>NZ_BNAI01000022.1 GCF_014653215.1 Pseudolysinimonas yzui | reverse complement strand
CTCGCGGCCGCCGTTCGGCAGGAGCCGCAGCTGGCCGGCATCGGCATCGACTCCTGGGCGGTCGACTACGGGCTGCTGCGCGCCGGCCGCCTCGTCGGCGCGCCGTACTCCTACCGCGACGAGCGCAACGCGGCCGGCGTCGAGGCGGTGCACGCCCTGGTGCCGGCCGACGAGCTGTACCGCCGCAGCGGCCTGCAGCACCTGCCGTTCAACACCCTCTTCCAGCTCACGGCCGACCGTCTCGCCGGCACGCTCGAGGTCGCCGATCAGTTCCTGCTCATCCCCGACCTGTTCGCCTACTGGCTGACAGGCACGGCCGTCGCCGAGCGCACCAACGCGTCGACCACCGGTTTGCTCGGCGTCGCGACGGGGGAGTGGGATGCCGAGCTGGCGACGCTCCTGTCGATCCCCGGCGCCCTGTTCCCTGAGCTCGTCGACGCCGGCACCGAACTCGGCGCACTCGCCCCGAGCGCGCAGCGCGGCATCGGCGCTACACGTGCCGTCGTGACCGCGGTCGGCACGCACGACACCGCGTCGGCGATCGTCGCCATCCCGGCGACCGACGCCCACTACGCCTACATCTCGTGCGGAACCTGGTCGCTCGTCGGCGTCGAACTCGAGAAGCCGGTGCT
>NZ_BNAI01000021.1 GCF_014653215.1 Pseudolysinimonas yzui | reverse complement strand
GGTTGTTGTTGGCGCTGATGTTCACAAGCACACTCACACGTTCGTCGCGGTCGACGAGGTCGGCCGGGAGCTGGGGCATAAGACGTTCCCGGCGAGAACGGCGGGCCATCAGGATGCGGTCCGCTGGGCTCGAGAACGGTTCGGCGGGGATCTGTTGTGGGCGGTCGAGGACTGCCGTCACCTGTCGGCGCGGCTCGAGCGGGACCTGCTGACCGCGGCTCAGTCGGTGGTGCGGGTTCCGCCGAAGATGATGGCCGAGCAGCGGCGGATCGCCCGGACCCGCGGCAAGTCCGACCCGATCGATGCCGCAGCGGTCGCCCGGGCCGCGTTGCGGCAGCCCGATCTGCCGGTGGCGTCCCATGATGAGGTCTCCCGTGAACTCAAACTGTTGGTTGACCGGCGTGATGATCTGGTGAAACACCGCACCGCGACGATCAACCGGCTGCTCTGGCGAGTGCATGAACTCGACCCGGAGATCGCACCACCGAAGGCGTCGCTGAACCGGGTCGCGCGGCAACAGGAACTGGCCGGACATCTGGCGGAGCTGCCGGGCATCGTGGCGGAGCTTGCCCGCGACGAACTCGCCGATGTCATCGATCTGACCCGCAGGATCAATGACCTCGAGCAACGCATCAGCGGCCTCGTCGCCGACGCCGCTCCGACGTTGCTGGCCATGCCCGGCGTCGGCGCACTGACCGCAGCCAAACTTGTCGGTGAGACAGCCGGTATTCGCCGGTTCAAGTCCGAAGCCGCATTCGCCCGGCACGCTGGCATCGCGCCGATCCCGGTCTGGTCCGGTAACACCGCAGGCCGGGTCCGGCTGACCCGCTCCGGCAACCGCCAACTCAACGCCGCGATCCATCGCATCGCCATCACCCAGATCCGCCTCCCCGGTCTGGGCAAGACCTACTACGAGAAGAAGAAAGCCGAAGGCATGTCCACAGCCGAAGCATTGCGC
>NZ_BNAI01000020.1 GCF_014653215.1 Pseudolysinimonas yzui | reverse complement strand
TGTACCCGGTCGCACCGTTGGTGACACGGAGGTAGGGAAAAGGCCTCCATTCTGAGTGGTGTCTAACGTCACTCGAAGGAAGGCCTTTTCGTGGTCCACCGTAACGCGAGGCTGGCTGAGGCCGGTCGTCTGATTCTTGTTCAGCGGGTTCTGTCGGGGCGGCCGGTGTCGCATGTCGCCAAGGAGCTTGGGGTCTCTCGGCAGTGTGCTCACCGCTGGGTCTCCCGGTTTCGGCTGCTCGGTGTCGCCGGGTTGCGGGATCGGTCGTCGCGAGCCCGAACGCACCCGCGATCGACTCCATCGGACGTCTCTGCTCGACTATTGGAACTGCGTCGGGTCGAGCGGCTGGGTCGCGACGAGTTGGCGCGACGAGTCGGGGTGAGTCCGTCGACGGCATCCCGAATCGTTGCCCGAGCCGGGTTGCCGGCGCTGCATGAGCTCGATCCGGTGACCGGAATCAGAATCCGCGCGTCACGACGCACCCAGCTTCGCTACGAACGCGACCGCCCCGGGGACCTGGTCCACATCGACGTCAAGAAGCTCGGCCGGATCCCCGACGGAGGCGGATGGCGACTCGATGGGCCCGCGACTATCGATCACAACAAGGGCCGGATCCGGTCGAAGAAGCTCGGGTTCGACTACATCCACGTCGCGGTCGACGACCACTCACGGCTCGCGTTCGCCCGCATCCTTCCCGACGAGAAGGGCCCGACCTGCGCCGCGTTCCTCACCGAAGCGGCCGCATTCTTCGCCAGCCACGGCGTCTCGATCCGCGAAGTGATGACCGACAACGCCATGAACTACCGCCTCTCGCGAGACTTCCGATCCGCCCTGGCCGTCCTCGACGCCAAACACATCCTGACCCGACCACACTCCCCTTGGCAGAACGGCAAAGCGGAACGGTTCAACCGAACCCTCCAAGAGAACTGGGCCTACCGACACCCATTCACCTCAAACGCCGACCGCAACACAGCCCTCGGCCCCTGGCTCGATCACTACAACTACGCTCGAGCCCACACCGCCTGCGGAGGCCAACCCCCCATCAGCCGCGTGTCACCAACGCTCTGACCGAATACATCTAG
>NZ_BNAI01000019.1 GCF_014653215.1 Pseudolysinimonas yzui | reverse complement strand
TCGTGCCCCGACCACTTCCTGCGCACCAAGGTCAAGCCGATGCTCGTCGACCTGCCGGCCGGCGCCCCCGTCGAGAAGATCAAGGAGCGTCTCGAGCAGCTGCATGAGGCCTACCGAGCGGACTACACCGCGTACTACGAGAAGCACGCGACCAAGGACAGTCCCGCGATGCGCGGCGCCGACCCGCTGATCGTGCTCGTGCCGGGCGTCGGCATGTTCTCCTACGGCGCCACCAAGCAGACCGCCCGCGTCGCCGGCGAGTTCTACCTCAACGCGATCAACGTGATGCGGGGCGCCGAGGCGATCTCGACCTACACCCCCATCTCGGATGCCGNAATCGGCAAGGCCATCGCGACCCGCCTCGCCGCCGACGGCGCCTGCGTCGTGATCGCCGACCTCGACCTCGCCAAGGCCCAGGAGGCCGCCGCCGAGATCGGTGGCAGCGACGTCGCGATCGGCTTGGAGGTGAACGTCACCGACGCCGACGCGATCGAGAAGCTGGTGCAGGATGCCGTGCTCGCCTTCGGTGGGCTCGACATCGTCGTCAACAACGCCGGCGTCTCGCTCAGCAAGCCGCTGCTGGAGACCACCGAGAAGGACTGGGACTTCCAGCACGACATCATGGCGAAGGGCTCGTTCCTCGTCGCGAAGGCGACCGCGCCCGTGCTCATCGAGCAGAAGATGGGCGGCGACGTGATCTACATCGCCTCGAAGAACTCGGTGTTCGCCGGCCCCAACAACATCGCCTACTCGGCGACGAAGGCCGACCAGGCCCACCAGGTGCGGCTGCTCGCGGTCGAGNTCAACCCGGATGGCGTGGTGCGCGGCTCCGGGATCTTCGCCGCCGGCTGGGGCGCCAACCGCGCGAAGACCTACGGCATCGCCGAAGACAAGCTCGGCGAGTTCTACGCTCAGCGCACCATCCTCAAGCGCGAAGTGCTGCCCGAGAACGTCGCCAACGCCGTCTCGGTGCTCACCGGGCCCGACCTGTCGCACACCACCGGCCTCCACATCCCGGTCGACGCGGGCGTCGCCGCCGCCTTCCTGCGCTGAGCGCGCGGCCGGGCACGATGATGGGGGGATGGCGTTGAGCACTCGAAGCGGTGGGGCCGTCGCGGCGGTCGACCTGGGTGCGACGAGCGGCCGGGTGCTGCTCGGCTACGTCGGCCACGATGAGCTGCGGCTGACGGATGTCGCGCGCTTCAAGAACGCGCCGGTGCGCACCCTCGACGGGCTGCACTGGAGCGTGCTCGAGCTCTACCGCGACCTCGTCGAAGG
>NZ_BNAI01000018.1 GCF_014653215.1 Pseudolysinimonas yzui | reverse complement strand
GGCGGTTTCTAAGGGTCCTCGCAACACGTGATGGCCTATGTGGTTGTCAGTAGATCACGCAGACGCTCGGCTGGGGTATTCCAGCCGAGCGTTTTGCGTGGTCGGCCGTTGAGTTCCTGGGCGACGTGTTCGAGGTCTTCGGGTCCATAGACGGATAGGTCGGTCCCTTTCGGGAAGTACTGCCGTAGCAGCCCATTGGTGTTCTCGTTCGACCCGCGTTGCCAGGGCGAGTGGGGGTCGCAGAAGTAGACCGGGACGTCGGTGGCGATCGTGAACTGCTTGTGCGCGGCCATCTCGCTGCCCTGATCCCAGGTCAGCGACCCGCGCAGATGCGCGGGCAGGGTCCCGATCAGCGGGACGAGCACGTCACGGACCTCCTCGGCGGTGTGACCGGCGGGCAGGTGACCGAGCATCACATAGCGGGTAGTGCGTTCGACCAGGGTCACGATCGCAGACTGCGATCCGGTGCCGACGATCAGATCCCCCTCCCAGTGCCCGGGGACGGCGCGGTCTTCGACCTCGGCGGGCCGATCGGAGATCATCACCATCGGGTCGGTGAACCGCGGGGTGCGCTGGTCCGGGTGCCGGTGGGGTTTGCGGCGGGTGCGGCCGGTGCGTAGCGCGTCAGCGATCACACGGCGCAGCCCGCCGCGGGCTTGGACGTAGATCGCCTGGTAGATCGTCTCGGTGCTCACGCGCATGCTCTCGTCGTTGGGGAACTCCTTGACCAGAGAGTGGCAGATCTGCTCGGGCGACCAGTGCACCTCGAGCTTCCCGGCGATGTACTCGCGCAGCGGACCAGGTAGGGCGAGCTTGCTGCCCTTGGGGCGCGCACGGCTGCCGACCCAGGACCGGTGAGCGGCGTAGGGACGGTAGGAGCCGTCCCGCGAACGATGGTTGTCCAGCTCGCGTTTGATCGTCGACGCCGGCCTGCCCAGCCGCCTGCCGATCTCCCGCAACGACTTGTTCTGCCGACGCAGGTCCGCGATCGTTTCCCGCTCGACCAGCGTCAGGAACCGCGGATGCAGCTCCGCCTCCAACGCCGCCACCGGCGGCGACGTCTGATCAACGTAGGTGGTCATACCCGTGGTGTAGTCCACCAGGCGCCCGTCCGGGTGCAGGCGCGCGTCACCGATCTTCCGGATCCCCTTGTCCCAGTCCCGAGCCGTCCGCTCGTTCACCCCAACCCGCGTTGCGGCATCCCGCCGCCTCACCCCCGAGGCGCGCAACCTGTCGTACTCAGTGCGCCCAGGGTGGCCACCCGTCCCGGGCTTTCCTCGACCATGGATCCCCGCCTTCCGAGCCCACCCGAACGCCGTGTCCCGGCTGACCCCGACCGCGCGCGCCGCAGCCGCGATGTTGCCACCCCCACGATCCAACGCCTCGAAAAACCGAGCCTTCAACTCCTCAAAAACCACGATCCCCGCAACTCCCAAAAACTCAGGGTGTTGCGGGGATCGCTAGAACCCGCG
>NZ_BNAI01000017.1 GCF_014653215.1 Pseudolysinimonas yzui | reverse complement strand
GCATCCACCTGGCCGAGGATCGTCGCGAGGTCGGTTTCGGCGGCGAGGTAGAGCTCGTCACGGAGCGCGCCCGTGCGGTCGGCGCGCAGCCGCACCTGGGCGGCGGACTCCTCGGCGCTCACGTACAGCACCCGCGCACCGGCTTGGGCGATGCGGGCGGCGACTTCGAGCAGCAGCGTCGACTTGCCGACGCCCGGCTCACCGGAGAACAGGATGGCGGCGCCCGGCACGATGCCGCCGCCGAGCACCCGGTCGAACTCGCCGATGCCGCTCGGGCGGTGCACGCTCGACTCGGTGCCGATCTGCGTGATCGGGCGGGCGGCCCGCGCCTCAGAGACGGCGACCGCCGTCACCTTCGAGGTGGGCGCACCCTGCTCGACGAGGGAGTCCCACACCTGGCACTCGCCGCAGCGGCCCACCCACTTGACGGTGGTCCAGCCGCACTCCCGGCACGCGAATCCGGGGGTCGAGGGGCGGGCCATGGGTCGAGAGTACGGCCAGCCGCCGACCTCGCGAGGGAGCCCACGGCATCCGGTTGGGGGTTCGGATGCCGTGGGCTCGTGGGGAGGGTCAGCCTTCGGTCGACTCGTCCTCGGTCGCGTCGTCGTCGGTCGACTCGTCGGAGTCGTCGGTCGGACGGTCGGGGCGCTCACCCTGCGGGCCGCCGGGACCCTGCATCGGGCCGCCCTGTTGCGGACCCTGTTGCGGGCCTTGCTGGGACTGCTCGATCGCGGGCCGACCGCCGGCGTGGGTGGCCGCAGCGAGTGCGAACCCGCTCACGCCGCCCAGCACGAGCGCCGCGACGACGACGAGCGCGGCAACCAACGGCGTCACCCAGCTGCTGCGCTCGCGGACGACCGTCACCGGAGCGGCGGTCGTGACAGGTGCCAGGGCTTCAGAAGCCGGGGGCACCTCGGTGTTCTCTTTGTCTGCCATAGGTACGACAGTCGTGCCGCCGCCTCGGGGAAGTGTTGGCCGCACCTATGAACCAGCCGCGAAAGCCGATGCGAGAGCTGGGCTAAGATCGTCCGCGGTACCGTGTCCGAGCGGCCGAAGGAGCATGTCTCGAAAACATGTGAGGTTCATAGCCTCCGTGGGTTCAAATCCCACCGGTACCGCCATTGTCCTGTGTCAGGACATAGGAAACCCTCGAACCCTCAGGTTCGGGGGTTTCTTGTTGTGCGGGGCTGGTAGTCGCGGTCGAGGTCGATGGTGAGCTCGCGCAGGAGTTCGCCGGTGACGGCGTTGATGATCGTGATGTCGAGGTCGTTGGCGAGGATCAGGACGTGGGTTCGGGCGTGGGCTCGCCCGATGCCGATGTGGCGGAGTTTGCCGTGGACGCGCAGGGTGACGGTGCCGGTCTTGTCGATCCGGTCGCGGCGCAGTCGGGCGTGGTTGTCGTGGTCGCGTCCGCCGGGCGTCGGGGCGGCCTTTGGCAGGGCGTGGTAGCGGGCGGCCGGGGTGGCTTGGTGCGGCAGGGACCGGTGGGGTCGGCGGTGGTTGTATTCGTCGGCGAAGTCATCGAGCAGCCGTTGGAGATCGGCGAGGGTCGCGGGCTGAGGGTGCTGGGCGTGCAGCCAGTTCTTCATCGTCTGCTGAAATCTCTCGACTTTGCCCTGGGTTTGCGGGTGGGAGGGGGCGCCGTTCTTCTGGACGATGCCGCGGTCGCGCAGTTCCGCCTCGAAGGCGTTGCGGCCGCCGCGGCGGCCCCAGCCGGAGTGCTTAACGGTGAACACCATGCCGTTGTCGGTCAGCGTCGCGGCAGGGTTTCCATGGGTTTCCGTAGCGGCGCGGAAGGTGGCGACGACGATCGGGGTGGTCACGGCTCGATGCGCTGTGATGCTGACGGCGTATCGGGTGCAGTCGTCGAGGAAAGTCAGGATCTCGGTGTTGGTGTCGTCGGCGAGCCTGTAGTGGCTGAAGTCGGACTGCCAGCACTCGTTCGGCAGGTCGGCCTCGAAGCGAAGGTAGGAGGACTTCGGCCGCTTCTTCGGCTCGGGCTCGACCATGCCGGCGCGCTTCAAGGTGCGCCAGATGGTCGATGCCGAGACCGAGACGTGGTGGTGGTGCTGCAGGTGCCAGGCGATCGTATGTGCGCCAGCGTCGAGCCCCTTCGCGGTGAGCCGGTGACGCAGCTCGAAGATCAGCTCGACCGTCTCGGCGGCGAGGGCGTTTGGGCTGGACCGCGGCCGCCGCGAGCGTGGCTGGAACGCCGCATCACCCTCGCGGCGCCACCGGGCCAGTAGCTTCGAAACCCACCCCTTCGAGACGCCGTAGGTTCGTGCAACCTCAGCCTGCGAGAGCCCCTGGACGGTGACGGCGGTGATGATCAGACGAGCCTTCGACACTCCTCAGAGCGTGGCCGAGGGTTTCCTATGTCTTGAGACATCGGTTTCCTATGTCCTGAAACCAGACACC
>NZ_BNAI01000016.1 GCF_014653215.1 Pseudolysinimonas yzui | reverse complement strand
GACCGGCCTCAGCCAGCCTCGCGTTACGGTGGACCACGAAAAGGCCTTCCTTCGAGTGACGTTAGACACCACTCAGAATGGAGGCCTTTTCCCTACCTCCGTGTCACCAACGGTGCGACCGGGTACACCTAGAGCGCCTCGATCGGCTCCACCCGACGGGCCGCGAAGAAGGCGCTCGCGGCGGTGATGAGCGACATCGCGGCGAGCACGACGCCGGGATGCCACCAGGCGTAGTCGACAGCCTCGCCGAAGGTGAGGGTGAGAGGCAGAACGAAGCCGCTGATGATCGCCGCGATGGCGTAGGCGAAGGAGATGCCCGAGTAGCGGATGCGCGCGCCGAACAGCTCCGAGAGCAGTCCGCCGAGGGCGGCCCAGGCCATCGTGGGCAGGATGCCGCCGACGATCATCATGCCCACGAGCACCTCGAACGAGGCGCTCTGCAGCAGGAAGTAGATCGGGAACGCGACGAGCAGAGTGCCGATCGCGCCGATCAGCACGACCCGCGCCGAGCCGATGCGATTCGCCCACGCGCCGAACAGCGGGATGGTGACGAGCTGCAGCAGCGCGCCGATCGTCGTCGCGGTGAGGAGCTGCGTGTAGTCGTATCCGAGCTGAGCCGCGCCGTAGTTGAGCGTGTAAGTGTTCATCAGCGAGTACGAGCCGATGCCGAGCAGCGCCGCCCCGACCCCGAGGATGAGGGCGACCGGCTTGGTGCGGAACACGACCGCCAGCGGCACCCGTTCGCGCTGCTGCTTCTCGACGAGCGCCGTGAAGACCGGCGTCTCGTCGATCTTGAACCGCAACCAGAGCGACACGGCGAGCAACGGGAACGCGATGAGGAACGGGATGCGCCAGCCCCACGACAGCAGGTCGTCGGTGCTCAGCAGCAGCGGCAGCGACAGGTAGAGCGCCGCGGTGAGGATCGAGCCGATCGGCGAGCCGAGCTGCGGGAAGGCGGCGTAGAACCCGTGCTTCTTCACGTCGGCCGACTCGGTGGCGAGCAGGATCGCGCCGCCCCATTCGCCGCCGAGTGAGAAGCCCTGGATGAGGCGCAGCGTGACTAGCAGTGCGGCCCCGAGGAATCCGGCGGTCGCGTAGTCGGGCAGCAGGCCGATGAGCCCGGTCGCGACACCCATGATCGTGATCGTGAGGATGAGCGTCATCCGTCGCCCGATGCGATCACCGAGGTGGCCGAAGACGATCGCGCCGAGCGGCCGGGCGACGAAGCCGAGCGCGTTCGTCAGGAACGCGGCGAGGGTGCCGCCGAACACTCCGAGCGGCTCGAAGAACAGCGGTCCGAGGAAGAACGCGCTGAGGTACGAGAACACGTAGAAGTCGTAGGACTCGAGCGACGTGCCGACGAGGGATGCCCACAGCACCTTGATCGGGTTGCGGACTTTGACGGGGCCGGCTGCGGGAGGCGTGGTGGTGGTCACGATCCGTGAGCCTAACGATGGGTGGCGTGCGGTGCTGGCTCAGCGCTCGATGCCGACCAGGTCGGCGAGCTGCTTCGTCGGAGGGAGCCCGACCGCGGCGCCCAGGATGGTGCGATAGCGGTCGAAGACGTCCATCGCGGCCGCCGAGTTGCCCATCGCGAGTTGAACCCGGATGAGGGTCGCCTGGGGGCTCTCCCGCAACGGATCGACCCGCATCGCGGCACGTGCCGCGGTGGTCGCTTCGCCGAGAAGACCGGCGTCGAGCAGCTGCCCCGCGAGTGCTTCGAGGGCGTTCACGCGGAGGTAGCGCCAGTCCTCGGCCTCGGGCAGCACCCAGTCGTCGTACCAGTCGGGCAGCAGCTCGCGCGACAGCGTGGCGATCGACTCCGTGCTCAGGTCGCCGTCGTGCAGCTCGCCTCCGTAGATCAGGCGGTGGGCGAGGGTCTGCGCATCGTGCAGGTCGATCGCCACCCCCTCGGCGAGGCGCAGGCCGGTCGACGACGATCGGATCGCGGCACGCGCCGGTGCTTCGAGTCGCGCGATCGCCGATCGCAAGCTATCGCCGGCGCGGCCCTCCGAGACGTCCGGCCACATCGTGCCGGCAAGCGCGATGCGGGCGATGGCGCGGTCGCGAAGGGCCAGGAAGACCAGCAACCGCTGGGATCCGGGGGAGAGGTCGATCGGGACCCCGTCGACCCGCAGGTCGAAGGTCTCGAGCACCGACATCCTGATCGCCCCCGGAGCCACCGGTGCCTCCAGCAGCGGGTCGTTCGTCTCGCGCGCGGCGACGACGTCGACGATGTCGAGCAGGTCGTCGGTCGACAGCGGGTCCCAGGCACGGCTCCACTCGTCGAGGGCCCGGATCGCCGCCTCGAGGCCGCGCCCCTTCTCGGTGGGCACGTAATGCTCGACGCCGTCGGCGGCGGTCTCCACCGACAGGATGCCTGCCTCGACGAGTGCCGCGAGTCGCGAATCCAGCAGCTCAGGCGCGATGCCGAGGAACGACAGGAACTCGTCGCGGCGCGTTGACCCGCGCAGGAGCGCTTCGCCCATGAGGGGAAGGCTCCACCGTTCGAATTGCATGATGCTGTGCACCCCCTCACCGGATGGGGATGCTCAGCATACGCGCAGGGCACGGACGTCCCCCGACGACCGTGCCCTGGCCGGCTACGCCCCGGGGAGCCCCGAGGATCGGCGCACGAGTCGGGTGCCGACGATGAGCGACGCTCCGAGCGCGACGAGCAGAACAGTCGCGATCGTGATCCAGGAATCCATGACCGAACCCGTCGGGGCGAGCGCCTCCCCGGCGACCTCATCGAGGGGAGGCGCCACGGCCGCGGCTGTGATGTTGGTCGTCATCTCCGTTGTGCAGACGATCAGCGCACCCCCACCGTTGGCCGAGAAGTTGCACTGCGAGACGGTCACGTACAGCGCGGTCGACGTCGTCGATCCGGCGGTCACCAGGCACGTCATCGAAGCCCCGCCCTCGTTGGCGGAGTTGTTGCACTGGTCGATCGCGGCACCGCTGGTGATCGCCGGGTCGGGATCGCAGGCGCGCAACACCGTGCCGCCGCCGCCCAGAGAGTCGTTGCACTGGTTGACCGTCGCGCCGATGGCCGTGGCGTCACCGACGATGTTGTTGGTGATGTGCACCGAACAGTGCATCGAACCGCCCCCGCCGTCGAGCGACGAGTTGCACTGCGACACGCTGGTGACGAGTTCCGTCGACGACACCGTCGTCGGGCCGATGCAGGTCAGCGCGGTGTTGGCCGCGCCGCTGCACTCGGTGAACGTCGTCGTCGAACTGGTGACCCCGGTCGCCAGATCGAGGTTGTTGACGATCGTGACCGTGCAGTCCATGCCGAGGCCGGGAGTGTTGAACAGGCTGTCGCAGTGGGCGTACGGTGCGGCTTCCGCCGCCTGTGGTGCCGACCCGACGGTCGAGAACAGCAGGGCGAGCGCCGCTGTCGCGACGATCGCCAGGGCGCGACGCATCCCCCGATGCCCCGCCCCCGTCCCGGCAGAGCCGGCTCTTCGTGTGTTTCGCTTCATGATTCCCCCTACTGGGGTCAGAATCCTCGGTCGGCGTGACGGGGCCGTGACGGGACTGTGACCGCCGTGGGACAGGTCTGTCTGCCCCGGCGGCGTCGGCGCGCAGAATCCCATAAGCTCAACCGCATCGACTGCGATCCGGCATCACCGGGGAGTTCTCGGAAGAAACTCAGGAAACTGGGGAGTAGAACCGAGCGGGCGGGCCCGTCACAGCCTGTGTGAGAGGCGCATCCGTGGGATGCGCAAGCGAGGTGGTACCGCGGTTCCTGCCCGGTGGGCAGGCGTCGTCCTCGCGAAGTGAACACCCCTTCGCGAGGAGCAACATATGCCGTATCCATCGATCCCGTCGTCTCCCGACTTTCCGGAGATCGAGCGCGGCATCCTCGCGTTCTGGAAGAAGGACGACACCTTCCGCGCCTCCGTCGCGAACCGCGAGGGATGCCAGGAGTGGGTGTTCTACGACGGCCCGCCGTTCGCCAATGGCCTGCCGCACTACGGCCACCTGCTCACCGGGTACGCGAAAGACCTGTTCCCGCGTTTCCAGACGATGCGCGGCAAGCAGGTGCACCGCCGCTTCGGCTGGGACACGCACGGGCTGCCCGCCGAGCTCGAGGCCGAGCGCCAGCTCGGCATCACCGACAAGAGCCAGATCGAAGAGATGGGCATCGCAGCGTTCAACGAGACCGCGCGATCGAGCGTGCTGACCTACACGAAGGAGTGGGAGGAGTACGTCACCCGTCAGGCCCGCTGGGTCGACTTCGAGAACGACTACAAGACACTCGACGTGACCTTCATGGAGAGCGTCGTGTGGGCGTTCTCGGAGTTGCACAAGAAGGGCCTCGCCTATGAGGGCTACCGGGTGCTGCCGTACTGCTGGCGCGACCAGACCCCGCTCAGCAACCACGAGCTGCGCATGGACGACGACGTCTACAAGATGCGGCAAGACCAGTCGGTCACCGTCACCTTCCCCCTGGTCGGCGAGAAGGCCGAAGCCCTCGGGCTCACCGGCGTGAAGGCGCTCGCCTGGACGACGACCCCGTGGACCCTCCCGACCAACGCCGCGCTCGCCGTCGGCCCCGAGGTGTCGTACGCCGTCGTCCCCTCCGGCGACGGCGTCTCGGAGTACCTCCTCGCCGCCGACACCATCGGCGCCTACGCGAAGGAGCTGGGCTACTCCTCGGCGGCGGATGCCGTCGCGGCCGTGAACCGCACGTTCGCCGGGGCGGAGCTCGCCGACATCCAGTACGACCGCCTCTGGGACTACTACGCGGACGCCGAGGGGATGGGCGACGCGTGGCGCATCCTCGTCGCCGACTACGTCGCCACCGGTGAGGGCACCGGAATCGTGCACCAGGCCCCCGCGTACGGCGAAGACGACCAGGTGACCTGCGCCGCGGCCGGCATCCCGGTGATCCTCTCGGTCGACGATGCCGGGCGGTTCCTGCCCGCGGTGGCGGAGGTCGCCGGCCTTCAGGTGTTCGAGGCGAACCCGGTGCTCGTGCAGAAGCTGCGTGCCGACGGGCGGCTGTTGCAGCTGAGGTCGTACGAGCACTCGTATCCGCACTGCTGGCGCTGCCGCAACCCGCTCATCTACAAGGCGGTGTCGTCGTGGTTCGTGCGGGTGACCGAGATCAAAGACCGGATGCTGGAACTCAACCAGCAGATCACCTGGGTTCCCGAGAACGTCAAAGACGGCCAGTTCGGCAAGTGGCTCGAAGGCGCCCGCGACTGGTCGATCTCGCGCAACCGCTACTGGGGTTCGCCGATCCCGGTGTGGAAGAGCGATGACCCCGCCTACCCGCGCGTCGACGTCTACGGGTCGCTTGCCGAGCTGGAAGCCGACTTCGGCACCCTGCCGCGCAACCCCGACGGGGAGGTCGACCTGCACCGGCCGTACATCGACGACCTGGTGCGGCCCAACCCCGACGACCCCACGGGGGCCTCGACGATGCGCCGCATCCCGGATGTGCTCGACGTGTGGTTCGACTCCGGGTCGATGCCGTTCGCGCAGGTGCACTATCCGTTCGAGAACCACGAGTGGTTCGACAGCCACAACCCGGCCGACTTCATCGTCGAGTACATCGGGCAGACCCGTGGCTGGTTCTACCTCATGCACGTGCTCGCGACGGCGCTGTTCGACCGGCCGGCCTTCTCGAACGTGATCAGCCACGGCATCGTGCTCGGCAACGACGGGCAGAAGATGTCGAAGTCGCTACGCAACTACCCCGACGTGAACGAGGTGTTCGACCGCGACGGCGCCGACGCCATGCGGTGGTTCCTCATGTCGTCGTCGGTCATCCGTGGCGGCAACCTCGTCGTCACCGAGGAGGGCATCCGCAGCGGGGTGCGCGAGCTGCTGCTGCCGCTGTGGTCGACGTACTACTTCTTCACGTTGTACGCGAACAGCGCGGGGGTGGAGGCGAAACGGTCGACGTCGTCGCAGAACGTGCTCGACCGGTACATCCTCGCGAAGACCCGCGAGGTGCTCGAGCAGGTGACATCCCACCTCGACCAGCTCGACAGCCCGTTCGCCGCCCAGGCGCTGCGCGACTTCGGCGACGTGCTCACCAACTGGTACGTGCGCCGGTCGCGCGACCGGTTCTGGGACGGCACCGACCGGGATGCCTTCGACACGCTGTACACCGTGCTGGAGACCGTGACCCGCATGGCGGCTCCGCTGCTGCCGCTCGTCACCGAGGAGATCTGGAAGGGTCTCACCGGCGGACGCAGCGTGCACCTCGAGAACTGGCCGGACGCATCCGAGTTCCCGGCCGATCACGAGCTGGTCGCGGCGATGGACCGGGTGCGCGAGATCGCTTCCGCCGGCCTCGCCCTGCGCAAGGCGCAGAAGCTGCGGGTGCGGCTTCCGCTCGCCCGGCTCACCGTCGTGTCGGCCGACCCGGCGGCGCTCGAGCCGTTCGTCGACATCCTCGCCGACGAACTCAACGTGCGCGCCGTCGACCTGGAGCCGGTGCGCGAGTCGAGTCTCGCCGAGTACGGCATCGAGCGACGGCTCACCGTCAACGCCCGGGCGCTCGGCCCGCGGCTCGGCAAAGACGTGCAGCGCGTCATCCAGGCCGCCAAGGCGGGGGTGTGGATGACGGAAGGCGACATCGTGATCGTCGACGGCACCGCGCTCCAGGCATCCGAGTACGACCTGGTGCTCGCCACCGCCGATCCGGATGCCGCGGTCGCGTTCCTCGGCGACGGCGGATTCGTGGTGCTGGACACCGCGGTCACGCCCGAGCTGGAGGCCGAAGGGCTCGCACGCGACGTCATCCGTGCCGTTCAGCAGGCCCGCAAGGATGCCGCGCTCGACGTGTCGGACCGCATCGTGCTCACGATCGTGGGCAACGACGCGGCGGTCGCGGCGATCGAGGCCCATCGCGAGCTCATCTCCGGGGAGGTTCTCGCGACGATGCTCGCGACCCTCACGGGGGAGAATGGGGCGACGGCCGTCGGCGAGGGTTCCGCGGTCACGATCCAACTGGAGCGAGCGTGAGCGACGACGAAGAGTTCCAGGCGGAAGCCGACGAGGTCTACGCCGAACTGCTCGTGCGCATCGGCGAGGCCGCCCCGCAGCCGCGGCTCGAGCCGACGCGCAAGGCGTGCGAGTTGCTCGGCGATCCGCAGCGCTCGGCGCCGGTCATCCACATCACCGGCACGAACGGCAAGACGTCGACGTCCCGCATGATCGAGGCGATCCTGCGTGCGGCCGGGCTGAAGACCGGGTTGCTCACCTCGCCGCACCTGGTGCGGGTCAACGAGCGCATCGTGATCGACGGGTTACCGGTGTCCAACGAGGCGCTGGTGCGCAACTGGCGCGACATCGCCCCCTACCTGGCGATCGTCGACGCCGAACTCGTCGCCGACGGCGAGGAGGCGCTGTCGTACTTCGAGGCGCTCACCGTGCTGGGCTTCGCGATCTTCGCCGACGCCCCGGTGGATGTCATGGTGCTCGAAGTCGGCATGGGCGGCGAGTGGGACTCCACCAATGTCGCCGACGGCCAGGTCGCCGTGTTCACCCCGATCGCCCTCGATCACCAAGCCCGCCTCGGCAACACCGTCGCCGAGATCGCCCGCACCAAGGCCGGCATCATCAAGCCCGCGGCGACCGTCGTGACCGCGATGCAGACGCTCGACGCTCTCGACGAGCTCACCGAGGCGGCCGCGCACGACGAAGCGTCGATGGTCGTCGAGATGCGCGACTTCGCGCTCGAATCGACGACCGTCGCCGTCGGGGGCCAGGTCATCACCGTTCGCGGCCGGGCGGCGCGGTACGAGGAGCTGTTCCTGCCGCTCTACGGCGACTACCAGGGGCAGAACGCCGCCGTCGCGATCGCCGCCGTCGAGTCGTTCCTCGGCGGGGGCACCGTCGCGCTCAGCCCCGACGTGCTCGCCGAAGGGCTGTCGACCGCGACCTCCCCGGGTCGGCTGCAGCTGATCGGCGTCGAGCCCACCGTCTTCGTGGATGCCGCCCACAATCCGCACGGAGCGAAGGCTCTCGCGGGGGCGATGACCGAATACTTCGACTTCGAGCAGATCGCGGTCGTCATCGCGGTTCTCGGCGACAAGGACGCCCACGGCGTGTTCGCCGAACTCGGCTCCATCGCCGACCGGTTCCACGTCACGCGCTCGCACTCCGACCGCGCGACGCCCGTCGATGAACTCGCCGAGGTCGCGCTCACCGTCGCCCCCGAGGAGTCGGTGCTGCGTTTCGACGAACTCTCCGAAGCGGTGGATGCGGCCCGGGCCTGGGCGGTCGCCGGGCCGAGCCGCGCGGTGCTCATCACCGGGTCGATCACCCTCGTCGGCGAAGCCCTCGCGCTCGCCGAATCCGGAGGGTGGAAGCCGTGAGCGACGCCACCCCCGATCCCGACGAGACGTCGCCCGTGACCGGGCGCCCCCGACGACCGCGACGCGAGCGCGGCGTGACCGAGACGCTGCTGTCGATCGTGCTCGTGCTCGAAGCGGTGGTGCTGTTCTTCGCAACCCTTGCGATCAACGGGCTCACCGACATCCCGACCCCCGTCGTCATCGCCGCCGGGTTCGCCGCGATCGTCGTGTTCGTCGTCGTCGCCCTGCTGCAGCGGTTCGCCGTCGGGGTGGTGCTCGGTGGGGTGCTGCAGGGGGTGCTCATCGCGTCGGGATTCCTGGTCGGAGCGATGTTCGTCGTCGGAGCCGTGTTCGCGGTTCTGTGGGTGTGGTGTCTGGTGCGCGCGCGGCGCATCGAAGAGTCGCGGCACATCGCCGCAGAAGGAGAGAGCGCGTGAGCGTCGAAGAAACCCTGGTGCTGGTCAAGCCGGATGGGGTGGCCCGCAACCTGACGGGCGAGATCCTGCGTCGCATCGAGGCGAAGGGCTACTCGCTCGTCGACCTGCGCATGGTGCAGCCGTCGCGGGAACTGCTCGCCGCGCACTACGCCGAGCACGAGGGCAAGCCGTTCTACGAGCCGCTCGTGGAGTTCATGGAGTCAGGCCCCGTCGTCGCGATGCGCGTCGCCGGCAACCGCGTGATCGAAGGGTTCCGTTCCCTCGCCGGCACGACCGACCCGACGCTCGCCGCCCCCGGCACCATCCGCGGCGACTTCGGCCGCGACTGGGGTCTCAAGGTGCAGCAGAACCTCGTGCACGGCTCCGACTCACCCGAGTCGGCCGCCCGCGAGCTCGCCCTCTGGTTCCCCGCTTCCTGACGTCACCTTCGGCTATTTGCCCAGAATGGCCCCTCGCGCCCGACGCGAAAGGGCCATTCTGGGCAATCACGAATCTCAGCGGGCGATTGCCGAGCGAATCCGCTGGATCAACGCGTCGACGTCCCGCAGGTCATCCGCATTGAGTTCGAGAATCGTCCATCCCGCCAGCCTGAGTTGCTCTCGGCGGGTCATGTCTCGGCGCCATTGCTCGGCAGTTCGGTGATGGTCGCCCTGGTACTCGATTGCGAACATCAGCTCCGCCCAGGCGAGGTCGAGCCGGAAGCCACGGCCCGTCACGACATCAGTCACCTCATAGTTGGCCGCCGGGGTCGGAAGTCCGGCACGCACACAGCACACCCGCAGCCGAGACTCCGGCCGCGACTCGGATCGGTCGTCGGCCAGCTCGAGCGCCGGAGTGAGCAAGCGAGACCGCGAGATGCGGTCACCGACTCCGAGGCGCTGGCCGAGGTCCGCGGCTGAAGCCAGTCGCCGACGACGATGGATGAGGAAGTCGGCTACCGCGACGAGGTCGGGGAGATCAAGAGCGCCACCCATCTCGCACCACATCCGAGCAGGCGAGCTGACTCTTAGCCCGTTAGGCAGCTCTCGGATGTCGCCGAGCGCGATTTGCCTGCTGTGACCGATGAGCCCGCGGGCATGAGGTGCTCGCGACGGCGCTTCGACCGTGACATGAAGGGCGGTCAGACGCTCAAGCGGCCACGGGATCGGCGCGCCCAGCAGTCGCGCAGCGGTCGAGTGGCTGAAGAACGCCTGGGGCGGGAGGCGGAGCGCAAACGCGCGGCATCGTGCCTCGAGATCATCCAGTTCACCGGCGGGCGTTCTGACTCCATGGACTCGGCGGTCGAGGTCGCCACTCCGGAGTCGCTTCGGCGTGACGCCAGCAGCTCGGGCATCCGCGACGAGGAACGCCGGATCGAGGCTCGGGGGGAGCTGCTTTGGCGCATGAGGCATGCCACATGCTGCGGGCACCGAGTCGCGCGTCTTTCGGGCCGCTCTCAGATGTGTGAATGCCCGAAAGAGCCCCTTCCTGTGAAGGGCGGTTTCTAAGGGTCCTCGCAACACGTGATGGCCTATGTGGTTGTCAGTAGATCACGCAGACGCTCGGCTGGGGTATTCCAGCCGAGCGTTTTGCGTGGTCGGCCGTTGAGTTCCTGGGCGACG
>NZ_BNAI01000015.1 GCF_014653215.1 Pseudolysinimonas yzui | reverse complement strand
GCCCCTGCTGCTCGTCGGCCACGTCACCAAAGACGGCACGATCGCCGGGCCCCGCCTGCTGGAACACCTCGTGGATGTCGTGTGCAACTTCGAAGGCGACCGCCAGACCGCGCTGCGCTTCGTGCGCCGGCAGAACGCAGAACAATTCCGGGTGAAGAGGCGAGCGAATGGGGTGGATCAGCCCCCGCCGGGAACCGGCGGAAACTCGACTACCTCCGCGAGGCCCGAGTACCGGGGTCCCGCGAGGCGGCCGATCGGCCTGACCCGGGCGGTGTCGATGCGTCCGTCCACCATCACGTCGTCGGCGATGTGCCACGCGACGACCGTACCGACCACGAATTGCCCGCCCGTCGGGCTGAACTCGATCGTCCGGTCATAGCGGCACTCCATGCTGATCGGCACAGCGGCGAGACGTGGAACTCCGACGAAGCGCGACGCGACCGTTTCGAGGCCGAGTTGTTGCGCCTCACTCTGACCCTTCGGCATCCACTCTGAACTTGCATGCAGTCGCTCGAGCAGCGACTCGGTCGCGATGTTCACGACGAACTCGCCGTCTTCCTCGATGTTCTCGATCGTGTCCTTGCGGCTCTCGGCCCGGCGGTTGACGGTGAACCCGAGCATGGCAGGATGCTGGCTTACCCAGGCGAACGAGCTGAACGGTGCGAGATTGGTGGGCTTCGGCGCCGCCCCGCTCGTCACCCAGGCGATCGGGCGCGGCACCACCGATCCGACGAGAAGCCGATAGGTGCTGGCGGGATCGAGCTCTGCGGCGTCGATGAACATCAGTCGAACCTCGGGTTCCTTATGTCGGTGATCTCGATCGGCCACCCCTCGGCGCGAATACGCTCGACCAGGCCGAACGGCAACTCATTCTCGCTGCCCCCGCTGCCGAGCTGCAGCGCGCGCACCCAGACCTCCTTCGTCCGTGACCACACTGTGTCTCTCACGCGCTCCCAGACATCGGGTGGCGAGTCGCGCCACTCCACGTTGAGGTGCACCGCGGCGTGCGCGCAGAGGTGGCGGAGCGCTTCCACCGGCAGCGTCGATGCGAACCGCACATCGAGGAACTGGTCGCCCAGTTCGGCAGGGTCGGGCGCGGCGCCGGTGCGCGCGCTGTGAACCCTCATTGCTGCCGCCCGCGCTTGGATACCGACATGGGCGATCAGCAGCCGACGTGAGACGCCGGGGATCAGCGACGGTGCGGAGAAGCCGGCATCGGGCAGGGCGGCCAAGCGGCGCGCCCAGTACGCCTGCCCCCGTCGGGCGAGCAGCAGCTGGTCGCGGATCTCCGGGTCGACGACCAGGTCAGAACGTCCGGGCACGTCACGCCGCCACGATCAGGTTGCGCATCGCGCCGATGCCGTCCGACTCGGTGACGAGTGTGTCGCCGGCTCGGAGATAGCGCGGGGGCGTGCGGGCGTGACCCACCCCAGACGGGGTCCCCGTCGCGATCACATCGCCCGGCTTCAGTGTGACGATCTGTGAGATGTAGCCCACGAGAGCCGCCGGGTCGAAAACGAGGTCATCGATGCCGCCCTCTTGAACGAGCTCGGATCCGATGCGACATCGCACGACTGCCGCGGTCGAGAACTCGTCGGGAGTGACGATCACCGGTCCCAGGGGGGCCGTCTTCTCAAAGGTTTTACCTTGCAGCCACTGAGTGGTTCGGTTCTGGAAGTCGCGCGCTGTCACGTCATTGATCAACGTGAGGCCGGCGATTGTGGACTGAGGCCCCACGACGACCGCGACCTCCGCTTCCCAATCGACCATGTCGGGGGCGGCTGGCGGGAGCCGGAGCGGATCGTAGGGGCCGATCACGGCCTCGGGAAACTTCGCGAACAGCGTCGGGAACTCGGGAGGGGTCCTGCCCATCTCACGAATGTGCGCACGGTAGTTGAGGCCGACGCACACGATCTTGCTCGGGGCTACCGGAGGGGCCCACTCCTCGTCCGCCACCGAATGCAGCGGGATCTCGGGCCCTGTACTCACTGACGCCCGCGCCCGCCATCCGGGGTCGCGAAGCAGCTCGCCGATGTCGACGACACCTGTGATGCGTACCGCATACTCGCGCTCGACTCGCACCGGGATGGTCGTCCCGCCGCGACGAAGGGTGGCGAGACGCATCAGGTGACGTCCTGCCCCGGCAGGTATGTGCGCGCGAAGCCAAGCCGGTCGATGATGGGCCCGTCATTGAACCGGAACAGGTCGAACGGTCCGTCTGCGCTGAGCATCCATGGCACCCAGCTCGGCACGACGAAGAGGTCGCCCGTTCCGACCCTGTGCTCTTCGTCGCCGAGCGTCACGCGGCCCGAACCTTCGAAGACCTGCCACACCGACGAGCCGACTTCGTGGCGCAATGCGGTCTGGGCGCCGGCGCGCAGCCGGTGGAACTCGCACCGGATGGTCGGCATGACGTCGCCACCCGTGGTGGGGTTCACGTAGCGGACGGCGGCGTGTCCCTGCTCGATGGTGGCCGGGTATCCCTCGTCCTCCAGTGCGAGCTGCTCAGTGAGGGCAGCGTCGGTCGCGGCCCACCGGTACGCGGCCAGCGGCGAACTGATCTTGTCGTCCAGTGCCGATATCGGTCGCAGGCCCGCGTGGCCCCAGAGTCGCTCGGACCGTGAGACCTCGGGTGACGCCTCGTCGGTCACCCGCTCCGACCCGAATTCGAAGAACCCGACGTCGGTGTAGCTCGAGAACGGGATGTCCAGTCCGTCGATCCAGGCCATCGGGTTGTCGGTGTCGTTGTGGTGGCCGTGGAAGTTCCAGCCGGGGGTGAGCAGCAGGTCACCTCGGCTCATCCGCACCGGATCGCCGTTGACGACGGTCCAGACCCCCTCGCCCTCGACCACGAAGCGGAACGCGTTCTGGCTGTGACGGTGCTCCGGCGCGGTCTCATGCCCGCCGAGGTACTGGATGGCGCACCAGAGTGTGGGCGTCGCGTAGCCAGTGCCCGGTAGTCCCGGGTTCACGAGCCCGATCGCGCGGCGCTCGCCCCCCCGCCCGATGGGAACCAGCCGTCCCGACCGCTCGGCGATGTCGAAGAGCGCATCCCAGCGCCAGACGTGCGCGCGTGCGACGGGCGCCGGGGTGAAAGGCATCAGATCGTCGCGCTGGGTCCAGAGCGGTGCGAGGCCGTTGGCCTCGAAGTCGCGGTACAGCGCGGCGAGCGCCAGTTCGTCATTCTGCATCTCATGCACCCCTCATAGGGACGTCCCGACCCCGAACGCGGGGGGCCGGGACGTCGCCGAGCTAGCAGCTCGTCTTGTACAGGTAGTTGGCGTTGTCCGGGTCGTCGACGTTGTCGGCGGTCAGAAGCACGTTCTTGATCGGCTGCGACCCGTCGGGCTCGACCGCCCCACCATCGGGGTTCGCCTCCAAGTACTCGACGATCGCGTCGACCGAGCTCGCGCCGATGTTGAAGGGGTCCTGTGCGATGAGAGCCGTGATGGTCCCCGACCGCAGGGCGTCGACCTCCGGCGGCACCGCGTCGAACGCGATCAGCGTGATCTCGCCGACCTTGCCGGCCTGCTCGATGGCGGCCGCCGCGCCCACCCCGTCGGGACCGGTCGCCGCGATGACGAGCTTGAGGTCGGGGTTCGCGATGATCAGCGCGGCGACGTCCGAGGTGGCCTTGTTCACGTCGAAGCCGCTGTAGACGATCGGCAGCGGAGTGAGGTCTGAGCGCATCTCTTGAACAGCCTCGATGAACGGTACGGTGCGTCCTTCGAGCGGCGGGATGCCGGGGGCGCCGCCCAGCACCACCATGGTGCCGGCGCCCTCCGGAATCAGACCGGCGACATCCTCGGCGAGGCCGCCGGTGTCGGTGTCGCTGTAGACGTTCTTGTACTCGACCTGCGGATCGGTGCCGTTCCCCGAGACCACCGGCACGCCGTCAGCCATCAGCTGGGTGTACTGCGCGACGAACTGATTGTTGTTGAACGGTGTGGCGATGACGCCGTCCGGCTCGCCGAGCAGAGCGGTCTCGAAGTTGCCGGCGATCGCGTTCGCGTCGGTGTCGGTCGACGTGAACAGCTGCAGGTCGACCCCCAGCTCGTCGGCACGGGCTTGAGCGCCGCACGCGATCGTCTGCCAGAACGGGTCGGACAGGTTCTGGTACACGGCTGCGATGGTGATGTCGGCCGGGTCCGCTGGGCTCGGGCTGGAGCAGCCCGCGACGAGCACGACTGCCGTGGCCGCCGTCGCGAGTCCGGCGGTCAGCCGCATGTGGTGATGGATCATCTTTGACTCCTTCTACTTGGTGTTCGGGTTGTGTTGGTCGATCAGTCGGCTCGCGCCGAACGGGTACGGCGCACGGCGGCGACGCGGTCGAGGAGGACGGCGATCAGCAGGACGGCCCCGACAACGATGAGTTGCCAGAAGGCCGAAACTCCGAGGATCACGAGGCCCGTGCGCAGGATGATCGCGAGCGCAGCGCCCCAGACCGCCCCCCAGATGGAGATGCGTCCGCCTTCGAGCAAGGTTCCTCCAATGACGGCGGCCGTGACCGCACCGAGCGCGTCGTTGGCGTGGCCCTGCAGTGCGGTCGATCCGAACCGCGCGAGGTCGATGAACCCCGCCATGCCGGCGAGGCCGCCCCCGAGCACGGTGAGGCTCAGCAGGTGCGCGCGCACACGGATGCCCGAGCGCTCCGCGGCGACGCGCGACGACCCGATCGCCTGGGTCCGCATCCCATAGCGGGTGAACCGCACGACCACCCAGAGCAGGATCGCGACGGCGATGGCGGCGATGGCCGGGATCGGGACGATGCCGATGGTGTTCAGACCGATCGCGAGCTGGAGGGCCGTCGGCATTCCGCTAACGTCACTGCCGCCAGCGATCAGCAGGGCGATGCCGGTGCCGATCCCGAGGGTGCCGAGCGTCGCGATCAGCGAGTTGATCTTGCCCACGGCGATGAGCAGGCCGTTGACGAGCCCGAAAACGATGCCCGTGCCGACGCACGCGAGGAATCCGGCGACAGCCGCGAGCGGGATGTCGTGATAGCTGGAGGCGTCGCCGGGCACCGCCTGGAAGCTCTTCATGACGAGCGCCCCGACCACCGACGAGAGCACCAGGTTCGCGCCGAGGGAGAGATCGAAGATGCCAGCTCCGAGCATCATCGCCAGCCCGAGCGCGAGCAGCAGAATCTGGGAGACGCTGATCAGCAGGGACTCCGCGTTGGCTGCCGAGAAGAAGACGTGGTTGCGGGAGAGCGCGGTGAACAGGGCGAAGAGCGCGATGTCGAAAAGCAGAATCCACGCGGCGCGCGTGCGGACCCAACGGACCACCGGATGGACTGCGCCGATCGCACGGTCGTCGATCCCCTGGGTGATCGGAGAGGTGCTCACGACGCCTCCTCGCGGTAGCCGACCATCGTCGCCACGAGATCGGGGACCGTAAGCGCGGCCGCGGGCGACTCGAGCACCGTCTCGCCGCGCCAAAGCACGGTGATCTTGTCGGCCGCCTTCAGGATGCGGGGCAGGTCGTGGGAGATCACCAGGACGCCGAGGCCCTTCGACGCGACCGTGCGCATGAGCTCGGCGATGATGTCGGACTGGCGGGCGCCCAGTGCGGCTGTCGGCTCGTCCATGAGAACGGCTGTCGATGACCACATCACGGCCTTCGCGACTGCAACCGCTTGCCGCTGACCGCCGGAGAGGTCGCTCACCGGCACAGCTAGCGAGGGCAGTGTGATCCCCAGTTCTCGCAGCGACTCCGCCGCTCGTTCGGACATCTCGCGCCGGCGCAGGAAACCGAGCCCCCTGATCTGCTCGTGCCCGAGGAACATGTTGTCGACCACAGAGAGGTCGGGGGCGAGCGCGAGGTCCTGGTGCACGGCATCGACGCCGAGGGCCTGCGCCTCTCGGATGCCGGAGAGCTGAACGGGTTCTCCGCCGATGATTACCTCACCATCGTCGGGCTTGTTGATGCCGAGGAGGGTCTTGACGAGGGTCGACTTCCCGGCGCCGTTGTCGCCAACGAGGGCGACGACTTCGCCGGCGGCGACCGACACACTCGCATCGCGCAAGGCCTGGACATGACCGAACCGCTTCGCGATGTGTCGCGCGGCGATGACCGGTGCGGGGTTCTCCATCGAATCGCTTCCTGTTCGCACGTTCGTTCGCAATCTGAACGACGGGGCCCGTTGTGAGCGGCCCCATCATAGGCAGACGGGAAGAGCGACTCATGCAAATTGGCGGCAACCGTTCATTGCTCGTACAATTCAACGCGACTATCGTTGCTCTTCGTCCCGAAACTTGACAGTTCGTCCTTCTCTGATTGGAATCGCCTCATGGTCGCCGACGACGCACTCGACGGAACCGGCTCGCAGTCCGCTCTTCGGAGGTCGAACGAACGCCTCATTCTCGACACGCTGCGCACGCTGGGCCCCGCCTCTCAAGCGACCCTTGCGCGCAACAGCGGCCTGTCCAAGTCGGCGGTGAACGCGATCGTTCGAGCCCTCGCGGCCGACGGCGTGCTGGAGGTGCGACCGGGTGCTACAGGGCGTGAGACAGAGGTCGCTCTCATCGGGCCGCGCGGTGCCCTCGTCGCACTGGACCTCGGCCATCAGCGCCTCCACGGATCGGTGATCTCGTTCGATCAGCAGCATCGTGTCGACGAAGTGGTGGATCTCGGCCGCGAACACGACGCGTCGTCGGATGTAGCCACCGTGTCCGAGCTCGTCGAGCGTCTTCTCGAGCAAGCGGGTGTCTCGCGCGCGGAAGTGGACCGGGTGCGCGTCGGCGTTCACGCGCCGTACGACGCGCTCACCCGCACCATCTCGCCGACCGGGATCCTGCCCGGCTGGGAGGGAAGTGACGTGGAGGCGATGCTTTCGGCGGCGCTCGACCTGCCGGTCGAGGTTGACAACGACGCCAACTACGCCGCCCTCGCCGAGTGGAGCTGGGGCGCAGGCCGGGGGTCGCGCAACCTCCTCTACGTCAAGTCATCGAACGGAATCGGATCCGGTCTCATCATCAACAACCAGGTGTATCGCGGGTCGAACGGTCTGGCGGGCGAGCTCGGTCACATCGTGGTCGACAGTCGCGGCGCGCTCTGCAACTGCGGCAACCGTGGCTGCTTGAGCGCGGTCGCCTCGGGACGTGCGCTCCTGCTCGAACTGGCCGCCGCGGGGTCGCCACGGGAGTCGCTGCAACAGGTGATCGCCGATGCTCAAGCTGGAGATCTCGCGTGCCGCCGCATCGTCGGCGAGGCGGGACGATACCTCGGCGTCGGTCTGTCTCACGCCGTAAAGCTGATAGCACCCGACACGATCATCATCGGCGGCGAACTCGCCGCGGCAGGCACCTTGCTGCTCGACAGCGTGAAAGCTGAGCTGTCGGCGAACGCGCTGCAAAGCGTGTCGGGCATGCCCCGCGTCGAGCCGGGCTTGCGCCGCGGCGACATGTCCATCCTGGGGTGCGTCGCCGCCGTCCTCGCCGGGAGCGGGTACGGGATGAGCGAGCTGCCGACCTGGATTCTGACCCCCACCGGCCAGCGCGTGCGGGAGACTGTCTGATGCCCCGCCCATCGCAGGTACTTCTCTCTGCCGAGGAGTTCGCCGAACTTGCCGCACGACTCGCCGACGTGGATCCCGGGCTGACGGATCCGCCAGCCGGGATCGCGGCCGTGCGAGCTGGCAGGGTGGTCTCGCTCGGCGACCCGCCCGCGCATCCGGCCCTCGCGGCCGACGTCCAGGCAGCACCCCACGCGCCCAGCCCATACCGGCTGCACCAGTGGGCCGATCACGGCCCCGGCTGGGTCGCGACAAACGACCGGCTCGACCTCGACATCCACGGCGCCCCGTCGATGACGCATCTCGACAGCACCAGCCACTTCGAGTGGCCGGAGTCTCCGGTGCCGGCCGGATCGCGCGGCGGCTCGCTCGCGTCTCTCGCATCGTCGGGCGTGGTCGGCCGCGGCGTGCTGATCGACGTACCCGGGGTTCTCGGGCCGCTCGCTCCCGGCGACGTGGTCACGCACGCCGACCTGATCGCGACCCTCGATCGCACGGGGACCGACGTCCGTCCAGGCGACGCTCTCTACCTGCGATTCGGGAGAGAAGGCATCGCCCGCTCTGACGTGCCGCTCGGCTCGTCGCCGACCTCCGGCTTGAGCATCGACTGCGCCGAGTGGCTCGCCGGAGCCCGACCCTCGCTCGTCGCCACCGATGAAGGCCTGGACTCCGCGCCCAGTGAGGTGGCTGGGCAACCGACCCCGTGGCATCTGCTCCTGCTCACCGTGCTGGGTGTGCCGCTCGTCGACCGTGCGCGGTTGGGCGAACTCTCCGACGAGTGCGCCGCCGCCGGTCGCTGGGAATTCCTGAGTGTCATCGCGCCGCTTCCGATCCCCGACGCGTCCGGCTCTCCTGTCAACCCGCTGGCGATCCTCTGAGGCCCCTGTGACCAGACCACCATTTCCCACCGCCGTCATCTTCGATTTGGATGGCGTGCTGGTCGACACCGCGCGTTTCCACCTGGCGGCGTGGCGCCGGATCGCCGACGAACTCGGCTTCGAGTTCGACGACGAGGTCGGCGAGGCGCTCAAGGGAGTCGGCCGGGAAGCCGCCTTGCTCGTGCTGACGCGCTCGGGCGGGGTCGAACTGGATGCCGCCACCGCCGAGCGGACGGCGCAACGGAAGAACCGGTACTACAACGAATCGCTCGCAACTCTGGATGCGAGCGCCTTCCTTCCGGGTGCCGAAGCGGCTCTCGGCTGGCTGCATGGCCGCGGCATCCCCATTGCGCTGGCTTCGGCGAGCCGCAACGCCCGGACGATCCTGGTCGCCTGCGGAATCGAAGACCGTTTCGACGCGATCGTCGATGGCACCTCGGTGCCCTTAGCGAAACCTGATCCGGCCGTGTTCCTTGCTGCGGCGGCGGCGATCGGGGTCGACCCTTCGGAGGCGATCGTGTTCGAAGACGCGATTGCGGGCGTCGACGGGGCGCTCCGGGCGGGATGCCGCGTGATCGGCGTCGGTGACCCCGCCGTGCTCCTGCGGGCGGAGCTGACGGTGCCCGACCTGACCGGCGTCGACTGGCCCGCGCTGATGGGACGGGCGTGACCATGGACCTGCGGAAGGCACCCTTCGCGCTCGACGACGGCGGCGTCGACTGGGTCGAGAGCACGCTCGAGATCATGACCGTCGAGCAGAAGGTGGGCCAGGTGCTCTGCGTCTACCTGCACTCCACCGACATGGCCGAGTGGACGGCGTGGCTCGCCGAACGCGAGATCGAACCGGGCGCGATGATGCTGACCGCTCGCCCGCGACTCGACGCCCGCACCCACGTGGCCGAGTTGCAAGAGTGGTCGTCGATCCCTCTGCTGATCGCGGGAAACCTTGAGTCGGGCGCCGTGAACTTCCTCTCCGACACCGAGGCGTTCGCCAACCCGATGCAGGTCGCCGCCACAGGGGACGTGCTGCACGCACAGCGCCTCGCCGAGCACTGCGCGCGCGTCGCGAACGAGGTAGGGATCACCTGGGCGTTCGCGCCCGTCATTGATTTGGCGATGAACCCGCAGAACCCGATCACGAACACGCGCACGTTCGGCAGCGACCCCGCCGTGGTCGCCGAGTTCGGTGCTGTGTATATCGAGGCGCTCGAGTCCCGCGGGATCGCGACGAGCCCTAAGCATTTCCCCGGCGACGGTGTCGACGACCGGGACCAGCACCTGGCGACCACTTCGAACGACCTGGATGCCGACAGCTGGTGGGCGACGTTCGGGGAGGTGTACCGCCGCACGATCGCGGCCGGAACGCGAACCATCATGGTCGGACACATCCGGCAGCCCGCGCTGAGCCGAGCAGCCCGACCGGGAATCGCCGACGCGGAACTGCTGCCCGCAAGCCTCGCGCCGGAACTGGTTACCGGCGTGCTGCGAGAGCAGCTCGGCTTCAATGGGCTCATCGTCACCGACAACTCCGCCATGACCGGCTTCACGACAGTCATGGCGCGCGGCGAGGCCCTCGCGGCAGCCTTGAATGCGGGCGTCGACATGATCCTCGGCAACGTCGACGTCGAGGAGGACTTCGCCCTGCTGCTCGCCGCAGTTCGCGATGGCCGGATCTCCGGCGATCGGATCGATGACGCGGTGCGGCGGGTGTTAGCCGTCAAATCCTCGATCGGGCTCCCTGCGGGCACCGACCGCGCCGACCGCGACCTCCCGGACGTCGAGCAGGAGCGCGCCTGGCGCGACGAGGTCGCAGCCCGGGCCGTAACCCTCGTGAAGGACACCCAGAGACTCCTCCCGCTCGATCCGGCGCGCCACCGCCGGGTTTTGGTGTGTGTCATCGGCGACGAGCCGACGTTCTACGACCCGAGCGGGCCGTTCGCGCCGCAGTTCGTCGACGGATTGCGTGCCCGCGGCTTCGAGGTGGAACAGCGCACGGTGCCCCATGTCACGACCGCGGTCGAGGCATCCCGGTTGCACGAGCGATTCGACGTCTTCATCTACTTCGCCGTGCACAGGTTCATCGGTAACGCGAACACGTCGCGCGTCAGCTGGGCGCCATGGCAGGGTTTCGACGCACCAAGACACGTCGTCACGCTTCCCACGGCGCTCGTCTCGATCGCCGACCCGTACCTGCTGCAAGACCTGCCGATGGTGCGCACGGCCATCAACTGCTACACCCCGACCCCCTCGACCGTCGACGCCGCTATCGCGGTGCTCGTCGGCGAGAGGCCGGCACTCGGTCGTAGTCCGGTCGATCCGTTTGCCGGACACTGGGACGCGGCGCTATGAGGATCGGAGTGGTGGGAGGAGGCCCGGGCGGGCTGTTCTTCGCGACTCTCGCGAAGCGGGACATCCCTCACGCCCAGGTCGTGCTGTTCGAGCGGAACGGCGCGGGCGAGGCCTTCGGCTTCGGCGTGGTCTTCTCCGACCGGACTCTCGAGATCATCGACGCGGCTCACCCGGTGCTGCGGGAGGCACTCGCCGACGAAGGCGTTCGCTGGGATCCGATCCGCGTCGACCTCAAGGGCGAGTCGTACTCCTTCGCAGGCAACGGGATGTCGGCGGTTCACCGTCGCGTGCTGCTCGGCAGGCTCCAGAAGGCTGCGCGCGACGAAGGTGTCGACCTGCGGTTCCACAGCGAGGTGTCGGGGCTCGCGGACCTGGCCGACTTCGACGTGGTGGTCGCCGCCGACGGCGCCAACTCGCGGCTGCGCGAGGAGGTCGGCGCCGACGCCCTCGGGTCGACCGTCGAGGTGGCGACCGCAAAGTTCATCTGGTTCGCGACCCATCAGCCCTTCGATGGACTCACCTTCCTGCACCGTCGCAGCGAACACGGCAACTTCGCCGCACACGTCTACCCGATCGGCGGCGACCTGAGCACGTTCATCGTGGAAACCGACGAAGCGACCTGGCGGCGCGCCGGACTCGACTCGTTCGACCCCACGACCCCTCCCGGCTCGTCCGACGAGGGCGCGCGACGCTATCTCGAGTCGGTATTCGCGGACGACCTCGGCGGGCATGGCCTGATCGGCAACAACTCACGGTGGGGCAACTTCCGCACCCGGCACACCGCCTCATGGCACGTCGGCAACGTCGTCTTTCTCGGCGATTCCGTGCACACCGCGCACTTCTCGGTCGGCTCGGGCACCAAGATGGCGATGGAGGATGCCGTCGGGCTGGCCGCGGAGCTGGCCGCGACGCCGGATGACCTTCCCAACGCGTTCCGTCGGTATGCGGAGGCCCGCCGACCTCAGGTCACGCGCATCCAACACGCCGCCCAGTCGAGTCTCAGCTGGTGGGAGCACTTCGAGTTCTATTACGGCGCGCTCGATCCGCTCGACTTCGCGTTCCACTTTTTCGCCCGGAGCATCGACATCGAGCGCATCCGCCGTCGCGATCCCGAGCTGGCCGCGGCCGTCGAGCAACACTGGCTCGACCGGCACGGGTCGGCGCCGCTCGACACCCCGCTCACGGTGGGTGACGCGACTCTCTCGGGTCGACGTCTCAGATGGGATCCGGAGTCGGCGACCCTGTCGGACACCTCCGGAAACCGCGTGACCGTCGACCGCGCGACCGAGCTCTTCGAAGCCCCCCAGGATGAGCGCATGGCAACACAGCTGACCGCGACGCCAGGCATGCGCGTCGCCGTTGTCCACGGCGGCACGTCCGTCACGCGCAGCCTCGTGGCCGAGCGATTCCGACTTGCCGCCGGCACCGTCGCCGTCTCAGTCGGCGACGATCTGAACGACTCAGGAGCAGCGACGCTCCTGCTCAGCGGGCGCGCCGACGCGGTCGCTCGCACCACCTAGGAGAGACCATGTCCCTGCCCGGCACTGTCCCGTGGCCACCCGAGTTCGCGTCCCGCTACCGCTCCGAGGGGTATTGGGAGGACCGTCCCATTGGCGACTATATCGCCGACGCAGCGGCAGCGGCGCCCGAGCGCGTCGCGGTCGTCACACCCGAGGTGCGGATGACCTACGACGAACTGATGAGCCGTGCGGATGCTGCTGCGGCGCGTCTGCACGGGATGGGGCTGCGACCCGGCGATCGCATCCTGCTGCAGTTGCCCAACGACTGGCCCTTCATCGTCCTCACCCTCGCGTGCTTCCGTTCTGGCGTCATCCCGGTGATGGCCCTCCCCGCTCATCGACTGCACGAGTTGAGCCACCTCGCACGGATGGCGGAAGCGCGCGCCATCGCAGTGCCCGATCGGGTGCGCGACTTCGATCACGTCGAACTTGCACGGCAGGTGGCCGCCGAGGCCGTGTCGGTCGAGACGATTCTGGTTTCCGGTGCCGCACCTGACGACTGCGTGTCGTTGGCCGATCTCCTCGCTCCGGCGGCAGCCGATCACAACCAGTTGGACCACGCGCCCGACCCGGATTCGCCAGCGTGCTTCCTGTTGTCGGGGGGCACCACCGGGCTGCCGAAGTTGATAGTCCGAACTCACAACGATTACGCCTACAACGTGCGCGCCACCGCTTCGGCAACCGGATTCTCTGAGCGGACCGTGTACTTGAGCACCCTTCCCGCGAGTCACAACTTCGCGCTCGCATGCCCCGGCATCCTGGGCGCACTCTTCGTGGGCGGCACGGCGGTGATGCTGCCGAGTCCTGAACCCGCCCGCGCGTTCGAGACGATCCGCCGCGAAGGCGTGACGGTCGCATCCGCCGTACCCGCTGTCGCGCAGCGCTGGCTCGAGCATCAACGCGAGAGCGGCGCCGGGCCCATGCCCTCCTTTGAGGTGCTTCAGGTCGGTGGCTCACGCATGCCCGACGAACTGGCCGCCCGCGTCCGACCCGAGCTCGGCGCAACGCTTCAGCAGGTCTTCGGCATGGCTGAGGGTCTGATCAACATGACCCGTCTCGACGACCCCGACGACGTCATCCTGACCACTCAGGGGCGACCGGTGTCCCCAGCCGACGAGATCCGGATCCTTGACGACCAGGGTGGCGAACTGCCGGACGATGCGGTGGGCTCGATCGTGACTCGCGGACCCTACACGCCCCGCGGATACTTCCAGGCGAAGGAGCAGAATGCGCGCGCGTTCCTTGATGGCTGGTACGCGTCAGGCGATCTCGTGCAGCGCAGACCCGACGGCAACCTGGTCGTGCACGGGCGCGACAAGGACACGATCAATCGCGGGGGCGAGAAGATCTCGGCCGAAGAGGTCGAGAGCTTCGCATACCGGATCGACGGAATCCGGCTCGCGGCCGTCGTGGGTACTCCCGATCCAATCCTTGGAGAACGGATCTGCCTGTGCGTCGTCTTAAGGACAGAGGTCACCGTGACGCTCGACGATGTGCGGGCCTCCTTCGCGAGGGCAGGGTTGGCGCCGTTCAAGCACCCTGAGCAACTCGAACTCCTCGATGAAATGCCGCTGACCAAGGTGGGAAAGGTGGATAAAGCCGCCCTCCGAACGCGATTCGCCAACGAGAGGCTGAAGTCCCCGCCTGCCTGACGGCCCAGGGAGCGAGACCCCGGGCCGCCCGTGGACTAGCTCACGGGTACCGGACCAACCGCGCGCCGGCATCCGCGCGACTTGAGATAGGCGGCAACGCGTAGCGACTCTGCACAGGGTGCCCTGGGTTCCCTGTCGAGGTCGGCGGCTGGCCGTACTCTCGACCCATGGCTCGCCCCTCGACCCCCGGATTCGCGTGCCGGGAGTGCGGCTGGACCACCGTCAAGTGGCAGGGCCGCTGCGGCGAGTGCCAGGCGTGGGACTCGCTCGTCGAGCAGGGGGCACCGACATCCAAGGTGACGGCAGCCGCCGTCTCTGAGACGCGCGCCGCCCGCCCGATCACCCAGATCGGCGCCGAGTCGAGCGTGCACCGCCCGAGCGGCATCGGGGAGTTCGACCGGGTGCTCGGCGGCGGCATCGTGCCGGGCGCCGCGATCCTGCTCTCGGGTGAGCCGGGCGTCGGCAAGTCGACGCTGCTGCTCGAGGTCGCCGCCCGCGTTGCTGCGAATGGTGCCCGGGTGTTGTACGTGAGCGCCGAGGAGTCCGCCGCCCAGGTGCGGCTGCGCGCCGACCGCACGGGCGCGCTCCGTGACGAGCTCTACCTCGCCGCCGAAACCGACCTCGCGACGATCCTCGGCCAGGTGGATGC
>NZ_BNAI01000014.1 GCF_014653215.1 Pseudolysinimonas yzui | reverse complement strand
GGTCCATCACACCGGGCGTCGGCAAAACGCATGCTCGCCAGCCCGAAGGCGGCACCCACGCTAAGAGCCAGACACCCAGTGATCAGGAGCCAACCACCGCAACGCGGCAATGTCACCCTGACACTGATCCCCACGCTACGGCGCGACCGGGCCGACGGCATCCGTCGCCGGGTTGATCCGCGATCATCCTCGCGACGGGGCGTGCGAAATGCCCATTTCTGCCGCACCTGGCCGAAACTGCGCGACACAAATCGGCACCTCGCGGTCTACGGGCGCCAACCCGCGTCGCGGAGCGCGGCTGTTGTGCGACGAACGATCTGCTCAGCGCTGTGCTCCTTCGTGACTCGAACGAAGCGCCAGCGGGGTGAGAGATCGTCGAATCGGTCGATGTCGTCAAGGTAGGCCGCCCGGGATTGCTGGTGTTGAACGCCTTCGTACTCGAGCACGACTCGCCACGGACGAAAGACCAGGTCTCCGTATCGCTCTCGCTCCTCGTCGCTCGTGAGTCTTCCGTTCACCTCCGGCTCCGGCAGCCCGGCGCGAACGACCAAGAGCCTCAGCGTCGTCTCCCGTTGTGAGTCGGTTCTCGGGCGCACCTGCTCGAACGCCGCGCGAAGAGACAGGTTTCCGCGGCGGCCGGCGTTGACTGCGAGAGCCCGACGGAGTTGTGCCATCGTCGCGAGCGGGTCGCGCCGACACACGAGGCCATCGCCGGCGATGATCAGTTCGTCGACCGAGAGTTGCGACGACAGCATCCGCCAGACCTCTGCCGGTCTCGGAACCAGGAGCCCGCGATGCATGACCAGTTCGGCGCCCGGCCCGTCTGTGTGGTGCCCGACGACGCCGCGTGTGCGGGCGTCCTCGCCGGTCGTACCGTCGTGACGTGGAGGGGCCCTTGCTCGCTCCACCACGGCATCCGCATTCCCCATATCAACGCCGCCGTGACGTGGCTGAAGAACTGCCCCGGTCGCAGACGCGTCGCGTAGGCACGGCAGCGGAGTTCGAAACTGTCCGGGAGGTGTGCCGGTTGTCGCACCCCGTGAAAGTCGGCTCGCAGGTCCCGGCGCCGAAGGCGGTCAGGCCGTACACCTCGCCGGAGCGCCTCCGCCACAGTGAACGGCGCCTCATCGAACTCGGGGGGAAGGGCAGGCAGCATCCAACGACACTCGCCCGTTGCCTGCCCGCTCAGGCGACAGACCTCCTCCCCCGCGTATGACTTCCGTCCGTCGTGCCCTGAGGAGGACGCGCGAAGTGCCGCTAAAGGCCACGCGCAAACGGCGAGGTGCGGCAGATACGGGCATTTCGCGCGCCGGTGAGGGGTCAGAAACCGAGGCGGCCCAGCTGTTTCGGGTCGCGCTGCCACTCGCGGGCGACCTTCACGCGCAGCGACAGGAACACCTGCTTGCCGACGAGCGGCTCGATCTGCGCGCGGGCCCGGGCGCCGACATCCTGGAGTCGTTCGCCGCCGTGGCCGATGACGATGCCCTTCTGGCTGTCGCGCTCGACCCAGAGGTTCGCGTAGATCTCCACGAGGTCCTTGTCGTCGCGTTCGACCATGTCGTCGATCGTGACCGCGAGCGAGTGCGGCAGCTCGTCCGAGACGCCTTCGAGTGCGGCTTCGCGGATGAGTTCCGAGATGCGGGCCTCGAGGGTCTCGTCGGTGCGCTGCTCGTCGGGGTAGAGCGACGGCGACTCGGGAAGCAGCGCGACCAGCTCCTTCAGCAGCACATCGAGCTGGATGCGGCTGGTCGCCGACACCGGGACGATCGCCTCCCAGTCGCGCAGCTCGCTCACCGCGAGCAACTGCTGCGCGACGGCGGGGCGCGAGGTGGCGTCGATCTTGGTGACGATCGCGACCTTCTTCGCCCGCGGGAAGTCGTTCAGCGACTCGTTGATGAACCGGTCGCCGGGGCCGATCCGCTCGTTCGCCGGGAAGCACATGCCGATGACGTCGACGTCGCCGAGCGTCGCCGTGACGACGTCGTTGAGGCGCTGGCCGAGCAGGGTGCGGGGGCGATGGATGCCGGGGGTGTCGACGATGATCAGCTGGCCGTCGGCCGCGTGCACGATTCCGCGGATGGCGCGGCGGGTGGTCTGCGGCTTCGACGACGTGATCGCGACCTTCTCACCGACGAGGGCGTTGGTGAGCGTCGACTTGCCGACGTTCGGACGGCCGACGAACGACACGAAGCCGGCGCGATGGATGGGGGACGGTTTCGACGCGCCCTTCGGGCTACTCATCCGTCGACTCCTTCTTCTCGTCGCCGAAGGCGGCCTTCGCGTCGATGAGGGCCTGGTCGGCTTCGACGATGATCGTGCGCAACAGCTTGCGTCGGCCCTCGACGCGTTCGGCGCGCAGCTTCAGCCCCGAGAACTCCACCGTCGATCCGGTCTGCGGCAACCGGCCGAGCACTTTGGTGAGCAACCCGCCGGCGGAGTCGACGTCGTCGTCGTCGAGTTCGATGCCGAACAGGTCACCCAGCTCGTCGAGCGGCAGCCGCGCGCTCACCCGGTAGACGCCGCCGCCGAGGTGGGTCGCGTCGGGCGTCTCGCGGTCGTACTCGTCGGCGATGTCGCCGACCAGCTCCTCGATGAGGTCTTCGAGCGTCACGAGCCCCGCGATTCCGCCGTACTCGTCGACGACGAGGGCGAGGTGGATGCTCTTGAGCTGCATCTGCCGCAGGGTGTCGTCGGCCATCTTCGACTCCGGCACGAACTCGGCCGGGCGAGCCAACTCGCGAGCGGTCACCGACGCGGCATCGAGCGGCTGCTCGAAACTCAGTCGGGCCACGTCGCGCAGATAGAGCACGCCGAACACCTCGTCGGCATCCTTGCCCACGACCGGCATGCGGGAGTGCCCCGTGCGCAGGAACTCGGTCATCGCGAAGGCCAGGCTGGCGTCGTCGTCGATCGTCTCCATGTCGGTGCGCGGCACCATGACCTCGCGCACGACGGTGTCGCCCCATTCGAAGATCGAGTGGATGAGCTCACGGTCGTCCTGTTCGAGCACGTCGGCCTCGGCCGCCTCATCCACCATGCTCAGCAGCTGCTGCTCGCTCGAGAACGTGATCACCGGCGGGCGGCCCGGGGTGACGCGGTTGCCGAGGGCGACGAGCCCGACGGCGAGCGGGCCGATGAGCACCCGCACGAAGCGCACGATGGGGGCCGCGAACGCGAGGATCGGCCGGGCGTTGGCGCGTCCGACCGAACGGGGGCTCGACCCGACCAGCACGAAGGTGGCGCCCGTCATGACGATGACCGAAGCGAGCAGCACCCACCACCAGTCGGTCAGCACGAGCGCGAACGCGAGGGTCACGAGCACGGCCGCCGTCGTCTCCGACAGCACGCGCACGAAGTTGATGGCGGTGACGTGGGCCCCGGTGTCGGCGGCGATCGCGAGCAGCGACTTCTTGAATCGGCTGTGCGCTGCGAGGTCGGCCAGATCGATGCGACTGAGGGTGCCGAGTGCCGCGTCGGCGGAGGCGAGCAGGCCGCCGAAGGCGACGAGCAGGGCGGCGAGCGCGACGAAGAGCCCGATCAGTTCCACGAGCGCAGCCCCATCAGCGTCGTCGTTCGGCGAGCGTGAATCCGACGAGGATCTCGCGCTGCACGTCGAACATCTCGCGTTCCTCGTCGGGTTCGGCGTGGTCGTAGCCGAGCAGGTGCAGGATGCCGTGCGCCGTGAGCAGGTGCATCTCGTCGGCCGGGCTGTGACCCGCCTCTTGAGCCTGTGCGATCGCGACCTGCGGGCAGATCACCAGGTCGCCGAGCAACCCGGGAGGGGTGATCTCGTCTTCGCTTCCGGGCCGCAGCTCGTCCATCGGGAAGGAGAGCACGTCGGTCGGGCCCGGCTCATCCATCCACTGCACGTGCAACTGCTCCATCGCGGCCTCGTCGACGAGCAGGATCGCCAGTTCGGCATCCGGGTGCACGTGCAGGTGGTCGAGCGCGAAGGTGGTCAGTCGCTGCAGCGACGACTCGTCGACCTCGACACCCGACTCGTTGTTGATCTCGATGCTCACGGCTTCCTCCGCCGCGGGCGCTCGGGGCCGGGCTGCTTGCGGTCCTGCGGGCCGTGCCCGCGCCGCTCGGCGCGGTTCGCCCCGTCGGGGTTGACGATGGCGGGGTTCTCCCGTTCGTAGCGACGGGCCTGCTGTTGTGCGTCGTAGGCGGTGTAGCGGTCGACGATCCTTCCGACGAGCGAGTGGCGCACCACATCCTCGCTCGTGAGCCGGGCGAAGTGGATGTCGTCCATCTCGTTCAGGATCTTGCTCACCAGCTGCAGACCCGAGGCGCCGATCGGCAGGTCGACCTGGGTGATGTCGCCCGTGACCACCATGCGGGTGCCGAACCCGAGCCGGGTGAGGAACATCTTCATCTGCTCGGGCGTCGTGTTCTGCGCCTCGTCGAGCACGACGAACGCGTTGTTGAGGGTGCGACCGCGCATGTAGGCGAGCGGAGCGACCTCGACGGTGCCGGCGGCGAGCAGCTTCGGCACCAGCTCGGGGTCCATCATCTCGTTGAGCGCGTCGTACAACGGCCGCAGGTAGGGGTCGATCTTGTCGTTGAGAGTGCCGGGCAGGAAGCCGAGCCGCTCCCCCGCCTCGATCGCCGGGCGGCTCAGGATGATGCGGTCGACCTCTTTGCGCTGCAGCGCCTGCACGGCTTTCGCCATCGCGAGGTAGGTCTTGCCGGTTCCGGCGGGGCCGATACCGAACACGATCGTGTTCTGGTCGATCGCGTCGACGTAGGCCTTCTGGCCCAGGGTCTTCGGTCGGATGCTCTTGCCCCGGCTGGTGAGGATCGCCTGGCTCAGCACCTCGGCGGGGCTGCCCTCGCCACGTTCCAGGATGCGGGCGCCGCTCGTCACGTCGGCCTCACCCAGGTCGACGCCGTTCTTCACCATCGCCACCAGCTCCTGCACGAGGCGTTCGGCGGCTCGCACCTGCTCGTCGGGACCCTCGAGGGTCACGTGGTTGCCGCGCACGAGCACGGTCACCTCGGGGTAGCTCTTCTCGATCGTCGACAGCAGGCGGTCCTGCGGCCCGAGCAACCGGACCATTGCGACGCCGTCGACCTCGAGCTCCGCGCGTTGTGGATCAGCAGAGCCGGAATCGGTCACGCCATCCGCCCTTCGGGAAGGCCGCCACCCAAGACATGGGCATGTACGTGGAACACCGTCTGGCCGACATCCGACCCGGTGTTGAAGACGAGCCGGTACTGCCCGCCGCAGTGCTCGTCGGCGAGTTGCTGAGCGACGGCGACGATCTCGGCCAGCAGGGCCGGGTCGGCGGCGGCGAGTGCGGACACGTTCGGGTACTCCCCCGACTTCGGGAAGACCAGCAGGTGCACGGGCGCCTGCGGCGCGATGTCGCGGATGCCGAGCACGCGCTCGTTCTCGAACACCTTCGTCGACGGGATCTCCCCCGCGACGATGCGCTCGAACACGCTCGGCTCTGACATGGGTTCCAGCTTAGGGTTTCACCAGCGCCCCAGCCGGGTGTTGAGCACGGCGAGCGCTGCCGGGCCGGCCGTCGAGGTACGCAGCACCTCGGGCCCGAGCCGCACGAGCGTCGCGCCGGCGGCGGCGAACGCGTCGAGTTCGCGCGGCGCGATGCCGCCCTCCGGGCCGACGACCAGGGTGATGCGGTCACCGTCGAGTTCGACTTCGGTGAGGCGCGTGGTCGCGTCGGGTTCGAGCACGAGGATGCGACCCGGCAGTTTCGTGAGCGCCCCGGTCGACGCGATCGGCTCGACGACCGGCACCCGGGGGCGGATCGACTGCTTCGTCGCTTCGCGCACGATCGATGCCCAGCGGTCCCGCCCCTTGGCGGCCTTCACCCCCTCCCAGCGCGAGATCGACCGCTCTGCCGCCCACGGGATGACCCCTGCCACCCCGAGTTCGGTCGCCGCCTGCACCGCCAGCTCGTCGCGGTCGCCCTTCGCGAGCGCCTGCGCCAGCCACAGTTCCGGGAGCGGAGCTGGATGCCGGGCTGCCGATTCCACCTCGACGCTGACGATTCCCCCCTCCGTCGAGGTCACCGTCCCGAACGCGAGCAGACCGTCGCCGTCCGACACCGAGAGCTTCTCGCCGACCCGAACCCGCGCGACCGTGATCGCGTGCCGGGCCTCATCCCCCGTCACCTGCACGACCGACCCCGCCACGACATCCCGATCCGTCAGATCGGAGGCGAGGTAGAGGGAAGCCACGACTCAGACGCCGAGGAAGCGGTCGCGGAGTTTCGAGAAGAGACCCTGCTGGAAGGTGGCGAACTCCGGCGGCACGGGGCGACGGGAGGCGGCGAACTCCTGCATGAGCTTCAGCTCTTTCGAGTTGAGTCGCACCGGGGTGACCACCTGGATGCCGACCCGCAGGTCGCCGCGGCCCTGGCCGCGCAGGTGGGTGATGCCGCGATCCTTGACGGTGACCACGTCGGCGCTCTGCGTGCCCGGCTTGATCTCGATGGTGACGTCACCGTCGAGCGAGGCGAGCGTCACCTGGGTGCCGAGCACGGCATCCGTCATCTGCACTTCGAGCGTCGCGAGCAGGTCGTCGCCGTTGCGGCTGAACACGTCGTGGTGCTTGACCTTCACCTCGAGGTAGACATCGCCGTTCGGGCCGCCCGCCGGTCCGGCCTCGCCCTGGCCGGGGAGGTGGAGGCGGGTGCCGGTCTCGACGCCCGCGGGGATGTCGAGCGAGAGGGTGCGCTTGGCGCGCACCCGACCCTGGCCGGCGCAGGTCGGGCAGGGGTTCGGGATGACCGTGCCGTAGCCGCGGCAGGTGCCGCACGGGCTCGACGTCATGACGTTGCCGAGCAACGACCGCACCGCGCGCTGGATCTGGCCGGTGCCCCGGCAGATGTCGCACGTGACCGGCGAGGTGCCCGGCGCACAACACGACCCGGCACAGGTCTCGCACAACACCGCCGTGTCGACCTCGATGTCGCGGTGCACGCCGAAGACGACCTCGTCGAGGGCGATCTCGAGCCGCAGCAGGGAGTCCTGGCCGCGCTCACGCCGAGATCGCGGTCCGCGGGAGCTCTGCGCCGCGCCGAAGAACGTCTCGAAGATGTCGCCGAACCCGAAGCCGCCCCCGCCGCCGAAGCCGGCCTGCGGACCGAGGTCGTAACGCTCACGCTGGTCGGGATCGCTCAGCACGTCGTAGGCGTGGGTCACGAGCTTGAACCGCTCGGCCGCCTCGTCGCTGGGATTCACGTCGGGATGCAGCTCACGTGCGAGCTTGCGGTACGCCTTCTTGATCTCCTCGGGGCTGGCACTCTTGTCCACCCCGAGGACTCCGTAATGGTCGGTCACTCTTACCGATCGTCCTCACCGAGCAGCCGGGTCAGGTAGCGCGCAACTGCGCGCACGGCCGCCATATTGTTCGAATAGTCCATACGGGTCGGGCCGAGCACCCCGAGGTGCGCGAGCCCGCCGCCGGTGGTCGTGTATCCCGTCGCGACGACGCTCGCCTCGCCGAGGCCCGATGCCTGGTGCTCGTGGCCGATGCTGGCGCGTACCGCGTCGACCTCGATCTCCATCTCGCCGAAGAGCTTCAGCATCGTGACCTGCTCTTCGAGGGCTTCGAGAACGGGGTAGATGCTGCCGCGGAAGTCGCGCTCGGTGCGGGCGAGGTTCGCGGCGCCCGCCATGACGAGACGGTCCTGCCGGTTCGCCGCGACCTGTTCGCCGAGGCTGGCGGTGACCGCCTGCACCAGGTCGCGGTTCTCGTGCGGGAACGCTCCTGGCAGGGTGCCGAGCTTCGCGGCGACGTCGGCGAGCGCCAGTCCGCCGAGTTCCGCGTTGACCCGACCCCGAACCTCGGCGAGCGCGTCGTCGTCGATCGGGGTGGCGACATCGAGCAGACGCTGGTCGACCCGGCCGGTGTCGGTGATCAGCACCGTCATGAGGCGGGTGGGACCGAGCGCGACGATCTCGATGTGCCGCACCCGGGCACTGCCGAAGGAGGGGTACTGCGCGAGGGCGACCTGGCTGGTGAACTGCGACAACAGCCGAACGGTGCGGGCGAGCACATCGTCGAGGTCGACGGCTTCGCCGAGGAACGTCTCGATCGCCTGACGTTGCGCGGGCGTGAGCGGCCGCAGCTCGGTGAGCTGGTCGACGAACACCCGGTAGCCCTTGTCGGTGGGCACCCGACCCGACGACGTGTGCGGCGCGGCGATGAGTTCTTCCTCTTCGAGCTGCGCCATGTCATTGCGGATGGTGGCGGCCGAGACGCCGAACGCGTGGCGTTCGACGATCGCCTTCGACCCGACCGGCTCGCGCGAGGCGACGTAGTCCTGCACGATGACGCGAAGCACCTCGAGGCTGCGCTCGGAGACCATGCGCTCAGCCCCCTTCGTGGTTAGCACTCGTATCGAACGACTGCCAATGATAGCGCGACACGCCGTTACCAACCCGTTGCATCGCGGAATCGCGACGCGCTAGCTTGTGGTCTGTGCTTGCGCTTCACTGACGCCGGCGATCCGCCCGGCATCCGCTCATCGAAAGGCAACCTCACATGACCACTCCCGCCCCGCAGCCCGCCGCGCCTCAGCCGGCTCCGCCCCTGACGGAGGCCGAGGACAAGCAGTGGGCCTCGTTCGCCCACTTCGGTGGCGTGCTCGGCATCCTGCCCTCCCTCATCATCTGGCTCGTCTTCAAGGACCGCGGTGCGAAGACCAACGTCGAAGGCAAGGAGGCGCTGAACTTCCAGATCACCCTCGTCATCGCGTGGGTGGCCCTGTTCATCATCACCGCCATCCTCACCGCCGTCACGTTCGGCATCTTCGGCCTGATCGCCTGGGTGCTCTACCTCGCGATCTTCGCGGTGCAGGTCATCTTCTCGATCCTCGGCGGCGTCAAGGTCAACGGCGGCGAGAGCTACCGCTACCCGTTCGCGCTGCGACTCATCAAGTAGTCGAGAGTTTCTGGGGAGCCGGGCCTTCGGGCCCGGCTCCTTGCTTTAATGGCGCCATGACCGAACCCTCTCCCTACGCGCAGCCGTCGCCACCCCTGAGCCCGGCCGACGAGAAGACGTGGTCGGTGCTCGTGCACATCGGCGGCATCTTCATCCAATGGATCGCGCCGCTGATCGGCTACCTGCTGCTGAAGGATCGCGGCCCGTTCGTGCGCTACAACATGGTGGCGGCGCTCAACTTCCAGTTGACCCTGCTGATCGCCTACGTCGTGGGGGTGGCGACGACGTTCTTCCTCGTCGGCATCCTCATCATCCTCGCCGCGTCGGTGCTGGGAATCGTGTTCAGCATCCTGGCCGCCATCGCGACCAACAACGGGCAGTACTACCGCTACCCGTTCGCGATCGAATTCGTGCGCTGAGCTGACGACGACCCGCCCCGGTCACCCGAGCAGGCGGCGCACCACGGCGTCCGCCAGCAGCCGCCCGCGGCGGGTCAGCACGACGTTTCCCTGAACGGCGGCTGCACCCTCGACGAGCCCATCGGCGATGAGCCCCGCCACCGCCGTGCGGCCCGCGGGCTCGAGCATCCCGACCGGCAGCCCGTCGACCACGCGCGACCGCAGTAGCACCGCTTCGACGCGTCGGGTTTCGGCATCCAGTGTCTCGCGGCCCGCCGCCGGTGACACCCCGGCGCCGAGGCGTTCGGCGTAGGCGGCGGGATGCTTCACGTTCCACCAGCGCACCCCGCCGATGTGGCTGTGCGCGCCGGGTCCGACACCCCACCAGTCCTGCCCGGTCCAGTAGGCGAGGTTGTGCCGGCTGCGGTGAGCGTCGTCAGTCGCCCAGTTGCTGACCTCGTACCAGCCGTAACCGGCGGCCGCGAGGGTCTCGTCGGCCAGCTCGTACATGTCGGCCTGCAGGTCGTCATCGGGCGTCGCGACCTCGCCGCGGGCGATCTGCCGGGCCAGCTTCGTGCCGTCTTCGACGATGAGCGCGTAGGCCGACAGGTGGTCGGGATGCTGCGCCAGCGCCAGGTCGAGGGATGCCGCCCAGTCGGCGAGCGACTCCCCCGGCGTTCCGTAGATGAGGTCGAGGCTCACCTGCAGCCCGGCATCCCGCGCCCATTGCACGACGAACGGGATGCGCGCCGGGTCATGCGTGCGCTCCAGCGTGGCGAGAACATGAGGCACGGCGGACTGCATCCCGAAGCTGACGCGGGTGAACCCGGCGGCCGCGAGGTCACGCAGGGAGTCGGCGTCGACCGAGTCGGGGTTCGCCTCGGTCGTGACCTCGGCTCCCGGTGCGAGACCCCAGGTGTCGCGCACGGCGGCGAGCATCGCGGCGAGGTCGGCCACCGGCAGCAGCGTCGGGGTGCCGCCGCCGAAGAACACGGTGCTCGCGGAGCGGTGCGGGACACCGGCATCCCTCAGCACCCGCTCGGCGAGCGCCACCTCGGCGATCGCCTGACCGGCGTAGTCGGACTGCTTCACCCCGCGGATCTCGGATGCCGTGTAGGTGTTGAAGTCGCAGTATCCGCAGCGCACCCGGCAGAACGGCACATGCACGTAGACGCCGAAGTCGCGCTCCCCCGCATCCTCGGCGACGCTCGCGGGCAGCAGCCCGTCGGCGGGAGCCGGGTCGGCGATCGGGAGGGCGGAGGGCATCGTGAGGCTCAGGACAGCGGCCGCGTGAGCGCGTGCTCGTACCGCGAGGTGATGATCGCCTGCACCAGCCACAGCACCGGATACACGATCCAGAGCGCGGGATGCGCGGGGCGCGAGAAGGCGCGGATGGTGAGCCACACCGACTCGTCCTCCCGCTGCTCGACGATGAACGCCTCCTCGCCGCTCTCCGGATGCCCGGGCAGCGTGCCGTAGGCGAAGCCGCGACGCGTGGGCTCGTCGATCACGTACACGATGCGCACCGGGGCACGCAGGCTGAGCGGCCCCCATCCCAGCAGCAGGATCGCGGTCTCCCCCGCCGCCACGAGCTTCGCTCCCGTGTCGGCGTAGACCTGTTCGCCCGATGTCGTCGATGCCGGCTGCACCGGCTGCCCCTCCTGATCGAAGGTGACGGGGCTGTAGCTGTTCTCCAGCACCTCGGCGGGCGACTCGACGCGCTTCACCCGTAAACCCGAACGCCGCTGGATACCGAGGCTCAGCGTCTCGGTCCACGCGTGGTGCCAGCGCTCCTCGCCGTGCCCGATCCGCACCTTGCGCTCGATCGCCCGATACCCCTTCGGCGGGTAACGCAGGAAGTCGTCATCCTGGGTCGCCCCGATCGCCGCATAGGTGACCGGACGCTGCCAGATCGGCAGGTGGTCGGTCACTCGGGTTTCGGACATCCTTCTATTCTCCCGCCCGTTCCTAACTCTCGGAAATCGGGTCCCTCATCGACGACACGTCGACGAAGACCGCCGAGTCCGAGAGTCAGGTACGGTCGTCCTCGCGCAGCTCCCAGGGAACGGAGTCGGGATCGAGCTCCGCGGGTTCCTCGGGCGGACGATCGAACGGCCCCTCCTCGNAATCCACTTCATCTGGCCAGTCCCCTTTCGAATTCGGCCGCGAGTCGCTTCGGGGCACGGGCCAGCCAGGCGTCGGTGACGACCTCACGCAACCGATCGGGGTCGACGTGGTCGAGGGCGATGAGGATGGCGGCGTAGTTATCGAAGTGGGATGTCGCGAAGAAGGCCCTGGGGTCTTCATCGATGAGGGCCAGCCTCTCGCCGATGTCGGCCGTCGACGCTCCGATGATCACCCCGGTCGGGGCGGCATCCCCGAGTTCTTCGAGGTCGCGGCGCCGCAGCGGCCGCACCCAGACGAAGACGTTCTTGCCGACCTTCCACATGGGATCGTCGAAGCGGATGCCCTCCTCCGCCGACGGGAGGTCGCGTGCGATCGCGCTCACGTCATCCCAGGTCGCGGCCATGGCGACAGGCTACGCGGCCCTCACGATGTCAGGCGAGACGCTCGACTCGCATCCAGAGCAGCTGCAATTCGGTCTCATACCCGATCGTGGTCACGGTGAGGCTGATCTGCTCGAAAGCGTCGAGGTCGACGAGCGTTGACTCGGAGACCGTCCACTCGTAGAAGTAGGTCGAGCCCGAAGGCGCCATGTTGAACGCGCCGCCGGATTCGGCCTCGGTTTCGCCGGCATCCAAGTACGCACTGAAGGCGCCACCGATGTTGTTCTCGGCTCGGAGGAAGTATTGGATGCGGTACAGCCCTGCCTGTTCGACCTGCACCGTTGAACCTGCGCCGACCGGTGAGACATCGCTCGACGTGTGGATGATCGACACAACCGGGACTTCGATCAGGTCGTTCGTCGTGATGTCTTGCGTCCCCGCGGTGACCTCGTAAATCGAAAGGGCGGTGCCGATCCCATCCGCACCGTCGGCACCAGCAGGTCCGGTAGCTCCTGCGGGGCCCTGTGGCCCTGCCGAGCCGCGAACTCCAGGGCTCCCAGCCGGCCCATCACCGCCCACGGGACCTGCCTCGCCGGACTCCCCGTCGGCACCGTCCGAACCATCGGCACCGTCAGCACCGCTCGCGCTCGTCGATGTGGCGTTCGAGACGACCGCCCACGAGACGACAGCGGAGCCGCCGAGGGCGGCGAGGATGACGAGGATGCCCGCGACGACCGCGGATCGGAGTGACAGCATCGGTATCGGATCCTTCGCGTCGGCCCTGGTGCTCGAAGCCTAGGGGTCACCGTCGGTGTTGACGCCGACCGACGCCATGCGGATCTCGACCGCCTCACGCATCAGGACGGGGGAACGACCACGAGTACCACCTCGTACTCGACCCGGGTGACGAAGCCGAGCCGCTCGTAGATGCGGATCGCGGGGTTGTCGGTGGCGACGTGGAGGAACGGGATCTCGCCGCGGGCGACGATGCCGGCCCCGATCGTGCGCATCGCCCGTTCGGCGTACCCGCGACCCCGGAAGTCGGGGTCGGTGCACACGGCGCTCACCTCGGTGTAGCCCGGCGGGTGGAACCGCTCACCCGCCATCGCGACCAGGCGCCCGTCGACCCGATAGCCCACGTAGCGGCCCAGTTCGCGGGTGCGCAGCTCGAACGGCCCGGGCTTGGTGCGGGTCGCCAGGTCGTGCATCTCGGCAGCGTCGTCGGGGCCGAGTTCGATCGCGTCGGGGTCCGGCTCGGGTCGCCACTCGGGTGCCACCATCTGGAACACGTTCGCGCGGAACGGCACCCGCACATCCGGTGGCAAAGGGAAGGGAGAACCAGGCAGCAGCGCGCTCCTGCCAGCGAGCAGGACGCGGAGGTCGGCCCAGGCGGCATCACCGTCTTCGGCAGTGCCCGCGAAGGGCGAAACCGCCGGATCGTACGCGGCCGCGATCCCAAGCCGCCGTGCGAGGTGCGAGTGCGCGCCGACCAGCGAGTGCCACACCGGTCGATCGAGAACGTGCCCAGTCATCTCGCTCGAATCAGCTCCAGTTGACGACCGGAAGGCCGTCGCCGTCGTGCGCCGCTCCAGCGATGATGATGATCCAGTCGATGAACGGCCAGATTCCGAGGGTGAGCCAGCCGACCAGCAGCTTGGCCACGCCCAGCCCGATATTGCCGAGATAGAACCGATCGATGCCCAGGCCGCCGAGAAAGAAGCCGAGCACCGTAGCGACGGTCCGGCTCTTCGGCGAGGTACCCGGCGGACGGTATGGCGCCGCCACGTAGAGCACGGGCGAGGCCGCAGATGCCGCCGGACGGGACTGCGTGTACGCGGTTCCGTCCCACCAGTGCTCGGATCCGGGATGGGCGGGATCGACGTACCAACCGGGAGGCGCGGACATGCTCACGCCGCCAGGCTAGCTACTTCTTGTCTTTCTTCTCGACGTCACCGGAGAGGGCGGCGATGAACGCCTCCTGAGGGACCTCGACGCGGCCGACCATCTTCATGCGCTTCTTGCCCTCCTTCTGCTTCTCGAGCAGCTTGCGCTTGCGGGTGATGTCGCCGCCGTAGCACTTGGCGAGCACGTCTTTGCGCATCGCGCGGATCGACTCGCGCGCGATGATGCGGGCGCCGATGGCGGCCTGGATCGGCACCTCGAACTGCTGCCGCGGGATGAGCTCGCGCAGGCGTCCGGTCATCAGCACGCCGTAGGCGTAGGCCTTGTCTTTGTGCACGATCGCGCTGAAGGCATCCACCTGCTCCCCCTGCAGCAGGATGTCGACCTTCACGAGGTCGGCCTCCTGCTCGCCGGCGGGCTCGTAGTCGAGCGACGCGTAGCCCTGGGTGCGGCTCTTCAGCTGGTCGAAGAAGTCGAACACGATCTCGCCGAGCGGCATCGTGTAGTGCAGTTCGACGCGGTCGGTGCCGATGTAGTCCATGCCGCCGAGGGTGCCGCGCCGGCTCTGGCACAGCTCCATGATCGTGCCGACGTAGTCCTTCGGGGCGAGGATGGATGCCTTCACGATCGGCTCGCGCACGCTCGCGATCTTGCCGTCGGGGTACTCCGACGGGTTGGTCACGGTGACGGTCTTCTTGTCGTCGGTCGTGACCTCGTAGATGACCGAGGGCGCCGTCGTGATGAGGTCGAGACCGAACTCGCGCTCGAGCCGCTCGGTGACGATCTCGAGGTGCAGCAGGCCGAGGAATCCGCAGCGGAAACCGAACCCGAGCGCGACCGAGGTCTCCGGTTCGTAGTTGAGGGCGGCATCCGACAGCTTCAGCTTGTCGAGGGCTTCGCGCAGGTCGGGGTAGTCGCTGCCGTCGATCGGGTAGATGCCCGAGAACACCATCGGCAGCGGCTCGGTGTATCCGGGCAGCGCCTCGGTCGCCGGCTTCGACGCGGTCGTGACGGTGTCGCCGACCTTCGACTGCCGCACGTCTTTCACGCCGGTGATGATGTAGCCGACCTCGCCGACCCCCAAGCCGTTCGACGGCGTCGGTTCGGGTGACGAGACGCCGATCTCGAGGATCTCGTGGATCGCCCGCGTCGACATCATCTGGATGCGCTCCCGCGGCTTGAGCGAACCGTCGACCATGCGCACATAGGTGACGACGCCGCGGTAGGAGTCGTAGACGGAGTCGAAGATCGCCGCGCGGGCGGGGGCGTTCGCGTCGCCCTTCGGCGCGGGAACCCGCTCGACGACACGATCGAGCAGCGCCTCGACGCCGACCCCGGTCTTGCCGCTGACGCGCATGACCTCGTTCGGGTCACCGCCGATCAGCCCGGCGATCTCGGCGGCGTACTTCTCGGGATCGGCCGCGGGCAGGTCGATCTTGTTGAGCACCGGGATGATCTCGAGGTCGTTGTCGAGCGCGAGGTAGAGGTTCGCGAGCGTCTGCGCCTCGATGCCCTGCGCCGCATCAACCAGCAGGATCGCGCCCTCGCAGGCGGCGAGCGAGCGCGACACCTCGTAGGTGAAGTCGACGTGTCCGGGGGTGTCGATCATGTTGAGGGCGTACGTCGTGCCGTCGACCGCCCACGGCATCCGCACCGCCTGGCTCTTGATCGTGATGCCGCGCTCACGCTCGATGTCCATGCGGTCGAGGTACTGGGCGCGCATGTCGCGGTCGCTGACGATGCCGGTGATGCCGAGCATGCGGTCGGCGAGGGTCGACTTGCCGTGGTCGATGTGCGCGATGATGCAGAAGTTCCGGATGCGCGACGGGTCGGTCGCGGCCGGAGGCAAGGGAGAGGTGGCGCGGGGCATTTGGTCTCGATTCTCGCAGACTGCCGACCCGGGCCCGTGCGACGATCGAGGGATGCCGATCCCCGACTTCGTCAGAGACCTGCGCGAGAAGATCGGCCGGGCACCGCTGTGGTTGGCGGGTGCGACGGCGGTCGTCGTCGACGGCGACCGCATCCTGCTGATCCGCCGCTCCGACACCGGCGCGTGGACCCCGATCACCGGCATCATCGACCCCGGCGAGGAGCCCGCCGTCACCCTCGTGCGCGAGGCGCTCGAGGAGGCGAACGTGAACATCGAGGTGCAGTGGCTCACCTCGACCTGGGTGACCCGCCGCATCCGCTACGAGAACGGCGACGAAGCGCAATACCTCGACCTGACGTTCCGCTGCCGCTACCTCGGCGGCGATCCGCGACCGGTCGACGGCGAAGCGAGCGAAGTCGCCTGGTTCCCGCTCGACGCGATGCCGCCGATGGGCGACGAGATGACTGCGCGCGTGCAGCATGCGCTGCGCGAAGAGGGGCCCGCGTACTTCAGTCGCGAACCCCTCTCGTGGACTGCGGAAGGCTAGATCAGAACCAGAACCCCTCGGTCGCCCAGAACGACTCCGTCGCCCAGAATCCGAGAGCGAACGGCGCGAACATCACGAAACCGATGACGGCGAGGATGATCCAGCCGAACAGCGACAGCAGGCCGATGATGATCGCCCAGTTCGCCGTCGTGACGGAGGCGGGCTCCTTGCCGCGGGCGATGAAACCGAGGATGACGCCGGCGATCGCCAGCGGACCCATCCCGGTCGGGATGGAGACGATCGACAGCACGAGGCCGAGCACGCTGTACGTGGACGACTCGGCGGCGGGGGCGGTGGCGGGGGCCGTCGACTCGATCGACGGGGTGGTGAGGGTTTCCGTGGTCATGACTCGAAACTACGGATGCCGCCGGCCCGCCACAGTGGGGCGAACCCCCGGATCCGCCCACAGGCACACCGCCCGCGTTGCCCCGACCCTCGGGATCGGGTAACGTAGCCCCTTGGTTTCCGCGTGGTCTTTCCTCCCGCGCGGTTGATCCGGAAGCGCCCTCTACCGCTCCGGGTAGACACCGTTTCCACTTCTACGAAAGCAGTCATCACGCATGGCCAACATCAAGTCGCAGATCAAGCGCATCGGCACCAACAAGAAGGCGCAGGAGCGCAACAAGGCCGTCAAGAGCGAGCTCAAGACCGCCATCCGCTCCGCCCGTGAAGCTGTCGCCACGGGCGACGCCGCGAAGGCGCAGGCGGCCCTCAAGGTCGCCACCAAGAAGCTCGACAAGGCGACCAGCAAGGGCGTCATCCACGCCAACAACGCTGCCAACCGCAAGTCGGCGATCGCCAAGGCCGTCGCCGGGCTCGGCACCGCGAAGCCGGCCAAGGCTGAGAAGCCGGCCAAGGCCGCGGCCGCCAAGTAACACCTTCGCGAAGGCCCTCACCCCGACCGCGGGTTCTAGCGATCCCCGCAACACCCTGAGTTTTTGGGAGTTGCGGGGATCGTGGTTTTTGAGGAGTTGAAGGCTCGGTTTTTCGAGGCGTTGGATCGTGGGGGTGGCAACATCGCGGCTGC
>NZ_BNAI01000013.1 GCF_014653215.1 Pseudolysinimonas yzui | reverse complement strand
GACGCTCGGCGGGCGGCAGGGCCTTGTTCTTCGCGACCGTCGTGCCGAACGGGGACTTCTTGCCCTTCGCCGCGATGTAATCCTCGGCGGTCGTGATGATCCAGAGGCTGTTCTTCTGCGCCTCGGCGGAGGTCTTGCCCCACGCCGTGATGCCGTGGCCGCCGAGGATGCAGCCGACCGCATCCGGGTTGGCGGCCTTGATGGCGGAGATGTCGAGACCGAGCTGGAAGCCGGGGCGACGCCACGGCACCCAGACGACCTTGTCGCCGAAAGCCCTTCTGGTCAGCTTCTCGCCGTCTTTCGCGGTCGCGAACGCGATGCCGGAGTCGGGATGCAGGTGGTCGACGTGGGCCGCGTCGACGAACGCGTGCATGAAGGTGTCGATGCTCGGGGCGGCGCCGCCGAGACCGTGGCGGCAGTAGTCGAGGGCGGCGACCATCTCGTCCTCGCGCTCGACGCCCGGGTAGGTGGCCTTGAGGGCTTCGACGCGCGCGAGGTTGAGCACCCCGAGGCCGGCTTCGGTCAGCGTACCGAGGTCGCCGCCGGAACCCTTGACCCAGAGCAGTTCGACGGGCTCTCCCGTGACCGGGTCGGTCGCGGTGCCCTTCGCCGACGTGTTGCCGCCGCCGTAATTGGTGACGCGCGGGTCGGAGCCCAGCTTGTTGCTTCGGGTGATGAGGTCTTCTGCCGTCGTCATGTCCTTCACGCCCCCCAGCCCGCCTGAGCGCCGCCGACGCGACCTTCGACGATCGACGCCGCATACCCCGATTCGGCGTAGGCCTTCATCGGGTCGGCGGGCAGCCCGCGCTCCTCGCGCCAGGCCGCGAGCATCGGGCGCACGTCGGTGTAGAAGGCATCCATGAGGATGCCGTGGGCGGTGAGCATGTCGCCGGCCAGCTGGGCGGCAGAGAGCGCGTCGCGGTCGACGAGCAGCGCCCGCGCGGTCATCTCCTGCACGTTGAGCACCGAGCGAATCTGCCCGGGGATCTTGTCTTCGATGTTGTGGCACTGGTCGAGCATGAACGCGGTGTCGCCGTCGTCGCCGTACCCGCCGCCGCGGATCACCTCGACGATGATGCGGAACAGCTGGAACGGGTCGGCGGCCCCGACGATGAGGTCGTCGTCGGCGTAGAAGCGCGAGTTGAAGTCGAACGAGCCGAGCTTCCCGAGCCGCAGCAGCTGCATGACGATGAACTCGATGTTGGTGCTCGGCGCGTGGTGGCCGGTGTCGAGACAGACCGTCGCGCGGTCGCCGAGCGCGGCCACCTGGGCGTAGCTCGTTCCCCAGTCGGGAACATCCATGTGGTAGAACGCGGGCTCGAAGATCTTGTACTCCAGCACGAGCCGCTGGTCCTCGCCGATCCGCTCATAGATCTTCTGCAGCGACTCGGTGAGGCGGTCCTGGCGGCCGCGCATGTCGTCCTGGCCGGGGTAGTTGGTGCCGTCGGCGAGCCAGATCTTGAGGTCGCGCGACCCGGTCTCGCCCATGATGTCGATGCAGTCGAAGTGGTGGTCGATCGCCGTCTGGCGCACTTTCGCGTCGGAGTGGGTGAGGCTGCCGAGCTTGTAGATGTCGTCTTGGAAGGTGTTCGAATTGATGGTGCCGAGGGCGACGCCGTGGTCTTCGGCGTGCTTCTTCAGGTCGGCGTAGGACGCGACCTTGTCCCAGGGGATATGCAGGGCGACGCTCGGCGAGAGCGCGGTGTACCTGTGCACCTGGGCGGCATCCGCGATCTTCTCGAACGGGTCGCGAGGCACGCCGGGCTGGGCGAAGACCTTGAACCGGGTGCCGGAGTTGCCGAACGCCCAGGACGGCAGCTCGATGCGCTGCTCGGTGAGCCGGTCGGCGATGGCGGCGAAGTCGGGCATGGAGACATCCTTGTCACAGTGGTTCGTGTCGTAATGAATCGTTTCAACCGCCAGGATAGCAGCGTGACCACCACCCGCGCGAGCAGCATCCGTGACGTCGCCGCGCGTGCGGGCGTCTCGGTCGGCACCGTCTCCAACGTGCTCAACGGGTCGCCCCAGGTCTCACCGGAAGCCGCCGCGAAGGTGCGCACCGCGATCGCCGAACTCGGCTACGTGCGCAACGACGCGGCGCGCCAGCTGCGGGCCGGCCGCAGCACCACCGTCGGACTCGTCGTGCTCGACGTGCGCAACCCGTTCTTCACCGACGTCGCCCGTGGCGTCGAAGACGAAGCGGCGAAGCACGGGTTGTCGGTGTTGCTCGGCAACTCCTCCGAAGACGCGCGCCGCGAGTCGGGCTACCTCGACCTGTTCGAGGAGCAGCGCGTGCACGGCATCCTCATCTCGCCGTTCGGCGACATCGAACCGCGCCTGCGGCAACTGCGCGAACGCGGAACGCCCGTCGTGCTCGTCGACCGCGAGAGCCGGGATGCCGCGGTCAGCTCCGTCTCGGTCGACGACATCGCGGGGGGTCGCCTCGCGGTCGAGCACCTCCTGGCGACGGGGCGCCGCCGGATGGTGTTCGCCGGCGGGCCGCTCGAGATCCGCCAGGTGTCCGACCGCCTCGCCGGCGCACGCTCCGCGATCGCCGAGGTGCCGGGCGCGACGCTCGAGGTGATCCCGACACGCGCGCTCACCGTGCTCGACGGCCGGAGGCTCGGGGAGGCCCTGATCGCCCGCCCCGAGCGGCCGGACGCGATCTTCGCGGCGAACGACCTCGTCGCGGTCGGGCTGCTGCAGGCCCTCGTCATGTCAGGAGAGTTGCGGGTGCCCGACGACATCGCCCTCATCGGTTTCGACGACATCGACTTCGCGGCTGCCGCGGTCGTGCCGCTCTCGTCGATCCGGCAGCCGCGGCATGAGATCGGCGCGACGGCGCTGCGCATCCTGCGCGAAGAGGCGGCCGAACCCGACCTGCCGCCGCGACGCATCGTCTTCCAGCCCGAACTCGTGGTGCGCGCCTCCACCGGTGGTTAGACGCACGCGGGAGCGAAACACCGCCGCAACATCCCGCCCCTAGGCTCGCAGGCATGGGCGACCTGTTCGACGGCTACGGAGCCACCGCCATCCGGCGGCGGGGCGCTCCGCCGTGGGATGAGATGTTCTCCGACATCGCCAACGCCGGCGAGACGAACGCCCGCGACGCGTATCGCGACATCTACACGACCCTGGCCCGCATGACGCAGGCCGAGCTGCGCGGTCGCACCGAGGCGCTCGCCTCGTCGTATCTGGCGCAGGGCGTCACCTTCGACTTCGCGGGGGAGGAGCGGCCGTTCCCGCTCGACGCCGTGCCGCGGGTCATCCCGCAGGCCGAGTGGGCCACGGTCGAGGCGGGCGTCAAACAGCGCGTGCTCGCGCTGGAACGGTTCCTCGCCGACGTGTACGGCGAACAGCGTGCCGTGAAAGACGGGGTGATCCCCGCGCGGCTGATCTCATCGAGCGAACACTTCCACCGCGAAGCCGCCGGCATCGTCAGCGCCAACAACGTGCGCATCCAGGTGTCGGGCATCGACCTCATCCGCGACGAGGTCGGCGCCTGGCGGGTGCTCGAAGACAACGTGCGGGTGCCGTCGGGGGTGTCGTACGTCATCTCGAACCGTCGGGTGATGGCGCAGACCCTGCCCGAGCTGTTCATGTCGATGCGGGTGCGCCCGGTCGGCGACTACCCGAACCGGCTGCTCGGAGCCCTGCGCGCGGCGGCGCCCGAAGGTGTCGAAGACCCGGTCGTCGTCGTGCTCACGCCCGGCGTCTACAACTCCGCCTACTTCGAGCACACGCTGCTCGCGCGGCTCATGGGCGTCGAACTCGTCGAAGGGCGCGACCTGTTCTGCTCCGGCGGGCGGGTCTGGATGCGCACCACCGCCGGTCCGACGCGGGTCGATGTGATCTACCGCCGGGTCGACGACGAGTTCCTCGACCCGCTGCAGTTCCGCGCCGACTCGATGCTGGGCTCCCCGGGTCTGATGCTCGCCGCGCGCCTGGGCAACGTGACGATCGCGAACGCCGTCGGCAACGGCGTCGCCGACGACAAGCTCATCTACACCTACATGCCCGAGCTCATGCGCTACTACCTCGGTGAAGAGCCGATCATCCCGAACGTCGACACCTGGCGGCTGGAAGATCCGGGCTCGCTCGAAGAGGTGCTCGATCGTCTCGACGAGCTCGTCGTGAAGCCCGTCGCCGGGTCGGGCGGCAAGGGCCTCGTCGTCGGGCCCGACGCGAGCAAGCAGGAGCTCGACGAGTTGCGCGTGCACCTGCGCGCCGACCCGCGGGGTTGGATCGCACAGCCGGTGGTGCAGCTCTCGACCATCCCGACGCTCGTCGACGACGGGTTGCGCCCCCGGCACGCCGACCTGCGGCCGTTCGCCGTCAACGACGGAACGGATGTCTGGGTGCTGCCCGGTGGCCTCACCCGGGTCGCGCTGCCGGAGGGCCAGCTCGTGGTCAACTCATCGCAGGGCGGCGGTTCGAAAGACACCTGGGTCGTCGGACTCGACCCGCTGCGCACCATGGAACACGACATCGGCGGTCTCGTCGCTGATCAGGCCGCCGTGACGACATCCATCCCCGTCATCACGGCGGAGTCGCACCTGCCCGATCACCACCCCGCCGACGCCCCCCGCCAAGACCAGCAGCAGCAGCAGCAACAGCAGAGCGGGGCGCGCGCATGCTGAGCCGCATCGCCGAGAGCCTCTTCTGGATCGGCCGCTACATCGAGCGCAGCGACGGCACCGCGCGCATCCTCGACGTGCACCTGCAGTTGCTGCTCGAAGACCCGTGGGTCGAAGAGAACCTCGCCTGCCGGTCGCTGCTGTCGGTCATGGGAACCGAGGTCGACGAGACCGCGGAGGTGACCCGCAGCGACGTGCTCACGATCCTCGCGGTCGATCGCAACCAGCCGGCATCCATCGCCTATTCGCTGAACGCCGCCCGCGAGAACGCCCGCCGCGCGCGTGAGGTGGTGAACACCGAACTCTGGGAGGTGCTCAACACCACCCGGGCCCGGATGCCGCGCAAGGTCGCCAGCGACAAGGTGCACGAGTTCTTCACCTGGGTGCGCGAGCGCGCGGCGCTCGCCGTCGGCATCGTCGAGTCGGCGACCAACCGCGACGAGGCCTACCGGTTCTTCACCCTCGGCCGCTCGATCGAACGTGCCGACATGACCGCCCGACTGTTGGCCACCCGGTCGCTCACCGAGGCGTCCGGTCCGTCGTGGACGACGATCCTGCGCAGCGTCGGCGCGTACGAAGCGTATCTGCGTACCTACCGCGGCGTGCCGAGCGCCCAGAAGGCGGCGGAGTTCCTGCTGCTCGACCGGCTGTTCCCGCGCAGCATCCTGTACTCGGTGACGCGCGCGGAGCAGCAGTTGCGTGAGATCGAACCGCGCGCCGACCGTTTCGGGGTCAGCGACCAGGCGCAGCGGTTGCTCGGCCAGATCCGCAGCGAACTGGAGTACCGGCCCGTCGTCGACCTGATCACCGATCTGCCGACGCACATGGATGCCGTGCAGAAGACCACGACCGCGGTGAGCGAGGCGATCCGGCAGCGCTACTTCCCGACGAACGACGTCGCCGCCTGGGTCGGAGAGAACACGTGAACGGGACTGCGCTCATGAGGGGGGCGGTCTCGTGAAACGACTGCGCATCCGGCACGAGACCGGCTTCCACTATGACGGCGAGGTGACCGCGTCGTACAACGAGGCGCGCATGCTGCCGGTGAGCGCCGACGGGCAGCTGGTGCTGTTCTCCAACCTCGAGATCCTGCCGATCTCGAGTCATCACTCCTACGTCGACTACTGGGGCACCCGGGTGTCGTCGTTCGAGATCCTCACCCCGCACGCCGAGCTCGCCCTCACCGCGACGAGCCTGGTCGAGGTGCGCGACCGCGACCACCCCGAACACCGCCTCGAGTGGACGGCGCTCGCCGACGAGATCGAGACGGCGACCGAGTACGTCGAACAGCTCGGGCAGACCCACCGCACGCGCCCGCCGGCCGAGGTCGTCGAGATCGCCCGCGGCATCGTCGCCACCGCGGACTCGCCGTGCGACGCGGCGCTCGCGATCTGCCAGGCGATCGGCGACCGCATCGAGTACGTGTCGGGCGCGACCAGCGTGTACACGACGGCCGCCGAAGCCTGGGAGCACCGCAAGGGCGTCTGCCAGGACATCACCCATCTCGCCATCGGAGCGTTGCGTTCGGTCGGCATCCCGGCCCGCTACGTGAGCGGATACCTGCACCCGCAACCGGATGCCGCGATCGGCGTCACCGTCGCGGGGGAGTCGCACGCCTGGGTCGAATGGTTCTGCGGAACCTGGCGGGGTTACGACCCGACCAACCTGATCGACATCGGCGACCGGCACGTGACGGTCGGTCGCGGCCGGGACTATGCGGATGTCGCGCCCCTCCGCGGCGTCTATGCGGGGCCCTACGGCAGCCGGTTGTTCGTGACCGTCGAGATCACCCGCGAGAGCTGAGCTCGGCGGCGCGCGCGCCCGCGACCTCCAGCCAGTGCAGGGCATCGGCGCGGGCCGCATCGGCCGTCGGGGCGAGCGCGTCGAGGGCGATCGCCGTCGCGGAACGCCCGGTGAGCACGACCGGGTCGGCTCCGAGCGCGCCGGCGATGACGACCGCGTGCGCGGTCGGCGGGATGAGACCGAGCACGTGGCCGACGACCTTGCCGTCGATCGAGGTCGCGTCGAATCGGCCTTCGCCCGAGATGACGACGTCGGCTGCGGCGACGAGGGCGGGGAGTCCCGAGAGGTCGGCGATCGTCGGGGCTCCGGGAACGAGAGTCGCCCCCCAGCCGGCCGACAACCCGTACCCGGTGCCTCCGGCGGCGCCGGTTCCGGATGCCGTGGGGTCACCGCCGAGGAGGTGCGCGAATCGCGCGAGCGCCGCATCCAGCTCGGCGACCTCGCCCGGCCCGGCTCCCTTCTGCGGCCCGAAGACGGCGGCGGCACCGGAGGGGCCGAGCAGCGGAGCGGTCACGTCGGTGAGCAGGCGTACCCCGCCCGGTGGAGGGGGCCGCAGCCCGCGCCGATCGAGGTGCTCGACCTGACTCAGGGCGCCACCCCCGTCGGGCAGTGGGCGGCCGGACGCGTCGGCGAGCGTCATCCCGAGCGCCGCGAGTGCCCCGGCACCGCCGTCGGTGGAGGCCGATCCGCCCAGCCCGACGGTGAGGGCGGTCGCGCCGGCGTCGAGGGCGACACCGATCAGCTCCCCGAGACCGCGGGTGCCGGCTCCGAGCGGATCGAGTTCGTCCATCAGCGGAAGCCCCGAACTCTCGGCGAGTTCGAGCACCGCCTCGCCCGAGTCGAGCAACAGCCAGCGCGCCTCGACATCACGCCCGTCGGGTCCGGTCACGGTCGCGGTGCGCACCTCGGCGCCCGCGACGGCTGCTGCGACCGCGTCGATCGTGCCCTCGCCGCCGTCCGCCTGGGGCGCCAGGACCAGCTCGTCGTCGGGACGCACCGACGCCCACCCGCGGGCGATCGCTCGGGCCGCGTCTCGGGCGGTCGCGGTGCCCTTGAACGAGTCGGGGGCGATCACGACGCGGGTCACGGCAGAACCTTACGGCAGGGGATCACGCCTCTCCCGTGCGCTCGCTCGTGCATGCGGCGACCGCGGAAAAGTACGATGAGTCCAACGAGGAGGCGTCGATGCCCGGTTTCACGGCGGCACGCGGGGACTACACGTTCGAGGACGCCGAGGGCGTCACCATCCACTACTACGAGTGGCGTGCGGGAAACCCGAAAGCGATAGTGCAGATCGTGCACGGGCTCGGCGAGTACGCGACCCGCTACGAGGATCTGGCGCAGGCGCTCGTCGCCGCCGGCTACACCGTCTACGCGGGCGACCTGCGCGGGCATGGGCAGACCGGACTCCAGCAGTGGGGTCACGACACGACCAGACTCGGCCGCCTCGGCCCGGGCGGGGTGCGCGCGACGATCGCCGGCATCCAGCAGCTCTCGGGCATCGCGCACGCCGAGCACCCCAAGCTGCCGCTCGTGCTGCTGGGGCACAGCCTCGGCTCGATCTTCGCCCAGATGATCCTCAACGACGACGCGTCGCCGTACACCGCCGCGGTGCTCTCCGGCACGCCGTACCGCACCCTGCGGCACATGAACAGCGGCGACCTGTCGAAGCGGCACCGGCTGCCCGGCGGCACCGGAACGGAGTGGCTGAGCCGCGACCCCGACGTCTGGACGCGATTCGCCGCCGACCCCCTGACCTTCGACGCGAAGGCCGCGAAGCTGTTCGGGGTGCGCGACGGGATGCGGCTCCTGGGCCGCCCGACGAAGCTGAACCGCGACCTGCCACTGCTCATCCTGATCGGCAGCGAAGACCCGCTCGGCGGGCCGAAGAGCGTCGAACTGCTGGCGAAGGCGTACCGCGGCCGGGGCGGCCTTTCGGATGTCGTGGTCAAGATTTACGACGAGGGTCGCCACGAGATGTTCAACGAGATCAACCGGGCCGAGGTGATCGCCGACCTGGTCGCCTGGCTCGACGCGAAGGCGACCGCAGCCGCGCCAGGTACCGCCACTCGTTAGGCTGGCATTCGCTCACCTTCCCGACCCGGCGGGCCCGCCAGGAGGACGACATGCACGGCGAGTTCAAGGTGCCCGGCGGCAAGCTCGTCGTCGTCGACCTCGACGTCGCCGACGGTCGCCTCCGTGACGTGCGGGTGTCGGGTGACTTCTTCCTCGACCCCGACGAGGCGCTGCCGGCGATCGACGCGGCCCTCACCGGGCTGCCGGTGACGAGCGACGCTGCAGACATCGCGAAGGCGGTCACCGCGGCGCTTCCGGAAGGTGCCGTGATGCTCGGCTTCTCGGCCGACTCGGTGGCGACGGCGGTGCGCCGGGCCCTCAAGCGCGCCACCGGGTGGAACGACTATGCGTGGGAGCTGGTGCGTCCGGGTGCGCTCGATCCGCTGATGCACCTCGCCCTCGACCAGGTGCTCGCCGAGGAGGTCGGCGACGGACGCCGCGCCCCGACTCTGCGGTTCTGGGAGTGGGCGTCGCCGGCCGTCGTCATCGGCAGTTTCCAGTCGGTGAAGAACGAGGTCGACCCGGTCAACGCGGCGAAGTACGGCTTTCCGGTGGTGCGCCGCATCTCGGGTGGCGGCGCGATGTTCATCGAACCGCCGGGGGCGGTGACCTACTCGATCTACGCGCCGATCGACCTCGTGCAGGGCATGTCGTTCGCCGACTCGTACGCGTTCTTCGACGAGTGGGCGGTGCAGGCCCTGCAGAGTCTCGGCATCGACGCGTCGTACGTTCCGCTCAACGACATCGCCTCGCCGACCGGCAAGATCGGCGGTGCCGCGCAGAAGCGGCTCGGCAACGGCGGGGTACTGCACCACGTCACGATGGCGTACGACATGGACGGCGACCGCATGGCCGAGGTGCTGCGCATCGGCCGCGAGAAGCTCAGCGACAAGGGCACGAAGTCGGCGAACAAGCGCGTCGACCCGCTGCGCCGTCAGACCGGCATGACGCGGGAGCAGATCATCGAGCGGATGATCGACACCTTCCGCGGGCTGCACGGGCTGACCGACGGGTCGCTCACCGACTTCGAACTCGAACGGGCGCGGGAACTCGTCGAGACGAAGTTCGGCACCGACGAGTGGTTGTACCGGGTCCCGTGAGGCGGGCGATCGTCGGCGCCGCGCTCGGCGCTCTGCTGGTTGGCGGCATCCTGTTGTCGGCCGTGCTCGGGCAGTTCCCGGTGTCGCCGACCGAAGTCGTGGGCTCGCTGCTACGCGCCGTCGGCGTCGCGAACGACTGGGCGCCCGCCGACCCGATCGCCGAGTCGACGCTGTGGGTGATCCGGTTCCCGCGCATCGTCATGGCGATCCTCGTCGGGGCGGCTCTCGCAGCGGCGGGTGCGGTGATGCAGGCGATCTTCGGCAACCCCCTCGCGGAACCCGGCGTCGTCGGGGTGTCGGCAGGGGCGGCCCTCGGGGCGGCCACCGCGATCGTGCTCGGCGTCGCGGCGGTCGGCGACTACGCCGTCGCGGCGTTGGCGTTCGCCGGAGGCCTGCTCGCGACACTGCTCGTCTACTTCGTCTCGCGGGCGAACGGTCGCACCGAGGTCGTCACCCTGCTGCTCACCGGGATCGCCGTCAACGCCTTCGCGGGGGCGGGTCTCGCGTTCGTGCTGTTCGTCGCGAACCCGGCGAGCCGGGAACAGATCGTCTTCTGGCAGTTGGGCGACCTCAACGGGTCGCTCTGGCACGAGGTCGTTGTCGTGGCGGGGGTGTGCGTGGTCGGCGTGGTGGCCGCGGTGCTGCTGGGTCGGCGCTACGACCTGCTCGCCCTCGGGGAGCGCAACGCCCGGCACCTCGGGCTCGACGTCGAACGCCTGCGCATCGCCTCGATCGTGCTGGTGGCGCTGCTCACCGGTGTCGCGGTGGCGTTCGTCGGCATCATCGCGTTCGTCGGACTGGTCGTGCCGCACATCATGCGCATGCTGCTCGGCCCGCGTCACCGCGGCCTCATCGTCGCCTCCGCCTTCGGCGGTGCGGTGCTGATCCTCGCCGCCGACCTGCTGGCCCGCACGATCGTTCCCGGGGCGGGACTTCCGATCGGGATGTTGACCTCCCTCGTCGGCGGACCGTTCTTCTTCTTCCTCCTGTGGCGGCAGCGTCGCCGGTCGGGAGGGTGGGCGTGAGCGATCCGGTGATCCGCGCCGAGGCGTTGAGCGTCGTGCTCGACGGCCGCACGGTGCTCGACGACATCTCGCTCGAGGTCGTGCCGGGCGAGGTGCTCGCGCTCGTCGGCCCCAACGGCGCCGGCAAGTCGACGCTGCTCTCGGTGCTGTCGGGGGAGCGGGTGCCGACGTCGGGTCAGGTGCTCGTCGATGACCGGGATGTGCGCACGTTCTCGCCCCTCGAGCTCGCCCGTCGTCGATCGGTGCTCACGCAAGACAACTCCTTGAGTTTTCCCTTCCGGGTGATCGACGTGATCACGATGGGGCGCGCCCCGTGGACGCGCACCGACGAGATCGCCCGCGACGGGGAGGCGATCACGTCGGCCGCGTCCCGCGCCGACGTGACCCATCTCGCGGGTCGCCGCTTCACGGAGCTCTCCGGGGGCGAGCGCGCGCGGGTGTCACTCGCTCGGGTGCTCGCGCAGGACACCGCGATCGTCTTCCTCGACGAGCCGACCGCCGCGCTCGACCTGCGCCACCAGGAGGATGTGCTGCGCATCGCCCGCGACCTCGCTCTGGCCGGCCGGGCGGTCGTCGTGGTGGTGCATGATCTGTCGCTCGCCGGCGCGGTCGCCGACCGGGTGGCCCTGTTGTCGGCCGGTCGGCTCGTCGCCGTGGGAGCACCGTCGGTGGTGCTGACCGCCGACGCGATCTCGAATGTCTATGGGCTGCCCGTGCGGGTGGTCGACATGGACGGCCGACCCCTGATCGTGCCGCAGCGCTAGCTGCTGCGGCGCCGGTTGTTCTTCAGGGTGCGCCCCGTATCCTGTGCCGGTGGAGTGGATCTGGTGGGTCGTCGTGCCGGTGGCGATCGTCGCCGTGTGTGTCGTCGGCCAGATCGCCGGCTTCATGGACTTCTCGATGAAGGGCAAAGACGGCCTGCGTTCTGCGGGCAACATCATGGGCCCGATCGACGGCCTGTTCGCGCCGAGCCGCCAGGAGGCACTCCAGGAGCAGGAGCGCCAGACCGAGCTGCCCGCCCCCGCCCCCGCGCCGGGTGACCCGCTGCTCGACCTCGACAAGGGCATCGCCCACATCGACATCTCTGAGAAGAAGTAGCTCGTCACCAGACAGAGCTCTCCCTCGCGCCTCGGCGTCATTGCTTTCGTCGCAGCGGGTGCTTGCTGGTGAGTTCGATGGGCTTTCGAATACCCGACCCTCGGGATGGTGGGTGCATGAGCCATGTCCCGCCGGGTCGGTCGGGTGGTCGGATGTTCCAGCCCATGTTGTGGGTGAGGAGGTGGTGGAAGCGGCAGAGGAGGATTCCGTTTGCGATGTCGGTGGGTCCGCCGTTGTCCCATTCGGTGGCGTGGTGGGCTTCGCACCAGGAGGGTGGGCGGTCGCAGTCGGGGTGGGCGCAGCCGCCCCAGATCGCGGCGAGGGCGATCCGCTGCCGGGTGGTGAAGAGTCGTTGGGTGAGGCCGACGTCGATGGCACCGCCGGATTCAAACCGGATCGGAACGTAACCGTCAGCACAGGCGTGGCGTTCGACGGTGGCGATCGACACGGCGGCGGTTTGCCCTTCGAGGTGCCCGGCACCTTCGCGGCGTTGCAGGTCGCGGGCGTCGACATGGACCCGCACGGCGGGTTTGCGGATCCCGAAGATGCGTCCGGGGTCGGCGGCGGCGGCGATGCGGATCATCTCCACGAGCGCGTCGAGGGCGAGTTGCTCGGTGCTGCGGGGGTCGTTCACGATCGCGTCGGCGCGGGCGCGTTCGGTGTCGTCGAGGAAGCGGGGTCCGTTGCGGCGGGGGGCGGTGACGCAGTCGATCGCGTCGGTGACCAGAGCCGCCGACTCCGGGTCGAGCAGGCCGAAGATGCTGGTCATCCCATCGGCTCGTGGGGTGAGGCGCAGGAATCGCTTCTGCCGTAGTGCCTGTTCCCGGTCCGCGACCCCGGCGGCATCCAACTCATCCCGCATCTCCCGGGCGAGGCGGGCGACCTTCTCCGGCGGCAGCTGCCCGGCTTCAGCAACCAGGGTCTGTGCGGCGTCGAGCAGATCATCCGCCCCCAGTTCCGGAGTCGGCGCGCCGAGCCCGGTGACGATCGCCGCCGCAGCCCCCACCGACACCTCACCCGAAGCCACCCCGGCCGCGACATCCGTCAACCACACCGGCGGGGCATCCAGCAACCGCCCCACCGTCACCAGATCCCGCGCATCCCGCACCGACTTCCCCGTCAGGCTCGACACCAACCCCTCAGGCCCGCGCGCCCCCGTCGAGGCCGCCAACCCCTCATACCCGGCATCCCGCGACGACCGCCGATCAATCTCCCCCGCGAACGCGGCGACCACCGACTCCGCGGAACGCACATGCGCCGACCAGTGCCGCATCCCCACCATCAACTCCTGATGCGACGCACGCGCCAACCCGGAGAGGTCAGGGACCTCGATCACAGGCACGGCAGGCAGGCTCACGCCGATCTCCCAGTTCACAGTTCGTCATTCAGAACGGAATGCTCGGCACGAGCAAGACCATCCTATCGAAGACAACTACGAACCGCAAGCACTTTCAACGCGTGCAAAATAGAACGAGTGTCTACCGCGTCGTCAGATCCTCATACTCGGGATGCTCGGCCAGGAACCGCCGCACGAACGGACAGGTCGCCCGGATCCGCACCGTCGTCGACCCTCGCAGATCGTCGAGCGCGCCGCGCACGAGCGCCGACCCGAGCCCCCGCTCCTGCACCTCCGGGTCGATCTCGGTGTGGGTGAACACGATCCCGCCGTCGTCGCGCGTCACGTACTCGGTGAACCCGAGCTCCCGATCGCCGCGCATCAGGACGAATCGCGAACCTGCCTGGTCGTGCACCACCGTGTCAGTCATGCTTCGACGCTACCCAGCCCGGCCGGCTGGCGCCGGGTCAGACCGCGGCGGGCAGGATCTCGGCGAGCAGCCCCTCGACCCGGCCGCGGATGTCGTCGCGCACCCGCCGGACGGTTTCGAGGTCTTTGCCCGCCGGGTCTTCGAGTTCCCAGTCCTCGTAGCGCTTGCCGGGGAAGATCGGGCAGGTGTCGCCGCAGCCCATCGTGATGACGACATCCGATTCCTTCACCGCTTCCACGGTGAGGATCTTCGGAACGTTGCCCGCGATGTCGATGCCCTCCTCGGCCATCGCCGCGACGGCGACCGGGTTGATGCTCTCCTTCGGCTCCGACCCGGCCGACAGCACCTCGACGCGTCCGCCCGACAGCTCGCGCATATAGCCGGCGGCCATCTGCGATCGGCCGGCGTTGTGCACGCAGACGAACAGGACGGTGGGCTTCTCAGACATGCGATCTCCTTGAGGGTGGTGGTCAGCGGCGCGCGGGGACGCCGAGTTCGTCGAGCAACGTCAGCACGCGGCGTTCGATCTCGTCGCGCACGGGGCGGATGTCGGCGACCGCCTTGCCGGCGGGGTCGTCGAGCACCCACTCCTCGTAGCGCTTGCCGGGGAAGACGGGGCAGGCGTCGCCGCAGCCCATCGTGATGACGACGTCGGCGGCGCGCACGACCTCGTCGGTCCACGGCTTCGGGTATTCGCCCGAGATGTCGATCTGGCGTTCCCGCATCGCCTCGATCGCGGCCGGGTTGACCTCGGCTCCCGGCTCGGAGCCGCCCGACCATCCGACGGCGGCGTCGCCGGCGTAGTGCTCGAAGAAGCCGAGGGCCATCTGCGAGCGGCCCGCGTTGTGCACGCAGAGGAACAGCACGGCGGGCCGGCCGTCGTGGGCCTTGCCTTCGACGCGGCTGAGAGCGGTGAGCCGCTGCTTCGCGAACCGCTCCGCGAGCAGGGGGAGGAAGTTGAGCACCTTCGCGGTGCCGGCGAACTGGTCGTACGAGGTGTGCAGGAAGCGTTCGATCGTCTCGGTGCCGTAGACGCCCTCGAAGTCGCGTGCGAGCCGCACGGCGGCGGTCTTCAGTGCGAGCTCCTGGTCGAGGGTGACGGTCGCGCGGAGGTAGTCGGACACTCGGTGCTCCTTCAGGCGCGGGTGAGTCGCGGGGCGAGGTCGTCGACGCGACGGGTGAGTTCGGCGATCGCGGCCTCGAAGGCGGCGTCGGTGCCGACCCGCACGGGGTCGGGAATCGACCAGTGCATGTCGGGCAGCGTGTCGAGTTCTTCGCGCGCGTTGTCGCACACGGTGATCACGAAGTCGTCGTCGCCGAGCACGTCGGCGAGGGTGCGCGGGCGCGCCGAGGCGAGATGGATGCCGTGGCGGCTCGCGGCGGCGGCGGCGGCCGGGTGGATGCGGGGGGCCGGATGGGTGCCGGCCGACTCGGCGGGCACGGTGCTCGCCTCCCGCCAGAGTGCGGCCGCGAGTTGTGAACGTGCGGAGTTCGCGGTGCAGACGAAGACGACGCGACGGGCGGCCGGATGCGCGGTGCCGACGAGCCCGACGAGGGACTCGGGGCGCAGTCGCACGTAGGAGCGTCGGCCGTCGCCCTCGGAGCGTCGGCGCTCGATGATGCCTTCGCCGTCGAGCACCCGCAGATGGTGGGCCAGCAGGTTCGACGGCATCCCGAGCGCGGTCTGGAGTTCGGTCGGCGACTGATCGCCGAGACCGAGCAGGTCGACGATGCGCAGCCGCGCCGGGTCGCCGAGGGCGGCGTGCCGGGCGGCTCGCTGCTCGAGGCCAGATCGCTCAGTACTCATTGAGGCAATGATGACTGAGCGATCGACCCCGCGTCAAGCTCAGCGGCAGCAACTCCCGGCGGGGGCGTCGGTCGAGCACACGCCCGTCTCGGGCAGCACGAGCGCGACCTCCCGCGCGGCCGCCACGTCGCCCGCGAGCCAGGCGGTGATCGAGCGCACCTGCTCGTACCCGGTCGCGAGCAGGAACGTCGGCGCGCGGCCGTAACTCTTCATGCCGGCGAGGAAGAACCCGTCGTCGGGATGCGTCAGCTCGGCGAACCCGTGCGGCTCGACGGTGCCGCACGAGTGCACGTTGGGGTCGATGAGCGGTGCGAGTCGCCGCGGGGCCTCGACGATCTCGTCGAGGTCGAGACGGATCTCCCGCAGCATCTCGAGGTCGGGCCGGAAGCCGGTCGCGCCCACCACGACGTCGGTCTCGTGGGTGACGAGTGCGCCGCGACGGGACCCGGTGACGGTGACCCCGTCGCCCCGAGGGGCCAGCCGCAGGATCTCGAAGCCGTCGAGCATCCCGATCGCGCCGTCGGCGACCAACCGGTCGACGCGACCGCCGAGCGCCGCCCGGTCGGCGAGCTGGTCGTCGGCCGACGATGACACCCGCACGGCGCTCGCGTTGCGGATGAGCCAGGTGACCCGGGTGCCGGGTTCCTGGCGCGCGAGTTCGGCGAGGGCGAGAAGGCTGTTGGCGGCGGAGTGTCCGGCCCCGACGACGGTCGTGTGCCGTCCGGCGAAGCGTGCCCGGTCCCGGCCGAGCACGTCGGGAAGCGCGGCGGTCACCCGGTCGGCCACCGCTTCGAGCCCGAGCGGGTCGAGGCCGTTCGACCCGAGGCGGTTCGGCGAGCGGTAGGTTCCGGAGGCGTCGATGACAGCGCGGGCGGCGACATCCTGGAGCCCAGAGGCGGTGCGGATGCGCAGGGCGAACGGGGTGGCCGATCGCCCGGCGGTGCGGGTGCGGTCCATCCCCTCCCGGGTCACCGCGACGACGGCGGCACCCGTGACGACGCGGCTCGCGATCGCGTCGAGCCGGGACAGCGGCAGGAGGTACTGCGCGACGAGGTCGCCGCCGGTCGGCACGCGGTCGGGGTCCGGATGCCTCCAGCCGGCCGCTTCGAGCAGGCGGCGCGATGCGGGGTCGACGAGGTGGCGCCACGGCGAGAACAGGCGGGTGTGCCCTCAGCTGCGGATGCTGTCGGCCACCGAGTCGCCGGCCTCGTAGATGAGGAAATCGAGGCCACGCTCGACGAGGTTCGCGGCGGCGGCGAGCCCGATGGGCCCGGCTCCGATGATCGCGACGGGCAGCGTCGCGAGCCGGTCGCTTCGCGCGGCGGGTGGGGTGAGGTCGATGAGCGTCACGAGGTCCTCCCGTATATCGATGGATGTCGATGCATAGTGTGCGCCGCTATATCGATGGTTGTCAATATCCGCTACCATCGTCGACGTGACCGTGCTCGAGATCTCCCCCGCGACGACGGCGGACGCCGCCGCCTGTTGCACCCCGCTGGTGCGCGAGCCGCTCGACGCCGCGCAAGCCGAAGAACTCGCGCACACCCTGAAGGCGCTCGCCGACCCCGCACGGCTGCGGCTGCTGTCGATCGTCGCCGCGTCGCAGAACGAGGAGGCCTGCGTGTGCGACCTCACCGAGCCGATCGGGCTCTCCCAGCCCACCGTGTCGCATCATCTGCGGGTACTCACCGACGCGGGGTTCCTCACCCGCTCCAAGCGCGGCACCTGGGCGTACTTCAAACTCGTGCCCGGCGCGCTCGACCGCATGTCGCAACTGCTCGTCGCCTCGTGACCGTCGGCGTCCCCCGCCGGATCGCGGCCGAGTTCCTCGGCAGCGCGGGACTGGCCGTCGTCGTCATCGGATCCGGCATCGCCGCGCAACAGCTCTCGACGGATGTCGGGCTGCAGCTGCTCGAGAACGCGCTCGTCACGGCGCTCGGGCTCACCGTGCTCATCCTCGTGTTCGCGCCGCTCTCGGGCGCGCACTTCAACCCCGTCGTCACCGCCGTCGACGCCCTCCTCGGGACGCGGCCGTGGGCGGATGTCGTGCGCTACCTGCCCGCGCAGGTGGCGGGATGCGTCGCCGGGGCCGTGCTCGCCAACCTCATGTTCGGGCTCGACGCGATCTCGTGGAGCGCGACCGACCGGGTGACCTGGCCGCATCTGCTCGCCGAGGTCGTCGCCACGGCCGGGCTCGTGGTCGTGATCTTCGCCCTCGTGCGCACCGGCCGCGCCGCTCTCGCCGCCCCGGCGGTGGGGGCCTACATCGGCGCCGCCTACTTCTTCACCTCGTCGACGAGTTTCGCGAACCCGGCGATCACGGTCGGGCGCATGTTCAGCGACACCTTCGCCGGTATCGCCCCCGGGTCGGTCCCCGGCTACCTGGCCGCCCAACTGGTCGGAGGCCTCGTCGGCTGGCTGGCCGTGCGCGCCTTCTTCCCCGCCCGAACCGAGGACGCCGTGGCATGACCGGCATCCGGCTCGACGCAGAGCGCCGACGCATCCTGCAGCGCCGCATCCGCATCATCGTCGCGATCACGATCGGCTACAACGTCGTCGAGGCGGTCATCGCCCTCTCGGCCGGCACGATCGCCTCATCGGCGGCGCTCATCGGGTTCGGCCTCGACTCGGTCGTCGAGGTGCTGTCGGCCGGCGCGGTCGCCTGGCAGTTCGCCGCCCCCGATCCCGAGACCCGGGAGCGCGCCGCGCTGCGCATCATCGCGATCTCGTTCTTCGCCCTCGCCGCCTACGTGACGGTCGAGGCGGGGCTCTCGTTCGCCGGGGTGCGCGACCCCGAGCCCAGCCCGGTCGGCATCGTGCTCGCGGCGGTCAGCCTGGCCGTGATGCCCGTGCTCAGCCTGTGGGAGCGCCGCACCGGCACCGAGCTGGGGTCCGCCTCGGCGGTCGCCGACTCGAAGCAGACGCTGCTGTGCACCTACCTGTCGGCGGCGTTGCTGGGGGGCCTGCTGCTCAACGCGCTGCTCGGCTGGGCCTGGGCGGATGCCGTCGCGGCGCTCGTGATCGCCGGCTTCGCGGTACGCGAGGGCGTCGAGGCCTGGCGCGGCGACGCCTGCACGGTTCCGGTCGCGGTGCTCACCGGCGAGCGCGAGCCCGAGCCCGAGGCTACTGCGAGCGACGGTTGATCAGGCGCGTCGGCATGATCGTGACGCGCGGAACGTCTTCGCCTTCGATCGAGCGCATGAGCAGTTCCGCCATCGTGCGGCCGACCTCGCCCTCGTCCTGGTTGACGGTCGTCAGCGGCGGCGTCGCGCGCGCCGCGAAGTAGTCGTCGTCGAAGGTCACGACGCCGAGGTCGCGGGGCACGACGAGCCCGCGCTGGCGCAGCACCGACAGCGCGCCGTCGGCCATCTGAGCGGATGCCGCGAACAGTCCGTCGATCGGCTCGCCGCGCGCCAGCAGCCGTTCCATCGCCGCCGCGCCCGACGCGGGCGTGAAGTCGCCGTGCTCGACGAGGTGGCTGGGCAGCCCGGCATCCGACATCGCCGACTGCCAGCCCTCGAGACGGTCGAGCCCGGCGGTCATGTCGGTCGGGCCGGCGATGGTGGCGATGTGCCGCCGGCCCGAGGCGACGAGCAGCGACACGACGTCCCGCGCGGCGGCGGTGTTGTCGACATCCACATAGACCGGCTCGGGACCGTCGTCGTGTCGCTCCGGACGACCGCCGAAGACCACGGGGAGGGTGCGCGACAACGCGACGTAGGAACGGTCGTCGGAGTGGTGGGAGAGGATGAGCGCGCCGTCGACGTTGCCCGACTGCAGGTAGCGGCGGCTCTTCTCGGGATCGGTCTCCGATGCGATGAGCAAGGTGAGCGTGTAGTCGGTCGCGGCGAGCCGGAGCGCTGCCCCCTGGATCACCGAGGCGAAATAGGGGTCGGCGAAGAAGCGGGCGGTGTTCTCGGGGATGACCAGGGCGATCGCCTGCGTGCGCCGACTCGCCAGCGAGCGCGCCGCCCGGTTGGGCACGTAGCCGAGTTCCTCGATCGCCTTGTTCACGGCGGCGAGCGCCTCGGGGGTCACCTTCGGCGAGTCGTTGATGACACGGGACACCGTCGACCGCGACACCCCCGCGAGGGCGGCGACCGTCTCCAGCGTCGGGGTCCCTGCGGGAGTCGACCGCGACGCAGGCACTTCGGTTGTCACGGAGCGATCCTAGGCCCGCAGCTGGGAGGGCAGCGCCCGGCTCTCGATGATCGACTGGTACGCGATCGCGCTGTCCTTGAGCGTGCGGGCTTGCGTGTCGTAGTCGACGCGCACGATGCCGAACCGCTTGTCGTACCCCCACGCCCACTCGAAGTTGTCCATGAGCGACCAGTAGAAGTACCCCCGCACGGGCACCCCGCGGTCGATGGCATCGAGGATCGCCGCCAGGTGTACCTCGAGGAAGGTCACGCGCTCGGCGTCGTGCACGGCGCCGTCGTCGGCGACGACATCGTCGTAGGCGGCGCCGTTCTCGGTGACGGCGAGGTCGACCCCGGCCGGCCCGGTGTACTCGTCGTGGATGCGTTGCAGCAAACGCGTGAGGCCCTCGGGCTGCACCTCCCACTGCATCGCCGTGAGCGGCAGATCACGCACGTGCCAGTGCACGCCGTCGGCCGCGGGGAACGGCGAGCGCTTGGGACGCTCGGAGGGCGCGGCGGTCGACACGGTCTGTCCCGCGGGCGGGGTCGCCCCGACGAGTTCGCCGTGGTAGTAGTTCACCCCCAACATGTCGATCGGGGCCGAGATGGTCGCCAGATCGCCGGGCAGGACCACGGAGTCGAAGCCGAACTCCGCGACGTCCGCGAGAACGTCAGCCGGGTAGGCGCCGCGGAAGATCGGGTCGAGGAAGAACCGGTTGAACTGCCCGTCGATGCGACGGGCGGCATCGAGGTCGCCCGAATCGGTCGGATCGACCGGGTCGGCGACGGTGAGGTTCAGGGTGATCCCCAGGCTCAGCTCGGGATCGCGACGACGCAGTTCCTGCACGACGAGGCCGTGGCCGAGCAGGAGGTGGTGCCCCGCGGCGAGACCGGCGGCGGGTTCCTGACGGCCCGGAGCGTGCTCCCCCCCGATGTAGCTGAGGAACGACGAGCACCACGGCTCGTTGAGCGTCGTCCAGGAGGTGACGCGATCGCCGAGGGCGTCATGCACCGCCATCGCGTAGTCGAGGAAGCGGTAGGCGGTGTCGCGGGCGGGCCAGCCGCCCTTCTCCTCGAGGGCCTGAGGCAGATCCCAGTGGTAGAGCGTGAGCCAGGGGTGGATGCCCGCACCGAGGAGTTCATCGACCAGGCGGGAGTAGAAGTCCAGCCCGGCCGCGTTCGCGGGCCCGCCGTCCGGGCAGACGCGCGCCCATGAGGTGGAGAAGCGGTAGGTCTGCAGGCCGAGGTCGGCCATCAGCGCGACGTCGTCACGGTATCGGTGGTAGTGGTCGCACGCGACATCCCCGTTGTCCATGCCGACCACCGCACCGGGGATGCGGCTGAAGGCATCCCAGATCGAATCGCGCCGGCCGTCCTCGTGGGCGGCTCCCTCGATCTGGTAAGCGGCCGTGGCCGCTCCGAAGAGGAAGTCGGCCGGGAAGGCGCGGGCTGCGGGCGGCGAAATGGAGTCAGTCTTCACCTGTGACACGGTGCTCATGCCCCTAGCCCTTGACCGCGCCGGCCATGATGCCGCTCACCAGCTGCTTGCCCGCGAAGATGAAGAGCAGGAGCAGCGGGATCGTGGCGAGCACGACTCCGGCGAGCACGATCGAGTAGTCGACGAAGTAGTTGGACTGCAGCAGCGAGAGGGCGACCGGCAGCGTCGGGTTCTGGCGGTCGAGAACGATGAACGGCCAGAAGAAGTTGTTCCAGGCCCCTACGAAGGTGAACAGGAAGAGCATTGCCGCAGCGGGTCGCGCCGCGGGCACGCCCACCGTCCAGAAGGTGCGGATCATCGTCGCGCCGTCGATGCGGGCCGCTTCGATCAGCTCGTCGGGCACCGCCTGACGCAGATACTGCGTCATCCAGAACACCCCGAAGGCGCTCGTCAGCGCCGGCACGATGATGGCGCCGATCTGGCCGGTCCACCCGAGGTCGGAGAACAGGATGTACAGCGGCACGACGCCGAGCTGCTGGGGGACCGCCATGGTGGCGACGACGAAGGCGAGCAGTCCCACACTGCCGCGGAACCGCAGTTTGGAGAAGGCCCAGCCGGCGAGGGTCGAGGTGATGACGACCGCGGCCGCGATCAGGAACGACGAGTAGATCGAGTTCCACAGCGCGGGCCAGAAGTTGACCGCGGGGTTGCCGACGACGGCGAGGGCGTTGTCGATGAAGTTGCCGCCCGGCCACCACGGCCGCTCGCGCAGTGACGACGCATCGCCCGAGCCGATGATGAACGACCACCAGAGCGGGAACGCCGCGCTGACGAAGACGACGGTCAGGCCGACATAGGTCCAGATGCCGGGCCGGTAGCCGCGGATCTTGATGGTGCGCTGGCGGCGACGCTCGGACACGCTGGCCTTCTCGACGACAGGGGTACTCATCGGACGACCTTCTTTCGGTTGCGACGACTCGGCTCGAGGCCCCGGACGCCTTCGCCACGCACGAGCGTGCGGGTGATGAGCAGATTGAGGAGGCCGATCAACAGGATGATGACGAACAGGATCCAGGCCATCGCGGCGGCGCGGCCGAAGTTCCACTGGCCCCAGCCGATGTCATAGAGGTACAGGGTGATCGTGAGCCATTGCTGGCCGGCGCCCCCTCGACCGAACTGGTCGAAGACGCGAGGCTCGTCGAAGATCTGCAGACCACCGATCGTCGCGGTGATGATGACGAAGATGAGCGTGGGCCGCAGCGAGGGAAGTGTGATGCTGATGAACTGGCGGAACAGACCGGCGCCGTCGACGGTCGCGGCCTCGTAGTAGTCGCGGTTCACCGCTTGCATGGCGGCGAGCAGGATGAGGGTGTTGTAGCCGGTCCACCGGTAGTTGACCATGGTCGCGATCGCGACGTGGCTCCAGAACGGTTCCTTGTGCCATTGGATGGCCGGCAACCCGAGATCGGTGAGGAAGCCGTTGACGAGCCCGAAGTTGTCGGCGAAGACGACGTTGAAGATGAGCCCGACCGCCACGGGAGCGACGACGAAGGGAATCAGCACGCTCATGCGCCAGAAGGTCTTGGCGCGGATGTTGCGGTCGAGCATCGACGCGATGAACAGGGCCAGGAGCAGCTGGGGCACCGTGGAGATCAAGAAGATGCTGAAGGTGTTGCGCAGGGCGGTCCAGAAGTGGGGCTGCTGCAGGATCCAGATGTACTGATCGAAGCCGACGAATTGCCCGCTGCCGCGCACGAGATCCCAGTCCTGGGTTGAGATCACGGCGGTGAAGATGATCGGGAAGAGGCCGACGACCAGGAACATCAGGAAGAACGGCGAGATGTAGAGGTAGGGCGAGAGCTTGAGGTCCCACCGGCTCAACCGGTGCGAGAACGAGAGGACCCGAACCGGCTGGCGGCTCTTCGTCGAGGCGGTGCTCATGGCGTGGCTTTCAGGTGCGTCGGATCGGGGAGTGAAGGGGAGGGGTGCGGACCGAGCCTGCGGCCCGCACCCCTCGGTGGTGAATTAGAAGGCCGAAACCTCGGTCACCCAGGTGTTCCAGCTGGTGTCGGCGTCCTCGAGACCGTCGAACACGCGGGTCACGGCGTTCTGCAGAGCGTCGTGGAACTGGAAGTACTTCGGTCCCTTGAACGTCGCGACCGTGATGGCCTCGGCGCGGGCGGTGAGGATCTCACCGGTGGGGGCGTTGTTGAAGTACTCGTTCGTCGCCGCAGCGAGCTCGTCGCTGGCAAGCGCGTCGACCTGGCTCGGGAAGGTGCCCGCGTTGGCGAACGCCTTCATCTGGGTCTCGGGCGAGGTCAGCCAGGCAGCGAGCTGGCCCGCGGCCTCCACGTTGGCGCCGTTGGCCGGAACGGTCAGGTACGAACCGCCCCAGTTTCCGCCGCCGCCCGGGAACGCGTCAGCGATGTCCCAGCCCGTGGTGTCGGGCGCGTTGCCCGAGATGACACCGAGCATCCAGCCGGGGCAGAGCATCACGGCGAACTCACCACTGGCGAGAGAGGCGAACCAGTCCTCGCTCCACTGGCCCGAGTAGGCGGCGATCGGAACGGCCTTCGAGGTCACGGCCTCGTACGCCGCCTGGATGTCAGCGTTCTCGGTGGCGACGATCGTGCCGTCGGCCTCTTCATACGCGGTCTCGAGCTGGTTCACCATGCCCTGGAGCACGGAGTTGGCCGAGTCGATGAACGGCTTGCCCGTCGCGGCCGTGTAGTCGGCGCCGATCTGGAAGAAGTTGTCCCAGTCGCCATCGAACAGCGCGGCGACCTCGTCGCGGTCGGTCGGCAGGCCGGCCGCAGCGAACAGGTCGGAGCGGTAGCAGACGCCCTGCGGGCCGATGTCGGTGCCGTACGCGATGAGGTTGCCCTCGGAGTCGGTCGCCGAAGCTTCCTTCCAGTCGAGCCAACGGCCCTGAAGGTCCTCCGGAACCGGCGCGAGCAGGTCGGCGTACTGCATGGCCTCGGTGAACCAGTCGATCTCGACGGCCTCGACGTCGGCGAGGCCCGAGTTGCCGAGCTTCTGGAAGTAGTTGGCCCGGGCGTCGTTCGACGTCGCGGCCTTGTTGTGCACGACCTCGATGCCGGTCTCAGCGGTGAACTCGGCGAGCAGCTCGTCGGTGTAGCCGAAGTCGTTGAACGTCGCGAGGGTGAGGGTCACCGGCTCGTCGGAGCCGCTTCCCCCTCCCGTGCATCCGGTCGCGACCAGGGCGAGGGTGGCGGCACCGGCGATTGCCGCGGCCATTGTGCGTCGTGAAGTTCTCACGGTCACTCCTTTGTGTGTGTGCAGATGGATGGTGGAGCCGACCCCGTCGGTGGTTGAGAGCGCTCTCACCTACGTTGTGGGAGCCCTCTCACGGGATTGGTGGACACACTAGGGACGTCGCTCGACGACTGTCAAGCGTGGCATGGGAGCGCTCCATCCCGGCAAACGCTTGCCCCTCGCCCAGATCCCCGGAAACACTGGGGCGCGATGGGGCTGGTGACGCGACAAAAAACTTCTGGCGTCGGGCCCTGGCGGGAGCGCTCCCGGCCCCGCGGCCGTTCAGCGCACAGGTATCGGTTTGGTCTCCGTCGCCGGTCGAGGCGCTTCCGGGGGCGCATCCGCGACGAGCTGGGCGGCGATCGCCGCGTCGGCGTCGGCGACCTCTTCGATCGCCGACTTGGTGCGCAGGGGCGGCGCCTTGAGGAAGAAGCTCAGCACGAAGGCGACCAGGACGACGGCGAGGCACACCGCGTAGACGGTCGTCGCGGCACTCGCGAACCCCTCGAGGAAGGGAGCGCTCAGCCGGGGATCCGCCCCGGTGAGGAACGACGTGTCGCCGTCGAGGCTGGCGCCGACCGGGCCTCCGGCGGCGCCGGCGAGCGCGTCCTGCACCTGCGGGACGAGGGTGTCGAGCACCCCGGACCGCACCTGGTCGTCGGCGAGGTCGACATCCGCCGGCAGCTGCTGGATGACCGGGTCGACGATGCCGTCATAGACCTGATCCATGATCCGGGCGTTCTGTGGCGCGCTCGCGACGGTCGGGTCGAGCGCGGCGTCGAGGGCCGCGCGCAGCACATCGGTGCGCCCGAATGCCGCCTGGATCGTGTCGGGGATGCGGGTGAACAGCACCGAGAACAGGATCGCGACCCCGAGAGTTCCGCCGATCTGCCGGAAGAACGTCGACGAACTCGTCGCCACCCCGATCTCGCGCGGCCCGACGGAGTTCTGGCTCGCGATCGTGAGGGTCTGCATGAGCTGCCCCATCCCGAGGCCGATCAGCAGCATCCCGATCATCATGAACCAGACCGGCCGGTCGGCGTGCGCGAAGGTGAACCAGAGGAACCCGGCGGCCATGAAGCCGGTGCCGATCGTCGGGAACACGCGATAGCGACCCGTGCGCGCGATGATCTGACCACTGACGATCGACGAGATCATCAGTCCGACGATCATCGGCAGCAAGAGGAAGCCGCTCTCGGTCGGGGTCGCGCCGTTGACCAGCTGGAGGTAGAGCGGCAGCGTCATCATCGCGCCGAACATCCCGAACCCCATCAGCACGCCGAGCACGGTGACCATCGAGAACGTCGGATGCCGGAACAGCTTCAGCGGGATGAGGGCGGCCTCGCCCATCGCCCTTTCGACGAGCACGAAGGCGATGAGCCCGAGTGCCCCGAGCGCGTACCCGCCGATCGCCAGCGGCGAGCCCCATCCCCAGTCGCGGCCGTTCTCGGCGACGAGCAGCAGCGGTACGAGCGCGACGACGATCGTGGTCGCCCCCCACCAGTCGATTTTCACCCGGTGACGCGTGTGCGGCACGTGCAGGAAACGGATGACGAGGAACAGGGCGATCGCCCCGACGGGGATGTTCACCAGGAACACCCACCGCCACCCGGCGACGAACAGGATCTCGGGAGTGCCGGCGAAGAGTCCGCCGATCAGCGGGCCCAGCACACTCGAGGTCGCGAAGACGGCGAGGAAGTAGCCCTGGTACTTGGCCCGCTGACGCGGAGCGAGGATGTCGCCGAGGATCGCGAGGGGCAGAGCCATCAGCCCGCCCGCCCCGATGCCCTGAAGGGCGCGGAACCCCGCGAGCTCGTACATCGACTGCGCGGTGCCGGCGAGCAGCGAACCGAGCAGGAAGACCGAGATGGCGAAGAGGAACAGCGGGCGCCGCCCGAAGATGTCGCTGAGCTTGCCGTAGATCGGGGTCGTCACGGTCGAGGTGATGAGGTAGGCGGTCGTGACCGACGCCTGCAGTGCGAGCCCGTCGAGGTCGTCGGCGATCGTGCGGATCGAGGTGCCGACGATGGTCTGATCCAGTGACGAGAGGAACATGCCCGCCATCAGTCCGAAGATGATGAACAGGATCTGCCGGTGAGTGAGCAACGGCTGCGCGGGGGGCGCGACGGTCTGACTGGACATGGGTCCTTCGGGGCGGCGATCGGCAGAAGATTGCGGAGACTGCAAATTTACACGCACAGCAGACATCCGGCAAACCTCTGAACCGTAAGCTGTCGCGGTGACCGACCAGCCGATGCTCCGTGTGCGGCACCGCGGCCCCACTCCGCAGCAGATCCGCACCCGCAGGATCGTGACCGTCGCCATCGTCGTGGTGGTCGCCGCCCTGATCGTCGGGGCGATCTTCCTCTTCGCGCCGAAGGGCGGCACCCCCGTGGCCGAGCCGTCGGAGACCCCGACCCCGTCTTCGACCCCGACCCCGACGCCCACGCCGACCCCGACGTTCCCGCTCGACCAGTTCGACATCGACAGCGCCGCGAGCCTCCAGGTGGTCGTCAACAAGCTGCGCCCCCTCAACCCGCAGGACTACGCTCCGGCCGACCTCGTCGCCCTGAACATCATCGGCGGCGGCCAGCTGCGCGCCGAGGCGGCCGCGAAGATGCAGGAGCTGCTCGCCGCGCACACCGCCGAAACCGGCCTCGAGATGCAGTCGCTCTCGACCTATCGCAGCTACAGCCGCCAGGTGGATGTCTACAACGGCTGGGTCGCCCAGCTCGGCCAGGAGGGCGCCGACCTCACGAGCGCCCGCCCGGGGCACAGCGAGCACCAGACGGGGCTCGCGATGGACCTGGGTGCCGTCCCCTCGCAGTGCAACCTCGACCAGTGCTTCGCGACCACCGCGCAGGGCCAGTGGCTCGCGGCGAACGCCTATCGATTCGGCTTCATCATCCGCTATCCCGAGGGCTACACCCCGATCACCGGCTACGAGTACGAGCCGTGGCACGTGCGCTACGTCGGCGTGCCCCTCGCGACCGAGATGCACGACACCGGCGTCATGACGCTCGAGGAGATGTTCGGCCTCCCCGCCGCCCCCACCTACGCGGGCTGACCGGCTTCTTTCGCGGGTTGAGGAGCGCCCGCCAAAGGCGGACGCGTCTCGAAACCCCCCACAGGATGCCCCCGCGTTCGAGTTCGCTGCGAGTCGCAGCATCCACGATCCCCAGCGGGGCGAATCGGCCACGATCGTCGCATGCCTGCGACATACATTCTGAAATGCGCCGACGGCTCGTTCTACGTCGGGAGCACCCGAGATCTGGCAACCAGACTGCAACAGCACGTGTCCGGGCGGGGTAGTGAGTACACCGCGAAGCGGCTACCGATCGAACTCGCGTGGTGCGCCGAGTTCGATCGCATCGACGACGCGTATCTCCTGGAGAAGCGCATCCAAGGATGGTCCCGCGCAAAGCGGCTCGCCCTCATCGAGGGACGTTTCGACGCGCTTCCCGGCCTCAGCTCTCGTGCTCGCGGTCGCACGTCGGTCGGGTTTCGAGACGCGTCCGGCGAAGCCGGGCGCTCCTCAACCCGCGGCTGACGGTGTGCGGTTTCGAGACGCGTCCGGCGAAGCCGGGCGCTCCTCAACCCGCTAGGAGCCGAGGGCGGCGTCGACGATGTGCTTCGCTTCAGCCTGCACCTCGGCGAGGTGGTCGGGGCCGCGGAAGGATTCGGCGTAGATCTTGTAGACGTCTTCGGTGCCCGACGGGCGGGCGGCGAACCAGGCGTTCTCGGTGACGACCTTCACGCCGCCGATCGCAGCTCCGTTGCCCGGCGCGGCCGACAGCCGGTCGACGATCTTCTCGCCGGCGAGGATGTCCGCGCGGATGTCGGAACCCGACAGCTTGCCGAGCCGCGCCTTCTGCGCGGGGGACGCGGCGGCATCCACGCGGGCGTAGGCGGGGTCGCCGAACTGCTCGGTGAGCTCCCGGTAGAGCGCCGACGGCGATTTGCCGGTCACCGCGCGGATCTCGGCGGCGAGCAGGGCGAGGATGATGCCGTCCTTGTCGGTCGTCCACGCCGAGCCGTCGAGCTCGAGGAACGACGCCCCCGCGCTCTCTTCGCCGCCGAACGCGACGGACCCGTCGATGAGTCCGGGTACGAACCACTTGAAGCCGACCGGCACCTCCCACAGGCGCCGGCCGAGGGATGCGGCGACCCTGTCGATCATCGAACTCGACACCAGGGTCTTGCCGATCGCGGCGTCGGGGCTCCAGCCGTCACGGTGGGTGAACAGGTACTGGATGGCGACAGCGAGGTAGTGGTTGGGGTTCATCAGGCCGCCGTCGGGGGTGACGATCCCGTGCCGGTCGGCGTCGGCGTCGTTGCCGGTGAGGATGTCGTAGTCCGCCCGCCGCGCGACGACGGATGCCATGGCGTTGGGGCTCGACGGATCCATGCGGATCTTCTCGTCCCAGTCGAGCGTCATGAACCGCCAGGTCGGGTCGACGTCGGGATTCACGACCTCGAGCGGCAGCCCGTAGTGGGTGGCGATGAGCTTCCAGTAGTCGACGCTCGCGCCGCCGAGCGGGTCGGCGCCGAGCCGCAGCCCCGACGCCCTGATCGCACCCAGGTCGAGCACCGAGCCGAGGTCGCGCACGTACTCGCCGCGGAAGTCGTACGGCTCCGCGGTAACCCCCCGAGACCGTTTCACGTCACGGTTCCCACCGGCGATGATGTCGTTCGCGCGTCCGGCGATCCAGCCGGTGGCATCCGAGTCGGCCGGTCCGCCGTGCGGCGGGTTGTACTTGAAGCCGCCGTCGCGCGGCGGGTTATGGCTCGGCGTGATGACGATTCCGTCGCCCTGCGCCCCGCCGATCGGCAGTCCCCGGTTGAAACGGATGATGGCGCGCGACACGGCGGGCGTCGGCACCCAGCCGCCGTCGGCATCCACGAGAGCCGCGACCCCGTTCGCCGCCAGCACCTCGAGGCAGGTGACCTGCGCGGGGGCGGAGAGCGCGTGCGTGTCGGCGCCGATGAAGACCGGCCCCTCGACGCCTTGCGCAGCGCGGTATTCGACGATCGCCTGCGTGATCGCCGCGATGTGGGTGTCGGTGAACGCGCCGTCGAGGCTGGAGCCCCGGTGACCGCTCGTGCCGAAGACGACGGGTTGGTCGGCTGCGGCGGGAGCCTCATACGCCCGAAGCAGATCGTCGACGTCGACGAGGTCGGATTCTTCCGCGGGCCGTCCCGCACGCGAGGTCATCTCCCCATCCTTCCATCGGTAGGCTCGCAGCCATGCCGAGCTACAGCTACCTGGGGCCCGCCGGCACCTTCACCTGGCTGGCGCTCACGCAGGTGCACGAGGCCGAGGGCGCCGAGTGGCGCAGTGTCAACAACGTCGGCGAGGCGCTCGACGACGTCATCTCGGGCCGCAGCGTCGCCGCGATGATCGCGATCGAGAACAGCGTCGAGGGCGGCGTCAGCGCCACCCAGGATGCGCTGGCCAACATCCCGGGGCTGCGCATCATCGGCGAGTACCTCGTGCCGGTGAACTTCTCGCTCGTCGCCCGGCCCGGCACCACGCTGGCCGACGTGCACGTGATCGCCGCGCACCCCGTCGCCTACGCCCAGTGCCACCTCTGGCTCGACCGCGAGCTGCCCGACCACGAGCACCTGCCGGCGACGTCGAACGTGAGCGCCGCATCCGGGTTGCTCACCGCCGGTGCGATCGCGGATGCCGCCGTCGCGCCGCCGGGGATCGAACGCGAGCTGGGGGTCGAGGTGCTCGCGGAGGGTATCGGCGACAACCCGAACGCCGTCACGCGGTTCGTGCTCGTCTCGTCGAGCCTCGCCATCCCGGAGCGCACCGGCGCCGACAAGACGAGCGTCATCGTCGAGTTGCCCTCCGACGCCCCCGGCGCCCTGGTCGAGATGCTCGAGCAGTTCGCGACCCGCGGGGTGAACCTCAGCCTGCTGGAGTCCCGGCCGATCGGCGACGCCCTCGGCCGCTACCGCTTCGTCATCGACCTCGACGGTCACCTTCACGACGAACGCGTCGCCGACGCCCTGCTCGGCCTCAAGCGGTTCAGCCCGAACGTCATGTTCCTCGGCTCATATCCTCGGGCCGACAAGCAGAATGTCGAGGTGCGTTCGCGCTACGGCGATGACGTGTTCGTCGAAGCACGCGACTGGCTCCGCGGCATCCTCTCGGGCGAACCCCCCGCGTAGCAGGAAGGATCGGCGATGGCGGATGGGATCGACCCCCGCTACGCCGCGCAGTTCCAGCGTGGCTACGACCGCGCGCAGGGTGGCGATCCTGTCGCGCCGCTCGTTGAGGAGGATGAGACTCCCCGCCGCCACCTGCCAGCTGCCGTGCTCCTCGTGCTGGCGGGAGCTCTGCTGGCACTCGCCGTCGCGAGCGCCGTCGGCGCCGCATCCGCGACCGTGCCGAGCGGGCAGCGAGAGGTGACCACCATCCTCGCGACGAAAGCGCCGGGTCCGCTGCTTACCTCGGCCGTGCTCGCCGTGATCCTGTGGGCGATGGGCCAGCGATTCAGGCGACCGCGCTCCTCGGCGGCGGTGCTCGCGACGACCGCGGCGACGCTGCTCGCGCTCGTGAGCGCTGTGGTGTGGGGGCTCAGCCGTCTGATCGGGCTCACCGCGCAGGGGCCGGTCAGTTCAGGCGGAATCCCGCTGCCCGACGCGGCCATGTCGACCTACCTTCACCGCGTGCAGATCGCCGCTGTGCTGATCGAGCTGTTGCCGTGGCTGGTCCTCGCGGCGGCAGGGGCGCTCGTCGGCACGGTCGCCGTCATCTTGTCCCGGGAGCCTCCGCGTAGCAGGGTATGAATCGGACTCACGTGGCGCCGGTCGGGTGCGCCTGACGCGCAAGGGAAGAGGTTGGCGATGGCGGACGATGCACGAATCGACCCGCGTTATGCCGCGCAGTTCCAGCGTGGCTTCGACCCCGCACGCGATGCATCTCCCGTGCGACGCGGGCCGATGCGGCTCGAGGGCGGCCCGCCCGCCACGGCCCCGCGCGTGCCCGACCCGCCGCGAAAGGCGCCGGCGCAGCCTGTTGAGGTTCCCGAGGATGCCGAGGAGCTGACGCCGGCCGTGGCCCCGACCCGGGTCGCTTCCACGTGGTGGGACTGGCTCTTGCCGGGCATCGGAGCCGTCTTCATCATGATCGCGTTGATGCTGCTGTGGAGCATGGCCACTGACACCGGGGCCTTCTACGGATCGGGCGTCACGAGCGAGTGGGAGGTCTTCCTGGAGCAGGCGCGGTGGATGCTTCCCAGCCCCCTTCTGACGGCAGGAGTCGTCGCCATCACCGGGGGAATCGTTCTCCAGGCCGTGAGGCCACGGGAATGACCGCTCGCGTCGTCATCCTCGCCGCACTCGCCCTCTCCCTTATCGTGGCCGGGTTCGGCGCGCTGTGGCTGGGGACCGTCGGCATGCTCGGCAATCGCGAGCTCACGTCGGCGCTCGTCGAAGATCAGGAGGAGTGGGCTCGTCATGAGGCGTGGCTGAACATGCTGTGGTCGGTGCCGAGCCCGTTCATCGGGGCCGGGCTCATCGCGGGCATCGGAGCCCTCGCGCTCGTCGTGCGCGCTCGTCAGCTCGCGCAGGCGCGCACGGAGCCTCTCCCGACGACCTCCCCGGGCTCACTCCGACAGAGCTAGGGTCATTGCACGCTCCCGCTACGACGACGTAGGGAGGAGGGATCGGCATGGCTCACGGTTCGGAGATCGACCCCCGCTACGCCGCGCAGTTCCAGCGCGGCTTCGATCCGGCCCAGCACGCGACTCCGCCCGCGAGGCGCGGGCCGGTGCGTCTCGAGGGCGGGCCGCCGCCGACGGCGCCGCGCGTGCCCGACCCGCCGCCCCTCGCCGAGAAGCCGTCCGCGGCGCCTCGGGTGGAGACGGTCTCCGAGGCCGAGGAGTTCGTGCCACCGGGCCGCCCGCGCCTGGAGTGGGCGCTGCTCGGAGTCGGGGTCGCGCTGCTGGTCCTTGCCGCGATGCTCTTCGCCGGCGCGGTCGAGGCGCGCGATTCGGGGCTGGGCACCGGGATCGAAGACCAGCTCTACGGCACCATGATCTCCCAGCTGCCGGGGCCGCTTCTCGTCGCCGGCGTGCTCGGGATCGTGCTGTGGATCGTCGTGCGGGCCGTCATTCCCACGCGGAGATCCGGATGAGCAGCCGCCCGATCGTCGCCCTCTCGGCGATCGCCGTCGTTCTCGCCGGGCTCGCCGTGGCGGCGACGCTGCGCTGGATCATCCCGCAGGCCGACATCGCCGACTTCGTGTTCGCCGGCGGCACGGATCAGGCGGCTCTCGACGAGTACTTCGCCTGGGTCAACAGCGGGTGGATCTACTACGCGCAGGTGCCCTGGCTGGTGCTCGCGGCCCTCGTCGCCGGCCTCGCGGCGCTCGCGCTCGCGGCATACCGGGCGCTGCTCCGGGGTCAGGCCGCCGGCACGCGCACCGTCAGCGCGCCCGCGTCGACCTCGGTGCGGAACCCGACGACGACACCGAACTCGTCGCCGTCGAGCTCGAACTCCTCGGCCCGATCCAGCCGCACCTCGAACGTCGACGCCTTCAGATAGCGCAGGGTGCGGATCTCTCGCGTGTAGCCCATCATCTTGCGGCCGACCGAGCTGCGGCGCAGCACCCCGTTCTCCCACACGATCTTCACCCATACCTGCGCCCAGCCGAAGAAGCCCTCGGGGCGGAGGGCCACGATGTCGAGCACCCCGTCGTCGAGCGACGCGTCGGGCAGCAGCAGCACGTTGCCGGGCAGCAACCCGCAGTTGCCGACCAGCACGGTGTGGGCCCGCATCGTCCTGGCCGCTCCGTCGTCGGCGCGGAAGCTGATGCGCAACTGCTTGGCGTCCCTCAGCGACCGGGCGATGGCATCCGCGTAGGCGAGCCAGCCGACCCGCTTCTTCAGTTCGGGGTTGGTGTTGGCGACCATCTTCGCGTCGAGCCCGATGCCGGCCATGACGACGAAGGCGTGTTGTTCGGTCGCGCCGTCGGGTCGTTCGATCTCGACGAGCCCCAGATCGATGTCGCGGTCCTCGCCGGTGAACGCGGCCTGCACCGAGGAGTCGAGATCAGACAGCGGCAGGTCGAGGTTGCGAGCCAGCAGGTTGCCGGTGCCCGCAGGCAGCAGCGCCAGGGCGACTTTGGTGTCGCGCAATCCTTCGGCGACCGCGCGGACGGTGCCGTCGCCGCCGGCTGCGAGCACGACCTCGACCTTCTCCGCCGCCGCCTTCTTCGCGAGCCCGCCGCCGGCCTCTTCGGCCGTCGTCTCGAACCAGAGACTCTTGTCCCACCCGGCAGCCTTCTCGGCCGTCGCGACCGAGGAGCGAAGTTTCGCCTTGTCGACCTTGAGGGGGTTGTAGATGATCGCCGCGCGCCGATGTGAGGGCGCGGCCGGGGACATGGCACAACCCTACGTCTGGCGGAAGCGCGCGGGCTGGGCCTTGCACGGGCGTCAATAGGATGGGAAGGTGATCGACCCGCAGTTGCTGCGTGAGAACCCCGACGCCGTCCGCCGTTCGCAGGAGGCGCGGGGTGTGCCACCGTCGAGCGTCGACGAGGCGATCGCGGCCGACGCCGCCCGCCGCGCCGCGCTCAACGCCTTCGAGACGGTGCGCGCCGAGCAGAACGTCTTCGGCAAGACGGTCGCCGCCGCGCCGAAGGACGCGAAAGCCGCACTCGTCGCGCAGGCTCAGGAGCTAGCCGCCCAGGTGAAGAGCGCGCAGCTCGCTGCGACGGAAGCCGAGGCGGAGTTCGACCGCGTGGTCGGGGCCATCCAGAACGTCATCATCGACGGGGTCCCGGCAGGCGGCGAAGACGACTTCGTCACCGTCCGTGAGGTCGGCACGCCGGCATCCTTCGACTTCGAACCGCGCGACCACCTCGCGATCGGCGAGATCCTCGGCGCGATCGACATGGAGCGCGGGGCGAAGGTCTCCGGCGCCCGCTTCTACTTCCTGCGCGGGGTCGGCGCGCGGCTCGAACTCGCGCTCATCCAGATGGGTCTCGACCGAGCGCTCGCCGCCGGATTCGAGCCGCTCATCACCCCGACGCTCGTGCGCCCCGACATCATGGCCGGCACCGGGTTTCTCGGCGCACACTCCGACGAGATCTACTATCTGGAACGCGACGACCTCTACCTCACCGGCACGAGCGAGGTCGCGCTCGCCGGGTTCCACAAAGACGAGATCATCGACGTCTCGAACGGCCCGCTGCGGTATGCCGGCATCTCCACCTGCTACCGGCGCGAAGCCGGGTCGGGCGGCAAGGACACCCGCGGCATCATCCGGGTGCACCAGTTCCAGAAGCTCGAGATGTTCACCTACATCGACCCCGCGGATGCCGAGAAGGAGCACGAGGCGCTGCTCGCGATGCAGGAGGGGATGCTGCAGTCCCTCGGCCTTGCCTACCGCGTAATCGACATCGCGGCGGGCGACCTCGGCTCGAGTGCGGCCCGCAAGTTCGACGTCGAAGCCTGGGTGCCGACGCAAGGCGCGTACCGCGAACTCACGAGCACCTCGAACTGCACGACCTACCAGTCGCGTCGCCTCGACATCCGCTACCGCACCCCCGAGGGCAAGACCGCGCCGGTCGCCACCCTCAACGGCACGCTCGCCACCACCCGGTGGATCGTCGCGCTGCTCGAGACGCACCAGCAGGCCGACGGCTCGGTGCTCGTGCCCGACGCGTTGCAGCCCTACCTCGGGCTCGACGTGCTCCTCCCGCGATGAGCATCGCCGCCGAGCCCTGGCTGGTCGCCCTCGACATCGACGGCACCGTGCTGCAAGAAGACGGCACACTGACGGATGCCGTGCGCGACGCCGTCAGGAACGTGCGCGACCTCGGCCACGAGGTGATGCTCGCCACCGGCCGCTCGGTGTCGATGACCCTGCCGATCCTCGACCGCCTCGGCATCGTCTCGCAGTACGTGGTCTGCGCCAACGGGGCCGTCGTGCTGCACCGCGACCCCGACGCGCCCGTCGGCTACTCCCGCCACCACGTCGAGACGTTCGACGCCACCGAGGTGCTCACCACCATCCGCGGTCACCTCGGGCAGGCCAGCTACGCCGTCGAGGATGCCGAAGGGGTGTTCCGCTACACGGGGTTCTTCCCCGACGGCGCCCTCGCCGCCGCGAGTCACCAGGTGGAGTTCGAGGAGCTGCTCGGGGTCGCCGCGACCCGTGTCGTCGTGATCTCGCCCGGCCACGCGATCGAGGACTTCCTCGCCGTCGTCGAGCGGATGGGTCTGCACAAGGTCACCTACAACGTCGGCTGGACGGCGTGGCTCGACATCGCACCCGACGGGGTCAACAAGGCCACCGGGCTGGAGCGGGTGCGATCCGCCCTCGGCATCCCGGCATCCCGCGTCTTCACCGCGGGCGACGGCCGCAACGACATCGACATGCTCGAATGGACGGCGGCCGGCGGCGGCATCGGCATCGCGATGGGGCAGGCCCCCGAGGAGGTCGTCGCGGTCGCCACCGAGGTGACCGGCACCGACCTCGACGACGGCCTCGCCGACGCGCTCACACGGCATTTCCAGGGTTAGCGGCGTCCGGGTCCGTTACGATCAGGATTCGGATTCGCCAGGGAGGGCTGTCCGAGCGGCCGATGGAGCCAGTCTTGAAAACTGGTGGGCAGAAATGTCTCGTGGGTTCGAATCCCACGCCCTCCGCCGCTCCCGCCCGCCCGCTGTAGAAAAGCCGTAGAAACGAGGACCGCCGTGAGCGAACTGCGCCAGCGCTCCGTGCGCGCCCCCGAGCCCGCAGGGGTCGCCCGGCACGGTCGGCTCAAGCGCGCCGCGGCGTGGAAGTCGTTGCTCGCGATCGTCGCGAGCGTTCTCGCCGTCGTGATGGTGTCGGGCGTCTCAGTCGCGGCCATCGCGACCTGGCAGTTGCAGTCCAACATCGACACGGTCGAGATCGAATTCGACACCCAGGGACCGCCGCCCGCGATCGGCGCCTACGAGGGCGGGTTCAACATCCTGCTCGTCGGGTCGGACACCCGCGAGGGCCAGAGCGCGGCCTTCGGCAACGACCCGGGCTCTGTGCTCAACGACGTCAACATGCTGTTGCACGTCGCCCAGGATCAGAAGAGCGCGGTGCTCGTCAGTATCCCGCGCGACATGGTCGTACCCCTCCCCGAGTGCGAGAACGGCGGGCCGGCGACCGGCGAGCCGATCAACACGACGCTCTTCTACGGCGGCCTCGCCTGCACGGTCGAGACCGTGCAGAACCTCACCGGCCTCCCGATCCAGTTCGCCGGCCTCATCACGTTCGACGGCGTCATCGCGATGTCGGATGCCGTCGGTGGAGTCGAGGTCTGCATCACCGAGCCGATCCTCGACCCGTATACCGGCCTCAACCTCCCCACCGCGGGACCCAATACCCTGCAGGGCTGGAACGCCCTCGCCTTCCTGCGGTCGCGGCACGGCGTCGGCGACGGCAGCGACCTCGGTCGCATCAGCTCGCAGCAGGTGTTCCTCTCGTCGCTCGTGCGCAAGATCAAGAGCGACGACACCCTCACCGACTTCGGCAAGCTGTACGGCATCGCCCAGGCTGCGACGCAGCACATGACCCTGTCGGAGAATTTTGCGCGCGTCGACACGCTCGTCGCGATCGCTCTCGTGCTGAAAGACATCCCGCTCGAGAACATCGCGATGGTGCAGTACCCGAGCCGCACCGGGGGCACGGGCATCTACCTCGGCAAGGTGCAGCCCATCACGTCGACCGCGAAGGCGCTCTTCGACGCGATCAAGGCCGACGTGCCGATCGCGCTCGACGCCAACGCGGTCGGCGCCAACGGCGGGTCGCAGCTCGACCCGAACGCACCCGCCCCGACGACGCCCGACCCGTCGGCCTCTCCCGACCCGTCGGCGACTCCCGAGGATCAGGGGCCGGCGGCGCAGCTCATCCCCGGGCTCAAGGGTCAGACCGCGGCGCAGTACACCTGCTCCGTCGCGAACTGATCGTCGCCGAGCGGTCGGCACGCCCCGCCCGTGCCGTTAGGATGACTGAGGCAGTTTCCGGGAGACGTCGCATAGTCCGGTCGAGTGCACCACCCTGCTAAGGTGGAGAACCCGCAAGGGTTCCGAGGGTTCAAATCCCTCCGTCTCCGCTCTGTCCTGTGTCAGGACATAGGAAACCCTCGAACCCTCAGGTTCGGGGGTTTCTTGTTGTGCGGGGCTGGTAGTCGCGGTCGAGGTCGATGGTGAGCTCGCGCAGGAGTTCGCCGGTGACGGCGTTGATGATCGTGATGTCGAGGTCGTTGGCGAGGATCAGGACGTGGGTTCGGGCGTGGGCTCGCCCGATGCCGATGTGGCGGAGTTTGCCGTGGACGCGCAGGGTGACGGTGCCGGTCTTGTCGATCCGGTCGCGGCGCAGTCGGGCGTGGTTGTCGTGGTCGCGTCCGCCGGGCGTCGGGGCGGCCTTTGGCAGGGCGTGGTAGCGGGCGGCCGGGGTGGCTTGGTGCGGCAGGGACCGGTGGGGTCGGCGGTGGTTGTATTCGTCGGCGAAGTCATCGAGCAGCCGTTGGAGATCGGCGAGGGTCGCGGGCTGAGGGTGCTGGGCGTGCAGCCAGTTCTTCATCGTCTGCTGAAATCTCTCGACTTTGCCCTGGGTTTGCGGGTGGGAGGGGGCGCCGTTCTTCTGGACGATGCCGCGGTCGCGCAGTTCCGCCTCGAAGGCGTTGCGGCCGCCGCGGCGGCCCCAGCCGGAGTGCTTAACGGTGAACACCATGCCGTTGTCGGTCAGCGTCGCGGCAGGGTTTCCATGGGTTTCCGTAGCGGCGCGGAAGGTGGCGACGACGATCGGGGTGGTCACGGCTCGATGCGCTGTGATGCTGACGGCGTATCGGGTGCAGTCGTCGAGGAAAGTCAGGATCTCGGTGTTGGTGTCGTCGGCGAGCCTGTAGTGGCTGAAGTCGGACTGCCAGCACTCGTTCGGCAGGTCGGCCTCGAAGCGAAGGTAGGAGGACTTCGGCCGCTTCTTCGGCTCGGGCTCGACCATGCCGGCGCGCTTCAAGGTGCGCCAGATGGTCGATGCCGAGACCGAGACGTGGTGGTGGTGCTGCAGGTGCCAGGCGATCGTATGTGCGCCAGCGTCGAGCCCCTTCGCGGTGAGCCGGTGACGCAGCTCGAAGATCAGCTCGACCGTCTCGGCGGCGAGGGCGTTTGGGCTGGACCGCGGCCGCCGCGAGCGTGGCTGGAACGCCGCATCACCCTCGCGGCGCCACCGGGCCAGTAGCTTCGAAACCCACCCCTTCGAGACGCCGTAGGTTCGTGCAACCTCAGCCTGCGAGAGCCCCTGGACGGTGACGGCGGTGATGATCAGACGAGCCTTCGACACTCCTCAGAGCGTGGCCGAGGGTTTCCTATGTCTTGAGACATCGGTTTCCTATGTCCTGAAACCAGACACC
>NZ_BNAI01000012.1 GCF_014653215.1 Pseudolysinimonas yzui | reverse complement strand
GTCCATCACACCGGGCGTCGGCAAAACGCATGCTCGCCAGCCCGAAGGCGGCACCCACGCTAAGAGCCAGACACCCAGTGATCAGGAGCCAACCACCGCAACGCGGCAATGTCACCCTGACACTGACTCCACGCTAGAAGCGCGCCCGCCTTCCGGCCTATGGAACAACGGACAGCGACCGCGGAACTCCCGCCAGTACGCTCGACCGGGTGACCGACGAGACGCCGCCGAAGCGCCGCCGGTTCGTCGACACCACTCCCCTGCGCGTCTCACCCGCGTTCGCGCGGCTCTGGTTCGGCGGCGCGATCTCGGGCATCGGCGCACAGCTCACGATCGTCGCGGTGGGTCTGCAGATCTACGACATCACCGGGTCGACCTTCGCGGTCTCGCTCGTCGGCGGCATCGGTCTCGTGCCGATGATCATTGCGGGCCTCTGGGGCGGCATGATCGCGGACGCCTTCGACCGCAAGCTGGTGCTGCTCGTGAGCGCCCTCGTCGGCTGGAGCTCGACGATCGGTCTCGCGCTGATCGCCTGGTACGACACCGGTCTCGCCGAGGGCGACGTGCCGGTCTGGCCGCTCTACCTGCTCGCGACCCTCGGCTCGGTCGCCTCGACGGTGCAGATGACGACCCGGCAGTCGGTCACTCCCCGGCTCCTCCCCGGCGAGCTGGTGCCCGCGGCGAGCGCGCTGAACGGCATCGCGTTCGGCATCCAGCTCACCCTCGGCCCGGCGCTCGCGGGCGTGCTCGTCGCGAGTGTCGGCTTCGGCTGGACCTACCTCGTCGACGTGCTGCTGTTCTCGACGATGTTCCTCGGCATCATCACGCTGCCGCGCATGTCGCCCTCCGAAGGGGCCGAGCGCCCCGGGTGGAAGTCGCTCAAGCAGGGCGTCGAGTTCCTGCGCAGCGCCCCCAACATCCGCATGTCGTTCATCGTCGACATCGTCGCGATGGCGTTCGGGCGACCGCACGTGTTGTTCCCCGCCCTCGGCGTGCTCGTGTTCGGCGGCGGGCCGGTGACGGTCGGCGTGCTCACCGCGGCGATGGCGGTGGGCACCTTCCTCGCGAGCTTGTTCAGCGGGCCGGTCGGGCACGTGCACCGGCACGGTCTCGCCGTCGGGCGCGCGATCACCGTCTACGGCGGCTTCGCGCTGCTGTTCGGTCTCACGGTGCTCGGCATGCAGATCGGCCTCGCTCAGGGATGGGTCGCCGACGTCGGCGAGGACTTCGGCGAGGTCAACCCGGTCGCCCTCGGCCTCGCGGCGCTCGCCCTGCTCGGCATGGGGGCGAGCGACGAGATCAGCGCGATCTTCCGCGGCACGATGCTGCTCATGGCCTCCCCTGACGAGATGCGCGGGCGACTGCAGGGCATCTTCATCGTCGTCGTCACGGGTGGCCCGCGCATCGGCGACCTCTACATCGGGGTGTTCGCGGCCGCGGTGGCGCTGTGGTTCCCGCCGGTGCTCGGCGGCATCCTGATCATCGGGCTGATCGCGGTGCTCGTGCGGGCCCAGAGTTCGTTCCGCGACTACGACGCCCGGCATCCGACGCCGTAGCGCGCGTATTCTGCAGACCATGGCCGATCGGCGCACCCGAGCGTGGCTCTTCCCCGCGATCGCCGGGGTCGCCGCGGTGGCGTTCGGCCTCGGCGTCGCGGAGCTCGTCGCCGGCCTGCTCGCCCCGCGGGCGAGCCCGCTGCTCGTGGTCGGCGCGCTGCTCATCGATCTCGCCCCGCCGTGGGCGAAGGATGCCGCCATCGCCCTCTTCGGCACGGCCGACAAGGTGGCGCTGTTGGTGGGGATCGGGCTGGTGCTGCTCGTGCTCGCCGCAGCCGCCGGGGTGCTGCAGAGCCGGAACCCGTTGCTCGCGCGGCTGCTCATCGCCGCCGGCGGGGTGTTCGGCATCGTCGCGGCGGTGACGCGGGCGGGCGCATCCGTCGTGGATGCCGTTCCCGCCACGGTCGCGACCGTCGCGGCCACCCTGGTGCTCACCGCCCTGCTCGGGCAGCTGCCCGCGCCGCAGCCGCGCGAGGGTGACCTGAGCCGGCGGCGGTTCCTCACCTGGGCCGGCGGGGTGGGTGCGGTCGGCGCGCTCGCGGCGATCGGCGGATACGCGCTGGCGTCCGGGGCCCGGGTGGTCACCGCGGTGCGCGAGACCTTCGCCCTGCCGCAGCCCGAGGTCGCGGCCGCCCCGGTACCGGCGGGGGCCGAGCTCGACGTCGACGGCCTCACCCCGGTGATCACGCCGAACGCCGACTTCTACCGCATCGACACGGCGCTCCAGGTGCCCAATCTCGACCCCGCCCAGTGGAGCCTGCGCATCCACGGTCTCGTCGAGAACGAGGTCGAACTCACCTGGGACGAGCTCATCGCGCTGCCGCTCGAGGAGAGCTACACGACGCTGATGTGCGTCTCGAACCCGGTCGGCGGCGACCTGGTGGGCACGGCTCTGTGGCTGGGCTACCCGATCCGCGAACTGCTCGCCCGCGCGAAGCCGACGAGCGGCGCCGACATGGTGCTCTCGGTGAGTTCCGACGGGTTCACCGCATCCAGCCCGATCGAGGCGCTCACCGATGACCGCAACGCGATCCTCGCGGTCGGCATGAACGGCGAGCCGCTGCCCCTCGAACACGGCTTCCCGGTGCGCATGGTCGTGCCCGGGCTCTACGGCTATGTCTCGGCGACGAAGTGGGTGACCGAGCTGAAGGTCACCCGGTTCGACGAGGCCCGCGGCTACTGGACCGACCGCGGCTGGAGCGCCCGCGGCCCGGTGAAGATCTCGTCGCGCATCGACGTGCCGCGCGGTCAGGTCGCCGTGGGCGAGGTCGTCGTCGCGGGCGTCGCCTGGCACCAGCACACCGGCATCGCCGCGGTCGAGGTCTCGGTCGACGACGGGCCGTGGCGGGATGCCGAACTGGCGTCGGCGATCTCCGACGACACCTGGGTGCAGTGGCGCTATGTCTGGGATGCCGCCCCCGGGGATCACGTGCTGAAGGTGCGCGCCACGAGCGCCGACGGCGAGGTGCAGACCGCGGACCTCGCCGGCGTCGCCCCCGACGGCGCCACCGGCCACCACACGGTGTCCGTCTCGGTGGTCGAGTAGCGCCCTACTCCTTCGCTCCCGTCACGGCGAGCACGCCGCCGAGCCCGATCATCATCACGCCGCCGGTCGCGCCGAGCCGCTCGATGCGTTTCGGCGACCGCGCGAACCAGTCGCGTGCCGAGCCGGCGGCGAGCGCCCATGCGCCGTCGCTGAGCAGCGCGAGCACGAGGAAGATGCCGCCGAGCAGCAGCATCTGCCCGGGCACCCAGCCGGCTTCGGGCGCGACGAACTGCGGCAGCACGGCCACGAAGAACGCGATCGTCTTCGGGTTGGTGATGCCGACGACGAAGCCTTCGCCGAGCATCCGCCGGGTCGACTTGGGCGCGACCCCCGCCGTCATGTTCTCGGCGGTGCGCTTGCGATGCCGGATCGCCTGGATGCCGAGGAAGACGATGTAGGCCGCCCCGGCGAACTTCAGGATCGTGAAGAGCACGAGCGACTGGGTGATGAGCGCCCCGACGCCGAACGACACCGCGACGATGATCGGCACGATGCCGATCGCGTTGCCGAGCACGCTGAGCAACCCACCGCGGCGCCCGAGCGCGAGCGATCGCCCCACGACGAACAGCACCGTCGGGCCGGGCATGATCACGAGCACGACCGCGGCTGCCAGGAATGCGAGGAGGTTGGGCAGGGGAAGCATGGCGCCACGGTACTCCGCCCGGAAACGACCGAGGAGATGCCAAGCTGAAGGTATGACGAATAAGGGACTTCGCTGGGGCATCCTCGGAGCGGGCTGGATCGCCGGTATGCAGGTCAGCGACATGCAACGGCACGGCTTCACGATCACCGCAGTCGGGGCTCGTGACCTCGCGAAGGCGCAGGCGTTCGCCGCCGAATTCGGGATCTCCACCGCGTACGGCAGCTACCAGGAACTGGCGGCCGACCCGAACGTCGATGCGATCTACGTCGCGACGGTGCACCCGGCCCACGCAGCGAGTGCACGCATCGCGCTCGAGAGCGGCAAGCACGTGCTGGTCGAGAAGCCGTTCACGATGGATGCCGCCGAGGCACGCGAACTCGTCGACCTCGCCGCCTCGAAGAACCTCGTCGTGCTCGAAGCGATGTGGACACGCTGGCTGCCGCACATGGTGCGCATCCGCGAGATCCTCGCCGAAGGCCTGCTCGGTGACGTGCGCACCGTGCTCGCGGACCACGACCAGAAGAACGAGCACGTCGAGCGAATGCACAAGCCCGAGCTCGGCGGCGGCGCCCTGCTCGACCTCGGCATCTACCCCGTGTCGTTCGCCTGGGACGTCTTCGGTGCCCCCGACACCGTCATCGCCCATGCCACCATGACGGCGGCCGGTGTCGACCGAGAGACTGCGGTCATCCTCGGCTACCCGTCGGGCGCCCATGCCGTGCTGCACACCCAGATGAGCGGCACCGGCCCGAACCGCGCGGCGATCGTCGGCACCGACGGCCGCATCGAGATCGACTCGGTCTGGTACAACCAGGTGGCGTTCACCCGCTACGACCGGGATGGCCAGGTCGTCGAGCGCTTCGACGAGCGTGCCGAGGGGCGCGGCATGAACTTCCAGGCGGCCGAACTGGAGCGCATCGTCGCCTCGGGGAAGCTCGCCGGCGACATCCTGCCGCCGTCGGAAACCGTCGCGATCATGGAGACCCTCGACGAGATCCGCCGACAGATCGGGCTCACCTACCCGAGCTGAGCCCGCCGACGCCTGCGGGTCAGACCATCGTCGCGACGTCGATCACGAAGCGGTAGCGCACGTCGGACTTCAACACGCGCAGCCACGCCTCGGTGATCTGGTCGGCCGCGATCAGCTCCGTCTCGGGCACGACGCCGTGCTCGGCGCAGAAGTCGAGCATCTCCTGGGTCTCGGCGATGCCGCCGATGCTCGAGCCGGCGAACGAGCGCCGGTTGGTGAACAGCGCGAACACGGGCACCGGCAGCGGCTCGGGCGGGGCCCCGACGTTGACGAGTACACCGTCGAGCCGCAGCAGCGAGAGGTACGCCCTCATGTCGATCTCGGCCGAGACGGTGTTGATGATGAGGTCGAACTCGTTCGTGAGCTCGCTGAACGTGGCGGGGTCGCTCGTCGCGAAGTAGCGCGTCGCGCCGAACGCGCGCCCGTCGGCCTCCTTCGACAGCGTCTGCGAGAGCACCGTCACCTCGGCGCCGAGCGCGTGGGCGAGCTTCACCGCCATGTGGCCGAGCCCGCCCATCCCGACGACGGCGACCTTGCGGCCGGGCGCCGCGTTCCAGTGCCGCAGTGGCGAGTAGGTCGTGATGCCCGCGCAGAGCAGGGGCGCCGCCACGGCGAGGTCGATCGCCTCGGGGATGCGCAGCACGAAGTCCTGGTCGACGACGATGTGGGTCGAGTAGCCGCCCTGCGTCACCGTGCCGTCGCGGTCGATGCTGCCGTAGGTGCCGACGTTGCCGCCCTCGCAGTACTGCTCGAGGCCCGCGCGGCAGTTGGCGCACTCCCGGCAGGAGTTCACCATGCACCCCACGCCAACTGAGGTGCCGACCGCCCACTTCGTGACCGCCGACCCGACCTCCGCCACGACACCCGCGATCTCGTGACCGACGGTGAGCGGGTAGGTCTGCGCGCCCCAATCCCCGCGCACGGTGTGGATGTCGGAGTGGCAGATGCCGGCGTACTTGATCTCGATGAGCACGTCGTCGGGGCCGACATCGCGACGCTCGATCGTGGTGGGCAGGATGTCGGCGGTGGGGGATGCGGCGGCGTAGGCCGTGACGTTCAGCACCTGACCACGTTAGATGCTCGCTGTCGACCGGCCGCTCTGCCACGATGTGCGCATGTCAGCGTTGACAACCATCGGCCTCCCGGTCGCCCTCGGCATCATCATGTTCGGGCTCGGCCTCTCGCTCACGCCCGCCGACTTCGCCCGGGTGGGGAAGCATCCCAAGGCGGTGCTCGTCGCGCTCGCCTGCCAGCTCGTGCTGCTGCCCGCGCTGTGCTTCGGGCTGGTGGTGCTGTTCCGGTTGCCGCCGATCCTCGCGGTCGGCATGGTGCTGCTCGCGGCGTCGCCGGGCGGCACGACGGCAAACCTCTACTCGCACCTGTTCCGCGGGGATGTCGCACTCAACGTGACCCTGACGGCGATCAACTCGATCGTGGCGCTGTTCACGCTGCCGCTGCTGACGAACCTCGCGATCTCGATCTTCCTGCCCGAGTCCGAGGGGCTCGGCATCCAGTTCAACAAAGCCGTCGAGGTCTTCCTCATCGTGCTCGTACCGGTGCTGCTCGGCATGCTCGTGCGCCGGCTCTGGCCGCGCTTCGCCGACCGCATGAACACGCCGGTGCGCATCGGGTCGATGATCATCCTCGCGATCGTCATCGTCGGGGCGCTCGTCGCCAACCGCGACCTGTTCTTCCCCAACCTCGGCGCGCTCGCCGGCATCACGGTCCTGTTCTGCGCTCTCAGCCTGACGATCGGGTTCTTCGTGCCGCGGCTGTTCCGCGTCGAACCCCGGCAGGCGGTCGCGAGCGCGTTCGAGATCGGCATCCACAACGCCACCCTCGCGATCGTCATCGCGCAGACCGTCATCGGCAGCGTCGAGATGTCGCTGCCCGCCGCGATCTACGGGGTGCTGATGTTCTTCGTCGCCCTCGCGTTCGGCTTCCTCATCCGCGGTCGCGTGCCGGTGACGAAGGACGCGCCCGCCGCTACGGCGTGATCTCACCGGCCGGAGGCAGGTGCTCCCGCCGACGGTTCGCCGCCCGCACGGCGCCTATCGAGGCGACGACGACGAGTGCGATCGCGACCAGATCCCAGACCTCCAGAGTCTGGTGCAGCACCACGAACCCGGCGCCGGCCGCGAGCGCGGGGGCCAGGCTCAACAGGATCGAGAAGGCGTCGGCGGGCAACCGGCGCAGGGCGAGCAGCTCGAGCCCATAGGGAATCGCCGAGGACAGCACGGCGACCCCGAGCCCGAACAGCAGCACCGACGGATCGAGGAACGCCGAACCGGCCGTCGCGATGCCGAACGGCAGCACCCCGAGCCCGCCGATCGCCGCCGCGATGGCGAGGCCGTCGAGGCGGGCGAAGCGTTTGCCGGTGCGCGCCGACATCAGGATGTAGCCGACCCACAGCACCCCGGCGGCGGCGGCGAACCCGACCCCGATCGGATCGAGGTGGTCGAACCCGCCGCGTCCGAGCAACGCCACCCCGGCGAACGCGAGGGCCGCCCAGAGCCAGGCCGAGGCGCGGCGTGCGACCAGGACCGAGAGCACGAGCGGGCCGAGGTATTCGATCGTGACCGTCGGCCCGAGCGGCAGCCGGTCGAGGGCGAGGTAGAAGAGCACGTTCATCGCGCCGAGTACGACTCCGAACCCGGCAACCGTGAGCCAGTCCGCGCGCGTTCTGCCTCGAAAGCGCGGGCGGAAGATCGCGAGCAGCAGCACCGCCGAAAAGACCAGGCGCAGCGTCACCGTGCCAACGGGTCCGGTCGACGGGAACAGCAGCACGGCAACCCCGGCGCCGACCTCCTGGCAGATCAGCCCCGCGACCACCATCCCCGAGGCGACGGCTGTCCCGCCGAATCGGTCCGAGGCGCGCATGGGGCTCAGCCTAGGTCGACCCGCCGACGTTACTGAGGCAACGGAAAGGGCCCGGACGGAGCCGGGGCCTTCGTGTGCGCGAGGGGGTGTCCAGTTTCAGGACATAGGAAACTCTCGGCCACGCTCTGAGGGGTGTCGAAGGCTCGTCTGCGCGAGGGTGATGCGGCGTTCCAGCCACGTTCGCGGCCGCGGTCCAGCCCGAATTGCCTCGCACCCTCGATGGTCGAGCTGATCCTCGAGTTGCGTCACCGGCCCACCGCGAAGCGGCTCGACGCCGGGGACCCACAATCGCCTGGCACCTGCAGCACCACCACCACGTCACGGTCTCCGCGTCGAGCATCTGGCGCACCTTGAAGCGCGCCGGCCTGGTCGAGCCCGAGCCGAAGAAGCGGCCGAAGTCCTCCTACAATCACTTCGAAGCTGACCTGCCGAACGAGTGCTGGCAGTCCGACTTCAGCCACAACAGACTCGACGACGGCACCAACACCGAGATCCTGACTTCCTCGACGACTGCACCCGATACGCCATCAGCGTCACAGCACACCGAGCCGTGACCACCCGATCGTCGTCACCACCTTCCGCGCAGAAACCCACGGAAACCCTTCTCGACGCTGACCGACAACGGCATCGTGTTCACCGTCAAGCACATGTCGGGACGTTCTGTGGGCATCCTTTGGTTTCATGCACCCACGACGGCGTACGCACGGCCTGGGCCGCCAGACGATCGCGCAACTTTAACAGGTGCGAACATGAAGATGCTCGGAACGTCGAGAATGAGGTCGAGATTTGCCAGGCACTCGACGAAGACCATGCCGCGCCCAAGCCCGGCGAGGTGGGTGGGTGCGGCATCATGCGCCGCACCCATGCTCGGGGCATCGGTGCCGACGCACCGAACACCCGAGTCCGCAAGGTAACCCATGGCGGCGGGTGTGAAGGCGGGCCAAGCTGGTTCTGTCAACGAGACGATCGAGTTGTGAACATAGCTTCTTCCCGCGGGTCCCCGTACGTATCGCTTATCCCAGCCTGTCAACAGAAGAACGACGTCACCTCCCTCGAGGCTACGAGTTTCCCTCTCCCACTCCACCACCCGGCCTAGGTCCACCTCAACACTTTCTCCAGGGTGCTCGGACAACTTGATATGCCGTGCGTCAAGGATGCGCGATCTTCCCCGGAATTGATCGAGGGGCACAACCTCACCTGACACGTCCCCGAAATGCGAGGCATTCGGAAGGCCCGACCTCGAAGGCGGAACAAAGTGCGCAGGCGCGTCGAAGTGAGTCCCAGAGTGTTCGTCGAGGATCATTAGGTGGGACCGATATGGGCCGCCGTCATTGCAGAGCACTATCTGGCTCTCGTTGGACTCCTCCTTGAACCAATGTTCCGTAAAGTGGCGGAACGGGACGGCACCGGGCCAGCTGGCCGGCAGTTCTGAGGCTAAGGTCAGCGATAAGTCAACGACATCGCCATTCGCAAGGGATGGCTTTTCCATTGAGGGCTCCGGTCGTTTGGGTGGATCAAGTGAGACTATGACCCAGCTCAGGCGAGATCGTCCTCTATTGCCGCTATCTTCGCGGCAGACGGCGAATCGGGGTCAAACTGATAGCCCAGCCATTCACGCACCAGGCGTCGCGCAACCTCGAGGCCGATGACGCGCTGTCCGATGCACAGTACCTGAGCGTTGTTGGACAATACGCTTCGCTCAACGGAGTAGGAGTCATGCGCGGTGACGGCGCGAACCCTTTGGAGCTTGTTCGCCGCGATTGCCATCCCAAGGCCGGTCCCGCAGATGAGCAAAGCACGATCAGCCTGGTTCGTCTGTATCAACCTTCCAGCCGCTGAAGCCACGTGGGGATATGCAGTGTGCTCGTTCGCGCGAACTCCTAGGTCCACCACCAACCCGACCCGCGAGTCCTCATCCAAGTCACTGAGGATTCGCGTCTTGTACTCAAAACCTGCGTCGTCACTTCCGACCGCCACTCGCCAACCCAATACGCTCAACTTTCGGCTCCTATCTCCACATCGGCCAGCGCGGATACGGCGAGCGCGAACGAAACTGCTCCCGGATCTGCTGTCCCAACACTGCGCTCTGCGAGAGTTCGTGCCCTTCCCCGGCGCGCTCGGAGAGGAGCGGTCGACTGTGCCGCTTGGGTTGCGGCATCGCTCGCATCTCGCCACGTTGCTGCGGCACCATCCGCGGAGGTTCGCGCGAGTGCCTCACAGAAGGGAACGATCGCGTCGACGAAGGTCTTGTCGCCTACCCCGGCTCCACCGAGCTGAACCACGGCATCTGCGAAAGCGGAGACCGCTTCTTGGACGGACTGATCGTCGTATCGATCTCGACTGTCGCCCAGAGCGTCAGCCGCAGCTTCCAGGCCAGCCCCCCAAAGGACGCCAGATGTACCACCAGCACGCGTCGCCCAGGCACGACCGGCCGTTCGAAGCAAGAGAGCGACGCCGGTGGAACTCGGAAGGAGGTTAAGCGCCTCTACCGCGGCCGAGGCCCCGCGAACCATCCCGCGTCCGTGGTCACCGTCACCTGCCACTGCATCGAGTCGGCCTAACTCATCTTCATGACCTCGCAGAGTGTCAAGAACTGCAGACGCTCCGCGGCGCACAACACCCGAGGCAGCGAGCGAAGCAGTACTTGCCGGTTCTACGACTGTGAGGGGATCCTGTGACACGCGTGCAAGTGACTCTTGCAACCCCTCGATAGGCGCGCGCAGTTTGCGATAACCGGGTGCATATGCATCAGCGCACCACAGCCTTTCAAGCTCATCATCTAGCCACATGACGGTGAGCGAGCACCCGCCCATGTCCAAGCTAGTCACCAACTCTCCGACCTCAGGTGCCACGACCTCCAACCCGCGATCAGCCAGGTACCGCGCGACGTGTCGGTAGAGCAAGAAGAGTTCCTCATGCTTGGTCGTGCCGAGGCCGTTGAGGATGACAGCTACGCGCCGAGAAGCATGGTGCGGCGCTTCGGCCAGGACTGCATCGACTAGCACCGCGGCCAGCGCGGAAGCAGGCAGACGGTCAACATCACGCAGCCCGGGTTCGCCATGAATCCCTAATCCGACGCTCATCTGCCCTGAAGGTACGACAAACAAGGGACTAGGTGCCCCAGGCAGCGTGCATCCTGAGAACGCGACGCCGTGAGAGTACGTTGCCGCGTTCGCTTGCCGGCCCATTCGTTCGACATGGTCGATGTCAAGTCCTTCGGCGGCGGCCGCGGTGAGTACCTTGAACACAGCGAAGTCACCGGCAATACCGCGTCGATCCTCCACCGCCCCGGCGGACGCGACATCATCTGTGACGACGACAATGCGCGTGTCGATGCCTTCACTCCGAAGGCGCTGGGCAGCGATGCCAAAATTCAGGACGTCCCCCGCGTAGTTGCCAAAGGAAAGGACGACACCTCTGCCTTGCTCAGCAGCTTTCGCGACGGAGTACACATCGGCAGCAGACGGTGAAGTGAAGATGTTTCCGACAACCGCGCCAGAGGCGAAGCCCGGACCCACCAGACCCGCGAACGCCGGGTAATGACCCGAGCCGCCGCCGACCACAACAGCTACTTGAGGGGTCTCAGATCTGTGTGCCACGACGCCGCCGGGTACTCTGCTGAGTCGGTCGCTGTAGAGAGAGCAGAAACCCTCCAGTTGATCATCCGCGAAGTCAGCAGCATCGTCGTAGATGACAGTCATTTTCCTCCCACCCTTCCAACGCCTCTCCCACTTTGGTCAGCAAGCAGCTTCACGATCACCGAGTCATCCTCAGCTCCACGGCCAGCGACCTCCCCCGCTCGATACAGTTGCTCAGCAGCGGCCGCTACCGGGGTGAAGACCTTTGACCTTCTCGCGGTTGCACCCACGATTCCCATGTCTTTGCTGATTACATCGAGCCTGGACCGAAGACCGGGGCTCTGGCCTCGCAACTGCTCGGCGATGCGCGGGCCGCGGTCGGCGAACATGAATGACGCAGCGGCGCCCGCACTCAGGGTCTCGAGCACGAGATCGAGGTCCAAGCCCATCGAGTGTGCTAGAGCAAGGGCCTCTGCGGCCGCGGCCGTGTGTATTCCACAGAGGAGTTGATTGACGGTCTTCAGTTGTTGGCCTTGCCCAACCGCTTCGCCGACAATGCAGAGAGTGCTTGCTAACGCGTCAAGGACCGGCTGCGCCCTGTTGCGCGCCTCAATCGGACCACCGACCATGACAAGCAGGTCGCCACTGCGCGCGCGTATCGGCCCCCCCGACAGGGCGGCATCAACACAGTGCACTCCTTGTAGTTGCAAGCGAGCCTGGGCATCCAACAGGGGGCCCTCCCCAACCGTGGAGGTGATCACAACCACGGAACCGCGCGGGAGTGTCTCCGCAGCCCCGGCTGAACCGAACAGAGCCATGTCGAGTTGAGCCGCGTCACGAACGATCAGTACCGCTATTTCCGCTCGCGCGGCGGCAACTGCCGCGGTCGCTGCCGTGTCGATGCCGCTCTCAGTAGCTCTACCCATCGCGTCCGGATTGACGTCGTGAGCTGAGACTGAGAACTCTTCAGCCAATCGTTGAGCCATGGGTAGACCCATAGCTCCAAGCCCGATGACAGCAACCCTCATGATCCTTTCGCCACCCTCTCGTTCACACGCCGGTACGCCTCGCCCATGGCGACAGCAATCATCCGCTGCAGGTACTCGCGATTGCGCGCGGCGACAGAGAGTCCATCGCCCCCGTAGTGCTCGACGCAGAACGGGCCCGAGAACCCGCCGCTTATTGCCGAGGCTATTGCCGCGCGATAGTTCATGGAGCCGTACTCCATCGGCGCAGGAACTGTCGTGATGAGGTCACGCGTCCGGTCCACGTCGCGGAAATAGCTCTTGACGTGCCAATAATTTGCTCGGGGCGCACACCGAGCGGACGATTCGAGGAAGTCCTCGACATCTCGATGCAACCGATAGAGGTTGGCTAAGTCCGGATTGATGCCAACGTTCGGTAGATCAACGTCATCGACCAGCCGCAGTGCGCCGTCCACCGTGCCAATCAGGGTATCTTCGTACATTTCCAAGGACAGCTGAATTCCCAACTCCTCTGCGTGCCGACCCAACTCACGGATTCGCATCGCGGCGAGTCGCCAAGTCTCAGGTGACGTGTCGTCTGAGGGTCCGGGTTCCGTCCAGAACCAGTGGGCATCACGCTGGGCGGGTGTGAGTGCACGGTGAAGTCCGATGCTCATCACGCGGATTCCCAGTGCAGCTGCCGCATCAATCGTGCGATGGCTATAGCGAAGGTTCTCGACCCCCTCAACCGGGTGGATGACGCTGCGCCTGATCACTGAGATGGCAATCGGTCGCAATCCCACGGATGCGAGGCATTCATCCATACTGCTGAGCCGGTGCGAATCGAGATCCCCGACTTGAACCCACGAATCTGTGAGATCGACCTCTGTGAACCCCTCGTAGGCAACCTGAGCGAGCTGTTGTGTCCACGTCTCACCGGAAGCGTCCTGGCTGGATGGAAAAGGCAGCATCGCTGCCGCGATCGGCCAGTTCTGAGCGGTGTGAGGTGTCACGTGCGATCCGCCTTCTTGGGGTTGATTGCGAACGGGCGGGCAGGGCATTCCCGAGCGATACGCAAGCGCGCCCGGCCAACCCGCCCCGCGCAGACTTGGGACTGTTATTTCGTGATAAGCATAACCACGTTTCACACTCTTGGGAAGCGAGAGCTACTGCCGCGCAAACGCAAGGAAGGGGTTCTTGGTCCAGATTTGGTGTACAAGGTCGTCGTCGAACCCGCTGCGCCGCATGAGCGGAATCAGCTGATCGTGAACTCGCGTGTACGGCCCATTGACTAGACCCCCGCCGGGATCTCCTGGGTTGTACCAACCAGCGTCTTGCGACACGAGAATGCGATCCGCAAACCCGTCGTCAGCTAGATCGCTGATGAGACTGACGTACTCCTCCAGGCGTGGCCATACCCCGACCCCGTCGTACTCGATCCAGCACCCTCGCTGGGCAAGAGCCCGGTGACGATTGCGATCTGGCTCCAACTGAGCATGAATCCAGATGAATCGATCCGCGGGAAACCCTTCGCTCTCAAGTAGATCAAGTTGAGCCTCCACCAAGTCCGCACCTGTCGAATGGCTTCCGATCGCTGCCCCCGCAAGCTGGCCAGCCCTTGCGGCAGCTCGAAGGATGCGTCGCTCCTCGGGAGCCATTCCGTCATCACTGGCGCTCAGCTTGATCCAGCCTGCCGGGACGCTGCCTCCTACGACTCGGTCCGTAAGCTCGGTCATCAGCCAGTCGACCAATTCCGTGTAACTCAAGTCCCGTATCCATCCCGGGATCCAAGGTTCGCGGTATACGCCAGTTGCCATGCAGAACGGCATGCCGGTTGCGGTCGAGATCGCCTCGACTGCGTCGGGCCGCCGACCGATTCCAACTGGCGTTGCGTCGACGATCGCGGTGACACCGCGCGAAAGAGCTTGAAGGACCTCCGGTTCGATGAGCGAGCTGATGGCCCTCACAGGATGAGCCGACCTCGGCTCCCGCTCCCTCAAAGCCCGGAAATCTGCGACGACGTGTTCATGGGGCAACACCTGTCCGAGGTCGTCCATAGCAAGTCCACCCAGCGTCGTCACCAAGTTCATGAGGTCAGTTTTCGCTTTCGCTGGTGTGCCATTGCTTAGTGGCTCCTGACGTCACACGGCGCGGAGACCGGGGCGACTGTCGAGTCGCGTCAGCGGTACGGGCGCCGGCCGCTCCACACTGGTCGCAATCTGCACCACGCGGCCTGCCGTAGCCGATGCGAGCAGTCCTTCCATCACCTCGAGCACGTGAAGGGCAAGTCGACCCCCCGTCCGCGGCTCGACGCCGGTCGGAGTCTCGGCGAAGTCCAGGAGACCGATCCCCCGCTGGCCGTCGATGTATCCGGCGGACGGTTCGTGAGTTGTCCAATCGTCGTCGCCAAGAGTGAAGATCTCGACAGGCCCGTCGAAGCGGTTCGGGTCAGGCACGACCATGGAGCCGAGTTCGCCGTGCACCTCAATGTGCGGTGCTCGGGTGCGGACGGCATCAAAACTCATCACCATGGTGGTGACCGCGCCACCGCGATGGTGGAGGATGCCTGAAACATGAGTGTCCACGTCCACTGGGATCACCTCTCCGCGGCGGGGGCCGCTGAAAATATGGCGATCGCCTCGCATTCGCGTCCCGACTCCCAAGACCGAGGTCACGGTCCCGAGCAGACTGACGAGCGCCGTCACGTAGTACGGCCCCATGTCGAAGAGGGGACCACCGCCACGCCGATAGTAGAAATCGGGATTGGGATGCCAGAGTTCGTGGCCAGGCGTGACCATGGTCGCGGTCGCGGAGATCGGCCTGCCGACGTGTCCCGCGTCGAGGGCCTGGCGTGCGGTTTGTAGGCCGGTGCCGAGAACCGTGTCGGGCGCACATCCGATTCGCACGCCCGCCATCCCCGCTGCGTCGAGAATCCGCTGGCCGTCGACCGTAGTTGTCGCCAGTGGTTTCTCCCCGTAGACCGCCTTCCCCGCCTCGATAGCGGCCAGCGCAACGTTAGCGTGAGCCGCAGGGAGTGTGAGGTTGAGTACCACGTCAACGGCGTCGTCGGCGAGCAACTCCGGCACGGTAACGGCGCGGACCCCCTGTCGGTCGTCTGCAGCCTGCTCGGCGCGCGCCCGGTCGAGATCGGCCACCGCCACCAGACGAAGACCGGAGAGCGAGTCGAGCGTCTTCAGGTACTGTGCGGAGATCGCCCCCGCGCCGATCATCCCCACGCCTAGCGGCTCGCCCACAGCATCCCTCGCTCGATGATCGTTCGGACGTTGGGGTCATCCAGAACCTCCACCCGATGCCCCGCAGTGCACACGAAGATGCGGCCCTTTCCCCACTGCCTCGTCCAGACGGCCGGGCAGCGCACTTCTGTGCGCCACGCGTCGAATGGCCGACTCGCGACAGTTGTTGTTGCGAGAACATCGTTGTAGCTGTCACTCAGAACCCAGTACTGCTCGGTGGTCAGGCGAAAATCGTGAAGTCCGCGAACGATGGGGTGATCTCTTCGCTCGGAGACAATGTTCACGTCGTAATCCAGGTAGTGGTCGGACTGCTCACCGGTCCGCAACGCGGGATCGATTGCTGGGTGATGAGCAAACTGGCCCCCGATCAAATGCAGATAGTCGGCGCTATTGCGATACGAGTCAGCGATCCCACCGTGCCAGCCTGCTAGCCCCGCGCCGGCCACGACCGCGGCGACCAGTCCGGCCATTTCGCCGGCGAGGATCGTGTTCATGGTGTTCGCCTGGACGATGAGATCCACTTCCCCGAGGAAGGCGGCATCGGAGTAAACCCGAGTGGACTCCTCGATTCGAACCTCGTAACCACTGCGCTCAAGGAATGGCACGAAGCGGTTTGTGGCTTCGATGGGCTGATGCCCCTCCCACCCGCCACGGACGATCAGGGCGAGTTTGGGCTCCGATCCCAGATCATGGATCGGCCGCTCCCCCTCGTTTGGAATCTCAGAACCAGAACTGGCCTTGATCGTCGTCAGAACGCCAGCCCCTCAGGTTCCTTGCCGAGGGGCGCTTCTCGTGGCTCTAACAGCGCGAAGCCGTTCTCGCGGTAGCTCTCATAGTCGAATGCTTCACACTCGTCATAGCCAATCTTGTGGTACTCGTAGAACCCATCCCACGCCTCGTAGCCATCGCCGAGCGAATTCTCGAGAAAGGCATCAGCCATGGCCATCGCCAAGCGGGGGGCGGTGAAGAACGCGCCCATTGCCAGCACGTTCGCGTTGTTGGCGGTGGCAGCGCGTCGGGCTGCGGACACGCTTTCACACACTGCCGCATGGACATGCGGGCACTTGCTCGCCGCGATGTGAATTCCCATTCCAGATCCGCAGAAGATGAGTGCCTTCTCAAAGAGCCGTTCCGAGATCTGTGAGCCAACCAAGAACCCCACGCGGTGATACATCGGAAGGTTGTCGTTGGCGGGGGTGAGATCGGTTACCGTCCACCCACGCTTCTCGAGGTGGTGTTTGACCGCTTCTTTGAGCGGAAACCCCGCGAAGTCGGCTCCGACCACCACCTGCTTTTCGTGCGTCGCTTTCATCACTGCTCCATCTGTCCTTCTGGGTAGAACTGGTTGCTGGCCAACCTTGACGGTATCTCTGTGGCCCAACTCAACGCAGGAACGCCGCCGCCACCCCGGCATCCACGGGGATGTGGAGTCCGGTAGTGTGCGACAGCTCGGGTCCGGTGAGCACGTATACGGCGTTGGCGACGTTCTCTGGGAGCACCTCGCGTTTGAGGATGGTGCGTTGCGCGTAGAACATGCTGAGTTCCTCCTCCTTGATCCCGTAGGTGTTGGCACGGTTAGCGCCCCAGCCAGCGGCAAATATCCCGGAGCCGCGCACGACGCCATCCGGGTTGATGCCGTTGACCTTCACGCCGTGCTTCCCGAGCTCAACCGCGAGGAGGCGCACCTGGTGGGCCTGGTCCGCTTTCGTCGCCGAGTAGGCGATGTTGTTGGGGCCAGCGAACACCGAGTTTTTCGACGAAATGTAGATCACGTCGCCGCCGAGCTGCTGGTCGATGAGGACGCGCGCCGCAGCCTTTGAAACGAGGAACGACCCCTTCGCCATGACGTCGTGTTGCAGGTCCCAGTCCTCCGCGGTGGTGTCGAGCAGAGGCTTGGACAGGGCCAGGCCCGCGTTGTTCACGACGAGGTCGAGCCCGCCGAAGGCGAGCACGGTCACCTCGATCGCTGCCTGCACCTGCGCCTCGTCGGTGACGTTTGCCTGCACCCCGATCGCGACGTCGGTGCTGCCCAGCTCTGCCGCGGCGGCCTGCGCCTTCTCGAGGTCGAGGTCCGCGATCACGACGCATGCGCCCTCGGCCGCGAGCCGGCTGGCGATCGCCTTGCCGATCCCGGAGGCGGCGCCCGTGACGAGCGCGACGCGGGAGGCGTGCGACTTCGGTTTCGGCATCCGCTGAAGCTTGGCTTCCTCGAGCGCCCAGTACTCGATGCGGAACTTCTCCTCATCCGAGATGGGCGCGTACGTGGAGAGCGACTCGGCGCCGCGCATGACGTTGATCGCGTCCACGTAGAACTCGCCGGCGACCCGGGCAGTCTGCTTGTCGGCGCCGTAGCTGAACATCCCGACGCCGGGGACGAGCACGATGAGCGGGTCGGCGCCACGCATGACAGGGGAGTCCGGGGTCGCGTAGCGGTCGTAGTACTCCTGGTAGTCGGCGCGGTACGCCTTGTGCAGCTCCTTCAGCCGTGCGACGGACTGCTCAACGGACGCGTTCGCCGGGAGGTCGAGCAGCATCGGCTTGACCTTAGTGCGCAGGATATGGTCGGGGCAGCTGGTTCCGAGGGCGGCGAGGCGAGGGAGCTCGGCGGAGGCCAGGAAGTCGAGAACGACGTCCGCGTCGGTGAAATGCCCGACCACGCGCCGGTCCGTCGAGGCGAGCCCGCGGATGATCGGCGCCAGCGCGGCCGCCTTGGCGCGGCGCGGCTCGTCGGGAAGGGGCTCGAAGCCGGCGAGCGGGGCGCCGAAGGGGTCATTCCGACCGTGCTCGGCGATGTACTTCTCGGCCTTCGCGATGATCTCCAGTGAGTTGGCCTCCGCCTCGTCGCTCGTGTCGCCCCACGCGGTGATGCCGTGGCCACCGAGGATCGCACCGATCGCACCGGGGTTCGCCTCCGTGATGGCGGCGATGTCCAGGCCCAGCTGGAAGCCGGGACGACGCCAGGGCACCCACACCGCCTTGCCGCCGTAAATCTCCTTCGTCAGCGCCTCCCCGTCGGTCGCAGTCGCGATCGCGATACCGGAGCTGGGGTGCAGGTGGTCGACGTGGGCCGCGTCGACGAGGCCATGCATCGCCGTGTCGATCGACGGGGCCGCGCCGCCCCTACCGTGCAGCGTGTAGTCGAGCGCGGCGATCATCTCGTCCTCGCTGTCGACGCCCTGGTACACGCCCTTCAGCGCGAGAAGCCGGTCGACGCGCAGCACCGCGAGCCCCGACTCCTTCAAGGTGCCGAGGTCTCCGCCGGAGCCCTTCACCCAGAGTAGCTCGACCTGCTCACCCGTCGCCGGGTCGGTCTCGGTGCCCTTCGCGGATGTGTTGCCGCCCGCGTAGTTCGTGTTCTTCGGGTTCGAGCCGAGCCGGTTCGAACGGGCCAGCAGAGCGGCGACGGTCGGATTGGTCATGGGGAGTTGAACCACCCTGCCATCGGACGATGGTGCACGTTCGGCGCCTCCCTCAACTCCCCCGGCGCGAGCCAGCGCACCGCGTTCGAGATGATTCGCTTCACACCGGGCTGGTGATAGGTCGGGAAATCCTGATCCCCTGGACGGAAATAGAAGACGCGTCCGCGGCCTCGCCGGTAAGCGCAGCCCGAACGGAACACCTCGCCCCCACCGAACGAGCTAATGAACACGAGCTCGTCGGGCTGGGGCACGTCGAAATGCTCGCCGTACATCTCCTCGCGCTCGATGACGAGAGGGTGCGGCACCCCCTCGGCGATCGGGTGGCCGGGTGCGACAGTCCAGATCAGCTCCTGGTCATCCGCGCTGCGCCAGTCCAGCGAACAGGTCGTGCCCATCAGCCGGATGAAGATCTTTGAGAAGTGGCCGGAGTGGAGGACGAGGAGCCCCATGCCGGACAGCACCGCCTGGTGCACCCGGGCCACGACCTCGTCCGAGACTTCATCGTGGGCCGCGTGCCCCCACCAGGTGAGGACGTCGGTCTCGGCGAGGACCTCCTCGGTGAGCCCGTGCTCAGGCTGCTGCAACCACGCGGTCCTCACCTCGGTCTGCTCTCCCAGATGCTCCCGGATGCCCGCGGCGATCGTCTCGTGCATCGTGTCCGGGTATATCTCCCGGACACTCGCCTCCCGGTCCTCGTGGACGTTTTCGCCCCACACCGTCACCCGGATCGGCGTCTGCATGATCTCCTCCATCTATCTCAGCCGCTTACGGCGAACTCGTAACGCCCGGATCCGAGCTGGACCCGAACTCCGTTGCCTTCGGCGGACACGTGGCGCACGCCGGGGACCGGCTCGCCCGGCCGCCCATCACGCCACACCACCGCGTCGCCCTCGCGGACCTCGGTTACCGCATCCTCTCCGGCGCGCGGGAGGAGGACGGAGGCGTGGGCGTTCGGCGGAACCACAACGGTGAAGCGCACCCCGCCATCGGTCCGGCGCCACGCGGACCGGAGAAGACCACGCGGGGTCTTAAGCTCGACCTCGGCCTCGCTCAGTCCCTCGGGTACCAGCGGCTCAATCAGAATGGTGCCGAACCCGGGCTCCTCCGGCAGAGGCGTCAGTCCGCCGAGATACCGATAGAACCACGCGTCGACCGCCCCATACATGGGGTGGTTGTGCGACCCCATGCCGGCGAGGACCCCGCCGGTGACGTGTTCCCAGCGTTCCCAGATCGTGGTCGCGCCCATCTCGACCATAAACCCCCAGCTGGGGTAGGTCCGCTGCGTGAGCAGCTTCATCGCGACGTCGGCGCGGCCGAAGCGGGCGAGGACGTCCATGGCGTACTTGGTACACAGATTGCCGGTCGTGAGGTGGTAGTCGTGCTCCTCGATGTCCCGAACGAGGTTCGCGAAGACCCGCTCCTCGTGCTCCTCGGGCACGATGCCCAGGTACAGCGGGAACGCATTGGAGGACTGGTTCCCCGGGCCATAACGCGACAGCTCGGGATCGTAGAAGCGGGTGTTGATCGCGTCGCGGACCTCGCGCGCTCTCTGCTCGTAGTCGGCTACGTCCTCGGTGCGGCCCAGCGCCGAAGCGATGTCGGCCATCAGGCGGAGATTGAGGTAGAGGAAGCCGGTGGAAATGAGCCCGCCGGGAGTCACCGCCGACATGGCACCTGAACCAGCACTGCCCTCGACCGCCTCGCTGACGGGCGGCGCCCAATCCCCGATCTCCGACTGCTCGATGATCCCGTCCACACGGAGGGAGTCGAGGTAGGCGACCCACCTGCCGAGGTCCCCAAAATTGCGCTCGATCTGACGGCGCTCCCCGTAGTGCAGGTGGAGCAGCCACGGCACGAGCAAGAAGCTGCTCACCACCGGGTCGGCAGGACGATGACCGTACCGGACATGGGGCGCTGTGTCGGCGATGACGCCTGTCGCGGCGCCCTGGGTGTCGAGGATGTCGAGGAACCACTTGCTATAGAGCCTCGCGAGGCCGAAGTTGTGGACCGCCTCCTCGCCTCGGACCGTCATGTCGTTGAGCCAGGCGAGGCGCTCGTCGCGCTGAGGGCAGTCGGTGGGCAGGCCATGCAGGTTGCTACCTTCCGTCCACACCACGTTGCGATGGATCCGCTCGAGCAGCTCGTTGTCGCAGCGGAAGGTCCCGATCGGCTCGACGGCGGACCGGACGACGCACCCGCGTACGTCCTCGAGTGATAGATCCGCCGCATACCCGTCGACCTGCACGTAGCGGAAGCCGTGATACGTGAAGTGCGGCTCAAACCACCGGGCCTCGCCGCCCGGAAGGATGTAGCGGTCCGTCGCCTCGGCCGTTCTCAGGTTGACGGTGTTGACCGTGCCATCCTCGTGGACCATCTCGGCATGACGGAGCGCTACGGTCGTCCCCTCCGCGCCGCTGAGCCGAACTCGGACCCAGCCGGCGAAGTTCTGCCCGAAGTCGAGAACCTGGGACTCGGGTCCCACGCGATGGACCGCGACCGGGCGGAGCTCGTCTACGATGCGGATGGGCTCCAGCTGCTGAGCCTGAAGAACGCCGCCCGGCGGCTCCACCGGGATCGCCCGCTTCCACCGGGCACCCGACGCCGCGACATCGAGGCCCGCTTCCGCCCAGCCCGCGATCTCCCGTCGGGCGTCGTAGGTCTCGCCCCCGTAGATGCTGTGGCCGAGGATCGGCCCGTCGATGGTGGTGAGCCACTCCGAGTTCCGGTCGGTGACGATCGCCAACGTTCGCCCGTCGGCGAAGTCGACGTGCAGCTCGAGGATGACCTGGGGCTGCAGCTGGCTCGGCAAGGCCGAGGGCATGGGCTCGAACCAGCCGTTGCCGAGAGCAACCCCGACTGCGTTGGCGCCGTTCACGAGGTGCTCGGTCACGTCGTATGTCGCATAGAGGGCCCTGGATCGGAAGTCCGTCCACGCGGGGTCCAACACAGAATCTCCGATGCGGGCGCCGTTGACGTAGAGCTCGTAGTACCCAAGTCCGCTGACGTACACGCGGGCGCGTTCGATCGCGCCAGCGAGATCGAACTCGCGGCGCATTAGGGGCGCGACCACTCTGGGCGTCATCGAGACGCACGCCAGCCACTCACCGCGCCACTGCTCCGGGGACAAGAAGGCCGTCTCGAAGCGCGCAGTCGTGCTCTCTGCCTCGGAGCCGTCAGCGGTGCGGACCCGCACCTGCCAGGAATACGCGGTTCGGCTCGTGAGGGGAGCACCCCCGTACTCGACCCCCAGCTGGTCAGCGCTCTCAGTCCAGCCAGAGTCCCAGCACTCCGCTCCCGCGTCCTCGCCGGATTCGGTACGGACAGTGACGCGGTAGGCAGTCTGACGGACGTCGCGCAGCGTGCTCTCCAGCCGCCAGGAGAACCGGGGCCGGGGCTCGTCGATGCCGAGCGGCTCTGGTGCGTGGTCGGTCAGCAGGCCGGTCACTACGAGGCCGGTCTGCCGCGCCTGCGCCCCGACGCTCACCGCCGGACTCCGACCAGAGGACGAAGGGTGTCCCGCGCGATCTCGAGACCGCGCTTCACGCGGTCGGCGGACCCGGTCCAGACGGGGTCGCGGAACTCTGTCGTGATGCGGTCCGCTGCACCGGCGTCCAGCTGTGCCGCATCGATATGGGCCAGGCCCGGTCCGCCTGGCAGCCGAGCCGACACCTCAAGGGTGTCGAAGCCGCTCCGCGCTGCCCGCCCGATCACGTCCGCGAGCGGCACGTCGGACATGCAGCCGGAGACGAATCCGAGTTTCATCGGTTCCTCACTTTCACGCCTCCGTGAGGCGGACGACTAGCTCCCTGGCAGCCGCCTGCAGCCGTCTCGGCGGGAGCCCGCGCGCCAGCATCTCGAGGTCGTCCACCACGAGAGTGCCGAGGTCCCACATGCCTTCCCGTACCGATCCTGCGCGGTGCGCCGAGAGCACCACCGTCTCGAGGGAACGTATCGGGTGGTCGGCGGGGAGCGGTTCTTCGGGGAAGACATCGATGCCCGCACGGAACCGGCCGGCCGCGAGGAGGTCGGTGAGCGCCTCGAAGTCGACCACGTGTGCGCGACTGATCAGCAGGAGAACCGCGTCCGGTGCGATCAGCTCGAGCAGGTGCCGATCCAGGACGGCACGATTCTCCGAGCTCGGTGCCGCGAGCACGAAGATCACCTTCGACTCGGAGATGAGCTGCTCGAGCCCGACCGGCGTTACGCCGCAGGATCGCAGGTACCCGTCGCCGAGCCACGGATCATGGGCAGAGATCGGTCCTCCGAAGGGTTCGAGAAGCGGACGCAGTGCCTGCGCGATCCCGCCGTAACCGATGATCCCGATCGGCTTGTCGAACAGCATGAACGTCGTCTCGTTCCCAAGATGCATGTACTGCTCGGTGCCCGCCCGCATCGCGCGATCGCCGATCGTGATCTCGCGGCACGCGGCGAGCGCGAGACCCAGCGCCATCTCGGCGACCTGGCGGCCGAAGCCCGGGGCGGCCGTCAGCACGTGGATCCCGCGCGTGAAGGCCTCCTCGTAGTCGAGGCCCCGAGGAAGGCCTCCGCCGACGTCGATGATCGCGCGAAGTCTCGGGAAGCGCCCTTTCAGGTCGCCGTAGCGCCACTGCGAACAGATCAGGATGTCGGCGGACTCCAGCGCCGCGCCCGCGGCGTCAGCGGGCATCGCTTCATCCCTCGCCCAGACCACGTCGACCGTTTCGCGCAGCCGACCCAGGTCGGCTGCCGAGAAGACCTCATCGACCCGACGACCGAAGATGTCGACGACGGCTCGTGGCAGTGCGGTCATGATTCTCTTTCCCTCGTTGCGGAGCCCGGTCAGCCTCGACCCGATCAGCCCTTGACGGAGCCGCTCGCGAGCCCTTCGACGAAATTGCGTTGGAACAACAGGAACAGCACGACGACGGGCGCGGAGAGGATCAGTACTGAAGAAGAGAGCAAGCCGTAATCAGTGGTGAAGCGGCCGGTCAGAAGGAGCATGCCCACCGGAAGGGTTCGGACGCTATCGGTGGTGAGAAACACCAGGGGCAGGATCAGGTTGTTCCACGACCAGAGGAACTCCAAGAGAGCCACAGTGAGCACCCCGGGCCGCACGAGCGGCAGCATGACGTTCCAGAACACCCGGATCTCCGAGCACCCGTCGACACGGGCGGCGTCCTCCAGCTCCGGTGGGAGCCGCAGGAAGAACGCCCGCATGATGAACGCGAAGAACGGCGCCCCAATCGCCACATGGGCGATGATCACGGAACCGTAGCCGTTGAGCAGACCGAAGTCCCGCATCACGGTGTAGAGCGGGAGGATGATCGCGGTGATCGGGATGGTCAGTCCGATCAGCAGGACCACGATGACCACCCGGCGTCCCCAGAATCGCATGCGCGCCAAGCCGTAGCCGGCTAGCGGCGCCACGACGATCATCGCGAGGACGGAGACGACCGAGATGATGACGCTGTTCAGGAAGTACTCGCTGAATCGACCGCTGATCCACGCGGTCTCGAGATTGTCGAGCGCCGGCGGGATTGGTGGACCGTACGGGTTCGTGACCACTTGGGCGCGGTCCTTGAACGCAGTCGACCACGCGAGCAGGAGCGGAATGATGGAGAAGGCCGCCACGACCGTGAGGTAGAAGTACAACAGCCCGCGGGTGGTGCGGCGTCGCCCGGTCAGCTTGCGCGGCCGCGGGCCGCGCTCGATCGCGCGGGTGCGGCGGGCGGGAAGTATCGATGAGCTGGCCACGAGAATCAGTCCTCTCCCCGCTCGCGGAGGATGATCGAGATGACCGCCGCCACGAGCACGATCACCATGAATGTCACCGCGATCGCGGCCCCGTATCCGTACTGCCCCTCGGTGAATCCTCGCTTGAACATATAGGTGGCGAGCACCTCGGTGGAGTTCACAGGTCCGCCTCGGGTCGTCGCCCAGATGATGTCGAACGCCTGGAACGCGCCGATCATCTCGAGCAGGAGGACGACGGTGATGACCGGTCTCAACTGCGGGATGGTGACGGCGAAGAAGGTCTGACGCACATTCGCTCCATCGACTTTCGCCGCGTCGTACAGGCTCCGGTCGATCCCCTGGATGCCCGCGAGGAAGAGCACCACCGCGAGTCCGAAGCCCGACCAAGCCGCCGCGAGCGCCAAGGCGGGAAGGGCCGTATTCGGGTCGCCAAGCCATCCTTTGGTAAAGGCGCCGAGCCCGATCGTCTTCAGGAAGCTGTTGATCAGACCGCCGGGCTGATAGATCCACTCCCAGACCAGCGCGGTGACGATCGACGCCTGCACCACGGGGAGAAAGAAGATCAGTTGGTAGATCAATCGACCCCGGGTCGCCCGAGCGAGCGCTGAGGCCGTGATCAGCCCCACGACGAGGTTGAACGTCACGAGCAGCAACACGAAGAGCAGGTTGTTTCCGAGGGCCTTCCAGAACAGGCGATCCTCGAAGAGTCGACCGTAGTTGTCGAACCCCACGAACTCACGGGTCGGTGAGACGCCGTTCCATTCGAAGAGCGACAGCCCGAACAGGCCGAGCGTGGGTCGCAACACGAACACCAAGAAGAGAATCAGTGCCGGCGCAAGGAAGAGGTACGCAGTCAGGGTGCGCTTTCCCCCGCGCCGCATTTCGCGCAGGCGAGGACCCCGCCGCGTCGGCACTTTGCTCGCAATCGAGACCACGCGCTCTTCCCTTCCTTCCGATTCGATGGGGTCTGGGCGCCCCATGCGCCCAGACCCCACGTTGCCGAGAATCTGCTCCGTGTTAGCAGACGGGCGGGGATCCCGCCTTCAACGTGTTGCCGTTCTCCTTCTCGGTCTCCCAGGTCTGCTGGATCGTCGCGAGTAGCTGCTCGGCGTTGACCGAGCCGGCCAGGACTCCCTGGCTGCCATCCATCATGTTCTCGAAGATCGATCCGGGGGTGACGGCCTCGATGAACGCAGGAACTGTTCCGTTGTCGCGGTACTTGGCCATCTCAGCCAGGAGCTTCTCAAGCACCGAAGGCAGTTCGACCTCGTCCAGCGCCACCTCACCGACGGGAACCAGCCCGCCTTCGAGGATCACTGTCCGGTTCTCCTCGTCGAAGAAGAGGTAGTCGATCAGACTCGCCGCATCGTCCGCGACGTCCGAGTTCGCGTTGACATACCAGCCCTCGCCCGGACTTGCGTTGGCGTAGGTCGGGGCTCCGTTCGGGCTCGGCAGCGCGAAGACTCCGATGTCGTCGAAGCTCTCACCCGCGTCCTCTTGGGCGCCCGGGATCACGAAGCCACCCGTGTAGGTCATCGGGACTACTCCGGTGTAGAACTCCGCCATCGTCGCCTGGTAGGTGTACGAGAGCGGGTCCGGTCCGAAGTAGCCGGCCTCCTGCAGGGCGACGAACGCCTCGGTCGCCTCGCGGAACGGCTGGTCGGTCCAACTGCCGTCGCCGTACAGCGTCTCAGCGATCCCGTCGGGGCCTGCCGCCCCGCCCCACGCCGCACTGAGGATCTGGGTGACCGGCCACGCATCCTGGCCGGCGGCGCCGAGCGGCGTGTTGTAGCCCGCATCCATCAGGTCGTCCATGAGACCCGTGAATTCATCCCAGGTCGTCGGAATGGCCAGGCCCAGCTCCTCGAAGATCGACTCGCGGTAGAAGACCCCGGTCGATTCGATGCTGTTGGGAACCGCCCACAGCTTGCCATCCGACGAGACGAGAGCCGCCAGGTCCTCGGGCAGGGTGTCTCCCCACCCGTTGTCGCAGTACTGCGACGTGAGGTCGAGCACCAGACCGGCGTTGATGTACGACCACGAGGCCGACAGGTCGCCGGCCCAGAGGTCGGGGCCGTCGCCGGACGTCAGCGCCGGCAGCAAAGCGGGAGGATTGATGTCGGGTCCCATCGCGGTGACCTCGACCCTGATGTCCGTGTTCTCCTCGTCCCATTGCTCGATGAGCCCGGTGATCGCGTCCACCTGTCCGGGCTCGAAGCCGTACCAGATGTTGAGGACTCTTTCTCCGGTGTCGCCATCACCGCTGGTGCATGCAGTCAGCGTGAGCGTCGCGGCTCCCAGCGCGGCAACCGCAGCGAGAACCGGACGTCGGAGGTGCTGTGGGGTCATGCGAATACCTCTCTTCATCGAGTCGCCTCCGTCGGTCGACGTGAGGGATTGCGAGAATAGTCGCATAAGTTAACATAGGTTGGCAAGCAGTCGGGCCCGCCCCGTCGGCACAGCCGTCAGCAGGGTTCATATCGAACGGATCACGAATGAACGTCGAACAGAGGCCCGGAGCTCGCTCGGGTCTCCGTGGATCATCCCGATCGTCCGTGCCTGAACGAGGCAACTTCTCCTGGGCCGAGATGCTCGCGGAGAAGATTCCGGAGCGGTCTGGACACACCCGAATTGTGAAGGTCGGCCGGTCAGCACGCCAGGAGGAACACCATGAAGAACTGGGCTGAGAACATCGAGTACACGGCGACGCGCGTCGCTCGCCCGCGCAACCTCGACGAGCTCGGTGAGCTGGTGCTCGCGAACAGTCGGGTGAAGGCTTTAGGCAGTCGCCATTCGTTCAACCTCTGCGGGGATACGACCGGAACGCTGCTCGACATGAGCGCCTTCGACTCGACGGTCGAAGTGCATGGTGAAACCGTCAGGGTCGCTGCCGGCGGGACATTTTCCCATGTCGTGGAGGCCCTCGCCCGGACTGAGCTGGCACTGCCGAACCTCGCATCGCTGCCACATATTTCGGTGGCAGGCGCGGTTCAGACGGGCACCCATGGTTCGGGCGTGCGCAACCCAGCGCTGAGCGCCTCAGTCACGGCGTTCGAGATGATGCGGTCCGACGGCACCATCGGGCGGTTCACCCGTGGAACGAGCGAGTTCGACGCGTGCGTGGTCGGCATCGGCGCCCTCGGAATCGTGACCGCGCTCGAGCTGCACTGCGTCCCCGGCTTCAGCATCGCCCAGTCCGTGTATCTAGACATGCCGTGGGAGGCGGCTCTCGGGAGCTGGGACGAGCTGTCGGAGTGTGCATACAGCGTCAGTGTCTTCACCAAGTATGTGGGAGACACCATTCCTCAGGTCTGGGCGAAGCGTCGAGTGGGCGACCCGGAGGGGCTGGATCCGGCAGCGCTTGGGGCCCGGCAGGCTCAGGAGGCTCTTCATCCCCTGCCGGGAGTCCGACCGGACAACGTGACGGTTCAGTTTGGCGAAGCCGGCCCCTGGTACGAGCGGTTGCCGCATTTCCGCTCCAACTTCAAGCCCGGCCGGGGGGACGAGATCCAATCCGAGTACCTCGTTCCATCGTCGGCGGCTCGTGATGCGACGGAGGCGCTCCGTCGCATCGGCGACAGGATTTCGCCGCTGCTCCATGTGTCCGAGATACGGACCGTGGCTCCGGACGCGGCATGGCTGAGCCCCAGCGGCGACCGCCAGAGTACGGCGTTCCACTTCACCTGGCAATCCAAGCCCCGGGAGGTCGCGCATGTCGTGCCTCTCGTGGAGCAGGCACTTGCTCCTTTCGCACCCCGACCGCATTGGGGCAAGGTTTTCGCAATGTCGGGAGCCGAACTGCGTGAGGTCTTTCCCCGTCTAGCGGAGTTCTCCATCCTGGCGCGCCAGCTGGACCCGACCAGCAAGTTCAGCAACGAGTACCTCGACGGCGTGCTCTGACGTCCGGCGCGAGTCCGGGGATCGCCTGTCCTCGTCGACTGCTCATCCTGTCCGGGCGGTCAACGCGGGTCGTAGCGGGTCAGCGGGAACGATCCGCGCACGACCTCGCGGAGCTCGGCCAGCCCTCCGTGCACAAGTCCCATGGCGCGGGCCTGAACGAGGACGTTGCCGATCACGGAGGCCTCAACCGGCCCCGCGATTACTGGCTTCCCCATCCTGTCCGCCGTCGCCTGGCACAGCAGCTGATTCTGCGAGCCGCCGCCCACGATGTGGACCGACGGCACCGGCTCACCCGTGATGTCCTCGAGCGCCCGCACCGCTGCGGCGAAGGCCTCGGCAAGGCTCTCGAGCACGCAGCGCACCATGGCGGGGATGGTTGCCGGTGCGCCGATTCCCCGCAGGCGGAACCACTCACGCATTGCGCCGGAGGTGGGGCCCGGGCGCAGGAACAGCGGGTCGGCGGGATCGATCAGCTGATCCGACCGGAGGCGCACCTCCGCTGCAGCGGCGAGGATCGCCGGAAGCTCGAGCTCGGGCGCCTCGCTGACCAAATCGTTCACCATGCCGAGGCCCATCAGGTTCTTCTGAAAGAGCACCCGTCCATCCGGTCCCGCCTCGTTGGTGAAGCGCTCGACCCGCGCTCGTTCGGTCAGCAGGGGGGCGCGCATCTCGACGCCGAGGAGCGCCCACGTGCCGCAGGAGAGATAGGCCGCACCCCGCTCCGCGAGCGGCGTCCCGATGACGGCGGCGGCGGTGTCGTGGGAGGCGACCTTCCGGACCAGCAGGCCGTCTGCGCGGCCGACCGCGTACGCGCACGGCCCGACCAGCGGGCCAAGCTCCTCGCCCGGCTCCAAGATCGGGGGCAGCAGCCCCTCGGGCAGCTCCAGAGTCCGCACGAGCTCGCGATCCCAGGATCGGGTTCGCGCGTCCAGAAGGCCGCTCGTCGACGCGATGGTCGGCTCCGTTGCAATCCGACCGGTGAGCCAGTAGCCGATGGTGTCGGGTGTGAACAGCAGCGCGTCGGCGACGGCCGTGATCCCCTCATCACGGTCCACGGCGAGCTGGTACAGCGAGTTGAAGGGGAGCGACTCGAGGCCGTTCCGCCGGTACAGCTCCTCCGGTCGAACGGTGCCATGGGTGAGGGCGGCACCCCGCTCCCCCCGCAGGTCTCGGTAGGTGAACGGGAGCCCGAGAAGCCGCCCCGATCGAAAGAGGCTGTAGTCGGCGCCCCAGGTGTCGATCCCCACCGACTGGAGCGCGTCGCTCCGCCGGTTCGCCATTCGCAGCCCGCCGACGACCTCGGCCCAGATCGCGGTGATGTTCCAGTGGAACCCGTCGGCCATCGCCAAGGGCACATTGGCGAACCGGGTGACGGGCTCCACACGGATCCGGCCGCCCTCGACTGTGCCGATAAAGACGCGCCCTGTCGCAGCGCCCAGGTCGACAGCTGCGACCGTTCCCCTCATGGTGCGAGTCCCTCTCCGTCATGCGACGCGATTCAGCGTCCCGGTGATCACATGTCTAGCGGACCTCGGCGGTCGTGCTCGGGCGCACGGTGACGGGGCCGACGGCCACCCGCCCCTCCTCGCACAGAAGAGCGATGCCGCCGTACTCTAGCGGGGCCACGTCAGTGACCTCGAAGAGCGCTGTGCCATCTGCGAATGCGCTGATCGTGGCCCCTAGGGCCTTCAGTCTCAGCTGAACCTCCCGGTACAGCTCGAAGCGGAACGGCGCCTCTCCAAGCACGCGCTCGTCCCCGTCCACCGACTTCACCAGACTGATGATCCCCGAGTTCCGCATCACCAGCGAGTAGTGCCTGCGCAGTCCCTGCGTGCGGATGGCAAGACCCGTCGCCACGGCCATGTGGGGAGTGAAGCCGGCGCTCACCTCAATGTCCCGCCAGTCCTCGGACCCGTGCAGGACCATGCCCCGTCCGGTGTTCTGGATCAGCCGGTAGGGCTCGGGCCAGCCGGTGCCCCACCCCTCTCCGAACATGTCCATGGCGTCGACCCAGGCCCGGCGCCACGCCGTGCCGCCCTTCGGGTTTGGGAACGGTCGCCACGTGGGCGGGACGGGGCGAGTGAGGACCACCTCGGGCTGACCGTGCCAGTCCATTCGATCGAGGACGACGTCCGCCGAGCCCTCGACCTGCCCCTCGACCACAAGGCCGACGCTCGCGATGGGGTACCCGCCGGTGTCGGCCACGACCCAGGTCATATCGGTCCACTCCCCCGCCGTCGCGACCTGGGCAGGACCGGTGACGGTCTGAACACCGTCCTCCTCGTCGTACACCTGGATCGCGAGCCGGAGCGTAGTGTCGGCGCTCTCCGCGCGGACTGCGGCCGTGACCGTCTGCCCAGAATGGAGGCGCGGGGTGCCCTGGAGCCCGTACCCGGGGGCGTTGAGGATCTCGGGCGGGACGAACGTCGGCGTGGCGACGTGGACCTGCGCGCCGGTCGTCACCCGGATTCGCAGCCCACGGTCACCGTCCCTGCCGAGCTCGGCAGTGTTGGTGAGCTCAGCCGTCCCGGCGACCACCTCGAAGCCCTGCACCGATCCCGGGAAGTGGAAGCCGAACTTGGCGCCGTCCTTCAAAGCAAGCGGCTCCTCGCCGCGGATGCGCCGGGCGATGTTTGTGATGACGAGAGCTTCGGTCACCGCATCCGTCGTGGTCCGGGCACCATCCGCGGTCGGGAGGAACAGCCTGTCCGCTACGGGCGTTCGCCAATCGTGCCGTCCGTCGAACCCGGACAGCCCGTTGCGGATGCCGAGAAGGCAGCCGAGGTTGCCCGAGTTACAGTCGGTGTCCCACCCGCAGGTGTTGACGATCATCATGGACCGACCCCAGTCGCCCTCGCCGTAGAGGAGCGCCAGGATGATGACCCCGTGGTTGGGCACGACGTGCACGTTGCCGCCGAACTTGTCGTACCCGTACTCCGCCTCTAGTCGCTCACGTGCCGCACGCCAGTCCGGCTCGGTGCTGTGCCATTCGCGCAGGTCGCGAATGAGGCGGGCGGTGGTCGAGTCCGCGGGGATCACCGAGAGCCCCGTGTCGAGGAGGGCGTCGATGTCGGACTCGACGAAGGCCTGGGCCTCCATCGCCGCAATCACCTGGGCGGCGTAGATGGCTTCACCGTCGTGGCTGACCGCCGCCGCCCGCCGGGCGAGGTCGGCGGCGAGGTCCGGCTGCCCGGGCAGCAGCATCGCCCAGCCGTCGATGAAGATCTGCGAGCCGATCTGCTCGGCGACCTGGGGACCGTTCAGTTCGATCGATCCGCTTCGCGGAGCCGCGATCCCATTCTTCATCCGCAAGTAGGCCGTGTGCTCCGTGGAGTTGCCCATGCCGCCCCACCAGAAGATCGTGCGCTCCTCGATGGCGTAGTTGAGCCACGCCTTGCCGATCTGCTCCGAGGTGAGGGACACGTCGTAGCCGTTGTCGCGAAAGGCCGCCAGGAACGCGAGAGTCCCCGAGATGTCGTCGTCGACCACGATCAGCGGAACGCCGACCTTGTCGTGCACGTAGTACTCGATGTCACCGACTCGCTCCTGGATCTTGGAATAAAGCCACCCCTCCACCGGCCTGCCCACGTATACGCCGAGAATCTTGCCGAGCACGCCAGAGTACACGCGCTCCGCGTAGTCCTCAGGCAGCTGATTGGGGGCGGTCATGTCAAGCATCCGTTCTGTTGTGGCGCCAGCTGTGGCGGGGCTCGTAGCCGAGGTCGCGTCGCGCGTTGTCGATGGACAGGAGGGTGTCATGCTCCCCGACGTCTCGCACCGCGGGAACTCCCGGGAACTGAGCATCGAGGAGCTCTCGGTTGGGGCGTGCGGAGACGGTGTCGGCCGCAGCGATGATGTAGACGTCAGTTCCCGTGCGGTCGACGGTGAGGGCCCGCTCCACCGCCTGTGCGGCGTCCCGCGCGTCCACATATCCCCAGAGGTTCCACCGCCGAATGGCGGTGTCCTCGTCGAAACCGGGGAACTCCGCGTAGCCCTCCTCGTGGATGATGTTGGAGAATCGCAGCCCGATCATGGTCAGTTCCGGGTCCCACCGGCAGAAATGCGCGGCCATCTGCTCCTCGAGGGCCTTCACCATGGCGTATGTCGACTCCGGACGAGCGGGAACCGACTCGTCGATGGGAACCTGCGACGGCGGGATGTCGAACGGTATGCCCAGAGTGGTCTCGCTCGACGCCCAGACGACACGCTTGATCCCGTTCAGCTTCGCCGCGAGGAACACGTTGTGTGTCGCGCGAATGTTGTTGTCGAACGTCGCACTGCTCGTGGTGATGCCGGGAGCGGGAATCGCTCCGAGGTGAACGATTGCGTCCACGCCGCCCGAGTATTGCCAGTCGATGTAGTTCATGACCTCGACCACGTTGCCGAGGTTCGTAAGGTCCGCACGGACGAACCGTCCGCCCGTCACCTCCTCGCCGCGCTGATCGACCGCGATGACATCCCAGCCCGCTTCGACGAGGTGTTTTACACAAGCGCGGCCGAAGTCTCCGCTGCCTCCCGTGACCAGTACCCGCGTCATGTTCCTCCTCCAACTCGCGGCCATCCGGCCCTGTGTTGTTTCTTGTGAAAGTGTGTGGAGCCCCACTGGCCGTCAAATCCGCGAGCGTTCGCCGGAGCTGTGTGCGCCCGTCGCGCGGCGCGGGCCCGGTACTTGTTGCCGTCCACCGTCAGCGCCTCGACGATGTACCTGTGCGAACAGGGGGTTACGTTCAGCGGAAGGCAGACCACCACGACGCTAGCGAGGAGAAGCTGCTACTGCAATTGGTACCGGCCCGCCGAAAACGCACTCATCCCTGTCTACGTCCCGAACAGGTGCAGCGCACGGAGAGAGAAACACCGCCACCGCCGCGGCGGCGAGCCGCCCGGCCTCGTTGTCGCTGTGAGTTCACGTCAGGTTCTCCTCTCCATCGAGATGCGTCGACCCGGCGGGCCGAGAACATTGAGTGAATTGTTGCACAACTTCACAGCAATGAGCTACGCTGTTCCGAGAGGTCCGGGCGAGCCGGGCACCCCCAGGGGTCTTCGCGCGGCGCACAGAGCCAGCGTGCAACGCGCTGGTGCGTGCGCATCGGTGGACCCGGCGAGATGCGTTGCACGTCGTGTGTGGGAGCCAGTTCTCATGGATCCCACCCTGCTGGGATTTGATCGAAGCGACCGGCAAGGCCGAGCGCGGTCGCATCCCCTTCTCTGCGAAAGGACCACCACATGCCCCTTGAGGACCGCTTTTCTCTCCACGGCCGGGTCGCAGTGGTGACCGGTGGGACACGGGGGCTGGGCGAGGGTTTCGCTCGAGCACTCGCGCAGGCAGGTGCACAAGTGGCGATCATCGGACGCGACGACGAAAAGGGACAACGCGTCTCGGAATCGATCGCCGCGACCGAAGCTGCTCCCCTGTACCTTCACGCCGACATCACACAGCCCGATGAGGTGCGCTCAGTGCTCTCGTCGGTCCTCGACCACTTCGGCAGGGCAGACATCCTCGTCAACAACGCTGGCACCTGCATCCACTCGCCGGCCCTCGACGTCACAGTTGAGCAGTGGAGGCAAGTGATGGACCTCAACCTCGACGCGCTCTGGTCGTGCTCCCAAACGTTCGGCCGCCACTTCGTCGAGCAGGGTTCGGGGAACATCGTCAACATCGGATCGATGTCCGGGTTCATCGTGAACCGGCCCCAGTGGCAGCCTGCGTACAACGCCTCGAAGGCGGCCGTCCACCATCTCACCCGCAGCCTCGCCGCGGAATGGGCCCCGTTCGGCGTGCGGGTGAACGCCGTGGCACCCGGGTACATCAAGACCGAGATGTCGCCGGTCGACGACCCGCGCTATCGCCGCAACTGGATCGAGGACGCCCCCATGCAGCGCGTTGGCACTGTGGAAGAGCTCGCGCCCGCCGTGGTGTTTCTCGCGAGTGACGCGTCGTCCTTCGTCACGGGCTCAGTCCTCGTCGCAGACGGCGGTTACTCCGTCTTCTGAGGACTCATGGGCCGCGCGACCGTCAGATGATCTCCGCACAGAAACCAAAATCGATGCCCCTCCAATCACTGCCCCCCGTCGTTTCGTCGGCAACTTGAACGTCGACATCACGGCGGTCGCCGAGCGGCTTCCCGGTCCGCGAGACACGGTCCAGACCGCGGCTCTCGTGCCCGGACACGAAGGCAAGGGGGCCAACCAGGCAGGGGCGGTGGCCGCTTCCCCGCTTGTCGCGCCCCTACGTGCAGGCCTCACGCCTCCCGCCGCGTTCACCATGGTGTGCCGCGCAGGACCCGTGGCGGTAACCGAGCGGGCCTCGCAGCCAGCAATCATCCATCTGCGCGACTACATCCCGGCCCCCCTGCCGGCCGAGCAGTTCGCGCGCCGGGAGTCCACGAGATGACCCTCTTCACACCTGTCTCGTCGCCCAACCGGCCGATCCGCTTCCTGGTCGTCGGCGCAGGGCAGATGGGCCGCGCCTGGCTGCAGGTGCTGAACGAGTCCCCCGACGTTGAGGTGGCGGGCATCGTCGACCTCGACCTGGAGCTCGCCCGGGGGGCTGCTGAGAGCGCGGGGGGAGAGACGTCCGTCGACACCAGCGTCTCCCGCCTGGCGAAGCGGACAGGGGCGGTCGCCGCCGTCAACGTGACCATCCCCGAGGCGCATCATCTGGTCAACTCCGAGGCGCTGGAGAGCGGGCTGCACGTCCTGTGCGAGAAGCCCCTGGCCCCGACCGTGAGCATGGCGCTGCGCACCGCGGCCGTCGCCAGGAGTAGTTCCCGGTTGCTCATGGTGAGCCAGTCCCGCCGGTACCTGCACGCCCTGTCGGCCTTCCGCGGTCAGTTGGCCGAGATGGGAGAGGTGGGCTTCCTCGTCGCGGAGATGTACCGTGGCCCTCACTTCGGCGGCTTCCGGGAACGGATGCCGCACGTCCTCCTCGTTGACATGGCGATCCATACCTTCGACGCCGCGCGCTTTCTCCTCGACGGGGATGCGGTCTCCGTGTACTGCGAGGAGTTCAACCCGAAATGGAGCTGGTACGCGGGCGCCTCTGCGGCCACGGCCGTCTTCGAAATGAGCGGCGGGCGCCGCTTTACCTATTCGGGGAGCTGGTGCAGCGCGGGGTTCGAGACGTCATGGAACGGCCGTTGGCGGGCGAGCGGCGCTCGTGGAACAGCCCTGTGGGACGGCGAAGGCGCCCCACAGCTGGATCTCGACGACGGTGGCGTCCTTGTGCCTGACCTGGCGAGAACCGGCCCGGAGGGTATCGCGGGCGCCCTGGCCGAGTTCGTCACCGCGCTTCGCAGCGGCATCTCGCCGAGCGGCGAGGCCTCGCGGAACATCGGAAGTCTCGCCATGGTGGAGGCTGCCGTGCGATCCGCCCAGCAAGGTAAGCGAGTGCGTATCGCCGACGTTTTGTCGAGTGCTTTGACTCGCGCGATGGCTGACGAGCCCGACGGGGAGCAGCACGACCTGCTTGCTAGCGTGCTGCTCAACTGATCCTCGCGGGGGCCGAGACCGCACTGAGGACGGGTGACCGAAGCCGACTCCGACTCCTTTTGGAGCGAACAGCCCGATGGCGGGGATCTAAAGCACGCTGACCTGAGCGCGAAGTTCGTCAAGGCGCGGATCGTTGGGGTCGAGTTCCGTTACCACGATGTCGATGGAAGAGAGGGGCAAGGCCCTCACCATGGCCTTCGCGCCGATCTTCGTCGAGTCGACCGCAAGCACAACCATTCTCGACGAACCGGCCATCGCACGCTTGATCTCCATCTCCCCAACGGTGGATTCGCTGGAGCCGCTATGGACGTCGAGGCTCATCGCTGAGACAAAGCAGGCGTCGTAAGCAAACCCTTGAATCGCATTGACCGCGATCGACCCCACGAGGCTCACGTTCTGCTCCTCCGACTCTCCCCCGGAAAGCAGAGCTTTGATCCCTGGTCGCCCCTTTAACTCATCGAATGCCGCCAGCCCGTTTGTCACGACCGAAAGGCGTTCGACATCTCTCAACACCTCAGCCAGCTGGAAGATCGTGGTGGACGCGTCCATCGCAATCGACGAACAATCGCGCGCCAACGGAAGCAGTTTCTGCGCGATTCGTCTCTTGGACAAGAGGTTCTTGCCTTGGCGCTGTCGGAAGTCCTCTGCGCCGACAAACACTACTCCACCACGCACTCGACGTGCGGTCCCATCACTCTCTAACACGAGCATGTCGCGCCGAATCGTCATCGGATGCACATCAAGCAGCCGTGACGCGTCTTCGTAAGTGAGGAAACTCGCCTCGCGGAGCGCCTCCGTGAGTCGCTTTCGACGCACCTCGACCGACATCGTCCCAGTCATCCTCTCCATGGCCTCCGTGAGTCGTCCCTGTCATCCTGGGCTGGCCAAAACTTACTACGTCCTCGCCGGGAAGCAGTGTTGATGATTGCCCAATCTGGGAATCTCCGCTACTTTTCACAGAGGATATCTAGTCTCGGAGCAAATCATTGCCAGAATCAAAGAACGCGCACCTCGTTGAGCTTGCGCGTGCACTGGGCGATGCGTCGCTCAACTTCGTCGTGCTGGCAGAAGGCAATGTCTCGCAACGTTCGAGCGATTCCACGCTGTTGGTCAAAGCGTCCGGCCGTAGGATGGCGAGCGCGGACGAGACCGACATCGTTGAGGTGAACGAGACTCCACTCCTGGAACTCCTGGACGATCCGAGCGCGGATGACGGAGCAGTGTTTACTGCCCTTTCAGGTTCGCGGATCGATCCGACGGCGCCGATGCCCTCCGTGGAGACACTCCTTCACGTGGTGTGCCAACAACTGGCGGGCGTTCGATTCGTCGCTCATACGCACCCCGTCGAAGTTAATGCAGTTCTCTGCTCAGTTCGACCAACCGCGCTTGTGGATGGAGCGCTCTTCCCTGATCAGGTGGTGGTGCTGGGGCGGCACCAGCTTCTCGTGCCGTATGCGGACCCTGGACTTGCACTTGCGCGACTCGCTCGGCAGGCGCTTGACGAGCACGTGCTGGCGCATTCGTCCTACCCCAAGGCCGTCTATCTCCAGAATCATGGGCTTTTCGCGCTGGGAGAGAGCGCTCAGGAAGTCATCAACATCACCGTCATGGCCCAGAAAGTGGCGCAGATCACGTTGGGTGCGCTTGCCTTGGGCGGGCCGGCATTCTTGACTCACGACCAAGCGATGAGGATCGACTCGCGGCCTGATGAGGTGACGAGGCGCGCTGAGCTCGTGCGGACTCCGAAGTGAGACGCCGGCCCACCGTGCAGTCGGCCCGCATCATGGCAAACCGGAGACTCGGCCGCTCCGGTCTATCGGTGAGCGAGCTTGCGCTCGGAACGATGACATTCGGGGCAGAAACTCCCGCCCGTGAAGCGCACGCGATGCTCGACATGTTCGCCGAAGCCGGGGGGAACTTCATCGACACCGCCGACGCCTACGGCCTGGGCGCGAGCGAGGAGATCGTCGGCTCCTGGCTGCGGAGCAACCCCGAGTTGGCCGACCGCATGATCGTCGCAACCAAGGCCCGCTTTGCGATGAGTCCTGACATCAATGACCGAGGCGCCTCCCGCCGCCACTTGACACGGGCGATTGATGCGTCGCTTCGGCGGCTTCAGGTCGACACGATCGATCTCTTTCAATTGCATGCGTGGGATCCACGGACCGAGGTGGAAGAGACACTCTCGACTCTCGAGCGTGCCATGTCGGCGGGCAAGATTCTGTACTACGGTCTCTCGAACTTCGACGGGTGGCAGATCTCCAAGACCGTGATGACGGCGGTGCTGCGGGGCGCGCCGCCGCCCGTCAGTGTTCAGCCCCAGTACAGCCTCGTCGCACGTGAAGTGGAGTGGGAGATTCTGCCTGCTGCCCGTGACGCCGGCCTCGCAATCCTGCCCTGGAGTCCGCTGGGGGGAGGTCTCTTGACGGGCAAGTATGATGCGGGCTCCTCGATCCTGCCGACGACGCGCCTGGGTCGGCTGACACCGAGTTCCGCAGACAGCCGAATGAACGCCGTACCCGCGCGCTCGTGGAAGGTACTCGAAGCGGTGCGGGCGATCTCGTCGGAGTCTGCGACGTCGATAACGGGCGTAGCCCTAGCGTGGCTTCTCAACCAAGGCGCGGTGAGCAGCGTGATCGTGGGCGCGCGCGAGGCTGAGTCCCGGGGAGTGGTGGACTTTCGGGCCGAGGGCGTCGTAGCGACGTCGTGAGGGGCCACCGTGCGATGGAGTGAGAACGGACTAAGTACCTCACGACAGGAGATCGCACGATGGCCCTTGATCAGTTTGCCTTGCTCGAGTTGCTCGCCGAGCTGAACTCACCGACACGACTGACCGGATCCGGCAGATGACGGAGCGGCTCTATCAGGAGCTCATCGATGCCGAGGCTGCCGCGGTCATCGGTGCCGGCCCTTACGAGCGCACCGCGGAGCGCACGGCGACTCGGAACGGGGCGAGGCTGCGCACGCTCTCGACCACGGCCGGGGATCTGGAGCTTCGGATCCCGAAGCTGCGGGCTGGCTCGTTCTTCCCGAGCCTGTTGGAACGACGCCGCCGGATCGATCAGGCTCTGTTCGCCGTGGTGATGGAGGCGTACCTGCACGGGGTGTCCACTCGGAAGGTCGATGACCTGGTCAAGGCGCTCGGGGCCGACACGGGCATCTCGAAGTCCGAGGTGTCCCGCATCTGCGCCGGGCTCGATGCTCAGGTGGCAGCGTTCCGCGATCGGTCGCTGGCCGAGATCGCCTACCCCTACGTGTTCCTCGACGCGACCTACTGCAAGGTCCGCATCGATGACCGGGTCGTGTCCCAAGCGATCGTCGTCGCGATCGGTGTCGCCGCCGACGGACGACGCCACGTCCTGGGTTTCGATGTCGGTGACAGCGAGACCGAGGAGTTCTGGAAGGCGTTCCTGCGCTCTCTCAAGGCCCGCGGCCTGCACGGGGTCAAGCTCGTGATCTCCGACGCTCACGCCGGGTTGAAGGCCGCCGCGCAGGTCGTGCTGCAAGGCGCGAGCTGGCAGCGTTGCCGGGTCCACTTCATGCGCAACGTCCTCACCGCACTGCCCAAAGGCCGTCAGGAGATGGTCGCCTCGATCATCCGCACGATCTTCACCCAGCCCGACGCCGAGCACATCGATGCACAGTTCGACGAGGTCGCCCGGATGATCGAGCGCGTCCATCCGAAAGCCGCCGATATGCTCCACGACGCGAGGGCCGACATCCTCGCCTTCGCCGCATTCCCGACCCGGCACTGGCGGCAGATCTGGTCAACCAACCCGCTGGAACGCCTCAACCGCGAGATCAAACGCCGCACCGACGTCGTCGGCATCTTCCCCAACGTCGCCGCCCTACTACGCCTGACCGGCAGCATCCTGGTCGAGCAGCACGACGAATGGGAAGCCGGCGACCGCCGCTACTTCTCCGAAGCCTCGATGGCCGAACTCACCGCCACCCTCACCCCGGTCGACGAGGGGGTGATCCTCACCGAGATTCACCGCCGCCTAAACTACAACCAGCTGATCATCGCAACGAAGCGAAAGACCACCACTCAGAGGGACTCAGCCGCGCGCGACTGCGTCCAGCTGGCCGAGAACCTGAGCGCTCCACGTCACATTCCGCCCGAACTGCTCGAGTCGCTCAGCGTCGAGAGTGCACCAGAGGCTGCAGATTATCCCTACGGTTCGCGGGGACGTGAACAACACAACAGGTAGCGGTCGTCGCACGGGGACCCGCGAGTACGTCGGGACGATGAAATCACGCGAGGACGAACGTGGTTGCAGTTCGGCCTGCGTCATCCGGGAGGGGGCAGTGTGGATGTCGCGGTACGCGTCGCGGGCAACGTCCGGTCCGGCTTCGCCGAAGTCGGAAAACTTCTCGTCCCATGGCGCAGCGCAGCGCCGCCGGGTGGCGGTGGCCCCGTAGCCGTGGAACAGGTCCTCGAAAGTACACGTGGTACCCCCTTGGCTCGCCAGAAGCGTCACTTCGACCGCAGCAGACCCACTCCCGGTCGGCGGCGTCCATTGTGCATGTCAGCGGACGGTTGATGCCCGCACCACGAGCTCTGGTTGGAACACGACCTGGCGTGGCTCGAGCGCGACATCCGCCGCCTCCTCCAGGAGGATCTGTACCGCGGTCTCGCCTATCTCACGACTAGGCTGTCGAATCGACGACAGCGGGACGACTGCCGCGGCCGCGAAGTCGATATCGTCGTAGCCGATCAGAGCAATATCGTCAGGCACGTCAACATCGCCCTGCATGACAAGCGCCTGCAGCACGCCCACGGCGACGAGGTCGTTGGCGGCGAATACCGCATCGGGACGGACGGCGGGCGGCCGAGCGGCAAGGGCCGCTCCGGCCTCGCGGCCGGAGAGAACTGTCAGGCTGGGGATCTCAACGATCTCCAAAGTTGCCCCGCCGTGCTCTGCCACTGCGGCACTTGCACCGGCAAGTCGGTCGGAAACCTGACGGATCGTCAGCGCGCCCGCAACGAATGCAATACGACGGCGGCCGACCGAGAGGAGGTGCTCTACCGCCATACGGCCGCCGGCGACGTCGTCGAGGGAGACAGAACTCACCGACGCCCCCTCCGATCTGCGGTCAACGATTACGACCGGAATCCCTCGCGCTCTCAGGCGCTCAAGTCGGCCGATAATGTCGGATTGCGGGGTGATTAGCACGCCGTGCATTCGTTGCTCTTCGAACAAGTCGAGATACGCCGACTCACGCGCGGGACTGTCGCTGTTGCCGATCAGCACGGTGAGTCCTTCGTCGCTCGCGCGATCCTCGACGCCGCGAGCGAGATCGGTGAAGAAGGGATTGCCAACGTCGTAGACGACTAGACCGATGGAGCGGCTCCGCCCTGCCCTCAGCTGGCGTGCCGCGTCATTGCGACTGAAATCCAAGGCGTCGATCGAGGCTTGAACTCTCGCAACAGTAGCTGGGGCGACTTTTCCGGGGTGATTGAGCACGTTGGAGACGGTGCCGACTGACACGCCAGCGTGCTGGGCAACATCGCGAACACTTGCAGTTGACATGGCTCCCTCCAGATGACTAAGCCGCAATCCCTGACGCAACCTCGCTCTCGTGAGCTCGTGTCGTTGCCACTCATCGACGAAAGCCAGATCCTGCCGCTAACGAATGGCTGACACGTCCCACGTGAGCGAGCCCGCTGAATGCGGTCGATCCCGGTGTCCCGCTGGTGCTAGCGGAATCCCATGCCTTAGCGACCTCGTAGTTTTCGCCGAGGAGAGATCGCGTGATAACGCAGGTCCTGCACGTCGACGATCGTATCGCGGGAGGTTGCCAGGGTATCGTATTGCCCTACGCCCGCCGCGCCCAAGGTCCTGGCGGAAGTTGCCGCCGCGGCAGCGTCGCTCGCCGCGCCCATAGCCTGAAGCTACGTGCTTGCAGGCGGTGCTAACGCTCGCCGATCGCATCGAGCGGGACAAGTACCGCGCGAGCAGGCGCTGCCTCCGAGCCCAAGAGACGCAAGGGCAGGCAGTAGAGAACGTAGCGGCCCGGAGGAACCTGGCGCAGGTCAATCCCCTCAAGGATGGCGACACGGGCTCCAAGGAGTGTCCGATGCGCTGGAAAACCCTCGGCGCCGTAAACCTCGATCGCGATGTAGTCGATCCCGATCAGGCTCGCCCCCGCCTCGACAAGCGCTGCCGCACCCGAAACGGTTACGGCAACGTAGCTTGGATCGAACTCAGTTCGCTCAAGGCGGTGGCCAGAGTTTGAGGTTTTGAACAAGACGCGTCCTGCGGGCCGCGGCAGCGATAGGGCTTCCACCACCTCTCGAGTGATTGCCTTCGCGCTCTCGGGGATTTCAACCACGATCGATGGTCCGATTAGTCGGTCGAGAGCTATGTGAGAAACGTCATCCCCGTCGGCAAAGAAGTGCGACGGGCCTTCGACGTGCGTGCCGCAATGGGAGCCAAGAATCCAGTTGCTCGCATTGGACTCTTCCGACCGATCCAGCCGAGTGTCCCAGCCCTGCACCGGAGTAGTGCTGCCGGGCCAATGGAGCATCCGCTCGTGCACCTCCATCGAGATATCGAACAGGTCCAACTTAATCTCCTCATCCTAGGGTTGCTTCCACCGGGCCCCGGCACTCATTAGCTGTCGACAGCGGGCGACTGCGGTATCGTTCCGGGCCCAAGGTGGCCAAGTCGCTCGAGGATCGTCCTGACCACCCGGTCTGGCCCCACCCCAACTGCAACAGTGAACGCGGCCTCATCCGGTTGAGGGGGTTCAAGCACGGAATACTGGGACCCCAAGAGCTCGACTGGCATGAAGTCGTGTGAGCGTGACATTGTTCGTTTCAGCACTACTCGGCGATCGCCCTTCAGGTAGACAAACTGAGCGTCAGGCACCCAGTCTCGAATTCGGTCTCGGTACGTTCGACGGAGAGCCGAGCATGCGACAACAGATCGGGGCGCCAGCGCGAGTGTCTCGCCAAGACGATCCAGCCACGGCATCCGATCCTCGTCGGATAACGGGCGACCTGAAGCCATTTTGATCCGGCCTGCCTTCGAGTGGAACTCGTCGCCTTCGATGAAGGCCATGCCTAGCTCGGATGCCAGTCGAACGCCGATTGTTGACTTGCCGCACCCTGAGACGCCCATCAAGACGATGGGGAGTTGGACCCCGCGTTCGTTCACAAACTGCCTGCTCAGGATCCCATTCCCGCCAGCTCGTAGGCGCGGTTCGGCATCTGCGTGGAGAACTTTCCGCCACTCACTTCGACGAGGGTTCCTGTGATGTAGGAAGCAGCGTCACTGGCAAGAAAGCAGACGAGGTCGCCGATATCACCAAAGTGGCCCCAGCGACGTATCGACAAAGTATCGAGCAGTCGCTCCTGCGAAGGTGTGTCCATCGTCGCGAAATTGTTGATTGCGGTGGGGACCATGCCAGGCGCGTACGCATTAACCGTCACGTTCCACGGTCCGAGCTCGCTCGCTAGGACCCTCGTAAACTGGACGACCGCCGACTTGGACGCTGCGTAGGCTGCACTCCCAACGCTCGGAATCACAGCAGCAAAAGATGACGCGTTGATGATTCTGCCCGAGCGCTGCGCCTTCATGACGGGAATCACTGCCTGACTCGCCAAGAAGACGCCGCCCACGTTCACGTCGAAGCACCTCCTCCACTGTTCGTGGTCTAGGTCCTCCACCGCACCCTCGACATTGATCCCGGCGTTGTTGACGAGAACATCGATCCGGCCATGGGAGTGCGTGACCTGGCCGACCGCCGCCATCACGGACGCCGGATCGCTGATGTCGCATGGCAGTAACGTCAGGGCCTCATGCTCGACGAGGTCGCCAAATGACAGGTCAAGCGCTGCCACGCGACAGCCCTCTTCTAAGAATCGATCCACCAGCGCCCGGCCGATCCCGCGCGCGCCGCCTGTTACAACCACAACTCGCGAACTCAGGTCTATGTGCATCACGTCTTCCTTTCTCGGTCGGATTCGTATGTGAATAAGCATACTATTGAGAACCACAAGGCCGAGAGTGGGAGTGAGAACAATTGACTGAAGTTGCAGCGAGCCGGGTGCTTTGGGTGACGGGCGCTGGTAGCGGAGTTGGGCGCGCCACTGCGATTGCGGCGGCGCGGGATGGCTGGTGGGTTGTCGCGAGCGGTCGCCGAGTTGAGGCGCTTGAACGTACGGTGTTTGAGATCGAATCCGCCGGAGGTCGAGGGCAAGTTCTGCCGCTCGACGTCCGAGATGGGGCCGCCGTTAGGTTGGCCAGCAAGGTCGTCCGGGAGAGATGGGGTCGCGTCGATGCCTTGGTACTCTCGGCTGGCCTCAATGCTCGTCGACGTCGTTGGGCAGACCAATCAATGGATGAGTTTCGTGAGATCGTAGACACCAATCTCACCTCGACCGCGACAGTGATCGATGCTGCCCTTTCAGACCTCCGCTCAAGCCGCGGGTCGGTGGTCGTCGTCTCGTCGCAGTCGGCTTGGCAGTTCAATGCTGGAGCTGGCGTTGCCTACAGCGCCAGCAAAGCCGGGCTCGCGGCACTCTGTCGGACTCTGAACAATCAAGAAAGGTCAGCCGGTGTGCGAGCGTGCTGCCTGTACCCTGGCGACATCGCTACTGAGTTCTTGCGGCACCGACCAGCGGTGCCTGACGAAGCGTCGCAAAAGCTGATGCTGATGCCTGAGGACGTTGCTCGCGTAGTCTGCTTCGTCATCAACTCGCCGCCGCACGTTCGCATTGACGAACTCGTGCTTACGCCGGTCTCCCAAGCGTGAGTGCGTCGCTTCCGGGCGGAGTATTCGAGAGGGTGCTCAACGAGTTGGGCTCGGCCATCCTTTCCGGAGAGATGGACGAAGGTCACCGCGAGACGGTTGATTCTCTCGTGTGGAAGACCGGAGCGTCCAGAAGCGTCGTTCGCGAAGCAACGCGCGTTCTCGTATCCCTCGGTCTTCTGAAGGCCGGCCGCCGAGTCGGTCTGCGCGTGCTTGGGCACCACGAATGGAACACTCTTCACCCTCGTGTCGTTCGGTGGCGGCTCGCTTCACCCGACCGGGCAAGGCAGCTCTCGGAACTTCGTGATCTGCGGCATGCGGTCGAGCCTGAAGCCGCGCGCCTCGCAGCGCTTCGGCGGGGCGACGGGCAGGTCACAGCGCTCCTACGTGCGACCGCCGAGCTAGGCGACGCCCGTGACGATCCGGAACGGTTCCTTCACGCCGATCGTAAGGTCCATGGGCTCGTCCTGGCGAGCTCTGGCAACCTCATGTTCGCCAGGCTGCAGGGTGTCGTCGATGAAGCGCTAAGGGATAGAGCTTTCGGGCCGAACGCAGTCGCCGAGGTAGCTCACCATGACCTCACTCTCCACTATCTGCTTGTCGAGGCGATCAAGGATCAGGATGCGCCCCGTGCTCATGCCACCTCAAGGGAGATCGTGGAGCGGGCGTTCCTCGACTAGTTCCTCTGACAGCCGGCCGAGCCGCTTCTCCCGATTAGCCCTTGAGCGCGCCGGTCATTCCAGCAACAATCTGCCGGTTGAAGAGGATAAACATCACGAGCGGGGGGATGGTGATGAGCAAGATGTTCATGAAGAGCAGGTTCCACTCGGTCTTGAACTGGCTCTGGAAGTTGAAAAGGGTCAACTGCACCGTTGCGTTGGCATCTCCGGGAAGGAAGTAGAGGGGATTAGTGAAGTCGTTGAACACCGCGACGGACTGCACCACGATCACGGTAACGATGACAGGGCGGAGCAGGGGGAACACGACCTGAAAGAAGAGTCGGATGGGACCGGCGCCATCGAGGAGGGCTGCCTCGTCGAGTTCGCGGGGCACAGTTGAAATGAATGCGCGAAAAAGAAGCACGGCAAACGAAAGCCCAAAGGCAATCTCGATCAGTATCAGGCCGTGCAGTGTCTTGAAGATCCCGAGTTCTTGCATTACCCAAATCGTCGGGACTACCGCCGGCGGAATGATCAATCCGGATAGTACGACAAAATCGATGACCCTTCCCCAGCGCCCTTGTCGGCGTTCAGCGACCCAGGCTGCCATCGCACCGAGGATCACCATTCCAGCGACGCTGGCTACGGTAAGCAGGGTGCTGTTGATGAAGGCAGTAAGGAGCATGTAGTCGCGGGCTTGGATCACCTCCACAACGTTGTCCCACAGCCGAATCTCGGAAGGCCAGGTGAACTCGAGGAGGGAGGCTTCTTGCGGACCCTTCACGGCAGTGACGATGATAAAGATGAAGGGAATGACGAAGATGACGAAGGTCACGACGATCGCGACAACACCAAGCCACGATCGACGGATTGCGCGACGCATTAGTGAGTCACCTTTCGGTTGAGAACCCAAGTTAGCGGCAGGATTATTGCCGTGACAAGCAAGAACAGAATGACGTTTCCTGCCGTTGAAAGGCCGTAGAATCCGGCCTGGTACTGCTTGTAGATCACGGAGGCGATAACGTCAGAGGTGAAGCCTGGGCCCCCACGGGTCATGGCCCAGATCAGATCGAAGGACCGAAGTCCGCCGATGAGTGACAAAATGATCACCGTCACCGTCGCTGGGCGTGCAAGCGGCAAGATGATATTCACAAAGGTCGTCCATGGTCCAGCTCCATCGACCCGCGAGGCCTCAAAGTACTCTTGCGGAATCGAGACGATACCCGCGACGTAGATCACGGTCGCAAGACCTACCCCCTTCCATACGTCCACGAGAGCGACAGAGATGAGAGCCAAGGTCGGATCAGTGAGCCAGTAGGGGCCTTGAATTCCAACCAGCGCTAGCACCTGATTGATAAGGCCTTCCGTTGGGTGCATCAAGACCGAGAAGGTGATGCCAACCCCGATCGTGCTCACCAGCACTGGGAAGAAAACGACGGAGCGCAGCCAACCTCGCGCAATGATCCTCGAGGTGAGCAGCACGCCGAGCGCCATTCCGATGACGACCTTCAGGCCCGATGTGACCGCCGCGTACACAAACGTGTTCACCAAACCTTGCACGAGGTTGGGTTCCCGAAAGAACTGAACAAAATTCGCGAACCCGATGAAGGTCGAGGTGAATAGCGTCCATCGTGTGAGGCTGAAGTAGAAACTTGCAAACGTCGGCACGAGAAACAGCACGGCGTAGATCAGGGCAGGGGCGATGAAGAACCAGTATGGGTAAGCGCTGTGAACTCGGCGCCGGGCTGAATGCGACCGGCGACTTGCCGCGGGGGTGTTCGCGCGGATCCGGGCTGTGGCCATGATTAGTCTCCATCAAGGGGAAGGTCCGGCCCCGCCGCGTCGGCGGGGCCGGACTCGTCGTCAGTCTTCTTGCGGGTTCAGGCCGTTACCAGCCCTCAAGGCCGAGTTGCTGGGCTTGCTTCTCGACATCGACGTCGTACTGCGCCGCGCCATCCGCCGCCGACGTGATACCCGAGCCCACCGCAACGGTGATCTGCTCAAGTCCCGGTCCCTTGATCGGGCTGAGGAACTCGAGAGCAGGGTACGCGCCACCCTCCACCTGGAAGTAGGGCAGAAGGTCGCTCACGACCCTGGGGACGTCATTCGGAAGCGTGCAGCCCTCCACGAAGTAGGGCCCGCCCGCTCCGACCGCATCGGTCAGCGCATCGCACCCGTCCACGGATGCGATGAACGCCAGGAACTTCTTCGCCGCCTCGAGCTTTGCACCCTCGGTGGTAACCGGGATGTACGCGCCCGCGCTCAACCAGGTGGTGAGAGGGTTCGTCCCCGCGTCATTGCCCGGAAGAGCAAAGAATCCGACATCGTTGAGCTGGTCCGGGTAGTTGGCCTCGAGGGTTGTGACCGCGAAGGTCAGCATCGGGTAGTGGGCTCCCTCCCCGGTGGCGACCATCCGCACTCCGTCGTCGAAGGTCGCGGAACCGAAGTCTGCGTTCAGCAACCCCTTCTCAAACACCTCCTGCAGGTGCTCGAACCCGGCGCGAGCGGAATCATCGGTGGCGTACTTCACCTCGTTGGCCGTGTACCGATCTGCCCACTCGGGGTTGTCGGCCAGCACGTTGGCGAAGTCGCCAAGAACAAACAGTTGGGAAGTCCAAGTGTCCGCGTACGTCTGGATGATCGCGGTCTTCCCCGCCTCCTGGATCGCTTCGCTGTTGGCGATGAACTCATCCCAAGTCTTCGGAACGCTGAGCCCGAGCTCTTCATAGATGGGAATGTTATAGAGGACCCCGCCGCCCATGGCAGTGCCTACCGGGACACCGTAGACGTTGCCTCCTGCCGTGACGCCGGCCTTGAAACTATCGACCACATTGCCGACGATCGTGTCATCAAGCGGGACGAGGGTTTGCTCAGGCGAGAGGGCCTGGAACAACGATCCTGCGTTGTACCAGAAGACGTCAGACATATCTCCGGTCGCAAGGCGGGTCTTGACCACATTGTCGCCGTCGGCGCCCTGCGGGCGCGTTTCTACCGTCACCGTGATGTCCGGGTTTTCCGCATTGAACGCGTCGACGAGCGCTTCCGAGCGCTGGACCGTCGGATCGCCGTTGTCGACGAGGAACGTGATTTCGACCGGCCCGGACTCAGCGGCGGGAGTGCAACCCGCCAGGGCGAGTCCCAGGATGCCGGCTCCAGCGGCTGCCACCACCATCGCCCGTCGTGCTTTGTGAACAAGCATTCTCTAACCTCCATGTTTGTGAGCACGAGCGCCAGTGCCCGCGGCTCAAAGTTGAAACGGTTCAACATGGGCAAGATAGGACGGGGGTCCGAACTTGTCAAACGTTTTCTCGTAACGATAGAGTAACGCGCACTTGGGAGTTGAAACGTTTCTCACGTTGATGATCCAGCGAAACGAAAGAAGGTCTGTCACATGAAATCACAGAGCCCGGATGGGGCGTTCGACTTTTCGACGCGAGTCGTGATCGTGACAGGACCTACCCCGCTTGGACTCCTCGGCGTGCCCACAGGCCCCCAACGTGTCTCGTGGAAAGTGGAATCATCCACCGCCGGGACGCGCCAGCTGGCTTACGAGATCGAGAGCGCTGTTGACTTGGACTTCAACCATCAGCCGACATCGAGCGGCGAGATCGAGTCGTCGCTTTCTATCGGTGTGGACGTGCCCGGCCTCGCGCTGAAGAGTCGCGAGACTCGGCACGTTAGGGTCCGAATCCGAACACAGCTTGGTTGGACGGAATGGAGTCCACCCCTCCGCCTTGAAGCCGGACTGGGCTCACCGAGCGACTGGAGTGCCGTCGCCGTCGGCGTCCCTTCTCAGGAGCTAGGTCCGTCGCCGCTCCTTCGCCACGAGTTCAGCCTGCGCGACGCCCCCGCCCGGGCCCGGCTCTACGTCACCTCGCTCGGACTAAACGACGTCGAGATCAATGGACAACGCGCCAGCGACACGCTCCTTGCGCCGGGCTGGACGCCGTACCACAAGCGGTTGCTTGTGGCCACCTACGACGTCACCGGCCTACTAACGGAAGGGCCGAATGCGATCGGGGCGACGTTGTCCGACGGGTGGTATCGGGGCACGTTGGGGTGGGAAGGAAAAAGTGCCTTCTACGGCGAGGAACTTGCCTTACTCGCTCAGCTGGAGCTGGACCACTACGACGGTACCAGCGAGCGAATCGTCACAGGCACACACTGGCGTGGGTCGTTCGGATCGGTGCGTGCTTCAGGCATCTACCACGGCAGTGACATCGACCTACGCGCTCACCCGGCTGGCTGGAGCACCCCAGGATTTGATGACACAGGCTGGGACGCCGCCCACGAGGTCCCTCTCGATCGCGCCATCTTGGAGCCCCAAACCGCCCCCCCCGTGCGTCGGGTGGCGGACTTCCCGATGACGCCATTGGATCTCCCGCAGGGGGCGGTCTTCGATGCTGGCCAAAACGTCTCCGGATGGGTACGACTCGTTGTCGATGGTCGTGAGGGGCAGACGGTTACGGTCCGACACGCAGAAGTCCTCGAGCTCGACGGATCGCTCCATACTCGATCGCTGCGCAAAGCACGCGCCACTGACACGTATATCCTCGCGGCAGACGGCATTCAGGCGTTGGAGCCGGCGTTCACGTTTCACGGCTTCCGGTTTGCCGATGTAGTCAGTCAAGCGCGCGTTGTGTCCGCGACCGCGATCGCAATCAGCAGTGATCTCCCAATACGAGGTGATCTAGAGACCGCTGAACCCGCGCTCAACCAACTCCACGCTAACGTCCGCTGGTCGCAGCGCGACAACTTTGTCTCCGTTCCGACCGACTGTCCGCAGCGAGACGAGCGTCTCGGCTGGACCGGCGACGCTCAGGCATTCGCGGCCACTGCAAACACCCTGTTCGACTCGCAGTCATTTTGGCTGTCGTGGCTGCGCGATCTGGAGCTCGAGCAGGCGCCTGATGGTGGCGTCGCCTCCGTCGTGCCCAACGTCCTGAGTAACGAGTCGTTCAGGGTCAACGGCGAAGGTCGCGACCTCTTTGGCCGAGCGGGCTGGGCTGACGCGGCATCCATTGTGCCTTGGAGCGTGTACGAGTCCTACGGTGACCTGGCGCCGCTGCGCCAGCAGCTCATTAGTATGCGCCGATGGGTCGATCATCTCGATGCGCGCCGGGGCAAAGCGCCTTTGCTTCCGACTCAGTTCCAGTTCGGCGATTGGCTTGACCCCGATGCTCCAAGCGAGGAGCCGTGGGCTTCCAAGGTCGATTCGGACTTCGTAGCTAACGCGTTCTTCTCTCGGGTCGCTCGCATCCAGTCGTGGACCGAGCACTTGGTGGGTGATCCATTGCTCGCGGATCACTACGCAGCGATGGCAGACATGATCGCGAGTGCCGCGTGGTCGAAGTGGGGGGAACGGGCGACCACGACCCAGACCGGCTGCGCGCTTGCGCTAGAGTTTGGCATCGCGCCCCCCGAAGATCGCCACCGGGTAGGGGCCGCTCTCGCGGAAAACGTTCGGACGAACCGCGGCCGAATCTCGACGGGCTTCCTTGGTACGCCTCTCGTGCTGCACGCGCTTTCCTCCGCCGGTCACATCGACGAGGCGTACCTGATGCTGCTTTGTCGCGAAGCCCCTTCATGGCTGTATCAGGTCGACCGCGGCGCTACCACCGTATGGGAGCGCTGGGATGCCCTTCGCCCGGACGGGTCGATCCACCCAGGCAACATGGCCAACCACGAGGACGCCCAGATGCTCTCCTTCAATCACTACGCCTACGGGTCGGTGGTTGACTGGCTCTACCGCACAGTGGCGGGCCTTGCGCCTGATCCCGGCGCACCCGGGTACCGGCGCATCCGTGTCGCCCCAAGGCCTGCTGCGAGCGTTCCATGGGCTCGCGCTTCTATTGAAACTCGCCTCGGCGCAGCCTCAATTGACTGGTCGCTAGTCTCGGGCGGCGCCCTCGAAATCACTCTCAGGATCCCGTTCGGGGCCGAAGCCGTGCTCGATCTGCCTCTGACAAGCCGGTCCACGGTCTCAACCGATCTCGTACTTGAGCACGGGACCCACCACATTCGCGTAACGGAACCCGCAGTTTCAGGCACCTGAGACTGCACGCGGCCAGCCGACCGGCGTGAGGCTTGTGTTGCGAAAGTCTGGGACGTAGGGTGCTTTGAAACGATTCATAGCCGAAGGATACGAGTTGTTGAACTTTCCGTTGCTCGCCGATCAAGCCATCGAGCTGCCCTCCTGGGCGTTCGGTAACTCCGGCACCCGCTTCCGCGTGTTCACCACCCGCGGCACGGCGCGCACTCCCGAAGAGAAGATCGCGGATGCCGCTCAGGTGAACAAGTTCACCGGGCTCGCCCCATCGGTGGCCCTCCACATCCCGTGGGACAAGGTCGACGACTACGCTGCCCTCAGCGTCTACGCCGGCGAGCACGGTGTCGCCCTCGGCACGATCAATTCGAACACCTTCCAAGACGAGGAGTACAAGTTCGGCAGCCTCGCGTCGACGGATGCCGCAGCCCGCCGGCGTGCGATCAATCACCACCTCGAGTGCATCGAAATCATGCATGCGACAGGATCACGCGATCTCAAGATCTGGCTCGCCGACGGCACCAACTACCCCGGGCAGGACGACTTCCGCCGCCGTCAGGACCACCTCTCGGAGTCGCTCGCCGAGATCTACGCCCGCATCGGCGAGAACCAGCGCCTGGTGCTCGAGTACAAGTTCTTCGAGCCCGCGTTCTACCACACGGACGTTCCTGATTGGGGCACCGCCTACGCTCAGGTCGCCGCCCTCGGTGAGCGGGCGGTTGTATGCCTGGACACCGGGCACCACGCGCCNCGACCTCATTGTCGGGGCGGCCGACCCATTCCAGCTGTTCCGCATCATGACCGAGGTCGTGCGCGGGGGCGGCTACGGCCCCGACTCCGATGTTGCCTTCATGCTCGACCAGTGCCACAACGTCGAGGAGAAGATACCCGGTCAGATCCGGTCGGTGCTCAACGTGCAGGAGATGACGGCCCGTGCGCTGCTCATCGACCGAGATGCACTCGACGCCGCTCAACGCTCGAACGACGTGCTGCTAGCCAATGCGATTCTCATGGACGCGTTCTACACCGATGTGCGCCCGGCCCTCGCAGCCTGGCGTGAGTCGCGCGGACTGCCAGCCGACCCGGTCGCCGCCTTCTGGGGCAGCGGCTACCAAGAACGCATCGTCGCCGAACGCGTCGGCGGTACACCATCGGGATGGGGAGCGTGACGATGGTCAACCCCGACGGTGTGGCGCATCCCATGGCCGTTGGTGGCGGCCGCGTTCCTGCGGTGGGCGGCACCCGAAGCTGATCGCCAAGATTGCGTTGACGGCGCCGGTGCCGGTGCCGGTGTCCGACGCCAATGACCCGCGCTTCCTTGCGCTGGAGACCCGCCCGCCCCCGACCCGCTGCATCATCGAATCCTTCGCCAGTTCACTCGCACGCGGTGCACACGGCGAGTGAACTGAGCGGGCGACGCGCGTGAGCCATCATCATCGGACGAAGCTTTCAGAACGACTCTGCCAGCTCACCGACGACCGCTTTCAGCCGCCGATCTCGGCGTCGAGAGCTGCAGCCTTCACTTTGAGTCGACGTGCCTAGACCCGGCGGAGGCGTTGTCGGTGCCCTTCGTGATGAGGCCCAACCCGCCAGGCTGGTACGGATCGCGAAAAGCCGAGTTGCGTGCCACCAAGGACCCGAGCACGAGCCACCGTTGGAGACGATCCTCGGGGACGAGTACCACCCGCCACCATTGCAGCCGCCGGGCGCCCGTAGGAGCGGGTTTCCATCGACGCGGACGGTTCCGCCAGCGCGCGGATCGACGCCGACGAGGGCGCGGGCTATCTCACTCCGACCCGCGCCGACCAGGCCGGGCAAGCACGACGACCCTTTCGCAGGCGGGCGCTTCGAAGATCACGCGGTGAAGGCTCGGGGGTGGGCGAGCCCCTCGGGAAAAGCTTCGTCTCGTGCGACCGTCTGAGGATGGCAGCTCTCATCCCGTAACGCACGGGTAGGCCGCGAAGCCCGGGTCATCGAGCACGGCTACGCTGACGCCCATGGCGACCCTTCTCGGCGAGGAACGACGAGCGCGACTGCTCGAGATCCTCACCCGCGACGGTGCGCTGCGCCTCGACCCGGTCGCCGAGGAGCTCGGCGTCTCGGCGATGACGGTTCGGCGCGACCTCGACGATCTCGAAGCGGAGGGGCTCGCGCGGCGGGTGCGCGGCGGTGCGGTCGCACCCGTGCTGCCTCGCCCGTTCGGCGAGCGGATGTCGACCCGCTCCTCGTCGAAGTCGATCATCGCGCGCAAGGCGCTCGACCTGGTGCCGACGACCGGCGCGGTCGCGTTCGACGCCTCGACGACGAGCGGGGTGCTGGTCGGCGAGATCACGGCGCGCGACCTCGTGGTCGCCACGAACTCGATCGACAACGCGGCAACCGCCCGACGCCGCCCGGGGGTGCGCTCGGTGCTCATCGGCGGGGAACTCGACGAGCGCTCGGGCAGCTTCGTCGGCCCGGTCGCCTGCCGGGCCGCGGCCGCACTCGGCTACGCGCGCTTCTTCACTTCGGCGTCGGCGGTCTCGGAGAGCGGAACGAGCGAAGTGTCGCTCGAGGAAGCGCAGCTCAAAGGGGTCTTCGCCGACTGCGCCGAGGAGACGATCCTGTTGCTCGACGCCTCGAAACTCGGACGTGTTGCGGTGGCTCATGCGTTCGATTGGGCGCGCATCGACGTGCTCGTCACCGACCTCGACCCGGGCGACGATCGCCTGGACCCCTACCGCAATCTCACCGAGGTACGCTAGAGTCACGTCTTGTTCGATCTAACAAAATCTTACAAGGACGTTTTGACATGGCTTCCACCCCCCACGACCTCATCGCCCGCAGCAACAAACTCGGGTCCGACCCGCGCGTCACCAACTACGGCGGCGGCAACACATCGGCCAAGGGCACCGCGACCGACCCGGTCACGGGAGAGCCCGTCGAGCTGCTGTGGGTCAAGGGATCCGGCGGCGACCTCGGCACGCTGACCGAGGCGGGGCTCGGCGTGCTCAACCTCGCGCGTATCGAAGCCCTCAAGGCCACCTACCCCGGCGTCGACCGCGAAGACGAGATGGTCGCGGCGCTCGACTACTGCCGGCACGGCCTCGGCGGAGCGGCTCCGAGCATCGACACCTTCATGCACGCGTTCGTCGATGCCGCGCACGTCGACCACCTTCATCCCGACTCCGGCATCGCGTTCGCTACCGCGAAAGACGGCGAGAAGCTGACGAAGAGGGCTTTCGGCGACAAGGTCGTCTGGGTGCCGTGGCGTCGCCCCGGCTTCCAGCTCGGGCTCGACATCGCCGCCATCAAGGCCGCCAACCCGGGCGCGATCGGCTGCATCCTCGGCGGCCACGGCATCACCGCGTGGGGCCGCACGAGTGCCGAGGCGCAGAAGAACAGCCTCTGGATCATCACGACCGCCGAGGATTACATCGCGGCGAAGGGCAAGAAGTCCCCGTTCGGCACGACGGTCGCGAAGAACAAGGCCCTGCCGCCCGCCGAGCGTC
>NZ_BNAI01000011.1 GCF_014653215.1 Pseudolysinimonas yzui | reverse complement strand
GCCTCAAACGACGCCTCGCCCGCATCGTCTACAACCACCTGACCACCGACCAAGCCTCCGCGACCGCCCCCCTCGCGGCCGCAGCTTGACATAGGAGAAACACATGACACCCGCCGACGCCGTCACCAAGGTGCGCGACTGGCTCACGCGTGACAACCTTGAGGCCAACCGCCACGTGATCGAAGCGGTCGCAGCGGGTGGGTGGTTCACGGTGGGGCTGTTCGCCGCCGCGACGATGGGTGGCGTGCTGGCGATCGTCGCCCACATCCTGCTCTCGGTCACGCTCGTGCTCTACCGCTCGCAGCCGCTCCTGAGTCTCACGGTCGGGGCAGTCGGAACGCTCGCGATGCTCGGCAGCGGCTTCTTCGGGGCCGGCGGGCTGTTGTTCATCTTCCTGCCGCTGCTCGTCGTCTTCTTCGGCGCCGCGGCCTACGGGCAGCCGGTCACGCGCTGGCTGGGGCTGGTCGGCACCCCCATCGCGGCTCTCGCGATCGTCGTCTCGGTGTTCGCCAACATCCAGCAGGGCATCGGGATCGTGCTGTTCTGGTTCGTGCTGGTGGTACTGGTGCTCGCCTGGGTCGCCGGCCTGCTGGTGCAGGTCAACCGGGCGCGACGGGCGGCGCAGACGGGGGAGATCCGCGCCACCGTGAAGCTCGGCGAGGTCAAGCAGGAGGTCTCGCTCGAACAGGAACGCAACCGGGTCGCCCGGGACGTGCACGACATCGTCGCCCACTCGCTCGCCGTCGTCATCGCGCAGGCCGACGGGGCCCGCTATGGCGCCAAGAACGTTCCGGCTCCGGTGGTGGAGGCGCTGGAGAACATCGCCATGACGGCCCGGGGTGCCCTCACCGACGTGCGGGTGCTGCTGGGGGAACTGCGCCACAACCAGGAGGCGGGGCCGCAACCGGGGATGAACGACCTCGACGCCCTCGTCCGCGGCTTCCGCGACTCCGGGCTCGAGGTCGAGTGGAACAGCTACGGCAAGGCGGTGGAACTGACGGATGCCCCCGCGCTCGCGGTCTACCGCATCGTGCAAGAGGGGCTCACCAACGCGCTGCGCCACGGTGATCGCGGGCAGCCGGTCGAGCTGGTGTTCGACTGGGGCGGAGCGAGTCTTGCCGTCATCGTCACCAACGGCATCCCGCGGGGCACGACGGTGCCGGCCAACCCGGCGGGCCACGGCATCCCGGGAATGCGGGAGCGCGCGACGCTCGCCGGCGGCGAACTCGAGGCGAGCGACGGCACCAACGGACGGTTCCGGGTGCGGGCGACGATCCCGTTCGCCTCGTCAGCGTCGGTCAGCCCGGCGTCGGTCGGGCCGGTGCCCGCGTGACGGCGGGTGGCATCCGCGTCGCCCTCGTCGACGACCAGCCGCTGTTCCGGGGAGGGCTTCGGATGCTCATCGACTCGCAAGACGACCTGACGGTGGTCGGCGAGGCGGGTGACGGCATCGAGGCGCGCACGATGGTGCGGGAGGCGCAGCCCGACGTCGTGCTCATGGACATCCGCATGCCGGTGGCGGACGGCATCCAGGCGACCGAGTGGATCGTGACCGACGCGGCTTCGGCGAAGGTTGCGCCGCGCATCCTCGTGCTGACGACCTTCGACCTCGACGAGAACGCCGCGAAGGCGATCCGGGCCGGGGCGAGCGGATTCGTGCTTAAGGATGCCGAGCCGGAGTTCCTGCTCGCCGCCATCCGCACGGTGCACGCCGGCACCGCGGTGATCGCGCCCGCGGCGACGACCGAACTGTTCCAGCACTTCGGCGAGCGGGCGCCGCAGCCGGGGGATCCCGACGAGCATCTCGCCGACCTCAGCGCCCGCGAGCGCGAGATCTTCCTGCTCGCCGCTCGAGGCCTGTCGAACTCCGAGATCGCGAAGGCCGAGTTCGTCAGCGAGGCGACAGTGAAGACCCACATCTCCCGGGTGCTCGCCAAGCTCGGCCTGCGCGACCGGGTGCAGCTCGTCGTCTACGCGTTCGAGCGCCGCCTGGTGTGAGGTCAGAGGTCCCGCAGCGCGGACTGCACGATGACGACATCCGGCCCGTAGACCTCGTCGAGGTAGGACTGGATGGTGCCGTCGTCGTACGTGACGTCCGCCCAGAGGTAGCCGTTCTCGGTGTATGACGACAGCACGATGACGTCGGTCCATGCGGAGAGCTCGTCCTGCACGCGCAGCAACAGATCTTCGGAGTTGTCGCCCGCGTTCTCGGGATCGTGGCGCGGGTCGGGCTCCTCCATCATCGGGTCGTAGAGGGCGAGCGGGATCGCCGGCTGGGTGGGGGTGAACTCCACCCCGTCCCACGTTCCGGTCAGCGCGTAGGTGCCCCAGGTGACGCCGTTCGCCGACTCGTACATCCCGTCGTCGGGCCACTCCCAGCCGACGATGACCGGGCCCGAGCACTGCGGCGGGTAGGACTCCATGACGGGGCCGAGGCAGAACTGCGCGTCCTCGCCGTCGAGTTGCAGCACGGTGCCCTGGCCGATGACCTCCCCGGGGGCCGCGATCGGTTGCGGCTCACCCGGTCCGCCGGGCACGACGTCGCCGGCGCCCGGGTCCGCGGGGGTCGCACACGCGGCGAGCAGCAGAACGGGGGCGGCGAGCAGGATGAGGGCGCGCGCAGGTCTCATGCCCCCAGTTTCGTCACGTCGGGCCCTCGCCACCAGCCAACGTTTCGGCTGAGTCGAACGTCAGGCCGATCATCCGCGAGGAGGTCGCGGGTCATCCCCGCGCCGGACGCGCCGCGGCCCGCCCCGTTCGTAGCGTCGAGCCATGCAGACAGACACTCCTGCCGCCCGCGCGCGCAGCCTCACGAAGACCTATGGCCGCTCATCCGCCGAGGTGCACGCCCTGCGCGACGTGACCCTCGACATCCGTCGTGGCGAGTTCACCGCGATCATGGGCCCCTCGGGGTCGGGCAAGTCGACGCTCATGCACATCATGGCTGGCCTCGACGCTCCGACGAGCGGGGAGGCGTGGCTCGGCGCGATCGAGATCGGGCGGATGCCGGACGCCCAGCTCACGCTCGTGCGGCGCCGTCGGGTGGGGTTCGTGTTCCAGTCCTTCAACCTCGTGCCGACGCTCGACGTGCGCGGCAACCTGCTGTTGCCGTTCGAACTCGACGGCCGCCGCCCCGACATCCGGGAGCAGAAGTTCATCGACGAGCTGATCGTCTCGCTCGGCCTGAGCGACCGGCTGACGCATCGCCCGCACGAACTCTCCGGCGGCCAGCAGCAGCGCGTCGCCATCGCCCGGGCCCTCGCCACCCGACCCGAGGTGGTGTTCGCCGACGAGCCGACCGGCAACCTCGACTCGAAGACCGGGCGCGACGTGCTCGCGCTGCTGCGGGATGCCGCCACCCGTCACGGGCAGACGATCGTCATGGTCACCCACGACCCCGTCGCGGCGAGCCACGCCGACCGGGTGGTCGTGCTGGGCGACGGACGCATCGTCGCCGACCGGCCGCGCTCGACGGCAGAGGAGATCTCGGCGTTCATGCTCTCCCTCGAGGTGACGTCGTGAACCGCACGCGCGGGCACGGCGCGAGCGTGCTCGTTGCGGCTCTCGGCTCGGCGTTCGGGGTGGCGTTGTTGCAGATCACCGGCGCGCTCTCCGCGGTCATCCAGCAGGATGACGTCACCGGCTCCAGCACCACGGTCGCGATCATGCTGCGGGTGCTCGCCTTCGTGTTCATCGTCATCTCGGTGTACGTCGCCGCGGTCGTCACCGCGAACACCTTCTCGACGATCGTCGCGGGCCGGGTGCGCAGCATCGCGCTGCTGCGGCTGCTCGGCTCGTCGGCGCGCCGGGAGCGTGGCCGGATCGCGCGGGAAGGCCTTGCCGTCGGCATCCTCGGATCGCTCCTCGGCGGGGTGGCGGGTACGGCGGTCGCCGTCGCGACCGAGCGGATCGCGGTCGCGACCGGGGCGATCCCCGACGCGGGCTACACCTTCGCCGAGCGGGTCATCCTCGTGCCGGTGGTCGGGGTGGTGTTCACCACCTGGGCGGCCTCGTGGGTGGGTTCGCGTCGGGTCACGACCGTCACCCCGCTCGAGGCGCTCGGCCGGAGCGAGGAGCTCAGTCGCGAGCAGACCCTGGCCCGCCCGGGTCGCAACCGCACGGCTCTGGTGCTGGCGATCCTCGGCTTCGTGCTGCTCGGCGCGGGCGTCGTGCTCGGGCTGATGCATCCGGCCGCGATCCTGATCGGGCTGGTCGGCGGCATCCTGTCGTTCAGCGGAATCGTGCTGGGGGCGGATGTCGTCATGCCCCCCGTTCTGCGGGTCGCCGGGCGACTCTCCGGTCGTTCGGCGCCGGCGCGACTCGCGGCCGAGAATGCGGTGCGGCATCCGCAGCGCAGCTCCCGTGCGACGATCGGGCTCGTGATCGGCGTCACGCTCGTCACGATGTTCGCCGTCGCGATGGCGGGCTTCGAGACGTCGATCCGGGTGGCTCAGGCGCAGCAACCCGAGGTGTACCAGGGAGTCGACCCGATGCTCACCGCGACGACGGCGGTCTTCTCGGTGCTCGTCGGCTTCAGCGGACTCATCGCGGCGGTCGGCCTCGTGAACAATCTCGTCCTCAGCGTGTTGCAGCGTCGGCGCGAGCTCGGGCTGTTGCGTGCGCTCGGCTTCACCGTGCCGCAGGTGCGTCGCATGGTGCTCGCCGAGAGTGCGCAGCTCACCTTCTCGGCCGTCGCGCTCGGACTGGTGCTCGGTGCGTTCTACGGCTGGGCGGGGGCGCAGTCGCTGCTCGGCTCGGCGACCGAAGGCATCGTGATCCCGGGGATGCCGTGGCTCGCGGTCGCGCTCATCGTGCTGGCCGGCGCCGCGATCACGGCGATCGCATCGTGGGCGCCGGCTCGATCGGCGGTACGCGTCTCGCCGATCGAGGCGCTGGCCGTCGACTGACCTACAGCAGGGGCGCGAGGTCGACGGTGAGCGAGGAGCCGTCGGCCACCCGCGCCCAGCACTGCGCCAGCAGCACCTCGTCGACGACGTACTCGGCGTTCACCGAACTCGCCTCGACGATGACTCCGGTCACCAGGTCGGGTCGCTCGGCGATCGCCGCCTGGAATGTCGCGCACTGCGTTTCGACGACCGCGGCCGCCTCGGCATCCCCGAGGTAGGCGCCGTCCCAGTCGGCCGGCATCGGAACCCAGCGCAGGAACTGGGCGGCGTGCGGCTCGGAGCAGGCGACGACCGGGTAGGTGTCTTCGTCGGGGCTGAGGAACTCCGAGACGCAGGCGCCCTCGTCCAGCTCGTCCCACGAGATCGGGCCCCCCTCGCCGGTCGCGTCGAACCATCCCTCCGCGAACGCCGGAACGTCGTCGCCTAGGACCACCTCGTTGGCCGTCACCATCATCGCGGCGATGTCGACCACTGCCTCCATCGGCGTGAAGCCGGGCTCGTGGGCGATGCAGGCGCCCAGGCGGGGGTCGCCGATCGTCGCGTAGTTGATGCTGACCTGCAGCTCCTCTGCGGGGTCGACGGCGGCGAGGTGGGCGGCGACGAACAGCTCGTAGGCGCGGCAGACCCCGGTCACCCATTCGTCGGATTCGGCGATGGCCGGACCGTCGGTGGTGCCGTATTCGCTCCACTCCGGCGCGGCCGGGATGTCGACGACGCCGACGACCTGCGCGAGGTGCAGCCGGTCGCAGTCGACGACCTCGAAGTAGTAGGCGTTGGGGTCGAATCCGTCGGTCGGCAGCGCGTCGGCGTCGAGGCTCGCCGCGAGGCAGGCACCCGGCTCGAGGTCTTGATAGTAGATCTCCACCGACCAGTCGGTGCTGCTGTCGGGGGCGGAAACACACGCGGTCAGCGTCGCGAGCGAGGTCAGCGCGAGCGCGGCGAGTGCGACGCGGAACGTGCCGATCACCGAGCCTCCGAACGCGCTAGTCTCTGAACCGTCCGCCGTGCACGGTCGAACTGGACCGCACACTATCAGTCGGGCAGCTCGCATTTCAGGCGCAAGGAGCAGGCGTGACCGTCGCGAACGAGCGTGGCTCCCGGTGGGCCGGGGGCGACATCCTGCTGCTCGTCGTCGCCATCGTTCTCGGGGTCGGGGTCGCTGCCGTCTTCGCGGTGAGCGCGTTCATCTCGATCGATACCGCGCGCGAGGCGGAAGCCCGCATCGGAGCCAGTTTCGAGCTCGCCGACCTGCGTGAGGGCGACTGCGTCTCGGAGTTGCCGCAGTACGTTCCCACCGACTTCACCGTCGTCGACTGCGCCGAACCGCACGCCGCCGAGTTCGTGTTCTTCGTCGACCAGACCGATGCGGTCGACAGCAACCTCGGCGATCGCGCCCTGGCCGCACTCGCCGACACCTACTGCGACACGACGTTCACCTATCGCATCAACATCTCCGAGGATGTCGACGACCTTCCGAACGCCGCGGTGAACGGGTACGTCGGGTCACGGGCGACGTTCGCGGGCGGGACGCGGTTCCAGTGCTTCCTGTTCAACACCACGGGGGAGCCCCTCGTCGGTGCCTATTACGTCGACGACGGGGTCTAGCCGAGGCCTTCGACCGGAGGACCGAATCCGATCAGGATCGCGACGACCATGATCACGACGGCCACGACGTTGAGCCCCAACTTGATGCCGCTGCGGGCAGCGGTCGAGGCCACGGTGAGCAGCAGCAGAGCGGCGGAGTAGATCACCGAGGCCCCGGTCAGTCGGGAGCTCGTCGCACTGTAGGCGCCGGCCGTCGCGTATACGGCCTTGATCTGGTCGGCGTAGGCCACCGACTCGACTTTGAGCTCGTCGAAGTACCGCTGGTCGGTCGGGAGCACGTCGGTACCGTAGCCCTGGGCCTCGAATCGACGCGCCGCGTCCAGCCAGCGTTCCGAAAGCAGCCCCGTCAGCGGGCTCGCGTCGAGGGTGTCACCGCTGGTCGCGATCTGGACCCACACCTGGGTGTCGGTCAGGTGATCGGCGAGATCTGATTGCGACTTGTTGATCGCGTCGGTGCTCATCCGGTTGGCGAGTGCAAGGTTGTCGTTGGCCTTGTCGGAGGCGATCGAGGCTTGAAATGCCGAGAACGCGATGAGCAGCGAGACGATGCCGAGCAGGATCGAGGTGAACAGGCTCGCGCTGCGCAACATGCGTGCCAGGAGGCGCGCGATCGCGGGCGACCAACGCCGTCGGGCGGCGGTCGGCTCAGGGTCGGGGGCAGTCATCTCGGCGCTAGTGTATGGGCTATGTCGAGCGAGCCGCCCCCCTGGGCGCAAGCCGACGCGGCCCCGGCACCGCTCACCCGGCGGCGCGTCGTTCTCTTGGTTGTGGTGGCATCGCTCGTGGTGGCTCTCGTCGTCGCGGCCCTCACGCTGCGGTCAGCGCTCGACGCCGTGATCGCGACGGAGAGCACCGGTCCCGCCGAGTCGGTGACCGTCGACATCGCCGACTGCGACGACGAGTTCCCCGAGTGGATCGACAGCCTCATCGAGACCGAGTCGCCGCGCATCGTGCAGACCTACGGAACCGGGCCGGTCACGTCGGTCGGGTACCGGCATCCCGAAGGGTTCCCGACGGTGGCGCTCACCTGGACGCGCGTCATCCCGACCTGCGGCACGACCCTCGTGATTCCCGACGGCACCGAAGTCGCGTACTACCTGGATGCCGCCGAGTCGTCGAAGACCGAGTTCGAGGCGGTGAGTTCGGTGCTGACGGCTCTCGGTTACGTGATGACCGCCGACGAGGTCGAGCGGGAGCTGCTCGAGGTCGCCGGTGACGAGCCCACCGGGCCCGAGACCCCCGCCACCGACACCCCTGAGGGTCCGGCGGCCGAGGAAGGCGGCGAGGAGTCGACGGCTTCGTCGTACCGCTACTTCCGGCTGCCCGGAGGCGGTCGGCTGTGGATGCAGTTCGATCCGTTCGACGTCGCCGACCCCGACGGGGCGGGCGACCTCTACCTCGGCTACTTCCCGCCGTCATGACGAACGGCCGACCCCGAAGGGCCGGCCGTCGCCAATGGTGAAGCGGACTACTTGGACTGCGCCGACCGGCCGAGCGTCGTGTCGAACGAGTTGACCACCTGCAGGTAGACCTCGTTGGCGTCGAGGTCCGACGTGATCTGCGCCCGCACGAAGATCGCCTGGGTGCCGGCCGCGTTCGTGCCGACGATCGCGAACGCCGACGTGTTGGAGCGGCCGCAGCCCTCCCACGCCGACTCGAATCCGACGAAGAAGCCGTCGTCATACGGCGAGGCCTCCTGCACGACGGTCTCGCACTCGGCGTAGATCGACGAGATCGACTCGAGCAGTCCGAGCAGACCCTGGTCGTCGACGCCGGACGTCTCGGTCGCCGCGATCTCGAGCCCGGGCTCGCTCCAGCTGGTGAGGTATCCGTCGATGTCGGGCGCGACGGTGATCGAGGCCCACTCCTGCCCGGCGTCGGTGGTGAACGGCAGGCCGTTGACGTCGGTCCAGTCGTCGGGAACGGTGACGGTGAGAACGCCGAGGTCGTCGACGACCGACGTGTAGCCCGAGTCGTCGGGGTCGACGGGCTCGATCGGCGTGCCGGTCTCCAGGGGCACGGGCGACTCGTCGCCCCCGATGGCCCCGAAGTTCGGGGTGGGTTTGGGCGTCTCGGCGGGTGCCGGGCCGGGTCCGAAGCATCCGCTGAGCAGGGCAGCGGTGCCGAGACCCACGGCGGCGACGAGCGCGGCGCGGAGCAAGGGTGTGCGTGACAAGGGAGCCTCCAAAGGGGTGCGAACGATGCTCACTGTAGTAGCGCGCGCGACCGGTGCTACCCTGGATGTGTGCGTTTCGGCCTGCTCCTTCTTAGCTGCCGCGACGAGGTCTAGTTCTTAGCCTCCCTCGTCGCGGAGTTCGTCGTCGGCTGACAGACCTTACGACCTGAGAGACAGACCCCATGAAGAACACACAGCGCCCCTCCGGGATGCCGGTACATCGCTACCGCCCCTACTCCGAGCAGTTCAGCACCGACCTGCCCGACCGCACCTGGCCGACGAAGACGATCGAGCGCGCACCCATGTGGTGCGCCGTCGACCTCCGCGACGGCAACCAGGCGCTCATCGACCCGATGAGCCCCGAACGCAAACGCATCATGTTCGACCTGCTCGTGAAGATGGGCTACAAGCAGATCGAGGTCGGCTTCCCGTCGGCGAGCCAGACCGACTTCGACTTCGTGCGGCAGCTCATCGAAGAGAACCTCATCCCCGACGACGTCACCATCCAGGTGCTGACGCAGGCCCGCGAAGAGCTCATCGCCCGCACCTACGAGTCGATCAAGGGCGCCAAGCAGGCGATCGTGCACCTCTACAACTCCACCTCGGTGCTGCAGCGCGACGTCGTGTTCCGCACCGACAAGGCCGGCATCCTCGAGATCGCCCTCCAGGGCGCGCGCTGGTGCACCCAGTACGAGGCCACGGTGCCCGGCACGACGGTGTACTACGAGTACTCGCCCGAGAGCTACACGGGCACCGAACTCGAGTACGCGGTCGAGGTCTGCAACGCCGTGATCGAGCACTTCCAGCCCACGCCGGATCACCAGATGATCATCAACCTGCCGGCGACCGTTGAGATGGCGACGCCGAACGTCTACGCCGACTCGATCGAATGGATGTCGCGCCACCTCGCCCGCCGTGACAGCGTGCTGCTGTCGCTCCATCCGCACAACGACCGCGGCACCGCGATCGCCGCCGCCGAACTGGGTTACCTGGCCGGGGCCGACCGCATCGAAGGCTGCCTGTTCGGCAACGGGGAACGCACCGGCAACGTCGACCTCGTCGCGCTCGGGCTGAACCTGTTCACGCAGGGCATCGACCCCGAGATCGACTTCAGCGACCTCGACAACATCCGTCGCACCGCCGAGTACTGCAACCAGCTGCGGGTGCCCGAGCGCTCGCCGTGGGCCGGCGACCTCGTCTACACCGCCTTCTCGGGCTCCCACCAGGACGCCATCAAGAAGGGCTTCGAGGCGATGGATGCCGAGGCCGCCCGCCAGGGCAAGCCGGTCTCCGAGATCGAATGGGCGGTTCCCTACCTGCCGATCGACCCGAAAGACGTCGGTCGCGGCTACGAGGCCGTCGTGCGGGTGAACTCGCAGTCGGGCAAGGGAGGCGTCGCCTACCTGCTGAAGGCCGACCACGCCCTCGACCTGCCGCGTCGGCTGCAGATCGAGTTCAGCCAGGTCGTGCAGGCCAAGACCGACGCCGAAGGCGGCGAGGTGACCAGTGAGCAGATCTGGGATGCCTTTCAGGACGAATACCTGCCCGCCGCCGCCGAAGACGCCAAATGGGGTCGATACGAGCTGCTCAGCACCCGAACCGCCAGCGACATGAACGGCGAAGTCAACCTCGAGATCCGCGTGCGCGTCGGCGAGGAGGTGCAGGCGGCGACCGGAACCGGCAACGGACCCATCGCCGCGTTCCTCGGCATCCTCACCACGCTCGGCCACGACATCAAGCTGTACGACTACGTCGAACACACCCTCTCGGCGGGCGGCGACGCGCAGGCGGCGGCTTATGTCGAACTGCACGTCGACGGCAAGCGCCTCTGGGGTGTCGGCATCGACGGCGACATCTCGACGGCCTCGCTCAAGGCGGTCGTGTCGGCGGTCAACCGCTCGGTGCGTGCCGACTCTGGGTCTCTTTCGCTCGCGTCGGTGTAACTCGGGGGCGCGGAGCCGGATGCGGTTCGCGAGTCAAGAGCGGGGACCCCTACCCCGATTGACTCGCGAACCGCATCCGGCCCCGCGCTCGTTGCACGTCGCTCAGCCCACGACGAGGGTGAGTCGGCGGCCCTCGCTCAATGCTCGGGCTGTCTCTAGCTGCTCTTCTGCGACGAGGGTGACGAGCACGCCGTCGGGAGTCAGCCATTCGTCGAGGTCGGCGAGCACGTGGCGGAGGGGGTCGAGGCCGTCGGGGCCGCCGGCTACGGAGAGGTCGGGTTCGTGGGCGCGGTAGTCGCCGGGGATGTCGGCGAGGCGGGCCGTCGGCACGTGGGGGAGGTAGGCGACGGCGAGGTCGACCCGACCCCGTAACTCGTGGGGGAGGGCATCCCACCAGTCGCCTTCGTGGACGGTGAAGTGGTGGCGGGCGGCGTTGCGTACGGCGTAAGCCAGGGCGTGCGGGTCGAGGTCGACGCCGTATACCGCGGCGCGGGGGAGGCGGGTCGCGAGGGCGGCGGCGATCGCGCCGGAGCCGGTGCCGAGGTCGACGACGACGCGGGCGTCGGGGCGGGCGGCGACGGCCGCGTCGACGAGCACCTCGGCGCGGGCGCGCGGCACGAAGACTCCGGGGCCGACCTCGATCTCGACGCCGGCGAAGAGCGCGACACCCAGGGCGTGTTCCAAGGGGATGCCGGCTCCGCGGGCGGCGACCACGGCATCCGCTCGCTGCTCATCGTCGCCCACCACCCGGCGGATCTCGGCGGCTTCCTCCTCGGCGAAGACGCAGCCGACCTCGCGGAGGCGCCCGATGAGCGGATCGGAGGCGAGGGCGTCAGGCATCCGCGGTCGGCGGCTTCGGTTTGCGCGTGAGGCGCGGGATGCGCTCGAGCCGCCGTTGCTCGGGGAGGCTCCACCGGAACAGCACGGCGAGCACCCGCACCGTGAAGGTCAGCACGACCCCGGCGATCGCGGCGATCGGGATGGCGACGCCGAGGTTCACGAGCACGACGAGGGTGGTCGCCCCGACGAGCGCGGCGACCGCGTAGAGCGAGCCGACGTGCATGAGGGCGATCGGCATCCCGAGCAGCAGGTCGCGCAGAATCGAGCCGCCGACCGCGGCGAGCACCCCGACGAAGACGGCGGGGACTTCGGGCAACCCGGCGGAGAGGGCGGCGGTGGTGCCGATCGCGCCGAACAGCCCGATCGTCAGGGCGTCGAGCACCGTGATGACCTTCGAGAGTCGCGAGAAGAGTCGCTCGAGCAGCATCCCGATGAGCGCCGCACCCGTCGCGACCGGCAGGTACCAGTTGCTCTGCAGCGCTTTCGGGACCTCGTTGAGCAGCAGGTCGCGGATGATTCCGCCGCCGAAGCCGGTCGCGATGCCGATGATCGCCACCCCGAGCAGGTCGAGCCGCCGGTCGCGGAACTGGGCGGCGAACATCGCACCCTGCAAGGACCCGATGCCGACGGCCAGCAGGTCGGCCCAGAACGGGATGACGAACGCGCTCACGCCTCCATTGGTAGCACCCGTTCCCGATGCGGCGGTCGCTCGCCGCGCCAGCGTACGGTCGCGATCACCAGCAGCGCGAGCGCCAGCACCGGCTGGCCGAGAGTGAGCCCGACGGTGAGGACTGCGACCTCGGGGGTCGCGTCGCCGACATGGTGGAGGTGGAACCAGGCGTGCGGCAGGGCGAAGGCGAGCAGCGCGAGCAGGGCCGGGATGACGAGCACCGTGCGGGGGAACAGGGTCGCCGCGACCAGCACGATGCCGATCCCGATCGTCGCTCCGCCGAAGTCGCGGGCGTAGTGCTCGGCGAACGGCGGGGTGAGGGCCACCCCGGGGAAGTTCGCGTAGAAGTGCTCGGGCCAGACGGCGTTCCAGATTCCGATCACGACCGCGGAGGCCGCGAGCACGGCGAGCCCGATCCGCAGCACCGCCGTCACTTCGTGGCTCCCGACGCGAGCCACTCGTCGAAGGTCTGCGTGCCGTAGCCGGGGAGTCCGGCGAGGTGGTGCCCGGCCTTGAACGCCGCGAACGTCGTGCCCGGCAACTGGATCGACAGCACCCGCTTCTTCGCGCGACCCGCGGCCTGCAGGCGGGCGAGGATGTCGCGGGTCTCGAGAATCTCCGGGCCCCCGATGTCGGGCACCCGCCCGGCCGGTTCGCCGGTGGCGAGTTCGGCGAGCCGGGTCGCGACGTCGTTCACCCCGATCGGCTGGATCTTCAGCCCGCCGAGGAACAGCCGCCCGCCGAGCATCCCGAGGATCTCGCCCGGGAACGAGTGGAACTGCGTCGCCCGCAGAATCGTGAACGGAATGCCCGACTCGGCGATCGCCTGCTCGATGGCGACCTTGTCGCGGTAGTAGAAGTACGGGATGCGGTCGACCCCGACGATCGACAGGAACACGAGGTGCGTCACCCCCGCGGAGCGCGCGGCGGCGAGCAGTCGTTGGGTGTCGGGCAGGTCCTTTCTGCGGTTCGTCGCGAGGTGCACGACGACCTCGGCCCCGGCGAGCGCGGCGTCGAGCCCTGCGCCGGTCGCCAGGTCGCCGACGATCCGGCCGTCGCCGGGGGCGCGGCTGAGGGCGCGCACGTCGTGGCCGGCGGCGCGGAGCCGTTCGACGAGCGGGGCTCCCGGGCCGGAGGTGGCGCCGGTGACGAGGATCGTGGTCATTGTTCTCCTTCTAGGTGGATTCCCTAGCTGAGATCGGACAGCCCCGAGAAACGTGACAGCTTCGCCGGATTCAGCACGATGAAGACGCGATGGATGCCGTCCGCCCCCGCCTCGACGGTCCACAGCGCCATCGGGGCGCCGTCGCGCACTCCGAGCACGCCCGGCTCGCCGTTGACCTCGACGGGCACCGGCGTGACGCCGTGGCCGAACTTCTCGAGCACGCCGAGCAGGAAGTGTGCGACGCGTTCGCGACCGCCGACCTCCTTGCGTGCGGCGAGCACCTTGCCGCCGCCGTCGGAGATCGACACGACGTCGGCCGCGAGCACGGTCTCGAGCGCGGAGAGGTCGCCCGCTCCTGCCGCGGCGAGGAACGCCCCCAACAGCCGGTCGCGTTCGTTCGGAGCGACGGGTCGGGCACGACCGGCATCGAGGTGCTTCTTCGCCCGCGAGAACAGCTGCCGGGCGTTCGCCTCGCTGGTCTCCAGAACCTCGGCGACGCGCGCGTGCGGATAGTCGAAGGCCTCGTGCAACACGAACGCGGCCCGTTCCGCAGGGGCGAGCCGCTCGAGCAGCAGCAGGACGGCGAGCGACAGCGCCTCGCCACGTTCCGCGCCGAGCAGCGGATCCCCCGAGGTGTCGACCGGCTCGGGCAGCCACGGGCCGACGTACACCTCGCGCCGCGCGCGGGCACTCGTCAGCTCGGCGATCGCCAGCCGGGTCACGACGGTCGCGAGGTACGCACCCGGCTCGGCCACGGCATCCCGGTCTGCCCGGTCCCAGCGCAGCCACGCGTTCTGCACGACGTCTTCGGCGAGACCGACTTCGCCGAGCATCCGGTACGCGATGCCGAACAGTCGACCCCGCTGCTGCTCGAAAACCGCGACCGTCACGTCCACATCTTCCCAGGGCATCCGGGGGAGACTTATCCCCATGGGCCAGACGTATCGCGACGAAGCGGTCGTGCTGCGCACCCACAAGCTGGGCGAAGCCGACCGCATCGTGACGCTGCTCAGCCGCAAGCACGGCAAGATCCGCGCCGTGGCGAAGGGGGTGCGGCGCACGGCGTCACGGTTCGGCGCGCGGCTCGAGCCGTTCATGGTCGCCGACCTGCAGCTCTACAGGGGCCGCAGTCTCGACATCGTGCAGCAGGCGGAGTCGATCGGGGCGTACGGCGCCGACATCGTCGACGACTACCCGCGCTTCACGGCGGCGACCGCGATGGTCGAGGCCGCCGACCGGCTCACCGACCACGACGCCGGGTTGCAGCACTACCTGTTGCTCGTCGGGGCGCTGCGCTCGCTCGCGAAGGCCGAGCATTCGGCGGGCCTCACCCTCGACTCCTACCTGTTGCGGGCGCTGTCGATCGCCGGATGGGCGCCGTCGTTCGTCGACTGCGCCGTCACCGGCGAGGCGGGTCCGGGCCACACGGCGTTCGTCGTGCAGCTCGGCGGGGTCGTGAGCGACGCCGTCGCCCCACCCGGGTCGCCGCGCCTCGATCCGGCGACCCTCGGAACGCTCGCCGCCCTGCTCGCCGGCGACTGGCCCACCGCGGAGGGCGCCGACGAACGCACCCGCGCCCAGGCATCCGGTGTCGTCGCCGCCTACACCCAGTTCCACCTCGAGCGCGGCCTGCGCTCGCTGCAACACGTCGATCGGACGATCGCGTGACCGGCTTGGCGATCGATTGGACCGGGCTCACACCGCCCGCCATGAGCCCGAGCGCGGTGCCGAAGCATGTCGCGCTGGTGATGGATGGCAACGGGCGCTGGGCGAACCGGCGCGGGCTCTCGCGGGTTGAGGGGCACAAGGCCGGCGAGGCGAGCCTGCTGGATGTCGTGGCCGGCGCCATCCAGATCGGGGTCACCCACCTGTCGGCGTACGCGTTCTCGACCGAGAACTGGTCGCGCAGCCCCGACGAGGTGCGCTTTCTGATGGGCTTCAACCGCGACGTCATCCGCCGTCGCCGCGACCAGTTGCACGAGTGGGGCGTGCGCGTGAAATGGGCAGGACGGCGGCCCCGGCTGTGGCGCTCGGTGATCGACGAACTCGAGGTCGCCGAACGCCTGACCGCCCGCAACACGACCCTCACGCTCACGATGTGCGTCAACTACGGCGGGCGCGTCGAAGTGGTGGATGCGGTGCGTGCGATCGCTGCGGATGTCGCGGCCGGGCGCATCAAACCCGATCGCATCAGCGAGAAGACGCTGCAGAAGCACCTGTACGTTCCCGAGCTTCCGGATGTCGACCTGTTCGTGCGGTCGTCCGGGGAGCAGCGCACCAGCAACTTCATGATGTGGCAGTCGGCGTACGCCGAGATGGTCTTCCTCGACACCCTCTGGCCCGACTTCACCCGTCAAGACCTGTGGCACGCGATCGAGATCTACGCGGGGCGCGCGCGCCGCTTCGGGGGAGCGGTCGACGCGCCGCAGGCCTAGCAGTCCGCCAAGACGACGGCGGCCTCTTGTCGCGGGGATCGGGGCGGACGAGACTCGGGCCATGGCACACTCCGCGGCGCTCGCCGCTGCGATCGACGAGTTCCGGGAACCGCGGGGGTACCTCGCAGTGGCATCGATCGGGCTTCCCCCGAACTCCGCGGTCGCCGCGATGCGGGCCGACCTCAACGCGTGGGAGGCGGCCGACCGCGACCCGCAGGGCTACGACCCGGTGATCGCGCGCACGCGGGAGTCCTACGCACGTCTCGTCGGCATCCCGTCGTCACGCGTCGCGATCGGGTCGCAGACGTCGGTGCTCACCGCCCTCGTCGCGGCTGCGGTGCCCGACGGAGCCGAGGTGCTGATTCCCGAGGGCGACTTCTCGTCGATCGAGTTCCCGTTTCTGCAGCGCCCGGGCATCCGGGTGCGGGTGGTGCCCCTCGAGGCGCTCGCCGACCAGATCACCGACGACACCTGGCTCGTCGTGTTCTCACTCGTGCAGTCGGCGACCGGGGTCGTCGCCGACACCGCGAGCATCCTCGAGGCCGCCGCACGGCACGATGCCTTCACGTTCTGCGATGTGACGCAGGCGGCGGGCGTGCTGCCGGTCGACGCGAGCCTCTTCGACGTCACCGTGTGCCACACCTACAAGTGGCTGTGCTCGCCGCGCGGCGTCGCGTTTCTCACCCTGAGCGAGCGCTTCGACCCGCTGCTCACGCCGCTGCAGGCCGGCTGGTACGCGGGCGACGACGTCTGGACGAGCACGTACGGCCCGGCCATGCACCTCGCGACCGACGCACGCCGGTTCGACGTGTCGCCGGCGTGGCAGGCGTGGATCGGCGCCGAACCGGCGATCGCGCTGTTCGCCGGACTCGACATCGCCGAGGTGTGGGCGTTCACCAGCGGGCTGGGGGATGCCCTGTGCGAGGCGGTCGGCATCCCGCCGCAGCGGCAGGCGATCGTCACCTGGCCGGATGCCTCGGGCGGCGACCTGAAGAAGCTGATCGACGCCGGCATCCGGGTTTCGGGCCGCGCCGGGCGGTTGCGCGCCTCGTTCCACCTGTGGAACGACCTCTCCGACGTGGAGGCCGTCGCGCGGGTTCTCGGTTAAGGCACGCCTCGGTTAGGGTCGCCCTGACTGTAAGTGGTATCCTCTGTTCGGGTCACAGTGACCTTTACTGAGGAGGCGGCGCGTGAGCACGCGAAACGCGATCGAACTCGCCGTCTCGACGGTGATCTTCGCGCTGCGCCCCGAGGGCGAGGAAGCCGTGCTGTCGATCCCGCTGGTGCGGCGCACCCGCGATCCGTTCGCCGGTCGTTGGGCTCTTCCCGGCGGTGCCGCCGAACCGGCGGAGAGCCTCGCCGAGACCGCGGCCCGCAAGCTCTTCGAGACGACGGCGCTGCGCCCCGCGTACCTCGAGCAGCTCTACGCGTTCGGCGACCCCGACCGCTCGCCGACGGGCCGGGTCGTCTCGGTCGTCTACTGGGCGCTGGTGCGCACCGAGCTCGCCGATGAAGGCGTCGAGGACGACAACGTGCGCTGGTTCGCGGCCGACGACCTGCCCGACCTGGCGTTCGACCACAACCTCATCGTGCGCTACGCGCTCTGGCGGCTGCGCACGAAGATGGAGTACTCCCGCATCGCCCACGCCCTGCTGGGCGAGACCTTCACGCTCGCCGAACTGCGCCGCGTGCACGAGATCGTGCTCGAGAAGCCGCTGGATCCCGCCAACTTCCGCCGCCACATCGAGGCCTCGGGCGTTCTCGTCGACACCGGCGAGACGGTGCCCGGCGGCCGCCACCGCCCGCCACGCCTCTACCGCTATGACACGACCCTGCAGCTCGCCGACAACGGCCCGCTCACACCTCCGAAGGAACCGCAGTGACCTCGATCGACGTGCTCATCCGCTCCGCGCCCGATGAGGCGTGCAGCACCGACCTCGCGAAGGGGCCGTGGGAGTTCGACGTCACCCCCGGCTATGGCCCGGGGTCGAGCATGGGTGACGTCATCCCGACCGGTGCGCCGCGCCAGGGCGAGCTGCCCGCCGCCTACCGGGAGGCCGATGCCGCGGACCTGCACGCCCGCATCCGCGCCGCGAAAGCCGCCCTCGGCGACCGGGTCGTCATCCTCGGCCACTTCTATCAGCGCGACGAGGTCGTGCAGCATGCCGACTTCCTCGGCGACTCGTTCCAGCTCGCCAACGCCGCGCAGACCGTGCCGAACGCCGAGACCATCGTGTTCTGCGGCGTGCACTTCATGGCCGAGACCGCCGACATCCTCGCCCGGCCCGGGCAGGACGTCATCCTGCCCAACCTCGCCGCGGGCTGCTCGATGGCCGACATGGCCGACGAAGACAGCGTCGAGGAGTGCTGGGCGCAGCTCGAAGAGCTGTACGGAACAGAGGCGGATGCCGAGGGTCGCGTGCCGATCATCCCGGTCACCTACATGAACTCCTCGGCGGCGCTGAAGGCGTTCTGCGGCCGGCACGGCGGCATCGTCTGCACCTCGTCGAACGCCGAGACGGTGCTCGAGTGGGCGTTCGAACGCGGGCAGCGGGTGCTGTTCTTCCCCGACCAGCACCTCGGCCGCAACACCGCCAAGAAGATGGGCGTGCCACTGGAGCGGATGCCGATGTGGAACCCGCGCAAGCCGCTCGGCGGCAACACGGCCGACGACCTGACGGATGCCCGCGTGGTGCTCTGGCACGGCTTCTGCAGCGTGCACAAGCGGTTCACGGTCGAGCAGGTCGAGAAGGCGCGCGCCGATCGCCCCGGGGTGCGGGTGATCGTGCACCCGGAGTGCCCGATGCCGGTCGTCGACGCCGCCGACGAGGCCGGCTCGACCGACTACATCCGCAAGGCCGTCGCCGCCGCGATCGAGCCCACGACGTTCGCGATCGGCACCGAGATCAACATGGTCAACCGGCTCGCGGCCGAATACCCGCAGCACGAGATCTTCTGCCTCGACCCCGTGGTCTGCCCGTGCTCGACGATGTACCGCATCCACCCGGGGTATCTCGCCTGGGTGCTGGAAGAACTGGTCGCCGAGCGGAAGCCGAACGTCATCCGCGTGCCCGAGCGGGTGGCGGCGGATGCACGTGTCGCCCTCGACCGGATGCTCGCGGCGAAGCCGAAGGACGCCTGATGCGGGTCGTCGTCGTCGGCACCGGAATCGCGGGACTCATCGCCGCGCACCGGGCGAGCAAGCACCACGACGTCGTGCTGGTCACGAAGTCGCGGCTCAGCGAGAGCAACACCCGGTACGCGCAGGGCGGCATCGCGGTCGCGCTGTTCCCCGACGACTCGGTCGAGAGCCATGTCGCCGACACCCTGCGCGCGGGTGCCGGCCTGTGCGACCCGGTCGCCGTCGAGGTGCTGTGCGCCGAGGGCCCGGGACGGGTGCGCGACCTCATCGCCCTCGGCGTCGAGTTCGACAAGCGGGACGGCGAACTCGTGCGCGGCCACGAGGCGGCGCACTCCTCCCGCCGCGTGCTGCACGCGGGCGGCGACGCGACGGGGTTCGCGATCGAGTCGGCGCTGCTCCGCGCGGTGCGGCGGCGGGCGATCGAGGTGCACGAGCACACCTTCGTCACCGACCTGGTCGTCGATGACGGGATCGTGCGCGGCGTCGACGTGATCGCCGCCGACGGCGCCGGCCACCGCATCCTCGGCGACGCCGTCGTGCTCGCCAGCGGCGGTGCCGGCCAGTTGTTCCGGCACACCACCAACCCGGCCGTCGCGACGGGCGACGGGATCGCGGCGGCGTGGCGTGCGGGTGCGGCGGTATCGGATCTCGAGTTCTACCAGTTCCACCCGACGGCGCTCGCGTTGCCGGGCAACCACCTCGTCTCCGAGGCGGTGCGCGGCGAGGGGGCGGTGCTGCGGGATGCGGACGGCGAGCGGTTCATGGTCGACGTGCACCCGGATGCCGAGCTCGCCCCGCGCGACGTGGTCGCCCGGGGGATCGCGGCGGCGATGGCGCGGCAGGGCGGTCGGCCCGTCGTGCTCGACGCGACGGGCCTCGGGGCCGACTTCCTGCGCGCCCGGTTCCCCGGCATCACGACGGCGTGCGCCGAGCGCGGCCTCGATTGGACGGTCGAGCCCGTGCCGGTGACGCCCGCGGCGCACTACGCGATGGGCGGCATCCGCACCGACATCGACGGCCGCACGACGCTGCCGGGCCTGTTCGCGATCGGCGAGGCCGCCTGCACCGGCGTGCACGGCGCCAACCGGCTCGCCTCCAACTCGCTGCTGGAGTCGCTCGTGTTCGCCTGGCGTGCCGCCGATGCCCTCGACATCGCCGGGTCTCCGCTCATCCTCACCACGGAGGGCGACTCGTCGTTCGCGGCGGCCTTCGGGACGACCCCGGTCGACCGCGACGCGCTGCGTGACCTCATGTGGGAGCGGGCGGGGCTGGAACGGGATGCCGCCGGGCTGCGCGAGGCCGCCGCGACCCTCGCCGGCTGGCGCGCCGACGACCCGATGCCCGCCGGTCGCGAAGACGCCAACCTGCTCGACCTCGGTCGCCTGCTCGTGCACGCCGCACTGCGCCGTGAGGAGTCGCGCGGCGCGCATTTCCGCACCGACTTCCCCGAGCCGCGCGGCGTGTGGGCGCGCTCGGCACACGACGCCCGCCCGGTCGCGGCGCGTGTGGAGGCGGCCGCATGAGCACGATCGACGACATCATCCGCCGCGCCCTCGACGAAGACGCGCCGTGGGGCGACCTCACCTCGGAGGTCTTCCTGCCCGCCGACGCGCGGGCGACGGCGGCGCTCGTCGCCCGCGAGCCGGGTGTGTTCAGCGGCGCCACGGTGTTCGCGCGGGTCTTCGAACTCGTCGACCCCGCGACCCGGGTCGAGGTGATCGTCGGCGACGGCGAACGATTCGACGCCGGAACCGTGCTCGCTCGGGTCGACGGCTCCGCGCGGGCGGTGCTGCGGGCCGAGCGCATCGCGCTCAACCTCACGCAGCGGATGTCGGGCATCGCGACGCTCACCGCCCGCTACGTCGAGGCGGCGGCCGGCGCCGGTGCCCGCATCGTCGACACCCGCAAGACGACTCCCGGCCTGCGCATTCTCGAACGCCAGGCGGTGCGCGATGGCGGCGGCCACAACCACCGCTTCTCGCTGTCGGATGCCGTGCTCGCGAAAGACAACCACCTCGCGGTGCTCGCCGCGGCCGGGGTGCCGATCGGCGACGCCATCCGTGCCGCGCGGGAACGCATCGGCCACACGACGCACCTCGAGGTCGAGGTCGACCGGCTCGACCAGGTCGAACCCGTCGTCGCGGCCGGCGTCGACACGATCATGCTCGACAACTTCACCCCCGATCAGTTGCGCGACGGCGTCGCCCTCGTCGCCGGCCGCGCCCTCGTCGAGGCCAGCGGCGGAGTCTCGCTCGACACGGTCGCCGCGATCGCCGCGACCGGGGTCGATGTGATCTCGGTCGGCGCACTCACCCACAGCCCTCGCGCGCTCGACCTCGGGCTCGACATCGACGTGCGGCAAGGCGAGGTGCGCGCGTGAGCCTCAATCTCGACCACGCCGCGGCGAGCCCCGTGAGCCCCGCCGTGATCGACGCGATCACGAGCTACCTGTCGAGCACCGAATCGGCCAACCCGTCGAGCCGTCACGAGCCGGGGGAGCGCGCCGCCCGCGCGCTCACCGAGGCTCGCGCGCGCATCGCGGCAGAACTCGGCTGTCGACCGGCAGAGATCGTGCTCACCTCTGGTGGCACCGAGGCCGACAACCTCGCCATCAAGGGAATCGCCCTGGCCGACCCCCGCGGGCGGCATCTCGTCACCTCTCCGCTCGAACACGAGGCGGTGCGCGAGAGCTGCGACTACCTGCGCCACGCCCACGGCTTCGAGATCGACGTGCTGCCCGTCGACGCCGAGGGTCGGATCGACCCCGCGAGCCTCGCCGCGGCGATCCGGCCCGACACGACCCTCGTGTCGATCACGTACGCGAGCAACGAGGTGGGAACCGTGCAGCCGATCCCCGAGCTCGCCGCCGCCGCCCGCGCCGCGGGAACCCGGATGCACGTCGACGCGGTGCAGGCCGCCCCGTGGTTCGACGTCTCACCCCTCGCGCTCGGGGTCGACGCCGTGAGCATCGCGGGGCACAAACTCGGCACGCCCACCGGCTTCGGCGCGTTGCTCGTGCGGGCCGGCGTGCCCCTCGAGCCCCTCGTGCACGGTGGCGGTCAAGAGCGCGGGCGCCGCGCCGGAACCGAGAACCTCCTCGGAGCCGTCGCCCTCGCAGCGGCACTCGCCGAGCGACCCCGACGGCGCCTCGAAGCGGCCGAGGTCAGCGCCGCTCGTGACGCGCTCATCGACGGCATCCTGCGTGCGGTGCCCGGCAGCATCCTCACCGGATCGCGTCGGCACCGTCTGCCCGGCCATGCCTCGTTCTGCTTCCCCGGCACCGCCGGCGAGGCCGTGCTCATCGAACTCGGGATGGGCGGCATCGTCTGCTCGAGTGGCTCGGCGTGCGCCGCCGGGTCCGACGAGCCCTCGCCCGCGCTGCTCGCCCTGGGGATCGCGCCCGAGGTCGCGCAGACGGCGGTGCGCTTCAGCTTCGGGGCCGGATTCACGACAGAGGATGCCGAACGGGTCGTCGCCGAAGTCGCCGCAGCAGTCGCGGCGGTGTCGGGGATGGCGCGCCGGTAGGCTGGGGACTTCGCACCCTCGACCCTTTCTGAAAGCCGTGCAAGCCGGCACGGCCGACCTCTGGAGCCCCATCCGTGGCAACGCCCACCCCGCTCGACTCGATCATCTCCCTCGCGAAGCGTCGTGGCTTCGTCTACCAGTCCGGTGAGATCTACGGCGGATCCCGGTCCGCCTGGGACTACGGGCCGCTCGGCACCGCGCTGAAGGAGAACATCAAGCGCGAGTGGTGGAAGTTCATGGTGCAGACCCGGGACGACATCGTCGGCATCGACTCCTCGGTGATCCTGCCGAAGCGGGTGTGGGAGGCCTCCGGTCACGTCGAGGTGTTCTCCGACCCGCTCGTCGAGTGCCAGAGCTGCCACAAGCGCTATCGCGAAGACCACCTGCTCGAGGCGTACGAAGAGAAGAAGGGCCGCGCCCCCGAGCACGGCATGGCCGACATCGCCTGCGAGAACTGCGGCACCCGTGGCCAGTGGACCGAGCCGCGCGCCTTCAGCGGCCTGCTCAAGACCTACCTCGGCCCGGTCGACGACGAGGCCGGGTTGCACTACCTGCGCCCCGAGACCGCACAGGGCATCTTCGTGAACTTCGCCAACGTGCTCTCCAGCGCCCGCATGAAGCCCCCGTTCGGCATCGCCCAGGTCGGCAAGAGCTTCCGCAACGAGATCACGCCCGGCAACTTCATCTTCCGCACGCGCGAGTTCGAGCAGATGGAGATGGAGTTCTTCGTGCAGGCCGGCACCGACGAGGAGTGGTTCACCTACTGGATCGACCAGTGCGAGCAGTGGTTCCTCGGCCTCGGTCTGACGCCCGAGAACCTGCGCCGCTACGAGCACCCGAAAGAGAAGCTCTCGCACTACTCGAAGCGCACCGTCGACCTGGAGTACCGCTTCGGGTTCACCGGCAGCGAGTGGGGCGAGCTGATGGGTGTCGCCAACCGCACCGACTTCGACCTCTCGACCCACTCGAAGGAGTCGGGCGTCGACCTGTCGTACTTCGACCAGACCACCAACGAGCGCTGGACGCCGTACGTCATCGAGCCGGCGTTCGGGCTCACCCGGGCGCTGATGGCGTTCCTGGTCGACGCCTACGCCGAAGACGAGGCCCCCAACACCAAGGGCGGCGTCGACAAGCGCACCGTGCTGCGGCTCGACCGTCGGCTCGCCCCGGTCAAGGTGGCGGTGCTGCCGCTGTCACGCAACGAGCAGCTCTCGCCCATCGCGAAGGAACTCGCCGCCGACCTGCGCCAGGACTGGATGATCGAGTTCGACGACGCCGGCGCGATCGGCCGCCGCTACCGCCGGCAGGACGAGATCGGCACCCCGTTCTGCGTCACCGTCGACTTCGACTCGCTCGACGACAAGGCCGTGACGGTGCGGGAACGCGACACGATGGCGCAGGAGCGGGTGTCGCTCGACCGACTGAAGGGTTACCTCGCCGAGCACCTGAAGGGGTAGTTCCATCCACCGGAAGCGGCGCTGGACAATTACCTATGGCCATAGGTAGTCTGTCCGCGACGACGATGTCGGAAGGACCACCCCTCATGGCGACTTACACTCCCGCCCAGCTGCTCGAAGACTTCTCGATCGAGATGACCGGCAAAGACGTGCCCGGTCTTCTCGAAGCCGCGCCGCTCATCCCGCAGGGCACGCGCATCAACGTGACCTTCCTCGGCAACGAGGATCTGCAGATGCGCCTCACCGCGTCGAAAGCGGTGCTCGACGGCGGCTTCATCCCCGTGCCGCACATCTCGGCGCGTCGCCTGACCTCGCAAGCCCAGCTCGAGGAGTTCCTCGGCGCGCTGCAGGCGCAGGGCACGTCGACCCACGTCTTCTCGGTCGGCGGCGACCCGTCGACCCCCGAGGGCCCCTACGAGGACTCGCACGACGTCATCAAGACCGGTCTGCTGCAGCAGTACGGCGCACAGGACATCTCGATCGCCGGCTACCCCGAGGGCCACCCCGACATCTCCGACGAGAAGCTGTGGACGGCGATCACCGGCAAGCACGCGACCCTCACCGAACAGGGCACGCCGGGCACGATCCTCACCCAGTTCGGGTTCGACGAAGACCCCGTCGTCGCGTGGATCGAGAAGGTGCGCGCGGCAGGCATCCCGTACGAGATCCGCGTCGGCGTTCCCGGCCCGGCCGGTATCAAGCGGCTGCTGTCGTTCGCGGCCCGGTTCGGCGTCGCCTCGAGTGCGGGCATCGCGAAGAAGTACGGGCTGTCGCTCACCAACCTGATGGGCACCGCGGGGCCCGACAAGTTCATCAAGCGCCTCGCCAAGAAACTCGACCCGGCCAAGCACGGTGTGGTGAAGTTGCACTTCTACACCTTTGGCGGACTGACCGCGACATCCGAGTGGATCCGCGACTTCAAGGAGAAGCTGTGACCATGACGCAAGCTCAGCAGGCGGTGGCGTCGGCCCTCCCTGGCCGCTCCAACCAGGCCGTGCTCATCGTCTACGGCGCCGATCGGCCCGGCATCGTCGCGGCGGTCTCGACGACCCTGGCGCAGCACGGCGCGAACATCGTCGCGCTCGACCAGTACACCGACGACCCCGACGGCGGCCAGTTCTTCCAGCGCACGGTCTTCGATCTGCCGGACCTGGTGGTGAACTCGCCCGCGCTCGAAGTGGACCTCGAGAAGGTGCTCGGCAAGGACCTCGGGATGACGTGGAAGCTCACGCACCGCGCCTCGCCCAAGCGCGTCATCATCCTCGCCTCCAAGAGCGACCACTGCCTGCTCGACCTGCTCTGGCGGCACCGTCGCGGCGAGATCCCGATGACCGTGCCGATGGTGATCAGCAACCACACCGACATGGCCGAGGATGTGCGCAGCTTCGGCATCCCGTTCTTCCACGTGCCGAGCGTCGCCGGAGCCGACAAGTCGGCATCGGAGAACAAGATCATCGAGCTGGTGCGGGGCAACGCCGACCTGGTGGTGCTCGCGCGCTACATGCAGATCCTCTCCGACGGCTTCCTCGACGGCGTCGGCGTGCCGGTGATCAACATCCACCACTCGTTCCTGCCCGCGTTCATCGGCGCGGGGCCGTACAAGAAGGCGAAGGAACGCGGGGTCAAGCTCATCGGCGCGACCGCGCACTACGTCACCGAAGAGCTCGACGAGGGCCCGATCATCGAGCAGGACGTCGTGCGGGTGAACCACGCCGACACCGCCGGTGACCTGCAGCGCAAGGGCGCCTACGTCGAGCGCGAAGTGCTCTCCCGCGCCGTGCTCGCGCACTGCGAAGACCGCGTGATCCGCGCCGGTCGCCAAACGATCGTCTTCTAGCACTCCCGGGCCTGTCCGGGCCCTTTCACACCCACCTAACACCTATACCCATAGGTATTCAACGGAGAAGGAACCATGGCAAAGAACCTCACCGAAGCCATCGCCGCGGCGGGAAGCCCCGTCGAACTGCTTCGCAACTCGCAGATCGGCTCGTACATCTACCCTGTCGTGCCGGCCGACTTCCAGAACTGGATCAAGGAGCAGCAGGCGTGGCGGCAGACCGCGGTGCTCTACGACCAGTCGCACCACATGGACAACGTCTTCCTCAAGGGCTCGGACGCGATCAAGTTGATCTCCGACACGGCGATCAACTCCACCGCCGTCTTCCCGGTCGACAAGGCCAAGCAGTACGTTCCCACGACCGCCTCGGGTCACGTCATCGGCGACGGCATCCTGTTCCGCGAGGCCGAAGACGAGTACGTGTACGTCGGACGCGCGCCGGCCTCCAACTGGCTCATGTACCACGGCGAGACCGGCGGCTACAAGAACCTCGAGGTCGTCGTCGACCGCCGCTCCAACTCGCGCCCCTACGGCGACGCGGTGTCGCGCAAGTACTACCGGTTCCAGATCCAGGGCCCGGCCGCCTGGTCGGTCATCGAGAAGCTCAACGGTGGACCGCTCGAGCAGCTGAAGTTCTTCACCATGTCGACGATGCAGATCGCCGGCAAGACGGTGCGCACCCTGCGCCACGGCATGGCGGGCGCACCCGGACTCGAGCTCTGGGGCCCGTACGCCGACCACCACTTCATCCGCGACGCGATCGTCGAGGCCGGCAAGGAGTTCGGCCTCGTGCCGGTCGGCTCGCGCGCCTACCCGTCGAACACGCTCGAGTCGGGCTGGATCCCGTCGCCGCTGCCCGCGATCTACACGGGCGCCGAAGAGCAGGGCTACCGGGACTGGCTTCCCGGCGACTCCTACGAGGCGACCGGCACCCTCGCCGGCTCGTTCGTCTCGACGAACATCGAGGACTACTACCTCACCCCGTGGGAGCTCGGCTACGGCTCGTTCGTCAAGTTCGACCACGACTTCATCGGCCGCGACGCGCTCGAGAAGATCGACCCGGCGTCGCAGCGCAAGAAGGTGACCCTCGCCTGGGATGCCGAAGACGTCACCAAGATCTTCGCGTCGCTGTTCGACGTCGACGGTCCGTCGCACAAGTTCTTCGACCTGCCGCTCGCGAACTACGGCTCGGCGAACTACGACGCCGTCGTGGATGCCGATGGCACCGTCGTCGGCTACTCGATGTTCACCGGATACAGCTCGAACGAGAAGCGCGCGCTGTCGCTCGCGACCATCTCGCCCGACGTGCCCGAAGGCACCGAGCTGCGCGTGCTCTGGGGCGAGAACCCCAACACGTCGAAGGCCACGGTCGAGAAGCACGAGCAGCTGCCCGTGCGCGCCGTCGTCAGCCCGGTTCCCTACTCGACGGTCGCCCGTCAGTCGTACCAGGGCGGCTGGCGCACCGGCTACAAGGGCTGAAACCCTTAGGGTCGGATGCGGAGACACGTTCGTCTCCGCATCCGGCCTGAGGTGTCACCGCCATGTCACTGCGATTCGCGCTGCTCGCGCTGCTGAGCGTCGACGCCATGACCGGGTACGACCTGCACAAGCGGTTCGACTCGTCGGTGGGGCACGTCTGGTACGCCCCCGACTCCCAGATCTACCCCGAGCTGCGCAAGATGGAAGCCGACGGCGTCGTCACCGCGCAGGAGGTGCCGTGGGGCACCAAGGGCACCAAGCGCGAGTACTCCATCACCGAGGCCGGCCGGGACGCCTTGCGCGACTGGATGAACGCGACGCTGCCCTACGCGCGGTTCCGAGATGCGATGCACCTGAAGTCCGCCTACTTCGAGTGGGCCGACCCGGATGCCGCCCGCACCCAGTTGCGTGCGCACATCGCCCACTACGAGAGCGAGCTGGCGCAGTGGGAGGAGCAGATCCACCAGATCGACACCGCCACCTCGCCGATGCTGAACCGGCGTCTCGCGGTCACCCCCGAGAAGGACAGGAAGCGCACGGCGGCGTTCAAGCGCTACGCCTACGAGGGCCTCGTGCAGCGGGCGGAGCAGGAGATCGCCTGGGCGCGTGACGGGTTGAAACTGATCGACGAGCTCGAAGAGGAAGACTGACGCGTGACCGACGCTGCCGCGCCCACCCCATCCACCCCTGCAGAGCCCGACGTCACGATCGTCGAGCTGCCGTACCACCGGCTCTACCGAGCACAGCCGACCTACCGCTGGTGGCGCCCGCTCGTCGCGGTGCTGATGGCCGCGGTGTTCTTCCTCGGCATCAGCATCCTGCTCGCCGTTCCGCTGTTCATCGTGCTCTACGCGACCGGCGCGATCGACTTCCTCAGCCCGACGGCGACCGACGACCTGGTGGCGCTCATCAGCCCCGACATGGCGCGGCCGTGGACCCTGGTCTTCGGCCTGGGGTCGATCATCCTGGTGCTGCCGTTCGTTCCGCTCGCCCTGCGCATCGCCGGCATCCGGCCCTCGGGCGTGCGTGTGAACATCCTGCATTCGGTGCTCTTCACCCTGCGCTGGCGCTGGCTGCTGGTCTGCCTCATCCCGGCGACCGTGGTGTGGGTGGCGACGTTCGCCGGGCAACTCGGCATCGGGCTCGCGCTCGGTGAGGAGCTGCTGCCGTTCAGCACCGACGTGCCGACCTACCTGCTCTCGGTGCTCATCGTGCTGCTGCTCGTGCCCGTGCAAGCCGCCACCGAGGAGTACCTGTACCGCGGAATCCTGCTGCAGTCGGTGGGCGCCTGGGTGCGCTGGGCGCCGGTCACGATCATCGTGTCGGCGGTGCTCTTCGGGTTCAGCCACGCCTACGACAGCTGGGGCATCCTCACCGTCATGGTGATGGGCATCGGCTTCGCCGTCGTCACGATCCGCACGGGCGGACTCGAGGCGGGCATCGCGATGCACACCGTCAACAACGTGGCCGCCTTCGTCGTCACCGGCACCGGGATGTTCGGCCCGACCGGCATCACCGAAGACACCGGCGGCCCCGCCGGTCTCGTCGCTCAGGTCATCACCGTGGGCCTGTGGATGCTCGGCGTCGAGTGGTTCGCACGCCGCAACCGCATCGAGCGCCTCAGCCGTATCGGCATCCCCACTCCGCCGGTGGGAATGCTGCCGCCGTACGGCAGTTGAACCCAGGGTGAGTTCCGTTCCCCTCAAGGTCGACATCTGGTCGGACATCGCCTGCCCGTGGTGTTACATCGGCAAGCGCAAGTTCGAGGCGGCCGTCGCCGAGTCGGGCGTCCCGGTCGAGGTGGAGTACCACTCGTTCGAACTCTCGCCCGGCACCCCGGCCGAGTACGCGCACAGCCACGACGAGTTCCTCGCCGGTCACCTGGGGGTGAGTCGCGAGCAGGCGGCCGCGATGGGCGACCGGGTCACCGGCATTGCCGCGACGGTCGGGCTGAACTACGACTACGCGCGTCTGCAGACCACCAACACCGTGCTGGGCCACCAGGCGATCCACTACGCCAAGGCCCACGGCAAGCAGGCGCAGATGAAGGAACGCCTCATGAAGGCCTACTTCGAGGAGGGCCGCCACGTCGGCCGCATCCCCGAGCTTGCCGACCTCGCGGCCGAGATCGGCCTCGACCGCGACGACGTCGTACGGTCGCTCACCGCAGGCGAGTACCTCGGTGCCGTACGCGCCGACGTGGCGCTGGCCGGTGAGCTCGGCATCCGCGGGGTGCCGTTCTTCGTGCTCGACGGCAAATACGGCATATCGGGCGCGCAGGAGTCGGCGACCTTCGCGCAGGCCCTGGAGCAGGTGGCCGCCGAACACGCGGGCGACGTCGAGCAGGCGTCGTGAGCGAGATCCCGAAGATCGTGCTGCAGCCTCTCGGCGACCCCGGGTTGGTGTGCGAGGGCGACGTCTGCGACATCCCGACTTCCCGCGCGGGTTGAGGAGCGCGCCGCGCAGCGGCACGCGTCTCGAAACCCCTACAGCGCCTCGGTGATGTCGACGAGGGTCGCGTCGAGCCCGCGCACCAGATCATCCGCCTGCACGAACAGCGAGTAGCCGTGCTCGCCCGCTCCCATCGACACCCGTTTGCCCGCGATACGTTCATCCGCGAACACCGGCCACGCGGTGGTCGACCCGAGCGGCGTGATCGTGCCGCGTTCGTATCCGGTCGCCTCGAGGGCGAGCTCCGCTTCGGGAAGGCGCAGCTTGTTGACCCCCACCACGGCGCGTAGCTTCGCCCACGAGATCTGCCGGTCGCCCGGCACCAGCGCGAACAGGTAGCTGCCGTCGTGACGCCGCACGACGAGCGACTTCACGATGTCGGCCGGGGTGATCCCGAGAATCTGGGCCGCCTCCTCGAGAGATGACGCGCGCATCCGCTCGATGAACTCCACCGGGATGCCGCGCGCCTCCGCATCCGCCGCCACACGCTCTCTGCCGGTCGTCATCCGACCATTCTGCGGGCTGGTGGCGGGATGCGCTGCGCCAACTCTCGGAAATCGGGGGCTTCGTGGATGTGTCGTGGACGTACGGCCGAATCTCCGAGAGTTGGGGCTGCGGGCAGCCCGGCACCGGCACCCCGCAGCCCGGTCTGAAACAATCGAGGGGTGTCCACGTCCCTTGTCGCGAAGCCCCTCAGCATCGGGCCGATCGAGCTGACCGTTCCGGTCGTGCTCGCGCCGATGGCGGGCATCACGAACACGGCGTTCCGTCGGCTGTGCCGGGAGTACGGCGCGGGGCTCTACGTCTCCGAGATGATCACCTCGCGCGCTCTGGTGGAGCGCACCCCGGAAAGCATGCGGCTCATCCGCCACCACGAGTCGGAGACGCCGCGCAGCATCCAGCTCTACGGCGTCGACCCGAAGACGGTGCGCGAAGCGGTGACGATGCTCGTCGCCGAGGATCGCGCCGACCACATCGACCTCAACTTCGGCTGCCCGGTGCCGAAGGTCACCCGCAAGGGCGGGGGAGCGGCGCTGCCGTGGAAGCTCGACCTGTTCCGCGAGATCGTCGAGGGCGCCGTGCAAGCCGCGGGGCGGGTGCCGCTGACGATCAAGATGCGCAAGGGCATCGACGCCGAACACCTCACCTACCTCGAGGCCGGGCGCATCGCGGAGGGCGCGGGGGTGAGCAGCATCGCGCTGCACGCCCGCACGGCGAGCGAGTTCTACTCGGGCCACGCCGACTGGTCGGCGATCGCGAAACTGAAGGATGCCGTGGCGAGCGTTCCGGTGCTCGGCAACGGCGACATCTGGTCGGCCGAGGACGCCCTGCGCATGGTCGCCGAGACGGGATGCGATGGCGTCGTGGTCGGGCGGGGGTGCCTCGGCAAGCCGTGGCTGTTCGGTGATCTGGCGGCGGCGTTCTCCCCACCGCCCCTCCAGACGCGCGATGCGCGCCCGGAGCCTCCGGCGGCGTGGGCCCAGGGCGGGGTGCTGAAGGCCGAGCCGACCCTCGGCGAGGTCGCCGCGGCCTACCGCCGGCACGCCGAGCTGCTCGTCGAGTTCTTCGAGGACGAGGGGCGGGCGACGCGCGACATCCGCAAACACGTCGCCTGGTACTTCAAGGGCTACGCGGTCGGCGGCGAGACCCGGGCGGCGCTCGCGATGTCGTCGAGCCTCGACGAGATCGACCAGCTGCTCGGTCGTCTCGACCACGACCAGCCGTACCCGGGCGTCGACGCGGAAGGCCAGCGCGGCCGCGCCGGAACCCCGAAGACGCCGAGCCTGCCCGACCGCTGGCTCGACAGCCGCGAGATCGCCGAGGGCATGCGGGCCGAGGTCGCCGAAGCCGAACTGCACAACAGCGGTGGCTGAGCCGATAGCTCCGGTGACGGCGGGGTACTCGGAGGCGGATGCCGAACGCCGCCTCCCCGAGAATCACGTCAGCCGCCGCGGGGACTTCGCCCGCGACCGCGCCCGCATCCTGCACTCCAGCGGCTGGCGCCGGCTCGCGCAGAAGACCCAGGTGCTCAGCCCGACCGCCGGACTCGACTTCGCCCGTAACCGGCTCACCCACTCCCTCGAGGTCGCCCAGGTCGGCCGCGAGCTCGGCACCCGGCTCGGGCTCGACCCCGACATCGTCGACACCGCGTGCCTCGCCCACGACCTCGGGCATCCGCCGTTCGGTCACAACGGGGAGCGCGCGCTCGCCGAGTGGGCGAGCGACATCGGCGGCTTCGAGGGCAACGCGCAGACGCTGCGGCTGATCACCCGGCTCGAGCCGAAGGTCTTCGACGACACCCGGTCGTACGGGCTGAACCTCACCCGGGCGAGCCTCGACGCGTCGTGCAAGTACCCGTGGCCGGCGGCGCAGGGCATTCCGGATCCGTCGGGCCGCAGCAAGTTCGGCTTCTACGCCGACGACACCGACGTGTTCGAGTGGATCCGTGCCGGCGCCCCCGAGCGGGTGCGCTGCATCGAGGCCCAGGTGATGGATCTCAGCGACGACATCGCCTACTCGGTGCACGACTTCGAGGATGCGATCGTCGGCGACTTCCTCGACGTGAAGGCGCTCGGGGCGCGGGTCGACCACGACGCGCTCGTCAACTCGATGTTCGACTGGATCGGCGGCGAGTTCGATCACGACACGCTCATCGCCGCATTCGACCGGCTCGACAACCTCGAGTACTGGATCGACTCCTGGGATGGCAGCCGCCGCGACCTCGCGCGCCTGAAGAACCTCACGAGTTATCTCATCGGCCGGTTCGCCGGGCACGCCGAACGGGCGACCCGCGAGGCGTACCCGCAGGCGTCGCTCGCGCGGTTCGGAGCGGATGTCGTGGTGCCGCCCGAAACGCAGGCCGAGATCGCGGTGCTCAAGGGCATCGTCGCGGCGAACGTCATGTCGACGAACGCCCGTAAGCCGCTCTACGCCCGGCAGCGCGGGGTGCTGACCGAGCTCGCCGACTCGTTGCTCACCGACCCGAGCGGGCTCGATGTCGGCTTCGCCGCCGACTGGGCCGAGGCATCCGACGACGCGGCGCGCAAGCGCGTCGTCGTCGATCAGGTCGCGTCGCTCACCGACGTCTCGGCGATCGCCTGGCACGACCGGCTCGTCGGGTGACGGCCGGGCCACGGCGCGAGGGTCGCATCCTCGCGTTGCTCGGCATCGTGCTGCTGGCACTCGGGATGCGCAGCGCGACGAGTTCGTTCACCCCGCTGTTCGGCATCATCTCGCAGGAGCTCGGGCTCGGCTCTGTCGTGCTCGGCGTGGTGGGGGCGCTGCCCCCGCTCGCCTTCGCGGGTGCCGGGATCGTCACGCCCTGGCTCGCCCGCCGCATCGGGTCGGAACCCGCCCTCGTCGTGGCGATCGTGGCGATCGTCGCGGGCCAGGTCACGCGGGCGTTCGCGGGCGAAGCGGTCGTGATCGTCGTCTCGACGACCGTCACGATGCTCGGGATCGGCGTCGGCAATGTGCTCATGCCGTCGCTCGTCAAGCGGTTCTTCCCGGCGCGCGTCGGCCTCGTGACCGCGCTCTACACGACGCTCTTCGCGATCGGGGGCACGAGCCCGGCTCTCTTCTCCGTTCCGGTCTCCGACGCGATCGGGTGGCGGTGGACCCTCGGGATCTGGGCGATCACCGTGGCGATCGCCGCGGGTCCGTGGTTCGCTCTCGCGCGCCGCTCGCGCACCTCGGCGCTCGACGTGCCGATGCTCGCGATGGCGCACGACGCCGAGGTGCGCCTCACCCGCACGCCGCTCGCCTGGGCGCTCGCGGCGGTGCTGTTGGCGTCCGCGATGGTCGGCTACGGCGGCACCGCGTGGCTTCCCGTCATCCTCACGTCGCGCGTCGGGTTCGACGACGCGACCGCGGGCGCGCACCTGGGCATTCTGCTCGCGGTGGGTATCCCGGCGGCCGTCCTGGTGCCGCTCGTCGCCGCGCGTCCGCGACCCGCGGCTGCCATCGTCGGCGTCGCGGGTGTGCTCGGCACGACCGGCTGGACGGGGCTGCTCGTCGCGCCCGGGCTCGCCCCCGCGCTGTGGTGCGCGATGGTGGGATGCGGCGCCCTCACCTTCCCGCTCGTGCTCGTGCAGGTCGCGGTGCGCGCGACGACGGCCCGTGTCGCGGTACGACTGAGCGCCTTCGTGCAGACCTTCGCCTACATCGCGACGGGGGCCGCCGTGCTCGCGCTCGGGGTCGTCCACGAGGCGACCGGCGGCTGGACGGCGCCCCTCGTCATCCTCATCGCGATCGCGACTCTTCCGCTGGCCGCCGTGGCGACGATCGCGCGGCCGAGTCGTGTCGGCGGGCCCGGCTGAGCCGGCCCCGCCGTCACCCTGCGAGGAGGGCTGCCCCGATGAGCGGGGCCTCGTCACCGAGCGCGGCCGGAACGATGTGCGTCGCGCGCACGAACGGGAAGCCCTCGTCGGCGGCGGTGCGCACGAGGTCGAGGTAGTCGGGCGCGGAACGCGAGAAGCCGCCGCCGATCGCGACGATGTCGAGGTCGACGAGCGCGCTGGCGGAGGCGATGGCGAGCCCGACGGCCCGGGCGGAGCGCTCGATGGCGGCGCGGGCCCGCGGGTCGCTCGAGGCGGCGAGTTCTTCGCCCGTCGAGCCCTCCCAGCCTTGCGACTGCGCCCAGCGCACCGAGTTCGGCCCGGAGGCGGTGGCTTCGACGCAGCCACGGCGGCCGCACGCGCACGGGTCGTCGTAACCGGAGACCTGGATGTGCCCGACGTGCCCGGCGTTGCCGTTCGCCCCCGAGATGCCACGCCCGTCGATCACCAGGCCGCCGCCGATCCCGGTCGAGACCACCATCCCCAAGACGTTGTCCGACCCGCGACCGGCGCCGTAGCGGTGCTCGGCGAGGGTGATCGCCAGCCCGTCGATGGCGAGCACGATGTCGGCTCCGGGTACGAGCGTGGCGACGAGGTCGCGGAACGGATGATCGCGCCACCCCGGGGTGTTGAGCGGCGAGGCGAGCCCGCGCACGGTGTCGACGGGGCCGGCGGTGCCGATCCCGACCCGGGTCACGGTCGCGGTTCCGAGCGCGCCGCGCACCACCTCGGTCACGGCGGCGTCGAGTTCGGCCGCCGACCGGTCGGGCCCGGTGGGGCGTCGGGTGCGGGTGCCGTCGATGATGCGGTCGCCGACGACGAGCGCGGCCTCCACCTTCGTGCCCCCGAAGTCCACAGCCAGCACCGGGTTCTCAGCCTGCTCACTCACGGCCCCCAGCGTAGACTTCCTCGGATGGACGCGACGTCGCTGGCCCCGGCCGAACGGGCGGTCAAGATGCTCGGTGGCGACCTCACCGAGAAGAGCCTCCGGCTGCACCTCGAAGGACTCTCGGGAGTGGATGCCGTGGGCCTCGAAGCCCGCGCGGCCGGTCTGGGCACCCGGTCGATCAAGACCACCTCGAAGGCGTGGGCGCTCGACAAGATCATCACGCTCATCGACCTGACGACGCTCGAGGGTGCCGACACCCCGGGCAAGGTTCGCTCGCTCGTGTCGAAGGCGATCACGCCCGACGCGACGGACCCGTCGACCCCGCGCGTCGCGGCGGTGTGCGTCTACGGCGACATGGTCGGAACGGCCGTCGAGGCGCTCGGCGACCTGCACGGCGACCCCGACGACGGCAAGATCTCGGTCGCTGCAGTGGCGACGGCGTTCCCGAGCGGCCGGGCCTCGCTGCGGGTGAAGCTCGCCGACACCGAGGATGCCGTGGCCGCGGGCGCCGACGAGATCGACATGGTGATCGACCGTGGCGCGTTCCTCGCCGGCAACTACGGCAAGGTCTTCGAAGAGATCGTGGCCGTCAAGGAGGCCTGCCGCCGCGCCGACGGGTCGTACGCGAGCCTCAAGGTGATCCTCGAGACCGGCGAACTCAACACCTACGACAACGTGCGGCGCGCATCCTGGCTGTCGATTCTCGCTGGGGGCGACTTCATCAAGACCTCGACCGGCAAGGTGCAGCCCGCCGCGACGCTGCCGGTGACGCTGCTCATGCTGCAGATCGTGCAGGAGTGGCACCGGCTCACCGGCCAGAAGGTGGGAGTGAAGCCGGCGGGCGGCATCCGTGCCTCGAAGGATGCCATCAAGTACCTCGTGACGGTCGCCGAGACCGCGGGGGAGGAGTGGCTGCAGCCGCACCTGTTCCGCTTCGGTGCCTCGACGCTGCTCAACGATGTGCTCATGCAACGGCAGAAGATGACGACCGGTCGCTACAGCGGCCCCGACTACGTGACGGTGGACTGATGGGCTTCCTCGACTACGCGCCGGCCCCCGAGTCGACGAGCATCCTGCATCTGAAGACGTCGTACGGGCTCTTCATCGACGGCGAATTCGTCGACGGCTCCGGGTCGGGCTTCGACACCATCTCGCCGGCGACCGAGAAGAAGGTCGCCGAGATCGCAACGGCGACCCCCGCCGACGTCGATCGCGCGGTCGCCGCCGCCCGGCGGGCGTTCGAGAAGACCTGGTCGAAGATGCCCGGCGCCGACCGCGGCAAGTACCTGTTCCGCATCGCGCGGCTCGTGCAGGAGCGCGCGCGCGAACTGTCGGTGGCCGAGAGCCTCGACAACGGCAAGCCGATCAAGGAGAGCCGGGATGTCGACATCCCCCTCGTCGCCGCCTGGTTCTTCTACTACGCAGGCTGGGCCGACAAGCTCGACTACGCCGGGCTCGGCTCGTCGCCGCGGGCGCTCGGGGTCGCGGCGCAGGTGATCCCGTGGAACTTCCCGCTGCTCATGCTCGCCTGGAAGATCGCGCCCGCCCTCGCCGCCGGCAACACCGTCGTGATCAAGCCTGCCGAGACGACGTCGCTGTCGGCGCTGATCTTCGCCGAGATCCTGCAGCAGGCCGACCTGCCCAAGGGCGTCGTCAACATCGTCACCGGCGCGGGCGAGACCGGCGCGACGCTGGTGCGGCATACGGATGTCAACAAGGTCGCGTTCACCGGCTCGACCGCCGTCGGCCGCGAGATCGCGAAAGCCGTCGCCGGAACCGGCAAGAAGGTCACGCTCGAACTCGGCGGCAAGGCGGCGAACATCGTCTTCGACGACGCCCCGATGGAGCAGGCGATCGAAGGCATCGTCAACGGCATCTTCTTCAACCAGGGTCACGTCTGCTGCGCCGGCAGCCGGCTGCTCGTGCAGGAGAACGTGCACGACGACGTCGTCGCCCGGCTCAAGGAACGCCTGTCGACGCTGCGGCTCGGCGACCCGCTCGACAAGAACACCGACATCGGGGCGATCAACTCCCGCGAGCAGCTCGATCGCATCACGGCCCTGTCGAAGATCGGCGAAGACGAAGGCGCCGAGCGCTGGAGCGCTCCGTGCGAGATCCCGGCGAACGGCTTCTGGTACGCGCCGACGATCTTCACCGGCGTGCAGACCTCGTCGACGATCGCCCGGGAAGAGATCTTCGGCCCCGTGCTGTCGGTGCTCACCTTCCGCACCCCGGCCGAAGCGATCGCGAAGGCGAACAACACGCCCTACGGGCTGTCGGCCGGCATCTGGAGCGACAAGGGCAGCAAGATCCTCGCCGTCGCCGACAAGCTGCGGGCCGGCGTCATCTGGGCGAACACCTTCAACCGCTTCGACCCCGCCTCCCCGTTCGGCGGTTACAAGGAGTCGGGCTACGGCCGCGAGGGCGGTCGCCACGGTCTCGCCGCGTACCTGCAGGGAGCCTCCAAATGACCCGCCTGTCGATCCCCAAGACGTACAAGCTCGCGATCGGCGGGGCGTTCCCGCGCAGCGAGTCGGGCCGCACCTACGAGGTGCTGACCCCGAAGGGCGCGTTCCTCGCGAACGCCGCCCTGGCATCCCGCAAGGACGCCCGGGATGCCGTGGTCGCCGCCCGTAGCGCACACGCCGGCTGGGCGGGTGCGACGGCGTACAACCGCGGGCAGGTGCTGTATCGCATCGCCGAGCTGCTCGAGGGGCGCCGGGAGCAGTTCGTCGAGGAGATCCGGTCGTCGGAAGGTGCGTCGGCCGCCGCCGCGGCGAAGCAGATCGACGCCGCCATCGACGCCTGGGTCTGGTACGCCGGCTGGGCCGACAAGTACAGCCAGGTCGCCGGTTCCGGCAACCCGGTCGCCGGCCCGTTCTTCAACCTCTCGGTGCCGGAGCCCACGGGCGTCGTCGTGACGATCGCGCCGCAGGGGGTCGCCGGGGGGTCGCTGCTCGGTTTCGTCGCCGCGGTCGCCCCGGCTCTGGTCGCCGGCAACACCGTCGTCGCGATCGCGGACTTCACGCGCCCGCTGTCGGCCATCTCGCTCGCCGAAGTGCTCGCCACGAGCGACGTGCCCGGGGGAGTCGTCAACGTGCTCACCGGGTCGCCCGCCGAGATCGCTCCGTGGCTCGCCGCTCACGCCGACGTCAACGCGCTCGACCTCACCGGTGCGGGAGACCTCGACTGGGTCGACCTCGAGATCGCCGCGGCCGACACCCTGAAGCGCGTGATCTCGCCGGAGCCGGGCATCCCCGCGCTCACCCTCGGCCGCATCCTCGCCTTCACCGAGACCAAGACCGTCTGGCACACCAAGGCCCTCATCTAACTGGTTACTCCGCCATTCGCGCGCTGCTCCGCGCGATTCCCGCGGAGCGACGCGTAGAGCGCGGAGTAACGGCCCCGCGGCCGCCCGAAGGTCACGAAATGGTGAACGTGAGGTAACGGAACGGTAACGGGACGTGGTAGCGTCATCGGCACCCGCAGAGTCGCGGGACCCCGCTACCCGAGGGCGATGCCATGACGACGATGTCGTTGGCCGTGCGTGCCGACCGGCACCTGCTGCGGGTGAGCGCCGCCGCTCTGGTGACCATCGCATCCGTCGCCGTTCTCGTGCTCGCGCCCGGCGCGACCCAGGCCTACGCCGCGAACCTGATGGGGCCGTTGCGGGCTCCCGGTGAGCCGGCGTTCATCGCGGCCCACCGCGGCGACCGGGCGAGCGCCCCCGAGAACACCGTGCCGGCCTTCGAGGCGGCGGTCGCCGGGGGAGCCGATTTCGTCGAAGTCGATGTGCAGCTCACCGTCGACGGCTACCCGGTGATCATCCACGACGCGACCGTCGACCGCACGACGACCGGCACGGGCGCGGTCGCCGACCTCACGCTCGCCGAGATCCGCACCCTCGACGCCGGATCGTGGTTCGCGCCCCAGTTCGCCGGAGTGCAGGTGCCGATGTGGGGCGAGTTCCTCGACATCCTGACGCGGGCGCCCGAGGTGACCGCGCTCGTCGAGCTCAAGCACACCTGGGCAACGGACGACATCGAGAACCTCATGGGCGGCATCTACTTCCGCGGCCTGCAGGATCGCATCGTGTTCGCGTCGTTCTCCACCGCGACCGTGACGGCTCTGCAGGAGACGGCGCCCGTCATCCCGCGGGTGCTCATCCGCCGGGTGCTGCCGCTCGACCCCGTCGCGGTCGCGCAGCGCTACGACGCGATCGCGATCATGACCCGGTCGTCGGCGTTGACCGAGCGTCCGGATGCCGTAGGCGAGATGCACGCCGCGGGCCTGGGCCTGCTGCTCTACACGCTCAACAACGAAGAGCGCTGGGTCGAGGCGCTCGGCTACGGGGTGGATGGCATCGTCACCGACAAGCCGTCGGCGCTCGACGCCTGGATCGCGCAGACCGCTCCGGGAACCTAGGCGCCTTCCAGCAGAGCGCGGTAGAAGCGGATGCCGCGCAGATACGCGTCGACGCGGATGCTCTCGTCGATCGCGTGCAACCCGGCGAGTTCGGCCTTCGTCAGCTCGAACGGCGTGAAGCGGTACACCGCCGGGGTGAGCCGCGTGAAATGCCGCCCGTCGGTCGCGCCGAGCATCGCGTAAGGCACCGCGACCGCTTCGGGGTGCGAGACCGCGAGGGCGTCGACGAGGCGCTGCCACGGGCGGCCCTCCGCGGGGGCGACCGGCCCGGGGTCGGAGCCGCGCACGACCCGCACCGCGATGCGCGGGTCGTCGATGTCGCGGCGGATGCGCTCGACCTCCGCATCGAGCGTCGAGCCGACGACGATGCGCATGTTGACCGACGCGGTGGCGACCTCGGGCAGCACGTTGTCGGCCGCGGCTCCGCGCAGCCGGGTGACCACCCGGGTGGTGCGGATGAGGGCGTTCGCCTCGTCGCTGCCCGCCGCCAGTGCGCGCAGTAGCACCGGCCGGAACAGCCGCGGATGCCGGTACGCCAGCCCGAGGCTGCCACGTGCCCGCGACGCGAGGGCGGCGAACATCGGGTACGCGGTCGGCGGCAGCACGGCGGGGGTCGGCTGCGACACCCTCTGGATGGCGTGCGCCAGCCGGGTGGTCGCGGTCACGCCCGAGCGGGGCGGGTGGGCCGCGTGCCCGCCGGGTTCGCTGGCGCGCAGCTCGATCGTCGCGATGCCCTTCTCGGCGATTCCGATGACGGCGGTCGGCTCGCTCACGCCGGGGAACTGCCCCTGCACGACGGCGCCGCCCTCGTCGAGCACGAAGTCGACGGCGACGCCGCGGCCGTGCACCACCTCGACGGCGCGCTCGGCGGCGGAACCCTGCACCTCTTCGTCGCCGCCGAAACTCAGGTACACGTCGTTCTCGGGAACGAATCCGGCTGCCAGCAGGTCGTCGACCGCTTCGAGGATGCCGGCGAGCGCCCCCTTGTCGTCGATCGCGCCGCGTCCCCACACCCGGCGCTCGCCCTCCGCGGTGACCGTCAACGCCGCGCCGAAGGGCTCGTGCGTCCAGCCCTCCTCGTCGGCGGGCACGACATCCCAGTGCGCCATCAGGATGAGCGCGTCACCCGTCGTGCGGCCCCGCCAGCGGTAGAGCAGCCCCGGACCGTCGAGGTGCTCGAGCTCGAGGGTGGTGTGGATGCGGGGGTACAGCTCGGCGAGCACCTGCGGAAAGCGGGCGAATGCCGCCGCATCCTGCATGTCGCTGTCGTCGCGCGACACCGTCGGCACCCGGATGAGCGCCCGCAGGCGCTCCACAGCGACGTCGTCATCCACGCCCTGAGCCTAGGTTCTCGGTGGTCGAGTAGCCGCCGCAGGCGGCGTGTCGAGACCCGGTTCGAGATTCGGTGGTCGAGTAGCCGCCGGAGGCGGCGTGTCGAGACCCGGTCGGCGATACGCGCTCCTGCTCAGTCCGGGCAGCTCGTCGAATCGCCCCTCGATCAGAGCTTCTCGCTTGGCGCGTGACCAGTTCTGCACCTTCTTCTCGAGGGCGAACGCGTCATCGACGAGCTGGAACTCGTGTGCCCACACCAACTCGACCGGGCGACGGCGGCGCGTGTAGACGGCCCCCTCTCCCGCGGCATGTTGTGCCAGGCGGCGTTCGAGATCGCGGGTGCTGCCGACGTAGTAGCTGCCGTCGGCGCAACGGAGGATGTACGTGAAGGGCATGGCCCATCGTCGTTCGTGGCGGCGCGATGCGGAGCGGTCTTCACAGGGGAGATCGTTGCCCACAGGGTCTCGACACGCCGCCTGCGGCGGCTACTCGACCACCGAGTGCAGCACGCCGCCTGCGGGCGCGGGGGAAGGGTCAGGCGCGGGCGCCCTTCGCCCAGTCGACAACGACGTCGTTGGGACCGTCGCCGATCTTGGCGTGCAGTTTCGAGCCGGGGAAGAGCAGCGGCAGGGCGCTGTTGGGCACCCCGTTGCCGACCTGCACCTGGTAGCTCTCGGCACCCTTGTCGACGGTCAGGGTGAGCGCCTGCACGGGGTCGCCGGCCGACGAGGTGAGCCCCATCGGCTGGTTCGCCACGAGCACCACGGCGGCATCCGTTCCGTTCTCGAGGATNGCCGGGTCGACGCGCACGGCGAGGGCGGTCTGACCGGGCACCAGCTGGGGGATGTAGATCTCCTGCACGCGCTGCACGCAGGTCGCGGGGTACGGGGTCTCGCCGTCGAGGTAGACCTGCAACGAGAAGGTGCACTTGCGTTCGACGAGTCCGTTGCCGAACTGCATCGTCGTGCCCGAAAGGTCGACGGCGAGCAGGTCGGCGCGACCGAGGATGCCGGTGGTGAGGAGGTCGTTGTCGACCGATCCGACGGCGGAGCGGAACGAGTCGGCCAGTTGATCGAAGAAGCCCATGGCCGACATCGTAGGGTTGCTGGGATGTCCTCATCTAGCTCTCGCCCCGCGGGCCGGTACGGCTCGAAGCCCGATCCCGGCACCCGTCGCCTCGCGCTCGCGCCCGGGTTGATCGCCGCCCTCGCCCTGCTCATCGGGGTGACGGTGCTGGGCGACGGCCCGTTCACGGTCGTGCAGTACGTCGTCGCGATCTTCGCGCTGATCGTCGCGGTGTTCGCGTACCAGGCGAAGCAGTGGTGGTGGTTGCCGTTGTTCGCGGTGATCGCCGTCGTGTGGAACCCGATCTGGCCCCTGCCGTTCGAGGGGTCGCTGTGGCAGGGCGCGCAGTACGTCGCGGCCGTCGTCTTCCTGCTCGCCGGGTGGTTCATCAAGGTGCCGATCCCCGAAGACCAGCGCCGATGACGCTGCGCAGCCACCTGCGGGCGTGGTGGCCGGTCATCGCCGCGGGCGGTGTGCTCCTCACCGGCGGGCTCGTCGCCATCCCGCTGGGCGGCTGGGACACCGTCGAGCTGCAGAGCGCCGTCGTGCCCGAGCATCCGGTCGGTGAGCCGTACGCCGGGCACCGGGTGAGCACCTCGATCGACGACATCTATCTCACCGACACCCATCCCGACGGCTACACCGAACTCGAACCGGGCACGACGTTCCTGGTCGTGGTGGCGACGATGGAGAACCTCACGGCCGAGCCGCAGTCGTCGCTCGGGTCGGCCGCGTTCTACGCGTTCACCCTGCCCGGCGTCGTCGAGCCGGACGTGCTGCTCTCGGGCAGCACGACGTGGGCCCGTCTCGTGCGCGATGGCGGCCCCGGCTCGACCCTCAGCCCCGGGGTGCCTGACACCATCCAGTTCATCTTCATGATCGACGCCGACCTGTACGAGGCGGGCGAGGAGGTGCGCATCGGACTCACCGACGCGACCCCGGAGCAGGCCGACCTCTTCGAAGGCACCCGGTGGGCGCGGCCGCACGTCGCGGTCGAGGTGCCGATCGTCATCCGGGAGCAGCGATGAGACGCGCGCTCGCCGTGCCGGCCGGGCTCGGGCTGCTGCTGCTCGCGTTCGGGGTGGCGTACTCGACCCCCGGCGCCCCCCAGGTGGAGGCGCCGTTCGTGGTGACCGGCGGGGTGGGCGACCAGATCGTCTCGCAGCATCTCGTCGCGACCGTGAACGACGTCGCCCTCGCCGAGGTGGTCGAGCTGAACTCCTGGACCGGCACCACCTCCGGGGTCTGGCTCGTCGTGGATGCGACCGTCGAGGCGCGCATCGAGCGCACGGGGGTCGAGGCGAACCTGTTCATCGCCGGGGTGCGCTACCCGGGCACGAACCGCACGAGCACCGACACCGTCGACGGCCGGGTCGCGGATGCCGGATTCCCGGTCACCGGGGCGATCCTCATCGAGCTGCCGGCCGACGTGCAGACCATGCCCGGCGCCGCCGCGGCGGTGCTGCGACTCAGCCCGGGAATCGATGCTCGACTCGACAGCGTGATCGAGCTCACGCTCGACCTCACCCCACTCGACGTCGCCGGCCGGGTCGAACTCGCAACCCCGCGGGACGGCGCCCGATGAGCGCGTGGGTGCGGCGCAACCGCTGGTTCCTCATCGCGTTGGGTGTGCTGATCCCCACCGCGATCGTGGTGTCGCTCGTTCCGCGGTGGTTCCCCTACCAGGAGATTCAGCCGCAACCGGAGGCCGTCGAGCTCGGTGAGACGGTGCGCTATTCGGGCGCCGACATCCAGCTCACCGCTCTCGAGGTGCTCGACGGCGCCGAGGTGGGTGCCGCCGCGGGGGCGGATGTCGTGGTCGCCACGTTCGCGATCGACGTCGTCGAACCGCCGGAGGTCGCCCTCTGCCGGGTGCATATCGTGTCGAACGAAGCCGGGTTCGAACGCTTCTGGGATTCCGAGCTCTTCGTCAGCGACTACCGGGTGCCCGACCGGTTCGAGCAGACCTGTTCGCTGAGCGAGGTGGGCTCGTACGACCTGCAGATGACGTTCCTGGTGCCGCGCGGCGAGGTACTGAACCCGGTGGTGGAACTCAGCTCGTCGGCTGCCCTGCCGCGGGTGCTGCGGCTGAGCTGACGACGTCACCCGCTTCGTCGATCAGAGCCTCGGCCTCGTCACTGCGCAGCGCGTGATCGAACGCCGCGGCGACGAGGCACACCTGAAGCACGCCCGTGATCGCCATGACGACGACCTCGACGGCGTCGCTGGCGCCGTACCACCAGCCGGTCTCGTGCGGCCCCAGCAGGCGGTAGATCCCCAGGGTCAGCCAGGTGCCGGCCGCGGTGACGACGGCGAACGCCAGCAGGTAGGTGCCGAGCGCGATCGGGCCGGAGCGCCAGATGAGCCGCGCCGCAAGCGCGACCGGACCCCAACGGTCGACCAGCCCGGCCGAGATTCTGGTGCCGATGCGCCGCAGCCACACCGGCATCCTCGACCACCGCTCGCTCGCCTTCGACAGGGTCGTGGGCGCGGGACGCTTGCTGCGCGGCATCGTGCCGAAGTAGATGATGGATGCGATGGCGAGCCAGGCGAGCGGCAGCGCGATGAGCGTGCCGGTCTGGCCGAGTGTCCAGCCGACGACATCGCCGACGGTGCCGAGCCACGGCAACGAGTCGACGATGCCGGCCCACCCGTCGACGGCCCACGCGAACATCCGTCGCGTCGCGAGCCACGGGGGCACCTGGGCGACCAGATCCTGGATGACGAGCAACAGCACCAGCACCCAGACGGCCTCGAGGTAGGTGGCGACCGCGGCCGTCCAGCGCGGCAGTTTCGCGGCGAACCGACCCAGGAGCCAGCGCAGGCCGAACGCGACGACGACCAGCGTGGCCGTCATGACGCTCAGCGGGATCGACGTGTTGGCGACATTGCCGCCACCGAGCAGATCGGCCTGCTCCAGTGCGGACCCGAAGTAGTCGAGAAGGTCGGTGCGGATGAGGTTCCACGCGACGTAGAGCAGGAAGAACGGCAGGATGGCGGCGAGCAGCGTCTCGCGCCAACGCCGGATCGCGCCCGGGGCCGCTTCGCCGACCTCGACGTCGTCGACCCGACCGAGGTGCGGAAGCTCCCGTCGGATCGCCAGATACATGCCCACGAATGCCGCGAGTTGGGCGAGGATCGCGAGCGGCAGGATGAGCAGCCCGAACAGGTCACTGGCGTTGGCCACGAAGGCGGCGAGCCGGATGACCAGCGCCCGAAGCGTCCACCCCAGCAGGTACCAGGCGAGCAGGGCGGGCCAGCACCGCACGAGGACCCGGAGGGCGGTGGAGAGCACATGCGATCCTAACCGCGGCCCGGCTGCGCTAGACTGGTCGCGCTCCCCACCCACCGGTCAAGCCGGGTCTGGGTACGTTTCGCGGAGCATGTCTTGGATCACATACGATCCGCTCCCCGAGCGGATCGCACAGCAGGCTCCCGAATCACTGCGGGGGCCAAGGAGACCGATGAGCCCTTCCGGGCAGAGCAAGAGTCCTTCGGGGCAGAGGTCGTCGACCCGCAAGCGCTCGAACGCGCAATCGCAGCGGCGGCGTCAGCACCAGGACGAGACCGGCGTCATCCCGATCCTCGCGCGCACCGTGCGGGCGATCGAGAACTCCGCCGAGCGCGGCAAGGTCAACCCGTCGAACCGCATCAAGTTCCGGGTGGTCGCCGCGTTGGTGCGCGAGGAGCGCACCCGCATCAAGACCGACAAGGCGCTGACGGATGCCGAACGCACGAAAGAGCTGACGCGGCTCGACGGCATCGCGACGATCATGGCGAAGACCGCGTCGCGCGACACCTCGCTCATCCAGTTGCTCACCGACACCGCGCCGCTCACCCCGCAGGCGCAGGAGGCCAAGCGGGCGATGCTGCTCGAGGCCGGCGCCGAGCTGTCGCCCGAAGATCTCATCGTCGTCACCGAAGCACCGGCGACGCGCGACGACGAGAAGCACGTCGTTCCGCAGTCGGTGAAGCAGTACCAGATGGCCAACCCGTTCCTCGCGCCCGACTTCTCGTCGGCCACGGCATCCAAGTCGTCGACCGCCGGGCGCCTCGCGAACTGGGAGCTCATCGAGCCGCTGTTCCGGTCGTTCGAGATGGGATCGGGTGGCGGAGCCGCCAGCATGGATCTGCCCGAGGCGCGTTCGCTCGCGGCCGCCGGCGGCAAAGAGCTGATGCGGCACCAGGCGCGCTTCATCGAGAGCGCCCGCGCCGGCCACCGCACCTACCTGCTCGCCGACGAGCCCGGGCTCGGCAAGACCGCGCAGGCACTGCTCGCCGCCGAGGCATCCGGCTCGTACCCGCTCGTCGTCGTCGTGCCGAACGTCGTCAAGGTCAACTGGGCGCGCGAGGTCGAGAAGTGGACGCCGCATCGCGTCGCGACCGTCGTGCACGGTGACGGCGACGACATCGACGCGTTCGCCGACGTCGTGATCGTCAACTACGAGGTGCTCGACCGCCACGTGGCGTGGCTCTCGCGCCGTGGCTTCAAGGGCATGGTCGTCGACGAGGCGCACTTCATCAAGAACAAGGACTCGCAGCGCAGCAAGAACGTGCTGTCGCTGTCGAAGAGCATCCGCGCGGTCACGCCGAATGCGCTGTTCGTCGCGCTCACCGGTACGCCGCTGATCAACCAGATCGAAGACTTCAGGATGATCTGGCAGTACCTCGGCTGGATCGACGACAAGAAGCCGCTGAGCGCCCTCATGCGCAAACTCGAGGAGACCGAGCTGAACCCCGGCGACCCGGGCTTCTTCTCGGCGGCCCGCAACGCGGTCATCGACATGGGCATCGTGCGGCGTAAGAAGGTGGATGTCGCCGCCGACATCCCCGCCCGACGCATCGCCGACATCCCGGTCGAACTCGACGGCGAAGCCGGCCGCTCGATCCACGAAGCCGAGCAGGCGCTCATCGCCCGCCTGGTGGAGCGTTACCGGCGCCTCACCGCGGCGCGCCCCGACACGTCGCGGGAGGAGGCCATCCGCATGGTCGCCGCCGCCGAACTCGAGGAGTCGCGTGGGGGAGGTGCCGACGGCACCAACGTGTTCGCGATGGTGCGGCGCATCGGGCAGGCGAAGGCCGTTCCGGCGGCCGACTACACCGTCAACCTGGCGCGCAACGTCGGCAAGGTGGTGTTCTTCGCGAAGCACATCGACGTGATGGATGAGGCCGAGAAGTTCTTCAAGAAGGCCGGCCTCAAGACGGTGTCGATCCGCGGCGAGCAGACCACGAAGGCCCGCACGCTCGCGCTCGACGCGTTCACCAACGACCCCGAGGTGTCGGTCGCGGTCTGCTCGCTCACTGCGGCGGGCGTCGGCATCAACCTGCAGGTGGCATCCAACGTCGTTCTCGCGGAACTGTCGTGGACGAACGCCGAGCAGACGCAGGCGATCGACCGCGTGCACCGCATCGGGCAGGAGCTGCCGGTCACCGCGTGGCGCATCATCGCCGCCGGAACGATCGACGGCCGCATCTCGGAGCTCATCGACAGCAAGGCCGGCCTCGCGGCGCGGGCCCTCGACGGCGAAGATTTCGAGGCGGCGGAAGGCTCCGTGCAGCTCGAGGCGCTCATCTCGCTGCTCAAGGATGCGGTGGCCGAGTAGCGGTGTCGAGACCCCGCGCAAACCCTCAACTATCTAGTGAAAGTTAACGGGTTGCGCACTGTTCACCGCTGAGTAATCTTGTGTTCGCCGGAAGGGAAACCTGAAGGCGACAGAACGGTCCTCGAGGCTCGACGAACCCCCAGCTTGCTGGTGGGAACGCGGTTTTCGGGGGCCGTTCGTCGTTGTCGGCACCTTCCCGGCCACTCCGACTTTGTACCCCGTTTTGTCCTCCATGGTGCGGACACCCCCACTGGGGACAGCGGGGGATAGACAATCCTGGCTACTCTTCAAGAGCACTAGTTGGGGGACTAGCCAGACGGCGGTGATCTCGTCACTAACGCGAATCGCATTACGGGGGTAAGAGCGATTTTCGCGGACGATATCACCGCCGTCAGTATTTAACCCGCAACTCTCAACTATCTAGCGAAACTTGACGGGTTGTGCGCCGCGTGGGGCTGAGTAATCTCGTCTCAACCGAAACGGCGAAACCCGAAGCGGACGGTGTCACAGCCGCCGGCCGAGGGACCGCAGACCGGCTGACTCGGGGTCATACTCGGGTCAGAACGGGGCGGGGCTCAGCGGCCCCCTGGCGTCATAGTCGGGAGGAGCGCAGGCTGCTTCGGTCCGTGAGCTCGCGGATCGCGGACGCCGGATTGGTCACTGAACGGCCCTGGGATTTCTAGACCCGGGGTCGTTCGTGGTTTAACCCCCGCCCGCCCCTCGCGGGTCGAGTGCCACGGGAGGTTCCCGCGGGTCGAGTGCCGCCGAAGGCGGTGTATCGAGACCCCGCCCGCGCTGACGACCTGTGGATGCCGGCGGCAGCGCAACGGCGAGGGCGCGACGATGTCAGGATGATCGCCTGCTACATCCTGCGCTGTGCCGACCTGAGCTACTACGTCGGCAGCACGAGGAACCTCGAGCACCGACTCGAACAGCATGCGTCGGGCATGGGATCTGCATACACCGCGAAGCGGCTTCCGGTGGAGCTCATGTGGTTCGCCGAGTTCGACCGCATCGACGACGCGTACCTGCTGGAAAAGCGCATTCAAGGCTGGTCGCGGGCGAAACGGGAAGCGCTCATCGCCGGACGGTTCAACGACCTGCCTGCGCTCAGTAGGAAGAAGTTTCCGCGAGCGGCGGGATGAGGTTGCTCGGGGCGCGGTCTCGATACACCCGCTACGCGGGCACTCGACCCGCGGAAGGTCAGCCCGCGAGGGAGTGCAGGTGGGCGGTGAAGGATGCCGTGAGGGCGGCATCCACCGGCTTGGGGGTGCCGTCGACGGCACGGATGGGGGCGGCGAGCCGCACCGATGAGACGAGCCACGCGGCGTCGGCGGCGGCGAGGTCGGCCGGGGTGAGCAACTCGTAGGTGGTCTCGTACCCGTTGCCGGCGGCCCACTCGAAGAGTTCCGCCTGCGTGGTGCCGGCGAGGATGCCGGCGTCGGTGCGGGTGGTGCGCAACGTCATCCCGGTGCGCAGCACGAGCGTCGAGGTGGGGCCTTCGAGCAGGTACCCGTCGCTCGAGACGAACACGACGTCGTCGGCATCCCGCCTGGCCGCCTCACGGTAGGCGGACCGATTGACGGCGTACGAGATCGTCTTCGCGCCCTGCAGCAACCACGGAGCGGTCTGTGCGATGTCGTGCCGGTAGCCGCGGTCGAGCAGCACGACCCGCAACCCGTCGGCGCGCACGGAGGCGGTGGATGCCGAGGCCGTCGCGTAGGCCCAGCCGGTGGGCGTCGTGCCGCCTTCGATACCGCGGCTGAGCACCATCTTGACCCAGCCCTCACTCGACGGGTCGAGGTCGAGTGCGGCGGCGACCTCGTGCAGGGCGGCATCCCAGATGGTCCAGTCCTGCGCGGGCAGGTCGAGCATCCGCACCGACTGGGCGAACCGCTCGAAGTGCCGCGCGGCCTTGATCGGGTGACCCTCGTGCAGCCCGACGGTCTCGAACACCCCGTCGCCGCGGGTCGCCGCGAGCTCGGTCACGGTGAGCGCTGGCTGGGCGGGGTCGACCAACCGGTAACCGGTCGCGGAACCCGCGGAGTCGAAGGTAAACAGGGCGAGAGCGGATGCCGACATCAGGCGCTCGCCATGCGGCGGTCGAGCATCGACCACACCGTCGGGGTGAGGTCGGGGTAGGCGAGGGCGATCTGGCGCAGCATCCGGTAATCCACCTCGGGGGTGGGGCGGCGCGAGTTGTCGGCCATGATCAGTTCGGCGCGCAGAATCAGCACCACGAGTTCGTCGACCGTCGGGATCTCGTCCATGAATGCCCACGGGTCTTCACCCGAGCGCAGCCGCTCGACGATGACGGTGCCGAGTTCGTCCTGGGCTTCGGCACGCAGCACTTCCAGGCTGGCGCGGCGGGGGCGTCCGGGGCTCTCGGAGGTCACCGTTCGAGCCTACGCGCCCGTCGATAGGGTGAGGGAATGCCGAGGTTCGCGCGCGTCGTCGCCACCGTCACCCTCGGAGCCGCGCTGGTGTTCGCTCCCGCCGGAGCTGCGACGGCATCCGAATCCGACCTCGACGACTTCGCGATCGAGTCGTTCGACGCGCGCTACGTGCTCACCCGCGACGCCGACGGTCACGCGCACCTGCAGGTGACCGAGACGATCGTCGCCGTCTACCCCGACTTCGACCAGAACAAGGGGTTCTACCGCGACATCCCCGAGTACCGGCACGGCGTGCAACTGCACACCGCGGTGGATTCGGTGGTCGACGAGTTCGGCCAGCCGGTGCCGTACACAACCGAGTACTACTACGACTTCTTCAGCGTCGGCCTCGGCGACGACACCTACGTGCACGGTCGGCAGACCTACGTCATCAGCTACCGCCAGATGGATGTCGTGGAGGCGTTCGCCGACACCGGCGCCGACGAGTTCTATTGGGATGTCAACGGCACCGGGTGGGCGCAGCCCTTCGGGAGCGTGAGCATGACGCTCAGCGTCGACCCGTCGCTCGTGCCGGCCCTCACCGGAGCGACCGACTGCGCCGTGCTGGTCGGGGAGTGCGACGAGCCGCTCACGATGACCACGGCGCTCGACGGCTCGGCGGTGTTCACTGCCGTCTCCACCGGTCTGGTGCCGAACGAGTCGCTCACCGTCGCGATCGCGTTCGCCCCGGGCACGTTCGTTCCGGGTGAGGTGGTGGTGGCTCCGCCGACCGACGACGGCGGCGGCGACTACGAGCCGGTGTACGAACCGCCGACGTTCTGGCAGGCGGCCGCGCCGTTCATCGTCGGCCCGGCCGGCGTCGTCATCGCGTTCATCGCCGGCGTGACCCAGGGGGCCGACCGCTCCCGGCGCACCGGTGCGAGCGACATCATCATTCCGCAGTACACGCCGCCCGACGGGCTCAACGTGATGGTCGCGGCGTACATCGCCGGCCGGCCGGAGCGGGCGTTCGCGGCGCAGATCGTCGACCTCGCGGTGCGCGGCAACGTGCGGCTGCTCGATCACCCCACCGACGACTCGGCCCCGTTCGCCGTCGAGCTGCTGCACACCGACGGGCTCGACGATCTGGAGACCCAGCTCGTCGAGTCGATCTTCGGATCCGACCCGCAGCCCGGCCGCCGCATCCCGCTCGGCTCGTCGAACACGACGCTCGGCACGAAGCTCACCGGGGTCTACCGCGCGGTCGACAAGAAGCTCAAGAGCGACGGTCTGCAAGACACCCCTCGGCCGACCGGGCTGTGGTCGGTGCTGTTCTTCCTCTCGGTGGTCGTCGTGATCATCGGCGGTTTCATCGCCTTCTCCCGGCTCGCCGGCGACGGCGCCTTCGAAGCGACGGCGATCTCGACCGTCATCGCGTTCTTCGCCGCGCGCGCGACGTATGCCCGACGCTCGACGGTCGCTCCGCTGAGCGCGCGGGGCCGGGAGACCAACGATCACCTGCTCGGCATGCGTGACTACATGCAGCTCGCCGAGGAGGACCGCATCCGGATGCTGCAGAGCCCCGAAGGCGCAGAACGGGTGGATGTCGACGACCAGGCGCAACTCGTGAAGCTCTACGAGCGCCTGCTGCCGTATGCCGTGATCTTCGGCATCGAACGCGAATGGTCGGAAGAGCTCACCGTGAAGGCCGCCGCCGCGCACGTGCCCGTCACCTGGTGGGCGGGCTCGAGCGACTTCTCGTCGTGGCGGCTCAACTCGACGATCCAGCAGCTGCGCCGCGCGACGCCCGAGCCTCCGCGGCCGGTCGTCGCAAAGGCGAAGTCGTCGTCGTCGGGCAGTGGATGGGGTGGTTTCGGCGGCGGTTGGGGCACCGGTGGCTCGTCGAGTGGCTGGAGCGGCTCGTCGGGTTCGTCGTTCAGCGGCGGCTCATCCGGCGGCAGCTTCTCGGGCGGCGGCGGAGGCGGCGGAGGGGGCCGCGGGCGTTAGCCCTCACGTCGGCGCGTCAGACGATACGCGACGCCCGCGGGGGATGAGCCCCGCGGGCGTCTGCGTGACCGTTGGGTGATACGCCGGGCGGCCACTTCCCGGGGCACTTGTTCGGATTTTCGGCAAGTCTCGCAGACGAACCTCGGCGTCGGGCCTGGGAAGATCCTCGGAATCCGGCAGTATACCGAGGGTATACTGCCGGGATGGCCACGACGATCAAAGTGCCGGAAGACCTCCGCGACCGTCTTAACGCGCGGGCGCGGGCATCCGATCTCACCGTCGCGCAGGTGATCGAGAAGCTCATCGCTGCGGATGAGCGCGCCGAACGGTTCCGCGCGATCAAAGAAGCGCGGGCGCGCACGACTCCTGCACAGTGGGCGGAGTACGAAGAGGAGACACAGATCTGGGAGCGAGCGTCCAACGAGGACCTCGCGAAGTACGACCCTCTCCCTGATGAACCTTCTGCCGGGTGATGTGGTCTGGGTCGACCTCGAGCCGACCCGCGGGCGTGAGCAGGGTGGCGTGCGTCCGGGTGTCGTCGTCTCGTCGGCGGCTGCTCTCGAAGCTGTCGACTCGCTGGCCATCGTCATCCCGCTGACCACACGCGACCGGGGCTGGCCGAATCACGTTCCCGTGGCCGGGATGACCGGTCTCAGTGCCGCGAGTTGGGCGATGACCGAGCAACCGCGGTGCGTCGCGCGCGAGCGGATACTGCGGTGGACGGGTGCGGTCGACGAGGAGACGTTCGACACCATCCAGATGTACCTACGCGACGCGCTCGACCTCTAGGCCGATGCCTCGCGCACCGTCCGCACGTCGAGGCCGCTGATCGCCGCGAAGTCGTCGGGGTTGGCCGTGTAGAGCGGTATATTGTGCGAGATCGCGGTGGCAGCGATGAGCGAGTCGAACGCTCGGGCGACGCGCTTTCTGCCCGCAAGGCGGAGGTCGGCCGCTACTCCGCTGTATATGCGAGCGACCGCGGCATCGAACGGCAGGGGCTCGAAGTCGGATTCGGCTTGCTGCACGTGCAATTGGCGTAGCGCGCGCTCGCGAGGATCGGTGGTCAGCAGCGGCCCCACCGAAAGCTCCGCCAGCGTGACGGTGCTGATTGCCGAGACGGCAGGCAACGACTCAGGGTCGAGGTGGGCGAGCCGGATGACGACATTGGTGTCGATGAGTCCGCGTTCGGCGGTCACAGCGACTGGTCCAAGATGCTGTCGATGTCGGCGCGCAGCTTGTCGGGATCGATATCGGGTAGGTGTCGACGGCGGGCGATGAGTTCGGCCGTCGAGACTCCACGGCGCGGAAGGGGGCGGATCTCGGCGATCGGCTCGCCGTCACGCGTGACGATCATCGCCTCGCCGCGCGCCACCTCGGCGAGGATCTCGCCGCCTCGATTTCTCAGGTCTCGAATGGTCACGGTTCTAGGCTCGCCCATGAGGGCACTGTATCACCGGTGATACACGACGATTGGGAAGATCTCCCCACTGGCCAGGCTGTGGAGGGGTGGGGTTTCGAGACGCGTCCGGCTGAGCCGGGCGCTCCTCAACCCGCGGTGGGGGCGGGGGAGGTCAGGCGGATGAAGCCGGAGAGTTCGGCGAGGGCTTGCGGGGTGTGGGGCAGGTAGTCGCGCAGGGCGGGGGAGTGGATGAGATAGGCCGCCCACTTGCCGCGCGAGATGGCGACGTTGAGCCGGTTGCGCTGCAGCAGGAACGAGATGCCGCGCGGCACATCCGCCGCTGAGGATGCCGTGAGCGACACGATCGCGACCGCCGCCTCCTGCCCCTGGAACTTGTCGACCGTTCCCACCGGCACGTCGCCGAGCCCGGCGGCAGCGAGGGTGCGGCGCAGCAGATCCACCTGGGCGTTGTACGGCGCGACGACGATCAAGTCGGCCGGCCGCAGCAGGTCATCGCGACCTGTCGACGGATCGCGCCACGGCATCCCGATGTGCCGTTTCACCAGGGCGACGACGGCGGCGCACTCCTCGACCGATTCGATCGAGTTGCCGACGTGGTCGATCGGGATGGCGTGGAGGCCCGGGGCGACGCCGTCGAGCAGGCGGTCGGTGGTGTCGGGCAGGTGGGAGCGCAGGCGGCCTTCGTACGACAGATCCGACACCGGTCGGGTGAGGTCGGGATGCATGCGCCAGGTCTCTTCGAGGAAGTACCCGAGTTCGGCGGGCAGCACGTCGAGCCCGTCGCTCAGCCAGCCGAGGGCGGAGAGGTAGATGTGTTCCGGGTGGGCTCCCGTGGTGACCTGCGGCAGTTGCTGCGGGTCACCGAGCAGCAGCAGCCGCTGCGCCGCCACCGACACGGCGATGGTGTCGGCGAGGGAGTACTGGCCGGCTTCGTCGATGACGAGCAGGTCGAGACTGTCGGGCTGCACTTTGCCGCCGTTCGCGAAATCCCAGGCGGTTCCGCCGAGCACGAACCCGGCGGTGAAGTGCTCGCCGATGAACAGAGGGATATCGTCGTTGCCGGGCAGCACCGTCCAGCGGGGCGGGGTGGGGTAACCGGAGCTGGGGGCCTTCTTGCCGACCCGCTCCGGGGGAACCCCGGCATCCAGCACCTTGCCCAGCAGGTTCTCGATGACGTCGTGCGACTGTGCGACGACGCCGACCTTCCAGCCCAGCTCGGTCACGAGGTGCGCGATCACGTTCGACCCGACGTAGGTCTTACCCGACCCGGGCGGCCCCTGCACCGCCAGGTAGGAGCGGTCGAGCCGCACGAGCGACTCGACGATCGCCGCCGGCACCCCGTCGATGCCGATCGGTTCGAGCCCGTCGCCATCCACCATGCGCGGCGGGATCCGCCGAAGGATGTCTAGCGCCGGGTCTGCGAGGTGGGTCTCGACACGCGGCTGCGCCGCTACTCGACCACCGAGGGACTCGGCGACGCGGGCACCCCACTTGAGGATGGCTTCGCGCTGCGCCTTCGTGGGGATCGGGCGACCAGGGGTGAGGGCGATGGGCAGGGCCGTCCACGGCTCACCGCCCCGCCCGACGTTCTCGTCGAGCTCGATGTCGTAGGCATCCGGCCGGCCGTCCACCGCGGTCACCGAGAGGATGCGTGTCTTGTCGTGCTCGCCGCGCAGCCCGGGCGCGGTCTCACCGCACACGTCGGGCACGGGCTGCTCGTACATCGCGAACGGCTGGTCGCCTTCGCGCACACGGGCTCCGCCGGCCATGGTGCCGCGCACCTTGATCACCCGATGCTCAGCAGACCGCGGCGTCGGCTTCGCCCAGTCCGACACGAGGGTGGTCTTCTCGATGAAGAACACTTCGCGGTCGTCGGCGAGGTCGCCGTCATCCATTCCTTGCCGCGCGAAGTGCCCCCACCAGTAGGTCTTGTCTTCGCGCCGGTGGTATTCGATGGCGGCGGCGGCGAGGGCGATCGCCTGCTGGTCGGCGGTGCGATCTTCAGCCGGGATGCCGTCGACGTGCGCGTACAGCGCGTCACGCACGGTCGCCTCACGCCGCTCGATCTCTTTCTCTTCGATCTCGCGCGCCACCCGCGTGCTGACCGGCTCGACGCCGTTCTCGCGAGCCCGTTCGAGCAGCCAGTTGCGCAGCCGGTGGGTCGAGACGCAGTCGTACTCGTTGTAGGCCCGGATCTCTTCGAGCTTCGCCTGCGCGTCGGCCTCGGCCCCGGCATCCCGCAGCTCGGTGTAGTCGACGTAGAACTGAATCGACTCGTCGCCTTTGGTGAGGTCGCCGGTGCGCACGTCGGCGCCCATGTAGAGCGGCTCGAGGCGTTTGATCGAGTAGGAGCCTTCCGAGATGCGGATGCTGCGCCGCACGATCGGGTACAGGTCGACGAACACATCCTCGGTGAGCAGTTCATCGAGGATGCTCTCACCCACCCCGTAGCGCGCGGTCAGCGCCTGCAGGTGCGCCCGCTCGTAGTCGGCGTAGTGGTAGATGTGCAGCCCGGGATGCCGCTGGCGGCGCTGCTGCACGAACTCCAGAAAGTCGATCAGCGCCTGCTTCTCTTCGTTCCGATCGTGTGCCCAGAACGCTGTGAACACTTCTTTCGGTGGTCGAGTAGCCGCCTCCGGCGGCGTGTCGAGACCCTCAAGCGTGACCAACCCCCACAGGTAGTCGAGCCCCCAGTCCAACCCGTTGGCGGTCCACAACGGATCCCCTTCGAAGTCGAAGAAGATGTCACCCGCATCCGCCGGCGGCAGAGCCGCCAACCCCTGCGCCGACGCGATCTCCCACGCCACCCGATGCAGCCCGCTCTCGTCATCTCCGGGAGCCTGAAGTTGCATCCGAGCCTGAGCCCGCAGTTTCGCGAGGGCGTGATCCCCGATCCCCTCGACGGGCCCCTCGGAGGCGGCGAGTTCATCGATCGTGCGGATGCCGACCTCAGCCAGGCGTGCCCGCGCGGTGGTGCGCATCCCGGCGACGAGCAGCACATCGCGGGTGCGTTCGATCTCGGGCGCACACCACTCGCACCGCCCATCGGCCACATACCCGGCAGCACCCCACTCGATGGGATTCGGATCGTCGAGCCGCGCCTCGATCATCTCTTTCAGCCGTGCGACCCGGTCGTGGAACACCGGCTCGATGTCTTTGAGCGAGTGCTTGCTCTCTTCCCCATTGCCGAGCAGCAGGTACGTCTCATCAGCAACCGGGATGCCGAGCTTGCGCAACTGGTCGGCATACGCCGCGAGCTGCAGAAGCGCGGTGACGCGCGCTTTGCGAGCGAGTTTGGTGTCCCACACCTGGTACGCGAACTCACCCCCCTCGGTGGTCGAGTAGCGGCCCTCCGGGCCGCGTGTCGAGACCCCCTCCGCGGGGACCTTCACCAAGAAGTCGGCGAACCCCACGAACCCGATGCGGCTGTCGTCGGGCTCATCGAAGAAGGTGGCCTGGAAGACGACATCCTTGCCCTGCTGAAGCGCTTCGATGGTGCGCTCTTGCGCGGCGCGGAGGATGTCGGGGTCGGCGCGCGCGTCTTCGGTCTCGATCTCGACGACGCTGTCGGCGTAGGTGGACTTGTAGTTCTCGAGCGCGCGGGCTTCGTGCTCCCCACCGAGAAGACTCGCCCGGGCGAGCATCGGATCGTCGGCTTCCTCGATCGCCTCGATGCGTCCCAGCTTCGCGTCGAGCTTTCGCATGAGCGCCCACTCGCACTCGACCGCAGCCTTGAGGTCGGAGGCGCTGTAGTGCACGCGGGATGAGCGGACGAACATGCGTTTCTCCTATGTCAAGCTGCGGCCGCGAGGGGGGCGGTCGCGGAGGCTTGGTCGGTGGTCAGGTGGTTGTAGACGATGCGGGCGAGGCGTCGTTTGAGGC
>NZ_BNAI01000010.1 GCF_014653215.1 Pseudolysinimonas yzui | reverse complement strand
TGACCGCGGTCGGCACGCACGACACCGCGTCGGCGATCGTCGCCATCCCGGCGACCGACGCCCACTACGCCTACATCTCGTGCGGAACCTGGTCGCTCGTCGGCGTCGAACTCGAGAAGCCGGTGCTCACCGAGGCGAGCCGCGCTGCGAACTTCACCAACGAGGGCGGCGTCGACGGTCGCGTGCGCTATCTGCACAACGTCATGGGGCTCTGGCTGCTGACCGAATGCATCCGCGACTGGGAGCGCGACGGGTCGATGATCTCGCTGGCGACCCTGCTGGAGCAGGCGACCGCGGTGAGTTCGCCGGTCGCGCTCTTCGACGCCGACGACCCGGGCTTCCTCGCGCCCGGCGACATGCCCGCCCGCATCGCGGCTTGGCTCACCGCCCACGACCAGCCGGTGCCCGCATCGCGCCCCGAGCTGGTGCGCAGCATCCTCGAATCGCTCGCCGCCGCCTACGCGCAGTCGATCCGCGACGCCTCGGCGCTCAGCGGCCACGCGGTCGAGGTCGTGCACCTCGTCGGCGGCGGATCGCAGAACGAGCTGCTCTGCCAGCTCACCGCGAACGCCACCGGACTACCTGTGCTCGCCGGGCCGGTCGAGGCGACCGCGATCGGCAACGTGCTGGTGCAAGCCCGCGCGCAGGGTTTCGTCGCCGGTGACCTCGAGGCCCTCCGCGCCCTCGTGCTCCGCGCCTTCCCGCCCCGCAGGTACGAGCCCCGCGCCTAGCTCTCGGTGGTCGAGTAGCCCGCGTAGCGGGCGTGTCGAGACCACACCCACGAGCAGCCCGCGGTTGGTCTCGACACGCGACCTGCGGTCGCTACTCGACCACCGAAGGGGCGTAGATCGCGCGGGCGAGGGCGTCGAGGATGGCGGCGGAACGGGGGCCGAAGCTGAGGATGTCGCCGTCGGCCATGTCGACGAAGCGGCGGTGCTGCCCGGCGGCGGTGAGGGCGATCGCGGGTTTCGCCGCCAGCAGACCGTCGATGCCGCCCGCCGAGGCGATCCCGTCGGTCATGACGAGGATGAGGTCGGGGTTGGCGGCGATGATCGCCTCGTCGGTCATCGGCTGCATGCCGGTCCAGCCGATCTCGCCGGCGACATCGACGCCCGCGAGCCCGCGGATGAGGTCGGCCGACCCCGACTCCTCACCGAACAGGTAGTAGATGCCGGAGCCGCCGCGCAAGTAGAGGAACAGCATCCGCACCTTGTCGCCGTCGGCGGTCGGCGCGATCGCGGCGATCTCGGCGATCTTCGCGTCGATGTCGGCGCGCACGCGTTCCGCGAGCAGTTCGCCGGCCGCGGGCGCCCCGAGAATGGCGGCGACATCGCGCGCCAGTTGCACGGCTCCGTCGAACGAGGCCTCGCTGTCGACGAACACGACCGTCACCCCGGATTCGCGCAACTGGGTGAGCACGTCGCGGGGCCCGACGCTGCCGTCGGTGACGATGAGCGTCGGCCGCAGGGCGAGCACGCTCTCGGCGTCGATCGTGTGCCCGTTCGAGGTCACGACCGGCAGATCGGCCGCACCGTCGAAGGTCGTGGAGCGGTCGCGGCCGACGAGGGTGTCGCCGAACCCGAGCCCCCACACGCTCGCCGCGATCGACCCCGCCAGGTCGAGCGCGATGACGCGCGACGTGTCGGCGACCGTCACCTCGCTGTCGCCGCCCGGGTCGCGCGAGGTCACCGTCGCGGGGAGCTGCTGGGCGGGATCGTCGTCGACCGGCTCGATCGCCTCGCTCGCGAGCTGCGCGGTGCTCGCGCCGACGTGCTCGCGCGGGTCGGCGACGAGGTCGAGTTCGGCGAGCGGCCGATCGTCGGCCACGGTCGGCGTCGGGGTCGTGACACCACCCGGCGGGGCGGCACAGCCGGCGAGCGCGAGAGTGAGTGCCGTGACGAACGCAGCACCCAGGAGGGCGGGCCCACGTCGCGAAGTCACGATCGTCGAGCCTAGTCAGGTAAGGCTGCCCTCACAATGGACCAAGGTCCCGTGGCTCCTGGGTGAGGATGGCGTGGTGGAGATCTGCACGTTCATCGAACCCCAGAACGGCGCGAGTTACGACGAGCAGCTCGCGTTCGCCGCAGCGACCGAGCGACTCGGGTTCGCCGGGTTCTTCCGCTCCGACCACTTCGTCGCGTTCGACGGCGACGGGATGCCGGGCCCGAGCGACTCGTGGACGGTGCTCGCCGGCCTCGCCCGCGAGACCTCCCGCATCCGTCTCGGCACGCTCGTCTCCTCGGTGACGTTCCGGCATCCGGCGTTGCTCGCGATCCAGGTGGCGAACGTCGACGCGATGTCGGGCGGACGCGTCGAACTGGGACTGGGAGCCGGGTGGCACGAGCGCGAGCATGAGGCCTACGGCATCCCGTTCCCGGCGAGGCGATTCGGCATCCTCGAGGAGCAGCTCGCGATCATCACCGGCCTCTGGGCGACGCCGGTCGGTGACACCTTCGATTTCACGGGCGAGCACTACCGGCTGGATGCGGCACCCGCCCTGCCGAAACCGGTGCAGCAGCGCGTGCCGGTGATCGTCGGCGGAAGCGGCCCGAACCGGACGCCGGAACTCGCCGCCCGGTTCGCCACCGAATACAACTACTTCCTCACCGGCGACCGGGATGCCGCGGCGCGATTCGCGGTCGTGCGTGCGGCAGTGGAGGCGGCGGGGCGGGATCCCGGCGACCTGCGCTACTCGGTGGCGACATCGCTCGAGTACGGCATCCCGATCCCGGAGGTGATCGCGAAAGTCGATGTCGCCCGGGCCGCGGGGGCCGACCGGGTCTACCTGCAATTCCTCGACCACCGCGACCTCGGCTACCTCGAGCGGGTTGCCACCGCGGTGCTGCCCTAACACCGTGCTGCCCTCACACCGTGCTGCCCTAACACCGTGCTGCCCTAACATCCAAGGCATGGGGACCGAGTCGCTGCTGACGATCATCGCGCTGCTGCTGAGCGTCGCGAGCGTCGTCGTCACCGGACTGTTCTCGGTGCGCACCCAGCGCCTCAGCCACGAACTGGAGGTCGAGCGCGAAGCGCGTCACGCCGAACAGTCGGCGATCAAGGCGGCCGAACGCGTCTACGAACCCCTCGCGCAGGCGGCTGCCGAACTGCAGTCGCGCATCTTCAACCTCGTCGAGACCGGGTGGATCGGCACGCAGAAGCGGTACGCGAGCCACGGCGATTACGCGGTCGCCTCCACCGCCTTCCTGTTCGCGCACTACTTCGGCTGGATCGAGGCGCGTCGCCAGGCGGTGCTCTCGTCGAGCGGCGAGGGCGGCCGTGATCTCTCGGTGCAGCGCCTGATCGACGAGGTGCTGAAGACCCTGCGGCGCAGCGACGACTCCGAGGGGTTCCTGTTCTTCACCGCCGAGCAACGCGCGATCGGCGAGCTCATGCTCACCTGGGAGACCATCCCCGAGACGGCGGTGCGCATCCCGCACGTCGCCGGCTACGCGGCGTTCGTCAAGCGCTACCGCCACGACGACGAATTCCGCGCCTGGTTCACCTCGATCGACGCCGGCATGGAGCTGGTCTCGACCGGCGACGTGCGCCGGCTCGCCGCCATCCAGAACGGCCTGGTCGCCCTCATCGACGAGCTCGACCCGAACCGCAAGTACACCGCCGGTTACGCGCTCGAGCCGATCGACCTCAGCGACGAGCCTTCTCGGACCTGACCTTCTCGGACTTGACCTTCTCCACCAGGGGCTGCAGCCGGTAGGGGATCAGCTCCCCCATCGACAGCGCCGTCTCCGTGCGCACGACCCCCTCGATGGCGAGCAGCAGCGCGTCGACCCGGAACAGGTCGTCGGTGTCACGGCAGACGACGATCGCGAGCAGGTCGGCGTGCCCGCTCAGGCCGTGCGCCTGCACGACCTCGGGGATTGCAGCGATCTCTTCGGCGATCCGCGGCAGTTCGCGCTGCCGCACGACGACGGTGATGAACGCGGTGAGCGGGTAGCCGAGGCCGTGCGTGTCGATGCGCCGGTCGAACGCCAGCAGGGCGCCTTCGGCCTCGAGCCGGGTCATGCGCGCCTGCACGGTGTTGCGCGAGAGCCCGAGCCGTTCGGCGAGCGCCACGTAGGAGGCCCGCGGGTCCGCGGCGAGTCCGCGCAGCAGGTCGAGGTCGACGGCGTCGTAGTCGTGCATCGTGCGCAGAGTAGCAGCCTCAGCCGGGGTCTGAACCATGCAGATAGCTCATCGCCAATGCAAGCGCTTGAGCTATCTGTCACGACGTGCCTACCGTGGGCCTACCGGTCGGAGGTGACCCCGTGACGACGACGATGTCGAAACACCAGGAGTTCCTGCAGTTGCTCGACCCCTCGGGCGAGCGCATTCCGTCTGCCGACTACGACGCGGTGATCGCGGATGTCGACGGACCCGCCCTCCTCGCCCTCTATCGGGACATGGTCGTCATCCGCCGGATCGACCTCGAGGCCACGGCCCTGCAGCGCCAGGGCGAGCTGGCGTTGTGGCCGCCGCTGCTCGGGCAGGAGGCGGCGCAGATCGGGTCGGGGCGCGCGCTGCGAGCGGATGACTTCGTGTTCTCCAGTTATCGCGAGCACGGGGTGGCCTTCACCCGCGGTGTGACACCCGTCGACCTGGTGCGGGTCTGGCGCGGCGTGACGGCGTCGGGGTGGGACCCCTACACGGTGGGGATGGCGACGCCGCAGGTGATCATCGGCGCGCAGGCCCTGCACGCCACCGGGTACGCGATGGGCATCCGCCGCGACGGCGCCGACTCCGTCGCGGTCGTCTACTTCGGCGACGGCGCGACGAGCGAAGGGGATGTCTCCGAGGCGATGGTGTTCGCCGCCTCGTTCCAGGCCCCCGTGGTGTTCTTCTGCCAGAACAACCAGTGGGCGATCTCCGAACCGGTCGGGCTGCAGTCGCCCGGGACGCTCGCCGACCGCCCGACCGGCTTCGGCATCCCGTCGCTGCGCATCGACGGCAACGACGTTCTCGCCGTGCACGCCGCCACCCGCACCGCCCTGGCGCGAGCCCGGGCGGGCGACGGCCCGACGTTCATCGAAGCGGTCACCTATCGGATGGGGCCGCACACCACCGCCGACGACCCGACGCGGTATCGCGACCCCGCCGATCTCGAGTCCTGGCACGCCCGTGACCCGATCGCCCGCCTCGCCGCTCACCTGCGCTCGACCGGCGTGCTCACGGACGAGGCCGAGGAGCGGGTGCAGCGCGCGGCGACCGCGGCCGCGGCCGAGCTGCGCGCCGGATGCCTCGCTCTCGCCGACCCCGAACCGCTGACGATGTTCGACGAGGTGTACGCCGAGCCGCATCCCGAACTGGAGCGCCAACGCGCCGAGTACGCGGACTACCTCGCCGGGTTCGACGACTCCGACACCCACATCGATATCCACATCGACACCCACGACGACGGAGGCGCCCGATGACGACCCTCACGCTGGGCAAGGCGCTCAACCAAGGGCTCCGCCGCGCCCTCACCGACGACCCGAAGGTCCTGCTGATGGGGGAGGACATCGGCAAGCTCGGCGGCGTCTACCGCATCACCGACGGACTCCAGGCCGAGTTCGGCGCCGACCGGGTGGTCGACACCCCCCTCGCCGAGTCGGCGATCGTCGGCACCGCGATCGGGCTGGCCTACCGCGGCTACCGGCCGGTCTGCGAGATCCAGTTCGACGGGTTCGTCTACCCCGCGTTCGACCAGATCGTCGCCCAGCTCGCCCGCATGCGGTCCCGCACCCGCGGGGCCGTGAGCCTGCCGATCACCATCCGCATCCCGGTCGGTGGGGGCATCGGCGCCGCCGAGCACCACTCCGACTCCCCCGAGGCCTACTTCGCCCACACCCCGGGGCTGCGGGTCGTGTCGGTGGCCACGCCGCAGGATGCGCACACGATGCTGCGCCAGGCGATCGCCTGCGATGACCCGGTGATCTTCTTCGAGCCGAAGCGGCGCTACCACCTCAAGGGCGAGGTCGACGAGACCACCGACCTCGCGACGGCCCCGCCGCTCGGCAGCTCGCGCGTGCTCACCGTCGGCGACGACGTCACCGTCGTGACCTTCGGGTCGCTCGTGCCGACGGCCCTCGACGCCGCGATCGCCGCCGCCGACGAGGGCGTGCACCTCGAGGTCATCGATCTGCGGTCGCTGTCGCCGCTCGATCTGGACCCCGTCGAGGCGTCGGTGCGGCGCACCGGCCGACTGGTCATCGCCCACGAGGCCGCCCGCTCCGGCGGGCTCGGCGCGGAGATCGCCGCCGCCGTCACCGAGCGCTGCTTCAACTACCTGGAGGCGGCCCCGGTGCGCGTCACCGGCCACGACATCCCGTACCCGCCGGCGAAGCTCGAGCGGCACCACCTGCCCGACCTCGACCGCATCCTGCACGGCGTCGACCGCGTGCTCGGCCGGGCGAGCGCGGAGGTCGGATCGTGACGAGCCGCGAGTTCCGGCTGCCCGACCTCGGCGAGGGGCTGACCGAATCCGACATCGTCGCCTGGCACGTCGCCGAGGGCGACCGGGTCGAGCTCAACCAGATCATCGCCGACGTCGAGACCGCGAAGGCGCTCGTGGAGTTGCCGGCGCCGTACGCGGGGGTGGTGACGGCGCTGCACGCCCGCGAGGGCGAGACGGTGAGCGTCGGTGCGCCGCTCGTCACCTTCGAACTCGCCGACACGGGGGCGGAAACGGATGCCGACGAGCCCGCGCCGCCGAACCTGGTCGGGTACGGCGCAACGGTCGAACGTTCGGGGCGGCCGCAGCGGCGATCGCGGGCGCGGGCCACCACGACCGTGGCGACGTCACGCCCGGTCGACGAGCGCCGGCCTGAACGTCAGCCCTCGACGCCTCCGGTGCGCGTTCTCGCCCGTCGCCTCGGGGTCGACCTCGAGTCGCTGACCGGCACGGGCGAGCACGGCCTGGTCACCCGCGCCGACGTCGAGGCCGCGGCCGGCTCGGTCGCCCCGGGCCCCACCGCCACCACCACGACCACGACCACGACCACGACCGGTGACACACGCATCCCGATCAGCGGCGTGCGCAAGCACACCGCGGCAGCGATGGTGGCGAGCGCGTTCACCGCGCCGCACGTGACCGAGTTCCTCACCGTCGACGTCACCCCGACGATGGATCTGCTGACCCGGCTGCGCGAACATCCGCTCGCCGAGGGCACGCGCATCACCCTGCTCGCCCTCGTCGCCCACGCCGTCTGCGAGGCGCTCGGGCGGCATCCGTCGCTCAACTCATCCTGGGACGAGAAGGCGCAGGAGATCGTGCAGCACGGCTCCGTGAACCTCGGCATCGCGGCGGCCACCGAACGCGGGCTGATCGTGCCGAACATCCCGGATGCCGCCTCCCTCGGCGTGCTCGAACTCGCCAACGCCCTCACCGACCTGACCACCGTCGCGCGGTCGGGACGCACGAGCGTCGAACGCCTGCGCGGGGGCACCTTCACGATCACCAACATCGGCGTCTTCGGCATCGACGCCGGCACGCCCATCATCAACCCCGGCGAGGCGGCGATCCTCGCCGTCGGCGCCGTGGTGCGGCGCCCGTGGGAGTACCGCGGCGAGATCGCGCTGCGCGAGGTGCTCACCCTCAGCCTGTCGTTCGATCACCGTCTCGTCGACGGCGAACAGGGGTCGCGGTTCCTCGCCGAGGTCGGGGCGCTGCTCGCCGAACCCGGCCTCGCCCTGTTGTCGGGAGGACCGCGATGAGCGTCATCACGAGCAGCCACGACCCGTCGACACCGGCCTCCCGCGCGAACGACGCCGCGCAGCGGGCGCTCGCCGCCGAGCTGCGCAGCACCCTCGCCACTGCCGCCGAAGGCGGAACCGAGGCGGTGCGCGCCAAGCACGTCGCCCGCGGCAAACTGCTGCCCCGCGACCGGGTGGAACGGCTGCTGGATGAGGGCAGCCCGTTCCTCGAGATCGCCCCGCTCGCCGCGCATGAGCTCTACGACGGGCCGACGCCGGGTGCCGGAGTCATCGCCGGCATCGGCATCGTCTCGGGCCGCCAGGTGATCGTCGTGTGCAACGACGCGACCGTGAAGGGCGGCACCTACCTGCCGATGACGGTCAAGAAGCACCTGCGCGCACAGGAGATCGCCCTCGAGAACCGCCTGCCGTGCATCTACCTCGTCGACTCGGGCGGGGCGTTCCTGCCGATGCAGGACGAGGTGTTCCCCGACCGCGACCACTTCGGGCGCATCTTCTTCAACCAGGCGCGACTGTCGTCCGAAGGCATCCCGCAGATCGCCGCCGTGCTCGGCTCGTGCACCGCCGGCGGCGCCTACGTGCCGGCGATGAGCGACGAGACGGTGATCGTGCGGAACCAGGGCACGATCTTCCTCGGCGGCCCGCCGCTGGTGAAGGCCGCGATCGGCGAGATCGTGAGCGCCGAAGAGCTCGGCGGCGGCGACCTGCACGCGAAGCGATCCGGGGTCACCGACCACCTCGCCGAGAACGACGAGCACGCGCTCGAGATCGTGCGCGGCATCGTCGCGACCCTGCCGCCGACCCCGGCCCCGGTGTGGGAGGTGCTCGAGCCCGAAGAGCCCATCGCCGACCCCGACGAGTTGTACGGGATCGTGCCGGTCGACCCGCACGCCCCGTACGACGCCCGCGAGGTCATCGCCCGGCTCGTCGACGGCAGTGCCTTCCAGGAGTTCAAGAAGGAGTACGGCGACACCCTGGTGACCGGGTTCGCCCGCATCCACGGCCACCCGGTGGGGATCGTCGGCAACAACGGCGTCATGTTCAGCTCGTCGGCGCAGAAGGGCGCGCACTTCATCGAGCTGTGCGACCAGCGCGGCATCCCGCTGCTGTTCCTGCAGAACACCGCGGGCTTCATGGTGGGAACGGATGCCGAAGCCGGCGGCATCGCGAAGGACGGCGCGAAGATGGTCACCGCCGTGTCGATCGCACGAGTGCCCAAGCTCACGGTCATCATCGGCGGATCGTTCGGCGCCGCCAACTACGCCATGTGCGGGCGCGCCTACTCGCCCCGGTTCCTCTGGTCATGGCCGGGCAGCCGCATCTCGGTGATGGGCGCCGACCAGGCCGCCTCGGTGCTCGCGACCGTCAAGCGCGACCAGCTCGAATCCCGCGGCGAGCAGTGGTCGGCCGAGGATGAGGCCGCGTTCCAGGCGCCGATCCGCGACGACTACGAACGGTTCGGCAGCCCCTACTACGCCACCGCGCGGCTGTGGGATGACGGCATCCTCGACCCCGCCGACACGCGCCGCGTGCTCGGGCTCGCCCTCGACGTGTGCTCGCGCACCCCGCTGCCCGAGCGGCGTGCCGGCATCTTCCGGATGTGAGCGCCATGTCGTCTTCCCGGATGTTCGGCACCGTGCTGGTCGCCAACCGCGGCGAGATCGCCTGCCGCGTCATCGCGACGCTGCGGCGCCTCGGCATCCGCTCGGCCGCCGTCTACAGCGACGCCGACGCGGGCGCGAAGCATGTCGCGCTCGCCGACGTCGCCGTGCGTATCGGCCCGGCACCCGCGTCGGAGAGTTACCTCTCGATCGCCGCGATTCTGGATGCCGCCACCCAGGTGGGTGCGGACGCCATCCACCCGGGCTACGGGTTCCTGTCGGAGAACTCCGAGTTCGCCCGGGCCTGCGCCGCGCGGGGGATCGTCTTCATCGGGCCGCCGCCGAGCGCGATCGAGGCGATGGGCGACAAGATCGCCGCGAAGGCCCTCGTCGCGGGCCGCGGCGTGCCGGTCGTGCCCGGTAGCTCGGGGGCTGGACTCGACGACGCCGCCCTCACGGCGGCGGCCACCGAGGTGGGCTACCCGCTGCTCATCAAGCCGTCGGCCGGGGGCGGCGGCAAGGGGATGCAGGTCGTCGCCACCCCGGGGGAGTTGCCCGCCGCCCTCGTCTCGGCGCGCCGCATCGCGACCGCCTCGTTCGGCGACGACACCCTGCTGCTGGAGCGACTCATCGCCGCGCCGCGCCACATCGAGGTGCAGGTGCTCGCCGACCGGCACGGCGCCGTCGTGCACCTCGGCGAGCGCGAGTGCTCGCTGCAACGCCGGCACCAGAAGGTGATCGAAGAGGCCCCGTCGCCGCTGCTCGACGACGCGACCCGCGCCCGCATCGGCGAGGCGGCGTGCGAGGTCGCCCGCAGCGTCGCGTATGAAGGCGCCGGCACCGTCGAATTCCTCATCTCCGACGCCGACCCCGGCACGTTCTTCTTCATCGAGATGAACACCCGGCTGCAGGTCGAGCACCCGGTGACCGAAGCGGTGACCGGACTCGACCTCGTCGAGCAGCAGCTGCGCATCGCTGCGGGGGAGCCGCTCGCGTTCGCCCAAGCGGATGTCGTGGTCACCGGGCACGCGATCGAGGCGCGGGTGTACGCCGAGTCGCCGGCGCGCGGCTTCCTGCCGGCGACGGGCACCGTGCTCGGCCTCGTCGAGCCGACCGGCCCGGGACAACGCGTCGACAGCTCGCTCGTGCCCGGCCTCGTCGTCTCGGGCGACTACGACCCGATGCTCGCCAAGGCGATCGGGTACGGGGCCGACCGCACCGAAGCGCTCGCCCGACTCGACGGCCTCCTGCGCGGATTCGCGGTGCTCGGGGTCGAGACCAACATCGACTACCTGCGCGGCCTGCTCGCCGACCCCGCGGTGCAGGCCGGGCGACTCGACACCGGCCTCATCGACCGGCTCGGTGTTCCCGCGCCCCCCGAACCGACGGAAGCCGACCTCGCCGCCGCCGCGCTCGCGGTACATCGCGACCGGCCCGCGCTCCCCGGCCCGTGGGGCCTGCGCGACGGCTGGCGCGTCGGAGGGGTCTCGCGACCCGCCCGCTACGGGATCGAGGTGGGCGCTGACATCCGCGAGGTCGCCGTCGACCCGGCCCCGGCATCCACAGCTCTCGTCGCCGTGCAGCGCGTCAGGGGCGGTCACGTCGTGTGGCTGCACCGCGACGGTCGCACGCTCGAACTGCCCGTGCCCGACCGTGCCGAACGCCTCGCGCGCACCCTCGCCGCGCTCGACCGGTCGACCGGCCCGGCCGCCCCCGAACTGCGGGCCGCCATGCCCGGCACCGTCGTGTCGGTCACCGGGGAAGACGGGGCCCGCGTCGACGCGGGCGACCCCGTGCTCTCGATCGAGGCGATGAAGATGGAGCACGCCCTTCTCGCCCCCCACTCCGGCACGCTGCGCCTGCGCGTGCGCACCGGAGACCTCGTGCGCCGTGACCAGATTGTCGCGATCGTCGACCTCGATGTCGACCTCGCGACCGAGCACCCCGAGACCGATCAGCAGGAGAAGAGCGCATGAACTACGAACTCACGCCCGAACAGCAGAAGCTGCAGGACACCGTCCGCGCCTTCGCCGACGAGGTCGTCGCGCCCGCGGCGTACCAGTACGACACCGAGCGGCGCCTGCCGCTCGACATCATCGCCCAGATGGGCGACCTCGGACTGTTCGGGCTGCCCTTCCCGGTCGACATCGGCGGACAGGGCAAGGACTACCTCTCGCTCTGCCTCGCCGTCGAGGCGCTCGCCCGCGTCGACCAGAGCATCGCCGTGACCCTCGAGGCCGGTGTCGGGCTCGGCATCCAGCCGATCTACCGCCATGGCACCGACGAGCAGAAGCAGCGCTGGCTGCCCGACCTGCTCCGCGGGCGGGCGCTCGCCGGCTTCGGGCTCACCGAGGCCGAGGCGGGGTCGGATGCCGGGGCCACCCAGACGACCGCGGTGCGTGACGGAGATGACTGGGTCATCAACGGCACCAAGCAGTTCATCACCAACTCCGGCACCGCGATCACGAGCGTCGTCACCGTCACCGCCGTGACGGGCCAGAACGGCGACGGCGCGCCCGAACTCTCGACGATCCTCGTGCCGACGGGCACCCCCGGGTTCACCGTCGGGGAGAGCTACGACAAGGTCGGCTGGCACACCTCCGACACGCATCCGCTCGGTTTCGTCGACGTGCGCGTGCCGCAGTCGAACCTGCTCGGTGAGCAGGGGCGCGGCTACGCGAACTTCCTGCGGGTGCTCGACGAGGGCCGCATCGCGTTCGCCGCCCTCGCCACCGGCGCCGCACAGGGCTGCTTCGAGGAGGCCCTGCGCTACGCGAAGGAGCGCAACGTCTTCGGGCGAAGCATCGGCTCGAACCAGCACATTGCGTTCAAGCTCGCGACGATGCAGGCCCGCGTGCACCAGGCCCGGCTCTGCTACTACGACGCCGCGCAGAAGCTCGTGCACGGCAAGCCGTTCAAGATGGAGGCGTCGATCGCGAAGATGGTGTGCGGCGAGGCGGCGATGGACAACGCCCGCGACGCGACCCAGATCTTCGGCGGATACGGGTTCCTCAACGAGAACCCGGTCGCGCGGCACTACCGCGACTCGAAGGTGCTCGAGATCGGCGAAGGCACCACCGAGGTGCAGCTCATGGTGATCTCGCGCGAACTGGGCCTGACCGCCTAGGTTGACCCTCATGCGCGAGATCGAGCAGCGGGGCCTCTACTTCGAGGAGTTCGAGGTGGGCGTGCGCTACCTGCACCGCCCGGGACGCACCGTCACCGAGGCCGACAACGTCCTGTTCACGACGCTCACCATGAACACCCAGGGCCTTCACCTCGACGCGCACTGGGCGGCGCAGCAACCGTTCGGCGAGCGCCTGGTCAACTCGATGTTCACCCTCTCGACGATCGTCGGGGCGTCGGTCACCCAGCTCACGCTGGGCACCATCGTGGCGAACCTCGGGTTCAGCGAAGTGCAGTTCCCGGCGCCGCTCCGGCTCGGCGACACGCTCTACTCCGAGACGACGGTGCTCGACACGCGGCTGTCGGAATCGCGACCCGGGCAGGGCATCGTGACGCTGGAACACCTCGGGCGGCGGCAGGACGACGAGATCGTCGCCCGTGCGGTGCGCAGCACCCTGGTCTGGACGCTCGACGGGCGCCCCTCCCCATGAGCTCGGGCGTGAGCTTCGACCTCGGGCCGGCGCTGCTGTTCTGCCCCGCCGATCGCCCCGACCGGTTCGCGAAGGCGCTCGACCGGGCGGATGGCGTCATCCTCGACCTCGAAGACGCCGTCGCACCCGCGAACAAGCCGGCCGCACGGGCGGCCCTCGCCGAGCATCCGCTCGACCCTGCGCGCGTCGTCGTGCGGGTCAACCCGCCGTCGACCCCCGACTTCGCGGCTGACCTCGCGGCGCTCGCCGCGACCCCGTACCGCCGCATCATGGTCGCGAAGGCCGACGCGGCCCTTCCCGCGGTGCCCGGGTTCGAGGTCATCGCGTTGTGCGAGACCGCCGCGGGGGTGCTCGACGCCCGCGACCTCGCCGCACGGCCCGAGGTCATCGCCCTGATGTGGGGCGCCGAAGACCTGGTCGCATCGCTCGGCGGCACGTCGAGCCGCGTGCGCGCCGGCGGCTACCGGGATGTCGCACGCCACGCCCGCACGAGCGTTCTGCTCGCCGCGGGGGCGGCCGGCGTCGCCGCGATCGACGCGGTGCATCTCGCGATCGACGACCTCGACGGGCTGCGCGAGGAAGCCGAGGATGCCGTCGCCAGCGGGTTCGCGGCGACCGCCTGCATCCACCCGTCGCACGTCGCCGTCATCCGCGACGCCTACCGGCCCACCCCCGACGAGGTCGCCGCCGCCCGCCGCCTGCTTTCTGCCGCCACCACCGGGGGTGCGGTGTTCCAGCACGAGGGCCGCATGGTCGACGGCCCCGTGCTGCGCCACGCCGAATCCGTCCTGCGCCGCGCCGCCCCCCGCTAGTCGTCGGACTCGACGTCGCCCAACCCGGAGATGTCGGACTGGACGGTCGCCCCGCCCCGGTGGTGCACCGTGCCGCTGCCGGAGATCGTCACGTCGAGGGTGTCGGTGACGTGCAGGTCGACCTCCCCGGATCCGCTGATCGTCACCGTGGCGTCGCGCACCTCGAGGGCGTCGGCGTCGACGTCGCCCGAGCCGTCGATCTCGACGCCGAAATCGTTCGCGTCGCCCGCGAGTTCGACGTCACCGGATCCGACGATCCGCAGTTCCACCGCCTCGGCGTCGACACCCGTGACCGTGACGTCACCCGACCCGCTGATCCCGATCGACAGCTCGTCGCCGGAGACCGTCGAGTCGACGTCGCCCGACCCGTTGATCTCGATCGAGTCGAGGCTGGGCACGGTGAGCTCGTAGCGGATCTCGGCGAAGCCGAACGGCATGATGCCGGGGCGCCGCCCCAGCACGAGCACGCCGTCATGCACCTCAGCGGTCAGGAGCTCGAGGACCCCCGCGGGCGCGTGAATCGTGAGCGACGGGTCGCCCTCGGTGATCGTGAGATCCCCGCTGGTGTCGAGCACGACCGCGGACACCGCGTCGATCTCGGGAGTGGACGACGACATGGGTCCGACGCGGACGCACCCGGTCAGGGCGACGGCGACGAGAGCGGCGGCGGCGCCGAGGGCGAGGATTCGAGGCTTCATGCGCTTCACGCTAGCCAGCCGACTGCGGGGACCACCGTGGGGTGAACCCCCCGAAACGATTCGGGTCGACCGCTCGGCGAGGGCTCGACGATTGTCAGTCAATCCGCTATCTTGTCTAACAATGTCACTCCACCCCGCGACGATGCCGGACGCGATCTTCGAGACGCTCAAGGCGCGCATCATCGACCAGTCCGAGCCGCCCGGCTCCACGCTGACCGAGTCCGCCGTCGCCCTGCGGTTCGGCGTCGCCCGGCCCACCGCGAAACTCGCCCTCGAGCGGCTCGTCGCCGACGGGCTGCTGCGCCGCGAAGCGCACCGCGCCGCCCGCGTGCCCGAGCTCGGCCGCGCCGACATCGTCGACCTGTTCGCGACCCGTCGGCTCATCGAGGCCACCGCGATCGGCTCCCTCGCGAGCGGCGGCGCCATCCCGGCCGACGCCCTCGCCGCGCACCGGGACCTGCTCGGCATCGCCCGCACCGGCGGGGCCTTCGCCGCCGCCGACGCCACCTTCCACCGCGCCCTCGTCGCCGGGTCGCCGAGCCCGCGGCTCGCCCGCATGCACGCGAGCCTCATGGGCGAGATCGAGCTGTGCATCGGCCAGGTGCAGGCCCACCACCTGCTCGACGTGACCGATGTCGCGGCGCAGCACCAGGGCATCCTCGATGCCGTCACGGCCGGCGACCCCGCCACCGCCGCCGACCTCGCCCGTGCCCACATCGACGCCGCCGGATCCGCCCTGCTCGCGCACTACGACTCGACCCACTAGGAAGCCCATGCCTCACGATCCCCAGAAGCAGAGCCGCCAGGTGCCCCGCCCGGCCCAGATCTTCGAACTGCTGAAGTTCAAGAAGCCCACCTGGAGCGCCACCGAGCGGCGCCTGCAGTCGGCGCTGACGATCCACGACCTCCGCCTGATCGCGAAGCGCCGCACCCCGAAGGCCGCGTTCGACTACACCGACGGCGCCGCCGAGCAGGAGCTGTCGCTGACGCGCGCGCGTCAGGCGTTCGAAGACGTCGAGTTCAGCCCCTCGATCCTGCGCCCCGCCGCCGATGTCGACACCTCGTCGACGATCCTCGGCGGGCCGTCGGCGCTGCCGTTCGCGATCGCGCCGACCGGATTCACCCGGCTCATGCACACCCAGGGCGAACTCGCCGGGGCATCCGCGGCGGGGGCGGCGGGCATCCCGTTCACGCTCTCGACCCTCGGCACGACGTCGATCGAGAACGTGAAAGCCGCGAACCCCGACGGGCGCAACTGGTTCCAGCTCTATGTGATGCGCAACCGGGAGATCTCCTACCGCCTGGTCGAACGCGCGGCAGCGGCCGGGTTCGACACCCTGCAGTTCACCGTCGACACCCCGGTCGCCGGGGCGCGGCTGCGCGACAAGCGCAACGGCTTCTCGATTCCGCCGGCGCTCACCGTCGGCACGATCCTCAACGCGATCCCGCGGCCCTGGTGGTGGTGGGACTTCCTGACCACCCCGAAGCTCGAGTTCGCGAGCCTCTCGACGACGGGCGGCACGGTCGGCGAGCTGCTCGACGCGGCGATGGATCCGACGATCTCCTACACCGACCTCGAGATCATCCGCTCCACGTGGCCGGGCAAGATCGTCGTCAAGGGCGTGCAGAACGTCGAGGATGCGCAGAAGCTCGCGAAGGTCGGGGTCGACGGCATCATCCTGTCCAATCACGGCGGGCGCCAGCTCGACCGGGCGCCGATCCCCTTCCACCTGCTGCCCGAGGTGGTGCGCGAGGTCGGCACAGACGTCGAGATCGGCGTCGACACCGGCATCATGAGCGGCGCCGACATCGTCGCCTCGATCGCCCTCGGCGCGAAGTTCACCATGATCGGCCGCGCCTACCTCTACGGCCTCATGGCCGGCGGGCGGCGCGGCGTCGACCGCACGATCGAGATCCTCAGCACCGAACTGGTGCGCACGATGAAACTGCTCGGCGTCTCCTCCCTCGAGGAACTGAGCCCGAAGCACGTCACCCAGCTCGAGCGGCTCACCCCGCGGGTGCGCTGACCCCGACCTCCCGCGGCGGCGCTGTGGCGGTAGCCGCCGCGGGATCCCTCCCTAGGCTGGAAGGGTGACGAACGACCATGTGATCGTGCTGCCCGGTGGCGGCTACACCCGCATCTCCGACAACGAGTCCGCCCCGATCGTCGCCTGGCTCGAAAGCCTCGGGATGTCGGCGAGCTACTTCGCCTACCCGGTGAACACCCGCCACCCGGCCGTGCTCGAGGCGGTGCGCGGGGAGATCCGTGCCCGACGGGATGCCGGGGCCGACCGGATCGCGTTGCTCGGCTTCTCGGCGGGCGGGCACGCCGCCGGGCACGCCGCCCTCGCCCCGGGCGCGTCGGCACGCGAACGGGTCGACCTCGTCATGCTCTGCTACCCGGTGGTGTCGATGATGCTGCCGACCCACCAGGTGTCACGGGAAACCCTGCTCGGTCGCGACGCCACCCCCGAGCAGCGGGTCGCGACGAGCCTCGACCTGCTCGTCACCCCCGACGCTCCGCCGTTCTTCGTCTGGCACACCGCGGAAGACGACGCCGTGCCCGTGCAGCACAGCTACCTGCTCGGGATGGCGCTCGCCGGCGCCGGGGTGCGCCACGCGCTGCACGTGTTCGCGCGTGGGGGGCACGGGCTCAACCTCGCCCGCGACGCCGGCGGCGCGCGCCAGTGGACCGACCTCTGCGCCGCCTGGCTGCGCGAGGAAGGCTGGTTGCCCTGAGGCGACCCGCGGCGGCCGGCTACCGCGACGAGCGGTAGTTCTCCCGCGCCTCCGCCGAGAACGGTGCCGGGGCGACGGTCGCGCGGATCTCGACCTGCCGGTGCGGTTCGACGGCGGGCTTGCGGGTGTTCGGGTTCTCGCCCCAGACGACGGCGACCCGCGTGCCGGGTTCCGCATACGCGAGTTCGATCGAGGCGAGCGAGGCGAAGGTCTGCTCGTTGACGATGTAGCCGCAGTCGTGCGAGATGCCCACCTGACGCCCGTCGGCGAGCACCTTGTCGACCTGGAAGAACCCGTACCTGGCCTTCGGCAGCGCGATGTACTTCGCCGGCAGACCGTCTTGAAAGAGCGACTTCATCGCGGCGGCGACATCCTCTTCGTCCCAGACGAGCGTGACCTTCGCGCGAGTGCCGGCCATCTTCTCCAGCGCCGCCTTGCCGATGAACGCGTGGTCGAAGTTCACGCTGCGCTCGTAGCCGAGATCCCACGGGGTGACGTAGTAGTCCTCGATGTCGGGGGAGTCGACCGACCCGGCGATCGAGCCGGCCCGCGCGGCGGGGAGCCACGCGCGGTAGGCATCCATCCCCTCGCCGCTGAAGATCGCCGGAACCGGCGACGGCACCCACGCCGACTCGAGGTTCGCCGACGAGTACGCCATCGACCCGACCTGGGTGATGCCGAGGCCCTCGCCCGCCGACAGGATCGCCGCGCGGATGTCGTCGCCTTCCGCCCACGGCCCGAACAGCTCGAAGCCGGGCTGCCCGGCCATGCCGTGACGCAGCGCCCGCACGGTGTGCCCGGCGATCGTGAAGGTCGTCATGTGGAAGAACTTGGTCGCCGGCACCTCACCGCCGATCAGCCGCTCGAGGATCGCCAGTGCGTTCGGCCCCTGCAGTTCGTAGCGGTAGAGCTTCGGCGGGCCCTGTCGCACGATCGAGTTGCCGTCGAGTTCGAGCTCGACGTCGTAGCCGCCGGTCTCGGCGTTGAACCGCACCCAGTCGATCGCGAACGGGTGGCCGACGAGGTCGAACGAGTTCTCGGCGAGATGGAAGAGGATGGCGTCGCCGATCACGAAGCCCTCGTGGTTGACGGCGATGAACTGCTTGGCGTTGTCGACGGCGAACCGCGCGAACGAGTTCACGGCGAGGTCCTGCAGCAGGCGCAGCGCGTCGGGCCCGGTGATGAACAGATCGGTCATGTGGTGCGACTGGTCGAGCAGCGCGCAGCCGGTGCGCCAGGACTGCTGCTCGCTGCGCCAGTTGCTGAACTCCGGGGCCACCGGGAACACGGTGGGGCGCGACGGGGCGTTGCGCAGGTACTCGACGGGGCTGCCGGCGTCGGCGATCGCGTCGGCGAGAGAGAGGGACGGCGTTGTCATGCGCGTCACCCTACGAAGCCCGCGCGGCATCCGTGAGCGGGTTTCCAGCATGTGGAAACTACGCGCCGGCGACCACCGTGTTGCGCAGCGACCCGATGCCCTCGATCGACGTCACGACGATCTGCCCCGCGGCGAGGTAGCGCGCGGGAGTGCGGGCATGCCCGACGCCGCCGGGAGTGCCGGTCGCGACGACGTCGCCCGGGTCGAGCGGGAAGATCTGCGAGATGTACGCCACGATCTCCGCCGGGCCGAACACGAGGTCGTCGATGCGACCGTCCTGCATCAGCTCCCCGTCGACCGTCGTCGTGATGCGCGCGGATGCCGGAACCTCGTCGACCGTCGCGAGCACCGGGCCGACCGGGGTCGAGTTCTCGAAACTCTTGCCCTGCAGCCACTGGAGCGTGCGGTTCTGCCAGTCGCGCATGCTCACGTCGTTGAGCACCGTGTAGCCCGCGATGGCCGCCGCCGCCGTGGCCTCGTCCGCTCGACGCACCCGGGTGCCGATGACGACGGCGAGTTCGCCCTCCCAGTCGACCATCTCGGCCGCGTGCGGGGGCAGCACGATCGCGTCGCCGGCCCCGATGAGCGACTCCGGGTACTTCGTGAACAGCGTGGGGAAGTCCGGCTCCTCACGACCCATCTCGCGGATGTGCTCGCGGTAGTTGACGCCGACGCAGACGATCTTGCGCGGCTCGAGCACGACGGGAGCCCAGGCGTCGTCGGGGATGTCGCCCACCGGCAGGAAGCGCCCGGCGGCCCCCTCGGCGATCGCCCGCCAGTCGGGGTCGGCGAGCAGCGCCCCGACGTCGGCGAACCCCGCGATCTCGACCGCTCCCTCGTCGTCGAGGCGGATCGCGACGGTGTCGCCGTCGCGGCGGAGGGTGGCCAGTTTCACGGCAGGGGTCCCAACAGGTTGGTGGCGACGGTGGCGTGCACCGACTCGGTGTCGGACGGGTGGTAGATACCGGCGAGCACGTCGCGCTGCAGCCGGGCGAGTTCGCTCGACGACCGGTAGCCGCCACCGCCCGCGACCCGCATCGCCTGGTCGACGACCCGGCGTGCGGTCTCGGTGGCCCGGTGCTTCGCGCCGGTGAGCCGGCGGAACCAGTCACCGCCGTGGTCGACGAGGCCGTCGACATCCGCCGCCAGCGTCTCGAGATCGGGGGCCAACGCGTCGAGGGCGAGCGCGGCATCCGCGAGGCGCCAGCGGATGTCGGGGTCGCTCGCGGAGGTCAGCCCGGTTTTCAGCGAGGTGCGGGCGTGAGCCGCCTCGACGCCGAGTTCGAGCGCGCGGTCGGCGATGCCGGCGTAGACCGACCCGATGAGCAGCAGGAAGTTCGCGAAGATCGCGAACACGAACGGGTCGGCGTTCGGGCCGACGGGAAGGAACCGGCTGATGCGCTCCGTCGACACGACCGCGTGGTCGAGGCGCGTCGTGTTGCTCGCGGTCGCCCGCATCCCGAGGGTGTCCCAGTCGTCGAGGGTGGTGACCCCGTCGGCGTCGCGCGTGAGGAAGCCGTGCACGAGGCGCGGACCGTCGGGTCCGTCGGCCTGCTTGCCGAACACGCCCAGGCGGGTCCAGGCGGGGGCGAGGGAGGTGAAGATCTTGGTGCCCGTGAACGCGAAACCCCCCTCGACGGTTTCCGCTCGGGTCAGCGAATCCCACAGCACGAGATCGTTGCCGGGCTCGCTGTTGCCGAACGCGAACAGCTCGCCCGCCTCGGCATCCCGCAGCACCCAGTCGAGGCTCGAGTCCCCACGTTCGTGCAGCACGCGCGCGACGCCGACCCAGACGAGGTGCATGTTGATGCCGAGTGCCGTCGCGGGGGCGTGCGCCGCGAGCAGCCGCTGGTCGCGGGCGGTGTCGAGCAACGACCGCGGCGCCATGTACCCGGCCGCGCGCAGTTCGTCGAGATCCTCTGCGAAGAACGCGTTCTCGCGGTCGTACCCCGGCGCGCGCTCGCGGATGCGAGCGAGCAGGTCGGGCGTCAGCGGGGACACTGCTTCAGGCTATCTGCCCGACTTCGTGCCTTCCCGCGAAGGAATAGCCACGAAGTCGGGCAAATGGCTACTTCTTGAGGTCGCGCAGCACGGCGTCGAGAGCGTCGACGGCGAGGTCGAGATCTTCGACCGAGACGACGAGCGGCGGGGCGAAGCGGATGGTGGAGCCGTGGGTGTCCTTCGCGAGGATGCCGCGGGCCATCAGCCGCTCGCACACCTCGCGCCCGGTGCCGAGGCGCGGGTCGATGTCGACGCCCGCCCACAGGCCGACCCCCCGTACCGCCGAGACGCCGCGCCCGATGAGGCTTCGCAGCCGGGACTGCAGGTGGGCGCCGAGGTCGCGGGCCCGTTGCTGGTACTCCCCGGTCTCGAGCAGCTCGACGACGGCGAGCCCGACGGCGGCCGCGAGCGGGTTGCCGCCGAAGGTCGACCCGTGCTCGCCCGGGCGCAGCACCCCGAGGACGTCGGCGTTGCCGACGACGGCGCTCACCGGCACGATCCCGCCGCCGAGAGCTTTGCCGAGCAGGTACAGGTCAGGCACGACGCCGTCGTTGTCGCACTGGAAGGTCGCCCCGGTGCGCCCCAGGCCCGACTGGATCTCGTCGGCGATGAACAGCACGTTGCGCTCGGCCGTCATGCGGCGCACATCGGCGAGGTACCCGGGTCGCGGCACGATGACGCCCGCCTCGCCCTGGATCGGTTCGAGCAGCACCGCGACGGTGTCGTCGTCGATCGCCGCCTCGAGCGCACCGGCGTCGCCGTACGGCACGCTCACGAAGCCCGGGGTGAACGGTCCGAACCCGTTGCGGGCCTCCGGGTCGGACGAGAAGCCGACGATGGTGGTCGTGCGCCCGTGGAAGTTGCCGTCGGCGACGATGATCTTCGCCCGCCCGTCGGCGACGCCCTTCACGCGGTAGCCCCAGGCGCGCGCCACCTTGATCGCCGACTCCACCGCTTCGGCGCCGGTGTTCATCGGCAGCACCATGTCCTTCTTCGCCAACCGCGCGAGCGCCTCCAGGAAGGGCCCGAGCCGGTCGTTGTGGAAGGCGCGACTGGTGAGGGTCACCCGGTCGAGCTGGTCGCGCGCGGCGGCGAGGAGCACCGGATGCCCGTGCCCGAAGTTCACCGCGGAGTACGCGGCGAGGCAGTCGAGGTAGCGGTTGCCCTCGGGGTCGGTGATCCAGGCGCCGGCTGCCGACGCGGCGACGACCGGGAGAGGGTGGTAGTTGTGCGCACCGTACCGCTCGACCAGGTCGATCGCGGCCTCGGAGGAGATCCCCGTCGTGGTGCTCATCGGCGCAGGCCCTACCGTCTCAGTTCCAGCGTGCAGCACTTCACGCCGCCGCCGCCGAGCAGCAGCTCGGAGAGGTCGACGCCGATCGGGTTGTACCCGCGCTCGCGCAGCGACGCCTCGAATCCGACGGCGCGCGAGGCGATGACGACGTTGCGGCCGTCGCTGAAACTGTTGAGCCCGAGCACCGCGGCGTCCTCGTCGTTCACCGTCACGGCATCCGGATAGAGGTCGCGGATGATCTCGAGCGAGGGCTCGTCGAACGCCTTCGGCAGGTAGGCGATGTTGGTGGCGTCGAGCACCGCGATGGCGGTGTCGAGGTGATAGAACGCCGGGTCGATCAGCTTGAGCGTGACGACCTCACGTCCATAGATGCGGCGGAGTTCGTCGTGCGAGGCGGCGTCGCTGCGGAATCCGGTGCCGGCGAGGATGCGCTCCCCGACCAGCAGGAAGTCGCCTTCGCCCTCGTTGACGCTCACCGGTTCGACGACCTGGAATCCGTGCGACCGGAACCAGTCCATGTACGCCGGCCCTTCGGCGGCGCGCTCGTCGTACTGGAAGCGCGCTCCGTAGGCGATCCCGTCGAGGGTGAACCCGCCGTTCGCCGCGTAGACCATGTCGGGCAGCCCGGGCAGCGGATCGATCAGTTCGACGTCGAAGCCGAGATCGAGGTAGATGCGGTAGAGGTCATCCCACTGCTGCACCGCGAGCGAGGTGTCGGTGGGGTCTTCGGGATGCATCCACGGGTTGATGCGGTAGCTCACCGTGAAATGCTCCGGGCGGCACATGAGCACCGTCTTGTGCTCGGCGACCCGTTCGACGGGCGCGGAAGTAACGGCCACCTGCTGCATAGAGCCAGCATCGCACGCACGCATCCGGAGTTTCCGGGCGCAGTACGCACTTCTCACGCGAATCCGGGGGTGCCCACGCAACGATCCGGCGTACCCTCGAGGGGTGGACAACCTGGACTACGGGATCATCGACCTGTTACGGCAGAACGCCCGCGCCGGCTACGGCGACATCGGCATGCGCATCGGCCTGTCGGCGTCGGCGGTGAAGCGGCGCGTCGACCGGCTCGTCGCCGACNCACCGTGGCCCCCGAAGAGCTGCGCCGCATCCTCTCCGCGGTTCCCGAGGTGCAGGATGCGGCGACCGTCACCGGCGATGCCGACGCGATCGTGCACGTGCGCTCGCGCGACATCCCGAGCCTCGAAGACGCCCTGGAACGCATCCGCATCGCCCCCACCGTCGACCACACCCGCAGCGCGATCGTGCTCTCGCGCCTCGTGCACCGCTCGTACGACTGACCCCGCCTCGCCCTCGGTGGTCGAGTAGCGACCGCAGGTCGCGTGTCGAGACCGTTGCCGCGCCCGGTCTCGACACGCCGCTTCGCGGCTACTCGACCACCGAAGGAGGTAACGCTCAGACGACGAGGGCGCCGAACTCGCGGTCGGGGGTGCCGAAGCGGTGGGCGGTGATCGACACCGACTGCTCGCGCAGGAACGGCAGCAGTTCGATCCGACCCGCACCGGTCACCGGCCCCGCCCAGACGGCGACGTCGGGGGAGCCGCGGAGTGCGGTGGCGAGCGCGACTCGGTCGCCGCCGATCAGGCGGATGCGCGCGGGCAGCCCTTCGGCGGCACGCACGAGGAACGCGGCGTCGCTCTCGACCTTGACCCCGAGGATGCCGAGCGGCGAGCGGCCGAGCGGGGTGCCGTCGTCGACGAGCGGCAGCAGCGCGGCGGGCAACGGGGTCGAGGTGCTGACCAGCAGTTTCGCCCGCGCCCGGACTCCCGCGCACAGCAGACGGGCGAGGTCGGCCAGGTCACCGCCTTCGGCGAGTCGCAGCACGACTTCGGCCGGGCGGTAGCGCAGCACGTTGCGCTCGACTCCGAGCGCGGATGGGTCGTGGCTGCGGCCGAACTCGCGGGTCCAGCACTCCTGGTCGTCGAAGGCCGCGCGCCGCACGGTGTCGAAGCCGGCGAAGTCGAGAGCCGGCTGGAACGTCTCGATGACGGTGCGCACCCGATCGTCGAGCCCGTCGAGGGTGAGGTCGTCGCTCGGCTCGCCGGGCTCGGGCACCCATTCGCCCAGAACCAGCAGGGTGTTGGGTCCCCCGGCCTTGGCTCCCGCTCCGACCGACGAGCGCTTCCAGCCGCCGAACGGTTGCCGGCGCACGATCGCCCCGGTGATGGGCCGGTTGACGTAGAGGTTGCCCGCCTGCACCGCGTCGAGCCAGTCGGCGACCTCGTGCACGTCGAGCGAGTGGATGCCGGCGGTGAGCCCGTAGTCGGTGGCGTTCTGCAGCGCGATCGCCTCGGCGAGCGTCGTGGCCGTCATGAGACCGAGCACGGGGCCGAAGAACTCGGTTCGATGGAAGTCGCTTCCCGGCAGCACCCCGTCGCGCACGCCGGGCGTCCACAGTCGGTCGGTGGCGTCGAGCGAGCGGGGCTTGACGAGCCAGCTCTCGCCGTCGCCGAGCTGCGTCAGCCCGCGGGCGAGCTTGCCGGACGCCGGCTCCACGAGCGGGCCGATCTGCGTCGCCGGGTCGATCGGCGGGCCGACCGCGAGACTCGCCACGGCATCCGCGAGTTGCCTCCGGAACCGTTCGGAGGTGCCGACCGATCCGACCAGGATGGCCAGCGACGCGGCCGAGCACTTCTGCCCGGCGTTGCCGAAAGCGCTCTTCACGATGTCCGCGACGGCGAGGTCGAGGTCGGCGCTCGGCGTCACGATGATCGAGTTCTTGCCGCTCGTCTCGGCCAGCAGCGGAAGATCGGGGCGCCACGAGGCGAACAGGGCGGCGGTCTCGATCGAGCCGGTGAGCAGCACCCGGCCGACCTCGGGGGCGGTGATGAGCGCGCGTCCGGCATCGCCCTCGCCCGTGTCGACGAGTCCGAGCACCTCACGCGGGATCCCCGCCTCCCAGAGCGCCTCGGCGAGCACCGCTCCGCACCGGCCGGCCTGCGGCGCGGGCTTGAGCAGCACGGCACTGCCCGCGGCGAGCGCCGCCAGCACTCCCCCCGCGGGGATCGACACCGGGAAGTTCCACGGCGGGGTCACGACGGTGAGCGGCACGGGCCGGAAGACGGCCCCGCGGATGCCGGCGAGCTCCCGCGCCCGGTCGGCGTAGTAGTGGGCGAAGTCGACGGCTTCGCTGACCTCGACATCCGCTTCGGCGAGCGTCTTACCGGTCTCGGCGACCATGACCTCGATGAACCGGCTGCGGAACGCGGCGAGCACTTCGCCCGCGCGATCGAGGTAGTCGGCGCGCCGGCTGCCCGGGGTGCTGGCCCAGTCCGCTCCCGCCGCAGCCGCCTGGCGCACGCGCTCGCCGACCTGCCCGACGTCGGTGACCCGGGATGCGGCGAGGGTGTCGATCCCGAGCCGCGACGACTCGGCGCGGCCCAGCACGGCACGGGCCCACGCCCGGTTGCCGGGCGCCGCCGGATCGCTGTCGGGCTCGTTGGCGAAGACCTGGGGTGCCCGCGGCACCGGCGGGTGCGCTCGGTCCTGCACGCGATGCGCGACCGGCACCGGGGCGGCGAGCAGGTCGAGCGAGGCGGCGAAGCGTCCGGCCTCCCGGGCGAACACCTCCGGCTCGTCGAGGTCGAGGAGCGCCGGGAGGAAGTTCGCGGGGCTCGCGTTCTCTTCGAGGCGGCGCACCAGGTAGCTGATCGCGGCGTCGAACTCGGCGGGTGAGACGACCGGGGTGTAGAGCAGCACGCCGCCGGCGTCGGCTCGCACCGCGTCGGCGAGCGCCGGCGCCATCCCGAGCAGCATCTCGAACTCGACGCGCCGCGACACCCCGCGGGTTTCGGCGAGAAGGTGGGCGAAGGCGAGGTCGAAGAGGTTGTGGCCGGCGACCCCGACCCGCACGGCGTCGGTGTGCTCGACACGCAGTGCGTAGTCGAGCATCCGCTTGTAGTGCGCGTCGGTCTCGACCTTCTCGCCCCAGGTCGCGAGCGGCCAGCCGTGCACGGTGGCGTCGACCCGCTCCATGGCGAGGTTGGCTCCCTTGACGATGCGCACCTTGATGCCGGCCCCGCCTGCCGCGACCCGTTCGCGCGCCCAGGCCGTGAGCCGCTCGAGCGCCGGCAGCGCGTCGGGGAGGTAGGACTGCAGCACGATGCCGGCCTCGAGCCCGAGCAATTCGGGCCGCGCGAGCAGCCGCGTGAACACCGCGATCGTCAGGTCGAGGTCGCGGTACTCCTCCATGTCGAGGTTGATGAACTTCTGCCCCCGCGCCCGAGCGGCCTGCTGGTAGATCGGCACGAGCTTCTCGACGACGCGCTCGACGGCCTCGTCGAAGCCCCACGCGGGAAGCTGGCTGGCGATCGACGACACCTTGACCGACACGTAGTCGACGTCGGGCCGGGCGAGCAGCTCCGTGATGCCGGACAATCGACGCTCGGCCTCGGCTTCGCCGAGCACCGCCTCGCCGAGCAGGTTGACGTTGAGCCGCACCCCCGGCTGCCTCAGCGCCGCGAAGGTGCGGGTGAGGCGCTTCGGGGTGGCGTCGACGACGAGGTGCCGCACGAGGTATCGGAACACCCAGCGGGCGATCGGGATGACCAGCCACGGCATGAGCACCCCGAACCCGCCGCCGGCGACCACGGCGATGCGTAGGTACCAGGGCAGGAACTGCGGCACGCGGCGGGAGAGCCGCTCGAGGTTGCGCGCGGCGACCCGGCGGTCTTCGGGCCGGATCACCCGGTCGACGAAGCCGAGCGTGAACTCGAGACCGCGCGGGTCTTTGAGCAACCCGGCGAGCCGTTCGGCTCCGGGGTCGACGGGCGCGTCGGCACTCGCATCCAGCCACCGCTGTACCTGTTGCTCGACGGTATCGAATGTCGGGAGATCGCTCGGGCGCAGATCCGGCATGACTCCGAGGATAAGCCGCCGGGTGTCGCGGCCAGCGATCAACCGGGCGACACCCAGCCGGCGTTCAGGCTGCGGCGAGTGCCGCCTTGGTCGAGCGCACCCCGCGGAGGGCCGTCGACCAGGCCACGAGCTGGTCGAGCTGCACCCCGAGGTGCTGGGCGTGCTGGGGTCCGGGGGTGAAGGTCGTGAAGTTCTCGAAGTCGTGGATGAGCGACAGGCCGACGCTCTGTCGCACGTCGGCGATCTGCAGTTCGCCGAGGATGAGCCGCAGCGCTTCGGCGGCCCGCAGACCCGAGGCGGCGGCGCCGTAGCTGACGATGCCGGCAGCCTTGTCGTTCCATTCGGCGTAGAGGTAGTCGAGGGCGTTCTTGAGCACGCCGGAGGGCGCCCGGTTGTACTCGGGCGTGACGAAGACGAAGCCGTCGAAGTCGTCGATCGTGTCGGACCACTTCTTGGTGTGCTCGAACTCGTAGCGGCCCATCGACGGCGGCATCGGCTCGTCGAGGTGCGGCAGCGCGAAGTCGGCCAGGTCGAGCAACTCGTACGCGGCGTCGCCGCGGGCGGTGGCCTGCTCGAGCACCCACCGGGCTACGGGTTCGCCTCGACGGCCCGGTCGGGTGCTGCCGAGGATGATCGCGATACGGACCTGAGACACGGTGAGGTTCCCTTCTTCGGGGACGCCACCATCGACGTCCCGCCGTTGGTTGACTCATCAACGATACCTCGGAAAGTAGATGTGTCAACTAACGCGGACGAGTAGCATCGACGCATGTCGACCGTCTCCGAAGTTCCGCACGCCGACTGGGACCTTTGGCGCACGATGCGCGCGATGAACGAACAGCTCAGCCGCGAACTCGACCGACAGCTGCAGCGTGACGCCGGGATCTCCCAAGCCGACTACAGCATCCTCGTCACCCTCTTCGACGCGCCCGACCGCCGGATGCGCACCGGCGAGCTCGGTGAATTGCTCGCCTGGGAGAAGAGCCGCGTCTCACACCAGGTCGCCCGCATGGAGGCCCGCGGGCTGGTCGAGCGCGTCGTGTGCGAGAGCGACGGTCGCGGCACCTGGGTGACGCTCGCGACCGACGGCAAGCGCGCTCTGCTCGGTGCGATGCGCGAGCACGCGGCCGCGATCCGCGAGCTGTTCTTCGACGAGCTCCGCGACGACGAGAAGCAGCTGATGCTCGGCGGGATGAGGCGGGTGCTCGACAAGCTGAACGCGGCCTGCGAAGCCGAGGCGGCCGACGCCGCACCCGGCGCCGCGTGACCCGCTCGGTCGACGTCGCGATCGTCGGCGGCGGGCACAACGCGCTCACCGCCGCCGCCTATCTGGCCTCGGCCGGCAAGAGCGTCGTCGTGCTCGAGCGGCTCCCGGCGTTCGGCGGTGCCGCCGTGTCGGCCGAGGCGTTCCCGGGCGTCTCGGCACGGCTCTCCCGCTATTCCTACCTGGTGAGCCTGCTGCCGCCGCGCATCATCCGCGATCTCGGGCTCGACATCCGGCTCGCCCGCCGCCGCTACTCGTCCTACACCCCGCTGCCGGGCAGCGACACCGGGCTGCTCGTCGACACCGGCGACCCCGCGGGCACGGCGGCGTCCTTCCGCGCGATCGGGGCCGGGGCGGATGCCGCCGCCTGGGGCGGGTTCTCTGACGCGACCTCGCGGCTGGCGCGGGCGCTCTTCCCCACCGTCACCGAGCCGTTGCCGACGCGGTCGGAGGCGCGGCGCCTGCTCGATGACGACGCCACCTGGGATGCCTTCATCGAGCGGCCCGTCGGACGCGCGATCGAGGCGGCGTTCACCCACGACCTCGTGCGGGGGGTCGTCGCCACCGACGCGCTGATCGGCACCTTCGCACCGCCGATCGACCCCGACCTGCACGGCAACCGCTGCTTCCTGTACCACGTCATCGGCGGCGGCACGGGCGACTGGGATGTTCCGGTCGGCGGCATGGGGGCGGTGAGCGGGGAACTCTGGCGCGCGGCGGTCGAGGCGGGTGCCGAGCTGGTGTCGGATGCCGAGGTGACCGCGCTCACCCCCGACGGCGAGGTCAGCTACCGCCACGGCGACGACGAGCACCGGCTCGCAGCCCGCACCGTGCTCTCCGGAGTGGCGCCGTTCGAGCTGGCGCGCCTGCTCGGCGAGACGGCACCCCGCCCCGAGGGCGCGCAGGTGAAGGTGAACCTGCTGCTGAAGCGGCTCCCGCGCCTGCGTGACGCCGGGGTGGATCCGGCAGCCGCGTTCGGCGGCACCTTCCACGCGAACGAAGGCTGGGACCGGCTCGGCGCGTCGTATGCCGAAGCGGTCGCGGGGCGCGTGCCCGACCCGATGCCGTGCGAGATCTACTGTCACTCGCTCACCGACCCCAGCATCCTCTCCCCCGAGCTGCGGGCACCGGGAGCCCACACGCTCACCGTCTTCGCCCTGCAGACCCCCGACCGGCTCGTCGACGCGGGCAGCAACGACGCCCGCCGCGCCGAGTTCGAGGCCGCCGTGCTGCGCTCCCTCGACGCCGTACTCGGCGAGCCGCTCGCCGACCTCGTGCTCAACGACGGCGACGGCCGCCCGTGCATCGAGACGAAGACGACGCTCGACCTCGAGCACGCGCTACGGATGCCGGGGGGCAACATCTTCCACGGCCCGCTCGACTGGCCGTTCGCCGAGGATGACGCGCCCCTCGACACCCCTGCCCGACGCTGGGGCGTCGCGACGCCGCACGACCGCATCCTGTTCTGCGGGTCGGGCGCCCAGCGCGGCGGAGCCGTGAGCGGCATCGGCGGCCACAACGCCGCGATGGCCGTGCTGGAGAGTGCCTAGCTCGGCGGTCGAGTAGCGCCGAAGGCGCGTGTCGAGACCACCGACGAGGTCACCAGTCGGAGGGCGCGGGCTGACGCGTGGACGGCAGCGAGACCTCCGCCGACCAGGCGCTGAGCCACTCCGGAGCCGGGAGGTCGGCCGTCACGACGCCGACCACCTCCCCGACCTCCTCGATCGGCGCGACGCCGCCGGCATCCCGCAGGAACCGCCCCTGCACGAAGGCGCGGGCGTAGATCTCCTCATTCGCGACGACGCGCTGCTCGATGTAGACGGCCCGGTGGTCGTAGCCGATGATGCGCGAGCGGATCTGGAATCGCTGCCCGAGTTCGAGCGACTTGCGGTAGGCGATCGACTGCGCCGTCACCACGGGGTAGATCTTCGCGCCGCGCAGCTTCCGCCAGACGCCCGAGCGCAGCATGAGGTCGAGTCGCGCGTGGTCGAGCAACGACAGGTAGACGCCGTTGTTCATGTGCCGCAACTCGTCGAGGTCGGTCAGCCACACCCGGTCGTGCACGATCGACACGTCGTGCGGGCCGAGCCGCTCCCGGCGCCGGGCGGCGAAGCTGATGCGGAACATCCGGGTGAAACGCCTGATCGGATCCATGCGGGCAGCTAACCCGCGAACGGCCGGCCGGCGAAAACCGGATGTCGACCCCGCACAGTCGCACCACCCGATCAGCGCCGACGGTTGTCGACGATCGTCAGGCGCGGCCCGTGCCGCTCGTAGCCGATGCCCGCCGCCTCGATGAGGCGCACCACCCGCTGCCGGTGACCGCGCCAGGGCTCGAGCAGCTCCCGCATCCCGTCGTCGTCGACCCGAGCCCCGGTGAGCGCCCAGCCGACCCGCTTGGCGACGTGGAAGTCGCCGAAGCTCACCGCGTCGGGGTCGCCGTGCGACCGCTGCACGGTCTCGGCGGCGGTCCACACCCCGATGCCCGGGATGGTGCGCAGGCGGCGGGATGCCTCGGCCGCATCCAGCGTCGCCGTGCGTTCCAGCGCATCCCCCACCGCGACGGCGCGCATGACGGTGTCGGAGCGCTGCGGCCCGACCCCCGCCGTGTGCCACTCCCACGAGGGCACCAGCTTCCACACGGCGGATGACGGGGCGACCCGCATTCCGGCCGGTGCCGGGCCGGGGGCGGGCTCGCCGTGCCGCAGCACGAGGGTGCGCCAGGCGCGCTTCTGCTCCAGACCGGTGACCTTCTGCCCGAGCACCGTCGGCACGAGGAACGGCATCACCCGTGACGCGCGGGTGAGTCGCATTCCGGCGAACCGGTGGTGCAGTTCGGCGACCACCGGATGCCGGGTCGCGTCGAAGCCGGTCAGGTCGTCGCGCGCGCCCAGCAGATCGGGGACCCCGGCGATCGCGTGCTCGGCGCCGGCACCCCACGCGGTCGCCTCCACCGCCCCGCCGACCTCACGCAGGCGGAGCGTCGCGGTGCCGCCCGGAGTCGCCAGCGCGAGCCACCACTCGCCGGAGTCACGTCGGCAGGTCGGGTCGGACGCCCCCTGCCGCAGGGGTGCGAGCACGAGCCCGAGCGACACCCGCTCGGCGGGGGCGTAGCGGGCGCTCAGCATTTCGGGGATGCTAGCGCGCACGGGCGACCTCGCGGGTGCGGGGGCGCGATCCGGCGCCGAGGAGGAACCCATGACGCTCGCCGAGAGTCTGGAACAGCTGCGTCTCGCGGTGTACCGCGGGTTCGCCGCGACGGGTCGGCCGCCGTCGGTGCCGGCCCTTGCCGCCACCGTGGGCCAGACCGAGGGCGCCGTCATCGAGGGGCTGGAGCAGCTGGCCGAGGCGCATCACCTCGTGCTGCGCGACGGCGTGATCGTGCTCGCGCATCCGTTCGCGTCGACCAACTTCGGCTTCTCGGTCATGGGCGAACGCACGCTCTATTGGGGCGGCTGCGCCTGGGATGCCTTCGCGATCCCGCACCTCGTCGACGCCGAGCCGTCGGCGCTGGTCGCCACCCGATGCCCCGGCTGCGACCGGCCGCACGCGTGGGTCGTCGACCGCTCGGCGCCGCCGGCCGGCGATCAGGTCGTGCACTTCCCGACGGAGGCCGAGCACGTCTGGGACGACGTGGTGCTCACCTGCAGCCGGCAGCGCATCTTCTGCGACCGCGGCTGCGTCGAACGCTGGAGTGCCGCGACGGGGGTTCCGGTCGGGTCGGTGTTCGGCCTCGCGACCCTGTGGCGACTGGCGAGCCGCTGGTACGCGGGTCGCCTCGACTCGCCCTATGAGCGGCGCGACCCCGCGACGGCGGTCGCCTTCTTCGCGGAGGTCGGGCTGCCCCACGAGTTCTACGCCTCGCTCACGCCGGGCTAGCGCACAGCGAGCGAGACGAGTCCACCCGCGATCCAGGCGGCCAGCACGACGGTCGCGAGGAACGCGAGGATGCCGACCACGAGCCCGAGGATCGCGGCCCGGCTGACCCGGCCGGAGCGGCGGGAGCGGATGATCGCGACGATGCTCACCGCGATGCCGGCGGGCCAGAGCACGGCCGCGAGCGCCAGCCCGACGACGCCGAGCGCTCGGTCGGAGTCGGCGACGACGAGGGTGCTGGTCACGGCAGAACTCTACGCCCGCCAAGCGGAAGAGCCGGAGCGGCCCGTGGGCGCGCTCCGGCTCGTCACCGATTCCCGAAGGGATCAGTAGGTGGTGTAGACCGCACCCGAGCCGATCAGGGCCGCAGCCGCGATGCCGTAGATGATGGCGATGATGACGCCCAGGATCAGGAAGATGATGCTCAGGATCAGGCCGATCTTGGCGGGCGTGTTCTCGACACCGGCCGCCTTCGACTGGTTCTTCGCGATGATGCTGACGATGAGACCGGCGAGCGGGAACACGAAGGCCAGAACGAGACCGACGATGCCGAGGGTCTTGCCGTCGGCGACGGGCGCGGGACCGGGGGCCGGGGCGGGAGCAGGGGTGGTCATGGGTGAATCTCCTTGAGATCTACTGGGCACGACGATCGTCGTACCGTCGCCGACTCTAGCGACTTCCGGGGACGGAAGGCGAGCACTTCTCCACGGCGAGCCGCGCCGCGTAATACGGGCAGAATGGCGGGATGAGTGTCGGAATTTTGACCAGCGGCGGCGACTGCCCCGGACTGAACGCCGTGATCCGAGCTGCCGTCTTCACAGGCAGCAAGCTGCACGATCTGGACTTCGTCGGCTACCGCTGGGGCTGGAAGGGGCTCGTCGAGAACGACGTCGTGCCCCTGGGTCGCCCGCAGGTGATGGGCATCTCGAAGCAGGGCGGCACGATCCTGGGCTCCTCGCGCACCAACCCGTTCGACTTCGGCGGGGCCGAACGGGTCGCCGAGGTCATGGCCGAGGGCGGCGTCGACTCCCTCATCGCGATCGGGGGCGAGGGCACCCTCGCGGCGGCCCAGCGACTGGCGGATGCCGGCATCCGCATCGTCGGCGTGCCGAAGACGATCGACAACGACCTCTCGGCGACCGATTACACCTTCGGCTTCGACACCGCCGTGCAGATCGCGACCGAGGCGATGGACCGGCTGCGCACGACCGGCGACTCGCACGGCCGCTGCATGGTGGCCGAGGTGATGGGTCGCCACGTCGGCTGGATCGCCCTGCACTCCGGCATGGCCGCCGGCGCTCACGCGATCCTCATCCCCGAGCAGAAGACCAGCCTCGACCAGATCATCTCGTGGGTGGAGCACGCCCGCGACCGGGGCCGCGCCCCGCTGATCGCCGTCGCGGAGGGCTTCAAGCTCGACTCGATGGACGATGCGCACTCCGAGCGCGGCCTCGACGCGTTCGGGCGGCCGCGCCTCGGCGGCATCGGCGAACTCCTCGCCCCCCTCATCGAGGAGCGCACCGGAATCGAGACCCGGGCCACGACCCTGGGGCACATCCAGCGCGGCGGCACGCCGAGTGCATACGACCGGGTGCTCGCCACCCGGTTCGGGATGACGGCGATCGACATGGTGCTGCGCAAGCGCTGGGGCAAGATGGTCGCCCTGCGCGGCACGGACATGATCGAGGTGCCGTTCTCCGACGCGCTCGGGCAGCTCAAGACCGTTCCCCAGGAGCGCTACGACGAGGCCCGGGTGCTGTTCGGCTGAAAGCTCGGATGACGAACCGACCCCTGGCATACTCGCCGCCATGGACGACATCCGGTCACTCATCCGCGCGGTGAACCTCGAGCTCAGCCCGGTCTTCGAAGAGAAACTGCGACAGCTGCTCGCCGACAAGGATCGCGACTGGCTCGTCGACCAGGTGGTGCGTCTCAGCCTGGATGCCCACGGCCTGCGCGAGATCGACCGGCGCAGTGAGCGGGAGGCGAAGGCCCGGGCCCGCGCCGCGAGACTGGAACGCGTTCGAGCGCTCCGGCTCGACGCGAGCGGGGTCGCCGAGTTCGTCGCCACTCACCGCCCGACCACCCGTGATTCGCTCATCGCATCCGGGCACCTGCTCGCCGACGCGCCGGCCAAGGGAACCGAACTGCTCACCTCGGCCTCCCGTTCTGCAGCGGGCGAGGAGCTGCTCGAGTACGCGAAGGACGTGCTGTTCGCTCTCCTGTTCGGTGACGCGTCGACGCTGACCTCCCTCGATCGCGTCCAGCAGGAGCTGCTCACCTTCGCGCTCCCGGTCGCGAAGGCCGGCGCCCTCGACTTCATGCGGGCCTCGACGGAGATCACCGCGGCCGGCACCTGGCAGGACCCGGAGAGCGTCTCGAACGACGAACGTGCGGCGAACACCCTGCTCGAGGTGCAGTACGGCGACACCGCCGATGAGCTGGTCGGGCACGGCGTGATCGCGGCCCTCGGCCTGATCAACAACCTCGAGGTGAACGAACAGGTGCTCTACGCGCGCATGATCGACGTCGAACAGACGACGCTGATCTCGTGACCCCCGCTGCGGCGCGTGGGACACTGACCGGGATGAACGCAACGTTCGCGGTCGTCGGATCGATCTTCGTACTTCTGGCCGCCCTCATCCACCTCTGGATCTTCGCTCTCGAGAGCGTCCTGTGGAGCCGGCCCTCGACGTGGAAACAGTTCGGCGTGCGCGACGAACGCGATGCCGAAGTGCTGCGGCCGATGGCCTACAACCAGGGCTTCTACAACGTGTTCCTGGCACTCGGCGCCGGGCTCGGGCTCGTCTTGCTCGGCACGGGGTTCTCGCGGGAAGGCGGGATCGCGATCGCGATGTTCGCGCTGGCGAGCATGGTACTCGCGGCCGTCGTGCTCATCACGTCGAACCCGAAGATGCTGCGGGCGGCCGTCATCCAGGGCGCCGCGCCGCTGCTCGGCCTGATTTTCCTGCTGCTGTCGTTGGTCGCCTGAAAGGCGACGGGGCAGGGCTCGGTGCCTGAGGCGTCAGCCGGTGACGTAGTCGACGAGCGCAGCGATGAGCGCGTCGGAGGTGCGTTCCTCGGCGATCGCGTGCACCGGGAGCCCGGCCGCCCGGGTGTCGAAGGCGGTGCGCGGGCCGATGCAGACGAGCACCGTGCCTTCGGGCAGGGGCGTGAGCTGGGCAGCCACCTGGCGTGCGACGCTGCCGGAGGTGATCAGCAGCGCGCCGATCCGGCCGCTCGCCACGTCGGCCGCGACCTCGGGCGAGACCGGAACGCCGACCGTGCGGTAGGCGGTCACGTACTCCGCCGAGAACCCGAGCTTGGTGAGCCCCGCCACGAGGGTCGGCTCGGCGATGTCGGATTGCGGCACGAGCACGCGGCCGCGAATGTCGCTCGCCGGCCACTCCTTGACGAGCCCGCGTGCGGAGTTGTCGGAGGTCGGCACGAAGTCGACCCGGTACCCGGCGAGGCTGAGCGCCGCGGCGGTCGTCTCGCCGACAGCGGCGACGCGGGTCGCGTCGGGGATGCGCGTGCCCTGGCTGACCAGCACGTCGACCGTCGTGGCACTCGTCAGCACGATCCAGTCGAACTGCCCGTCCTGCAGTTCGTGCAGGGCGTTGGCGAGCGCGGCGGGGTCTTCGGCGCTCGCGAAGTTGAGCATCGGCGCCACCACCGGGATGCCGCCGTACTCGCGCACGCGTGCGGCGACGCGATCGCCCCAGCTTCCGCCCCGGGGCACGAGCACGCGCCAGGAGGCGAGCGGGCGGGCGGTGGTCATCCCCCCATTCTCGCCTGTCACGAGGCGGGCGGCTGGGCCGACGTCAGTCGTCGTCGTCGCTGAAGATCGCCCACGCGACGAGGCCGGCCGCGATGACCGCGACGGCCACCCCGCCGATGATCCACGGGATGGGGTTCTTCTCGTAGGCGGCGACCGCTTTCGAGCCGAGTTCGCTGACCCGCTTCGGCACGTTCAGCCGGTCTTCGAGTGCGTCGAGGGTCGCGGCCAGGTCGGCTCGGGCCTTCGCCGCCTGGTTCTTCGCGTCGATGGTGCTCATAATGTTCCTCGCTTTCCGATTCCCTTGATGGCGCGGATGTCGCGCTTGATGCTTTCGATCGACTCGGTCGGCACGGGCGGCACGCCCTTCTTCAGGACGCTGTAGCCGATCAGGCCGAGGATCACGGCGATGATCAGCAGCACTCCCGCGACGATCAGCGCTGCCGCCCAGCCCGGCAACCCGGTGAGGGTCAGCGCGAAGATGACTGCCGTCAGCAGCACGCCGAGCATGGCGAGCAGCACCAGGAGAGCCGCCGCGATGATGCCGGCACCGACACCGAGCGCCTTGAACTTCGCGACGAGTTCGGTCTTGACCAGATCGATCTCGCGCTGCACGAGATCGGTGACGAGCGTCGGGATCTCCCCGATCAGCTCGAAGATCGACTTTCTACGCGGCGCGGAGCCGCCCGGGGCTGCGCTCGACATCACTCAGGATGCGGACGAGGAAGAGCCGGACGACTTCGAGCCGGTTGCGGGGCGTCGGGTCGCGGGCTTCTTCGCGGGCGTCGACTTGCCCGACACCTTGTCGACGATGGTCTTCGCGCCGTCGGAGACGAACTCGGCGACCTCGGGAGCCTTGTCCTTCACGAAGTCCTCGACCGCGTCGACCTGCTTCTGAACGCGCGGGTCGTTCCAGACCTTGAGCGCTGCCGCCTTCAACTCGTCGTACTTCGCACGACCGGCCCGCGTTCCCAGGACGTAGCCCAGGCCCAGCCCCGCCACGAAGAGGATCTTGCCCTTCATCTGCAACTCCATTCTTCGGATCAGTCAGACCATCACCCTAGTCGAGCCGTGTGGCGACGAGGCCGGGGGTTGACAGGGGGAGACCCCGCCGCACAGGACGACGGGGCCTCCCGGCGCGCCGAACCGCGCCGGCCGGGTCCGACGCTACGAGGCACCCGCCTCGAGCCCGCGCCCCGAAGTGCACGAACCCGAGATACCTCACCAGCGTTGGGGGGACAGGACCCGGTTCTCAGGAAGGTGGGGACCCCGACCGCGCGCCGTGCGACGCGTCGGGTTCGCCGGAATCCCCACCTCGGTCTCGTGAGTTATGCCTCCTGACGGTTGCGGTTGATCCGCGCACCCGACCGGACCATCGCCAGACCCAGGAGGCCCAGGAAGGCCGTCAGAGCCAACGCGGGCGTCATGTCCTGGTTGCCCGTGAGCGCGAGCGTGGTCAGATCACATCCGACCGGAGCGGTGAACTGGTAGTCGAAGACGTGCTGGGTGTCCTTGTCGAAGAACCATTCCGGCCCGTTGGCGGTCGCCTCCAGGTGGACGGTGCCCGGGCTGGCCACCGTGTGGGTGCCTTCTGCGATGTCGACGGGAGGATCTCCGATCTGCCACGTCACCGCAGCCGGGTCGTCGCCGGGTGCGGTCTCGTTGTTGCCGATGGTGAACGACCCGGCGGCAGTGCACGTGATCGGCGTCGGCGTGAAGAACGGAACGACGGGGCCGAGGGTGTCGAGATCGCAGTCTTCGGGATCCTGATCACCGACCTCCTCGCTGAAGTTCTTCGGCGTCGTCAGCGTGTAACCCTCATCGACCGTCACCTTGAACATGTAGGTGCCGTCATCGAGCCCGGTTAGCGAGGTCGAGCTGATCGCGCTGAATCCGGGGTCACCTGGGCCCTTCACATCGATTGTGACGTAGTCGCTCGGCAAGCCGACTTCGACCCCGTCGATGATGACCGTCAGCTGGATCGAGCCAGCAATGACCTCGCCTTCCTCCTCGAGCGAGCAGGATTCGTCGGTCGGTTCGCCGTTCACGGTGACGATGATCTCGGGGATCTCGGGGTCATCGCAGCCCTCTTCGAGGATCTCCTCGCCGCTGTTGCCGTTGAAGGGGTAGTCGTCCTTGTACTCGGGAACGTTGTCGCTCGTGTCGCTGTAGTTCTTCCCGCCATAGGAGTCGAACGGCGGCACGATGTCGAAGGCGTGGTCGTCGTTCTCCGACGGGTCGATGTGTCCCGCGCCGGCGAGCGCCGCCGCGCTGATCGTGATCTCATTCCACTTGCCGCTCTGGTCCCAGTGGCAGATCGTGACCTGAGTCGGGGGGCCCGGGTCTTCCGGGGGTCCGGTCGGGTTGTCGATCTGGAAGATCAATGACTGGAGTGGTTCGGTCTCCGTGGTCTCGGTCGTCTCCGTGGTCTCGGTCGTCTCCGTGGTCTCGGTCGTCTCCGTGGTCTCGGTCGTCTCCGTGGTCTCGGTCGTCTCCGTGGTCTCGGTCGTCTCCGTGGTCTCGGTCGTCTCCGTCGTGGTCACGGTTTCGGTCGTTTCGGTCGGATCGACCTCGTCGGCCGTGGCGGTGATGGCAGGAAACGCCACCATCGCGAACGAAAGCGCTACGGCAGAGACCGTAGCGAGCAACTTCTTCATTGAGTCTTCCCTTCGGTGGGATGACCCGGGCCTTGTGCTGCCGCCGCGCGCAGGGGCGCGACGGAGCGGGTATGCACTCAGCCAGATGGCGTGATCATGCGCGCGTCACCTACGTCGGGTCGAGGTAACTCACGAGAGGTGTTTCGTGGGTTTGCTCAGCTTCGTTGTCCTCCCTAAGGGGGACAAGGGGGTATCGGTGAGAATCTCCTCATCGAGCCCCCATCGGGTGGGGCGTGAAACGAAGGGGGCCCCGTCACGCGAACGCGACGGGGCCTTGGCGCGCCGAACCGCGCCATGCCCGGGCGAACCGTCCCGCGATCCCCGCGGTCGGTGCCACTCCCGAAAAGCAGCACCGACCAGATCTACGGGACGGTCGGGGGAATACGCCCGGGGTTCTTCTTACGCCTCCTGACGGATTCGGTTGACCCGAATACCCGAGCGCACCATCGCCAGCCCGAGAAGGCCGAGGAAGGCCGTCAGGGCGAGCGTCGGGGTCGTGTCGGACGATCCGGTCAGGGCGAGGGTGGTGAGGTCGCAGGTCTCATCCGCGGGGAACGTGAAAGTCCACGTCGTCTGGATGCCCTTAGCAATCCCGTACTCCGGACCGTTGGCGGTCGCAACCAGCTCGATCGTTGTCGCACCGTTAACGACATGCTTGCCTTCGGCAATGGGGTCGCCGTTCGCCGTCCAGGTCAAAGCGGCAGGGTCAGACAGGTCGTTGCCGATCGTGAAGAACGACGGCAGCTCGCATCCCGGGTCCTGCGATGCCTCCGGAACGACCAGCCCCAGCGTCTCGCAATCCACCGCCGCACTGAACGGGGTGAACTGTTCCTCGTACGAGGGGTCAGAGAGCTCGTAGCCAGGGTTCGCAGTCGCCGTCACGATGTAGGTCAGACCCGCCGTCAGCGGCCCGGTCTTTCCCGTCGTCCCGTCGAACGGGACAGGGTTACCACCCTGCGTGATCGAGTACGTCACACCGACGACACTCAGGTCGACGGTGATGACACCCGCGGTCAGCACGCTGCTTTCGACGTCGCACGACTCATCGACGAACGTCGCATCCGGCGTCACCTTGATGTCTTCGGTCTCGTCGCAGTCCTCCGAGTCGTCGGTCGGCGTGAACTGCTCCTCGTAAGGAGCCGAGAGCACGTAGCCCGTGTTGGCCGTCGCGGTCACGATGTAAGTCAGACCCGCCGTCAGCGGCCCGGTCTTTCCCGTCGTCCCGTCGAACGGGACAGGGTTACCACCCTGCGTGATCGAGTACGTCACACCGACGACACTCAGGTCGACGGTGATGACACCCGCGGTCAGCACCTGGCTCTCAACGTCGCACGACTCATCGACGAAGAACGCATCCGGCGTCACGCTGATCGGGGTCGGCGGCGTGTAGGTCGCCTTGTAGCCGATGTGCGAGATGTTCTGCTCGATCGCGGGGGTCGACCCTGTGCCGACGAGGCCCAAGAACTCGGTGATCTTGTCGCCGCCACCGGTTTGTGCACCTGACTTGATGCACAAGTCGATGCTCCACCCGGGCTCGAGGTCGTAGGTGACCGATGTGCCCGACCAAGTCAGGTTGCCGATGAGGGTCGCGCCGTCGTAAATGTCGACGTCGCCAGACGAGGCGTCGAGCGCGGCTGGCTTGTTGTAGCCCAGCTTGTCGCAGGTCTCCTGGCCGACCCCATCAGGCGGGGTGGCCGAGGCGGCGATGGAGGGCAGAGCCACCATCGCAAACGAAAGCGCCACAGCGGTCACCGCGGCGAGGATCTTCTTCATGGGGGGTTCTCTTTCGGTGAGGACCCGAGCGTGCCGACGCGCACGACAATGCCGTGGCGGGGACGGGATGCACGTGAAGGCGGGGGACCTTCTCTTCGGGGGTCGATTTCGGGGGTCTCCGCAAAGGCGGTTCGCGGGAGATCCTCAGCTAACCGGTCCACTGAAAGGGGGACAAGAGGGTAGCGGTGAGACTTTTCTCATGTTTGAGAGAGTCTCGCTACTCGCCGAAACCCCTGGTGAGGGTGCGAGAACGGTGCCCCACCCCCGCCCTCACAGGGCGGCGGGTGGGGCCGGGCACCGCGATCTCGGATCACCCCTGCGGGCGGGCCTCCTGGCGGGCGCGCACAACGCGAATCGCGACCAGCACGAGACCGGCCTGCAGCAGCACGATCGCCAGAACGAGCCAACCGAGCGGGGTCTCGCCGGTGAGCGCGAGCGTCGTGAGATCGCCACACAGCGAGCTGGATGCCGCGACGAGAACGATGGTCGGCCAGACGGATTGGGTGACCGTGTCCTTCGGATCGTCGGCCGCCGCGGTGAGCGTGTAGGTGCCGGGCTTGACCGTGACGGTGGTCTGGGTCATCTTGACGCCGTCGAGGAAGTAGCTGACTCCCACGAAGGGCTCGACCGTGATCGTCGGGTCGACAATGCCCGACGTCGTGCAGACCTGCTGCGTCCAGCTCGCGCCCGTGGGGAGCACGGCGAGGTCGGGCAGCTTGCAGATGTTCGTCGGCGCATGCACGGTCAGTGCGAAACTCGTCGGGGTCGTCACGAAGTAGCCCGGGTCGGCGGTCGCCCACACGTGGTAACTGCCTGCCGGATAGGGCAACACGAACGGGCCCGCTCCGCTGGTGTCGATGGCGTGCTTGATGCCGTCGAGATCGTTGCTGATCTGCCAGGTGACGTGCTCAGCCTTGATGATGGTGATGCTGCCATCCTTCTTCTCACCGGTCAGCGAGCCCGCGACGCATTCCTCGGGGTTCGCGTAGGGGTCGAGCGGGATGATGGTGAGTTCGTCGCACCCCTTCGCGGGGTCGACAGTGATCGTGTAACTCTCCGTCGTTCCGCCGCCGGTGATGAAGTAGCCGCTGTCGGCGGTCACGACAAGGGTGTACGTGCCGGCTGGCTTCTCGATCGTGAGGTCGGCCGCGGTGACCGGAGTGCCGTCGAAGACGTAGGACAGGTGCTCCACGAGGGTGAAGGTGACGATGCCGTCCTTCTTGCCGTCCAGATCCGCGGCACACGACTCGTGGGTGACCACGGGTTTCACATACTCGACCGGATCGTCACAGCTCTCCGGAGTATTGACCGTCACCGTCTCGGTGGTCGACGTGAGGAGCGCCGTGCCCTTCAGGTAGTAGCCCGATTCCGACTCGTAGGTCACCGAGTGGTCGCCGGCGCTCACCGGGATGGTCACCGTCGTCTCACCGACCGGGAACACGATCTCTGTGCCGTCGAGGAAGTACGTCACGTGCTCGACGTCCGTGAAGGTCAACTCGGCATCGGACACGATGCCCGTGGTCGCGTCGCAGATCTCGTGCTGCACGGTCGGCGCGACGTACTCCACCGGGTCGTCGCAGTTCGGCACGTTCGCGATGGTGATCAGGAACGAGCTCGCGCCCGTGTTGGTGTAGCCGGGCTGCTCGGTCACGGTCACCGTGTGGTCACCGGCCGCGAGTTCGACCTTCGAACCGGGGGTCAGCAACGTGGTGCCGAGACGGTAGTCGAGGCCGGGCGTGGACGGCACGGTGATGAAACCGCTCGTCACGACGCCGGTGCCGGTGTCGCAGACCGCCTGCGTGATCGCCGGCGTGACCGACTCGGCGCAATCGCTCGGAGTCCCCAGGTCACCCGAGAACGTCACCACCTGCGGCCCGTCGAAGTAGTAGTTCGTCGCCGGAGTCGCGGTGACCTCCCACGCACCCGACATGCCGTTGCCGGTCGTCAGGTTGTAGACGACACCCGTCGTCGGACCATACGTCAGCGACCCGTCGGTGTCGCACGCGGTGATCGGGGTCGCGGTCGGCGCGACCGGGGTCGCCTTGTTGCAGCCCGCGGCATCCTGGGTCCAGGTGGGGTACGGCCCGCTGAAGCCCATCTGGTGCAGGAAGTGCTCGGCGTACGGGTTGCTCGGGCCGAAGAGCTCAAGGGTCGGCACCGGCTGAGCGTCGTAGGAGGCGTAGATGTCGCCCTGGCCGCACTCGACGTCGGCGCCATAGGGGTAGCTACCCGGCTCGTCGACGAAGAACGATCCGCCGTTCTCGGGCATCGGGTTGTTCTGGTGGAGGTTCTGCGGCCAGATGCCGCTGCCGGCGTACTTCCAGCTCACGGCCGTGACCCAGAAGCCGTTGCAGAGCTTGCCGCTCGAGCCGGCCGGATTGGCGACGGTCACGACACCCGAGTTGGTCGCCGGGTCGTAGGTGTAGCTGACGCTGCTGGCGGCGATGCAGGGCGGGGGTCCGCACGACAGGTCGGTGCCCTTCGGCAGCACCTGGATCACCCAGGTGTCCTGGGCGCCGTTCAACGTGTAGCCGCTCGCCGGCGTCGCGACGATCGTGTAGGTTCCCGGCCCGTCGCCGTTGCTGCCGCCGCTCCAGGTGATGTGCGCGGTGTTCGGCAGAACGAGCGAGCCGTCGGCGTCGCAGGTCGGGGCCGTCGCGCTCGGCGCGGTGGCGATCACGACCGGGCTGTCCTTCTGGCAATGCAGGAAGTTCGCGGCGTTGCGGTCCTGGTTGAAGTAGGAGGAGTTGTACTGCACCCACTCGACGGTCCACGAGCCGGTCCAGCCGGAGGAGTACTCGAAGGCGAGGATGCCGGAGTCGACGTTGGCCTGCGGGATCGACACCTTGAACTGCGCGCCCGACTTCGGGGTGATCGTCAGCACGTAGTTGGAGAGCTTCGGGGTCGGGCCGCCGGTCTGCCAGAGGTCGACGTAGGCGTTCACCTGCTGCTTGACGCCGTCGATGACGACATCCATGTTGACGTGGTCGCCGTTGGTGAGGGGCGACGTCTTGTAGAGGGTGGCCGTGTCGCAGGTGAGGCCGTTGGCGTGCGTCGGGTCCTTGTAGCCGATGTGCGAGATCCCCTGCGAGATCGTCAGGGTTCCCGAACCGGTGACGTCCTGATAGGTCGTGGTGCCGGCCTGGGAGCCCGACTTGATGCACAGATCGACCGACCAGCCGTCGCCCAGGCTGTAGTTCAGCGAGGAGCCCGACCAGGTGAGCTGACCCCACACGAGCGTCTGCGAGCCGGACGGCGCATCGAACTTCGTATAGCCGATCGAGTTGCAGGTCTCGCTGTTGGCGGACGCCGGGGCGGTGGCGCCGAGTGAGAGACCGAGCGCCAAAACGGCAGTCGTGAGCACGGCAAGGAAACGCTTGAGCACGGGGGAAGACCTCGGGGGAAGCTCGCCGAGGGCATGCCCTGCCTCGACTCGGGTGACGACGCTCCGGCGGGGGCCCGGACGGGATCGCGTCGTTGGGGGGACTGCGGGTGACGGTCTGGGGGTGGCACGGGGTTCGGGTTCGCGCCGACCGACTTGTTTACATTAGCCGGTCCTCATTTCGGAGGACAAATCCCCGAATGGGGGGCCCTCACGAATGAGGACCCCCCAGGGGTTGGTTACGCGCCCAGTTGGACCTGGTCGCGCTTGCGTGCGGTGAACAGCAGGATGCCGCCGAGCGTCAGGAGGGCGCTGAGACCCAGCCCTCCCGCCGCGATCGACCCACCCGTGAGGGCGAGGGTCGGGAGGCAGTCGTCGGGAAGAGTCGTGAAGTCGTAGCTCCACTCGATCACCCCGTCGTCGTCTCCGGCGAACCCATAGCCCGGGGCGGCGGTCGCGGTGACCGTCACCGTTCCCGGCGTGGTGACGACGTGCGTGCCGACGGTGTTCGGCAGACCGCCGCTCACCGTCCAGATCACACCGGCCGCCTCCTGAGCGGGCTCCACTGCCAGGGTGTACGAGCCCGACGTCGTGCAGGTGGTCTGCGCGAACGTGACGACCGGGTCGACGACCGGCAGGTCGACGAGCTGGCCACACGGCTCATCGGCCTTGACCTCGACCGTCCAGGGGTCGGGCACTCCGGTCAGCTGGTAGCCGGGGTCGGCCACCGCGCTGATCGTGTAGACACCGGGCGCGTAGTCGTGCACACCGGCCGCCGTCACGACGCCATTGACGGAGTACGTCACGTGCGCGGTGTTGGGGATGGTGATGGTGCCCGACTCGTAGTGCGCGGCGCCCGTCTCGGGGTCATCGATCACGCACTCCTGGTCGGATGCCACGACCGGTTCGACCGGGGCGTCCTCGATGCAGTCGCCGGGGTCGGTGAACACGTGGTCCCAGATGTTCGGCACGAGGATCTCGTAGCCCGGCAATGCGAGCGCCTTGATCCAGATGTGCGTTCCCGGGGTCGCGTTGTGAACGCCCACCGACGCTCCGACGGTCGTGTAGTCGACGCCGTTGAAGCTGATCTCGTAGGTGACCCCCGTCGCGGCGACGATCTCGTAGGTCGCCTGGCTGGATTCGCCCGGCTCGGTGCACACCGCGTCGACGAACTTCGGGTCACCGGGAACGGCCTTGTCGAGGCAGTCACCGGGGCTCACGAACTCATGCGACCAGGGGCCGGTGTCACCGCTCAGCTGGTAGCCCGACGCGGGTACGGCCTTGATCCACACCGTCGTTCCGGCGGTGGCGTTGTGCACGCCGCTGCCGATCGGGGCGTAGTCGACGCCGTTCGTGCTCACCTCGTAGCTGACGTTCGCGGTCGCGAAGATCTCATACGTGGCTTGCGTCGATCCGGTGGTGTCCGCCTCGCAGATCGAGTCGGTCCAGTCCGGTTCCACCGGGTACGCGTTCACGAGGCAGTCGCCCGCCGACGTGAAGTTGTACGACCAGTAGGTCGTCGAACCCGGCACGATGATGTGGCCGTCGGCCAGCGCCTGCACCTCGATGAGGCGCGGGAACACCGTCACGTTCACCGTGCCGGCCGAGACGTTCTGCCACGAGCCGCCGTTGATGCGCACCTGGTACGTGATGCCGTCGTCACTCGGGATCGTGTACGACGCGGTGTTGGTGGTTCCGGGGCCGGTGCAGATCTGCGCCGTGAACGTCGGGGCCGCGGGAACGTCGCACTTCGAGGAGATGATGTTCTCGAACTCCAGCTCCCACTTCGAGGTGCCGTCGATCTCGTAGCCGGTAAGGGCCACGGCGCGGATCCAGACCGACGAGCCGTCGTCGGCGTAGTGCACGCCGGCCGCGATGTCGCTCCACGGACCGTTGTGGTTGCCGCTGGAGATCTGGTACTTCACGCCCGTGATCGACGGAATCGTGTACGAGGCCTGTCCGACCTGACCTTCACCGGTGCAGACCGCCTCGACGATCGTCGGCTTGGTCGGCTCGACCTCGACGTCGCAGTCGGGTGCCAAGAAGGTCTTCTCCCACTTCCACTGCGCATCGTTGCCCTGGAGTTCGTATCCGGCGAGCTCCTCGGCGAAGACCTTGACCTTGGTGCCGACGTTCACGAAGTACGTGCCCGCAGCCTTCACCGCGTAGGCGCCGTCGTTGATGCTGACCTTGTACTGCACACCCAGCGTTGAGGGGATCGTGTAGCTGGCCTGCCCGTAGGTGCCCGGGCCCGTGCACTGGGCGTTCGTGAACGTCGGCGCGGTGGGAGTCACCTCGTTCGAGCATCCGTTGTTGTAGAGCCACTGGCCGTAAGTCGTCCAGTTCTGCCCCGGGTACGACCCGTTGACGCCCTGCTTCACGTACGTGAACGGCGGGATGATGTCATCCCCATGAATGCCGTGGCCGTTGGGGTCGAGGGTGATGATCGAGCTGACCGAGACCTCGGGTCGCGTATACGGGTTGCTGTCGCTACCCGTCGCGTGACAGATGTAGATCTTCTTGCTCGTGTCGTCGGGGAGACAGTTGTCGCTGAAGTCGTTCTTGAACAGCGTTCCACTCGACGTGTTGGTGTTGTTGTTGGTCCACTTGGCCGACAGCGTCAGGGTGAAGTTCGACGCCGGCTTGACCGAGAAGTAGCGCACGACGGTAAGAGTCGCGCCACCGTTGATGACCGTGCCGACGGGCACGATGGTGGTGTCGTTCGACGCGGTGATCTCCTCGGCGATGCTCTCGGAGTTCTTCACCGTCCAGGTGACTTTCCAGGTGCCTTCGGTACCGGTGTTACACGACACCACGGCGTTGATGGTGTTGTGGTGGGCGCTGGCCGGTCCGGCCGTGAGCACCACCATGCCGAGTGACAGCGCGATCGCGGTCAGCCCGGCAAGGAATTTCTTAAGCATGGGGGAGTCCTCTGTAAGCAGGGGAATGCATCGGGATGTGGGCGCACGGGTAACGCCGGGACGGCATGAGCCATCGAGAACCGGCACGGGGGACGACCGGTGGGAGGGCGGGGGGACGCACGGAGACGTTCGGGTCTCCGTGCGCCGCTTCGGGGGGGATCAGCGGGTGGGGTGAGTAGCGGGGGTTCTCCTAGCGGATGCGGTCCCCTCGGGGGTGCTCGCCGGTTTCGGGTCGTCGAGCAGGGACCTCTCAGCGACAGACGCTACCGGTCCTCTTTTATGAGGACAAGCTAATTTGGGAAAAATTGCGGGGAATCCTCATCCCCCCTTGAGGGGGCATCGCGGGGTCAGTGCACGTATTCGAGGATGTCCAGGCCGACGACCCGCAGGGCGTCGAGGACGCGCAGCCGCGCCGCGAGTCCGCTGTCGTTGAACTGAACGGATGCCGCGTAGGCGACGGCGGTGCGCGGGCCCCGCAGAACGCCGGCCTCCGACCGCACGCCGGTGTCGGTGCCCGTCTTGTGCACGAGCAGCACGCCGTGGTCGGTGCCGCGATGCGACAGCGGGTCGAGCCCGAACGCGCTCGCCACCATCGACAGGTCGGAGTTGAGCGATAGCCACCCGAGCACCCGGCTCGAGGTGAGCGAGTCGACGATCTCGCCGCGGGCGAGGGCCGCGAACAGCCAGGCGAGCTCGGCGGTCGAGCCGACCGAGAGCTGCGGCGCGTCATCGGGGCCGCGGGAGTCGCGCACCAGATCGAGGAGCGCGGTACGCAGCAGCCCGAGCGATTCGGTGCGGGCGCGCACGGCATCCAGTCCCACCTGGCGCAGCAACACGTTCGTCGCCAGATTGTCGCTCGTCGCGCCCACCAGCGTCGCGAGGTCGGCGACGGGCAGCGACGGCGCCTGCAGGTGCTGCCAGATGCCGCTGTCGCCGACGGCATCCCGGGGGGTCTTGTCGAGGATGCCGTACCCGGTGAAGTCCCGTTCGGTGAGCCGCGCCGAGACCTCGACGAGCAGCAGGATCTTTCCGATGCTCGCCGTCGGCAGCACGATGCGCTCGTCGATCGCGACGAGGGTCTTGCCGGTGTCGAGGTCGGTGACGGATGCCGACACCTGCGCGCCGTCGTAGGCGAGGTCGCCGAGCGCGGTGAACGTCGCCGAGAAGTCCTCGGCAGGCTGGGCCGACCGGTGGCGGGGCACGCGGGCGGAGCGCACGCGTTCGCGGCGCTGGGTGCCGGCCTGCACGTCTACCACGAACTAGCTACCAAATTGTGACTCTGTCTTCCGGGTCGAGCCAGAGAGCATCGCGTTCGGTGACGCCGAACGTCGAGTAGAACACGTCGATGTTACGGACGATCTGGTTGCACCGGAACTCTGCAGGCGAGTGCGGGTCGATCGACAGCAGGCGCAGTGCCTCCTCGTCGCGCAGCTTGGTGCGCCAGGCCTGCGCCCAGCCGAGGAAGAAGCGCTCCGCGGCGGTGTACCCGTCGATCACCGGCGGCTCCGCACCCGCGAGAGAGAGAAGGTACGCCTTCCACGCGATCCCGAGCCCGCCGAGGTCGCCGATGTTCTCGCCGATCGTGAGAGCCCCGTTGACGTGGTGGCCCGGCAGCTGGCGTGGCTCGAGCGCGTCGTACTGGGCGATGAGCGACGAGGTGCGCGCCTGGAAGGCTGCCTTGTCGTCTTCCGTCCACCAGTCGGTGAGTCTGCCGTCGCCGTCGTACTGCGAACCCTGGTCGTCGAAGCCGTGCCCGATCTCATGCCCGATGACCGCGCCGATCGCGCCGTAGTTGGCGGCGGCATCCCGGGTCTCGTCGAAGAACGGAAGCTGCAGGATGGCGGCGGGAAACACGATCTCGTTGAAGCCGGGGTTGTAGTACGCGTTGATCGTCTGCGGCGTCATGAACCATTCGTCGCGGTCGATCGGCTTGCCGATCTTGCCGAGCTCGCGCTGGAAGTCGAACTCGGCGACCGCGCGCACGTTGGCGACGAGATCGTCGGCGTCGATCGCGAGGCTCGAGTAGTCGCGCCACTTCACCGGGTAGCCGATCTTCGGGGTGAACTTGCCGAGCTTGTCGAGGGCGCGCTCGCGGGTGGCGTCGGTCATCCACTCGAGCTGGGCGATGCTCTGCCGGTAGGCCTCGACGAGGTGGGCGACGAGATCATCCATCGCCACCTTCGCCGCCTGCGGGAAGTGCCGGTCGACGTAGACCTTGCCGATCGCCTCCCCCATCGCGCCTTCGACGACCGAGACCCCGCGCTTCCAGCGGGCGCGCAGCTCGGGGGTGCCGGTGAGGGTCTTGCCGTAGAAGTCGAAGTTCGCCGCGACGACCTCCGCGTGCAGGTAGGGCGCCGACGAGCGGATGACCTGCCACTGCAGCCAGCTGCGCCAGGCATCGAGCCGGTCGGCGGTGAGCAGCGGCGCGAGCCCTTCGAGGAAGCTCGGCTGCCGCACGACGACCTCGGCGAAGGATGCCGGGGGCACGTCGAGCGCGTCGAGCCAGGCCCCGAGCAGCTCGGCCTTCTCACCGCCGAGCGCACGAGCGGCATCCCAGGTCATCGGGTTGTAGGTGGCGACCGAGTCGCGGCAGCGCACGTTGTCCCAATGCTTGGCTGCGATGTCGGTCTCGAGGTCGAAGATGCGCTGCGCGGCGGCGGCGGGGTCGGCGATGCCCGCCATGCCGAGCATCCGCTCCAGGTGGGCGCGGTAGGCGTCGCGGATGTCGGCGAACTTCGGCTCGCGGAAGTACGACTCGTCGGGCAGCCCGATGCCGCCCTGTTCGAGGAAGACGAGGTAGCGCTCGGGGTCGCCCGGGTCGTTGTCGACGAACGCCTGCACGAAGCCGCCGACGCCCGCGCGTTCGAGTCGGCCCAGAGCGGTGACGAATGCCGGGATGTCGGTCACCGCCGCGGCCGCGGCGAGGTCGTCGGCGATCGCCGACCAGCCCAGCTCCTCGATGCGCGCCTCGTTCATGAACGACGCGAAGAGGTCGCCGAACTTGCGCTCCTCGGTACCGGCGGGCGCCGTCTGCGCCTCCTCGATGATCGCGTGGACGGCCTTCTCGGCCTCCTCGGCGAGGATGTAGAACGAGCCGTAGCGTGCCTTGTCGCTCGGGATCTCGGTCGTGTCGATCCAGCGGCCGTTCGCGTGACGGAACAGGTCGTCTTGCGGACGCACCTTCGGGTCGAGGTCGGCGGTGTCGATTCCTGAGGAAAGCGCGCTCGTAGTCACGAGTGCCAGCCTAGATTCCCCCGGCCGCGCGTAGGATCGGCGGATGCCACCCCGCTCCACCCAGCTTCGCCGCGCCATGTTCGGCGTCTTCGTGATCTTCGGACTCAACGGCATCGCGGTGGCGACCTGGATCTCGCGGCTCCCGGCGATCCGCGACATCCTCGGCATCAGCGTCGCCGAAGTCGGACTCCTGATCTTCGGACTGTCGGCGGGCGCCGTGTCCGGGCTCCTCGGCGCAGCCGTTGTCGTGCACCGGATCGGCGCCCGACGCGCGATGGTGCTGACCTTCGTCGTCGGCAGCCTCGGGCTCGGATTGCTCGCCCTCTCGGCCTCGCTTCTGGTCTCGTTCCCGCTCGCGATCGCCGCGATGGCGGTCTTCGGTGTCGCCTGGTCGATCTGCGATGTCGCGATGAACGTCGAAGGCACGCAGGTCGAGCGTGAGATGGGGCGCACGCTCATGCCCTGGTATCACGCCTCCTGGAGCCTCGGCACGGTCGCGGGCGCCGGTATCGGTGCCGCCGTGGCGTACGCCGGCATCGGGCCCGCCCCGCACATCGCGGGCGTCGTGGTCGCCGTCCTCGTCACGGCGGCGCTCATCCCGCGGCTGCTTCCCCGGGAGCTCGAAGCCGAACCGGCCGAGGGAGACGAGGGGGCGAAGGGCGGGTTCCGGGCGCAGGTCGCCGCGTGGCGCGAGCCCCGCGTCCTGCTCATCGGGGTGCTGGTTCTGGGCATGGCATTCGCCGAGGGCTCGGCCAACGACTGGCTCGCCCTCGCGATGACCGACGACCGCGGCTTCGACGACGCGCAAGGCGCCCTGGTGTTCGGGGTCTTCGCCGTCGCGATGACGGTCGGTCGCATCGCCGGCGTTCCGCTGCTCGACCGCTTCGGGCGCGTGCCGGTGCTGCGCGTCGCGGTCGCGGCGTCGGCGATCGGGCTCGCCGTCGTCATCCTGGTGCCGTTCACGCCCGTCATGGTCGCGGGCGTCGTGGTGTGGGGGCTCGGCGCCGCGCTCGGCTTCCCCGTCGGGATGTCCGCCGCCGGAGACGACCCGGTGGGCGCCGCGGCACGAGTGAGCGCGGTCGCGACGATCGCCTACTGCGCGTTCCTGGTCGGCCCGCCCGTCCTCGGGCTCGTCGGCGAGCAGATCGGCATCCTCAACTCGCTGTGGATCGTGTTCGCGCTCATCGTCATCGCCGGGTTCGCGGTGCCCGCCGCGAGGAAGCCCACGCCCGTGCCCGCACACGAGCCCGCCCCGTAGTCTGATCGGGTGCGTCTCGTCGTTGCCCGCTGCTCGGTCGACTACGCCGGGCGGCTCTCGGCGCACCTCCCGCCCGCGACGCGGCTGCTCGTACTCAAGGGCGACGGCAGCGTGCTGGTGCACTCCGACTCGCTGTCGTACAAGCCGCTCAACTGGATGAGCCCGCCCTGCACCTTCGTCGTCGAAGAGGTCGACGACGAGCGCGCCTCCGCGGGGGTGGTGGAACTCTGGCGGGTCACTCAAGCGAAGACCGCCGACCTGCTCGTGATCTCGATCTACGAGATCCTGCACGACTCGACGCACGACCTCGGCGTCGATCCCGGGCTGCAGAAGGACGGCGTCGAGGCCGACCTGCAACGGCTGCTCGCTGAGCAGATCGACCTGCTCGGCGACGGCTACCAGCTGGTGCGACGGGAGTACATGACGGCGATCGGGCCGGTCGACATCCTCGCCCGGGATGCCGCCGGCGCCCACGTCGCGGTCGAGATCAAGCGGCGCGGCGGCATCGACGGGGTCGAACAGCTCACCCGGTATCTCGAGCTGATGAACCGGGATCCGCTGCTCGCGCCGGTGGCCGGAGTGTTCGCGGCCCAGTCGATCGCCCCCCAGGCGCTCACGCTGGCGGCCGACCGCGGCATCCGCACCCTGCTGCTCGACTACGACGCGATGCGCGGACTCGACTTCGGGCACGCCAAGCTGTTCTAGTGAGCGAACTCCCTTACTCGGCGGTGCTGTTCGACCTCGACGGCACGATCGTCGACTCGGCGCCCGGCATCACCTCGTCGCTCGCGTACACCTTCGACGCGATGGGGCTGCCCATCCCGTCGCCCGCGAAACTGCTCGAATGGATCGGGCCGCCGATCATGGACTCGTTCCGCGACCTCGCCGGGTTCGATCCGCTGACCTCGGCGCGGGCGCTCGCGATCTACCGCGAGCACTACGTCATGACCGGGGTGTTCGACGCCGAGCTCTACCCGGGCGTTCCCGACGTGCTGCGCGCGATCGCGGCATCGGACGTGCCCCTGTCGCTGGCCACGTCGAAGCCCGAGTCGACGGCGCGACTCATCCTCGAGCACTACGACCTCGCCCGGTACTTCGACGAGCTCACCGGCGCGAGCGAAGACGAGGTGCGCAGCGCGAAAGCGGATGTCGTCGAGGAGGCCCTGCGCCGGTTGAGCCGCGGCGGCGCCGATCTCTCCCGACCCGTCATGGTCGGCGATCGGCACCACGACGTGATCGGCGCTGCCGCGCACGACGTGCCGACGATCTTCGTCACCTGGGGCTACGGCGCTCCGGAGGAGACCGCCGGCACCGTCGCCGCAGTCGACACCGCGCACGAGTTGCGCGTCGCCCTCGGTCTCGACTGAAGGTGCGGTCGGTCGGCGTGTCGGTCGGCGTGTCGACTAATCCGTCACAATTGTGGCGGATTGCGCGGTCGACCGGCTCGAGATTGGCGGATTAGTCGATCCGGCACCGAGTCGGGCGGGGCTCAGCGGGCGAGACGCTCGACGGCGCCGGCGAAGACGCCCGGCAGACGCGACGCGGCGGGGACGACGGCACCGCGCAGTGGCGACGAGGCGAGGCGCACGAGGGCGCCGGTGAGTCGCCGGAAGTCGCGGGTCTCGCGTTCCCACGCCGCCTCGTAGTCCTTCGGCCGGTCGGCGTCGATCGCGGCGACCGCGGCGCGGGCCTGCGCGAACCCGATCCGCAGCCCCTCGCCGGTGAGCGCGTCGACGTAGCCGGAGGCGTCGCCGACGAGCAGCACCCGACCGGCGACCCGGGCCAGGGTGCGCTGCCGCAGTGGGCCGGCGCCGCGCAGCTCGCTCGCCGCCTCGACGCCGCGCAGCCGTTCGGCGAGACCGGGTGCAACCCCGAGCGCCTCGTCGAAATGCTCCCCCCGTCGTGCGAGCAGCGCGACCCCGACGACGCGGTCGGCGACCGGGGTCACGTAGAACTCCCCCGCGGGCGTCCACAGCACCTCGACGAACTCCGACCACGGCGGAAGCGCGTAGTGCCGGCGTTGCCCGAAGCGACGCCGACCCCGGGGCGGCGGCAGGGCGAGCCCCACCTCCCGAGCGACCGCGGAGTGCAGGCCGTCGGCCCCGAGCAACCACGCCGCGCGTAACCCGACGGCCTCCACGAAGCCCGCGCGCTGATGCACCGCGTCGACCCGGCCCTCGTGGAACCGCACCCCCGCGGCGACAGCCCGGTCGCGCAGTGCGGCATGCAGCACCGTGCGGCGCACCCCGCGACCCGGTCCGCCGTCGAACCGGTGCTCGATGCGACGCGTTCCGTCGGTGTACGCGATCCCGTGGAACGGCATCCCGTCGGGGTCGATCCCGAGGCGGGCGAGCTCCGGGAGCGCGCCGGGCATGAGTCCCTCGCCGCAGGCCTTGTCGATCGGCCCGTCGCGCGGTTCCACGACGGTGACGTCGAGTCCGGCCATCCGGGCTTCGATCCCCGCCGCGAGACCGACCGGGCCGCCGCCGGCGATGAGTACCTCGGTGTCGAGCGACATCAGGATGCCGCGGCTCGCAGGGCGCGCTCCTCGGCCGGGATGCGGAAGCGCAGCAACAGGATGGCGTTGAGCACCGTGAACGCGAGCGCCGTGATCCACGCGGAGTGCACGAGTGGGAGGGCGATGCCTTCGACGGCGACGATCACGTAGTTCGGATGCCGCAGCCACTCCCAGCGGTACGGTCCGCGGCGCTGCAACGGCATCCCGGGCACGACGATGACGCGGGTGTTCCACTGCCGGCCGAGCGCCCAGATCACCCAGTACCGCCCGGCCTGGCACAGCAGCGCGATCGCGAGCATCGGCCAGCCGAGACCCGGGATGAACGGGCGGTCGAGCAGCCACACCTCGGCGAGCGCCCCGACGAGCAGCCCGGTGTGCAGGGCGACCATCGCGGGGAAGTGACCCCGGCCCGACTCGACCCCGCCGCGCGCGAACGCCCACGCCGCGTTGCGCTTCGAGATGACGAGTTCGACGAGCCGCTCCACCCCGGTGAGCAGCACGAACGCCGTGAAGAGGATCATCAGGCCGCCCACCTCAGCAGCACGTACTCACTCGTGACGCCCGGCCCGAGCGCGAACAGCACGCCGTGAGTACCGGCCGGTTGCACGAGCATGTCGGCGAGCACGTGCAGCACCGACGACGACGAGAGGTTGCCGACGGCGTCCAGGGATCGCCAGGATGCCGAGAGGTCGTCGCGCGAAAGCGCGAGCCCCCGCTCGAACGCCTCGAGCACCCGCGGCCCACCGGGATGCGCCACCCACGCCGACACGTCGCTGCGCCCGACGGCGTGGTCGGCGAGCAGGCCGTCGACATCCGCCGCGATGTTCGCGTCGATCGTGTCGGAGACCGCGGCGGTGAGCACGATGCGGAAGCCGGTGCCGCCGATGTCCCAGCCGATCACCGACGCGCTGTCGGGGTAGAGCGCCGCACGGGTGCCCAGGATGTCGGGGCCGGGCAGGCCGAGCTCGGCGGCTCGGGTCGCGCCCGCGACGACGACCGCTGCGGCCCCGTCGCCGAACAGCCCGCTCGCGACGAAGTTGGCGACCGAGTCGTCGTCGCGCTGCAGGGTGAGGGAGCACAGTTCGACCGAGACGAGCACCGCGATCTCGTCGGGATGCCCGAGCAGGTAGTCGTGCACGCGCGCCAGCCCGGCGGCGCCGGCGACGCAGCCGAGGCCGAACGACGGCACGCGCTTGACGTTGCTGCGCAACCCGAGCGAGGGCACGAGCCGCGCGTCGATCGACGGTGCCGCGATGCCCGTCACCGACGTGAAGAAGAGGTAGTCGACATCCTCGGGCTCGAGCCCCGCCGTCGTCAGCGCCGCCGCGACCGCGCGGGCCGCGAGTGCGGTGCCCTCCCGGATCCAGATGTCGTTGGCGTCGCCGAATGACCGCAGGCCGCGGTACTGCTCGAGCGGCAGCACGGTGTGCCGGGTGCCGATCCCGCTCGCCGCGTGAAAGCGCTCGAGCACGGCTCGCTTCGTCGCGTCATGGGTGATGAGTTCCGAAAGCTCGGCCGTGATGTCGCTCTGCGCGTAGCTGTGCTCCGGAAGCGCCGGTGCCACCGCCACGATTCGCGACATGTCCGGACGGTACCACCGGCAGGCTCAACCGCGTTCAGGCACCTCGCGCTGTTCGGGTCCGACGTACTGCGACAACGGGCGGATGAGAGCGTTGGATTCGAGCTGCTCGCGGATGTGCGCCGTCCAGCCGGTCACCCGCGAGGCTACGAAGAGGGGCGTGAACAGCTCCGTCTCGAAGCCGATGAGGTGGTACGCCGGGCCCGACGGGTAGTCGAGGTTCGGCTTGATGCCCTTGCGGTCATCCATCGCCTTCTCGAGGGTCTCGTACAGGGCGAGCAAGTCGGGGCGGTCGTACTCGGCGATGAGGGTGTCGAGGGATGCCTTCATCGTCGGCACCCGGGAGTCGCCGTTCTTGTAGACGCGGTGTCCGAAGCCCATGATCTTGCGCTTCGCGGCGAGCGCCGCATCCAGCCACCCTTCGGCCGCCTCGGCGGTGCCGATCTCGTCGAAGATGTGCATGACGGCCTCGTTGGCCCCGCCGTGCAGCGGACCCTTGAGCGCGCCGATCGCCGCGACGACGGCGGAGTAGAGGTCGGACAGCGTCGAGGTCACGACCCGGGCGGTGAACGTCGACGCGTTGAACGAGTGCTCGGCGTACAGGATCATCGAGACGTCGAACGCGGTCACCACGACCAGGTCGGGCACCTCGCCGAAGGTCATGTGCAGGAAGTTCGCCGAGTAGCCGAGGTCGTCGCGCGGCTCCACCAGGTCGAGTCCGCGACGACGACGCTGGATGTAGGCGACGATCGCCGGCAGCTGCGCGAACAGCGTGATCGCCTTGTCGAGGTTCGCCTCGGGGTCGGCGTCGGCGGCGTTCGGGTCGGCGGCGCCGAGCGCGCTCACGGCGGTGCGCACGACATCCATCGGATGCGCGTCGACGGGAAGCAGGTCGATCGCCTCCTTCGCCATGTGGGGCAGGTGCCGACGCGAGCGCTCGAGCCGCTCGAACCCTTCGAGCTGGTCGGCGTCGGGCAGCTCGCCCTTCCACAGCAGGTAGGCGACCTCCTCGAAGGTGCACGTCGCGGCGAGGTCTTGCACCGGGTACCCCCGGTAGAGCAGCGAGTTGGTGTCGGGGTTGACCTTCGAGACCGCCGTGGTGTCGACGACGACGCCCGCGAGGCCCTTCTTGATCTCTGTCTCAGCCATGTCAGCTCCTGTTGTTTCTCAGGTCGAAGGTGAAAACGTCCGCGTCGAACTCACCGTAGGCGGCGTAGTCGACCAGCTCATAGAGGCGAGCGCGGGTCTGCATGCTCGGCACCTCGGAGACGAGCGTCCCGGTCGCGGCGAGGACGTCGAGCCCGCGCTCGATCGCGCCCATCGCGATGCGCTGCAGCGACACCGGGAAGATCACCATGTTCACGCCGACATCCTGCAACTGCTGCACCGTGAACAGGTCGCTCTTTCCGAACTCCGTCATGTTCGCCAGGATCGGCACCTGCACCGCGGCGCGCATCGCCTCGAACTCGCCGAGGTCGGCCATCGCCTCGGCGAAGATCGCGTCGGCCCCGGCATCCTGCAGCGCCTTCGCGCGGTCGAGGGACGCCTGCAGCCCCTCCACCCCGCGGATGTCGGTTCGCGCCATGATGACGAAGTCGGGGTCGCGGCGCGCCTGCACGGCGGCCCGGATGCGGTTGACCGCAGTCTTGGTGTCGACCACGTCTTTGCCGTCGAGGTGCCCGCAGCGTTTCGGGTTCACCTGGTCTTCGAGATGCACGCCCGAGACGCCGGCGTCCTCGAGCACCTGGATCGTGCGCGCGACGTTCATCGGCTCGCCGAATCCGGTGTCGCCGTCGATGAGCGTCGGCAGGTCGGTCATGCGGGAGATCTGCCCGCCGCGCTGCGCGACCTCGGTGAGGGTCGTCAACCCGATGTCGGGCAGCCCCAGCTCGTTCGCCATGACGGCCCCCGAGATGTACACCCCCTCGAACCCCTTGTCGTCGATGAGGCGGGCGGAGAGCGGGGTGAACGCCCCGGGGAACCGCTGGATGCGGCCGGAGGCGAGTCCGGCGCGGAACGCCCGGCGCTTCTCGGTGGGGGTGACGTGGGTGTGCAGCATCAGAACAGCCCCTTCGGCGGGGTGGGGAGCCCGGCGGCGACGACGTTGAGTCCGGCGAGTTCGTCGGGCGCCAGCTCCGGCAGCCGCTGGGCGATGTCGAGGAAGCGCTCGATCTCGGGGTCGGAGAGAACTCCGGATGCCAGGGTGCGGAACTTCTGGACGTACTGCGGGCGGGCGAACGGCCGGGCCCCGAGCGGATGCGCGTCGGCGACGGCGATCTCGTCGACGATGCGGGTGCCGTCGGCGAGGTCGATCTCGACGCGACCGCCGAACGCCTTCAGGCGCAAGTCGTTCGAGTGGTACCGGCGCGTCCACTCGGGGTCTTCGACGGTCGACACCTTGTGCCACAGCTCGACCGTGTCGGGGCGCCCGGCCCGGGACGGCAGGTAGGAGTCGACGTGGTGCCAGGTGCCGTCCTGGAGGGCGACGGCGAAGATGTATGGGATCGAGTGATCGAGGGTCTCGCGGCTCGCGGTGGGGTCGAACTTCTGCGGGTCGTTTGCGCCCGACCCGATCACGTAGTGGGTGTGGTGGCTGGTGTGCAGCACGATGCGCGTCACGTTGGCCGGGTCACGCAGCTCGGGATGCCGGGCGCCCAGGTCACGCGCGAGGTCGATCCAGGCCTGTGCCTGGTACTCGGCGGAGTGCTCCTTCGTGTAGGTGTCGAGGATCGCGCGCTTGGGTTCCCCGGTCTCGGGCAACGGCACCTCGTACCGGCCTTCGGGTCCGTCGAGCAGCCAGGCGATGACGCCGTCCTCGCCCTCCCAGATCGGCGACGGCGAGGTCTGACCGCGCATCGCCCGGTCGATCGCTTCGATCGCCATCTTGCCGGCGAACGCCGGGGCGTACGCCTTCCAGGTGGAGATCTCGCCCTTGCGCGACTGCCGGGTGGCGGTCGTCGTGTGCAGCGCCTGGCCGACCGCCTGGAAGATCACCTCGGGGTCGAGGCCGAGCAGGGTGCCGATGCCGGCGGCGGCGGACGGGCCGAGGTGGGCGACGTGGTCGATCTTGTGCCGGTGCAGCGAGATCGCCTTCACCAGGTCGACCTGGATCTCGTAGCCCGTCGCGATGCCGCGCACGAGGGCCGCACCATCCATTCCGGCGTGCTGCGCGACCGCGAGGATCGGCGGGATGTTGTCGCCCGGGTGCGAGTAGTCGGCCGCGAGGAAGGTGTCGTGGTAGTCGAGTTCGCGCACGGCGACCCCGTTGGCGAACGCCGCCCACTCCGGACTGAACCGCCCGCCCACCCCAAAAACGGTGCCGCCGAACACCGTCGACCCGGCACCCCCGGCCGCAACCGGGTGGGCCTCCGCCTGCCCGCGCGCGGCGACCGCGGGCGCCCGGCCGATCGACGCGACCGCGACGGCGGCGTTGTCGATGACGCGGTTGACGATCATCTCGACGACGTCGGGCTCGACGGCGACCGGGTCGATCGCGACCTGCGCCACCTTCCAGGCGAGCTGATCCTCTTTCGCGAGCTGCTCGTCGGAACGGTAGGTGCGAACGGGGTGGAGCTTCATGCGGTGCCTTTCTGGCTGCCCGGCGCGGGGTCGCGGGCGGCGAGCGTGTCGATGATGGTGGTGAGGGATGCCTTGAGGTGCACGGTCGTCGCGGAGGCAGCGAGCGCGGCATCCCCGTCGCGGATGGCGGTGCAGATCAGCCGGTGCTCCTCGGCGGAACGCACCAGCCGCTCGGGGTTGGCGGTGGCGATGCGGCGCGCGCGGGCGAGATGCAGCCGCACCCCGTCGAGGGCGCCGCGGTAGACCGGATTGCCGAGGGCGTCGTCGAGTGCCGCGTCGAATTCGCCGACGAGCGAGTAGTAGGCGTCGCTGCCGCCGGTGCGCAACAGGTCGGGGGCGGCGGCGAAGCGAGTCGCGAGCTCGTCGAACACGCGAGGGTCGCACCGTCGCGCGGCGAGCCGGGCGGCCTGGGTCTCGAGGGCCTCGCGCAGCTCGAACAGGTCGGTGATGCTCGAGGCCGAGACGTCGGAGACCACGCCGGTGCGCCCGCGCGAGGTGTCGACGAGCCCTTCGAGGGCGAGGCGGGCGAGGGCGGCGCGCAGCGGGGTGCGCGAGACGCCGAGCCGCTCGGCGAGTTCGATCTCAGAGAGCGGGGTGCCCGGCAGCAGCCGCCACTGCAGGATCTCCTCCCGCAGCCGGGAGTAGGCCTGGTCGCTCGCCCTCACGTCGAGCTACGTTACGCCGATTCCCGCCTTCTGTATACAAAAGAGGCGAATCGGATGCCGAAGCGCCTCTCAGAGGCACGCTCGGTATCCAGAAAACGCGGTCAGCACTCGCAGCTGATCGCCCCGCTGCTCGAGCGCGCCGCGGTGAGGATGTCGACGGCCCGCGTGATCGGGCCCGAATCGTCGACGATCTCGAGCCCCTCGCGCGCCCAGTACTCGAAACCGCCGATCATCTCCTTCACGACGTACCCGAGCTTGCTGAACTGCAGCGCCGCCCGGGTGGAGCCGTTGCATCCGGGGCCCCAGCAGTAGACGACCACGGGCGTCGTGATCGGGATGAGGTCGGCCGCCCGCTCGGGGATCTCGGCATGGGGCAGATGGATCGCTCCCGCGATGCGGCCCTGGTGCCACGGCGCATGCCCCCGGGAGTCGACGAGCACGAAGTCGTCGCCGGCGGCGAACGCGGCGGCCACATCCGAGGGGTCGGTCTCGAAGCGCAGCTTCGCGGCGAAGTGCTCGACGGCTTCGGTCTGCAGGGCGGCGGTGAGGGTCATGAGTTTCTCCTATGTCAAGCTGCGGCCGCGAGGGGGGCGGTCGCGGAGGCTTGGTCGGTGGTCAGGTGGTTGTAGACGATGCGGGCGAGGCGTCGTTTGAGGCAGCGCAATGCTTCGGCTGTGGACATG
>NZ_BNAI01000009.1 GCF_014653215.1 Pseudolysinimonas yzui | reverse complement strand
GCCCCTGCTGCTCGTCGGCCACGTCACCAAAGACGGCACGATCGCCGGGCCCCGCCTGCTGGAACACCTCGTGGATGTCGTGTGCAACTTCGAAGGCGACCGCCAGACCGCGCTGCGCTTCGTGCGCGCCCTCAAGAACCGATTCGGCCCCACCGACGAGGTGGGCTGCTTCGAGATGACCGGCGACGGCATCGCGGAGGTTCCCGACCCGTCGGGGCTGTTCCTCTCCCGCAGCGGCAACCCGGTGAGCGGCACCTGCGTCACCATCGCGCTCGAGGGCCGCCGCGCCATCCCGGTCGAGGTGCAGGCGCTCATCGTCGGCACCACCGCCCCGCAGCCGCGGCGAGTCGTGAACGGGGTCGACTCGGCGCGGGTCGCGATGATCCTCGCGGTGCTCGAACGACGGTGCGGGTTGAAGGTGTCGACATCCGACGTGTACGTCTCCACCGTCGGCGGCATGCGGCTCACGGAACCGGCCACCGACCTGGCCATCGCCCTCGCGATCGCGTCGGCCGTGAAGGATGTCGCGCTGCCGCAGACCCTCGCAGCGGTGGGTGAGATCTCGCTCGCCGGCGAGATCCGGCCGGTGCCGCTCGCCAAACAGCGACTCTCGGAAGCGAAACGCCTCGGCTACACACAGATCGTCGACGGCGATGCCGGCTCGGTGCACTCCGCGATCGGAATCGCCTTCGCGGCAGCGCCCGCCGAGCGGGCAGCAGTCCCCGCCTTCTAACCCCTTCGCTGGTCGAGTAGCCCGCGAAGCGGGCGTGTCGAGACCCCGCCCCCCGAGTAGCCCGCTGGGCGGTCTCGACACGCGCGCCGCTTCGCGGTGCGCTACTCGACCACCGAAGGGACCTGGTCTCGACACGCGCGCCGCTTCGCGGTGCGCTACTCGACCACCGAGCGGCGGGGTCAGTTGAGGATGAAGGGGGTGTCTTCGGTGGATTCGATGTCGCCGAGGGTGACGCTCAGGCGGTAGGTCGCCCCGCCGGCGATGACTTCGGGGCGGGCGGCAGCGCAGGTGTCGGTTGCCGAGCGGGTGCGATCCCAGGCGAACGGAGTCGTCGTGAGCGGCTCGTTCGGCTCGAGCTCCATTTCGAGCGACGTCGCGTTCTGCTGGCAGTCGCGGGAGTTCCAGATCGGGTCCGATCCACTCACGATGAAGTACGCCTGCTCGGCGGTGCCGACATCCAGCGTGCAGGCGACCGAGCCGGTGTTGGTGATCGACATCGAGATCTGCGGCTGCACCCCCGAGGCGTAGGTCGCGGCATCCGTGACCGGTTCGAGCTGGATGACGGCCGGGTTGCACGGGTCGCCCTCTTCGCCGGCGGCCGGGGTGCTCGACGCCGAGTTCGAGGGAGCCGGCGTCTCGCGCCCGGTGTTCTCGGCACCGGGCCGCACGATGATCAGCACGATGATGACGACGACCGCGACCAGCCCGAGCAGCACCAGCAGACGACGCCGCCAGTAGACCGACGGCGGCTGCGGCCCGACGGGGTTACGCACGGTCGACATGCCGCCAGAGTAAGCCCGGGTCTCACGGCAGACGGGTCGGCACGCCCCGGACCCGGGGAACCTGAGTCAGGCGGCGGCTACAGCGTGTTCTGCGAAACGCAGGTAGTCGCTCGCCGTCTCGTCGGCCACGATTGCGCGCAACACGACCTCGTCGACGGCCGCACGATAGGCCGCGACCCGCTGAAGGTCGCCGTCGACGACGGTGTCGAGCGGGTCGATCCGCTCGCGGGCGAAGTGTGCTGCGTAGGCCGGGTACTGAGCGTACCGGGCCGCCTCCGCCGTGAGCTTCGGCCGCGCGTCGTCGTCGAAGGCGGCGCGCACATAGAGCACGGTCGAGGTCTCGAGTTCCCCCGCGATAGCCGCCGACCGGTCGGGGGTGAGCCAGCTCAGCAGCGGACCGTCGGCCGCCTGCGCGGCGAGGCGCCGCATCCCGGGTCCGAGGGCTCCGAGCATGACCCGCGCCGACGTGTCCGCCCGCAGCTCGGCGAGTTCGGCACGGACGGCGGCGAGCACACCGTGGCCACGCCGTGACCCCGAGCCGACCCCGAGCACCAGCCTATCCTCGGGGAGCTCGAGCGCGGCGACGTCAGCGAGGATCTCGGCGGGTGGTCGGCGATCCATCGGGATGACTCCCACCGCGAGACGCAGCCGCTCGGTGCGTGCCGCGGCGACCGCGAGCGCGGAAAGGGCGTCGGCACCGGCAGTGTCGTTGACCCAGAGCGCGAAGAATCCGAGCTGCTCGAGCCGAGGGGCGAGGTCGGCGACGATCGCATGATCGAGGGTCGCGGCCACGCCGACCGAGAGCCGACCGGTCACAGCTGCTTCAGCATCCTCGTGTTGCCGAGGGTGTTGGGCTTCACGCGTGAGAGGTCGAGGAACTCCGCGACGCCCTCATCCGGTGAGCGCACCAGCTCGGCGTAGACGTCGGGCGACACGATGCTCTCTTCGATCTCGTCGAACCCGTTGCGGCCGAAGAACCCGGTCTCGAAGGTGAGGCAGAACAGCCGCGAGAGGCCGAGGTCGCGGGCCTCCGCCTCGAGGCTCTCGAGGATCGCATTGCCGACGCCGCGCCCGCGCCAGTGGTCGGCGACGGCGAGAGTGCGCACCTCACCGAGGTCTTCCCACATCACGTGCAAGGCACCGCACCCGATCAGGCGACCCTCGGCATCCTCGGCGACCCGGAACTCCTGCACCGCCTCGTAGAAGACGACCCGGTCCTTGCCGAGCAGCACGCGGCTCTCGACGAGCGGGGCGATGAGCGTCTCGATCTCGGGGATATCGCCGGTGCGGGCCGGGCGCACGCTGAATTCGCTCACGACGCCCGACTCTACCCGCCCGTCGTTCGACGCCGGATGTCGCGACGGACCCCCTAACGACGTAAGGGACCCCCGCGTGCGGGGATCCCTTACGTCATAGAACCCTCTATGGCGACAGCAGAGGTCAGGCCCCGAGGACGGCGGCCTTCGTGGGCTTCGGGTCGCGGCCGGCCTGGCGCCCGGTCTCGAACACGAACTCGCCGTCGACGAAGTCGACCTTCACGTGGTCGCCGGCGTCGAGTTCGGCGTGCAGGATCTTCTCGCTCAGCCGGTCCTCGATCTCGTGCTGCACCGCGCGTCGCAGCGGGCGGGCGCCGAGAGTCGGGTCCCAGCCGAGCTCGATGAGCCGGGCCTTCGCGTCTTCCGACACCTCGATCGTGACGTCGCGGTCCATCAGACGCTCCTTCAGGCGGTTGATGAACAGCGCGACGATCTGCATCAGCTCCTCCTTGCTGAGCTGTGGGAACACGATCGTCTCGTCGACGCGGTTGAGGAACTCGGGCTTGAAGTGCTTCTTCAGCTCTTCGACGACCTTGCCGCGCATCGCCGAGTAGTCGGCCGCGACGTTGCCCTCGAGCGTGAAGCCGACCGGGCCGCCGGTGATGTCCTTCGTGCCGAGGTTGGTCGTCATGATGATGACCGTGTTCTTGAAGTCGACGACGCGACCCTGACCGTCGGTGAGCCGACCCTCTTCGAGGATCTGCAACAGCGAGTTGAAGATGTCGGGGTGCGCCTTCTCGATCTCGTCGAACAGCACCACGCTGAACGGCTTGCGCCGCACCTTCTCGGTGAGCTGGCCGCCCTCTTCGAAGCCGACGAACCCGGGAGGGGCACCGAACAGCCGCGAGACGGTGTGCTTCTCGCCGTACTCCGACATGTCGAGCGCGATCAGCGCGTTCTCGTCGTCGAACAGGAACTCGGCGAGCGCCTTGGCCAGCTCGGTCTTACCGACACCCGTGGGGCCGGCGAAGATGAACGAGCCCGACGGACGCTTCGGGTCCTTCAGCCCGGCACGCGTGCGGCGGATGGTCTTGGCGAGAACCGAGATGGCCTCCTCCTGACCGATGACCCGCTCGTGCAGCGCCTTCTCCATGAAGATGAGCCGGCTCGACTCCTCTTCGGTGAGCTTGAACACCGGGATGCCGGTCGCGTTCGCGAGCACCTCGGCGATGACGCCCTCATCCACGGTTCCGGATGCCGAGACGTCGCCCGCCCGCCACTGCTTCTCGAGGCGGAGGCGCTCACCGAGCAGCTTCTTCTCCTCGTCCCGCAGGCTCGCGGCCTTCTCGAAGTCCTGCTCCTCGATGGCGGCTTCCTTCGAGCCGCGCACGGTGGCGATCTTCTCGTCGAACTCGCGCAACTCCGGCGGGGCGGAGAGGATGCTGAGCCGCAGTCGCGCGCCCGCCTCGTCGATCAGGTCGATCGCCTTATCGGGCAGGAAGCGGTCTTGCACGTAGCGGTCGGCGAGGTTCGCGGCCGACACGATTGCGCCATCCGTGATCGACACCTTGTGGAACGCCTCGTACTTGTCGCGGAGGCCCTTGAGGATGTTGATGGTGTGCGGGATCGTGGGCTCGTGCACCTGCACCGGCTGGAAGCGCCGCTCGAGGGCGGCATCCTTCTCGAAGTGCTTGCGGTACTCGTCGAGCGTCGTCGCGCCGATCGTCTGCAGCTCGCCGCGGGCCAGCAGGGGCTTGAGAATCGACGCCGCGTCGATCGCGCCCTCGGCGGCACCCGCGCCGACGAGCGTGTGGATCTCGTCGATGAAGGTGATGATGTCGCCGCGGGTGCGGATCTCTTTCGTGACCTTCTTGAGGCGCTCTTCGAAGTCACCGCGGTAGCGGGATCCGGCGATGAGCGAGCCGAGGTCGAGGGTGTAGAGCTGCTTGTCTTTGAGCGTCTCGGGCACGTCGCCGCGCACGATCGCCTGGGCGAGGCCCTCGACGACGGCGGTCTTGCCGACGCCGGGCTCACCGATCAGCACGGGGTTGTTCTTGGAGCGGCGGGAGAGGATCTGCATGACCCGCTCCATCTCCTTCTCGCGCCCGATGACCGGGTCAAGCTTGCCTTCGCGGGCGGCCTGCGTGAGGTTGCGGCCGAACTGGTCGAGGATCTGCGAGCCCTTGTCGGGCGTCGCGTCGTTGCCGCCGACCGCGACCTGCTCCTTGCCCTGGTAGCCCGACAGCAACTGGATGACCTGCTGCCGCACCCGGTTGAGGTCGGCGCCGAGCTTCACGAGCACCTGCGCGGCGACGCCTTCACCCTCGCGGATGAGCCCGAGCAGGATGTGCTCGGTGCCGATGTAGGAGTGTCCGAGCTGCAGCGCTTCGCGCAGCGAGAGTTCGAGCACCTTCTTGGCGCGCGGCGTGAACGGGATGTGCCCGGTCGGCTGCTGCTGCCCCTGCCCGATGATGTCTTGCACCTGCTCGCGCACGGCATCCAAAGAGATGCCGAGCGACTCGAGCGCCTTCGCGGCGACCCCCTCACCCTCGTGGATGAGCCCGAGCAGGATGTGCTCAGTGCCGATGTAGTTGTGGTTGAGCATCTTCGCCTCTTCCTGGGCGAGGACGACCACCCGGCGGGCTCGGTCGGTGAAACGCTCGAACATCATGAACTCCTACGCAACGCCAGGTCGGGAGGCGTCGTTACATCCGAGGGTAACGACGCGGGGCGCCGAAAAGTCCCGTGTTCGCTCACGGCTCAGCGTGTGTGTGACGAAGGAAACGGGATGCTTGACACAGACTCACTTTCGGTCCATCATATCGACCATCGATAATATCGATACTCGATAAGGAGCGATCATGTCCGGCACTCCCGCCTCGCCCGACCCGACTCTGACCCCGGTCGTGCCGCGCCGAGGTCGCGCGGCCGAGATCACCGCCTGGATTCTCCTCGCCGCGGGCTCCGCATTCGGCGGGCTCGGAATCTCGGCGATCGCCGGCCTGGGTCCCGTCTACGGCCCGGCGACCGGAAGATGGCTCGACGGGGTCGCCTGGGCGTTCGGCATGTCCGTCGCCCTGTTCTTCTTCGGGATCATCTCGCCGGTGCTGATCGCCACACCGTTCGTCCTGTCGCGGCGCGGGCCATCGCGGATCGTCGCGGCGATCCTCCTCGTCGCGCTGGTCGTCGGGATCGCGCTCGCCGGAGTCTCGGCCGTCGGCGCGAAGTACGAGGCCACCCCCCACCAGCCCAGCTGCCCCCACGCGGACTCGCGCGTCAGGGATGCACTGGACGAGCTAGGCCACGTCGGCCCGATGGACACACTCGTCGAAGGGATCGACGGCTGCGAAACGGTGCTGCGATCGGTGTCGCTCGCGGAGGCGGTCGATGCCTACACGGTGCAACTCGACAAGCTCGGTTGGACGATCGAGGACCTCGACGGCGGCGGCATCGAAGCCCGCCGGGGCGGGGTGCTGTTCACCCTGTCGGGCGTGTGTGGCTCCGAGCCCGTGATGACCGTGCGCACGGACACCTCGAGCCTGGAACCTGGGGCGAGCTGCACCGGAATCGTCGGCTGACCGTCATGTCCTCCACCCACTCGGTCCCGCCGCGTCCGCGGATCGCCGCCATCGTCGTCGCCCTGGTGGCGAGCGCCGCCTTGTTCGTGACCGGGGTGGCCACGATCGCCTCCGGGGTGCTCGGCGGCTACCTGTACTGGGGCGAGGCCTTGCTCGTCACCGACCAGCGGCCTTTCATGTCAGGTCAGCCGAACGTCGAATACAACGGCATCTTGTTCTCCAGCATGGAGCCCCTGGTCGGCGCCCGCGCGGCATCGACGGTCGCCGACGTGCTGAACCAGTTGGTGCTGCTGGCACTCGCCGGAAACCTCGCGCTGGTCGCCGGCTCGCTCATCCTGCGTCGCCCCTTCACCCGGGCGCTCCGCTGGGGACTCGTGGTGCTCGGTGGGCTGGTGCTCGCCTCCGGCACGATCGCCCCGCAGTTCGACGCCCTCGCGTCGGACCTCGCCGTCCAAGAACTCGGATTCCCCGCCGCAACACTTGAGCCATCCACCCTGGGCCCCAGTACCCCCCAGATCCACGGCACCCCCGCGGACGCGACGGCGCCGGACGAGCAACACGGTGAACACGTGCTCCTCACCGCAGGGACGTGGCCGTACATCCTCATGCGGGTCGATGCCGGGCTCGCCGCGATCGGCATCACCCTGGTGCTGCTCGGCATCCTGATCCGCGACGGCATCCGACTGCAGCGCGACACCGAAGGGCTCGTCTAGATGGCGCCCGCCTCCGACGACGACGACCAACGCATCCACTGCCGGCTCGACGAACTCCTCGCCGAGCGCGGGATGACGCTGACCGAGCTCAGCGAACGCGTCGGGGTCACGGTCGTGAACCTCTCGGTACTCAAGAACGACCGGGCACGCGCCATCCGGTTCTCGACCCTCACCGCGATCTGCGACGCTCTCGACTGTTCGGTCGGCGACCTGCTGGTCGTGCAGTCGGCCTAGGGTTTGGGGTTCGACGCCCGGCCGTCGAGCCAGAGCTCGTCGGTCGGGTCGCTGTGCGCGGTACCGCTGTCGACGTGCTTCGACGCGATCTTCGGCCCCTTCGTGATGACATGCACGAGCGCCATCCCGTGGCCCCTGCCGAGTCCGAAGTCGGCGGCAAGCCGCAGGAACTGCCGCGGGGCGAGTCCGGTCTTCTCTTCGATGTTGTCGAGGTACGCCTGGAATGACATGCCGGAAGGCTACTCCGGCACTCAGCCCTCCTCACCCTCTGAAGCCGACGACTTCTCCCTGATCCAATGACGCCCCACCGCGACGCCCCGGCCGACGACAGGATCACGTGCATGCAGACTTCTCAATCTCGCATGCATTCGGAGTACCCTGAGGGGATGGGAACGACGGTGCAAATCAGAAACCTGAGTGATGACGTCGCCCAGAAACTCAAAGCGAAGGCCGCGACCGCGGGGCTGTCGCTCTCGGAGTACTTGCGACGCGAACTCACCGAACTCGCCGACCAGATTGCGCTCGACGAGCGATGGGAAGCGTTCGTGGGGAATGGAATCCAGATGACGCGCGACGAGATCGTTGACGCGATCCACGCCGACCGCAAATGGGAGTAGCCGGCGCAGTCGTCGATGCCTCGATCATCGTCGAGGCAACGGTCGGTCGAGGAGGCGCGCGCTTCACCGCGCGGGCAGCCCTGCGTCAGCCCTTGGCAGCTCCCGAATTGCTCGATCTCGAAGTCGCCTCCGCACTGCGCCGAGCCGTTCATCAACGACGACTGGAGATCGGCGAGGCGGACGCCGCCATACGAGGCTTGACCGCGCTGCCTGGCTTGGCCAGATTCCCCCACGTCCCGCTGCTGCCGCGAGTCTGGGAGCTGCGCGACAACATCTCGACCTACGACGCGAGCTACGTCGCGCTGGCTGAGGTGCTCGGCATCCCTCTGGTGACCGCCGACCGGCGACTTGCCCGGGCCGCCGAGCCGTACTGCGCTGTCGTGTTCGTCGAGTGAGTCGCCCGCAACACACGGGACCTTTGACCCTCTGACGGCGAAGTCGCCGAGCGTAGCTTCGGGACGAGGATCGCGGCCGATCATTGGCGCGGCCATCCGCACGCGAAAGGTGACGGCAATGAAGGCACTGGTTTACAAGGGTCCCGGCGAGAAGTCGTGGGAGGACGTGCCCGACCCGGTCATCCAGCAACCGACCGACATCATCGTGAAGATCGACGCGACGACGATCTGCGGCACCGACCTGCACATCCTCAAGGGCGACGTGCCGGCGGTGACGCCGGGCCGCATCCTCGGTCACGAGGGTGTCGGCACGATCACCGAGATCGGTGCGGCGGTCACGACGCTCAAGGTCGGCGACCAGGTGATCCTGTCGTGCATCTCGGCCTGCGGCAAGTGCTCGTACTGCAAGAAGGGCGTATTCTCGCACTGCCTCGGCGACGAGGGTGCGTCGGGCATCGGCTGGATCTTCGGGCACCTCATCGACGGCACCCAGGCCGAGTACGTGCGCGTTCCCTACGCCGAGACCTCGGTGTACGTGCTGCCGAAGGAGGTCACGCCCGAATTGGGGTGCGTCCTCTCCGACATCCTGCCGACCGGTCACGAGATCGGTGTGCAGTACGGGGCGATCAAGGCCGGGGATGTCGTCGCCGTCGTCGGCGCCGGACCTGTCGGTCTCGCCGCGATCGCAACCGCCGGTCTGTACGGACCGTCGCGCGTCATCTCGATCGACCTCGACGCGAACCGCACCGAAGCCGCGAAGAAGTTCGGCGCGACGGATGCCGTCGTCTCGAGCGACGCGGACTGGAAGCAGCAGGTGTTCGCCCTCACCGACGGACTCGGCGTGGATGTCGCGATCGAAGCCGTCGGCATCCCGGCCACCTGGCAGATGTGTCTCGACATCGTGCGCCCCGCCGGACATGTCGCCAACGTCGGCGTGCACGGCAAGCCCGTCGAGCTCGCCCTTCAGGACCTCTGGATCTCGAACATCACCATGACGATGGGGCTCGTGAACACGAACACCCTCGGCACGCTGCTCAAGATGGTGGCGCAGAACAAGATCCCGGCAGCCGAGTTCATCAGCCACCGGTTCGCCCTCGGCGACATCCTCGAGGCCTACGACGTTTTCGGTCGCGCGGCCGAGACGAAGGCGCTCAAGGTCATCCTCACTGCCTGATCGCCACGGACGCCCTCAGAAGGCGTCGGGGCGCGCGAACTCGAAAGCGCGGGCGCCGGGCGAGAGCAGGGTCGCCGTGCGGCTGACGGCGACGTCGATGCGCGAGCGCAGATCGGCGGATGTCACGCGATAGTCCTCGAAGTCGCTCTCGTTCGCGAAGATGCCGAGCGGCAGGGTGAGCGCCTGGAAGAACCCGAACAGCGGGCGCATCTGGTGCTCCACGAGCAGGGCGTGCCGGTCGCTGCCGCCGGTCGCGGTGAGCACGATCGGCTTGTCGACGAGCGCGTGCTGCCCGATGTGGTCGAAGAACAGCTTGAACAGCCCGGTGTAGGTCGCCCGGTAGGCCGGGGAGCCGACGACGATGACATCCGCCGCCTCCACCGCCTCGAGGGCGCGTACGGCATCCGGCCCGAGATTGCCGCGGAACGGCCCCGCCCCGAGGTCGCCGAGCAGCGGCCCCAGCTCGATGATCGTCGCGTGACCGCCCAGCCGCGACGCGAACGCCTCGGCCACCTCGGTGACGAGCGCCGTCGTGCGGGAGGGTTTCGTCGGGCTACCGCTGACGCCGACGACCGAGACCGGGCGGGTCGACCCTGCCTCCGACATCAGAAGGACGCCACGTTGCCGGCCGAGAGCCGTAGCGACTCGACCGGGTTGTCGAGGTTGGCGCCGCCGCGGTAGCGGGCCGCCGTGTGCCGCTCGGGCAGCCGGTCGCCCGCGCCGAACAGCCGTTGCCGCAGCGTCGTCGGGGCGCCGCCGGCTTCGGGCAGACGGCCGCGCTTGCGCAGCTCGGGCACGACCAGCTCGGCGAAGTCCCGGGCCGTGTCGAACGAGTGGTACTGACGCAGGTTGATGCCGTCGAGCCCGTCTTCGTCGAGCCACTTCTCGATCGCGTCGGCCACCGTCTTCGGGGTGCCGACCGCGAGGAAGCGGTCATCCCGCGACCCGCCGATGAAGTCGAGCGCCTGCCCGACCGTCTTGTCCAGCGGCAGGAACGGCACCGCGCTGGGCAGCACCTCGGCGCGCAGCAGCGCCTCGCGCACCGTGATGTCGCGCGGGAACGCGGTGAGGTCGACCGGCAGGCTGTGGTGGGCCAGTATGCCGTCGAGGCTCGTGTGCTGCTGGTACAGGCGGTGCTTGTCGGCGGCCTCCTCGTCGGTGCGGCCGACGATGACTCCCGCCATCGCGATGAACTTCACGTCGTCGGCTTCCCGTCCGTGGCGCGCGGCGGCGGAGCGCATCCCGTCGGCGGCCTTGCGGAACTCCTCAGAGGTGCGGCCCCCGGTGAAGACCACCTCGGCATGCCGGCCGGCGAACTCGATGCCGGCGGGCGACCCGGTGGCCTGGAAGATCACCGGGGTGCGCTGCGGCGACGGATGCACGATGTGCGGCCCCGAGACCCGGTGGCGCTCGCCGACGTGGTTGATGTAGCGCACCTTCGCCGGATCGGTGAAGATCGCGTTCTCGCGGTCGTCGATGACCGCGCCGTCGTCCCACGAGCCCTCCCACAGCTTGTAGAGCACGTCGAGGTACTCGTCGGCGTACTCGTACCGCAGGTCGTGCGGCACCTCGCCCGCGAGCCCGAAGTTGTGCGCGGCGTTGGGCAGGTACGAGGTGACGACGTTCCAGCCGACCCGGCCCTTGGTGAGGTGGTCGAGCGTCGACATGCGCCGCGCGAACGCGAACGGCGGCTCGTAGGTGGTCGAGAACGTCACGCCGAAGTGCAGGCGCTCGGTCACCGCGGCCATCGCCGGGATGAGCAGCAGCGGGTCGAGGTTGGGGCTCTGCAGCCCTTCCCGCAGCGCGGTCTCGGGCCCGCCGCGGAACACGTCGTAGGCCCCGATAACGTCGGCGAGGAAGATGCCGTCGAAGCCCCCGTGCTCGAGGATCTGCGCGAGCTCGGTCCAGTAGCTGAGTTCGGCGAATCGGTGCCGGTTGTTCTCGGGCAGCGGCCAGAGGCCGTGGGTGATGTGACTCACGCACGCCATCTCGAACAGGTTGAGGAAGAGCTGCTTGGGCTCAGCCATGGTGGTGCCTTTCTGGGCCGTACGGGAAAGCGGGAATGGATGCGATCAGCTCGCGGGTGTAGGGCTGCTGCGGTCGCAGGAAGACCTCGTCCGGCGTGCCCTCTTCGACGACGACACCGTCTTTCATCACGAGGATGCGGTCGCTGAGGTGGCTGATGACGCCCAGATCGTGAGAGATGAACAGGTACGAGACGACGGCCGATTCGCGCAGGGCGACGAGCAGGTCGAGGATCTGCGCCTGGATGGTCACGTCAAGCGCCGAGACGGCCTCATCGAGCACGATGACCGTAGGGCGGGGCGCGAGGGCGCGGGCGATCGCAACGCGCTGACGCTGGCCCCCCGACATCCGCAGCGGGAAGCGGCGCGCGACGCCGGCCGGGAGGCCGACCTGCTCCAACAGTTCGTGCACCCGCGCGCGGCGAGCGGCCGAGGTCGCGAACTCACCCGCGGGGAGGGCGTCGAGCAGGATGCGCTCGACGTTCCACCGCGGATCGAACGAGCTCAGCGGGTCCTGGTCGACGACCGAGATCAGCCCCCGCCGCAGGCGACGACGCGTCTCCGGCAGCGGCGCCCAGTCCTCGCCGAGCAACTGAACCGTTCCGCCGTCGAGGTCTTCGAGGCCGAGCGCGAGCCGGGCGGTCGTGCTCTTGCCCGAGCCCGACTCCCCGACGATGCCGAGGGTCTCGCCGGCGAACAGGTCGAACGAGACGCCGTCGACCGCAGTGCTGGCGCGCCCGTCGGGGCCGACGTAGCGCTTCACGAGGCCACGGGCGCTGAGCACCGGCATATCCGGGTCGCGCGGCAGACGTGCGGGCGTCGACCCGACATGGGGCACGGGGGCGTTGCTCAGAGTGGTGCCGCGGGTGTCGGCCCCGGGCACCGCGGCGATGAGCGCGCTGGTGTACGGATGCTGGGGAGCTCCGAGCACCTCGGACGCCGGCCCCTGCTCGACGACCTCGCCGGCGCGCATCACCAGGATGTGGTCGGCGAGCTGCGCGACGACGGAGAGGTCGTGACTGATCAGCAGGATCGAGGCGCCCCTCGCCTTCATGCCGGCCAACTGGTCGAGTACCTGCGCCTGCACGGTGACATCGAGCGCCGTCGTCGGCTCGTCGGCGATCACGATGTCGGGCTCGAGCGCGATCGCCGACGCGATGAGAGCGCGTTGCCGCAGGCCACCCGAGAGCTCGTGCGGCCGTTGCCGGGCCCGCAGCGCCGCATTCGGCACCCCGACGCGGGTGAGCAGGTCGAGCACGCGCGCGCGACGGGTGGCACGGTCGCCCCAGCCGTGTACGCGCAACGACTCGGCGATCTCGCGGCCGACGGGACGCAGGGGGTCGAGCGAAACGAGGGCGTCCTGAAGGATGAACCCCACCTCGCGACCGCGCACCCGGCGCCAATCCCTGGCCGTGAAGGCCTGCACGTCGGCTCCGTGCAGTTGCAGCTCGTCGGCTTCGACGATCGAGCCGCGCCCGGCGAGCCCGACCAGGGCCCGCGCGGTGACGCTCTTGCCCGACCCCGACTCGCCGACGATCGCGACGCACTGCCCCGGCTCGAGATCGAACCCGACCCCGGCGACGACATCCCGCCGCACCCCGTCGGGCTGGAACGCGACCCGCAGGTTGCGCACCCGCACCCGCGGCCCGGCGTCTCCTGCCAGCTCCCGCTCAAGATGGTCGAGCTCGACAACATCCAGAATGCTCATGACTTCTCCCCTCGTTCCAGCCCCGCCTGCACATGCCGGCCGATCGTTGTCGCGGTCAACGCGAGCGCGACGATGACGAGACCGGGGATGACGACGAGCCAGCCGGCCTGCACGATGTACGAGCGTCCGGCATCCAGCAGCGCGCCCCACTCCGACGCCGGCGGTGCGACCCCGAGCCCGAGGAACGACAGGCTCGACGCCCAGACGATCGACTGGCCGACCGAGAGCGCGAAGATCGCGACGAGCGGCCGCAGGGCGTTCGGCAGGATGTGGCTGCGCACGATCCGCGAGCGGGAGTGGCCGAGCGCGACCGCCGCGCGGACGTAGCCGGAGTCCTTCGCGGTCAGGATCTGGCCGCGCACCATACGGGCGTACCCGGGAGCCGTTCCGAGGCCGACGGCGAAGATCTGGGTGAGGGCCGACGGGCCGGCGATCGCGACCAGCAACAGGGCGAGCAGCAGTGCCGGGAAGGCGAACAGGATCTCGACGAACCGGTCGACGGTCGCCCGCACCGGGCGCGGGCCGAGGGCCGCGAGCGACCCGAGCAGGATGGCGCCGGCGAGTCCGACCGCCGCCGCGCCGAGCCCGATGAGCACCGACTCCCGGGCGCCCCAGATGACGCGGCTGTACAGGTCGCGGCCCGACTCGTCGGTGCCGAACCAGTGCGCCGCAGAGGGTGCCCGCAGGGAGGCGGGGTAGTCGAGCGCGAACGGGTCGTGCGTCGCGAGTGCCTGCGGGGCGATGACGGCGACCGCGAGGATGCCGAGGAAGACGAGCGCGGCCACGAGGGTCCATGGCAGGCGGCGCAGGCGGCGCCCGAGCGTCGAGGCTTCCGGGGTGGAACGCACGGTGGTCATGAGGTCTTCAATCGCGGGTCGAGGATCAGGTAGGCGATGTCGACGAGCAGGTTCACCAGCACGTAGAAGACGGCCACCAGGGTCACGATGCCGACGACGACCGGCAGGTCGTGGGCATCCACCGCTTTGACCAGCACCGAGCCGATGCCGGGGCGCGAGAAGATCGTCTCGACGACGACCGCACCCGAGAGGGTGGCGCCGAGCGCCCAGCCCGAGAGGGTCACCGCGGGCAGCACGGCGTGCCGCAGCACGTGGGTGAGCCGCACCCGCAGGTCGCTCAGGCCGCGCATCCGGGCGGTCACGACGAACGGCTGGTCGAGCGCGCGCTCGAACTCGGTGCGGGTCGCCTGGCTCATGAAGCCGGCGAGCGGGATCGCGAGGGTGAGCGCGGGCAGCACGAGGCCGATCGGCTCCGACCCGCCGATCACCGGGAACCAGCGCAGACCGAGGGCGAAGACGAGAAGCAGGATGATGCCGAGCCAGTAGTGCGGCAGCCCGGCCGCGACGACGTCGACGCCGGTGCCGACCGCACCGACGCGCGGGCCGCGCCCGGCGGTGAGGGTGATCCAGACCACCATGAGCACCCAGGCGATGGCGATCGCGACGACCGAGAGGATGAGCGTCGCCCCGAGTTGCTCGCCGATCACGGCGGTCACCGGACGGAACTGCTGGTACGAGGTGCCGAAGTCGCCGACGACGAGTCCGCGCAGGTAGTCGAGGTACTGCACCCAGACCGGACGGTCGAGGCCGAACTCGTTCACGATCGGCGCGAGTTCGTCGGCGGTGCGCTGCTGCGGCTGACCGGCCCGGATGTTGAGGATGACCGTCGCCCGGTCGCCGGGCAGCAGCAGCTGCGCGAAGAAGGCGACCGTCGCGGCCCCCCACAGCACGATCAGCGAGTTGCCGACCTGCTTCAGGATCTGCCGGATGACACCGCGAAGGCGGGAGGGCCGCGGCGTCGCCTGGGACACCGGGGCTTCCTCCCGCTCCGCGATTGCCGCGCTACTCGGTGAGGTAGGCGTCATAGAACGTCGGACCTCCCTGTGCGTGCTCCTGCCAGACGCCCTTCAGCGACGTGTCGACGGCGAGGGTGCTGAGCCGGTCGTAGAGGCCGATCGAGAGCGCGCGCTCGGCGATGTAGTCCTGCGCCTCGATGTAGAGCGCGTTCTGCTCGTCGATGTCGGCAGCGGAGTTGGCATCCCGGATCAGCTGCGCGAGCACCTCGTCGTTGTAGAAGGCGCCGTTGCTGTAGTTGGGCGCCTCCTCGGTGCTCGGCCGCCAGTTGATGTAGAGGATGCCCGCCGTGACTGCCGTCCAGTAGCCGACGTTGATGTCGCGCTCCGCAGGCTGCGAGTAGGCACCCGCGACCAGTTCGCTCAGCGGCACCGGGATGAGCTCCACGTCGAAGCCGACCTGGGAGGCCTGCTCCTTGACGCCCTGCAGGATCGCGGCGCCGTCGGCGTTGATGATCGAGCCGGCGCCGTAGGGCAGCACGACGTGAAGGCGCTCGCCGTCCTTGGTGCGGAAGCCGTCGGCGTCGCGCTCGGTCCAGCCGGCCTCGTCCAGCAGGGCGTTCGCCTTCTCGGGGTCGTAGTCGTACCAGTCCGCCGCGGCCTGGCTGTAGCCGGGGGTGGTCTGGCTCACGCCGCCGTTGCCCTCGTAGGGGATGACGCCCTGACCGATGGCTTCGACGGCCGCGCGGCGGTCGAGGCTGTAGGCGAAGGCCTGCCGCACGAGCACGTCGGTGAACGGCCCGACCTGCGTGTTGAAGGCGAGCTGCTGGGGACGCCCCGGAGTCACGTACTTCTCGAGCTGGTAGCCGGCGTCATCCAGCGTCTGCCACTGCACGGCGGGCACGTCGTAGATCGCGTCGACCTCACCCGACTGGAGGGCGGCGACACGGGTGGTCGCATCCGGCACGAACCGCCAGACGATCTCTTCGACATAGGCCGGCCCGGTGTGCTCGGCGTTCGCCGGCCACGAGGTGTACTCGTCGTTGCGCACGAGCACGATCTCTTCTCCGCGGTCCCAGTGGTCGACGATGAAGGCACCCGAACCGATCGGCGCGGCGCAGTTCTCCTCGTCGGTGCGGGTCTCGAGCGCCACCTGCGACTGGATGCCGAAGTAGCCCTGCGTGAGGTTGTCGGCGAGGCGCGGATACGGGGCGCTGAGGTTGATCTGCACGGTCAGCTCGTCGATCGCCTCGGCCGAGGCGTAGTAGTCCTGCAGCCACACGAGTGCGGTGCTGTTGCCGCCCGACACCCAGTAGTCGAAGTTGTAGGCGACGACCTCGGCCGTCAGCGGCGAGCCGTCGGTGAACTCCACGCCGTCCTTGAGCGTGAACGTCCAGGTGAGGCCGTCCTCGGAGGTCGACCACTCGGTGGCGAGCCACGGCACGACCTCGTGGTTCTCGTCGAGCGAGGTGAGGTTGTCGAGCACCTGATACGAGAGGTACGCCTGCTCGATCCAGCCGCCGAAGACGCAGAACGGCTCCTGCTGGTGGGCGTAGACGATCGTTCCGCCGTCGACGCGTTCGCCGGTCGAGGTCGTCGCACCCGCGCACGCGGACAGCGCGAGAATCGCGGCGAGACCGGTGGCACCGGCGGCGGTGGGGGTGAAGCGCATGACGGAACTCCTCGAAACTGCGGGATGGATGGGCGCCACGCTAGAAGCGATCCGTCGGCAGCTCCACCCGGCCCGAAATACGACGCAAACCCGCGCAACACGCCGTAACGGTTCTCAATCCGGCGTCGCGGAACGACATCGGGCGACGGCGAATCTGGACGCGACGGCTGCCTTTCGACTAGGCGAGCGCCGCGACGACGGCCGACCTAGGCTTCCGGTGTGAGCAACCTCGAGGCCGACCCGGCGGAGACGGTGTGCGTCGCCGAACCCACGCCCGACGGCGTCGAGATCCTCGAACCGCGCGAGGTGCCGCTCGGCGGGCCGCGCGCCTTGCCGGTGCTCCGCACCCTCCCGCAACGGGCCCGCAGCCTGGTCGGCGCGTGGTGTTTCGTCGACTCCTACGGCCCGGTCGCGTCGGGCCGAGCCGGCGCGATGGACGTGCCTCCGCATCCGCACACCGGCCTGCAGACCGTGAGCTGGCTCTACGCCGGCGAGATCGAGCACCGCGACTCGGCGGGGAGCCACGCGCTCATCGAGCCGGGGCAGGTCAACCTGATGACCGCCGGCGCCGGCATCCAGCACTCGGAGGTGTCGACCGACCGCGCTCGCGAGCTGCACGGCGTGCAACTGTGGATCGCGTTGCCCGATCGGTCGCGGAATGTCACGCCGTTCTTCGAATCGTTCACGCCGTCGCCGGTCGCCGTCGGGGATGCCACGGTGCGGGTGTTCGTCGGGGAACTCGCCGGCGCATCCTCCCCCGTCTCGGCTTTCACCGGCCTCGTCGGAGCGCAGGTCGACCTGCCCGCCCACGGGGTCGCCGAGTTCGCTGTCGATCCGCGGTTCGAGCACGGCTTCGTCGTGGATGCCGGTGACCCGCTGCTGCACGGGAGCGTCGTCCCGGCCGGTCGGCTCGGCGTCGTGCCCGCCGGCCCGGGCACCCTCCGTCTCGAAGCGGGTGCGACCGCCGTGCGGGGGCTGCTCATCGGCGGGGAGCCGCTCGGCGAGCCGATCGTCATGTGGTGGAACTTCGTCGGCCGCAGCCACGAGGAGGTCGTCGCCTTCCGGCAGCAGTGGCAGGCCGAGGTGATCGACGGCGCGAACCCCGTCGGCCGGTTCGGGTCGGTCGCCGGGTACCCCGGCGCAGCCCTCCCGGCGCCCGAGCTGCCGAACGTGCGGCTGCGCCCGCGGGACTGACTTCCCCGCCGGTCGACTTCCCTCCGGGGGTGCGCGTCTGCCACGGTGGGAGGCATGAAACGACGCATCCTGCCCCGCATCCTCGCCGTCGGGGTCCTCGTGCTCGCCCTCGCGGGGTGCGTACGGTTCCAGGCCGACCTGACCCTCAACCCCGAGGACACCGTCGACGGCAGCATCGTGGTCGCCGTTCTCGTGTCGGAAGACACCGACGAGGCCCGTGAGCAGTCCCTCACGGCCGCCGACCAGATCGAAGCCGACCTGCTCGGGTCGCTGCGCGACGCATCCGGCGTGACGACCAGCGCATACGAGGAAGACGACTACATCGGGTCACGCATCGTCTTCGATGACGTCGCGCTCGACGCCTTCTCGGGACAGAGCGAAGACTCCCTCCGCATCGTGCGCGACGGCGACGAGTACCTGTTCACCGGCGCGCTCGACTTCAGCGGCGAATCCATCCCGTCGGAGGAGCCCGTCGAGGGCGACGACAACCTCACGGTGTCGGTCACGTTCCCCGGCGAGGTCACCGAGCACAACGGTGAGCTGACGGGCACGACCGTCTCGTGGTCGACCGCCGTCGACCAGCGCCTCGAGATGTCGGCGCGCGGGTCGGCGACGCCGGCCGGCCCGCCCATCCTGCTGATCGTGGGCATCGCCCTCGTCGTGCTGCTCGTCATCGCCGCCGTGGTCGCGGTGCTGCTCTTCGTGCGCTCACGGGCGAAGAAGAACGCGGCGGTGACGGCGGTGCCGGGCGCTGACGCCGCGGCGGTTCCGGCACCCGCGGCTGCTCCGGCTGCGGAAGCGCCGCCGGCTGCTCCGGTCGTCGAAGCGCCCCCGGCGGCCGAGACGCCGGCGCCCAAGACTCCCCGGGCACCGAAGACTCCGAAGGCACCGCCGACCGGCGAGGCCTGACGCCGGTAACGACGACGCGAACGCGTCGGCTCTCAGGAGCCGGCGCGTTCCTTCGCTGCGGCGCGCTTGGCGCGCTCCTCGATCTCGACCTGTGCGGCGACTTCACGCTCGGCGCGGTCCGAGCGGATGATCGCGCGGAAGACGAACCAGAACAGCAGTCCGAACAGCACCGTCGGCACGAGCGAGAAGATCGCGTTGCCCCAGAAGTCTTCCGGCATGCATCAAGGGTAACCGGTGGGTTATCGGGCGACGACCCAGGCGATCGCGATGATGCCGACGATGACGACGAGTCCGATGATCGCGGCGGCGCGGGAGCTGCGGCGGTCCATCAGCCCTTGGCGATGATGCCGACGATTCCGCTGATGAGCAGAAACAGCCCGATTCCGGCGACCGCGATCCAGACCGTGATGCGCGCCGGCGAGATCCGCGGCTTCTCGCCGGGGGTGGGGGGCGTCTTGTCGCTCACCGTGGCACTCTAACAGCCGGCCCTCAGGCCTCGCGGCGCACGCGCACCCAGGTGCGGGCGACGACGGCCAGCAGGATCACCGCGAACGTCGACGCGACGACGAGGTAGAGGATGCCGTCGACGGCCGCCCAGCCGCCGGCCGCGGCGGGGGTGCGCGCGGGCTGCTCGCCCGGGCTCTCCGCGCCATCCGGAGCGAGCGTGTCGAGTTGTTCGCCCTCGCCCGTGCCCGCCTGCACGACGAACGAGGATGCCGCCGACCACGGGCCGGCCGAGCCGTCGGGGCCGATCGCCCGCACCTGCCAGTGGTAGGTGAGGTCGGCGAGGTCGGGGATGTCGAACCGCGGTTTGGTCAGGCCGGCCACGGAACCGTCGGCCACGATGAGGCCGTCCGGCCCGAGCCCCTCGACCGTTCCCCAGCGCACCTCGTACGAGGCCGCCGACGTCGAGGGCGTCCAGGTGAGCAGCACGTGCCGCGCCGCGACGGTCGCGCCGTCGGCGGGTGTCGCCGGAGTGACGACCGGGGCATCAGCCGTGACCGCGCTCGCGGGGGCGCTCAGGCTCGCTCCGGCACCGAGCAGGAGCGCGACGGCTCCCACGAGGGTGATGATCCGACGCAGGGCGTTCGGCACGGGTTGATCCTCTTCGGGGGCGAGGCGATCGGTCGGGGGAACCGAGTCGTACTCACAACCGTAGCCACCTCCCTGTAACGCGACAACGTAGAACGGTCGGGCGGATGTCCCCCAGTTCGGGGCACACCCGCCCGACCGCGTCAGCAGTGCGATCCCCCGGTCAGGTGCTGTGTCGACCGCGCGGTCGACGGCGCAGCGCCATGACCGCGAAGGCGACTCCGACGGCCAGCAGGCTCAGGCCGAGTTGCGTGGCGGCCCCGATCGCGGCCCCGGTGAGGGCGAGCGTCGGCAGGTCGGGCTCGTCGGGCGGCAACGGCAGCGTGATCAGCACCGTCGTCTCGGCATCGTCCTCGTTGTTCGTCAGGTCGCTCTCCGGGGTGATCGTCGACGTCGTCGCGACGTTGTCGATCTGGAACGACGTCGCCTCCTCGTCGAACGGGTAGTCGACCGGAATCGAGACCGTGATCGTCACCGTGCGGGTCTGGCCGACCCCCAAGTCACCGAGTTCGCAGGTGACGACCCCGGCCGCGAAACCGCAGGTGACACCGGTGCCGGTCGCCGACACGAAATCCAATCCCGCGGGAATGGGGTCTTCGAGCACCGCGTCCTGAGCCGTCTCAGGGCCGAGGTTCTCGACGACGATGGTGTAGTCGAACTCGGTCGGCCCGACGGCCGGCTCGAAGTCGACCGAGAAGGGCGCGTCCTTGGTGATCTCGAGGTCGGAGATCGGCAGCTCGGCGCACGCGTCATCGGTGTCGGTGTCGCTCCAGAACTCGATCGTGCCGGCGTTGAGGAAGCCCGACCCCTCACCGTCGGCGACCTCGCAGTCGGCCGCATCGGGATCCAGCTCGGCGTCGACCTCGGCGGTGACCGTCACCGTGTAGGTGTGCGTGCCCAGCGCGGGGATCGTCGCCCCCGTCGTCACGACGATGTCGGTGTCGCCATCCCAGCCCGCGTTGACGGTCACGCCGTCGTTCGAGACGACGCCCGCGGTGAGCGGCACGATGCCGGCACCGAAGTCGAGCTCATCCTCGAGGTCGTAATCCTCGGGGACGTTCGACGTGCTCGTGACCGTGAGGTCGTACTCGATCGTCCAGGTGCCGTCGCCGTTGTTGACCGGGAAGCCTCCCGCGACGACCTTGTCGAACTCGAGCGGGCCACGCTGCGCGTTGGTGAAGGTGCAGGTGACGGTCTCGCCGAGCGCGACGTGCACGGTCGCGGTGGCGCCGTCCACGACGGGAGCCGTGTCGTCATCCGCCGTGTCGCTGCAGACCAGGCCGGTGAGCACCCACCCGTTCAGCGTGCTCGTCTCGCTCACCTCGTAGTCGCCGGGCGGGATCGTGCCGGTGCTGAAGGCGTCGCTCTCGTCGGCGAGGGTGAAGTCGTCGGCCGCCTCGCCGACCGGTGCCCACTCGAAGTCGAACACCTGCTCGGAGCCGTCGGGGAGCGTGACCTTGTCGACGACGAGCGTTCCCCACTCGGAGTTGGTGTACGTGCAGGTGAGCGTCTCGCCGGGGTCGAGCCCGAGAGTCGCGGTCAGGCCGTCGACTGAGGTGTTGTCTTCGTCGCTGCAGTACAGGTCGATTCCGTCGTAGCCGGATCCGAGCACCTCGGTCAGCACGTACGAGCCGGGCAGCACGTCGTCGAACGTGCGCGTTCCGGTGCCCCCGTCCGTGGTGATCTCGAAGTCGTCGGGAGTCAACCAGTCGCCCGTGAAGTCGAAGGTGCCGTCGGTGCCGACGACGTTCTTCACGACGATGATCGTGGCCGTCGCGGTGTTGGTGATGGCGCACGCGATGACGTCGCCCGGTGCGACCACGAAGTCGTCGGCATCCAGCTCGACGGCCGTCTGCTCGCCCGCCGCGGTCACCGTGCAGACCAGGTCACCCGGCGTCCACTCCGCTCCGGGGTCGTCCTCGGCGAGCGAGAACCGCGCACCGGGTTCGAGGTCGTCGAACTCCGCCGTGCCGGTACCCGCCGTCGTCGTGACCGAATCGGTGATCGGGTCGCCGACGGGGTCGCCGGCGCCGTCGAGCGGCTGAAGCACGAAGTCGAACGAGCCGTCGCCCCCGACCGTGGACTTGGTGATCTCGATCGACCCCGGATCGGCGACGTTCTCGGCGGTGCAGTCGAGCTGCAGACCGGGCTCCGCCGTGAACTGGTAGCCGGCCAGCTGCGCGTCGGCGTCGTCGAGCCCGGAGCCGTCGACCTCGCAGACGACGGCACCTTCGGTCCAGCCGGGCACGTCGGTCTCGGCGATCGTGTAGGTCACGCCCGGCGTCAGGTCGGCCCAGGCGATCGTCGGGTCGCCGTCGGTCGCCGTCTGCACGGCCGACCCGCTGCCGGGATCGGGGCTGAGAGTGAACTCGAACGACCAGGCGAAATCGTCACCGACCCCGCTGACCGTCTTCTCCAGCTCGACACCCGCCGGATCGGCGGTGTTGAGCAGGGTGCACTCCAGGTCGAGGCCGGGAGTGACCGTGAACTGGAAGCCGTCCGTCGCCGGGTCGAGGTCGTCGAGGCCGGTGCAGGCGATGTCGCCGGCGGTCCACCCCGCGGGCAGGTCGCCCTCGATCACGGTGTAGGTCTCACCGACCACGAGATCGGCCCATTCGGCAACCGGATCGGCGTTGTCGACGGTCTCGGTGACGACCGAGTCGTCAGAGGCGACCAGGTCGACCGAGAACTCCCACGCGTAGGCCGGGTCGACGCCCTCGACCGACTTGGTGAGCGTCAATGCGCCCGGGTCGGCCGTGTTGGTGAACACGCAGGTGACGACGGCACCGGGCTCGAGGGTCACGGTCGCCGAGGTCTCCCCGGCGACCGGGCACGAGATCGAGGTGAGCGACCAGTGGGCCGGCACCGTCTCGGCGACGGTGTACGTGCCGGGTGGCACGAGACCCGACGACCAGGGGTCGCCTTCGTCGTCATCCGCGTCGTTCAGCAGGAACGGGATCGTCGACTCTCCGTCCGGCGTGAAGCCGAACGAGAAGTCCTGGTCGTACTCGTCGGGCAGCGTCTCCTTGTCGACGAGGATGATGCCGCGCTCGGTGTTGGTGTACGTGCACGAGACCGTCTCGCCGGCATCCAGATCGATCTCGGCCTCGAGCGCGGTCAGGTCGACCTCGGTGCCGTCGTCGGGGTCGACGCAGACCAGGTCGGTGGCGTCGAATCCGGTGGTCGGCAGTTCGCTCAGGTCGTAGGAGCCGGGTGCGACGTTGAGGAACGCCTGCGAGCCGACGATCGCGTCGCCCACAGTCGACGTGGTGATCCCGAACTCGCCCCCGACGATCGCCGGGGTGCCCGACGTCCACGATCCGCCGAAGTCGAACGTCGCGTCGTCGGTCTCGCCCTCGACGACCTTGTTGACGATGATCTGCCCGAGCTGCGAGTTGGTGAAGACGCAGTCGATCGTCGAACCCGCGACGGTCGTCACCGTCACCGCGCCGGCGGAGCCCTCGGTGTCGTCGGAGCACTGGATGTCGGTGATCTCCCAATCGAGGTCGTCACTCGCGGCGTCGTTGACCGCGTCGAGCAGCTCGGTGATCGTCACCGAGCTGCCGGGTGCGTAGTACACGGGGTCCGACGTGGTGCCGGCGACCGTGCCGACGAGGTCGACCTCGGAATCCGACTCATCGCCGTCGAGGTCGAACCCGAAGGTCTCGGTCTCGGCGCCGTCGACGACCTTCGTGACCGTGATGGCGGAGGTCGCGTTCGTCAGCACGCAGGCGGTCGCCTCGCCGACGACGACCGGGATGACGGCATCCTCGACCGGCTCGCCGTCGTCGACGATCGTGTAGCTGTCTCCGTCGACGGTGCACTCCAGCGACCACAGGGTCCACGGGGCGTCGCCCGGGATGACCTCCTCGATCGCGTAGTCGCCCGAGAAGACGGGACCCCAGGTGTGGGTCTCGCCGAAGCCGATCTCGCCCTCGATCGACGTCTCGACGTCGTCGAGGTCGGCGACGTCGTCGGTTCCGTCGGTGCCGGCGAGGGTGTCGTCGTGCACCGGGTCGCCGCCGTTGGTGATGACGTATCCGAACGCGGTGTCGTCGGCGGAGCCGGCGGGTGAGTCGGCTTTGGTGATCGAGATCGTGCCGCAGTTGCTGATCGTGAGTGGGGTGGCTCCCGGTCCGACCGAATCCTGAAGCTGCGCCGTGGCGTTGTTGCCGGTCCGCGTCACGTAACCGCGAGCCGTGAACGCCGTGCAGGCATCCTCATCGAACAGGGCGTTGGAGGTGAGGTCGACCGCGATCTCGCCGAACGTCTCCGGTTCCCCGGGCAGGCCGGGACCCTCGACGCGCACGCCGACCGCAGCCGCGTGCGGGAAGTTGGCCTGAAGCACGGTCCACGCCCCCGGTGAGCTCGCGCCGCAGTCGTTCGCGGTCGTCGGGGTCCACTCGAGGATGTTGACGACGGTGCTCGGCCCGCTGGAGACGTAGTTGAACTCGACGAGGATGTCGTCGCAGCGACCGGTCGACCCGCCGTCGAGGATCTGGTACGTGCTCATGTCGCCGTTGCCTTCGAGCCGCGTCCAGTACTGGTACAGGACGTGATGCTCGACATCGTCGTCGTCCGTCACCACCTCGTACGCCGAGCCGGAGCTGCAGCCGTCGGCCTTGTTGTTGACGTTGGCCGACGAGGCCGTCCACGGGTTGGTGTTCGGGCTGAAGTTGCCGGGGAACCCGGTGGCATCGTTGCCGGGGTGCGGACACGCGGTCGCGAGGGTTCCGTTGTCCCAGGAGAAGGTCGCCTCGATGATCCCGGTCGACGAGTATCCCTGCGCTGTCGTGTAGGGGCCGGTCGGGGTGAAGGTGTAACTGCCGTTCGCGGCCGGCGCCGACAGGAAGTTGTCCCAGTCGAATGCGGCCTGGGGGGCGGCGGCGGCATTCGCCGTCTTGTTGCCGTCGATCGAGAAGCCGGTCTGGAGGGTGCCGATGGTGGCCGCCTGGGCGGGCGCGGCAAGTGCGAGGGGGGCGAGAAGCCCGGCGATGAGCACGGGGAGCGCGAAGAGCGCTCCGCGGCGGCGCGCGGGGGCAGCGGACGATGCCGTCACGGGGTAAGACTCCGGTCTCGTGGGGGCGAGAACGGCACTTGGTTCGGTGGGTGCCCACTCTGATGCAAGGGGGACAGTGCGACCCCCCTTCGGGGGAGGGGTCAGCGAGACTCTATCCGCCGGGCGTTCCCAGCTGCAACAGGCCCTGAGCCGCGCTACTTCACCAAGGGGAAGAGGATCGTCTCGCGGATGCCGAGCCCGGTGATCGCCATGAGCAGCCGATCGATGCCCATCCCCATGCCTCCCATGGGCGGCATCCCGTGTTCCATCGCCCGCAGGAACTCCTCGTCGAGCCGCATCGCCTCGACGTCGCCGCGTGCGCCCTGCTTGGCCTGCTCGACGAAACGTTCGCGCTGGATGACGGGGTCGACGAGCTCGGAGTAGCCGGTGGCGAGTTCGAAACCGCGCACGTAGAGGTCCCACTTCTCGACGACGCCCGGGATGCTGCGGTGGTCGCGCACGAGGGGCGAGGTGTCGACGGGGAAGTCCATGACGAAGGTCGGATGCTCGAGCCCGGGCTTCACGAAGTGCTCCCACAGCTCTTCGACGTACTTGCCGTGGGTGGGCAGCTTCACCTCGACGCCGACCTTCTCGGCGAGCGCCGCGAGTTCGGGCAGTCCGGTCTGCGGGGTGATCTCGACGCCCGCGGCCTCGCTCAGCGAGGAGTACATCGGCAGCCGCGCCCAGTCGCCGCCGAGGTCGTACTCGGTGCCGTCGGCCCAGGTGACCACCGTCGACCCGGCGACGGCGCGGGCGGCGTTCTGGATGAGCTCCTGGGTGAGGTCGGCGATCGAGGTGTAGTCGCCGTACGCCTGGTAGGCCTCGAGCATCGCGAACTCGGGGCTGTGGGTCGAGTCCGCCCCCTCGTTGCGGAAGTTGCGGTTGATCTCGTACACCCGCTCGAGCCCGCCGACGACGGCGCGCTTGAGGAACAGTTCCGGCGCGATGCGCAGGAACAGCTCGGTGTCGAACGCGTTGCTGTGCGTGACGAAGGGCCGCGCGGAGGCCCCGCCGTGGAGGGTCTGCAGCATCGGGGTCTCGACCTCGAGGAAGTCGTGACCGGCGAAGGTCGCCCGCAGGCTCGACACGGCCGTCGCGCGGGCCTTCACCGTCGCGCGAGCCTGCTCGCGGGTGATGAGGTCGAGGTAGCGCTGCCGCATCCGGGTCTCGTCGGAGAGCTCGGTGTGCAGGTTGGGCAGCGGCATGAGCGCCTTGGAGGCGATCTGCCAGTCGCGGGTGAGGATGCTGAGCTCCCCCCGCCTGCTGGAGATGACCTCACCCGACACGAAGACGAAGTCGCCGAGGTCGACGAGGTCCTTCCAGCGCTCCAGCGACTCTTCTCCCACCTCGGCGAGAGACACCATCGCCTGGATGCGCGAGCCGTCGCCCGCCTGCAGCGCCGCGAAACACAGCTTCCCGGTGTTGCGCAGGTGCACGACGCGGCCGGCGACGCCGACGACCTCACCGGTCTGGGCGTCCACCTCGAGATCGGGGAACCGGGCCCGCACCGCCGCGATCGAATGCGTGATCGGAACCGAGACCGGATAGGCGCCGTCAGCCGCCGATTCGGCTTCCTGAATCAGCCGGGCGCGCTTCGCCAGCCGGACGGCCTTCTGCTCGGCGATGTCCTCGATGTCGGGGGTCTCGTCAGTCACAGCGGAAGCTCAATTCAGGTAAAGGGAGTCGTTGTCGATGAGGCGAGCCGGGCCGACCTTCGCGGCGATCAGCACACGCGCCGGCCCCCGGTAGCCGTCGTCGACGGGCAGGAACGTCTTCGGATCGACGACCTTGAGGTAGTCGAGGGTCACCAGCTTCTCATCCATCAGCACCGCCTGCGCGGCCGCGAGCACGGAGTCGATGCCGCGGTCGCTCGCCGACTGGGCAGCCTCGAGAGCCCGGCTGAGCGCGCGCGCCGCCGTGCGCTCGTTCGGCCCGAGGTAGCGGTTACGGCTCGACATCGCCACGCCGTCGGCTTCGCGCACCGTCTCGATCACCTCGACCGCGACGTCGATGTTCAGGTCGCGCACCATGCGCTGCACGAGGAACAGCTGCTGCGCATCCTTCTGCCCGAAGGTCACCACGTGCGGCTGCACGATCTGCAGCAGCTTCGCCACCACCGTGAGCACGCCGTCGAAGTGGCCCGGGCGCGACCGGCCCTCGAAGAGCGACGCGACGGGGCCGCCGGTGACCTTCACCTGGGTGCCGCCGTCCGGGTACATCTCGGCGGGCGTCGGCGCGAAGACGTACTCGACGCCGAACGGCTGCAACCGGGCGAGGTCGCCGTCGAGGTCGCGCGGGTACTTCGCGAGATCCTCGTTCACCCCGAACTGCAGCGGGTTGACGAAGATCGACACGACGACGACATCGGCGAGTTCCCGGGCCCGTGCCACATGGGCGAGATGCCCCTCATGCAGGGCCCCGAGGGTCGGCACCAGCGCGACCGTCTTGCCTGCCGACCGCAGCGCCTCGAGCTCGGACCGGATGCCGGCGATCGTCTCCACGACGAGCGGACTGCTCACTGTTCCGGTGCCTCCGCGTCGATCGTACCGGCGTCGGCGACCCCCGCCGCGCCGAGCGCGTTCTCGACCGCCGAACGCACCAGCGGGCCGAGCACGCTGCCCGGTCGGTCGACGCCGATGCCGGCGAGGGTGCCGGCGGCCTGCGTCACGATCGACGCCGCGAACTGCGTGGCCGCCGCGATCGCGTCGGCGTAGGCGGCCCGGTCGGCTTCGGCGATGACGAGCGGCTCCGCCCCCATCTCGACGACGAGCGCCTGCCCGATCGGCAGCACGGGCGTCGGCGCGGTCACCGCGCACCACGACTCGCGCAGCCGCACCAGGTCGAGGCTCGTGCCGGTGAACGCCATCGCCGGATGCAGGGCGAGCGGGATGACGCCGGCCGCGGTCGCCGGGGCGAGCACCCCGACGCCGAACTCGGCCGCCGTGTGCACCACGAGCTGCCCGGGCTGCCAGGCCCCGGTCGACGCGAGACCCGCCACCAAGCCCTCGAGTTCGACGGCCGGGACCGCGAGCAGCACCAACTCGGCGCGTTCGACCACCTCAGGCACGGTGAGCACCGGCACGCGCGGCAGCAGGGCGTCGGCGCGCTCGCGGCCGGCATCCGACACCGTGGAGATGCCGACGATCGCGTGGCCGGCTCCGCCGAGGGCGGCTCCCAGTACCGGCCCGACCCGTCCGGCGCCGATGATGCCGATCCCGAGCCGCCCTGACCGGGTCACGATTCGCTCGAACGCCAGCGGTGGCTGGTGTCGGTTCCGGCCGCGGCGACGGCGGCGACCGCGGCATCCCGGAAGAAGCCCTCGGCGTCCTTCGCGTCGAGCGCCCCCAGCGCCGGCGAGATCGGCCCCGCGACGGTGTGCACGTGCACGTGCGCGAGCCGCAGCCCGCGGTAGATCGGACCCTGCTCGATCGCGACGCTCTGCACCCGCGGGGTCGGCACGATCGCCAGCTCGCGCCAGATCGCTCCGCGCCGCAGCAGCACCGCTCCGGGCAGCAGCGCGAACCCGTTGCGGCGCCACGAGAACCAGCGCACGACGGCGGCCCGGCGGGGCGAGGTGGTGAAGTCGGCGTCGGGTCCGCTGCCGGCGAGTCCGCGTTCGAGCAGTTCGCGCGCATCCACGCCGTCGGCGCCGAGCCCGGGAAGCAGCAGGGCGAGCACGCGGAACACGTCGTCACGCGACCCGACCGGCAGCACGATGGTGCTCTGCTGAGCGCTCTGCCCATCCGAGGAGGTCTGGCGCGACGCCCGGTTGACGCGGATCGTCCACCAGTCGGCCGGGCGCCAGAAGATGCTCTGGCTGACCGCGACCGAGTGGATGCGCCCCGGCGGCACGGTCTCGTTGCGCGTCGACAGCAGGCCGTAGCCGATGCGCACGCCGTCGGGGGTCGCGGCGATCGAGTACCGCAGGAACTTGAGCACCCGGTTCACCTGGTAGGAGGCGAGACCGAAGGCGATCGGGATGACGGTGAACAGGGTCCAGATCAGCGCGCCGCTGCCGCCGATCGCGAGCACCAGCCCGGTGATCGCCACGGCGAGCAGGATCAGGAAGCCGAGGGTCGTGCCGCTGAGCACCGTCGAGCCGATGAGCCGGCCCGGGTGCATCCGAACCACCGACTCGGGGGGCGCGAGCGACGGGTCCAGCTCGGGGGCGAGCAGCTCCGAGACGCGGCGATCGATCAGCGACCCGCTCGCCGGGCCGGAAGCGGTATCCGCCGCGGGAACGCCACGCGCCCCCGAAGCCCGCCGCAGGATGTCGACCCGCAACGCGTCGGAGGCGGCGTTGCCGAGGTAGGCCAGCGGCACGTTCGCGTCCTGCCCGGCGACCTCGACCTCGAGTTTCGCGGTGCCGAAGAGGCGCGCGAACAGCGGCCGGGCGATCGCGACCCCCTGGATGCGGTCGAGGCGTGCCTTGCGGTGCGTGCGGAACAGCACGCCGCTGCGCACCTCGACGACCTCGTCGGTGATGCGGAAGGTGTGCATCCGCCACGACACGTAGAACGCGGCGACGCACAGCAGCAGGATGCCGAGCAGCACGAGCACCCCGATGAGCGCGTAGCCGCTCTCGACGAGGTTGCCGAGCGGGTCGTCCTGCCCGCAGTCCTGCCCGGGCGGGCAGGCCAGGCCCGGCAGGAACCACTCGACGAGGCGCTCGCGCAGATTCGCGATGATGATGCCGATCACGGCGACGAAGCCGAGCCCGCCGCGCAGCAGCGGGGTGAGCGGATGCAGTCGATGCCACTCCCCGTCGGCCAGGCCGGTCGCGGTCGCCACGGGCTGCTCGGACGCGGCGCCGTCCTGGGGCTCTGGAAGGGTCACAGCCCCGCCCGGCGGCTCTCCGCAAGTTCGACGAGGCGGTCGCGGAGCGTTTCGGCGTCCGCTTCGGGCAGACCCGGGATCGTGATGTGGCTCGTCGCCGCGGCGGTCACCAGTTTGAGTTCGGAGAGCCCGAACCCGCGCGCGATCGGGCCGCGGTTGATGTCGACGAGCTGCATGCGGCCGTAGGGCACCGCGACGACTCGCAGGAACATGATGCCCTTGCGGAACACCAGGTCGTCGTCGCGCAGCCGGTAGCCGAGGGCGCGCACGCGGCGCGGGGTGAACGCCGCGATGAGCACGTGAAGCAGCAGAACCGCGGCCGGCGCGATGAGCCAGGCCGGCTCGCGGGTGATCGCGAACGGCACGGTCGCGCCGACGGTGAAGAGGATCGCCGAAACGAGGATGCCCAGTAGGTCGACGACGACGTACTTGGGCGAGACCCGCTGCCAGTCGCCGGGAACGGGATCGAGAGAACTCACGTTTCCAAACTACCCGCCGGGTCGGTCTTGCCTTCGTCGTCGCCGGGCGGCACCGTGCACAGGAACTCGCCGACCAGACCCGCGACGAGCACCGCGATCGCGCCGACCAGCACCGCGAGCGAGCGCAGCAGCGAGTCGGTGTTGAGCCCGCCGTTGCGCACCAGCAGTTCGGCGAGCAGTCCCGCCGCCGCGCCGGTCAGCAGACCCCCGGCGATGCTCGACGCCTTCGCGAACAGCACCACCCGGGTCGCGTGGAACGGGTCGATGCGGGTGCGCACGGTCGCCCGGGTGGCCCGACGGATCGGCACCGCGAGCGCGATCGTGATGCCCGCGATGAACAGCAGGCTGAGGGCGAGGGTGTACTCGGGCCGGAACTTCGGCAGGCTCCCCGCGGCGAGGGCGACCTGTACGAGGAATCCCGCTGCCGCTCCGACGGTGATCAGGATGACGATGGTCGAGATGCGGGTTCTGGTCACCGGCTCTCCAGCTCGGCGAGGAGGTCGGCGATCCGGCCGTGCCCGGGCAGCACGGCATCCGGAGCGACCTCGGCCCACGGACGCAGCACGAAGACGCGTTCGTGGGCGCGCGGATGCGGCAGCGTGAGGTCGTCGGCGGAGGACTGCATCCCGGCGTAGTCGATGATGTCGAGGTCGAGGGTGCGGTCGCCCCAGCGTTCACCCCGCACGCGGCCGTGCGCCCGCTCGATGTCATGCAACCGGCTCAGCAGCGCGCGGGGCGCGAGGGTGGTGCGCACCAGCACCACGGCGTTGAGGTAGGCGGGGGCATCCGCGTCCTCGCCGGTGGGCCGTACCGCGACCGTCTCGATCGGCGTCGAGATCGCGGTCACCTCGATGTCGTCGGCTTCGGCGAGCGCACGCACCGCCGCCATGAAGGTCGCGGTGCGGTCGCCGAGGTTGCTGCCGACGGCGATCACGGCATCCGCTTCGATGCGACGCAGCTGCACGTTCATGCGTCCACCCCCGCGGCTCGGCGGCGAAAGATCGTCACGCTGACGTCGTCGAACGGCACGGTGATCGGGGCGTTCGGCTTGTGCACGGTCACGACCACCTCGTGCGCGGCCGGGAACGACAGGGCGACCGTCGCGACGCGTTCGGCGACCGTCTCGATGAGGTCGACCGGGTCGCTCTCGACGGCGACGACGACGGCCTGGGCGAGTTCGCCGTAGTGCACCGTGCGGGTGAGGTCGTCGGCGGCGGCGACGGGCCCCAGCGGCAGCCGCACCGTGAGGTCGACGATGAACAGCTGCCCGTCGCGCCGCTCGTGCTCGAACACGCCGTGGTGGGCCGTGGCGCGCAACCCGGTGAGGCGGATCTCGTCGAGCGGTTCAGCCGGGGAAGGCATCACGACGCTCCTTCGGTCACGGCGGCCGCGACGGCCAGCGCGAGCCGGGTCGAGGGCACGTCGTGCACCCGCACCGCCCAGGCCCCCTGCCGGGCGACGAGCGCCGAGATGACGGCGGTCGGCAGATCGCGGTCCGCCATCGGGGCGTCGTCGGGCAGCAGTTCGCCGACGAAGCGCTTACGCGAAGCCCCGATGAGGATGCCATGGCCGAGCGATGCGATCTCGTCGAAGTGGCCCAACAGGGCCCAGTTGTGTTCCGGTGCCTTGCCGAACCCGAGACCCGGGTCGAGCACGATCTTCGCGGGGTCGACCCCGGCGACGACGAGTTCGGCGACCCGGGCCTTCAGTTCGGCCCGCACCTCGGCGACCACGTCGGTGAAGGCCGGAGCGACGTCGGCCCCGCCGCGCCAGTGCATGACGGCGTAGTGCACGCCCGTCTCGGCGACGACCCGCGCCATCCCCTCGTCGGCGAGGCCCCCCGACACGTCGTTGACGAGCTGCGCCCCCGCGTCGATCGCGGCGAGCGCGGTCGCGGCGTTCATCGTGTCGATGCTCACCGCGACGCCGTCCTGGGCGAGCGCCTGAACGACGGGGATGACGCGCTCCTGCTCCTGGGCCGGGTCGACCTTCACGGCGCCCGGCCGGGTCGACTCGCCGCCGACGTCGACGATCGCGGCGCCGGCATCCCGCAGTTCCAGGCCCCGCGCGATCGCCGCATCCGTCTGAGCGAAGCGCCCGCCGTCGCTGAACGAGTCGGGGGTGACGTTGAGGATGCCCATGATGATCGTCACGAGGCGGCTCCGATCAGGGTCATCGCTTCGGCGCGCGCGGCGGGGTCGCTCAACGCACCCCGGCTCGCGACGGTGACGGTCGTCGAGTTGGTCTGCCGGGCGTCCCGTGCGGCGACGCAGTCGTGTTGGGCGTCGAGCACCACGATCACGCCGCGCGGGGCGAGACCGGCATCGAGGGCGTCGGCGATCTGTTCGCCCAGGCGCTCCTGCAGTTGCGGCCGAGCCGCGAGGGTCTCGACGACCGTGCCGAGCCGACCGAGGCCGACGACCTTGCCCCCCGGCAGGTAGCCGACGTGGGCGACGCCGCGGAACGGCAGCAGGTGGTGCTCGCACATCGACCGGAACTCGAGGCCGCGCAACAGCACGAGGTCCCCGCGCTCGCCGTCGCCCGCGGCATCCACCCCGTCGCGCAGGATCGCGACCGGGTCGACGCCGAGCCCCGCGAAGTATTCCGCGTACGCCTCCGCCACCCGGCGCGGGGTGCGCTGCAACCCGGGGCGCGTCGGATCTTCACCGATCGCCGCCAGCAGCTCGGCGACGGCGGCCTCGACGCGACCCTGATCGACGCTCATCGCCGCGTCAGGCGGTGGCGATGCCGGGCGACTTGCGCGGACGCGGTGCCGACCGCGGCTTCGACGGCTCGGAGTCGACACCTCCGTCGACGGCTCCCGGGTCGACCGGTGCCTTGCTCGGCACCTTGACCGGAGGGCGGTCGCTCAGCGGGCGGCTCTTGCTCGACAGCCACTGCGGGCGCTCGGGCAGGCGCTTCACGTCGGTGAACAGTTCGGCGAGCTGCACGTGGTCGAGCGTCTCCTTCTCGAGCAACTCGGTCGCGAGCTTGTCGAGGATGTCGCGGTTGTCGTTGAGCACCTTCCACGCCTCGTCGTGCGCCTGCTCGATGAGCTTGCGCACCTCGAGGTCGACCTTCTCGGCGATCTCCTCGGAGTAGTCGCGCTGGTGGCCCATGTCGCGGCCGAGGAACACCTCGCCCGCCGACTGCCCGAGCTTGACGGCGCCGATGTCGGCGCTCATCCCGTATTCGGTCACCATCTTGCGCGCGATCGCGGTGGCCTTCTCGATATCGTTCGAGGCACCCGTCGTCGGGTCGTGGAAGACGATCTCTTCGGCGACGCGGCCACCCATCGCGTAGGCGAGCTGGTCGAGCAGCTCGTTGCGGGTGACCGAGTACTTGTCTTCCAGCGGCAGCACCATCGTGTAACCGAGGGCCCGGCCGCGGGGCAGGATCGTGACCTTCGTCACCGGGTCGGTGTTGCGCATCGCGGCCGCGGCGAGGGCGTGCCCGCCCTCGTGGTAGGCGGTGATGAGCTTCTCTTTGTCGTTCATCAGACGCGAGCGGCGCTGCGGGCCGGCCATGACGCGGTCGACGGCCTCATCCAGGGCGCGGTTGTCGATCAGCTGGGCGTTGCTGCGTGCGGTGAGCAGCGCGGCCTCGTTGAGCACGTTGGCCAGGTCGGCACCCGTGAAGCCCGGCGTCTTGCGGGCGAGCACCGCGAGGTCGACGCCCTTCGCCATCGGCTTGCCCTTGGCGTGCACGGCGAGGATCTGCTCGCGGCCCTTCTGGTCGGGGGCGTCGACGCCGATCTGGCGGTCGAAGCGGCCCGGGCGCAGCAGGGCGGGGTCGAGGATGTCGGGGCGGTTCGTCGCCGCGATCAGGATGACGTTCGTCTTGACGTCGAAGCCGTCCATCTCGACCAGCAACTGGTTGAGGGTCTGCTCGCGCTCGTCGTGGCCGCCGCCGAGACCCGCTCCGCGGTGCCGGCCGACGGCGTCGATCTCGTCGACGAAGATGATCGCCGGCGAGTTCTGCTTCGCCTGCTCGAACAGGTCGCGCACGCGGCTGGCGCCGACGCCGACGAACATCTCGACGAAGTCGGAGCCCGAGATCGAGTAGAACGGCACGCCCGCCTCACCCGCGACTGCGCGGGCGAGCAGCGTCTTGCCGGTTCCGGGAGGGCCGTACAGCAGCACGCCCTTCGGGATGCGCGCCCCGACCGCCTGGAAGCGCGCCGGGTCCTTCAGGAAGTCCTTGATCTCGTGCAGCTCCTCGACGGCCTCCTGCGCGCCGGCGACGTCCGCGAAGGTGACCTGCGGGGTCTCCTTGCTCACCAGCTTCGCCTTCGACTTGCCGAACTGCATGACGCGGTTGCCGCCGCTCTGCATGCTCGAGAACAGGAACCAGACGATGAGGCCGATGAGCAGGAACGGCACGAGGATGCTGAGCAGGCTCACGAACCACGGCGACTGCGGCACCTCGTCGTCGAACTTCGCGTCGCTCGCGGTGATCGCGGCGATGACCTCCGTGCCACGCGGAGCGACGTAATAGAACTGCACCAGCGTGCCCATGTCGCCGAACGAATCGCTGAGGGTGAGGTCGACGCGCTGCTCGCCGTCGACGATCTTCACCTCGTCGACCGTGCTGCCCTCGAGCAGCTCGAGGCCCTCCTGCGTGGTGATCTCGCGGAACCCGGTCTGACTGATGAATTGGAACGCGACGATGAGGGCGATGAGGCCCACGAGGACCCACACCACCGGTCCGCGGAAGATGCGCTTGAGGACGTCCATGAGACAGCCAGGGTATCGCTCAATTACTGGGCGCCGCCCCGGTGTTCGCTGGGCGCGGACTTCGCCCGTGTGGTCCCCCCATCGCGGAAGGACCACACGGGCGGTCGCCACGGCGTCAGTACGACGAGTAGACCGTCACCTCGTCGATCGTCCACCACTGCGGTGCCGCACCGGTCTGGGTGATCCGCAGATAGCGCGCCGTCGTCGGTGTCACCGAGATCGGGCGCTTCCAGCCATAGGCGATGCCGGTGGCGAGGGTCGTCCACGACGTGCCGTTGGTCGAGGCCTCGAGAGTGAAGCCACGCGGGTAGTCCCATCGGTTTCCCGACGGAGTCTGCACGATCACCATCGCCACGGTCCGGTTCGAGCCCATGTCGATCCGATACCACTCACCGCCCGCCATCGCGCTGCCGGTCGCCCAGCTACCGCCGCCGACACCGTCGATGCCGCCTCCCGTCGAGGTGCCCCCCGCCGTGCTCGAGGCCGTCGCCGTCCACCCGGAGTGACTGATCGCCACCGGGTTGTAGGTCGAGAGGCCGCCCGCGTACTTCGTGAGCGTCGCGACGAATCGCGCGTTCTGCGTGAAGTTCGCGGTTCCGAACTGCTGGAGCTTCGCGATGAAGGTCGCGGAGTCGTCGCCGTTGATGATCGGAACCGGCTTCTGGTTGTCGTAGTACATGCCCCAGTACGCGAACCCGTCGTTCGCGGTGCCGCGCACCTTGTAGGTCCACGCCGACCACGACACGTTCGAGGCGTTGAGTCCCGCCATGAACCGCGACCAGACGTCGTCGTTGTAGTACAGCGAGTACTCGCCGTACAGGATGGGCACGCCCGGGTTCGACAGCTTCGCCGCGAGCCCACCGAGTTCGTTGGTCACGAGCTGGTTCTGCGCCGTCCAATCCTTCGAGTTCGGCATGTCGTACGGGTGGTACTCGTACACGACGTTCGTCCATCCGTAGGTCGACGGCGACGCGATCGCGCTCAGGCTGAAGAACGCCCCGAAGAAGATCGTGTGGTCGGGGTCGATCGCGCGCACGGCGTCGTAGAGCCGGTCGTAGTAGTCGCTCTTCTGCGTGACATCGTCCGCGTCTTCGCCGTAGTCGATCAACGGCTCGTTGATCAGGTCGTAGCCCGCGACCGCCGGCTCGCCTTCGTACCGGGTCGCGATCTCCTCCCAGATGTCGACGACCCAGTCCTGGTAGGTCGAACTTCCCCAGAACCCGTTCGGGTTGGGCCCGATCCGACCGCAACTGCCCCACGGGCACCCGCCGCCGGGAACCGTGTGGAGGTCGATGAGCGTGTAGATGCCCCGCTGGCTGAGTTCGTCGATGACCCAGTCGATCTTCTCCCACGGGTTCGACTTCCACGTGCCGTCGAGGTTGAGGAAGGTGTTCCACCCGATCGGAACGCGCACGAAGTTGAAGCCCGCGGCATCGATGTTGTCGAGATCGCTCTCGGTGAGCCAGGTGTCCTGGTGGGCATCGATGATCGCCTGCGCCCCGGAGGCGCCGAATCGGTTCGCCATCGCCAGCTGCAGCGAGTAGTCGTCGTTGTAGAGCCCGGCCGTCAGTTCGCCGATCGACCACCAGGAGCCCGAAGACCCCGTCTGCGTCAGGCGGAAGTAGCGCGCCGCCTGGGCGACGAAGCCGATCGTCGTGGCCTTGCGCGTTCCGACGCCGGTTGCGACCGTGGTCCAGGTCGAGCCGTTCCGCGACAACTGAAGGGTGTAGCCCCGCGCGTAGTCGGTCTCGTCGGACGTGTTCTTCGCCGTGTCGATCGTGACGTTGTTGAGGGTCACCAGCGCACCCATGTCGGCCTGGATGTATTGGCCGTTGGTCTGCGCGGCACCGGTCGTCCACCGCGTCCCGACGTTGCCGTCGATCATGTTGCCCGGCGACGCCCCGACGGATGCGCTCATCGACCATCCGCCCCGATCGATCGCCGTTCCGCTCGAGATGGCGATCTCGGCGATCGACCACCATTGGCTGGACGTTCCGTTGGAGACCAGACGCAGATACCTGCCGTTCTTCGTGCCCTGGAAGTCGGCCTGAATGGTGCGATCGTTTCCGAAGCCGCTCGCCACCTGGGTGTAGGTCACGTTGTCCCACGACACGTAGACGTCCCAGATGCGCGGATAGTCGTTCGCGGTCGCCGATCCGGCGTCGAACAGCACCTTGTCCATGTCGACGTTGCGGCCGAGGTCGATCGTGAAGGACTGGCCCGGCACCTGCGCGGTGCCGCTCTGCCACACGGTCGCCGCGTTGCCATCCAGTGCGTTTCCTGCGGCACTGCCGCCCGCCGTCGCGAACGCCGTCGCCGTGTGGGTGCCGTTGTGGAGTGCGGGGTCGCTGAAGAGGTTCAGTTCGCCGACCGACCACTGCGCCGCCGCGCTGGCGACCTGCCGCACCCGCACGTAGCTCGCGACCTGCGGCGAGAACTTGGCGGTCGTGACGCCGTCGACCCCCGGCTGGCTGGCGACGCTCACCCAAGAGGAGCCGTTGCTCGAGACCTCGACGACGATGCTGCGCGGGTACTGGCCGCCGTTCGCCGTGTTGTCGATCGAGAGGCGGTTGAAGAGGGTCGGAGCGCCGAGGCTCACCTGCAGCCACTCCGTCCCGGCCTGATTCGACCCGGTTGTCCACCGCGACGTGCCGGACCCGTCGAGCGCGGCCGAGGCCGTGCCGGCGGATGCGCTGGCCGACCACCCCGTGCGATCCACGGCGAACTCGCCGAGGGGCGACATCCAGTCCTCCTGGGTGAGCCAGCCTCCGACGTTGGTGCCGCGCAGGTTGATGGTGGCGCCGGTGCCCGAGTTCGTCTTCAGGACGTTGCCATTGGCCTTGATGAAGTCGCCGGCTCCGAGCGCGGCGTGCGCGGCGAGTGGTGGTGTCAGTCCGACGGCGACGAGCGTGGCTGCGAGCAGCGCTCCCGCGAAGGTCTTCCCTTTCATGATCCTCCTCGATCACACCCCGCGTCATTGCAGGGTGGGTGACTCTCGAATGTGTGCGCAATGCACGGGCGACGACGCCCGCCGCGTTCCAGCATGGCACCAGGAGGAGGCTTTGTCGATGACTTAAATTAAGCCTTACGGAAAATGAGTCATGGTCGGCGCTGCTCGCGCACGAGCGACTCGAGAGGCATGATCGCCGCGCCCAGCGCGACCGTGTCGCCGCCGAACGTCGAGGCGACCAGATCCGTCTGCTCCCCGATCCGACGCAAGGCGTTGGCCCGGGTCGCCGCTTCGATCCGGGGGCCCAGATGCTCCATCAGCCGCAGTCCCACCCAGCCCCCGATGACGATCCGCTGCGGGTTGGTGAGGTTCACCAGGCTGCCGAGTGCCACGCCGAGCGCATCCACGACATCCTCGACGACCCCTGCCGCCCGGGCATCCCCGGCCTCGGCCGTCTCCAGCAGGTCGCCGATCGCCCGCCAGCCGCTGCCCTCGAATGTCGCACCCGTCGCGCGCCAGGCGTCGAGAATCGCGGTCGCGCCGACGTACGCCTCGACGCAGCCTCGATCTCCGCAGCGACAGAGCGCTCCACCCCGCTCGATCTTCATGTGGCCCCACTCGGCCGCGCTGCTCGTCGCCCCGCGCTGAAGGCGGCCGTCGGCGATGATGCCCATGCCGACGCCGCGCCCGAGGAGGGCGACGAGCGCATGCTCGACCCCGCGCGCCGCGCCGAACCAGAGCTCCGCCATCGCCTGGGTCTTCGCGCCGTTCTCGGCGAACACCGGTACGTCGAAGTCGATCAGCTCGTCGACCCGCACGGGTTCCCAGCCGAGGCTCTGCGCATAGAGCATCTGCCCCCCGTCGGCCGTGGATTCGACCACGCCCGGCAGCCCGAGACCGATCCCCACCAGCGACGACCAGGCCTCGAGGTTCCGGTCGCGCAGAGCCACCAGCGCGTCGTGCAGATCGTGGGCGATCGTCTCGGGGTTCTCCTCCTCGCGGCCACCGCGGAACTCCCGGTCGACCCGATGCATCGACAGATCGAAGAGCTCGACCGCGACCCCGCGCTCGCCGACGTCGGCACCCACCAGGTAGGCACCCTCCGGGCGCGGCTCGACGAGACTGATCGGCCGGCCGCCGCGGGAGGCGATGAGGCCCGTCTCGTGCACCAGGCCCTCGGCCACCAGATCGCTCACGATGTTCGTGGCCGACGCGAGGGAGAGCCCGCACGCGCGAGCGAGATCGCCGCGGTTGGTGCGCCCCGTCTGCAGGATGTGGGTCAGCACGACACCTCGGTTGCGCTGCCGNCCACCCGAACCCCGCAGCTCGACCCCCGCGAGGGTCACCGGCCGTTCCGCGACGACCCGCACCCCTCGCGCCGACCGCTCCACGCGGGCTCCGTCGATGACACCCTCCGGGCCGATCACGCGGGCGCCCTCGACGGCGAGGGAGCCTCCGCCCTCGAATTCGAGCCAGTCACCGGGACGCAGGTCGACGACGAGCTGCTCGGCCGGCCGGTAGTCGCGCCCGTCCGACTGCTCGAACGGGTTCTCGGGGTTGTCTCCGCGATGCGCGAATCGAATGCCCGCCGCGTCGTCGGCTCGGATCCCGGCCAGCGGCTCGCCTCCGGCGACCGAGAACGACTCCCCCGCCCCGCGGAACCCGAACCCCCAGGCGGGCACCACCCTCGGCGCGACGCCCGTGATCGCGGCGACGACATCCGGCTGCCACCGGCAGTTCTCGATCCGCATGTTCTCCAGCAGCTCGTCGAAGATCCGCCCCGCGTCGGCGACGTCGCCGCCGGGAATCGCCGCGGAGACGTCATCCCACCCCGCGGGCGGCACGATCGAGGCCGGCGACGTGCGCGTGTCGATCTTCTTCCACGGCCAGAAGTTCCAGCCGATCCCCTCGGTCTCATAGAGCCGGAACGCGGTGTAGAGCCACGGCAGGGTGTTCTCGCCGCCCTCGCCCATGTAGATCGGCAGACCGAGCCGGTCGCGGGCCTCGAGGAACGGCGCGATCGACGCGCGATCGGGGCTCGACCAGTACTTGTGGAACTGGAGGGCGGAGTTGTCATCCCACACCTCGGTGAAGATCGACCAGTTGGTCGCCCAGTGGCTTCCCTCGTACATGATCAGGTGATCGGCATCGACGGCGCGGATCTCCCGGGTGAGGTCGCGGTAGAGCTCGACGAGGTCGTCGGCGAACCGATGCTGCCACTCGTTCGGCAGCGGCTCGTTGAGCAGGTCGTAGCCGAGCACCGTGGTGTCACCGGCATACCGGGTGGCGAGCTCTCGCCAGAGCGTGAGGGTGTTGGCGCGATGGCGGGCCTCGAAGAACAGATCGGGGCGTCCGAGCGAGTCGTCGATGTTGGTGCCGGTCTGCCCGCCGGGAGCGCCGTGCAGATCGAGCAGCACCCACAGGTCGTGCGCCCGGCACCAGCCGATGAGCCGGTCGATCTGCTCCAGCCCCGCCTCGATCATCGAGCCGTCGGCGTTCTGGATGCCGCGGGCGTTGATCGGCAGGCGCACGTGGTCGAAGCCGCTCTCGGCGATCCGCACGATATCGGCCTCGCTGATGAAGGCATCCCGGAATCGCGCCCAGAACGCCGCCGCCCCGTCGACGCCGAGCAGCCGCTCGACGAGCGCTTCGATCTCGCGCGGCGACTCGGCGCCGGGGCCGAACCGCCACATGTACCCCTCGGGCAGCATCCAGTTGCCGAGGCCGACGCCGCGCAGGATCAGGTCGCGGCCCGAACCGTCGACGAGACGGCGGTCGTGCGCGCGCACGAAGCCGTCGAAGGATGCCGGACGGCGCGGGAAGACGGGGGTGGCCGGTGAGGTCACGGATGCAGCTCCTGTCGGGATCACTTGAGTCCGGAGAGCGCGAAGCCCTGGACGACGTAGCGCTGGAAGACCACGAACACGAGCAGCACGGGCACGACCATGACGGTCGCCGCGGCCATCTGCAGCGCCGGGTCGACGGCGAGCTGCTGATTGAGCAGCGCGAGCCCCACCGAGAGCGTGTAGAGCTTCTGGTCGCTCGCGATGATGAGCGGCCAGAGGAACGAGTTCCAGCCGGTGATGAATGCGAGCACCGCCTGCACCGCGAGGATCGGCTTCGACATCGGCAGCACGATCTGGAAGAAGGTGCGCAGTTCGCCGGCACCGTCGACCCGGGCCGCCTCGAGCACCTCGTCGGGAATCGTCGACATGAACTGCCGGAAGAGGAACACCCCGAAACCGCTCACCAGGGTCGGCAGGGCGATGCCGACCAGGGTGTTCGTCAGCTTCATCCCGTTGAGGATGAGGTAGGTCGGGATCATCGTGACCTGCACCGGGATCATGAGCGTCGCCAGCACGAGGAAGAACAACCCGCCCTTGCCGCGGAACCGGAACTTCGCGAACGCGTAGCCCGCCATCGCCATGAACAGCAGGCCGACGCCCCCGATCAACACGACGATCACGGTGTTGCCGAGGTAGCGACCGAAGTCGAGCTCCGTGAACAACCGGAGGTAGTTGGCGAGCGTCGGCTCCTGCGGAAGAAGCGTCGGCGGGAAGTCGATCGCCTCGCGCTGCGGCTTGAACGAACCGGCGATCATCCACAGCAGCGGGAAGGCGGTGGTGATCGCTCCGGCGAACAGCACGAGTCCGATGGAGAGCGAGATCGCGAGGCGACGGCGCGCCTCGGGCGGGCGGCGCCGACGGCGCGGGTCAGGCGTCGACATCCGGCCTCCTCAGGCGCAGCTGCACGAACGTGATGATCGCGATGATCGCGAACAGCACGAGCGAGCCGGCACTCGCGTAGCCGAACTGGTTGAGCCGGAAGCCCTCCTTGTAGAGGAAGATCGAGACGGATGTCGTCGCCCCGAGGGGCCCGCCGTCGGTGAGCACGAACGGCTCGTCGAAGAACTGCAGCCACGAGATCGTCGTGGTGACGGTGACGAAGAAGATCGCGAAGCCGAGCAGGGGCAGCACGACCGAACGGGTGGTGCGCCACTCGCCGGCCCCGTCGAGGGCGGCGGCTTCGCGGTACTCCCGCGGGATGCCCTGAAGGGCCGCGAGGAAGATGATGATGTTGAGGCCCGTACCGCGCCAGATGGCGACGAGCGCGACCGAGAACTTCGCGAGCCACGGGTCGGAGAGCCACTGCACCTGGTCCACCCCGATCAGGGAGAGCAGGTAGTTGAAGAGTCCGAACTGGGTGTTGTAGAGGTAGCCCCAGACCAGCGAGATCGCGACGATGCCGGTCACGGCGGGCACGAAGTAGAAGGAGCGGAGCGCGCGGGCGAACCGGCCGCCGCTGCGCTCCAGCATGAGCGCGATGCCCAGCGAGACGATCACGATCGCCGGCACGCCGACGATCACGAACAGCCCGGTGTTGCCCAGCGCCCGCCAGAAGTCGGGATCGGCGGCGAGCGCGACGTAGTTGTCGACACCGACGAACTCGACGTTGCCCCAGTTGGCGAGGCCCGAGATGTTCATGTCGGTGAGACTCACGGCTGCCGCGACGGCGATCGGCAGGACGCCGAACGCGAGCAACAGCAGGATCGCCGGCGAGACGAACAGGTACGGAGTGAGGGATGCGCGGCGCATGTGGTCTCCGTTCCGGTCGAGGGTGAAGGGGGGTGGTGCGGGGCGCCTCAGGAAGGCGCCCCGCACCGGTCTCGATCAGCCGATCGAAACACCCTCGGTCTTGGCGAACAGTTCGGCAAGCGTGGCATCCCGGTCGGCGCCGGTCAGCACGATCGCGTTGAGCGCCGCGAGCAGGTCGGACCCGGTCGCGCCGTCCCAGTTCGGAACGAGCGGCAGCACCTTCGAGTCCGCGAGCTGCTGCGAGTACACCTCGACGAGCGGGTCGCTCTGCAGGCCCGCGTCTTCCAGCGCCGCCGAGACCGCCGGCAGTTCGCCATTGATCTCGAACCACGACAGCTGCGCCTCGACGCTCGACAGGTACTCGAGCAGGTCGAGCGAGGCCTCCACCTGCTCGGTGTTGTGCCACACGCCCAGGTTCGAGCCGGCGAACAACGACGTCTTCTCGTCGGCGCCGGGAACCATCGTGACGCCCCACTTGCCGTCGAGCTCGGGAGCCGCGTCGGCGATCGACCGTGCGAGGTACGGGCCGCTCACCAGCATCGGGGTGATGCCCGAGATGAAGCCCTGCGTCTGGTCGAAGTCCGAGTTGGTCGGCACGCTGCCGTCGGCGTAGAGACCCGTGTACAGGTCGACCGCCTCGGCGAACTCCGGGGTGTCGAAGTCGACGTTGCCGTCGGCGTCGATGATGTCGCCGCCGAAGTCCCAGGTCATGATGACCGGCAGCGGGCTGTCCCACTGCGGGATGTAGTACCCGTACTGGCCGTCGCCGCGGGCGGCGAGGGTGGCGGCATCCTCACGCAGCTCGTCCCACGATGCGGGCGGTGCGTCGATGCCGTTCTCCTCGAGGATGTCGGAGCGGTAGAACAGCACACGGGTGTCGCTCACCCACGGCACGCTCACCGTCTCTCCGCCGACCTGGGTGGCCTCGGCCACGCCATCGGGGAAGTTGTCGGCGGCGAGACCCGGGTGGTCGCCCAGGTAGTCGTCGAGCGGAAGCAGCGCGCCGGCGTCGGCGAAGGTACGCAGCTTCGACAGCCCGATCTGCAGCAGGTCGGGGCCGGAGCCGGAGGCGACCGCGGTCGTCAGGCGCTCGTCGATCGCGTCCCAGGGGACGGCCACGACCTCGACCTCGATGCCGGTCTCCTCCGTGAAGGGGGCGACGAGCTGTTCGAAGTTGGCGCCGGAGTCGCCCATGATCCAGACCGTCAGCGGACCTTCGGCGTCGCCGCCGCTGTCCGTCGAGCACGCCGCGAGACTCGCGGCGACACCCAGGGCCGCGACTGCGGCGAGGGTGCGGGTAACCGTTCTCTTCATCGAGATTCCTCTCATCGTGTGATTCGGATTGTGGTGCACGGGAGCGGCGCTCCCGGGGTTTCAGGCCGATCGCGTCAGTGCGTCGGCCTGGGCTCGGTGCTCGAGAATCGCCCGCCGGTACCAGTGGGCGCTCAGTTTGGGGATGCGCTCCTGGGTTCGGTAGTCGACGTAGACGAGTCCGAATCTCTTGCTGTAGCCCTCGGCCCACTCGAAGTTGTCGAGGAACGACCAGGCGTAGTACCCCTGCAGGTCGACGCCGGCGCGAACGGCGTCTGCCGCCGCGTCGAGGTAGCCCCGCAGGTAGGCGACCCGTTCGTGGTCGGCGACAACGCCATCCGGGTCGACGTAGTCGGAAAAGCTGGCACCGCTCTCGGTGACGTAGATCGGCAGCGACGTGAATTCGGTGGCCACGCGCCGCAGCACGGTGGTGAGCGCGTCGGGCGTCACCGACCACCCGAACGACGTCGTCGCGGGTTCGGCGGCCGTCTCGACGGCGTCGAGCATTCCGGAACCGGGGGCGTGATGCACGAGCACCCGCTGGTAGTGGTTGACGCCGGCGAAGTCGGTCGGCACCGCGATGATCTCGAGATCGCCGGGGCGAACGTGATCGCGCAGCCCGGGAAGGGTGTCGAGCACCGCGTCGGAGTACCGCCCGAGGTAGACGGGATCGAGGAAGATCCGGTTGCTGGCGGCGTCGACGCGGGTGGCGGCGGCCCGGTCGACCAGCAGGTCGCTCTCGGGCACGACGTCGGTGACGATGTTGGTGATGCCGATGCGGGCGTCGGGGCTGGCGGCGCGGATGCGCGGCACGGCAAGCCCGTGCGCGAGGTTGAGGTGATGCGCGGCGGCGACCGCGGCGGCGGGCTCGGTGCGGCCCGGCGCGTGCGCCCCCGAGCCGTAGCCGAGGAACGAGCTGCACCACGGTTCGTTGAGGGTCACCCAGTCGGTCGCGAGGTCGCCGAGGGCGCGCACCGCGAGGTCCGCGTAGTCGGCGAAGCGCTCGGCGGTCGCGCGCACCGGCCAGCCGCCGGCATCCTCGAGCGGTTGCGGCAGGTCCCAGTGGTAGAGCGTGACGAGCGGGCGGATGCCGCGGTCGCGCAGGCCGGCGAGCACCGCCCGGTAGAAGGCGACGCCGTGCGGGTTGAGGTCGCCGCGTCCGGTCGGCTGGAGCCGCGACCACGAGACCGACAACCGGTAGTCGGTGACTCCGAGGTCGGCGAGCAGATCGAGGTCGTGCTCCCACCGGTGGTAGTGGTCGCAGGCGATGTCGCCGGTGTCACCATGGAACGTGCGACCGGGGGTCGCGGCGAAGGTGTCCCAGATGCTCGCGCCCCGACCGCCTTCGTTCGCGGCACCCTCGATCTGGTAGGCCGCGGTCGCCAGCCCCCACCGGAAGCCGGGGGGAAAGGCGGATGCGTCGGCGAGCGAGAGCTCGGCGTTCAGGCGTGCGGCAATCGGCATCGATCGGTCGTCTCGGGTTGGGAGCGGAAGCGGTCATCCCGCTTATTTCACGCCTTACTCTAACCCCTGCTAAATATGATCGCAACCCCCGCGCCCGACACGCGCGTTTGCTCCGCACCTTGCGCGTCGCTCCGCGGGATTCCGGCGGAGCAAGGCGGAAGAAGCGGAGTAACCGGGCCTACGAGTAGACGTGCGGGGCGAGGATGCCGATCGACCGCAGGTTGCGGTAGCGCTCCGCGTAGTCGAGGCCGTACCCGACGACGAACGCGTTCGGGATGTCGAAGCCCACGTAGCGCGCCTCGATGTCGACCTTCGCCGCTTCGGGTTTGCGCAGCAGGGCGCACACCTCGAGGGATGCCGGATTGCGGCTCTCGAGGTTGGTGCGCAGCCACGACAGCGTGAGGCCGGAGTCGACGATGTCTTCGACGATCAGCACGTTGCGCCCGGCGATGTCGGTGTCGAGGTCTTTCACGATGCGCACGACGCCGCTGGACTCGGTGCTCGTGCCATACGACGACGTCGCCATCCAATCCATTTCGACGTCGCGCTTGAGTTCGCGCGCGAGGTCGGCCATCACCATCACGGCACCCTTGAGCACGCCGACGATGAGCAGGTCGCGACCTTCGTAGTCGGCTTCGATCTGCCGGCACAGTTCGGCGATGCGGGCGTGGATCTGGCCTTCCGTGTACAGCACCTCGGTGAGGTCGCCCTCGATGTCAGCCGTGTCCATCCGTGTGCTCCTCAGCGATCCGTGCCCGGAATTCGATCATGCCACCCGTCCTGGCCACCCTCACCCCGGGAACGTCGAGCGGCCCCTGCCCGCGCCAGTCGGTGACCAGCCGCGCGATCTCGAGAGTGTGGGCGCGGCTCAGCGACACGCCGAACTCGCTCGCGACGACGAAGCGGATGATGCGCTGCCGCAACGCCGCCGGGTTCGCGGCGAGCGCGGCGACCGGCACCGCGAGCCCGCCGTCGATGTGCTCGGCGAGTTCTTCGGCGACCTCGTCGATCATCGTCGCGAAGGCCTCTTCGTCCTCCCGCAACTGCTCGGCGGTGCGGGCGAGCGCTTCCGTGACGCCCGGCCCGAGTTCGGCTTCGAGCACGGGCAGCACGTTCCTGCGCACCCGCACCCGCGTGTACGCGGGATCGTCGTTGTGCGGGTCGGCCCACGGCTCCAGCCCCGCGTCGGCGCAGGCCTGCACCGTCGTCGACCGACGGATGCCGAGCAGCGGCCGCCGGTACGGCCCCGCCACGGGCGCCATGCCCTGCAGGCTCGCCGAGCCGCTGCCGCGCGCCAGCCCGAGCAGAACCGTCTCGGCCTGGTCGTCGAGTGTGTGCCCGAGCAGCACCGCGGCGGCGCCCGTCTCGGCGGCGACGTCGGCGAGCGCCGCGTATCGGGCGTCGCGGGCCGCCGCCTCCGGCGACCCGTCGAGCGCGACCGTGACCCGCACCACGCGAACGGGGTCGAGCCCCAGCGCCCGCGCCTGCTCCGCTGCCCGCTCGGCCACGGCATCCGACCCGTCTTGCAGCTGATGATCGACGACCACCGCACCGGCCCGGCCGCGCGCCTCGAAGGCGACGGCGGCGGCGAGCGCGAGGGAATCCGGCCCACCCGACAGCGCGACGAGCACGAGACCCTCCACGGGAAGCGACTCGCGAACCGCGCGGCGCACGTCGGCGACGGCCGGAGTCAGCCGAGGACGAGCGGATTCAGGCATCGACTAACGTTAGACCCGCCTTCCGAAGCGAACCAGGAGCGTCATGTCCAGCAGCTACGCCGTCGTCATCGAATGCCCGAAGGGCAGCCGCAACAAGTACGAGGTCGACCACGTGACCGGCCGCGTCATGCTCGACCGGGTGCTGTACACCCCGATGGCGTACCCCACCGACTACGGCTTCTTCGAGAACACCCTCGCCGACGACGGCGACCCGCTCGACGTTCTCGTCATCGGCGAATACCCGCTGTTCCCGGGCATCGGCATGAGCGTGCGCCCCGTCGGCGTGTTCAAGATGACGGATGACGGGGGCGGCGACGCGAAGATCATCGCCGTCGCCGCGGGAGACCCGCGCTGGGACCACATCCAGGATCTCGCCGACGTGCCGGAGTACAAGCGCAAAGAGATCGAGCACTTCTTCGAGCACTACAAGGATCTCGAGCCCGGCAAGTGGGTCAAGACCGAAGGCTGGGGCGACAAGGCCGAAGCCGAGGCGATCGTCGCCGCCAGCTACGCGGCGTACGTTCCGGCGCACTGACGCCGGTTACACCGTCCCGTCGGCACCGATCAGACAGCCGTCGCCCCACTGGGCGGGCAGGGTCCAGCCGAACTCGGTCGACAGGCGTTGCGCTGCGCTCGAGAGCTGGATGACGCAGTCGACCCAGCGCACCTCCACGGCCGAGCCGGAGTCGGATTCGAACCCGAAGATGCCCTGCGCGATCTGGTTCTCGAGGTCGATGCGGTCGGTGATCGCCGGGTCACCCAGCAGCACGCTGGTGAACTCGGCGGCTCCGGGGCCGGTGACGATCGGCACGGTGCAGCCGAACGCCCCCGGGTCGTCCTGAGTCTCGGCGACGCTGCGGCCCTCGCCGAACGATGCGACGATGCCGCCGGCGGCGATCGCGACCGTCATCCCGTCGGGCCAGTCGCCGACCATCGTGAGCTCCGAGGTGACGACGCCGGTCGGCTCCATGCCGGGGTACAGCTCGAGCTGCGAGGAGATCGCGTTGGGGCAGGCCTCCTGAACGGCCCCGAACGGCTCAGGGGCGCTGACCTTGGTCTGGGCACGGTTGAAGGTGAGCTGCAGGCGCACCTCCTCGCCCTCGGCCTGGGCGGTGACGGAAACCCGCAGGAGGGCGCTGCCCGGCAGCGAGCCGACGGTCGTCGGGGTGTCGGTGGGTTCGACCTCGGGAACCGTCGCCGACGGTGAGGGCGACGCCGTCGTCGACGGTGAGGGCGTCGGGGCGCCGACGGCACATCCGGCGAGTCCCCCGAGGGCGAAGACGACGGCAGTGCTGACGAGAAGCCTGGCGAGGGGGGCGATCTTCGTACGGCGCATCCCTCGATTGTGTCAGCCCGTGGGCCTGCCCACGTAGGGAACCAGATCTGCGTAGCGCACATTCACGATTCGCACGAGCGCCGTCGGGTTCGGCGCCTCGATCATCTTGCCGTCGCCGAGGTAGATCGCGACGTGATACTTGCGGGGCGTGGAGGCCGATCCGCCGTACGAGTAGAACAGCAGATCGCCGCGCTGCATCTGTTCGCGGGGCACGAGTCGACCCTGCGCGTTCATGTAGTTGTACTGATCGGTCGAGGAGTGCGGGCCGATGTACACCCCGACGGATGCGTAGCTCGCCTTGGTGAGGCCCGAGCAGTCCCACGCGTTGGGGCCCATCCCGCCGAGTTGGTAGGCCTCGCCGAGCTGCGCGCTGGCGTAGGCGATCGCGCCTTCCACGGCGCTCGAGGCGGGCGGCGGCGGGGTCGGGTCGACGCCGGGCGGAGGCGTGGTCGGCGGCGGCGCGGGCGGCGGGGCGCTCGGCGGATTCGCGGCGAGCCCCTCCTGGTACTCGCGCTCGAGCGCCTCGGTCGTGCCCTTGAGCGTCGCCAGCTGCGCGTACATCCGGTCGATGTCGGCGCGCTGCGCGTCGGCCTTCGCCTGGGCGTCGCTCGCGGCAGCCTGCGCGGCGTCGTACTTCTCCTGTGCGTCGTCGGCGAGCTTCTGCCGTTCCCGCTCGGCGGCGCGGGCATCCTTCGCGAGAGCCTGCGCGGTCTTCTTGTCGTAGATCGCCCGGTCGAGCAGCGCGGCCGATGAGGCGGTCAAGCGGTCGGCGGTGCCGAGCCGGGCGAGCAGGGTGTCGGCGTCGTCGGCCGAGCCGAGCAGCAGGCCGAGGGTGACGTCGCCCCCGCCGTTCCGGGCGAGCTGGGCGACGATCACGGCGACCTGCTGTTCGGACTGCTCGGCGCGCTCCTGCGCCGCATCCGCCTGGGCTTTCAGCCGGTCGAGCTTCGCGGTCGCGGCGTCGAGGGCTGCCGCGGCGAGGGCGTACTCCTCACCGAGCTCGAGCGCGATGCGGTTGAGCTCGGCCGCTTCCGCTTCGAGCCGGATGAGGATGCCCTCGATCTGCTCGACCGTCGCCTGGGCGGCCGCCTCGTTGTGCCGCGCCTGCTCGACGTCGTCCCAGCTCGGGTAGTCGGGCTGGCGAAGCGCCATGGCCGGCATCGGGTTGGCGAACGCGAACAGCAGCGTCGCGGGAACCCCCGCCGCCACCATCCGTCGTCTGCGCTTGCCGTCTGCCATGGGGGATGCTCCTAACCGAGCGTGATTCCCTGGTTGCGCATGAACGGTACCGGGTTGGTGATGTCGCTGTTGCCGTTCACCCGCACGATGTAGTGCAGGTGGCATCCGGTGGACTGGCCCGTCGACCCGACCCTTGCGATCGGCTGGCCGGGCGAGACCTCCTGGCCGATGTGCACGCCGATGCCGCCGGCCTGGATGTGGGCGTAGCCGGTGCCGGTACCGTCGCGGTGGTCGATGGCGACGTAGTAGCCCCACGAGCCGTAGTAGCCGGCGTAGGTCACCACGCCCGAATGGGCGGCATAGATCGTGGCCCCACAACCCATTCCCGCCAGGTCGACCCCGGTGTGGAACTGCTGCTGGTGGGTGACGGGATTGATGCGCCAGCCGTACTGGCTCGAGATGTAGCCGCTCACCGGACGGGCCCACCCGGTCTGGCTGATCTCGCCCGCCGCGTTCTCGCCCCACAGCGCTTTGATGCCGGCGTTGTAGTCGGCGGTCGTCGCCTCTCGGATGCCGGCGAGGTACTCGATGCGCGAGCGCACCTCGGCGATGTCCTTCTCGGTCTGCGCGAGCTTCTCGGCGGCGGCGATGGCGGCGGCCTGGGCCTCCTGGAATGCCTTCTCGGCGGCGACCCGCAGCTCTTCGAGGATGCCCTGCGCCACTTCGGCCTGCTCGGCGAGCGCGTTGGCGCGGTTGCGCAGCTCGATGGCCTTCGCGTAGAGGTCGGCGTACCGGTCGCCGATCACCCGGCTGAGTTCGAGGCGATCGAGCAGCGCGTCAGGGGAACCGGGCGTCGTGAACAGCCGCGGCGAGAGGTCGGAGGATCCCCCCGACTTGCTCATCTCCGCGATCACCTGCGCGGCCACCGCGTACGCCTCGTCGGCTTCGGTCTGCGCGGCGGCGGTCTGTTCGACCAGCGCGTCGGTCACGACCTTCTGCTCGTCGTAGGCCTGCTGGGCCTCCGCGTAGATCACACCCTTGGCATCCGCTTCGTCCTGCGTCCGCTGCGCCTCGGCCTGCAGCCCCGCCAGCTGGCCTTCCAGGCTCGCCCGCAGAGCCTTCGCCTGCGCCTCGTTCTTCTGGGCGGCGACGACCTCTTCCCAGCTCGGGTAGTCGGCCGTGACTGCGGCGTTCGACGGGGCGATTCCGCCGAGGGCGGGGATGAGGGCGAGCGTGAGAGCCGCCGCGAGCACCCGGATGCGGCGCGCGAGTGTCGACGGCGCCTGCGCGCCGCCTGCCCCCCGGCTGGACGAACGTCCCATGATTCCCCGCATCTTCCCGTCGGCCGACCCCTCCGCCGTCACAGGAACAACATCGGCAACACTAACAACAAAGTCTCAACGGCGACTTGAACCTAGTTCAGGGGGCAGCCCGTGCCCGGTTCATCCGCGGGGTGTCCGACATCTGAGGCGATTGGCGTTTCCGACGCGCCGACCGTATGCTTGACCCTCGGTTGCTGTGCGGTTCGCACCTGCGTTGTCGCACTTCACGGCCCCATCGTTTAGTGGCCTAGGACACCGCCCTTTCACGGCGGCAGCACGGGTTCGAATCCCGTTGGGGTCACGCAATCGATGCTTCACCACAACTCAATACGCAAGGCCCTGTAGCGCAGTTGGTTAGCGTGCCGCCCTGTCACGGCGGAGGTCGCGGGTTCAAGTCCCGTCAGGGTCGCGGAGTGAAAGCCTTTCCGCGAGGGAAGGCTTTCTCACCATCGGAGGGTCTCCCCTCCGAGGCTCTGTAGCTCAGTTGGTAGAGCGTCCGACTGAAAATCGGAAGGTCACCGGATCGACGCCGGTCGGAGCCACCTTCAAATACCCAGGTCAGAAGCCCTTTTCTCCGCTTCACCCCCCTCCGGATCTGATAGTCCGAGTGGGGCGAAGAAGGATGAGAGGGCTTCTGTCGCTCTGCGGGCCGCATCCCGACGAGTGTCGGCATAGCGCTGCGTGACCTGCAGCGTTGAATGGCCCGCCACGGCTTGCACGTCGGGCGCTGAGAGGCCCGCCCGAAACATCAGCGTCAGCGCCGTATGCCGCAGATCGTGCCAGTGCAGCGGCGGCTCCCCCGGCGCGAACGTCTTTACCTGACCGCGCACGTTCTTCCAGTCGAGCGCGCGGCTGAGATTCTGCGAGTTGAGGACGCCGCCACGAGGACCGGGGAACAGCCAATCGTGCGGCCCCTTCTTCTCGCTCGCCTCCACCACGACGGGAACGAAGGGGTCAGCCAAGGGCACGAGGCGAATGCGCCGGCCCTTGGTCGGGCCGATCACAAGTTCGCCGTTGGCTCCGGCGGATGCCGTGCGTGAGACGGAGATCGTGCGCGTCTCCCAGTCGACGTCAGATACCCGCAACCCCGCGACCTCGCCGAGGCGGCAGCCGGTGTAGAGCATCCCGAGGACGAAGCGGCGATACGGGCCCGATGCTGGGAGCACGTCGAGCAGACGAGTGACTTCTGGCCAGTCGAGAGCCCGCGCCGCCGGATCGTCGTCTTGCATGCGCGGCAAGTCGACACCCGCGCACGGATTGACCGGGATCAGCCGACCTTTGATTGCGACCTGGCACACCTGCGACAGCACGGCGAGGGCATCGACCTTTGTCGAGCGCTTGCCCGACCACATGGCAAAAGCACGCTCGACGTCGAGGGTCGTTATCTGGTCGATCGGCACATCGGCGAAGGACGGGCCCACTCGCTGACGCCACGCGGAGGCATAGCCGCGAGCAGTTCCGGGAGAGATGCGGTTTCGGATCACCGGCCAGTACCGCTCGAACAGCGCGCCGACGGTCGGCATCGCGTCGGCGGCTAGTCGCATATTGCGAGACTAGCGGCATCGGCGCGTTAGTTCAACATTGTGAGACTACGTGTTTCGCTGTCTCTCTGCCATGCCCTCTGCGAACTTGACGGGATCGACGGTGACGCCCGGGAACTCGTAAACATCCGGGTGCTCACCGAACACCTCTCGGAACTGGGCGATGCGACGGAACATGCCGGCCCTGCTCACACCGAGGGACTTCTGCATCCCCTCGAAACCGCCCGTGAGACGCCACATCACCCAGAACCCGAACAGGTCGAACAAGCGCGCACTCGCGTACCCACGAAGCGCCGTCCTCAACTCGGGGAAGGCCCCGAAGATCCGACGGTTCACCGACGCGTTGGCCTTGATATAGGTCTCGTAGCCGGAGTCGAGCGCCGTCTTGGCGCGACCCTCGCCCTCGGGAGAAGGCATCCGGTCAGATCGGAAATCAGCCATGCGTTCGCACCTCGCAGTCCCATGTTCTAGGACTACAGACTAGGCCCGGCTCCTGTCAGCGAACCTCGCTGCATGCATCAGCCGCCGCATCAATCGCGTTGCGGAAGTCCAGCTGGCTCGAACCCGAGACCTGCCCGGCCTGATTCGCCTCGTCATAAACGCCCGCCACGATCGAGGCCGACGTCGACAGCGCGAACGAAAGGTTGCCATCGTCCGCCAGGTTCGCGCGTTCGTTGAGAAGAGTGGCGATCGTGAGGATGGCTGCCTTGGCCGCGTTGAAGTCGGCTGGGTTTGCTGCGGCTGCGTTCACCGCATCAACGAGCCCGTCACACGCCGCGATGTCGTTTGCTGTGTGCGAGGGCTCCTGGGACGCAGGAGCCGGGGCAGGCGTCGCCGCCGGTTGTTGAATCACAATGCAACCGGACAAGGTCGCGGCAACGACGAGCGCAACGGCGGTGGACAGCCAGATTCTCACGAGGCAAAGGTAGCGGCACAGCCGGACGTGCGACGTCCCGAAATTTCCCTTACAGGATCAAGAGCCGGCTGACGCCGGCGGGTAGGCCCCAGCACTACCGGCGTTCATTTGATCGGCCAAGAACCCCACAGCGGTGCGAAGCCGCCGGTAAGAGGACAAATCGGCCTCTCCAAGGTCGGCAAGCAAGAGCCGAGCGGTGAGCGGCCTCTGATGCAGTGTCGGCTTGTATGAGGTGCCGCCAAACAAGTTGCGACTGATCCAACCCTTCGCATCGCGATGGGCCTCGGGATCAGTCGGAGGTGCGCCGGTGAGCGACATCCTGACAATCACCGTGCCCTTCGTAGAAATCAGCTCCACCCCGTCCAGCTCGCCCGCGACGGACAGTGCAAGCGTCTCGTACTCGCGATAGAAAAGTACGACAGCGACCGGAAACGGAAAGGCGCGGGCACGTAGCGCGGCTGCGATCGTCGGGGCGAGATCGCGGGGGCAATCGTCATCACAATCCGCTGTAACCAGCACGGCGTCCGGGCTATACCGAGCCGCGATCTCGACGGCCTTTAGCGCTGACTGCGCATTGGTGACCGCCACTCTGATGCTCTGCAGCGATGCGATCGGGTCGGGGTTGACTCCCAAGTCGCGAGCGACCCTTGCGACGAGACTCTCCAGCGAGCCCGCCTCGCCAAATCCCTCCCGAACCAGAACCAGGCGGCCCGTCACGAAACCGGCTCGTCGAGAAGGTCGAAGAGGTTTGGTTCGGAGCCCTCCATTTTGATCCCACCGGATCGAAGGAACTCTCCAAGGGTCATCAGGTCGTCACGAACAATCGAACGTTGCGCTTCGGAGACTAGTCCGACAGTGGTCACGCCGTCGCGGCGCTGAACGACTCGAATGTTCTCCACTGGCAGCAAATCGAGAAGGTCGGGGCTGTGGGTCGTGATGACGATCTGAGCCCGCTGGCTTGCGGCTTTCAGGTAGTCGAAAAGCAAGGGGAGGAGGCCCGGGTTGATGGTCAGTTCCGGTTCCTCGATCCCCAGCAGCGGCGGGGCAGGTGACTGAAGGAGGGCTGTCAGAATGCCAGCGGTCCGCAAAGTTCCGTCGCTCTCTTGCCCTGCGCTGAACCACTTCGGCGCGCCCTCAGTGAACACGTGCTCGAACTCCGCAGTGTAGAACCCGCCGCTGCTGTCGACTCGGATGTCGCGGATATCTCCGGTGACCTTCTCCATTGCTAATCGCAATTCGGTCATCGCTCGCTCATCGAGTGTGCGCAGGACCGCGCACCAGTTCGAGCCCGACTCATCCAGGGGTGGGGTGGCGCCAACCGGCTGGGGGGTGCTGAGTTCGCGCGGGTAGATGCTGTGGATCCGCACGGCGCGAAGGGCCTCCACTACGGGGCGAACTTCCGGCGCTCCGGCGAGACTCGGCAGGGTCAATTCGACCTCAGACCCAATCGGGCGCAAGCCCTCGGGCGCGACCTTGACCTTCCCCCCGCTCACGTCCAGCATTACCTCGCCGCCTGCTCCCGGCCACTCGGTAACGAGTCGCTCTCGTTCGACCTTGTAGGTACCGTTCGCGGCCGCATTGATTTGGATGTCGTAACTTGCAGACCACCCGCTCGAAGAGAGGTCGACCCCGACCTTGATCGCGCGCGGCTTGAAAGGAGCGGTCCGCCGCAACTTCTTGATACCCAGCCGCTTCGAGACTGCAGGCTCCAGTCCGAAACTCAGGGCTTCACGCAAGAATCGGAACACATCGAGAACGTTCGACTTGCCCGAGCCGTTCGGCCCGACGAGAGCCGTCAGATCCCCAAACTCAACGACGACATCGTCGTCCAGGGACCGATAGTTCGAGACGCGCAAGCGCTCCACCCGCACCGGGTCGCCAAGTCGACTGTCTAGGGACATACGGCATATCTTCCCCGTCGACGGCCCGAAACGGGAACACGCCACTCTCCCAGCCGAACGAAGCGTCGGACTTCCCTCCGCTAGCCGCCAGCATCGACGCTCCACACGGGGCGTCAACCCTGCTACGCATCCTTCGGACGGATGGGGTTGACGCCCCGCGCTCCACGCCGTTGCCTCTGGCTATCGAAGGGAAGCCCTCAGAGACGGAGAGTTAGCGGCAGGAGGCGCACAGGTCACGCCCGAGCGCATCCCGGTGCTTGTCGAACACCAGGCCTCCGCATTCGTCGCAGGTTCGGTAGCCGAGCGCCTCACAGGTCGAGCAGTCAGCAGCAGCCATCACAGATCACCTCCTCACGGCACCGCGCCGGCCCGAGGCCGAGCGGTGTGGCGTTCCAGGTCAGCCAGCAGCGCGTCATCGTGACGCGCCGGACGAGGTTGAGGAGCCGACGCCGGCGGGCGCAGGTTCGCGGCCCACTCCCGCCGCTGTTGCCGCTGCACCGACCGGGTGAGCCCGGAGAACGACCAGCCCGTCCGGTGCTTAGTGCGACGAGTCGCGCTGACCACGTGAGCGCGTGCGCCGTAGCGGTCGTGCGAGCGGCTGCGGCAGGACGCGGGGATGCACTCAGGCGAGCAGCGGATCGAGCGGGCCGCCGCCTCCAACGCGATCAGATGCCGCCACACCCGACTGTCACCACGGCCACGCTGACCGGCGAGCGCCTCCCGAGCCGCATCCTTCATCACATAGTTCAGGCACTTCGACAGATACCAGATGGTGCGAGCCCCATCCCCACCGACCCGGAACCGCTTCACGTCGACCTGATCACCCCACCCGACGACCGTCCCGTCGACCGCGGAGGCAGCCGTGGCAGTGCGGGCCGCGACCTCGAGATCCGGGCCGCTCGAGAAGTCGAGCCGCGAGATCCGAACCAGGACATGCAGATGCAGGACCCCGCGGTCCTGCCACTCCCGCACCACGAAGAACTCAGCCGAGTCCCACCGATCCCGAATCCGCCGCCGCGTCCGATCCCACAACGTTCCCGCATCCCGATTCCACGCCACCTGCCCGAGGTAGTCGTACTCGTCAGGGACGAGCGGTACCCCGCGCAGATCGACGTCCCGCGGATCGTGCGTCACCCCGCAGCCGCAGCGCCTCCGCTTGCTCGCCGCCGACCGCGGCACCCGATGAACCCGACCGAACGACGGAGCCGTCAGGGTAAGCAGATAGAAGCGGAAGTCCTCAGCACGAGCCTCGAACACACCCGAGCGAGCAATCGCCGCCCAGTCACCCCGGTACAACTCAGCGCACGATGCGCACGCACTCGCAATCCGAGAACCGCACCGCACCCAGTCACCCGACCGAGTTCGGAACGGACGACCACAGCCGCCGACGCGAGGCTCAGGGTCCCGCGCTTCACCCCCTGCGGGGGCCCCGCGCGCGTCCCCCTGAGCCTCCGCGACCGGAGGACCGTTGTTCGAACGACCTGAAACCACGCCATGCGCGGAGGTTCAGAACATGACTGAAAATCGGAAGGTCACCGGATCGACGCCGGTCGGAGCCACCAGCCGAAGCCCCCGCGCAGTGTTCTTCAGAACGGCGCGGGGGTTTCGCGGTTTCGGGCCCGTTCAGGTCGCCGGAAGCAGCGCGCCGACGGCGTTGAGCAGGTCGGGGCCGAGGAACGGCTTGACGAGGAAGTCGTCGACTCCCGCCGCGCGGGCCCGGTCGATGTCGGACTGCTGGTTGCGCGCGGTGAGCATCAGAATCCTCGGCCGGGGTCCGCCGTCGGCCGCGAGACGCTCGACGACGCCCAGACCGTCGAGGCGGGGCATCATCCAGTCGAGCACGACGACATCGGGCATCCGCTCGTGGATCAGCTCGAGCCCTTCGACCCCGTCGACGGCGGATCGCACCTCGTGTTCGGCCCGCTCCAGACGTCGAACGATGAGCATGCGGATGTCGTCATCGTCTTCCACGACGACCACGCTGCCCATCCGACACCCCCTGTTATGGCGTCGCGGGCGGACGGCCGCGCGACTACGGTCGCAGTATATGCGCGAGGTCGCGTAGGGCGGGGGCCATGTATCGGGACAGTCTGACGGCAGCAATCCGCCGCCAGACGCCGCGCCGCTACGCGATGTCGATCGCGATACTGCTACTGCTCGTGTTCGTGGTGAGCGTCGCCTCGGCCGAGCTGCGTTTCCCCGGTTCGTCAACCGCACCCTGGTGGCCGGCCGCAGGGATCTCGGTCATCGCCGTGCTCGCCGCCCGAGGGCGCGGGTTCGCCGTGGCCGGGTTGATCGTGGTGGTGACGACCGCCGCCAACCTGCTGGCTTCCACCGTCTGGTGGGTCGCGATCGGGTTCGGGATCGCGAACGCCGCGGAGGCCTGGGTGGTCGCCGCGATCATGCGCTATCGACGTCAGACAGGTCGCCGCTTCCGGCACGGCGACAGCGTGCGATTCATCGTGGCCACCGCGGCGGGGGCCGCCGTCATCGGGACCCTCGTCGGCGCGATCGTCGCCGTGAATGGAGGGGATCTCCTCGGCACCATGGCGCATGTCGCCGCCTCGCACGGCAGTTCGGTGCTGCTGCTCGGCGTGCTGGGGCTCGTGCCGCGCTCGTCGTTCCTTCCGCGCCGGCCGGCGGAACTCGCGCTGCAGCTGGTGCTGCTCAGCGTTGCCCTCGGCATCGCCTTCGGGCCCGGTCACCGACTGCCGCTGGCCTTCTTGGCCTTCCCGGTGCTGGCCTGGGCGGCTTTCCGGTTCAGCGCGGGCGTAACCCTCATCGAAATCGTGCTGAGCAGTGTCGCGATCGCGACGATGAGCTTCCTCGGTTGGGGAACCTTCGTCACCGTCGCCGCGGGCAACGGCGAGCTTCTCATCGGGATCATCCAGATCTTCACCCTGAGCCTCAGCGCTTCGCTGCTGCCGCTCGCCGTCGCCCAAGACGACCGCACCGACCTCTATGTGCGGCTCAGCGCGCGCGAGCAGTTGCTGCGCGGGGCCATCGTCAGCGCCCACGCCGGGTTCATCGTCGTGCAGCGCCAAGACGACGGCGGGTACCGGGTGGTCGAGTCCAACCCGAACGGTGAGCGGATGCTCGCATCCTGGCTCATCACCGACGGCGAGACGACGACCATCGATCGCGAGAAGCTGTCGATGCTGCGGGTGGCCGCCCCCGAAGGAACCGCGACCGGCATCGAGTTCCCGGGCGACGTCTACCTCGATCTGAGCGTGGCCCCGGTCGCCGACGATCGAACCCTGCTGCTGATCCAGGCGATCGACATCACCGAGCAGAACAAGGCCGCTCGGGCGGTCGCCGACGCTTTCGTGCACGAGCGGGAAGCCGCCGACCGGTTGCGTGCCCTCGCCGCCCAGAAGGACGAGTTCGTGTCGTCGGTGAGTCACGAGTTGCGCACACCGGTCACGAGCATCCTGGGGTACGCGGAGGAACTGGGCGAGGCCGATCTCCCGGAGAGCGAGCGCAAGAGCGTCGAGATCATCATGCGCAACGCCCGACGGCTCGCCGACCTCGTCGAGGACCTGCTCGACGTTTCGCGAGAAGCCGGCCTGCCCTCCACGGAGCCGACCGCGATCGACCTGCGATCCGCGGTCGTCGACCGTGTCGACGAGCTCTCGACCATCGCGAGCCGCGCCCGCGTGACGATCACCGTGACGGAGGGGGAGGACTACGTGATCGGCGGCGATCGGACCGGGGTGGATCGCATCCTCGTCAACCTCATTGCGAACGCGATCAAGTTCACCCCTCCGGACGGTCGCGTCGACATCGCCCTCTCGCCGGGACCCGACGGCTTCGCGCGCATCGAGGTTGTCGACACCGGCCGCGGCATTCCCCCGAGTGAGCTCGACAAGGTCTTCGAACGGTTCCACCGGGTCATGGGCAAGAACGAGTTCGTTCCCGGCACCGGCCTCGGCCTGCCGATCGTGCGCGACCTCGTGACGCGAATGGGCGGTCGGATCGAACTGCGGTCCGACGGCAAGACCGGCACGACGGCCATCGTCGACCTGCCGCTCTATGTGCCCGACACCGTGCCGGCTCCGTGAGCCCCATACGGTGAGCGGAGCCTGACCTTGCTGGCGCGGTGAGGGCTCGGAGTGCTCAACTTGGTCTGTGACCGACATGCAGCATGCCGACGAGCCGCACGGGGCGGGCATCGCACACAAGCTCAACTGGCTGCGCGCGGGAGTGCTCGGCGCGAATGACGGCATCGTGTCGGTCGCCGCGATCGTCGTCGGTGTCGCCGGGGCGACGCCGGCCTTCGCGCCCATCCTCACCGCGGGGGCCGCGGGCCTCGTCGGCGGCGCGATCTCGATGGCGCTCGGCGAGTACGTCTCGGTGAGCAGCCAACGCGACAGCCAGCGTGCCCTGATCGCGAAGGAGACCCGCGAGCTACGCGAGATGCCCGACGAGGAACTCGACGAGCTCACCGGGATCTATGCCGCGAAGGGGCTCACTCCCGAGACCGCGCGGCAGGTGGCGGTCGAACTGACGGCCCATGACGCACTCGGGGTGCACCTGGAGGCCGAGCTCGGAATCCGCGAACGCGACGTGGTCAGCCCCTGGCAGGCCGCGGGTGCCTCCGCCCTCGCCTTCGTCGTCGGCGCCCTGCTGCCGCTCGCGGCGATCCTGCTGCTGCCCGACTCGGTGCGCATCCCCCTCACCTTCGTCGCCGTGCTCGCCGCCCTCGCCGCGACCGGGGCCCTCAGCGCCTGGATCGGCGGAAGCCCGTTGCTGCGCCCCACCCTCCGGGTCGTCATCGGAGGCGCTGCGGCGCTCGGCGCGACGTTCCTCATCGGCACGTTGCTCGGGGTCTCGGGCGTCGTCTGAGCCGACCTCCTGCGGTCAGCTGATGATGTTGACCGCGCGCGCGATCACCAGCGCGAGAAGCACGAAACCGGTGAGCGACTCGTACGCCATGAGGGCTTTCGCCCGGTGGGTCAGCGGCATCACATCGGTCGGGCTGAACGCCATCATCGAGGTGAGCGAGAAGTAGAGGTAGTCGAAGAACTCCGGCCGCCAATTCGGGTCGGCGCCCGGCGAGCCGTCCTCTTGCGGAAACCGGAAGTCCATCGGGGCGTGGTCTCGCACGCCCTCGAACCTTCGGGCGTAGGGGCCGCCGCGGTCGAGCTCCCAGAACACGACCGCGAATGCGATGACGTTGGTCGCCCAGACTCCCGCGGCGACGTATACGACGGTGACGCCGACGCCGCGCCCGTTGAGCAGCTGATCGAGGATCTGCACGATGTACACCTGGTTGATGAGCGCGAGACCCACGGCAATGCCGACCCCGAGCCCGCGCGACCAGGTCGTCTCACGCCCGAGGCGCCGAGGGTTGAGCACGACGAGCGGGATGAACGCGACCAACCCCACGGCGGGAACCATCCACGACGGAAGGAACGCCGTCGGCGCCGGCAGGAACAGATAGACGCCGAGGGCCACGATGATCGCGGCGGCAGCCGGCCAGCGATGTTCGGGCTTCGGCGAGGGACCGGCGCTCATGAAGCGAGTATCCCCGGCTGACGGAGGTGGCGCCTAGCGTGGCGGGATGGACGTCATCCTCATTCCCGGATTCTGGCTCGACTCCTCCGCGTGGGACGAGGTGGTGCCCGCGGTCGGGGCGGCGGGGCACGAGCCGAGACCCATCACGCTTCCCGGTCTCGCGCCGGCCGACCCGTCCGTCGGTCTGCGCGACCAAGCCGATTACGTCGTCGGCCTCGTGGATGCCGCGGTCGGCCCGGTCGTGCTCGTCGGGCATTCCGGTGGCGGGGCGGTCGCCCACGCCGTCGTGGATGCGCGGCCCGATCGCATCGCGAAGGTGATCTACGTCGACTCCGGCCCTCTCGGCGACGGCGGCATGATCAACGACGAGTTCACGGCGGTCGACGGCATGGTGCCGTTGCCGCCTCGCGACGAGTTCGATGCCGAGTCGGTCGTGGATATGGATGATGAACGCTGGGCGGCCTTCGCGGCACGGGCGCTCCCGATCCCCGAGAAGGTCGCGACCGAGAAACAGGTGCTCGGCGACCCACGCCGCTACGACGTGCCCGTCACGGTGATCACCTGTGAGATGTCGGAGGCGACGCTGCGCGACCTCATCGCGAAGGGCCACCCCTACGTGCGCGAACTCGCAGCGGTGAAGCACTACGAGATCGTCGAGCTGCGCACCGGCCACTGGCCGATGCTCAGCAAGCCGGCCGAACTCGCGGCTCTCGTCGCGGCAGCACTTCCGCCGACGGGGTGACGGCTATTCCGCGGCGGGGGCCTTACCCGAGGCTCTGAGGTCGGCGTAGTAGGCGCGAGCCTCATCCTGCCGCTGCTTCTCGGCACCCGACGCGATCGGCGCCCGCAGGTGCTCGGGGGCGAAGCCGAAGGCATCCACGAGGTCGAGCGCGTGCGCGCGCAGCCGCGGCAGCAGACGGTCGTCGATGTAGTCGGTGATCGCCACGGCGCGCGCCGTCGAGAGGCGCCCGTTGATCAGGTACCAGGCGGCGTGCTTCTCGATCAGCGTGAACCCGAACAGGTCGCGCAACCAGGTGAGCACCTGCTTCGTGCCGGGGTCGGCGATGCGGTCGACGGCGTCGGTGAACGCCTCCCACTCCAGCAGCTCGGCGTGTGCGTAGGCGGCCTCGATGAGTTCGTTCTGGTTGGCGTTGAACAGGGCCGCGGCCTCCTGAGTCGGCAACTGCGCGACCCCCTTCAGGCGTCCCGCGATCTCGGCCACCATCGTGTGCACCCGGTCGGTGAGCAACTGGCGCTGCGCCGCCGGCCCGCGCACGAAGCCGATCGACCGAGCGCGCGACCCGAAGTCGGCGACGCTCTGCACGAACGACCGCAGGCCCGAGCGGTTGATCGCCACCTCACCCACCTGCGCGGCGACGAGGCCCGCGATGGCCGCGGCATCCGCGTTCTTGAAGCCCTTCGCGTAGTCCGCGAGCAGGCGCTTCGCGACCAGCTGCAGCAGCACGTTGTTGTCGCCCTCGAAGGTGACGTAGATGTCGAGATCCTGCCGCAGCTGGGTGAGGCGGTTCTCGGCGAGGAAGCCGGCACCGCCGCACGCCTCGCGCGACTCCTGAAGGATGTCGAGGGCCGACCAGGTCGAGAACGACTTGAGGGCCGCCGCGAGGGTCTCGAGTTCCTGGCGGTCGGCATCCGTCGCCTTCTCACCGCTGAACACCGCGTGGAAGGTCTCGAGCAGCCGCTCGTGGGCGAACGCCATCGCGTAGGTCGTGGCCAGCCGCGTGATCAGCCGGCGCTGGTGGCGCTGGTAGTCGAGCAGCACGATCTCTTCGCCGTTCGGGCCGTCGGCGAACTGGCGCCGCTCCGAGCCGTAGGTGATCGCGATCTTCAGAGCCAGCTTGCTGGCGATCACCGCGGCGCCGTCGAGCGAGACCCGGCCCTGCACGAGGGTGCCGATCATCGTGAAGAAGCGCCGACCGGGGCTGGCGATGCTCGACGTGTAGACGCCGTTCGCGTCGACATCCCCGTAGCGGTTGAGCAGGTTGGTGCGCGGCACCCGTACGCCGGTGAAATGCAGGCGGCCGTTGTCGATGCCGTTGAGGCCGCCCTTGAGCCCGTCGTCGTCGCCGCCGATGCCCGGCAGGAAGTCCTTGCCGTCGCGGATCGGCACGTAGAGGGCATGCACGCCGTGATTCACGCCGCCGACGATGAGCTGGGCGAACACGACCGCGGCCTGCCCGTGCAGGGCCGCGTTGCCGAGGTAGTCCTTCCAGGCGGCGCGGAACGGGGTGTCGATGACGAACTCGTCCCGCTCCGGGTCGTAGGTCGCCGTCGTGCCGATGCTCGCGACATCCGATCCGTGACCGGTCTCGGTCATCGCGAAGGCACCCGGCACCGCGAGGCTCATCGCGCCGGGCAGGAAGGTGTCGTGGTGGTACTCGGTGCCGAGGTGCATGATCGCGGCGGCGAAGAGGCCCCACTGCACGCCCGACTTGATCTGCAGCGACGGGTCGGCGATCGCGATCTCCTCGAACTGCGCGAGGTTGCCGCCGTGGTCGTCGAGCCCGCCGAGCCGCTGGGGGAAGGCGCGCAGCACGGTGCGCTCGTCGACGAGTAGCTTCAACTGACCGAGCACGCGCTCCCGGTGCTCGTCCATCGACTGGCCGGGGATGCGATGGAACGCGTCGCGCTTCATCAGCTCGCGCGAGGCGAGGCGCACGTCTTTCCAGCGACCCAGCAGCAGTTCACCGAGCGCGGCGACGTCGACGTGCACGTCGTCGCCGGGGGTCACCTGGGCAGCACGATCAGCGAGATCCGTCATGACCACACGGTACGTCCGGGTGGCGTGCGCGTGCCGATTCGTCGTTGAGGGCTACGAAATCACGAACTGGAGATGTGGCGTGAGTTGTGGTGACCCTACAAGCTCCGTGGGTTGGGTTCGGAGCAGTCCTACAGCTGCACACCCGCCGCGAAGGTGTCGCAGGCCCCGACTCCCTGGGTGAATCCGGTGCGGAACCAGGCCTGACGCTGCTCGCTCGAACCGTGCGTCCAGGTCTCGGGGTTCACCTGACCACTGCCGAGGTTCTCCTGGATGTAGTCGTCGCCGACCACCTCGGCCGCGTTGAGCGCATCGGCGATCTCGGCATCCGTCGGCTCTTTGAGCAGCGCGATGCCGCTCGAGTCTTCAGTGTCGCTCGCCGCGGCCACCCAGGCGCCCGCGTAGCAGTCGGCCTGCAGCTCGAGCCGCACGCCATCGGAGGTCGGCCCGGTGTCCTGCAGGTCGAGACCGTTCATCGTGCCGACGATGTTCTGGATGTGGTGGCCCCACTCGTGGGCGACGATGTACATCTGCGCCAGGCTCTCGCCCGTCGCCCCGAATTGCGTCTGCAGCTGCTGGAAGAACGCGGTGTCGATGTAGACGATCTGGTCGGGCGGGCAGTAGAACGGGCCGACCGCGCTCGTGGCGTTTCCGCATCCGGTGGTGACCGAGCCGCTGAACAGGATGAGCTGCGGAGCTACGTAACCCTCGACCTGGGTTTCCCAATAGAGATCGAGTGAGGTGGCCGCCCCCTGCATGCGGCAATCGATGTTCTCGTTGGCGTCCTCACCCGTGAGGCACTCGGTGAGCGGCGTCTCTTCGCCGCCGGTTCCTCCCTCTCCGCCGAGCAGCGGCGCGAGTCCGGTGAGGTTGACGCCCGTGAGCTGGGAGATCACGAGCAGCGCGATCACGACGAGGCCGCCGCCACCCGCTCCGAGCGCGGCGTTGCGGCCGCGCTTGGATACCCTGCCACCCCGGATGTCGGCGTCGTCGTTGAAGGTCATGAGGGAACGCTACCGGGGCCCGGGTGGTTGAGAAGCCCCTTGCGCGAGCGCGCGGTACAGCACATGGGGTCGCAGCGGGCTGCCGTGCGGGACATTCGGGTGGTCGAAATCGTCGGCCGGATCGTGCGTCATGCCGAGCCGCGCCATGACGGCGCGCGAGCGGGCGTTGGTGACGCTGGTGAGCGACACCAGTTGCGGCAGCCCGAGCTCGTCGAACGCGAAACGCATCGCCTCGCGCGCCGCCTCGGTCGCGAACCCCTGCCCCCAGGCATCCCGTCGCAGGCGCCAGCCGATCTCGGTCGCCGGAGCGAAGGGCGCCTCGAACCCGACCGGGGCCAGCCCGGTGAATCCGAGGAAGCGGCCGTCGTGCTCGACCGCCCAGAGGCCCCAGCCACGCGCCGCGAGTGCGGCCTGGATGCGGTCGAACGCGGCGTCCGCCTGCGCCCGGTCGAGCGGCGCCGGGAAGTACTCCATCACCTCGGGATCGGCGTTCATCGCCGCCCAGTCGTCGCGGTCGTCGTCACGCCACTCGCGCAGCTGGAGCCGCGCGGTGCGCAGTGCGCTCACGCCGCCTCCTCGATCGAGGCGACCACTTCGAGGACACCGTCGCCGTAGGCCTCGAGCTTCTTCTCGCCCACCCCGCTGATCGTGCCGAGCTGCTCCAGCGTCTGCGGTTTCGTCACCGCGATGCCCCGCAGCGTCGCGTCGCCGAACACGATGTACGCGGGAACGCCCTGCTCGCGGGCGACGCCGGCACGCCACTCCCGCAGTTTCTCGAACAAGCCGCGGGCGCCATCCGGCAGTTCCACCCCGGCGCGCTGCTTGGTGACCTTCGCCGTGCGCTCGGGCTCCCGACGCAGCATCACCCGGCGCGAGCCGTCGAGCACCTCGGCCGCCGCGGGCGCGATCACGAGCGTGCCGTAGCCGTCGGCGCTCACCGCGAGCAGCCCCTGCGAGAGCAGTTGCCGCACGACGCCCCGCCACTCCTGGTCGCCCAGCTCGGTGCCGATGCCGAAGGTCTTCAGCTCGTCGTGGCGGTTCGAGCGCACCCGCTCGGTCTCTTTGCCGAGCAGGATGTCGATGAGCTGCCCCGCCCCGAAGCGCTGGTTGCGTTCCCGCTGCAGTCGCACGACGGTGGACAGCAGCTTCTGTGCGGGTACCGTGCCATCCCACGACTCCGGGGGCGAGAGGCAGGTGTCACAGTTGCCGCACGCCTCGCTCTGCTGACCGAAGTAGCCGAGCAGCTGCTGGCGGCGGCACGACACCGTCTCGCACAGCGCGAGCATCGCATCCAGGTGTTGGCCCATGCGTTGCTTGTGCGCGCGGTCGCCCTCGCCCTCGTCGATCATGCGGCGCTGCTGCACGACGTCTTGCAGCCCGTAGGCGAGCCAGGCTGTCGACGGCAGCCCGTCACGGCCCGCGCGTCCCGTCTCCTGGTAGTAGCCCTCGACGCTCTTCGGCAGATCGAGGTGGGCGACGAAGCGCACGTCGGGCTTGTCGATGCCCATGCCGAAGGCGATGGTCGCGACCATCACCACGCCGTCTTCCCGCAGGAACCGCGACTGGTTGCGCGAGCGCACCTGAGCGGTGAGACCCGCGTGGTACGGCAGGGCCGGGATGCCCTCCGCCACGAGTGCGTCGGCGGTCTTCTCGACGCTCGCCCGCGACAGGCAGTAGACGATGCCGGCGTCTCCCGAATGCTCGCTCTTGATGAGCGACAGCAACTGCGCGAGGGGTTGGTTCTTCGGGTCGATGCGGTACTGGATGTTCGGCCGGTCGAACGACGACACGAACTGCCGCGCGCCCGCCAGGTCGAGCCGCTGGGCGATCTCCTTGCGCGTCGCCTCGGTCGCGGTCGCCGTGAGGGCGATGCGCGGCACGGCCGGCCAGCGCTCGTGCAACACCGAGAGGGCCAGGTAGTCGGGGCGGAAGTCGTGGCCCCACTGCGACACACAGTGCGCCTCGTCGATCGCGAACACCCCGACCGGCACCCGGTCGAGCAGCGCGAGAGTCTGCTGCAACTTGAGCCGCTCGGGCGCGAGGTAGAGCAAGTCGATGTCGCCGGCCAGCAACTCCGACTCGACCCGGTGCCGCTCCGCCGCGTCTTGCGTCGAGTTGAGGAACGCCGCCCGCACTCCGACCGCGGAAAGGGCATCCACCTGGTCTTGCATGAGGGCGATGAGCGGCGAGATGACGACACCGGTACCCGGGCGCACCAGGGCGGGGATCTGATAGCACAGCGACTTGCCGCCGCCCGTCGGCATCAGCACGAGGGCATCCCCGCCCGCCACGACGTGGTCGATGATGCTCGCCTGCTCGCCCCGGAAGTCGGCGTACCCGAAGACGCGGCGCAGCACGTCGAGCGGAGCCTCCGGAGCTGCGGTCGTCATGCGCCCCACCCTACGGCGCACCGCTGATCGAGCAGGCGCACCTGTGGAGGCCGTCGGTACCTGTGCCACCGGATAGCTTGGGGAGGTGCTGGCGATCGTCATCGGACTGGCGAGCGCCCTCACCTACGGCGTCGCGGACTTCTTCGGCGGGCTCGCTGCCAAGCGCGCGGCCGCCGTCGTCGTCACCGCGTTCGCCGTGCTGGTCGGGCTCGCCCTGCTGGTGCCGGTCGCGCTCCTCCTTCCGGCGCGCGCCTCGTTCGAGGCGTTCCTCTGGGGTGGCCTGAGCGGAGTCACCGGGTCCGCCGCGATCTTCCTGCTCTACGCGGCTCTCGCGATCGGGCCGATGAGCATCCTGTCTCCCCTCACCGCGGTGCTGTCGGCGCTCGTGCCGATGACCTGGGGTCTGCTGGGCGGAGAGCGGCTGCCGTGGTGGGGTTACGTCGGACTCGGCGGTGTGCTCGTCGCGATCGTGCTCGTCGGCTTCGTGCCCGAGAAGGGAGCCGTCCGGCCCCGAGCGCGCGGGCTCGTCTATGCGACGCTCTCCGGGCTGCTGATCGGCTGCTTCTTCATCCTCGTCGACCGGGCGCCCGCCGACTCGGGGCTCTACCCGATCGTCGCGAACCGGCTCGTCGCCGGCACGATCCTGGCCGGTGTGCTCGTCGTGCTTCTCGTGGCCGCCCGTCGCCGCGGGGTGCCCGCCTTTCCCGGGCTCCGGGGCGCGTGGGGGCTCATCGTCGCCTGCGGTATCGCGGATGCCGCCGCCAACGTACTCATCCTCACCGGACTACGGCTGGGCGACCTCACCGTCGTGAGTGTGCTCGTAGCGCTCTATCCGGGTGGCACGATCGCCCTCGCCGCGATCGTGCTGCGGGAACGCATCGCGCCCGTGCAATGGGCCGGGCTGGCGCTCGCGCTCGCCGCCGCCGCGGTGCTGGCGATCCCCGCCTGACCGGCGGGTCGCCGACTGGATCCCGCCCCGGTCATCTTCAGGATGTCGGCCTCTGAGGACGGACGGCGCGACACGCGACGCAACACGCGGGGTGCGAGTCGTTTGTCACATCAGGGCGACGCCGAGGGCAGCCCGGGCGGAGCCACCGACCGACCGGACGCGTCGTGAGGATGTTGACCTCATGGTCGAAGTGCCCTGCCCAGACGGTACGGGACGCGAAACTCCCCGCGCTGTCGGCCTTTCGGCTGACAGCGCGGGGAGTGTCTACGGGTGACGCGCCGACTCAGCCGGCGAGGTCGGTGATCGCCTGGTCGCCCGGGCGCACCGAGATCCACTCGGGGGTGATCTCGGCGCGGGCGAGCAGATCCTCGGTCTTGCGACGACGGTTGCGCGGCACGAGGGTCACGACGGTGCCCGTCTTGCCGGCCCGGCCGGTGCGGCCGGCGCGGTGGAGGTACGCCTTGTACTCGTCGGGCGCGTCGGCCTGGATGACCAGTTCGATGTCGTCGACGTGGATGCCGCGGGCGGCGACATCCGTGGCGACGAGCACGCTGACGCGACCGCTCGTGAACTTCTCGAGCGCCCGGGTGCGGCGCGCCTGGTTGAGGTCGCCGTGGATGCTCTCGGCGCGGATGCCCGCGTCATCCAGCAGGTCGGCGAGCTGCTCGGCGAACGCCCGGGTGCGGGCGAACACGAGCTTCTTGCCCGGTCCGGCGGCGAGTTCGATCAGCACATCCTGCTTGTCCCGCTGCTCGAGCAGGAACGCGATGTGGCGGATGTCGCTCGAGGCCTGGTCTTCACCGGAGATCTCGTAGACGGCCGGGTCGACGAGGAACTCCTCGACGAGCGACGCGACACCCGAGTCGAGCGTGGCCGAGTAGAGCAGCTTCTGGCCGCCGTCGCTCGTGCGCTGCAGCAGCTCGCGCACCGGCTCGAGGAATCCGAGCTCGCACATGTGGTCGGCCTCGTCGAGCACCGTGATGACGACCTGCGAGAGGTCGAGCCGGCCCTGCGACACGAGGTCGCCGATGCGGCCCGGGGTGCCGATGATGATGTCGACGCCGCGCGAGATCGCGCCGGTCTGCCGGGCGTAGGGCACGCCGCCGTAGATCTGCGTGGTGAACAGCCCGACGCTCTGGGCGAGCGGCTGAATGGTGCGGTCGATCTGCAGGGCGAGTTCGCGGGTCGGCGCGAGGATGAGGGCCCGCGGTGCGCGACCCGGCTTGCGCCGTTCGGTCGCACCCTTCTGCGACTGCAGGAGGCGCTCGACGAGCGGAGCGCCGAAGGCGATCGTCTTGCCGGAGCCGGTGCGGCCACGGCCGAGAACGTCGCGGCCTTCGAGCACCGACGGGATCGTCGCCGCCTGGATCGGGAACGGGGTGTCCGCCCCGAGCTCGGCGAGCACGCGGACGAGGTTCTGGCCGAGGCCGAGCTCGCCGAAGCCGCTGCTCTGCATGTCGGTCGCGTCGACGGCCTGCGCCTCGAGTCGGGCGAGCACGACATCTTCTTGGTGCACGGCGGGACGCTCGGCGCGGTCGCGCTCGCGGGGCTCATAACCGTCGCGGTTGCGGGGCTGGTAGGCGTCGCGGTCGCGTCGCGGGGCGGCGTCCCGGTCATAGCGCGGGCGCTCCGTGCGCGGGGCATAGTCGCGGGTCGGACGCTCGGTACGGGGAGCGTAGCCCTCGCGGGCCGGACGCTCCGTGCGCGGCGCGTAGCCCTCGCGGGCCGGACGCTCCGTGCGCGGCGCGTAACCGCGGTCATCGCGGGGCGCACGATCGGTGCGCGGCGCGTAGCCGTCGCGGGCCGGGCGATCGGACCGCGAGAAGCGGTCACCGGTGCTGGGGGTCTTGGCGCGCGGCTCCCAGTTGGGGCGGGTCGACTGACCGCGCTCGACGTTGTCGCGGCGCTCCGACGAGTCGGCCTGGCGCTCGCGCACCGGCCGGGTCGCGGTTCCGCGCGGACGCACGGGCGACTTGCCCTGCGCGGCGCGCTGCTCCGTGCTCCAGCGCGCCTTCTTGGCTCCGCCGGTCGCGTTCTTGTTGCCGGCGCGCACGGGCGCGCCCTTCTTGTTCGTGGGCATTCTGGTTCTTCCGTTACTCGGTGTTCAGCGTGCGACGCGCGCCGAAGCACCCGCCGAGAACCCGGGCATACGTAGACCGGGGCCGTTTTCCTGAATGGATTCCTCGTGCCTCGACTGAGTCACGATCCGGCCCGCTCGACTTACAGTCTTGCTTTCGCGCCTGAGGCGCGTGTCGAGAGCCGACCTAGCGACGATACAGCATCCCGCCCGTGGGAAGCGGCTATTCGCCCAGATTGGCCCTCTCGCAGCCTGAGCAGGGGGCCATCTCGGGCAAATAGCCGCTTCGCTTAGGCTTCCGGGATGTCCGCCGCCCGCGTCATCCCGATTGCGCTTGTCGCGCTGCTCGGGCTCGCCGCGTGCGGGCCGACGGGCTCGGATGCCGGCGTCATCGACCCGCAGATCGACGCGGTCGGCACCGACCTGGCGACCGATCCCGACGTGACCGTGGTCGCCGACATCGAGTACCGGGTCGTCGACGGCGTGCCGCTGCTGCTGGATGCCTGCCTGCCGCCCGACCTCGACCGGGATTCGGCGGCTGTGCCCGGCATCCTCATCATCCACGGCGGCAGCTGGCGAGAGGGCACGAAGGACAGCGTCGGCTGGCGGGCCGTCTGCACCTGGCTCGCGGCCGCGGGATACCCGGCGTTCTCGCTCGACTACCGCCTGGCGCCGGAGTGGGTGTTTCCGGCGGGCTTCACCGACGTACAGGCCGCCGTCACCTGGCTGCGCGCGGACGAGCAGGCGGAACGCTTCGGCGTCGACCCGGAGCGCATCGGCGTCTTCGGCGGGTCGGCGGGCGGCAACCTCGCGGCGCTGCTCGGAACCTCAGGAAGCGGCGACCTCTCGACCGGGCCACGCGTCGCCGCCGTCGTCGATCTGAGCGCCCCCATCGACCTCACCGGCGTCGACCTCACCGACGACTTCGCCCCGCTGCAACTCGAGTACCTCGGCTGCACGACGTTCGCCGACTGCCCCGCCGCCGAACCCGCATCGCCGAGCTCGCACGTCGACGAGAGCGATCCGCCGTTCTTCGTCGCCCATTCGACGGTCGAGAAGATCCCGCTGGCGCAGTCGGAGCACTTCGTCGAAGCCCTCCGCGCCGCCGGCATCGACGTCGAGTTCCTCGTCGCCGACGGCACCCTGCACTCGATCGCGCTGCTCGACGACGACCTCAAGTCGCGCATCGTCGCGTTCTTCGAGCGCACCCTCGGCCCCGGCTAGTGCGCCAGACCCGGCTACTCCGCCATTTCCGCGTTGCTCCGCGGGAATCTGGCGGAGCAACGCGAATGTGGCGGAGTAAGCAGATCGGGGCAGCGCGTGAGTTCAGCCGACGCTATGGGCGCCGTGGTGAGTCGAGCGCTTGGCAGCCCGGCGCTCTGAGAAGCCCTCGACGAGCGAGTAGAGCGCGGGCAGCACGAGCAGGGTGAGGGCGGTGGATGAGATCAGCCCACCGATCACGATGATGCCGAGCGGCTGCGAGATGAAGCCGCCGTGCCCGGTCAGCCCGATCGCCATCGGCAGCAGCGCGGCGATCGTCGCGAGTGCCGTCATGAGGATCGGCCGGAGGCGACGGGCCGCACCATGACGGATCGCCTCGACCACGCTCATCCCGCGTTCGCGGTACTGGTTCACGAGGTCGATGAGCACGATCGCGTTGGTGACGACGATGCCGACGAGCATCAGCAGACCGATGATCGACGCGATGCCGAACGGGATGCCGGAGGCGATCTGCAGCAGCAGCGCGCCGGTCGCGGCGAACGGGATGGAGACGAGCAGCAGCAGCGGCTGGCGCAGCGACCGGAAGGTGGCGACCATGATCGTGTAGACGATGAGGATCGCGGCGAGCAGGGCGAGGAAGAGCTGCGAGAACCCTTCCGCCTGATCCGCGGCGACACCACCGACCGAGGCCGAGACCCCGTCGGGCAGGTCGGCGTCGGCGATCATCTGCTCGATCGCCGGGGTGACCACCGCGAGGTTCTGCACCGCCGGGGTGACCGTGATGGTGGAGGTGCGGATGCCGCGTTCGCTCGAGATCGTCGCGGGGGCTTCGACCTCTTCGATGGTGGCGAGGTCGGAGAGCGGAACGAGTCCGAAAGCCGTCGGGATCTGGAAGTCACGCAACTCCTGCACCGTGACGGGCGCGTTCGGGTTGGTGATGTAGACCGACAGCACGGTGTTGTCGATCGTGACCGAGCCGACGGCAGCGGGCAGCATCGCCTCGGCGACGATGCCGCCGACCGCGATCTCGCTGAGTCCGGCATCCGCCGCCTTCTGCCGGTCGACCTCGATCGCGAGGTACGGCTGGGTGACGGCGAGGTTGCTCTCGGCCTGGGCGGTGACGTCGAGATCCTGCGCGCCGGCGAGCAGTTCTTCGGTCGCGGCGGCGAGCTTCTCGGGGTCGGCGGCGCGCACGTCGATCTCGAGGTCGCTGCTGAAGCCACCCCCGCCGGAGCCGACGGAGAGTTCGCCCGCCCCCTCGATCCCGTCGAGCACCTCGGTCAGTTCGAGCCGCAGCTCCTCCTGGTCGGCGTCGGGATCGGTCGTGATCGAGTAGGTGGCGTCGGCCCCGCCGCGGAACAGCGAGAGCACCGAGGCGCTGTCGCTGCCGATCGAGACCTGCACCACCTCGACGCCGTCGATGTCGAGCAGGGCGTCTTCGACCGTGTGGGCGGCCTCGTCGATCGTGGCGAGGTTCGAGCCGGCGGGCAGGGTCTGCCGCACCGAGATGGTGTTCTGGCCCTGGTCGCCGACGAAGTTGGTGGGGGTGATCGACACCAGCCCGACGGTTCCGGCGAGGATCGCCCCGGCCGCGCCGAGGGTGATGACCGGATGCCGCACCGTCCAGCTGAGCGCGGGGAGGTAGACGCGCTGCAGCAGGTTCGGCTTGTCCAGTTCGTCTTCGGCCGACTCCTTCACGCCGGTCGGCTTCGGCGCCTTGAGGAACCAGTAGGCGAGCACCGGAACGATCGTGAGCGACACCAGCAGCGACGCGAGCAGCGCGATGGTGATGGTGAGCGCGAAGGGCCGGAACAGCTCACCCGTGACGTCGCTGACGAGGGCGAGGGGCAGGAACACGGCGACCGTCGTCGCGGTCGAGGCCGTGATCGCGGTCGCGACCTCGCGCACCGCGGAGAGGATCGCGGTCTTCTTCTCCTCCCCGAGTGACAAGTGCCGCTTGATGTTCTCGATGACGACGATCGAGTCGTCGACGACCCGGCCGATGGCGATGGTGAGCGCGCCGAGGGTGAGCACGTTCATCGTGTATCCGGTGGCGAGCATCCCGATGAAGGTGACCAGCACCGAGACGGGGATCGAGATGGCGGTGACGAGCGTGGAACGCACCGAGAGCAGGAACAGCAGGATGACGAGCACCGCCGCCGTCAGGCCGAGCACGCCTTCGAGGGCCAGGCTTTCGATCGACTGCTCGATGAACGGCGCCTGGTTGAAGATCGTCGTGAACTCGGTGTTCGCCCCGATGGCCGCGCTCAGCGCCGGAAGTGCCGCGGCGATCTCGTTGGCGACGTCGACGGTGTTGGCGGCCGGGTTCTTCGTGATCGAGATGGTGAGCGACGGGTCGCCGTTGACGCGGGAGATCGCGGTCACCGGGTTGGAGACGATCTCGACGTCGGCGACGTCACCGATCGTGACGGATTCGCCGGTGCCGCCGAGCAGGGGCAGCGCCGAGATGTCGTCGGCCGAGGCGAGCGGGGATCCGGCCTGCACGATGAGTTCGGAGTCGCCCTCGTCGATGACGCCGGTCGCGAGCAGAACGCCGTTCGCGTCGAGGGCATCCCGGATCGCTTGCGTGCTCAAGCCCTGAACCGCGAGCGCCGTGAGGTCGGGGGTGATGGTGACGCGCTGCCCGCTGGCTCCCGACAGGGTCGCCTGCCCGACGCCGGGCAGGTTCGAGATGTCGACGATCGTCTGGTCGCGCAGGATCGCCGAGAGCTCGTCGGCGTCCAGGTCGCTGGTGACGCCGAGCACGACGATCGGGAAGTCGCTCAGCGAGAAGGCCACCACCTGGGGGTCGACCGCGGCGGGCAGCTGGTCTTCGATGCGGTTGAGGGCGAGCTGGATCTTCTGCTCCGCACGCGCGAGGTCGGTGCCGTAGGTGAACGACGCCGTGACGGTGGACACCCCGGCGCCCGACGTCGCGGCGGTGGCCTCGAGTCCGTCGACCCCTTGGATCGCCGCCTCGATCGGGGTCGAGACGTCGGCTTCGACGACGTCGGGGCTCGCGCCGCGGTAGCTGCTGATGACGGTGAGCTGCGGCAGCGTCACCGACGGGAAGAGCTCCTGCTTGAGCGAGGTCAGCGCGATGCCGCCGAAGACTCCGACGACGATCGTGAGCAGGGCGATGAGTGCGCGGTTGCGCAGACTGAACACCGACAGCAGGTGCACGACTTCTCCTCAGGCAGGGGGTGACGGGAGGCACGCCGCCGTGCTGCCCGGGTCAGTATGGCAATCGACGCGGGCGGCGCGGTACTCCCGCGGGATGAACGCGGCTGACAGATCGCTGAGAGGTCAGACCACCTGGGCGTAGTCGCCGTCGGTGACCGAGAGCGGGGTGCGGGTCACCGACCGCCAGGCGGCGGCGAGCGCGTCGACCCCGCGGTCGATGACCTCGGGCGGGTAGGTGAACGGGATGCGGATGAAGCGCTCGAAGAGCCCCTCGACTCCGAAGCGTGCCCCGGCCGCGATCACGAGACCCTCGTTGCGGGCGGCGAGCGCCAGTTGCGACGAGATCGGCAGCCCGATGTTGACCCAGGCCGCGATGCCGCCGGCGACCGACGGCATCTGCCAGGTGGGGAGGTCGGCGGCGAGGCGACGGGCGAGGTGGTCGCGACTCGCCCGCAGGTAGGCGCGACGGTCGTCGAGGATGCGGTCGAGGTCGGCGAGCAGTTCGACGAGGATGAGCTGCTCGAGGATGGGCGTCCCGAGGTCGGTCATGAACCGGTTGCGCGCGACGCGCTGGATGAGTTCGCGGTCGGCGCGCATCCAGCCGATCCGCAGCCCGCCCCACACCGATTTGCCGAGCGACCCGAGCATGACGGCGCGACCGAGGGTCGCGAACGGCGGTTGCACCGCCTGCCCGTCGAGTTCGAGCCCGCCGATGGTCTCGTCGGCGATCAGGGTGGTGCCCTGTTCGGCGGCGAGCGCGACGATCCGCTCGCGTTGCGCCTTCGGCATGGTGGCGCCCGTCGGGTTGTGGTTGTCGGGCATGAGGTAGGCCAGCACGGGGCTCGTGCGCTGGAAGGCCTGCTCGAGCGCCGACTCGTCCCAGCCCTCCGCCGGGGTCACCGGCACGGTCACGACGCGGGCGCCGGCCGACCGCAGGGCCTCGACCGCGTGCGGGTAGCTGGGGGACTCGATGATCGCGCGATCGCCCCGTGACAGCAGCGTGTGCGCGAGCAGCACGATGCCGTGCTGGGCTCCGACGGTGATCAGCACCTCGTCGGCATCCGTCGGCAGCCCGCGGGCCGCGTACCGGTCGGCGATCGCCTGGCGGGCGAGCCGCATCCCGTAGGGGTCGAATCCCGACTCGTCGAGGAACGACGGCAGGGCGGCGACGGCCCGCTGCGCCGCTTCGGCGACCGCCGGATGCGCGGGCAGCACGGCTTTGCTGAAGTCGAGTTGGTCGGTGACGAGCACGTCGGGCACGACGCCGCCGCGGGCGGGCAGGCGCGCGACGCTGCCGGAGCCGCGGACGCTGTCGAGGTATCCGCTGTCGCGCAGGTCGGCGTAGGCGGCCGACACCGTCGTGCGACTGAGGCCGAGCTGGGCGGCGAGCTCGCGTTCTGCGGGCAGCCGGGTGCCGAGGGCGACGCGGCCGTCGAGGATGAGCAGTCGCACGCGATCGGCGAGCGCGGCATAGGCGGGACCGTTGGCGAGGTCGCGCCAGCCGACGATGAGAGCGGCGAGGGCGCGGGCAGAGAGGGATGCCATCCGGCCACAGTAGCAGGATTGGCTTCTTGATCCCATGCCAATTCAGCGGTTGGCTGGCGACATGATCCCATCGGCCCCCTCCTCTCGGCTCCTATGGGTGCGTCGCGGGGTCCAGTTGATCGTTGGCCTCGTCGCCTACGGCATCGCCATCGCGCTCCTGGTGCGCGGCGGCATCGGCGTGCCGCCCTGGGATGTCTTCGCGCAGGGGATCACCCGGCAGACCGGCATCCCGTTCGGTCTCGTCGTCAACGTCGTCGGTGCCCTCGTACTGCTGTTGTGGATTCCGCTGCGCCAGAGGCCCGGAGTCGGCACCGTGCTCAACGTGCTGCTCATCGGCCCGAGTGCGGAACTGGGCCTCTGGCTCGTGCCGCAGCAGACGGTGCCGTGGCAGCAGGCGGTCGTGTTCGCCGGCGGGCTCGCGCTGCTCGCCCTGGCGACGGGCGCCTACATCGGCGCGCGCCTCGGACCCGGTCCGCGCGACGGGCTGATGACCGGGATTCACGCCCGCACCGGCTGGCCGATCTGGGTCGTGCGCACGGGCATCGAGGTCACGGTGCTCGCCGTCGGTTTCGTGCTCGGCGGCCAGCTCGGCGTCGGCACGCTCGCCTTCGCGCTGCTCATCGGCCCGATGGTCAACGTCACGCTTCCCCTGCTGCGCGTCCCCGAACGACCCGCCGCCCCGATCGCCGTGAAGGAGGTGCCCGCATGATCGCCCTGACGATCGCGCTGCTCGCGCTCGCGGCCTGGGCCGCACTGGCGACCGTCGTCGCCGTCGCGACCGACGGTTACCGCCGCGTGCCGACGAGGGCCGAGTAGTACTCCTCGGCTCCCGTCGTCACGCGCTAGATGTATTCGGTCAGAGCGTTGGTGACACGCGGCTGATGGGGGGTTGGCCTCCGCAGGCGGTGTGGGCTCGAGCGTAGTTGTAGTGATCGAGCCAGGGGCCGAGGGCTGTGTTGCGGTCGGCGT
>NZ_BNAI01000008.1 GCF_014653215.1 Pseudolysinimonas yzui | reverse complement strand
GTCGCCCAGGAACTCAACGGCCGACCACGCAAAACGCTCGGCTGGAATACCCCAGCCGAGCGTCTGCGTGATCTACTGACAACCACATAGGCCATCACGTGTTGCGAGGACCCTTAGAAACCGCCGACGGGTGGGGGCCTTCGTCGTTCCCGGGTGGTGGGCGCGACCAGGAGCGCTGGCCCCCCGCACCGACCAAATCAAGGAGATCCGGGGCGCGGGCGGCGTCCTGACGCCAACCGAGGCGGCCGGCGCGCGAATCTCCGTGATTTGGTCGGGAGGTCGCCGCAACGAGCAGCCCGCACGCCTCCCAGAGCGCGACGACAGCATCCTCGTCGGCCGCATCGAAGGGCCGGATGTCGACGACCATCAGCGACGGGAACGGTCGCTGAGTCGCTCGATCATGACCTCGAGCGCGTAGACGGGATCGCGTCCGCCGCCCTTCACCTGGGCGTCGGCTTCGGCGAGTGCTTGGATCGCGCGACCGAGGCCGGCATCCGTCCAGCCCTGCAGGTCGCGCTTCGCGCGGTCGACCTGCCACGGCGCGAGGCCGAACCGTTGCGCGAGCTCGTTCGATGACCCGCGTTGGCCGGCGAGCTTGGCCATCGTGCGGATCTTGCTCGCGAACGCGGCGACCATCGGAACCGGGTCGGCACCGGAGGCGAGGGCGTGGCGCAGCAGGCCGAGGGCCTCGCCGTGGTGGCCGGCGATGGCGGCATCCGCCACGGCGAACGCGCTCGTCTCGACCCGGCCGCCGTAGTACCGCGCGACGGTCTCTTCGGTGACGTCGTCGACCGTGTCGGCGAGCAGCTGCTGGCAGGCGGCGGCGAGCTCGGCGAGGTCGTCGGAGAACGCGCTCACCAGTGCCCGCAGCCCCGGGCCGGTGATCTTGCGTCGTGCGGCGGCGAACTCGGCGGCGACGAAGTCCTGCTTGTCGCTGTCGCGCTTCAGCTCGGCGCAGACCACCTCGATGCCGCCACCGGTGCCCGCCCGGATCGCGTCGAGCAGTTTCTTGCCGCGGGTGCCGCTCGGGTAGCGCAGCACGAGGTAGGTCTCGTCGGCGGGCGCGGTGATGTAGGCGAGGGTCTCGTCGAGGAAGGCATCCGTCATCTTGTCGACGTTCTCGACCCGGATGAGGCGGGGCTCCGCGAACAGGCTGGGGCTCGCGAGGGTGAGCAGCTCGCCCGGCGCGTAGGCACCCGCGTCGATGTCGGACACTTCGAGACTCGGGTCTTCGGCCCGCAGGATGTCGCGCAGCAGGCGGATCGCGCGGTCGGCCAGCACGGTCTCGGTGCCGCTCACCAGCACGACGGGCGCGGGGCGCACCTGATCCCACGGGAGCTGCGGGATCGACGCCCGGGAGGAGGCCGGGCGTCCGCGGGATGTCGTTGCCATCGGGTTCAGGTTACCGGGAGGTCCAGACGTCGACCTCCCCCGGCCGGTCTCCCGGGGCGACGAGGATGAGGCCGTCGAGGTCGGTGCGCAGCGCCGTCGTGCCCGTCGCTGCGAGGATGCCGAGCAACGCCTCTGTGGGGTGACCGTAGTCGTTGTCGGCACCGACGCCGATCAGCCCGACAGTGCCGTCGAGCCGTTCGTAGAGTCCCGCCGACTGGTCGGCCGAGCCATGGTGGGAGACCTTCACGACATCCACCTGTGGGATCTCGACGGCCCCCGCCATCCGTGCCTGGGCTTCCTCGCCGAGGTCGGCGAGCATCACCGCGGTGAGGCAGGCACCCCCGTTCGGGCAGGTCCAGTGCAATGCGACACTCGCCGGGTTGCCCGTGGTCTCGTCGCGGGGCGCGGGCCAGAGCGCCTCCCAGGCGAGAGAGCCGAGCGTGCCGCGGTCGCCTCGGTCGACGGGGCTGACCTGGGCCCCCGCGGCGGCGAACTCCGCCAGAAGCCGGTCGTCGGCCGACTCCGCCGGGCGCCCGGTGAGCACCACATCGGCACGATCCAGCACGGCGGCCGCGCCGCCGACGTGGTCGAGATCGAAATGGGTGAGCACGACCAGGTCGAGGCGACCGATTCCGAGGTCGGCGAGGCAGGCGCGCAGCAGCTCGGGATCGCGACCGAGGTCGATCAAGGCGACCGCCTGCCCGCTGCGCACGAGCGTCGCATCACCCTGCCCGACGTCGCACATCGCGTACTGCCAGTCGACCGGGCGGCTCACCTGGGTGACGACGGCTCCCCCGATCGCGGCCGCGAGGTAGGCGACGAGGGCGACGAGGCTCACCGCACGGGCAAGACGGCGCGGCCGTCCGACACCCAGAACGGCGACCAGCGCAGCCACCTCGACAGCGACGAGCAGCGCGACCCCGCCCGGGCCGCCCGGCCACACCCCGCGGGCGCCCGGCAGGCCCGCGAAGAGCGTCGCGACCGCGGCGACCCAGGATGCCGGCAGCCAGCCGAGCCAGGCGACCGCCGCCCCGAGCGGCGGCGCCACGCCGGCGAGCAGACACGCGACGAGGCCGAGCACCGTCGCGAGCGGTGCGGCCGGGGCGGCGAGCAGATTCGCCGGCACCCCGTAGAGCGGCAGCGACGGGTCGAGCAGCAGGATGACGGGCTGGCACGCGAGCTGTGCGGCGAGGGGCACGCTCAGCACCGTCGCGAGCCATCCGGGCAACACGCGCGTCAGTGCGACCGCGAGCGGCCCCGCGAGCGTCAGCAACCCGGCCGTCGCGAGGGCGGAAAGCGCGAAGCCGTAGGAACGCGACAGCCAGGGGTCGGCGATGAGCAGCAGGATGACGGCGGCGCACAGCACCGGAACCCCCAGCGTCGGACGCCCCAGGGCGACGGCCGCGAGCGCGAGGCCCGCCATCACGGCGGCGCGCAGCACGCTCGGCTCGGGGGTGACGAGCACGACGAATCCGAGCAGCGCGACCGCGGCGACGCCGAGGCGGACCGGCAGTGCGGCGCCGAGGAGGGCGGTGACCGCGAGAACGGCTCCGACGACGATCGCGCAGTTCGCCCCCGACACCGCCGTGAGGTGGCTCAGGCTCGACGCCTTCATCGCCGCGTCGAGCGGCTCGGCCACCCGCGTGGTGTCGCCGATCGCGAGCCCCGGCAGCAGCCCGCCGCCCGGTTCGGGCAGCCCGCTGCTCGCGTCGAGGAAGCCTGTGCGGATGTCGTGCGCCCACGCCAGCAGCGGCGGCGGCCCGTGCACCAGCTCGACGTCGCCGCGTGGGAACAGCAGGAACGCGACATCCTCCCCCGGGACGGTGAGTGCGAGGTCGGCACGCAGGGCCACCGTCGCCCCGATCGGCGGGGCCGTTCCGGGATCGGCGAAGACGAGCACGGGTGCCGAGGTTCCCGCGACGACGCCCGCGAAGCGCCCCTCGTCGGCGCGCCCGCCGACCGTCACCTCGAGCTCGAGCGACCGCCCCGAGTCCGCCGCCTCGGCGAGATCCGTCGGGGTGCGGGCCGGTGCGGCGAGGGCGACCGCTCCGAGCACGAGCGTCGCGGCCCCGGCCGCGAGCGCCGGCAGCACGAGGATGCGCGCCGGGAGCGCCGCGATCGCGAGCCCGGCCGCGACCACCGCAGCGACCACGGTCGCTGCCGGAGCGGCATCCGGCATCCCGATCACGATTCCCGCAGCGAGCCAGCACGCGACCACCGCGGGCAGCAACCGCAGGCGGGGCGGCATCCGCCTCACACCGTCACCAGGTCCCGGATGGCGTCCAGCTTCGCTTCCCCGATGCCGCCGACGTCGAGCAGATCTTCGACCGACTCGAAGCGGCCGTGCTCCTCCCGCCAGGCGAGGATCTTCGCCGCCGTCGCCGGCCCCACCCCGGGCAGCGTGTCGAGGGCCGCGGCATCCGCCGTGTTGAGGTTGACCCGTCCGTCGCCCGCGATGCCCGGGGCCGCTGTCGTCGCCTCCCCGATCGCGGGCACCACGATCTGCTCCCCGTCGCTCACGAAGCGGGCGAGATTGAGCCCCGCCGCATCCGCCTGCTCGGTGAACCCGCCCGCGGCCGCCACCGCATCCACCGCCCGCGCCCCGTCGGGCAGCTCGTACAGTCCCGGCCGCGCCACCTGCCCGAGAATGTGCACGTAGATCACCGCGGCGGTCGGCACCCCGGTGGCGCCGTCATCGGGTGCGATCACGGTGCTCGACCCGCGCGGGGTGACGGCGGTCACGAACACCGCGATACCCAGCCCCGCCAGCACGAGGGTGAGCGCGACGCCCGCCAGCCGTCTCACGCGGGCGCGGCGCGGGTCGGGTCCGGGAGTCGCGCTCACCCCGCGACGCTAGGCCGAAGCACCCGTCGAGCGGTTCGGTGCGAGCCCGGGGCGGGATGAGACTCCCAGGAACAGACGGTGGAGGACGCGTAATCTCACGCCATGGATCGGGGCTGGTTCCGCTCGCGGTGGATGGCGTTGACGAGCGTGGCCTTGGCGGTTGCGGCCGTCGGCGTTGACGTGGCGGAGCAGGCTGCGCGAGCTGCCGTCCCGCCGCCCCACCCCGAGGACCCGTACCCGTTGTGGGCAAGCAACGAAGAGCTCCAGGCGGACGGTCTGTGGGTGCTGCACGTCGTGGTCGCACTCGCGAGCTTCGGATTCGGACTCGCGTCGGTCGCGCTGGATCGCGGTCGCGCGCTCGGGGCTGCGGCAGCTGCGGCAGCGGTCGTGGTGCTGGTGCTCTGAGGTCCTACTTCGTCGCGATGTTCACGACCCGCGGAGCGCGCACAATGACGTTCGCGATCTCCTTGTCACCGATCGCCCGCGCCACGTTCTCGGAGGCACGAGCGAGTTTCTCGAGCTCACCCGAGTCGATGAGTGGTGACACCTCGAGCCGGTCGCGCACCTTGCCGTCGACCTGGATGATCGCGGTGACCTGGTCTTCGACGAGCAGCGTCGGGTCGGCCTTGCGGAATCCGGCGAATGCGACGCTGTCGGTGTAGCCGAGGCGCTCCCACATGTCTTCGGCGGTGAACGGCGCGAACAGCGACACGACGACGGCGACGACTTCGATCGCCTCGCGCACGGCGGGATCGCCGGCGCCAGGACCCGAATCGATCGTCTTGCGGATCAGGTTGACCAATTCCATGAGCCGCGCGACGACGACGTTGAACTTGAACGCTTCGAGCAGGCCGGGGGCGTCGGCGAGCAGCTGGTGCGTCGCACGGCGCAGGGCACGGTCGCCGCCCTTCCACGCCACGGTGGGCTTCGACGTCACCTCGCCGGAGATGCGCCAGGCACGCGCCAGGAACTTCGAGGCACCGGTGGGCGAGACATCCCCCCAGTCGATGTCATCCTCCGGCGGGCCGGCGAACGCCATCGTGAGCCGCAGCGCGTCGGCGCCGTGCGCATCCAGCTCGTCGGCGAACTCGACCAGGTTGCCCTTCGACTTCGACATCTTCGAGCCGTCCATCAGCACCATGCCCTGGTTGAGCACGGCCGTGAACGGCTCGGTGAAATCGATGTAGCCGAGGTCGAACAGCACCTTGGTGATGAAGCGCGCATAGAGCAGGTGCAGGATGGCGTGCTCGACTCCGCCGACGTACTGGTCGATCGGCGCCCACTTGGCCGCCTCGGCGGGGTCGAAGGCCTTCGTCGGGTCGTTCGGGTTGAGGAAGCGCAGGAAGTACCACGACGAGTCGACGAAGGTGTCCATCGTGTCGGGGTCGCGGCGCGCCGGACGCCCGTCGGGCAGCGTCGCCTGCATCCACTCGGTGGCGGCGCCGAGCGGCGACGTGCCCTTCGGCTTGAGGTCGAGGCCTTCCGTGGACGGCAACCGCAGCGGCAGTTCCGACTCCGGCACGGGATGCAGCGAGCCGTCTTCGGCGTGCAGGATCGGGATCGGGGTTCCCCAGAAGCGCTGCCGGGAGATGAGCCAGTCGCGCAGCCGGTAGGTCTTCGCGGCTCGGCCGACCCCCTTCTGTTCGAGCAGCTCGATCATCCTGAGCTGACCGTTCGTCTTGCTCAACCCGTCGAGCGGGCCCGAGTTGATCAGCCGGCCGTCGCCGTGCAGCGCCTCGCCGGTGCCCTTCGGGTCGAGCGCGGGGATCTCGCCGGCTTCGAGCATCTCGGGCGTGATCACCGGGATCGCGCCGGTGACGGGGGCGTTGGTGTCGATGACGACCCGCACCGGCAGGTCGAATCTGATGGCGAAGTCGAGGTCGCGCTGGTCGTGCGCCGGCACGGCCATGATCCCGCCGTGCCCGTAGTCGGCGAGCACGTAGTCGGCGGCCCAGATCGGCAGCCGCTCCCCGTTGACCGGGTTGATCGCCCAGCGGTCGAGGAAGACGCCGGTCTTCTCGCGGGAGGCATCCTGCCGTTCGATCTCGGTGGAGCGCTGCACCTGCTCGAGATAGGCGGCGAACGCCTTCTGCACCTCGGGTGACGTGTCGGCGACGAGCTCCGCGGCCAGGTCGGAGTCGGGGGCGACGACCATGAAGGTCGCGCCGAACAGCGTGTCGGGGCGGGTCGTGAACACGGGAAGCTTCGCCTCGCGTCCTTCGACCTCGAACTCGACTTCGGCACCGGTCGACCGGCCGATCCAGTTGCGCTGCATCGCGATGACCTTGCTCGGCCAGGAGCCCTCGAGCTGCTTGAGGTCGTCGAGCAGCCGGTCGGCGTAGTCGGTGATCTTGAAGTACCACTGGGTGAGCTTCTTCTTCACGACGACCGCGCCGGAACGCTCCGACGTGCCGTCGGGCAGCACCTGCTCGTTGGCGAGCACGGTCTGGTCGACCGGGTCCCAGTTGACGTACGACGCCTTGCGGTAGGCAAGACCCTTCTCGTACAGGGTCAGGAACAGCCACTGGTTCCAGTGGTAGTACTCGGGGTCGGAGGTGTGCAGTTCGCGGCTCCAGTCGAAGCTCACGCCGTAGCGGATGAACGACGCCTTCTGCTGCGCGATGTTCTCGTAGGTCCACTTACTCGGGTCGACACCGCGTTTGATCGCGGCGTTCTCGGCGGGCAGCCCGAACGAGTCCCAGCCGATCGGGTGCAGCACGTTGAACCCCTGCTGGCGCCAGTAGCGGGCGACGATGTCGCCGTAGGCGAACGCCTCGGCGTGACCCATGTGCAGGTCGCCCGACGGGTACGGGAACATGTCGAGGATGTACTTGCGCGGCTTGCTGTCGGGCACGCCGGCGACCTCGAACAGCTTCGACTCCTCCCACCGGGGAAGCCACTTGGCCTGAATCCGATGGATGTCGTAGTCGTTCTCGGGGTCGTGGTCGTCGTGCTGCACGCGTTGCCTCTTCGTTCCGTATCGGGCCCTGCGGCCCCGTCCAGCGTAGCCAACCGTTCGGCGAGGGTTGGCGTTCCCGATCCCGTGATCCCCGCGACGATCCCTACGCCCGCGAGCGGAGGGCGGCGAGGGGGGCGCGGGCCTTGAGGCGCATTTCGGCGTACTCCTCGTCGGGGATCGACAGGGTCGTGATACCGCCGCCCGCTCCGACGGAGGCGCCCGCGGCCTCCATCACGATCGAGCGGATGACCATCGCGAGGTCGGCCTGCCCGTCGTAGCCGAAGAACCCGAAGCAGCCCGCGTACAGACCTCGGGGGCCGGCTTCGAGCGCGTCGAGGATCTGCGTCGCCCGGATCTTCGGCGCCCCCGTCATCGACCCTGCCGGGAAGCAGGCGGCGAGGGCATCCACGGCGGTGAGCCCGGGGCGCAGCCGCCCCTCGACCTCGGAGACCAGCTGGTGCACCGCGGGGTAGCTCTCCACCGCGAGCAGGCTGGTGACTGCGACCGATCCGAGCTCGCAGACCTTCGAGAGGTCGTTGCGCATGAGGTCGACGATCATGACGTTCTCGGCGCGCTCCTTCTCGCTGTCTTCCAGTTCGGCGGCGAGTTCCTCGTCGGCGACCTGCACGCTGGCACGGGGCCGGGTGCCTTTGATCGGGCGGGTGCGCACGAGTCCTTCGGCGTCGACTTCGAGAAAGCGCTCCGGCGACGCGGAGAGCAGCGAGGTTCCGGCGATGCGCAGGAAGCCGCCGTGGTGAGACGAGGATGCCGCCCGCAACGCCAGGTAGGAGGCGATGTCGTCGAACGAGCCGTCGACCTCCGCCATCGTCGTGAGGCAGATCTGGTAGGTCTCGCCCTCTCGGATCGCGTCGAGGCAGGCCCGCACATTCGCCAGGTACGTCGCCTCGTCGTCGCGCCACCGCACCTCTGCCTCGCTCGGCGGACGGGAAGACGGGGCCGGCGGGTCGGCGAGCCGGGCGACGAGGTCGTCGCGCCATGCCGCGAGCTCGCCCGACCACTCGTCGCCGAGCGCGAGGAGGTCGGCGGTGCCGGCCTCGACGTCGATCGCCAGCGCCCGGTCGACCCGCAGGAACGCCGCCTCGGGATGCCGGTCGTGCCGGGTCACCGCAACGCCCGTGGTCTCCTCGCGCACCTCGTAGCCGACCCAGCCGACGACGCCGAGGCGGAATCCGTCGAAGCCCGGGTAGGCCCGGTACAGCTCGATCGGCTCCCGCTCGAGCTCGGCGCGCAGGGTGTCGAACACCGCGCCACGCTCGGGCAGAACGCGCGCCCCCGAGCCGAGCACGTGCACGCCGTGTCTGCCGCTGTCGAGCCAGAACACGTCGCCCCCCGCCGTCGCGAGGGCACGAAACGCCGCCTCGGGGTCGATCCGGCCGGCGAGGTTGTGGCGCAGCAGTCGGCGACGCATAGCCTGATCCTATGAGCGCGGCCATCACGTTCCGGTGGGACGACGGCATCCTGGAACCTCGCACCGACTGCGACATCCTGCCGGCGTCGATCGAGGCCGCCGACTCGTGGCTGGCGACCGACGGCACGGTGCTCGCCCTCGACCTGCACCGCACCCGGTTCATGACCTCCATCCCCCGCGGGCGGTACCTGCAACTCGACCCGGGAGCGTTCTGGGATGCCGCGATCGCCGCGATCCCGCGCACCGGCGACTGGTTCCCCCGCGTCGAGCTGCGCACGCAGCTGTTGCGCCCGCAGTTGCTGTTCCGGCTGCGGGAGGCGCCGGAACGCTCACGCTCGATCGTGCTCGCCACGCATCACGGCCGCGATCCGCGCAGCGCCCCGCGCTTCAAGGGTCCCGACCTCGAGGCGATGGTGCGGCTGCGCACGTCGGTGCAGAAGAAGGGCGCCGGGGATGCCGTCATCCTCACCTCCGACGGATTCATCGCCGACGGCTCGACGACCTGCCTCGCCTGGTGGCGGGGCGACGCGCTCGCGATCCCCGACGACGCGATCGAGCGCATCGACAGCGTGACGCTGCGCAGCGTGCTCGCCCTGGCGACGGCGACCGGAGTCGACGTCCTGCGGGAGTCGGCCCGGCCGGAAGATCTCGAGGGGTGCGAGGTGTGGGCGCTCAACGCACTGCACGGCATCCGGATCGTCACCCGCTGGATCGACGGCCCCGCGGTGGCGGAAGAGCCCGGGCGGCTCGACGCCTGGCGACGCCGCCTCGACGCGCTCCGCCGCCCGTTGCCGGGGGTCGAGGTCTCGGCATGAACGAGGTGCTGCTGTGGGTCCTCGACCTCGTGCGCAGCGTCGACCCGCTGGCGCGCACCCTGCTCGCCGGGCTCGGGATCTTCCTCGAGACGTCGCTGCTCGTCGGACTCATCGTGCCGGGAGACACGATCGTGCTCGTCGCCGCGACCGCCGTCGAGACCCCGATCCAGTACGCGGGGCTGCTGGTCGCCGTCATCGTCGGAGCGCTCGGCGGCGAGAGCATCGGCTTCGCCCTCGGCCGGTTCTTCGGGCCCAAGATCCGGGACTCCCGCCTCGGGGCGCGCATCGGCGTGCGCAACTGGCAGCGCGCCGCCAACTACGTCGACCGGCGCGGCGGCATCGCCGTCTTCGTGTCACGCTTCCTGCCGGTGCTGCATTCGCTCGTACCGGTCACCGTCGGCATGAGCAACATGCCGTACCGCCGGTTCATCGCCTGGACCACGCCGGCGTGCGTCCTCTGGGCCTTCGCCTACGTGACCTTCGGATCGGTCGCCGCCGTGTCGTACCGAGAGCTCGCGAACTCCCTGCACTTCGCCGGGTACCTGTTCGTGGGCGCGGTCGTGCTGTTCGTGATCGGCGTCTTCGTGGTCAAGAAGCTGATCGAACGGTCAGAGTCGCGTCACTGGGAGCGTCCCGGCGACGGCGACGCGATGACGATGGACGACGACTAAGCAGCGCTCGCGGGCGTCGGCCAGAACGGTGCCATCAGCGCGGCCGCGGTCGCGACCCCGGCGAGCAGGTAGTCCTCGTCGCCCTGCGGGTCGTTGGTGAACGCCCGGGCGGTGAGAGCATCCGTCGCCACGACCATCGCCGAGAACGCCAGGCGCGCGGCGTCGGAGCCGTCGAGGCCGAACCGGCTGACCAGCGCATCGAAGAGGCGATCGGCGAAGCCCTGCATCGCGGGACGCCCCGTGGCGGGGCGCAGGTCGAGCACGTCGCCGTAGCGCAGCGAGGCGAAGCCGGGCTCGTCGCGGTAGGCGGCCTTGATGTTGTCGAACACGGCGCCGAGGGCGGTGAACCAGTCCGGATGCGCGGGATCCATGAGGGCGGCGAAGGTCGAGTCGCTGGTGCGTTCGACGTTGCGGGCCGCGAGGCTCTGCAGGACGGCGATGCGGTCGGGGAAGTAGCGGTAGACCGTTCCGATCGATGCACCGGCTCGCTCGGCGACCATCGCAGTGGTGAGTCGCTCGTAGCCGATCTCGTGGACGACGTTCGCGGCGGCGTCGAGGAGCGCGGTCAACCGTGCGGCGCTGCGCGCCTGCACGGGCTCGTTACGGATGATCGCGGTGCTCTCGACCCGCGGAGCCTCCAGGTGTGTTTGTGCCAATCGGATTCTCCTCAGTCTGATCTGCTTCGGATTGTAGACCTCCGCAGTCGAGGAATCCTGATATCACGCCGTGACACACTGGAGACATGGCGGGACCAGGGCTACGACTCGCCATCCGCATCCAGGACGCCCTCTACGGGATGCGGGCGTCGTGGGGCCGTCGGGCGGGGCGGGTGCCCACCGTCGTGCCGTTCATCGGCTACGGCGGCGAAGGCTGGATCCGGGTGCTCGGCCGCGTCGTGTTGCGCAAACCCGGCCGCGCGCCCGCCGACCGCTTCACGAGCGTGCGGGGCTGGCGCAGCTTCACCTCGATCCCGGCACGGGATGCCGCGGTGACCGTGACGGCAGGCGATGCGACCGGCGTGGTGCGCGCCGACCGCGGCGGAGTGATCGACGCCCGGTTCGAGGTCGATCTGTCGCCGGGGTGGTCGACGGTGCGGCTCTCGGTCGACGGTCACGACGGGGTCGACTTCCCCGTCTTCGTGGTGGATCCCGCCGCCGCCTTCGGGGTCGTCTCCGACGTCGACGACACCGTCATGGTCACCGCCCTGCCCCGACCCTTCCTCGCCGCGTGGAACTCGTTCGTGCTCGACGAGCACGCCCGCACCCCGGTCGCCGGAATGGCGGTGCTGTACGAACGGCTCGTGCGCGCCCACCCCGACGCTCCCGTCGTCTACCTCTCCACCGGGGCGTGGAACGTCGTGCCGACGCTCACCCGCTTCCTCTCCCGCAACCTCTACCCCCGCGGTCCGCTGCTGCTGACCGACTGGGGGCCGAATCACGAGCGGTGGTTCCGCAGCGGACCCGAGCACAAGCGCATCAGCCTGGAGCGGCTCGCGAACGAGTTCCCCGGCATCCGCTGGCTGCTGATCGGCGACGACGGCCAACACGACGAGCGCATCTACGGCGACTTCGCGCGGCGCCACCCCGAGCACGTGCGGGCGGTCGCCATCCGACGGCTCACCCCCGGGGAGGCGGTCCTCGCCGGGGGACGCGCGCCGGCGAGCGAGCGCGGCCGGGAGACGGTGCCGTGGGTGTACGCCCCCGACGGCGCCGGGTTGAGCGCGCAACTCGACGAACTCGGACTGCTGACACCCCCGAACACGGGGGAAACCCGGCCTTGACCCCCGCCGACGGCGCGCGGTAGCTTCGATGAGGTCGATGTCCCCCTTTGTGCGGACACGCGACCTCCGGCCCCACCGGAAACACCCGCTTCCCCCACTCGGCTCCCCCGGCCGACCCGGTCCCCCCGACCGAAGTGGTTCCTATCCCCCGAGAGGAACAGCAGTGCCCACCCCCGACTCCGGCCTGTTCGCGGCCGTCATCGTCGCCGCCGGCGTGACCGCCCTGGTCGCCCTCGGCATGATGCTCTTCGGCATGCACCGCAGCTCGCGCCTCACCGCCCTGCGCGGCCTGGCCACGGCGGGGCTCGCGCTCGGGGTCGTCTCGATCGCCGTCGGCGGGGTGCTCGCGGTGTCGCCGAACGCCGCCCAGGCGGCGCCCGACCAGGCCGGTCCGACGTACGTCGTCTCGTCCGACGCGGGCGACTCGCAGCTCCCCACGCTTCCGCTCGACTGAGCCCCCTCCGGGGTCAGCGGTTCGCTGGATACTGAACGGGTGCCGTCCCGTTCGTTCCCGCCCGACCGCCGTCGGCTGACCGCGCTTCGCCTCAGCGCGCTGGGCATCGCCGCTCCCGCCGCCGAGTCGCCGGTCGCCGCAGTGCGGCACCTCCTCGCCCTCCAGGCCCAGGACTACACGGGTGCCCTCTGGTCGATCGGGCTGCGCACGCCCGGCGCCACCGCGTCCTCCGTCGAGGCCGCGCATCACGCCGGCGACATCGTGCGCTCCTGGCCGTTCCGGTCGACGCTGCACTTCGTCGCGGCGGAAGACCTCGGCTGGATGCTGGCGCTCACCGCCGACCGGGAGCTCGCCAAGGCGGCCGGTCGGCATCGCGAGCTCGAGCTCGGGGCCGCCGACTTCGACCGCGCCGAACGCATCGCGCGCGACCGGTTGCGGGGCGGGGGTCGGCTCGAGCGCCGCGACCTGCTCGCCGCCTTCGCCGAGGAGGGTCTCGGCGTCGAGGGTCAGCGGGGCGCGCACCTGCTCGGGCGGCTCGCGCAGAGCGGGGTCGCGGTCTTGTGCGGGCAGAACACCTGGACGCTGCTCGACGATCACGTGCGCAACCCCCGGCACCTCGACCGGGACGAGGCGCTCCGCGAACTCGCCCGGCGCTACCTGAGCGCGCGCGGCCCGGCGACCGACCGCGACCTCGCCTGGTGGACGGGGCTGACCCTGACGGATGCGCGCGTCGCGATCGCGAGCGTCGATGACGAGTTCGACCGGCTCGAGGTCGACGGCGCCACCTACCGGATGCGCCCCGGCCTCGACGAAGCTGCGAGCGGCATCCAGCTGTTGCCCGGCTTCGACGAATACCTGCTCGGCTACGGCGACCGCAGCGCGCCCCTCGCCGGGCGCGCGCAGACCGACATCGTTCCGGGCAACAACGGGATGTTCCTCTCGACGATCGTCGCGGGCGGCGAGATCGTCGGCACCTGGCGGCGCACGGTGCGCGCGAAGGGGGTCGAGGTGGTCACGCAGCCGTGGCGCGAGCTGTCGGCGACCACCCGCCGCGGCGTCGAGCGGGCAGCTGCCCGCTATGCCGAGTACCTCGGGCTCCCGCTGCTGGCGGTGGGTTAGCCGACGAGCGAGCGGCACTCCTCGCCGCAGTGCACGTAGGGCCCGGTGCGGTCCGACAGGTCGCGCCGCACCTCCAGCAACCGCCCGGCGGCATCGTCGATCGTCGCCATCGGGATGCGGCCGTCGCGCACCGCCGCCGCGACCGCCGCGACGACGCGGCCGACATCGACCGGCCCGACGTAGAGCAGCAGGGTCGTGCCGGCCGCGATCGCCGCGACCGCGTTCGCCGCCTGGTCGGAGTAGACCGCTTCGCCCGAGTTCTCGAGCATCGACATGTCGTCGGTGACGATGATGCCCTCGAAGCCCATCTCGTCACGCAGGATCTGGTTCCACACGACGGAGAGCGTCGCGGGGGCGCTGTCGACGGCGCTGTAGCGCAGGTGCCCGAGCATCACGACCTCGGCTCCGGCGTCGATGCCCGCCGCGAACGGGCCCGCCTGCGTCGCACGCCACTCGTCGGCACTCATCGCCGTCGTCGGCACGCTGGAGTGGGAGTCCCCCGCGACCGACCCGTGACCGGGGAAGTGCTTGAGCGTCGAGAACACGACGCCGTGCTCGCCTTCGACCGCGGCGGCCACGCGAGGGGATGCCGACGCGGCATCCCCGCCGAGGGTGCGTGAGTAGATGAACGAGCGCCGATCGCTCGTGACGTCGGCGACGATGCCGAAGTTGATGGTCACCCCGGCCGAGGCGACGAGGGCGGCGCGCGCCTGGAAAGCCGCGAGCGTGGCGGCGGGGTCCTGGGTGCGCAGCGTCGCGGCGCCCGGCCCGCCGTCGGGCAGCCGGGCGACGATCCCGCCCTCCTGGTCGATCGCCGTCAGCACCGGCAACCCCGGATCGGCGCTCAGCGCCGCGGTCGTCGCGGCCAGCTGTTGCGCCGACGCGACGTTGTCGCCCATGTAGATGACGCCCGCGACTCCGGTCGCGTCGATGACGCCGCGGATCGGTCCCGGGCTCACGCCCCCGACGTGCACCATGAGCAGACTGGCGATCTTCTGCTCGAGGGTCATCGCCGCCAGTCGCGCGTCGACGTAGGCCGTCAGCGGGTCGATCGTCACGGTGTCGACGGCGGCCCACGGCTCGGGCGGCTGATCCGGCGTCAGCGCCCCGGACGAGCACCCGCTGAGGGCGATCGCGAGCGCCACGGCGATCGGTGCCGCGCGCCGTCGTGCCATGACGGGACTCTAGCCGTCGGCCCTACGCTGGGGCGATGCGGATGACGGGCGCCCTGCTTCGGTCGTCCCACCCGGGCCCGTCGGCCGGGGTGACCCTCATCACGGTGCTGCTCGGGGTGGCCGTCGGCCTCGACCCGGCGCGGGTGGCGCTGCTCGGGGTGACGATCGCGTTCAACCAGCTCTCGATCGGCCTCTCCAACGACTGGCTCGACGCCGCACGGGACCGCGACGCCGGCCGACGCGACAAGCCGGTCGCGCGCGACGAGGTCGGGGTGGCGACGGTGCGGTTCGCGGCCATCGCCGCCGCGACCGCGGCGATCCTGGTGGCGTTCACGCTCGGCATCCCGTTCGCGATCGCCCACCTCGTCGCGCTCGGCGGCGGCTGGGCGTACAACGCCTGGTTCAAGCACGGGCCGTTGTCGCCGCTGCCCTACGTCGTGAGCTTCGGCCTGTTGCCGATGCTCGCCACCCTGGCCCTTCCCGCTCCCGCGCTCGCGGCGTGGTGGGCGGTGCTCGCCGGTTCGCTCCTGGGCATCGCCGCCCACGTCGCGAACGTGCTGCCCGACCTCGACGACGACGCCGCCACCGGGGTGCACGGGCTGCCGCACCGCCTGGGCCGGGCCGCCTCGACGCTGCTGGGCGGGCTCGCGTTGGCGGCGGCCGCGGTCGCCCTCACCGTCGGGATCGGAGCCGACTCCCCCGTGGCACTCACCGGGCTCGCGCTCTCGCTCGCGGCGTCGGTCGCGGCCGTCGTCTTCGCGCTGCGCGGCAGTCGGTGGGGGTTCCGGTTCGTCATCGTCGCCGCGCTCATCGACGTCGTGCTGCTCGTGCTCGCCGGCGACCGGATGGTCGTGCCGCTCTAGCGTTCGACCGCCGCGAGCACCGCGTCGATCGCCGCGGGATCCTCCAGCACCCGGAAATGCCCGACGACGTCGAGCCGCACGTTGGTGCCGCCGTCGAGGGCGCTGCCCTCCGGGATGTGCGGGTCGAACGCCGGGAAGATCGAGGTGATCCGCGCATTCACCTCCCGCTCCGCGACGAGACGGCGGATGACCGGATGCGTGGGCCGGAACGCGCGGAGTGCGGGCACGAGCGTGAGGTGCGCCATCCGCGACCCGCCGAACGGCGTCGCCACGGCGACCAGGCGGTCGATGCGGCCGTCGGCATCCTCGAGCATCGCGGCCTTGCCGACGAGCCCGCCCTTGCTGTGGGCGACGAGCGCCACCCCGCGCAGGTCGCGGGCGGCGAGAAAGGCGTTCACCCGGCGGGCGGCGCTCGGGATCGGGCCGGCGTTGACTCCGAGTTCCGGGATCACATGCACTGGATGCCCGGCCGCGGCCAGCCGGTCGGCGATCGGCCGCAGGAAGTTCCAGCGTTCGAAGACCCCGGGCACGATCACCACGGGGCGGCCCTGCCCAGCCGCGTACGACGCCGGCACCGGTGCCGCGAGCCCGAGCCCGCGCATCCGGATCGCGTTCGGATAGTCGCCGAGCAGGTGCCGCACGTGGTCGCGCCGCCTCACGACGGCTCCCCCGCCGCCGATCGCTCGCCCGCCGCGACGAAGTCGGTGATGTGGCGGGCGATCATCACGGGGTCGGTGTGCATGATGACGTGCGGTCCCCGCACCTCCCGGAACTCGGCCTGGGGATGTGCGCGGCTCAGCTCGGCCGCCCACACACTCGGAACGATCGGATCGCGGTCGCCGTTGATCACCAGCGTGCGGGCCGCGTGGGAGGCGACCCGATCCTCCATCCGGTCGCGGAGCATGTGCGGCATCTGGCGCACGAGGTAGGGCAACCCGCAGCGCACGACGTAGTCGACGATCGAGATCCCCCAGACGGCGAGGGGTTCGCGCGTGCCGTCGTGCAGCAGGTGACCGATCGCGACCCAGGGCCTGCGCGCCGACGGCACCATCGTGGGCGCCATCATGACGACGGTGTCGGTGACATCGGGATGCCGCTGCGCGAGCAGCGAGACCACCTGGGTGCCCATCGAGTGCCCGACGATCACGGGGGCACGCAGATCGGCTTCACGCAGGAACCCGGCGAGAACGGCGGCGTGATCGGCGAGCGTGACGTCACGGCGCGGATTGGGGGCGGCCCCGTAGCCGGGCAGGTCGACGAGGAAGACCCGGCCCGTGCGCGAGAGTTCCGCGGCGAGCGGGTGGAAGTAGCGGGACGAGACGCCGATGCCGTGCACGAGCACATAGGTGCGGGCGAGCACCTGCTCCGGCCCGGGGAACCGTTCGACGACGATCGTCAGGTCGTCGTGCTGCTGCCGGCTGGTGAAGTACTGCATCCCCCGAACCCGCCGGATGCGGTACTGGTCTTCGCCCGCGGGTCCCCGCCGGCCGCGGCGGTGGGAGAACGGGCCGGTCGGCATGTCCCGAGCTTAAGAGCGGTCCGACTCCGAGCCTGAGCTGAGGGCCTCGATCGGGTCCTGGGCGAGCAGCTCGCGCACCCGCGGGATCACCACGGTGCCGTAGAGCTCGATCGCGTGCATGAGCTGCTCGTGCGGGATGGTTCCGGCCGCGTACTTGAGGTCGAAACGCTGGATGCCGAGGGTGCGCACGGTGTCGGCGATCTTGCGCGCCACCGTCTCGGGTGACCCGGTGTGCTGTGCGCCGCTGCGGATCTCCTCCTCGAACTGGTCGCGGGTCATCGGACCCCAGCCGCGTTCGGCCCCGATGCGGTCGAACATCGCCTTCTGGTGGGGCCAGAGGATGTCGGCCGCCTCCTCGTCGGTGTCGGCGATGAACCCCGGCGAGTGCACGGCGACGGGCAGGTCGGGCTGTTCGAGCTGGGCGAGGGCACGGTGGAACAGGTCGACGTAGGGGGCGAATCGCGCGGGGGCTCCACCGATGATCGCGAGCGTGAGCGGGAAGCCGTAGCGGGCGGCACGCACGACCGACTCGGGCGACCCGCCGACCCCGACCCAGGTGCGGATCGAGCCCGACTCGGTCTTCGGGTACACGTGCTGCTCGGTCAGGGGCGCGCGGGTCGAGCCCTGCCAGGTGACCGGCCCCTCGGCGAGGAGCGCGTGCAACAGGTCGATCTTCTCTTCGAAGAGTCGCTCGTAGTCGGCGAGGTCGAAGCCGAACAGCGGGAACGACTCGGTGAACGAGCCCCGCCCGAGGATGATCTCGGCCCGTCCCCGCGAGATCGCGTCGAGGGTCGCGAACCGTTCGAAGACGCGCACCGGCTCGTCGGACGACAGCACGGTGACGGCGGTGCCGAGGTGGATGCGCTCGGTCCGCGCGGCGATCGCGGCGAGCACGATCTCCGGGGCCGAGATCGCGAAGTCGTCGCGGTGGTGTTCGCCCACGCCGAAGAAGTCGACGCCGAGCGAGTCGGCGAGCACCCCCTGTTCGACGACGTTGCGGATGACCTGCGCGTAGCTGAGGCGCGTGCCGTCTTCGGCGACGTTCACATCGCCGAAGGTGTCGAGGCCCAGCTCGAGACCGTCGAGCGGAACATGGTTCGAACCAGTCGTCATGTCAACCTTCAACCAGTCGGGGGCGACGGGCATTCCACGCCGTCCTCCCATCCTGGACGATCGGCATCCTGAACGAACACTGAGAAGCCCCTGACCCGAGTGGGGCGGGTGCCTAGCCTGGGGGCATGAGCGACGTCGTCATCTTCGCCCCCTCCCCGGTGCTCGAGATCACCGTGGAGGAGCACCAGGCCGACGGCGACGTGCACGTGCACGCCGGCGGACAAGGGGTCTGGCAGGCACGGATGCTGCTCTCCCTCGGCCGCGACGTCGTGCTGTGCTCCGCGCTCTCCGGCGAGACCGGACGGGTGCTCGCCCACCTGCTGCAGGAAGAGGGGATCCGCGTCGCCGGCATCCGGCGCGTCGCTCGCGGCGGGGTCTACGTGCACGATCGTCGCGACGGCGAGCGCAAGCCGATCATCGAGTCCGGCGGCGACGCCCTCACCCGGCACGAACAGGACGAGCTCTACGGCCTCACCCTGCGCACCGGCCTCGACGCGAAACTGGTGATCCTCTCCGGCCCGCACGGAGAAGGCATCGTGCCCGCCGACTTCTATCGGCGGCTGGCCGCCGACCTGCGCACCGGCGGGGTACGCGTCGTGGTCGATCTCGCCGGAGAACGACTGGATGCCGCCCTCGCCGGCCGCGTGACCGTCGCGAAAGTGAGCGACGAAGAGCTTCTCGCCGACGGCCGGATCGCGAAGAAGTCGAACATCGACCAGATCGTCGCCGCGATGCGGGCGCTGCACGACGCGGGCGCCGAGGTCGTCGTCGTGACCCGCGCCGAGGAATCCGCCTTCCTGCTTCAGGACGGCGCCATCCACGAGGTCGTCGCCCCACGCATGGAGGTCGTCGACTCCGCGGGTGCCGGCGACTCGTTCGTCGGGGCGTTCTGTTCGGTGCTCGCCGTCGGGGGCTCCGTCTCCGATGCCGTGCTGCTCGGCGCCGCCGCCGGCGCGCAGAACGTCACCCGCCACGGTCTCGGAACGGGCGAGGCGGCGACGATCGAACGGCTGCGCGAGCTCGTCGTGCTGCGTCCCCTTCCCGGCGGAGGCGCGCCGGAGGCCCCTGCGCCCCCGGCCCGCGAGATCAGCCCGGACGACCTCGCGCACCTGGTGGAAGAGGCCACCCACACGGGCGAGGCGACGCCGTGACCCGCGCGCTCATCACCAACGACGACGGGATCGCCAGCCCCGGCCTCTACGCCCTCGCGCACGCCGCGATCGACGCCGGACTCGACGTCGTGATCGCCGCCCCGGCCGAGGAGGCGAGCGGGTCGAGCGCCGCGATCACCGGAACCAACACGATCGCCGTCACCGGCCACACCGACGCCTCGACGATCAAGGTCGAGAAGCGCGAGCTGGTCGAAGTGCCGGGAGTCGCCGCCTACAGCGTGCGCGCCGCACCCGGACTCATCGCGCTGCTCGCCGCGCACGGCGCGTTCGGCGATCCCCCCGACCTCGTGCTGTCGGGCATCAACCGCGGCGCGAACCTCGGCCGCGTCATCCTCCACTCCGGCACCGTCGGGGCGGCGCTCACCGGTGGGGTCAACGACGCCCGCGGCCTCGCCGTCTCGCTCGACGTCGGACTCAACCCCGAGGCGCACCACTGGGAGACCGCGGCCGGAGTCGTGGGCGACATCCTGGCGGTCCTGCTCGAGCATCCGGCCGGCACGGTCTTCAACCTCAATGTGCCGAACGTTCCGCCGGGCGGCGTCATCGAGGTGCGCGAGGCGACCCTCGCCCCGTTCGGCATCGTGCAGACGACGATGACCGAGCCGGTCGAAGGCGACGTGCGGCTCACGGTGCGCGAACTGCCCGACGTTCCGCTGCCGGGGAGCGACGCCGCCCTGCTCGAAGCGGGCTATGCGACCATCACCAACGTCGTGGCCGTGCAGCAGTCCGGCGTCGCGGTGTTCGCCGGGCGTCGAGGCGATCGCGCCGAACTGCACGTCAGCGGAGCCCCGTGAGCGTTCGCAGCGCGGGCATCCTGCTCTGGCGCGACCGGGGCAGCGAGCGCGAGGTCTGGATCGCCCACATGGGAGGCCCGTTCTGGGCCCGGAAGGAGGACCGGGCCTGGTCGATCCCGAAAGGCGAACTCGACCCCGACGACGATCCGTTGGAGGCGGCGCGCCGCGAGTTCGCGGAGGAGATGGGAGTGCCGGCACCCGCCCTCGAGTACGTCGAACTGGGTGAATACCGCTACTCCTCCGGCAAGACGGTGACGGTGTTCGCCGCCGACGGCGGATCCTTCGACCTCGCCGAGATCCACAGCAACCTGTTCGAGGTCGAATGGCCACCGCGGTCGGGGCTGCGGCAGTCCTTTCCCGAGGTCGATCGCGCGGAATGGAACGGCATCGAACTCGCCCGGCGACGACTCGTCGCGGGCCAGGTGCCGATGCTCGACGACCTGCCCGCTCCCGCCTCCGCCGGGGCCTAAGCCCAGTTCGAGGGCACGACGCACACGGGCGTGCGGCTGTCGCGGATGAGACTCGCGGCCGTCGACCCGACAAGAAGCTCCCCGATCGGGCCGGTGCGGTGCGTTCCGACGACGGCCAGCGCGGCGTCCGCGGCGAGCGCCACGAGCGCGCCACCCGCGGCACCCTCGTGAAGGTGCTCGCGCACCTCCGGGCACCGCCCCCGGGCCTGGCGGGCGACCTCGGCGAGGCGCTCCCCGTGCTCGGCGCGTAGCTCGACCGGAACGACGGGGTCCAGCGGTACGTCGGCGGTCGACGCCGGGGGCGACCAGGCGTGCAGGATCCGCAACTCGACTCCGAGGTCTGCCGCCTCAGCCGCCGCGAAGGCGATGGCGGCATCCGACGTGTCGTCGTCCCCCAGTCCGACGACGACCGAACCGGTGCGCTTCTGCCAATCGTCAGGAACGACGACCACCGGGCATGCCGCATGCTCGGCGATCCGCAACGGCAGTCGCCCGGTGAGCACGGAACGCACGTGGCGGGTGCGGTGCGACCCGACGACGAGCAGATCGGCCACGCGACTGCTGCGCTCCAGCACCCCGGGAACACTGCCGTCGGCCATCGCGGTCTCGACGACGGCGTCGGGCAGAGCCTCCCGGATGCGCCACGCGGCGCGTTCCAGCACGGCGACGTCTTCGTCGACCTCTTCGACGAGGTAGTCGAACGCCGTGACCAGGGTGATCTGCGCGTGCCGCGCCCGGTGCCAGTCGATGACCCACTCGACGGCGACCGAGGCAGCGGGTGAGTCGTCGACTCCGACGGTGATCCGGTACATGGGGGTGCTCCCTTCCGCCCCCCAGGGTCCCACCCGCGGGCGGCGCCGACCAGGGCGAAGGTCCCACGTGTTCGCCACCCCCGCAGGACTTTCGGCCCTCCCGGTCGACGGCCGTCGCCGCTGGAGTGGTGTCGACGAAGGAGAACCGTGACCGCATCCCTCACCTCACCCGGGGTCCGCACCCTCACCGACGACGCCTGCTGGGAGCTGGTGCGCGGCGAGAGTCTCGGTCGGCTCGCCGTCGTCGCCGCTGACGGCGTCGACGTCTTTCCGGTGAACTACCTGGTCGACCGCGGCACGATCGTCTTCCGCTCGGCACCCGGCACCATGCTCGTGGATCTCGCCGATGCCCCGACCGTCGCCTTCGAGGTGGACGGCGCCGACGATCACCACCGCTGGAGCGTCGTCATCCGCGGAGTCGCTCGGCGACTCGACGCCGACGACGAGATCGAAGGCTCGGGCGTGCTGGCCCTCGCGACGCTGACGTCGACTCCGAAGTTCAACTACGTGCGCATCACCCCGCGGGTGATCTCCGGTCGCCGGTTCCGCTGGGAGGGCGTCGCATGACGACCGACGAGAGCCACTGCAGGCGGTTGGTGCATGCCCTCGAGGGGAGTCGCGAAGTCGACGCCCTCGACGTGCACGTCGCCGTGCATGCCGGGATCGTCACCGTGACCGGGGAGGTCGGCTCGGCCGCGGAACGCCTCGCCGTGCGATCGATCATGCTGAGCGACCCCGCGACGCAGGATCTCGTCGACGAGCTGCGCGTCGCCCCGCTGCCGGGTGACTGGCGGCTGAGCGACGAGGAGATCGTCGCCCTCGTCGCCGAACGGCTCGCGACGCACCCTGAGCTCGCCGGCGTCTCCCCGCACTGCGACTTCCACGTCGTTCACCTCACCGGTGTCGTCACCGACCCCGAGCAGCGCCGGATCGCGCACCACCTCGCGCGCACGACGAGCGGCGTGCACTTCGTCATCGACCAGATCGAGACGGCGATCCCGCAAACAGCCGTCTCGCCAGCGGAGCGGTGAGAGCCGCGACCGTCACGGCCATGAGCACTCCCGCGATCACGTAGAGCACGATCACGAGGGCGAACGGGGATCGCTCGTCGATGAACGGCGACGGGGCAGCGGTCCACAGGATCGCGAGCGCCCACGCCCCCATCGTCACGGGAACCCACGCCCCGGCGTCGCGCCGACCGGCCGCCCGCAGGACCAGCCACTGCGCCACCGGGATCGATGCCAGCAGCAGCACGGCGCCGAACGCGAGCAGCACCCAGGTCGTCGGCGATTCGAGGTCGACCCCGATCGTGCTCGGCAGCATCCCGAGCGCCCAGGCGACCGCCGCGGCCCCGGCGGTTGCGCCGAGCCATGCCGCACGCCCCGGCCGGCCACCCCGCATGGCCGAGTACTGGCCGGTGCCCAGCGCGAGCCCTTCCACCGCGCCCGCGAGCACCGCCGCCGGGTAGGCGATGGCGGTCGGCGCGGCGGTCACGGCGAGCGACGCGCCGACCCCGGCGGCGACCGCGAAGCCCGCGGCCTCGGCGATCGTGACCCGCACGATCCAGCGCCGCGCGAAGCCGGCAGCGGGGGCGTCCGTCACGCGACCGCCTCGAGAACCCGCGGCGACGTGTCGCCGAGCCGCACGACGGGGTCGCCGTCGCGGCGATCCTGCATGCGGTGGGTGACGAGAACGACGATGCGGTCGGAGAGGGCCGCCCGCAGGTCGCCCATGAGGGCGTCGGCGGTGGGACCGTCGAGATGCGCGGTGGGTTCGTCGAGCAGCACCACGTCGGCATCCGACAGCAGCGCGCGGGCCACCGCGAGGCGTTGCCGTTCCCCTCCCGACAGCCACCGGCCTCCCGGGCCGACCCGACCGTCGATCCCGGACTCGAGCGCGGCGACCATCGCCCCCAGACCGACCCGGTGCAGCACCGCGTCGAGTTCGGCCTCGTCGGCGGCGTTGTCGCGGGGCCGCCCGATCAGCAGGTTGCCGCGCAGCGTCGAGTCGAAGACGTGGGCCTCCTGCGGGCACCACACCACTCGGGCCCGCCAGGCCGCGGGATCGAGTTCGGCGAGTTCGACCCCGTCGACTTCGATGCGTCCGGCGCGCACGTCGAGGTCGCCGAGCAGCGTCGTCAGCAGCGTCGACTTGCCCGACCCGGAGGGCCCTTCGATGACGAGTACCTCGCCTCGCCGCACCCGCCCGGCGATGCCGGTGGCGACCGACGTGTCGGGGCTCCAGCCGACGCTGACCTCGTCGAACACGAGATCCTCGATGCGGCGACCGGGCCGACCGCTGCCCCGCGCCGCGCGGGACGACGGCGCGAGCAGCCGGCCCAGCGGCGCCAGCGCGGCGATCAGACCGGGGATGCGATGTCCGCCCGCCACCGCGGCGGCGAGGGCGTCTCCCGAGGCGTAGACGATGAGCGCGACGACGGCGACCGTCGCCGCGGGCGCGCCGCCGACGACGAGCAGCGCGGTGGCCGCGACCGCTGTCGCCCCGGCGAGGAGCGGGGCGAGCTGCATGCCGGCTTCGGCTGTCGTTCCCGAGCGCCGTTCCGCTGCGGCGGCGCTCCGGCTGCGGCGGTCGAGTTCCGCGACCGTCGCGTCGGCGACCCCGTTGGCCCGCAGGTCGGACGCCGCCCGGCCCACCGCCGCGAAACTGCGCAGGAGTGCCGACGAGGCGCGCACCCGGTCGGCTTCCGCCCGCCGCCCCGCCAGGAAGGCGACCCCGGCGGGCAGCACGAGCGCGAGCAGCAACCCGGCGCCGACGAGCCCCGCCGCCTCCGGGGCGACGAGGGACACGGTGAGCACCACCCCGCCCGCGGCGAGGATGCCGATCGCGACCGGGGGGACGGTGCGCGGCAGCAGGTCGCGCACCTCGGCGGCGGTGCCGACCAGGTGGTCGACCGCGCGCCCGCCCTCGAGGAGTTCGCGGGATCCGGCGCCGCGCGCGGCCATCCCCTGCCACAACCGCAGGCGCAGGTCGTCGACGGCGCGGAATGCCGCACGATGGGTGACGAGCCGCTCAGCGTAGCGGGCGACCGCTCGGCCGATGCCGAAGAACCGCACGCCGACGATCGCGACGAGCAGGTACATGACGGCGGGCTGTTCGCTCGCCCGCACGATGAGCCAGGCCGAGACCGCGGTGAGGGCGAGCCCCATCCCGGTGGCGAGGAGGCCCAGCAGCACGGCACCGACCCAGAGCCACGGGGCCGGTCGCAGCACCGCGGCGAGGGCGAGCCGCACGCCCCCCGGCGGCACGGATGCGGGACGCCGCACGATCGCGTCGGGCAGGGTCCCGGGCGCGGGAACCGACCGCGACTCGGGCGCGGTCGCGTCGAGGGCGACGGCGCGGTCGGCGAGCGCCAGCGTCGCGGGGTCGTGACTCACCAGCACCGTGATGACCCGCGGGGCGCGGGCCGCGATGGCGGCTCGCACGGCCCCGGCGGCGACCGGGTCGAGATGAGCGGTCGGTTCGTCGAGCAGCAGCAGCCGGGCCCCGCTGTCGACCCGCAGCAGCGCCCGGGCGACCGCGACCCGGCGCAGCTCCCCCGGGCTCAGCACCTCGGGCGGCAGTTCGGCCACGCCGCGCAGCCCCAGTTCGCCGAGCACCCCGTCGACGTCGGCATCCCCCGCGTACCGTTCGAGTTCGGCGCGCACCGTCTCGGCCGCGCAGCGCGGATCCTGCGGCACCCAGGCGACCTGCCGCGGCGCCGTCAGGATGCCGGTGACCGTGGCGTCGGCCGGCAGCGTTCCGGCGAGGGCCGCCAGCACTGTCGACTTGCCGGCACCGCTCGCCCCGGTAAGCGCGACGATCTCACCCCGCCGGGCCGTGAAGGTCACGTCGTCGACCGCCGAGCCGCGCCGGCCGGGGTGGCGCACCCCGAACCGATCGACGGTGAGAGTCTCTGCCGCGCGGCGGCGGTCGACGCGGGAGGGGGCGGCGAGCAGCTCGCGCACCCGGGTGAGCGCGACCCGGCCGTCCTCCGCCGCGTGATGCGCCGAGCCGAGCTCGCGCACCGCGGTGAAGCACTCCGGCGCGAGCAGCAGCACGACGAGCGCCTCGAACAGCCCGACGTCGCCCGACAGCAGGCGCAGGCCGAGCACGACGGCGACGACCGCGACCGACAGAGTCGCCACCAGCTCGAGGGCGAGCGCCGAGAGGAACGCCGTGCCGAGAACGCGGTGGGTGCGGGCGGAGTGATTCTGCTGGATGACCGCGAGCCGCTCGGCCTGCTCGCGATCCCGCCCGAGACCGACGAGCACGGGGAGGCCGCGGGCGAGTTCCGCGATGTGGTCGGCGAGCCGGGTCAGCGCGTCGTGGGCGGCCTCGACCCGATCGCGGCTGTGCATGCCGATGAGCACCATGAAGACCGGCACGAGCGGTAGGGTGAGGGCGAGGATGAGCGCACTCAACGGGTCGGCGAGCAGCACCCGCGCCGTGATGCCGAGCGGCAGCACGATCGCCGCGATCGCCGCGGGGACGACCGACGTGTAGTACGCGTCGAGCGCGTCGAGACCCCGGGTGGCGACGACGGCCACCGACCCGGCGTCGAGGTCGCGATCGACGACGCCGCGCGCCAGGGTGCCGCGGTGGGCCAGCTTCGCCGCCGCCGCCGCACGTCGTCCCGCGAACGCGCTGCCCCATCCGGCCAGGGCGCGCACCACGAGCCCCGCCGCCGCGAGCGCCGCACCGACAGCCGGCTGCCCGGTGCCGGTGTCGACGATGAGCCGCGCGAAGCCCTCCGCGATCAGCAACAGGCCGCCGGCTCGCGCGACCGCGAGCACCGTGAGGGCCACGAGCGCCGCCCGCGGCACCTCGGGAGCGGTTCGGTCGCTCACGGCCGAACGGCGGGAACGACGTCGTGCACCGGCGGGATGTGGGCCGCCGAGATGCGCCGACGGAACACCCAGTAGCTCCACACCTGGTAACCGATCACGACCGGAAGCGCGATCGCCGTGATCACGGTCATCACCCCGAGCGTATAGTCGCCGCTCGCCGCGTTCTGCACCGTGAGGTCGAACGCCGGATCGACGGTGGAGGGCAGCACGACCGGGTAGACGGCGGCGAAGATCGACGCGGCACCGGCGATGAGGAAGGTCGCGAAGCCGAGGAACGCCCGCCCCTCGAGCTTGCGGAGCGCCGCGATGTAGCCGAGCACGACGGCGGCGACCGCCACGACGACGAGCACCCAGGAGGCCACGTCACCGCTCTGCACCTGCACGAGCAGCACCCAGCCGACGAGCGGCAGCAGGGCGAACGGCGCGAAGCGCACGACATCCCGGCCCGCGCGTTCCCGCACGACCCCGTCGGACTTGAGCGCGAGGAAGTTCGCGCCGTGCACGAAGGCGAAGCCGACGAGGGCGAGGCCGCCGAGCACGGCGACCGGGGTGAGCCAGACGAACGGACCGCCGACGCGGTCGCCGTTCGCGTCGATCGGCAGACCGGTGGTCGTGAGGGCGAGCCCCGCACCCAGTCCGAATGCGGCAAGGAACGAACCGAGCCCGATCGACAGGTCCCAGGCCCGGGTCCAGCGCCGCCCCTTCCCCTTACCCCGGTACTCGATCGCGACGGCGCGGAAGATCAGGCCGAGCAGCACGAGCGTGAGCGGGATGTAGAGCACCGAGAACAGCGAGGCGTACCAGAGCGGGAAGGCGGCGAAGGTCGCGGCGCCCGCGGTGAGCAGCCACACCTCGTTGCCGTCCCAGACCGGGCCGATCGTGTTGAGCATGACGCGGCGCTCCTCCTCGGTGCGGGCACGCACCAGGAGGTGCATCCCGACTCCGAAGTCGAAGCCCTCGAGCAGGAGGAAGGCGATCCACAGCACGGCGATCGCGATGAACCAGACGGTGGAGAGATCCACGGGTGTCGTCCTTTCTTGGGAACGTGACGTCAGTAGGCGAACGACAGCACGTCGTCGTCGGCGCGGTCATCGGGTCGGTCGGTGCGGGAGAGCTCCGGCATCGCCCCCGCGACACCGGCCCGCACGTAGCGCACCAGCAGCGTGAGTTCGACGACGAGCAGCGCCGCGTAGACCAGGGTGAGCGTGATGAGCGAGAACAACAGCTCGCCCGCGGTGACCCCCGGAGAGACGGCTGCGGCGGTGAACATGAACACCCCGTCGATGCCGCTGACGTCGGGGTTCGGCGCTACGACGAACGGCTGCCGGCCCATCTCGGTGAAGATCCAGCCCGCGGCGCTCGCGGCGAACGGGGCGAGGATGCCGAGAATCGCGAGCCGCATGATCCACGGCGAGCGCGGCACGGTGCCCTTGCGGGTCAGCCAGAGCGCGACGGCAGCCGCGAAGGCGGCGATGGCGCCGAAGCCGATCATCATGCGGAAGCCCCAGTAGGTGATCCACATGATCGGCACGTACTGCACGTCGGCCCCGGAACGTTCGCCGTACAGCTCGCCCTCGGGGAGGGTGGCGCCATAGCTGTCGCGGTACTGGTCGACGAGGTCGTTCACGCCGAGCACGGTCTGACCGAAGTCGCCGTTGGCGAGGAAGCCGAGCAGGCCGGGCACTTCGATGAGGGTCGTCACCTCGGAGCAGTCGCGCGAGGCGAGGTCGCCGATCGCGATGACCGAGAAGTCGGCGCCGGTCTCGCATGCCGCCTCGGCGGCCGCCATCTTCATCGGCTGCTGCTCGAACATCAGCTTCGCCTGGATGTCGCCGGTGAGCGCGACGCCCGCGAAGCCGACGATCGCGATGATCGCACCGACGCGCAACGAGGTGAGCCACACCCGGTGGTCGGCCCGGTCACGGCCGGCGATCTCGGGGGCCTCCCCGACGACGACCCGGCCACCCGCGTCGACGGTGTCGATCCCGTCCTTGCGCCGGCGCCACAACTGGTACCAGGCGATGCCGAGCAGGAATCCGCCGGCCACCGAGACCGAGCCGAGCAGGGTGTGGGTGTAGGCGGCGATCGCGGTGTTGTTGGTGAGCACGGCGCCGATGTCGACGAGCACGGGGCGACCGTCGACGAGTTCGACGCCGACCGGATGCTGCATCCAGGAGTTGGCGGCGATGATGAAGAACGCCGAGATCCACGACCCGACGACGGCGAGGATGATCGTCGCCAGGTGCACCTTCTTCGGCAGCCGCCCCCAGCCGAAGATCCACAGGCCGAGGAAGGTGGACTCGACGAAGAATGCCAGCAGCCCCTCCATCGCGAGCGGAGCGCCGAAGACGTCTCCGACGAATCGCGAGTACTCGCTCCAGGCCATGCCGAACTGGAACTCCTGCACGATGCCCGTCGCGACGCCGAGGATGAAGTTGACGAGGTACAACTTGCCCCAGAACTTCGTCAGGCGCAGCCACTTCTCGTCGCCGGTCGAGACATAGCGGAAGTGGAAGAACGCGACGACGGGACCCAGCCCGAGCGTGAGCGGCACCAACAGGAAGTGGTAGACGGTGGTGATGCCGAACTGCCAGCGGGCGATATCGAGGGGGTCCACGGCGGGTGCTCCTTTCACGACGCACGAATCGGTGCGCCTCGGTCAGGTTGGTGCATCCCGGGTCACGGTCGTAGGGCCGAAGGTCCCGAGGCACTTCTACGTCCTGTAGAACTATTTCTACACCCAATCGAATTAGTTCGACAGGGAGTAGAATCGCGAGAGAACAGGAGGTGGATGTGGCCAACCTCGGTCACCTCGAACGGGCCGTCATGCACGCGCTCTGGGAGTCCGGCACGTCGCTGTCGGCCTACGACGTCCTGCCCCGCGTCGCCGACGCCGCCTCGGGCAAGCAGCTCGCCGTCACCACCGTGCTCACCGTTCTCAGCCGGCTCGAGAAGAAGGGCTTCGTGAGCGCCGACCGCAGCGCGCGCCCGCATCGCTACACCGCCACGGCATCCCGTGCCGACCACGTCGCCGAGCTGCTGCACGAAGCCCTCGGCGAATCCGCCGACCGGCGCGCCGTACTCGAACGGTTCGTCGGCGGGGTGTCGGCCGCCGATGCCGCCGTGCTGCGCGACCTCCTCTCGAATCGCGCCGACACCGCATGAGCGGACCCGGGTTCGTCGTCGCCGCGGCACTCGGCCTCATCGCCGTCACCCTTGCCGTGCCCGTGCCGATCGCGCTCGCCCGCGCCACCTGGCCGACGCGGGCGCCCGCGCGAGCCCTCCTGCTCTGGCAGGTCATCGCGCTCGCCGGAGGGTTCTCGATGATCGGTGCCCTCCTCGCCGCCGGTCTCGCCCTGATGCCGATCGCCGTGGTGCCCGGCGGCATCGTGGTCGGAGCCGCCATCGCCCTGACCGGCTACCTCCTGGGTCACCTCGCCGCCACGGTCACCGTCGTCGTGCGATCGCGGCAGCGGCACCAGGAACTGCTCTGGCTGCTCACCTCGCCTCACCCGACGCGCGCCGAGACCCTCGTGCTCGAAGACAGCGTGCCGCTCGCCTACTGCGTGCCGCGCGGCTGGCATTCGCTCACCGTGCTCTCCCGCGGCCTGCTCGACCGGCTCAGCTCCGAAGAACTCTCCGCCGTCATCGCGCACGAACGCGCCCACCTCGACCAGCGTCACGACATCCTGCTCGTCGCCTTCCGGGCCTGGCACAGCGCGTTGCCGTGGTTCCCCATCGCCGCCCGTGCCGCCGAAGAGGTCGACGTGCTCGTCGAACTGCTCGCCGACGACAGCGCGCGCCGGGTCGTGTCGGATCGCGCCCTCGCGCACGCGATCGCCGCCGTCGCCCGGGTCGAGCCCGACGGCGCACCGCGAACGGTCCGGCATCCTGCCACCGCTCGCAGCCGCGACCGCCTGCTGCGGCTCGCCGCCTGACCGACGGGACCTTCGGCCCGGGTCAGCGTCGTCGCCCGGCGGCATCCTCGGGGCATGGAAGCCGACGAACCCGTACGTGAACTCGACGAGCAGGAGTGCTGGGACCGGGTCGCCGCCGCGCCCTTCGGCCGGCTCGCCCTGAGCGTCTTCGACGACATCGACATCGTTCCGGTCAACGCGGTGCTGTCGCGCGGCGACCTCTAGTTCCGCACGGCGCCGGGGTCGAAACTCGCCGAACTCACCGCCAATCCGCACGTCGCGTTCGAGGTCGACGGCTACGACGACGACACCGCCTTCAGCGTCGTGGTGAAGGGCACCGCGGAACGCCTGGAGCGGCAGGCCGACATCGACGCGGCCGATCAGCTTCCGCTCACCCCGTGGGTGCCGACGTTGAAGTACCGGTGGGTGCGCATCCACCCCACCTCGGTGACGGGACGCCTGTTCCGCCGCGGGCCCGAGCCGGACCGCTACTGAGCCGGACCGCTACTGACCGGGTCTGCTACTGACCGGGGGTGGTGCGCGTGGTGACGCGGTAGACCGCCGCCTGCGTGCGGGACTCGAGGCCCAGTTTCGCGAGCAGGCCCGACACGTAGTTCTTCACCGTCTTCTCGGCGAGGTCGAGTCGTTCGGCGATCTGGCGATTGGTGAGCCCGTCGGCGATGAACTCGAGCACCTGCCGCTCGCGCAGGCTGAGGCCGGGGTCGGCAGGATCAGCGGGCGTCGCGACGAGCGACTCGACGACCCGGCGCCCCGCCGAGGCCGGGAGCAACTGCTTCCCGGCGGCCACCTTGCGGATGTCCTCGAGCAGCGCCTGGCCGCGCACATCCTTCACGACGTAGCCGGCCGCACCGGCGAGCACCGCGGAACGCACCGCCTCGTCGTCGTCGTACGCGGTGAGGATCAGGCAGGCGATCTGCGGATGACGTGACCGGATCTCCCGGCACAGGTCGATGCCGTTGCCGTCGGGCAGCCGCACGTCGAGCACCGCGACATCGGGCTGCACCGCCGCGATGCGGGCGAGCGCCTGCCGCATGTCGCCGGCCTCGCCGACCACCTCGAGATCACGTTCGGCGTCGACGAGTTCGGCGATGCCGCGCCGCACGATCTCGTGATCGTCGACCAGGAACACGCGCGTCATAGGTCCTCCTGGGCGAATGGTACCGACCACTCCAGCCGGGTGCCGCGCGGGTCGCCGGGGGCGAGCGCAAACGTGCCTCCCCGGGCGGTCGCGCGCTCCGCCAGATTGCTCGTACCGCTCGACCGGGTCGGCCGCGCCGGAAGCCCGTCGCCGTCGTCCTCGACGATCACGATGAGCTGATCGCCGACGATCTCGACGCGCACCTCGCCGCGCGCCGCCCGGGCGTGACGCGCGACATTGGCGAGACCCTCCCGCACGACGGCGACGATGTCGTCGGCGAGCTCTTCGTCGACGAACAGGTCGACGGCGCCGCCGAACGCGATCCGCGGACTCCAGCCGAGCGTCGAGCCGGCCTCGCTCGCGACATCCAGCACCCGGTGCCGCAACCCGGGTCGCGCCGCCTCGGGCCGGGTCTGGAGCGTGAAGATCGCGGTGCGGATCTCGGAGATCGCGGAGTCGATCGCATCGATCTGCTGCGTGATGCGGGACGCCAGCACCGGGTCGGCGAGCGACGCCGCCGACTGCAGGGCGAGCCCCGCCCCGAACAACCGCTGGATGACGTGGTCGTGCAGGTCGCGCGCGATGCGGGTGCGCTCCTCGACCAGCTCGAGCTGCTCGCGATCGAGCCGGGCCTGCGCGAAGGCGATCGCGACGCTCGTCTGGCGGGCGAAGTCGGCGGCCATCTCCAGATCCGCCGTCGTGAACCGCTCGCTGCCGACGGGACGCGAGATGGTGAGGGCGCCGAGCGCCCGGCCCTCGACGATGAGCGGGATCGCCACGGTCGGTCCGTAGGCCCCCGTTCCCGGGATACCCTCGCGAGCCGCGAGCGCCTCGACGACGACGGGGGCGTCGCTGTCGAGCGCCTGCCGCACGAGCGAACCCGCCGACGCGACCCGGGTTCCCTCGAGCAATTCGGCACCCTCGCCACGCGCGAGTTCGATCAGCAGCTCCTCGTCGCCGACCGGCCGCACCAGGCAGGCCAGCTCGGCACCGACCGCCGTCGCGACGGTCTCGACGACCACGGCGAGCGGGTCGTCGACCTCGCCCGAGAGCAGGGTCGCGCTGATCTCGGCCAGAGCCGCGCTCCAGCGTTCCCGCCGTCGGCTCTCGGCGAACAGCCGGGCGTTGTCGATCGCGATGCCCGCCGTGGCCGCGAGCGCGGCGACCAGCTCTTCGTCTTCGGCCGAGAACGGCCCGTCGGTCTTGTCGGTGAGGTAGAGGTTGCCGAAGACCTCGCCGCGCACGACGACGGGAACGCCCAGGAACGAGTCCATCGGCGGGTGGTGGGCGGGGAACCCCGACGAGCGCTCGTCGCTTCCCAGGTGTTCGAGGCGGATCGCGGCTCCGGTGTCGATCACGGCACCGAGGATGCCGCGTCCCTCCGGCAGGTGACCGATCAGCTCGGCGACATCGCCGGGCATGCCGACGTGGATGAACTGCTCGAGGCCTCCGGTCGGAGCGATGACGCCGAGCGCTCCGTACCGGGCGCCGGAGAGCGAGACCGCGGCCTCGACGATGGTGCGCAACACCCGGTCGAGTTCGATCTGCTCGACCACGACCCGCGTCACCCGCAGCAGTTCGCGTACACGGCCCTGCGCGGCCAGCACCCGCCGCGCGTGGGTGATCAGTTCCTCAGTCGAGCGCTCGAGTTCTGACTGAGGAGTATCGGAGGCTCCCAGACCCTCACCCATTGTCCGAGTGTAGCCACCCGATGGGACCAATGTCCCTGGGCTTTCGTGCGGGCTCGGGCGATGATCGCGATGGACGAACCGGGAGGAACACATGCGCTACATCGTCGGCATCGACGGCTCGGCCCCGTCTGACGCGGCACTCGCGTGGGCGGTCACCCGCGCGGGCCGCATCGCGGCGCCGCTCGTGCTCGTGCACGTCGTCGACACCGAAGGTGGACGGATGGGCCCCGACTTCCGCGCCGAGGCGATCGAGATCGGGCGGCGGCTGCTTGAGCACACGCGCACCCGACTCGGCGCCGAGCTGCCGCTGCTCGACGTACGGGCGGAGTTGCTCGAAGGCTCGGTGCCCTGGGAGCTGACGCGTTTCGCGAATCCCGACGACGTGCTCGTCGTCGGCACCCACAAGACCGGCTTCAGCAGCGGACGGGTGCTCGGCTCACTCAGCGTGCAGATCGCCGCGGCGTGCACGTGCACGGTCGCGGTCATCCCGAGCACCGACGTGCGGTTCCGCCGCGGCGTCGTCGCGGGGATCGACCGCGAGGAGACTGCTCAGCACATCGTCGAGATCGCCGCCCGCGAGGCCGCCGACCGAGGCGAGGAGCTGACCCTGCTGCACGCCGTCCGCCCCGCCGAGGGCACGATCGTCGACGACCGGCCGCTCCAGGCCGCCCTCGCCCACGTTCACGCGATCCAGCCGGCGCTCGTCGTGCAGGCGCGACGCTCGACCCGGGCCGCCTCTGCCGCACTGCTCGACGTGGCCCGCACGAAGGCCCTGCTGGTGATCGGTCCGGGTTCGACGGGCATCGAACGCTCGCCGATCGGCAGCGTCATCCACGAGGTGCTGCTCAACGCCAACTCCCCCGTGCTCGTCGCCGGCGTTCCGGTCAGGAGCCCGGCATGACCTGGCACGACGAACACCGCCGCTCGCTCAGCCGCGGCGAACTCGCCGCCGACGTGATGCGCAACGGCATGGGGTCGTGGCGCTTCGTCGTGGCCTTCATCGCGGTGATGGCGGTCTGGGCGATCGTCAACGTCGTCACCGACGGCTGGGACCCCTACCCGTTCATCCTGCTCAACCTGTTCCTCAGCATGATCGCCGGGCTGCAGGGTTCGATCCTGCTGATCGCGGCGAAACGACAGGATGCCGTGGCTGCGGCGCTCGCCCGGCACGACTTCGAGACCGATGTCGCCGCGAAGCGCGAGATCGAGGAACTGATGGAGCTGACCCGCGTGCAGCTGGAGATCATCACCGAGCTGCGCGCCGATCGCGACGCCGCCCGGGCGGCGGCACAGACCGCCGCCGGCGACCCCGCCGCTCAGTCGTCGGCGCGATAGACGCTCCGCGCGTACTCGTGGTACGGCGCGGGCGCGACCGTGGCACGGATGCGCACCTGCCGGTGCTTCTGGTCGACCTGCGGCTTGTGCGAGATCGGGTCTTCGCCCCAGAGGACCTCGACGACCGCACCCTCGGGAACCCCGGTGTCGAGGGTGGCGAGCGACATGTAGAGCTGGTCGTAGGCGATGTAGCCGGCGTCGGTCGAGATGCCCACGAACTCGCCCCCCAACTCGACCCGGTCCATCTGGTAGAAGCCGTACCGCGCTTTCGGGAAGTCGAGGAACTTCGCCGGAATGCCGGGTTCGATCTGCGATCTCACGATCGCCGCGACATCGTCGGCGTTCCACAGCAGGGTGACCTTGCGCCGCGACGGTGACGCGGCGTGCTTCTCGAGGGCTTCGCGGCCGTGGAAGTCGTGGTCGAACTTGACCGAGCGGCCGAGCCCGAGGTCGAACGGGGTGAACTGGTAGTCGTGCACGTCGGTCGAGTACAGCGAGCCGCCGATCGACCCGGCACGGGCGGCGGGCAACCACTCGCGGTACTCGGCGAAGTCGTCATCCCAGATCGCCGGGAACGGGGTGGGCACCCATCCGGATTCCAGCGGCGACGACGAGTAGGCCTTCGCGCCGACCATCGTGATGCCGTACTCGGCACCCGCCGCCTGGAGCGCCGCGATGATCGCGGGGCCGTCGGCGTACGGGCCGTAGAACTCGAATCCGGGCTGACCGGCCATGCCGTGTCGGAGCGCCTTGACCTTCTTGCCGGCGATCTCGACATCGGCGATGTGGAAGAACTTCACCTCGGGGATGGTGCCCCAGAGCTTCTGCATCACCTTGTCGGCTTCGGGGCCCTGCAGTTCGTAGCGGTAGAAGGTGGGGTCGACGCCGCCGCGCATCGCCGAGTTGGCTTCGAGCCGGTGGTGCACGTCTTTGCCGACCGCCTGCGCCTTCTCGGCGTTGAACCGCACCCAGTCGATGAGGATGTGGTGGCCGATCAGCACCAGCCCTTCGGCGTCGTCGGAGTTGTAGAACAGGATGCCGTCACCGATCAGATAGCCGGCGTGGTTGACGGCGATCAGCTGCTTGGCGATGCCGGCGCGGAAGGTGGCGAAGGTGTTCGGCGAGATCGCCGACAGCATCGGGATGACGTCGCCGCCCCACAGGAAGAGCTGCGTCATGTGGTGCGACTGGTCCATGATCGCGACGGTCGACGACCAGGCGCGCTGCTCGTCGCGCCAGTTGGTGAACTCCGGCTTGATCGGGAAGGTGATCGACGGCCAGTCCTGGTTGCGCAGCAGCTCGACGGCGTTGCCGGTGCGGGCGATGGCCTGGGCCAAACTCTCGGATGTCATAGCTGCGGAGTGTAGGAGCCACCCAATGGAACTCGCCTCGTTGCTGCCTTTCATAGGAAGTAAGGTGTGGCCGAGCGAAGGAGCTTGGGCGATGGCGCGACAGTCGAACGGTGTCTCGGCGATCAGCCGCGTGGTGCGGGTGCTCGACACGTTCTCGTTCGAGGCCCCGTTCCTCTCTCTCAGCGAGATCTCGGAACGCGCCGGCATCCCGATGTCGTCGGCGCACCGCATCGTCAGCGAACTGGTCGAGCACGGCCTGCTCGAGCGGATGCCGGACCGCAGCTACCGCGTCGGCAACCGGCTCTGGGAGATGGGCAGCCGCACCCCCGGGGCTCTGGGGTTGCGGGAGATTGCCCTGCCCTTCCTGCATGCGATCCAGTCGCGGGTGCGGCAGCACACCCAGTTGCTGGTGCGGTCGGGGCTCGATGTGCTCGTCATCGAGCGACTCTCGTCGCGGGATGCCGTCGTCAACGCGTCGATCGTCGGCGGCCGCATCCCGCTACAGCACTCGTCGAGCGGCATCGTGCTGCTCGCCCACGCGGACGACGACTTGCTCGACCGGGTGCTCGAGCGCGGTCTCGCGCCGATCACGGCGTCGAGCCTCTCGACCCCCGAGCAACTGCGGGAGGCCGTCGCCGCGGCCCGCCGTTCCGGCTTCGCGGTCTCGGAGGGCTGGATCTTCGAGGAGTCGCGGGGCATCGCCGTGCCGATCCGAGGTTCCCAGGAGGTCGTCGTCGGCACCGTGAGCGTCGTCGTGCCCAACGACCACTCCCCCGTCGACGATCTGGTGCGGCTGCTGCGACTCGCCGCCGACGGCATCTCGGAGGCCCTGCTGCGCAGTTACCTCCCCCCGGGCCACCCGCACGCACGCGCCGGTGGGGTCTACCGCCAGCTGGTCAGCTCGTCGGACCGCTCGATGGAGTACTTCGAGCACCTGCTCGAGGACGCGCCACCTCAGGAGAGGTAGTCGGCCAGCCGCGGGTACACCGCGAGCGCATTCCCGGAGTACACGCGCTGCCGGTCGTCGGCGGAGAGCGCGGACGCTTCGAGGTACCGGCCGGTGTCGTCCCAGCCGGAGCCGGTCGTGGGGTTGTCACCGCGCACCGCCCCGAGCATCTCGGAGCCGAACAGCACGCGCTGGGTCGGCACGACGTCGAGCAGCAGGTCGATGCCGGGCTGGTGGTAGACGCAGGTGTCGAAGTAGAGGCGTTCGGTGGAGCCCTCGAAGTCCCAGCCCTCGCGCACGCTCATGCCCTGGAAACGCCCCCAGTGGAACGGGATCGCCCCGCCACCGTGCGGGATGACGAGGCGCAACGCCGGCTGATCCTTCATGAAGCCGCTGCTGAGCGCCTGCACGAAGAAGGTGGTGTCGGCGGAGAGGTAGTAGGAGCCGGTGGTCTGGAAGAACGGATTCTCGGCCTGGCTGACGTGCAACATGCCGGGAACGTCCAGCTCTTGCATCGCCTCCCAGAGCGGCCACCAGTAGCGGTCGCCGAGGTCGGGTCCGGTCCAGTAGCCGCCCGTGGGGTCGGGGTTGATGTTGACGGCGACGAATCCGAGTTCGCCGACGGTGCGCCGCAGCTCCCGCACCGAGCTGTCGATCGTGGCCCCGGGCGACTGCGGCAGCTGGGCGACCGGCACGAAGTTGCGCGGGAACAGATCGCAGACCCGCTTGATGAGGTCGTTCTGCCGGATGGTCCACTCCAGTGACGTGGTCGCGTCCCCGACGTGATGCCCCATCCAGGATGCCCGCGGCGAGAACAGCGTCACGTCGATGCCGCGCTCGCGCTGCACCCGGAGCTGACCACCCTCGATGCTCTCGCGGATCTCGTCGTCGCTCACCGGGAAGGGGCCCGGGGCAGGCGCGGGGCCGCCGCTGAGAGCCGCGACCTGGGCGTCGCGCCAGGCACCCACCCCGGGGGGCGTCGTCGTGTAGTGGCCGTGGCAGTCGATGATCACCGTCTGAATGTAGCCAAAATTGTTGACGATTTCGACGACCCCGGTCGCGTGCCCCTTCGGCATATGGTCGGAGCATGGCGAACTCACGCTCGGGCGACAGCGTGATCGCGCGTCTGGTGCGGGTGCTGGCCACCTTCGATGCCGAGCACACGGCGCAGTCGCCGAGCGAGATCGCCCGGCGCGCCGACCTTCCCACCTCGACCGCGCATCGCCTGATCACTGACCTCGTCGAGTCGGGACTGCTCGAACGCGACGAGGACGGGCGGGCCCGAGTCGGGATGCGTCTCTGGGAGTTGGCGACCCGCGGCTCGCTCGCTCTCGGTCTGCGGCAGGCCGCCCTCCCTGCGATGGAGAAGGTGCAGGCGGCGCTACGGCAGCACACCCAGCTCGGCGTCTTCGATGACGACCAGGTGCTGTTTCTGGAACGGCTGTCACACCCCGACGCCGGTGCCAACATCACCCGCATCGCCGGCCGGTTGCCGCTGCACGCGTCGTCGTCGGGACTCGTGCTGCTCGCGGCAGCCCCGCCCGAGGTGCTCGAACGGGTGCTGGCTGCCCCGCTCCAGGAACTCGCCCCCGGCACCCTCACCGACCCCGAGGCGCTGCGCCGCAAACTCGCGGAGGTGCGGCGGCTGGGCTTCGCCGCCTCTCCGGGCTCGATCGAGAGCGTCTCGACCGGGATCGCGGTACCCGTACGGGACCACGGCGCCGTCGTCGCCGCCCTCGGTGTCGTGCTGCCCCGCGACGGCGTCGACGAGCAACGTGCGGTCGCCGTGCTTCGCGCCGCGGCCCGGGAGATCGAGGAAACCCTCACGCGGTCACGCTCCGCCTTCGGTTGAGGTGTTCGCGGATCGCTCGGGACTTGGTGACGAGCAGCTCCGGGGGTCGAGGTCGATCCGGGGGCGGGTGCAGCCAGTACCGGCCCTCTCGTCGGCGGATCTGCCAGCCTTCGTTGTGCAGTTTCAGGTGGTGATGCTTGCAGAGCAGAACACCTCGCTCGAGGTCCGTTCGGCCCTTGTCTCTGACGTAATGGTCGATGTGATGTGCTTCGCACCAGGAGGGCGGCCGTTCGCAGCCGGCCCAGAGGCATCCGCCGTCGCGGATCGCGAGGGCGACACGCTGATGGCGTGAGTAGAGGCGTTGTTCGCGTCCGAGGTCGAGCACATTGCCGAGCGAGTCGATCAACGCGGTTCGGGTGCCGTTGGCGCACGCGAGGGCCCGCACGGTGCCGATCGAGATCGCCTCGTTGGATCCTTCGATCACCCCATGGCCGGTTCCGGCGATGAGGTCGGATGCCGGCACCAGAACCCGCACGGCCGGAGTCCCCTTCCCGAGCAACACACTTCCGTCGAGCCCACCGGCTTGGCGGAGCAGTTCAGTGAACGCATCCGACGCGATCTGCTCCGTCGTGCGCTCATCCCGCTCCAGCTCGGTCGCCCGACGCACAGACTCCGCATCGACGAACCTCGGCCCGCCGCGTCGCGGTGAGGTCGCCCGGTCGTAGATCTCGTCGACGACTCCGGCGGTGAGCGGGTCGTAATCCCAGATGAGGCGTTTCATCCCGTCGCGCAGATCCAGCCGCCGCAACGACCGCCGACCCCGCAACACCGCCTCCCGGGACGCGATCCCTGCCTCATCGAGTTCATCCCGCACCTCCCGCGCCCGCTTCAGCAGCCGGTCCGGGTCGAGAGTCGACGCCTCGGAACACAGCAACTCGGTCGCCTCAGCCACCAGCACCGGATCCGCCGCAGCCCCGTCCAGCCCCGCCCGGATCGCCTCGGCCGCCGGCACCGACACCGACCCGTCGACGACGGCATCCCCGAGCACCGAACCCTCGGTCTGCGCGAGCCGCCCGACGCGGAGAGCGACCACGGCATCCCGGCCCGTCACCCCGCTCACGACCTTGAGCAGCTCTTCGGGCGTGCGAGCGCCTTCCCGCCGCGCCAACCCCGCCCCACCCAACTCCGGCGACGACCGTCGCCTCAACTCCCCCGCCGCGAGCGCCAGATGCGCATCCGCCAGCGCCTTCGCCTCCCCCGCCAGCCGCAACCACTCCATCACCGACGCATCCGACGCCGCCCGGCACGACGAGACCGACCGCGGCACATCACGCAACACCGCAACGGCGGCGGCGAGAGCTGAGGTCGAGGTCATGACTGAAATCCTTCCGAAACCCATCCTTCCCGACCGAACAAACTTTCGAAAGTACAAGAAGTCGCATCACAACACCCTGTGAAGGACTCGATCCAACATCCCATTGAACGGGCAAAGCCCCCCACGCGCCGTGACCCCCAGCAACACTGTCGACAGTCCTCGAAACGATCGAAGGAGATCGCATGTCGCCTGCCGTTCGCACCCGCGTCGCCATCGTCGGCGCCGGCCCCGCCGGTCTTCTGCTGTCGCACCTGCTGCACCGAGACGGCATCGAGTCGATCGTCATCGACAACCGCTCCCGGGAAGACATCGAGAAGACGGTGCGCGCCGGCATCATCGAGAACGTCGCCGTCGACCTGCTCGTCGAGACCGGGGCCTCCGATCGGGTGCTGACCGACGGTCACCGCCACGAAGGCATCGAGCTGCAGTTCCACGGCGAGTCGCACCGCATCGACTTCCAGAAGCTCGTCGGCCGCGCCGTCTACCTCTATCCCCAGCACGAGGTGCTCATCGACCTGCTCGCCCGGCGGATCGCCGACGGCGGCGACATCCGCTTCGAGCACGAGGCCCTCGAGGTGCTCGACGGGCAGACCGAGGCTCCCCGCGTCGTCGGAAAGGATGCCGCAGGCCAGCCGTTCGAGATCGTCGCCGACGTGGTGATCGGCGCCGACGGCTCCCGCAGCGTCGCGCGCACCGCCGTCGTCGGCTCGATGACCGGCGGCTACTTCCGCGAGTACCCGTTCGCCTGGTTCGGCATCCTCTGCGAGGCCCCGCCGTCGTCGGAGGAACTCATCTACGCCAACTCCGAGAACGGTTTCGCGCTCATCAGCCAGCGTTCCGACACCGTTCAGCGCATGTACCTGCAATGCGACCCGGAGCAGGACCCGAACGAGTGGAGCGACGCCCAGATCTGGGACTCCCTCCAGTCGCGCGTCGCCGGACGCGACCTGAAGGAGGGGAACATCTTCCAGCGCGATGTGCTGCGGTTCCGCTCGTTCGTCGCGCACAAGCTGCAGAAGGGCCGCGTCTTCCTCGTCGGCGACGCTGCTCACACCGTGCCGCCCACCGGGGCGAAGGGCATGAACCTCGCCGTCAACGACGTGCGCATCCTGCATGAGGGTCTGCTCGACCTCTTCGCCGGGAAAGGCACGGCGGGAATCGACAGCTACGAGGAGCGCGCCCTGCACCGCATCTGGCGCGCTCAGCACTTCTCATGGTGGATGACGAGCATGCTGCACTCGACGCCCGAGGCGAGCGACTTCGACCGCCGCCGTCAGCTCGGCGAGCTCGAGTCGGTCGTCTCGTCGACGGCGGGCAGCACCTACCTCGCCGAGGCGTACACCGGCTGGCCCTACGCGGACTGATCCGCTCTCAGACTCGGTGCGGGTCGGCTCGGTGGCGTGCCGGCCCGCACCGTCAGCTTCGCGGCCGCGGGTACGGAGTGGGCCGCCCGCCACCAGGCGACCCGCTCCGGGTCATTCAGATCGCGCGCAGCACGATCGCGGAACCCTGGCCGCCGCCGCCGCAGATCCCGGCGGCGCCATAGGATCCCGAGCCGGCCGCGACGAGCTGGCGAGCGAGGGTGCCGACGATGCGGGCCCCCGACGCCCCGACGGGGTGACCGAGGGCGATCGCGCCCCCGTGGGCGTTGACGATGTCGCCCGAGATGCCGAGCAGTTCGACCGAGCGCACCGCGACCGCCGCGAACGCCTCGTTGATCTCGACCGCCGCGAGCTGGGCCGGCGTGACGCCCTCGAGCCGCGCGAGAGCGGCGAGGATGGCGTTGGCCGGCTGGGCGTGCAGGCGCGTGTCGGGGCCGGCGACGGCCGCATGACTCTCGATGCGGGCGAGCGGCGTGATGCCGCGCGCGGCCGCCGTCTCCTCCGACATCAGCACCAGGGCGGCGGCGCCGTCGGTGATCTGCGACGAGTTGCCCGCGGTGATCGACCCGCCCGCCGAGAACGCGCCCCGCAACTTCGCGAGCGACTCGGGCGTCGTGTCGGCGCGCACGCCGTCGTCATCCGTCACGACCGTCTCGCCCGCACGCGAGGTGAGGGTGTACGGCGCGATCTCCTCGGCGAGGAAGGCAGCGGAGGCGAGCGCTCGCTGGTGCGACCCGGCGGACCAGGCGTCCTGCGCCTCGCGCGTGACGTTGTTGTCGGCGTTGCCGGCTTCGGTCGACGCCCCCATCGAGACGTGCTCGAACGAGTCGAGCAACGCGTCGTGTTCGAGCGTGTCGATCATCTCGATCGCGCCGTACTTCACGCCGGCCCGGCCACGGAAGGCGTGCGGCGCGCGCGACATCGACTCCATGCCGGCCGCGACGACGATGCCGTGCTCGCCCGCCTCGATGTTGCGGGCGGCCGCGATGACGGCCTCCATGCCCGACAGGCACACGGCGTTGATCGTCATCGCGGGCGACGACAGCGGGATGCCCGCGCCGACCGCCGCCTGACGGATGGGGCCCTGGCCCGCGGCCGCCGGCAGCACCTGGCCGCCCCAGATGCGCTCGACCTCGGCGGCCTCGACGGATGCCCGCACGAGCGCCGCGCGGATGGCGTGCGCCGCGAGGTCGGATGCCGGGATGTCGGCGAACCGACCGGTGAAGCGGGAGAACGGGGTGCGGGCGTAGCCCGCGATGACGACAGACATCAGCGTGCCTCCAGTTCGACGGCGAACGGAGCGCCGGTCAGCGTCCGCAGCTCTTCTACATCTTCCCCCGGCGCGATCTCGCGCAACACGAGTCCGCCGTCGACGACGTCGAAGACGGCCCGGTCGCTCACGATGCGGTCGACGACGCCGACCCCGGTGAGCGGCAGGTCGCACCTCTCGACGATCTTCGGCGAGCCGTCTTTCGCGACGTGCTCGGTGACGACGATGACGTAGGGGGTGCCGGCGACGAGATCCATCGCGCCGCCCATGCCCTTCACGAGTTTGCCGGGAATGGTCCAGTTGGCGAGGTCGCCGTTGCCCGCGACCTGCAGTGCCCCGAGGATCGCGGTCGCGACGTGACCCCCGCGGATCATGCCGAACGACATCGCCGAGTCGAACACCGCGGCACCGGGCAGCAGCGTCACCGTCTGCTTGCCCGCGTTGATGAGGTCGGCATCCTCTTCGCCTTCGAACGGGAACGGACCCATGCCGAGGATGCCGTTCTCGCTCTGCAGCGTGACCGAGACGCCGGCGGGCAGGTTGTTGGCGACGAGCGTCGGGATGCCGATGCCGAGGTTGACGTAGTCGCCGTCTTTCAGGTCACGGGCCGCGATCGCGGCCATCTCGTCACGCGTCCACACGAGTGCGCACCGTCCTCTGCTCGATCTCTTTCGTCAGGTCTTCCGCGAGCACGAGGCGCTGCACGAAGATCCCGGGGGTCATGACGTCGTCGGGCTCGATCGCATCCACGATCTCCTCCGCCTCGGCGATCGTGAGCTTCCCCGCCGTCGCGACGAGCGGGTTGAAGTTGCGCGCCGTGAGCCGGTAGCGCAGGTTGCCGTACGGGTCGGCCCACCGCGCGCGCACGAGCGCGACGTCGGCGACGATCCCGCGCTCGAGAATGACCCGGCGTCCGTCGAACTCGGCTTCGGGTTTGCCCTCGGCGATCGGGGTGCCGACACCGGTCGGCGTGTAGAAGCCCGGGATGCCGGCGCCGCCCGCGCGCAGCCGCTCGGCGAGCGTGCCCTGGGGGGCGAACTCGACGTCGAGCTCCCCCGACAGGTACTGCTCGGCGAACAGCTTGTTCTCACCGACGTACGAGGCGACGACCTTCTTCACCTGCTTGTTCTCGAGCAGCAGCCCGAGGCCCTTGCCGTCGACCCCCATGTTGTTGGAGACGATCGTGAGGTTCTTCGCCCCGGTGTCGCGCAACGCGCGGATGAGGTTCGTCGGGTTGCCGCTCAGGCCGAACCCGCCGACCGCGATCGTCATGCCGTCTTCGACGACGCCGGCGAGCGCCTCCGCCGCAGACGGCCAGATCTTCTGCGCCATGCCACTCCTTCGTGTGCGTGTCCACATCGTGGTCGAAATCAGCGTATGCGGCGCTTGCGGTTCTGTCGAAAGTCGGTCGAGATGTGGCCTTTCGCCCCCTCTGCTGTCCATAATGTGGACATGACGTCGGTTCCGGGTACGCAGGTGATCGGTCGCGCCGCCGCGGTGCTGCGCGCCGTGGGCGCCGCGATGCCGCGCGGCGTGAGCGCCTCAGCGGTCGCCACCGCGACGGGTCTCACCCGACCGACCGCGCACCGGCTCCTCGCCTCGCTTGCCGCCGAAGGCTTCGTCGACCACGACGCCCTGTCGGGGCGGTGGGTTCCCGGCCCCGAGCTCTACCTGCTCGGCGCCGCCGCCGCCGAGCGCTACGACATCACAGCGCCCGCGCGACCCATCGTGCGGGCTCTCGCCGAGGCGACGGGCGAGAGCGCGTTCCTCTCCGCCCGCCGCGGCGACGAGACCGTCTGCCTGCTGCGCGAAGACGGCGCCTTCCCGATCCGCTCCCACGTGCTGCACGAGGGCATCCGCTTTCCGCTCGGCGTCGCGTCGGCGGGGCTGGCGATCCTCGCGTTCCTGCCCGATGCCGCCGTCGATCGTTACCTCTCCGCGGCCGACCTCTCGGCGTTCGGGCCGGCGCACGAACCTGCGCGCATACGAGACCGGGTGACCGCGACGCGTGCCGCCGGGTACGCGCTCAACCCCGGGCTCCTCGTCGAAGGCAGCTGGGGAATGGGCGCCGCCGTGTTCGACGGTTCCGATCAGCCCGCGTGGGCGCTCAGCCTCACCGGAATCGAAGCCCGGTTCTCGGCCGACCGCCGGCCGGAGCTCGGGCGACTGCTGCTCGAGCACGCGCACCGGTTGACGCAGCGCCTGCGCGGGCGCTGAGGTCAGTCCCGCGGCGAGCGGTCCAGCAGTGAGCCGCGCGGGAACTGCAACATCCGCCAGACCAGCGCCTCCTGCCGCGGCTGGACGGGGGGCTCCCCCGCGGCGCGGACCAGCACGCCGGTGCGCGGATCGCGCAGATCGATCTCGCTCACGTCGAGGGTCGTCGAGTAGCCGCTGTCGTGCTCCGCCCGCATCCGGCGCAGGGCGGACTCGCCGAGGACGATCCAGGCGACGAACCCCGCCAGAATGACGACGCCGGGGACGATCAGCACGACGGGATGCGGCCGCCAGCCGAACCCGAGCGCTCCGAGGGTGACCAGCAGCAACCCGACCGAAGCTGCGAACACCAGTCGAGCGCGACCCTGCCACTGGCCGGCCGTCGGGCCGGGCAACAGGGCGGGGTCGCGCTCGATCATGGTGTCAACACCCCATGTGTCAACGACCGCCGGAGCGCCGCTTGTTGAAGACGTCGAAGGCGACGGCGAGCAGCAGTACGAGGCCCTTCACGGCCTGCTGCCACTCGATGCCGATCCCCATCAGCGACATGCCGTTGTTGAGCACACCGATGATGAGACCGCCGATGATCGCGCCGCCGATCGTGCCGACGCCGCCCTGCACCGCGGCACCGCCGATGAAGGCGGCCGAGATGGCCTCGAGCTCGAAGCCGTCACCCGCCTTCGGACCGGCCAGGTTGAGGCGCGCCGTGAAGATCAGGCCGGCGAGCGCCGCGAGGGTGCCCATGTTGACGAACAGCCAGAAGTCCACTTGGCGGGTCTTGATGCCCGACAGTTCGGCGGCGTGGCGGTTGCCGCCGATCGCGTAGACGTGGCGACCGAAGACCGACCGGTTCTGGATGATGCCGTAGATGAGCACGAGCGCGGCGAGCACGATGAGCGTGATCGGCAGACCCTTCGCCTGGGCGAGCGCGAAGGTGAACGCGCCGATGCCGAAGACGGCGAGGGCCATCTTGAGCAGGAACCAGCCGAGCGGCTCGACCTCCTGGGCGTAGCTCTGGCGACCGCGCCGGGTGCGCAGCGACTGCACGACGATGCCGATGATCGCGAGCGCACCCGCCGCGAGGGTGATGAGGTCGATGTGTCCCCGAGCGCCGTACGGCACCTCGAGGAAGCTGAGGAAGCCGTTGCCGAGCGCTCGGTACTCGGCCGGGAACGATCCGATGTTCTGGTTGCCGAGGGCGACGAGCGCCAGACCTCGGAAGATGAGCATCCCGGCCAGCGTCACGATGAACGCTGGAATGCCGACGAAGGCGACCCAGAAGCCCTGCCAGGCCCCCACCACCGCCCCGACGAGCAGAGAGATGACGATCGCGGCCCACCACGGCAGGCCGAGATACAACGGCGACACCAGAACGCCCGAGATGGCGCCGATGAAGGCGGCCACCGACCCCACCGAGAGGTCGATGTGCCCGGCGACGATGATGAACACCATCCCGATCGCGAGCACGAGGATGTACCCGTTCTGCACGATGAGGTTGGAGATGTTCTGCGGCCTCAGCAGAACGCCGCTCGTCGTGATCGAGAACAGCACGACGACCGCGATGAGGGCGACGAAGATGCCGTTGCGGCCGAGGTCGGTGACGACGTGGGCCAGCGCCGACGTGAAGCGGTTCACCGGGGGCGCGTCGGTCGGGATCGACGGCGGGCGAGTGGTCGGTTCGGACATCAGCGCGGAGCCTCCATGGTCATGAGCTTGATGAGTGCTTCGGGGGTTGCCTTCTCGATCGGGAGTTCCCCGGTGATGCGGCCTTCGGACAGGGCGTAGATGCGGTCGCAGATGCCGATGAGCTCGGGCAGCTCCGACGAGATGACGATGATCGCCTTCCCCTCGGCGGCGAGCCGGTTGATGATCGTGTAGATCTCGTACTTGGCGCCGACGTCGATACCGCGGGTGGGCTCATCGAGGATGAGCACGTCGGGGGCGGAGTAGATCCACTTCGACAGCACGACCTTCTGCTGGTTGCCGCCGGAGAGCTTGCCGGTCGGCACGAGCACGTTCGGCGCCTTGATGTTCATCTCTTTGCGGTACTGGTTGGCGACCTTGAACTCTTCGCCGTCGTTGACCAGTCCGCCGCTGGAGAGCTTCTTGAGCGACGCGACCGAGATGTTGCGCTTGATGTCCTCGATGAGGTTGAGCCCGTAGTACTTACGGTCTTCGGTCGCGTAGGCGATGCCGTTGTCGATCGCCTCGGCGACGTTGCGGATGCGGATCTCTTTGCCGTTCTTGAAGATCTTGCCCGAGATGCGCGTGCCGTAGGAGCGTCCGAAGACGCTCATCGCGAACTCGGTGCGCCCTGCACCCATGAGCCCGGCGATGCCGACGATCTCGCCGGCCCGCACCGTGAGGTCGACGTTGTCGACGACGACGCGGCTGGGGTCCTGCGGGTGGTGGACCGTCCAGTCCTCGACGCGCAGCACCTCCTCACCGATGTGCGGGGTGTGGTCGGGATAGCGGTGCTCGAGGTCGCGGCCGACCATGTCCTTGATGATGCGGTCTTCGGTGACGTCCGTCTTGGCGATCGTCTCGATCGCCTTGCCATCGCGGATGACCGTGACGCGGTCGGCGACCTTCTTGATCTCGTTGAGCTTGTGGCTGATGATGATGCTCGTGATGCCCTGACCCTTGAGGTGCAGGATCAGGTCGAGCAGGTGGTCGGAGTCCTCGTCGTTGAGCGCCGCCGTGGGCTCGTCGAGGATGAGCAGTTTGACGCGCTTGCTGAGCGCCTTCGCGATCTCGACGAGCTGCTGCTTGCCGACGCCGATGTCGCGGATCTTGGTGGTCGGGTTCTCGTTGAGCCCGACGCGGGCGAGAAGCTTCTTCGCCTCCTGGTTGGCCTTGTTCCAGTCGATGAGACCGAAGCGGCCCTTCACCTCGTTGTTGAGGAAGATGTTCTCGGCGATCGAGAGGTAGGGGCTGAGCGCGAGTTCCTGGTGGATGATGACGATGCCTTCGGCCTCGCTGTCGCGCAGCGTGCGGAAGTTCATCTCGCGGCCCTCGAAGAGGATGGAGCCGTCGTACGAGCCGTGCGGGTAGACGCCCGACAGCACCTTCATGAGGGTCGACTTGCCGGCACCGTTCTCGCCGCAGATCGCGTGCACTTCGCCGGGCTCGACCTCGAGAGACACGTTCTGCAGGGCCTTGACGCCCGGGAACGTCTTGGTGATGTCCCGCATCTCGAGAAGGATGTTCGCCATCGCGATCCGACCAGCTTTCTAAGAAACGACGTTGTATTCGGGAACTCCTGGTGGGGGGAGCGTAGCTCCCCCCACCAGGAGTGGTGAAGAGAAAACGGACTTAGCCGTTGATCTCCTCGTCGGTCCAGTAGCCGCTGTCGACCAGCTGCTCCTGGATGTTGTCCGCCACGACGATGAACGGCTCGAGGAGGTACGACGGCACGACCTTCACGCCGTTGTTGTACGTCTCGGTGTCGTTGATCTCCGGCTCCTCGCCGCTCAGCGCGGCGATGGTGATCTCGGCGGCCTTGGCGGCGAGAAGGCGCGTGTCCTTGAAGATGGTCGCGTACTGCTCACCGGCGATGATCGCCTTGACGCTGTCCAACTCCGCGTCCTGACCCGAGATGATCGGGAAGTCGGCGCCGACGGTGTAGCCGGCGTCGGTCAGGGCGGAGATGATGCCACGGCTGATGCCGTCGTAGGGCGACAGCACGGCGTCGACCGTCGAGCCGTCGGAGTACTGCGACGCGAGGATGTCCTCCATGCGGCTCTGAGCGGTCTCACCGTCCCAGCGCAGCGTGGCGACCTGCTCGATGTCGGTCTGACCCGACTTCACGACGAGCGTTCCGTCTTCGATCAGCGGCTCGAGCACGCTCCACGCGCCATCGAAGAAGAAGAACGCGTTGTTGTCGTCGAGCGAGCCGGCGAACAGCTCGATGTTGAACGGTCCGGCAGGGGCGTCCGCGATCGGGGTGCCGTCGAGCTCGGTCAGGCCGAGGCCGTTGAGCACCGACCACGCCTGCTGCTGTCCGACCTTGAAGTTGTCGAACGTGGCGTAGTAGCTCACCGCTTCGGTGTCACGCAGCAGGCGGTCGTACGCGATGACGACGACATCCTGGCTGGCGGCTTCTTCGAGCACGGTGGTGAGGGTGGTGCCGTCGATCGCGGCCACGACGAGCGCGACAGCGCCCTTGGTGACCATGTTCTCGATCTGGCTGACCTGAGTCGGGATGTCGTCTTCTGCGTACTGCAGGTCGACCTCGAAGCCGGCCTCCTCGAACTGGGCCTTCAGGGCGTCGCCGTCCTGAATCCAGCGCTCCGAGGAACGGGTGGGCATGGCGATGCCGATCAGGCCGCCATCGCCTTCGCTGCCACCATCTGCGGCCGGGGCGCAGGCCACGAGGCCGAGCGCGAGGGCAGCGGAGGCGACGAGCGCGAGCACACTTCGCTTCTTCACTGTGTGATTCCTTTCTGAATGGACGCCGTTGTCGTTAGTGCAATGGCCGGCTTCGTCCATGAAAGCCGGGCCTCTCGTCCGGGCTGCTGCCCGGGGAGTCCTGTGGTCATGACAGCGCCCCGTCGGGGTGCTGTCCGTAGACGTTCTGGTAACGCGCGAACAGCGCGTCGATCGTCGCGGCCGGAAGCCGTTGCGGGTCGCCGAGCTGGCGGGCGAGGTGCACGGCGCGCGCCGCATCCTCGACCATGACGGCCGCCTTGACGGCGTCCCGCGCGTCGGAGCCGATCGTGAACGGCCCGTGGCCCTGCATCAGCACGGCGCGCGAGCGGTGCCCGGTGAGCGTGCTGACGATGCCCTCACCGATCGAGGCGTCGCCGATGACCGCGAAGGGGCCGACCGGGATGTCGCCGCCGAACTCGTCGGCGATCGCGGTGAGCACGCAGGGGATCGCTTCGCCGCGCGCCGCCCAGGCGGTGGCGTACGGCGAGTGGGTGTGCACGACCCCGCCGACCTCCGGCATGTTCCGGTAGACGTGGGCGTGGGCCGCGGTGTCGCTCGACGGGGCGCGGTCGGCGCCGGGGGTGTCGGGGATGATCGCGCCGTCGAGGTCGCAGAGGATCATGTTCGCGGGGGCGAGTTCGTCGTAGGAGACGCCGCTCGGCTTGATGACGAACAGGTCGGCACCGGGCACGCGCGCCGACACGTTGCCGCCCGTCCAGACGACGAGCCCGTAGCGCACGAGTTCGGCGTGCAGGGCGGCGACGTCTTCCCGCACGCGGGCGATGGTGACCTGGAGTTCCGGGGTGAAGTCGGTCGACGCGCCGGGGATTCCCGCACGCACCGCTTGCCGCTCACTCACGTGTGACTCCATCGTCTGTTCGAAACCGTTCTCGCCTCGGGATGTGATCGTTCATGTGACCGGTCACACGAGACGGCCCATGCTAAACACGAAACGGTCACATCCGCAAACCCGAAAGAGCACCCGTGACCGGAACGTGACCTGCGAGGCGTCAGCCCCGCATGCCGGGTGGCGGAGCCGCCGTCGACTCCCGCACGATGAGCTCGGGAACGACGAGGTCGTGATCCGGCACCGCGCCGCGCAGCTCGGCCATGAGCAGTGCGACCGCACGCCGCCCGATCTCCGAGAAGTTCTGACGCACCGTCGTGAGGGGCGGGGCGAAGTGCGCCGCCTCCGGGATGTCGTCGAAACCGACGAGGCTGATGTCCTCGGGAATCCGCAGATCCATGTCGCGGCAGGCGTGCATGAAGCCCAGCGCCATCTGGTCGTTGCTGGCGAACACCGCGGAGAAGTCGCGGAAGCGCAGCAGCTCGAGACCCGCGTAGTAGCCGAAGTGCGCGCTCCAGTCACCCAGGATCGGGGCCCGGGTGCGCAGATCGGCGGCGTCGATCTCCTCGAGGTAGCCCTGCATCCTGGCCTCGGCCTCGATCCAGTCCTGGGGGCCGGAGATGTGCAGGATCTCGGTGTGCCCGAGCTCGATGAGGTGCCGGGTGGCGAGCCGCGCGCCGAGGGTCTGGTCGGTCGACATCCCGTGTCCGTCGGCGAGATCGGCGGTCTGCAGCGTGACGTAGGGCACGTCGGGGGCGATCTCGGCGATGACCTCGAGCACCCGCTGCTGCGGGGCGATCACCACGAGCGCTTCGACCGACTGGCTCATCAGGTAGTCGAGCGCCGCGCGGATCGACGTGACGTCGGTCGACGCGATCGACGTGACGCTCGAGCGGTAGCCGGCATCCCGGGCCGCGATCTCGATCGCCGCGATGCTCGTCGCCGGGCCGTACTGGAAACTCTGCGAGGTGAGCACGCCGATCGTGCGCGAGCGGCTCGTCACGAGCGCCCGGGCCGCGGGGTTCGGGCGGTAGCCGGTCTCGGCGATCACCTCGAGCACGCGCTCCCGGGTGGAGGGCCGGATGCTGGGGTGATCGTTGAGCACCCGCGAGACCGTCTGGTACGAAACCCCCGCCAGCCGGGCGACATCGCGGATGTTCGGAGCCCGGCCACGACCCAGCTCAGGGTCGACCCGGTCGGGCGCGTGATCGTTCACATGATGATCTTCCGGCATTTTCGGCGACCGCGCCCACACCTTCTTCGGGTGGTTCGGATGACGCAGGGCCGATTCCCAGCCCGACCCCCTAGGCTGGGGACAGCGATCGGCGTTTGCCCTTGGCGTATGCACGGCCTTCACCCCTTCCGGGTGGGCCGCCGATCGGATGGATTCACAGATCTCGAACCCCGCCGTCCCGTTGGGCGCCGCATCGCTCGGGGCGATCCGATCCACCACCCCTCGCACAGACGCGAAGGTCGATCCGGCACGCCAGTTCACCGCCGTCGCCCAGGTCATCCGCGAAACCGGTCTGCTCCGTCGGGCCCGCTGGTTCTACATCACCCTGATGACCGGCCTCGGACTCGCGCTCGCCGCCGCCGGCGCCGGCTTCGTGCTGCTCGGCGACAGCTGGCTGCAGCTGCTCATCGCGGCCGCCCTCGGCATCCTCTTCACCCAGTTCGCGTTCTTCTCGCACGAGGCCGCACACCGCCAGGTGCTCGCCTCGGGCCCGGCGAACGATCGGATCGGCCGACTCGTCGGCAACCTGCTCGTCGGCATGAGCTACTCGTGGTGGATGAACAAGCACACCCGCCACCACGCCAACCCCAACCAGGTCGGCAAGGATCCCGACATCGCCGGCGACATCATCGCCTTCACCGACGACAAGGCGACGAACGCCCGCGGCCTGATGGCGATCATCAACAAGCGTCAGGGCTGGCTGTTCTTCCCGCTGCTGACGCTCGAAGGCCTCAACCTGTACGTGCAGTCGTACCAGTGGCTGCTCACCCGCCGGGGCGTCAAGGGCCGCGTCTTCGAGCTCATTCTGCTCACCATCCGCTTCGCCATCGTGTTCGGCGCCGCCTTCTGGTTTCTGCCGCTCGGCATGGCCTTCGCCTTCCTCGGCGTTCAGATCGCGGTCTTCGGGCTCTACATGGGGGCGGCGTTCGCGCCCAACCACATCGGCATGCCGATCATCGCGCGCGACGCGAAGCTCGACTTCTTCACCAAGCAGGTGCTCACCTCCCGCAACATCCGCGGCGGCTTCTTCGCCAGTGCGATCTACGGCGGGCTCAACTACCAGGTCGAGCACCACCTGTTCCCCAACATGGCCCGCGTGCACCTCGCCAAGACCCGCCGCATCGTCCGCGAGCACTGCCGCACCCTCGACATCCCCTATACCGAGACCTCGATCCCCCGCGCCTACGCGGACGTCATCGAGTACCTCACCCGGGTCGGGCGCTTCGCGCGCGACCCCTTCACCTGTCCGGTCGTCGGTCGATACCGACGCACCTGACCCGGTCAGCAGACCGGACCCTGATCACTTCGATCAGGATTTACCGCAGTAGAGAGAAGAACAACATCATGGCAACTGGAACCGTCAAATGGTTCAACGCCGACAAGGGCTTTGGCTTCATCGCCCCTGACGACGGCACTCCCGACGTGTTCGCGCACTTCAGCGCGATCGCCGGTAGCGGACGTCGCGACCTCAACGAGGGCGAGAAGGTCCAGTACGACGTCGCGCAGGGCCCCAAGGGTCCTCAGGCGTCGAACATCCAGCAGGGCTGATAGCCCCGCATACCGAACGAACCCCGTCCACGTGAAGTGGGCGGGGTTCTTCCATTCCGCGCCGGTCGTTCAGGTGCGACTGCGACGATGCACCATGCGACGCGATGTGACCGTGACCCTCGACCTGGAATCCGACGGGCCGGCCCATCTCGCCCTCGCCGTCGCCGTCGCCACCGGGTACGGCGCCACCGAACGCTTCGAGGCCACCCAGTCGGGTCGGGTGCTGCCCGTGACGGTGCTCGACGACATCCACGGCGGTCGCCTCCACGTGCTCGACGTCGGGCCGGGCCGGGTGCACGTCGAGTACTCCGCCGCCGTGGCCGGCACCGCCCCGGCCGCCGACCTCGATGCGATGCAGGAGATCCGCTACCTGCGGCCCAGCCGGTACTGCGAGTCCGACATCCTCCGCCCCATCGCCGTCGCCGAGTTCTCGGGGCTGCGCGGTGCCGAACTGCTCGCCGCCGTCGCTAGCTGGGTGGGCGTGCGGATCGCCTACGTTCCCGGCTCGAGCCTGCCGACCGACGGCGCGGTACGCACCCTGCTGTCGCGCCGCGGGGTGTGCCGCGACTTCGCCCACCTCGTCGTCGCCTTCCTGCGCGCACTCGACGTGCCGGCCCGCGTGGTCGGCGTCTACGCCCCGGGCCTGTCGCCGATGGACTTCCACGCCGTCGCCGAGGCCGCGATCGACGGGGTCTGGCACGTGGTCGACGCCACGACGCTCGCCCCACGGCAGAGCCTGGTGCGCATCGCGACCGGCCGGGATGCCGCCGACATCGCCTTCCTCTCGGCCCGCGGCGACCTGCCGGTGCGCGTCGCGGATCTGCGGGTGCTGGCCGTCGCCGACGAACTGCCGCGCGACGACACCCTGCAGCCCGTCGTGCTGCACTGAACCTGGGAGCCCGCACATGCACAGCGCCTACCGTGGAGAGATGCTGCCTCCCGTCTCGACCCGCACCTTGCTCACGGCGATCGAGACGAAGCGCCGCGAAGAGGCCGCACTGCGCTGGAACGAGGCGTTTCTCGCGGCCCGCCGCCAGGGCGGCTACGGCGGCCGCGACGCGATCACCCGCCGCTCGAGCCGAGCCTGACACCATGGGACGCCTGCGGGAACTGCTCGACGAACTCCAGGCACGCAAGGTCGCGGCGACCGCTGCGGCCGACGACCTCGCGGCCGACGAGTGGCGCAGCGAGGGCGGCGCGGCCGAACCGGGTCAGCGCGTCGCCGACGACTCCGCGTCGAGGTCGGCGCCGTCGACCTCGTCGGGCATCACCGACTCCGTCTGACCCTGGAAGGTCGCCGACAGCGTGCGGTACGACCGGGTCAAGAACGCGAGCAGCGCGAACACGATCATCACGAGCCCCGCGACCAGGAACACGAACGCGATGCCCCGCGCCTCCCCTTCGCCGAGCAGCCACGCCCAGGTCTGCTCGCCGCCCTGCTCGTTCATGTAGGGGATGATGACGAACTCCGCGATCGGGGCGATGAGGAACGCCGTGATCGGCGCCGCCCCGGCCTCGAACGCCGCCGCGAACCCGAAGACCCGCCCCTGGGTGGCGAAGGGCACGACCTTCTGGATGACCGTCTGTTCCGACGCCTCGACGGCGGGGATGATCGTCATGTACAGCCAGATGCCGGCGGCATAGAGCAGCCACGACTCGCGGATCGTGAACAGCGCACCGAGCGCCCCCATCACGATGACCAGGATCAGCATCGTGCGGATCGGGTTCTTGCCGAGGCCGAACTTGGCGATGAAGAGCCCGCCGATGATGAACCCGGTCGAGGCGACTGCGAACACGACGCCCCACAGTTCGACGGGGAACAGCTCGAGCCCGTACGGGTCCATCAGCGCCATGTAGACGCCGCCGATGAGGTTGTTGAACGTCGAGAAGATGATGAGCGCGAACAGCCCCGGCACCAGCCGGATCGCGCTCAGCGCACCGCGCACGTCGATGATCGGCTGGCTCTCGGCGACCTCGGGCTTCGCTTCGGGGATGCGCAGGAACAGCAGGTGGATGAACGCGAGCGTCGTGAAGACGATCGCCAGCAGCAGCGTCCAGCCCATGCCGAGGATGCCGATCGACAACCCCGAGAACACGCTCGTCACCATGAAAGCGAGCCCCTGCACGGTGCCGACGAGGCCGTTCGCGTTGGCGTGCCGCTCGACCGGCACGAGCAGGGTGACGGTCGTCGAGAGTGCGATGTTGCGCATGTTCTCGATGACCCCGCCGAACAGGATGATGCCGGCGAACAACCAGAACCACGGGCCGCCGAGGTCGAGCAGCGCGCTCTCGGGGAACAGCAGGTAGAGCACCCCCGCGATCGCGAACGCCACGAGGGTGGTGCCGCTCGCGAAGATCATGGCGACGTGCTTGCGGTGCCGGTCGACGATCGAGCCGAAGACCATGCCGAACAGCGCGATCATGAGCATGTACGCGCCGCCGATGATGCCGGTGGCGAGCACCGAGCGCGTCTCGATGTACACCCAGAAGGTGAGCCCGAACCAGAGGTAACTCGTGGTGACGTTCGCGATGGCGGTGTTGACGAGCACGCCCAGGAACGTGCGCATGCCGTTCGGCGGCGGAGCGGGATGGCTGGCGGCAGGGGTCGAGGACGGCTGCGTCATGGTTCGACCCTACGGCGACCTTCCGACACCGGCCAGGGGCCGAACGGGTAGCCTGACCGCCGTGACCGATACGACGCGGCGTGCGCCGAGCATGTACGACGTCGCGACGCGCGCCGGCGTGTCGCACCAGACCGTGTCGCGGGTGCTCAACGACTTCGCCGGCATCCGCCCGGAGACCCGGGAGCGCGTGCTCGCCGCGATCGCGGAGCTCGGCTACCGGCCCAACCGCGCCGCACGGGCCCTGGTCACGAGCCGCAGTCGGGCGATCGGGGTGCTGGTTCCGGCGACGGCGGACTTCGGGCCGATGAGCAGCCTGCACGCGATCGAGCGGGCCGCCCGGGCCGCGGGCTACCACGCCCTCATCACGAGCACCCTCGTCGAGACCGACGCGGTGCGGGCGAGCCTGCAGTTCCTGCTCGACCAGTCGATCGAGGCGCTCGTCGTGATCGCGCCGTACCGCGTGGTGACCGACGAGCTGGATGTCGTCCCCCCGGGCATCCCGACGGCTCTGCTGCAGACCGGCGATGTCGACGCCGCCGGCGCGATCGCGGTCGACCAGCGGGCGGGCGCCCGGCTCGCGGCCCGTCACCTGCTCGAGCTCGGGCACCGCAACATCCAGCAGCTCACCGGCCCGGCCGACTACCTCGAGGCGGTCGCCCGGCGGGATGCCGTCGACGACGAGCTCGCCGCGGCCGGGGTGCCGCTGCTCCCCCGCCTCAGCGGCGACTGGACGGCCGACTCAGGGTACGCGGCCGGTGCCGCGCTCGATCCCGCGACGACCGCGGTGCTCTGCGGCAACGACCAGATGGCGCTCGGCCTGATGCACGCGCTCGCCGATCTCGGCCGTGCCGTGCCGGGCGACGTGAGCGTCGTCGGCTTCGACGACATCCCGGAGTCGGCGCACAGCCTGCCGCCGCTCACGACCGTGCATCAGGACTTCGAGGAGGTCGGCCGCCGCGCGGTGAGCGACCTCGTGGCGCGCCTCGAGGGCCGCGAGCCCGACCCGGAGGCGACCTCCATCGCCCCGACCCTCGTGGTGCGGTCATCGACGGCGACTTTGCATCCGACCATGTGAGCGATAACATCGCCTTACTGTCGAGGAGGATGCGATGAACGACAACGCCGTCGAGGCCGCGATCGCGGCGGTGCGTGCCGACGTCGCGCTTCTGCACGGCGAACTCGTGCGCTACGGCCTCGTCGTCTGGACCGGCGGCAACGTCTCGGGTCGCGTGCCGGGCACCGACTACTTCGTCATCAAGCCCTCCGGGGTGGCCTACGACGACCTGACGCCGGACAACATGATCCTCTGCACTCTCGACGGCGAGGTCGTGCCCGGCACTCCGGGCAGCGAGCGCAGCCCGTCGAGCGACACCGCGGCGCACGCCTACGTCTACCGCGAGATGCCCGAGGTGGGCGGCGTCGTGCACACCCACTCGAGCTACGCGGTCGCCTGGGCGGCGCGCGGCGAAGAGATCCCCTGCGTCATCACCGGCATGGCCGACGAGTTCGGCGGACCCATCCCGGTCGGCCCGTTCGCGGTCATCGGCGACGACTCGATCGGCCGCGGCATCGTCGAGACCCTGCGCGGCCACCGGTCGCGCGCGGTGCTCATGCGCAACCACGGGCCGTTCACGATCGGCGTGACGGCGAAGGATGCCGTGAAGGCCGCCGTCATGTGTGAGGACGCCGCCCGCAGCGTGCACCTCGCCCGGCAGGCGGGCGAGGTCATCCCGATTCCGCAGGAGAAGATCGACGCGCTCTACGCGCGCTACCAGAACGTCTACGGACAGCAGGAGGACGAACGGCGATGAGCGCTGACGCCATCACTTCGGGCCGCGCGGTGCTCGGCATCGAGCTCGGCTCCACCCGCATCAAGGCGTGCCTGATCGGCGATGACCCCGCCACCGTCATCGCCAGCGGATCGCACGAGTGGGAGAACCAGCTCGTCGACGGCGTGTGGACCTACGCCCTCGACGACGTCTGGGCGGGGCTCCAGGCGGCCTACGCGGATCTCGTCGCCGACGTGCGGCGCCGCTTCGACGTCACGCCGACCGGCTTCGCCGCGATCGGGATCTCGGCGATGATGCACGGCTACCTCGCCTTCGACGCCGACGATGAGCTGCTGGTGCCGTTCCGCACCTGGCGCAACACCTCGACGGGCGACGCGGCGACCGAGCTGACCGGCCTGTTCGGCGTCAACATCCCGCTGCGCTGGTCGATCGCCCACCTGCACCAGGCGGTGCGCGACGCCGAGCCGCACGTGCCCGAGATCGCGTCGGTGAACACCCTCGCCGGGTACGTGCACTTCGCGCTCACCGGGCGTCGGGTGCTGGGCATCGGCGACGCGTCGGGGATGTTCCCGATCGACCCCGCCTCCCCCGACTACGACGCCGACTTCCTCGCGCGCTACGACCGCCTCGCCGCCCTTCACGTGCCGCTGCGCGACCTGCTGCCCGAGGTGCTCGTCGCCGGGCAGCCCGCGGGCGAGCTCACCGCCGCCGGCGCCGCGCTGCTCGACCCCACCGGGACCCTCCAGCCGGGCGCCCTGTTCTGCCCGCCCGAGGGCGACGCCGGCACCGGGATGGTCGCGACCAACGCGGTCGCCCCGCGCACCGGCAACGTCAGCGCCGGCACGAGCATCTTCGCGATGGTCGTGCTCGAACGCCCCCTCCAGCACGTGCACCACGAACTCGACGTCGTGACGACGCCCTCCGGCGACCCGGTCGCGATGGTGCACTGCAACAACGGCGCGAGCGAACTCGCCGCCTGGGCGGGGATGTTCCACCGCTTCGCCGAAGCCGCCGGGCTCGCCGTCGACATCGACGCCACCTACGAGGTGCTGTTCACGGAGGCTCTCGACGGCGCGGCGGATGCCGGGGGGCTGCTCGCCTACAACCATCTCGCGGGCGAGCCGATCGCCGGGCTCACCGAGGGGCGTCCGCTGTTCGTGCGCACCCCCGACAGCCGGCTCACCCTCGCCAACACAATGCGCGCCCACCTCTACGGCGTGTTCGGCACCCTCAGCCTCGGCATGCAGGTGCTCGCCGAAGAGGGCGTGAAGCTCGACCGGATGTCGGCGCACGGCGGCATGTTCCGCACCGCCGGGGTCGCGCAGCGCTTCCTCGCGGCCGCGCTCGACGCCCCCGTCGAGGTCGCCGAGAGCGCCGCCGAGGGGGGCGCGTGGGGCGTCGCCGTGCTGGCCGCCTTCGCCGCCTCGGGTGGCGGAGACCTCGACGCGTACCTGCGCGACCGCGTCTTCGCGTCGACCGAATCCCGCACCGTAGAACCCGGCGTCGACGACGTCGCGGGCTACGCCGCCTACCTCGACCGCTACCGCGCGGGCCTCGCCGTCGAACGCGCCGCCGTCACCGCTCTCTGATTTCCACGATCACTGCACCGAAGGACACCGAAATGAGCCGCTCCATCGTTCCCGACTTGAAGACGAAGACCGTCTGGTTCCTCACCGGCAGCCAGGGCCTGTACGGCGAAGAGACGCTGCGCCAGGTCGCCACCCAGTCGCAGGCGGTCGCGGCCGGTCTCGCCGACTCGGCCGACATCCCGGTCACCGTCGTCTGGAAGCCCGTGCTGACCGACAGCGACGCGATCCGCCGCACGATGCTCGAAGTCAACTCCGACGACGACGTGATCGGCGTGATCGCCTGGATGCACACCTTCAGCCCCGCGAAGATGTGGATCGCCGGGCTCGACGCCCTGCAGAAGCCGCTGCTGCACCTGCACACCCAGGCGAACGTCGACCTGCCGTGGGGCGAGATCGACTTCGACTTCATGAACCTTAACCAGGCCGCGCACGGCGACCGCGAGTTCGGGTACATCGAGACCCGCCTCGGCATCCCGCGCACCACGGTCGTCGGTCACGTCTCCGACCCGGCGGTCACGGCGCGCGTCGGGGTCTGGTCGCGCGCCGCCGCCGGTCGCGCCGCCACCCGCGGCATGCGCGTCGCCCGCTTCGGCGACAACATGCGCTACGTCGCGGTGACCGAGGGCGACAAGACCGAGGCCGAGATCCGCCTCGGCGTGCAGGTCAACACCTGGGGCGTCAACGACCTGGTGGATGCCGTGGCCGCCGTCTCGGACGCCGCGGTGGACGAGTTGGTCGCCGAATACCTCACGGCCTACGAGGTCGTGCCCGAGCTGCTCGTCGGTGGCGAGCGCCACGACGCGCTCCGCGAAGGCGCTCGCATCGAGGCGGGCCTGCGCGGGTTCCTCGAGGCGGGCGGCTTCCACGCCTTCACCGACTCGTTCGAAGACCTCGGCGCCCTGCGGCAACTGCCGGGCCTCGCCGTGCAGCGCCTGATGGCCGACGGCTACGGCTTCGGCGCCGAAGGCGACTGGAAGACCGCCGTCCTCGTGCGCACCGCCGCCGTCATGGGCGCCGGACTGCCCGGCGGCGCCTCCCTCATGGAGGACTACACGTACCACCTCGAGCCCGGCAACGAGCTCATCCTCGGCGCCCACATGCTCGAGGTCTCGCCCTCGCTCACCACGACGAAGCCGCGCCTCGAGATCCACCCGCTCGGCATCGGCGGCAAAGACGACCCGGTGCGGCTGGTCTTCACCGCCGACCCCGGCCCGGCGATCGTCGTCGCCCTGTCCGACGTGCGGGAACGCTTCCGGCTCGTCGCGAACGTCGTCGACAACGTGCCGCTGCCCGCGCCGATGCCGAAGTTGCCGGTCGGCCACGCCGTGTGGAAGCCGCGTCCCGACTTCCGCACCTCGGCATCCGCGTGGTTGCAGGCCGGAGCAGCACACCACACCGTCATGTCGACGCAGGTCGGGGTGGATGTGTTCCGCGACTTCGCCGCGATGTCGGGCGTGGAACTGCTCGTCATCGACGAGAACACCACGACGGAGGAGTTCGCGCGCGAGCTGCGCTGGAACGCCGCCTACTACCGCCTCGCGCAGGGGCTGTAACCCGGACGGCTCAGTCGACGACCACGCGGTTGGGCAGCGGCTCGCCGCGCTCCGCTGCGGTGAGGTTGCCGATCGTCGTCGACGCGATGTTCTCGAGCGCCTCCACGGTGAAGAACGCCTGGTGGCCGGTGATCAGCACGTTCGGGAAGGTGAGCAGGCGCGTGAAGACGTCGTCGAACAGCACGCGGTCCGAGAGGTCTTCGAAGAACAGGTCGGCTTCCTCCTCGTAGACGTCGAGGCCCAGCAGCCCGATCTTGCCGCTCTTGAGCCCCTCGATCACCGCGAGCGTGTCGACCAGCAGACCGCGACTCGTGTTGATGAGGGTGACGCCGTCGCGCATGAGCGCGATGCGGTCGGCATCGATCAGGTGCCGGGTCTGCGGGGTGACGGGCAGATGCAGCGACACGATGTGACTCTCGGCCAGCAACTCCTCCAGCTCGACGTACTGCACGCCGAGCGCCCGGCACTCATCGCTCGGATACGGGTCGAAGGCGAGCACCCGGCACCCGAAACCGAGCATGATACGGGCGAAGACGGCCCCGATCTGGCCGGTGCCGACGACCCCGACGGTCTTGCCGTGGAGGTCGAAGCCGGTGAGCCCGACGAGCGAGAAGTTGCCTTCCCGCACCCGGTTGTACGCCCGGTGGGTCTTGCGCACCAGGGCCATCAGCAGCGCCACGGCGTGCTCCGCGACCGCATAGGGCGAGTACCCGGGTACGCGGGTCACCGGGATGCCGAGGCGCTCCGCCGTTCGCAGATCGATGTGGTTGAACCCCGCCGAGCGCAGGGCGATGTGCCGCACCCCGAGGTCGGCCAGCTGCTCTAGCACCGCCGCGCCGAGGTCGTCGTTCACGAACGCGCACACGGCATCCGTGTCGGCCGCCAGCGGCGTCGTCTCGACCGAGAGCCTCGCCTCCAGGAACGCCAGATCGTGACCGTGGCCGGCGTTCGCCGCGGTGAGGAACTGCACGTCGTAGGGCTTCGCGCTGTAGACCGCGACTCGCATCCCTGCCTCCGATCCCGGCGTCTGCCGTCACCACCCTAGGGGTGGCCGGCCCGCGCAAGGGAGGCGCCCCGCCGCAGCGGAACGCCTCCCCGTCGTCGATGCGTCAGTCGACTTCGACGATGCGGCCCTCGCCCCCGACGGGGTAGTCGGCGGCCGTGACGACGCCGCCGAGCCCGTCGATGAGGTGGGTCTCGAACGCCTCCTGGTAGGTGTACGGAAGCACGACGAACGACACGCCGGCGAGCGGGTAGCCGTCGCCGCCGCGGAACGTGAAGTCGTTCGTGGCGAACGAGATCGTGGCCGGCGCCGTGGCGGCGAGCACTCCCCCGGCGACGATGACGGTGCCGTCGTCGAGCACGAGGTCGACCACGCGGTCGCCGACCGGCCGGCTGGCGTCGTAGGTGAAGCTGTACCCCGCGGCCTGACCGAACCGGCCGTCGGGTTGCAGAACGTCACCGCTCACGGCGCCCGAGACGCCGTGCTCGACTACGGCGACGAACGTCGCGATCGGCAGATCGGGGGCGACGGCCACGAAGTTCGGGAACGGCAACACCGTGTAGGTGTCGAGCAGCGTGATGTCGCCCGCCGGGATGACGGAGGCATTGCGGATGCCGCCGCCGTTCTGCAGGCCGACGATCGGCGCCGTGATGCCGACGTCGAGCGCGGCGAGTTGCCCCGCGTAGACGAGCGAGTCCGCGACCAGGTCACCGAGGTTCGTCTCGCGGCTGCGCACGTTGTTACGGATCCCGTCGAGCGGAACCGCGGTCTGCGCGATCACCGTCTCGGCGAGGCCGGCCACGTAGGCGGCCACCGGCTGCTCGACGTTGGCCAGCACCGTCGGATCGGGGTCGACGGCGTCGGGGCCCTGAGCGGCGACCGGGATGGCTCGCGACAGCTCCTCGTCGAACGAGATGATCTCGCCCTCCCGATCGAAGGTCACCACGAGGCGACCGACGTACTGGTAGAGCCCGGTGGTCGTGACGATCGGCACCTCTTCGCCGTCAGCATCCGTCTCGACCACCGGGTAGTCGCCATACCGGGTCGCGCCCGTGGGCACGATCGGGTCGTCGGCATCCGCCAGCACCTCGCCGCCACCGCCGGCGATGATGATGTCGATGCCGGTCAGCTCTCCCGCGAGCGCTCGCTCGTTGTCGATGTCTTGCAGGTGCGAGACGAGGATCACCTTGTCGACGCCCGCCTCGGCGTACGCGGCCGCCTGCGCGTTCGCGATCTCGGCGAGCGCCGGGTCGACGGTCACGTCGCCGAGGCTCGTCAGCTGCGGCAGATCGGGTGTCGTGAGCCCGATGATGCCGATGCGCTCGCCCTTGACCTTCTCGACGTGACTCGTGACGATCGTGCCGTCTTCGACTCGGGCCAGCAGCTGCGGCTCCGCCTCGAAGCCGAGGTTGTTCGACACGAACGCCGTGTCGCTGCTCACGTCGCCGAGCCAGTCGGCGAGGTAGTCGGGCCCGAGGTCGAAGTCGTGGTTTCCGAGCGCCGACGCGTCGAATCCCACGGCCGAGAAGGCCTGGGCGTCGTAGTTGGCGACCCCGGAGTCTTCGCTCGCCGACAGGTTCGGCCCGGGCAGGAAGTTGTCACCCGCGGAGATCGTGATCACACCACGCTTGCCGGCTTGGCCGGGCGCCCGATCGGCTTCCCACGCGTACTGCTCGAGCTGCTGGAAGAGCTCGGCGAACCGCGCGGCTCCGCCGTAGCTGCCGCCGTCGGTGCCCGTGATCGGCAGGAGAGCCGACTCCATGTCGTTGCCGTGCAGCACGGTGAGGGTGAAATCGGCTTTGGGCCCGGATGGCGGCACTGCCATCGCGAGGCTCGGCACGGTGCACGCGGCGACCGTGAGGGTGGCTGTCGCCGCGGCGAGGAGCACGCGGCGTCGAGGTTTCGTAGACATGGATCTCCCAATGCTCGAAGTTGGCGGGACTTCCCGACCCTGTCTGCTGGAAGTTGCGAGCGGGCAACGAAAACCCCCCGGTCTACCCCCAAACAGGGCACAAGGAGCCTACCTTTCGAGAAGACGCTTGCCGCAACATTCTCGGGACGCNGTTGGCGGGACTTCCCGACCCTGTCTGCTGGAAGTTGCGAGCGGGCAACGAAAACCCCCCGGTCTACCCCCAAACAGGGCACAAGGAGCCTACCTTTCGAGAAGACGCTTGCCGCAACATTCTCGGGAAGAACCCAACGTGCGCTCTGCTTCTTCTCCGCCGCCGTGCTGCCACGACCCGATGGGCGGCCCCGGCGTTGACGACCTCCATCACGCCCCCAAACGCGTCAGCTCAGCCGCCATTCCTTTCGCGAACTCGACGCCGGGCACGTTCTCGGCATCGAAATGGATGCCGCATCCCAACCGCCCCGCATAGGAGACTGCGGCGACACCGAGGCGAACGTTGGCGGCCAGCACCGCGACCGGCCAGATCGCGACGACCGGGGCTCCCGCCAGGCTGACCGGATTCACCAGCCCGGGAACGTTCGTGACGAACCCGCCGACGAGATGCTGCCGCCGGGCGATGCTGTTCATGAAGCGCGCGCCCAGCGGCCCGCGCATGAACTCCAGCGTGCCCTGGTCGCGCGCCGGGCCCTTCTCGGCCCGGGTCTGGGCGGCGATGAGGCGCAACCGCTCGTCGGGGTCGGGCTCGCCGAGCGGCAGCCGCACGAGCATGACGCCCACCTGATTCGCCGACGACCCCCGGCGGCGAAGGGCGACCGGAACCGAGACGGGCAGTCGGGCCGGAATCGGCTCGCCGGCCACCGGCAGCGCCGCGCGGTACCCGGAAGCGACGGATGCCAGCAGGGCATCGTTCACCGTGACTCCGCGCGAGCGCAGCCGCTCGTGCAGAGCCGTCAGGTCGCCGTCGACGAACGCGACACCGCGATGGGGAGTGCGCTGGCCGAGAAGCACCGTGCGCCCCACCTCGCGCCCGCTGACGGTGAGCCTCATACGGCGCAACCCGTAGGCGAGCCGCTCGAGCGCGGGCCGTGCCTCGACCCGGTTCGTGTGGGTCTCCGCGCTCGGCGGAGAGGGCTCGGCACCGTCGAACAGGCGCCGCACGATCTCGACGGCCGCCATCCCGTCGGCGATCGCGTGATGGATGCGCAAGATCATCCCCACGCGACCCGCGGCGGCCCCCGGCACGATCAGCAACTCCCAGAGGGGGCGGTCCAACCCCAGCGGCCGGCTCATCAGCTCGCCGCATCGGCGCTCGAGGCCCGCGAGGCCGTCGACCGCCTCGACGAGCCGCACGTGATGCTCGAGATCGGGAACCGCCTCGACCCACACGTGCCGCCGCCCGGCCGGCACGGCCGTCGTGCGTAGCTCCGGCAGCAGGGCGATCCGTTCGGCGACGGCCCGACGAAGGGCCGCCATGTCGGGATCACCCTCGCGGCCCACGAACCCGCCGGTACCGAGCAGGCCGGCGACGAGGAAGACGTTCACCTGCCCGGCACGGTCGAGCACCAGATTCGCCTCGTCCACCGGATCGAGCCTCTGCCGTCCCGGGCTCATGCGCCCTAGGGTAACGGCCCGTCGGGACTCGGCGATGGATCTGCCCGCCGGGAGCGCGTTCCGATCAGCCGACGGGAGACGATCGGTCAGCCACCGAATGCAGCTTCATAGATGGCGCGCAGTTCAGAGCTGTCGGTACCGCTGAGTCCGCATCCCCGGATCGTCCCGTCACCGGCCGCGATCAGGTAGGACTCGCCCAACTCGAACGAAACGCTCGAGAAGTCGCTGTCGATCGCGTCCGGTTGCGTCACCTCGACGCGATCGGCGACCTCCCCCACGAAGCGCTCCGTGACTTCCAGCGTCACCTTCTCACCCTCGACGGCGATCACGTGTGCGGCGAAAGCCTTCTCCTGCGCGATCAGGCCCTCAGGGGTCACCGGAAGGCAACTGCCGGCCACGGTACCGGTGTCGCTCGGGTGGGCGAGCACCTCGGTGGTGGGCGCTCCTCCGAGCACGAGGGGCACGGCAACGGCGGCGGCAAGGACGAGCGCCGCGGCGGCGGCAACGGGCAGCCACACGCGTCGCGCCTTCGGCGGGGTAACGGGTGCAGCCGCGGTAGCGGTCGGGTCGGTCATGATCTGCTCCATCCTGTGGTCGAGCCACGTCGGCGGAAGGGGAGCGAGTTCGCGCGCCGGGTCAGTGCCGCGGAGCTGCTCGCGCAGCTGGTGGTCATCGTCGTGCATTTTCGCCCCCTTTCTCTGCCTCGACATGTCCGGCAGGGGAGGCGGATTTCACGAGCGGCCGCGAGTTGAGGAGTTCCGCCCGCAGACGGGTCTTTGCGCGGTGCAGGCGAATCGCGGCGGCGTTCGCGCTGATGCCGAGCACGGTCGCCAGCTGCGGGCTCTCCAGGCCGTCCCAGGCCCAGAGGCGCAACAGCTCGGCGTCGGCCGAGCGCAACCGGGTGAGTGCGTCGCGCACCAGCTCGGCCTCTGCCGTGTCGTCGTGCGGCGACTCCTCGATGACGGATGCGGGGGGGTCGAGCGCGATGATCTTTCCCACGAGCCGCGTCCGTCGCCGGTCCGCTCGCTGGGCGTTGGAGAGCAGATTGCGCGCCACCACGATCGCCCACGGCACCGCGTCGTGGCTCACGGCGCCTTCGGGCGATCGCGGCACCTCGTCGAGCCGCCGCCAGCAGACGAGCAGCGTCTCATTCAGCACGTCTTCGGCGGTGGCCGGATCGGTGCGACGCGCGAGGTACCGCCGCACCGGCTCGACGACGAGCACGGCGAGTGTTCGGAAGAGCTTCTCGCGCTCGGCGTCGGTCACGTCTCTCACATTTCGATTCTCGGGTCTCACCCTGATCATGTCCGGATGGCGCCGACGAATTTCAGCTCGGCGGCCCGTGGCGATGGCGAGCGGGTGCCGCCGAGAGGGAAGCGGAACGGCCCCGTGACCTGAACCTCTTTTGGTGGATCTGAGGGGACTCGAACCCCTGACCCCCTGCATGCCATGCAGGTGCGCTACCAGCTGCGCCACAGACCCATCGTGTGATGAGCGCCGCCCCGCGAGCGGGACAACCGGATCAGCTTACAACACCGGCGTGGCCCCGCGAATCGCGTGGGAGGCCCAGGATGGATGCATGAGCGAGCCCATCACCGTCGCGATCACCCGACACGTCGACCCCGAACGGGCGAAGGAGGTCGCGGCGTGGGCGCGCGCGGGCGAGGACCTGCTGCGGCAGAGTCCGGGCTTCCTCGGCAACGGCTGGATCCGTCCCGACCCCGACAGCCCCGAATGGCACATGCTCTTCCGGTTCGCGGATGCCGAGAGTCTCGCCGCATGGGAACGGTCGCCCGAGCGCGCCTGGTGGGTGGCATCCGCCCGGGGTCTCGTCGAAGACGGCACGCAGGTGCGTCGCACGGGCATCGAGGGCTGGTTCGACACACCCGCATCGGTGGAGGTCATCCCCTCCGCTCCCCCGGCACCGCCGCGCTGGAAGCAGATGGTGGCGATCTTCCTGGTGTTCTACCCGCTGAGCCTCGGGGCGAACGCGCTGCTCGGAGCTGTCATCCCCGAATGGCCGCTCTGGGCGCGAGCCTTCGTCGCGGTCGTGCTCGTCACGCCGGTGATGACCTACCTGGCGATGCCGTTCGTCACGCGCGCGCTGCGTCCGTGGCTGCAGGCACGTCGAGGGGGATGACCGGGCAGTCCTTCCAGAGCCGCTCCAGCGAGTAGTACATGCGGTCTTCCTCGTGGAAGACGTGCACGACGAGGTCGCCGAAGTCGAGCAGCACCCAGCGACCCTCCGACCGGCCCTCACGGCGCAGCGGTTTCGCCCCGGCCTCGATGAGCTTGTCTTCGATCTCGCCGGCGATCGACATCACGTTGCGCTCGTTGCGCCCGGTGGCGAGCAGGAAGATGTCGGTGAGCGGAAGCGGGCCCGAGACGTCGAGAGCGACCAGATCTTCCGCCTGTTTGGCGTCGGCGGCGTGAGCTGCGACGCGCAGCAGTTCGCGGGCGCGTTCAGAGGCCGCCACGGTGTCCTTCGGTGTGCAGAATCAGATGACCTTCGTGGCGAGGGCGACGACGAGCAGGGTCACGACGACGACGACCATGCCGGATGCCGACACGATCAGGGCGGTGAGCGCTCGGTTGGCCTGGGCGGGCTTGGCGTTGGCGATGAGCTGACCGCGCGACCCGGTGTGGCTCGAGACGGCCTTGATCGCGCGGATCGGCACCGAGTCGGTGTTGACCAGCTGGTGATCGCCGGGGTCGAGCAGGTGGTCGATGTCGGATTCGTCGATCGGCGTGTGCGCCCCGGTCGACGCGAGCGCGCTCGGGAGGCTGATGGAGTCGGTGAGCATGACCTCACCGGTCGACATGTTGTGCCCGGGGATCTGCGGCAGCACGAGGGCGCTCGTCGTGATCGCGCCCGATCCGACGCGACGGGAGATCGTCGACTCGTTGATCTGGGTGCGGTCGTCGATGTCGGACTGCGTCGTCCAGTGTCCGATGGGTCGCTCGCCCGTCGTCGGCGTCACCGGCTCGGCGAATGCGGACGGCTGGACCTGCGTGGGAGCCATCGGGGCGGGCTCGGGAGCGACGGGGGACTGCTCGACCGGAGCGGGCTGCGGGGCCACCGGAGCGGGCTGCGGGGCGACGGGTTGCGGCGCGGCGGGTTGCGCGACCGGCTGCGGGGCGACGGGCTGCGCGACGGGCGGGTAGGCCGTCGGAGCCGGTGCCGGCTGTGGTGCGGGAACGACGGCGGGTGCGTCGCGCATCGTGTCGAAGACACCGAGGCCGTCTTCGGGGGCGATGTCGGATTGCGGGGCCGCGCGGCGCCCTCCGCGACGGGATGTCGAGGGTTCGGCGCTCGGCGAACGGCCGGCGAGCGCGTCGAACTCCGCGATCGCGGAGTCGAGCTGCGTCGAGGGCACCGGAGCGGGCGGCGCGACGGGCTGGGGCGGCGCGGCGGGAGGCTGATACGCCGCAGGCTGCGGGTAGGGGGTCGGCTCGGCGACGACGGGCGTGGCGTCGGTCGGCGCCGCGGTGATGCCGTGCGTGTCGCGAATCGCGCGCAGCTCGCGGCGGGTCAGCGTCTGCTCGGTCGGCTCGCTCGCGAGTGACGCGGCGAGGGAGCCGGCGTTCTGCGGCGGCAGGGAAGCGCGAACCTGGGTGTGGTGGTCGAGCACCCCGTTGTCGCGGTCGTACTCGGGTGCCCACGCGGGCGGAGCGGTGCGCGCCTCGGGGCTGAAATCCCGGGGGCGGAACGACTGCGGAGCCTGCGGTTCGGGCACCTGCACCTGGGCCGACTGCTGTTCGGGTGCCTGCTGCTCGGGTGCCTGCTGCTGCGGCGTGTGCTGCAGGGGCGTCTGAGGCTCGGGCACCGACGACCGGCGCCCGCGGGGCGGGGCGGTGTCGTAGCCGGGAAGCGGAGGGCGGTTCTGGGTGACGTAGCTCAGCGGCTCACCAGCGCCCGCAGCGGTGCGCGGCGTCTGCGGCGGGGCGAACGGCTGCGCCGACGAATCGACTCTCTCGCCCTGCCGGACCGCGCGCCGCGACTGCAGCGGCGGATCCTGATATGTCGTCATGCCCTATCTCCGATAGCGGGGCCCCGGTACAGGTGATGCTTGGAGATGTACTGCACGACACCATCCGGAACCAGGTACCACACCGGGAAACCCCGGCCGACTCGCTGCCGGCAATCAGTGGATGAGATTGACAGTGCGGGTACCTCAAGGGAGCTTACGCGCTGCTCTGGTAATCCGCGAATACTCAGGGGATGCCCAGGACGTGAGACGGCGACGAAGTGGGCGAGCTCCCAGAGCTCGGTGACGTCCTTCCAATCGAGGATCTGGGCCACCGCGTCGGCCCCCGAGATGAAGAACAGCTCGGCATCCGACCGATCCCGACGGATGTCGCGCAGGGTGTCGATCGTGAACGTCGGGCCGCCGCGTTCGATGTCGACGCGGCTCACCGAGAACCGGGGATTGGATGCCGTGGCGATGACGGTCATCTCGTAGCGACGCTCCGCCGACGAGACCGCCTCCTTCATCCACGGCTGCCCGGTGGGCACGAAGATGACCTCGTCGAGGTCGAAACTCTGCTGAACCTCGCTCGCGGCCACGAGGTGGCCGTGGTGGATGGGGTCGAAGGTGCCGCCCATGACGCCGACGCGCGGTCGGCGCACCGCGCCCTCGGTCACCGTCAGGACCTAGTGGTGTGCGTCCTGAGGGGACGAAGCATCGGCAGACGTCTTGTCGTTGTGCCGGTGGTGCACGTCGCGGTAACTCCAGGTCACGATGGCGAGCAGCAGGAAGATCCCGGCGGCGATCGCCGGGAACGCCCAGGTGGGCAGAACCAGCTCGGCGAGCTCCTCATGGACCTCGGTGGGGAGCAGCGTAAACAGCGACATGCGACCCACTTTAGCCGCGCACCTGGCCCGCGCCGCGCACGAGCCACTTGGTGCTGGTCAGCTCCGGCAGCCCCATCGGTCCGCGCGCGTGCAGCTTCTGCGTCGAGATGCCGACCTCGGCGCCGAACCCGAACTCTCCCCCGTCGGTGAACCGGGTGCTGGCGTTCACCATGACGACGGCGGAGTCGACCTCGGCGAGGAACCGTTCCGCGCGGCCGAGGTCGTTCGTGATGATCGACTCGGTGTGGTGGGTGGAGTACCTGCGGATGTGCGCGAGCGCGGCATCCAGGTCGTCGACGACGGCCACGTTGAGGTCGAGGCTCATGTGCTCGGTCGCCCAGTCCTCATCGGTCGCGGCCACGGCATCCGCGAAGATCGCCCGCGCGCGCTCGTCGGCGTGCAGCGTGACCCCCTTCTCACGCAGCGCGGCGAGCACGGGTGGCAGCAGCCGTTCGGCGGAGCGGCTGTCGACCAGCAAGGTCTCGAGCGCGTTGCAGACGCTCGGGCGCTGCACCTTGGCGTTGACGGCGATGTCGACGGCCATCGCCTCGTCGGCGCTCTCGTCGAGGTAGAGGTGCACGACGCCCGCACCGGTCTCGATCACCGGCACCTTCGACTCGGTGACGACGGTCTCGATGAGCTGCGCGCTACCGCGCGGGATGAGCACATCGACGTACCCGCGGGCCTGCATGAGCTGCTTCGCGCCGTCACGGCCGAACTCGTCGATCGTCTGCACCGCGTCGCCCGGCAGCCCGGCGCTCTCCAGCGCCTCCTGCAGCAGTTCGACGAGCACCCGGTTGGTGTTCTCGGCCGCCGATCCCCCGCGCAGCACGACGGCGTTGCCGCTCTTCAGCGCCAGGGCCGCGATGTCGATCGTGACGTTCGGCCGGGCCTCGTAGATCGCACCGACCACCCCGAACGGCACGCGAACCTGGCTGAGCAGCAACCCGTTCGGAAGAGTCGACCCGCGCAATACCTCGCCGACCGGATCGGGAAGGGCGATGACATCCCGAACGGCGGTTGCGAGACTCCTCAGCCGGTTCTCGTCGAGCTTGAGGCGGTCCTGCAACCCCGCCGAGAGGCCGTTCTCGCGTCCGTTCGCCAGATCGAGTTCGTTGGCCGGCAGGATGCGCGAAGCCCCCGTCTCGACAGCTCTCGCGATCGCCTCGAGACCGGCATCCTTCGCCCCGGATGCCGTGGTCGCCAGCGTGCGTGCGGCGACGCGGGCGCGCTCCAGCTTCGAGGTGAGTGAGGCGGCGACCAGGGTGTCGGACATGCGCGCGAGCTTACCCGCGCACATGTTGGACGGCTTGCTCCCCGCGTCAATTCGGTTCGCGCGAGACCTGCCACAGCATGTCGATTTCATAGAACTCGGACCGGTAGCAGCGGTGCTCGAGTCCTGAATCGACCGCCGCACCCGGAATGGAGAAGTCGAAGATGTCTGTGGAGGTGTCCACGTTGATCAACTCCACGCCGACGTCCGAGAGACATGCGACGTATCGTTCAAACCCGGCGACATACTCCTCGCGCGTGACGACTCCGTCCGCGATCGCTGCGCGATACTCGGCAGACGGTTCCGGATCGGCGGGTCGGTCGACCCAACCGACCCAGACGACGTAACGCCCGGAATTCGAGATGACTGAGACCTGATGGGGACCGTCACCCTCGAACGGCTGGTACCCGCCGCCGCCGGAGTCGGGGCCGGATGATGTCGACGTGCATTCGGTGCCCATGGTGAACGTCCCGTCGAACCGAACTTCGTAGGAGCCAGGCTCGAGGCAGTACAGAGCGATCCCCAGCGCAGTCGCACCGTCCGGTCTGCTTCCGATGTCGATGATGGCGTCGTCCCGGCCCGTGAAGACGACCGGACTCCCCAGGACCTCGGCGTCGTCGAAGACAAACGCCGGGACGTCAACCTCGACAACGGCCCCGTAGTCGCTGAGCTCGCGAGTCGTCGCAAGCGCGCCACCGGTCAAAGCCCCGGCAAGGGCGAAGGCACCGATTGACGCCACGGGCAGTTGCCATCGACGCCGACGTGGTGCCGAGCCGGCATCGACGGTAGCGACGAGCAGTCGGCGGAGGACTTCGTCGCGATCGCTGGATTCAGGGTTCATCGTGACCTCCTTGCGAGGCGAGAGCCGACGCCAGGCGGCGCCGAGCACGGGAGAGACGGGACTTGACGGTGCCTGGTGCGACACCGAGCGCGACAGCGGCGTCGCGTTCGGAGTAGCCCTCTAGGACGCACAGCGTGAGCACCTGGCGATCGGCGAGTGACAGGTGGGCGAGCCGCGCGGCGACGTCGTGCGCAGCCACGTGGTCGGCCGGATCGGCGGCATGCTCCCCGGGAGGCAGCCGCTCAAGCAGCGCTGCGTAGCGACCCGCGCTGCGACGGAGGTTGCGACCGACGTTCGTCGCCGTCACCAGAAGCCAGGGCAACACCGACCCCTCGACGACGCGGACACGTTCCCGGTTGCGCCACGCCTCGAAGAAGGTGATCGCGACGAGGTCGTCCGCGTCGCTTGGGGTCGGCGCGAGCCGCAGCCCATGCCGCAGAACGCGATCGCGGTGCCGGTCGAAGATGCGCCCGAAGGCCTCCCCGTCCCCGCCGACCGCACGCGCCCACTCAGCCGCGTCGGCATCCCCAATGCTCTCGGTTCCCTGACCCACACTCTGTAGTGTCCGCCACCGGCGCATCGGTTCCCCACCCGCAGGATTCGGAGTTGCCGAGGGTCCAGGATGGGAGGGATGTCTTCCCTGCGCACCCCGAGGCCGTGGCTCATGCTCGCCGTCGGGGGTGGGTCGCAGGCGGCGACGGCGCTGCTGGTCTCGACGCCGGCGTACCTCATCCCGCTGCTGCACACCGAGCGCGGGCTCTCGCTCGCGGAAGCCGGGCTCCTGGCGACGGCGCCGAACGTCGGGGTGCTGCTGACGCTCATCCTGTGGGGCGCGGCGACCGACCGGTGGGGTGAGCGGGTCATCCTGGTCACCGGGCTCGTCGTCGCCGTCGCGGGTGCCGGCGCCTCGATCGCCGCTGCCGCGGCCGACGGCTACGTCGCGCTCGCGTTCGCGTTGGGGCTGTGCGGCGTGGGGGCGGCGGCGACCAGTGCGACGAGTGGACGCGTCGTCATCGGCTGGTTCCCTCCGGAGCGTCGGGGGCTCGCGATGGGCCTGCGCCAGACGGCACTCCCCCTCGGCACGGCGGCCGGTGCGCTCATCGTGCCGCCCCTGGCTGCGGGCGGCGAGATCGCGCCGCCCCTCATCGTCGGGGCGTCGGTCGTCGCGGTGGCCGCGGTCGCAAGCGCAATGTTCATCGTCAACCCGCTGTGGCCGGCGCGGCTGGTGGATGCCGAGGGCCGCCCGGCGAACCCCTACCGTGGCGATGCGACGCTGGCGCGCATCCATCTGGTGTCGGCGCTTCTCGTCGTGCCGCAGTACGCACTCGCCACCTTCGGGCTGGTGTGGCTCATCGTCGATCAGCGGTGGGATCCGGTCGCCGCCGGAATCGTCGTCGCGAGCGCCCAGCTGCTGGGTGCCGGGGGTCGCGTCGGGATCGGAGTGCTGAGCGACCGGCTCGGCAGCCGCCTGCGTCCGCTGCGCTGGGTCGCGCTCGCCGGCATCCCGCTGCTGCTGCTCACCGCGGCCGCCGGCGAACTGCACTGGGCACCCGCCGTGGCGGTGTTCTACATCCTCGCCTCGTGCGTGAGCGTCGCCGACAACGGGCTGGCGTTCACTGCCGTCGCCGAGATCGCCGGGGCGCACTGGTCGGGTCGCGCCCTGGGCACGCAGAACACGGGCCAGTACATCGCCTCCGCGATCGTCGCCCCCGCCGTCGGCGCCCTCATCGCGCTGACGGGCTTCTCCTCCGCGTTCGCGCTACTCGCCCTCGCTCCCGCGGCCGCAATCCCGCTCGTGCCGAAGGACGCAGGCTAGAGCTACAGGCTGCCGCCGGTGCGGTCGATGACGTCGTGCACGAGGCGCTTCACCTGTTCCTGGTGCTCATAGACCAGGGCTTTCGCGCGCGCCACATCCCGGGAGCGCAGCGCCTCGGTGAGCTCGCCGTGATGCCGCACGTCGAAGAGGTTCCACCAGTCGAGGTCGGCGATCGACGCGCGCCACAGCCGCGAGATCCCGAGGCGCAAATAGGCGGCGCTCAGCGGGGCCGATCGCGCCAGCCCGACGACGTGGGCGTGATAGTCGTGGCTCGCCTCGAGGAAGCGTTCCAGATCGGGCAGCGGTTCGGCGACGATGCCCGCGAGTTCGCGCGCCAGGCGGTCGAGCACAGCGAGTTCGCGGTCGTCGATCCGTGCGGCATGGGCGTCGATCGCGCCGATCTCGATCACGGTGCGGGCGTCGAACAGTTCGGTGACGATCTCGGCGGTCACCGGCGCGACACAGAACTCGCCTGACTCGTCCCGCACGACCAGCAGTTCGCTGGCCAGTTGGGTGATGGCGGTGCGCAACTGCTCCGGTTCGACGTCGAGGTCGTCGCTGAGCCGCTCGACCGCGAGCGGCTCACCGGCCGCGATCGCTCGAGACAGGATGAGGTCGCGCAAGCCCTCGTAGGCGGCGATCTCCTGGGCACGTTCGAAGCGGCCGTACCGACTGATCGCCGCACTCTCGGTCACCCTGCTCACCGCCCTCAGATCACACCCGCGTCGCGAAGACGTGACACCGTCTCAGGAGGCAGGTGTAGCACATCCCTCAGCACCTCGTCGGTGTCCGCGCCTAGGGACCGACCCGGCCAGCGCACCCTGCCCGGGGTGGAGGACATCCGCGGGAAGACCCCCTGCATCGCCACCGTCCCATATCCGTCGGTGTCGACCTCGACGATCGACTCGCGCGAACGGTAGTGCTCGTCGGCCAACATGTCGTCGGGTCCGTAGAGCAGACCCGACGGCACGGCGGCATCCCGAAGCAGCTTCAACAGCTCGTCGGCAGGAAGTCCGGCCGTCCACTCGCCGACGAGCGAGTCGAGTTCGGCCTGATGCTCGCCACGGGCCCGATGGTCGCGGAACCGGGGGTCGTCGGCCAGCTCGGGCCGACCCATCGCCGCACACAGTCGCACGAAGACGCTGTCTTGATTGGCCGCGACGATGACATCGCCGTCGGCCGCCGGGTAGACGTTACTCGGAGCGATCTTCGGCAGGATGGGGCCCGTGCGTTCCCGACGAACGCCGAGGGCCGACCAGTCGGCGACGAGCGACTCGGTGATCCCCAGCACCGACTCGTAGATGCTCGAGTCGACGACCTGCCCCTGCCCGGTCGAGCGTCGCGACTCGAGGGCGGCGAGCGCGCCGAGCGCGGCGAACATCCCGGCGAGCGAGTCACCGAGGCTCACCCCGACCCGCACCGGCGGACGGTCGGGGTAGCCGACGAGCGACCGCAGTCCCCCCATCGCCTCGCCGACGGCGGCGTATCCCGGCAACGGGGCGAAGGGTCCGGTCTGGCCGTAGCCGCTCACCCGCACCACGATGAGCCCCGGGTTGGCGGCGTGCAGCGTCTCCCAGCCGAGGCCCCAGCGTTCGAGCGTTCCGGGGCGGAAGTTCTCGATGAGGATGTCGGCCTGCGTCGCGAGCTCGCGCACGAGGCTCTGGCCCTCCTTCTGACGGAGGTCGATCGTGACGCTGCGCTTGTTGCGTCCGGCGACCTGCCACCAGACGCTTCCCCCGGGTGCGTCGCCGCCGCCCCACTGCCGCAGCACGTCGCCGGTGCCCGGCGGCTCGACCTTGATGACGTCGGCCCCGAGGTCACCGAGCAGCTGGCCGCAGAACGGTCCCGCGATCACCTGGCCGAGTTCGATGACCCGGATGCCGGCGAGCGGACCGGCCGGGGTGGCTCCCCCGGTCGGCGGACCCGACGGCTCGCTCATCCGAGCACGAAGGGATCGCGGGTCGCGCCGCTCAGCTCGACCCAGACGGACTTCGACTCGGTGTAGTCCAGGATCGCGGCGGCGCCGTTCTCGCGTCCCCAGCCGCTCAGCCCGAACCCGCCGAACGGCACCTGCGGGGCGACCACGCGGTAGGCATTGATCCAGACGGTGCCGGCACGAATGGCCGCGGCGACCCGATGCCCGCGACGGATGTCGTTGGTCCACACCGCGCCGGCGAGACCGAACTCCGTGCCGTTGGCCATCTCGATGGCGTCGGCCTCGTCGCTGAAGGTGGTGATCGCGACCACCGGCCCGAAGATCTCCTGCGAGACGGCCCGCATCTCGAGCGTCGCGTCGGTGAGGATCGTGGGCTGCACGAACAGCCCACCGAGCTCGGGGTCGACGCGACCGCCGTAGGCAATCGTCGCGCCATCCTCGACGGCGTACTCGAAGTGCTTCGTCACGGTGTCGAACTGCCGCTGGTTGGCGACGGGACCCATCTCGGTGTCGGGCAGCATCGGGTCGCCGAGCTTGATCCGCGAGGTGCGCTCGACCAGCTTCTCGGTGATCGCCTCGGCGACGTCCTCGTGCACGAGTACCCGCGACCCCGCCATGCAGGTCTGACCCGTGGCCGCGAACACCCCACCGACGATTCCGTTGACGACCGAGTCGATGTCGGCGTCGGGGAAGACGATGTGCGCCGACTTGCCGCCGAGCTCGAGACTCGTGCGGGTGAGCCGATCGGCGGCGGTGCGGGCGATGATGCGCCCGACCTCGGTGGAGCCGGTGAAGGCGATGCGGTCGACGCCCGGGTGGCTGGTGAGGGCCTGACCGGTCTCCGGGCCCCAGCCGGTGATGACGTTGACGACCCCGGGCGGGAAACCGGCTTCGTCGATGAGCCGGGCGAGCGCGAGGGTCGACGCCGGGGTGTGGTCGCTCGGCTTGACGACGATCGTGCACCCGGCGGCGAGGGCGGGGGCGATCTTCCAACTGAGCAGCAGCAGCGGGGAGTTCCACGGCGTGATCGCGGCGACCACGCCGACCGGCTCGCTACGGGTGTAGACGAGGAAGTTGGGCTTGTCGGTCGGCACGACGCTGCCGCCGACCTTGTCGGCGAGCCCGCCGAAGTAGGTGAACCATTCGGGAAGCACGGCCATCTGGCCGACCATCTCGCGCAGCAGTTTGCCGTTGTCACGCGTCTCGAGTTCGGCGAGCTCCGCCGCATCCCGGGCGATCAGTTCGCCGAGCCGGTGCAGCAATTTGCCGCGACGCGTCGCAGTGTACCGCGCCCACTCCCCCTGCAGCGCGCGTCGGGCCGCCGTGACGGCGAGGTCGACGTCGGTCGCGTCACAGTCCGGCACCTCGGCCCACGGCTCGCCGGTGAACGGGTCGATCGAGCGATAGGTGCGGCCGCTCTGCGCGCTCACCGACTGCCCATCGATGTGCGCCGCGAAGGACCTCAGCGTCGTCGTCCGTGACATCGTCGTCCTCATTCGATTCGTGGGGAAGGTTCCTCAGTAGTCTCCACCGAGGCTCACCGGCTAGCTATCCGCGCGACGCGGTCCCGACGTCCGACACGCGCACGATCCGGTCGACGGCTCTCGACAGTCGGCTCCGCGTCTGCTGTGCTGTGACCCCGGGAGGCACCATGCACGTCGAGGTCGTCGAGGTCAGTCCGCGAGACGGCCTGCAGAACGAGTCCGTCATCCTGAGCACGGCGGCGAAGGTCGACCTCGTGTCGCGCCTCGTCGCGGCCGGTGCGACGCGGATCGAGGCGGTGTCGTTCGCGCACCCCCGGCTGGTGCCGGCGATGGCGGATGCCGAGGAGGTCATGGCCGGCGTGCCGCGGCAGGCGGGGGTCTCGTACGCGGGGCTCGTACTCAACCGCCGCGGCCTCGACCGCGCCCTCGCTACGGGAGTCGACGAGGTCAACGTCGTGGTCTGCGCGAGCGACACGTTCAGTCAGCGCAATCAGAACGCGAGCACCGACGAGAGCCTCGCCGCCGCGATCGACGTCGTGCGCGACGCCCGTGCTGCTGGGCTCTTCACGACGGTGTCGATCGCGACCGCCTTCGGGTGCCCGTTCGAAGGCGAAGTCGCGGCAGAGCGGGTGCTCGACCTCGCGCGCCGGTCGGCCGACGCGGGTGCCGACGAGATCTGCTTCGCCGACACGATCGGAGTCGGGGTGCCCACGCAGGTGCGTTCGCTCGCCGACGGCTTCCGCTCCACCCACGAGACGGCCCTGCGCTTCCACTTTCACAACACCCGAAACACCGGCTACGCGAACGCGGCCGCCGCGATCGACGCGGGCGTGATGACGCTCGACGCGAGCGCGGGCGGCATCGGAGGCTGCCCGTTCGCCCCGCGCGCTACCGGCAACATCGCGACCGAAGACCTCATCTACCTCGTCGAGCGGATGGGGATGAGCACCGGATGGAACCTGCTGGCGGTGCTGCCCATCGCGGACTTCTTGAGCGCCGAACTCGGCAAGACGGTGCCGTCGATGCTGTCGCAGGCAGGGTCCTTCCCGCCCTCAGCCTGATCTCGACACGCCGACTTCGTCGGCTACTCGATCATCGAGATCCGACGGCGCCGAGAGGGTGCCGCGGATCGCGGTCGCGGCGGCGACGACGGGTGAGACCAGGTGGGTGCGTCCGCCCTTGCCTTGGCGGCCTTCGAAGTTGCGGTTGGATGTCGACGCGCAGCGTTCCCCGGGAGCCAGCTGGTCGGGGTTCATGCCCAGGCACATCGAGCAGCCGGCGAACCGCCACTCCCCACCGAACTCTTCGACGATCTTGTCGATGCCCTCCGCCTCGGCCTCGAGTCGCACCCGCGCGGACCCGGGAACGACCATGACCCGCACGTGGTCGGCCTTCTTCTGACCCTTGATGATGGAGGCGAACGTGCGCAGGTCATCGAGCCGGGAGTTGGTGCACGAGCCCATGAACACCGCGTCGACCTTGATGTCTTTCATCGGCGTACCGGCTTCGAGCGCCATGTACTCCAACGCCCGCTCGGCGGCGGCGCGTTCGTTCGGGTCGACCATCGACTTCGGGTCGGGCACGCTCTCGTTCAGCGACACGCCCTGACCCGGGTTGGTGCCCCAGGTGACGAACGGCTCCAGTTCGTTGGCGTCGAGGAACACCTCCGCATCGAACACCGCATCGTCATCCGTGACCAGGGTCTGCCAGTAGGCGACCGCGGCATCCCAATCAGCACCCTGCGGCGCGTGCGGACGCCCCTTCAGATAGTCATACGTCGTCTGATCCGGCGCGACCATGCCCGCGCGGGCACCGGCTTCGATCGACATGTTGCAGATCGTCATCCGGCCATCCATGCTCAGCGCGCGGATCGCACTACCCCGGTACTCCAGCACATAGCCCTGGCCACCGTTGGTGCCGATCTTCGCGATCACCGCCAGGATGATGTCCTTCGCAGTCACCCCCGGACGCAACGTGCCCTCGACCGTGATCGCCATCGTCTTGAACGGCTTCAACGGCAGTGTCTGCGTGGCGAGCACATGCTCGACCTCGCTCGTGCCGATCCCGAACGCCATCGCCCCGAACGCGCCGTGGGTGCTCGTGTGGCTGTCGCCGCAGACGACCGTGATGCCCGGCTGCGTCAACCCGAGCTGCGGGCCGATCACGTGCACGATCCCCTGCTCGGCATCTCCGAGGGAGTGCAGACGGATGCCGAACTCCCGGCAATTCGCCCGAAGCGCCTCGATCTGGAGCCGACTGATCGGATCGGCGATCGGCTTGTCGATCTCGAGCGTCGGCGTGTTGTGGTCTTCCGTCGCGATCGTCAGATCCGGGCGCCGTAACGGGCGGCCCGACTGACGCAGCCCGTCGAACGCCTGCGGGCTGGTGACCTCGTTGACGAGGTGCAGATCGACGTAGATCAGGTCGGGTTCGCCCGGGTTACGGGCCTCGCTCACCCGATGGGCTTCCCACACCTTCTGCGCCAGGGTTCGGGCGCCGGACTCTCGCGACATGCAGCCATCCCAGGCCGTCGACGCCGGGGCGACAATCCTCCCCACGCGCTCTGGCATCCGGTGAGCGCCGCGAGCGACGGCCGCTGTCCGGAACGCGCGGGCCGGTGTCCCATTCGAGCCCCGCTTGCCGAATCGGTAGGCGCCGTTGCGGTTCGGGGAATAGCATCCCCGAAAGCGAGTCGCGAAGGAGCGGTGGTGATGGAACACAACCTCGACAGCACCACGATCGAACGTGTCGTCGCCACGCGCGACGTCGATGAGGCCAACCACCTGCTCACCGACGTGTACGTGCCGCACCGGTTGCGGTCCCGCGAGACAGCCCTCAACTTCAAGATGCGGTACGTGCAATCCGCGCGACTCACCCTCGGGCACCTGAGGATGGGGGCCGACACCGACGTGCTGGTTCCGCCGATGCAGTCCGCGTACCACGTCAACCTCACCCTCTCGGGCGGCACCGACGTCGCTCAGGGGTCGCGGCGCACCGAGACGGTCCGCGGCGGCAACGGGGCGATGTTCGTTCCGCAGGAGTCGCGCACCGTGCGCTGGAGTCCGGATGCCGTGCAGTACGCGATCAAGATCCCGCGCGGCAGTCTCGAAGGCCAGCTCTCGGCGCTGCTCGGTCATCCGATCGAACGTCCGATCGACTTCGAGCTGGGATTCGACACCGGGTCGCCGCGCGGCCAGAGCCTGCTCGCGGCGATCGCCCACCTGCGCAGCGAAGTCTCCCGGGCCGGCGGTCTCGCTGACTCCCCGCTCGTGCGGGCGCAGCTCGAGTCCTACGTGTTGAGCCAGCTCCTGCTGGCCGTCCCCCACGATCACCTCGACGGCCTGTTCCAAACCGACAGGATGATCTCCCGCCGCTACGTGCAGGTGGCACTCGACCACATCCACGAGCACCTGGCCGACCCACTCACCGGACCGGACATCGCCCGGGCCGCCGCCGTCAGCATCCGGGCCTTGCAGTCGGCATTCCACGAGGAAGTGGGGCTCTCACCGATGGCCTACGTTCGGGCGCGACGACTCGAACGCGTGCACGCCGACCTGCTCGCCTCCGGCGGTCGGGCGCTCGTGCAAGACGTGGCCGCGACCTGGGGGTTCTATCACTTCGGCCGTTTCGCCGAGCAGTACCGGCGGAAGTTCGGCGTGCTGCCGTCGGACACCGTCCGCGCCGGCCGATCCACCTGACGCTCGCATCCTTTCCCCGTCCCACCTCAACCCTTCAATGACGAATGGAGTACACCCATGCCTCTTGAGCCCTACTTCCAGGCCCTCCAGGACAAGATCCGCGACGTGCAGTTCACCGACCTGATCGGGAATCCGGACGCCATCGCGACGTTCTTGGGGGCCTTTGCGCCTCCCGTCGGGTACTCCCCGCCCGCCGGCGTCGACATCGAGGACCGCACCGTCGACACGCCCGACGGTGGAGTGCCGATCCGCATCTACCGCCCTGCAGGCAAGGTCACCTCGGGCGTCGGACTGGTGTGGGCGCACGACGGCGGCTGGGCGTCGGGCACCATCGACGACCCCGGATCGCACGCGTTCGCTCAAGAGATCGTGCACCGGACGCGAGGAGTCGTCGTCACGATCGACTACCGCCTGGTCTCCGAAACGGTGCGCTACCCGGCACCGCTCGACGACTACGCCGCCGCGTACGGCTGGGTGCACGATCACGCGGTCGAGCTCGGCATTGACCCGGAGCACCTCGCCCTCGGCGGGGGCGGATGCGCCGCCAACATGGCGGTCGCCACGACGCTGCGTCGTCGGGATGCCGGCCTTGCGCTGCCCGCTGCCCTCGTGGTGCCGTTCTCGTTGTTCCACCACGTCGTACCGGAGGGAACTCCGGAGCAGCAGGAGAAGTGGCAGACCCTTGCTCCCACGACCGCCTTCAACGCTCCCATGGTGGGGTTCATCTGGATGAATTACACGGGCGCCCCCCTCGAGCACAGCGACGACCCCTACCTCACGCCGGCGATCGCCGACCTGAGCGGACTGCCGCGCACCCTCATCATCACGAGCGAGTACGACCACCTCGCGCCCGACGGTGAGCACTTCGCCCGTCTGCTCGAAGAGGCCGGCGTCGACGTCACGTACCTCGAGGAGAGCGGGGTGCAGCACGCCCACCTGAACTTCCCCTGGACCGAAGGCGCTCGCCGGTCGCTCGATGTCATCGCCGGGTGGCTCACCGCGCCGGCGATGGCCGGAGGTGCCACGGTCAAGGCCGCCGCTCGCTGACCTCGGCTACTCCGCGATCGCCTGGGATTGCGCTTGGAACCAGGTGCCGGTCTCGCCGCCCGCGAGGGCGAGAGCGACATTCGCGGTCGAGGTGAGCAGCACGGGGGTACCGGTCGCCGCGGCGTGCTTCGCCGCGGCGATCTTGGTACCCGCTCCCCCGGTTCCGACTCCGGCTGCTCCGATGTCGCCGAGCTCCACGCCCGACAGGTCGTCGTCGAAGGGCACGTAGGGGATGGGCCGGGCGCCCGGCTCGCCGGGCGGGCGGGTGTAGAGCGCGTCGATGTCCGACAGCAGCACGAGCAGGTCGGCGCCGATCAGCTCCGCCACCAGGGCGGCGAGGCGGTCGTTGTCGCCGAAGCGGATCTCCTGCGTCGCGACCGTGTCGTTCTCGTTGACGATCGGCAGGATGCGCAGGTCGAGCAGCCGCTCCATCGCGCGCTGGGCGTTGCTGCGGTGGGTGGGGTTCTCGAGGTCGCCTGCGGTGAGCAGCACCTGACCGGCGAGGATGCCGTAGCGGTCGAGCGAGGTCTGGTAGCGCCACATGAGCACGTTCTGTCCCACCGCCGCGGCGGCCTGCTGCGTGGCGAGGTCCTGAGGGCGGCCGTCGAGGTTCAGAGAGGCGATGGCGCTCGCGATCGCCCCCGACGACACGAGCACGACCTCGACGCCGCGCTGATAGGTCGCGACGAGCGCATCCACGAGGGGATCGATCTGGCCGACGTTCGCTCCGCTGACGCTCGACGAACCGACCTTGACGACGATGCGCCGTGCACCGAGTACCGCGTCCCGCGTCACTCGCCCTCCCGTACTTCCGAATCCGTGTCCCAGATGCCGGCGTCGCGCTCGGCCTCGAGCTCGGCGCGGGCGGCGGCTTTGGCATCCATCCGCTCTTTGTATTCCTCACGCCGACCCGCGCTGGTGCGGCGACGGTTGTCGTCGAACCGGGCGTCGGTGCCGCGCGGGCTGGTGATGAGTTCGGCGGCCGAGGTGAGCGTGGGCTCCCAGTCGAAGACCCGCGAGTCGCCCGGGCCGATGACCACGGCCGAGCCGGGCACGGCGCCGTGGGCGAACAGCGCCTCCTCGATGCCGAGCTTCGCGAGCCGGTCGGCGAGGAAGCCGACGGCCTCCTCGTTGTTGAAGTCGGTCTGCTGCACCCACCGCTCCGGCTTCGCGCCGAGCACCCGGTACAGCGTCTCGGTGCCGCCTTCGACCCGGATCGTGAACTCCGACTCGTCGATCGCCTTCGGACGCAGGATGATGCGGGGCTTGATCGCGGCCGCCGCGATCTTCGCAGCCCGGTCGGCATCCACGAGCTCGGCGAGCGCGAACGACAGCTCGCGCAATCCTTCGTGGCTCACCGCGGAGATCTCGAACACCCGGTAGCCGCGCTCCTCGAGCATCGGCTTCACCATCTCGGCGAGATCCCGGGCGTCGGGAACGTCGACCTTGTTGAGAGCGACGAGCTGGGGACGCTCGATGAGCGGCACCTGCCCGTCGGGCACCGGGTAGGCGGCGAGTTCGCCGAGGATGACGTCGAGGTCGCTCAGCGGATCGCGACCGGGTTCGAGGGTGGCGCAGTCGATGACGTGCAGCAGGGCGGCGCAGCGTTCGACGTGACGCAGGAACTCCAGGCCGAGGCCCTTGCCCTCGCTCGCGCCCTCGATGAGTCCCGGCACGTCGGCGACCGTGTAGCGCGACGACCCGGCCTCGACGACACCGAGGTTGGGGTGCAGCGTCGTGAACGGGTAGTCGGCGATCTTCGGCCGGGCGGCCGACATCGCGGCGATCAGGCTCGACTTGCCCGCACTCGGGAACCCGACGAGCGCGACATCCGCCACGGTCTTCAGCTCGAGGACGACGTCGCCCTCCCACCCGAGGGTGCCGAGCAGGGCGAAACCGGGAGCCTTGCGCTTCGTGGTCGCGAGCGACGCGTTGCCCAGACCGCCCTGGCCGCCGGGTGCGACGACGAGGCGCATGCCGGGCTGGTCGAGGTCGGCGAGCACCTCGCCGTCGGCGGACGAGACGACGGTTCCGACGGGGACGGGCAGGTCGAGGGCCTCGCCGTTCGCGCCCGACCGGTGGTCGCCCATTCCGGGGCCACCGTTACCGCTCGAGCGGTGCGGGCCGCGGTGGTAGCTCAGCAGGGTCGTCACCTGCGGGTCGGCGACGAGCGTGATGTCGCCGCCGTGGCCGCCGTTGCCGCCGTCGGGGCCGGCGAGCGGCTTGAACTTCTCGCGGCGCACCGACACGCAGCCGTTGCCCCCGTGTCCTGCGCGCAGGTGGAGGGTCACCTGGTCGACGAACGTCGTCATCCGGTCACTCCTTACCTGTCATCCTGCGGACAAAGCGAAAGGGCGAGCCGTAGCCCGCCCTTCGCGAAAACTGAATCGTGGAGGGCGTCAGCCCGCCGGAACGATGTTGACGACCTTGCGACGGCCTTTCGCCCCGAACTCCACAGCACCCGCCGCGAGGGCGAACAGGGTGTCGTCGCTGCCACGGCCGACGTTGGCGCCGGGGTGGAAGTGGGTGCCGCGCTGGCGGACGATGATCTCGCCGGCCTTGACGACCTGGCCGCCGAAACGCTTGACGCCGAGGTACTGCGCGTTCGAGTCGCGACCGTTGCGGGTGGAGCTAGCGCCCTTTTTGTGTGCCATCTCTTGCGATCCTCTACTTGATGCCGGTGATCTTGACGCGGGTGAGGTCGGCGCGGAAACCCTGGCGCTTCTTGTACCCGGTCTTGTTCTTGAACTTCTGGATGACGATCTTCGGGCCACGCTCGTCGCCGACGACCTCAGCGGTGACCGTCACCTTCGCGAGCGCCTTGGCGTCGTGGGTGATCGTGTCGCCGTCGACCAGCAGCACGGGAGTGAGCTGGATGTTGCCGTCCTTGTCGGCGGCGATGCGGTCGAGAACGACCACCGTGCCGACTTCGACCTTCTCCTGCCGCCCACCGGCGCGCACGATTGCGTAGACCACGAGTAATCCTTTGTTGGAAGAGAGTTGGGTGACTACCCCGTTGAGACGGAGGCCCGGCACCTGCCGGGGCGCACACCAAAGGTCGAGTTTAGCCGCATTTCCGGCGAAGTATCAAACCTCGTCGAGAGTACCGGTGAGCCGCTCCTTCGGCGGGTGCCGCTGAAGCCATCCCCAGAGGAGAACCGCGCCGAGAACCAGTACCGGGAGCACCTGCACGAATGTCGCGAGCGCTTGGAAGAGCACGTACAGCGGCGAAGGCCAGACCGGAGTCAGCTCGTACAACCCGAGACCGATGGACTCGCTGCCCGCTGCGAACAATCCGGTCAGCAGCCACCAGACGATCCCGACCAGGAACAACAGCAGCGTGCCCGCCAGCCCTGCGAGGACGGCTCGGGTCACGACGTGGGCGAGACGGAGGTTCGGCGCGATCGGCGCGATCTGCCAGAAGCACACGAAGGCCCCCAGGGCGATCGGCAACGGGCCGGCGAGTCCCGAGGCGAGCTGCGACCCCCAAATCTGCAGGAAGAACTCCCCCGGATAGTCGACCCGAGTCGTGACCGACAGCGCCGAGAACGTCGCGCCGAGGAACCCCAGCACAACGAGGGTCAGGAAGATACCGAGCGCGGTGAGAAACGGTGGCAGGGCCCCGGGGCGCTGTAGTGCCTTCGCGAGTTCCCGGTCCGTCATGCCGCCACCCTATCGACGCTCGTAGGATCGCCCCATGACGGTGCTGATCGACGAGCCGATCTGGCCCGCACACGACACCTTCTGGGCGCACCTGGTGAGCGACGAGTCCTACGCCGAACTGCACGCGTTCGCGGCGGCGGCCGGCATCCCGGAGCGCGGTTTCGACAACGATCACTACGACGTTCCGTTGCGCCGCTGGGACGACCTCGTCGCGCTCGGTGCCGAACCCGTGACCGGGCGGGAGCTGCTGCGGCGACTTCAGGCGTCGGGCCTGCGGGTGCGGCAGCGCGACAAGCGTGCGCGCCACCGCCCCCAGGTCGACTAAGCGGCCGCGCCGGCCTTCTTCGACGCGAACAGCCACGACACGACTGCCCCGATGACGAGCAGAGTCGTCAGGTCGAAGGCGACGACGAGCGGGTAGCCGAACCAGTCGTTGACGAAGTAGCCGAACTCGAAACCGTAGGCCACGGCCTCGCCGATCGCCTCGATCAGTCCCAGCACGCTCAGCACGACGAAACCGCCGAGCCCGGCGAGCGCGGCCCGGATCATGACGGTCAGCAGGCGGGTCTCGGTCAGGATCGGGAGCAGCACCACGAGCAGGGCGCCCGCGCCCGCGAAGAACAGGAGCGGTTCGAGAATCGCGCCCTCCCCGAAATCGCCGAAGGCGTTCGGCAGGTATTCGGGGCCGTCGTTGATGATCCAGAGGAACTCGCGGATCAGGTAGACGAGGTGGAACACGATGGTGACGGCCCACGCGATCGCGATCGCGATCAGGGCGGGACGCAACGTGCGCGAAACGGGCGCGCGATGCAGCACCTTCGAGGGATCGCTCATCGTCGCAGCGGGAGGCGTGGCGGGAGCGGGCGCGGCGGGATCGGTCACAAGGCTCTCCTCGGTCGTGGTGACCGCAGCCTAGTGGGGGCCCCGGCGCGACGGCGAGACCCGGAATCGGATCAGTTCGTGAACCCGAGACCGTAGGTCAGCGACGAGAAGATCGCGTAGCCGGCGAGCCCGCCGGCGAGGGCGAGGGCGGCGATCGCCAGCGCGTTGTTGCGCGGCGTGCCGCCCCGGCGGTACCCGTGCGCGCCGAACACGACGGCGAGCACCCAGATCGCGCCCCCGAAGAAGAGGCCCGCGCTGGCGTACATGTAGCGTCCGCCCTCCGCGGTGAACAGCTGGATGACGGAGGCGATGCCGCCGGCCACCATCCAGAGCAGGGCCGCACCGACCGCGAACGCGAGCGCGACGACGGTCAGCGGCGTCTCGGCGCGCAGCGGATATCCGCGCCGCGACATGAGCGCCCCGAGGCCGCAGACGACCACGATCGCGAGAAGGTCGACCGAGATGCCGAGCGCGTAGATCTGCTCGACGGGGGCGTTGTGCGGAAAGCCGACGAGGCCGGCGAGGTTGACGATGAACCCGGCGGCCGCAGCGATCGCCACGGCGAGCAGCAGCACGGGGCTGCGGGTCGGGGCCCCGGCGGGCAGCACGATCGGCGTGAGCGTCTCCGCCGGCGGTGCCGGGGCGTCGGCGGGTGGCGGCGGCGGAACGATCACGAGATCGTCCCCCGCCGGGTCCGCCGGGGTGCTCATTCGGACGCGGCCGACGGGGTGACGGTGCCGCCCGTTGACGCGCGGCGCGAACCGCGGCGCCCCTGGCCGGGTTGCTTCGGCTCGGGCAGCGCCTCCAGCACGGAACCGAGGATGCTCTCGGCATCCGTCGTGCTGACCTTGCGACCCTGGCGCGGTGCCTTCTGCAGCGGAATGTCGAGAATCTCGATGGCTGCCTCGGCCGCCGCGACGGCGACCTCGTCGGGGGTGTGCGCCGCGTGGCTGGCGGTGTGGTGGCCCTCGCCCGAGGTCGGCACGGTGCTCTTGGCGATCTGCGCGAGCGCGTTCTTGACGTCTTCGGTGATCGCGTGGGTGCCGACTCCGCCGACGCCGTTCTTCACGCCCGCACTCGCGACCGCACCCCCGCCGCCACCGCGACCGCGACGGCTGCGCGACGACCCGCCCGACGAGTTCGACCCGCCGGGGTTGTCGCCGACCGGCGAACGATGCTTGAAGACCGGATCGTGATGGATGATGATGCCGCGACCCGCACAGGTCTCGCAGTTCTCGCTGAACGACTCGATGAGCCCGAGTCCGAGCTTCTTGCGGGTCATCTGCACGAGGCCGAGCGAGGTGACCTCCGCGACCTGGTGCTTGGTGCGGTCGCGCGACAGGCATTCGACGAGTCGCCGCAGCACGAGGTCACGGTTCGATTCGAGCACCATGTCGATGAAGTCGACGACGATGATGCCGCCGATGTCGCGCAGCCGCAGCTGCCGGACGAGCTCTTCGGCGGCCTCGAGGTTGTTGCGGGTGACCGTCTCTTCGAGGTTGCCGCCCGAGCCGACGAACTTGCCCGTGTTGACGTCGACGACGGTCATCGCCTCGGTGCGGTCGATGATGAGCGACCCGCCCGACGGCAGCCACACCTTGCGCTCGAGCGCCTTGTCGATCTGCTCGCTGACCCGGTACTCGTCGAACGAGTCGCGATCGCCGTCGAACTTCTCCACGCGCTCGACGAGGTCGGGAGCGACCGCGCCGAGGTAGCCCGAGATCGTGTCGAGCGCATCCTCGCCTTCGATGACCAGCTTGTGGAAGTCCTCGTTGAAGACATCCCGCACGATCTTCAGCAGCAGGTCGGGCTCGCTGTGCAGCAGCGCGGGAGCCGGCTGCGTCTCGACGGCGCGGCTGATCTCGGCCCACTGGCTGATCAGACGCTGCACGTCGAGGGTGAGCTGCTCTTCGGTGGCTCCCTCGGCGGCGGTGCGCACGATGACGCCGTTCTCGTCGGGCAGCACCTCCTTGAGGATCTTCTTCAGCCGCGCCCGCTCGGTGTCGGGAAGCTTGCGGCTGATGCCGTTCATCGAGCCGTTCGGCACGTAGACCAGGTACCGGCCGGGCAGCGAGATCTGCGACGTGAGCCGCGCACCCTTGTGGCCGACCGGATCCTTCGTGACCTGCACCAGCACCTTGTCGCCGGGCTTCAGCGCCAGCTCGATGCGGCGGGCCTGGTTCTTGTTGCCGTCGCCCTCGGCGGCAGCTGCGGCGGCATCCCAGTCGACCTCGCCGGAGTACAGCACGGCGTTGCGGCCCCGACCGATGTCGACGAAGGCGGCCTCCATCGACGGCAGCACGTTCTGCACCCGCCCGAGGTAGACGTTGCCGATGAGGCTGGCGTCCTGCGCGCGGGCGACGTAGTGCTCGACGAGCACCCCGTCTTCGAGCACGGCGATCTGGATGCGGCCGAACTTGCTGCGCACGATCATCACCCGGTCGACGCTCTCGCGGCGGGCGAGGAACTCGGCTTCGGTGATCACCGGGCGGCGGCGTCCGGCATCCCGACCGTCGCGGCGGCGCTGCTTCTTCGCTTCGAGACGGGTCGAACCCTTGACCCGCTGCGGCTCGGTGATGACCGGTGCCTGCCGCGGCTGGCGCACCCGCACCGTCGTGTTGGGGGCGTCGTCGCCTTCGCGCGGGCCCTCGCCCGATCGGCGACGGCTGCGCGTGCGGCGCGACGCGGTGCCGCCCGCAGGGGCCTCGTCGTCGTCTTCGGGGCCGTTCGCGCCGATCACCGGGGTCGGCAGCGGCGGGGCCTGGAACATCAGCGAGAACGCGGATGCCGGGGCTGCCGCGGTTTCCGGAGCCTCCGTGGGGGCGTCGGCGGCCTTCTTGCGACCGCGCGGCCTCTTCTCGGCTGCGGGGCTCTCGACCGCGGGAGCGGCATCCACCGCTTCTTCCGCCTTCTTGCGCCCGCGCTTGGGCTTCTCGACCGGCGGCGTCAGATCCTCGGGACTCAACCCGGTGGGACCGTCTGCGGAAACGTGACTGTTCGCGCTCTTCGGCGCTTCCCTTTTCACCATCGCTGGTGCACTCCTCGGCCGGAGGTGCCGCGCTACCCGCCGGTACATCTCGAGCGGACCTCCTGCGGTCCGCGAATGAAAGTCTGGATGCGACCGCCGTTCCCCTGAACGGTGTTCTGGTCGCTTGCGTCCTCTCACGACGCTCGCCCTCTCACGGCGACTCGGAACTGGCGTCCGACACGGTGCGCGATTCGTGCTCGACTGGAGCGGCGTTCGGCACTCGTGGCCCGGTATGCCCGGAAAGCTTGTACGGTGCGACCGGGCGCGGCCCGGTCGGCTTACGGTCCAGTATCGCACGCCCGGGACCTTGGTCCCGGTTAAGTCGCCCCTGCGGGTTGCGATAATCACCACGTGACCGACACTCTCGCCCCGCGCCGCCCGATCGCGTTGGCGATCTTCCTCATCGTCGCAGGAGCCCTCGGCTGGTGGGCATCCTTCTCGCTCACCGTCGACAAGTTCCTGCTGCTCGTCAACCCCGAAGCCGACCTCGACTGCAATTTCAGCGTGCTCGTGCAATGCGGCAAGAACCTCGACTCCTGGCAGGGTGCGGTGTTCGGCTTCCCGAACCCGATCCTCGGCCTCGGCGGGTTCGTCGCGCCGATCGCCGTCGGCGTCGGCCTGCTCGCCGGTGCCCGGTTCGCGAACTGGTTCTGGATCGCGTTCAACGTCGGGCTCGCCGGCGCCCTCGGCTTCGTGATCTGGCTCATCTCGCAGAGCATCTTCGTGCTCGGCACGCTGTGCCCCTGGTGCATGCTCGTCTGGTCGGTCACCATCCCGCTGTTCTGGATCGTCACCGCACGCAACCTCGCCGAGGGCGCGTTCGGCGATCGCGTGACCGGCTTCGGTCGGGCACTGCGCTCCTGGGCGATCCCGGTGACGATCGTCTGCTACGCCGTCGTCGCGCTCATCGCCCAGCTGCGACTCGACGTGCTGCGGTACCTGTAGAGCATTTCCATAGGATCACTGCCGATAGGGTGCCAACCGTGGCTCAAGAACGTCTCACCAAAGATCAGCGCCGGGAACAGGCGCGCGAACTCGCCCGGCTGGAGCGTGAAGCCCGGCTGAAGGCTCAGGCGCGCAACCGCATCCTGATCCGGGTGGGGGCGACGGTCGGCGTCGTCGCGCTGCTCGCCGCGATCGGCGGCGGCATCTGGCTCGCCACCCGCCCCTCCGGGCCCGGCCCCGCCAACATGGCCAGCGACGGCATCCTCTTCACCGGCAACGCCGACGGCGAGATCGAAGCGGTGCAGACCGGTTCGGTCCCCGCGGACGGAACGCCGGTGCCCACCGACCCGGACGCCTACGACGTTCCGGCGCGCATCGTCATCTATCTCGACTACGGCTGCCCGTACTGCAACCAGTTCGAGACGACCAACGCTTCGCAGATCGCGGAGCTCGTGGCCGCCGGGTACGCGACGCTCGAAGTGCATCCGATCGCGATCCTCGACCGGGCGTTCCTCGACAGCGAGTACCCGACGCGCGCGGCCAACGCGATGGCCTGTGTCGCCGTCTCGAAGCCGAACGCCTTCCTCGACGCGAACGCGGCCCTGTTCGCCGCGCAGCCCGCCGAGCAGACCGAGGGTCTCACCGACGACGAGATCCGCGACATCCTCGACTCGGCCGGCGCCCTCGACGACGAGATCTCCGCCTGCATCGGCGAGAAGCGCTACGCCGGCTGGGTCGAAGCTGCCACCGACCGCGCCACCTCGGACCCCGACCTCGCGAACCCGTCGACCGGCGGATTCGGAACCCCGACGATCCTCGTCAACGGCGTGCGCTACACGGGCGCCCTCGACGACCCGTCCGCGTTCGCGGCCTTCGTCGCCGAGAACGCCGACTTCTCCGAGTCCGACCCGACCCCGACGCCCACCCCGACCCCGTAGTACGGCTATTTGCCCGAAAGAGCCCCTCGTCCTTCGCGGGTTCTAGCGATCCCCGCAACACCCTGAGTTTTTGGGAGTTGCGGGGATCGTGGTTTTTGAGGAGTTGAAGGCTCGGTTTTTCGAGGCGTTGGATCGTGGGGGTGGCAACATCGCGGCTGCGG
>NZ_BNAI01000007.1 GCF_014653215.1 Pseudolysinimonas yzui | reverse complement strand
CCGCAGCCGCGATGTTGCCACCCCCACGATCCAACGCCTCGAAAAACCGAGCCTTCAACTCCTCAAAAACCACGATCCCCGCAACTCCCAAAAACTCAGGGTGTTGCGGGGATCGCTAGAACCCGCGCTCGGGGGCGGGGCCGTTCGGGCGATCAGGAGGCGACGAGACTCGTCGTCTCGACGGGCTTCGACAGACGCTCGCCGGTCTCGACATCGAACGCGTGGATGTGCGCCGGCGTCGGGTTGACGACGATCTTCTCGCCCGGGTTCGGGTGGTTGCGGCCGTCGACACGCGCCACGATCTCGACGCGCTTGCCGTCGATCTCGGAGTGCCCGTACAGGTAGCCGTCGGCGCCGAGCTCCTCGACGACGTCGACCTCGACCGGCAGACCCTGGCCCGAGTTCGAGATGACCAGATCTTCGGGGCGCACGCCGATCGTGACCTTCTTGGCCTTGGTGTGCGACGTGACGTCCTTGTCGACCTTCGCCGTAGCGGTGCCGAACTTCAGGCCGCCGTCGACGATGTCGGCGTCGAACAGGTTCATCGCGGGGCTGCCGATGAACCCGGCGACGAACACGTTCTGCGGGCTCTCGTAGAGGTCGCGCGGGGTGCCGACCTGCTGCAGGACGCCGTCCTTGAGCACCGCGATGCGGTCACCCATCGTCAGCGCCTCGGTCTGGTCGTGGGTGACGTAGACCGTGGTGACGCCGAGGCGGCGCTGCAGCGATGCGATCTGGGTGCGGGTCTGCACCCGGAGCTTCGCGTCGAGGTTCGACAGCGGCTCGTCCATGAGGAACACCTGCGGCTGACGAACGATCGCGCGGCCCATCGCGACGCGCTGACGCTGACCACCGGAGAGCGCCTTCGGCTTGCGGCCGAGGTAGGGCTCCAGGTCGAGCAGCTTGGCGGCTTCGAGCACGCGCTGGGCGCGCTCCTCCTTGTTGACGCCGGCGATCTTGAGCGCGAAGCCCATGTTCTCGGCGACCGTCATGTGCGGGTAGAGGGCGTAGTTCTGGAAGACCATCGCGATGTCGCGATCCTTCGGCGGAACATCGGTGATGTCGCGATCGCCGATGAGGATGCGGCCCGAGTTGACCTCTTCGAGGCCGGCGAGCATGCGCAAGGTGGTGGACTTGCCACAACCGGAGGGGCCGACCAGGACGAGGAACTCGCCGTCTTCGACCTTCAGGTCGATCTGGTCGACAGCGGGGCGGGTGGAGCCGGGGTAGAGCCGACTCGCCTTGTCGAACGTGACTGTTGCCATAGGAATACTGCTCCCGTTCACCGGCAGGTACGTGCCGGACGATCCGTAGTGAATGGATGGATGTGCCGGGCGGAATCGACCGACACCCCCCGAGTATGCCACGTCCGCGCGGCGCCGGTTCAGCCGGCGTCCGGCCACCTCCCAGCGTGGGTCTTTACGCTCGCATCCGGCGCCCTGCCCGATCGCGGTTGCTCGCGACCTTGGGAGTGCAGTAACTTGGCGCCGCCTGCCCACCCGAACCGAGGACTCATGAGTGAATCGCGCGAAGCCGCGCGGGAGCGTGCGCGCGAACTCCGGGCGGAGCACCGCAAGCGCGACCGGCGTCGACGCTTCGGCATCACCGTCGGGGTGATCGGCGGCATCCTCGTCGCCGGCCTCGTCATCACCCTCGTGTTCATCACCTCCGCCCGCCCGGCGACCCGGGGGCCGCAGAACATGCAGAGCGACGGGCTGAAGATCGGCGAGGGCTTCACCGCGGTGCGCACCCCCGCGCTCGCGATCGGCGACAGCCCCGTCGCGTCCGAGCCGAACCCGTCGGACGTCGTCGACATCCAGATCTACTACGACTACCTCTGCCCCAACTGCGGGGCGTTCGAGGAGCGCAACGGCGACCAGCTGCGCGAATGGATCGAGAACAACGCCGCGACCGTCGAGTACCACCCGATCGCGGTCTTCACCGCGAAGTCGGCCGGCACCCAGTACTCGTTGCGCGCGGCCAACGCGGTCGCCTGCGTGGCCGAGCTCTCACCCGACCAGTTCTTCGCGTACCACGAGGCGCTGTTCGCCGACCAGCCGGAAGAGAACACGCCCGGCTACGACGACGACGAACTGCTGGCGATCGCGAAGGCCGCCGGAGTCGAGCACCTCGGCAACGTCGAGAAATGCATCGACACGCAGCGCTTCCGCGTCTGGGTGAACGAGGCGACGCAGCGCGCGCTCGCCGGCCCCATCCCGGGCACCGAGGTGGCGTCGATCGCCTCGACGCCGACGATCATCGTCAACGGCGAAGAGTTCAAGTACACGACGGCGTTCGATCCCAACGAGTTCGCCCAGTTCGTGGCCCGCGCGGCGGGGCAGTCGTTCAGTGACAACCCGACGCCCACGCCGACCCCGACGACGACGGCCACACCCGCGCCGTAGACTCTTGCCCGCACATAGCGCGTGCCCCCTTAGCTCATCCGGTAGAGCATTTCACTTGTAATGAAAAGGCGGCGGGATCGTGACCCGCAGGGGGCTCTGTCGGTCGCCTGACTTACCGTGCGCGGCATGAGAGCCTGTGCCCACTGCGGAACCGAGACGCGAAACCCCATGTTCTGCTCGAACAGTTGCCGCGCGTCGGTGACCAACCGTGGTGTGCGCCGCCATGGTGAGGCTCCTGGCGAATGCCGCCTGTGCCGTGCAACGCTTGTCCGACGGAGGAGCCTGTACTGCTCACTCGCGTGCCACCAGGATGCCCTCGCCGAGCGGCACATCAAGCGATGGCTCGCGACTGGCTTGCCCGGGCACCACACGCTCCGCCGCGCGATCCGGGATTGGATCATGATGGAGCAGAACGGGTTCTGCCAGATCTGCGGTCTGGAGCCGACCTGGAATGGTGCCACGCTGGTGTTCGTGCTCGATCACATCGACGGAGACGGCGGCAATCACGTCCGCTCGAACGTGCGGATGATCTGTCCCAACTGCGACAGCCAGCTGCCCACCTTCAAGGCCCGCAATCGCGGCAAGGGCCGCCATTTCCGCCGCGAGCGCTACCGGGCCGGGCTCTCGTACTGATGACCTCACCACTCCCGATCCCGTCGGCGACGACGCCCGGTCGGCTCGCCGTCGCCCTCGCCGCCGCCTTCGGCACCGGCGTCGTCGTCGCCACTCAGAGCCGCATCAACGGCGAACTGGGACTGCGCCTCGACGACGGGTTTCTCGCGGCGTTCATCTCCTTCGGGTCGGGTCTCGTCATCCTCGCGGTCGTGGGCCTGTTCTGGCGCCCCGGCCGGCGCGGCATCGAGCGGGTCGCCGTGGCCCTGCGGGAGCGCAGCATCCCGTGGTGGATCGTGCTGGGCGGCGCCGGGGGTGCGTTCTTCGTGCTCGGGCAGGGGCTCACGATCGGCTCGCTCGGGGTGGCGCTCTTCACGATCGCGGTGGTGTGCGGGCAGACCGTGAGTTCGCTGCTGCTCGACCACTGGGGGCTCTCACACCGGGGATCCCCTCTCATGCCCGCGACTCCCGCGACCCCGCGTCGCGTGGTCGGGGCCGCGCTCGCCGTCGTCGCGGTCGGAATCGCCGTCTCCGATCGCCTGCGCCCCGACGCCCCGTATCTGGTGCTGGTCATCCCGCTCGTGGCCGGCCTGGTCGTCGGGTGGCAGCAGGCGGTCAACGGCCAGGTGCGGCGGGTGTCGGGTTCGGCGTTCACGGCGACCCTCGGCAACTTCGTGGTCGGCACGGTCGTGCTTGGCCTCGCACTGCTGGCACACATCGTCGTCACGGGATGGAACCCGGAGTTCCCCACGCAGTGGTGGCTCTACCTCGGCGGGCTCGCCGGCTGCATCTTCATCGGCGCTCAAGCGATCATCGTGCGGCACACGGGGGTGCTGCTCATGGGGCTCGCCCTCCTCGCCGGGCAGGTGACGGCATCCATCGCCTTCGACCTGTTGCTGCCGGTGTCGGGTTCGGGCCTTCACCTCGTGACCATCGTCGGCGGCGCCCTGGTCGTGGTCGCGGTCGTCGTGGCCGCGCTGCCTGCCCGCCCGGTCAGAGCGAGCTGAGCAGGTCTTTCGCCTTCACGGGCTTGCGACGCCCGCCCTTCTGCTTCTTCGTGCCGCCGACGTAGAGCCAGCCGAGCAGGTACTCGTCGGGTTTCAACTCGTGCATCCGATGCACGGCGCCGGAACGCGTGTAGTGGCCGGTGCGCCACATGACGCCCCAGCCGGCCTCGTCGAGCACGAGGCTCAGCGCGTGAGCGACACCGGATGCGACGGCCTCCTGCTCCCACAGGGGCACCTTGTGGCTCGGCTTGGGTGAGACGACGATCGCGAGCAGCAGGGGAGCGCGCAGCGGCTTGGCCGCCATCTTCTCGGCGGCGCCGCCTTCCAGCCCGGTCGCTTCGACGATCGCCGACCCGAATCGGCTGCGGGCGTCGCCGCGCAGCGCGATGAGACGCCAGGGGCGAAGAGACCCGTGGTCGGCGACGGATGCCGCTGCCTCGATGAGCGGCACCAGCTCGCGTTTGGTGGGTGCCGCGTCGCTCACCGAGGGTTGCGAGCGCCGCCGCCGCATCCCCTCGGCGATCGGGCCGGTCACGACCGTGCCGACTTCACGACTCTGCGTGGAACCCGAGCGACAGCGAGTTCATGCAGTAGCGCAGGCCGGTCGGCGTGCCGAACCCGTCGTCGAACACGTGGCCGAGGTGCGACCCGCACGCGGCGCAGCGCACCTCGGTGCGCACCATGCCGAGCGAGCGGTCCTCGATCAGCTCCACGGCATCCGGATTCACCGAGTCGTAGAACGACGGCCAGCCGCAGCCCGAGTCGAACTTCGTGCCGCTCTTGAACAGCTCGGCGTTGCAGGCCGCACAGGTGTAGAGGCCGGAACGGCTCTCGTCGAGCAGCTCGCCGGTCCAGGCGCGCTCGGTGCCGGCTTCGCGCAGCACCTTGTACTGCTCGGGGGTGAGCTCGGCGCGCCACTGCTCGTCGGTCTTCTCGACCGCGTAGTCCTTGCCGGAGGTGTTCATCTCGTGTCCTTCAGGTCGTCCACGGCGGACCTGGTGTGGCCGCCTCCCTATTCAACCGGAGGCGGAGCGGTTCCGTTCCCGCCGGCCAGGGATGCCCTGCTGGCAGGATGGCGGCCATGGGCAGCCCCGCGGCCGACGCCACCGCCGAGTGGTACGCGCGCGCCGCGACCCGCGACCTCGTCGGCCACTCCGCTCTGCATGTCGCCTGGGCGGCCGGGGTCGCGGCGGATGACGACGTGCTCGACCTGCTCGTCCGCCTGCCGCGCGAGCGCCGCCAGCCGTCGCTGATCTTCTCGGTCGCGACCTGGCTCGGCGCCGAGGCGACGGACTACCCCGGATTCCGCACCTGGCTGGTCGAGAACTGGCCGGCGGTCGAGGCAGCGGCCCGAGAGCGGCGCACCCAGACCAACGAGGTCGGTCGGTGCGCCCCGCTCGTCGCGGCGCTCGCGCGCATCCCCGGGCCGATCGCCCTGCTCGAGGTCGGCGCGGCGGCGGGGCTCTGCGCGATCCCCGAGCGGTACTCCTACCGGTTCGGCGACGCCCCGGTGCTGGGTACGGGGGATCCGCTGATCTCGTGCGCGGTCGACGATCCCGGTCTCGCCCCGACGACGCTGCCCGACATCCGCTGGCGGCTCGGGCTCGACCTCCACCCGCTCTCCGCCGCCGATGCCGGCGACCGGGAGTGGCTCGAAGCCCTCGTGCCGCTCGACCGGCCCGACCGTCGGGAGCGGCTGCGTCAGGCGCTCGAGACCGCGCGGTACGATCCGCCGCGGGTGGTCGCCGGCGACGCGCTCGACGACCTCGCGGATGCCGCGGCGGCCGCGCCGGCCGACCTCACGCTCGTCGTGGTGTCGCTCGGCACGCTCGTCTACCTGGCGCCCGAGGCGCGGGCAGCGTTCCCCGCAGCGGTCACGGCGGTGGGAGCGCGGCTCGTGACCCTCGAGCAGAGCGGCATCGCCGACCGCCCCGCCGGCCGGGTTCCCGCGGGGCGCTTCGTGCTCGCCCTCGACGGGGAGGCGCTCGCGGAGGCGAGCCCGCACGGCGACCGCCTGAGCACCCTCTGAGCGTCGCTCTGAGTGCGGCGAGGCATCCTCGCCCCGCGGTCGCCGATCCCTAGGATCGCCGCGTGAGCACCCCCCACCCCGCGGAACCCCCGTCGACGGAACTCGACGAGACCGAGCTGCGGCTGCTCGCGTTCGAACGGGCATGGGCCGACCGGGTGGGCAACCGGGAGGCCGCCATCCGCGCCGAATTCGGCGTCTCTTCAGCTCGCTACTATCAAATGTTGTACACGCTCATCGATTCACCGATCGCGGTGCGGCACGATCCGCTCCTCGTGCGCCGTCTCCAGCGGCTCCGTGATTCGCGGCGTCGGGCCCGGGCCCGCCCCTTCACCTCGAACACCCAGGACGTTAACGACTAGATGGCCAGCACGCCGCACGATCGCTTCGACGACCTCCCCGCCGACCTCGCGCGGGTCGGCGCGCACCGTGCTCCGCCGAAGCGCGGCCGCGGCTGGATCAACTTCGCCTGGGCTGCTCTGGCGACCGGCGTTCTCATCGTCGGCGGTCTCTACGGCCTCTCCCGCGTCAACCCGGCCATCTCGTTCGAGATCCCGGTGCTCGCCGGCGGCGACGGCGCGGAGCCGGGCACGTCGGCGACGCCCGAGCCCGAGGCGACTCCGATGACCCCCGACGAGTGGAAAGCCGCCGATCCCGCGATCGCGCTCTCGATCTCGGTCCTCAACGGATCGCCGACCGACAAGCAGCAGGATGTCGCGGCCGAGCTGATCGAGCTCGCCGGCTGGCCGGCGCCGGCCGCGGCGGTGGCCAGCGCACGCGATCAGGAACTCACCGTCATCTACTACAACGGGGCGGAGTACGAGGCGATCGCCCTGGGGCTGGCGCAGTTGCTCGGCACCGATCCGGCGAACATCACCAACTCCGACTTCTACCAGGGTGCCCCCGTCACGATCGTGCTCGGCGCCGACTACGTGCCGCCGGCGGCCTGACCCGCCCCGCAGAAATCGGGCGTGTTACGCGCGTGTTTAATCTGTGTTGAGTTCCCCCGATTCGCCCGCTCGGAGGCGTCCGAGGGCGCGGCCGCGCTCCCGCTCGCGGTTAGCATTTCGCTGAGGGTCGCTTGGTTTCGGCCCGTGTGGACGCAGTAGGGAGTTCCCATGGCTCAGGGCACGGTCAAGTGGTTCAACGCCGAGAAGGGGTTCGGGTTCATCACCGTCGACGGTGACGGCCACGACGTCTTCGTGCACTATTCCGCGATCGACATGCCCGGCTTCAAGGTGCTCGACGAGGGCCAAGCGGTCACGTTCGAGATCGGAACCGGGCCGAAGGGGCCGCAGGCCGAGTCGGTGCGGCCGGTCTGACGCGCCGCCGCCTAACATGACGGCATGCGTCAGGGTCGGGGTGGTCGCGGGTTCGCCGGGAGGGCGCTGAGCGCCGTCGTCCTGAGCAGCGTCGCGCTGCTGTCGGCCTGCGCGCAGGCCCCGATGCCGACCCCCACGCCGAGCTACTCCTCGACGTACCTCACCCCCGAGCCGACGGCTCTCGCCCCCCTCACCGGCGAGACGGTGCCGGTGGGTTCGCTGACGGCGCCCTCGCTGGCGGCGAAGGTCGACAATCATCCCGATGCCCGCCCGCAGTTCGGTCTGGAGCGCACCGATCTCGTGTTCGAGGAGCTCGTCGAGGGCGGGCTCACCCGCTATGTCGCCGTCTGGCACTCCGACGTTCCGGCCGAGATCGGGCCGATCCGCAGCATCCGCCCGATGGACCCCGACATCATCTCGCCGCTCGGTGGCATCGTCGCGTACTCGGGGGGTCAGCAGCGGTTCGTCGCGATGATGCGCGACACCAACGTCTACAACGCCATCCACGGGCAGGCCGACACCGCCGACCTGATGTTCCGCGTCGACGGCCGACCGGGGCCCCACGACGTGCTGGTGCGGGCCCCCGAGCTGATCGCCCGACACCTCGACCTCGCCGCCCCCGCGCAGCAGTTCTCGTTCGCCCCCGACGTCGCCTCCTCGTCGGCCGTGCGCGAGGGCACGCCGACCGAGTCGATGGCCCTCGTCTTCGGGTCGCAGTCGAAGCCCGGTTGGACCTGGGATGCCGCCCGCGGAGTCTGGGCGCGGTCGCAATCCGGCGCGGCCGACCTCGACGGGGCGGGGGTTCCCTACTCGGCCGTCAACGTCGTGATCATCCGGGTGCCGGTCACGGTGAGTCAGAGCATCCCGAAGACCGAGCTGATCGGCAGCGGGGAAGCCTGGGTCAGCACCGGGGGCATGACGATCCACGCGACCTGGTCGAAAGGCTCCCGGGGCGAGGCGATCCGTCTGGTCGACGACACCGGAACGGTCATCCGACTCGCGCCGGGCAACAGCTGGATCGAACTCGTGCCGCTCGCGGGGAGTGTCGCCTTCACCGCGCCGCCCCCGCCGCCGGCTCCCGCCCCCACGGAGTCGGCAGCGCCGTAGCCCGCCGTCGCGCGGCTTGCACTCTCCGTAGGCGAGTGCCAAGATAATCCCTGGCACTCGCGCGTCGTGAGTGCCAAGTTCTACGTCCGGGAGGGACGACACACACTCATGTCAAAGATCATCGCTTTCGACGAAGAGGCTCGCCGCAGCCTCGAGCGCGGGCTCAACATCCTGGCTGACGCCGTCAAGGTCACGCTCGGACCCCGCGGCCGCAACGTCGTTCTGGAGAAGAAGTGGGGCGCCCCCACGATCACGAACGACGGCGTCTCGATCGCCAAGGAGATCGAGCTCGACGACCCCTACGAGAAGATCGGCGCCGAGCTGGTCAAGGAGGTCGCGAAGAAGACGGATGACGTCGCCGGTGACGGAACGACCACCTCGGTCGTGCTCGCCCAGGCGCTCGTCCGCGAAGGCCTGCGCAACGTCGCGGCCGGCGCCGACCCGATCAGCCTGAAGAAGGGCATCGAGAAGGCCGTCGCGGCCGTCATCGCCGAGCTGGTCAAGAACGCCAAGGACATCGAGACCAAGGAAGAGATCGCGGCGACCGCCTCGATCTCCGCCGGTGACACCGAGATCGGCGGCCTGATCGCCGAGGCGATCGACAAGGTCGGCAAGGAGGGCGTCGTCACCGTCGAGGAGTCGAACACCTTCGGCACGACCCTCGAGCTCACCGAGGGCATGCGCTTCGACAAGGGCTTCCTGTCGCAGTACTTCGTCACCGACCCGGAGCGTCAGGAGGCCGTCTTCGAAGACGCCTACATCCTGATCGTCAACAGCAAGGTCAGCAACATCAAGGACCTGCTGCCGATCGTCGACAAGGTGATCCAGGCGGGCAAGCAGCTGCTGATCATCGCCGAGGATGTCGACGGCGAGGCGCTCGCGACCCTGATCGTCAACAAGATCCGCGGCATCTTCAAGTCGGTCGCCGTCAAGGCTCCCGGCTTCGGTGACCGCCGCAAGGCGCAGCTCGCCGACATCGCCATCCTCACGGGTGGAGAGGTCATCAGCGAGGAGCTCGGGCTCAAGCTCGAGAACGCCACGCTCGAGCAGCTCGGCCAGGCGCGCAAGGTCATCGTCACCAAGGACGAGACCACGATCATCGAGGGTGCCGGCGACGCCGCCCAGATCGCCGGACGGGTCAAGCAGATTCGTCAGGAGATCGAGAACACCGACAGCGACTACGACCGCGAGAAGCTCCAGGAGCGCCTCGCGAAGCTCGCCGGTGGTGTGGCGGTCATCAAGGCCGGGGCCGCGACCGAGGTCGAGCTCAAGGAGCGCAAGCACCGCATCGAGGACGCCGTGCGCAACGCGAAGGCCGCCGTCGAGGAGGGCATCGTCGCCGGTGGTGGCGTCGCGCTCATCCAGGCCGGCAAGACCGCCTTCGAGAGCAAGGCGCTCACCTCGCTGACCGGCGACGAGGCGACCGGGGCGAACATCGTCCGCGTCGCCATCGACTCGCCGCTCAAGCAGATCGCCCTCAACTCGGGCCTCGAGCCCGGCGTCGTGGTCGACAAGGTGCGCCACCTCCCGGTCGGTCAGGGCCTCAACGCCGCGACCGGCGAATACGTCGACATGCTCGCCGCGGGCATCAACGACCCGGTCAAGGTGACGCGTTCCGCGCTGCTCAACGCCGCGTCGATCGCCGGGCTGTTCCTCACGACCGAGGCGGTCGTGGCCGACAAGCCGGAGAAGCACTCCGCTCCGGCCGGCGACCCGACCGGTGGAATGGACTTCTAAGTCACTCACCTGCGACAGATCAGCGGGCGGCTCCCACAAGGGGCCGCCCGCTTCTGCGTGCTAGCGGGCGAAGAGGCGGGCGTTCTGCAGTTCGATCTCGGCGTAGTGCTGGCCGGCTTGGGCGAGGCCCGCGTTGATCATCTGCAGGCTCTCCTCGACCCGGCGCTGCGTCGCGGTCCAGTCGGCGACGACGGCCTGGAAGGCGGCGGCGGCCTGGCCGGTCCACGAGCTCTGGAGGTCGAGCAACTGGGCGTGCAGCCCGCTCACGTCGGCTTGGATGCGGCCGGCAGCCGCCTGGACGGACGAGGTCGCCGCGGCGACCGCTTCGCTGTCGATCTGGTATCTGGTCATGGCCGGAACGCTACGAGCGCCGACCGCGTCCTCGGGGAGTCGGTGCCGGTGCGGGGGAGGATGCCGGGGGATCGTCGCTGGGGAGGAGCGGAAGGCTGACCCGGAAGGTCGCCCCGCCGCCGGGGGTCTCGACGACCTCCACGTGCCCGTCGTGGTTGGCGACGATGCCCGCGACGATCGCCAGGCCCAGGCCCGAACCGCCGGTGTCGCGGGTGCGGGAGGTGTCGGCACGCCAGAAGCGCTGGAAGATCTTCTCGCGCAGCTGCGGGGGAATGCCCTCGCCGTGGTCGACGATCGCGATGACGCCGTAGCGCCCGGCTCGGTCGACGTCGACGACGATCTCGACGGGTGAGTCGTCCTTCGTGAAGCGCAGCGCGTTGCCCATGAGGTTCGTCACGACCTGACGGATCTTGTTCTCCTCGGCGAACACGATCGGGCCGATCGGCGGCAGTGGGGCGGGCGCGGGTGCCGGAGCGGCCGCACCACGCGGTGGGCGGCGTCGCCGCAGGCGCGCGAGCGTCGCGCCCGCGAACGCGAACGCCCCGGCCGTGACCCCGGCGCGGCGGGCCGCGGGCGCGACCCCGGCGACCGCGGCATCCGCTTCGGCCACCGGGTCGACGCTCGTGGCGGCATCGGTCGGCTCGGGCTCGGATTCCTCGGGCACGACGACCGTGATGCGGCGCTCGGGGGCCGAGGCGGCGGCATCCAGGGCGGCGTCCTGGGCGATCGACAACAGATCGACGGCTCCGCGCTCGAGGGGGCGGGCCTCGTCGAGCCGGGCGAGTTCGAGCAGGTCTTCGACGAGCGCGCCCATCCGGATCGCCTCGCGCTCGATGCGGTCCATCGCCTGGGCGACGTCGTCGGGCGTCTGCAGGGCGCCCATCCGGTACAACTCGGCGTATCCGCGCAGCGAGACCAGGGGGGTTCGTAGCTCGTGGGAGGCGTCGCCCACGAATCGGCGCATCTGGTCGACCGTGCGGGCGCGGTCGGCGAAGGCGCGGTCGATGCGCGCGAGCATCGTGTTGAGGGACCGCGAGAGCCGGCCGACCTCGGTGTTCGGCGTTGCGCCACCGAGGCGCTGGCTGTAGTCACCCGCCGCGAACCGGGCGGCCGTGCGTTCGACGTCACGCAACGGCATGAACGCGCCGGTGACGAGCAGCTGGGTGGCCATCGCGCCGAGCACGACGACCGCGATCGCGAACAGCAGGAAGATCGCGGCGTAGCGGCCGAGCAGCGCATTGGTGTCGCTCAGGTTGCGGCCGATCACCAGCGTCGCCTGTTCCGAGCCGCGCCCGACCGCATTCGGCAGCGCGGTGACCCGCCATTCGACGGTCTGGCTTGCGTCGAGCAGCGTCACGTGCTGCCCTTCGAGCGCGACGACGTGGGCGAGGGTGAGGTCGTCGAGCACCGGCCCGAAGTCATCCTGATCGCCCATGAGGTTGTCGACGAGCAGGTGCCCGTCGGCCGAGACGGCGGCCGCGTAGTCGGGGAAGTCGCTCACGTCTTCGAGTTCGACCCCGGCGGTCAGGAGGGTCTCCTGGAGGTTGATCGACTCGTCCACGCGCTCGACGAGGTAGGTGCGCAGCACCGTCATCGTGCCCGCGCCCGCGACGGTGAGGCCGAGGGTGAGCAGGAACACGGTGACCCCGGTGACCTTCGCACGCAGCGAGATGCCGTTCCACCAGCGGTCGAACGACGCCGAGATGGGATTCGCCACGCGGCTCCTCCCGGGTGATGCGGCCGAGGTCAGGCCTTGGCGGTCTTGAGCATGTACCCGAAGCCGCGCTTGGTCTGGATCATCGGCTCGGTCGAGTGCTGGTCGAGCTTACGTCGCAGGTAGGAGATGTAGCTCTCGACGATGCCGGCGTCGCCGTTGAAGTCGTACTCCCAGACGTGGTCGAGGATCTGCGCTTTGCTGAGCACGCGGTTCGGGTTGAGCATCAGGTAGCGCAGCAGTTTGAACTCGGTGGGGGAGAGTTCGACCTGTTCGTCGCCGACGCTCACCTCGTGCGTGTCCTGATCCATCGTGAGTTCGCCGGCGCGGATGATCGCGTCCTCTTCGTCGTGCATTGTGCGGCGCAGGATCGCCTTGAGCCGCGCGACGATCTCGTCGAGCGAGAACGGCTTCGTGACGTAGTCGTCGCCGCCGACGGTCAAGCCGGTGATCTTGTCTTCGGTGTCGTCCTTGGCGGTGAGGAAGAGGATCGGGGCGGTGTAGCCGGATGCGCGCAGCCGCTTGGTGACGCCGAACCCGTTCATGTCGGGCAGCATGACGTCGAGGATGATCAGGTCGGGTTCCTCTTCGAGCACCGCCGAGATCGCTTGGGCGCCGTTGCTGACGGCACGCACGGCGAACCCGGCGAAGCGGAGACTCGTCGTGAGCAGGTCGCGGATGTTCGGTTCGTCGTCGACGATCAGGATGCGGGGGCCGTCACTCATGCCCCCAGTTTCTGCGCGTTCACTGGGGGTTTCCTGGGAGTCAGCGCGCGGGCCGGTAGACGAGATGCGTCACGAGCGTCGTCGCGCGCACCGAGATCTGTTCCCAGCGCTGGGCCGGGACGCCCTCGAAGACCCGCTCGCCGCGCCCGGCGATCGTCGGCGTGACATGCAGCCGCAGCTCGTCGACGAGCCCCGCCGCCAGGTACTGGTTGAGCGTCGCCGGACCGCCCGCGATCGAGACGTTGCGCTCACCCGCCTCCGCTCGAGCGCGCTCCAGAGCCGCGTGGATGCCGTCGGTCACGAAGTGGAAGGTCGTGCCCCCCGCCATCTCCACCGGCGCACGCTCGCGGTGGGCGAGCACGAACACCGGGCCGTGGTACGGCGGCTCGTCACCCCACCAGCCGCGCCAGTCGAGGTTCCACTCGCCACGGTCGGGCCCGAACATGTTGCGCCCCATGATGAAGGCGCCGGCATCCACGATGGCGGCGACCTCGTCGGCGTTCTCGGCGGCGTAGGGCTCGTCGAACATCCACCCGTGGAGCGGGGCCTGATCGAGGTCGCCGAACGGCTTCTCGAGAGTCTGGCCGACCCCCGATGCGTAACCGTCCATCGTGACGGCGATGTCGCTGACGACTCGGGACATGGGTCTCCTCACGCTCGGATCTGATCGAAGAATGCCACGACATCGGATGCCCACAGCCCGGGTTGCTCCCACGGACCGAAGTGGCCGCCGCGGTCGAACTCGGTGAACCGCACCACGTCGAACCACCGTTCGGCGGACGATCGCGGCGCGGGCAGCAGGTCACGCGGGAACTGCGCGACTCCCGTCGGCACCTCGACCCGCGCGGTTTCGAGCTCGGAGTGCGCGTTGTCGTAGTAGTAATGCACGCTCGACCCGGCCGTGCGGGTCGCCCAGTAGATCGTGAGCACGGTGCACAGCTCGTCGAGCGAGTAGACGTCGAGGGCGTCCCCGTCGCTCCACGCCTGGTACTTCTCGAGCACCCAGGCGGCGAGCCCGGCGGGAGAATCCTCCAGCGCCACCGCGAGGGTCTGCGGCTTCGTGCGTTGCAGCCGCGCGTACGCGCCCTCGGTCTGCTCCCAGGCGAGGAGCCGCGCCATCCATTCTCGATCGTCGTCGGTCGCCGCCTCGGGCGGGAGGGCGCGCGGGCGGTGGAACGGGATGTCGCCCAGGTGCAGCCCGATCACCCGCTCAGGATGCCGTAGCGCGAGTTGCTCGCCGATCGTGGAGCCGATGTCGCCGCCGTGCACCCCGAAGCGCTCATGCCCGAGCGCCGTCATCAGCCCGACCAGCAGGTCGCCGGTGCGCGCCGGGCCAGTGGGGTCGACGGGGCGGTCGCTGAACCCGTACCCGGGGATGCTCGGGATCACCAGCTCGAAGCGCTCGGCGAGCAGCGGGATCGCCTTCTCGAAGCGGAAGAACCCGTCGGGCCAGCCGTGGATGAGCAGCAGCGGGGTCGCCCCCGGCGTGCCCGCCCGCACCGCGTGGATGCCGAGGCCGTCGACATCCACCCGTACCTGGTCGAGGCGGTTGAGCCGGGCCTCCTGGGCGCGCCAGTCGAACGGCCCCGCCCAGTGGGCGAGCACGGTGTCGAGGGCGTCGCTGGAGGTGCCGCGCTCCCAGCCGTGCACGACGCGCGGCGGCCGGCGGGTGCGGCTCAGGCGCTCGCGGAGGTCGTCGAGGTCGGCCTGCGGGATCTGGATCGTGAAGGGCTGCACGATGCGAAGTTACGCCGCGGCGAGGGTGTGGGCGTCGAGGATCGTGTACGAGTAGCCCTGCTCGGCGAGGAACCGCTGGCGGTTCTGGGCGAAATCCTGGTCGACGGTGTCGCGGGCGACGAGCGTGTAGAACGACGCGGGGATGCCGCTCTCCTTCGGGCGCAGCAGCCGGCCGAGGCGCTGGGCCTCCTCCTGGCGTGACCCGAACGAGCCCGACACCTGGATGGCGACGGTCGCCTCGGGCAGGTCGATCGAGAAGTTGGCGACCTTGCTCACGACGAGCACCTTCAGCCGCCCCTCGCGGAACTCCTCGTAGAGCCGCTCGCGTTCGGCGATCGGCGTCGCGCCGGTGAGCGCGGGGGCGTTCAGCACCTCGGCGAGGGTGTCGATCTGGTCGAGGTACTGCCCGATCACGAGGATGCGCTCGCCCTCGTGCTTCGCGACGAGATCGCGCACGACCTGCAGTTTGGCCGGGGCGGTCGCCGCGAGCCGGTACCGTTCGTCGTCCGCCGACGCCGCGTACTCGAGCCGGTCGGAGGGCGGCAGGTCGATGCGCACCTCGTAGCAGGCGGCGGGCGAGATGAAGCCCTGCGCCTCGATCTCCTTCCACGGGGCGTCGAAGCGTTTCGGACCGATCAGGCTGAAGACATCCGACTCCCGGCCGTCTTCGCGGACGAGGGTCGCGGTGAGGCCGAGGCGACGACGGGCCTGCAGTTCGGCCGTGAGCTTGAACACCGGAGCGGGCAGCAGGTGCACCTCGTCGTAGACGATGAGGCCCCAGTCGAGCGCGTCGAGCAGCGCGAGGTGGGCGAACTCGCCCTTCCGCTTCGCGGTGAGGATCTGGTACGTCGCGATCGTCACCGGGCGGATCTCCTTGCGCTCGCCGGAGTACTCGCCGATCTCCTCGTCGGTGAGCGAGGTGCGCTTGAGCAGCTCGGTGCGCCACTGCCGGGCCGATACGGTGTTGGTGACGAGGATGAGGGTCGTCGAGTCCGCTTGCGCCATCGCGCCCGCGCCGACGATCGTCTTGCCGGCGCCGCAGGGCAGCACGACGACGCCGCTGCCCCCTTCGAAGAAGTTGTCGATCGCCTTCTGCTGGTACCCGCGCATCGCCCACCCGTCCTCGACGAGGTCGATGACGTGGGGTGTGCCCGGGGTGTAGCCGGCGTGATCTTCGGCGGGCCAGCCGAGCTTCAGCAGCTCCTGCTTCACCTGGCCGCGCGCCCAGGGCTGGAGGGTCCAGACGGTGCTCGTGCGGCGGATGCCGAGCAGCGGGCCGACCTTGCTGGAGCGGGTGATCTCGGCCAGCACCGCCGGGTCGGTGGTGGTGAGGATGAGCGCGCCCTCGGCATCCCGCTCGATCACCAGCCGCCCATACCGGGCGACCGTCTCGGTGATGTCGACCGCGACGGTCTGCGGGATCGGGAACTTCGCGAAGCGCTCGAGCGTCTCGAGCATCTGTTCGGCGGTGTGACCGGCGGCCCGCGCATTCCACAGGCCCAGACGCGTGATGCGGTAGGTGTGCACGTGCTCGGGCGCCCGCTCGAGTTCGGCGAACACCGCCAGTTCATGCCGGGCGTCCTCGGCATCCGGGTGGGCGACTTCGAGCAGGACGGTGCGATCGCTTTGCACGATCAGGGGCCCGGACATAACCGTCAAGTCTACTGGCCTCGCCTTCGAGCCATTGGCGTGCCCGCCCCCGGCTACTCCGCACATTTCCCGCTACTCCGCTGGAAACACGCGGAGCAACGCGGAAATGGCGGAGCAACCGGGTTCAGGGGGCGTCGGCGACGGAGATGATCGAGGCGAGGGGGAGGGTGCGCTCGATGTCGGCGCGCCGATCACGGGCCCGCAGCCGGCCGCCGGCGAGCGCCGCGGGTTCGAGCACGTACTCGGCAAGCGATTCGTCGGGCAGGCGCACGGTGACCGTCACGGTGACCTTTCCCTTGATCGCCAGTTCGAGCTGACGTGCCAGCCAGGCCCGGTCGGCCTCTTCGGGTGCGTCGGCGGCGCTTTCGCGCACCCGCGAGATGAGCAGTGCGGCGGTGTCGTCGGTCGGCGCGCCGCCGCCCGACGACGCCCGGCGTTCGGCGCGCATCGCGACGATCTCACCCTCGGCGTCTTCGGCGACGACCGGATAGCGGGCGTCGAGCAGCGCCGTGTAGAGCAGCCCGACGTCGAACCGCGTGGTGAGGCGATGGATGCCGACAGTCTCGAGCCCGAGCGGGGTCAGCGCCTGGTCGACGGCGAGCTGGCGCAGCAGACCGGTGTCGTCGGAGCGCACGTAGGCTCCCGTGGCCTCTTCGAGACGTCCCACCCGCAGGGTGCCGAACCGGGCGGCGGTGTCGGCGATGAGGTATTCGAGCGGTTGCGGGATGCCGGTGAGCGAGAGAGCGGTGAGGAACGCCCGCACGCTGTCGGCGGTCTCACCCGCGACGAAGGCCCGGGTGAGCGAGACCGCCGTGATGCGGAACGACGAGGCCACCCCGCGGGCTTCGGGCTCCGCCATCCCGCGCAGCCGGGTCTCGAGATCGACGCGCAGCGGTCCCGGGGCGATCACGGTGAGGTCGTGCTGGAGGTAGACCTGGTCGACCTCCGGCGGGAAGGAGGCGGCCATCGCCTCGGCCGCCGCCGCGGTGCCGTCGAGCAGCAGCCGAGTGCCCGCGGTGCTCGGGGCGCCGGCGCCGGTGATGCCGAGCAATTCGGCTTCGCGGGCCGCCGCCGCAGCCCGCTCGCGGATCCATGCGCCGCCGGCCGGGTAGAGCCAGGCGAGGTAGTCGAGCAGTCCGTCACCCCAGACGGCGTGGGCGCGGCTGCGGAGCAGCTCCCGGAGGTCGTCGGGGAGCCGGCTCAGCCATCCGGTCGCGAGCTCGCCCCAGCGGTCGATGCGTGATCCGGTGAGCCAGGCGCTGAGGCGCTGGGTCGGCACCCATTCGGCGCCGGAGAGCACCGCGAGCCCGGCGCGGGCGGCGATGTCGAGCAGCAACTCGACCTCGCCGGCCTCGACCCCGGCGATCCCAGCCAGGCGGCGGGCGTCGGGCAGGGCGAGGCCGCCCCGGGTCAGTCGACGGGCGGGGGCATCCCGCAGCGCCAGCAGCGTCTCGGTGACGGCGCCGAGGGTGCCGAACGCCCGGTCGCCGGCGCCTCGATCGATGAAGCGCACGTCGGTCTCGCTCACCGGTTCCAGCACGGCGGGGGGTGACGACGACTCCAGGTCGCGGCTCGCCGGCAGGCCGAACGCCGGCCACGCGCGCAACTGCTCGACGACGGCATCCCAGGGGGCGTAGCGACCCGACTCGGTGCCGAGCAGCCCCGCCTCCAGGGCGATCGCGATCCGCTCGCGCACGTCGCCGATCGGCAGCTCGAGCCGGGCGCTCAGCTGCTCGGCGGTGGGAGCGCCCGACGTCTCGGCGAGTTCACCCGCGACGGCCAGAAGGGCCAGGGTGCCGCGGTCGAGACGTTCGAGGGCGGATTGCACCGAGGTGCGGTCGAGCAGCGCCTCGGCGAGGTCGAAGAAGTCGCGGATGCCGGCGTCGCGGACCTCGCGCTGGGTCACCAGGCGGGCGAGGGCGTCGTCATCGAGCGCGCGCAGACGTGCCGCGAGCGCGAGGGCGGAGCCGCTGGCGGCCACTCGACCTCCGCTAGCTGCTGTCCCGGGCGAGCCGACGGCGACGCACGATGCTGATGATCGCGAAGACGATCATGAGCAGGAATGCGATCGTCAGACCGATGAACGGCAAGACCGTGATGGTGAGCCAGAGGCCTTCGCGGGTGTTCACTCCGGTCAGGTTGGCGACGATCGTGGCGAGGATGGCGAGGATCGACAGGCCCGCCGCCGACGCGATCATGTTGCGCAGGATGCGTTCGATACGATTGAGGGGCACCGGGGTGTCATTCGCCACGGGTCAAGGATAGAGGTCAGTCGCCATGCCCACCGGTCGGGTCAAGTTCTACGACGAAGACAAGGGCTTCGGGTTCATCGCCTCCGACGATGGCACCGAAGTGTTTCTGCACGCCTCGGCGCTTCCCGCGGGCGCGAGCGTCAAGCCGGGCTCCCGCCTCGAGTTCGGCATCGCCGACGGCAAGAAGGGCGCCCAGGCCCTCTCGGTTCGCGTGCTGGAGTCGCCGCCGACGATGGGCCAGCGCAACCGGCGCAGCGCCGACGACATGGCGATCGTCGTCGAAGACCTCGTGAAACTTCTCGACGGGATCGGCGCCGGCCTGCGGCGCGGGCGCTACCCCGACCGCACCCACGGCGCGAAGATCGCCGCCGTGTTGCGCCGGGTCGCCGACGATCTCGACGCGTGATGACTCAGGAAGAGGTCGCGCGTGCGGCGCTCGCCGAGATCAGTCCGGCGGGTACCGTCGGCGACCTGCTCGACAGCACGGCGCAGGATGACGGCACGGCGACCCTGCGCTTCGTCTCGACGCTGCCGGGTTATCCGGGCTGGCACTGGTCGGTGAGCGTCGCCGAGATCGCCGGCGAAGCGCCCACCGTGATGGAGGCGGAGCTGATGCCCGGCGAGGGTGCCCTGCTCGCGCCCGACTGGGTGCCGTGGGCGGAACGCCTCGAGGACTACCGCGCCGCTCAGGCGCTGATCGCGGCGGAGGGCGCCGTCGACGACCTGGACGACGACGACCTGGCCGACGAACGCGACGAGGACGATGACCTCGGCGACGACCCGGATGACGGGATCGACTTCGAGGACGACGATCTCCTAGGAGTGCCTCTTGGAGGTGTAGACGAGGAGGACGAGGCCGAGGCCGAATCCGACGACGACGGTCCAGAGCAGCCAGACGAGACCTGACGACTGCAACTGCGGCAGCAGGGCCAGCATCACCCCCAGCGCGACGATCCACAGCACGAGCCCGACGAGCACGACCTTGCGGTCATCGGTCTTCACCGGTGCGGGGTCGGGGCGCCGTTCGGAGTCCTTGATGAACAGCCGCATGGGTCAGCCCACCGCGACGGAGGTGTGCTCGAGCACCCAGTCGATCGACGCGATCAACGCCCGCACGTCATCCGGTTCGATCGCCGTGAACGTCGCGATGCGCAACTGGTTGCGACCGAGCTTGCGGTAGGGCTCGGTGTCGACGATGCCGTTGGCGCGCAGCGTCTTCGCGATCGCGGCGGCGTCGATGGACTCGTCGAAGTCGATCGTGACGACGACCTGGGAGCGGTCGGCCGGGTTCGCCACGAACGGCGTCGCGAACGTCGACGCGTCCGCCCAGTCGTAGAGCGCGCCCGACGACTCCTTGGTGCGGGCGTCGGCCCAGGCGAGCCCGCCGCTTCCGTTGATCCAGTCGAGCTGGTTCTCCAGCAGCAGCAGCGTCGCGATCGCCGGGGTGTTGAGCGTCTGGTCGAGACGGCTGTTGTCGAGGGCGTTCTTGAGGCTCAGCACCTCGGGGATCCAGCGGTCGCTCGCCGCGATCCGCTCGATCCGCTCGATCGCCGCCGGTGACACCAGGGCGAACCACAGGCCGCCGTCGCTCGCGAAGTTCTTCTGCGGCGCGAAGTAGTAGACATCCGTCTCGGCCACGTCGAACAGCACGCCGCCCGCCGCGCTGGTGGCGTCGATCACGGTGAGGGCACCCGGGTCGCCGTGCACGCGCGTCACGGGGGCCATGACGCCCGTCGAGGTCTCGTTGTGGGTCCATGCGTACAGGTCGATGCCCGCGAGCACCTCGACATCGGCGCGCTGCCCGCCGGGAACCTGGATGACGTGGGGCGCCTCGAGGAAGGGCGCGGCGGCCGCGGCGGCGAACTTCGCGCCGAACTCACCGAACGCGAGGTTCTCGCTGCGCTTCTCGATCAGCGAGAACGCCGCCATGTCCCAGAACGCGGTCGAGCCGCCGTTGCCGAGCAGCACCTCGTAGCCCTCCGGGAGGGCGAACAGGTCGGCCAGACCGGAGCGCACGCGGCCCACGAGGTTCTTCACGGGCGCCTGGCGGTGCGAGGTGCCGAGCAGGCCGGCGTTCGCCTGCAGGTGCGCGATCTGCTCCGGGCGCACCTTCGAGGGTCCGCAGCCGAACCGACCGTCCGAGGGCAGCAGGTCACGGGGGATATCGAGGCTCGGCATGGTCGGATTCTATCGGCGCGCCGAACTAGGCTGATCACCCTGGGAGGCCGCCACCGATGACCGATCTCGTCGACACGACGGAGATGTATCTCCGCACCATCTACGACCTCGAAGAAGAGGGGATCGTTCCGCTGCGCGCGCGCATCTCGGAGCGTCTCGGTCACTCCGGGCCCACGGTGTCGCAGACGATCGGCCGCATGGAGCGCGACGGTCTGGTGCGGGTGGAAGGCGACCGCCACCTCGAGTTCACCCCCGAAGGACGCAGCCGCGCCCTGCACGTGATGCGCAAGCACCGTCTCGCCGAGCGCCTGCTGCACGACGTCATCGGGCTCGACTGGAGCCTCGTCCACGACGAGGCCTGCCGCTGGGAGCACGTCATGAGCGAGCAGGTGGAACGTCGCCTGCTCGAGGTGCTCGACAACCCGACGGAGTCGCCGTACGGCAACCCGATCCCGGCCCTCGAAGAGATCGGCGGGAAGGCATCCCGACCGTTCCTCGAAGGCGTCGTCAACATCGTCGAGCGGGTGCGCGACGAAGACGCACCGATCTCGGCCCACATCCGACGCCTCGGCGAGCCGGTGCAGTTCGAGCCGGAACTGCTCGAGCAGTTGCGCACCGCGGGCGTCGTGCCGGGCGCACAGGCGACGATCTCGTCGGCCGGCGGCTACGTGCTGGTGCGCGTCGACGGGTTCGGCGAGGGGCTCGAACTGCCGCCCGAGGTCGCGGTGCACGTCTACGTCGCGACCTGATCCGACCCCGCGTACCCCCCTTTCGGGGGGAGAACGTTTCGTCGCTGGATGCCTGGGCTTGACCTCCAGGAGGCCTCACGTGTAGTCAACGGGTCCTCTCGACCACGCAAGCCGGTCGGAGGCCGCACGGCAGGGCGCCACGCCTCCCATCCTCTGCCGCGCGACGTGACATACGACAAGGGTGGGGCCGAGCGAGAGTGCGGTGTGGCGCGGGAGTCTCTCAGTGTTCTCAAGCTCTACGGGTCGTCTTACCCCGACCGAATCCGAATCCCCTTCCGTTCCCGTCTCGGCTTTCCGCCGCCCGCGTCTGCGGGTGCTGCCGCTGCTGGTGATGGGCGTCGCCGTTCCGTCGATCTTCGCGACGGTCGCGCTCCCCGCGTACGCCTACCGCTCCACCGACGCGTCGTCGGGCGAGATCGGCTCCGCGCTGAGCGCCGAGACGCAGAGCCTCGAGGTCGCCGCCGTCGCCGACGCGGCGGCCGTCAGCCGGCAGGACTCCTACAGCGTCACCTCGGCAGCCGAGATGGCGCGGATCGCCCAGGCGGCGCGCCTCGCCTCCTACAGCGGCCCGAGCGTGCGCGACCTGCTCGCCAACCCGCCGTACCCGGGCTACGACCCGGCGACGATCGTCTCGATCGCCATGCAGTACCTCGGCTCGCCCTACGTCTACGGCGGAGCGTCCCCCGCAGGCTTCGACTGCTCCGGGTTCACCCAGTTCGTGTTCGCGCACGTCGGTATCTCGTTGCCGCACTCGTCGAGCGCGCAGGGCAGGATGACCGCCATCGCCCCTGAAGCGGCGATGGCAGGCGACCTCGTCATCACCGACGGCGGCGGTCACGTCGGCATCTACCTGGGCGACGGCACGATGATCCACGCCTCCACGCCTGCCACCGGCGTGAAGATCAGCAAGCCGTGGGGCGCCTACTGGTTCGTGCGCGTCGGCATCTGAGTCGTCCACCGGCAGAGCTCGCGAATCTTCACCGTGCCGTAACCGGCACGCACAGCTTCAGCGGCTACCCTGGAACCCTCGGTCACTCGAGGATTCAGGAGAGTCGTATGCGAAACATGGGCAGCATCCCCACCAAGGATGCGCGCGCACTGTTCCGGATACGGCGCAGCATTCGCCCGGTCGTGCACTGTCACGTTCCGGTCGTATAGAGGCGCTGTCGTTCGCGACGGCGCCTTTTTGCTTCCTCCGAGATCCTCGTCCGTCCGGGGAGTCGAATGCCTGCAAGCCGTGCAGGCGCCTTCGAGAGGAGATCCGTCGTGCGCACCTTGGTACTCAATGCCGGCTACGAGCCGCTCGCCGTCGTGTCGTTCAAGCGAGCGCTCGTGCTCGTGCTCACCGGCAAGGCCGCGATCATCGCGAGCGACGCCGATCACCCGGTGATCAGTACCTCGGGGGAGTGGGATCGGCCGTCGGTCGTCATCCTGCGCCGCTACGTCAAGGTGCCGACGGGCCGCAACGTTCCCGTCTCGCGGCGGGGAGTCCTACGGCGCGACGGTCAGCGCTGCGCCTACTGTGCCGCGGGCGCTTCGACGATCGACCACGTCATCCCGCGCTCGCGTGGGGGTGCCGACAGCTGGGAGAACCTCGTCGCCTGCTGCCTGCGCTGCAACAACGTGAAGGGCGACCGCACCCCGCAGGAGATGGGGTGGACGCTGCGCACCATCCCGCGCGCGCCGCACGGCACCGCGTGGCTCGTGCGCGGGGTCGAGCGCGCCCAACCGCAGTGGGAGGAGTTCCTCGCGCCCGCCGCGTGAGGTCCGTTATCTCACCGTGACTTCTCAGGATCGTTCGCGTAAGGTCGAAAGGTCGCTGACCCGGAGGCCAACATCGTGACGGATAGCGAGTTCCCTGATTTCCAGGGACTCCTCGGCGGGCTGGATGCGGATTCACGCTCCTCGCTCGCTCAGCCGTCAGGCGTCCCCGAAAACTCGGCGATCGTGAGCACTGAGGCGCCGGGGTTCGCGTCACGTCGCCAGATGCGCGAGGCCGGCGCGTATCGGCCGGAGATCGCGCCCGCCGCCGGCACCCGCCCGGCGAAGAAGTCCAAGCGCACGCGCGCTCGGGATGTGGTGCGCGCGGGCGTCGTGAAGCCGGCGCCCGGCAGCCTGCGTCGCAAGCTGAGCAGCGCCGGCGTGATGACCGTCGTCGTCGGGCTCTTCGCCTCGCTCACCCTTCCCGCCTTCGCCGACCAGGACGGTCTGGCGCAGAACGCCGAACCCCTCGACGCCCAGGCGGTGGAGATCACCGCGGCGACCACCGACCAGTCGGCGAGCATCCGCGACACGTACGGCGTCACCAACGCCGCCGACCTGCGCAAGATGTACGCCGACGCGATCCGGCAGCAGAACCTCGCCGCCTACATGAACTCCGGGGCCCGCGAACTGGGCGACGACTACCCGTGGCCCGATCAGCTCAGCCGGCCGCAGGGCGGCGGTCTCTCGCCGCTCAACTACTACTACCGCGAGTGCGTCGACTTCGTCGCGTGGCGGCTCAACCGCGACGCCGGCGCGACGTCGGCCCCGTTCCGCTGGGTCTGGTCGAACCTCGCCCAGGGCAGTGCCTACTCGTGGAAGCGCGAGTGGGAGAGCAACGGCTGGCCCACCGGTACCACTCCCGTCGTGGGTGCCGTCGCCTGGATCCCGGGCGGTAACCACGTCGGCTATGTGTCGGGCATCCTCTCCGACGGCAGCGTCGTCATCGAGGAGTACAACTACGCCGTCGACCACGGCTACAGCCAGCGCATCGCGCCGGCGAGCGCCTTCTACTACCTCTACGCCCCGCCCCGCTGAGTCGCGAGCCCGGCCGACCGCGCTGGTGGGTCACGTGAAGTGGGAGCGAGCCGAGTCGAGCATCTGGCGCAGGCACCAGCGGGCGTACATCGACCCGCCGAGGCGACCGAGCCAGCGCCGACGGCTCGGGAGGTCGTAGTCGATCCACACGGTCAAGGTGCTTCCCGCGGGCATCCGGGGTGCGATGCGGAATCCGAGGCGGTAGGCACCGATCACCACGAGGCGGTCCTCGACGGTCTCCCACGTCTTCTTCTCGTCGGGTACCCGTTCGGTGACGATCTCGTCGACGAACAGGTCGAATCCCAGTACCTTCCCGCGCATCACGATGTGCGATCCGATCGCGCGGCCCTGTTTCTCGTCGAGGATCAGCTGCATCGCGCCGCCGGCCATCATCGGGGAGCGACTCGACTCCATGTGCGACGACAGGTTGCGGTGGTCGTCGAGGAACTCGAAGGCCTCCCGTGGGCCGACCGGGAGTTCGGCCGCGGCTTCCGCGTGCCGCGGGTAGAGTCGGTCGCCACCCACCGGGGTGCCCATGGATCAAGGATGACGCGGGCGGCGTGGTTGCACCAGAGGGTTCGTGATGTCCGCCGCTCTCCGTCAATTAGCGATAAGATGCCGAATCATCGAATAATCGAGATCCGGGAGCACCAGGACCTGATGGTTTCGCGAGCGACGGGGATCACGCGCACCCAGCGCGTCTACGACGACATTCGATCGGCGATCCTTCTGGGCACCTTCAAGCCGGGGACGCCGCTACGGCTGGCCGAGCTCGCCGAGCGTTTCGACGTCAGCATGTCGGTCGTTCGGGAAGCACTCACCCGCCTCGCCGAGCAGCATCTGGTCGCCCTCGCTCCGCGTTCCGGGTTCCGGGTCGTCGAGATCTCGCGGCAGGACCTCGCCGACCTCGTCGACATGCGCATCGAGTTCGAGGGGATGGCGCTCGTGCGCTCCGTCGAGCGCGGTGACCTCGCCTGGCAGGCCAACGTGGTCTCGGCGCACCACGTGCTCGAACACACCCCGTTCCGGGCTCCCGGTCAGCCGGGCACGACCGATGCCTGGGCGGAGGCGCACGCCGCGTTCCACGACGCGCTCGGCGCGGCGTGCGGCAGCCCTCGGCTCCTGGCGTTCACGCGCATGCTCCGCGACAGCGCGGAGCTCTACCGTCAGATCTCCGGCCGCGGCCCGCACACCGACCGGGATGTCGCGGAGGAGCACCGTCGGCTGCTCGAGCTCGCCGTCGCGCGGCGAGCGGATGAGGCCCGCGAGGCGCTGAAGGAGCACTTCCTGCTCACCGCCCGCGAACTCGACGGCCTGCTCGACTAGCGTCCGTCTGCTTTGGGGCTCGCGGTCGCCGCGAGCCGGCGCGATCGCGCTCGTTGCCGATCGCTCGGATCGCCCACTTGCGATATACCTGCTAATTGTCGATAATCAACACCAGACACGATTCGAGTGTCGATTGACCAACACGACGAGGATGTCCTGTGAACGACGCGAAGCCGGTGAACACCGCAGATCTGCTCGTCGTCGACGGCCTCGCCAAGGACTTCGACGGGGTTCGCGCCCTGCGCGGCGCGCAGCTCGAGGTGCGCGCCGGCGAGATCCACGCGCTGCTCGGCGAGAACGGCGCGGGCAAGTCGACCCTCGTCAAGGTTCTCGCCGGCATGGTGCACCCCGATTCCGGAACGATCCGGCTCGACGGTGAGCCGGTGCGGTTGGGAAGCCCCCGCGCGGCGGAGCGCGCGGGCATCGCCGTGCTCCATCAGGAACTGGCGATCATCCCGACCCTGTCGGTGGCCGAGAACATCGCGCTCGGGCACACCCCCAGCCGAGGCGGGTTCGTCTCCTGGTCGGCGCTCAGCCGATTGGCGCGCACCCAGCTCGAGCGGCTCGGCCAGAGCATCCCGATCGATCGCCTCGCCGGCGGACTCTCACCGATCCAGCAGACCATGATCGCCCTGGCCCGCACTCTGGTGACCGAGGCCCGGGTGCTGATCCTCGACGAGCCCACCGCGGCGCTCACCGACAGCGAGATCACCCGCCTGTTCGAGATCCTGCGGAAGTTGCGGGATGAGGGCGTCGCGATCATCTACGTCTCCCACCGGCTCGAAGAGGTCTTCGACCTGTCGGACCGATACACCGTGATGCGCAACGGCGCGACCGTCGCGACCGGCGAGATCGCCTCGACCACCGTCGACGACGTCATCCGCGCCATGGTGGGTCGCGAGCCCGGCGAGCTGTACCCGCCGCGCGCGGCGTCGACGGGACCCGTCGTCCTCGAGGTGCGCGGCGTGGCCGGCTCCCGGGTCGGAGGTCTCGACCTGCAGGTGCACGCGGGCGAGATCGTGGCGATCGGCGGGCTCGCCGGCTCGGGCCGAAGCGAACTGCTGCGCCTGCTCTCCGGCGCCCAACGACGGAGCAGCGGCGACGTGCTCGTCGACGGCCGCAAGGTCGCCGGCAAAGGGGTGGCCGCTTCGCTCGCGGCCGGCATCGCCTACGTGCCCGAGGAGCGCCGCGCCCACGGCGTCGACCTCGAGGGAACCGTCACCGACAACATCACGGTCGCGAGCCTGCGCGAGCTGAGCACCGCCGGGTGGATGTCGGCGCGTCGCGCGCTCGACCTCACCCGCCGCTCGATCGCCGCGTTCGGCATCCGCGCGCACGGTCCCGGGCAGCCGGTGGGGCAGCTCTCCGGTGGCAACCAGCAGAAGGTCGTGCTGGCCAAAGTGCTCGCCCGCGCGCCGCGGGTTCTGCTCGTCGACGAGCCGACCCGGGGAATCGACGTCGGGGCGCGCGCCGAGATCTACCGCCTTCTGCGGCAGCTCTCGGCGGCCGGCACCGCGATCGTGCTGGTGAGCTCCGACCTCCCTGAACTCATCGGGCTGGCCGACCGGGTGATCGTCGTGCGCAACGGTCGCATCGTCAGCGAACTGGCCGCGCACACCGCCGACGAGGAGACCGTCCTCGCCGGCTTCTACGGAAAGGCGTCCTGAATGGCACAGGCAGACACGGTATCGATCTCCGTTCCGACGTCGAACCTCCCGCTGCGACTGCTCTGGCAGGGCGGCCTCATCGTCGCGCTCCTGCTGCTCATCGTGATCTTCGGAGCGCTGCGGCCCGAGGTGTTCCTCACGGTCGGCAACCTCCGCAACATCCTCGAACAGGTCGCCATCCTGTCGATCATCGCCGCCGCCCAGACGGTCGTGATGGTGGCCGGTGACTTCGACCTCTCGGTCGGAGCGACGGCGACCCTGAGCGGCGCCGTCGTCGCGTCGCTGCTCATCGCCGGGTGGGCGTTGCCGCTCGCGATCGTCGTGGGCCTCCTGGTGGGTCTCGCCGCGGGCCTGACCAACGGCGTGCTCGTCGCCTCGCTGCGGCTCTCGCCGTTCATCGCGACGCTGGCCACGATGACCTCGATCGGCGGTCTCGCCTACATCGTCACCGGCGGCACCACCCTCTACGGGCTGCCCGAGGAGTTCTTCTGGATCGGGCAGAGCCGGCCGCTCGAGATCCCGATGCCGATCTTCTTCGCGGCCGTCGTCGCCGTCATCGTCTGGGTGGTGCTGCGCTTCACGGTCATCGGGCGGCGCTGGTACGCGCTGGGCGGCAATCAGGATGTCGCGCGGCTGGCGGGCATCAACGTGTCGCTCGCCCGGGTGCTCGCCTTCGGGGTGGCCGGGCTCGGGGCGGCGATCGGCGGAATCATCCTGGTGAGCCGGCTGGGCAACGCGACGCCGACCGGCGCCAACCACTACATGCTGTACGCCATCGCGGCGGTCTTCCTCGGCATGACGTTGCTGCGCAGCGGGCAGGCGAACCTGCCCGGCACCCTCGTCGGGGTGCTCATCATCGGCGTGATGAGCAACGGGCTCAACATCGTCGGCGTCAACTCCTACGTGCAGCAGCTGCTCATCGGAATCATCATCATCGCCGCGGTCGCGCTCTCGGCCCTGCGCACTCGTCGGCACTAGCCCCTCGTCTCGGCACCACCTCCTCCCACCTCAGAGAAAAGGAAAACCCACCTCATGAAACGCTCCGTTCTCGGCATCGTCGCCGCAGCAGCCGCGTCCGTCCTCGCCCTCACCGGGTGCACCACCTCCGGCGCACCCGATGGCGGCTCCGACGACGACACGTTCCGGGTCGCCGCCTTCAGCGCGGGCTACGCCAGCCCGGCGATCAAGTACGTCGTCGACAACTTCCAGGCCCAGGCCGAAGCCGAAGGCTGGGAGGTGCAGCTGTTCACGACCAACGACGACTACGACGGCCTGAACAGCTACGTGCAGACCGCCACCACGCAGGACTTCGACGCCTTCTTCCTCGCCGGGTTCGACCCGCGGGCGCTCGGCGTCGGAATCTCGGCGGCGAACGATGCCGGCATCCCGGTGTTCGCGATCGACGGCGACCCGCAGCCCAACGACGTCTTCACGCTCGACGTCATCTCCGACCAGCAGAGCCTCTCCGACATCTCGGTCGGGCTGCTCGACGAGGCGCTCGGCGGCCTCGACGGCAAGAACGTGCTGATGGTCGAGTTCGACCCGGCGCTGTCGATCTCGGCCCGTGCCGCGATCAGCCGCGAGCAGATCGAGGCGGCGGGCGCCACCGTCGTCGACACCTTCAAGGTCGTCAACATCTCGGCCTCCGTCGACAGCACGCTCGCTTACGTCAAGGACTACCTCCAGGCCCACCCGGGCGGCCTCGACGGCATCTGGGCCGGCTGGGCACCCGCGGGCATCGGCGCCTTCCAGGCGGTCGCGGAGTCGGGTGCCAACGTCAAGGTCGTCTCGGCGGACACGATGGGCGCGATCAACGAGATCGTCGCCAGCGGCGCGCCGCTCGTCGGTGCCGCCATGCAGGACTGGGACGCCGCGCTCGCGGAGCTCATCGCCGGAATCAACGAGTACCGCGAATCCGGCGAGGTCGCCTCGAACTACATCGCGGTACCCGGCATCCGGATCGACCCGTCGAACGCGGCCACCGTCGAGGTCGGCTACTAACCCCATCCGGGCCGCGCGCAGGTCGCGCGGCCCGGCACCGGGCCGACCGGCCCGACCCTCACAGAAAGCAGGAGAACCGATGGCTTCCGATAAGTCCGTCTACGCCACCACCGCGAAGCCGCGGCCGATCCGGGTGCCGAAGTTGCATCACGCGACCTTCATGACGATGGAGATCGATCCGATGGTGCGGTTCTATGAGGCGGTGTGCGGGTTGCAGCCGGTGTTCTATTCCGAGCACGCCGCCTGGCTGACCAACGATGAGGCGAATCACCGGATCGCGTTGCTGCGCATTCCGGGCACGAAGCCGCCGGTCGACAAGCCGCACACGGCGGGGCTGCACCACACCGCGTTCGAGTACCCCGACTTCGACGCGTGGCTGGACAACTATGTGCGACTGCGGGATGCCGGCATCCGTCCGGCGTTCTGCATGGATCACGGCATGACGATGTCGATCTACTACGCCGACCCCGACGGGAACGGCATCGAGATCCAGGTGGACAACTTCCACGACTGGGGCAAGTCCACCGAATGGATGTGGGCGTCCCGCGAGTTCAGCGAAGACCAGCTCGGTCCGCAGTTCGACCCCGACAAACTGGTCGCCGCCCGCGAAGCGGGACTGGATCATGACGAGATCCACCGCCGCGCCTACGCCGGCGAGTACCGCCCCGCCGTCGAGGTTCCCAACCCGGCCTTCCCCGACATCTGGGCGCAGAAGATCGCCGCCAACCCGGCGCTGCTCGACGGCGTGCCGCTGCCGGAAGGGGCCTGAGCATGCGGATCGCGAATCTCGCGGGACGCGCCGCGCTCGTCACCCCTGAGGGCGCTGCGGTCGACATCGCGACGGCGAGCGGCGGGCGCTTCGGCCCCGACCCGATGGCGATCTACGAGAACTGGGCCGAGTTCGCGGCGTGGGCGAAGGCCGCCCCCCTCGAGAACGCGACCGCTTTCGACGAGGCCGACCTCGGCATCCCGGTTCCCCGCCCCCGGCAGGTGCTGGCGATCGGCGTCAACTACAAGGATCATGCCGACGAGGCCGGCATTCCCGCCCCCGACGAGCTGATGGTCTTCACGAAGTTCTCGTCGAGCCTCGCGGCCCCGAACGCGGTCGTCGAGCTGCCGAGCGACGACGTCGACTACGAGACCGAGATCGTCGTCATCATCGGCGAGGGCGGCCATCGCATCGCGCGCGACGACGCCTGGTCGCACGTCGCGGGCATCGCCGTCGGGCAGGACTACAGCGAGCGCACCGTGCAGCGCCGGCCGCCGGTGCCGCAGTTCTCGATGGGCAAGTCGTTCCGCAACTTCGGCCCGTTCGGCCCGTACGTGGTGACCCCCGACGAGTTCCCCGACCGCGAGTCGATCCGCTTCTCGGCGACGCTCGAAGGTCCGGGCATCGACGGCACGGTGACGCTGCAGACCGGAGACACGGCCCAGCAGTTCTTCGGGGTCGCCGAGAGCATCCACCGGTTGTCGCAGATCGTGACACTGTTTCCGGGTGACATCATCTTCACCGGCACGCCCGCGGGCGTGGGGCTCTCGCGCGGGCTGCTGATGCGGCCCGGCTACCGGCTCACGACCACTCTCGACGGCTTCGGCTCGTTCACGAACGAGTTCGTCGCGGCATCGTGATGGCGGCAGTCGCCGCACCCGAGGTGACCTGGGCGCCCACGGAAGAGAGCATGCGGGCGACCAGCCTCTGGTCGTTCCGCGAGCTCGCCGCGCGGCGCTACGGGGTCGAGGCGAACGACTACGCCGAACTCTGGCGATGGTCGGTCGACGAGCCGGGCGAGTTCTGGGATGTCGTGCGCGAGCACGCCGGGATCATCGGCGACGGTCTCACCGGGCCGGCCCTCGCCGAGCGGCGGATGCCGGGGGCGGTGTGGTACCCGAACGCCCGGCTCAACTACAGCGAGAACGTGTTGCGCTGGGCTCGGACGCAGCCGGACCAGACGGCGATCGTCGGACTCGACGAGGACGGCGGTCGCGTCGAGTACACCTGGGCCGGGCTCGAGGCGGCGACCGCGGCTCTGGCCGCGCGGCTGCGGGAGCTGGGCGTCGGCCCGGGCGACGTTGTCGCCGCGGTGCTGCCCAACATCCCGCAGGCGCTCGTCGGCTTGCTCGCCACCGCGTCGATCGGAGCGATCTGGTCGGTGTGTTCCCCTGACTTCGCCGAACAGGCGATCATCGACCGTCTGGCCCCGCTCGCCCCGATCGTGCTGCTCGGGGCGAGCGGCTACACCTTCAAAGGTGCATCCATCGATGCGCGTCCCCGGGTCGCCGCCGTCGCCGCGGCTCTGCCGGGGTCACCCGTCGTCGAGTACGTCGACGACCTCAGCCGGCTGCCGAGCGCCCCGGCCACCTACACCCGGGTGACCTTCGAGCATCCGCTCTGGGTGCTGTTCTCGTCGGGCACGACCGGCGCCCCCAAGGGCATCGTGCACGGGCACGGCGGCATCCTGCTGGAGGCGGCGAAAGGCATCGGCCTGCAGTTCGATCTCGGGCCCGGCGACCGCTACTTCACGGCCGCGAACACCTCGTGGATGGTGTGGAACACCCTCGCGAACAGCCTCGCCGTCGGCGCCTCGGTCGTCACCTATCCCGGTTCGTCGAACTGGCCCGATGTCGACCGCCAGTTCGCTCTCGTGGCCGAATCGCGCGCCACCATGCTCGCCACCGGAGCCGCCTACCTCGCCCTCGTCGAGGACGCAGGTCTGCGCCCCGGGGAGCGGCACGATCTCTCCCGGCTGCACACGATCATGTCGACCGGATCGGTTCTCGCGCCCTCGACCTGGCGGTGGGTGCACGATGCCGTGAAGGCCGACGTGCACCTGAGCAGCGACTCGGGCGGCACCGACGTGTGCGGCGGCCTCATCGGCGGCAACCCGTGGCAGCCGGTGCACCTCGGCGAGCTGCAGGGCCCGACCCTCGGCGTCCCGGTGCAGGTGCGCGCCGCCGACGGCACCGAGGCGCCGGCCGGCGAGGTCGGCGAACTCGTGCTGACCGGGCCGCTGCCGTCGATGCCGGTCGCGTTCTGGAACGACCCCGACGGGGCGCTGTACCGCGCGGCGTACTTCGCCGACGACCCGGCGGTGTGGACGCACGGCGACTGGATCAGCCGCACCCCCCGCGGCGGCTTCGTCGTGCACGGCCGATCGGATGCCACCCTCAATCGCGACGGGGTGCGGCTCGGCAGCGCGGAGATCTACGCGGCGCTGCAGTCGATCCCCGAGGTGGTGAACTCGGTCGTGCTCGGCCTCGAGACGCCGGGCGGCGGCTACTGGATGCCGCTCTTCGTACAGCTTGCCGACGGGGCCGACCTCGACGACGAACTGGTGACCCGCATCCGGTCGACGATCCGGGCTCGCGCGACCGCCCGGCACGTGCCCGACGCGATCGAAGCCGTGCCGGGCATCCCGACGACGCACACCGGCAAGCGCATCGAGGTTCCGCTCAAGAAGCTCTTCGTCGGGCAGAACCCCGACACCGCGGTCACGCGAGGTTCCCTTGCCAACCCGGAAGCGGTCGACTGGTTCGTCGAGCGGGCGCGCGTGTTCCGCGCCGAAAACGGAAGGGAACGGACATGACCGAGACACACGGATCGCCCAACGCCGACGCCGACGTCATCGTCGTGGGGCAAGGGGTCGTCGGGCAGGTGCTCTCGCTGCTGCTCGCCCAACGCGGTCACCGGGTGGTCGCCCTCGAGCGCCACGCGGAGCCGTACTCGATGCCGCGCGCCGTGCACTACGACCCCGACGTGAACCGGCTGCTCGATGGCCTCGGCATCGACGCCGCCGAGCAGGCGACGTTCAGCGAGCCCGCCCTCAGCTACGACTGGCTGAGCGCCGACCGGCAGCTGCTGCTCACCTTCCCCAACGCCCTCGAGGGCGATCAGGGCTGGCCCGATTCGACGATGTTCGCGCAGCCCGATCTCGAGGCGGCGCTGCGGGCGCGGCAGGCCGAGCACCCGAATCTCGAGATCCGCTGGGGCACCGAGCTGACCGCCATCCACGACGACGGACGGCAGGTCACCGCGACGGTCGTCGGGCCCGAGGGCGAGTCGACGCTGAGCGCCGCCTACCTCGTCGGCTGCGACGGGGCGAACTCGACGGTGCGAGAGCTCGTCGGCATCACGGTCGACGATCTCGGGTTCAGTTCCGACTGGCTCGTGATGGATCTCAAGATGCCCCCGCGCGACTGGTTCCCCGTGAACGGGCAGATCTGCGATCCGCAGCGTCCGACATCCTGCGTCTCGGGCGGGCCCGGTCGCCGGCGGTTCGAGTTCATGCTGATGCCGGGCGACGACCTGGCCACCTTCGCGACCCCCGAGACCGCGTGGCGGCTCGTCGAGCCCTGGAACCTCACCCCCGCGGATGCCGAGCTGGAACGGCTCGCGATGTACACCTTCCACGCGCACTGCGCGACGCAGTGGCGGGTGGGGCGCACCTTCATCGCGGGCGACGCCGCGCACCGCATGCCGCCGTTCTTCGGCCGCGGCATGGTCTCGGGCGTGCGCGACGCGATGAACCTGGCCTGGAAGCTCGACCACGTGCTGCGCGGGGTCGCGGGCCCGGCGCTGCTCGACACCTACTTTTCGGAGCGTTACGCCCACGTGCAGTTCGCGCTCATGATGTCGGTCGAGCTGGGCCGCATCATCTGCGAGACCGACCCGCAGAAGGTCGCCGCGCGTGACGCCCACCTGCTCGAGACGGGCCCGTCGCCGCAGAACGCCATGCCGCCGATGCCGCCCGAACTGCTCGGACCCGGGTTCTTCGGGGGCGCACCCGGTGAGGATGCCGTGGCCGGCCGCATCGGCGTGCAGGGGCGCCTGCGTGGCGGCGACGGTTCCGAAGTGCTCGCCGACCGCATCAGCTGGGGCGAGTTCGTCGCCTTCGTCGATGCCCGCCGAGTCACCGAAGCCGAGGCGGAGCGCATCCGCGCCGCGAAGCCGGATGCGGTCGCCTGCAAGGTGATCGAGGTCGTGCCAGCGGGCGAAGAGCCCCGCAATCGCCACAGCGGGGTCGACCTCGACGGCCGGTACCTCGCCGCCTTCGAGCAGTCGGGGGCGCTCGCGATCGTCATGAGACCCGACCTGCACGGCTTCGGCGCGGCGACGACCGTCGAGGATGCGGTGGCTCTGATGGCAGCGCTCGGCACGATGGAGGATGCAGCATGAGCCAGGCTCTGCGCGACGACGACGCCGTGATCGTCTCGATCGCCCGCACCCCGATCGGGCGGGCCCGCAAGGGTGCGCTGGTCGACGTGCGCGGCGACGAGCTGGCCCGCCAGGTGATCGCCGCCGTGCTGGAACGCGTTCCCGAGGTCGCCGTCGACGACATCGAAGACCTCATGCTGGGCACCGCCGACCCGGCCGGCGAGCAGGGCTTCAACATGGCGCGGGTGGTGGCGACCCTGCTGGGTCACGACGGCCTGCCCGGCACCACGGTGAACCGGTTCTGCGCCTCGTCGATCCAGACGACCCGCATGGCGTTCCACGCGATCCGGGCCGGCGAAGGAGACGCCTACCTCGTCGCCGGCACCGAGTCGACCTCCCGCTCGGCCCCACCCTCCAGCGCCGGCAACCCCGCGTTCGACGAGGCCGCGGCGCGCACCGCCGAGTCGATGCGCGCGGGGAACGGGTGGCACGATCCGCGCCTCGACGGCACGGTTCCCGACGCGTACATCATGATGGGCCACACCGCCGAGTACGTCGCGCGGGTCACCGGCGTCACTCGCGGCGAGCAGGATGCCTTCGCCCTGCGGTCACAGCTGGCGGCGGCCCGGTCGTGGGAGGACGGCTTCTTCGCCCGCGAGGTCGTGCCGGTCACGCTGCCCGACGGAACCGTCGTCGATCGCGACGACTCAGTGCGGGCCGGCACGACGCTCGAGGGCCTCGCCGAACTCGAACCGGTGTTCGCAGTCGGCGGCACCGTGACGGCCGGCAACGCCTGCCCGCTCAACGACGGAGCATCCGCCGCCGTCGTGGTGTCGGGACGCTACGCCAAGGAACGCGGCCTCGAACCGCTCGCCCGCATCCTCTCGACCGGAGTCAGCGCGCTGTCGCCGGAGGTGATGGGCCTCGGCCCGGTCGAGTCGTCGCGGCGCGCCCTCGCCCGCGCCGGCCTGGGCATCGCCGACCTCGACATCGTCGAGATCAACGAGGCCTTCGCCGTGCAGGTGATCGCCTCGGCCCGCGAGCTCGGCATCGATGAGGAGAGGCAGCTCAACCCGTTCGGCGGCTCGATCGCGATCGGACACCCGTTCGGCGCGACCGGAGTGCGGCTCATCGGCACCCTGCTCAACGGCCTCCGCACCCGCGACGCCTCGCTCGGCATGGCCACCCTGTGCGTCGGCGGCGGCCAGGGGATGGCGATCGTGCTCGAACGGCTCAGCTGACCCGCCGTCTAGAATCGACCGGTCAGCCTCTGTAGCTCAATGGAAGAGCAGTTCCGTCCTAAGGAAAGGGTTGGGGGTTCGAGTCCCTCCAGGGGCACGAAGTCGGTGTCGCCCCGGCCGGGCTACGACGAGAGGAACCCGCCGTCGACCGGCAGTGCCGCGCCTTGTACGTAGCTGGCCAGGTCGCTGGAGAGGAACAGCACCACCTTGGCGACGTCGTCGGGGTAGCCCCAGCGGCGGTTGGCGAGACGCTGCTGGAAGGCGTACCCGGTCTTGGCGAGCTTGAAACTCAGTCGCAGGATCGCGTTCCGCACGAGCGCCTGGGTTCCCGGGGTGGTGATGGCGCCGGGGATGACGACGTTCGTGCGGAATCCCTTGCCGCCGTAGTCGCGGGCGAGGGAGCGGGTCAGGGCGAGCACTCCTGCCTTGCTGATCGAGTAGTGCACCATGTCGTCTTTGAAGGGCAGGATGGCTTCGACCGATGAGGTGTTGACGATGACGCCGCCGCGTGAGCCGCGCCGTGCGATGAAGTTCTGGCACATCCAGAACGTGGCGTTGAGGTTGATGTCGAGCGTGCGGCGCAGGTACGCCTCATCCACGTCGAGGAAGTCGCGCATCGGGTAGATGCCGGCGTTGTTCACGAGGACGTCGGGAACGGAACCCGTGCCCAGGCGCGTCCAGAGCGCGTCGATGTCGGCCTTGTGCTCGAGGTCCACCACCTGAAGGTCGTGCCCCGCGCCGGTCAGCGAGGCGAGGGTCGCCTGCAGGCCACGCGCGTCAGAGTCGACCATGACGAGCGTCGCGCCGGCTTCGTCGAACCGGGTGCAGATCGCGCGTCCGATGCCGGATGCCGCGCCGGTGACCAGGATCTTCTTGCCGGCGAACGAGAGCTGGTCGACCAGCGGCGTGCGCGTGCGAGCTTTCACGCTCGGAGGCTAGGGCGGGCTCGGGCGCATCCCCAGGGCCTTTGGTCTCATCGTGCGCGTCTCGCCCCATCCCGCAGCGGCGGGCGAACGCCTAGCATGGCGCCATGGTTCGAGGTCCCGAGCTGAGAGTCGCCGTCGCCGGCGGATACGGTGTCGGACTGACGATGCAGCTCCCGCGGTTTCCGCAGCCCGGAGAGACGGTGACCGACGGCGTGCTCAGTTCCGGGCACGGCGGCAAGGGGTCGAACCAGGCCGTGGGTGCGGCGCGCCTCGGCGCCGAGGTGAGCCTTCTCTCCGCGGTCGGCAGCGACGCGGCCGGCACGGATGCCGTGGCGATGTGGGCGGTCGAGGGAGTCGATGCCGGAGCGGTGCTTCGCGCGGCGGAGGCGACGATGACGGGCTTCATCCTGGTCGATGCGGCGGGGGAGAACTGCATCGCGATCGCGCCGGGCGCTCTCGGATCCCTGCAGAACGCGCACGCCGAGGCGTTTCGCAGCCGGATCGCGGGGGCCGACATCGTGCTCGTCTCGCTCGAGATCCCCCTCGCGGTGGCGGTGCGGGTGCTGGAGATCGCGGCCGAGGAGGGGGTTCCGACGATCCTGAATCCGGCCCCCGCCCCCGGAGCGCTGCCGGCATCCGTCTGGCGCCACGTCACGTATCTGACCCCGAATCGCTCCGAGGCCCTCGCCCTGCTCGGCGGGCCGCCTCGGTCGACGCCCGAGCTGGCCGCCGACCTCGCGCGCCTGACCGGCGGCATCGTGATCCTGACCTTGGGCGACGAGGGGGCGATCGTCGCGTCCGCGGCGGATCAGGTCGCGATCGACCCGGTGCCGGCCGCCGCGGTCGTCGACACGACGGGGGCCGGAGACGCGTTCAACGCGGCACTCGCGGTCGCCCTCGCCGCCGGCGTCGAGCCGGTCGCGGCGGCACGGTGGGCGGCGCAGGCGGGCAGCTACTCCGTCGCTCACGCCGGCGCGCTGCCCGGCTTGCCGCGGCGAGCCGACCTCGGCGAGCTCCCGCACGCCGGCCCCACCCCCTGAGAATCGAATGGAACCATGACCGCGGTCGCAGCCAACCTTCAGCCGTCCGAACTGGCCCCCTACATCCAGCACACGCTCATCGAGGTGGGCATCACCCGGGACCGCATGATCGCCCACGTCGAGGAGGCCGCCAGGTACTCCTTCGACGCCGCGATGGTGCCCGGGTCGTGGGTGCCGCTCGCCGTGGAGGTCCTGGCCGGCACCGGCGTGAAGGTGGCCTCCGCTCTCGACTTCCCGATCGTCGGCGTGATGACCAGCGCGGGTAAGGCCGCGGAGGCCGCGGAGCTGGTGCGTCTCGGCGCGTCGCAGATCGACATCGGCGTGCAGATCGGCTGGCTGAAGAGCGGGATGCTTGACGCGTTCCGCGAGGACATCGCCGGAGTGGTGCGGGCAGCGGGGGTTCCGATCAAGGTGATGCTCGAGCTGCCGCTGCTCACGGACGCGGAGAAGGAGGCCGCCGTCCAGCTCTCCGTCGAGGCGGGCGTCGCGTACCTGAAGAACGCCAGCAGCGGGCAGATCGAGACCGCGAACGTGGAGAGCATCCGCTACCTGGTCGACCGGGCCCCCGCGGGGGTCAAGGTGAAGGCCTCCGGCTCGATCAAGAGCTTCGCGCAGGCCCGCGATCTGCTCGCCGCCGGCGCCGCACTCCTGGGCACCAGCGCGGGCGTCGCCATCGTCACCGACCGCACCACCGACGCGACGGCGAGCTACTAGGCCGGAAACGCGTCGCAACGCGGCGTAACAACCCTCGATTCCCCGAGGATCGCGCACTAGCGTCCGAGGTGTCTTCGCGCGGACACCCCCGCGCGGTATCAGGAAGGAAGACACCACATGAGCACCACCGCCACCGCCGACAACGGAGTCAACACCGAGGCCCTCCTCGGGGCGCGCGACGCCCTGCGCGAAGCCCCCGAGGCCGCCCAGTTCACCTGGAAGGCCACCTCGGAGTGGATCCGCGGCACCCACTCGCGTCAGACCATCGAGCACTTCACCGGCCTCGGCGCCGGCCAGAAGCACGTCAAGGCGTTCGTGCTCGAGGGCGACCACCCCGAGGTCTTCGCCTCCGAAGACAACGCGCCGACCCCGGTCGAGACCGTGCTCGCGGCGCTCGCCGGGTGTCTCACCGCCGGTGTCGCGGCCGTCGCGCAGAACCGCGGCATCCAGCTGAAGAGCGTCAAGGCGACGGTCGAAGGCGACCACGACATCCTCGGCATCCTCGGCGGAGACCCCGAGGTGCGCAACGGCTTCAACGACATCCGCGTGAACTTCGAGATCGACGCCGATGGGTCGAAGGAAGACATCGCGGCGCTCGTCGCCCAGTCGCAGAAGCGCTCCGCCGTCTTCGACGCGCTCACGAACCCGACGAACGTCACGGTCAGCGTCTCCTAGTCCTCGCTACGATCGCGTGGTGCGTACCACTGTCGTGATCGTCGGGGCCGGGCATTCCGGTCTCGCCATGAGTCGCCGCCTCACCGAGCGGAGCATCGACCACGTCGTGCTCGAACGCGGTGAGGTGGCGAACTCGTGGCGGCGCGACCGCTGGGATTCGCTGCGCCTGTTGACCCCCAACTGGCAGAGCGGGCTTCCCGGGTTCGACTACGCCGGCGCCGACCCCGACGGTTTCATGACCTCCCCCGAGGTCGCCGACCACCTCGGGGCGTATGCGCGCGCCATCGACGCGCCCGTGCGCTCCGGGGTGACGGTCACGTCGGTCGCGCCCGCCGAGGCGAGCGCGGGCTACCGGGTGGTCACCGACGACGGCGCATACGACGCGGATGCCGTTGTGCTCGCGAACGGCGGCAGCGGCATCGCGAACCTGCCGCCGGTCGCCGACGGGGTGCCCAGCGGCATCCTCTCGCTCACCGCGAAGACGTACCGGTCGCCGGAGTCGCTCGCCGACGGGGGAGTGCTGGTCGTCGGCGCGTCGGCGTCGGGTGCGCAACTGGCGGACGAGATCGCCCGCGCCGGCCGCGACGTCACCCTCGCCGCGGGGGAGCACGTGCGGATGCCGCGCACCTACCGCGGCCGCGACATCTTCTGGTGGATGGATGCCGTGGGCGTTCTCGACGAACGTTTCGATGAGATCGACGACATCATCCGCGCCCGCCACGTGCCGTCGCCGCAGCTGGTCGGCAGCGACGACCGTCGCACCGTCGACATCGCGTCGCTGCGAGCGAACGGGGTGCGCGTGGTCGGCCGGGTGGGGCGCATCCACGACGGCGTCGCCCAGTTCTCGGGCGGGCTGGCCAACACGGTGCGTCTAGCCGATCTGAAACTCGACCGGCTGCTGGACCGTTTTGACGCCTGGGCTGAAACCGGCGTCGATGGTCTCACCGAACCGGTCCGCGCGGAGCCGACGGTCGTGGACGACGCGCCGCTGCTGGAACTCGATCTGGCCCGGGAGAAGGTCGGCACCATCGTCTGGGCGACCGGCTACAAGCCCGACTACTCGTGGCTCGACGTGCCGGTGCTCGACTACAAGGGGCGGCTCTCGCACGAGGGCGGCGTCATCCCGAAGTCGCCGGGACTCTATGTGATGGGCACGTCGCTGTTGCGCCGCCGCCGCTCCACCTACATCGGGGGAGCGGCGCAGGACTCCGAGGAGCTCGCCGAGCACCTCGCGGGTTACCTCGCCGGCCGCACAGCACCCTCCGCCGCCGCGATCCTCTGAGTCGCGTGGGACGTTGGTCCCGGCACCCCGCGCATCCGCGACCCTAGGTTGGCTGTCGAGAGAAGTCGATGGCCGCCCGCGAGGGCGGAGAGGAGCGGATCGTGGAGATCTCGGGCAAGACCTTCGTCGTCACGGGCGGCGGCAACGGCATCGGACGCGAGGTGGTGCTCGCGCTGCTCAACGGCGGTGGCCGGGTCGCCGCGGTCGACCTCCGGGAGGAGGGACTCGCCGAGACCGCTGCACTCGCTGCGGCCGGCGACCGGCTGTCGACCCACGCCGTCGACATCAGCGACCGCAGCGCCGTCGAGAAACTCCCGGCCGCGGTGCAGAAGGCCCACGGCGCGGTCGACGGCCTCGTCAACGTGGCCGGCATCATCCACCAGTTCAAGCCGATCAGCGAGCTCACCTTCGACGAGATCGAACGGGTGATGAACGTCAACTTCTGGGGCACCGTCAACACCGTCAAGACCTTCCTGCCCGTGCTGCGGGAACGCCCGGCGGCAAGCGTCGTCAACGTCTCGAGCATGGGCGCATTCGTGCCCTTCCCCGGGCAGAGCGCCTACGGCGCCTCGAAAGCCGCGGTGAAGCTGTTCACCGAAGGGCTCTACGCCGAACTGCGGGGCACCAGCGTCGCGGTCACGCTCGTCTTCCCGGGAGCCGTCGGAACCAACATCACCGCCAACTCCGGCGTGCAGATGCCCGGCAGCGCAGGGGCCGCACAGAACATGAAGATGACCACCGCCGTCAGCGCCGGCGCGCAGATCGTCGAAGCCATCGAGAAGGGCAGCTACAAGGTGCGGATCGGCAGCGACGCGAAACTGCTCGACCGCATGGCCCGCCTCATGCCGCAGCGGGCGACCGGCATCATCGCCGACCAGATGAAGAAGGCGATGGGCTGACCCGGCTACGGTCGAGGGGTGCGCGTCACCGTTCCCACCGAAGAGCTGCGAAGCCGACTCGCGGGTGCGGTCGAGGTCGCGATCTGGGATCTCGCTTCGCCCGCACCGTGGCCGGCGATCGACATCGTGGTGCCGCCGTACATGGGGTCGGTGAGTCTGCTCGGGGCGTTGGCCGGAGTCGACGTGCGCCTCGTGCAGAGCCAGAGCATCGGCTACGACGGGGTACTCGAGCGCCTGCCGCCCGGGGTCGCGTTCGCCAATGGCGCCAGCGTGCACGAGGGTCCGGCGGCCGAGATCGGGATGGCGCTGCTGCTCGCCGCCCAGCGCGACCTGCCGCGGTTCGTGCGGCAGCAGGATGCCGAGATCTGGCGCGGCGGATTCACCCGCGGCCTGTTCGGGCTGCGGGTCGTCATCCTGGGAGCGGGCGGGCTCGGCGGTGCGATGTTCGACCGGCTGCTGCCGTTCGGGGCGCGACCGGTGCGGGTGGCGCGGTCACGACGGGTGGACGAACGCGGTGCGGTCGCGGCCTTGTCGGAGCTACCCGGGCTGCTGTCGACCGCCGAAGCCGTCGTCATCTGCCTGCCGCTCGACGACGCGACGCGCGGCCTCGTCGACGCCGGCTTCCTCGCCGCGATGCCCGACGGCGCGATTCTCGTCAACATCGGCCGCGGAGCGATCGTCGACACCGACGCCCTGGTCGCGGAACTCGTCGCCGGTCGGCTGCGGGCGGCGCTCGACGTCACCGATGCCGAGCCGCTGCCGGCGAGGCATCCGCTGTGGAGCGCGCCCGGCATCCTCATCTCGCCGCACGTCGGCGGTCAGGTGACGACGATGCCGGATGCCGTTGAAGCCCTCGTGCGCCGGCAGATCGCCGCGCTCGCCGCGGGCGCCGACCCGGTGAACCTCATCCGGTGACCGACTAATCCGTCAATTCGGGGTGCTCTGACCGGGTAATCCGTCACATTTGCGACGGATTACCCGGCGCCGGCGTACCGACGGTCAGGAGCCGGCGTAGCGGGCGAGGTCGTCGGCGTCGCGGGCGCGGTTCTGCGCGCGACGGGCCGCGTCGAGGGCGGCGACCGGGTCGGACTCGTTCTCGGCCACGACGAGTTCGCGCTTGGCTTCGGCGAGTTTGCTGCGGGAACTCGCGCCGCCACCGCGGGAGGCGATGTAGTCCTCGACCGAGCCGATCTGGGCGCGCGCCGAGACGAGAGCCCCGGCGAGGGCGCCGCGGGCTCCGTCGAGCCGGCGCTGCTGATTGCGCGCGGCCGAGACGGCGACGTCGAGGGCGTCGTCGGCGTCCACCAGCCGGTCGAGTTCGGCGACCGGGTCGCGTCTGCCCGAGCCGCCGATCGCGGCGAGTTCGCCCTCGAGGGCGGCGATCGCGGAGTTGACAGCCGCCGACGAGTCGGGGTCGGGGGGTGCGTCGCGCAGCGCCCGGGCCTGCTCGAGGGCCTGCTGCTGCTCGGCGGCGAGGGTGCCGATCTCGGCGACCGCGGCGGCGAGTTCGTCGCGACGGTGCTCGATCGCGTCGAGCAGAGTCGCCGCCTCCCGGCCACGCCGTTGCGCGGTCTCGAGCGCATCGGTGACCGCGGTCACCCGGCTCGCGGCGATCGCCGCGTCGGCCTCGTCGGCCGCGGCCCGCGCCGCGGCGACGGCCTTCTCGGCGGCGTCGAGGTTGTCGGCGACCGGCGCCACCGCGGTCTCGACGTAGGTCGAGCGCAGCTCCGCGAGCACCTTCGCGGCGGCCGGGGTGCGCGCCTCCACCGCCTCGAGCTGCGAACGGATCAGCTTGAGCGTCTCGGGTGCGCTCGCCTCGCTGCGGCGCAGGTCGGCGAAGCGGGCGGCTTCGGCCTGCACGGTTTCGCGGGCGCGGTCGGCGAGAGCGCGGATGCTCTTCGCCCAGCCCTTGCGACGGTTCTCGCCCTCGGGCTCGGCGTCGTCGAGACGGTTCTGCAGCGCGAACGCCTGGTCGAGGTCGGCGCGCGCGCTCTCGAGGGCCCGGGCGAAGTCACGGGTGCGGTCCTCGCCGAACTGGGCGAGGGCGAAGGCGAGATCGTCGGCCGCCGCCCGTACGGCATCGTCGGCGCGCACCAGGGCGACGCCGGCATCCGTGCGTCCCGGCAGCGGGGCCTTCGCGGTGCGGCGGGCCCGGCGGGAGAGAAGCACGACCCCCACGACCGTCAGCGCGGCGAAGGCGACCGCGACGGTTCCGCCGGCCGTGCCGAAGGCCGTCACGATGTCGGGCGTCACAGGCACTGATTCTAGGTGGATGCGGATATCGAAACCGTGGTCAGGCACCGCGGGTTGAGTGCCGCGCCGGGAGGCGCGGTGTATCGAAACCCCGGACCACCTCCCTGGAAACCCGAGGATCGCGTCTTATCGTGGCGATGTGCGGCATGCCGATCGGCGGGAGGACGACCTCGGAATGGACGAGGACCAGTTCGACGCTGCCCCGGGGCGCGCAGAACCACCGCGTCCCGAGCTGAGCTCCGTCGACGGTGCGGGCGACTGGCGGCGCGGAGACCCGGCCGCCCCGGTGCGGGAACACTGGCGCGCCGAGCTCGCCCAGGTCGGCGGCCCCTCGCCGCTGCTGCACTTCGTCGACGACCCGACGACCCGCATCGAACTGTCGACGACCCACCCCGGCGGGCTCGCCCGGTTCATCACCGGCGCCAGCACTCTGCTCTCGCAGCTCATCCGCGACGACATGGCCCTGCGGGCCGCTCGCCTCGCCGCCGATCGCATCGCCGCGAAGGGCCTGGAACTGTCGAGCACCCGCGGCATCGACGCGATCCGCCTCGGCATCGGCGTCGCCACCTGGTCGGGACCCGACGGCGACTACTGCGCGCCCATCCTGCTGCGGCCGCTCGCGATCCGCCGCTACGGGCGGGATGTCGAGCTGAAGCTGCGCGGTGAGCCGGTGCTCAACCCGGCCCTCGCCCGCGCCCTCGACGCCCAGTTCGGGATCACCCTCGACGATCAGGCGTTCGTCGCACTCAGTGACAGCGACGGCACCTTCAAGCCGAACGCCGTCATCGACCAGTTGCGGGCGCTGACCGGCCACCTCAGCGGATTCGGCGTGCAGCCGCGGCTGATCGTGTCGGCGTTCGCCGAGGTCGCCGACGCGCTCGTCGCCGACGCGACCGGACTCGAGCATCCGGTGCTCGACGCCCTCGCCGGCAACCCGACCGCGAAGTGGGCGCTCGACGAGGGGCAGCACCCGGTCGAAGTCATCGACGCCGACCTGCGCGACCCGTCGACCGACTCGCTGCTGCTGGATGCCGACGCCGAGCAGGAGAACGTCGTCGCCCAGATCGCGTCGGGCAACTCGGTCGTCGTCACCACGATGCCCGGCACCGGCGGAACCCAGACCGTCGTCAACGCCCTCGGCGCGCTCATCGGGCAGGGCAAGCGCGTGCTCGTCGTCAGCCCGCGCCGGGGTTCGCTCTCCGGGATCTCACGCCGGCTCGCCGACATCGGGCTTCCCGGGGTTGCCGTGTCGCCGCGGAGCCTGCGCCGCGACCTGCTGCGCGGCATCACCCGCAACGAGCGGGCGACCGCTCCCGACATGACCGAAGTCGACGAGGCCCTGGTGCGGTTGCGCGGGGTGCTGCTCGACTACCGCGAAGCCCTCACCCGCCCCGACCCGATCCTCGGCGTCTCGGTGCTCGACTGCGTGACCGAACTGTCCCGCCTCGCGCTGCTGCCGCATCCTCCCGCCACCACCGCGCGACTCGACCGCGCCGCCGTCGAGCGGCTCGCCGCCAACCGCGCGCCCGCCGCCGAGACGATGGTGGAGGCCGCGAAGCTCGGCGAGTTCCGCTACGGCCCTGCGGATTCCCCCTGGTACGGCGCGGTGTTCGTCAACGGCGACCAGGCCGCGGCGGCGCACCGTCTCGCGAAGCGCCTGCACGGGGAGTCGGTGCCCTGGCTGCTGGTGCGCGCGCAAGAGCTGATCAGCGCGACCCGCATGCGGCCGTTCGAGTCGATCGCCGAACTCGGTGTCTACCTGCGGTTGCTCGCCGACATCCGCGACACCCTCGACCGCTTCGTGCCCGCCGTCTTCGACCGCTCGCTCGCCGAACTCGTCGCCGCGACCGCTCCGCGCCGCGAAGCCCCCGAGATGAGCGCCGGCGATCGTCGGCGGCTCACCCACCTCGCGAAGGAGTACGTGCGCCCCGGGATGCACGTGCGCGACCTGCACGCGGCGCTCGACGCGATCCAGCGGCAGCGCATCCTCTGGCAGCGCTTCGTCGCCACCGGGGTCACGCCCGAAGTGCCGACCGGGATCGCCGAGGTGCAGGCCGCCTGGGCTCAGGTCGCCGCCGACCTCGAGCAGCTCGACGAGCCGCTCGGTCGCACGACGCGGGAGACGTCGCTGCTCGGCCTGCCGCTGCATGCCCTCGGCGAGACGCTCGGCCGGCTCGCGGCAGACTCCGACGCCCTCGCCAACCTCCAGGAGCGCGCCGAGCTCGTCGGCGTGCTGCGCGCCCTCGACCTCGACGCGCTCATCACCGACCTCGCCAACCGGCACGTGCCCGAAGAGGGCGTCGCCGCCGAACTGGAACTCGCCTGGTGGCGCAGCGCCCTCGACTCGCTGCTGCAGAACGACCGCGCGCTGCTCGGGGCGAAGACCGACGTGCTCGAACGCCTCGAAGCCGACTTCCGGCTCGTCGACGAAGCGCACGTCGCCGGCAGCGCGCAGGCGCTCGCCCACCGCCTCGCGGAGGGCTGGAAGATCGGGCTGCTCGACTGGCCCGAAGAGGCCGCGGCGCTCAAGAGCATTCTGCGTGCCGACGATGTCGACGCCGTCACCCTGCACACCGCCGCCCCGCACCTGTCCCGCGCGCTCGCGCCGGTCTGGCTCGCCTCGCCGTACGAGATCGACCGGGTCGCGCCCGAGATGAGTTTCGACACGGTGGTGATCGTGGATGCCGGCGCTCTCACCGTCGCCGAAAGCGTCGGCGCGATCCGCCGCGCCAAGCAGGTCGTCGTGTTCGGCGACGCCGTCACCGAAACCCCCGCGCCGTTCTCGATCGGCCTGCGCGACCTCGACGCCGAAGAGGCGCCGACCGACGCCCGCATCCTCGACGAGCTGCACGCCCGCTCGGTGCTCGCCCGGCTCGGCGCGGTGCTGCCCGCGCTCGCGCTGACCCGGTCGTACCGCGCGGGTGGGGAAGACCTCGCCCAGCTCGTCAACCGCCGCTTCTACGGCGGAGCCATCGACGCCCTGCCGTGGGCGGGCTCGTTCCTCGGGCACGGCAGTCTCGTGCTGGAGTACGTCGAAGACGGCACCGGCATGCCCGACCCCGTCACCGGGTCGGTCGAGAGCGTGGATGCCGAAGTCAATCGCGCCGTCGAGCTGGTGTTGCAGCACGTCGAACAGCGCCCGCAGGAATCGCTCATGGTCGTCACCGCGAGCGAGAAGCACGCCGCCCGCGTCTGGAAGGCCGTCGCCGAGGCGATGCCCGGCAATGCCGCCCTCACCGAGTTCGTGCTGAGCGACCGCGCCGAACCGTTCGACGTGCTGCCGATCGGCCGCGCGTCGGCGCAGAGCCGCGACCGCGTCGTCTTCTCGGTCGGCTACGGCCGCACCCCGCACGGGCGCGTGCTCAGCGACTTCGGGCCGCTCGGCAAGCCCGGGGGCGAACGGCTGCTCGCCATCGCCATGACCCGGGCCCGCCGTTCGCTCGTCATCGTCACCTGCTTCCGCCCGGCGGACATCGAAGAGGGACGCCTCGGCCACGGCGCGGTCGCGCTCGCCGAGATCCTCGACGAGGTCGCCGCCCGTCGCGCCGAACCGCCGCTGCCCGACGATTCCGACCCGATGCTCGTCGACCTCTCCCGGCGGCTCGCCGCGCGCGGCCTGCGGGTCGCGCTCGGCCACCGCGGAAAGCTGGGTCTCGTCGCGGCCAACGGAGGCACCTGCGTCGTCGTCGAGACCGACACCGTGCTGCTCGGGCGGTCGCTGCGGGAATCCCTGCGGCTGCGACCCGAGGTGCTGCGCCGGCTGGGCTGGCACTACGCCCGGGTGCACGCGTTCGAGCTGTTCAGCGATCCCGACGCCGTCGCCGACCGCATCGCCCGCACGGCCGGGGTTCAGGTCGCGACGGTCACCCAGGAGATTCCCGTCATTGCCGGACACTGAGCCGGCATCCCCGCCGCCTCGGCGGCGTCGACGTCGAGTGACGACGCCTCCGCCCCCCGGCAGTGACCCGACGCCCGTCGAAGAGCCCGACCAGCATCCCGAGGGTGAGAACGACGCCCGCCTGCGCGACGACAAACCCCCGCACTACTGAGGCGACTTCGGTGGTCGAGTAGCCCGCGAAGCGGGCGTGTCGAGACCTGGCGCGCGGTCTCGACACGCGCCTTCGGCGCTACTCGACCACCGATTACGGCAGCTGCTGGGCTTTCAAGAGGTCGCGGATCTCGGTGAGCAGCTCCTGCTCGGTGGGCACCGGTGGCGGCTCGGGCTCGTTCTTCTTCTTGCGCCCGAACGGGTGCTTGCGGAAGTAGTTCATCGGCACGATCAGTGCGAAGTAGACGACCGTGGCGATCAGCAGGAACTGGATGAGCGCCGAGATGACGCGGCCCCAGGCGAGCACGATCGCGTCGCCCGCCCCGTCGGATGACTCGGGCCGCAGCACGATGCCCGCCGTGCTCAGGTCGTCGGAGTTGAACAGCAGGGCGATCGCCGGGTTGAGGATGCCCTCGACGAGTCCGGTGACGATGCCGGTGAACGCGGCACCGATGACGACGGCGACGGCGAGGTCGATGACGTTGCCGCGGAGGATGAACTCCTTGAAGCCCTTGAACACGATCGGTCGGCTCAGCCGGCGGGGGTTGCGGCGGGCGCCGGGGCCGGCGACGCGGGCGGCGCCGACGACGACGACGAGTCAGACGACGCAGACGACGAACCGCCCTCCTTCGGCGCCGGACGGCTGTCGTTGCGGTAGAAGCCGGAACCGCTGAAGGTCACCCCGACGGCGGAGAACAGTTTGCGCAGCCGACCGCCGCAGGACGGGCACTCGGTGAGCGAGTCGTCGGTGAACGACTGGTGGATGTCGAATGCGGTCGCACACTCGGTGCACCGGTAGGAGTAGGTGGGCAAGAGGGTCCCCAGGGTCAGAACGCGCGTCAGTCAGAAGGTGACAATGCCACTCGGAGTCACGACGCCGTTCACCGGCATGTCGTGGCGCTCCCGCGGCACCGCGTCGACGAGCTCGTCGTCGAAGATCACAGCATAGACCGGTGGGCAGCCCTCCATCGATCCGAGGGTCTTGTCGAAGTAGCCGCGCCCCCACCCCATCCGCATCCCGGTGCGGTCGACGGCGGCCGCCGGAACCAGGATGAGGTCGACGTCGTTGATCGCGATCGGCCCGAGCAGTTCGGAGGTGGGCGTCGGCATGCCGAGGATGTCGGCATCCTCTTCTTTGCCGTCATACGGCGCCCAATCGAGCAGGCCGTCGTCGCGGGAGATCGGCAGCAACACCCGCAGCCCCTGCTCGGCGGTCCAGCGCAGAAAGGGGCGGGTGTCGGGCTCCTCGGGCAGTGAGAGGTACGCCGCGAGGGAGCGCGCGCCGACATCGGTCGTCAGCCGGCGCAGGTTGGCGGTGAGGCTCGCGGAGTCGTGGTCCTCCTGGGTGGAGGTGCGGATGCGGCGACGCTCGCGCAGTTCGGCCCGCAGCGCGCGCTTCTCGCTCTCCACATCCTGCACATCTTCGAGCTTACGGGGCCGGTTACGCTGGGTCGCATGCCTGCTCCCATCACGAAAGCCGTCATCCCCGCTGCCGGCCTGGGGACGCGATTCCTCCCAGCCACTAAAGCCATGCCGAAAGAGATGCTGCCGGTGGTCGACATGCCGGCCATCCAGTACGTCGTCGAGGAGGCGGTCGCCGCCGGCTTGCACGATGTGCTGATGATCACGGGCCGCAACAAGAGCGCGCTCGAGAACCACTTCGACAAGGTCGGCGAGCTGGAGCAGATCCTCACCCGCAAGGGCGACCTCGAGAAGCTCGAAAAGGTGCGGCACTCCACCGACCTCGCCGACGTGCACTACGTGCGCCAGGGGGATGCGCTCGGCCTCGGTCATGCGGTGCTGCGCGCGAAGATGCACGTCGGCGACGAGCCGTTCGCCGTTCTGCTCGGTGACGACATCATCGATGCGCGCGACGTGCTGCTCAGCCGGATGCTCGAGGTGCAGGTCGCCCGCAACACGACGGTGGTCGCCCTGCTCGAGGTCGACCCGTCGCAGACGCACCTCTACGGCATCGCGACCGTCGAGCAGACCGACCACGACGATGTCGTGCGCATCACCGGGCTGGTCGAGAAGCCCGAACCGGGCACCGCGCCGTCGAATCTCGCGGTCATCGGTCGTTACGTGCTGCGCCCCGAGATCTTCGACATCCTCGAGACCACCGCGCCGGGCAAGGGCGGGGAGATCCAGCTCACCGACGCGCTGCAGGCGCTCGCCACCGGGCCCGACTGGGCGGGGGGCGTGCACGGTGTGGTGTTCCGCGGTCGCCGCTACGACACCGGTGACCGGCTCGACTACCTCAAGGCGATCGTGCAGCTCGCGAGCGACCGCGACGACCTCGGACCCGATTTCCGCGCCTGGCTGAAGCCGTTCGCCGCGGGTCTGCCGGGTGACGCTCCGGCGGAGTCGTGAGCGTTCCGACGCTGCGTGACGGGTCGATCGCGATCCGGCCGATCCGCGTCCGCGACGCCCGCAGGCTCGAACGCGAGTTGCTCGACAACCGCTCCTGGTTGCGTCAATGGGAGGCCACCAACCCCGGGGGGCCGATCGGCTTCGACGCGAAGGCCAGCATCCGCTCGTTGCTCGCGCATGAGCGCACCGGCAACGGGGTGCCGTTCGTCATCGAGTCCGACGGCGAGTTCGCCGGCCAGCTGAACGTGTCGGGGATGTCGTACGGCTCGCTGTCGTCGGCATCCATCGGCTACTGGGTCGCCGAGCGGTTCGCCGGCAAGAACGTCACGCCGACCGCCGTCGCGCTCGCCACCGACCACGTGTTCTTCGGCCTCGGGCTGCACCGCATGGAGATCTGCATCCGCCCCGAGAACGCCGCGTCGCTGCGGGTCGTCGAGAAGCTCGGCTTCCGCTACGAGGGCCTGCGCCGCCGCTTCATCCACATCAACGGAGACTGGCGCGACCACTTCTGCTTCGCCCTCACCGTCGAGGAGATCCCCGAAGGCGTCCTCCGCCGCTGGAAAGACGGCCGCGTCCCCGCGGGAGTCGGTTCGGTCCCAGCCGCGGACAAAGCCGAGGCAGAGAAGCCCCTCCGCCTCCGCTAACGAAGAGCCCCGGGGGCGATCCCCACAGGTGGGCTGACAGCGTTGTCGCAGTCGAGAGGGTGCCCGGTAGGGCGCGCGAGTCAATCGGGGTAGGGGTCCCCGCTCTTGACTCGCGCGCCCTACCGGGTGCCCGACCCTACAACCAGGTAAACGGAACGAGAGCGGTGAGCACCGAGGTAACCAGGAAGATCGACCCCCCGGTCGCGATGAGCACCCATTGCAGCACCGGCCGTTTCACCACGGCGGCGATACCGAGAAGGAACAGCGTCACGGCCATGAGCGTCGTGTAGAGGCTGAGCAGGTCGCCGCGGTAGCCGAGTTCGTCGCCTTCGGCGCGCAGCGCGACCGCGTTGTCGTTCTCCTCGGCGTAGCCGCCGAACAGGGCGGTCTGGTAGTCCTCGTCGGCCTGCGGGTCGTGCCAGAACTCGGGGTCGGACTCGTCGAGGGCGGCGGCGTTCTGGATGGCGGCATCCAGCTCTTCGGAGACGCCGATGAAGTACAGGTCGTCGTACTGCGCCGCCGCGGTGGCGTCGCCGGCATCCGCGGCGATCGCGTAGGCGGAGAGCTGCTGGATCGTCTGGGAGTCGAGCACGTACTGCTGGTTGCCTTCGAGGTAGAGCGACTCGGCGAGGGTGGCGGCCGTCTCGCTCTGCGAGATCTTGTCGTCGCTGTGCCCGCCGTAGATGCCCGACTGGAACGAGGTGTACGCGGTCGCGGTCGCGACGACGCCGAGCATGATGACGGTGATCAGTTCGACGTGGCGTTTCCACCAGGGGGCGGTCGGGTCGGGGGTGCTGGGGGTTTCGGGCATGCGGGAACCCTAGCGTTCACCGGATGCCCTCCGCGCATCCTGGGCGCGCGGCGCGGCACCCCAGTCCTGGGGTGCGCGAAACGTACTCTGACGGTCATGGACGGCACGGGTGCGGGTACGGCGATCATGCTCGCCGTCGCGGCCTTGCTCTGGTTCCTCTACCTCGTGCCGACGTGGCTGCGCCGCCGCGAATACCTGGCGACGGAGCGCACCGCGACCCGGCTGCAGCAGACCATCCGGGTGCTCGCCGAGACCGCCGAGGTGCCCGACGCCGTGCGCCTGGCGGCGACCGCACGGGAGGCGGCTCGGCAGGAGCGGCTGTTGCGCGCCGAGCAGCGTCGAGCGGATGCGATGGCCGCCCGTCAGGTGGCCGCGGTGCGTCGCGAGACCCCGGCGTCCGCGCCCCGCCCGGCTCTCGACCCCGACGTGCTGCGTCGGCGCCGGATGCGCCGCACCCGGCTCGGAGCCTCGCTGCTGATGGCCACGGCGACGGTGATCGCGCTCGTGCAGGTGTGGCTCATCGCGACGACCGGCATGACACCCGGTGCCGTCGGGGTGCTGGTTCTGGCCGGCGCGGCCGGCGCCGTCGCGATCGCGGTGCAGCGCCGCCTCGACGCGCGCGCGATGCCGCGGGTGACGTCGGCGGCGCGCGAACGCACGGCGGTGCAGCTGCGTGACCTCGCCCAGGAGGCGCGGGTGGCATCCTGGACCCCGACTGAGATCCCGCGCCCGATGTACTTGTCCCGGCCGGCGCCCGAGCCGCTCGCGCCGCGGCCGGACCTGCAGGAGGCGCTGCGGGCGGCCGCCGCCGATGCCGAGGCGACGCTGCGTGCGGCTCAGACGTCCCCGGAGGTCGCGCGGCTGCGCTCGTCGCGCCCGTCGAAGTACGCCGGGATGGGCGTGCTCGGACCCGACGCGGTGCAGCAGACCGACCTCGACGAGGTGCTGCGCCGGCGGAGGTCGGCGGGCTGAACCGGCCTCGTCGGGCTGGTAGAGTCGTTGCTTGTCTACGGGCCCTTGGCGCAGTTGGTAGCGCGCCTCGTTCGCATCGAGGAGGTCAGGGGTTCAAATCCCCTAGGGTCCACCACTTGACCGTTGTCGCCTAGCCGAGCAGCGCCACGCCGAAGTCGGCGACGACAGCCCGCACTTCAGCGAGGTACCGCTGTGCCTGCTCGGTGAGGGGGATCGCGGAATGGCCGATCCAGCCGATCTCGATGCGTTCGTCGACGTCGAGCGGCACGGCGACGATCTGCGGGTCGAGGTCGCCGCTGATGATGCCGGTCGAGATCGTGTAGCCGTCGAGTCCGATCATGAGGTTGAAGATCGTGGCCCGGTCGGAGACCCGGATCTCCTGCTTGCTCGACAGGGTGGAGAGGATCTCCTCGGCGAAGTAGAACGAGTTGTTCGCGCCCTGGTCGAAGGTGAGCCGCGGCAGGTCGGCGAGATCGGCGAGGGTCGCGCGATCTCGCGAGGCGAGCGGGTTCGTGCGGGAGACGAAGATGTGCGGCGAGGCGAGGAAGAGCGGGTGGAAGGCGAGCCCGGAGTCCCTGAGCAGTTTGTCGATGACGTTGCGGTTGAAGTCGTTGCGGTAGAGGATGCCGAGTTCGCTGCGGAGCGTCCGGACATCCTCGATGATGTCCCAGGTGCGCGTCTCACGCAGCGAGAACTCGTACTCGGCTGCCTCGGTGCTCTTCACCATCCGGACGAACGCGTCGACCGCGAACGAGTAGTGCTGCGCTGACACCCCGAGCAGGCGTCGCGACGGCGGCCGACCGAGGTAGCGCTGCTCGAGCAGGGCGACCTGCTCGACGACCTGCCGGGCGTAGCCGAGGAACTCGGCGCCGTCGGTGGTGAGGGTGACCCCGCGGGCGGAGCGAACGAGGAGCGCGCGCCCGGCCCGGCTCTCGAGGTCTTTCATCGCCGCGGACATGGTCGGCTGGGCGACGTAGAGCAGGTCGGCGGCCGCGGTGATCGACCCCTCCGCGGCGACCTCGATGAAGTACTGGAGCTGCTGCAGCGTGATGCCGCTCGACCGCCGGGCCATAGGGAAAGACTATAGCCACCTATACCCTAGGCGAATTACCCGATATCCGCGGACGCCGGGACGATGGGCTCATGGCGAACGACTTCACCTTCAGCATCACCACCACCCGCTTCGACGAGGACTACACGCCGTCAGACAGCTCGCGGGCCACCACGAACTTCGCCAATCTCGCCCGCGGCGAGGACCGGCAGCAGAACCTCCGCAACGCCCTGACGATGATCGATCGCCGATTCAACGACCTGGCGGACGGGGACAACCCCGAGGGGGACCGCTACACCCTCGAGATCGAGATCGTGTCCGTCGACCTGCGGTTCGCCGCGGACGGCGACGGCCTGGAGTTCCCGCTGCTCGAGATGCTCGACCTCCAGATCCTCGACCGGCGGACCGGCGAGCGGCACCGCGGGATCGTGGGGAACAACTTCTCGTCCTACGTGCGCGACTACGACTTCAGCGTGCGGCTGCCGGCGCTCAACGCGACCACGTCCGGGTTCACCGTCCCCGACGACTTCGGCGACCTGCACGGCCGGCTGTTCCAGCACTTCCTCGACTCCGACGCCTACCGGGAGCGCTTCGAACTGCCGCCCGTGATCTGCATCAGCGTCTCGACCAGCAGGACGTATCGGCGCACCGGCAATCACCACCCGGTGCTCGGGATCGAGTATGAGCAGGACGCGTTCTCGCTGACCGACGAGTACTTCGGGAAGATGGGATTGCAGGTGCGGTACTTCATGCCGCGCGGGAGCGTGGCGCCGCTCGCGTTCTACTTCCGCGGCGACCTGCTCGCCGACTACTCCGGCCTGCAGCTCCTCGCCACGGTCAGCACGATGGAGTCGTTCCAGAAGATCTATCGGCCGGAGCTCTACAACGCGAACTCGGCCGCCCCCAGCGTCTACCGCCCCACGCTGGAGCAGCAGGACTTCTCGCGCACCCAGATCGGCTACGACCGCGACGAGCGCAGCCGGCTCGCGGTCACGCAGGGGACCTTCACGGAGGAGCACTTCATCAAGCCGCACCAGGACGTGCTGGATCGTTGGGTCGCCGACTCCCTGGCTCCCGTCGCATGACGGACGCGTTCCTTCCCACTGCGCCCGTCGGCAGCTTGCCGAAGCCGTCGTGGCTCGCCGAGCCGGAGACGCTGTGGTCGCCCTGGAAGCTGGAGGGCGAGGAGCTGGCGGAGGGCAAGCAGGATGCGCTGCGGAGCGCCGTGCACGAGCAGCACCGGCGCGGCATCGACGTCGTCAGCGACGGGGAGCAGACCCGCCAGCACTTCGTCACGACGTTCATCGAGCGCCTCACCGGCGTCGACTTCGAGCGGCGCGAGACGGTGCGGATCCGCGATCGGTACGACGCGAGCGTGCCGACCGTCGTCGGTGCCGTGAGCCGCGAGAAGCCCGTGTTCGTCGAGGATGCGAAGTTCCTCCGCGCGCAGACCGATCAGCCCATCAAGTGGGCGTTGCCGGGCCCGATGACGATGATCGACACACTCTCCGACCGCCACTACCGCAGTCGCGAGAAGCTGGCGTGGGAATTCGCGACGATCCTCAACGAGGAGGCGAGGGAGCTCGAGGCGGCCGGGGTCGACATCATCCAGTTCGACGAGCCCGCGTTCAACGTCTTCTTCGACGACGTGCAGGACTGGGGCGTCGCGACGCTGGAGCGAGCGGCCGAAGGGCTGCGCGCGGAGACGGCCGTGCACATCTGCTACGGCTACGGGATCACCGCGAACACCGCGTGGAAGGCGACTTTGGGGTCGGAATGGCGGCAGTACGAGGCGTCATTCCCGCTCCTGCAGCGCTCCACTCTCGACATCGTCTCGCTGGAATGTCACCACTCCCGGGTGCCGATGGACCTCATCGAGCTCATCCGGGGCAAGAAGGTCATGCTCGGGGCCATCGACGTGGCGAGTCACGCGGTTGAGACGCCGGAGGAGGTCGCCGACACCCTCCGCGCGGCGCTCGAGTTCGTCGACGCCGACAAGCTCCTGCCGAGCACGAACTGCGGCATGGCGCCCCTGCCCAGGGGCGTGGCACTCGAGAAGCTGAGCGCACTGAAGGCGGGTGCCGACATCGTTCGCGCGGAACTCGCTGCCGTCAGGTCCTGACCGCCTGTTCGGCGGTCGGCACGGTCACATCTGGGTGTCGAACTGGTACGGCACCGTCGTCGGGCCGTCGTGCTCGCCGGTGTTCTCGGGTGCGCCGGCCCGGCGGTAGACGAGGTGGCCGGTGTCCCACGGCAGTACGAGTTCTTCGTCGACGTGTGCGAGGTCGTCGACCTGCAGCGGGATGATCTGGCCGTCGAGCGGACCGCCGCCCAGTCGTCCGAGGATGTTGCCTGCCATGTGAACCTCCTGGGGGAGAGCGTAGTCCGCCGAAGCGTGGCGCAGAGCGGGAGCTGAGCTTCTCCCGGTTTGCCGACATACTGGTCGGCATGCTGCCGTTCCTGCCTGACCCGACCCTCATCATCCTCATCGGCGTCGCCGCGCTGATCCTGCTGATCCTGCTCATCGTCGTCCTGCGGGGCATCAAGATCGCCAAGCCCGACGAGGCGATCATCGTGACATCGCGGCAGAAGCGCGGCGCCGACCCGACCGACTCCAACGCGGGGCAGCGGGTCGTGTTCGGCTCGCGGGTGTTCGTGAAGCCGATCGTCGAGGCCCACTACAAGCTGAGCCTGCGCAGCCGGCAGCTCAACGTGCAGGCGACCGCGCAGACGAAGGATGCCATCACGATCCGCGTCAACGCCGTCGCGGTCGTGAAGGTGGGCGGCTCCGAGCCGCTCGTACGGGCCGCCGCGCAGCGCTTCCTCAACCAGCAGGACCAGATCGAGTCCTCCACCGAAGAGGTGCTGTCGGGGTCGATCCGCTCGATCGTCGGCCAGCTCACGGTCACCGAGATCATCACCAACCGGCAGGCCCTGCAGGGCCAGGTGCTCGAAGCGGTCGGCGACTCGCTCGACGTTCAGGGCCTCACGATCGACACCCTGCAGATCAAAGAGATCGACGACGACAACGGCTACATCAAAGACCTCGGTCGCGCCGAGGCCGCCCGGGTCAAGCAGGTGGCCGAGATCGCCGAGGCCGAGGCCCGCCGCAACTCCGAGCAGGCCCGCATCGCCGCCGACCAGGCGGTCGCGGAAGCTCAGCGCGAACTCGACCTGCGCACCGCCGACATCCAGAAGGAGACCGACAAGGCGCGCGCCGAGGCGGCCGCATCCGCCCCGCTCGCCGAGGCGATCGCGCAGCAGGAGGTCGTCGCGCAGCAGGAGGTCACCGCCGGCAAGCGCGTCGGGCTGCGCAAGCAAGAGCTGGATGCCGAGATCCGGGCGCAGGCGGATGCCGAGGCGTACGCGCTGGAGAAGCGGGCGCAAGCCGCGGCCGCCGCCGCGGTCGCCGAGGCGAACGCCGACCGCGACTCCCGCAAGTCGGCCGCCGAGGCGACCGAGGCCGAGGGTCTCGCCGAGCGCAACCGCCGCATCGCCGCCGCCGAAGCCCTCAAGGCCGAGGGTGAGGCCGAGGCCGAGGCGATCCGCGTGAAGGGTTCCGCCGAGGCGGAGTCTCAGCGCCTCCAGGCCGAAGCGCTCGCCGAGCGCAGTGGCGAGCTGCTCAAGCAGCAGATCATCGCGCAGCTCCCCGACATCGTGCGGGCGGCATCCGAACCGCTCTCGGCGATTACCAACATGACGGTCATCTCCTCGGACGGCAGCGGAGCCGCGGCCGTTGGGCAGGGCGTCGCGAGTCAGCTCGCGACGTCGACGCAGATCGTGAAAGACATCACCGGCATCGACATCGCCGAGGTCATCAACGCCCGGGCGACCGGCGAAGCCGCGGGGGATGCCCTCAACCAGCCCCCGCGGAAGCCGCGCGCGGCCGCCAAGCCGCCGACCAGCTAGCGCTTCAAGGCCGGCGATGTCGTGTGGACGGTGACCCGCACGGTCGTCGAGACGTGGTGCGGCTCCATGAACCGGCGCTCCTTGCCCCCGTGGGGTTCACCCCACTCGAGCACGAGCTCGTGTCCGTCGACCGCGTGCGCCTCGGCGATCACGCCGTGGCTGACCACGCGGCCGAGGTTCACGGTGTAGCCGCCGTAACCCGAGAAGCCGACGACCTCGTCGCCCGCGCGCACGGCGTCGTAGTGCTGCGAGATGTGGAAGAGGTTCGGAATCGAGACGATCCGAGGGCGGTCGCCCTCGCCGAACAGTGCGTCGCGCATCACCCGCATGAAGTCGTCCGCGTTCCACTCCAGCCAGACCTTGCGGCGGCTCGGGGTTCCGACCCGGGCCTCGAGTGCCTCGCGGCCGATGAAGTCGTGGTCGAACTTCACCAGGTGGCCGTATCCGATCTCTTCGGGGTAGGTGTAGTAGTCGGTGATGTCGTCGCTGTCGAAACTGCCCGTCAGGGGCAACGTCCCTTCGGCGGCGAACCCGAACAGCGACTCACGGTAGGCACGCTCCTCCGGCCGGTCGTAGATCGCGGGAATCGGCGCCGCGATCCACCCGCTCTCGTGCTCGGCCGACGTGTACGCCATCGAGCCACCCCGAACGAGACCGAACTCCTCGCCGGCCGCGACCAGGGCGTCGAGCACGCGCCTCGAGTGTTCGACGGGGCCGAAGAGTTCCAGACCGGTGTGGCGCAGCCCCGGCACGCCCGCCATCGTGTGGTTCAGGGCCCGAACCGGGGTGCCGGCGATCTCGAAGTCGGTCATGCCGAAGAACGGCACATCGCCGAGCGGCGCACCCGCCGCCTTCTCGACGACATCCTGAGTCAGGGGGCCGTTGAGCTGGAATCGCCAGAGCTTCCGGCCGCCCGTGCGGTTGAACTCGCTGGCGTCGTCGTGTTCGACCTCGACGTCGTACCCCCCGGCCTTCGCGTGCCATTCGACCCAGTTCGCGATGATCGGGGCGCCGACCAGGCTGTAGCGCTCCTTCTCGAGACCGAAGAGGATGGCGTCACCGATGAACTGCCCCGCACCGTTGACGCCCACGAACTGCTTCGCGCGACCCTCCCGGAAGCCGGTGAAGCCGTTGACTCCGGTGGCGCTGAACAGGCGCAGCGCGTCGGGGCCGGTGAAGTAGATGTCGCTCATGTGATGCGACTGGTCGAAGAGGGTGCAGGTGTTCGCCCACCCCCATTGCTCCGCATGCCAGGTCGCCCAGTCGGGCGGGTAGGGGAAGGGATAGCTCTGGTAGGGGTTGGTGCGGAGCAGGGTTGCGGCGTTACCGCCGACCTGGTCGAGACGGTCTTGCAGCGAGATGAAGCCGTTCATCGCGGCCCTCCTGTGTCGTCGTGAGACACCGGATCATCGTCGACGCCAGTGTCTGGCGACGAGGTTCCGCGCCGCCGGGGTCATCCTGGCACGTGATCGCAACTAGTTGTTACATTCGCAACCAGATGTCAACTATCGCCGTGAGGTGCGTCGACCGGCCACGCGCTTCCCGGAAGGTCGGCACCGCCCGAGGCGACGACGACCTTCTGCAACAGCGTCGCGAGCATGACCTGCTCGTCGGGATCGAGACCGGAAGCGACCTGAACGCTCGCCGCCCCCATCCCTCGGCGTCCCTCGGCGACCAGCTCGATCCCCGAAGCGGTCAGGTCGAACAGCACGATGCGCCGGTGCGAGGGGTGCGGCAGCCGCCGAACCCAACCGCCCTCCTCCAACTTGGCGAACGCGGCCACGATGCTCTGCGGCGAGACCCGGAAGTGGCGGGCGATCTCGGCGGCCGAGGTCGGCCCGTTCTCGGCGATCGTGACGCAGCAGCCGAGCTGGGTGGTCGAGACCGGGAGGCCCGACAAGTTCTGGTCGACGACGCGCGAGACGGCCTTCTCGGTGCGCCACACGGCGAACGGCAGACTGTCGCGCCAGGCTCCGCTCGGCGGAGTGTTGTCATGCCCCATGGCTGAAGAGCCTACGGGCGGGCCGACGGGAGGGGGGTCGTCGCGACGGGGTCCGCCACCTCCGGGATGTGCCGCCGGGCGAGGAATCTGCTCGGGTCGTCGATGGTCAGGATGTAAAGAAAGCTTGACACATTGTCTAACATCATTGACACTCGGGTCATGCCCACCTCTCCGACCAACCCCGCCGCCCGCATCCCCCCGCGTTGGGTGGTGCGGGCGGCGTGGGTCATCCACCGCGCGATCTACCGGGTCACCGGCGGCCGGCGTGGCCTCACCCGCCCTCGGCCCGGCCACTACGGGATGCTGCGGCTGCGCACCGTCGGCCGGCGCAGCGGCGTCGAGCGCGCCGTGATCCTGGGCTACTACCTCGACGGCGACGCGATCGTCACGATCGCGATGAACGGCTGGGCCGAAGCCCACCCGGGCTGGCTCTACAACCTCCGGGCGAATCCGCAGGCTGTCGTCGACCTCGTCGACGGGCCCCGGAACGTCATCGCCCGCGAGGCGCAGGGCGAGGAGCGGCAGCGTCTCTGGGACGGCTTCAGCGCGTACGAACCCGGGGCGAGTCTCGACGACTACTCGGCCTTGCGGTCGACGCTCACGCCCGTCGTCGTGCTCGAGGGCGCGACTCCCGTCGGCTGAGCGTGTCCCCGCTCCCGCCGCCTCATCGTGAGCCGGGGCCCCCAGTCAGTCGTCGAGGTCATGTACGAGGCCCCGGGCCCAGTCCGCGGCCCGATCGAGTTCGCCGTCGAGGAGAGGACCGTCCTGATCGCCGACGAAGAAGCTCTCGCGGTCCCGAACGTCGAGCCGAAGCCGACGGGCGAGCCGGGCGGCCGCCTTCGCGGCGGACCCGGGCAGCCGGGGCGTCTTCACGCGGGTGTCGAAGGTGGCGACCGCCGGGGCCGGCGATCCCACGGTCAGCTCGCCCAGCCATTCCCGGATCCCGAACTCGACGTCGGTCGTGCGAGCGCCGGACATCGCGGCCTGACGCCTGGTCGACGCCCGCGACATGGAGAAGGCGTTGGGTGGGGCCGCCGACGACGAGCAGGTCGACGCCCGTCGGCAGGCTTCGCGGGGCCGAGGCGACGTCAACGACCGTGACGGCGCCCGCCGCGGAGAGGGCCGTTCCGATCGCCTCGGCGATCTACTGGGTGTTGCCGTACATGGACTCGTAGACGACGAACGCTCTCATCGTTCGCTCCTTCCGATCAGGACGGAAGCGAGTCTCGTCGCGACGGGCGCAGCGACCCAGGGCCGATGGTCCCACCGCTGCCGCTTCTAACGGCCGCGACCGCCCTCGGCAGCTGCAGGGCGTCCGCCGGTCGGGCGACGACGGCGACCGCCACCACCGCCGGCTTGACCACCGGAACGGGGCTGCTGACCGGCGGAGCGGGGCTGCTGCGTCGACCCGCCGCCCTCGGACGACCAGGCCACGCCCCCGCGCTGGGAGCGCTGACGCTGCCCGCCGGAGTTCTGCTGCCCGGTGCGGCCCCCCGACGACTGCCGGGGCTTCGGGGTTCCGGAGCGTTGGGGCTGGGTCGGCTGCCGGGGCGCGGGCTTCACGTGCGGGGCGACCTCGCCGACGAGTTCGACGACGGCCGGTGATGTCGCCGTCACCGACTGAACGGCGGCCTGGATGCCCGCCTTGCGCATGAGCACCTCGAGGTCCTTGCGCTGTTCGGGCAGCACGAGCGTCACGACGACACCCTCCTTGCCCGCACGGGCGGTGCGTCCGGAGCGGTGCAGGTACGCCTTGTGCTCGGCCGGCGGGTCGATGTGCACGACCAGCTCGACGTCGTCGACGTGCACGCCGCGAGCGGCGATGTCGGTCGCGACGAGCACGCGGGTGGTGCCCTCGGAGAACTCGGCGAGGTTGCGGTCGCGCTGACCCTGGCTGAGGTTGCCGTGCAGGTCGGCGGCGGGGATGCCGGCGGCCGTGAGGTCGCGGGCCCAGCGCTTGGCGACGTGCTTGGTGCGGGTGAACATGATGCGGCGGCCCGTGCCGGACGCGAGCGCGATCACGAGCTCCTTCTTCGCGGCGGCGTCGGAGGCGGCGAGCACGTGGTGCTCCATCGCGCCCTGCGGGATGCCGGGGGCGTCGACGCCGTGGCTCACCGGCCGTGAGAGGAACCGGTTGGCGAGCTTGTCGACGCCGTTGTCCAGCGTGGCGCTGAACAGCATCCGCTGGCCGTCCGCCGGGGTGGCGGTGAGGATGCGGGTGACGCCGGGCAGGAAGCCCAGGTCGGCCATGTGGTCGGCCTCGTCGAGCACGGTGATCTCGATCGCGTCGAGCTTGATGTGGCCCTGCTTCATGAGGTCTTCGAGGCGACCCGGGCAGGCCACGACGATGTCGACGCCGGCGCGCAGGGCGGCGACCTGCCGCTGCTGCGAGACGCCGCCGAAGATGGTCGTCGAGGTGAGGCCGTAGGCCTTGGCGAGCGGAGCGATCGCGACCTCGATCTGGGTCGCGAGTTCGCGCGTCGGGGCGAGGATCAGGCCGAGCGGCCGTCCGGCGCGGCGCGGTCCGCCGGAGAGGCGGGTGCCGAGGCGGGCGACGAGCGGGATGCCGAAGGCGAGCGTCTTGCCGGAGCCGGTACGGCCGCGGCCGAGTACGTCGCGCCCGGCGAGGGTGTCGGGCAGCGTCGCCGCCTGAATCGGGAAGGGCTCGGCCATGCCCTCGCGGGCGAGGACTTCGGCGAGTGGGAACGGCACGCCGAGCGTGCTGAAGGTGGTGGTGGTCATGGTGGTGATTTCCTGACGGCCGCGGCGCAGACGCGCACGACCGATTTGTTCGGGTTGGCGAAGGTGGGGGTGCCCACATCCGTTCGCCGTAAGAGACTCATCGACCGCCGAATGAAACCGGAGGGAGAGGAAGCGTTCTACGACGCAGAGATCACTGAAAGTGACTCAGTACCCGCAACGCTAGCAGACGAGCGTCGACGTCACCCGTCGAGTCGCTGTCGCGCGGTCTCGCGGCGCCCGACGGCGGGCACGCGGCTGGTCGCCTTTCCCAGGCCGAAAGCCGGCATGTTGGCATAGATCGTCTCGAATCCACCGGCCGGAACGGGGTAGGTCTCGTGCCACACGCCGACCGTTCCGTCGGAGCCGACGAGGCGGTTGAAGTTCCGCCACGCTTCGAGGTGGGGCTCGTCGGTGGCGCGTGCGAAGCGCTCGAGGTGCTCGAACGAGCGCCAATACGACACGGTGATCGTCGTCAGCGGCCAGAGCCGGAAGAACGTCTCGGCGCCGAGCAGCCCGCTCTCGGGATGCGTCATCAGCGACTCCATCATGGGCGGCATGGCCTTGGCGACCGTCGACCACGTGCGCAGCGCCCGGAATCGGTTGACCCGCATGCCGATGAGGAAGACGACGAAGGGTTCGTCGGTGTGTGCGGTGAATCGCCCGGTCGGCAGGTTCGTCATGCGAGTGCTCCGATCAATCATATATGAGACAAGTCGAATATATGATCAGGATGATAGCCTCCCGACAACCGATCCGCAAAGGGGTTCGATGTCGCTCGCACACGCCATCCTGGGCACCCTGCGGTCGGGGCCGATGACCGGCTACGACCTCAAGACCCGATGCTTCGACACATCCGTCGCCCACTTCTGGCCCGCCGATCAGGCGCAGATCTACCGCACCCTCGACCGGATGGCCGACGACGGCTGGGTGGCGAGCGCGATCGAGGCGCAGGAGAGTCGTCCGAATCGCAAGGAGTACCGGATCACGGATGCGGGCCGCGCCGAGCTCGCGCGGTGGCTGGTGACCGACCTCGCCCTCCCCGCTCGGCGCGATCCGTTCCTCGTGCAGCTGTTCTTCGCCGCGCCGCTCTCAGGGGCCCAGATCGACGCGTTGCTGGCCCAGCAGATCGAGTTCCATCGCGAACTGCTGAGTCGCTACGAAGCCATCCCGCTCCCGGAACTGGCCGACCTCGCCGGGAGTCGGGAGTACAGCCTGCAGCGGCTGACCCTCGAGCTGGGCCTTGCCCTCGAACGCACCCACATCGCGTGGGCCGAGCAGGCTCGGCGAACCGTCGCGGGTCTACCCGAGGAGTCCGATCCTGGTGAGGCTCAGGACGTCGGCTGACCTGCCCGGCGGCGCCGGTTCCAGCGCACCAGCAGCACGATCGCGCCGGAGATCAGGGCCGCCGCGATGAGCCAGGGGAGCAGCACGCCCAGGGCGACCAGCAGCCCGGAGAAGAAGGCGACGAACGCGCCCCAGCCGGCCGCGAGTCCGCTCAGGAAGTCCATCGGCTCTTGCGCCGGGGCTTCCGCCTCCGACCGCAGGTAGAGCGAGATCGTCGAGAGTGCGATCTGGTCGTCGAGGGAGCGCTGCTGCGTCTGCAGGTCTTCGAGGGTCGCCTGATGTTCGGCGATCGTGGTCTCGAGCGTGATGAGGTCGGCGATCGTGGTCGCCTGCGCGAACATCGCGTTGAGCCGGTCGATGATGTTGCGCTGGGTCGCGATGCGCGACTCCAGGTCGGTGACGTACTGGGTGACGTCGTTCGTGCTGGTCGAGATCTCGTCGGCGCGACCGAGTTCCGCGAGGTCGTCGATGACCTCTTGCAGACGCTCGGCGGGGATGCGCAGGACGAGGGTCGCACTGCCGGCATCGCCGTTCGACGGGGCGTACTCGGTGCGTCCGTCGACGCGGCCGCCCGCCGCCTCGACGAGGTCGACCGCGTCGCGCGATGCGGCGATGGGATCGTCGGCGGTGACGGTCATCGAGCCGGTGACGATGACATCCCGAGCCGTCTCGTCGGACGAGAAGTCACCGCTGTCGCCGTCGGTGACCGCGTCGCCGCCGTTCACCTCCGGGGCCACCGGGGCACCGCCCGACTCGTCGCTCACCGAGCCGCCGCCGGCGCTGCAGCCCGCGAGCAGGAGGGTCGCGGCCAGAAGAGCCGCGCCGAGAGTCGTCGTGCGCGTGATTCGTCTCATGGGGGCAACGCTAAAGTTTCGGGCGCCCCAGCGCCACACAACGTTCGTCACGATTCGGTCGTCAGGCGATCACGATTCCGTCACGGCCTAGGCGCGCCGGCGAGAGGTGTCAACCCCGTTCGAATCCGCGGCTTCGCGACCTAGCGTCGAAACCCCGAAAGGGCATCCCACAAGGAGGACGAATCATGGGTCTCATGGATACCGCCGCTGACGCCGCTGACGCCACCGGCAAGAAGATCGGCGAGATGGTCGACGACACGAAGGAGCGCGTCTCCGACAAGGTCGACGAGCTGCAGGCCGACGCCGCCGTGAAGAAGGCCGAAGCCGAACGCGACGCCGTGCACGCCAAGAACGAGCACAAGGAGAACATGCGCGAAGACTGACCCGAACTGAGGGAAGGTCGCCGTAGCATGGCGGAATGGGGTGGCTACGCAGACTGCTGCGAAGGCCGCCCCTTCTGCATGTCGCGGGGGATGCCGGCGCCGGCCCGCCCGTGGTGCTGGTGCACGGCATCGCCTCGTCGTCGGTCACCTTCGAGTACCTGGTTCCGCTGATCACCGATCGTCACCGTGCGATCTCGATCGACCTGCTCGGGTTCGGCGGGTCACCTGCACCCGCGGATGCCGCGTACACGATCGAAGAACACGTCGCGGCCCTGCGGCGCACCTTGCGCACTCTGGGGCTGCGGCACTTCGTGCTCGTCGGCCATTCGCTGGGGGCGCTCATCTCGGCCCGCTACGCCGCCGTCTACCGGCGTGACGTCAGCCGGCTGGTCATCGTCAGCCCGCCGGTCTACGTGACCCCCGCCGAGATCGCCGCCCCGCTCGACCGGGCCGCGATGGACGGCTACCTGCGGCTCTACGAGTTCCTGCGCTCCAACAAGGAGTTCACCATCCGGGCCGCGGCCGGGTTGGCGCGCTTGTCGCCGATCAAGAACCTGCTCGATGTCAGTGAGAAGACCTGGAACGCGTTCGTGCTGTCGCTGGAGAAGTCGATCGAGTCGCAGACCACGGTGAGCGACCTCGTGCAGGTGACCGCCCCCATCCATCTCGTCTACGGCGCGCTCGACCCGCTGCTGCATCCCGCGGGGCTGCGCATCGTCGAGAACCTGCGCGGGGTCACCGCGCACAAGGTGCAGGGAGTCGACCACGTCATCCGGCCGCGCATGGCGCGCGTCGTGGCGACGGCGATCGGCTGAGGCGGGCGATGACCGACAAGGGCACCCCGCGCCTCGGCACGGACTTCCGCAACCTGTTCACCGCCAACCTCGGCTCGAGTCTCGGCGATGGGATCGCCCGCACCGCCGCCCCGCTGCTCGCGGTGCAGCTGACCAGCGATCCCCTGCTGGTCGCCGGGGTCGCGGCGCTGCAGATGGTGCCGTGGCTGCTGTTCGCCATCCCGGCCGGCCTCATCATCGACGCCGTCGACCGTCGCCACGCCCTCGCGCTGGCCAACACCCTGCGCGCCCTGCTCGCGGTCGGGCTGCTCGTGCTCGCGGCCACCGGAACGCTCACCATCTGGTGGCTCTATCTGGTGATCTTCCTGTTCGGGATCGGCGAGACCGTCTACGACGGCGCCATCCGGGCCGTCGTGCCCAGCATCGTGCCGAAGGCCCTGCTGCCCCGGGCGAACGGGCGCATCGAAGGCGCCGAGACGATCGTGCAGAACTTCCTCGCCGGGCCGCTCACCTCGGTGCTGTTCGCCGTCACCGTGCTCATCCCGCTCGGGGCGAACGCGGCGGCCTACGCCCTCGCGGCGGTGCTCGCCTTCGCGCTGCCGGCCGTCGCATCCGGTCGGCAGTTCGCCGTCGCCAGGCCCGCGAAGCCCGGCGAGCACGCCGACCGGGAGCCGTGGTACCGGGCGCTCGCCGAAGGGTTCCGGTTCATCTTCGGCAGCCGGATGCTGGTGACGCTGCTGTTCCTCAGCACGTTCGTGGGCCTGTGCTTCTCGGCCGCGACGGCGTCGTTCGTGCTCTTCCTCGTTGAGCGGCTCGGACTGCCGGAAGCGTGGTTCGGCGCCTTCCTGCTGACCGGGGCGTTCGGGGCGCTGCTCGGGTCGTTCATCGCGGCGCCGATCGCCCGTCGCTGGGGATCGGGTCGCACGATGGCGGTCGCGAACCTCGTGTCGATCGTTCCGCTGATGTTCGCGGGGCTGTTCCCGTCGCTGTGGGTCACCGGCGCCGTGTTCTTCGTGACGAGCATCGGGGTGCTGGTCTGGAACGTGCACGTGATGTCGCTGCGGCAGAGCATCATCCCGGGCCGGTTGCTCGGCCGGGTGCACGGCAGCTGGCGCACCGTGCTGTGGGGGTCGATGCCGCTCGGTGCCGTCATCGGCGGGCTCATCGGCCGCATCGACCTCGCCCTGCCGTTCATCGTCGGCGGGGGAGCGGCGACCGTGGCCGGCATCGTGTTCTTCCGCTTCCTCTCGCGGCTGCCGAATCCCGAGGATGTCGACAACGGGGACCCACCCACCGCACCCCCGTCGGATGCCGGCCCGACCGACCCCACTGTGCGGGAGTGACGGCTATTTGCCCGACTTTGTTGTTATGCGGCGTCGAATAGCCACGAAGTCGGGCAAATAGCCGTTGCTACCGCGGGGCGCGGGCGGATTCGCGCACGATGAGGGTCGTCGGCAGCGGGGTCGACTCGGTGGCCGTCTCGGGTTCCTCGATCGCGAGTAGCACCTTCTGCATGATGAGCGCCCCGAGCCCGGCGAAGTCTTGCCGCACCGTCGTCAGCGGCGGGAACAGGTATCCGGCTTCGGGCAGATCGTCGAAGCCGACGACGCTGACATCGTCGGGCACACTGAGGTCGCGCTCGCGCAGCGCCGACAGCACCCCGATCGACATGTGATCGTTGGCGACGAACACCGCCGTCGGGCCCGCGACCTCGAGCGTGCGCCCCAGGTCGTAGCCGCTGGCCGGCGTCCAGTCGCCGCGCGCCGGCTCGATGACCTGCAGTCGATGCGCGGCGAGTTCGTCGCGCCAGCCGCGCTCCCGCTCGATCGCATCCGGGGAGCGGGCAGGCCCGGCGACGTGCAGCACGCGGGTGTGGCCGAGTTCGATGAGGTGCCGCACCGCCGCCCGGGCGCCGCGGTACTGGTCGATCGACACGATCGTCGGACCGCGGCGGGCCGACGCCGCGACGGCGACGAACGGGATGCCGAGATCGAGACCGCGCACGACCTCGAGCACCGAGATGTCGTCGACGATGAGCACGATCGCGTCGACGCGCTGCCGCAGGAGGGTCTCGACGATCGCGCGCACCCCGGGCGGCTCGATGTCGAGCAGCGACACGGTCTCGACGCCGTAGCGGGCTTCGCGGGCGGCCAGGTTGAAGTGCATCGCGATCGACGCGGGGCCGAGATCCGCAGTCCCGGGGGCGATCAGCCCGATGGTGCGGCTGCGACGGGTGACGAGGGCGCGGGCCGCGGGCGAGGGGCTGTACCGCAACTGGGCGATCGCGCTCTCCACCCGGGCCCGGGTCGTCGGGCGCACGTTCGGCAGATCATTGAGCACGCGCGACACCGTCTGGTGCGACACCCCGGCCAGACGGGCGACGTCGAAGATGTTGGCGGCGCGCGGGCCCGGCTCGTCAGCCCCGCGGCGCTTCGGGTCAGTCTCCGTCATCGGGCTGCGTCACCATCGCCAGAAGCGAACCACTCGACAACTCGTCGGCGGGGAGCGTCGCGACCACGAGTCCGTCGCGAAGCACGACGATGCGGGTCGACACCCTCAGAACCTCCTCGAGCTCGGCCGAGATGAACACGACGGACATGCCGTTCGCCGCCAGCTCCCCGACGAGATTCTGGACTTCGACCTTAGCGCCGACGTCGATGCCGCGGGTCGGTTCGTCGAGCAGCAGAGCGCGGGGGGCGAGCGCCAGCAGCCGGGCGAGCAGCACCTTCTGCTGGTTCCCCCCGGAGAGCGTGCCGGCGATCGTCTCCGGCGACTCGGGCCGGATGCCGAGGGCCTCGATCCAGCTCGCCGCCAGCTCGGTCTGGCGCGCGCGGGGCATCAACCGCAGGATGCCGCGCTGGGCCTGGAGGGCGAGCACGATGTTCTCGCGCACCGTGAGCTCGGCGATGATGCCCTCGGTGCGGCGGTTCTCCGACGAGTAGACGACCCCGAGCCCGATGCCGCGGCGGGGTCCGGCGATCGTGGTCGGGGTGCCGTCGAGAACGATGACGCCGCCGTCGGGCTGGTCGACGCCGGCGAGGGTGCGGGCGAGTTCGGTGCGGCCCGAACCGAGCAACCCGGCGAGCCCCACCACCTCGGCTTCGCGCACCTCGATGTCGGCGTCGTGCACGCGCGGCCACCGGCGCAACTGCCGCGCACCGAGCACGACTCGGGTGCCCGGCTCGGGGTCGCTCGGGCGTCGGACGCGTTGCTCGGTGATCTCGCGACCGAGCATCTTCTGCACGAGGTCGATGCGCAGCAGCTCGGTGGTGCGGTACTCGCCGACGAGCACCCCGCCGCGCAACACGGTGATGCGGTCGCAGATCTCGTAGACCTGGTCGAGGAAGTGCGAGATGAACAGCACGGCCACCCCGCGGTCCTTGAGTTCGCGGATGACCCGGAACAGCTCGGCCACCTCGTCGGCGTCGAGGCTCGACGTGGGTTCGTCCAGCACGAGCACCCGCACGTCGGTCGAGATCGCCCGGGCGATCGCGACCAGTTGTTGCACCGCCAGCGAGTGGGTGCCCAGTTGCGAGGCCGGATCGATCGTCAGCCCGAGCTCGGCGAGCACCTCGGAGGCGAGACGCCGCATCGCGGGCCAGTCGATGCCGCCGTAGCGGCGTGGCTCGCGCCCGAGCGCGATGTTCTCGGCCACCGACAGGTTCGGCAGCAGATCGATCTCCTGGTACACGGTGCGGATGCCGTGGCGCTGTGCCTCGAGCGGCGAGGGGATTCTGACCGGCTGGCCGTCGAGCCGGATCTCGCCGGCATCCAGGGGCAGGGCGCCGGTGAGCGCCTTGATCAGCGTCGATTTGCCGGCGCCGTTCTCGCCCATGAGCGAGTGCACTTCGCCCGCGAACATCCGGAAGTCGACCGAGTCGAGCGCGGTCTCGCGACCGAACCGCACGGTGGCGCCCGACACCTGAAGCACGGGCACGTCGAGTGCCGGCGTCGTCGTCGGGTCGCCCATCGTCACATTCTGCTGGACGACACGACTCGTCGGCGGATCATCTGCGACTCGATCGCGACACGATCACCCTCTGCACGACGACGAAGACCAGCAACAGGGCGCCGATGGTGATGCGGGTCCACGACTGCTCGGCGCCGAGGAACGAGATCGCGGTCTTGATCGTGCCGTAGACGAAGACGCCGATCATCGAGCCGAGCACGAAGCCCGAGCCTCCCGTGAGCAGGGTGCCGCCGATCACGACGGCGGCGATGGTGTCGAGCTCGGTGCCGATGCCGTTGAGCGGATAGCCCGCCCCCTGGTAGGCGGTGAAGACGACGCCGGCGAGTCCGGCGCAGGTTCCGCAGATGATGTACGCCAGCAGCTTCGTGCGCACCACGGGAAGGCCCATGAGCCGCGCGGACTGCTCGTTGCCGCCGATCGCGTAGATCGTGCGCCCGAACCGGGTGAACTGCAGCACGAGAGCACCGGCCGCGACGACGAGCAGTGCGATGACGCCGGTCGGCGAGAGGTACCAGCCGTCGATGTTGAACAGCTTGGTCTGCAGCCACAGGATGGCGGGGTCTTCGACCTTGATCGACGACAGGCTCACCAGGAAGGCGAGGCCGCGCGCCGCGAACATGCCCGCGAGTGAGGCGATGAACGGTTGCACGTCGAAGAACTGGATCAGCACGCCGATCAGCAAGCCGATGAGGGCGCCGCCGATCAGCATGACCGGGATGACGACGACGACCGGCACACCCTCGGAGAGCATCCGCGCCCCCATGATCGCCGTGAACGCGAGCACCGCGCCGACCGAGAGGTCGATGCCCGCGGTGAGGATCACGAAGGTCATGCCGACCGCGAGGATCAGCAGGTAGGCGTTGTCGAGCAGCAGCGACGACAGCACCCGCGGGGTGAGGAAGTTGCCGAAGTACGCCTGGCCGGCCAGCAGCAGCGCGAGCAGGATGCCGAGGGCGGCGAACACGGGGATCCAGGACGCGCGGCGGCTCGTGAACCGGCGCACCCGGGTGCCGATCCCTTCGGGAATCCGCGTCGACGTCGCAGCGCTCATCGGGCCACCTCCGCTTCCTTGCGCGACGACACCGTCGCCCAGAGCTTGCTCGCCCCGTTGCGCACCCGTTGCGATTGCACGAGCACGACGATCACCACCACCATCGCCATGAACAGCGGGCTGACCGCCGGAGGGACCCCGAGGAAGGTGATCGTCGACTTGAGCGTCTGGATCGTGAAGACGCCGATCACGGTGCCGGCGATGCTGAACTTGCCGCCCATGAGCGACGTGCCGCCGAGCACGACGGCGAGGATCGCGTCGAGTTCGATGTACTGGCCGGCGGCGTTCGCGTCGGCGGCCATGATGTTGGAGCTGTAGAGGATGCCGGCGAACCCGGCGAGCAGACCGCTCACCGCATAGGCGCCCCAGACGATTCCGCGGGACCGCACCCCGGCGAGGCGACTGGCCTCGGGGTTGATGCCGACCGACTCGGTGAGCACGCCGAGCGCCGTGCGCCGCTGGATGAGCGCGACGAGCACGATCGCGACGACCGACACGTAGAACGCGAACGGCAGCCCGAGCAGGTAGCCCTGCGACATGAACTTGTAGGGCGTGCTGGTCACCGTCGTGATGAAGCCGCCGGTGATGAGCAGGGCGATGCCGCGACCGGCGAGCATGAGCACGAGGGTCGCGATGATCGGTTGGATGCCGAGAACCGAGACCAGGAAGCCGTTCCAGGCCCCGAAGATGAGGGTGACCGTGACGCCCGCGGCGATCGCGATGCCGAGGGTCGCCGGGCTGTCGGGCGATCCCGAGCCGTCGATGATCGTCAGCGCGACAGCGCCCGAGACGGCCATGAGCGCACCCACCGAGAGGTCGATCCCGCGGGTGGCGATCACGATCGTCATGCCGAGCGCGACGAGCATGAGCGGGGCGCTGTTGCGCAGGATGTCGATGACCGAGCCGTAGAGCTGCCCGTCGCGCACCGTGATCGACACGAACGAGGGCCGGGAGATCGTGTTGACCAGGATCAGCGCCACGAGGGCGGCGATCGGCAACACGAGCCGATGTTTGAAGATCTTCGTCATGCGACGGCCTCTCGTGCTTCGGCGGCGATGGCCGCGACCACATCGTCCACGCTCGAGTCGTGCGCGTCCAGCTCGCCGATCTTGCGTCGGTCGCGCATCACGACGATGCGCTGGGCGAGACGGACGACTTCTTCGAGTTCCGACGAGATGAAGACCACGGCGAGCCCGTCGGCGGCGAGCTCGGTGACCTTGCGCTGGATGTCGGCTTTCGCGCCGACGTCGATGCCGCGGGTCGGCTCGTCGAGGATGATCAGCTGCGGAGCGGTGGCGAGCCAGCGGGCGAGCAGCACCTTCTGCTGGTTGCCGCCGGAGAGGTTCTTCACCAGCATCGAGGGGTCGGCCGGTCGTACCCCGAGAGCGGCCATGTACTCGGAGACGATCGTCTCCTTCTCGGAACCGCCCACCTTGCGCAGCCAGCCGCGGCGGGCCTGAATGCCGAGCACGATGTTCTCGGCGACGGTGAGGTCGCCGATGATGCCCTCGGCTCGCCGGTCTTCCGACGAGAACGCGATGCGGTGCTCGATCGCGTGGCGAGGGGTCGCCACCCGAACGGTCGACCCGCGCACCGCGACGCGGCCGCTGTCGGCATGATCGGCGCCGTACAGCAGCCGCACGAGTTCGGTGCGGCCCGAGCCGAGCAGCCCCGCGATTCCGACGACCTCGCCGTCGAAGACATCCAGATCCGCCGGCTCCAACACGCCGCGTCGCCCCAGACCGGTCGCCGACACGACGGGGGTTCCGGTGCGGTCGACCTGGCGGTCGGCGGCGCGCGAGATGTTCTCGAACTCGTCCACGACGCGCCCGAGCATCTGGGAGACCAGCTCGCCGCGGGGCAGGTCGGCCGCGGCGGAGGTTCCGACGAGCTTGCCGTTGCGCAACACCGTGATGCGGTCGGAGATCTCGTAGACCTGGTCGAGGAAGTGCGAGACGAAGATGATGGCGACGCCGCGGTCACGCAGGTCGCGTACGACGCCGAAGAGCTGTTCGACCTCGCTGCGGTCGAGGCTGGAGGTGGGTTCGTCGAGCACGAGCACCTTCGAGTCGGTGACCATCGCGCGGCTGATCGCGACGAGTTGCTGCAGGGCGATCGAGTGGCTCGAGAGCAGCGACCGGGTGTCGATCGTGACCCCGAGGTTGCTGAGGTGCTCCGCGGCTTCGGCGTGGACACCACGCCAGTCGATGCGGCCGGCGCGACGCGGCTCGTGGCCGAGCATCACATTCTCGCCGACGGAGAGATTGGGGAGGAGGTTGACCTCCTGGTAGACGGTCGAGATGCCGGCGGCCTGGGCGTCGGCGGTGGTCGAGAACGACCGCGGTTCCCCGTCGACCTCGATCGAGCCTCCGTCGATGGAGTAGACGCCGGTGAGGGCCTTGATGAGCGTCGACTTGCCGGCGCCGTTCTCGCCCATCAGGGCGTGCACCTCGCCGGGGCGAAGGGAGAAGTCGACGCCATCGAGGGCGAGCACTCCGGGGAAGCGGATCGTGATCCCCGTCATCGCGACGATCGGGCGGACGGCGGTGTCCTCAGTCATGGGGGTGGTTCTCTCTCGACGGGCTGAAAGTCCGGGGCGGGCGGCCAGGTGTCGCCCGCCCCGGACTGGTGGATCAGTACAGACGCTCGTCGATGACTTCGGCGGCCTGCTCCGGAGTGAACGACTGGTCCTCGACGTAGATCTTCTTCTCGACGTCCTTACCCGCAAGGACGTCCTTGACGAGGCCCGCGGCCAGGTCGCCGAGGAGCGGGTTGCACTCCACGATGAAGTTGATCTTGCCGTCGATCAGGGCGAGCATGCCGTCCTTGACCGCGTCGATCGAGACGATCTGGATGTCCGTACCGGGAACGAGTCCGGCAGCCTCGATCGCGTCGATCGCGCCGAGAGCCATGTCGTCGTTGTGTGCGTACACCAGGTCGATCGTGTCGCCGTACTTCTGCAGGAACCCTTCCATCACGGTCTTGCCGTCGGCACGGGTGAAGTTGCCCGTCTGCGAGTCGAGCGTGGTGATCGCGGTGCCCTCGATGGCCTCGGCGAAGCCCTCGGCACGGTCGTTGGCCGGAGCCGAACCGGTCGTGCCCTCGAGAACGACGAGGTTGGTCGGGGTGTCACCGAACGTCTCGGCCGCCCACTGGCCGGCCATGACGCCTTCGTTGCGGAAGTCGAGGCCGACCCACGCGGCGTACAGGTCATCCGACGCCGTCACGGTGCGGTCTTCGAGGATGACCGGGATGCCGGCCTCCTTCGCTTCGGTGAGCACGTCATCCCAGCCGTCTTCGACGATCGGCGCGATGACGATCGCGTCGACGCCCTGGTTGATGAAGCTGCGCACCGCGGCGATCTGCGCCTCGATCTTGTTGTCGGCTGCGTTGAACACGAGCTCGAAGCCGTTCTCTTCCGAGAACGCGGCCTTCATCGACTCGGTGTTCGCCGAACGCCAGCCGCTCTCCGAACCGGTCTGTGCGAAGCCGACGGTGATGAGTTCGTCATCGCCTCCGCCACCGCCTCCCGCGCAACCCGTCATGGCCAGCGCGAGCGCCGCCGCTGCGGCGATACCGCCGATCAGTTTCTTCTTCATTGCCAAAACCTCCTCGTCTTGGCCGGCAGCAGTGCCGGATCTTGGTGACAGTCGACGGACATGGGGAAGTCCGTCGACTGAATGTTAGCCTTCACAATTCCATCCGCGGCAAGAGCAAACGGGTAACAGTTCGATAACGGAGCGTGGCAGAAAGCCCGGATTTCCAGGGAAGCTCTCGCGAGCGCTGCCGGAGATCGGACGAATGTGATGTCACAACGCCATCACATTCGAGAAATCAGGGGCGCGCGCGCAGGTCGTCAGCTCGGCTGGACCGGCACCGGTTCGGTGTCGGGGATCGGTCCCGCGTCGCGCCCGCGAAGGTCGGGAATCGCGCGGCGGAACACGGTCGCGATGAGCACCGCGACTGCCGCCAAGATGGCCGCCGTGACGAACCCGCCGGTCGATCCGGCGGCGTCGATCAGGAAGCCCGCAACGGCCGAGCCGAGGGCGGCGCCGAGCAGTTGACCCGTACCCACCCAGCCGTAGGCCTCCGCGGTATCGCTGAAGCGCACCGTCGCCGACACCGCCGCGAACATGACCGCGAGCGCAGGCGCGACGCAGAGGCCGGCAATCAGAAGGGCGCCCGAGATCGTCCAGAACTCGAACGCGAACACCGCGAGCACCGAACCGACGAGGATGACGCTCATCCGCCGGGCGAGCGCCCACGGTCCGACCGGCAGGTGGCCGAAGGCGAGCCCGCCGGCGAGCGAGGCGAGGGCGAAGATCGCCAGCACGAAGCCCGACTCGGGGCTGCCGTCGCCGAACATCGACACGACACCGGCCTCGATCGCGGCGAACGAGCCGACCAGCAGGATGCCGACGATCGTGATGAGCAGCACCGACGGTCGGGCGAGCACGACGCCGAACCGGCGCTTCGACTGCGGGATGCGTACGCGTCCGAGTTCGGGGCTGCTGACGAACCAGATGCCCCCACCGACCAGGAACAGCAGTGACAGGAGGATGCCCGCGGTGCTCGAGACCTGCGTCGCGACGAAGGTCACGAGCACGGGGCCGGCGACCCAGATGATCTCCTGCGCGCTCGCGTCGAGCGAGAACAGCGGGGTCAGCTGCCGACTGTTGACGACTTTCGGGTAGACCGTGCGCACGGCGGGCTGGATGGGCGGGTAGCTCAGGCCGCAGACCAGGGCCACCGCCATGAACCCCGGGACCGACAGCGGCGCGAACGCCAGGACCGCGAGAGCGGCCGCGCAGACGGCGCCGGTGAGGATGAGCACGGGCCGCATCGCCCACGCCCCCATCCAGCGGCTGGTGAGCGGGCCGGAGACGGCTTGGCCGACGCTCAGGCTGGCGAGAACGAGGCCGGCGATCCCGTACGAGTGGAAGATCCCCTCGACGTGGATGAGCAGCCCGAGCGAGAGCATCCCCCCGGGGAAACGCGCGACGAGTTGCGCGAACAAGAGCCGGGCGACCCCCGGGTGGCGCAACAGCTCGGCGTACGTCTTCACAGCCTGCCCACATTACTCTTTGGCGCGTGGCGACCCGACGGCCGAGACGGCCGTCGGCGCTGGCGTCGCGGTGAAGGCCAGAAATGGCCTTCACTCTATGCTCCAGCGCGCTGTGGAAACTGTGGAGAAGTCCGCGGAGTTATCCACAATCTGTGGACGACACGCCCACTAGATGTAGTGGTGGTGCGCCTGTCGGCACCCGGATATATAGTGATCAAACCTCCCGGCCAGGGGGAGGGGTCACATGGCCGGAACGCAGTCGAATCCGAAGGTTTTTCGCGACCCACGAGGTCGCCAGTTAGGGGAGTACAAGTGAGCATCACGGTCGTCAAGCGCAGCGGAGAGCGTGAGCCCTACGACGCGAACAAGATCAACCTCGCGATCGAACACGCGAGTCAGGGCCTTGACGAGAACATCACCTGGGTGACGCAGATCGCGTCGGAGCTCGAGCTCACCCTGTTCGACGGCATCACGACCCAGCAGCTCGACGAGGCGGTCATCCAGGTCGCCCTGCAGAACGTCAAAGACGACCCCCAGTTCGACACCGTCGCCGCCCGGCTCCTGCTCAAGACGATCTACAAGAGCGTGCTCGGCGACTACCAGACCGCTGCAGAGCTGAAGTCGCTGCACGCCCAGTACTTCCGCTCGAGCGTCATCCGCGGCGTCGAGGAGAAGCTGCTCGACCCGCGCTTCCCCGACCTCTTCGACCTCGACCGTCTCGCGGCCGCCCTCGAGCCGAGCCGCGACGAGCTGCTCAAGTACATCGGCGTCGTCACCCTCAACAACCGCTACGGCATCAAGGCCCGCAACGGCGAGCCGCTCGAGGTTCCCCAGTTCTTCTGGATGCGCATCGCGATGGGCCTCTCGCTCAACGAGGTCGACCCCACCACGGTCGCGATCGGCTTCTACGACAAGATGTCGAAGCTCGAATACATCGCCGCCGGCTCGACGCTCGTCAACGCCGGCACCGCGTTCCCGCAGCTCTCCAACTGCTTCGTCATGGAGATCCAGGACGACATCGAGAGCATCGCCAAGGGCGTGCGCGACGTGATGTGGCTCACCAAGGGCACCGGCGGCATCGGCCTCTCGGTCACCAAGCTCCGGGCGCAGGGCTCGCCGATCCGCTCGAACAACACGACCTCCACCGGCCCCATCCCGTTCATGCACACGATCGACTCGGTGCTGCGCGCGGTCAGCCGCGGCGGCAAGAAGTTCGGGGCGCTGTGCTTCTACATGGAGAACTGGCACCTCGACTTCCCCGAGTTCCTCGACCTGCGGCAGAACTCCGGTGACCCGTACCGTCGCACCCGCACCGCCAACACCGCGGTCTGGATCAGCGACGAGTTCATGAAGCGCGTGCAGAACGACGACGACTGGTACCTGTTCGACCCGCTCGAGGTCGCCGACCTCAACGAGCTGTACGGCGCCGCGTTCTCGAAGCGCTACGCCGAGTACATCGCGATGGCCGAGGCCGGCGAGCTCGGGATGTTCAAGAAGATCGGAGCGCGCGAGCAGTTCAAGTCGATCCTCATCTCGCTGCAGACCACCAGCCACCCGTGGCTGACCTGGAAGGACACGATCAACAACCGTGCCCTCAACAACAACACGGGCACGATCCACCTGTCGAACCTGTGCACCGAGATCTGCCTCCCGCAGGACGAGGAGAACATCTCGGTCTGCAACCTGGCCTCGATCAACCTGTCGACGCACCTCAAGGTCGACACGAACGGCGGCTTGGGCTTCGACTGGGATCTCGTCGACGCGAGCGCCCGCAGCGCCGTGCGCCAGCTCGACAACCTCATCGACATCACCGAGTCGAGTGTCAACGAGGCCGACCACGCCAACCAGCAGAACCGCGCGATCGGCCTGGGCGTCATGGGCTTCACGGATGTCGTCGAGAAGCTCGGCATCTCGTACGAGTCCGAGGCGGCCTACGACCTGATGGACGAGATCATGGAGCACGTCTCCTACGCGGCCATCGACGAATCGGCCGACCTCGCCCGCGAGCGCGGCAGCTACAACAACTTCGAAGGATCGCGGTGGTCGCAGGGCCTCGTGCCGTTCGACTCGATCGCGCTCACCGAGAAGGACCGCGGCGTCGAGATCAAGGTCAACCGCACCACGCGGCTCGACTGGGACGCGCTGCGCGAGAAGGTCAAGGGCGGCATGCGCAACGCCACCCTCATGGCGATCGCGCCCACGGCATCCATCGGTCTCGTCGCCGGCACCACACCCGGGCTCGACCCGCAGTTCTCGCAGATCTTCAGCCGCGCGACGAGCAACGGCAAGTTCCTCGAGGTGAACCGCAACCTCGTCGAGGCGCTACAGGAGCGCGGGCTGTGGGAGTCGGTTCGTGAGCAGATCCTGCGGTCGCAGGGTGACATCCAGGGCATCGACGCGATCCCGGATGACCTGAAGGCGGTCTACAAGACGTCGTTCCAGCTGTCGCCGTACTCGTTCCTCGAGGTGGCGGCGCGGGCGCAGAAGTGGATCGACCAGTCGATCAGCCGCAACATGTATCTCGAGACGCGCGACCTCGGCGACATGATGGACATCTACTACGCGGCGTGGGAGCGGGGCGTGAAGACGACCTACTACCTGCACATGAAGCCGCGCCACACCGCCGAGCAGTCGACGGTGAAGGTCAACAAGAGCGAAGACATCACGCAGAAGTCCGAAACCCCTGTTGATGGTGTCGCGGCAACGGCGACCTCGGCTCCGGCGCGTCGCGGGTTCGGGGGCCTCAAGTGAGCGGGCCCTTCGACTCTTACGCCGCCGTCAGCGTGGGCGAATACTCGGTACCGGTCGACCCGATGGACGACCTGCAGTGCGAGAGCTGCCAGTGACCTCGGGTCACACCAACTAATCCGCCAATCCTCGGGGTACTCACCCCCTAATCCGTCACAATTGCGACGGATCGACGACTAAGGACCGCACGCATGGGCATTCTGGGCACCGGGATCAAGGAAGGGCTTCTGTTGAAGCCCGTGACCTACCAGTGGGCGATGGATCTGTACGACCAGGCTGTGGCGAACACGTGGTTCCCGAACGAGATCCAGCTGGGCGAAGACATCGCCGACTTCAAGAAGATGACGGATGAAGAGCGTCACGCGATCACGTTCCTCATGTCGTATTTCAACCCGAACGAACTGCTCGTCAACAAGGCGCTCGCGTTCGGGGTCTACCCCTACATCAACGCTCCCGAGGCGCACCTCTACCTCGCGAAGCAGATGTGGGAGGAGGCCAACCACTGCATGTCGTTCGAGTACGTGCTCGAGACCTTCCCGATCGACCGCAACGAGGCCTACAACTCCCACGTCGACGTGCCGTCGATGGCCCGCAAGGAGGAGTTCGAGGTCTCGTTCATCAAGCGGATGACCGAGGAGACCCTCGACATCACGACGACGGCCGGCAAGCAGGACTTCATCCGCAACCTCGTCGCCTACAACATCATCCTCGAGGGCATCTGGTTCTACTCGGGCTTCATGGTGGCGCTGTCGTTCCGGCAGCGGAACCTGCTGCGCAACTTCGGCTCGCTCATGGACTGGATCGTGCGCGACGAGAGCCTGCACCTGAAGTTCGGCATCAACCTCATCCTCACGGTGCTCGACGAGAACCCCGACCTGCAGACCCCGGAGTTCGCCGGCGAGATCCGCCAGATGATCCTCGACGCCGTCGAGATGGAGGAGCAGTACAACCGCGACCTGCTGCCGCACGGCATCCTCGGGCTCAACGCCAACTACATCAACCAGTACGTGAAGTACCTGGCCGACCGGCGCCTCGAGGAGCTCGGGTTCGACACCGAGTACAACGTCACCAACCCGGCGAAGTGGATGGCGGCCGCGAACGACACTCTGCAGTTGGTGAACTTCTTCGAGTCGACGAACACCTCGTACGAGTCGAACGCCTCTGCCTCGGGGAAGAAGAAGGACTAGCGCCGCACAGGTCAGCTCAGGCCGACGATCTGTCCGTCGTCGTCGATATCGATGATCTCCGCCGCCGGCGCGGAGGAGAGCCCCGGCATCGTGCGCATGTCACCGCAGATCGGGTAGATGAACCCGGCACCGACCGATGCCCGCACCTCGCGCACCGGCAGACGCCACCCGGTGGGCGCCCCCTTGATGCTCGGGTCGGCCGACAGCGACAGGTGCGTCTTGGCGATGCAGACCGGCAGGGAGCCGTAGCCCGCCCGTTCGTACTTCTCGAGTTGCCGAGCCGCCAGCGGTGAGACGTCGAGGCCGTCGGCACCGTACATCTCGCGAGCGATCACCTTGATCTTGTCGACCAGCGGAAGGTCGTCGGGGTAGAGCCGGTGGTAGTCCGACGGCTCGGCGCAGGCCTCCGCGACCGCCTCGGCGAGTTCGGCCGCGCCCTTGCCGCCGTCGGTGAAGTGGTGACTGATGGTGGCGCGCACCCCCTCTTCGGCCGCGACATCGAGGATCGCCCGGTGCTCGCTGGGGTGGTCGGTGGGGAAGGCGTTCACCGCGATGACGGGCGTCACGCCGTGGCGGCGCACGTTGGCGATCTGCCGACGCAGGTTCGCCGCCCCGGCGAGCACGTCATCCGGATTCTCGGCGAGCATCTCGGGCGGCAGCGGCCGACCGGCGACGACCCGGTACTTGCCCGAATGCGTCTTCAGGTCACGCACCGTCGCGACGAGCACGGCCGCATCCGGAGTCAGCCCGGACGCCCGGCACTTGATGTTGAAGAACTTCTCGGCACCGATGTCGGCGCCGAACCCCGCCTCGGTGACGAGGTAGTCGCCGGCGTGGATGCCGATCAGGTCGGCGACGACCGAGGAGTTGCCGGTGGCGATGTTGCCGAACGGGCCGCAGTGCACCAGTACCGGGGTCTGCTCGACGGTCTGCATCAGGTTGGGCTTGATGGCGTCGGTGAGCATCGCCGTCATCGCCCCGGCGACCTTGAGCATCTCGGCGGTCACCGGTTCGCCGTCGCGAGTCGAGCCGACGACGATGCGGCCCATCCGCTCGCGCAGATCCCGCAGCGACGTGCACAGCGACAGCAGCGCCATCACCTCGCTCGCGGCGGAGATGTCGAATCCGGTCTGGCGGGGGGTGCCGTCGTCGGCCCCGCCGAGCCCGGTGACGATGTTGCGCAGCTCGCGGTCGTTGACGTCGAGCACGCGGCGCCAGGTGATCTCGTGCGGGTCGAGCCCGAGCCGGTTGCCCTTGTGCAGGTGGTTGCCGATCATCGCCGACAGCAGGTTGTGGGCCGCGGTGACGGCGTGCATGTCACCGGTCAGGTGCAGGTTGAGGGCCTCCATCGGCACCACCTGGGAGTAGCCGCCCCCGGCCGCTCCGCCCTTGATGCCGAACGTCGGCCCCATCGACGGCTGCCGGATGGCGACGATGCCGAGTTTGCCGATCTGGCCGAAGCCCTGCCCGAGTCCGACGGTGGTGGTGGTCTTGCCCGACCCCAGCGGCGTCGGGGTGATGGCGGTGACAACGACGTACTTGGCGCGCGGCCGGCTCTTGAGCTCGTCGATCGCGGCGAGCGAGATCTTCGCCGCCGCGGTTCCGTAGGGTTCCAGCAGGTGGGGTGCGATGCCCATGTCGGCGGCGACCTCGTGCAGCGGTCGGCGCACCGCCGCGCGCGAGATGGCGAGATCGGACAGCATGGCAGCACGCTACCGGGGCGGCGGCCGATCTGTACCTACTGCCGCTCGACGGCGTCGAGCCGCTCTCGCAGCTGCGCGGGCAGTTCGAACGCCGTCGCCTCGAGCGCGGCATCGAGTTGCGCGAGCTTGCTGCCGCCGAGAATGGGACGCGTCGCCGGGGTGCCGCCGGCGAGCCAGCTGAGCACGACCTGCCCCCGCGTGAGCCCGGTCTCGGCCGCCACCTCGTCGAGAACGGCGAGACGCCGGGTCGTGCCGGGGTGGTCGTACGGTTCGGGAATCGGCTTGGCCGGGTTGTCGTAGGCGCCGCTCAGGAGGGGCGTGTACGCCCAGAGTTCCAGCCCTTCGGGGGTGGCGAGGTCGAGCAACTCGTCGTCGACGACCCCGAAACGGTGGTTCTGCCCGTCGGGGCGGATGCCAGGGCGCGTCTGCAGGAAGGTGCGGCTGTGCTGTAGCGCGGTGATCGGCTCGACGCCGCGGGAGCGGGCGTGGGTCCGCGCGCGTTCGACGAGCCAGGCGGGATGGTTGGAGGTGCCGATGCGCCCGGCGCGGCCGTCGGCGACCAGCTCGGCCATGGCATCCGCTGTCTCCTCGATCGGGGTCGCGCGGTCTTCCATGTGCGCCCACACCAACTCGACATGGTCGGTGCCGAGCCGGCGCAGGCTGCCCTCGAACTGCGACCGGATGGCGGGGCGCGAGAGCCCGGTGCGGGACGCGGGCCACTCGCCGGCGACGCGCGGCTCGGCTCCGAACTTGGTGGAGATCTTGACCCGGTCGCGCATGCCGGGCCGGGCGGCGAGCCAGCGTCCGATGAGTTCTTCGCTGTCGCCCCCGTAGCCCGATTCGCTCGCCCAGAAGGAGTAGCAGTCGGCGGTGTCGATCCATTCGCCGCCGGCGTCGACGAATCGGTCGAGGAGGGCGAAGGAGGTGGTCTCGTCGATCGTGGTGCCGAACATCATGGCCCCGAGTACCAGTCGTGAAGCGGTCATGAGACCAGCCTGCAAGCTGGAGTTCGCTCCAGGTCAAGGGCAGGATCGGATCCATGACGACCACGTACTCGCCTGCCGAAGCCGCCGATCGCTCGGGATTCAGCCTCGACACCCTGCGGTACTACGAGCGGGAGGGCATTCTGGCGCCGGTCAGCCGCACCGCCGGCGGTCATCGGGCCTACACCGAGGGCGATCTCGACTGGCTCGGGCTGGTGCGCTGCCTTCGTGACACCGGCATGCCGATCGCGCAGCTCAAGCGCTACAGCGAACTCGCGGTCGACGCGTCGACGATGGATGAGCGGCTCGCGCTGCTCGAGGACCACGCCCGCGAGGTGCAAGCCTCCGTCGACGCGCTGCTCGCGCAGCAGCATCGGCTTCGCGAGAAGATCGCCTGGTACCGCAGGCAGGGCGCGTCGAGCCGGCCTAGCTGAGCGCCTTGCGGATGCGCTGCACCGACACCGGCCCGGCGGCACCGAGGTGCTGGGCGAAGAGCGAGAGCCGCAGTTCTTCGAGCATCCAGCGCACGTCGGCGAGGCGCGCGGGCGTGGTGGCGGCCAGCGGAAGGGTGCCCCCGGCGTCGAGGTAGAGGGTCTCGGCCTGCTCCACCTCGGTCTGCCACGCCCGGTCGCGCCCCGGGTTGTCGGAGAGGCGGGCCACCCGGTGCAGGATGCCGGCGAGGTACACCGGCATCCGGCGCAGCCGCGGCAACCCGGCGATTCCCGCGAACCCGGGATGCACGAGCGCCTGCAGCTGCCCGCGGGCATCGGTGAGCGGCCCCATGAAGGCGAGAGAGGATGCCGCGGCGATCGCCCGGTCGACCTCGCGCGCCGCGGTGAGCACCTTCGCGATGAGGGCGACCGTGTCGAAGAGGGCGTCGACCAGTCCGGCGGAGACCTCGAGGCGGAGTGCCTCGAAGGCGGCCCGGTCGCGCGGGGCGCGGTCACCGGCCGTCGCGGCGAGGGTCGCGAGCAGCGCGTCATCCCAGAGCGCCGCGGTCGACGGGTACGGGCTCGCGGCGAGGGCGAGCTTCTCCGGCCCGGTGAGGTGATCGCGCACGTAGCCCACCGGGTTCGGCACCGTCAACGCGAGCAGCCGCAGCACCCCGCGCGGGTGGGCGGTGAGCGCCTCCTCCTCGGTCGCGAACACCCGCACCGCGACCGCCGCGCCGGCGTCGACGAGCGCCGGGTAGCCGCGCACTCCGCCGGCTTCGACCATCGCCGGGAGGGGGTCGAGATCCCAGGTGGTGATCCCCGTGCGTTCCAGGTCGCGACCCGGGGTGGCGCGTGCGGTGACCTTCGCCACCGTGGCGCGGGTCTTCTCGGCGAACCGCTCCCGCAGTTCGGGCAGCGACTTCGAGGCGCCGAGGCGCTTGCCCCCGCGATCGACCGCGGCGTAGGTCATGCGCAGATTCGCCGGCACCCGGTCGAGCTCGAACGCCGCCGGATCGACAACCGTGTGCGTCGCGGCGCGGATCGCGGCCGCGAGCGCGGGCAGCAGCGGCTCGTCGAGATTCAGGGTGGGGAGCAACCGCCGCGCCCAGTCGGCGGCAGGAACCACGTTCTTGCGGATCGCCTTCGGCAGCGCCTTCAGCAGCGCCGTGATCAGCTCTTCCCGAAGACCGGGCACGAGCCACTCGAAGGCGGCGCCGTCGACGGTGGCGAGCCGCTCCACGGGGATCTCGACGGTGACGCCGTCGTCGGGGGCGCCGGGCTCGAAGCGGTAGCGCAACGCGTAGTCGCCGATGCGGTCGGGGAAGGCGTCGGCGTCCAGCGCATCGTCGTCTTCGTCGAGAAGGTCGGCGCGGGTCATCGTCAGCAGCTCGGGGGTGGTGGCGCGGGCATCCTTCCACCAGCGTTCGAAGGCGCGCACGTCGGTGATCTCGCGGGGGATGCGGGCGTCGTAGAACTCGATGACGGCTTCGTCGTCGGCCAGGATGTCGCGACGCCGGGTGCGCTCCTCCACCTCGGCTAGCTCGGCGCGCAGCGCGCGGTTGGCGTGATCGAAGTCGTAGAGGGCGTTGCCGCGGATGACGAACGGCCAGTCGCCCTCGATGAGCGCGTGCCGCAGGAACAGCTCGCGCGCCTCGACCGGATCGATGCGCCCCAGTTGCACGGTGCGCCGCGCGACGATCGGCAACCCGAACAACGTGACCCGTTCGAAGGCGACCGCCGAGCCCTGCTTCTTCGCCCAGTGCGGCTCGGAGTACGACCGCTTGGCCAGGTCGCCCGCGAGCTTCTCGGCCCACGCGGGGTCGATCGCGGCGACGGTGCGGGCGAACAGCCGGCTGGTCTCCACCAGTTCGGCGGCCATCACGAACTCCGGGGTCTTCTTCGCGAGCGCCGAGCCCGGGAACACCTGGAACCGCTGCCCGCGCGCGCCCAGGAAGTCCCTCTTCTCGCGGTCGCGCATCCCGAGCCGGCTGAGCAACCCGGCGAGCAGCGAGCGATGGATGCCGTCGGCATCGGTCGACGGTGAACCCGGCACCAGCCCCAGCGGCTTCGCAGCCCGCACCACTTGGCGATAGAGGTCATGCCATTCGCGCACCCGCAGATAGTTGAGGTACTCGGCCTTGCACATGCGCCGGAACGCGCTGCTCGAGCGCTCGCGCTGCTCCTTCTCGAGATGGTTCCAGAGGTTGAGCAGCGTGACGAAGTCGCTCGTCGGGTCGACGAAGCGGGCGTGCTGCTGGTCGGCCTGCGCACGCTTCTCGAGCGGCCGTTCGCGGGGGTCCTGGATGCTCAGCCCCGCAACGATCGCCGCCACCTCCCGCACCACCCCGTGTCGCTTCGCCTCGATGAGCATCCGCGCGAACCGCACGTCCACCGGAAGCTGCGCGAGCATCCGCCCGGTGTTCGTGAGGCGGCCGTCGGCGACGGCGCCGAGTTCCGCCAGCAGGTCGAGGCCGTCGCGCACGCCCCGCGAATCCGGGGGCTGCAGGAACGGGAACGCGGCGATGTCGCCGAGCCCGAGGGTCATCATCTGCAGGATGACCGCGGCGAGGTCGGTGCGCAGGATCTCGGGGTCGGTGAACGCGGGCCGCTTCGCGAAGTCGTCTTCGGCGTAGAGCCGGATCGCGATCCCGTCGCTCGTGCGGCCCGCGCGTCCGGAGCGCTGGTTGGCGGATGCCTGCGAGATCGCCTCGATCGGCAGCCGCTGCACCTTGGCGCGCGGGCTGTACCGCGAGATGCGAGCGGTACCGGCATCCACCACGTATTTGATGCCGGGCACCGTGAGGCTCGTCTCGGCGACGTTGGTGGCGAGCACCACCCGGCGGCGGATTCCGGGCGGACGCTTCGTGTCGAACACCCGGTGCTGCTCGGCCGACGACAGCCGCCCGTAGAGCGGCACGATCTCGGTGTGCGCCCGGCCGCCGAGCGCGTCCTGGGCGTCGCGGATCTCGGCCTCGCCCGAGAGGAACACCAGCACGTCGCCGTCGGGTTCGCGGGCGAGTTCGTCGAGTGCGGCGGCGATGCCCTGCAGGTAGTCGAGATCTTCGACCGGTTCGCCCTCTTCGTCGTCCATGCGTTCCGAGACCAACGGGCGGTAGCGGATGTCGACGGGGTAGGTGCGACCGCTCACCTCGACGATCGGGGCGGGGGTGCCGTCGGGTGAGGCGAAGTGTCGGGCGAACGACTCCGGGTCGATCGTCGCCGAGGTGACGATGACCTTGAGGTCGGGACGTCGGGGCAGCAGCTGCGCGAGGTAGCCGAGCAGGAAGTCGATCGTGAGCGACCGCTCGTGCGCCTCGTCGATGATGATCGTGTCGTAGCGCCTGAGCTCGCGGTCGCGCTGCAGTTCGGCCAGCAGCACGCCGTCGGTCATCAGCTTCACCCGGGTGTCGCGGGCCGACCGGTCGTCGAACCGCACCTGGTAGCCGACGACGCCGCCGAGTTCGACGCCGAGTTCCGACGCGATCCGCTCGGCGACCGACCGGGCCGCGATGCGCCGCGGCTGAGTGTGCCCGATCCGCTCGCGGCCGAGGTCGAGGCAGATCTTCGGCAGCTGCGTGGTCTTGCCCGAGCCCGTCTCACCCGCGATGATGACGACCTGATTCGCCGCGATGACACGGGCGATCTCATCCCGCACCTGGCTGACGGGCAGCTCCGGCGGGTAGGTGATCGCGAGGTCGGCGGGAGACATGAGCTGTCCAGCTTATGGCTCCCGCCGACGGGGTCACACGACGGGAAGCAACTCCCGCTCGAGCCGGGCGTAGCTGGTCTCCATGCCGTCGGTCATGCCGGTGGCGAGGATGGCGTCGCGTTGCGCCGCGTCGGCATAGGTGATGAGCAGGGTGAGCAGCGTGACGCCGTCGTCTTCGGCGAACGACAGGTCGTTCGTCGTCGCCGGGAAGTCGGCACCGGTCATGCGCTCGGTGGTGACGATGCGGCGCTCCGGCTCGAACACCAGAGTCTCGCCGTCGAAGCCGAACCCCTGGTCCGGGGTGCCGTCGACAGGCTCCCAGGCGTAGCGGTAGGCGCCACCCGGCGTGGGGTCGACCTCGCAGACCGACATCCGCCAGCCGTCGGGGCCGAGCAGCCAGCGCTTCATCAGCTCGGGCTCGGTGTGCGCGCGCCAGATGAGGTGGCGCGGCGCGTCGAATGCCCGCGTGATGCGCACGTGCTGGTCGTCGAGCACCTCGACCTGGGTCCCCTTGCCGAGGGCGTAGTCGCGCAGGTCGGCGATGACGGCGTCGAGCTGCCCGATGGCCTGCGTCATCCCCTCGACCTGTCCCATGGCGAGAACCTGCTCGAGCGCCTCTGCGGTCGGCGACGCCGACACCGCGGTGAATCGTGACCCGCCGGGTGTGCTCTCGAAGTTCAGCGTCATCCGCCCCGTCGGCATCGAGGTGTCGACCTCGCCCTGCGCATCGGCGAACGAGTCGAGCGCGACGATGCGGTGCGGCTCCTCGACCTCGGCGAAGTCCCAGCGGCCGTAGAAGCTCTCACCCTCGGGGCTGGTCATCCAGTAGTGCGCGATACCGCCGGGGCGCAGCTCGTAGGTGCCGAACGTCGCGGGGTATCCGGGAGGGCCCCAGAAGCGTTCCAGCTTGCGCGGGTCGGCGAAGGCGTTCCAGAGGCGCTCGACAGGCACCGGGAAGTCGGCGACGAGGGTCATCGTGAGCGCTTCGGGGTCGGTGGTGACGGATGTCACGGGCATGGTGCTCTCCTTCTCTTCGGTTCGGTCAGTCGTCGGCGGCGAGGAGTGCATCGAGACGGTCGATGCGTCCGCGCCACAGGTGGGCGTAGGCGTCGAGCAGCTCGCGCGCCTTCGCGATGCGTTCAGGGTCGGCACGCACGATGCGCGCTCGGCCGCGGGCCTCCTTGGTCACGAGTGCTGCTCCCTCAAGTACGGCGACGTGCTTCTGCACGGCGGCGAACGACATCGTGTACGCCGCCGCGAGTTCGCTCACCGAAGCGTCGCCGGTGAGGGTGCGTCGCAGGATGTCACGCCGCGTCGCGTCGGCGAGGGCGTGGAAGATGCGGTCGACCTCGAGGTCACTGAGCTCAGTATCTACAACCATTTGGTTGTACGTTAGCGGTCCATCGCGTTCAGGTCAAGCGTCTTAGGCTGGAACGATGACGGTTCCCACACTCACGCTCAACGACGGCCACACCATCCCTCAGCTCGGGTTCGGAGTGTTCAAGGTCGACCCCGACGAGACCGAGCGGATCGTCTCGGATGCCCTCGAAGCCGGGTACCGGCACATCGACACCGCCGCGGTCTACGGCAACGAGATCGGGGTCGGTCGGGCGATTCAGAAGTCGGGCATCCCGCGCGACGAGCTGTTCATCACCACCAAGCTGTGGAACTCCGACCAGGGCACCCAGTCGGCTTTCGACGCGATCGACCTGAGCCTCGAGAAGCTGCAGCTCGACAGCGTCAACCTCTACCTCATCCACTGGCCCCGCCCCGACCTCGACAAGTACCTCGAGACCTGGCTCGCGATGGAGCAGATCCGCGATGCCGGCAAGGCGACGAGCATCGGCGTCTCGAACTTCCACGTGCCGCACCTCGAGAAGATCCTCGCCGGGTCGTCGACGGTGCCGGCGGTCGACCAGATCGAGTTGCACCCGACCTTCCAGCAGCGCGAGCTGCGGGCCTGGGGTGCCGAGCACGGCATGGCGATCGAAGCCTGGGGTCCGCTCGGTCAGGGCAAGTACGACCTGCTCGGCATGCCGGCGCTTCAGCAGATCGCGGCCGCGCACGGGGTCACCCCCGCGCAGGTGGTCATCCGCTGGCACCTGCAGAGCGGCATCATCGTCTTCCCGAAGTCGAACTCGGCGGAGCGCATCCGGCAGAACTTCGACGTCTTCGGGTTCGAGCTCACCGCCGCCGAGATGGCCGCGATCGACGCCCTCGATGCGGGCAACCGCGTGGGGGCGGATCCCGAGATGGCGACCTTCTAGAGTCCCGACACGTCGCTGCGCGGCTCCTCGGCCACCGAGGCGCGGACGCCGCGGGGGGTGGCGACCAGGAGGTCGGCGATCCCGGCGGCGGCGAACGCGGCCTCGAGGTCGGCGCGGCTCTCGCTGAAGTGACGCCAGTCTTCGGTGTGCACGCCGACGACGGCGCGGGCGCCGAGCATCCGCGTCGCCGCGACGGCGTCGACCGAGGTGAGCGTCAGGGCGGCGTCGATCCGCGGCACCCGGGCGGCACCGGCGAACAGCACGGCGACGTCGATCGGCGCGAAGCGGGCGGCGATCTCGTCGACGACGTCCAGTTCCGAGTTGTCGCCGCTCACATAGACGGTGGGGGCACCCGGGGCCTCGAGCACGAACCCGGTCACGGGGCCCGCCGCGTCGCCGGGGCCGTGCGAGGCCGGCACTGCTGTCACCGAGAAGCCGCGTCGAGCGGTCGCCTCCCACGGCTCCAGCCCGCGCACGTGCGGAAGGCCGAGCTCGGTCGCGGCGAGCGGCGTCGTCAGGGTCGGGATGCCGGAGCGCACGAGCGCGAGGCCGGCCTCATCGAGGTTGTCGCGGTGGTCGTGGTGGCTGAGCAGGATGAGATGCACCGGCGGGAGTGCGGCCACGTCGAGCGCGGGACCGTGTGTCTTCACGAGCGTCGTCGACCCGGGTCGCTCGTACTCCTGAGGGGCGTCGAACGTGGGGTCGGTGAGGATGGTCAGTCCCGCGTACTCGAGCAGCACGGTCGGCCCGCCGACGTAGGTGACCGTCACGGGAGATGCGGAAGAGCCCGGCATAGGGTGAGCCTATGACGGGGAGCCGGCTCGCTGACTCGACGAGCCCCTACCTGCGCTCGCACGCCGGCAACCCCGTCGACTGGTGGCCGTGGAGTGAGCAGGCGTTCGCCGAGGCGGCGCGACGCGACGTGCCGGTGCTCATCTCGATCGGCTACGCCACCTGCCACTGGTGCCACGTGATGGCGCGCGAGAGTTTCAGCGACCCCGAGGTCGCCGCCCAGCTCGCCGCCGGGTTCGTGGCCATCAAGGTCGACCGGGAGGAGCATCCGGATGTCGACGCCGCCTACCTCGCCGCGGCGAGTGCGTTCACCCCGTCGCTCGGCTGGCCGCTCACGGTGTTCACCACTCCCGCCGGCGCGGCGTTCTACGCGGGCACCTACTTTCCGCCGCGTCCCGTGCCGGGGGTGCCGGCCTTCCGGGAGGTGCTCGACGCGATCACCGACGCCTGGACGCAGCGTCGCGACGACGTCGAACAGACCGCGTCGACGCTCGTCGCCGCGCTGACGGCGGATCGTCCCGTCGCCGAGAAGTCGGGGTTGTCGGCCGAGGCACTCGAGGCGGCCGTCGCCGATCTTGCAGCGGCCGAAGACCGGGAGTTCGGCGGATTCGGCACCGCCCCGAAGTTCCCGACGACACCGGTGCTCGCCTTCCTGCTCGAGCAGGGCGGGGAACCGGCCCGCGCGCTCGCCGAGCGCACCCTGTCGCGCATGGCGGCCTCCCCGCTGCGAGATGCGGTCGAAGGCGGGTTCTTCCGCTACGCCGTGCAGCGCGACTGGTCGGAGCCGCACTACGAGCGGATGCTGACCGACAACGCCCAGTTGCTCGCCTGCTACGCGGCGATCGGCGACGCGGCGACGGCGAGCGGAATCGCCGGCTTCCTGCTCGACCGGTTGCGGGTGTCGGGCGGCTTCGCGTCCGGGCAGGACAGCGAGAGCGAGCTCGACGGGGTGCGCAACGAAGGCGGCTACTACGCGCTCGACGCCGCGGCTCGGGCGACCCAGCCGCCGCCTCCGCTCGACGGCAAGGTGCTGACCGGGCTCAACGGCCTCGCCATCGGCGCGCTCGCCGACGCCGGGGTGCGCTTCGCGCGCGACGACTGGATCGCCGCGGCACGTGAGGCGGCGGATGCGGTGCTCGCCGTGCACGGATCCGCCGCGCCGTTGCGCCGGGCGTCGCTCGACGGGCGGCCATCGGATGCCGTGGCGACTCTCGAGGACTACGGCGGGCTCGCCGGGGGGTTGGCGCGGCTGGCCCTCGCCACCGGTGAGCCGCGCTACGCCGTGATCGCCCGCGACCTCGTCGAGGCGTGCGACCAGGGCGATGACGTCGCCGCGCCCTCGGGCCCCGATCCGGTGCTGGCGGCGCGCGGGCTCAGTCTGCCTCCCGAGATCGCCGACGGGGCGACGCCGTCGGGTCGCGCCCTGCTCGCCGATGCGGCGCTGCTGCTCGCGGCGCTCGGCGGCGACGACCGCCACCGGCGCATCGCGGAACGGGCGATCGCGCCCGCGCTGACGCACGCATCCGGGCAGCCGCTGTCGTTCGGCGGCGCCCTCGGGGTGGCCGTGCGTCTGGGTCGCGCCGTCGCTCAACTGGTCGTCGTCGGGCCGGGGGACTCGCCCCTCGCGGCGCTCGCCCGGGGCTGGGGCGGGCCGGATCGCATCCTCGCCCTCGTCACCGACGAACAGGCCGCCGCCTTCGCCGCGGACGGCTTCGAGCTGTTCGCGGCCCGCGTGAGTCGGGAGGGTCGCGACACCGCGTACCTCTGCGAGCACTTCGTCTGCGACCTTCCGCTCACCGACGCGGCCGCCCTCGCGGATAGGCTCGGGGTATGACGCGCTCGCTTCCCGCCCCGATCGCATTGCTCGGCCTCGCGCTCTCCGCCGTGCTGCTCGCGGGATGCACGAGCGCCTTCCTCGTCGACGGAGGAACCGCGGCGCCTTCGCCGACCGCGACCGACGCCACCCCCGAGCCGACCAAATCCGCGGCGCCGCCCGAGCCCGCCGAGGAGTTCGACTGCGACGACGTGCTCATCGACCGCCCCGGCAACTACGTCGTCGGCGTGTGCGGCACCGTCACCCTCGAGGGCGGCGGCATCGACCTCTCGTTCACGTCGATCGAGATGCTCATCATCCGCGGTGACGGCGCCGACATCGTCGGCGAGACGCTCGGCAGTGTCGAACTCGAGGGTCAGCGCGCCGACATCTCGGCGATCAGCATCGACGACCTGTCGATCCGCGGTGAGCAGAACACCGTCGTCGTCGACACCACGATCGGCACCGTCGTCGTCAACGGCAACGAGAACGTCGTCAGCACCGGCGAAGGCATCGAAGCGCCCGTCGTCGACAACGGCCTTCTCAACGAGATCAGCTAGACGAGGGCGCCGCTCGCGGCGGTCACCAGTGGCGCGTCGGGATCGGCTGCCCACTCGTTGAGCGATCCGTCGTAGATCGCGACGTGGGTCTCGCCGAGCCGCACCAGCTGCAGCGCGGCGGCGGCAGCCGCGATGCCGCCGTTGCAGTAGGTGATGATGCGCGGGGCCTCGAGGATCGGCGCGAACAGGCCGTGCAGTTCGGCGTCGGGGAGTGCGGTGCGCGACTCCCGGTCGACGAGTCGCACCGCGGGGAGCGAGCGGGATCCGGGGATGACACCGGGGCGCGCCCGGGAGGCCACCTCGCCGGTGAACTCCTTCGGCGGGATCGAGCAGACCAGCGCGGCCTCCTCCTCGCCCCGGACGACACGTTCGACATAGGCCTTGTCCACCCACACGTCGGGGCGTTCGACGCCCACGAACGGCCGCGGCGTGGGCGAGACGTGTCCACGCTCGACCGGGCGGTCGTCGGCTCGCCAGGCGGTCAGCCCGCCGTCGAGCACGGCGGCGGCATCGTGCCCGAAGGCACGCAGCAGCCACCAGAACCGAGCCGCCCACTGGCCGAGCACGGTGTCGTAGACGACCACGGTCGTGTGTGCGCCGATTCCGAGCGCGCCGGCGGCGGCGGCGAAACGCTCGGCGGTCGGCCGCGTGAACGGATAGCGGCCGTCCTGGTCGGAGAACTCCTCGATCAGGTCGGCGAAGACCGCACCGGGGATGTGACCTTCGGCGATGTACTGCTCGTGGCCACTGAGCGAACCCGGCTTGCCGTTCGGCTGCGTGAACGAGACGACCGAGGCGTCGACGACGACGAGGTCGTCGGCACCGAGGTGGTCGGCGAGCCACTGTGCGGAGACGAGCGGTGACGGAAGCGTGATGGCCATGCGTTTCTCCTATGTCAAGCTGCGGCCGCGAGGGGGGCGGTCGCGGAGGCTTGGTCGGTGGTCAGGTGGTTGTAGACGATGCGGGCGAGGCGTCGTTTGAGGCAGCGCAATGCTTCGGCTGTGG
>NZ_BNAI01000006.1 GCF_014653215.1 Pseudolysinimonas yzui | reverse complement strand
ATGTCCACAGCCGAAGCATTGCGCTGCCTCAAACGACGCCTCGCCCGCATCGTCTACAACCACCTGACCACCGACCAAGCCTCCGCGACCGCCCCCCTCGCGGCCGCAGCTTGACATAGGAGAAACGGATGCCGATCGACTCGGAACACGTGATGTGGAGCAGCCCGGATCGGGAACGGGCAGGGCGGCCGCACCTGATCCTGTTGCACGGCTACGGCAGCCACGAGGGCGACCTCTTCCAGCTCGCGCCCTACCTTCCGTTGAACTTCGTGATCGCGTCGCTGCGGGCCCCCCTGCCGCACCCGATGGGGATCGGCTACTCCTGGTTCCCGCTCGAGGACGGGATCGAGCGCGCCGACGTCGACCGGGCCGCCGACGACGTCGCCGAGTGGATCGAGGGGATCTCGGGCAAGGCGTCGCGGGTCGGCATCCTCGGTTTCTCGCAGGGCGGATGCGTCGGACTTCAGGTGCTGCGCCGTCACCCCGGAGTGGCCGATGCACTCGTGATGCTCGCGAGCGCGCGTCACCCCGAGGACGACCCGGGCGACGAGGCGATGGCTGCCCGCCGCCCCCCGGTGTTCTCCGGTCGGGGCACCGCCGACGACGTCATTCCGGCGTGGCGGTTCGCCGACACCGCCGACTGGCTGCCGGAACACTCGCGTCTCACCGAGCGCATCTACGAGGGTCTCGGGCACGCCGTCTCCGACGCGATGCTGCACGACGTCGTCGCGTTCCTCGACGTCGAGTTCGGCTGACCGGCCCGGGCGGTTGACGGCGGTTCCGACGAGGATGTGAGGATGCACGCCGCGCTCGAGCGCTTCACCCCCGCCACGCGGGAGTGGTTCGCGGGCGCGTTCCCCGAGCCGACGCCGGCGCAGGAGGGCGCGTGGGAGGCGATCGCGTCGGGCCGGCACGCGCTCGTCGTCGCCCCGACCGGATCCGGGAAGACGCTCAGCGCCTTCCTCTGGTCGCTCGATCGGCTCGCCGCGACCCCGAAGCCCGTCGACCCGAAGCGCCGCACGCGGGTGCTGTACATCTCGCCGCTGAAGGCCCTCGGCGTGGATGTCGAGCGCAACCTGCGCAGCCCGCTCGTCGGCATCTCGGCGACCGGCCGGCGGCTCGGGCAGGAGGTGCCTCCCGTGAGCGTCGGGGTGCGGTCGGGTGACACCACATCCGCCGACCGACGCCTGCTGCAGCGCGAGCCCCCCGACATCCTCATCACGACACCCGAGTCGTTGTACCTGATGCTCACGAGCGCCGCCCGTGAGACCCTCGCCGGGGTCGAGACGGTGATCGTCGACGAGATCCACGCGGTGGCGGCATCGAAACGCGGCGCGCATCTCGCGGTGACGCTGGAACGACTGGATGCCCTGCTCGAGAAGCCTGCACAACGCATCGGGTTGAGCGCGACGGTGCGGCCCATTGAAGAGGTGGCGCGGTTCCTCGGCGGGATGGCGCCCGTCACGATCGTGCAGCCGCCGGCGGCGAAGACGTTCGACCTGCGCGTCATCGTGCCGGTGGAAGACATGACCGAGCTGGGCGTGAGAACCACCGACGCCGTGGCTCCCGGCCCCGGCGAACCCGAAGAGACCGGGCTGCAGTCGGCCGGATCGATCTGGCCGCACGTCGACCAGGCCGTCGTCGAACAGGTGCTCGCCCACCGGTCGACGATCGTGTTCGTCAACTCGCGACGCCTCGCGGAACGCATCACGGCATCCATGAACGAGATCTACGCCGAGATGCTGGTGCCGGCTGGGGGTGGGGGTCTCGACACGCCGCCTTCGGCGGCTACTCGACCAGCGAAAGGGGTGCCCGCGCAGGTCATGGGGCAGTCCGGCGCGGCGTCGGGCGCCGAGCCGTTGCTCGCCCGCGCGCACCACGGGAGTGTGAGTAAGGAGCAGCGCGCCGAGATCGAGGATGCGCTGAAGTCGGGCCGGCTGCGCTGCGTCGTGGCGACGTCGTCGCTCGAACTCGGCATCGATATGGGTGCCGTCGACCTCGTCATCCAGGTTGAGACCCCGCCCTCCGTCGCGAGCGGGTTGCAGCGTGTCGGCCGGGCCGGGCACCAGGTGGGCGAGATCAGCAAGGGCGTGCTGTTCCCGAAGCACCGCGCCGACCTGCTCGGCACGACGGTGGTAAGCGAGCGGATGCGCACCGGGCTCATCGAGGCGATCGCGGTTCCGCAGAATCCGCTCGACATCCTCGCCCAGCAGACGGTCGCGGCGGTCGCCCTCGACCCCCTCGAGGTGGAGGAGTGGTTCGAGACGGTGCGGCGGTCGGCCCCCTTCGCCACGCTCCCCCGCAGCGCGTACGAGGCGACGCTCGACCTGCTCGCCGGGCGCTACCCGAGTGACGAGTTCGCCGAACTGCGCCCACGCATCGTCTGGGATCGGGTGGCCGGCACGATCGCCGGGCGGCCCGGGGCGCAGCGTCTCGCGGTGACGAGCGGCGGCACGATCCCCGACCGCGGCATGTTCGGCGTCTTCATCGTCGGCACCGAAGACGGCGCCCGACGGGTCGGCGAACTCGACGAGGAGATGGTCTACGAGTCGCGGGTGGGGGATGTCGTCGCCCTCGGCGCGACGAGCTGGCGCATCGAAGAGATCACCTCCGACCGGGTGCTGGTGACCCCGGCGTTCGGACAGCCCGGGCGGGTGCCGTTCTGGAAGGGCGACGGGCTCGGGCGCCCCGCCGAACTCGGCAAGGCGATCGGGGCCTTCACGAAAGACCTCGCGGCGAAACCGAAGGGCATCGAAGGCCGCCTGCGCGACAGTGGCCTCGACGAGTGGGCCGTGCAGAACCTCCTCCGATTCGTCGAAGAGCAGAAGCAGGCGACCGGTGCGGTGCCGACCGACACGACCCTGCTCGTCGAACGGTTCCGCGACGAGCTCGGCGACTGGCGCGTCGTGCTGCACTCGCCCTACGGGATGCCGGTGCACGCCCCGTGGGCGCTCGCGATCTCGGCGCGCATCCGCGAGCGCCTCGGCGTCGAGGGCTCGGCGATGGCCGGCGACGACGGCATCGTCGTGCGGCTGCCCGAGACGGATGCCGACCCGCCCGGGGCCGACCTGTTCCTGTTCGAGAAGGACGAGCTCGAAGAGCTGGTCACGCTCGAGGTCGGCGGATCGGCGCTGTTCGCGTCGCGCTTCCGTGAGAACGCGGCGCGCGCCCTGCTGCTGCCGCGCTACAACCCGGGCCGCCGCAACCCGCTCTGGCAGCAACGCCAACGCAGCGCCCAGCTGCTGGATGTCGCCCGCAAGTACCCGTCGTTCCCGATCATCCTCGAGACGGTGCGCGAGGTGCTTCAGGATGTCTACGACCTGCCCGCCCTCGCGGAGCTGACGAGGGACATCCAGAACCGCGCCGTGCGCATGGTCGAAGTCGAGACGACATCCCCCTCGCCGTTCGCGCGCACCCTGCTGTTCGGCTACGTCGCCGCGTTCATGTACGAAGGCGATTCGCCGCTCGCCGAACGCCGCGCCGCCGCCCTGTCGCTCGACCCGACCCTGCTCGCCGAACTACTCGGTCGCGCGGAGCTACGGGAACTGCTCGACCCGAAGGTGATCGAGCAGACCGAACTCGAACTCCAGCGCCTCGCCCCCGACCGCCACGCCAAGGATCCCGAGGGCCTCGTCGACCTGTTGAGGATCCTCGGCCCGTTGTCGACCGAGGAGCTCGCCCTTCGGTGGTCGAGTAGCGATCCGCAGGATCGCGTGTCGAGACCCGGCGAGCTGCTCGACGAACTTGCGCGCAGCAACCGGGTGATTCGCGCGACGATCGCGGGCGAACAGCGCTGGGCGGTCGTCGAGGATGCCAGCAGGTTGCGCGACGCGTTGGGGGTGCCGCTGCCGATCGGGGTGCCGACGGCGTTCCTCGACCCGGTCGACGATCCCGTGGGTGACCTGGTGTCGCGGTACGTGCGCACCCACGGGCCGTTCACCGCGCAGGACGCCGCCGACCGCCTCGGGCTCGGCGTCGCCGTCGTCACCGACGTGCTGCGGCGGTTCGCCGCCGACCGCCGGGTGGTCGAGGGCGAGTTCCGGCCCGGCGCGACCGGGGTGGAGTGGGTGGATGCCGAGATCCTGCGCCGCCTGCGCCGCCGGAGTCTCGCCGCCCTGCGCTCCGAAGTCGAGCCGGTGCCGCAGCGCGCGCTCGGCCGGTTCCTGCCCACCTGGCATCGCTTCGGCGACCTGCGCGGCATCGACGGGCTCGTCGCCGCGATCGACCAGCTGTCGGGCGTGGCCCTGCCGGCGAGCACCTGGGAGAGCATGGTGCTGCCGAGCCGGGTACGCGACTACACCCCCGCGATGCTCGACGAGCTGACGACATCCGGTGAGGTGCTGTGGTCGGGGCGGGGCGAGCTGGCCGGCGGCGACGGCTGGGTCGCCCTGCATCTCGCGGATGCCGCCCCGCTCACGCTGTTCGAGCCGAACCTGACGGAGCAAGGCGACCTGCACGGCCGGGTGATCGACGCCCTCGCCGGCGGCGGTGCGTTCTTCTTCCGACAGCTGTCGACGGCCGTGAGCCTCACCGAGCCGGTCGACGACAAGGACCTCGCGGCGGCGCTGTGGGATCTGGTGTGGGCGGGCCTCGTCGGCAACGACACCCTCGCCCCGCTGCGGGCGCGCCTCGGCGCGACGACCACTCGCCCGCGCGCGACGCCGCGCAGCCGGGCTCGCCGTGCTCCCGCGCGCGTGTTCTCGGCGCTCGCGCTGTCCGCGCCGCCGACCGTCGCGGGCCGCTGGTCGCTGCTTCCGCCACCGGAGCCGAACCCCACCATCCGTTCCGCCGCTCTCGCCGAGACCCTGCTCGAACGGCACGGCGTCGTCACCCGCGGGGCCGTCGTCTCCGAGGGGATCGCCGGCGGTTTCGCGCTCGCCTACAAGGTGCTCGCCGGGCTCGAAGAGACCGGCCGCACCCGGCGCGGCTACTTCATCGAGGGGCTCGGGGCGGCGCAGTTCGCCACCCCCGCCACCGTCGACCGGCTGCGCACCTTCGCCGCCGACCCCGAAGAGGGCGCCGCCCCGGTCGCCGTGACCCTCACCGCCACCGACCCGGCGAACCCGTACGGCGCAGCCCTCGGCTGGCCGACGGTCGAGGGCCACCGCCCCGGACGCAAGGCGGGCGCACTCGTGGTGCTGGTGGACGGCGCCCTCGAGATCTACGTCGAACGCGGCGGCAAGACGGTGCTCACCTTCACCGCCGACGAACAGCGACTCACCGCGGCCGCCGAATCGCTCGCGGCGACCGTGCGACGCGCGGGCGGGCGCCTGCGGGTCGAGAAGATCGACGGCGAGTTCTCGCTCGGCACGCCGTTCGGCAACGCCCTGGTCGCCGCCGGCTTCGCGCCCACCCCGCAAGGCCTCAGGCTCCGAGGGTAGAAAGCTACCCCTCCACGGTAGAATCCCGCCGTGAGTCTGAACATCAAGAACGAGCGCACGCACGCGCTCGTTCGCGAGCTGGCTACCCTGCGGGGGGTGAGCCAGACGGATGCCGTGACCGAGGCCGTCGAGCGCCGCATCGCGGAGCTGCGACGCGAGGCGGGCGTGGAACGCAAGGCGGAGCGCATCCTGCGGCTCGCGAAGGAGATCAGAGACCTCGCGCCCGAAGGGTTCATGGATCCCAACGAGCTCTACGACGAGGAGACGGGCCTGCCCAAGTGATCATCGACACCTCGGCGATCATGGCCATCATCAACGACGAACCGGAGGCCGACGCGTTCGCGACTCTGGTCGCCGGCTCCGCCGTCACCCGCATCTCAGCGGCGACCTTGGTCGAGACGTCGATTGTCATCGACCGGTCTCTGCCGCCCGGCACCCATGAGCGTCTTGACGCCCTCCTGGACGGGAGCGCGATCGAAGTCGAAGCCGTGACCGCCGAACACGCCCATCTCGCTCGCACGGCTCATCGGCGCTACGGCCGTGGAAGCGGGCACGCGGCAAGACTCAACTTCGGCGACTGCTTCTCCTACGCGCTTGCGAAAGCGACCGGTGAGCCACTCCTCTACAAGGGCGACGACTTCGGGCACACCGACATCCGAAGCGCCCTCGAATGAAGCGCGTCATCGTCCTCCTGGTCGTGATCGCCCTCGTCGCCCTCGCGGTCTGGATCGTCGCCACCCAGCAACAGCCGGCCGCCACCCCGGATGCCGACCCCGGCATCCCGGCGGTCGACAACGGCATCCCGGTACCGTCAGACGCCCAGGAGATGACCGTCGTCGACATCACCGACGGCGACACCCTGCGGCTGCGCGACGACACCGGCGCGGTCGAGAACGTGCGGCTCGTCGGCATCGACACCCCCGAGGTCTACCCGGTGTACGAGTGCTTCGGCGACGAAGCCGAGGCCGAGCTGCTGCGCCTCGCCCCGGTCGGCAGCACGCTGCGCGTCGACGCGGACGTCGACCCGTTCGACGACTACGACCGGCTGCTGCTCTACCTGTGGAACGACGACGGCACGTTCATCAACCTGGCTCTCGTCGAGGGCGGGTTCGCCGAAGCGATCCGCGTCGCCCCGAACGACCTGCACTTCGGCGAGCTGCTCGCCGCAGAGCACGCGGCCGCCGACGCGAGTCTCGGCATGTGGGGCTCTTGCTGAACCCCCCTGCCGAGACCCGGATCGTCAGGCGGCGGCGACCGTCGCCGGCGACGCGCCGCTGCTTCTGGCCCGCCGGCGCGTGAGCACGCTCATGCCGAGCACGATGACGGCCGCGATGACCTGGAAGGCGACGAGTTCGACGAGGTCCGCACGCTCTCGCGCCGCTTCGCCGGCGGTCAAGCCACTCCCCTCGTAGAAGAGGAAAGCGACCGCCACGAGGCACAGCAACACCGGGGCGACGCCGAACAGGGTGACCGCAACGATTCCTCCGGTGAGCGGGTCTCTCCCGGTTCGGGCGATGGTGATCGCGAGACAGACCGCCAGGGCGGGCCCCCACACGACGACGACCCAGGGCATCACCGCGGCGAACAGCGTGGCCACGATGGCTGCGAACAAGTTGATCGCACCCAGCCGATCGAGGCCCCCGGCGATCGTGATGTTCATGATGACCATGTTGGCGCCGGTGAGACCGACGGCGAGGCCGAGGAACCCGGCGGCGAAGAGGTACCCGAGCTGCGTCTGGGTGATCATCGTCTCGGAGAAGCCTTGCGCGAATGTCGCCATCGCGCCGACCCAGGCCAGCGCGGCGAGCGCGCCGGTGACCGTGGCGAGTGTTGCCTTCATGTCGAATCCTTTCGTCGGAACGGATGCCAGGAGGGTTGCCGTGAGGCGGGGATCGCCGAATCGGTCGAGCGCGGAACGTTCGGCCGCGAGCCGGGTCATGCCTCCGGCCTGCGCGCGTTCCACCGACTCGAAGAGGTGGTCGGCCATCTCGTCGAGGATCTCGCGAACGTCGGGCCGGTGAGCGAGCTGACCCTCGACGATGCCGAGGTACTCGCCGATCAGGCCGGGCTGGGCCATGACCGGATTCCCAGAACCGCCGCGACTGCGCTGGAGAACTGCCGCCAGCTCGCCTGTTCTCGTTCGAGGCGAGCGATGCCCGCCGTGGTGATGCGGTACTGCCGTCGGCGGCGCCCGTTCGCCTCGGTCCACTCGCTCGCGAGCGCCCCATCCCGCTCGAGGCGGTGCAGCACGGGGTAGACCGTGCCTTCGGCCAGATCGAACACCTCGTCGCTGGCTTCGCGCAGGCCCTCGATGATGGCGTAACCGTGCCGAGGTCCACGCGCGAGGACGGCGAGCACGAGAAGGTCGAGGTGCCCTTTGAGCGCTTGCGTCGTCATACCTCGGAATACTATGCCTCGCATCGTTAGGCGTCAAGGCCGTCAGTCTGCGGCTCCGCGTAGCCTCAAGACAAGGGAGGCCGCATGCCCGAGGGCGACACCGTCTGGAAGACCGCGAAGGAACAGCACGCAGCCCTCGCGGGGCGGGTGCTGCAGAGGACCGACTTCCGGGTGCCGAGGTACGCGACGGTCGACCTGGCCGGCGAGACGGTGCACGACGTGGTGGCCCGCGGCAAGCACCTGTTCCATCGGGTCGGCGAGTTCAGCATCCATTCGCATCTGAAGATGGAGGGCGCGTGGCGGGTGTACGCCCCGGGCGAGAAGTGGGCGCGACCGGCCCACCTCGCCCGCGTCGTGCTCGACGCACCGGGCGTGCAGGCGGTGGGGTTCGAGCTCGGTCTGCTCGAGGTGATCCGAACGGCAGACGAAGAGGATGTCGTGGGCTACCTGGGCCCCGATCTGCTCGGACCCGACTGGGATGCCGCCGAGGCGGTGCGCCGGCTGGCGGAACGCCCCGAAGCGCCGATCTACGTCGCCCTGCTCGACCAGCGCAACCTCGCGGGCGTCGGCAACGTGTACGCGAACGAGATCTGCTTCCTGCGCGGCGTGCTGCCGACGCGTGCCGTCGGCGAGACCCGCGACCTGCTCGGCGTGGTCGATCTCGCCAAACGGATGCTGCAGGCCAACAAGGACCGCTGGATCCGCTCCACGACGGGCAACCTGCGCGCCGGCAGCACCACCTGGGTCTACGGCCGCCGCGGTCGACCGTGCCGGCGCTGCGGCACACGGCTGCTCGGCGGTGAACTCGGCCATCTCGAAGGTCAGGAGCGGGTCGTCACCTGGTGCCCGCGCTGTCAGACCTGACCGGGCGGGGTCAGTCGAGCAGGCGGGCGCGCAGGGTGACCGTCGCGCTGTAGAGCTCGGGAACACTCACCACGACGCCCTCCGGCGAGAACAACTGGTGCAGGTCCACGTCGGCGGTCGCGGTGCGCGCGGCGTCGTCGGTCGGCACGCTCAGGCAGTCCGCTCCCCACGCCTCCGCATCGCCCCAGCGGGTCGCCTCGCCGACGAGGATCGACAGGGTCACGCTGTTGACGTTGTAGAGGTCGCGCTCGTAGCTTCCCGAGCTGAAGATGAGGCCGTCGTCGAGGCAGCGACCGCTGCGGGTCTCTTCGGCGCCGGTCGACGCTCCGTTGATCTCCAGCTCGAACACCCGCAGGTAGCTGCGACTGGAGTGCTGAGCGAGAACGTCGTAGAAGATCTCGGCGCGTAGGGCGGGTGCGATCACGAGGGCGGTGCCACCCCACCAGGATCCGGCGCGGTCGAGACCCCAGATGGTGCGGCGACCCTCGGCGTCGACGAGCTCCACCTCCACCAGGTACTGGGCGCCGAGGCACAGGCCTCCCATCTGCAGCCGGATCGTGTCGCGCCCCCCAGCCGAGATGCTCGAACCGCTGACCTCGGCGAGGCTGCCGTTGTCGCAGCGGGTCGCAACCCCGCCACCGCCGAGGAACCGCAGCGTGTAGTCGACCGGGCGGTCGACGACGACATCGAGCGTTGCGGCCGACCACGGGATGCTGAGGCTCGGCTCGGTGAAGGTCCAGTACTCGTCGTTGTCGAGCTGGGGCACGTCGGGCTGCACGTAGTCGCGCGGCAGGTCGACGGTCGGGGTGATGTTCCAGTCGGTGCGGCCGTTGCTGAGCCCCTGCTCCCAGTCGACGAAGAACGTCGCCGTGCCCGCCGCGACCTCGCGGCTCGGCGGCGTGCAGTCCGACCCGAAGAACGAGCCGCACAGGCCGGTGCCTTGCGTGACGTCCTCGAGCGCGACGCGGAACCACTGCCGGGCCGGCGGCTCGCACACCCCCCGGCATCCGTCATCGGCCGCGGGCAGCAGGTAGCTCGTCTCCGAGGTCTCGCCCGTGTCGAGCTGAGTGGTCACGGTGACGGTGAGGTCGCCGCGGAAGCCGCGCGCCCAGAGGTGCTCGCCGTCGGATGCGACTCCCCCGCCGGCGAAGAGCGATGCGTCGCAGAGCTCGACGGGCAGGTCGCCGTCGCGCTCACGCGTCCAGGTCCAGTTCCAGCACTCGATGCCCTCGGCCGAGGCCACCCGCACGTCCATGCTCTCCACGGCGTCGTCGAACCGCGCGACGTCGAACAACGACACGCTCGGCAGCACGCGGTCGGCGGCCTGCACGACGGCCGACGACTCGAAGTTCGGCTGGCTCGACTCCCAGCTGGGCGCTCCGCCCGCCGGGAACCAGCGGCCGCAGACGATCGCGGTGGCGCCCTCGGGGATCACGAAGGTGCGCACGGCCTTGCGCTGGAAGTCGGGCAGGGCGTTGACGGCGTTCACCTCGTCACGCTCGGCGACGACATCGACCGTGGTGAGCGGGGTCAGTTGCGTCGCACCCGCGGGGGCGGTGCAGGCGGGGGCCGCGTCGGCCGGCACGAGGTAGGCGCGGATGTCGAGGGTCTCGTCGGTCGGGTAGAGCCCCGACACGAAGAGCAGGTTGTCGCCGACGGGGTTGACCTGAAGCCCCGGATGCACGGGGGCACCCTCGGAGTGGAAGCGCACCGTGTGGGCGGGGGCGATCCGTAGGAACGTGTCGATGCCGGTGACGACGGCGGTGTACGCGGTGTCGGGCTCGATACCGTCGATCACGAAGCACTGCTGCACGATCGGCCAGCCGTCGGGCAGCGCGACCTGCTCCTCCCAGAGGGCGAGTTGTTCGGCGGTGGTCGTCACGACCGTCTCGCGCTCGGCGCCGGGGTTCTCGGTGGGCCAGTAGCGCACCGTGAAGGTGCCCGGTGCGGTGGCCAGGATGCCGAACGGCACCTCGCCCTCACCCGCGGTGAGCCCGTCGCACCAGAGCGACCCGCCGTACGGGTTGCCGTTCTCGAGGTACTCCTCATACGTCGGCGGGAACGCCTGACCGCCCGCGGCGAAGTCGCGCAGCGCGGTGTCGCTGAGGATCGTGCTGCGCAATCCGTCGGGGCAGGTGACGGGAGGCTCCCCGTCGCGCGGCGCGCACGGGTCGTCGCCGTCGGAACGCTCGTCGCCGCCGAAGTTGATGAGCCCGAGCAGGGCGTCGGGCCACGCCATCAACTCGTCGAGGTAGAACGACAGCGACGGGTCGACGGCCTCGTCGCCCGACGGAGCTGCCGGCACCGTGACCTCGCGCTCGGCGGCGGCCTCGCTCACGACGACCGGCGCGTCGGGCTCCCCCTCGTCGTCGGGGCCGGCCGGAGCATCCTCGCCTTCCGCGATCGGGCTGAGCACGGGCACGATCTCGGTCACCGGTGATGCCGTGACCGTCTCGACCGGGGCGAACCGCAGCCCGATCAGCGTCGCCGCCACACCGACCGCCACCGCCGCGATCACGGCGAGGAGGGGAATCAACCACTTGGGAACGGTCATGAGATCACCCGAAGTACTGATGGTCGATGGTGATGGTCACGGGAGCGCTGACGTTGCCTGCCGCGTCCCTCGCCCGGAAGGTGAAGTGGATGTCACCGCTATTGGGATCGGGCGGCGTGAACGTGTACCGCCATTCCGACTTCACGAGGCTCATCTCGGAGCTACCGGTGAATTGACCCGACCAGGAAACGTTCACTCCAACGACTCCGACGCCGTCGCCGGCTGTCACCCGAAGGAGCAATGGGTTGAGGTTGTACAACGGGTTCGGGGTCCCCGTGGCGGTATTGATCTTCGGCGCGGTTGTGTCGCTTGGTCCGGGCACCGGCGCGGGTCCCGGCACCGGGATCGGGATCGGTCCGATCGTCGGCTCGGGGGTGGGTGCCACGACCTCGACGGTCACAACGGGGCACGCCTCGACGGGGAGGCTGTCGACATCCGCCTGCCCCGCATCGATCACGACGACGGCCCGGTCGAACCACAGGGTGCGGGCGAAGTCGTTGGGGTCGCGCACACCGAGGTAGGCGCTGTCGTCCGACCGGGCGACGGCGAGCACGCGGTCGCCGGCGAAGAGTTCCCCGATGACGGGCCCGCCGGGGCACGAGGCCGCGGGGGCGGAGTCATCGAGCACCGCGGTGTAGCCGGCGACGACCTCGCGTGTCTCGCTCGCGATCACCCCCGACGCGCCGAGTGCCGAGCCGCCGATGCCGGCGAGCACGACGAGGCCGAGCCACGGCAGCCAGCCGAACACGCCGCCGCCCCAGCCGGGGGCAGTCCCGCCCGCGACGGAAGTACCGGGGTCACCGGCGGCGATCCGCGAACGGATGGCGTCGGCGACCCCGGTGGAGTCACCCTGCTCCGCCGCTTTCGCGAACGCGTCGCGCAGGCGGCTGTCGAGTCCGTCGAACTCAGCCATGGTGATCCTCCTTCCTCAGTCGCGCCGCGAGCGCCTTGCGGGCACGGTGCAGCTGGGTCTTGATCGTGCCGGTGCTCACTCCGAGACCTTCGGCGACCTGTTCCACCGATTGGTCGAGGAGGTAGTGCAGCACGCACACCTCTTTCTGTTGCCGCGGCAGCTCTTCGAGTGCCTTCAGCACGTCGATGTCGAGCCCGGCGAGCGCCGAGTCGTAGCTCTCGTCGTCGGTGCCGACCTTCGCGTAGGCGCGCGACTCGGCTCCGCGGGAGCGCTGCAGGTCACGCGCCCGGTTGCTGGCGACGACGGTGATCCAGGCGGCGACGTTGGTGATCTCGCGGGCCGGGGGCTTCGCGAGAAAGCCGACGATCGCATCCTGCACGGCGTCGGCGGCATCCTGCCGGTTGCCGGTGATCAGCCCGACCGCCGCGACGACCTTGGGGTACTCGTGCGTGACGAAGGCATCCAGGTCGACCTGGATCCTCTCGGCCACGGCAGCGCTCACAGTTCCTCGACGCGGGCGAGGGCCCATCAGGTTGACGCACCCCCGGAAGAAGACTTCGGCTCAGCATCCCGCACCTGCCGCCCGCGCGCCATACTCGACCTGTGAACGCGTCGGCCGGCTACTCCGGAACTCCGCAGGCGACGAAGCTCGGCCTGAAGCCGGGCGTCACCTGGGACGTCGTCGGCGCCCCCCACGACTGGGCCTTCGAGGTCGACCCCGACCCGGCGCAGCGGCGCGACGGCGATGCGGATGTCGTGGTCGCCTTCGTCGGGACGGCCGAGCAGGTGCGCCGCACGATCGAACAACAGGAGCGCCGGATCTTCCCGGCCGGGGCGCTGTGGATCGCGTGGCCGCGCAAGGCGGCGGGGCACGTGAGCGACGTCGACGAGAACCTGGTGCGCGACACGGCGCTGCTGCGCGGGCTCGTCGACGTGAAGGTCGCGGCACTCGACACCGACTGGTCGGCGCTCAAGATCGTCTGGCGCAAAGAGAACCGTTCGGCGGGCTAGCCGCGGAACAGCGCGACACCGAGCAGGAGGGCGCCGAGCGCCGACCCGCCGATGATCACCCACAGCGCCACCATCACCACTCCGCGCGGGCGCGTAACGCGGGAGCTGCTCTCGGTGCCGTCGACGACGTTGAGCGCAGAGTCGAGATCGTCGAACGACCCGAGCTCCCGGCCGCGACCGTTCGTCGCGTGATACGAGCCGTTGCGCCGTTCGACGGTGCCGGCGTGCTCGCCTCGACGGGTCGCCACCCAGACGCCGGGTTCGGGACTGATCCAACGGACCGTCGACCGGCGCTCGGTTGCGGGCTGGTGAAGGGACACCATCCCGACGCTAAGCGAACCCCGCTCGTGGCCGGGGGGTCTTGACAGGCCTGCGAGCGCGGGCTACCCGGTCGGGGCGTCCTTCTCCGGCGGCTCGGGCGTCAGCACTAGACCCCCGGGCGAATTGGCCGACTTGGTGAGCACCTGCACCCACTGGGCGTTGAGCCGGGGCTGCCGGCCACCGAAGTACTCGAAGGTCAGCGGGATCGACGGTGCCAGCCAGATCGACGTGCGGCCGAACCCACTGCGCGACGGCTCGGTCCAGGTGAACGAGAAGTGCTCGCCGCGCCGGAGCTTCGACCAGATGACGACCTGGAGGTGGGCCAGCACACGATCATCGAGTGAAACCGCGAGCTTCGAGTCGTAGGTCAGAGTCCCCATGACCCGACGATAGCCCGAGCGAATCGGGAGTGACACCCGCACGGGGGCGCCGTTCGCCGTCGGGCCGCGCGTAGTATACGTCGGCGATGGACCGCCCGCCCAGCGTTGACCCCATCTCGCCTGAGGGCGAGCCTGGAGGAGTGAGCATGGGCGACGGGTCGCGTCTTGCGGCCGAGGCCGAATTGGCGGGGCAACTGCGCCACGCCTTCGTCGCGGGCGAGCTCACCGCCTACTACCAGCCGCAGTACGACCTGGCGACCGGACGAATCGTCGCGCTCGAGGCGCTCTGCCGGTGGAATCACCCGCTGCAGGGCCTGCTGCTGCCGGCGCGCTTCATCGATGTGGCCGAGCACCACGGCCTGATCTCTGCGGTCGGCCGGTTCATGCTCGAGGAATCGGGCCGGCAGGCCGTCGACTGGAACCGTCGCGGGGCACACGTCGGGATGTCGATCAACACCTCGCCGAGCGAACTCAGCATCCAGTTCGCCGAGCGGCTGTTGCGCCGTCTGGCCGAACTCGATCTGCCCTACCGATCGCTGACGGTCGAGGTGACCGAGTCGCCGGCGATCTCGTACTCCCGTGCCGAGGTCTTCGCCCTCGAGACGCTCATCGACGGCGGCGTGGGGGTCTCGATCGACGACTTCGGCACCGGCGCGGCCTCGCTGCAACTCGTGCGACGTCTGCCGCTCACCGAGGTGAAGATCGACAAGTCGCTCGTGCACGATCTGCGCCGGTCGATCGACGGCCTGGTGGGAACCTGCATCGCGATCGCCCGGGAGCGCAACGCGGTTGTCGTCGCCGAAGGGGTCGAGACGCAGGAGCAGTTCGAGCGCGTCATCCACTGGGGATGCGACCGCGCCCAGGGCTACTTCTTCTCGCCGCCGCTGCCGGTCGCGGACGTCGAACCGCTGCTGCTCGGGGCGGCGTAGCGGGCTAGATGCCGTACTGGTCGTCGTTCGACGGGTGCGCGCCCGGATCCTGCTCGCCTGAATCGGTGTCGCCGCCGACATCGATCTGCGACCAGGCCACCGCGGTGCCGGGGGAGAACAGGATGTCGATCCCCGGTCCGCCGCGCAACGGCGGAATGTTGACGTAGCCGCCGCCGGCCTGAACCGCCGCGAGGATCTGCGCGCGCAGTTCGGTCACCGGCTCAGGCAGGAAGTAGTCACGCCCATCGACCGTCAGCCGGTTCACAATCGCCACCTCGTCAGGCTACACAGCCTGCCGAAGCCGACACATAGGATCGACGTCAATGGGATCGCTGCACTACGGTTCGCCCCCGGCGACATTCGAACTCGACGACCGCACGCTTGCGCACGTCGAGCTGGTGGTGTTGGCGAAACTGCGCCGCAACGAGAGCTTCGCCCTGACGCTCGACGCGCCGAAGGGCGGACGCTCGACGGTCTGGGTCAATGCGGCATCCACCCTGCGCTTCGACTTCGGCTCCGAGACCCACGAGATCAACCGCGAATGGCTCGACGAGCTGATCGAGTCAGCCAACACGACGGCCGGCATGCGGATCGTGCCCGAGCCCGAGAAGGCCCCGGCGCCCTGACCGTCGCCCCGCGGCGGCGGTCGTTACCGATCCGATACCGAGTTCGGGCCGCATCCTCGGGCGTGGCCCTTGATCGTCGTCGCGACGCCCCGCTATGGTTGGCGACGCGCGGTTCCGCGCAACGCCGATAGACGAAAGGAGGCCGGCTGATCATGAACGCAGCACAGACGGGGATGACCCCCGACCGCACCGCCGGCTTCGTCGGCATCCTCACCTGTCGTCTCGGCTAACCGGCCCCTCTTCTCAGGGCAGCCGCCGCCGATTCAACGGTGGCGATGCTGATGAAGCCCTGATCCACAGTCTTTGCTGACTGCTCGCGGATCAACGTCCCGTTCACGACTCGTCCGCCTCCATCCGAGGCGCGATGTGGTCGCAACCCCGAAGTGCGCCGCCACGAGCGGCAATCGATCACGCCTGTGAGGAACCACCTTGTCTCAGATACTGTCCACCCATCCGCCGCAACACTCCGAACGCCCGCAGCCGCGGGTCGAGGCCGAGGCCCCGCGACTCACGTCGCGTCGGCCGAACGCCCTCGACAAGCTGGCGCTGCGCCTCGGCCTGTTGCTCATCACCTACGGCCGCCGCAGCTATGCGCTGTCGCGCGAAGACCTCGTGCGCCACGTCGAGACGGCCCGAGCCCGCCACGCGCGCGAACTCGACTGGGATCGCGCCCGTCACACCCTGGTGCCCCAGCGATGAGAGCCTTCGCCGCTCACGGCCCCAGCACCGGATGTCCCGGGACCCACGGTCCCGGGACATTCCCGTTTAAGCGCAGTCAGTGCGTCGCCTGATACTCGCCCTGATGCACGACGACCTCGGACATGTTCTCGACGGCCCACTCTTCGAGCGCCCGCAACGGCCCGAGCAGCGACCGGCCGAGGGTCGTGAGCTCGTACTCGACGCGCGGGGGGATCTCGGGGTAGAGGGTCCGGGTGACGAACCCATCGCGCTCGAGTGACCTCAGCGTCTGCGTCAGCATCTTCTGCGAGATGCCGCCGACGCGCGCGGCGAGCGCCGAGAAGCGCTGGGGGCCCGGGTCGAGGGCGACGACGATGAGCACCGTCCAGCGATCGCCGATGCGGTCGAGCAGGCGGCGCGAGGGGCAGTCCTGTTCATAGGGGTCCCAGGGTCTGAGGCTCACCGCGACGTCCCTTCCTTACCTCGAAGTGCCTACTTCCGCACTCCCTTTACCTGACGTATGGTAACCCAGTTACTGGAAGAGAGTAAAGGAGCACTACATGGCACGCATCACGATTCTGGGCGGCACCGGGTACGCGGGCGCTGCGATCGTCGCGGAGGCGGCGAAGCGCGGGCACGAGGTCACGTCGGTCAGCCGGTCGGAACCCGAGACGCGCGTCGACGGCGTCGAGTACGTCGTCGGATCGGCCCTCGACGATGCGACCCTCGACGCGGTTCTGCCGGGTCGGGATGTCGTCATCTCGGCGATCTCCCCGCGGGGCGACATGGCCGGCAAGCTCGAGGGTGCGGTCGACACGCTCATCGCGCGTCTCGCCGGCACGCCGACCCGCTTCGGCTTCGTCGGCGGCGCGTCGTCGCTGCACACCGAAGAGGGCGGCCCGACCCTGTTCGACGTCTCGAAGGAGCACATCCCCGCCGACGTTCTGCCGGAGGTCGAGACCGGGATCGCCGCACTCGCGACCCTGAAGGCATCCCCGGAGAGCCTCGACTGGTTCTACGTGAGCCCGCCCGCCGACTTCGGCTCGTGGCTCGGCACCCCGTCGCAGGGCACCTACCGCCTCGGCGGCGACGTGCTGCTGAAGGATGCCGACGGCGTCTCCACCATCGCGGGCGCCGACCTCGCCCTGGCGATCGTGGACGAGATCGAGAAGTCGGGACACCGCCGGCGTCGCTTCACCGCCGCGTACTGACGCATCGCCCCTCTGCGCCCCCGGTAGGCTCGCCAGCCGTCGAAGAGCACAGTCGCGCTCTGCGCCCCCGGTAGGCTCGCCGGGGGCGCAGAGCCGGTGCGCCCGGAAGGAACCGCTGCGTGCCCAAGCCGATCGTGCTCATCGCCGAAGAACTCTCCCCCGCAACGGTGGACGCCCTCGGAACCGACTTCGACATCCGTGACGTCGACGGAACCGACCGGCCGGCGCTGCTCGCGGCGCTCGCCACCGCGCATGCCGTGCTCATCCGCTCGGCCACCCACATCGATGCCGAAGCGATCGCCGCCGCGCCGCACCTGAAGGTCGTCGCCCGGGCCGGCGTCGGCCTCGACAACGTCGACATCGCCGCCGCGACGACCGCGGGAGTCATGGTCGTGAACGCCCCGACCTCGAACATCATCAGCGCCGCCGAGCTGACGATCGGCCACATCCTCTCGCTCGCCCGCCACATCCCCGCCGCCCATGCCAGCCTCGCCGCCGGCGAATGGAAGCGCTCGAAGTTCACCGGCGTCGAGCTGTACGAGAAGCGCGTCGGCATCATCGGCCTCGGCCGCATCGGTGCGCTCATCGCCGCCCGACTGCAGGCGTTCGGAGTCGAGATCGTCGCTTACGACCCGTATGTCACCGAGGCGCGTGCCCTGCAAATCGGGGCGACCCTGGTGCCGCTCGACGAGTTGCTGAGCACGAGCGACTTCGTCACCATCCACATGCCGAAGACCCCCGAGACGACGGGGATGATCGGCGCGGCCGAACTGAAGAGCATGAAGAAGACGGCCTTCGTGATCAACGTCGCGCGCGGCGGGCTGATCGACGAAGCAGCCCTCGCCGCGGCGCTGCGCGACGGCGAGATCGCGGGCGCCGGCATCGACGTCTTCACGTCGGAGCCGCCGACCGACGACCTGCTCACCTCCGCCCCGAACATCGTCGTGACGCCGCACCTCGGCGCCTCCACGGACGAGGCCCAGGAACGCGCGGGCGTCTCGGTCGCCAAGTCGGTGCGGCTCGCGCTCGACGGCGAACTGGTTCCGGATGCCGTCAACGTCGCCGGTGGGGTCATCGACCCGGTCGTGCGTCCCGGCATCCCGCTCATGGAGCACCTGGGTCAGCTGTTCGCCGGCCTTGCCGACGCCCCGCTGCAGTCGATCGACGTCGAGGTGCGCGGCGAGATCGCCGAACTCGAGGTCGGCGTGCTGCGTCTCGCCGCACTCAAGGGAGTCTTCTCGCAGGCCGTCACCGAGACCGTCTCGTACGTCAACGCCCCCCTCCTCGCCGAGCAGCGCGGCATCACCGTGCGACTCGTGACCGACCCGGTCGCCGAGGACTACCGCAACGTGCTCAGCATCCGCGGCACCGCGACCGACGGCACGCGCCTCTCGGTCTCGGGCACCCTCGCCGGCACGAAGCAGGCCGAGAAGATCACCGAGATCAACGGCTACGACCTCGAAGTTCCGATGGCGCGCCACCTCGTGGTCATGGAGTACACCGACCGCCCCGGCATCGTCGCGATCTACTCGAAGGCCCTCGGGGATGCCGCCATCAACATCGCGGGCATGCAGATGGCCCGCCGCGGGCGCGGTGCCGACCAGCTCTCGGTGCTCACCCTCGACTCCGCGGTTCCCGACGAGCTGCTCGCCGGCATCCAGCGGGATGTCGACGCCTCCGTACTGCGCCAGGTGGAGATCGTCGACCTGTAAGGCGCGATAGGACATCCTTGAGGCGTGCGTCGATACGCGGAATGGCTTCTGGGGTTCACCGCGCAGCAACCGCGCGAGTTCCGTCGCCTGCTGCGGATGCGGCGCGGCATCTACCGCAAGGTCGGCTCGCTGCACGCCGAAGTCGTTGCGAGCGCCGAACCGATCCCCTTCGACGAGATCCCGCACGGCGCGTTCCGCCCGATCCGGCCCGGTGACTCCTGGGGCGGGGTGCTCGAATGCGCCTGGTTGCGCCTCACCGGCGAGGTGCCGGAGGGCGTCGAGCGCCCGTACGTGATGCTCGGCATCCGCGGCGAGGGGCTGGTCTACTCCCCCGGCGGCGAGATCGTGGATGCCGTCACCACGGTGTTCCAGCAGGGCGACCTGCCGCACAGTGCCGGCAGATTCCGCCCGGTGCGTCACGTCGATTTCAGCAGCGGCCGCGTCGACCTCTACGCCGACGTCGCGCACAACGGCTTCATCATCTACCCGGTCGGCCGCGGGAGGTTCCACGGTGCGCACCTGGCCGTTCGGGATGACGCGGCCTTCGGCCTCTACTACGACTACCTGACCCTCACCCTGCTCGCTCACGCCACCGACGACGCGACGCTGTCGCGCGAGTTGCGCCGCAGCCTCGACGCCGCCTGGTCGGACTTCGAGGCCGGCGACATCCGGGGCGCTCGAGCGGTGCTCGCCGTGCCGCTCGCGCACCCGTCGACCGACGACTTCGCCTACAGCGCCGTCGGGCACGGGCACCTCGACATGGCCTGGCTCTGGCCGCTGCGGGAGACCCAGCGCAAGGCCGCCCGCACCTACAGCCGAGCCCTCGCCACGATCGACGACCATCCCGGGTACATCTTCGGCACCTCGCAACCGCAGCAGATGCTCTGGATGAAGGAGCGGCATCCCGATCTCTACCGGCGGATGAGGGCCGCAGTGGCCTCCCGACGCCTCGAGCTGCAGGGTTCGTTCTGGGTGGAGACCGACACCAACCTTCCCGGCGGCGAGTCGCTCGTGCGCCAGGCCGTCGTCGGACGCCGCTTCCTGCAGCAGGAGTTCGGGCTCACCGACGACGAGCTGCGGCTGTGCTGGCTGCCCGACACCTTCGGGTACTCCGGCGCGCTGCCGCAGATCCTGAGGAAGAGCGGGATGGACTGGTTTCAAACCATCAAGTTGGCGTGGAACAAGGTCAACAACCACCCGTACCGCACCTTCCACTGGGCCGGCATCGACGGCTCGACGGTGCTCGTGCACATGCCGCCCGAGGGCGACTACAACTCGCGCGCTGCAGCGGACGGGATGCTGCTCGGGCTCAAGCGCAACCCGGAGAGGGATCTCGGAACGGCGCTGCTGGTCTACGGCTCGGGTGACGGCGGCGGCGGGCCGGGCGAGATCCATCTCGAGCTGACGAGTCGGGAACACGATCTGCGCGGCCTGCCGAAGCTCGAGTACTCCCGGGCCGACGACTTCTTCCGCGAACTCGAGACGCTCGACGTGACGCACCGGTTCGACGGCGAGCTCTACCTCGAGGCCCACCAGGGCACCTACACGACGAACGCGGAGATCAAGAAGCACAACCGCATCGCCGAGCGGAAGCTGCACGAGGCCGAGGCCCTCGCCGCGATCACCGACCGCCCGGCGCGCGACGAGCTGGAGCAGCACTGGCGCGACGTGCTGCTGCAGCACTTCCACGACATCCTTCCGGGCACCTCGATCGCCCGGGTCACCCGCGAGACGGTCGCCGAGTTCACCCGGATCGCCGCCGAGCTGGATGACTACGCCGACGCGCGCCTCGGCGAGTTGCCCCACTCGGGCGAGGAGCTCGCCGCGCTGAACCTCACCGGGGTGCCTCGCGACGAGCATGTGCGGGTGGGCGACGCGTGGTTCCGCGCGCGGGTCGACCCCTACGCCGCCGCGACCCTCGAGCCGGCCGATGCGCACCCCGAACTGGTCGCCGACGGCGACCGGCTGGGCAACGGATCGCTGACGCTGACGTTCGGCGCGACCGGCGAGATCGTGTCGTGCCTCGACGCCACCGGAACCGAGCACGCCCGCGACGGACTCAACCGGCTCGTGCTGCACCGCGACCCCTACCAGTGGCCGTGGGACGCCTGGGACATCGACCAGGGCTACCTCCGCCGGCGACCACGGGTGCTGCGTCCGGCGACGGTGTCGAGCGCGGTCGACGGCCCGACCGCGGTGCGCACCCACGTGTTCCGGTTCGGCCGGTCGCGCATCGAGCAGCGCGTCATCCTCGAGGCGGGCAGCGACCTGGTGCGGTTCGAGACGCGCGTCGACTGGCACGAGAGCCACCGGATGCTGCGCGCCGACTTCCGGCCCACGCACTACGGCGACACGTCGAAGAGCGAGATCCAGTTCGGGCACATCGAGCGCCCGACCACCGAGAACGGTCCGGTCGAGACGGCGCAGTTCGAGATCTGCGCACACAAGTGGATCGCGACCGACACCCCCGAGGGAGGTTTCGCGGTTCTCAACGACTCGAAGTACGGCCATCGGGCGAAGCGCGGGCTGCTGTCGCTCACCCTGTTGCGCGCGCCGACCTTCCCCGACAAGACCGCCGACCGCGGCGCGCACTCCTTCGCCTACGCGTTCCGGCCGTTCGCGGCCGGTGACCTCACGTCGGTCATCGGCGACGGATACCGGCTGAACAACCCGCTGCGCATCGAGCCCGGGGTGTCGCTGGGCTCCTTCGCGGCGACGAGCGACCCGGGTGTCATCATCGAGACCATCAAGCCGGCCGAGAACGGCGACGGGGTGGTGGTGCGGATGTACGAGAGCCTCGGTCGCACGGCCGTGACCGCCCTGAGCACGCCCATCCCTCACACGCGCGCGACGGTCACCGACCTGCTCGAGCGACCCCAGCATCCCGCCGACCTCGACCGACTCGAACTCGGCCCATTCGAGATCCTGACCATCCACCTGGAGCAGACATGAGCGCGCCGATGACGACGAGCCGAGCCCCCCGCCCCGACCCGAGCCGCCGGGCGCAGAGCGTCGCGATCGTGACCGCCGCGTTCGGGCAGAACCTCGTCTACGCGACCGTGACGACCTTCCTGCTGTTCTACCTGGTGGAGTATGCGAAGTTCAGCACCACCGGAATCGCGGTCGTCACCGGCGTGCTCACCGTGGCCCGCATCGTCGACGCGATCGCCGACCCGGTGGTGGGCAGCCTGATCGACAGGACCCGTACGCGGTGGGGCAAGCTGCGGCCCTTCATCCTGTTCTCCGCTGCACCCGTCGCGATCTTCTCGGTGCTGCTGTTCGCGGTGCCCGATGCCGACGAGCCCGCGCAGCTCTGGTACTTCTCCGTGTGCTACCTCATCTGGGGACTCGTCTATGCCGCCTGCGACGTGCCGCTCTGGGGGCTGATCGGGTCGGCATTCCCCGAGAAGAAGTCGCGCGCCCGGGTGATCGGCAACGTGCGAGCGTTCGGCGCGATCTCGCTCGGCCTCGCCACCCTCGGAATGCCGTACCTCGCCCGACTGCTCAGCTTCGGCCCCGAGACCACGGCCGGCGGCTGGACGCTCGCGGTGATCGTGGTCGCGGGGTTCGGCATGGGAGTCTTCCTGCTCGCGTTCTTCGTGCCGCGCGAGAAGGCGATCACGACCGACCCGCTCACCTTCCGGCAACTGTTCGCGGCGCTCTTCGCGAACAAGCCGCTGCTCTCGGTGCTCGCCGGTTCGGTTCTGGGCGCCGGTCGGTACGTCGTGCAGGCCGGTGGCGCGGTGTTCGTCGTCGTCGTCTATGACGACGAGGCGGTGTTCACGATCGTCGGCGCGGGCATCATCCTCGGCATGATCACCGCATCGCTGACGACCCCGCTGCTGATGCGCCGCTTCGCCGGGCGCACCCTCATCCTGTTCACCTGCTTCGCGGGCGCCGCGGTCTACGTCGCGCTGTACTTCGTGGGCTTTGAGAACCTCCTCGTGCTGACGACGTTCATCTTCGTCACCGGGCTGCTGCTCGGCGTCTTCCTGGTGTCGCAGACGACGATGATCGCGGATGCGGTCGACCGCGCCGAGGATCTCACGGGAATCCGCAACGACGGCATCTCATTCGCGACGCTGACCTTCGTGACGAAGGTCATGAGCGCCCTCTCGGTGCTGCTGTTCGGCATCTTCGTCGTGATCGCCGGGTACGAGGGGGGCGGTATCGGGACACCCGAAGAACAGAACATCGTCTGGCTGGCGATCACCCTCGTTCCCGCCGCATCGTGCCTGCTCTCGGCGATCCCGTTCTGGCGGTATCGACTCGAATCAGAACGTTACCCAAGCGTTACCGAATAAGTTCGTCCTCGCGACAAAACTGGGAATACCTCGCCGATGACGACGGGGTACCACGAGGGGTCACCTCACTTTCGATGAAGAAGGGGAGAACCGTGAAGCGTGCTTCATTGATCTCCGTCGTCGCGATGGCCGGAATCTCGGCGATCGCATTGGCTGGCTGTACGAGCGGGGACGGCGGTGGCGACGCTGGAGCGACGCGCGCCTGCGTCATCCTGCCCGACGCCGCGTCGTCGCCCCGCTGGGAGACGCTCGACCGCAAGTACCTGCAGGAAGGTCTCGAAGCCGCCGGCTTCGAGGTCGACATCCAGAACGCGCAGGGTGACACCAACAAGTACGCCACCATCGCCGACCAGCAGCTCACCCAGGGCTGCGGCGTGATGCTGCTCGTCGACCACCAGGGAGCCGCCGTCGCCGTCGCCGAGAAGGCATCGGGCGAAGGCATCCCGGTCATCGCCTATGACCGTCCGATCGAGGGCGCCGACTACTACGTGTCGTTCGACAACTTCCAGGTCGGCGCGCTTGAGGGGCAGTCGATCGTCGACGGTCTCGAAGCCGCGGGCAAAGACCCGGCAACCGCCGTCGTCGTCTACATGGGCGGCGACCCGGCTGACGGCAACGCCGCCATGTTCCGCGACGGCGCCGTGAGCGTCATGGAAGCCGCCGGCATCACGCCGGCCGCCGAACCCCCGGGAATCTGGGACGGCGACAAGTCGGCGACCAACTTCGAGCAGGCGCTGACCTCGCTCGGTGGTGTGGTCGACGCCGTGTGGGCTGCCAACGACACCAACGCCGCGGGCGTCATCACGATCCTCGACAAGAACGGCCTCACCGTTCCGGTCTCGGGTCAGGACGCCTCGATCGCCGGTCTGCAGAACGTCCTCCTCGGCAAGCAGACCGCCACGGTCTACAAGCCGGTGAAGCTCGAGGCCGACGCCGCGGTCGAGACCGCCGTCGCGTTGCTCAAGGGCGAGACCCCGGAGGCCGACCAGGAGCTCGAGGACGGCACGCCGTACATCGCGGTCACCCCGGTGCTCGTCGGGCCGGAGCAGGTGAAGGATGTCGTCGACGCCGGCGACGCCGATGTGGCCGAGCTGTGCACCGGTGACGTCGCCGCCAAGTGCGAGGAGTACGGGATCTCCTGATCCTGTGACGCACTGATCCAGTGAAGGACCGGGGCTCCGGGCCAGGCCGAAAGGCCGAGCCCGGAGCCCCGGTTCGCTCCCCTCAGGTGTACGGTCGCGTCAAGCGCGGACGACGACGTTCGAAAGGAACCCAGGCATGAATGTGCCGATCATCGAGTTGACGGGGATCGTCAAGAGTTTCGGACCCGTGAGCGTGCTCAAGGGCGTCGATCTCAAGGCGTATCCCGGCAAGGTCACCGCTCTCGTGGGCGACAACGGCGCCGGCAAGTCGACGCTCATCAAGGGGCTCGCCGGCGTTCAGCCGTACGACTCCGGCAGCGTGAAGTTCGACGGCGAAGAGGTCGCGCTGCACACGCCGCGCCAGGCATCTGCCCTCGGCATCGAGGTCGTGTATCAAGACCTCGCGCTGAGCGACAACCTCGACATCGTGCAGAACATGTTCCTCGGCCGCGAGGAGACCAAGTGGGGCACCTTCGACGAGGGACTCATGGAGAAGGAGGCGTCGGACACGCTGCGCTCCCTCTCGGTGCGCACCGTGAAGTCGGTGCGCCAGAAGGTCTCGTCGCTCTCCGGCGGCCAGCGGCAGACGGTCGCGATCGCCCGCGCCGTGCTCAAGAAGGCCCGCGTCGTCATCCTCGACGAGCCCACCGCGGCCCTCGGCGTCGCGCAGACCGAGCAGGTGCTCAACCTCGTCAAGCGCCTCGCCGAACAGGGCGTCGCGGTCATCATCATCAGCCACAACCTCGCCGACGTCTTCGAAGTGGCCGACTACATCAGCGTGCTCTACCTCGGCCAGATGGTCGCCGAGCTCGAGACCTCGAAGACCACCCGCGACGATGTCGTCGGCTACATCACCGGAACGAAGACGTTCGAGGGAGCCAAGGCATGAGCTACCAGCACGACGGCACCGAGACCGGGCACGTGCCGGCGCCGACCGACCTCATCGGCAGCGGACAGGAAGGCTCCCTGCGCGACCAGATCACCGCGTGGTTCCAGCGGGTGCGCGGCGGCGAGATGGGCGCTCTCCCCGCCGTCGGCGGCTTCATCGTGCTGAGCGTCATGTTCTCGTTCCTCAGCCCGTTCTTCATGACCGACCGCAACTTCGCCAACCTGATGACGCAGGCGGCGACCCTCGTCATGCTCGGCATGGCGCTCGTGTTCGTCATCCTGCTCGGCGAGATCGACCTGTCGGCGGGCGTCACCGCCGGCGTCTCGATGTGCATCTTCATCGTGCTCGTCAACGTGCAGGGACTCAACTGGATCGTGGCGCTCGTGGTCGCCTTCGCGGTGGGCCTGGGCATCGGCACCTTCATCGGGTTCTTCGTAGCGAAAGTCGGCATTCCCTCGTTCGTCGTGACCCTCGGCCTCTTCCTCGGGCTCCAAGGGGTGCAGCTCATCGTGATCGGTTCGGGCGGCCTCTACCGGGTGCAGATCCCCGAGATCATCGCGATCCAGAACAAGAACCTCCCGGTCTGGGCCGGCTGGGTGCTGCTCGCCGTCGTGCTCATCGTCTCGGCGACCACGTCGTTCTGGGACCGCGCCCGCCGCGCCCGCGCGGGGGTTCCCAACCGCACGGTCACCCTTGTCTTCGCGAAGCTCGCCGCGATCCTCCTGATCGGGGGTTTCGCGGTGTTCCGGCTCAACGAGAACCGCGGCCAGGCCGGCACGGTGCTCAACGGCGAGACCGTCGGCGGCAACGTGGTGCAGGGCGTGCCGATCGTCGTGCCGTTCGTGCTCGCGATCCTGTGGGCGGGCACCTTCGTGCTCGACCGCACCAAGTACGGCCGCTACATCTACGCGATCGGCGGCAACGCCGAGGCCGCACGCCGCGCCGGTGTCAAGATCGTGTTCATCCGCTGGACCGCGTTCATGGTCTGCTCGAGCCTTGCGGTCGTGGCGGGGCTGTTCTCGATCTCGAAGGTGGGGTCGGTGGATGCCACTGCCGGTCGCGACCTCGTGCTGTCGGGTGTCGCCGCAGCTGTGGTCGGCGGGGTGAGCCTGTTCGGCGGGCGCGGCCGCCTCATCCATGCCGCTGTCGGTGCACTGGTGATCGCCGTCATCACCAACGGCCTCGGCCTGCTTAACCTGCCGGCCGGCGTCAACTACGCGGTCACCGGCGGGGTGCTCATCCTCGCGGCGACCGTCGACGCCGTATCGCGCAAGCGCGCAGGCGGCTCGGTACTGCGCACCTGACGATTCCGCGAAGGCAGCCGAGCTAGCCTCGGGGGATGAGTACGAACGAGAAGGCCCTGGCGCTCAAGGCGCTGCACGAAGCACCCGAGATCCTGCGGGTCGTCAACGTGTGGGATGCGGTCAGCGCGAAGGTGATCGCCGACCTGCCCGGCACGAAGGCGATCGCGACCGCCGGGCACTCGATCGCGGCGAGCCGCGGGTTCACCGACGGCGGGATGCCCCTCGACATCGCGCTCGACGGCGCGCGCATCATCGCCGAAGCCGTCGACCTGCCGGTGACCGCCGACCTCGACGACGGCTACGAGGACCCGGCGGAGACGATCCGCCGCGCGATCGGGTTCGGCATCGTCGGGGCGAACGTCGAAGACCGGATGCGCCCGTTCGACGAGGCGGTCGCGCGGGTCGCCGCGATCACCGCCGCCGCCGAGAAGGAGGGCGTCGCGTTCCAGCTCAACGCCCGCACCGATGCCCTCACGCCGCGCAGCGGCGACATCCCGCGCGACCAGAAGATCGCCGAAGCCATCGCGCGCGGGAAGGCGTTCCTCGACAACGGCGCCGCCCTGGTGTTCGTGCCCGGCGGACACCAGCGCGAGGTCGTCGAGCAGCTCGTCGCCGGCATCGGCCGCGGCAAGGTCTCGGTGATCGGGGTGCCCACGGCTCTGCCCGCCGCCGAGTACGAGGCGCTCGGCGTTGCCCGCATCTCGTATGGCCCGCTCCCCCAGCGCGTCGCGCTGCGGGCCCTGCGCGACCTCGGCACCGACCTCTACGGCACCGGCGTCATCCCTGAGGACACCCCGCCGCTCAACTGACCCCGCGTCGGCGGAGCGCTTCGCTCAGCCAGCGGGCATGCGTGTGCCACGGGTCGCGCCCGTCGGCGAGCGCCTCGATGTGGGCGCGCAGCCGCGGGGTGAGCGCGAACCATTCCGAGGTGCCGAGCCGGTCGTCGGCGAACTCGACGTGCCGGCGCTTCTCCACCGCGCGGTCACCCGGCTCGAACGCGAGCACCTCCTCGTGGAGGAGGGCGGCGAACCGCTGCCTCGGGTTGAACGTCGTGCCGATCTTCACCCGCTCCCCGAGCCGCAGGTAGTAGACGACGTCGACGCGCGGCAGCGGCAGCCCGGGATCGATGTACTCCCCGACCGGCCAGCCGCACACCGCGCACTCCTGCCCCGCCGAGGTGCGGATGCCGTCACGCGATCCGCAGACCCGGCACGGCGACTCGAGTTCGGGCACCGTGCCCTCAGGCTGCCGGGACCCGGTAGCTGGAGGTCACGACGATCGGCAGGTGATCCGACCCGCCGCGCGGCAGGGTCTCGACGCTCTCGATCTCCATGCCGGCTGAGGTCGCGAAGTCGAAGTGCCCGCGCACGACCTTGTAGCGGGTGTAGGTGCGCGAGTCGCTCAGGGTGAGGTCATAGCCGCCCTTGAGCATCCGCGTGCCGAGCTTCGCCTTGCCGAGGGGGTAGTTGTAGTCGCCCACCATGAGGGTGGGCAGGCCCGGTCCGAGTTCGCGGAGCAGCCGGTGAGCTGACGCGATCTGGTGTCGGCGCAGCGAGTTGAGCGCCGTGAGGGGCGACGCGTGGAAGGAGGCGACGAGCAACTCGCGGTCGTGCTCGACATCCCGAAGCCGCGCCGCCAGCAGCCGCTCGTGCGCCGGCGACGCGATGCGGTCGTGCCACCCCTTCTTGAGCGCGAACGCCTTGGTCTCCAGCGACTCGAAGCGGTCGCGGCGGTGGTAGATCGCCAGACCCAGCCGGTTGCGGTGCGTCGAATCGGCGAGGTGCAGCGGCCCGAGCTCGGAGGGCAGCGCCGTCGTCAGCGCCTCCTGCAGGCAGAGGATGTCGAGGTCGTACCGCTCGGTGAGGGCGACCAGCTCTCCCGCGGCCTTGTGCTTCTCGAGGTTGTAACTGAGCGTGCGCACCCCTCCACGCTAAGCCCGCTCGGACGAAGCTGGGCGACGGGGGTCGAACTCACGCCCCTCAGGGTGCGGTCGGGTTCAGAGCAAGGGCATGGGCGATCGACATCGTCGCCGGGTAGAGGCGACGGTAGAGCTCGTAGCGCTCGGCGTAGACGTCGCGCAGCTCCGCGCGCGGTCGCACGATCCGCTCCACCGGATTCCACGCATCGATGTGCACGTCGGCGATCGAGGAGGCCGCCAGGTACGCGGCGCCGAAGCTCGCGCCGATGGTCGTCGCGCAGACCACCTGCGTGAGGCCCGTGACGTCCGAGACGATCTGGGTCCACAAGTCGCCCTGGGTTCCGCCGCCCACGGCGACGACCCGGTCGATCGTCCCACCGCCTGCCCGGAACGCCTCGATGTTGTGCCGCACTCCCAGCGCCGTCGCTTCGAGCGCCGCCCGGTAGAGGTCACCGCGGGTGTGCGAGAGGGTCAGCCCGACGATCATGCCGCGCGCGTCGGGGTCGGCGATCGGCGTGCGCTCGCCCGCGAAGTAGGGCAGCATCAGCACGCCGTTCGCGCCGGGTGCCGACGCGGCAGCCTCCGCCAACAGCGACGGGTAGTCGGGCCGGCCGAACAGCTCGCGCAGCCAGCCGGTGATCGCCCCAGAGGTCGCCATGCCGCCGGCGAGGCTGTAGGTGCCCTCGAATGCACCGACCGTTCCCCAGAGACCCGGAGCCGAGGCCCGCTCGGCCACCGTGTTGACCAAGAACATCGTGGTTCCGTACATCAACATCAGGTCGCCCGGGTTCTGGGCGCCGACGCTGACCGCCTCCGTCCACGCGTCGATCGTTCCCGCGACCACGGGGATGCCTTCGGGCAGGCCGGTCGCCGCGGCGGCCCGCGCCGTGACGCCGCCCACGACCGTGTCGGCCCAGACGAGCCGAGGCAACGGGATGCCGCCCATGACCCGATCGGACCAGGGCCGGTACCAAGCGAGTGCCGCCGAGTCGTACAGCGGATTGCACTGGCTCGCCGACTGGTGATCGAGCACGTACTCGCCGGTCAGCCGGAAGGCGAGGAAGCTCGCGGGCATGAAAAGCCGCCGGGCACGCGCGAACACGTCGGGTTCGTTCTCGGCGACCCACGCGATCTTCGGGCCGGCCGCTTGAGTGGAGAGCGTCGACCCGCCGCGGGCGACGATCTGATCGTCACCCAGTTCGGCGGTCATGCGCGCGATCTGCTCGATCGCGCGCGTATCGACTCCGTAGAGGATGGCCGGCCGGAGCGGGATGCCCTCCGCGTCGGTCAGCACGACGCACGGACCCATCCCGCTGACGCCGACGGCGCGTACCCGGTGCTCGCCGGTGAGTTCTCGCGCGATCGACGTCAACTCCTGCCACCACAGCTCGGCCGGCATCTCGGCCCACCCGGGGTTCGGGCGCCACACCTCGTGTTCCCGGATCGCGCTCGCGATCACGACCCCGTCGAGTCCGACGAGCACGCCTTTGGTGCTCGAGGTGCCGACGTCGACTCCGAGTACTGCGTCAGACACCCGTGTCGCCGATGAGGTGCACGGTGACCCCCAGAGCGGCGAAGGCGGCTGCTTTCGCCGTCAACGCACGGGCGGCGGTCTCGGCGTCGGGCGCGTACACGAGCTGGGCGTGGTTGGCCTTGTGCCGGGCCATGAACTGGTCGCGGGTGACCCCGCTCAGCACGGCGTGCATGATCGGCCATTCGGGGTTGGTCGCCTGCCACCGGCGCTCCGTCTCCTCTGCGGGGAGGTCGATCGCCCGGCCCCGTCCGATGTCGAGGTGCAGCGTTCCGCGTTCGATGTAGACCCGCGACCAGACGATCTCTCCGGCCTTCGAGACTCCCTTGATCGTGGAGCCGCCCAGCGGGAAGTACATCGGATTCTGGCGCCATCCGCGCGCACCGGCGTACCCGTCCGCGAAGTGCGAGGGCGGCACCGATCCGGAGATCTCGAAGACCCAGACGAATTCTCCGTCGTACTCCTCTCCCCACCGCACGTCGTGGAGCGTCGTGGCCGGGTCGAGGCCCATCGCCTCCCACACGCGGTTGGTGACGAGCGCGTCGATCGCGACCCCCTCATCCGCCTCGTTGGCGAGCGGGAGCGCTCGCCCTTCCCAGAGCACACGAGACCCGTCGCGACTCGTCACCGGCGGCCGATCGACGTTGTTGATGAGGCCCTCCGGGAGGTCCGACGCCGGGCAGATGTCTTTGAGCCCCTGCTGGTACTGGATGCCGAGGGCGTCGACCCCGTAATCGTCGGCGATGCGCAGCAGCGCGATGTACATCTTCGCCTGCAGCAGCACCTGCCCCTCGGTCAGTTCGGTCGCCTCGTCGGACCCGAAGGCGAAGGTCATGCCCCGACCGGTGAGCCAGTCGACCACCGCCCGCGCCTCGTCGTCGGGCGTGCGCAGCATCTCGGCCCAGAGGGCGGATTGCGAGAGGCGTTCCTTGTAGATGCCGAGCGCGTTCATCAACTCGTCGTCGATGATCGCGTTGTACATGCCCATGCAACCTTCGTCGAACACGCCGAAGATGGCCTTGTCGGTGACGAGCTGGTGGGCGATCGCGTCGCCGAGCTGCCGCTCCGGCGAGTCGGGCAGCGCTGGCAGTGCGTGCACGTGCGAGGCGTCGTGCACGATCGTGCCGGTTTCGACCCAGCTGCGGATCCCGTCGAGGAACCACGGGTCGGTGAAGTCGACGCTCCAGATGGTCGAGTACGGCGTGCCCATCTTGGTCAGGCCGGCGTTGAGCCCGAGCAGCCCGACCAGACCCGGCGCGTCGCCTTCGAAGTTCGCGACCGTGAGGATGGGGCCGCGGTGGGTGCGCAGTCCCGCCAGCACGTGGTGGCTGTACTGCCACACCGACTCGGCCACGATGAGCGGCGCCTCGGCAGGGATTGCCCGGAAGACCTCGAGGCCCATCCTCTGGCTGGAGATGAAGCCGTGCCCGGTGGCCGGTTCGACGGGGTTGGCGCGCTGGATCTTCCAGCCGAGGTCGCCGAACGCCCGGGCGAGCGCGTCTTCCATCTTCACCTGCGTGGCCCATCCCGAACGGTTGGGGGCCTCGCGGAGATCGCCACTCGAGATCAGCCACGCCGTCTGGGGGACCGCCTGCGGGCGGGGGGCGATGTGGGGAAGAAGGTAAGGCGTGGGCATCGACGAGCTCCTTTGACCGGTAGTCGCCATCGAACCAGAAATCGATTACTCACGCAACCGATCACCGTCAGTAGGCTGTCGACAATGGTCAAGATCAGCGACGTCGCACGGGAGGCAGGAGTTTCGGTGGCCACCGTGTCCCGTGCCCTCAACGGGCTCGCGACCGTCAACCCCGAGTACGCCCAGCGCGTTCACATCGCGGCCGAGAAACTCGGCTATCGGGGCAACGCCATCGCCCGAGGACTGCGTCGTCGCAAGACCGACATGCTCGCCCTCATCATCAGCGACGTCGCCAACCCGTTCTACACCGCGATCGCGCGGGGCGTGGAGGACGTCGCAGAGAACAGCGGGTACTCCGTCATCCTCTGCAACGCCGACGAGGATGCCGCGAAGGAGAGTCGCTACCTGCGGGCCGTAGAGATCGGCCAGGTGGCCGGCGTGATCCTCTCACCCCACAGCGGAACCACGGACGTGTCGCGCCTGCGCGCCGCCGACGTGCCGCTCGTCGTGGTCGACCGACCGCTCGCCGAACCCGTCGACTCCGTGATGGTGCAGTCGGTCGACGGAGCCCGCGCAGCGACCCGCCACCTGCTCGACGAAGGGTGGCGTCGACCGGCGTGCGTCACCGGTCCCGCCGATGCCGCGACCGCGCTCGACCGGCTGCACGGCTACCGTCTCGCGCTCGCCGACTCGGGACTCGGCATCGCCGAGCGATTCGTCCACGGGCAGTTCAGCCAGGCCGACGGGGCTGCGGGCGCGAGCGCCCTGATCGACGGCGCCGAGCCTCCCGACTCGTTCTTCGCCGCGAACACCCAGCTGGCGCTCGGCGTCATCGCCGAGCTGCGGGCCCGCGGCCTTCGCATCGGACAGGATGTCGGCCTCATCATGTTCGACGACGCCCCCTGGGCGCCGTTCATCGACCCCCCGATCTCGGTCGTCGCCCAGCCCGCCTATGAGATCGGGGTGCACGCGGCTCGCCTTCTGCTCTCGCGCGTGACCGGCGCGGAGGCGGGGCCGGCTCGCGACCTGGTGCTCTCGACCGAGCTCGTCGTGCGTGGGAGTTCCCGCCGCGTTCCGACCTGACGAACGTTTCGGCTTGACAAGAAAACGCAATCATTCGAAGATCACGGAGTGATCGAGCCAGGAGGGTCGCCCCCGTCGGCGGCACGCAGGGCGCAGATCCTCTCCATGATCGAGCAACGCGGCTTCGCGAAGGTCGCTCAGCTCGCTACCCATTTCCACGTCTCCGAAGTCACCGTCCGCGCCGATCTCGACGCCCTCGCCGAGAGCCACGCGATCCAACGGGTTCACGGCGGCGCGATCGCCGGCCTCCACTCCGCTGCGCTGGAGTTGCCGTTCGAGCAGTCGCTCCGCACGTCCTGGGAGGAGAAACGTCGCATCGGGCGAGCGGCGGCCGCACTCGTGAAGTCGAACGAGGCGGTGATCCTCGACGTCGGCACGACGACGACCGCCATCGCGAGAGCTCTCATCACTCGTGAGGAGCTCGAGAACGTCGTCGTCATCACCAATGCGCTCAACATCGCCCTCGAGTTCGAAGCCTCCATCCCCCGGTTCACCGTCATCGTGACGGGCGGCACGCTCCGCCCGATGCAGCACTCACTCGTCGACCCGATGGCGGATGCCGTGCTCGACCGCATCCGCGCGCAGATCGCGTTCGTGGGCTGCAACGGGATCGATGCCGTCGCCGGCGTCACCAACGTCAACCTGCCCGAGGCCGACATGAAGCGCCGGATGCTGGCGACCGCGACCCGCGCCGTCGTCGTCGCCGACAGCTCCAAGATCGGGGTCGTCCAGCTGAGCCGGGTCGTGCCGCTCTCCGACATCGACACCCTGGTGACCGGCGCCGCCCCCGACGACCCGCGGCTGGAGGAGTTGCGGGATGCGGGCCTGGAGGTGCTGCTGAGCGACTAGGTGTGGGACGACTAGGCCGCACGCCCCGCCGAGCCGAACTCGCGCATCCGCTGGGCGACGATATCCCGCATCGCCGCCATCGTCACACCGATGACCGCGCTGGGTTCGACCTCACTGGGTCGGGCTGCCAAGAACTCGCGGAGAGCCGCCGTCCAGGTCAGATGCGAGTCCGTGCCCTGATTGACCTTCCGGATGCCCGACCCGATGCCCTCCTGCTTCTGGGTGGTCGCGATCCCATACGACTCGGGAAGAATCCCGCCGAACCGGTTGATCGTGGCCACCGCCTCCGGAGGGATCGAGGAACTGCCGTGCAGCACCAGGAAGGTACTCGGCAGCCTTTCCTTGATCTCCCGGATCAGGTCGATCCGCAGAGTCTGACCGCCCTCGTCGGTCGTGAACTTGACGGAGCCGTGGCTCGTCCCGACCGCGACGGCCAGCGCGTCGACGCCGGTGCGCTCGACGAAGTCCGCCGCCAGCGCGGGGTCGGCGAGCACGATGTCCTCGACCACACCCGAGACGCCCCCCTCGGCTCCGCCGATGGTCCCCAGCTCGCCTTCGACGCTGACCCCACGCGGATGGGCCAGTTCCACGACGGAGCGGGTCAGTTCCACATTGGCTTCGTACGACGCCGGCTCGTCGGTCACGACGTCACGGCTCGCATCGATCATCACGCTGGTGAACCCGTGCTCGATCGCCCGGGCGCAGTCGTCGAAAGTGCGACCGTGGTCGAGGTGCAACGTCACCTCGACTTCGTGGTAGCTGATGATGAGCTCGCGGAGGCGATCCCACCACCAGCCCTCGTCGGCGTACGGGTGGAAGCCGGCGATCGCCTGCACGATCACCGGCGACCGTTCCGCCCTCGCCGCGTCGAGTACGGCGACCGCCTGGTTGAGGTCGGACACGTTGAAGGCACCGACCGCATAGCCGCCCTCCTCCGCCCGCGAGAGGGTGGCTGCAAGGGTGTGGAGTGACACGAGAGAAGACCTTTCGAAGGAGGTGGGCTCAGAGCGAGGTTGTGATGCCGAGCGTCTCGAAGTCGAGCACGATCGGCTTGTCGGTGACGGATCGGGCGTGCAGCAGCACGCGCGCCGCCGACTCCACGGCGACCGAGGTCTTGAAGGCATCCCGAAGGTTGTCTCCCACGGTGAGCAGGCCGTGGTTGGCCCAGACGACCGCGTTCTTGTCACCCATGACGTCGCACATGGCGTCGCCGAAAGCGGTGTTGTTGCTGAGGGCGAACGGCATGATCGGCACATCGCCCTTGGTGTAGATCACCATGTTGACGAGCGTGCCCGTGATGGGTTCGCCGATCACGCCCCAGACGTTGGCGAAGACCGGCTCGGTGTGCACGATCGCCGTGACGTCGGGACGACGGCGGTAGACGGCCAGATGCACCGTCACCTCCGACGAGGGTTCATGCGGGCCGTCGATGACCGTGGCGTTTTCGTCGACGAGCACGATGTCGTCGGCCGTCATGCGGTCGTACTCGAGATCGGTCGGGGTGATGAGGAAGCGATTGACTTCATCGGGGACCCGAAGACTGATGTTGCCCTGCGTGTTGAAGTTCAGTCCGTACTCCATGGATCGCAGGCAATAGTCCAGGATCTCCTGCCTCGCCTTTTTCATGTCGAACGCGGTCATGGTGATGTCTCCTCATTGTGCGAAAGCGATTGGTGAAGGGGTCTGAGCGTCAGGTAGAGCTCTCGGAACGCCGCGCGCTGGCGGTCGTACCACGCGCGATGCCGGGGGTCGGGGGCGGACGCCGTCATCTGATCGGCGTCGGGAACTGCGGGAAGTGCGGTGAGGCCGGAGTAGACGCCCAGGCCGACACCGGCGATCAGGGCGGCGCCGCGAGCCGCCGCGCTGCCGGAGACCGGGCTCAGGTCGATGCCCGCCGCGTCGGCCCGGATGTCGAGGGCGATGCGGTTCGCCGCCCCGCTTCCGACGGCGCGCACGGCGCCCACCGGAATTCCGGCGGCGGCGAAGGCCGCGAGGATCTTCGCCAGCTCGAAGCCCGTCGCCTCGAGGAACGCGCGGGCAAGTTGCGGGTGATCGGTGGTGAGGGTGAGGCCCGCGATGACGCCGCGCGCCTCGGTGTCGTTGTCGAGGGTTCCCGATCCGGTGAAGTAGGGAAGCACGAGCAGCCTCGGCGGCGTTTCGGACGGATGCGCAAACAGCTGCTCGAGAGGTTGATCGACGAGGTCGGCGAACCATTCCAGCGCCCACCCGCCCGCGGCCGTGCCGGCGAGCGTGACCCACAGTTCGTCGGTGAGCGGGTAGCTCGCGAAGCCGGTCGTCTCCAGCCCGGCCGGACGAGCGACGGTCGCAACCGTCAGGCAGTCGCTCGTGCCGAGGGCGAACACCGACGAGTCGCCGGCGCGCCCGCCTGCCCCCAGGAACGACGCGGCTTGGTCGTGCACGCCCGCGACGATCACGGTACCGACGGCGAGGCCGGTGCGTTCCGCTGCGGTCGCCGAGATGGCGCCGATCGGGCTCCCCGCCGGAACGGGATTCGGCAGCGACGCCATGGTGAGCCAGGGGGCCCTCCCGGCAACGGCAGCGATGATCTCCTCCGACCAGGTGCGGGTCGTCACGTCGAAGGCACCCGTCCGAGCCGCCATCGAGTAGTCGATCACGGGGCCCGCGCCGAGCCGCTCGGCGAGGAATCCGTCGAGGCAGCGGTAGCCCGCGACCTCGTCTCCCGACCACCCCGGGCCGCCCGCGGCGATCTTGTAGACGGAGAACATGGGATGAAGCGGTTGCCCCGTGATGACCTGCACCCGTTCGCGACCAAGTCGATCGCCGAGATCGGATGCCGCTTGCATCCCTCGGCGATCCATGCTCACGGGGCTTCGTGCGAGAGCTCTACCCTCGCGGTCGATCGGGACAACCGCCTCACCCTGCACGCTGAACGACACCGCTTCCACGGGGTCGTTCAGCACGGCCGGATGAGCGATCACCTGTCTGATCGCGGACTCGGCCGCAGTCGCCACGGCTTCGGCATCGGTGGTCACGATGCCATCGCGGCCATGAACGAGGGAGGTCGGCAGCGACGTCGTCGCGAGCATCCTGCCCTGCCTGTCGTAACACGCCGCCCGGACTCCGCTCGTGCCCAGGTCGATCCCCAGCAGGCTCATTTGATCGCCCCGGCCAGTCCGTTGACGAGATAGCGCTGCACGAGCAGGAACACCAGCACGACGGGAATGGAGATCAGCACGAGGATCGCGAACAGCGCTCCCGGCTGGCTCAGGAAGATGCCGCGATAGGCGAGCGGCACCAGGGTGAGCGGTTTGAGCTCGGTGCTGCTGAGTGTCACGAGCGGCAGGAGGAAGTCGTTCCACGACATCATGACCTGCCAGATGACGACCACCGCGAGCGCAGGACGTGCGAGAGGGAAGTAGACCTGCCAGAAGATCTGCCAGGCGTTGGCGCCGTCAGTGACGGCCGCCTCGTACGTCTCGTAGGGAATCGCCAGGAACGAGGTGCGGATGATGATGATCGCGAACGGCAGGCCCAGCGCCGAGTAGACCAGCACCAACCCGAGCAGCGAGTCATAGAGACCGATCGCCTGCAGGATCTTGAAGGTCGCGACGACGATTCCCGACATCGGCAACACCAAGGCGAGGATGAGCGCGCCGAAGATCAGGCCACGCAGCGGCACCCGCAGCCGCGCGAGCGCGAAGGCCGCCATCGAACCGACGACGATGACGATCACGACCGACGGCACCGCGATGAGCAGGCTGTTTCCCAGGTGCTGGAGGATCGGGTTCTGCTGCCACACCGTCAGGTAGTTGGAGAAAGACGGCTGCGCCGGCAGGATGCCGAAGAAGGTCGTCGTGGGATTCGACGGCGGCATCAGCGAGAGCCCGACGACCATCACCACGGGGATCATCCACACTGCGGCTACCGGGATCAGGATCGCGTGGAGCCAGCGTCCCGGAGTGCGGGAGCGGCGGCGGGTCGACGTGGTCATTTCTCGTCTCCCGAGATGAAGCCCGCGCCGAACACCCGCACCATCGAGAGCGAACTGGCGACCGCGATGACGATGAGCACGACGCTAATCGTGGAGGCGTACCCGACGCTCTGCAACTGGAACGCCTGCTGGAACGCGTACGTCGGCAGCATCTCCGAGGCGTGCGCCGGTCCACCTTGGGTGAGCACGTAGACGAGCTCGAAGGTCTTCAGGGAGCCGATGATTCCCAGCAGGAGCAGCGAGAGGTGGGTCGACTTGAGCAGGGGAAAGGTGATGCGCCAGGTGGTCTGAAAGGAGTTCGCACCGTCGATCCGGGCGGCCTCCAGCACGCTGGTATCGATGAGTTGCAGACCAGCCAGGTAGAACAGCATCGAGAAGCCGGTCCACATCCAGATGTTGACGACGATGACCGCGAAGATCGCGGTGTCGGGGTCGGCCAGGAAGCTGCCTCCCAGCCAGTCGAGCCCCGTCGCCTTGCCCACCGAGGCGAAGACGCCGTTGAACGGATCCATGACCCGCTGCCAGACGATCCCCACCACGACGGGCGAGAGGATCGCCGGGATGAAGAACAGCGCGCGGTAAAAGGTGCTGGCGAAGATCCCGCGGTTGAGGGCGAGGGCCAGCAGGAGGCCGATGAGCGCCTGCGGCACGATGGTGAGCGGGATCCAGTACGCCGAGTTGCGGAGGGTGATGAGGAACGTCGGGTCCTGGAACAGCCGAACGTAGTTGTCCAGGCCGATGAACGTTCCCGGGTTCACGCCGTCCCACTCGAGGGTGCTCGCCTGGATGTTGTAGACGATCGGGTAGACGACGAAGACCGCGAAGAGGGTGAGGGCGGGGAGCAGGAACAGGAGTCCTGTCGTGTTCTGTCTGAGCTTGGTTCTCATGGGAATCCACCTGACGGGATGCCTCGGCTGTAAGCGGGCCGAGGCATCCCCTCGCAGGGTTGTGTTATCCGTTGACCTCGTCAGAGACGGCTTGAATCGCCGCGGCGGCCTCTTCAGGGGTCTGCGCTCCCGTGGCGACCGCCGCGAGGGCATCCGCTACGGCCTGGTCGACCTTGGGGTCGTCGAAGTAGCGCGAGTACTTCACCTGCGGCAGCCAGTCGTTGACGAACGTGTTCCAGATCGCCTCCTGCTTGTCGCTCGTGAAGGTCGACGGCTCGAGGCCGGCCACCGCGGGCACGTCGTTCATGGTGTCGACGAGCTTCTGTCCGCCTTCACCGGCGATCCAGTCCGTCAGCACCTTGCAGGCGAGGTCGGGGTTGGCTGCGTCCTTGGAGATGCCGAGCGCGACGTCGATGCCGCCGACGAACTGCGACTCGTCGGCCCCACCGGGGATGGTCGGGAACAGGAACGGCTCGAAGCCGGCCATGCCCTGCGAGAGCGGCGGGATCTCTGACTGGTCCTTGGTGGGATCAGACTGCTGAATCCACCACGCGCCCAGCGGGATCATCGCCGCGTTGCCCGCCTCGAACTGGTTCGCACCGCTCGGGTAGGCATCCAAGCCGATGGCGCCCTCCTGAGCGATGCCGTCGGTGAAGAGCTTCCCCCAGTACTCAAGGGCGGTGACGATGTCGGGGTTCGTCCACGAGTCTTCGCCGCTCTCCGCCTGGTAGACCAGGCCGGGGTTCACGTTGTTGACGATCTGCAGGAACACCGCGTTGCGCAGCCAGCCGTCCTTGGCGGGAAGCATGAACGGCGCGTAGTCGCCGCCCGAGAGCTGCCCGACCGTGGCCTTGAGCTCGTCCCAGGTGGTCGGGATGGTGGCCCCGGCCGCGTCGAACAGTTCCGTGTTGGCCCACAGGTTGACCGTCTGCACGAGGATCGGCAGCGAGTAGAAGTTCTCGTCGCCCTCGGGGTTGCCTGCGCGGGCCTGCTCGATCCCGATCGGATAGAACTTGCTCTGCCAATCTTCTCCCCAGACCGATGCGGCGCAGTCCTGCAGCGGCATCAGGTTGGAGCGGTACTGCTGGGTGAGCGCACCCGGCTGCAGGCCGACGATGTCGGGGAACGTGTTGGAACTCGCCCGGGTCTGAAGGTCGACCAGGTATTCCGGGTAGTTGAAGATCGTGGCCTCGATCGTGGTTCCCGGGTTGGCCGTTTCGAAGGCGTCGACCATCTGCTGGGTGGTCTGCTCGATGGGGCTCCAGGAACGGAAGGTGACGGTGTTCTCGTCGCCGCCCGACGACCCCGTCGAGCCTCCTCCCGCGCATGCCGCGAGGCCGAGGCCCAAGGCCGCGACCCCGGCGATCGCCGCTGTCTTTCGTCGGTTCATTGCTGTGTCCTCTCTGACTTCGTTGTAGTGAGGTATTCGTGATCGTCACGAGTACTGCTGCGTGGAGTTTAGGTTTTCTTCGAAATCAGCCGCAAGAAATCAGGGAATTAATGCGCATCACTTGCGGAAACTTGCGGATAGAACGATCGCCCGGGTTGCGCAAACAACGAAAATCCGCACTAACTCGACGGGAGTCGAGGCAACGTCGGATTGCGTCGTGCGACGAGCAGCACGCGATCTTCGAGCTGCTCGAAGCGGTGGCGGCGGCGGCAGATCGCCGTCAGTCGCCGTTGGCGCGTCGCACGAGTTCGTCGATGACGCCCTCCGGGATGCGGTCACCGGCCATCGCGACGACGCGTTCCAGCGAGAAGAACCCGACCGGCGCGAGCACCTTCTCGTCGACGCCCGCCTCGGCGAGGGCATCCCGGATCAGCGGTCCGCCGACGGGGTGCTTCAACCAGGTGCGCACCGAATCCTTCGGCGTGAGCTGGGGAGTGCTCACGGCAGCGACACCGCCGGCAGGTCGAACCACCGCAACCGTTCGAGATCGTCGCCGAGCACGGCATCCGTCGCCTGCGGAACCGTGTCGACATCCGGCAGTGACGCGAACAGCGCCCGCGCCTCGTCGAGGTAGTCGGCGAGCACCGACTCCGGGGCCGTGTCGTCGTGCCGCGGGTAGGTCATCCGGCCGTCGGCGTCGTAGCCCACGTCGGTGAGCCGCAGCGGCGGCTCGACCGGGCCGTTCTCGTGGCGCCAGAGTCCCGACTCGAGCGAGAACCGGTAGTGCGGCACGAGCTTCCAGCCGTAGTCGGCGACGAGTTCCACGGCCTCCACGATGTAGCGGAACACGGTTTCGCTGATGAAGTAGTTGAAGTTCACCCGCACCCAGCCGGGCTTGATGCCTTCGCAGCCGCGGGCGATCTCGCGCTCGTACTCGTGGGAACGCTCGATGTCGATGCCGAGCAGCCGGTGCCCGTACGGGCCGGCGCACGAGCATCCGCCCCGCGACTGGATGCCGAACAGGTCGTTGAGGATCGCGACGACCGCGTTGTGGTGCAGGTACTTGCCGCCCGGACGTTTCACGACGAACGAGATGATCGAGAGTCGCTCGGCGTCGGGGTTGCCGAGGATCTGGATATTGGGGTGGCGGTGCCACGACTCCACCGCGCGGGTCAGGAACTCGTCTTCGACCGCACGGATGGTGCCGACGCCGACGGCATCCTTCAGCTGGAACACCAGACCCGCGCGGATCGACTCGATGATCGCCGGCGTGCCACCCTCCTCGCGGTGCGCGGGGTCGGTGAGGTAGCGATGCTCGAGCGGGTTCACGTAGGCGACGGTGCCGCCGCCGACGACGTCGGGCACCGAGTTGGTGAGGATACGGCGGTGCGCGATCAGCACCCCCGGGGTTCCCGGCCCGCCGATGAACTTGTGCGGCGAGAGGAACACGGCGTCGAAGTCGCCGGCCGTGACGTCGATGTCGACGTACGGGGCGGCGGCCGCGAAGTCCCAGAGGGCGAGGGCGCCGTGCTCGTGCAGGGTGCGAGTGACGAGCGACGTGTCGGTGATGATGCCGGTCACGTTGCTCGCGGCGCTGAACGAGCCGATCTTCAGCGGGCGGTCGGCGTACGTCGCGAGGGCTTCTTCCAGGGCATGGATGTCGACGTGCCCGTCTCCGTCTTCGGGGATGGTGACGACGTCGGCAATGCTCTCGCGCCACGGCAGCTCGTTGCTGTGATGCTCGAACGGTCCGATGAAGACGACCGGCCGCTGCTCCTTCGGGATGGTCGCGCTCAGCCCGTAGCGGCGGTCGAGGTCGGCCGGGATGCGCAACCCGAGGATGCCGACCAGCTTGTCGATCGCGGCCGTCGACCCGCTGCCGGTGAAGATCACGACGGTGTCGTCGGTGCCGTGCACGCTGCGGCGGATGGCGGCGCGGGCATCCTCACGCAGTCGCGTCGTCTGCAACCCCGTGCCGGAGGACTCGGTGTGGGTGTTCGCGTAACGCGGCAGCACCTCGTCGCGGATGAAGTCTTCGATGAACGTCAGCGACCGGCCGCTCGCCGTGTAGTCGGCGTACGTCATGCGGCGCGGGCCGAACGGGCCGGGCATCACCTGGTCGTCGCCGATCACCGACTCACGGATGCGGTCGAGGAGGGGATGTTCGGCGAGCGCCATGCCCCATTATCGGCGCGATGCCTCAGTTCCGCACCCGTAGGTGCGTCACCCCGCCGTCCACTTCGAGCGCGGTGCCGGTGGTCGCGCTCGACCGCGGACTCGCGAGGAACGCGATCGCGTCGGCCACCTCACGCGGGGTGACCATCCGCCCGATGGCCTGGCGGGCATCCATCGCGGCGCGTTCGGCCACGGGGTCGTCGAAGGTCTGCAGCAGCCGGTCGACGAACTCGGTCGCCACCGTGCCGGGACTCACCGCGTTCACTCGGATGCCCTCGCCGACGTGGTCGGTAGCCATCGCGAAGGTGAGCGACAACACGGCGCCCTTGGATGCCGAGTACAGCGCCCGACGCGGCAAGCCGTTGAGAGCGGCGATGGAGCAGACGTTGACCACTGCGGCGTGGGCCGACCGGCGCAGCCAGGGCAGCGCGGCGGTGGTGACCCGGGCGATTCCGGTGACGTTGACGTCGAGCACGCGCGCCCAGTCGGCGTCGTCGTTCTCTTCGACCGTGCCGACCGCGGCGATGCCCGCGTTGTTGACGAGGATGTCGATGCCGCCGCATTCCGCCGTCAGCGCATCGACCGCCGCCGCGATGGATGCCCGGTCGCGCACGTCGACGGTGTAGCCGTGCAACTCGGTCGGCAGCCCCTCGACCGACAGGTCGAAGACGCCCACCGTCGCCCCCCGGGCGGCGAGGGTGCGGGCGGTCTCCAGGCCGATCCCGGCGGCTCCCCCGGTGACGACCGCGACGAGCCCGTCGAGGTCCCGCTCGCTCATGCCGCCACCAGGGTCTGGCGGGCCCGGCCCAGTCCGTCGATCTCGAGCTCGACGACATCCCCCGCCACCAGGTAGGGCTGGTCGGGTCGGCCGAGCGCGACCCCGGACGGGGTGCCGGTGTTGATGAGGTCGCCCGGGTGCAGCACCATGAACTGGCTCAGATACCAGACCAGGTACGGCACGTCGAAGATCATGTCGGAAGTGTTGCCGGCCTGCATCTGCGCGCCGTTGACCCACAGCCGCAGGTCGAGGGCGCGCGGGTCGGCCACCTCGTCGGCGGTCACCAGGTGCGGGCCCAGCGGGTTGAAGGTCTCGCAGCTCTTGCCCTTGTCCCACTGGCCGCCGCGTTCGAGCTGGAACTCGCGCTCCGACACGTCGTGCGAGACGACGTAGCCGGCGACCAGGGCCTCGGCCTCCGCCGGGGAGTCGAGGTAGCGGGCCTCGCCCGCCAGCACCACGCCGAGCTCGACCTCCCAGTCGGTCTTCACCGACCCGCGCGGAATGCGCACGTCGTCGAACGGGCCCACCACCGTCGTCGGGTCCTTCAGGAAGACGACGGGCTCGGGCGGCAGCTCGGCGCCCGTCTCGGCGACGTGGCCGCGGTAGTTCAGCCCGATGCAGACGATCTTTCCGGGTTGCACCGGCGGGCCGACCCGCAGCTTGGCGGCACCCGGCAGCTCGATGAGAGTGCCCTGGGCGAGCGCGTCTGACACGGCGCGGATGCCGTCGGCGGCGAAGAAGGACCGATCGATGGCCGGGGCGATCGGTCGCAGATCGAAGCTGGTGCCCGCCACCTGCACGACCGGGATCTGAGCGCCGGGTTCACCGAGTTGGGCGAGGATCACGGCGCATCCCGTCGGGTCCGCGAGAGGTAGATCGCCTCCGCGGTGCCGCTCCACACGTGCGCCGCCTCATCCCCGCTGAAGCCATCGAGCACGTCAAACATCATACCTTTCCAGAGCTCGAACCCTCCGCCCAGGTTCAGCACCGGCCAGTCGCTTCCGAACATGCACCGGGCCGGGCCGAAGGTCTCAAGGGCGTGGCGCAACCACGGGGCGAGCGTGGCGGTCGTCCGCTGGTCGGGTGCCGCCTCGGTCAGGAGCCCCGACAGCTTCACGACGACGTTCGGCAGCGCGGCGAGCCGATCCATGTCGGCGGCCCAGGAATCGAAGGCGTCGGCCTGGATCGTCGGCTTGCCGAGGTGGTCGAGCACGAACTGCACGTCGGGGCACTGCGCCACCAGCTCGATGACCGCCGGAAAGTGGAGCTGACGGATGCAGAGATCCATCGTGAAGTCGTAGGCGGCGAGCGCCTGCACCCCACGGACGAACTCGGGCGACCTCGCCAGCTGCGGGTTCTCGTCCTGAAGTAGGCGGCGCACGCCCACCACGAGGGGAAGCTCGGCGAGCGCGGCGAGGTGCGCGGGCAGGTCGCTCGGCACGTCGAGCGGGGCGAAGGCCACGACCGCCTCGACCGGGGCCTCGGGCGCGAGCTGCGAGAACCAGCGCGCCTCGGCGATGCCCTGCTCGGGAACGCATTCGGCCTGCACGGCGACGATGGCGTCCGCCGACCAGCCGGTGGCGGCGAGGTCGCGCGGCAGGTGGGAGGGCTGAAGGGCCGCGTCGGCGTCCTGCAGCCAGAGGGTGGTGAACCGTTCGCGGTCCCAGAAGTGCACGTGGCTGTCGATGATGCGCGCGGAGTTCACGGTGTTCCTTTGAATCGTGGTCGTTCCGTGACACGGCCGCCGTGCCGGTCGAGTGGGGGAGCTCGACCGGCACGACGGCGCGTGTGTTGGGGGAGAGAGGGATTACTGGAAGTCGGCCGCGTTGTCCTTGGTCACCATCTCGGTGCCGGTGTCAATGAGGTCGGGGAGGTCCTCGCCGTTGGCCGCGTCGAACGCCGCCTGAACGCCGAGTTCTCCCATCTTGGCCGGGAACTGCGCGACCGACGCCGTCTGGTCACCCGCCAGGATCGAGGCCACCTCGTCGGGCGACGCGTCGAATCCGACGGTGATCAGACCCGACAGCCCAGCCGATTTGACGGCCTCCAGCGCGCCGAGCAGCGGCGGGCCGCAGGCGGCGTAGATGGCGGTCAGGCCGGGGTTGGCCGTGATGATGTCCTGGCCGGCGTCGAGACCCTTGGTCTGGTCGCAGTCGGTCGGAACCGTCGCGACGACCTCGGCCGCGTCACCGAGCGTGTCGAGCATGCCGTCGACGCGAGCGTCGAGCGACGGGTTGCCCAGCACACCCTGGAGGACGGCGATGGTGGCGCCGTCCGGCAGGTTCTCGGCGAGCCAGGTGCCCGCGAGCTGACCGCCGGCGTAGTTGTCGGTCGTCACGACCGTCGACTTGCCGTCCCAGTCGGGGATGTCGTTGTCGATGAGCACGACCTCGATGCCGGCGTCGACGGCCTTCTGCAGCTCGTCGGCGAGTGCGGGGCTCGTCGGGGTGATGGCGATCGCGTCGACGCCCTGGGTGACGAACGACTGGATCGCGGCGATCAGACCCTCGTCGTCGGTTCCGCTCTCGCCCTGGGCGAACAGCACCTCCGCGCCGGGTTCGGCCTCGTCCCACGCCTTCGCGGCATCGACCATGATGTCGAAGAAGTCGACGGGGAACTTGGTGATGAACCCGATGGTGATCACATCGTCGTCACCGCCCCCGGGGGCGGGCGTGTTACACGCTGTCAGCGACAGCGCAACGGCCGCTGCAGCCGCAGCTGCGGCAGCGCGCAAGTAGCGCATCTTCTTCATCGCATTCCTTTTCTTGGTTGAGGTGGTTGCCGGGGTTCTGGGGGCCATTGGGGCGTCGCTCAGTCGTCTCCTCCGACGATGAGCGAGACGAGCCGGGCTCGATTCGCAGGAGTGGGGACTTCTTCACCGACCACGCGGCCCCGGCGCATGACGACCGCGCGGTCGGCGAGTTCCATCACGTGATCCATGGCGTGCGAGATGACGATCACCGCGCACCCTTCGTCACGGAGTCTGAGGATGAGGTCGAGCACTTGGCGCGACTCACGAAGCCCGAGAGCGGCGGTCGGCTCGTCGAGGATGACGACGCGGGATGCGAAGGCGGCGGAGCGGGCGACCGCGATCGCCTGGCGCTGGCCACCGGACATCATGCCGACCTGCGCGGAACGTTGGGGAAGGTTGATCTTCAGCCGCCCGACCAGGTCGGTGGAGTGCGCGGTCATCTGCTTCTGCTTCATCCACCGCAGGCCCCGCGGCAGCCACCGCGGCACCGCCTCTTCGCGACCGACGAAGAAGTTGGCGGTCGTGTCGAGGTTGTCGAAGAGGGCCAGGTCTTGGTAGACGGTCTCGATGCCGGCGTCGCGGGCGACCGCAGGGCTGGTCATCGTGAGGGGCTCGCCGTCGACCTCGATGGTTCCCGCGTCGAGACGGTGAACACCGCTGATGCACTTGATGAGGGTCGACTTGCCGGCACCGTTGTCGCCGAGCAGTGCGAGGATCTCGCCGGCCCGAACGTGCAACGAGACGTCGTCGAGGGCGAGCACGGCCCCGAAGCGCTTGGTCGCGCCGGTGATGGCGAGGGTCGGAGTGTCGGTCATGCTGACGCCGCCTTGAGAACTCGGAACCGCGCCTCGAGCCGGGTGCGGATGACATCGGACTCGACGGCGATGACGATGACGACGCCGATGACGATGAGCTGCAGGAAGCCTTCGACGTTGAGCAGGTTCATGCCGTTGCGGATGACGCCGATCATGAGGGCGCCGATGAGCGCATTGCCGACGTTGCCGCGGCCACCGAGGAAGCTGGCGCCGCCGATCACGACCGCGGCGATGGCGTCGAGTTCGGCGAGCTGGCCGAAAGTCGGCGAGCCCGCGTTGAGTCGGCCGGCGGTCACGATCGCCGCGACTCCGGCGAGCAGACCGCTCATGATGTAGACCGACACGATCACCCCGTTGCGGGGAACGCCGAGGCGCCGCGCGCCTTCGGGGCTGCCGCCGACCGCGTAGATCCAGCGGCCCCACACCAGGTTGCGCAGCATCAGGGTGACGAGGATCGCGACGCCGGCGACCAGGAAGGCCGCGTTGGGGAACCACGAGGCCAGCCAGGCCGCCGAGCCGCCGCCGATCGTGGTGACGACCTCGGGCATCCCCGAGACCGGCTGGCCGCCCGAGAGACCGAGGGCGAGGCCGCGGGCGATGCTGAGCGTCGCGAGCGTGACGATGAAGGGATGCGGCAGCCGCCCGTACACGTACCCGAAGCCGTTGACGGCACCGACGAGGGCTCCGGTGAACACCATGGCGAGGATCGTCGTGAATCCGGAGTCGGTCTCGGCGTAGACCAGCGCGCCGACGACGGCGGCGAGGGCGAGGGTCGATCCGACCGACAGGTCGATGCCGCGGGTGAGGATGACGAGCAGCTGCCCCATGGCGAGGATCGCGATCGCGGCGCTCTGGGTGAGCACGTTGCCGAGGTTGCCGGGTGTGAAGAACACCGGCGAGAGTCCCGCGAGAACCGCGATCATGATGACGAGGATCAGGAAGGGGCCGAGGCGCAGCAGCCACAGCATCGTGCCCACGAGCCGCGCACGTGCGGCCTCGGATGCCGTGCCGACGGCGGGCGACTGGGCGAGCTCGGCCGGCCCGGGGATGGTGCGGGAGTCAGACACCTCGAACAGCCTCCTTGCTGATTGGGGCGACTCTAACCAGAAAATCATCCGATGTCTAGCGCTGTCGCGCCTCAGTTTCTCCCCAGCCTGGCCGGTTTGCCCGGTAAAGGTCAGATTTATCGGGCGTGAGAGATGCGACGACTCGCGCCCTTTCATCTGATCTATCCCCCGAGCGGCCCTATCATGGCGACGTGACCCGAGCTGATGACGCTGTAGTGAGTGCCCTTCCCCCGGGCCTCTCGCAGACCGATGTCGTCGTTCAGAGCATCAAGGCGATGATCACCCGCGGCGACCTCACGGCCGGATCGCGGCTGCCCGTCGAGAAGGATCTCGCCGAAGCGCTCGGCGTCTCGCGCGGATCGCTGCGCGAAGGGGTGCGCGCCCTCTGCATCATGGGCGTGCTCGAGACACGCCAGGGCGACGGCACCTATGTCACCTCGCTCGACAGCACCCTGCTGCTCGCGCCGATGGCGTTCATGGTCGACCTGCAGGGTCCGGAGCACCGGCACGACCTGCACGCGGTGCGCCGTATTCTCGAGTCCGAGGCGGCGGCGCGCGCCGCGATGCACATCACCGACGACGACATCGCCGCGGCGCGCACCCTGCTCGACGAGATGCACGATCTCGTGTTCGAGAAGGCGGCCATCGACCACGAAGCGGTGCTGAAGGGCGACCTCGCCTTTCACCGCATCCTCGCGAAGGCGTCCGACAATGGCGCCCTCGCGGCCCTGATCGACGCGCTCGCCGACCGCACCGCGCTGGCTCGGCGCACGTTCGGCCTCCAGCACGAAGAGCAGGTGCGCACGGCCTTCCGCGAGCACGAGGCCATCCTCGCCGCGATCATCGCCCGCGATCCGGACCGCGCCCGGCTGCAGATGAGCCATCACCTGCTGGCGATCGAAGACTTTCTCCACGACGACGACTCGCTGGCCGCGCCCGCCCAGTAGTCCCCGTCGGGGAACCGGAATCGCTCGATCGACGCCGGGTGCATCTCGGCGCTGTAGCCCGGCGCCATCGGCAGGCGGTAGGCGCCGGCCTCGACGATGCACGGCTCGACGAAATGCTCGTGCAGGTGGTCGACGTACTCGGTGACTCGGCCCTCGAGGCTTCCCGAGACCGCGACGTAGTCGAACACCGACAGGTGCTGCACCAGCTCGCACAGCCCGACGCCGCCGGCATGCGGGCAGACCGGCACGCCGAACTTCTTGGCCATCAGGTAGACGGCGAGGATCTCGTTGACGCTGCCGAGCCGGGCGGAGTCGAGCTGGCAGAAGTCGAGGGCTCCGGCCTGGAACATCTGCTTGAACAGCACCCGGTTCATGCCGTGCTCCCCCGAGGCGACGCCGATCGGCGCGACGGCGCGGCGGATGGCGGCGTGCCCGAGTACGTCGTCGGGACTCGTCGGCTCCTCGATCCACAGCGGCGCGAACGGCGCGAGCGCGTTCACCCACTCGATCGCCTGCGGCACATCCCACACCTGGTTGGCGTCGATCATCAGGGCCGCGTCGGGGCCGATCACCTCGCGGGCGATCGAGAGCCGGCGGATGTCTTCGTCGAGGTTCGCCCCGACCTTGAGCTTCACGTGCCGGTAGCCGGCATCCACGGCCTCCTGGCAGAGCCGACGCAGCTTCTCGTCGGAGTAGCCCAGCCAGCCGGCGCTCGTCGTGTAGCAGGGGTAGCCCGTGCCCTGGAGCTCGGCGATGCGCTGCTGGCGCGTCGGCGCGAGTTCGGCGAGGATCGCGATGGCTTCTTCGCGGGTGAGGGCGTCGGAGAGATAGCGCAGGTCGGCCGCATCCACCAGTTGCTCGGGGCTCATCTCGGCGAGCAGCTGCCACAGCGGCACCCCGGCGGCGCGGGCGGCGAGATCCCAGACGGCGTTCATGACGGCGGCGAGCGCGAGATGGATGACGCCCTTGTCGGGTCCGAGCCAGCGCAGCTGCGAGTCGCTCTGCAGGTCGCGGTAGGTGGCCCCGAGGTCGCCGATCACCTCGGCGACCTCGCGCCCGATGAGCGGGAGCGCGCGCTGCCGGGCCGCCTCGACGCAGAGATCGTTGCCGCGGCCGATGGTGAAGGTGAAGCCGAAGCCGGCGAGGTCGGGGTCGTCGGTGACGATGTGCACGTAGGCGGCCGAGTAGTCGCCGTCCTTGTTCATCGCATCCGACCCATCCATGCTCAGCGAGGTGGGGAATCGGATGTCGGTGACGGAGACCGACGTGATCGTGGTCATGGGGTGAGCGCTCCTGTTCTGTCACGCCGCCGACGTCTTCCAGCGTGCGCCCGGAACTGGAACTGAAGCGTGTCGAGTCAAACATTAGATGTTTCGGGCTCGGAACGTCAATTCAGCGGCCAAAACATCGTAAGATTGCCGGAAACATCTAGTGTTTGGCCGAAGGAGGCCCCGTGCTGACTGCCCGTTACCTCGGCGATCGCGCCGTCGACACCGCCGAGGCGCAGCCCGAGCCGCCGCCCGCGGGGCAGGTCCAGGTGCGCGTCGCCTACAACGGCCTGTGCGGCACCGACCTGCACATCCTGCACGGCGCGATGGATGGCCGGGTCACCCGGCCGCTGATCTTCGGTCACGAGGCCAGCGGTGAAGTCGCCGCCGTCGGCGACGGGGTGACCGGATGGGCGGTCGGCGATCCGGTCGTCGTCATGCCCCTCGACTGGGACGGCACCTGCCCGGCCTGCCTCGCCGGCCACCAGCACATCTGCCAGAACCTGACCTTCATCGGCATCGACTCCCCCGGCGCTCTGCAGGAGGTGTGGAACGTGCCCGCCCGCACCCTCGTGCGGCTGCCCGCCGGCCTGCGGCTCGATCACGCGGCCCTGGTCGAACCGGTCGCCGTCGCCGTGCACGACGTGCGCCGCTCCGAACTCGCGCCCGGTGACAAGGCGGTGGTGATCGGCGGCGGCCCCATCGGCGTGCTCATCGCGACGGTCGCCCGGGACGCCGGCGCCGACGTCGTCGTCATCGAACTCGACGCCGCGCGACGGGCCCAGATCGCCGACCTCGGGTTCGCGACGCTCGACCCGACCGCCGCCGACCAGGTCGCCTGGGTCGAGGAGTGGACGGGCGGGGCCGGCGCCGACGTCGTCTTCGAGGTCTCGGGTGCCGCCCCCGCCGTGCTCGGAGCCACCGGCCTGGCGAAGGTGCGCGGCACGATCGTCGTCGTCGCCATCCATCCCACCCCGCGGCCGATCGATCTGCAGCGCATGTTCTGGCGCGAGCTGCGGCTGCTCGGCGCCCGGGTCTACGAGGCGACCGACTTCGAAGCGGCCGTCGACCTGCTGGCGCGGGGCGTCATCCCGGCCGACCTGCTGATCACCAAGATCGTGCCGCTGAGCGGAACGGGGGCGGCCTTCGCCGACCTCGAGGCCGGCCGCGCGATGAAGATCCTCGTCGATGTGAGGGACCACTCGTGAGCGCGTTCGACCTGCACGGCACCACGGCCCTCGTCACCGGAAGCCGTCGCGGCATCGGGTTCGCGATGGCGGAAGCCCTCGCCGCCGCGGGAGCCGACATCATCGGAGTGAGCGCGCAGCAGGAGGCGACGGGCAGCGCGATCGAAGCCGCCGTTCGGGCCCATGGCCGCGAGTTCGAGGCGCTGTCGTGCGACTTCTCCAACCGCGACGCCACCCTCGCCCTCACGCGCGAGCTCGACGGCCGGCACATCGACATCCTGGTCAACAACGCCGGCGCGATCGAGCGCGCCCCTGCCGCGGAGCACCCGCTCGAGTGGTGGGACCGGGTGCTGCAGATCGACCTCTCGAGCCCGTTCGTGCTGACCCAGGCCGTCGGCCGCGGGATGCTGGAACGGGGGCGCGGCAAGGTGATCTTCACGGCGTCGCTGCTGAGCTTCCAGGGCGGCATCAACGTTCCCGGGTACGCCGCGGCGAAGTCGGGCATCGCCGGACTCACCCGCGCGCTGTCGAACGAGTGGGCGCCGCACGGGGTCACCGTCAACGCGATCGCCCCCGGCTACATCGCCACCGACAACACGCAGGCGCTGCGGGCCGACCCGGAACGCTCGGCCGCGATCCTCGCCCGCATCCCGGCCGGCCGGTGGGGGTCGGGCTCCGATCTCGCCGGGGCGACGGTCTTCCTCGCGTCCCCGGCCTCCGACTACGTGTCAGGTGTTGTGCTTCCCGTCGACGGTGGTTGGCTGGGCCGATGATCGCCCTGCCGCCGGCACTCTCCGGGCATCGGATCGTGCCGGTGCTCGTGATCGACGACGCCGGCTTCGCCGTGGATGCCGCGGCCGCCCTGGCAGCGGGCGGCATCGGCTGCGTCGAGATCACCCTGCGCACGCCGGCCGCCCTCGCCGCGATCACCGCGATCGCGGACGCCGGAACGTCGCTCGTGGGCGTCGGCACCGTCGTGACCCCCGACGACCTCAACCGGGCGGCGGATGCCGGGGCGCTGTTCGTCATCACGCCCGGGGTCGACCGCGAGGTCATCGACCTGGCGCGTGAGCGCGGCCTCGACATCCTGCCGGGCGTGGCGACGGCGACCGACGTGCTCGCGGTGCTGCGCAGCGGGCTGCGCGCCGTGAAGCTGTTCCCGGCCGACATCCTCGGCGGTGTCGACCTGATCGCCGCCCTCGCCGGGCCCTTCCCCGACGTCGCCTTCGTGCCGAGCGGCGGGGTGTCGCCCGCCAACGTCGCGAGTTACCTCGCCCACCCGAACGTGCCCGCGGTGAGCGGCAGCTGGATGGCGGGGCGGCAGCTGCTCGCCTCCCGGGATGTGGCGACCATCGAGCGGCTGAGCCGCGAGGCCGTCGCCCTGGCAGGTGCCGGATGACCGGCGCCGTCGTCACCCTCGGCGAGACGATGGGGCTGCTGCGCGCGACGGGCATCGGCTCGCTCGAGCACATGTCGGACTTCGCGCTGCACATCGGCGGCGCGGAGAGCAACGTCGCCATCGGGGCGGCTCGGCTCGGCCGTTCCGCCGTGTGGATCGGCCGGGTCGGCGACGATGCGCTGGGCCGCCGGGTGCTGCGCGAGCTGCGTGCCGAAGGGGTCGCGGTGGATGCCGTGGTCGACCCCGAGGCGAGCACCGGGCTGATGCTCAAGGAGTCGCCGACGCAGGGCACGACCCGGGTGTCGTACTACCGGTCGGCGAGCGCCGGCAGCCGGCTGAACGTCGGCGATCTCGATCTCGACGCGATCGCCTCCGCCGGGGTGCTGCACGTCACCGGCATCACCCTCGCACTGTCGGACTCCGCCGAGCAGGCGGTGTTCGCCGCGGTCGACGCCGCCGTCGAAGCCGGTGTGCCGGTGTCGTTCGACGTGAACCACCGCACGGCGCTCTGGGGTGACCGCGACCCCCGGGCCGCGTACCGGCGGGTGGCCGAGCTCGCGACGATCGTCTTCGCCGGGCCCGAGGAGGCCGCACTGCTGGTCGGCCCCGGCTCGCCCGCCGAACTCGCTCGCCGCATCGCCGACCTCGGCCCGGCCCAGGTGATCGTGAAGCTCGGCGAAGACGGCTGCGTCGCCTCGATCGACGGCGAGGCACTCGCCACGCACGCTGAGCAGATCACCCCCCTCGACACCGTGGGAGCCGGGGATGCCTTCGTCGCCGGCTACCTCGTCGCGCTTCTCGACGGCCTCGCCCCGGCCGACCGCCTGCGCCAGGGCGCTCGCTGCGGGGCGTTCGCCTGCCTCGGCCCCGGCGACTGGGAGAGCCTGCCGCGCCGTAGCGATCTCGACGCGTTCGGCTCAGGCGACCCCGTCATCCGCTGAAGGCGTTGCTCAGGGTCGTCGGCGACCGAGTGCCCAGATCGCGATCTCGACCCGATTGCGCACCGCGAGCTTGGTCATGAGGCTCGCCAGATGCGTCTTCACGGTGCTGAGGGTGATGTGCAGCTCGGCGGCGATCTCGGCGTTGCTGAGGCCCCGGGCGACGGTCGCCAGCACCTCTTCTTCGCGCGAGGTGAGCGGCTCGAGCGGCTGCGACACCGGCTCGGGCTGCGGCTGTCGCGCGAACGCTTCGAGCAGCCGCACGGTGACGTTCGGTGCGATCAGTGCGTCACCCTCGGCGGCGGCGCGGATGGCCTGGCCGAGCAGCGCCGGCCCGGCGTCTTTGAGCAGGAACCCCCGCGCCCCCGCCCGCAACGCGGCGTACACGTACTCGTCGAGATCGAACGTGGTGATCACCACGACGGCCATCGGATTCTCGACTCCCGGCCCGGCGAGCATGCGGGTCGCGTCGAGGCCGTCGAGCCGGGGCATCCGGATGTCGAAGAGGCACACATCGGGTCGCAGCGATCGGGCGGCCTCCACGGCCTCCTCGCCGTCGGCCGCCTCGCCGACGACCACGATGTCGTCCTGAGCGTCGAGAATCGTGCGCAGCCCGGTGCGTACCAGCTCCTGATCGTCGGCGATGAGCACGCGAATCGTCATGCGAGTGCTCCCCCGCGCGGCAGATCGGCGGTGACGATCCAGCCGCCGCCCGGCGCCGGACCGGCGGTGCACACTCCGCCGAGCAGGGCGGCGCGCTCGGTCATGCCGGTGATGCCGTAGCCCGGCGCAACGGCCGCGCCGCCCGCGCCGTCGTCACGCACGGTGAGGTGCACGCGGTCGCCCTCGACCGCGACGTGCACGTCGATGCGGGTCGCTCCGCGGGCGTGGCGGCGGGCGTTCGTGATGGACTCCTGGGCGATCCGGTACACGGCCGCCGCGACCAGCTCGGGCAGGCGGTCGAGGTCGCCCGCCGAGGTCAGCGCGACCGGCGGGGTGCCGTCGGCGAGTCGGTGCAGATCGTCGAGCCGCCCGGCGGGCGCGAGAGTCGGCTCATCGTCGCCGCGCAGCATCCGTACCATCGAGCGCATCTCGCTGAGCGTGCGCGATGCCTCGCCCTCGATCACCCGGAGCGCCGTCGTGGCCGCATCGGGATTCGTGCCCGCGGTCGCCAGGCCGGCCTGCGCCTGGATCGCGATCGCCGAGACGTGGTGCGCGACGGTGTCGTGCAGGTCGCGGGCCAGTTCCGCGCGTTCGTTCGCCTTCGCGCGGTCGAGTTCGCGCATCCGCGACCGGGCCGCGAACCGCAGCAGCAGGCCGAGCAGTCCCACCACGCTGAGGAACGCGAACCCGCCGATCAGGTTGGTGAGGTCGATCGGCGGCGCGAGCGTGGAGGCCAGGGTCGACGCGACCATGATCGCGAGCCCGACGACGATCGCGCGGCCCGAGCCCCAGCGGAACACCGAGTAGATGATCAGCAGCAAGAGGACGCTCGTGTAGAGACCCAGGTCGTGGCCGGTGACGAGGCGGAAGACGCTCGTGACGGCGAACGAGATCACCAGCATGAGCAGAGGATGCGTGCGGCGCCACAACAGCGTCGGAACGATCGCGATCAGGACGACGACGGCCGCGAGCGCATTCGGCAGGTCGGTGCGCACGAGGCCCTCGAACACGGCCAGCAGTGGCAGGAGCGCGACGAGCAGCCAGTCGCGCCACACCCGCGTCGGAGGTGCCGGCGATGCGGAGGGCGCGTTCCACACCGAACGCCATCGCCGGATCATGCCGCTCATGCTACGACCGGCGGATGGCGACCTCGGCCACCGCGAGGTTGATGACCCAGCCGGCCGCCAGGAGCGCGATCGTCGTCATGGCGTCGGGCATGGCGCCACCGCTGAGCAGGATCCACGCGAATGCGGTGAACACCTGGGTGCCGGCGCCGATGCCGACCGCATACCCGCGGATCATCCAGGCGCGGTGGGCGCGGAAGTCCCGCCGCAGCACCGCTCGCAGTCCGAGCAGGATGCTGGTCACCATGAGGGCGCCGAAGAACAGCCGCATTGCCGTGTCGAGTTCAGGTCGCGGGTAGAAGACCCCCATCCACATTCCCGAGAGCCCGGCGATGAGGCCGGCGGGCGCGACGATGCGTCCGGCGATGCGGTGCCAGCTAGGGCGGCCCGTCCGCAGCCGTGGAACGAACTGCAGGGCGCCGAGCAGGCAGTAGACGGTCGCGCCGATGATGTGCGCGATGACCGGCACGGGCGAGTCGAAGAAGCGCGCGTTGGCCGCGGTGACCTCGGCGCCGACGGCGAGCTCGGTGAGGCGCAGGGCCCCGGCGATCACGGGCACGAGGCTGAGCAGGATCAGCCCGGCGGGAATGAGCCAGGCGGGGCGCCGAGCTCGCGACGAGCGGGTGGATGCCGGGGTGGGAGTCTGTGTGGTCACCTCCCCAGGCTGGCCGGTTGCTTCGCCTCGGGCATCGGGCGAAAGTACGGACTTCGCGCGCCGAAGGGCTGAGCCGGCTAGAGCTCGTCCCAGAGGGCTTCCGGGATGGGGCGCGCGTAGCGTTCGACGCCGCTCGCCGCCTCGGCGGCATCTCGCGCTCCCAGCACGGCGGAGACGACCGCCGGATGCCGCAGCGGAAACTGCACCGCCGCATCCGGAAGCGTCACCCCGTGCCGCTCGCAGATCGCGGCGAGCTCGCGGGCGCGCCGCACGAGGTCGGCGGGCGCGTCGCGATACTCGTAGATCGCGTCGTCGGGCACCTCGGCGCGGGCGAGCAGCCCCGAGTTGTAGACGGCGGCCGCGACGACGCCGACGCCGCGTTCTTCGGCGGCCGGCAGCAGGTCGTCGAGGGCCGACCGGTCGACCAGGGTGTAGCGGCCGGCGAGCATCACGACGTCGATGTCGCACTGCCGCACGAAGTCGGTCAGCATCGCCGACCGGTTCATGCCGACCCCGATCGCGCGGGTGACGCCCTGCTCGCGCAGCTCGATCAGGGCGTCGACACCCGTCGTCGACGCGGCATCCCAGTGCTGGTCGGGGTCGTGCAGATAGAGGATGTCGATGGTGTCGAGCCCGAGCCGCTCGAGGCTCCCCTCCACGGAGCGCAGAATGCCGTCGCGGCTGAAATCCCACCGACGTTCGAACGCGGCCGGCACCAGGAAGTGCTCCGCGACATCCAGCTCGTGCGCCCGCTCCGGGGTGGGGACCAGCAGCCGGCCGACCTTCGACGAGATGACGTACTCGTCGCGCGGGCGGTCGCGCAGCGCGGCGCCGAGGCGCCTCTCCGAGAGGCCGAGGCCGTAGTGCGGGGCGGTGTCGAAGTAGCGCACCCCGCCGTTCCAGGCCACGTCGACCGCTGCGTGGGTCGCCTCGTCGGTCGTCTCGCGGAAGAGGTTGCCGAACGAGGATGCGCCCAGTCCGAGCTCGGTGAGGGCGACCCCGGTGCGCAGTTTTCGAGTGCGGATGTCGTGTCTCCTGGGTTCAGTCGAGGTGCCAGACCTCGTCGAGCTCTTGCCAGTTCGGCTCCGGCGAGTCAGCATCGAACGGCAGCTGGCAGGGAGCGGTGTGCGCCCACCACTCCTGCGTCACCACATCCTGCGCCATGCGAGCCTGGTCGGCCGCGTAGTCCTCCCCGATGTACTCGAAATAGCCGAAGAGCACGTCGCCGCGCACGAAGATCGTGAAGTTGCGGATGCCGCAGTCGGTGATCGTCGCCTCCACCTGCGGCCAGACGGCACTGTGCAAGCGCAGGTACTCCTCCCGGCGTTCCGGCCGCAGCCGGCACACCATCCCGAAGCGCCGCGTCATTCCTTGGTGGCCCCCGCCAGCAGGCCGCTCACCAGGAATCGCTGCGAGAACAGGAAGATCACCAGCACCGGGGCGACGGCGATGAGCGTCGCGAGCGCGAGCTGGGGAAGGCTGATCGTGATGGACGAGACGGTGGTCGGATTGAACAGGGGCACGTTCGAGATCAGTTCCGCCAGACCGACCTGCACCGGCATCTTCCGCGACCCGGGCTCCATGACGAAGGGCAGGAAGTAGTTGTTCCAGTTCGTGACGAAGTTGAAGAAGCCCACGAGTGCGATGACCGGGGTCGCGAGCGGCATCGCGATGCGCCAGAACACCTTGAACTCGCCGGCGCCGTCGATGCGGGCGGCGTCGAGGAGGTCGCGCGAGACGCTCGTCGAGAAGTAGATGTACGCCAGATAGACGCCGAACGGGAAGAACGAGAACGGGAGGATCACCGCCAGCGGCGACCCGATGAGGCGCACGACGCTCAGCTCGAGGAAGATCGGCAGCACGAGGGCCGTGTTCGGGATGAGCATCACCATGAGAGTCGCGACGAGAAGCGGCCGGCGCAGCCGGAAGCTGGTCATGGCGAGCGCGTAGCCGGCGGGGATCGTCACGATGAGCGTGAGCACCAACGCGGCGCCCGAGTACAGCACCGAGTTGCCGAGCCAGGTCCAGATGATGCCGTCCTGGAAGCCGACCAGCGCGTTCCAGTTCTCGGCGAGCTGGTCGAACGAGCCGAAGCTCAGAGGGTGCTCACCGTCGAGGCCGTTGAGTTGGGTCGTGCTCTTCGTCGGGGCGAGCAGCAGCCACACCAGCGGGAACACGAAGAACAGCGTGAAGAAGACGATGACCGCCCCGGCGAGTACGCGGCCCACCCAGCGTCCGGGTGCGAACCCGGTGGGATCGGCGCCGAGCCTGGCCGCCTTCGAAGACTCAGTCGCGCTCAAAGAGTCCTCCCTTGAAGACGAAGAACGCGGCAAGTGCCATCGCCACGACGAGCAGAAGAATCGAGATCGCGGCGGAGCCGTTGAAGTCCCCCTGCGGACCGAACGCGATGAGGTAGGCGAGCTGATTGAGGGAGTAGTCCTTCGGCACCACGCCCCGGCTCGCCAGGCTGAGGATCTTGGGCTCCACGAACAACTGGCTGCCGAAGGCGAGCGAGATGACGGCCATGTACGCGATCCACTTCCGCAACAGCGGGATCTGGATGTACCACGCGGTCTTGATGGGGCCGGCGCCGTCGATGCGGGCCGCCTCCATGATCTCCTGGGAGATGTTGTTGAGGGCGCCGAACATGATGATGATCCATCCGCCGGCGCCCGTCCAGAACGCGATGACCGTGAAGATCACCGGAAGGTTGGGCTGGGCGACGGTCTGGATGAAGCTCGTGAATCCGAACTGCCCCAGCACGACGGACACCGGGCTGACGCTGGGGTCGAGCAGGAAGAGCCAGAGCATGACGCCCGCCGAACCGGCGAATGCCCCGGGGATGTAGAAGAGGAAGCGCGTGGTCGACGAGAGCCACCGGACGCGCACGGCGTGCACGATGAGCGCGAGCACGACGACGAGCACGATCAGCGACACGACCCAGATCGCCACGAAGATCGCGACGTGCTGCACCGCCGGGAAGAACCGGAAGTCGCCGAGGATCTTGACGAAGTTGTCGAGGCCGACGAACTGCCCGGCCTTGGTGAGCGAGAGGTACAGGGCGTAGGCCATGGGCAGAACGCCGAAGACCAGAAGCAGTACTCCGTAGCCGCTGGAGAACAGGTAGCCGATCAGTGTCTGCGCCCGGTTTCGGCTCCGCGGGCGTTTGGCGACCCGCTGCCGCCCCATTGCGGGGGCGGCAGCGGGCACCGTGGTGTCAGGATGCGAGATGGTGCTGTCGCTCTCTACTTGACCGTGTAGCCGTTGACTTGGGCATCGTTCTCGTACTTGGTCTGCCACTCGTCGACGACCGACGCGATGGTGCCGCCGGACGCAAGCGCCGGAGCCACGATCTCGGCCCAGGCGGGCTCGGAGCTGAAGGCCAGCGTCGCTCCCCACCCTTGCCAGATGTTGCTGGCTCCCGTGCTGACGACATCCTTGAACGTGTCGGAATTCGCCCAGTAACCGCTGGAGGCCTGCACGTCCAGCCACTCGCTCGCGGTCGACTCGTAGGCCGGGAGACCCGTGATCAGTTCGACGGAACGGGGGCCGCTCACCGCGTACTGCAGGAAGGCGCCCACGGCTTCGAGGTTCTTCGAGTGGCTCGAGCCGTACCAGAACCCGCCACCCACGTTGCCGGTGGCGATGTCCTCGCCCTCCCAGTGCAGCGGGTAGCCGGCACCCCACGTGCCCGCGGGCGCGTCGAGGATGTCGGGGTTCTGGATGATCGCTCCCGTGAACCACGTCGGGCCGGGGATGCCGAGCACCTTGTCCTTGTACGCCGCCGGGAAGTCGGCGGTGAACAGTCCCTCGATCGCCAGGGTGCCGTTCGCGAACATGTGGTCCATGAGGTCGATCATGCGGGTCGTGTGGTCGTCTGAGAAGTCGGCCGAGAAGGTGTCCCCGTCGACCGTGTAGATCGGCGCCTGGGCGCTCCACATGTTCGTCAGCACGGCGGTGAAGGGATCACCGATCGAGCCGAGGATGTATCCGGGGTGCTCGGCGGCGAGCTTGTCTCCGAGCGCCTGGTAGTCCTCCCAGGTCTCCGGGATCTCGTACCCGAACTCGTCGAACAGGGCCTTGTTGTACCAGAACACCACGGGCGCCAGGTTGTCGCGGACGCCGTAGACGTGGCCGTCGACCGTGACGGGGTCGAGCGCGTTCGCCGTGTAGCCGTCGAGCCACTCCTGGTCGATCACTCCCTGGTCGAGAGCCGCGGCGAAGGCCTGAACGCCGTTCTGCTCGCGGGCCGCCCAGCTGGCGTCGTTCACCTGTGTCGACCACACGACGTCGGGCCAGCCTTCGCCCGCCTGGTCGAAGAGCGAGATCTTGGTGTGGAACGAGTCGCTGCCGCCGGAGTTGCCGTCGTACGTCTCGATGTTGACGGGGATCTCGGGGTGATCCTCCTGGAAGGCTTCCACGATCGCCGTGCGGTCCGCGTCGACCCAGATGGTGATGGGGCTGTCGGGCACCTGCTCGACGGCGGGGAATCCGTAGCTATCGTCTGTTCCGGTGCCGCCTGAGCAGCCGGCCGCGAGAAGCACGACGGTCGCGGCTGCGGCGGTCAGGCTCATCGCGCGTCGGATGCGGGGGAGACGGTGATGCTGTGCTGACATGTCGCGTCCTTTTCTGTCGACGTCTTTGACGACTGCACGGCCGAACCTGGCCGCGTGCGCACCATTAGATCATACATGTGATGAATGATGCAATCCTGGCTGCGCGCCCGAGTGATCGGATGACCGCGCGGCATCCGATCACTCTCTCGGTCAGACCGAAACCCGGCGCCCGGTTTCGTGCGAGGTGATCGCGGCGTGCGCGAGTTCGAGCGCCCGGCGCCCGGCCGAGGCATGCACCGGAGGCTGCTCGCCCGCGCGAAGGGCCGCAAGCACGGCATCCACGTGCCGGTCGAACGTGCCGTGGAAATCGCGCGCCTCATCGTTGAAGTACCCGGCGCGCCAGACCTGAGCCGTCTCGTCGCCTGCGCGCTGGATGCTCAGCTCCCGCACGGTGTCGTGAATCATCAGACGACCTTCCGTGCCGTTGATCTCGACGAGCTGCGAGTCGGGGTAGGCGTACGACGAGTCGTAGCTGCCGAGCATCGTGCCGACCGCGCGATTCCGGAACTCGAGGGCGAGCGCGACGGTGCTCCAGTCGCCGTAGGTGGCATCCGTCATCTGCGCCGCAACCGACGAGATCGGGCCCACCAGGTGCTCGAGCATGTCGAACCCGTGACACTGGGTCTCGATCAGGTTCGCGTGCCGCGACGTGCCGTGGTTCGCCTCCCCGCCGAACCGCCAAGTCGCGAACACGGGGGTGCCGATGGCGCCGTCGGTGATCGCGGCATGGGCGCGCTTGACGGGTTCGGCATAGCGGTGGTTGAAGTTGATCGCGAAGAACAGACCCCGCTTCGCGGCTTCGACGAGCAGCGTGTCGGCCTCGGTGAGGTCGAAGACCAGCGGCTTCTCCACGAGCAGCGGCACTCGCGCTTTCACCAGCCGCAAGGTCACCTCGAAGTGCTGCTCGTTGGGCAGGCACACGGTCACCAGGTCGGGCCGGGCCCGCTCGAGCATGACGTCGAGGTCGGTGAATCCCAACGTGCCGTAGGCGGCGGCGCGCACCGCGGTGCGGTCGGGGTCGCGCCCGAGCACGCCGACCAGCTCGGTGTCGGGCCGCCTCGAGAAGATCCGGGCGTGCTGCTCTCCCCATCCCCCGGTTCCGACCACGGCGACTCGCATGACGCCGATCCTAGGTGGGCTCCGGGGGGCATCAGCTAGCTTGGGTCGCATGGATGCTCGCACCGCGATCGTCACCGGAGCCGCCCGCGGCATCGGGGCGGCGGTCGCCCGGCGCCTCGCCGCCGACGGATTCCAGGTGGGCGTGCTCGACCTCGACCCGGCGCACTGCGCCGAGGTGGTCGAGTCGATCGGGGCCGCCGGGGGCCGGGCGCTGGCGCTCGGGGCCGACGTCTCCGACGAAGCCGACGTCGCCGCGGCGGTCGCCCGGTGCGCCGCGGAACTCGGCCCGCCCGTTGTGCTGGTCAACAACGCCGGCATCCTGCGCGACGATCTGCTGTTCCGCATGACGAGCGACACCTGGGATGCCGTCATCAACGTGCATCTACGCGGCGCGTTCCTGATGACCCGCGCCTGCCAGGCGTTCATGACGCAGGCGAAGTGGGGCCGCGTCGTCTCGATGTCGAGCATCTCGGGTCTCGGCAACCGCGGTCAGGCCAACTACTCGGCGGCGAAGGCGGGCATCGAGGGCTTCACCCGCACCGTCGCGATCGAGCTCGGCCCGTTCGGCATCACCGCCAACGCGATCGCCCCCGGCTACATCGACACCGAGATGGTGCGCCAGACCGCAGAACGCATCGGCAAGCCGCTCGAGGAGTTCATCGCCGCGATCGCTGCCGAGGTGCCGGTGCGCCGCATGGGTCAGCCGGAGGACATCGCCGCCGCGGTCGCCTTCTTCGTGCGCGACGATGCGAGTTTCGTCACAGGTCAGACCCTCTACGTCTCGGGCGGCCTGGCGCACGCCTGACCGGTCGTCCCGGCCTACCGGGAAGCGCCTTGCGCCACGAGGCCGGCACCCTGTCGCTCGAGCACCTCGAGGAACGCCGCCATCCACACTCCGTTGTCGGGCCACGCGCGACCGGTGACGAGGTTGCCGTCGACGACCGCCCCGCCGTTCTCGAACACGCCGCCGCCCAACTCGACATCCACCGCGAGGGCGGGATAGGCCGACGAGGTGCGGCCTTTCAGGGTGCCCGCGGCGGCCAGCAGGAGCGGGCCGTGGCAGAGCGCGGCGACCGGGGCACCCGCCTCCATGAAGTGGCGCACGATGCGCTTGGCGTCTTCGTCGTTGCGGATGTATTCGGGAGCCCGACCGCCCGGGACGACGGCGGCCACGTAGTCCGACGGGTCGACGTCGCGGAAGGCGATGTCGGCATCCCACATGTGTCCCAGCTTCTCGGTGTAGGTGTCGAACCCGTCGACGAAGTCGTGCACCACGAACTGCAGCTTCTTCTTCTCGGGTGCGGCGATGTGCACCTCGTATCCGGCCTCCTGTAGCCGTTGCAGGGGGTAGAAGACCTCCAGCGTCTCGGCGGCGTCACCGGTGAGGATGATGATCTTGGCCATGGGCACGACCTCCTTGTCGGGGATGACGCGTGATGCGCCATCCATGCCTGAATGCTCGTTCGAAGCCGAACGCGCGACAACGGCGGTTCCCACGATGTGCGAAAGGTCGGCGAATCCGCCTGCCGCGGTCGGCGCGGTGCGACGTAGCATGGCCGCGTGACGACTGCGATGGAGCAGGAGGGTCGCTCGGGTGCGCAGTCGGTCGAGCGGGTGCTCGGCGTGCTCGAAGCCATCGCAGCGAGCCCGGCGGGTCTCGAGATCGGCGACATCGCCGACGTGGTCGGGGTGAGTACCTCCACCGCGTACCGGCTGGTCGGTGTTCTGCACAGGCAGGGGTATGTGCGCCGCCAGGCGCCAGGCCACCGCTACCTGCTCGGCAGCACCGTCGGGCTGCTCGGAATCGCACTGCAGCAACAGGTTCTCGCGACCCCCGCGGTGCAGCGGTTGCTGAACGCCGCCCGGGACGAGCTGCGCGCGCCGGTCTACCTCACCGCCTTTCAGGGGGGCGAGGTGGTCGTCTCGCACATCTCCGATTCCCCCGAGCATCCGCGCATCGGACAACTCCATGTCGGCTTCGCGGAGGCCAACCACGCCACCGCCTTCGGCAAGCTCATGCTCGCCTCGATGGACCCGGGCGACCTCGACGATGCTCTGGAGAGCACGGAACGCCGTGCCCTGACCCGGCACAGCATCACCTCGACGTCGGGACTCCGCGGCGAGCTCGCCCGCGTTCGCCGGGAGCAACTCGCGATCGAGGTGGAGGAGTACATGCCCCTCCTCGCCTGCATCGCGGCACCGGTGCGGTCGGCACGCGGCTCGACGGTGGGTGCCGTTTCGGTGTCGGTCTCGGCCGACGAGTTCCGCTCGCGCGCCGATGAGCTTGAGCGCGTGGTGCGGCGCACGGCGTGGCACGTGTCGTCTCAACGGGACGGCAGCCACCCGTCCTGATCGGGTGGATGTCGCACGCCTTCGTTATCGTCCAAGGTGATGACGACGGTGCTCGGGCGGCGCTCGCTCAACCGTGCCACCCTCGAACGGCAGTTGCTGCTGGAACGCTCCCCCCTGCCGGTGCCCGACGCCGTCGAGCATCTCGTAGGGGTGCAGGCGCAGACGCCGCACACCTGGTACGTCGGGCTGTGGTCACGGCTCGCGGACTTCGATGCGGATGCCGTGGGCGCGCTGCTCGAACGGCGCGAGCTGGTGCGTCTGGCGCTCATGCGCTCCACCCTGCACCTCGTCACCCCGAGCGACCTCGCGGCGCTGCGGCCGTGGATCCAGCCGGTGCTCGACCGTGACCTGTACCGCAATCAGCTGCACGGCAAACCGATCGCGGATGTCGACGTGCCCGCCGTCGTCGCGGCGGCCCGGGCGGCACTCGCCGACGGGGCGTTGACCAACAAGCAACTCGGCGACATCCTCGCCCCGCACTGGCCCGACACCCCACCCGGAACCCTCGTCTACGCGGTGCGCAACCAGCTGCCCCTGGTGCAGGTGCCGCCGCGCGGGGTGTGGGGCCGCAGCGGCGCGATCGCCCACACGTCGGCCGAGGCCTGGCTCGGCGATGCCCCGACCCCGCCGGTCGACCCGGCCCGCATCATCCGGCGCTACCTCGCGGCGTTCGGCCCGGCAAGCATCCGCGACATGCAGACCTGGTCGGGTCTCACGAAGCTGCGCGAGGTGGTCGACCCGATGCGGCCCGAGCTGCTGACGTTCCATGACGAGCAGGGCGTGGAACTCTTCGACCTGCCCGACGCGTCGCGGCCGGATGAGGCGACCCCGGCATCCCCGCGGTTCCTCTACGACTTCGACAACGCGCTGCTGTCGTTCGCCGACCGGTCGCGCATCGTCACCGAGGCGCACACGCGCAGCTTCCAGCGGCGCGGGGTGATTCCGCAAGCGGTGCTGGTCGACGGGTTCACCGCCGGCGACTGGGTCGTCGAGCGCGGCGACGACGGCACCGCGACGCTGACCATCCGACCGCTCGAGGAGCCGTTCGCCGACGCCGACGTGGCCGAACTGATCGAGGAGGGCTCGTCGCTGCTGCGATTCCTGGCGCCCGACGCGCCCGCCCGCCGCGTCGAAATCGGCGCGCCGGCACACCCCGCCTGAGCGAGGATGGTCGGGTGACTTCCACCCCGTCGGCGCAGGAGCTGTTCTCGCTCGACGGCACCGTCGCTCTCGTGACCGGCGGCGCGTCGGGGATCGGCCTGGCCGCAGCCGAGGTTCTCGCCTCCGCCGGTGCTCGCACGATCATCGCGTCACTGCCCGGCGATCGTCCGGCCGAGGTGGCGGCCGCCTCGCCCTACGCCGACCGGCTGAGCGGCGTCGACTGCGACGTCACCGACGCCGACCAGCTCGCGGCGCTCATCACGGGCGTGCGCGACGAGTTCGGACGCCTCGACACCGTCTTCTGCAACGCCGGGGTCGCGCTCGACCAAGGCCCGCACCTGGTCAGCACCGACGCGCAACTCGACGCGATGATCGACCTTCATGTGCGCAGCGTGTTGCGCACTGCGAACCTGGCGCTGCCGCTCATGGCCGAGAAGGGCGGCGGCAGCTTCATCATCATGTCGAGCCTCGCCGGACTGCGCGGCAACCGCACCATCGGCCTCTACGGCATCACGAAGGCCGCCAACGCCCAGCTCGCCCGCAACCTCGCGGTGCAGTGGGGCGACCGCAACATCCGCGTGAACGCGATCTCCCCGGGAGTCATCGCAACCGAGTTCGCGCGCGGCATCACCGACGACCCCGCCCTTGCCGAGGCCCGTCTCGCGAAGACGCCGCTCGGCCGGTTCGGCGAGCCCTCGCACATCGCCGGAACCGTGCTGTGGCTCGCGTCGCCGGCCGGCTCGTTCACCAGCGGGCAGAACATCGTCGTCGACGGCGGAACGCTCGTCTCCGACTGACGAGGCCCGCACCGAGGATGTTCTCCTCACTCATGCTCGGGCAGCAGCGGGGTCGACCACCCCGGATCGCGACCGAGCTGCCCGGCACGGGCGACAGATGTCGCGCCGAACTTCTCGCGCACGGCATCCAGCACCGTGTCGAGGCGCACCCCCTCGCCCCAGTCGATCGGCAGCTCCGGCTGAAGGTCGCCGGCCCGACGCAGCTGCGACAGCGAGACGCCGATGAGGGTGATGCCCCGCTCGGCGATCTCGGGCAGGGCGTCGGCGAGAAGACCCTGGGCGACCGCGAGCAGCACGGCGGTGCGATCGGTCGGGGCGCCGACGGTGTGCGATCGGGTCGCCTTCGCGAAGTCGCCGAACCGCAGACGCAGCACGACCGTGCGGCACGCGCGATCGCCGTCGCGCAGGCGGCGGGCCAGGCGGTCGACGATCTGGGTGAGGATGAGGTCGAGCTCGTCGGGGGAACGCGGGCGTCGGCCGAGGGCGCGTTGCGAGCCGATCGACCCGCGGCGCCGCGTGGTGTCGACCGGTCGAGGGTCGCGCAACCGGGCCAGCGCATGCAGGTGGGCTCCGGATGCCTTACCCAGCAGCCGCTCGGCCGTCGCCTCTTCGAGTTCGGCCAGTTGACCGACCGTGCGGATGCCGAGGCGGTGCAGCTTCTCGGCGGTCACCTTGCCGACGCCCCACAGTCGCTCTACCGGCAGGGGGTGCAGAAACTCCCGCTCCCGGTCGGGCTCGACCACGAGCAGCCCGTCGGGCTTGCTCACCGCGCTGGCGACCTTCGCGAGGAACTTGGTGCGGGCGATGCCGACCGAGATGGGCAACCCGACCTCCACCCGCACTCGCTCCCGCAGCCGCACCGCGACCTCCTCGGGCGTGCCCACGATGTGACGCAGCCCGCCGACCTCGAGGAACGCCTCGTCGATCGAGATGCCCTCCACGAGCGGGGTCGTGTCACGGAAGATCGCGAACACGTCCTTACTGGCCTGGGAGTAGACATCCATCCGCGGCGGAACGACCACCGCATCCGGACACAGGTCGAGCGCCTGCCTGCCGCCCATCGCGGTGCGCACCCCGCGAGCCTTCGCCTCGTAGCTCGCCGCGAGCACCACCCCGCCGCCGACGATCACCGGCCGACCGCGCAGCCTCGGCGCATCCCGTTGCTCGACCGAGGCATAGAAGGCGTCGAGGTCAGCGTGCAACACGGTCGCCTCGCCCCGCATGCCGCCTCCCGCCGTTCGATGGCCGGATCGTCGCACGCACGTGCGACACCCGGCGGCTCGGTCACCGCGACTTTGTTAGCGCGGTTGCAGGCCGCCTGCGCGGTAGATCGCATCGACGGTGCGCATGGTGCCGACTCCCCGTTCCGCGTCCAGGATGCTGGGGTCGCCGCTGCGGATCGCGCCGACCAGGTGCGCCAGTTGCTCCCGATAGCTGTTGTCTGCCGGGTCGGCCGTGATCTCCCGGACGACCCGGTCGCCGGCGGTGACGCGCAGTTCGGCGCCCCACTGCGGCACGATGACGCTGCTCGCATCCAGCACTCCGTCTGTGCCGGACACTCTTAACGTCATGCTGCCGGCGTCATCCCCGATGAACGATGACCGAATGGATACCGGCACGCCGTCCCCGATCCGGAGCACGGCATCGGTCTGCAGATCGACCCGGGGGTCGTCCTGGTACAGGACGCAGGTGGCCGACTCGACGGCGGGTTCGCCGTAGGCGGCCCGGGTGAGATCGATGGCGTAGCACCCGACGTCCATCACCGCGCCGCCACCCAGTGCACCGTCAAGCCGGATGTTTCCCGGCTTCACGACGAAGTGCGGGATGCTGAAGTCGAACTCGACCTGCCTGACGTCGCCGAGAACGCCGCTCCCGATGACCTCGAGGAGCTGCTGGGTGAAGGGGTGCAGGCGGTAGTGGAAACCCACGAAAGCTCGGCGGCCGTGCTCCTTGGCCGCGTCGGCGATCTCGGCCGCCGTCGTCCCGTTCGCCGACAGGGGTTTCTCGCACAGCACGTGCTTCCCGGCTTCGAGGGCTCGCTTCGCCCAGCGGACGTGCTCCGTCGGTGGCAGCGCGATGTAGATGAGGTCGATGTCCGGATGCTCGAGGACGGCATCGTAGGTGCCGGCCGAGGGGACGCCCAGCTGGTCGGCGAGTGCGCGCGCACGGCCTGGATCGCGCGAGCCGACGGCCTCGACACTGACCCCGTCGAGCTGTCGCGCCGGCTCGACCATTGCGCGCTCGGCGATCCCCGCGGCCCCGAGGATGCCGATGCGCAGGGGCGCGGCTTGTTCGTGCGCCATGGGCTTCATCGCCTTCCGTGTGCGTAAGCGGGGTGTCCGACCACGTGATGGGCGAGTCTATGCACGGCGGCCATCGCCCCGTAAGCGGATCCCGTCGTCCCGCGCATCGTGATCGCTGATCCCCGCCATCCACCGCGCGAAAGCGAGACCAGCGGTGCGTTGACGGCACCCACCCAGCGGGGTCAGTGTCCGCTGATGAGGGAGCGCTGCTCGGGGAACGCCCACCCGAACACGACGGCGAGGATCCGAACCGCCGTCGTCACCACGACCGCGACGAGTCCCGCGATCAGCACCGGCACGTCGAATCCGACGAGCACGATGAGCGACCCGGCGCCCGCGCCGGCGGCGACGGCGTAGAGAGTGCCCACCTGCAGGATCGAGACCGGGCGCGCCAGGATGAGGTCCCGCAGCATCCCTCCCCCGATTGCGCCGATGACGCCGACCACCAGCGCGCCCACGGGACCGACGCCGAGCGAGAGAGCCTTCGAGGCGCCGATCGCGCCGAAGAGGCCCATCACGACGGCATCGAGCCCGGTGATCGCCCAGTCGGCGCGCGCGAACAGCGGCTGCAGGATCATGCCGAGGATGGCGGATGCGGCAGCCACGAGCAGGTACCAGTTCGCCCAGATCACGACCGGAGGCTGGTTGAGCACGACGTCCCGCAGGAGGCTCCCGCCGAGCGACACGGTGAGTCCGATGACGATGACACCGAGCACGTCGATGCGGCGATGGCGCTCGCCCGCCGCGATGAGAGCACCCTGAAGGCCTCCGAGGCCCGCGGCGACGAGTTCGATCCCCAGCGTCACCTGGAACGGTGCGATGGCCATGCGTGTCTCCTTCGTGTGTGGCGGGACCGACCCGCGCGATCGGCGGGCCGGTCCCGAGCCGTGTCAGCGGACGCCGGCGAGAGCTTCCTGCGCGGCGGTGGCGATCACGTCGGAGACCACATCCGCCTTCGTCACGTAGAGCGCGTGGCTCGCCGAGACGTTGGTGACGGTGGCGCCGGCGCGAGCCGCCATGTGCTGCAGCATCGCCTGATCGAACGACTGGTCCTCGGTCGCGATGACAGCCCAGGTGGGCTTGTCGCGCCAGGCGGCGTTCTTCACGGCGGTTCCGAACACCGACATGTTGATCGGCACCTGCGAGTCGCGCAGGAACGCGGCGTCGGAGTCGCTGGTGTCGGCGGCGAACCCGATCTTGAACTTCTCGGGGTTGAGGAAGCCGAAGCCGTCGTCACCGACGTCGATCACGAAGTTCGGCGTCGCGGCGAAACCCTCGTACTGCTGCGCTGTGGTCTCACCGGCGTCGGGCACGAGCGCCGAGACGTAGACCAGACCGGCCACATTCGGGTGCACGCCGGCCTCGGTGATGACGGTGCCGCCCCACGAGTGGCCGACGAGAATCGTCGGCCCATCCTGCCGCTCGAGCACGCGGGTCGTCGCCGCGACGTCGTCCTCCAGCGAGGTGAGCGGGTTCTGCACGATCGACACCCGATAGCCCTGGGCCGTCAGGTTGTCGTAGACGTTGCGCCATCCGGATCCGTCGGCGAACGCGCCGTGGACGAGCACGACGTTCTTGATGGCGTGGTCGGTGTTGCTCATGATCTTCCCTTTCGTTGCGACGGCTTCTGCCTGTCTGTGATGTGTAATATATTGCATGCCGCAAATATTCCCAAAGGTTTCCTGACTTGCATCTGGCCAGGAAGCGTGCGCAACATATTGCATGCCGATTCCCGCAGACGCCGCCCGCGTCGATCGCTCGCTCCTCCGCGACGACGTCTTCAATCGCCTGCGCGACGCCATCGTGGACGGAACCTTCAGCCCCGGCGAGCAGCTCAAGGACGGCGAACTCGCAGACTGGCTCGGGGTGAGTCGAACGCCCGTGCGCGAGGCATTGCTGCGTCTCGCCACCAGCGGCTTGGTCGTGGCGGTGCCCGGCCGGTCGACCACCGTCTCGGCGATCGACGCACCCGCCGTGCGCGACGCCCGTGATGTCATCGCCGCGATGCACGCGCTCGCGGTGCGCGAGATGGCCGGCCGCCTCCGGACCGACGAACTGGATCGCATGAGGGATGCCAACCGCCGGTTCGCCAAAGCGCTGGCGGCCGGCGATGTCGGGGCGGCGCTCGACGCCGACGAGGAACTCCATCGCATCCCGGTGGAAGCGCTCGGCAACCATGCACTCGAGACCGTGCTCGACCACTTCGGCCCCCTCGTGCGGCGAGCGGAACGCCAGCGCTTCAGTCGCGGCGGCGAGGAGTCCGTCGCGGCGCACGAGCAGCTGATCGAGTTGCTCGCGAGCCGGGATGCTCAGCAGGCGTCAGCCGTGGCTTTCGACATCTGGCACAGCCTGCCGGCGGATGGGGCGTGATCCGGGGGTTGTCCCTACCTGTCGGAGCCGACCCGAGCCCCTAGGCTGCCGACCGTGAGATTCGTTCAGGCCGGCGTCATGCTGCTGGGAGCCGTGATCTACGTCCTCGTGATCAAGTTTCTCGGTGAACTCTCCAGGGCGGACGCGCTGTGGGTCGTCCCCGCCGCCTTCATCGGCTGGAACATCCTCGTCTTCGTCACGTTCATCCTGGTGGCCATCGACGGCGTGCGGAAGGTCCGAGCGGGAAAGACGCGACAGCTCGCGACCGACCTCTTCGTGGTGAAGCTCAGCGCCATCCCCTTCTTCCTGATCAACTTTGCGTTGCTTGCGGTGATCACCGCCGCGGGCACCGTGATGTTGCGCGCGGCCGGCATCGTGTTTCTGGCCTTTGTGCCGCTCGAGGTCGCCCTCACCTACCTGGCGATGGTCTCGACCTCGGTCTATGGCTGGGCGAGCATCGTGCAACTGCGGCGGGATCGGGTCATCGGCACGGGGCTGACCGTGCTCTACAGCTTCTTGCTCCTCATCTTCGTGACGGACATCGTGGCCGGCATCCTGCTGTTCGGGCACTCACGGCGTCGGCCGGGCGTCACGCTCGTCGTTGTGCTCCTGGTGTTCGGGGCGGTCCTGACCGTGCTGGGCTTCTTCACCCCACTCCTCAATTCGATTCCAGGCATCGAATGGGTGGGTTTGGCCGGGGTCGTCGTGATTCTCGTCACGATCGTCGTCGGCCTCACTCGGAGTTGGAGACTGCGCCGCCGAGCCGCCGACATAGTTCCTCCGGCGGACGAGGCCGCAGTCGAGGCCGCCTCCGGGTCAGCCGGAGGCAAGCCCTAGTTGGGTCCGTCCGGGTGGGCGATGTCGTAGGCGCGAGAGACCTTCTGGAGCACGACCATCCGCCACGCCTCGACCACGAGCGAGAACGCCGCGTCGACCATCTGCCCGACGCGGAACTTCAGCCGCCCGCGCACGTACACCTCGTACGAGGTCAGAGCTAGCGCGCTCGGGCTACTCGGTAGCTGAGCCGCACGATGCCGCCGCTGAAGTCCCGCCGCTCGATGAGGTCGAGATCGACCCGCACGTCGTCGGGGATCACCCGCAGCCCGCGCCCGACGATCACCGGGAACAGCACGAGCGTGAGCACATCCACGATGCCGGCCCGCAGCGCCTGCCCGCCCAGATCGGCGCCACCGATCGCGACATCAGAATCGGATGCGTTGGCGAGCGCCCGCGCGGATGCCGGGTTGAACTCCCGCTCGATCCGCGCGTTCGGCCCCACCTCGTCGATGGTGCGGGAGTAGACGACCTTTTTCGCCGGTGCCCACGCGCGTTGGAACTCGGCCTCGATGTCGGATCCTCCGTCTTGCGGCTCGTCCCAGTAGCGCATGATCTCGTAGGTGCGGCGGCCGAGCAGGTGGATGCCGGTGCCGGCGGTCGCCTCGTTGGCGGCGCGATGCACATCCTCGGGCGGGAAGGCCCACGAGAAGTCGCCCGCTTCATCCGCGATGAGTCCGTCGAGCGAGCAGTGGGAGTAGTAGACGAGATCAGCCACGTGCTACCTCAGCACGCGTTGGGTGGTGGCGTCTATTCGCGCGGGCATCACTGCAAGCAGTTGAGGCATACCAGCCGACCACGAACTTCTGACCGCAAGTCGTCCAACCTCGGAGGACGTAACTGCGATGGGTCGACGGGAGTTCGCGTCGTCTCGATATCGGGCAAGATCGGCAAAGCCGTTGTCGGCAGCGTGTGATTCAGTGACTCCATGAGCGGCAGTCGGCGCAAAAAGGGAAGAAGCAGGGGGCCGCGAGCCGCGTCCAAGCGCACACCGGACATTCACGCGGAAGCCGTCGCCGACTCCGTTGCGCGCTTGGCGGCGGTCATGCACGAGCTCTTGTCCGCCGATGCTCCCCTTGACGAGGCGGACCGACAGATCGAGTTAGAACTAGATGGCCTGAAGATCAAACTTCAACAACACCGACCGGAGCGCGTGGTCGAGTTGGCGAGGTTGGCTTGCCTCCCGTGGGCCATCGCCGGTCTGATCAAGCCCGATACCGAGGGTGGGATTGTAAAGGCGGAGCTTCTTTCGCTCATCGCACTGACCAGCTCCGGCGCAGCGACTGATGGATCCGCTGCGGACGAAGTTCCTAACGCTCTCTACCAGGAGGCTCACGAGTGGGCTGAGGCAGTCGGTCGAATCATTCAGTTGCTTGAGGCCCGCCTTCTGCTGACCCTGAAAGGCGCGCCAGAGCAGGACCTTGAGCGAGTGAGCATGCATGCGCGCGCGCGCGAGGTCTGGATTCGTAACACGTCGTATCCCGACATGATTCAAACCACCCATGATCGGCTTTTCGGCCACGGTTCGACCCCGTCGGCACTTACTGCTGCCCTGGGGTTCGACGCTCGAGACGCCCACAGCGTCATGACCAAACTGCACGAGCTCCAGACTGAAGGCATGAATCAGCGGCTGGAGGCCAGCTTTGGATTCCTGGACAAGGCCTCTGCGACTCCGCCTTCGGACCCGGATCCTGCGCACGTTGCGAAGATGCGGGAGATGTGGAACACCGCTTGGCAACCGACTGCCAACCTCGTCGCGATTTCATCGACGGATGTCGCATCCGCGACAGGACTCGATATCCAGGTTGTCGAAGCAGTGCTTGACCGGTTCGCTGTCGATCTTCACACGCAAACCACCCGCGAGATCGTGGACGGGTTCATGGTGGGCGACAACCCGCTTCGTACGAACCCGGTCATCCGTACCGACCGAGGGCAGTTCATGCTGGTTCACGACGCACTTGTCCAACCAGCCATCAGGGAGAACCTTGAGCAAGCGCTCAAGGGGCTACCAGCGTGGGATGAGTACGCGAAATGGCGCGGCGATCTGCTTGAGGACATCGGCAAGGTCGCTCTTGAAAAGGTACTTCCAGGCGCGACCGCCTATTTGGGCTTTGACTACTTTGTTCCGGCCAACGACCAGGAAGGCCTCGCGGATCCTGCCTCGTACACGAAGAAGGTCGAGGGGGACATGCTCTTCGTTCTCGATGATGTCGCGATCATTGTCGAGGCTAAAGCGGTGGCTATCACTCCCGCGGCTCGCGCCGGAGACACACGCAAGCTCCGCCGCAACCTGACGGACCTGATCAGCAAAGCGTCGGAGCAGGCTGCCCGGTTGCAGCGACGAATCGAAGAGGACGGCGGAGCCCGGTTGCACGCTGGGGGGTGGCTCGACCTGAGTCACGTTCGTGAGATCCACACTGTCGCGCTTAGCCTCGAAGACCTCTCCGGGGTTGCTACCGCGACTAGTGACCTGATCGACGCAGGGCTTCTTGATCAGAGTCACATCCCGTGGGTCGTCTCCATCCATGACCTCCAAATCATTGTGGATGTGGTCGATCGTCCCGCGGAGTTTCTGCTTTACCTCCGACGCCGTCGTGACCCTGAAGTTTCACTCGCGTACACAGCCCCGGACGAGTTGGACCTCTTCCTCTACTTCTATGAACGAGGGCTCTACGTTGCACCTGACCCCGTCAAGATGGTTGCGGCGCTCCCGCACCTGTCAGCGCCAAGCACAGGCGACCTTCGCCGACGCGCCAAGCAAGGGCGCGCCCTTATCAGCACTCGGACCGACCCCCTAGATGCGTGGCATTACTCCCGGGTCAACAGCGCCCTGCCCCCAGCACCCAAACCGACCCTTAGCGGTAGCCCGATGATCGGACTAGCGGACGAGCTTCAATCGCGGGGCTTCTACGCGTGGCTGAGCCTCGGGGCGACCCTGCTATCTGGTTCCACCAAAGTGCAGGCGGGTTGGTCACGTGCGCCGAAGCAACTGCTCGCCCGATCCTCACGCGACGGCCGCGAACGAACACTCACTGTTCCCATTGGAAACACCCTCGGTGATTCTTGGCTTCTCGTCTGGATGTCCAGGCCAACGCAGCGCGACATAGGTGAGATCACACAGTTGGCGCACGACTATCTGAAAGCCAAGAAGTACCAACTCAAGTTCCCCCGCGGCGCGGTCCTCATCTATGACGAGGGGACAAAGGAGCTGCTCGACGTTGCCTATGACGGGACGCTCCCTCATCCTGACCCCCAGATGGATCGCGTAATAGCGAAGCTACTCCCGGTCGGCGCAATGGCGAGCCCACCGCCGCCTAGTGCGAAGCCCGGGTCTACCTCGGCTCGCAAGGGATTGAAGAGGAAGCGTCGCTGAGGCGGCTCCGCTGGGCCCGTGAACCTGAGGGCTTCGTCGGGCGGCCATCCGCGCATACTCCTGGCTGGAGCGGCAACCTCGTTGTCTCTTCTTGGGACTGACGCTCTCCGCTAACTTCGTCTCATGGACGCCGAGTTCTCAGAATTCTCGTATGGCTACGCGGCCATCAGAGAGGCGGAGGTCGGTCTCGGAACGATTTACAAACTAGCTCACGCGCCCAAGCTTCCATCCTTGGTCGAAGAGGAGTTGCTGGGGTGGGACGTCCATCTTGCCTTCGTTGACTACGCCCTGTTCCTCCAGTTCAAGCGACCAGCGTTCGTCAGCAGAAGGCATCCCAAGTCCCCGACTTGGGATGGGGTCATGGCGCCCCACTATCGCTACTCGATTGACACGGATGGCCATCAGCATCGTGCTCTTCTTCGTCTTGAGGAAAAGCTCGCTCTGTCGCCAGGCACCGGCGACATCTACTACGCAGCGCCGGTCTTTCATCGCCAGTTGGAGTTCGACAACGCCTACTCAGGTGGGCAGGTGTTGGCCTCCTCTTCCATGGTTTCGCCCAGCGACTTCGGGGAAGACGACGGGGCACATCACCTGGTTGCGACAACGCCCGGAGTTGCGACCGTTATGTCAGACGCCCGCGCGGCCGAGACCGCCACTACCTGGGATCGGCTCGAAACTCGGGCGCGGCAAAAGGCTCATCTCGCAGCTTCCCGGGAGCCGACTGCGCGTCTCACAATCGGCCAGTTGGACGATCTGCTTGCCAGCAGCATACGAAGTCTTCACCGAGACATTGCGATTGACCCGGAAGTCCCCATAATCAGCAGGCTCCACCGGTCAGCCGCCATCCTGGGGTGTGGATTGGCGCTTGTGGCCCTCGATCCGTTCGCGTAAGTGGTGACCAATGCGGCGATGCTCGCGGAGGCGAACTACCAAGTGAACGTCCATTCGATCACCTCACGTAGCGCGACTGTCACGAGCAGCAGCGATCCTCCGATGGGGATAAGGATCAGGAACAACTCCCAAAGAAGCCGACGCCAGTAGGTGTGTTTGAGCTTCAGCGTGATCGGTCGGAGCACCACGCTCATGCCGATGGCGAAGCCGAGCAGGAGGCCGAGGGAAACTACGACCACTCCAACGATGAAGGCCACTCGGCCGACCGTTGTCCATCCGTCGAACCGAGTCAGACCGTTGACGCCAAGCGCCACCTGCACGGCGAAGAAGCCGCCGACGAGGGTTCCGAAGATCTGGGCAATGAGAGCGCGCCAGAAGTCGATGTGCCCGAACACGCGGCCCAGCGCCTTCGGGATCGGCTGCTGTCGCTCGGTCATGGTTTCGGGCTCGCTCATGGCGAGATGCTAGCCGCGCCGGCGTCTAAGCAGACTCGCGACCGAAAACCTCGTCCTGAATCGCTCGAAAACCATCTTCACTACCGCGCATCCAGCCGAAACGCTCGACGAGGTCGAGGGCAAGTCGCACCGCATTCCCCCGGGTACTTGTGAGCGCCTGCTCTGCTGTGAGGACGATCTCTCTCGACCACTGCTCACCGTTGAAGACGTATTGGCCATGAAGCGGGTTACGGTGCCGACCCGCTACAAGGTGACGCCCCTCGATGTTGTTCAGCGATACTCGAACCACTGTGCTCGACTCTGGCCAGTGAGCGCGTTGAAGGCGACTGGCGAACTCAAGCGCCTCAGTGAAGTGCAGGAGTGGCATCCAGATCGGGAGCAGACGATCGCCTTCCGCCGACCCGAAGTCTGGCGGGCGAGTCCCGATCGTCTCGTAGTGAACGAACAGTCCGCTGCGAAAGAACTGCCACACCTCGATTCCGTCGAGCGTATCGACGCTCTCGCCGACCCAGTCGTCTCCTCGTTGGGGGTCTCGTACGAATGGGAAGGGCCAACCTCGCCAACTGACCGCGCGCTCGCGCACGGAGCGGGCAAGCGCCCTGTACTCGATCAATTCCGGGTCAAACGTCGAGGGGTGGATCTCGATCAGGGCGTGCTCAACCTCGGGGACAGCGAAGTAGGTTGGGCCGCCTTGAACCGATGCAGCCTGTGCGCCAAAGGCGTCCGCATCAGTCGGGAGCCCGGAGAAGGACAGCCCGCCTCGCCGAGCTGTCTCGATGAAACGCGAGAGCTGCTTCTCGGTGGCGAGGTTCAAGATCTCCCGTAGCTCGTTCTGTGAGTGCGACGCTGAACTCTCGGGCTTGGCCATCGAACGTGTGTAAAGACTTCTGTTCGCAATCACGCCCGGATAGTCCTTCTTCGAGAGGGTCGGGACTTCTGCGAACTCGGCGACCTCGATGACCACAATTGGGCGACTATTTGGGAGCGACCGCCTCTGAACCTGAATGGCCACAGGCGGGTCAGCGTACGAGTTGATCTGATCCGACAAGTCGTCGTATGAGAGCCACTCGTCGACCTGCTCATCGGACAGGCCCGAGGAGTCGGCGTCGATACCCTCTTCGGACAGGCCGATGAGTAGGTGACCCCCGTCGCGCTGATTTGCGAGCGCAAGCGCGGCACGCGCGATCAGCGCAAGGAACCGACGATCCGTCCGGGAACCGGCAGCCTTGAACTCGATCGACCGCTGCTCGTACCCAAGTTCGATGATGGCCGCGATCTCTTCGTCCGAGAGCATCCTCGGACCTTAGCGCTGCGACCGTCATCGCGACACTCTCACGAAGTTCTAGGCGGCGGACTGCAAATTGCAGCCAGTTGGCTCGACCTTGCCGAAGCGCTCGGAAGAGACCTGAGTGCGGCGTCTCGAAGGTCGCTAGCGACAGAAAAACCCCTGATCAACAGGGGTTTTTCTTGGCGGTACCGGTGGGATTTGAACCCACGGAGGCTATGAACCTCACATGTTTTCGAGACCTTTCGGTCTCTCCCTGAGTTCCGGCCCGTGCCCTCCGACACTCGACAAGTTCAAGAAATAGCGGACTCGGTGCCCGGGATCACAGTAGTCCTCTCGGCCGACTTGGAGGGCACGGCTAGGGCACGCGCGCACCGACTCCGTCTCCGCGGCATGCCTAGCCGAGCGAACTACTGCTCGGGATCCGGTCTCGGGCGTAGGTGATTTCGGTGAAACCATGGGGCGCGGGGCGCCCGGTCGCGTCGAGGCTCACGAAGACGATCTTGTCGATCGTGAGAATGCTGGATCGGCTGATCATGTTGCGGACTTCGGCGCGCATGGTCAGCGACGTGCGGCCGAAGCTCGTCGCGAGCAGACCCATCTCGATGAGATCGCCTTGTTGCGCCGAACTCACGAAGTTGATCTCCGACATGTACTTCGTGACGACCCTCCCGTTGCCCAGCTGGAGGATGGCGTAGATCGTCGCCTCCTCGTCGATCCAACGCAGCAGGCTGCCGCCGAAAAGGGTGCCGTGGGCGTTGAGATCTTCGGGGCGCACCCACTTGCGGCTGCGGAAGTTGATGTCGCCGTGAGCCGAGTTCGCCCCGTGCTCACCCATCGACGAGCGGGGTCGCGAGCAGTCTGTCGCGTGACTCCTCGACCCGCGCGCGCACCGTCGCAAGGCTCGGGTGGGTGAGCGCACCCTTCCACTTCTTGACCTCGCCGGCGACGAGAACGGTCTCGACCAGTGCGGGACTTCCTGCTCCCACGATGCTTGCTGCGGCGTCGGTAGCCGGCTGGGTCGCCAGGTCGTGCAGTCTGATGACGATGAGGTCGGCCGCCTTGCCGACCGTGAGGCTCCCGGTGCGCCCGTCGAGACCGGTCGCCCGCGCCCCCTGGAGCGTCGCGAATTCGAGAAGGTCAGCCGGAGTGAAGCTCGGGAGGTCGTCGTAGACCTCGGGGAGGAGCGAGAGCCCGACGCCGCGGGCGGCGATGGCGGCGCGCATGACGTTGAACATGTCGCCGGCCACCGTTGCTTCGGTGTCGATGCTGAAGCTCGGCCGAATGCCGAACTTCAGCAGACGACCCGTTGCAGGAGCTCCGAGCCCGGGCATCACGGCTTCCAGGGCAGCAGCAACCGACGCCGTGCCGCCCGAGTCGGCGAGCATCTTCAGTTCGTCGTCGTCTGACGTGCAGCAGTGGATGAAGAGCAGGTCGTCGCCGAGGAGCCCCGCTTCGCCGAGCGAGCCGATGCCGCGGAACATCGGGCCCCACACCCCGTTGCCGACGTGCATGCTCGAGCGGATGCCGAGCTCGCGGGCCAGGCCGAGATCCTTCGCGCTGACCTCGGTCGTCGAGAGCTCCGGCCCGCGGAGCATGGCTTGCAACGTGACCAGGGCGTTGTCATCTGCCAGGAGGTCGGAACGAACCCGTCGGATGTCTTCCGGATGGGTGGCTTCTCCGCGCAGCATCCACGTGTTCGAGTCGATGGACGGCCACCCGTACGCGAAAGCGGCGCGGATGCCGGAGTCCTGTAGCGCTGTGATCGCTTGGTCGGTGTGGGCGGGACTGTTCTGGATGTGGGACTCGTCGCGCAACGTGGTGATGCCTGCATCGAGAGCGTTGAGAGCGCCGAGGAGGTTGCCCCAATAGACGTCGTCAGGGGTGTACTCGGGGCCCCAGGTGAGCTGGATGTGCTGCCGGTACGACGGAAAGTCCCACCCGATTCCGGTCTGCCGCACGGCGCCCTGCCAGGTGTGCCGATGGGTGTCGACGAAGCCGGGCAGCACGGCCCTGTCGGTCCCGTCGATCACCGTCGCGCCCGTGTCGTCGAGCTTGGGGCCGATCTCGGCGATGACGCCACCGTCGACGATGATGTCGCCGGTGAACTCCCCGAGCTTGGGGTCCTGGGTGAGGATACGAGCTCCGCGGATCAGGATGCGGCCGCCGGGAATGTCACTGGTCATCGTCATGCGTCTTTCTGTTGGAGGGGTTCGAGAGGCTGCGCCGTCACGCGCCGATGCCGTAGTCGCTCGAAGAGAGAGGGGCGGCCACCCAGGCGTGCAGATGACGCGAGTCCGACGGCGACCAGGAGCGCGATGCCGTTGAACGCATCAGGGATCCACGTCGGCGCTCCCGAGAGCTGGAGGCCCTTGACCCCGGCGGCGAGGACGTAGACGGACAGCAAGGTCCCCCAGATATTGAATCGACCACCTTTGAATTGGGTGGAGCCCAGGAACGCGGCGGTAAACGCGGGGATGAGGTACGCCGGCCCGATCGTCGGGTCTGAGTTCCCGAGCCGGGCGGTGACGAGGACCCCGGCGACGCCGGAGAGCAGGCCGCACGCAACGAGCGTTCCGACAATGATCCGGTTCGTGCGGATTCCCGCGAGACGTGCCGCCTCCAGGTTGCCGCCGGTCGCGTAGATCCGGCGGCCGAGCGGCGTCCGTTCAAGCACGTGCCAGCACACCAGCGCCAGTGCAATCAGGATGAGGAACGGGTAGGTGAAGATGACCACCCGAGCGGTGCCGAAGTCGACGAGTTCGCTCGGCATCCCGAGGATCTGCCGCCCGCCGGACATGAAGGTGACGAGCGCCGCGAGAAGCGAGCTGAATCCCAGCGACGCAATGAACGAGTCGATGTGGAAACGGACGATGACGAGCCCCATCAGCAGTCCGATGAGTGCGCTCGCCGCAAGAGTGAGCCCGATCGCCGGCACGACCGGCAGCCCGATGCTAACCAGCATCCAACCGACCATCATGGACGACACTCCGACTTGCGCACCGACCGCGAGATTGAACGACCCGGCCGCGAGCGGGATCACGAGCGCCAGCGCGGTGATCGCGACGACGACCTGTGTGTCGAGGAGCGATGTCCAGGTTCGGGCCGCCAGGAAGGTCTCAGGAATCGTGATCGAGAAGACCACGACGATCACGACGAGGACCCAGATCGCACTCGCGTTCCGGAATCCGATGGCGCGCAGCACACGCGACCTGATCGTGGGTTCCTGACTCATGATGAGACACCTTCCTTCGGGACGGCGGCACCGTCAGCGATTGTCGCGGCAACCAGGGCGGACTCCGTGAGGCGGGCTCCGGAGTATTGGCCGGAGATCACGCCGTCGCGAAAGACGATCACCCGATCACAGAGGGAAGCAAGCTCCTTGGAGTCACTCGAACAGACGACGACCGCCGCGCCCTCGTCGGCGGCCTCGGAAATCAAGCGGTAGATCTCGGTTTGCGCGCCGACGTCGACCCCCTGAGTGGGCTCGTCGAGGAGGATGACGCCCGGGCTCGTTCGGAGCCACTTGGCCAGCACGATCTTCTGCTGATTCCCTCCGCTGAAGAGATCGAATCGCTGTTCGGCGGCCCCGAGCGGACGAACCCGCACGCGGCCCATCCAGCTCGTCGCCTCAGTCCGCTCCCGCGAGATGCGAATGGCTCCGAGCCGAGAAAGCAGGCCCGAGTGACTCGTCAGGGTCAAGTTCTCGCGTGCTGAGAACTGACCGATGCTCCCGCGGAGCCGACGATCGGCTGGAACGAAAGCAACGCCGGCATCCACGGCCTGAGCTGCCGAGGCGCCGACGAGTCGCCCGTCGACCTTGATCGTGCCCGACGCGGCGGTCGTCGCACCGAAGAGTGTCCCGTTGAGAGCCTCCATCCCCGATCCGACGAGGCCCGCAACGCCGAGAACCTCGCCTCGGCGCACCTCAAAGTCGGCTCCGCGAATCGACGGTGCGTAAAGGTCCGACACCTTCAAGCGCACGTCGTCGCTGGCGGCCGACGTGCTCGCGTGATGCTTGGGCGGCTCACCGCCCGCGATAATCCGCACGAGATCGGATTGATCGAAGGACCCTCGGTCCTTCTCTGCGACAACCTCGCCATCCTTCAAGACGATCGCCCGATCAGCCAGGTCGACAACTTCGGGCAACCGATGGCTGATGTAGATCACCCCGCACCCGGCTGCTGCGGCGGCTTTCACCGCGTCGTGCAGAAGGGTCGCCTCTTCGCCGTGCAACGCTGCTGTCGGCTCGTCGAGCACAAGGACGTTCCGCCCCGAGCCCCCCATCTGGAACGCTCGGGCGATCGCGACGATCGACTGTTGGGCCGCCGTGAGTCGGCCCACCGGGGTATCGACGTCGATATCGAGGCCGAACAGGCGCAATCGGTCCCGCACCTCACGTCGTTCCTTGCCGCGTCGTGTGGGAACGATCCAACCCGGCCGGTGGGATGTCGCCAGGTCGATGTTCTCTGCGATCGAAAGGCCGCCGATGAGTCCCAGATTCTGATGAACGACGTGCAACGAGGTAGGTCGTTCGGCGTCTCCCCAGGACACGTCGCCGGAATCCGCCTGGTAGACCCCGGAGAGCACTTTCACGAGTGTCGACTTGCCTGAGCCGTTGTGACCCAGAAGGGCGACAATCTCACCGGACGCGACTGTCAGCGAGACGTCGCGGAGCGCATAGTTGTCGCCGAACGCCTTCGACAGGCTTCGGACTTCCAACAGGTGATCAGACATCGTGGGCAACCTCGTGAGTTGGGGGTGGGGCGGCCCCGGCGATTGGCCGGGGCCGCCGGGGGTTAGTTCGCGTCCGCCCAGAGGGCCAGGAACCGGTCGGCGAAGTCCGGGTATCCCGTCCAGCCGTGGCTCACGTCGCCCTCGAGGTTGTCGATGGTCAAGAACTGACGAACAAGTTCGTCGTTCGTGGCTGCTTCCGCAGGCTCCTGATCGGTCATCAGTCGCGCGAGCGAGTCGACCATCGTCCAGGTGAGAACGGGAAGGTCGAGCCCGAAGCCTGCCGTGTAAGAGCCGTCCTGGATGCCGGCGAGCACCGCAGGGTCGGGCGCGTTGAACAGCGTCTTCACCTCGATGTCCGCCGTCGTCAGCGCGGACGGCAGGCCGATCGCCTGCTCGCCGGCTCCGAACACGGCAGCTGTCGTGTTCGGGTGTGCGAGGAGGTCATCGACAACGATCTGAGGCGCGGTGCTCCCGAACGTCGCGACGGGGATGTCGACGACGCGTACCGAGCAGCCGGGGCACTCCTCCGTGACGGTCTCGGTGAACACTTCGCCGAGCAGGTTGAGGAAGGTGATCTCCGGCGTCACGTAGAAGACTACGTCGGTGTCGGCACCGTCTTGCGCAATCGCCCAGAGCGCCATGAGGCGCCCGCTGAGCTCCGTCGACGGCTCCGAGGCACCTGCGACGGCGACCGCAGTCGTGTCGACTCCGGTGACACCCGACGTGACCACCGGGATCCCTGCCGCGCTCAGCTCGGCGAGCGGGCGCTCCCACAGCGACGGCGCCAACGCGGGCACGAACACCCCGTCAAAGCCGCCTTCAAGGACCGAGTCGAAGGCCGCAGCAACGCCGTCGGCTGTCGTTCCTGCCTCGATCCGTACCAGTTCGATCCCGAGCGCTTCGGCCGGGGCTACCGCGATCGCGGCAAACAGCCCGCAAACGGGCGAGCCACAGTCGAGGAGCGCGACGCGCTTGCCCGTCGGCAGCGTTTCCAGCGGTTCGGTGACCGGGAAGGCGCTCGGAGCGTCGAGGTAGGGCTGGATCGCTGCCTGAGCGGCCTCGACGTCGACGCCTCCGGCGTCATCGTTGGTGTCTTCGGCGGTCGAACAACCCGCCAGGAACAGGGCGAGTGCCGCGACTGCGGCGACGCCGATTCGGGTGCTGCGCATGACTACTTCCTCCATTGGATGTGTGATGCATTCGGGTGCAGGCACAGGCGTGCCCACAGAGGCGAGCTGGTGTTTGCTCGCCCGCTCAGGGGGATCGGTTAGCGGCCGGTCTTCAGCCGATCACCGAGCCAGTCCGCAACGAGTACGTGCTTCTCGTGCGAGTGGTTGTAGATGCAGTGGTCCCCGTCGGGCCACTCACGGAATGTCTTGTCCTGGGAACCGGCAGCGTCGAACAGCGCGCGCGCGTTCTCCACGAGGAACACCTGGTCGGGAGTGCCATGAAGAACGAGCAGCGGGCAGGTCAGCCGTTCGAGCTGATCCGGCGCGAGTTCAAACTGCCCCATGGCTGCGCGGGCCTCCTCAGGGTCCCCGACCCCCAGGAGGGGCTGAACTTTGCTGACGAAGCGGGGGAACCTGTCGAGAATCTCGCCCGGACGCACCGTGCCGCCGTTCACGACACACGCCGCGATCCGCTCATCTTGGGTCGCCGTCAACGCCGCGAGGAAGCCACCCATGCTGTTGCCCCAGATCGCCACGACATCCGACAACCGAGAATCGTCGATCAGGAAGTCGACCATCCGGCTGAACGCGTCAGCGACCGAAGCGTCCATCACGAGACCGTGAGAGAGCCGCGTCTCACCCTGTCCAGGCCCGTCGATGAGCAGTACCGCGATACCTCGGGCGAGCAGGTACGTCGCACCGACGTAGTACTCCTCGCGCCACCCGTCGAATCCACCCAAGACAATCGCCGTTGGGGGTGCCACCACTCCGGCGGGTCGCAACAGCCAGCCGCAGAGAGCCGCGCCCGACCACGGGATCTCGACGTGCTCGACCGGTGGGTCGTCCACCTCTCCTGCTCGGCCGAACGCGTCGATCAACTTCCCGTACATGCGCGACTTTCGGGGGTCATCGTCGAGAAGCGGCACCTGCCCGACGCGGAAGCATGCTGCTGCAAATCGGAACCACGTCGCGGCCGTGAGCTGATGCCCTGCAGTCAGGGCCTCAGTAGCGCGCGCGAAGTTTCGATCGCCAAGCCGCTCGGCGGCCTCCGACCAGTAGATGCCGTCATCGACGAGGTGGTAGAGCTCGACGACGTCCGCGTAGTCCATGCCGTTCCCGCTGAGTCGCTGCAGCGGCATGGCGCGCTTGTGCGCATCGGCTTCCGCACGCCATTCCGGAGTCACCTCCGCGGGTGTCATCGTCGCTCCGATTACGCGTTGACTTTGAGGCCCAGCGAGACGCTGAACGCATCGACGAGGGCATGCACATCGGCGGCGTCCGCGGCCGATCCGTACACGTAGTAGTCGGGGCGTGCGATCACTGCGATGCGACCGATCGATGCGAACCAGTCGGCGAATGTCCCATCGACGTCCTCGAACGGAGCGCCCGACCCCGGGGCGCCCACCAGGACGACGTGCCCGCCGATTCGTTCGAAGACCGCGCGCTCCTGGTCCGACAGGGAATCGACCACGGCGCGATCCATGGTGATGAGATTGAAGCCCCGTCCGGCGATGTCGTCGAGTAGGCCTCGCGGGCCGGCGTTGGTCACCTGCCCCTGGACCGCCACCAGGCCGGCCGCCGGGTCACCGTCGCGCGCGAAAGCGAGCGGCCCGGGGATCGCCGTCGGAGGCGGCATGATCGACGGGTCTTTCTGGACTGCGAAGAGGAACTCATCGCGATGCGCGGCGGCCTCCTTGTCCATGATGATGCAGGGCAACCCGATCTCACGCGAGTAGTCGATCCAGGCCTGCATGTTCGGCTTGCGGTCCTCCTCGTAGCTGTCGAGCACCGTCGGGTCCGAGATGCCTCGCAGCACGAGATCAAGGCGCCAGGCAAGAGCAGCGGCATCGCGAAGGCCGTTGCACATCCCTTCGCCAGCGAAGGGCCACAGCGTGTGGGCGGCGTCTCCGAGGAGGAAGATGCGGTCGCGACGCCACTCCGTGGTCATCGACTCCCGGAAGCGATAGATCGGCCACCGGAGAATCTCGACGTCTTCCGGTCCGACCCAAGGCTTCAAGCGCTCCCAGACGGTGTCAATCGTGTAGTCGGACGGGTCCTCGTCCTCACGGAGCGTGAATTCCCAGCGGCGGTGGTTCTTGCCGAGCTGGAACAGGCAGCCCGGTGCCTCCGGGTCGGCGAACTGTCCGTTGTCGAACTCGAACTTCAACGGACGCTTCTGAAGGGTGTCAATGACGAGCTGGTTGGGGCCCACGGCACCCTCGACGGTCTTGATACCCAGAGCCTGTCGAACGGAACTGTTCGCCCCGTCCGCGCCCAGCAGGTACTTGGCGCGGACCTGACGTTCTTCGCCGGTCACCCGGCTGCGAACAGTGGCGGTGACCCCGTCGGCGTCCTGATCGAACGCGATCAGCTCGGTGCTGAAGTTGATTTCCACGTTGCCGGTGGCCTCGACCTGGCGGTTGAGAGCGAGCTCGAGGTTGTTCTGATAGAAGATCCAGTGCGAACGGTAGCCGTGTGGGCCGATCACCGACCAGTCGAGGCTCATGAGCAGGTCGCCCCCGAACGCCTTGTTGCGCATGTCGTAGAGCTCCCACTCCACGGCGTCCTCGCGGAACTCCTCGCCGGCCCCGACGCGGTCGAGCATCCGCATGATCTCGTCGTCGATGTGGCCTGCACGGGACAGCCCGTACATCTGCGCGTGCCGCTCAAAGGCGGCGACTTTGTGGCCTGACTGGCCGAGCAACGCTGAGGCCATCTGACCGACCGGACCGTAGCCGATCACGATCACGTCGTAGTTGTCCATCTGAAGCGGGTCCCTTCATTGGGAGCCGGAACTGCTGTGTCCCGGTCTCGCTGACTTGCGTACGCTTGTCCGCATCGCGGTCAGTTGCGCGTTTGCATCATATTCGTCCCCCGACGCGAGGCTGTCAAGCCCAGATTGTCCACCTAGCGGACAGATCGCCGACAGGCTTGTACTCTGGGCCAAGACCAGCAACAGGGAGCAGCCATGGCGGAACGCACCACCGATCCCGATTTCGTCGAGGCGCTCGCGCGTGGGCTCAGCGTCATCAGGTCGTTCGAAGCCGGCCCGGAGCCGATGACCCTCGTCGAGGTCGCCAATGCGACCGGCTTGGCACGACCGACCGCTCGGCGCATGCTCCTGACTTTGGAGTCCCTCGGCTACGTGCGAACCCTGAAGGGCGGTTTCACTCTGACGCCGCGGGTCCTCGAGCTCGGCTTCACCTACGTCCAGTCGAGCGGGCTCTGGGGCGTCGCGCGCCCGCACATGGAGAAGCTGGTCGAGAAGACTCACGAGTCGAGTTCGATCGCCCAGCTGGACGGGTCGGACATCGTCTACGTGGCACGTGTCGCGGTTCCCAAGATCATTGCCCTCGCGGTGGAGGTCGGCACCCGGTTCCCCGCGGCCGAAACCTCCCTCGGCAAGGTCATCATGTCGGGAATGGATACGAAAGAACTCGACGAGATCCTCGCCGAGCCCAGCCGCTCCGGGGTTACCCCCCGCGTCGTCGTGGACCGCTCGGAGCTGGACGCGACCCTCGCGCATATCCGGGCGAAGGGCTGGGCCCTGACCGACGGTCAACTCGCCGCCGGCATCCGCTCGATCGCCGCCCCGCTGCGGAACCGGGAGGGTCGCATCGTCGCTGCGCTGAACGTCACCGTGAACGCCGCCGAAACCAGCGTCGAGACGCTCACCGAAAAGTACCTTCCCTGGTTATTGCAGGCCGCCAGCGACATCAGCGCGGACTGGGCCATCTACCTCTCGATCCCGAAGGTGAGTGAGCCCGCGACGCGGTAGCCGGGTTGACAAAAGCAAACTCGAGAACGGAAACTACTTCTGCGGACACTCGTCCGCGTAGTGGACACCACCGAAGATGTCGAGAGGCCGAATCAACGATGAGCGATCTCAGTTCGCACTCGGCTCCCCACGCTGTGGGCCCACTCGACGGCCTGCTCGTCGCCGACTTCTCGCGCATACTCGCCGGCCCCTATGCCTCCATGCTGCTCGCCGACATGGGTGCGGACGTGATCAAGGTCGAGAGCACACAGGGCGACGACACTCGCAGCTGGACGCCGCCGGAACGGGATGGCATCTCGACGTACTACCTCGGGATCAACCGCAACAAGCGCTCGATCGCACTCGACTTCACCGACCCCGAGGATGCTGACGTCGCGCGCGAACTCGCCGCCCGCGCCGACATCGTGATCGAGAACTTCAAACCGGGGGGGCTGGCGAAGTTCTCACTCGACTACGACTCCATCGCCGCCACCAATCCCGGCGTCATCTACGCCTCGATCAGCGGATTCGGCACGGGCCTCGGCGCGTCGATCCCGGGCTACGACCTCATGGTGCAAGCCATCTCAGGACTGATGAGCCTGACCGGCGATCCTGACGGCCCCGCCTTTCGCGCCGGGATGTCCGTGTTCGACGTCACCTCGGGTCTGCAGGCGACCATCGGCATCCTCGCGGCGCTCAACCACCGCAACGCTGTCGGAGTGGGCCAGCACGTCGAGGTGAATCTCCTCTCGACGGCCCTCTCGGGGCTGGCCAACCACTCGAGCGCGTTCGTCGCCGGCGGAGTCGTCCCGTTCCGGATGGGCAACGCGCATCCCAGCGTCTTTCCGTATGAGCCTCTGGCGACATCCGACGGCGACCTCATCGTCACCGCGGCGAACGATCCCCAGTTCCAGAAACTGTGCCGCGTGCTCGGCGTACCCGAACTCGCCGACGACCCGCGATTCGCCCGCAACGAAGGCCGGACCGCGAACCGCGACATCTTGCGACCGCTGCTGCTGGTGCGACTGAAGACACGGACGAAGATGGAATGGTTCCGCGAACTGCTTGACGCGGGGGTGCCGTGCGGCCCGATCAACACGATCGACGAGGGGATCGCCTACGCGGAAGAGCTCGGGCTGGATCCGGTCGTGCTCGCAGGCGAGGGCGCGAGCGCGATGCCCTCTGTGCGCAACCCGATCACCTTCTCCGCGACGCCCCCGCGCTATGACCTCGCACCGCCCGCGCTCGACGAGCACGGGAGAGACATTCGGGCCTGGCTGGAACGCGAGAAGGTGCCGCAATGACGGATGACCACACCTTCCCGACCTCGCTGGGAACCTCCGACGCCGACACCATCATGCTGATGGGCCACAACGTCGCGACCGACCTCATGGGAAAGGTCGGTTTCGGCGAGCTGGCGTTCTGGATGGTGGCGCAGCGTCGTCCCACGGCAGGCGAGGTGCGGCTGTTCGAGGCCGTCCTGGTGTCGCTCGCCGACCATGGCTTCACCCCGACCGCCATCGCTGCGCGGATGACGTACTACAGCGCTCCCGACTCGATCCAGGGCGCGATCGCGGCTGGCCTGCTGGGCGGCGGCTCCCGATTCCTCGGAGTCACGGAAGACACGGGGGGCTTCCTTCACCGGGTGCTCGCCGATCTGAGCGACGACACGACGGGGTGGTCTGAGGACCGATGGGATGCCCTGGCGCTTGACGTCGTGACGCGCACCAAGGCGGCTGGCCAGTTCGTTCCCGGCATCGGCCACCCCGTGCACAAGAACGGTGACCCGCGCGTTCCGGTCATCTTCTCGATCGCCGACGAAGAGGCGGTGCTCGGCCCGCACCTCAAACTCTTCGCGGCTATCGGCCGCGCACACCACCAGGTACTGGGTCGCAGCCTCCCCCTCAACGGTGCCGGCGTTGCCGGTGCTGCGCTCGCCGATCTCGGCCTGCCGGTCACGATGTTGCGGGGGTTCTCGCTGCTCGCTCGGACCGCCGGCCTGGTCGGCCAGATCGCCGAGGAACAACGCACCCCGATCGCCCCCGCGATCTACAACGCCGTCGACCGCAACGCGACGTTCGTTGCCCCTGAACCCGCCAACTGAACCGAGAGATCACGAGGAGCACCCATGGCGAAACTTTCAGCGGTCCTGGCGACCACTCACCACCCGTTCTTCTACAAAGCAACAGAGCTCACGCCGACCGCCGAGCAGATCCCGCAGGCGGCGGAATGGAAAGCCAAGGTCGAGGCGTACCGTGAGACGCTCACTGCTGCTGAGCCCGACATCCTGGTCATGGTCGGCGCCGACCACTTCCACCAGTTCTTTGCCGACAACTACCCAACCTTCCTGATCGGCAAACAGCCCCGCTACGACGCCACCTTCTACAACGAGGAACGCGAGTTCGGTATCCCCAAGTACGTGCTCGAGGGCGACGAGGACCTTTCGGGCTTCATGTTCAAAGGGCTGCTCGACCGAGGCTTCGACTTCTCGATCAGCCACGAACTCAAGATCGACCATTCGATCATCTGCCCGATCATCACCACCCGACCGGCGGCGGATCTGCCCGTCGTGCCGATCTACACGAACATCTTCGCGCCCCCGCTGCCGAGCCCGAAGCGGTTCTGGGATCTCGGTCGCGCGATCCGCGAGATCATCGACGAGTACCCCACCGACAAGACCATCGCCGCGGTCGGCAGCGGGCACCTCTCCCTCGAGCTGGGCGGGCCACGCCAGTTCGGCGAGACCGGCCCCGACCCGGTTTTCGACCGCAATGCGATCGACTGGCTCTCCCACGGCGACATCGACTCGATCCTGCAGAACGTGACCTTCGAGAGCATGTCCGGCGCGGGCAACGCCACGCACGGATTCATGGATCTCATCCTGATGATGGGAATCGCGGGACGCATCGAGGCGGCCTACGTCGACGAGCTCGACCTCTTCCACACGCGCGAGATGTACATGACCTGGTACCCGGAAGGTGACCCGCGATGAGCAAGTACTACGTCAATAAGTTCCTGTTCCAGGTGGACGGGGATCCTGAATTGCTCGCGGCCTACAAGGCCGAACCCGAGACTCTCATTGAGCGCTGGGAGCGGGACTACGGCACCAGACTCGGGACCAATCACACGATCGAGCGCACCACGTGGCTGAGTTTCACGGACGAGGAGCGCCAGGCGCTGGTCGAACACGACTACGTGAAGCTGTTCGAGCTCGGGGTTCATTTCTTCCTCTGCCTCACGATCTACATCGCCATCTACGACGAGGACTACATGGCGAAGTCCGGCCCCCTGTCATTCCAGCGCGAGTACGCGACCAAGCTCTCGCACTGGCTCGGACAGGACTACCCGACCGTCGCCCTCTAAGGAACGGCAGTGCAGCCGTTCGAAAAACTCGACGGGATCGCTGTCCCGCTGAGACGAACGGATGTCGACACCGATCAGATCATCCCGGCCCGGTTCATGAAGCGTCTGACCAAGTCGGGCTACGAAGACGGTCTCTTTTACGAGTGGCGCCAGCAACCAGACTTCGTGCTCAACCAGGACCTGTACCGAAACGCGACGATCCTGATCGCCGGTCAGAACTTCGGCACAGGATCGTCCCGGGAACACGCGGTATGGGCGCTACGCGATTTCGGGTTCCGGGCTGTATTCAGTAGCCGCTTCGCCGACATCTTTCGAGGCAACGCCGGCAAGCAAGGCCTGTTGGCCGGAGAAATAGAACCTGCCGCTCTCGATCAGATCTGGGACGTCCTCGACCGGCACCCGGATACCCCAGTTGCCGTCGACTTGATCGATCGCCAAATGACCTTAGGTGGCGTGGCTTACGACTTCGGGATTGACGAATACACGCGAACACGACTCCTTGAAGGCCTGGACGAGATAGACACGACCCTCAAGAACGTCGACGAGATCACCCGATTTGAGTCAGTTCGCCCTTCGTGGCTGCCTCGTACGCTGCCGATTCGAGACGGAGGCGGCACGACGCCGAGTCAGCGGAGGGCGTAGACGATACAGCGGATGCGCACTGGTGCGTCCGGATTCCCGGACTCGTGCTCGCTGATCCAGATTCGGTGGTGACTGCTCGTACTCGGGTACCACTGGTTGCGCCAGTGCCCGCGAACGATCCAGCGCGACATCCTCAGCACTGCCGAGCGAAGGCCGCTCGGATCTCCGACGGTGCGGCTGAGGTAGACGATTCGAACATCCGGCTCGAGCGTCGGAGATCCTGGCCGGCCGGTGACATCATCAATGTCAGCCGGCCCCGGGGTCATCCGGACGGGGACTACGTGAGGGATGCGGGCGAGCACAGCCAGACTTCTTGAGATCTCGTCTCGACCTACGGCAACGAACTGTTGGTTGAGGATGTCCGCGCGTCCCCGCTCGACGACAGTTGCGCGGCCGGACTCAACGCGGATGAGCGACAGTTCGAGGCGTACGTCGGAGAGCCGCCAGGACAGCAAGAGCGCCTCCGCACCTGTGCGCAGCGCCACCACTCCGCGTGGTTCGACTAAGTCTTCGAGGGTCAGGGTCGTCTCGATACGGCTAGCGAGGGCCGCCGCCGCCGCGGGACCTACGTGAAGAAGGAAGCGCGAGGGAACGGCGGCGCGCAGCACCGAGAGTGTCCGTCGTACGTCGGCCTCTCGCCCGAGAAGTTCTTCGACGAGCAACGGCAGGCCAGCGGGCAGTCGTTCGAATGCACGAACTGCTGCCTGCGTCATTGGCAGGGTGATCTCGCGAGTTCCATCAAGATTTGCGCGGAGCCGCCGCGCGACGGGCGGTGGGATGCTGCTCGAGGCGCTTTTGACGAACTCACCCATGTCTTGGAGAACACGAAGAGCGATCTTCGGGTCGACGCCAGCCGCAGCAGCGACTTCGTGCACCCTGGGGTTCGCCATGACCGGAAGGGTAGCGCGGGCAGCCGGCCTTGGCGCGAGGGCCTTTAGCCTCGGTCGGGAAAGCATGCTTTCGCTACCGCGGATGGGACCCAAAAGAGAAATGCGATAGGTGCGGACTCGTGCCTGCCAAGTAAAAAGTTCTTCGCCAATGCCGGCGCGCTCTCAAACCTCGCGAGGTGGGAGTAAAAGGTTCTCGGTGTGGTGTTGGATGACGCCGAGGATCTGGTGAGCAATGTATCGGAAGTCGTAGGCGACTTCGATCGCGAGGTCGCCGTAATCCCAGCGGCAGCCGCCCACGAAGACTCCCATCGAGTCATCGAACAGCGCGACGGGCGACGCGTCGCGCCAGAGGATCCATGCCTCGCCAGAACTGGTCTCTCCACCTGCGAGCGCTGCATCCTGAAACTTCGCAGCCACTTGATCGGCCCACAGCGGGAACACTTGAAATGCGTTAGACGATTCGTCGAGCCTTGAGACGCCGCTCAGCCAGTACTCCTCTTGCTCGTCCAGAACGGCCGCGAGAAGGCGAGCGATAACAGCATGGGTTCGTGCGGCGCCGTTCGCACCGGTCGGGTTTGACGGCCACGCTAGCGTCAACTTCAGGTCGGTAACGAACTCCGAAAGTGACGAGGACACGATCTCTAGCCAGCCGCGCTGTTCGATGAGGATCGGTGCGAGCACGGTGACGCCGCGACGCTGGTTGAGCGCAAACACGCATGGATGGTCAGCGGTGCTCAGGAGCAAGGTGCGCCCGTCGAGCGCATCGCTCACTTCCCGCAACGATGTACCAGCAACATCCTTCTCAACCGCGGCAATCAGCCGCCACGCCGTTAGCCAGAGAAGGCGATCGTCGAGCTTCGGCCTCAAGCGAGGGCTTCGATCTCCGGGCGCGTCCGACTCAGTGAGCGCCAGACCGTCGGCTGGGACACCTTGAATGCCGCGGCGATCTCCGCAATCGGAGTTTGACGAGCGTCGTAAATAGTCCGAATAGCCCGGTCTTGCTTCGGAGAGAGTGACCTCTTTCGACCACCGACTCGCCCGCGAGCACGGGCGGCCGCCAGTCCTGCATGAGTGCGCTCGACGAGCACCGCGCGCTCCATCTCGGCGAGCGCCGCGATCAGAGTCAGCAGCAACTTGCCCGTCGGACCCGATGTGCTGATGTCTTCGGTAAGCGATCGGAAGCCGACCTCGCGGGAACTGAGATCGTCAACTAGCCCGAGGACGTTCTTCGTTGAGCGTCCGACGCGGTCCAGACGCCAGACGACGAGTTCGTCACCGTCGCGAGCGTGGTCGAGTGCTGCATCAAGGCCAGGCCGTGAACTCGTCGATCCGCTGATGCCGATGTCCTGGAAGATCTTCTTACAGCCGGCTGCTTGCAGGGCGTCAAGTTGTAGATCGATGTTCTGCTCGGAGGTTGAAACTCGCGCGTATCCGATGAGCATGAGGCCCTCACTTCTCGTTTTGTACCGCAGGTTCAGACAGGTTGAAACTGACATAATCAATCGATAGAACTTTATCAAATGCCACCGTCAGCAGCCATCAGCTGCAACCTCCATGTCTGAAACGATCGTTTTCGGACGGTTGGGTGGATGTGCTGCGGAGTCAGCAACGAACACCAGCGCGACACCATCGTCGTTCCGTGGCCTTATCCAGCGTGGCATCCGACGCGCCCGGGTGCTAGCCGCTTCGACTAGCCCCGGTCGTCGCCACTAGAGTTCGGACCAACCGGCGGAACGGACCGGGGACCTGGGGAGCACGAACGATGAGGGCGAAGCCGACTCTGTCGCGGGCCGAAACGCCGCGATACGTGCGCCAGCACTGGCGCGACGTTGACCCGAATTCGTGGGTTTCGGCCGCCGTAGAAGGCGTGCTCAGCCAGCCGGTCGTACTACCGCTCACTCGCCTTTCGGGTTCCCTCGTGTTCCCGGTTCTTGAGAAGTCGCAGCTCGAGGGCACCTGTGAGGGAACTCGACCGACACTCGAGATCGCGCTGGTTAGTGTCTCGCCGCCGGCGCGAGCCCTGAAAGAACTACTTCAACTTCGCGCCTACGGTCATACCTTCGTCCTGCTCCCGCCGTCCTACCAGCCGCACTTCTTTGATGTGGCCGAGCTTGACGTCCGCGGGATCGGCGTTGTGGCCGCAATCGACGACGGCTCGGTGGAGAGGGTGGTCGTAGCGGAGGGCGTCCCCGAGGGATACGTGCTCGAAGCCTGGTGGCGCGAGACGCGCGAGGACCAGCTCCGGGATCTTGCCCGCGCCTAGTTCGGCACCCGCACTGGCTTGTTGCTGAGCCAGGCGCCCAGGTAGTCCTGCGGCTCCCACCCGGGCCCGCTCTCGGACATGACCTCATACGCATAGGTCTGGGCGTGCTGGCACATCTCGAACCAGGAAAGGCGCGAATCCGGGCTGGACAGGACCCGCTCCGCGAGGGACTTGATGGTCGCGAAGTTGTGGAGGACTGCCGCGGCTTCCGACTGGATCGCGATGCTGATGGCGCGGCCGAAGCAGTAGTCGCACCCACACTGCCAAAAATGGTGGTCAGTGAAAGTCGACGCGGCGTCCATGACCTTGTCGTGGGTGCGCCAGCTCATCGTGCCGGGAACGAGGGTGGACCACCACTGCGAAGTATTGCCACCGCCCTTCTTCGCGGGGTAGACGTGCCGCAGAGTAGCCGTGGTCCCGATCGAGACGCCGGGAGCCCCGAAAGCAAGCGCGCCGATTCCCGACAGGTCGATACGACGCGGGTGAACCTTGCCCAGCGAGAGCAGCTCGATGAGCGCTCCGACGACCTGAATCGACGACAGGGGGTCGGCGGCGTGTCCAAGAGCGAGCCCAATCGACACAGTGCTGTTGCCGACCAGGTCGACGAGTTCGGTACGGAAGTTGCGGAGCATCGGCGCTGCCACGGCGAGCGTCGCCAGCACTGGCTTGTCGAGGATGCTCTGCAGCTCTTCTGCGCTCGCGATGGCCTCGCGCACCTGGGCGATGTCACCGTCGATGTAGCCGGCGTCGGTGAGGATCAGCGGAGCACCCAGCTGAATCTGCTTCTGAGCCCAGTCGACCCGGAGATCCGAGGCGCCCATCTTGCGGTTCGGGCCGGCGTAGCGGTTCGCATCGAGTTGCGCGTACGAGCCAGTGCGCTCGTAGAAGGTGCGGCTGGCCGCCTCGAGTGTGGCGTACGGGTTGCGGCGCGGGTCCGACGAAGCCGTGAGCACGATGTCGAATCCAAACTCGAGATGAAGACCGACCGCAAGGTCGAGGTTCTCGACGCTCGCTTGGATCGCGAGCGGGCGCAGTGCGCTTGGGACGGGAGTCTTCAGTGGGGCAAGCGGCTCAGGCACTGATGGTGACCTCCGTCTTCGGGCCCGCCTCGTCGGCGGGAAGGAACACATTTCGGAACTGCTCGGGCTTCATGAGCGCGATCGCCGCGAGTGCGTCGTCATCAAGAGACTCGTGCTGACGACGTGCCTCGATGACGCGGCGGACGAGTGTGGCATCTTCGGCGGGCACGTGACCCGGCTCTGCCTGCCGCCACCCGAGCTTCGTCAGCTGGATCTGATAGCTCTTGTAGTCCTCGTCGCTGAGTTCGTCGATCGACCACGCGCGCCGGACGAGTGCGGCGATGGACATTCCCCACTTCGTCTTGAGGCGCATCAGCCGCCCCATGTCGCGACGGTCTAGGCCTACCAGATCCTCACGGATCTGCTCGGCGGGCGCGAGGAGCTCGCTGGCGAAGTCGTTGGCCTCGGTCTCCTGATCGTCCCCTGGGGCACCGTGCATAACGAGGTGGCCGAGTTCGTGGGCGACGGTGAACCGCTCGCGGTCAGGCGAGAGGCCGGTGTTCACGATCATCATCGGGGCGCCGCCATCCGGCCACGTGCTCACTGCATCCTGAGACGCCGTCCCGAGCGGCCGGTGAACCACCAGGACCCCAGCGCGTTCGACGTAGCTCAGCAGGTTTTCGATGGGGCCATCCGGGATCGCGAAGTACTCCCGCACGACGCGGGCGAAGTCCGCGGGCGTGAGGTCGACATCGCCACGCCGAGGGATCGACTTGTCTGTCGTGATCCGCACAGTCTTCATGAGCTCCTCGACCGAGATGCGCGTGAGCCGAGCGAGCGCTTCGATCCGCTTCTTCGTCGGTGCGGACATCGTGCTCGCGCGACGGCGGTGGTGCAGGCAAGTCACCTCGATCGTGGAGGCCGAGCCCACGTAGGAAAAGAGCGCCGCTGGAGTCTCGAGGTGCTGGGCGAGCTTGGCGAGGAGTTCGTCGCTGACCTCGGCGTTGCCCGATTCGATCTTGGACAGGTAGCCCTGAGTGACGTCGAGCAGACCGGCGAGATGCGTCTGATTCCAGCCCTGCGCCTCGCGGGCCAGAGTGATCATCCGGGGGTCTACGAACACTGGTACCTCGTCTCACCGACGACCCTACCCCGAACTGCGGGAAATTCCTAGCTTTCAGGAATATTTTTTCTGAGTGACCTCGGCGGAGGGTCGGAGTCCAGCGACGACATCAGGTCGGCCATCGAGATCCCAAGGGCCCGGGCGACCCGGAACCAGGATCTGACGTTGCCGCTGCGCTCGCCGCGTTCAAGCGAAATCACGCCGCGCCGACTGAGACCCGTCGCCTCGGCGAGCTCTTCGTAGGTGAGGCCGCGGTCTTCGCGCAAAGCCTTCAGCCTCGCGGCCAACAGACCCATGTCGGGGTCCGTCGGTTGTCGAGGAAGTTGCACGCCTACGATCCCATCGAAGGCGCTCCCTCGGCACAGTGCACAAATGTGCCATTATCTGAAGTCACCCGACCTTTGGAGGAAGTCATGATGCGCATCGCACCAGCTCGAATGGCCTCGGCCGCAGCCCTCGTTCTCGTCTCAGTGATGCTGACGGGATGTGTCAGCGGCTCACCATCGACCAACACACCCACCGGAACCAACCGACCGGCGGAGACAACCGAGGCGCCGCCCGAAGCAGGCAACCCGGTGTTCGGTGACTCCTTCGAATGGAGCGACGGGCTGGCCATTACGGTCAGCGCACCCGCGGGCTACCAGCCCTCGGCAAGCGCCTATGCGCCGGAGGCGGCCGCGTACGTCGTGTTCACTGTGACGATCGTCAACGGAAGCGACGAGAACTACGAGCCGGCGTTCACGGCATCCATGCAGTCGGGGAACACCGAGTCGGAGCAGGTCTTCGACATCGACCAAGGCGTCAGCGGAGGTCCGACCACCACGCTGCTACCCGGCCGCGAGGTGACGTTCCCGCTCGCATTCGGGGTCTCTGACCCAGAGGATCTCGTGCTTGAAGTCGGAATCGACTTCGCACACGACACGGCGATCTTCACGTCCTGAATGGAGCTGCCTCCAAAGGACCACCGGGTGCCATCGAATCCGTGCACCCGGTGTCATCCGACGCGAAGGCAACTTACAAAATGTAAAGCCACTTACTACCAGAACGTAAAGTCGACTTGACATCAAGTTCTCGATTTTGCGCGCTGGTCCGCTCAGCGGCCGCCGTGCTGCCGGGTGCGAGTACACAATCGTCTCCTCGCACCGGGCAACGGGATCGAGCACGAGTACGCCTAGCCAACGCCCGGCGACTGCGCTTCGACACTGGGGAGCCCAGGTGGCCTGCCACTGCGCGCGAGTATCTGCGGCCTCCGCGACAAGCCCTGCACGAGTCCACAAGGATCGTGTAGTCGTTCGTTAGGTAGTGCTCCTGTTCTTGAACCAGGGCGGTCGCCCGGGTTGATCGGGTGCTAGGCAGTGAGCGCGTAATCGGCACGCAACTTCTCCTTCGTCGCCTGCTGCAGCCCCTTGCCCCGTTGCGACCAGATGAGAGCACGAGGATGGCGATCGACGAAGGACTCGAGTTCACTCCACGCTTCCGCGGCATCGGCGTCGCCGTGATAGAACTCCCAGAGCACGTCCCCGGGAGTGCGTCCCTTCCCCAGTTCTCCGCTCTTCATCAGACCCTTAGTCGAGTAGCGGCGCGCTCCTTCGGGCAGGCGCACACGCGACACGTCTTGGACACCACGACCGCCGATCACGGGGTGATCAAGTTTCTCGTTCTTGCTGCCCGGCACTCTGAGGAAGCCGTGGTCCGCCGCCTCGGCCCATCTGCTGGCGATGCTCTTCTCGACGACGGAGAGCGCCCCGTCGTCGCCGAACACGATGAGGGCGTCGTGGAAGTTCCACATGCCCTGCACGCTCAGAGTGAGTTCAGTGTTTCTCCACCAACGATTCGATACCGAACTCAGCCACGTACGCACGCCGAAGGCGTTCCGCGCAGCAGCCAGGTCGGTCCAGGCACGGTCGAGGTCGTCAGACGACTGAACAGAAAGTCTGCACATGAGGGCGGGCACGTCGAGGTCCACAAGTTCCCCAAGCTCGCGAAACTGCCGGCGAGCCTTGCGCGACGCGCAGAAGGGGCAGATCGCGCGGCGGCAGGGGAACCGCCAGGTGCAGTACTTCATTGCGTTGATCGTGCTGTGTTCGAACATAAAGATGTCGAGATCCTTCAACTTCGTCAGGTCACGCCCGAACAAGGGGGAAGAAGGTCTCTTACTCAAGGCAAGGAGCGGTCTGCGATGCGTGGCCATCACGTACCGACCCCGACGAGCGAGGCGAGTTCGGCGCCGGCCGCCTTCGCGACCACCGAGTCGCGGCTCCGTGCCGCGTGCTGGTACCGCATCGCCGCGGCCGAGCTGGAGTGACCGCCGCGGGCCATCGTCTCGGCCACGCTCGCAAAGGCAGCAACGAGGGTGAGGCCGGTGTGCCGGACGTCGTGCATATGAGCCCAGTCGAGGCCCGCGACGACTCGAGCTCTGTTCCAGACCGCACGGAGCACGCTTCTCGAGATGCGCGTGCCGAGCCCGCCGATGAAGAGCGGCGCCTTCGGGTGCGCGGGACGGGCGGCGACGTAGGCACGCAGCATCCCGAGCGCCGGCTCGAGGACCTCGACAGTACGGCTCGTACCCGTCTTAGTAGCACGCAGCTCGACTCCTCCGTCGCCGGGGGTGGCCTGACGTTCAACCGTGATGGTCCCCACCTTGGGGTCGAAGTCCCCCGCGTTGAGACCAACGAGTTCGCCGAGCCGGAGGTGAGCACCGAGCATCGTCCAGAAAATCACCCGGTAGTGCTCGGGCATCGACCCGACGATGACGGCGTACTGCTCGGCCGACAGATGCGGGCGAGGACGGGAGCCGTCCTTAAACGCCCCTTCGATCTTGCACGGCGAGTTGAGAATCATCCCCCACCGCACCGCCGCCCGCATCGAGCCCGACAGCAACACGTAGGCGGCGCGTCGCACCTGGGGACCGGCCGCGCTTTTCGTCATCTGAGCCCACCACTTCTCAACGAGGAGCGGGGTGATGTTCTTGATGCGGACCTGACCGAACGTCGGCAGCAGGTGCTTGAGCGAGGAGCGATAGCCGCTCATCGTCGTCGGCTGGAGATTGGCGGAGCGCGTCTCGAGGTAGTCGGCGACGAACTTCTCGAAGTTGACGTTGCCGGCTTCGGGGTCGATCCAGTCGCCGCGATCAATCCCTACCTCGACGCGGGCGAGCTCGCGGCGGGCGTCATGTTCACTACCGAAGGTCCCTGCGGTGTGGCGTCTGCCGGAAGCATCGAAGTAGCGGGCCTGCCATTTGCCAGAGGGGAGCCGCCGCACAGCTCCGAAGTGACTGCGTCTAGTCATGTACCAGCAACCTGTTCTCCCGAGTTCGTCGGGGATCATGTCGGCTTGCTGGTACTAACCGAGATCAATCTACGACGAACTGCCGCGTCAGGTGGTCGCTTTTGAAACCGCCCGGGGCACGGCCAGGGCACGGAGCCCACATCGTCGTGTGGACCCCGCGCCGCGGCAGCGAACGCTAGTTCAGGAAAAAGACCTGGTCAGTAGCGGTATTACTTGGCGGTACCGGTGGTGTCTGGTTTCAGGACATAGGAAACCGATGTCTCAAGACATAGGAAACCCTCGGCCACGCTCTGAGGAGTGTCGAAGGCTCGTCTGATCATCACCGCCGTCACCGTCCAGGG
>NZ_BNAI01000005.1 GCF_014653215.1 Pseudolysinimonas yzui | reverse complement strand
GACCGGCCTCAGCCAGCCTCGCGTTACGGTGGACCACGAAAAGGCCTTCCTTCGAGTGACGTTAGACACCACTCAGAATGGAGGCCTTTTCCCTACCTCCGTGTCACCAACGGTGCGACCGGGTACAGCTAGAGGTTGCGTTCGGCATAGACGCGCATCGCATCCCGCACGAACGCCGCCCCGGCCTCGCCGCCGTAGTTCTTCGCGAACCGCGGGTCGGCGACGTACATCTCGCCGAGCCCGGTGAAGTACTCCTTCGTCGGGCCGCCGTGACCACCGCCCGGGGTTCCCGGGATGCCGCGCAACCAGTGGAACTGCCGCTGCGCGAGGGCCTGCGCCTCGTCGCTCGCCGGGTCGACGTCACGCTGTGCGGCCTCGATCCAGTCGGCTCCGAGCCGCGACGCCGTCTCGAAGAACGCCGACTTCTCGTCGGCGCTGAGCTTGCGCCACCACTGGTCGGACTTCGCGTACGCGTCCTTTCCCCAGCGCTCCTCCACCTCCTCCTTGTACTGCGTGTGGTCGAAGCCGTCGAACATGTTCTCTGCCATGGGTTTCTCACCTCCCTTCAAGGTGTCGATCGTGGACTCGACGCTGGCGATCTGCCGGTCGAGCCGACGCTGCTCCTCGCGGAGCCACGTCAGATGGAGCGTCAACGCGTGCACCTCGTCACGCTCGCCGGCCAGGCTCTCTCTATTGAAGAGGGCGGCGATCGCCGGGATGCCGAGGCCGAGCTCGCGCAGCAACAGAACGCGTTGCAGGCGCACGAGGGCGTCGGCGTCGTAGTACCGATACCCGTTGGCGCCCACCCGGCTCGGCGGCACGAGGCCCGTGTCGTCGTAGTGACGCAACGTGCGGCTCGTGGTGCCGGCCAGCTTGGCGATCTCCTGGATGCTCCACTCCATGCGTTCGACCGTAGAACTTGACGCAGCGTCAATGTCAACCTCCGATGCTTGCGAACTCGGCACACGCGATATATCGTGACTTTCCGACACGCGATATATCGCGAGAGAGGATGGGGCGATGTCCCAGCAGAAGTGGCTCCTGGACGGACCCAAGACGATCGAAGTCGATGGCATCCGCAAGCTGAAGGTCGGCCTCGTCGCCGGCCATATCGACGTCATCGCGCACGACGAGCCGGTCACGCGCATCGAGGTGCACAGCGTCAGCGGCAAAGACCTGCGCATCACCGCCGACGGCGAGACCCTCGACATCGACCACGCGCAGCTCTCCTGGGAGAACTGGCTCGACGTCTTCCGCAACTTCCGGCCCGGTGCGGCCCGCGCCGACGTCAGCATCCTGGTTCCCCGCGATGTCGCCCTGAAGCTCGGGGTCGTCAGCGCGACCGCCCTGGTGAGCGGCCTCCACGCCGACGCCGACCTCAGCACCGTGAGCGGCGACCTCGCGACCGACGGCATCTCGGGCGACCTGCAACTGAACTCGGTGAGCGGCGAGCTCAGCGCCCGCAATCACTACGGAAAGATCGTGGCGCACACCGTGAGCGGCGACATCACCGCCACCGGCGCGGTGCTCGCGTTCTCGAGCGACGGCGTGAGCGGCAACGTCTTCCTCGACCTCGCCGACACCCCCGACCTGGTCAAGATCAACTCGGTGAGCGGCACCGTCACCGCACGGCTCGAGGCCGACGTGCCCACCTCGTACGCGATCAACACGGTGAGCGGTCGGTTGCAGCTCGACGACGCCGCCCTGCGGGTGCGCGGCAAGTTCACCGGCAAGGTCGGCGTGCTCGAAGGCCGCTGGACCGACTTCCGCGCGAACACCGTGAGCGGCGACATCAGCGTCATGCACGTCGCCCGCGCCGACGCCGCCGCGCCCGCCGAGACGCCCACGTCGTGAGCCCGCCCGTCTTCGCCCACGGCCACCTGCGCCTGTACCTCCTGCGGTTGCTCGTCGACCGCCCGATGCACGGGTACGAGATCATCCAGGCGCTCGCCGACCAGTCGGGCGGCACCTACCAGCCGAGCGCGGGCACCATCTACCCGCGCCTCGGCAAGCTCGAGGAGGAGGGCCTGGTCACCAAGGAGGCCGACGGCCGCAAGACGGTCTACGCCATCACCGAGGCCGGCCGTGCCGAACTCGTCGCGCGCGAGCCGGAACTCGACGGCATCGAGACGGAGTTCACCGACTCCGTGCGTCGGCTCGCCGACGAGGTGCGCGCCTCCGTCAACGACGCGATGCGCACCCTGCGGGCCGACCTCGCCGCGGCGGCGCGGGAGGCGCGGTCGGAGGCGGTGGGCGTCGCGCGCGAAGCCACCCGTAGCGCCACCGACGACCCGCGGGTCGCGTCGCGGCTTCGGCTGCACGAGGCGGAGGCCGCGGTCACCGACTTCCGCGGTGACGTGCGCGACGAGCTGCGTTCCGCCGCCGCGTCGGGCATCCTCACCGCCGAGACGGTGACGCTGCTCACCGACGGGCTGAACGACCTGCGGCGCCGGCTGGTGCAACAACTTCGGGGCTGACCAGCACTCCGTCAGCCGACGAAGCCGAGCGGGATGTAGACATCCTGCACTCGGTCGTTCGCCGCGGTGTGGTCGTTGCGGGTGTAGAGGGCGCAGGCGACCTCGCTGCAGTCGACGTTCTCGTCGGCGGTCGGCGGAACCTCGATGTAGGCGGTGAAGGTTCCCGTGTCGCGGTCGTCGTAGGAACGGGCACCGAACAGCCGCCAGGCCCAGTCGTCGTTGATCCAGTTGCTCGGGGCGAACTGGATCGTTCCCTCCGCGACCTCGACCGCCTCCTGGTCGGGCACCCCACCGAGGCAGGGGCCGGGCTTCTGCGACGGGTCATCGGGGATCGCACAGATCGCGACATAGATTCCGCGCGCCGGGTCATAGCCCGTGCCGCTGACGACGAACCGGTCACCGGGAGCCAGCGCCGAGGTGTCGACGGTCGTGCCCGGTTCGACCGCGACGATCTGGATGCGACGCTCCCGCCCGTCATCGCCGGTCGCCGTCGCTTCGAGCGGCCACTCCTCGTCGGGCAGCACCTGGTTCGCGTCGCCCTGATCGACGTGCGTGAGGATCGGCACGATCACCATGCCGACGCCCGTGAAGACCAGGGCGAGCAGGGCGGCCACCAGCCACGGCCACCATCGTCGCCGCGCAGTCCTCACCCGCATGATCATAGGTGCGCGCCGTCGCTTGACACCGTCCCCCGTCGGAGTAGTGTGACCGCTCGTGCCCTCCCAGGAGCCTTCCGACGCCGGCCGACCGGCGTCACGCGGGAGCAGCCCGCTCGCCAAACGCCTGCTGATCGGCGAGCCGCTCCCGTCCGACAAGCTCGAGGGTCAGCTGCTGCCGAAGCACCTGGCGCTTCCGATCTTCGCGAGCGACCCGCTGTCGTCGGTCGCCTACGCCCCGCAAGAGCTGCTGATGATCCTGATGATCGGCGGATTCGGGTTCGTCGCGTATGGCCCCTGGGTGGCGCTTGCGGTCGTCGTGCTGCTGCTCGTGGTGGTGCTCTCGTACCGCCAGCTGATCAAGGCCTATCCGTCGGGCGGCGGCGACTACGAGGTCGCCCGCAAGAACCTCGGCGAGAAGGCGGGGCTCATCGTCGCCGCTGCGCTGCTCGTCGACTACGTGATGACGGTCGCGGTGTCGGTCGCATCGGGCGTCGACAACATCATCTCGGCCCTGCCGTTCCTCGACCCCTACCGGGTGTGGCTCGCGGTCGTAGCGGTCGTGATCCTCGCGGCCGTCAACCTGCGGGGGGTACGCGAGTCGAGCACCGCGTTCGCCATCCCGACCTACCTCTTCATCGGCTCGATCGCGGTGATGCTGATCACGGCGCTCGTGCGCGTCCTGCTCGGCGACGCGCCGATCGCCGAGAGCGTCGATCTGGAACTCGAGAGTGAGAGCCTCGCGCAGGCGGCCTTCATCCTGCTCATCCTGCGCTCGTTCGCGAGCGGCTGTGCCGCGCTGACCGGGGTGGAGGCGATCGCGAACGGCGTGCCGGCGTTCCGCCGCCCGAAGATCAAGAACGCCCAGGCCACCCTGATGATCATGGGCGGCATCGCGATCACCCTGTTCTCGGGCCTCGTCGCCGTCGCGATCGTCACCGGGGTGCGCTATCTCGACTGCACCGAGCAGGTGTACCGCGACGCGGCCGCCTGCACCACCGACCCGCAGCGCAGCCTCATCGCGCAGATCGCTTCCGCGACCTTCGGCGATTTCACCGTGCCGTTCTTCATCGTGCAGGGCGCGACCGCGGCGGTGCTGCTGCTCGCCGCCAACACCGCGTTCAACGGCTTCCCGCTGCTCGGTTCGGTGCTCGCCGCCGACAAGTACGCCCCGAAGTCGCTGTCGACGCGCGGCGACCGGCTCATCTTCAGCAACGGCGTGATCGCCCTGTCGATCACCGCCATCGCGATCCTGGTGGCGTTCCAGGCCGACCTGACCACGCTCATCCAGCTGTACATCATCGGGGTGTTCACGTCGTTCACGCTCGGGCAGACCGGAATGGTGCGGCACTGGATCCGGCTGCTGCGCCGCGGCGCGGACGGCCGGGGCGCGATCATCCGCAGCCTCTCGATCAACCTCGTCGGGGCGACGATGACACTCAGCGTGCTCATCGTGGTGACGATCACGAAGTTCACCCACGGCGCCTGGATCGTGTTCGTCGTCATGCCGATCCTGTGGTTCCTCATGCTCGGCGTGAACCGGTACTACCGCGACGTCGACCGGGAGATCGCCGTCGACGCCGACACCACCTTCGGCGCGTCGGGCGACCACGCGGTCGTGCTCGTCGGGCGGATGCAGAAGCCCACCCTGAAGGCGCTCGACTACGCCATCGCCGCCCGTCACGACAGCATCGAGGCGGTGCACGTGGCGATCGACGACGACGCGGCCGACAGGCTCGACCTGGAGTGGGCGTCGCAGAACATCAAGGTGCCGCTGCGCATCCTCGAATCGCCCTACCGTGACATCAGCGCTCCGCTGATCTCCTACCTGAAGTCCCGCCGCGCGACGCACGGCGCCGAGGTGATCACGGTGTATCTGCCGGAGTACATCGTCGGCCACTGGTGGGAGAACCTGCTGCACAACCACAAGGCCCGGCGGATGCGGCACAAGCTCATGCTCGTGCACGGGGTCGTCGTCGCCCTCGTTCCGTGGCTGCTCGACTCCTCCGACCTGCTCTACGGGCGCCGGTCGCGTCCGCTTCCCGGTCAGGACCGGCGCGGCGAACCGGTGCGACCGCGGCCGGTGAAGCGGGAGCAGATCAGAACCGCAGCGCCCCCGAAGCGCAAGCCGCGACCGTGACCTCGCTGCGCGCCGTACTCGCCGTGCTGGCCGGAGGCGCCGTCGGCACCGCACTGCGGCTGACGGTCGACCTGCTGCTGCCGCACGGCGGGGCCGCGTTCCCGATCGGCACCTTCCTGGTCAACCTCACCGGGTCGTTCGTGCTCGGAGCACTCGTCGCGCGGGTGTGGCCGGTGGCACCCGAGTGGCTGCGCGTGGGACTCGGCCCGGGGCTGCTCGGCTCGTTCACGACCTTCTCGGCGCTCGCCGTCTCGGCGGTCGAGCTGACCTCGGCGGGCGCGGGGGCCGAGGCCGTCGTCTACGTCGCCGCGTCGCTCGTCGGCGGCATCGCGGCGGCCGCCCTCGGCATCCGCCTGGGCGCTCCGACCGCGACCGCGCCCCCGCCGATCGGGGACGACGAATGACCCCGCTGCTCGCCCTGGCCATCGTCGTGGCCGGCGCGCTCGGGGCGGTCATCCGCTACCTCATCGGTCATGTCGGGCGGAAGGCGTCGTGGCCGTGGCCGGTGCTGCTGGTCAACGTCGTCGGGTCGCTGATCGCCGGCGTCGCCATCCACACCGATCTCGCCCTCGTCGTCGTGACCGGCTTCGCCGGCGGCCTCACGACCTTCAGCACGTTCAGCGTCGAAACCGTGCAGTTGGCCGGCACCGGCCGCTGGCGCGCCGCGGCGGCGAACGTCGCGGCGAACCTCGCGCTCGGTGTCGCCGCCGCGACAGCGGGCTGGCTGCTCGGGAGGATCCTGCTCGGCTAGTCCCGCGGTCATTGATCGACGGGAACGCCGGGTGTATGGTGCCGCGATGCGGTCGCAGGTTCTCGCTACACGCCCCCTTCAGCCGTTCCTCCATGACGCCGTCGTCGTGCTTCGCGCGCCGGCTCAAGCCTGGTCACGCCCCGACGGGTCGATGGGCAACGCACCGATCGACGGGATCGCGGTCTCCGATGTGCGTGTCGTCAGCGGCTTCCGGCTCACCGTCGCCGGCCTCCCGGGCGAACACGTCGGAACGCTCACCGACTCCGCGTCCCGCGTGCGTTTCCGGAGCGCCCACCGTTCCCTCGACGCGAAAGGCGCCGACCCCGACGTGCGCGGAACGCTGACCCGGGTGGCGCGCGCCGACGGGGTGCGCCACGAGTTCGAGCTGTCGACGCGCCTCACCCACGCGGTCGAGGTCGACATCGTCATCAAACTCGACACCGACCTCACCGAACTCCAGCGGATCAAGCACGGAATCGGCGAGCCGGCATCGCCCGTCGTCGAACTCGACGAGGAGTCGGCGCGCTGGGGCGACGGGGTCACGCGGGTCACCCTCGACGCGCCGGGCGCGATCATGACTCGCACCGCTACGGGAATCCAGATGCTCTGGCGGCTCGCGGTTCCCGCCCGGGGCGGCGCCCGCCTCGCCCTCGACCTCCGCGTCGTCGACCGCGCCGCCGTCGTCGGACCGGCCGGTGCCGACATCCCGTGGCATCCGCCGAAGCTCGACACCCGCGATTCGCGGCTCCGACGCTGGGTCGACCGCTCGCTGGATGATCTCGACGCCCTCCGTCTCACCGCGGGCGGCCCGGAGGAGTTCCTCGCCGCCGGCGGACCCTGGTACCTCACCCTCTTCGGCCGGGACGCGATCTGGGCGGCCCGCTTTCTGCTGCCGCTCGGCAGCCGCCTGCCGATCGACACGCTGCGCGTCCTCGCGCGTCGTCAGGGCACCGAGCACGACATCTCCCGAGCGGAGCAGCCCGGCAAGATCCTGCACGAGTTGCGTCGCGGGCAGGTGGTGATCCCCGAGGAGGGCGTCGCGCTTCCCCCGACCTACTACGGCACGGTCGACGCGACGCCGTTGTGGATCCTGCTGCTGGTCGAGGTCCGCGCCTCGGGGGTCGATCTCGTGCAATTGCGGGAGTTCCGTCCCGCCCTCGAGGCCGCGCTCGCCTGGATGCGCGATTTCGGCGATCGCGACGGCGACGGACTGCTGGAGTACTTCGACCCGACCGGTCACGGGCTGTCGAACCAGGGCTGGAAAGACAGCGCCGACGCCGTGCAGTGGCGTGACGGGCGACTGGCTCAGGGGCCGCTGGCGCTCTGCGAGGTGCAGGGCTACGCCTACGCGGCGGCGATGGGCGGAGCCGATCTGCTCGACGAGTTCGGCGGCGACGGAACCCCCTGGCGCGAGTGGGCGGCGGCCCTGGCGACGGCGTTCCGCGCCGGATTCTGGGTCGACGACCCCGACGGCGCGTTTCCCGCCGTCGCCCTCGACACCGACAAGCGGGCGGTGGACTCGCTGACCAGCAACATCGGGCATCTGCTCGGCACCGGCATCCTCTCCACCGACGAGGCCGCCCTCGTGCGGGATCGGCTGCGCTCCCCCGAGCTCTCCAGCGGTTTCGGCCTGCGGACTCTGGCGACGAGCGCCGACGGCTACTGGCCGCTGTCGTATCACGGCGGCTCGGTGTGGACCCACGACACGGCGATCGCGATCGTCGGGCTGGCCGCCGAAGGGTTCACCGAGGATGCCCGCGAACTCGCCCGGGGCCTGCTGCGCGCCGCGGAGACGTTCGAGTTCCGCATCCCGGAGCTGTACTCCGGCGACGGTCTGCCCGACGCGCCGACTCCCCTGCCCTACCCGGCCGCGTGCCGCCCCCAGGCCTGGAGCGCGGCGGCGTCGATCGCCGTTCTGCGCGTGTTCGACGGGGTCTCGACGAGCGCGCGGTAGATGCGGTCGTAGCCTCTCCCCATCACGGGCAGGTCGAACCGGGTTCGGGCCGACGCGCGGCACTCCGCGGGATCGAGCTGCCCGGCGCGCTCGATCGCGGCGGGGAGTTCGGCGAGATCGTCGACGACCCACCCGGTGCGCCCGTCCTCGACGATCTCGGGGACGCTGCCGCGACGGGTCGCCACCACGGGCGTGCCGCTCGCCAGCGCCTCGATCATGACCATGCCGAACGGCTCGTCCCATTGGATCGGGAACACCAGGCAACGAGCCCCCGCGAACAATTCGCGCTTGAGCCGCGCATCCGCCTCACCGAGGTACTCGGCGTCCCGGGCGAGCTTCGGGCGCACGGCCTTGTCGAAGTACTCGTGTTCATCGCGTTCGTTGAGCTTCCCGGCGAGAACGATCCGCCGACCGGCGGCGCGCGCCGCATCGATCGCGAGATGGGCGCCCTTGTCGGGGTGGAACCGCCCGATCCACAGGACGTAGTCGTCCTTGTCGGCCCGGTAGGGGAAGGAGTCGACGTCGACCGCGTTGTGCACGGTGCCCGCCCAGTTGAGGGTCGGCGCCAGCAGACGCTGGGAGTCGGAGATCGCCACGAGGTCGACGGCCGTTCCCAGGCGACGGAAGTAGTCGCCGTTGTCGCCGGTGACCGGGCCGTGCATCGTCACCACGGTCGGGATGGTGCGTGCGACGGCGAGAAGCGGGCCGGCGAGCGAGTGGTCGTGGATGATGTCGAAGTCGTCGGAGGTCAGAACCCGGGCGGCCTCCGCGGCGATGATGACCTCCGGCATCGTGCTGTGACCGAGAAGGCGCGACGGCGGCTTCTCGTAGACCGTGACCTGGCGCTGGGCCTTCGTCTTCGCCGGCCCGCTGGCGATGAGCGTCACCTGGTGCCCGAACGCGACGAGCTGGTCGACGAGGGCCGCCACGACCGCCTCGGTGCCGCCGTAACCCGTCGGCGGGAGTTCGAACCAGGGCGGTGCCACGACTCCGATGCGCAACGGGCTGCCGCCGGCGGGCGTGGACGAGGGGTCGCGTGGCGACGACTCGATGATCGTCATGCTCTTCCCTCCGGTCCGGCTGCGGTGCTCCAGGGATAGCAAGGGGGTGCCGGCGGAACAAGAGCCTTTCGTCCCGCGCCGCGAGGTGCCTCAGAAGCCGGGCGTGCGCCGCCGCTCGTCGGCGAGGGTGCTGAGCGTCGCGACGACCTGGCGGGCGATGGCCCGGCCGGCGCGGTTCGCGCCGATCGTGGATGCCGTGGGTCCGTAGCCGGCGAAGAACAGGCGGGGGTTCTTCCACGAGACGTTCTTGCCGACGACGATGCCCCCCGACTTCTCCCGCAGCTTCAGCGGAGCGAGGTGCCGCAGCTCCGGGCGGAAACCGGTCGACCAGATGATCGCGTCGGCGGGCCGGAACGCGCCGTTCGACCAGCGCACGCCATCCGGTTCGATGCTGGAGAACATCGGGCGCGCGACCAGCAGCCCGCGGTCGATGGCGGCCTGGATGCGGCGACTGCGCGGCACCCCGGTGGTGCTGACGATGCTCGGCAGCACCCGGCCCTCGCGCGCGGCTTCATCCTGCAGAGCGACGGCCGAGACGCCGCCCTCGATGTTGAGGTCCTGCCCCTCGAGGAACTCGATCGGCCGGCGGGCGACCCAGGTGAGGGAGGCGGCGACCTCCTCGAGTTCCATGAGGAATCCGATCGCACTCGTGCCGCCGCCGACGACGACGACGTTCTGGTCGCGGAACTCCTCGGCATCCTTGTACTCGGCCGTGTGCAGGTGGCGGCCGCGGAACTCCTTCATGCCGGGGTAGTACGGCACGAACGGCGCTCCCCAGGTGCCGGTCGCGTTGACCAGCACATGACACGAGACCTCGCGCTGCCCGTACGAGCCCTCGAAGTCGACGACGAACCCCTCGGCGGTCATCTCGACGCGGGTCACGTCCGCGGGACGCACGACCTGCAGTCCGTAGTGCTCCTCGTAGCGCGCGTAGTAGTCGGCGACGACATCCTTCGCGGGGAGCGACTTGTCGGCGGTGTCGAAACTCACGCCGAGTTCATCCATCCCGGGGAGGTCGTGCACCTTGTGCGCGTAGCCGAGCCGGAGGGCCTCCCAGCGGAACTGCCAGGCCCCGCCGGTTCCCGGGCCGCGATCGAGCATGACGAACTCGTTGCCCGGGTCGAGGCCGAGACGCCGCAGGTAGTAGGCCACCGAGAGCCCCGCCTGCCCCGCGCCGACGACCACGACCGAGGTGTCGATGTCGCTCTCGGTCACCCGGTCAACGTTACCTGCCGCTTGCGGCGGCCCCGACGGGTGAGGAAGCCTTGCGTGATAGACTTCGCGACAGTCTTTTTCCCAATTCGCAACCTGAGATCGAGGGGGTCACGCATGGGGCGCGGCCGTCAGAAGGCGAAGCACACCAAGGTGGCGCGGGACCTTAAGTACTTCAGTCCTGACACGAACTACACCGCTCTGCAACAGGAGCTCGGTGGCAACCCCCGCCTCGAGGAAGACCTCGAGAAGTGGGCCGACTACATCGTCGACGAGGTCGACACCGACGACGACGAGCTCGACGAGCCGGAGTCCAAGACCGCCTGACGCGGTGCTCCGCGGTGGTCGAGTGGCGCCGCAGGCGCGTGTCGAGACCCTAGCCGGCGTACGCGCCGACGAGGCGTACGGCGCCGCCGTCGACGCCTTTCGCCCCCTGCACGAACCCGTCGAGCTCGCGTGCGCCGACGGTGACGCGGCCGACCACCCACGCGGGCAGGCCCGCCGCGGTGAGGGCGTGCGTCACGGCGGATGCGGCATCCTGCGCCACCACGGCGAGGAAGCCGACGCCGAGGTTCCAGGTGCCCTCGGTGTCTTCGAGCGAGAGCCCACCCCAGTCGGCGAGGATGCGGAAGACCGGCTGCGGGCTCCAGGTCGAGCGGTCGACCTCGACCCAGGCTCCCGGCGGCACGACGCGGGCGAGGTTCGCGGCGATGCCGCCTCCGGTGACGTGCGACAGCGCGTGCACGGCGTGGGGCATCTCGTCGATCACGCGCAGCAGCGGTGAGGTGTACAGCCGGGTCGGCTCCAGAAGCGCCGTGCCGACGGGTCCGCCGAACTCGGAAGCGTCGTCGGTGAACGCGAGCTTCCGCTCGGCGAGGATGTGCCGCACCAGCGAGAAGCCGTTGCTGTGCAGTCCGCTCGACGAGATCGCCACCACCACGTCACCGTGCTGCACCTTCTCGGGGCCGAGCACGGCATCCGCTTCGACCACGCCGACCGCGGCGCCGGCGACGTCGTAGTCGTGCTCGCCGAGCAGTCCGGGGTGCTCGGCTGTCTCGCCGCCGACGAGCGCCGTGCCGGTCGCCGCGCACGCGTTCGCGATGCCCGTGACGATCGCGGCGATGCGCTCGGGCACGACCTTGCCGCAGGCGATGTAGTCGGTCATGAACAGCGGCTTCGCGCCGACCACGACGATGTCGTCGACGACCATGCCGACGAGGTCTTGGCCGATCGTGTCGTGCACGTCGAGGGCCTGGGCGATCGCGACCTTCGTGCCCACGCCATCCGTGCTGGTGGCCAGCAGCGGGCGCGTGAACGACAGCAGCGCCGAGGCGTCGAACAGCCCGGCGAAGCCGCCGACGCCGCCGAGCACGTCGGAGGTGTGGGTTCGGCTCACCGCCGCCTTCATCAACTCGACTGCGAGGTCGCCCGCCGCGGTGTCGACGCCGGCATCCGCATAGGGGTCGGTCGAGGTGGTGGCCACGGATTCAGGGTATCGGGATGCGCGACGGCCTTGAGCCCGCCGACACCCGTTCACCTGTGGGACACTGAGACGTACCTGCCCGGTACCTCATGCAACCTCCCGGGAGTCACCGCAAACCATGTGCGGCATCGTCGGCATCGTCTCCGCGAACCCGGTCAACCAGCAGGTCTATGACGCGCTCGGTCTGCTGCAGCACCGCGGGCAGGATTCGACGGGCATCGCGACGGCCGACGGCAGCATCATCCACATGCACCGCGCCCGCGGCCAGGTGCGCGAGGCGTACCGCACGCGCGACATGCGCAGCCTGCTCGGCACGATGGGTCTCGGTCACGTGCGCTACACGACGCGCGGGGATGCCAACAAGGAGCAGGAGTCGCAGCCGTTCTACGTGAACGCGCCCTACGGCATCGTGCTCGTGCACAACGGCAACCTCACCAACACCCGCGAACTGTCGCGAGAACTGTTCAGCGTCGACCGGCGGCACCTCAACACCGACTCCGACACCGAGATCCTCGTCAACGTCTTCGCGCACGAGCTGCAGCAGCAGGTGCGCGGCACGACGCTCGACCCCGACCAGGTGTTCGACGCCATCGAGCGGCTGCACGAACGGGTCGAAGGGTCGTACGCCTCGATCGCGCTCATCGCCGGCCACGGGCTGCTCGCCTTCCGCGACCCGTTCGGCATCCGCCCCCTCGTGCTCGGCCGCAAGCCCGCGGGCCTCGTCGGCTACGAGTGGATCGTCGCGAGCGAGTCGCTCGTGCTCGAATCCGACGGCTACGAGTTCGTGCGCGACGTCGCCCCCGGTGAGGCGGTCTTCATCACCCGCGACGGCGAGATGTTCAGCCGCCAGTGCGCGAAGAACCCGGTGCTCATCCCGTGCTCGTTCGAGTACGTCTACCTCGCCCGCCCCGACTCGGTGATGAACGGCATCTCGGTGTACGAGGCCCGGCTGCGGCTCGGCGACCGGCTCGCCGACACGATCGCGAAGTACACCCCGTCGGGGGCGATCGACGTCGTCATGCCGATCCCCGACTCGTCACGCCCGGCGGCGATGCAGGTGGCGCAGAAGCTCGGCATCCCCTACCGCGAGGGGTTCTACAAGAACCGTTACGTCGGCCGCACCTTCATCATGCCGGGGCAGGAGCAGCGCCGGCGCAGCGTCAAGCAGAAGCTCAACGCGATGTCGAGCGAGTTCAAGGGCAAGAACGTGCTCATCGTCGACGACTCGATCGTGCGCGGCACGACGAGCCAGGAGATCGTCGACATGGCCCGCCAGGCCGGTGCCAACTCGGTGACCTTCACCTCGGCCGCGCCTCCGGTGCGCTACCCGCACGTCTACGGCATCAACATGCCGACCCGCCACGAGCTGGTCGCGGCCGGCCGCAAGATCCCCGAGATCGCGACCGTCCTCGGTGCCGACTACCTGATCTACCAGGAGGTCGCCGACATGCAGGCGGCGATCCTCGAAGGCTCCGACATCGAGAGCCTCGAGATGTCGTGCTTCACCGGCGACTACGTGACCGGCACGGTGACCGACGAGTATCTCGCCTGGGTCGAGTCGAACCAGGCGTCCTGACCGCGAGCGCTACTCGCCGTCGGTGATCTCGTCGTGGGCGACGGTCACGGTGCGGGTGCGGCGCCTCGAGAGGGCATCGAGCACGAGGCCGACGAGTCCGCCGAGCACGATCCCGGCCGGGATGCCGTAGAGGCAGAAGTAGGCGAACGTCGCGAGGAATCCGACCGCGGGGTCGGGCGGGAACAGGCTCGTGAGCACGAGGGTGACGACGGCGCCGAGCATCGCGCCGAACGCGAGGAAGACGCCGATGCGCGGGGCGCGGCGGATGCTGACCTCGGACTCGCTCATGGCTCCATTGTCTCCCACCGCAGCGGGAGGTGCTCGGCGAGCGTCGCGCGCTGACCGGATGCCGTGACCCGCAGATCGGCGATCGCCTGGTCCCAGCCGAGCGAGCCGGTGGCGAGCGCGATCCAGGTGGCGGCATCCATCTCGACGACGTTCGGCGGGGTGCCGCGGGTGTGCCGGGGGCCGGGGACCGCCTGCACCGCGCCGAACGGCGGCACGCGCACCTCGACGGTGTGCCCCTCGGCCTCGTCGGCGAGCTGTTCGAGGAGATAGCGGGATGCGGTGGCGACCGTCGTGCGATCGTCGGCGCCCGCGAGCACGGCGCGGACGGCCGCCACCCCCTCGACGGAGGCGATGCGCCGGCGGATGCTCACGGCCGGCGCCGGCGGGTGACGATCAGTGCGACGACGAGAGCACCCACCGCGACCGCGGCGACTCCGATCGCAGGCAACAACCACGGCATCCCCGCCTCACCGGCGGTGTCGGTGTCGCCGGTGGTGTCCGTGCCGATCGGCTGCCCGGTGAGGTCGCAGTCGCCCACGTCGGCGACGACGGTGATCGGATCGAACGCCGTCCCCGCCTCGTAATTGGGGAAGGCGACGGCTCCGTCGGAGGTGAGGGTGGTCGGCGCGGCGTCGATCCTGATGACCCCGTCGACGGGGGTGAGGTTCTGCCCGGTGAGGTCGATGTCGAGGAACTCGGCTTCGACGACCGAGACCTGATCGCCCTCCATCGTCGGCCCGCTGACGTCGAGCAGGAGCACGCCGGTGCCGTCGGGGTGGATCACCACGACCGGGCGGGCGACCGTGGTGTCGAGGATGCCGCCGTGCCCGGTGAAACGCACCGAGCCGGCGAACGCGATCGATCCGTTCGGTTGCCGCGGGTCGACGCGGCCCGACTCGGCCGGGAACCCGAAGTCGGGAGTGTCGTAGGTCGCCCCGTCGGCGACCGTCCACTCGCCGTTCGCGATCGAGCCGTCGATGTAGGCGCGGAACGACTCCTTGAATCCCCACGTCAGCTCGGCGGTGACGACGTCGCATCCCGGGGCCTGCGTGGGGGCCGCGGATGCCGCACCGGCGGGCAGCGCCGTCAGGAGCCCGACGGCGAGGGCGGCGAAGGTGCGGCGCATGCCTCCATCCTGCCCGGCGAGACGCCCTCGGCGCCGTGGGTACGCTGGGACCGTGCGCATCCTGGTTCTCGGTTCCGGCGCTCGTGAGCACGCCATCGTCACCGCGCTGCTCGCGGAGGATGCCGGGCACACGATCGTCGCCGCCCCCGGCAACGCCGGTATCGCGGCCGACGTCGAGACCGTCGCCCTCGATGCCTCCGACGGCAAGCTCGTCGCCGGGTACGCCGCCGACAACGCGTTCGACCTCGTCGTGATCGGGCCGGAGGCGCCGCTCGTCGCGGGCGTCGCCGACGCGGTGCGCAAGCGCCGCATCCCGGTGTTCGGCCCCGACAAGGCGGCGGCGGCGCTCGAGGGCTCGAAGACCTTCGCGAAGCGCATCATGGACGTCGCGGGCGTTCCGACCGGGCGCGCGGTGCACGCCGCGACGCTCGACGAGGTGGCGGCCGCGCTCGATGACCTCGGCGCACCCCACGTCGTGAAGGCCGACGGGCTCGCGGCCGGCAAGGGCGTCATCGTCACCGCCGACCGGGAGGCCGCGCTCGCCCACGCCGCCTACTACCTCCAGCAGGGCCGGGTGCTCGTCGAGGAGTACCTCGGCGGCCCCGAGGTGTCGCTGTTCTTCCTCGCCGACGGCCACGACGTGCTGCCGCTCAGTCCGGCTCAGGACTACAAGCGCGTCGGCGACGGCGACACCGGGCCGAACACCGGCGGCATGGGGGCGTACTCCCCGTTGCCGTGGCTCGCCGACCGGTTCGGTTCGGAGGCCGCGTTCGTCGACGAGGTGCGCCGCACCATCGCACTGCCCACCGTGCGCACCCTCGAGGCGGAAGGCACCCCGTTCGTCGGGCTGCTGTACTGCGGCCTCGTCATCACCGACCGCGGCATCCGGGTCATCGAGTTCAACGCGCGCTTCGGCGACCCCGAGACCCAGGTCGTGCTGCCGCGGCTCGTCACGCCGCTCTCGGGGCTGCTGCTCGCCGCGGCGACGGGGCAGCTCGCCGACCGGCCCGACCCCGAGTTCTCACCCGACGCCGCCGTCGTCGTCGTGCTCGCCAGCGAGGGCTACCCGGAGTCGCCGGTCACCGGTCGTGAGCTCACCGGAGTCGACGCCGCCCTGCCGCCGGGGGTCACGATCGCCCATGCCGCGACGTGGCGCGACGGTGACCGGCTGATCGCGACCGGCGGCCGCGTTCTCGGCGTCGTCGCGCGCGCCACCGACTTCACCGCCGCACGGGACGCCGCCTACCGGGCGCTCGCCGGCATCCACCTCGACGGCGGGCACTACCGTCGCGACATCGCAGAGAGGGTCACATGACCATCGACTCGCGCCTGGAAGCTCTGGGCTGGCGCCACCGTTACTCCGGCAAGGTGCGCGATCTCTACGAGTCCGACGCGCACCCCGGGCGGCTTCTCGTCGTCACCTCCGACCGGGTGAGCGCGTTCGACCACATCCTCTCGCCCGGCATCCCGGGCAAGGGGGCGCTGCTCACCCAGCTCTCCCTCTGGTGGTTCGGCCGGCTCGGTGAGCCGACCCACCTGGCGGCGGCGCATCCTTCGCTCGGCCAGCACCTTCCTCCGGAACTGGCGGGGCGCACGATGATCGTGCACACCCTCGACATGTACCCGGTCGAGTGCGTCGTGCGCGGCTACCTGGCCGGCTCCGGCTGGGCCGAGTACCGGGCGTCGCAGAGCGTGTGCGGCATCCCGCTGCCCGCCGGCCTTCAGGAGGGCGACAAGCTGCCCGAGCCGATCTTCACGCCCGCCTTCAAGGCGCCGCTCGGCGAACACGACGAGAACATCACCTTCGAGCGGATGGTCGAGATCGTCGGAGCCGCGGATGCCGAAGCGCTGCGCGAGACGAGCTTGCGGATCTTCACCACGGCCTCCGCGGTCGCCGAGGATCGCGGACTGCTGCTGGCCGACACGAAGTTCGAGTTCGGACGCGACGCCGGCAGCGATCACCCCGTGCTCGCCGACGAGGTGCTGACGAGCGATTCCAGCCGGTACTGGGATGCCGAGACGTATGCCGCCGGCGGCATGAACCGCCTGGAGGCGTACGACAAGCAGATCGTGCGGGACTGGCTCGCCGCGAACTGGGACCGCACGGGCGAGCCGCCCGAGCTGCCCGCGGAGATCGTCGAACGCACCGCCGCCCGCTACCAGGAGCTCGTCGACCGGTTCACCCTGGCGTGATCGAGATCCGCGAGGTCGCGTGGGCCCACGCCGACGGTGTCGGCCTGCGCGACCGGCAACGCGAGGAGCTCGATGCCCGGTACGGCCGGCCCGACTCCGAGCCGGGCATCCTGCCGAGCGCTGCGGACATGACCCTGTTCCTCGTCGCCTACGACGGCGACCTGCCCGTCGGGTGCGGAGGACTCCGCGCCCTCGATGACGAGCACGGCGAGATCAAGCGGATGTACGTCGAGCCCGCACACCGTGGCACCGGCGTCTCGACCGCGATCCTGCGTGCCCTCGAGACGGCGGCACGCGCCCGCGGCTGGAACCGGCTCGTGCTCGAGACCGGCGAGGAGCAGCCCGACGCGATGCGGTTCTACGAGCGTGAGGGGTACACCCGCATCCCCAACTTCGGGCACTACGCCGGCTCGGCGCTCTCACGCTGCTACGAGAAGCGGCTCTGAGCGGTCGCCCGGAGGCCCGAGTACCGTCGAGACCGTGGACGAGTCGCCGACCGACCTCGACGCCCCCGGGCTCGCCGGGTTGCGGATCGCGCGTGCCGAAGCCGGCGACGCACCCGAACTCCTCGTGCTGCAGCGCGCGTGCTGGGTGGCCGAGGCCCTCGCCAACGACACCCTCGCCATCCCGGCTCTCCACGAGTCGCTCGACGATGTCGAACGCGGCATCGCCGAACAGCAGACCTGGGTGGTGCGCGACGGTCCGCGACTCGTCGGCTCGGTGCGGGGCAAGGTCGCGGGTGACGCCTGGGAGATCGGCCGACTGATGGTCGCCCCGGACCTCGCCGGCCGGGGTCTCGGACGCTTTCTGCTCGGCTGGATCGAGCAGCACGCGCCGACGGGCGTAGCGCGGCTCGTGCTCTTCACCGGGGCGCGCAGCTCGCGCAACCTGCGCATCTACGGCAACGCCGGCTACGTGCTCGAGCGATCCGTCGACGGGGTCGCGCACCTCGCGAAGCCGGCGGGGAATCGCGGCGCGGGTTCGACGGTTGAATGATGACGTGACACCTTCTTCCGACCTGCTCGCCGCCGACACCACCATGGGGGCGGTGACCCTCAACGTCGCCGACCTCGACGCGATGACGGCGTACTACCGGGATGCCGTCGGCCTCGACCTGCTCGACGCCTCCGGGCCGCGTGTCGCGCTCGGTCGCGGCGCACGCGCGGTCGTGGTGCTCGAACACTCCCCCGAACTGCGGCACGCGGCACCCCGTGAGGCGGGGCTGTTCCACACGGCGATCCTGTTCGACAGCGAGGCCGCCCTCGCCGCAGCGGTGTACTCGGTCGCGCAGCGGCATCCCGGCACCTTCACGGGGTCGAGCGACCATCTCGTCAGCAAGGCGTTCTACTTCGACGACCCGGAAGGCAACGGCGTCGAGCTGTACTGGGACCGCGATCGCTCCGAATGGAGCTGGACGCACGGCACCATCGAGATGAGCACCCTCTACCTCGACCCGAACGCCTTTCTGCAGCAGAACCTCACGGAAGAGGGTCTCGCGGGGCCGGGGCTCGGGGATGCGCGGGTGGGCCACATCCATCTCTCGGTCGGCGACGTCGCCACCGCCCGCGAGTTCTACGTCGAGCGCCTCGGCTTCGCGGCCACCGCGGAGCTTGCCGGGTCGGCGGTGTTCGTGAGCGCGGGCGGCTACCACCACCACATGGCGATGAACGTGTGGAACTCCCGCGGCGCCGGCCGCCGCCAACGCACCCTCGGCCTCGGTCGGGTCGACATCGAGCTGCCCACAGCCGACGACCTCGGGGCGCTCGGCGAGCGGATGACGCATTACGGCATCCCGATTCGCGACGACGGGCACACCGTCGAGTTCGACGACCCCTGGGCGAACCTCATCCGCGTCACCACATCGGTGGTCGAGTAGCGCCGCAGGCGCGTGTCGAGACCGTCTCGTCGCAGGTAGCGTGGTGCGGTGCACACCTCGCGGCTCGCATCGGTCGTCGCATGCCTGTCGGCCCTCGCGCTGCTCGCCGGGTGCGCCGCGACGCCGCCCACGCTGACGATCGGGCCGCGCCTTCACAGCCTCTCGACCGACAAGCGCATCCTGCTGAGCGACGCCGCGGTCACCGAACTCGTCGACGCGGAACGACCCGGCTGCTCGGGCGCCGTCGCGGTGCGCGGTGAGGTCGTCTGGGCGGGGGCGACCGGCATCGCCGACCTGGCGACCGGCACCCCGGTGACCACCGAGACCCGGTTCGACATGGCATCCGTCGCGAAGCAGTTCACGGCGACCGCCATCCTCATGCTGCAGCGCGACGGTGCGCTGTCGCTCGCCGACCCGGTGGGCCGCTACGTCGACGGGCTCCCCGCCTGGGGCCGCACGGTCACCCTCGACCAGCTGATGCACCACACCAGCCGGGTGCCCGACTACTGGTCGGAGCTCGACGAAGACGGGATCGGCTTCAGCGATCCGGCCGACCACGGGCGTGTCCTCGACGCCATCCGCGAGTTGACGCGGCTCGAGACCGGATCGGGCTACAGCTACTCCAACTCGAACTACGTCCTGCTCGCCGAGGTCGTCGCCCGGGTGAGCGGGCAAGCTCTGCCGGCCTTCCTCGCCGAGCGGATCTTCACGCCGCTCGGCCTCGACATGGAACTCTCCCCGAGCCTGGTGGCCCCCGACGTGGCGCTGTCCTACGACGACACCGACCAGTTCCAGCCGTCGGGGTGGACGGCATATGGCGCGTTCGGCATCATCACCACACCCTCGGAGCTGGCGCGGTGGGGCGACCAATACCGTGCCGGCGACCTCATCCAGGACGACTTCGCGGTCGGCGCCGTCGACGAGGGCACCGGTGAGTTCTACGCGGCCGGGATGGACATCGAGGCCGACGGCAGCCTCAACCACAACGGGCGACTGGGCGGCTACATCACGACCTTCACGGTGTCCGCCGATCGGGAGACGACGATCGTGGTGATGTGCAACGGGCACGCCGCGAACCGGTTCGGGCTCGCCGACGCGCTGTGGCAGATCTGGGCGCCGACCGAGGATGCCGACGGCTCCGCCACCCCCGCACCGACCGAGACGGTGTCGCCGTGAGCCGCGCCCTGGCGGTGGCACTCGCGCCGATCGTGCTCGCGCAGGCGACCCGGTTGCGGCGCAGTACGCCGCTGTTGCCGGAACCCGCCGGCGAGCGCGTCGGCGGCAACGGGAAGCTGCGCCTCATCGTCGTCGGCGATTCGACGGCCGTGGGAACCGGTGCCGACTCGCTCGACGACGCCCTGCCCGGCCGGCTCGGCAGACTGCTCGGAGCGCGCTGGCGAGTCGTCGGTCGCAACGGCGCCACCGCCGCCGCCGTGCTGCGTGACCACATCGACGAAGCGGCCGGGGGCCCGGCCGATGTCGCCGTGCTGATGGTCGGCTGGAACGACGCGCTGAAGCTCCGCTCGGGTCGCGCGTTCGCCCGGGACCTCGGCGCGCTGATCGACCGCCTCGTCGCCGTGAGCCCGAAGGGGCGCGTGGTCGTCGTCGGACCTCCGGTCTTCGGCGACTTCGCCGTGCTGCCGCAGCCGCTGCGCCGCGCCCTCGGCGCCCAGGCATCCGGTCTCGCCCGGATCGCGGAACAGGTCGCCGACCAGCACCTCGTCGACTTCACCCCCGGCTTCGACGGTCGGTCGGTGTCCTCCGACGGCTTCCACCCCGACGGTGCCGGCTACGCGTCGATCGCGGCCTCGATCGTCGCGACCCTGACGCCATGACCCGGTACCTGCTCGGCATCACGGGAGCCCCCGGTGCGGGCAAGAGCACCTTCTCCGCCGCCGAGCAGGAGCGCCTCACCCGCCTCGGTGAGCGGGTCGGCGTGCTGCCGATGGACGGGTTCCACCTGCCGCAGGCCCAACTCGTGCGCCTCGGTCGCCGCGACCGGATGGGCGCTCCCGACACCTTCGACGTCGACGGGTTCGTCGCGACGCTGGAGCGGCTGCGGCAACCCGGCCCGGTCACCGCCCCCGGGTTCGACCGCACGATCGAGGAGCCCGTCCCCGACGCGATCGAGATCGGAGCCGACATCCGCATCGTCATCGTCGAGGGCAACTACCTGTTGCACGACCGAGACGGCTGGGAGCGGGTGCGTCCGCTGCTCGACCGGGTGATCTTCCTCGCCCCCGACGATCGCCTCCGTCGGGAACGGCTCATCGCCCGGCACATCGCGTTCGGAAAGACCCCCGCCGAGGCCGAAGCCTGGGTCGCCCGCTCCGACGACCCGAATGCCGCGCTTGTGAGCGGGACCGCACACCGTGCCGACGACATCGTGCGCGAGGGCGCCGCGTAAGCTGGCCGCATCCCCACTCGTTCTTCTCGCCAAGGAGTTCCGTTGCCCACGATCGTCGTCGAGGTCATGCCCAAGGCGGAACTGCTCGACCCGGCCGGTAAGGCCGTCGCCGGGGCGCTGCGTCGCGAAGGCGGGCACCCGTTCAGCGATGTGCGCATCGGCAAGCGCTTCGAGCTCACCGTCGACGGCGAGGTGACGGATGCCGTGCTCGAGCAGGCGCAGAAGCTCGCGCACGAGATGCTCAGCAACTCGGTCATCGAAGACGTCGTCAAGGTCACCGTCGCGTGAAGATAGGCGTCGTCACCTTCCCCGGCTCGCTGGACGACCGTGACGCCCAGCGCGCCGCGCGCATCGCCGGTGCCGAGCCGGTCGCCCTCTGGCACGGCGACCACGACCTGAAGGGCGTCGACGCGATCGTGCTGCCCGGCGGGTTCTCGTACGGCGATTACCTGCGTTGCGGAGCCATCGCTGCGCGCTCGCCGATCATGCGCGAGGTGATCGACGCGGCCAATTCCGGGATGCCCGTGCTCGGCATCTGCAACGGCTTCCAGGTGCTCGTCGAGGCGCACCTGCTGCCCGGCGGTCTCATCCGCAACGACCACGGCGACTTCATCTGCCGCGACCAAGGGCTGCGCGTCGAGAACGCCTCGACCGCGTGGACCAACGGGTTCACGCAGGGTCAGGAGATCACCGTGCCGCTCAAGAACGGTGAAGGCGGGTTCATCGCCGACGCCGAGACGCTGGCGCGCCTCGAAGGCGAGGGGCTCGTCGCGTTCCGCTACACCGGGCTCAACCCGAACGGCTCCCTGAACGACATCGCGGGCCTGACGAACGAGCGCGGCAACGTCGTCGGGCTGATGCCGCACCCGGAGCACGCGGTCGAGCCGGGCTTCGGCCCCGACACCGACGAGGCGATGCGGTCGGGCGTCGACGGGTTGACGTTCTTCACGAGCGTTCTGCAGCACACCCTCGCTCGCGCGTGACGCCTCGTCTGCTGTTCCGCGTCGTCGCGATCGCGGAGGCCGTCACCTGGACGCTGCTGATCGCCGGGCTCATCCTGCGCGCCACCACCGGATGGGCGCTCGGGGTGACGATCGGCGGCGGCATCCACGGGTTCGTCTTCCTCGCCTACGCCGGCGTCGCGCTGCTCGTCGGCATCGACCGGCGCTGGCAGCCGGGTCTGGTCGTGCTCGCCGTCGCGAGCGCGATCGTGCCCTACGCCACCGTTCCGGTCGACCTCGCCCTCGATCGCCGCGGCAAGCTCGACGGCGCGTGGCGGCGCGAGCCCGATCCGGCATCCCCGGATCGCACCCCGCTCGACGCGCTCGTGCGCTGGTTCGTGCGGCGCCCCGCGGTGCTCATCGCCGTCTTCGCGGTGCTGCTCGTCGCGATCTTCGCGACCCTGCTCGCCCTCGGCCCGCCCGGCGGTCGCTGAGATACTGGGAGGGTGCTGACCGTGACCGAGCCACAGGTATGGGTCCTCATCGGCGTCTTCGCGGCGGCACTCTTCGGGATGTTCACGATCGTCTCGACGCTCTTCATTCGCGTGATCCGCTCCGAGATCGGGGGGCTGCGGAGCGAGATGCTCGGCCGCTTCGACCTGCTCGAGCAGCGCGTCGACGGGCTCGACCGCGGCGTGCAGGCTCTCGTCAAGCACACCTTCGGTCTCGACCGGGGCTGACGCCGGTCGGCGTCACATCATCCCGAGGGCGAACGACCCGAAGATGCCGGCGATGGTGATCACCAGGCTCACGATGAGGATCGCGACGAGCAGCACGAGCGACCACCACACGCCTCGCCGGCTGAGGAAGCCCTGGTCGAGGCGGCGACCGGCGGGGGCGACGTTGCTGTCGGTTCCGGCGGCACGGGGGTCGGAGTAGTTCTCCGCCTGATCGATCGCCTTCGCACCGAGCACCCGCACGATCTGCTCGAGCCGCTCCCAGACCGCCGGGTCGCGCAGGTCGAAGAGGTGCGGTGAGTAGATGGTCAGTCGATCCCCGACCACCTCGACATCGAGGTCACCCGTCTCGTCGATGAGCAGCGCCATGACGTCGGGGGTGAACAGATAGAGGGCATCCCGTTCATAGCCGGCCGGAGCGTAGAGCGCGAAGTGCTCATCGAAGTCGCCCTCGAGGGAGACCCGCTGCTTGCGGTCGAGCGGGATCGGCAGGCTCGAGCCGTTGGCGTGAGCGTCGACGACGAAGTGCGGCAGCGCGCGCGGCAGGCGGATGCCGACATACCCGTGGTCACTGCGGGCGCTCGTGCGTCGTCTCATCGTGACGGTGACCTTGCCGAACTTCTCGGTGCGGGTGCCGCCGACCTGGCCTGCGACGTTGCCGACCTCGAAGGGGATCGGCCCGGACGCGACGACGTTGTCGGTGACCACGGCATCCAGCAGGGCCCCGAACACCGCCCCCTCGATCGTCGGTGGCGGCGCGGTCGCCAGGTACTGCCATCCGCGCTCTTGCGCGAATGCCGCCAGGTCGATCGCCATCAGCCCTTGGTCGACCCCGCGAGGAGTCCACGCACGAAGTAGCGCTGCAGGGCGAAGAAGACGATGAGCGGAACCAGGATCGAGATGAAAGCTCCCGCCGGCAACAGCTCGGCGTTCTGCCCGAACTCACCCGTGAGCTCGGCCAAGGCCCTCGTGATGGGAGCCGCCGCCCCGTTGGCGAAGATCAATGCGACGAGCAGATCGTTCCAGACCCAGAGGAACTGGAAGATCGCGAACGACGCGATCGCCGGCATCGACAACGGCAACACGATGCGGAAGAAGATCTGCCCGTGGCTCGCGCCGTCGACCCGTGCCGCCTCGATGACGTCGGAGGGGATCTCGCTGATGAAGTTGTGCAGCAGGAAGATCGCCAACGGCAGCGCGAAGATGGTGTGCGCGATCCACACCTGCGAGAACTGGCCGGCGTTGCGCAGACCCTCGTAGAGCACACCGTCGCCGACCGTGATGCCCCGCGAGAACAGCGAGAGCAGCGGAACGAGCGCCATCTGGATCGGCACGATCTGCAGGGCGAACACCAGCACGAAGATGACGTCGCGGCCTTTGAACTTCATCCAGGCGAACGCATACCCGGCCAACGAGGCGATGACCAGCGGGAAGACGGTTGCCGGGATCGAGATCGCGATCGAGTTGAAGAACGGCCCGAGCAGGCTGTCGCGGCCGAACAGCACCGCCTCGTAGTTCTCGAGCGTCACGGTGGGGTTGATGAAGATCTCCCACCAGCCGGAGCGCTGCGTCTCCACCTCGGGCCGGATCGAGGTGATGAACAGCCCCACCGTCGGCACCGTCCACAGCACGGCGATGACGAGGGCGGCGATCGTCGCGCCGCGGCTGGTGAGCCGCTGCTTGGTGCGCCGGGCGACCGCCTTCACGGCCGACTCGGGGAGTGCGGGATTGGCCGTCATGGAGGTGGTCATCGGATCTCCCGTGTCTTCTGGATCTGACGTGCGTTGTAGATCACGATCGGCAGCACGAGAAGGAACAGCACGACGGCGAATGCCGCCGACCGGCCCGACTCGAACTTCTGCAGAAGTGTGACCATCTCGTTGGCGATGACGCCGGTATCGGGATAGGCCAGGCCCATCGTGCGCACGATGTCGAAGACCTTCAACGACGCGATCGAGATCGTCGTCAGCACCACGATGATCGAGGGCCGGATGGCCGGGATGGTGACGTTCGTGAACCGCTGCCAGGCGTTGGTGCCATCCAGCTGCGCTGCCTCGACCTGCTCGATGGGAACGCCCTTGATCGCGGCGGAGAGGATCACCATCGCGAAACCGGTCTGCACCCAGATCAAGACCACCATGAGCAGGAAGCTGTTGAGCGGCACCTGTTGCAGCCAGTTGACCGGCTCGCCGCCGAACAGTGTCACGATGCCGTTCAGCACGCCGATCTGGCTCTCGCCCTCGGGGCGGTAGGCGTAGACGAAGCGCCAGATGATGCTCGCCCCGACGAACGAGATGGCCATCGGCATGAACACGAGGATCTTGAAGTACTTCTCACCGCGCGACTTGTCGATGAAGACGGCGTAGGCGAGACCCAGCGCCGTCGAGAACGCGGGAACGACGAGCACCCAGATGATCGTGTTGCGGATGACCACGAGGTTGTGGGGTTGGCTGAAGATCCAGACGAAGTTGTCGAACCCGATCCAGTTGCCGCGGTTGCTCTGGAACGACAGCAAGATCGTCTGGATCGAGGGGTAGACCAGGCCGATCAGCAGGAGCACGACCGCCGGGGCGAGGAAGCCGACCAACGCGAAGAGGTAGCCCTTGCCCTGGCGGCTGCGGTAGTCGAGCAGGAAGAACAGCCCGCCGAGCACGACCGCGGCGGCGACCGCCCACCACACGGAGCCCAGCAGCAGGAAGACGATGGCCGGGATCACGAGGCAGGCCGCGAACCGGATGATGGTGAACTTGCGACCGGGTCGGGGTGCGACCTCGATCAACAGAACGATGGCGACGGCGGCCGCCAGGAAGAGCCCCACGACGATGGGGATCTGTGCCAGTGGCGGGAGAGTGCCGATCCAGCCGAGCAGATCTTTCATGATCGCCTTTCGTGGTCAACGCTGACGACGGTGTTTCGACAGTACTCGGGTGCGCCTCGCGGGCACACGGGTACAGGGGCGGGCTGCCCGGCTTGCACCGAGCAGCCCGCCACGGTCAAGCGATTACTCGCTCGGCCAACTGGCTTCGATGGCGTCGAGCACCTCTTCGGTGGGCGTGCCGTTGATCCAGTCGACCATGCCGGTCCAGAACGTTCCAGCTCCCACGGCGCCGGGCATGAGGTCCGAAGCGTCGAAACGGAAGGTGGTGTTCGGGTCCTGAAGCAGGCCGATCGCCTGAGTCAGGATGAGGCTCGACGCGTTGTCAGGGTCGAGGCCCTTGTTGGCGCTGATCACACCGCCGAGCGAGACCCGGCTGTTGGCCCAGTCGGCGCTCGAGAGGTACTCCTGCACCTTGATGGTGTCTTCGTCGTTGCTGAAGGCGGCGACGATCTCGCCACCACCGGTGACAGCCGTTCCGCCGGCCTCTTCGGCCGGGGTGATGAAGGCCCAGATGTCGCCATCCTCGGCGACCGTGCCACCCGCGTCGGTGATGAAGCCGTCATAGAAGGAGGCCTGGTGGTGCAGGACGCAGCTGCCGTCAACGAGCGCCGTCGCCGGGTCGGCGAACGGGGTGCTGTTGATGGTGACGACGTCGCCGAAGCCGGCGTTGACGTACTCCGGGTTGAGCAGGATGTCACCGACCGAGTCGAACGCCGCAGCGATCGCCGGGTCGTTGAACGGGATCTCGTGCGCGACCCACTGGTCGTAGACCTCGGGGCCGGCCTGGCGCAGGACGAGGTCCTCCACCCAGTCGGTTCCCGGCCAGCCGGTTGCGGCATCCGAGCCGAAGCCCGCACACCACGGGGTGACACCCGAGTCGGCGATCGTCTGCGTCAGAGCGAGCAGGTCGTCCCACGTCTCGGGAATCTCCCATCCGTTCGTCTCGAAGAGCGACGGCGAGTACCAGATGAAGCCCTTGACGCTGGCCATGAGCGGCGCGCCGTACAGCACGTCGTCAACGGTGCCGTAGGCGGCCCAGTCTTCGTTCCAGCCCTCGGCCACGTTGTCGGCGACGCTGTCGGGCGCGGGCTGCACATAGCCGCGGCTGGCGAGATCGCCGAGCAGACCGGGCTGCGGGAAGATCGCGAGGTCCGGCGGGTTGCCCGCCTGCGCCAGGCTTCCGATCTGAGCCTCGAACTCCTTCGAGGATTCGTACTGGATGTCGATGCCGTTCTCTTCTTCCCAGTCCGCCCAGGACTCGTTGAGAAGGTCGGCCTCGGTGTCGGCGATGGTGCCGTAGATGGTGACGACGCCGTCGGCATCGCCGTAGTCGCCGGGGCCAGTCGCCGTGCCTCCGCCGCCCGAACAGCCGGCGAGCACGAGGCTCGTGGTGCCGAGGGCGACAGCGGTGGCGAGCAAACGACGGTTCGAAAGTGAACGCACTGTTTCCTCCTCATTGAGGGTTGACATTGAAGTGGTGCTGGGATGTGAAACCGGCTTCGCAACCGATTCCAGCACCACGGTAAGCGACATGTGAGCCCGGTGCAAGCGTTTTCTGCTCTCGATTCGGTTGCGGGTGTCCGCTATGCTGCAATCGATTCCAACCCGCATCGGGAAGAGACCATGAGTTCGCTCGCAGAAGTCGCACGACGCGCCGGCGTGTCGAAGGCGACCGCCTCGCGCGCGCTCAGCGGAGCGGCCCACGTCTCACCCGCGGCCAAAGAACGGGTGGCCGCGGCCGCGGCCGAACTCGGTTACGTCGTCTCGTCGACCGCGGCCAGCCTCGTCACCGGACGCACCAAGAACGTCGGAGTGATCACCCCGTTCATCAACCGCTGGTTCTTCGCCGAGGTGCTCGAAGGGATCGAGGGCGCGCTGATCAAGGCCGGCTACGACCTCACCCTGTTCCGTCTCCCCTCGGAACCGGAACAACGCAGCCGACTGTTCCACTACTTCCTGGTGCGCAAACGCGTCGACGCGATCGTCTGCGTCGGCGTCGAGCTGGCCCCCAGCGAGGTGCAACTGATCCAGGCCCTCCGGCGGCCGGCGGTCGGCATCGGCGGAGCGATCCCCGGCATCACCACGATGTGCATCGACGACGAGCAGGCCAGCAGGCTCGCCACCCGGCACCTCATCGGTCTCGGCCACACCCGCATCGTGCACGTCGGCGGCGACCTCGACGCCCAGCTGGACTTCCACGTCCACGCCCGTCGGCTCGCCGGCTTCCGGGCCGCGCTGGATGACGCGGGGATCGAGCATCCCGACGACTTCCGACCGACCACCTTCAGCGTGCCTGGCGGCTACGAGGCGGCGATGGCTCTGCTGGCCGATCCGGAGTCTCGCCCCACGGCGATCGTGGCGGGGTGCGACGAGATCGCGATCGGGGCGATCACCGCCGCGCGTCAACTCGGCATCGTGGTGCCGTCCGGACTGTCGGTCGTCGGCATCGACGATCACCCCTACGCCGCGATGTTCGGTCTCACCACGGTGCGCCAGCGGCCCGGCGAACAGGGTGAGCAGGCCGTCGACCTCGTGATGCGGGCGATGACGGATGTCGACGCCGACCTGCCACCGCGCGCGATCGACATCCCGATCGATCTGGTGGTGCGCACGAGTACCACCGCCCCACCGCCGTCCTGACGTCTCAGGCCGTGCGCTTCTCCCAGGCTCGACGCACGAGCTGTTCGAGAACGTCGCCGTCGACCGCGTCGAGACGCTTCAGGTAGAGACATCCCTTGCCGGTCTCGTGCGGGCCGAGGTCGGCGAACAGCGGCTCGACGGGGCCGTAGTCGTCGTACACGCCGTAGATCGTGAGCGCGGCCTTGCGGGGCGAGAACCCCACGACGAACCAGTCTCCGCTGCTCGACTTGCCCTGGTAGTGGTACGAGCCGAATCCCACCATCGACGGGCCCCACATCACGGCCTTCTCGCCGGTGACCCGCTCGAAGAGGTCGCGCATCGCGTGGCCTTCGGCCCGGCGTCGCTCATCGGGCACCGCGTCGAGGAAGGCGGTGACGTCGGCATCCGTCGGCTTCGTCTGGATCGCCATGCTCGGAGGGTACCCGCGAGCGCCGCGCGTCGGTACCCTCGTCGTCATGTCTGCCTACGCGTACACCGTCGACGTCGCCGCCGAGGACGGCGGCCCCGAACCCGGGCTGCGGGAGCGCTTCGCCACGGTGATCGCCTACCGTCTCGGCCAACTCGAGGATCAGAAGGGCGTGTATCCGAAGGCGGGCGACGCGTTCGACTTCATGGATGCCTTCGAGGGCAAGTTCGTTTGGGAGATGACCGACGCGGAGTTCGAGGCGACGCCTCCGACCCTCGTCGACTTCGAGGTCGTCGCCGTCGATCCGGTCGAACCCGCGGGCTCGGGACCGGTCGCGGTCACGGTGCGCATCCCGTTCTGACGCTCAGGTGACGTCGCGCCGCCACGTGGTCGCCGCGCCGATCGCGCCCAACAGCACGGCGTAGCCGGCGAGCACCAGGCCGCCCTGCCACCACTCGAGCGGAGCGACACCCCCGCTCGTGCCGGCGAACACCGAGAAGAAGCTGGCCCCGACCAGGGCGTCTCCCGCGGATCCCGGCAGGAACTTGGCGACCTCGCCGAGCCAGTCGGCGAACGCGGCGGCCGTGCGCAGGATCGGTTCCACGAACTGGGTGAAGGCGATGATCGTGACGATCGAGCCGATCTGACTCGGGATCAGCACGCCGAGCGCGACGCCGACCAGGCCCCAGAGGGCCATCGCGAGCACGATGCGACCCAGCATGAGCCAGGTGTCGCCGTCGGCGAGCAGGGTCTCCTGACCGGTCGCGGCGAGTACCGGTGCGCCCAGACCGACCGAGGCGGCGAGCCCGACGACGCCGTACACCGCGCCGAGCACGAGGCCCGCAACCGCCTTCGCGGCGAGCACGACCGAACGGGTCGGCGTCGCCAGGAACACCGTGCCGATCGTGCGATGACGCACCTCGGAGGTGATCGACATGGCCCCGAAGATGATCGGGAACACGTATCCGGTCGCCGTGGCCATGCTGTACACGAGCGGGGCGAGGAAGTCGTCGGGGATCACCATGCCCGGCTGTTCCGGTGTGATGCTGAGGAAGAAGGCGATCGCGGCGGCACTGAAGCCGACGTATCCGAACAGGATGAGCGCGAGCACCCACCACAGGCGCGTGGTGAGGATCTTGAGGAACTCGGCCGAGACGGCGCGCAGTAAGGTCATCGCTGCCGCCCTCCTTCCGCGGCGCGCTCGGGATCGGCGACGAGCGCGAGGAACTCGTCCTCGAGTCCGGCACCGGATGCCGCGAGGGCACTCAGCGCGACGCCGGCGGCGAGGGCGATCCGGCCGACCTCGACCGGGGCCAGTTCGACGACGAGACCCTCGGCCTCGACGCGAACGTCGTGCCCGGCGGCCTCGAGCGCGGCGATCAACACGGCCCGGTCAGGGGTGTCGACGACGCTTCCGTTGGCGGTCGACGTGCCTTCGAGGGCGGCGAGCGTGCCGACGTAGCGCAGCTTTCCGCCGGCGATGACGACAACGTCATCCACGGTCTGCTGCACCTCGCTGAGCAGGTGCGAGCTCACGAGGACGGTGCGTCCCTCGGCGGCGAGCGCCTGCAGGAAGGAACGGATCCAGCGGATGCCTTCCGGGTCGAGGCCGTTGATGGGCTCGTCGAGCACGAGCACGCCCGGATCACCGAGCAGCGCGGTCGCGAGCCCGAGCCGCTGCCGCATCCCCATCGAGTACCCACCCACCCGGCGGTCGGCGTACGGCGCCATGCCGGTCTGTTCGAGCACCGCGGTGACCCGGTCGCGCGGGATGCCGGCCGCCGCCGCGGTGACCGCGAGGTGGGCGCGGCCCGAGCGGCCGGGGTGGAACGCGGCTTCGAGGGAAGCGCCGACGACGCGCATCGGGTTCTCGAGGTCGCGGTAGGCCTTGCCGCCGATGGTCGCCGTGCCGCTCGTCGCCGCGACCAGGCCCAGCAGCATCCGCAGCGTCGTGGTCTTGCCGGCGCCGTTCGGTCCGAGGAATCCGGTGACCCGCCCCGGCTCGACGGTGAAGTCGAGACCTTCGACGGCCGCGACCGGCCCGAAGTGCTTGGTCACCCCGTCGAAGACGAGGGTTTGTCCTGTGCTCACAGGCCCACGCTAGCGGGCGGTGATGGCCACCGTCAGGGTGGAAGCGAGCAGCAGCAGCGTGAAGGGCAGCCAGATCGCGCGTTCGAGCCCGCTCGGGGTGATGGCGTTCATCACGACCGCGACTACGAGCAGCCCGACAACGATCCACACGACGACCGGCAGCCACGCGACGGGGAGCGGCGACCAGACCGGCAGCCCCGCCCGCCGGGCGACGACGAGGGCGATGGCGGCCCAGACGACGACTGCGACGGCGCTCGCGACGCGGAACTGCATCGGCAGCACCCCGGTGTTCTGCCCGCCGTAAGCGGCGCGGCCCCACGGCGCGCCAAGCGCGAGCGCGAGCTGGAAGACGATGAGCAGGGCGAAGAGCACGAGCGCGACGGTCGCCGCGACGCGCGTGATGGCGGTGGGGTCAGACATGACGGGGCCTCTCTGGGAGATATATGACTATCTCTACCAGATATGATGGCGGAATGCCACGTTCGACCCAGACCGACCTCGCGGTGCTCGCGGCGCTGAGCATCGAGCCGATGACCGGATACGCCCTGCGCGACGCGATCCGCGTGCATCTCGGCGCCTTCTGGAGCGAGAGCTTCGGGCAGATCTATCCCGCGCTCGCCCGGCTGCGCGCCGACGGCCTGGTCGCTGCCGACGAGGGCGACCGCAGCGGGTCGAACGTGCACTCCCTCACCGCCGCAGGCCGCGCGCGTCTCGTCGAGCTGATGCGCGAAACCCCCACATCGACGCCGCCCCGCAACGGGATGCTGTTGCGGCTGTTCTTCGGCAGCGTGCTCGGGGCGGCGGCCTGCCGCGAGCTCGTCGCCGACGCCCGCAGCCAGGCCCTCGCGATGCTCGACCACCTGGCGACCGCCCGTCGCGCGACCGAGGCGGAGCCCGATCACCTGCCGCAGCGGCCCTACTGGCTGATGACCATCTCCGCCGGGGAGCACTCCGCCCGCGCCGCGATCGCCTGGGCCGACGAGACCCTCGCGACGCTTGACGCGCTTCCGGATTGAGAACCAGACCGACCGGTTGGTATGGTTTCTAGATGGTCCTCCTCGACATCCCCTCGCCCTTGCACGATGTGTTCGGTGCCCGACAACGTCCACTCGCCATCGTGCTCATCGTGGCGGCAGCGCTCGCGGTGCCGATCGCGGTGGCGACGGCCGAACCGCAGCTGGTGACCGCCGTCGCCCCGTGGCGGGTGGCGATCGCCGCGCTGCTCGTCGCCGACATCGCCGCCGGAGCGGTCGCCAACCTGACGGCGGGCACGAACGACCACTACTCGACACGTCCCACGGCTCGCTGGGTGTTCATCGCGGTGCACCTGCACCTCGTTGCGGTGGCGCTGTTGCTCGACCTGCCGCTCGTGCCGGCCCTCATCGTGTGGACGGCGACGATCGGAGGGGCGGTCGTCGTCAACCTGCTACGGACGCATCCCGAACAGCGGGTGATCGGCGGAACGTTCTTCATCGCCATCGCCGCCGCCGCGGTGCTGGTGACCGATGTCCGGGCGCTCGCCATCGTCGGCATCCTCTTCGCCTTCAAGGTCGTCTACGCGTTCGCGGTCGACCACACCCGCGCCTCATGACGACGCCCGCCACCGTGCGCGCCGCGCACCTCACCGAGCTGCCGGCCGTCGCGGAGCTGCTCGGCAACGCGTTCGAGCACGACCCGCTCGTCGTCGCGGCGGTGGCCGACGCAGCGGATGCCGCCGCGGCCCGCCGCGCGATCTTCGCCATCACGGCACGGTCGGCGCACGCGCACGGCGCAGTGCTCGTGGCGGAACTCGACGGGCGGATCGTCGGCGCCGCGCTGATCGACGACCCCCTACCCTCCGCCGTTCACGGGATCGTTCGCCGCGTCGTCGACGGAGTGCGCTTCCTGCCGCTCCTCACGGCAGTCGGGGTCAACGGGATGCGGCTGCTCAACGACGCCGATCTCGTGGGTCGACGATTCGCTCCGAGCGAGCGCCACCACGTGCTGCTGGTCGTCGGGGTCGCCGCACAGCTGCGCGGTGCGGGCATCGGAAGGCTGCTCGTCGACGCGACGATCGCCCGCGCCTCGACCTCCGCCGGGGTGCGGCTGGAGACCGAGAACGAGGGGAATGTCGAGCGCTACCGCCGCTGGGGCTTCCTCGAGCGCGGCATCCAGCAGCTGGGGAGCGTTACCGTGTGGGGGATGTTCCGACCGACGATCCCCAGCGGCGAGACGCCGTGAGTTCCGACGCCCGCGACGTCATCCTCGACGCCGCCTTCCGCCTGTTCATCGAACGCGGGTACGACGGCACCAGCGTCGCGCGCATCCTCGCGGAGGTGCCCTACTCGAAGGGCGCCTTCTACCACCACTTCGCGAGCAAAGAGGCGGTGCTCGACGCCGTCATCCACCGGTTCTTCACCGCCCCCATCTCGACCGAGCCCGACCCTGCGGCGAGCTCCAGCGACCTCGCACACGCGCTCGTCGGCGACTACCTGGCCGGGCTCGACGCCATCTCCCCGTTCGCGTCGCCCGGCGCGTACTACGCCTTCCTCACTGCCGTCGCCCCGCGTGCTCGCGACGCCCTGCGCGCGGCCTATTCCGCCGCGACGACGCTGCTCGCCGACGCCCTCGAGCGCGAAGGACACCCCGACCCCGTGGCCTGCGCCGCCGACGTGGTCGCGCTCGTCGAAGGTCACGGGATGCTCGCCGTCCTGCGCGGTGAACACCCCGACGGTGGGGAGCTGCGCGCTGCCGTCGACCGGACGCTCCGCCCGCCCGCTCGCGGCTAAACTCGACCGTGATGATCGACTCGGTTGAGAACGCCGCCACCACTCCCGAGCGAGAGCAGCCCTACGCGGCCCTCGGCCTGAAGGCCGACGAGTATCAGCGCATCCGCGACATCCTCGGCCGTCGCCCCACGTCGGGTGAACTCGCCATGTATTCGGTGATGTGGAGCGAGCACTGCTCCTACAAGTCGAGCAAGGTGCACCTGCGCCAGTTCGGCGAGAAGGTCTCCGCCGACATGAAGAAGAACCTCATGGTCGGCATGGGCGAGAACGCCGGCGTCGTCGACATCGGCGAGGGCTGGGCGGTCACCTTCAAGATCGAGAGCCACAACCACCCGTCGTACATCGAGCCGTTCCAGGGCGCCGCGACCGGCGTCGGCGGCATCGTGCGCGACATCATCTCGATGGGCGCGCGTCCCGTCGCCGTCATGGACGCCCTGCGCTTCGGCGCGATCGACCACCACGACACCGCCCGCGTCGTGCCCGGCGTGGTGAGCGGCATCTCGTTCTACGCCAACTGCCTGGGACTTCCGAACATCGGCGGCGAGACCTGGTTCGACCCGGTGTATCAGGCGAACCCGCTCGTCAACGCGCTCGCGGTCGGCGTGCTCCGCCACGAGGACCTCCACCTCGCGAACGCCCGCGGCGCCGGCAACAAGGTCGTGCTGTTCGGCGCCCGCACCGGCGGCGACGGCATCGGCGGGGCATCCATCCTCGCCTCCGACACCTTCGCCGAGGGCGGCCCGACGAAGCGCCCCGCCGTGCAGGTCGGCGACCCGTTCGCCGAGAAGGTGCTCATCGAGTGCTGCCTCGAACTCTTCGCGGGCGACCTCGTGGAGGGCATCCAGGATCTCGGCGCCGCGGGCATCTCGTGCGCCACCTCGGAACTCGCGAGCAACGGCGACGGCGGCATGGCGATCGAGCTGGATGCCGTGCTGCTGCGCGATTCGACGCTCACGCCCGAAGAGATCCTGATGAGCGAGAGCCAGGAACGCATGATGGCGATCGTGCACCCGTCGAAGCTCGAGGGGTTCCTCGCGGTGACCGCGAAGTGGGACGTCGAGACCAGCGTGCTCGGCGAGGTCAACGACTCGGGCCGACTCACGATCACCTGGCGCGGCGAGACGATCGTGGATGTCGACCCCGCCACGGTCGCGATCGACGGGCCCGTCTACGACCGACCCATGTCGCGACCGGCATGGATCGATGCGCTCAACGCCGACACGGCATCCGCTCTCTCCCGCCCGTCGTCGGGTGACGAGTTGCGCGCCGACCTGCTGAAGCTCGTCGGCAGTGCGAACCTCTCCGACAAGAGCTGGATCACCAACCAGTACGACAAGTACGTGCTCGGCAACACCGCGCTCTCGTACCCCGACGACGGCGGCATGGTGCGCGTCGACGAGACGAGCGGGCTCGGCTTCGCGGTGGCGACGGATGCCAACGGCCGCTACTGCTACCTCGACCCGTACCACGGGGCGCAGCTCGCCCTCGCAGAGGCGTACCGCAACGTCGCCGTCACCGGTGCGACCCCGGTCGCCGTCTCGGACTGCCTCAACTTCGGCAGCCCCGAGAACCCCGAGGTGATGTGGCAGTTCGAACGCGCGGTCACCGGCCTCGCCGACGGCTGCCTCGAGATCGGCATCCCGGTCACCGGCGGCAACGTGTCGTTCTACAACCAGACGGGCGAGGTGCCGATCCACCCGACCCCCGTCGTCGCGGTGCTCGGCGTGATCGACGACGTCGCCCGGCGCGTGCCGTCGGGCTGGCAGGATGCCGGCGACAACCTGTACCTGCTCGGCACGACTGCGCTCGAACTCGACGGCTCCGCCTGGGCCGGCGTCATCCACGGCCACCTCGGCGGGCGCCCTCCTGCCGTCGACCTCGGGCGCGAGAAGGCGCTCGGTGAGCTGCTCGCCGCCGCCGCGCACGAAGGGCTGCTCAACGCGGCCCACGACCTCGCCGACGGCGGACTCGCGACGGCCCTCACCGACGCGGTGCTGCGGTTCGGCGTCGGTGCCCGGGTGTTCCTCGACGAGGTGCTCGAGCGCGACGGGGTCGACCTCGCCACCGCGCTGTTCTCGGAGTCGACCGGCCGCGTGCTCGTCGCCGTGCCGCGCGAAGAAGACGTGAAGTTCATGCGCCTGTGCGAAGGTCGCGGCTATCCGGTGCTGCGCATCGGGGTCACCGACACCGGCGGTGCGCTCGAGGTGCAGGACCAGTTCGCGATCCCGCTCGAGGAGCTGCAGAGCACCTCGCGCGACACCCTCGCCGCCCACTTCGGCCCCGTCGTCGGGTATCCCGCCGTCTGATCGACGGCGTCCGGATCGATGAACCGGCTTCCGCCCGCCTCCGCCGGCCTCAGCACCGCCGAGGCTGCGGAGCGGTTGGCCGCCGGGCTCGGGAACGGCTACCACCCGCCGGTCAGCCGCGCGCTCGTCGACATCCTGCGGGCCAACCTGCTGACCCTGTTCAACCTCATCGTCGGCGGCGCCTTCACCCTGCTGCTCGTGCTCGGCTACTGGCAGGACGCGATGTTCGGCGTGTTCGTGATCGCCAACGTCACCATCGGCATCGTGCAGGAGGTGCGGGCCAAGCGCACCCTCGACCGGCTCACTGTGCTGACCGCCCCCGGAGCCCGGGTGTTGCGGGATGGCTCGGTCAGAACCGTGCCGGTGACCGACGTCGTGCTCGACGACATCCTGGTGCTCGGGGCGGGTGACGAACTCGTCGCCGACGCCGTCGTGCTGGAGACCACCGGACTCGGCATCGACGAATCCCTCCTCACCGGCGAGGCGGAGGCCGTGAACGCCGAGCCCGGCCGCGAGCTGCTGTCGGGGTCGTTCGTCATCGGCGGGCAGGGGCTCGCCCGGGTGACCCGTGTCGGAGCCGACTCGTACGCCAACCGGGTCGCGTCGGATCTGCGGTCGTACACCCTCGTGCACTCCGAACTGCGGCGAGGGCTCGCGCGCGTCATCCGCTGGATCAGCTGGATCCTGCTGCCGGTCGCGCTCCTGGTGTTCAACGGGCAGTTGCAGGCGCTCGGCGGATGGCAGCACGCCTTCTCGACCGGTACCTGGCGCGAGGGGGCGCTGCTCACCGTCGCCGGCATCGTCAGCATGGTGCCGCAGGGGCTCGTGTTCATGACGAGCGTCGCCCTTGCGGTCGGGGCGCTCACCCTCACCCGCCGCCGGGTGCTCGTGCAAGAGCTGCCGGCCGTCGAGGTGCTGGCCCGCGTCGATGCCCTGTGCTTCGACAAGACCGGGACCCTCACCGACGGGTCGATCGTGCTGCGCGAGGTGTCGCCCATCGAGGAGCGCCCGGGGTGGGCCGCCGTGCTCGCCTGGTTCGGCGAGCAAGCTGGCGCCAACGCGACCGCCCGGGCGCTTCGGGAGCGCTTCACCGGCGCCCCGGAGGAGGCTCCCGAGCGCACCGTCGGATTCTCATCGTCGTTCCGGTGGAGCGCGGCGAGTTTCGCGGCAGGTCCCGCCGCGGGCGCCTGGGTGCTCGGGGCGCCCGACACCCTGTTGCCGCCTGGTTCCCCCGTGCGGGGTCGTGCCGAGATCTCGGCCGTGGCCGGTCGTCGCACCCTCGTGCTGACCCACCGCGCCCGACCGCTCACCGCCGACGAGGATGCGGGCGGCCCGCCCCCCGACGGCCTCTCCCCCGTCGCGCTGCTGGAATTCCAGGAGCATCTGCGGCCCGACGCCGCCGACACCGTCGCCTACTTCCACGCGGAAGGCGTGCGGCTCTGGGTGCTGTCGGGAGACCACCCGGCGACGGTGGCCGCCATCGCCCGCGAGGCCGGCATCGCCGACGGCGACGGATACGACGCCACCCGGCTGCCCGAGGATCCGGCGGAACTGGATGCCGTGCTCGAGACGCACTCCGTCTTCGGCCGGGTGCGTCCCGACCAGAAGAACCTCATGATCCAGGCGCTGCGGGCGCGCGGCCGCGTCGTGGCGATGACCGGGGACGGCATCAACGACGCCCCCGCCCTCAAGCACGCCGACCTCGGCATCGCGATGGGCTCCGGCGCGGCGATCACCCGCGCCGCCGCCGACGTCATCCTGCTCGACGGGCAGTTCGCCGAGCTGCCGCTCGTCGTCGCCGAAGGGCGCCGGGTCATCGCCAACGTCGAACGGCTCGCCAAACTGTTCCTCACCAAGACGGTCTACGCCGTCGCCTTCGCCGTGCTGTTCGGAAGCCTGCTCTGGCCCTACCCGTTCCTGCCCCGGCAGCTCTCCGCCGTCGACGGCCTGACCATCGGACTGCCCGCCCTCGTGCTGGCCCTGCTCCCCGACACCAGCCGTTACCGGGAGGGGTTCCTCGCCCGTGCGGCGCGCTTCTGCATCCCCTCCGGCCTCGTCGTCGCGGCGACGGTCGCCGTCGTCGTGCTCGTCCTGCGAGCATCGGGACGCGACGCCGAAGTACCCTCCGCCGCCGTCATCACCCTGACTCTCGTCGGCCTGTGGGTGCTCGCGATCCTCAGCCGGCCGCTCGACCTCCCGCGGCTGCTCGTGGTGATCGCCGGCTACCTCGGGCTCGGCATCCTGTTCGCCGTGCCCCTGGTCACCGACTTCTTCGCGATCGCCCTGCCCTCACCCGGCTCGCTCGTCGTGGCACTCGGCGCCGCCGCAGCGGGCACCCTGACGCTGGAGCTCATCCACCGCCTCACGAAACCGCCCCGCCCCGCTGGGTGAGGGAGAACGGGATGCCCGACCACTGTTCGGCGAGCGCCCACAGCTTGGCGCCGAACTCGGGGGAGGCACTCGACGCGACGGCGGGGCCGACCACGGGAGCGCCACGCAACCCGAACATGTCGCGCGGGCCGTAGAACTCGCCGGATTCGGCATCCGCATCGATCGCCGCGCGCACCACCGGCCACGCGCCGTGGTCTTTGCCCTGCCCGACGGGTGCCGACAGGTGCCCGCCGAGGCGCACCCACCACGAGGAGTCGGTGATCACGCCGGGCCGCTTCTCGGAGAGTTCGTTCATCGCATACCCGGGATGGGCGAGCAACGACTTGCGGGCATCCCCCGCGGCACGCAGCCGTCGATCGAGTTCGAATGCGAACCCGTGCACCGCGTGCTTCGAGAACGCGTACGCGCGGAACGGGCGGTACTTCTTCACGGACATGAGGTCGTCGAGGTCGACACGCACCATCCTCGTCGAGTACGAGCCGAGGCCGACGACCCGGTCACGCAGCACGGGGAAGACGAGGGCTGTGAGGGCGAAGTGTCCGACGAAGTTGCCGCCGACGAGCAACTCGAGTCCGTCTTCGGTGGTCTTCCGGCGCGGCGGTGGGAAGACGAGTCCGGCGTTGTTGACGAGCACGTCGGCGCCGCCGAGTTCGGCGATCGTGGTGGCCGTCTTTCGCACGGCGGCGATGGAGGTGAGGTCGAACGGAACGTGCGTGACGTCGGCGCCCGGAACGTGGGCGCGAATAGAGGCGATCGCCTCCGCCGCCTTCGGGGCGTAGCGGGCGGCGATGATGACTCGCGCCCCGGCGCGCGCCAGCTGCTCCGAGGCCCAGTAGCCGATGCCCGTGCTGCCGCCCGTCACGACGACGGTGCGACCCGCCTGCGACGGCAGGTTGCGCGGATCCCAGCTCACGGCTGGGGCGTCGTGATCGTTCCGGTGGACGCGATCTGCTCGTGGTGGTGGATGACTTCGGCGACGACGAAGTTGAACCACTTCTCGGCGAAGGCCGGATCGAGTTGCGCCTCGATCGCGAGCGCCTTCAGCCGGGCCGTCTGCACCCGTTCGCGTTCCGGATCCGACGGCGGCAGCCCGCGCTTCGCCTTGAGGCGCCCGACCCGCTGCGTCGCCTTGAACCGCTCCGCGAGCAGATGCGTGAGAGCGGCGTCGATGTTGTCGATGCTCTGCCGCAGCTCGGCGAGCTCCGCACGGGTCTCGTCATCCATCTCGGCCATGGGCCACAGCCTACCGAGCGAGAATCGGCGGCACAGCGGTCGCGAGCCGCGCTTCCAGCCCCGCCCGCACGCCCGGCCACTCGTCGATGAGGATCGAGTAGACCGCCGTGTCGCGCCAGCTCCCGTCGGCTCGACGCTTGTCGCGACGGTTGATCCCCTCGAACGTCGCCCCGAGTTTCAGGATCGCCCCGCGCGACCGCTCGTTGCGGGCATCCGCCTGCAACCTCACCCGCCCGAACCCGTGGTCGAACGCCGTGCCGAGCATGAGCAGCTTCGCCTCCGGGTTCACCGGGCTCGCCCACACCCGCGGGTCCCAGCCGGTCCAGCCGATGTGCGCGTGCTCGTTCTCGAGGTCGAGATCGGCGAGGCTCGATGCGCCGACGATCGTGCCCGCGTCCGGGCCCGCCACCAGCCGAGCGACGTAGGTGATGCCGTGCTCGTGCGGGAAGTGACTCGGCGCCCATTCGGCGAAAGCGGCTTCGTCGGCGGGCAGACCCGCCGGGCCGCCGCCGTACCCGCCCGCGAACACCTCGGGATGCCCGAGCGCGGCCCAGAGCCCGGGCAGGTGCTCGGGCGTGAACGGCTCGAGGCGGATGAACCGGCCGTCGAGCACACGACGTTCGGGGCGAGTGGCAGTCACCCCGACATCCTCCCAGGCGCTACGTTGTCGCCATGACTTCGCACGGATCCGGTCGTTTCGACGCGCCCGGCTGGCGGTTCGCCGGCGCCATCGTCTCGTGGGCGATGTTCGCCTTCTTCTTCCTCGGGCTCTACCAGGCCGCGGCCGTCGTCATCGGGCTCGGCGGGTATTGCGCGTCGGGCGGGCCCTATGTGATCGAGACCGAGTGCCCCGAGGCGGTGATCGTGTTCGCCCCGATCGGCATCTTCGGGATGTTCGCCGCCGCCGGCGTCGCGCTGTTCTTCGCCCGCGGGTTCGGGGTGTCGCTCGTCGCCTGGGCCTGGCCGATCCTGTTCGTCGGCCTCGGCATCCAGTTCATCCTCGGCGCGGTCGGTGGGGTCGGCATCATCAGCAACATCGTCGTCGGCGTGATGTTCATCGTGATGGGTCTCGTGCCGGTCTGGTTCGTGATCAGCAGCAAAGCCCTCACCCCGACGCTCGTCGGCTCGGTGAACGTCGTCGGCGCGCGGTTCGCCTACGAGGGGAAGGCACGTCGCTACTTCGGACTCACCCCGACCGAAGCCGAAGAGGTGACGGCGCCGACCCCGACCGACTGGGCGATCGCCCTCGGGCTGTGGGTGCTGTCGGTCGCCCTCGGCTCATGGCTGTCGGTCACGGCGTTCAACGCGCTCGCGACCTCGGCCTGAGTCAGCCCCGGTACGCCGCCCAGAGCGCTGCGGGGTCGTCGGCGTAGAGGTCGGCGGCACCGCAGTCGCCGCACACCCGCGCGTGCAGCGGCACGGTCACCGAGTCGCGCGTCGCGGTCACCAGCCCGAGGATGTCGGTCTGCTCGGGATGCGCGAGTCTCACGGTGACCCCCAGCGGACGCCACGACACCGCGTCGTGATCGTTGACGACGGCGTCGGGGATGACGTTGCTCGAACCGCAGGAGCGGCACAGGAGGTCGGGCATGAGCAGCAGCGTACGCTTCTGTGCATGAACGGGGAGGCCGCATGACCCCGGAGGAGCTCGCCGACCTCGCGCATCTGCGCCGAGCCCGCGACCTCATCGACCGCGAGTACGCCCGGCCGCTCGACGTGCCCGAGATGGCCCAGCGAGCGCTCATGTCGCCGTCGCATTTCGCCCGCCGGTTCCGCGCGGCCTACGGCGAGACGCCCTACTCCTACCTGATGACGCGGCGCATCGAGCGGGCGCAGGACCTGCTGCGCCGCGGTGACCTGTCGGTGACCGAGGTGTGCCTCGCGGTCGGCTGTACGTCACTCGGCTCGTTCAGCTCGCGCTTCACCGAGATCGTCGGGATGACGCCATCCGCCTATCGCGCGCTCGACCACTCCGGCTGGGAGAACCTGCCGCCGAAGACGGTGATGGTCGGCACGCGCCCGAGTCGCCAACCCGCGTCGCAGCCGAGCAGGATTCGAGAAGCGATGGATGCCGGCCGCGCGTAGCGTTTTCGGCATGACGATCTCCATTTCCCATTTCCCCGTGACCGCCCCCGACGTCGATGCGGCCGTCGCCTTCTACCGCGACGCCCTCGGCCTCGAGGTGGTGAACGACGTGCCCTACGGCGAGTTCCGCTGGGTGACCCTCGCCACCCCCGGCTCGAGCGTCGGGCAGATCGTGATCAGCCAGCCGCACGCCGGCCGGAGCGAACAGGAGGGCGACCAGATCGCATCCCTCGTCGCCCTCGGGGCGTTCGGCCCGATCGTGTTCGACACCGACGACCTCGACGCCGCGTTCGAGAAGGCCCGCGCGTCGGGCCTCGGCGAGGTGCTGCAGGAGCCGATGGATCAGGGCTGGGGCGTGCGCGACTGCGCGTTCCGCGACCCCGCCGGCAACATGGTGCGCGTCGGCGAGAAGGCCGCCTGACTCCCTCGTCGGTCGAGTAGCGCCGAAGGCGCGTGTCGAGACCGAGCGGGGTGTCGCCGTCGTCGCTTTGGGATGACGGATGCCGGAGGCGACGGTGCGTCATCGGCACGGCGCAGCATCCGTCACCCATCGACGACACGTCGCCCCGGAACAACCCCGAGAGTGGTCTCGACACGCCCGCTGCGCGGGCTACTCGACCACCGAAGGCGGGGTCAGCCGATGAGATCGTGGCGGACGACGATGGCGTCGCGGGCGGGGCCGACGCCGATCGCCGAGATGCGCGAGCCGCTGATCTTCTCGAGGGCGAGCACGTAGTCCTGCGCGTTCTTCGGCAGGTCGTCGAAGGTGCGGGCGCCGGTGATGTCTTCGGCCCAGCCGGGGAAGGTCTCGTAGATCGGGGTGGCGTGGTGGAAGTCGCTCTGGTTGACCGGCAGTTCGTCGAAGCGCACCCCGTCGACGTCGTAGGCGACGCACACCGGGATCTGCTCGAGACCGGTGAGGATGTCGAGCTTGGTGAGCACGAAGTCGGTGATGCCGTTGATGCGCGCGGCGTACCGGGCGATCGGGGCGTCGTACCAGCCGACGCGGCGCGGGCGGCCCGTGGTGGTGCCGAACTCGTTGCCGGTCTCGCGCAGGAAGTCGCCGTTCGCGTCGAACAGCTCGGTCGGGAACGGCCCCGACCCGACGCGGGTCGTGTAGGCCTTCACGATGCCGATGATGCGCTCGAGCCTGGCCGGGCCGATGCCCGATCCGGTCGCGGCGCCGCCGGCAGTCGCCGACGAGGAGGTGACGAACGGGTAGGTGCCGTGGTCGACATCCAGCATGGTCGCCTGGCCGCCCTCGAACAGCACCGTCTTGCCGGCCTCGAGCGCCTGGTGCAGCAGCAGCGAGGTGTCGGCGACCATCGGGCGCAGCCGCTCGGCGTACGAGAGCAGTTCGTCGACGACCTCGTTGACGGCGATCGCGCGGCGGTTGTAGACCTTCACCAGCAGGTGGTTCTTCTGGTGCAGGGCGCCTTCGACCTTCTGGCGCAGGATGTTCGCGTCGAAGAGGTCTTGAATGCGGATGCCGACGCGGTTGATCTTGTCGGCGTACGCCGGTCCGATGCCGCGGCCGGTGGTGCCGATCTGGCGTTTGCCGAGGAACCGCTCGGTGACCTTGTCGATCGTGCGGTGGTAGGAGGTGATGACGTGGGCGTTCGCGCTCACGACGAGCTTCGACACGTCGAGCCCGCGCGCGGTGAGGGCGTCGAGCTCTTCGAACAGCACCTCGATGTCGACGACGACTCCATTGGAGATCACCGGCACGACGCCGGGGGTGAGGATGCCGGACGGCAGCAGGTGCAGCGCGTACTTCTCGTCGCCGATGACGACGGTGTGACCGGCGTTGTTGCCGCCGTTGAACTTGACGACGTAGTCGAGCCGGCTGCTGAGCAGGTCGGTCGCCTTGCCCTTGCCTTCGTCGCCCCATTGGGCGCCGACGATCACGATGGCGGGCATGCGGGAACTCCCTAGAAAGTAACGGAGGGATTACACCCCATCCTATCTAGGCGACACCGCCGCGACGCGAACGCACCAGCAGCAGACCGAAGCCGGCCGCGGCCGCGAGGCCGACGCCCGTGGCGATCGCTGCGGCGGCATCCGTCTCGTCCTGGGTGGGGGCCGCCGTCGAGGGCGAGGCGCTCTTCACCGCGCTGACCGTGGTCGGCTGCAGCGGTGCCACCGCGGGCTCGACGACGGTGGTCGGCGCGGCCGGGGCGGGCGCCGGTGCGGCGGGTTCCGCCGGTGCCGGCGCGGGAGGTGCCGGGGGCGCTGGTGCGGGAGGTGCCGGAGGTGCCGGTGCGGGCGCTGCCGGCTCGGGTGCCGGAGGGGCGGGCGCGACCGGCGGATCGTCCTTGTGGTCTCCCCAGTTGCCGTCGCCCCAGCCGCCGCCATCCCAGCCGCCGCGGTCCCACCCGTCGTCGTAGCCGCCGTCGCCGTAGATGTCGCCGCCGTCGCCGGGACCGTGCGCGAACACCGGTGCCGCGGCGGCACCGGTGACCGCGATCCCGATCGCGAGCGCCGTCGCGGCCGGCGCGAGTGCCCGCGCGCGGCGGCGCGGACCCGTCAATACATGCTTTCCCACGAGTGACCTCCCCCGTCGTTCGTGAAACCCTTGGGTTGAGTAGCGCCCGCCGGTCGGCGGACGCGTATCGAAACCTGTCTTCGACGCTACGCCCGGTTCATCCGGCGATCACCCCTGTTCGGGGGTCACGCCGCCAATGCCCAGCCGCCTCACGGGTTCGCTGCGCGACCCCTTCGACCGCGCCCGTGACCGGAACCCCGGCCCACAGTTCCGCCGGGAACGCCCCCAGCAGCGGATTCGGATCCCATGCGGGCGCGGGCGCACCCCCGCGCTCGAGCGCCTCCTCGACGCTGGCCGCGACGACCTCGTCGGGGTCACGCCCCGTCGCCAGGTAGTAGTCCTCGTACTTCAGCGGGGGCTCCTCGACCGCGCGCACCGCGCGGGCCGGCACGCCGAGCGCTTCGGCGACGATGACCCCGTGCAACGACGAGCCGACGACCAGCGTGCTGCGCGCGATGGTGCGCAGCACCCGGGCGAGCGGGGCGCGCGGCGACAACACCCCGCGGCGATCGCGCAGCCGGGCGAGTTCGTTGAGGTTCGGCACGACCACCACCCCGGATCGCGCGGCCGGTTCGACGAGCAGGTCGGGGCGCAGGCCGCCGAGCAGCAGAGCCGGGTCGCCGCCCACGACCGCGCCGGGGTAGTCGACCCCCGTGCGCGGCCCGCGCACGGCGCGCACGTCGAGGCCGTCCGGCGGCGGGCCGGCCTTCGCGTTGCGGCCGGCGCCCCAGACGACATCGCCCGGGCGGCCGAAGTGCAGCACCGACCCCACCGCGAGCAGCCGTCGCCCCGGGACGCGAGCGGCCCCGAGCCCGAGCTGCGCGACCAGTTCTCGTACGATCACCGGGCCGAGCAGGTCACCGAAGTTGCCGACCGGCCGCGACACGAGCGCCCGTCGGCCCCAGCGTCCGGTGTCGCGCACCGGATTCCACGCGGCGACCTCGACGCCCGCGACGTCCACGAGTTCGAGCTGCCCGTCGCGGCGGGTCACCCGCCGGCTCCCGCCTGATCGGCGGGCAGGGGTTCCCCATCGAACCCGACCGAGGCAGGAGCCCCGGCTCCCGTGGGGTCGATCGCCGCGTCCTGGGGATCCACCAGTGCGAGATCACCGCTCTGTCGATCCCGCACTCGCACCTCCCCCTGACGGTTTCCGTCCCGTCCGAGCGCGTCGGGACGGTCGCAGTTCCCGGTGTTCCAGGACGCGACGATCGAGTTCGTCATCGGCATCGCGCAGTTCGACACGTAGTCGACGATGTTGCGGTCGAACACGAGACCGTCGAGCGGGTCGACCATGACCGACCCGTCGAGCATCGTGTTGTTGCGCACCACGACGTCGGTGATCGTCGTCACGTCGCGCAGATCGAAGGCGGTGCCGCCGCTGCAGCGCTCCGTCTCGACGACGCAACCCTGGATGCGGTTGGCCTCGACGAGAACGTCGCTGATGCCGTCGCCGCCCCCCGGCGAGAAGATGAGGCCGGCGTTGTCGCAGTTGCCCAGGTAGTTGCCGCGCAGCACCACCTCCGAGCTGTCGAAGATCTGCACGCAGTCGGAGTGCACATCGCTGCCCGGGCCCTGCCCGAAGCCGCGGATTGTGGAGTTCTCGATCGTCACCTTCCGTGCCCCGGCGATCTGGATGCCGTCGATCGACGTGCCGTTCTCGATGACCGAGTCGCTGATCGTCACGTCGACGGCGTGCACGAACACGCCCGAGCCGTCGACGTGGATGCCGTCGAGCACGGTGCGACCCGCCGCGGTGTCGAGGTAGATCCCGCCGGTGAAGGTCACCCCGCGCCAGGTCGTCGCGGGCAGGTCGAGCGTGAGCTTGCCGACGACGACCTCGGCCCCGTCCGCCGGTTCCAGCACCACCTCGTCGGTGCGCACGACCGCCTGAGAGCTGCCACCCCCGAGTTCGAGGTCGCCGTAGTCGCCGGCCGTGAGCAGCACCGTGCCCCCCTCGGCCCGGGCGATGGCGTCGGCGACCGCGCACGGTTCCTCGGCCGAGCAGGTCGACCCGCTTCCGTCGACGGCGGCATACCGGGTGACGCCCGGCGCGTCGTCGCGGGGCGCGGGCGGCGCGGCGCAGCCGGCGAGCACCACCACCCCGAGCGTCACGGGCAGGGCGAGAAGCGCAGCAGTCGGGTTCATCGAGTCCTCCTCGCCCGGGAGATCACATGGACGATCCGTGCGGCGTCACGCCGATACGCAGGAATGAGCAGAGCCGCCGCGAACACCGCGACCCCAGCGAGCGCCCCCGCCCCGAGAGCCAGGAACGGGGTGGGATCGAGCAGCGCAGACACCGCGGCCGCCGCCGCAAACGCGAACGGCGCGAGCAACACCGGCCGCAGCACGGGGAGGAACACATCCGCGGCGGTGACGAACGTGCCACGGATCGCCAGCAGGAAACCGGGCACGAGCAACGCGCACGAGACGAGGCCGTAGAGCAGGGCGAGCCCGTGCACCCCGTTCCACATCAAGCCGACGACGAAGGCGGCGATCACGAGCGGCTTCGTCGCGGCGAAGTACGCGAGCTGGCGGTGGGCGCGCCCGAGCGACACGTACAGCCAGCCCGACACGTTTCCGAGGGCCTGGGCGGCTCCGGCGATCGCGAGGAGGGCGAAGATCGGCGCCGCCTCGGTCCACGCGTCGCCGAGCAGCACGAGCACGAGCGGCCCGGCGAGGGCGGCGAGCAGCGCGAAGGTCGGGATGGCCGCGTACGCGATCATCAGCATCGCCGCGCGCACGTAACGGCGGTAGGCATCCTCGTCATCCCGCAGCCGCGACAGCACCGGCAGCCCGACGCGGGCGAGCGGCCCGTTGAGCTGGCTGATCGGCAGCATGAGCAGCGCGTAGGCGCGGGTGTAGACGCCGAGCACGGCGGGGCCGAGGGCGCGGCCGACGAGCACGTTGTCGAGGTTGCGGGCCGCGTAGTTGAGTAACTCGACGCCGAAGATGCTGCCGCCGGTGCCGATGACCGGGCGCAGTTCCCGCCACGGCCGGGCGTGCGCGAGCGGCGGGCGGCGGATGATGACGAAGCCGACGAGCCGCACGAGGGCCGAGACGCCCGGCAGCAGCACGAGCGACCAGACCCCGGCGCCGAGCGCGGCCGCCGTGATCGCGGCGGCGACGCCGACCACCGCGGCGACGATCTCGACGATCGCGATCGTGCCGAAGCGCAGGTCGCGCTGCAGGGCCGCCTGCAGCGGCATGGCCACGCTGTTGACGAGCACGAGCGGTGCGATCGCGAGCGTCAGGGCGATGAGCCGCTCCTCGCCGTACAGCATCGCGACGAGGGGGGCGGATGCCGCGGCGAGTCCGCCGGCGAGGATGCCGAGGGCGAGCGAGAAGCGGTGGATGGCGGCCCACATCCCCGCGTCGATCTCACGCAGCCGCACGATCGCGCCGCTCAGCCCGAACTCCCGGATGAGGTCGGCGACACCGACGATCGCCATGACCATCGCGATCAGGCCGAAGTCGGCGGGCGCGAGCAGCCGGGCGAGCACGACCGTCGAGACGAGCTGCAGCGCGGTGCGCGACCACTGCGCCCCGACGGTCATCAGGGTGCCGCGGCTGGCGCGGTGCGCGAGATCCGGGGTCGCGGTCGTCGTGGTCATCGCCGACTCGTCTCGTCGCGGTCCCAGACCTCGTCGGAGATCCGGAGTTTGCGGTCGGCGAGCGCGGCGGTGCGCAGCTGCACCCCGACGTAGATCAGGAAGGGGCCCCACAGGGCGGGGCGTCGCGCGACGGTGCCGACGAGCTCGCCCAGCGACGCGCCCCGGGTGGGGGCGTGCCCGGCGAGTCCGGCCCGTTGCAGCTGACGGTTCCCCGCCGCGATCCGTGCACCGCGGGCGAGCAGCGCCCGAAGGGTACGCGGCGGCCGCACGACGAACTCGGCATCGTCGACGGTGGCACGCTCGGCGTGCCCGAACAGCCCCTGCACGAAGCGGTCGTCACCGATCACCGGCGGGAACGCGCCGAAGCGGCGACGGCCCTCGGCCGACAGCACGTAGACGCCGGAACCGATGTGGCCACGTCGTCGGAACGAGCTGACCTCCCATACGGCGTAGTAGGCCCGCACCGGCCACGACGCTCCGCTCAGGTCGAGGCGCAGCCCGGGGGAAGCGACGAGCTCCGGCCCGTCGCGCAGCCGGGCGGCGACGGCGAGCAAGCCTGCCGCGTCGATCTCGATGTCGGCATCGACGTAGGCGCGCGGGAACACCGAGGCGGCCTCGTCACCGGCGTCGAGCGCCGCGACCTTCGAGCCCTCCGCGAGTTCGACGACCCGCACCCCGGCCGCGCGCGCGACGTCGGCCGTGGCATCCGAGCAGCCGTTGGCGACCACGATGATCTCGAGCCGCTCGTCGGCGAGGCTCGCCAGCAGGCGCGGCAGCACCCGCTCCTCGTTGTGGGCCGGAATCACGACACTCATCTCGGCGCTCATACCGGCTCCACCTCGCGTTCGAGCACGCGCCGGGCGCGGCGCTCCTCCCAGCGCGGCAGGCGTTCCCCGGCGAGCGCCCACGACCCGGCGGCGAGCAGCAGGAAGAAGGTGAGCAGGGTCTGGATGAACGAGAAGCCGTCGAAGAAGAGCAGCGCGACGACGTAGCCGCTGATCGACACCGCGACGGCGGCCGCGAGGTCACGGCGCTCGTCGGGTGCGACCCCGCCGATCCGCTCGGCCGGCCACCGCGAGAACAGGGCGAGCCGCACCGCCGGCACGAGCAACAGCACGAGCATCCCGAGCACGCCGAGCGCTCCCGACTCGAGCAGCGTCGAGAGGTACTGGTTGTCGAGGATGAAGGCGTTCGCGCCTTCGCCCATCGTCACCCGGCTGCCCAGCCCGCTGCCGGTGAACGGCCGGGCCGCCGCCTCCTCCAGGCTCGGGCCGAGGTCGGCGAGCCGCCCCGAGCCGGTCCAGCCGGGCGACGTCATCTGCGACTCGATGAGGGCCTGCGGGTCGAGCAGCTCGGTGATCATCGCGAGCACGTTGCGTGCCGACACCAGCAGCGCCGCGCAGACCGCGACGGCACCGTAGAGCGCCACCTTCGGCAGCAGCCGGGGACGCAGCAGGATCGCGATGACGAGCATCACGGCGAGCGAGACGAACGCCGTGCGCGATACGGCCGACACCATCCCGAGCCCGATGAGCATCGTGCAGCCCATCCAGAAGAATTCGCGCGACACCGGGTTGCGCGGCCAGTTCGCGTGGCGGGCGAGATAGATGCCGAGCGGGATCAGCAGGCACAGGAACACGGCGAGGGCGATCGGATGCTGCGCCGACGCGAACGCCCGCGCGGTGCCCTCCTTGACGAACAGCGAGTCCTCTTCGGAGAGCCGTTGAAGCGGCAACGCCGAGAAGAAGTCGAGGAACCAGTTCTGCCGCGTCACGCGCTCGACGCTCGCCAGCGCACCGACGAGCGCACCGCATCCGACCGTCACCATGAGGGTGAACCGCACGATCGCGCGGGAGCGGAAGATCTGGCGCGCGACGACGAACACGGCGCAGATGACGAGCAGGCTGAACAGGCTGATGACCGCGTTCGGGGCGAGCCCGAGGTCGACGAGACCGGGCACGTTGACGGCGATCGACACGAGTTGCGTCGCGAAGAAGAAGCCGACAGGGCCTCCGAACTCGAGGCGGCGCCAGCGGAACGCCGGGTCGAGCAACAGGGCCAGCACGACGATCACGAGCAGCAGCACGATGACGATCCGGTAGGGCTCGGCGGCGAACGGCAGACTGACCGGCAGCGTGTACCGACGGGCGGGCACGAGACAGATCACGACGACGAGCGCGACGACCGCACCCGGCCAGCTGAAGACCGTGGCCCGGAACAGGTAGAGGCACGCGACGATGCCGATGAGGGCACCCGCGGTGAGGGGGTCGGCGAAGAAGATCCCCGCCCCCGCCGCGATCAGCAGCAGCGCGGTGCCGGCGATCGCCCGCACCCGCTGTTCGGCACGGCGGTCGTCGACGCGCTCGGGTCGCGTGCTCACCAGCGCTGGGGAGCCTGTTGCGCCTGCTGTGCCTGCGGCTGCGGTGCCGGGCGATAGGCCACCTGACCGGCGCCGACGGGTGTCGACTGCTGCGCGACCGGAGTCGGCTGCAACACGGGCGTCGGTCCGGGGCGCACGGCCGATGCGGGCATCGGCGACGGGATCGGCTCGCGCGCCGGCGACACCGTTGCGGCGTCGCGGCGGCCGGCCTGGGCGTTGTCGACCGCGAAGATCAGGGCGAGGAATCCGAGCAGCACGCCGATGCCGACGGCGACGACCGGCAGGGCCGGGTTGGTGCCGTCGACCGGCTGCGCCGACCGCTCATCGATGATGGGCAGCTGCACCCGCGACTCCGGCGCGACTCCGGCGGCATCCTGCTGCGCCGCCGCGTACTCCTGGAACAGGGCCGCCGCGGTGCGCGAGATCTCTTCGGCGCGCGCCGGGTCGGACGAGGTGCCCATGATGTCGAGAATCGGCAGCCGGTAGGTGCCGGTGTTCGTCTGGGCGGTCGGCTGGGTGGTGCGCTGTTGCGCGGTGAGCGACTCGTCGGGGCCGAGCGGGCCGACCTGCTCCTCGACCTGGGCGAGCAGCTCGTCGCTCGACGCGAGGTACGCGTAGACGACGGTGAGCGATGCCAGATCACGAGCGCTCGCGGCGGTCGCGCCATCGGGGACGACCTGCGTCGCGTTGCGCGACGAGAAGACCGAGACCGGGTCGCTGACGAGGATGTTCGTCGAGGCGCGGTACTCGATCTGGGTGCGCGGCTCGAGCGTTCCCTGCAGGAACGTGCCGGTCTCCAGCTTGAATGCGGTGAACATCGCCGCAGCCAGCGCGATGAGGATTCCGAAGATCAGAAGAGCCTTATGCCGTCCGATGACGCGGAACATGTTGGTGAGATTCATGGTGTTACCCCCGGTTGAACTGTCGATTCGAGTGCGATGCACCCCTGGACTTTTCAGCGAATCGGCGTCCTTGCCGGCAGGCCCCTATCCCCCGGACGGGGGCCACCCCTGCACTCACCGTAGGCAGGCGGGCGGGTGCGATGTCAACTGGGAACTTGCTGGACATCCACCCCATCAGGTGTGCGCAGACCCCCCGAACGGGTGACGCTAGAGACGACGGCCGCAGCGAGCGGCATGGGGTGATGGGGGTCCTTCATGGCGTCGCTCGGAAGAGCCGTGCGCTCAGTTCTCGATCCGAGAACGTGGCTGCATCAACTGCGCCTTGCGCACTTCACGGCGTACAGCCACACCCGGCCCCGCACCCTGCTGCGGCGCGGGCCGGGGGTCACCTTCGCGCCGAACGTCTCGTTCCGCAACGCGGAGCGCATCGAGATCGGCGCCGGAACCCACATCGGCGAGCACTCGGTGATCTGGGCGGGCAACTCCACGGGGCGGATCGTCTTCGGCGAGAAGTGCCTGCTCGCCCCGGGGGTCGTCGTGACCGCGTCGAACTACGGGATCGTGCGCGGCACCCCGGTGATGGACCAGCCGAAGGTCGAACGCGACGTCGTGATCGGCGACGGGGTCTGGCTCGGCGCCAACGTCGTCGTGACGGCGGGGGTGACGATCGGCGCGGGGGCGGTCGTCGGCGCCGGCGCGGTCGTCACCCGCGACCTGCCGCCCGACTGCATCGCCGGCGGCATCCCCGCGAAGGTGATCGGGATGCGGCCCGAACCCGAGGAGACCAGCGGATGAACGCCGACGTGGCGGTGCTGATCGTCAGCTACAACACCCGGGAGCGCACCCTCGACTGCGTGCGGTCGGTGCTCGCGCATCCTCCCGCGGCCGACACCGAGATCGTCGTCGTCGACAACGACTCGGCCGATGGATCGGCGGATGCCCTCGAGCTCGAGTTTCCCGCCGTGACGGTGCTGCGCTCCGGCGGCAACCTCGGCTTCGCGCGCGCGGTGAACCTCGGGGCGGAGGCGAGTACCGCCGACTACCTGCTGCTGCTCAACCCCGACACCGTGGTGCGGCCCGGAGCCCTCCCCGCGCTGCTCGCGTTCGCCCGGGCCCATCCCGAGCACGGCGTCTACGGCGGGCGCACCTTCCGCGAAGACGGCGAGCTCGACCCGTCGTCGTGCTGGGGCGCCCCGACCCTGTGGTCGCTCGCCTGCTTCGCCTCGGGACTCTCGACGGCATTCGCCGGTTCGCCGGTGTTCGACCCCGAGTCGCTCGGCCGCTGGCCGCGCGACACGGTGCGCGAGGTGCCGGTCGTCACCGGATGCCTACTGCTCGTCAGCCGCGCTGACTTCGAGCGGATCGGCGGCATGGATGAGCGCTTCTTCCTGTACGGCGAGGACGCCGAGTTCTCGTTGCGCGCAGCCCGCGCGGGCATGCGCCCGGTGATCGTGCCCGACGCCGCGATCGTGCACGCGGTCGGCGCGTCGACGGGTGCCCGCGGCCGCAAGATGACGATGGTGCTCGCCGGCAAGGTCACCCTGCTGCGGTCGGCCTGGTCGCCGCTGCGCGCCCGCATCGGGGTCGGGATGCTCGGGGCAGGCGTGCTGCTGCGCGCCGGGCTCGAGACCCTCACGCGGCGGCGCGACCGGATGTGGGCCCACGCCTGGCGGCACCGCAACCAGTGGCTGCCCGGCTACCCCGCGGCACGAGAGCTCATCTTCGGCAAGGAGGCCACCCATGCGTGACGTGGTCTTCACCTTCACCTTCGAGACCTGGTCGGATGCCGTCGCCCGCGGCATGGCGCGCCCGCCCGACCGGCTCGCCCTCACGCTGCTCGAGCACCCCGACGTGCGGAAGCTGCTCGTCGCCGACCCGCCCCGCAACGCCGCGCGCCGTCTCGCGAAGCGCCTGCTCGGCCGGCACGATGCCCCGTTCCCGGCCAGCCCGGGGCGCTCCCACGTCACCCCGGTCAGCTGGCGAAGCGTCGACCCCGTGTCGATCCCCGGCCAGGAGCGCCAGGGCCGCGCCTACGACGCGGCCCTGGCCGCGTCCGCGAGCGCGCAAGGCATGTCGGATGTAGCCGTCATCACGGCGAGCCCGTTCGCTGCGGGCTACAGCCCGTTCGACTGGGCCGCCGGAGCCACCTACTACGCCCGGGATGACTGGACCCAGCTGCCGGCCCGCCGCGCATGGTGGCCCGCCTTGCGCGAGTCCTACGCGCGTCTCCGCGCCAGCGGCCGCCCCGTCATCGCGGTGTCGCAGGCGATCCTCGATCGCATCGAGCCGACCGGGGAGGCGCTCGTGGTGCCGAACGGCGTCGAGCCCGCCGAGTGGGTCGGCCCGAAGCCGGCCGATCCCGCCTGGCTCGCCGGCATCCCGCATCCGCGGGCTCTGTATGTCGGCACGCTCGACTCGCGCCTCGACGTGCCGGGGCTGCTCGAACTCGCCCCCCGCCGCCCCGACCTCCAGGTGGTGCTGCTCGGCGTCGTCGGAGATGCCGAGGCCGTCGCGCCCCTGTACGGGGTGCCGAACATCCACGTGCTGCCTCCGACCGACCGCGCCGGCCTCGTCGCCGCCGTGCGCAACAGCGACCTCTGCCTGGTCTCGCACGCGCGCACCGCGCTCACCGAGGCGATGAGTCCGCTCAAGATCTACGAGTACCTCGCCGGCGGCGCCCCGGTGCTGTCGATCGACCTCGCCCCGGTGCGCGGCATCGACCCGCGGGTGCTGCTCACCGACACGACGGCGCAGTTCGCCGACCGGCTCGACGAGGCGCTCGCCCTCGGCCCGGCCGACGAGGACGCGCGCCTGGACTTCGTCGCCGCGAACTCGTGGCGCAGCCGGCACGACCGCATCCTCGATGTCGCCTTCCGGGCCGGAACCGTGCGGGCGCGCGCATGATCGTCGCCGCCGCCCCCGCCTACGCGACCCGCCACGCGAATCCGTACAACGCGCTGCTGGCGGATGCGCTTGCGGCGACCGGTGTGGAGATGCGGGAGTTCGCGCTCCGCGATCTGCTGCGGGCGCGCCCCGACATCGTGCACCTGCACTGGCCCGAGCTGCTGTTCCTCAGCACGCACCGACCGTGGCAGGCGGAGGCCCGCATCGCCGCGTTCACCCGGCTCATCCGGCGCGCGCGCCGGCGGGGCACCCGGCTGGTCTGGACCGTGCACAACGACGGCGCCCACGAGGAGCGCTCCACCCGGCGCGTGCGCGCGGCGCTCGACCGGATGCTGGCGCGCGACGTCGACGCGGTGTTCAGCATGAGCGAGGCGGGCGACCGCGCCGCGCGCGCCCGGCTCGGCGATGAGGTGCCGGTGTTCCGCACCCGCCACGGCGACTACCAGGGCGCCTACCCGTTCCGGTGGGACCGCGACGCCGCCCGCGCCGAGCTCGGGCTCGACCCGCACGCCCGGCTCGTCGTCGCCGTCGGCCAGGTACGGCCGTACAAGAACCTCGACCGACTCGCCGAGGTCGCACGCCGATCCGCCGACCCCGAGCTGCGGCTCGCGATCGCCGGTGCCCCCGACGGCGACGCGACCGCGGATTCCGTCGAGCGCGCCGCGGCGGGCGACCCCCGCATCCGCCTCGACCTCGCCCACCTGGATGACGCGCGCCTCGCCACCTGGCTCGCCGCCGCCGACCTCATCGCGCTGCCCTATCGGCGCATCCTGAACTCGGGAGCGGCCCTGCTCGCCCTGTCGGCGCATCGACCGGTGCTGGTGCCCGCGCTCGGGGCGATGCCGGAACTCGCGGCCGACCTCGGACCTGCGTGGGTGCGCACCTACTCCGGTGACCTCGACACGCAGACGCTCGAGGATGCCGTCGGCTGGGCGACAGAGCCCCGCCCGATCCCGCCCGAGCTCTCCGCGTACTCGTGGAGCCGCATCGCCGACGACACGATCGCCGGCTACCGCCTCACCCTGGCCCGCCCGCCCAGGTGAGCGTTCGCTGGGAACGCTTGCGCTTCCCGGCGCCCGCGGGGTGGGATGGAGATGGCCCCCGAATGGGGGTGGCTCGCCAACGTCGTCGGCACTCAAGCGCTTTCTCGGGGGGAGACGACGTGACGACGATGCTTGTGGCGACGAGCGGGGGGCACCTCACGCAGCTGAATCTGCTGCGACCGAGGATCGTTCCGCGCGACGACGTGCTCTGGGTGACCGACGCGACCGCGCAGAGCGAGTCGATGCTCGCCGGGCAGCGGGTCGTCGACCTGCCCAACCGGGCACCGCGGGCCTACCTCGGCATCCTGCGCGACTACGTGCGGCTGTGCGGGGTGTTCCGCCGCGAGTCGATCGACCACGTGTACAGCACGGGCGCGCAGATGGCGCTGTCGGCGATGCTCGCCGCGAAGACCTTCGGCGTGCCCTTCTCGTACATCGAGAGCGGCACCCGGGTGCGCGAGCTGTCGGCCACGGGGCGCGTGCTCGCCCGCGTGCCCGGCATCAACCGCTACGTGCAGTATCCGTTCGCCGCCGACGACCGATGGCAGTACGCGTTGTCGGTGTTCGAGGGGTTCCAAGCCGTGTCGGCTTCACCGTCGACCGTCACGCCGCGGGTCGTCGTCACCGTCGGCGGCAACGCGCACTATGGCTTCGAACGCCTGGTCCGCAGCCTCTATGCGATCATCCCGGCCGACTGGTCGGTGCTCTGGCAGGTGGGCCCGTCGGATGTCTCCGACCTGGGTATCTCGACCGTGAAGAGCCTGCCGAACGAGCAGCTCCGGGCGGAGATCGCGGCCGCCGATCTGGTGATCTCCCACGCCGGCACCGGGTCGATCCTCACCGCGCTGCAACTCGGCAAGCGACCGATCGTCGTGCCCCGCCGCGCCGCCCACGGCGAGCACGTCGACGGCCACCAGGATGATCTCGCCGCCTTCGTCGCGAGCGAGGGACTCGCCCTCGTGCGCGAAGCCGACGAGATCACCCTCGACGACCTGCTCGAGAGCCTGCACTGGCGGGTCGCCTCGGTCGGCGACCCCGAGCCCGTGCACCTCGCGTGACCGCCATGCGCGTGCTGCACGTGACCGAAGCGCTCGGCGGCGGCGTGCAGTCGGCGATCGCCAACTACGTCGACCACCTGCCCGAGGTCGAGCACGCCGTCTTCTCTCGCGCTCGCGACGGGCAGTCGACCTACTCCTGGTCACGCCCGGTGGAGCACGAGCACTACGCGGGCGGCCTCGCGGGCTTCTTCGTGCGGCTGGTGCGCAAGGTACGGCAGGAGCGACCCGACATCGTGCACCTGCACTCCAGCTTCGCCGGGGCGGCCCGCGCCGTGCTGCCGCTTGGTACGGCGATCGTCTACTCGCCGCACTGCTACGCGATGGAGCGCCGCGACCTCGGCGCCGTTCCCCGGGCCGGCTTCGCCGCGATCGAGTGGCTGCTGGCTCGCCGCACCCGCGCCGTCGTCGCGGTGAGCGGACGCGAAGCGTCGCTCAGTCGCCGACTGAGCTCCCGGGTGCCGGTGGCCCTCGCGCTCAACCCGGCACCGTTCGAGGCGCCCGCAACGCGTGCCCCGCCAAGTGACCCCGCCGAGGTCGTGATGGTCGGACGCATCTCGCCGCAGAAGGATCCGGGGCTGTTCGCGGCAGTCGCTGCCTCAACCCGAGAGCAGCCGTGGCGGTACGTGTGGATCGGCGACGGCGACCCGGATGCCCGCGACGCCCTGGTTCGCGCTGGAGTCGAGGTGACCGGGTGGACCCCGCCCGAGCAGGCAGCGCGGCGGGTTGCGCAGGCGCGGCTCTACCTGCACTCGGCAGCGTGGGAGGGTGGCCCGCTCTCGACGATCGAGGCGGCCACGCTCGGGACCCCGGTGCTCGCGCGCGACATCCCGAGCATGAACTCGCTCGGCTACGCCCTCGCCGGCGAGCGCCCGGATCAGCTCGCCGGGGCCGTGACCCGATATTTCAGCGACCCCGCCTACGCGCGGAGGGTCGCTCGCCGCACCGCCGCCGTTGCCGTTGTTTCCAGCGCCACGGCGATGACAACAGCTGTGCGCGACGCCTACGCAAGAGCATCGACTCGCTGACCGCGGTCGGTTGACGACCTAGGGCGATTCACCCGGGGCGGGTCACAAGGAGCGGTGACGCCGTCACCCAAACTGGAACGATCCCTGCCCTATCCGCATGGCTCTTCCGTCACCTTGCCGCCCGTCTGCAGCCATCCAGTGGTCGGGAGGGAGCCGTCCACTTCAAAGTAGGCACTGAACGTGAAGCCTCCGTCAGCACTGTCGTCGGCGCCCTCGACACTAAAGAAGAGGGAATCAATGCCTGCCGCGTCAAGATCATCGAAACGGCCGACGAGACCCTCGGGGATCGACATTGAAGAGAAGCTCGTTCCGCGCGCCAGGTTTGCATTGCCGCTGATCAAGAGAAACGTTTCCCAGGGCGAGTCACCACCAGAGGTACGGACGTCGCCCTCGATCTCAACCACATCAAGTTCGTCACAGACTGCGATCTGGAGCGACCCCCCAGAGTCCCGGACTGCCAGAGGCCCCTCGGCAAAGCTTTCAGCAAGGACGCAACTCGTGAGTAGCAATGAGGCGGCGAAGACGGTCAAGAGCTTCGGGAGCAAGGCCGCCCACTGGTGTCCGTCTTGACGCCTGTCGTCGTACTCGGGCTTCATCGTCGTCCTACCAGCAACATGCGCAGCCCGCTCCAGCGAACGCTATCGCTTCTGTTTCGGGCAAGCTGCAACATCCGCTTGCAAGCCTGGCTTCGTCACACCGTCGAAGTTGGCTCAACTTAGCGGGTAGAGAGTCACAGTCGCCAGCTGGGCATTCCGTGAATCGGACAGACTCGCCTACGCGAACGCCGGGACCAGCGCCTCACGCGGCCGCCCGAGCGCCCGGTAACGCCACCCCGCGGCACGCCAGGCGGCGGAGTCGAGGCAATTGCGCCCGTCGATGACGATCGGCTGGGCGACCTGCTCCGCGAGCAGCACGGGGTCGAGTTCGCGGTAGTCGTTCCACTCGGTCAGCACCATGACGGCATCCGCGTCGCGCACCGCCTCGGCGATCGTCGCGACGTAGCTGAGTTCCGGGAAGCGGCGGCGGGAGTTCTCGATCGCGCGCGGGTCGTGGCATAGCACCGACGCGCCCTGGAGGGCGAGCTGGGCCGCGACGTTGAGCGCGGGCGAGTCCCGCACGTCGTCGGAGTCGGGCTTGAACGCCAGCCCGAGCACGGCGATCTTGCGGCCGAGCACCGAGCCGCCGAGCGCCTCGCGGGCGAGGTCGACGGCGCGGGAGCGGCGGCGCATGTTGATCTGGTCGACCTCGCGCAGGAAGGTGAGCGCCTGGTCGGCCCCGAGCTCGCCGGCCCGGGCCATGAACGCCCGGATGTCCTTCGGCAGGCAGCCACCGCCGAAGCCGAGACCCGCGTTGAGGAAGCGGCGACCGATGCGAGCGTCGTGCCCGATGGCGTCCGCGAGTTGCGTCACGTCGGCGCCGGCGGCCTCGCACACCTCGGCCATCGCGTTGATGAACGAGATCTTCGTGGCGAGGAACGCGTTCGCGGCCGACTTCACCAGTTCCGCGGTCTCGAGGTCGGTTGCCACGACCGGTGTGCCGTCGGCGATCGTCGCGGCGTACACCTCGTCGAGGGTCGCCCGCACCAGGTCACGCGAGTCGGGCTCGTCGGGCAGGCCGTAGACCAGCCGATCGGGATGCAGGGTGTCTTCGATCGCGAAGCCTTCGCGCAGGAACTCGGGGTTCCAGGCGACGACCGCACCCGTGCCCTCGAGCCGCGCGGCCAGCGCGCGGGCGGTGCCGACGGGCACCGTCGACTTGCCCACCACGAGGTCACCCGGGGTGAGCACCGGGGCGAGGGCGTCGGCGGCGGCGTGCACGTACTTCAGGTCGGCGGCGAGTGCCCCCGGCTGCTGCGGCGTGCCGACGGCGACGAAGTGCACCGCGTTGCCGCGGGCCTCGGCGTAGTCGGTCGTGAACCGCAGGCGCCCGGTTGCGAGGGCGCGGTCGAGCAGTTCGGGCAGCCCCGGCTCGAAGAAGGGCGGCAGCCCGCTGGCGAGTGCCGCGATCTTCGCCTCGTCGACGTCGATCCCGACGACGTCGTGGCCGAGTTCCGCCATGCTCGCCGCGTGCACCGCTCCGAGATAGCCGCAGCCGATCACCGTCATCCGCATGTCTGCTCCTTCATAAAGGCTGAATGTCTCATCGCCGGGTTGCCGATGAGAGAACTCCTGGTCAATACGCGCCGTCACGTGCCACGACGGCCCGCGCGGTGCGGAAGAGGATGGCGAGGTCGCCGGTCAGCGTCCAGTTCTCGACGTAGTAGAGGTCGAGCCGAACGCTCTCCTCCCATGAGAGGTTGCTGCGCCCGTTCACCTGCCAGAGGCCGGTGATGCCCGGCTTCACGAGGAAGCGCCGGTGCACGTGGTGCTCGTACTCCTCGACCTCCGAGGCGAGCGGCGGGCGCGGCCCGATGAGCGACATCTCGCCGAGCAGCACGTTGAACAGCTGGGGCAGCTCGTCGAGGCTGTAGCGACGCAGGAAGCGGCCCACCGGAGTCACCCGCGGGTCGTCGCGCATCTTGAACAGGATGTCGTTGCCGGCATCGGCGAGCGCACGCAGCTCGGCGAGACGCGCTTCGGCATCCACCACCATCGTGCGGAACTTGAGCATCTGGAACGGCCGGCCGTTCCTGCCGACCCGACGCTGCCGGAACAGCACCGGCCCGGGATCGGTGAGCTTGATCGCCGCGACGACGGCGACCAGCACCGGCGAGAGCATCAGGATGAGCAGCGCCGACGCGACGACGTCGAACAGGCGCTTGCTGTGCAGCTTCCCGCCGCGATACCGCGGGGTCTCGACGTGCACGAGCGGCAGGCCGGCGACCGGGCGGATGTGGATGCGGGGGCCGCCGATGTCGGTCAGCGCGGGCGCGACGATGAGGTGCTGGTTGCCCGGCTCCAGCTTCCAGCTCAGCTCCCGCACCTTCTGCGGCGACAGCTCGTCGGAGCTGGTGATGATGACGGTGTCGGCTTCGAGCTGCTCGACGGCCTCGAAGACGTGATCCACGTCGCCGACGATCCGGATCGGGCCGGTGTCGATCAGCTCGAGCTCCCGGGCGAGGTCGTCTTCCCGGCCGGACGGCAGGCAGGCGCCGACGACTCGGAAGCCGGCCTCCGGCATCCGCCCCAGCTCGCGGGCGAGGTGCGCGACCGACTCGGGGCCGCCGGCCAGCACGACGTTGGCCGAGTAGCCGCCCTCGCGACGCTGGGCCTGAAGCCACGACCGCCACAGGTGACGCACGAGCAGCAGGGCGGCGAGGCCGATGGGGAGGGCGATGAGGAAGTAGCCGCGCGCCAGCTGCAGGTTGAAGAGGTAGACGACGATCGCCAGGCCACCGAACGTGGTCAGCGACGCGACGATGACGCGGCGATATTCGCCGCCGCCGGTGCCCGCGATCCGCGGGTCGCGGCTGCCGAGCAGCGCCAGCATCCCGAGCCAGGCGACGATCAGGCACACCGAGTAGACGGTCGCGAACGGCTGCGCGCCGTCGGCGGGAACGGGCTCCCCGGCGAGGAAGCTGCGCACGCGCACCCACAACAGCTGGGCACCGAAGACGGCGCTGACCACGACCAGGAAGTCGCTGTAGATCAGGCGCAACCCGTAGTGGAGCTGCCAGGACGGCACCCCGTCGCGGGCGAGCAGTGAACCGCCGACACTCTGTCGGCGCACAGCAATAGACATGCGGTTCCCCCCTTGGAAAAGTGATGGCCCCGACCCCCCGGGGAGATTCCTCACTCGACGCTAACCCGGGAGGGCTGTCACCCAAAAGGGGGGTTCAGGACTCTCACGGCTTGCACACCGGAGAGAAACATCTGCGAAACACGAGCGCCGGCGGTGTCCCCCACGGCGTCCTCCGGATGCCCCACCGGGCTAGCCGCCGGTGGTCGCGGAGACGACGATGACGATCGTGACGACGGTGCCGACGAGCAGGGCGGCACCCGCGAGCGCGCTGGCGAAGGCCGCCGGCATCCTCGGTCGCGCGGGTGCGGTGGGCGCGACAGAAACCGGGATGCGGGCCTCAGCAGGCTCGACCGTCTCCGCCATCACGGCTCCTTTGCGCGCCCGGGAAAGTTCCGGCAATCATAAGCCCCCGAAGGCTCGCGCGCTCATCAGGTGTGGCGGCGCACCCACTCGTGCATCACGATCGCGGCGGCGGCCCCCGCGTTGATCGACCGGGTCGAGCCCGCCTGCGCGATTTCGACGACGACGTCGGCGGCGGCGAGCGCCTCGGCGGTGAGCCCCGGACCCTCCTGGCCGAACAGCAGCACGCAGCGCTCCGGGATGTCGGCGTCCCGCACGTCGACCGACCCGTCGACGTTGTCGACCGCGACGATCGGCAGGCCCTCGGCGCGCGCCCAGGCGACGAGGTCGGCGACATCCGGATGCTCGCGGATGTGCTGGTAGCGGTCGGTCACCATCGCGCCACGCCGGTTCCAGCGCCGGTGCCCGACGATGTGCACCTCGGCGGCGAGGAACGCGTTGGCGGTGCGCACGATCGACCCGATGTTCATGTCGTGCTGCCAGTTCTCGATCGCGACGTGGAAGCCGCGGCGGCGGGTGTCGAGGTCGGCGACGATCGCGTCCATCGACCAGTACCGGTAGGCGTCGACGACGTTGCGGGTGTCGCCGTGCTCGAGCAGCTCGGGGTCGTACCGGGGGTCGGTGGGCCAGGCGTCGCGCCCGCCGGGCCACGGCCCCACTCCGATCCGTCGCTCCGCGTCCATGCGCCGACTCTACGATCGACTCATGCGCGACCGCAGCGAGATCACGAGCTGGCTCACCGACATGGACGGGGTGCTCGTCCACGAGAACACGCCCCTTCCGGGAGCGGCCGACCTCATCCGGCGCTGGACCGAGACCGACACCCCGTTCCTGGTGCTCACCAACAACTCGATCTTCACCCCGCGCGACCTCGCCGCGCGGCTTCGGGCCTCGGGCCTGAACGTGCCCGAAGACCGCATCTGGACTTCCGCGCTCGCCACCGCCGACTTCTGCGCGTCGCAGATCCCGGGCGGCTCGGCGTTCGTCATCGGCGAGTCGGGGATGACGAACGCGCTGCACGAGGTGGGCTTCATCCTCACCGAAACGGCACCCGACTACGTCGTCGTCGGCGAGACCCGCAACTACTCGTTCGAGGCGATCACCCGCGCGATCCGGCTCATCAACGCGGGCTCGCGCTTCATCGCGACCAACCCGGATGCCACCGGTCCGAGTGCGGACGGCGTGCTTCCGGCAACGGGTGCGGTCAGCGCCCTCATCTCGAAGGCGACCGGCAAGGAGCCCTACGTCGTCGGAAAGCCGAACCCGATGATGTTCCGCTCGGCGATGAACCGCATCGGCGCACACAGCGAGTCGACCGCGATGATCGGCGACCGCATGGACACCGACATCGTCGCCGGCATCGAGGCCGGGCTGCACACCATCCTCGTGCTCACCGGCATCGCCGACCAGACGGAGATCGAGCGCTACCCGTTCCGCCCCGATGAGATCCTCACCGGAGTGCACGAGCTGCTCGACTCGTGACCCCGATCTGGCAGCCCGGGGATGCCGACACGATCGTGCACGGCGACAACCTCGACGTCGCGCGCGGGCTGCCCGACGGGGCGTTCCGGCTGATCTACCTCGACCCGCCGTTCAACACCGGCAAGACGCAGCGCCGGCAGCGGATGACGGTGACCCGTGCCGAAGAAGGGCGCGTCGGGTTCGGTGGCCGCAGTTACACCGCCGAGCGGGGCGCCGTGTCGCGGTACGCCGACACCTTCGACGACTACTGGGCATTCCTGGAGCCGCGGCTCATCGAGGCACGGCGACTGCTGGATGACGCCGGCACCTTGTATCTGCACCTCGATTACCGCGAAGCCCACTACGCCAAGGTCGCCCTCGACCGGCTGTTCGGCCGGGAGTGCTTCCTCAACGAGATCATCTGGGCGTACGACTACGGCGGCAAGTCGACGAGGCGCTGGCCGTCGAAGCACGACACGATCCTCGTCTACGTGAAAGACCCCGACCGCTACTACTTCGACAGCGCGACGGTCGACCGCGAGCCCTATATGGCGCCGGGGCTGGTCACCCCCGAGAAGGCGGAACGCGGCAAGCTGCCGACGGATGTCTGGTGGCACACGATCGTGCCCACCAACGGAGCCGAGCGCACCGGGTATGCGACGCAGAAACCGGAGGGCATCCTGCGCCGCATCGTGCAGGCGTCGAGCGCTCCCGGCGACGCGGTGCTCGACCTGTTCGCCGGGTCGGGCACGACGGGGGCGGTCGCGGCGGCGCTCGGCCGCCGCTACCTGCTGGTCGACGAGAGCCCCGAGGCGATCGCGGTGATGCGCGCCCGGCTCCCCGGCGCTCGAATGATCTCGCTGGTCGAGTAGCCGCGCAGCGGCGTGTCGAGACCTACGGTGCCGGTTGGGCGGGCTCGGCCGGCGCGCGCGGAATCGCGACCGACGTGGTGAGCGGCTCGCCCGACGACCGGCTGACGAAGCAGTAGTACGAGGGGTCGGTCTCCCACTGCTCTTCGGTCATCGGGTACGACCCTTGGATCTGCGCGTCGCTGTACGCGCCGGCGGCGGCGAGATCGACGACGCCGGGAGCCGAGCAGAGCAGCGAGATCTGCGCCTGAAGCGCCGCAGCTCCCGGGTACGCCCCCCAGACCGGCTCCGCGTCCGGGTCTTCCGGATCGGCGGGCTCCGCCGGGAACCAGGCGCGATAGACCATCTGTGCGGCGTGCGGCACGGCGCAGTCGACGACGGTGTACTCCTCGGCCCACGCCCCCGTCGTGACGTCGTAGGGTTCGAGGCACTCGCCGCCGAGCAGCTCGTCCCAGTCGTAGGTGCCGGGCTCGACGGGTCCGATCGGCAGAGCCGCGATCCTCGTCGGCGTCGGGGTCGGGGTCGGGGTGGCGACCGCGGGCGCGGGTCCGAGCAGGTCGGGCAGCCGGGTGCCGAGCAGGAACAGGCCGATGAGCAGGAGTACCGCGAGCAGACCACCGCCGACACCGGCGAGCACCTTCTGCGGGGTGCCGAATCCGCTGGGCGGGGGCGGGCCGTCGCCCCCCGGAACGTACACCAGCTCCTTCGAGCGGCTGCGGGCGGCGAACGGCGCGTTGCTCGGGTCCGGGCCCAGCGTCGATTCGTACTCGCGGAACGCGTCATCGCTGAACAACGCGTCGAGCGCCGTCCCGGGCTCCGCACTGCCGGGCGGACGCAACGGTGCCGGCACGAGCGCTTGGGTCGGCTCATCCGAGAACGTCGGGGTCGCCTGGGTGAGTTCGGGCTCGTAGGTCGGCATCGCCTGCGTCGGTTCCGGATCCCACGCCGGCGCGGGCGGCGGGGTCGGGGCGTCGAACGGGTTGTTCAGCTGCGGAGCAGCAGCGGGTGGCGCCGTGACCGGAGGCATCTCGAATGCCGGCGGCGGTTGAACGAGCGGAGGGGGCGCGGCGGCAGGGGGCGCGGCCGGGGCGGGCGCGGCTGGGGCGGGCGCGGCTGGGGCGGGCGCCGCGGGAGGAGGTGAGGCTGCCGGAGGGGCGGCCGCATCCGCTTCCTGTTCACGCTTCTGAGCGGACTCGCGAGCCTCGCGCTCGAACTTCGCGAACCAATCCTCGGCGTCGTCGCCGGTGTCGGGGTTCATTGCTTCGCGAGCCCCAGATCCTGCAGCGAGATCGCGGCGTAATAGGGGTAGCCCGCGGCTTCGATGATCTGCTGGGCGCCGGTGTCGCGGTCGACGACGACGGCGACGGCGGCGATCTCGGCGCCGACCTTGCGGAGCGCCTCGATCGCTTTGAGGGGTGAGCCACCGGTGGTGGAGGTGTCTTCGAGCACGACGACGCGCTTGCCTTCGAGGTCGGGCCCTTCGACCTGGCGGCCGCGGCCGTGGTCCTTCGGCTCCTTGCGCACGACGAAGGCGTCGTAGCGTCGGCCGATCGCCGCGCCACGGTGCAACACGGCCGCCGCGATCGGGTCGGCGCCCATGGTGAGCCCGCCCACGGCGGCGATGTCGGGGATGTCGGCGATGAGGTCGACCATCACCTCGCCGATGAGCGGGGCGACGCGACCGTCGAGGCTGACCTTGCGCAGGTCGATGTAATAGGTGGCCTTCTTGCCGCTGGTGAGCGTGAAGTCGCCGTGGAACACCGCATCGTCTTTGATGTGCTGGATGAGGGCGGCGCGAGCGTCGGTCACACCCTCCAGACTAGAGTCATGCGCCTTGCGACCTGGAATGTGAACTCGGTCCGCTCCCGTTCTGCTCGCATCGTCGACTGGCTGGTGCGCGAGAGCGTCGACGTGCTCGCGATGCAGGAGATCAAGTGCACCGACGCGCAGTTCCCGCGGGCCGCGTTCGAGGATGCCGGCTACGAGGTGGTGCTGCACGGCCTCAACCAGTGGAACGGCGTCGCGATCGCCAGCCGGCACCCGATCGACGACGTCGAGGTGGGATTCCCCGGCATGCCGGGGTTCGAGAAGGGCGTCGAGGGCCTCGACCTGCCGCAGGAGGCGCGCGCGATCGGCGCGACGACCGGCGGGGTGCGGGTGTGGTCGCTCTACGTGCCCAACGGTCGCTCGCTCGACGACCCGCACTACGCGTACAAGCTCGACTGGCTCGCGAAGCTGACGGATGCCACCCGCGCCTGGGCGGCATCCGATCTGCCGTTCGCGCTCACGGGCGACTTCAACATCGCCCCGACGGACGGGGATGTCGGCGACCCGTCGCTCATCCCGGGCCTGTCCACCCACATCTCGCCGGCCGAGCGCGCGGCATTCGAAGCGCTGCTCGCCGCCGGGCTCACCGATGTCGTACGACCCCTCGTGCCGACGGGCTACACCTACTGGGACTACAAGCAGCTGCGCTTCCCGCGCAACGAGGGGCTGCGCATCGACTTCGTGCTCGGCTCGCCCGCCTTCGCGGCTGCCGTCACCGGCGCCGCGATCCATCGCGACGAGCGCAAGGGCGACGCCCCGAGCGACCACGTGCCCGTCGTCGTCGACCTCGACCTGCACCCCGAGGATGACGACGACCGCCCGATGATCTTCTGACCCGAGGCTTCAGCGCATCGCGCGGTAGGCGGCGCGCACCTCGGGGGCGAGGTGCTCGGTCGCGTACGAGAGCATCGTGCGCGGCATCCGCGCGGCGTGCACGTCGAGGAAGCCGAGCAGCGCCTCCCGTGACACCCGTGCCCCGGCTTCGCGCAGCATCCAGCCGACGGCCTTGTGGATGAGGTCTTCCCGGTCGCCGAGCAGCCGTTCGGCCAGCGCGAGCGTCGTCGAGGCGTCGCCGCGCTTGAGGAACGCGTACGTCGCGATCACCGCCACCCGCCGCTCCCAGAGCACCGGGGATGCCGCGAGCTCGTCGAGCACCGAGCGGTCGCGGTCGTACAGCCAGTCGCCGAGGGCGTACGGGGCCGAGGCGTCGACGAGATCCCAGTTGTTGACCCGCCCGCGGCGCACCGCCGCGAGGTATCGTTCGGCCGTCGTCGCGGGGTCCCGTCGGGCGGCCTCGTTGAGCAGCAGCAGCCCGGCGAGCCGGTGCTCGTGCTCGGCGTCGTCGAGCAGCGCGTCGATCTCGTCGAACCCGAGCCCGCGGAAGCGTTTCACCACCGATCGGGGTCACCGGAACCCGCAGCCCGAGGAACACGTCGCCCGCGCCGTAGCCGCCCTCATACCCCTTGAAGTACGCCCGCTGTTTGAGGCCATCCGCGGGATTCGCGAACTCGGCGAGCGCCGAACGCACGTCGTCGGCCGTCGAAGTGGGATTCACGCAACGATCATGCGCAGATCACAACCCTTTCCGGAAGCGCTCTTCCTAGGCTCGATGCATGACGACGCTCTCTGTGCCCACGGTCGACGACGTCGTCGCGTCCCCGGCCTGGCTCGACCTCAAAGCCGCGGCCATCGCCCTGCGGCCGCTGCAGGTGCACGACGGCAGCATCCCGGATGCCGCGCACCACGCCGACGCCCGCTCCCACTGTGCGCGGATCAGGAAATCACTGGAAGACCTGACCCCCGTGTTCCCGCACGACGCTGATTACCTGAACGCGGCACGTGCCGACTTCGAGAAGTGGGAGGCCGGCGGGTTCGGAGTTCCCGACTTCTACGACTCCCTCGTCGCGTTCCACCCCGAAGCGTTCCGCGAGAACGGGCGGCGCCACCTCGTGGTGTTCCCGATGTACACCCAGAACGGCAGCACCGACCGGCTCGTCGAAGCGGTGCTCATCGAGGTCGTCTGGCCGGAGTTCATCGCCGCGCTCGAGCAGACCTACACGAACGCGCTGTTCGTGCCGATCCGATTCCTCGACTTCACCCCCGGCTACGACACCAACGCGGCGGTGCTCTTCCCCGAGACGGTGGCGATGCGCGAGATCCCGCCGTTCACCTGGGGGGCGATCTTCGCCGACCGGGAGGCGGCACGTTTCCGCTCGGTGACCCGCAAGGCCGCCGAGATCACGAAACTCGACCTGCCCGACGACGCGCGGCGGCTGCTCGACGACCAGCGGCTCGCCGAAGAGACCTTCGTGCTGTGGGACCTCATCCACGACCGCACCCACATGCGCGGCGACCTGCCGTTCGACCCGTTCATGATCAAGCAGCGGATGCCGTACTTCCTCTACTCGCTCGAGGAGCTGCGCTGCGACCTCACCGCGTTCCGCGAAGCGGTGAAGCTGGTGCGCGCCGAGGAGACCGACGACGTCACCCGCGAGCACGCGCAACTCGCGCAGTACGCGATCCTGTTCGACCGCATGTTCCGCTTCCCGCTCACCGGCGACCGGGTGCGCAACTACGACGGCCTCGGCGGGCAGTTGCTGTTCGCCTGGCTCCACCAGCGCGACGTGCTGCATTGGACCGACACCCAGCTCGCGATCGACTGGGCCGAGGTTCCGGATGTCGTGGTCGGGTTGTCGGACGCGATCGACGACCTGTACTGGCGCAGCATCGACCGCCCGAAGGCCGCCCACTGGCTCGCCGCCTACGAGCTGGTGCGCTCCGTGCTCGACCCGCACCCAGCATCCCGCTGGGCGCGCGGTCTGCCCGACGAGATCCTCGAGGGGCCCGCGAAGGGCATGACGGATGCGGTGCTCGACGACGAGTTCCCGCTGTCGATGTTCTACGAAGCGCTCAGCAAGAAGATGGGCGACGTCATCGAGTCGACGAAGGGCATCACCGGCGCGCTCTAGTCGGGCACGAAGCGGCCCCCTACCATGGGGGCGTGAACCCGGCGGGAGGCTTCTGGCCCGACGGGTCCTCTTCCCGCGGCGCCTGGGTGGCGTTCGCGCGGACTCTCGTCGGCCCCGCGCTCGCGTTTCAGTCGGCGGCTCGTTCCGAGATTCGGTTGCCGGGGCGCACGAGTTGGCACGGGGAACGCGCCGACGCGCTCGAGGCCTTCGCCCGCGTGTTTCTGCTCGAGGCCCTCGCGGGCTGCCAGGAGACGCGGGTCGCCCCGTCGACCCAGGCGTTGCTCGACGGCATCGTCGTCGGGGTGACCAGTGACGAGCACGGCTGGATTCGCGCGGCGGAGAACTCCCACGCGCTCGTCGAGGCGCCGTCAGTGTGTCTCGGGCTCTGGGCCGGCGATCACCGGCTGTGGAAGGCCCTCCCCGGGCACGCCCAGGATGCCCTCGCGGAGTGGCTCGCGGAGTGCGCGGATCTGGAGCGCCGGAGTAACAACTGGGTGCTGTTCCCGTTCGTGATCAGTCGATTCCTCGACAGCATCGGCCGGCCTCACCCAGGTCGCACCGCGATCGAGACTCACAGCCTCGGACGTCTCGACGACCTCTACCGCGGCGACGGGTGGTACTCCGACGGCGGCAGCTCCACCTTCGACTCCTACAACTCCTTCGCCTTTCACTTCTACCCGGGCGTCGTCGGCGTGCTGTCGTCTGACGACGAGCTTCGGGAGCGCAGCGCATCCCGGCTCGCGCTCTACCTTCCGCAGTTGCTCTCTCTCGTCGGGCCCGACGGCGCCCCGGTCTACTTCGGGCGCTCGATGACCTACCGGTTCGGGGTCGCCGCGCCGTTGAGCGTCGCCGCACTGCTCGGCGCCGACCTCACCGCGCCCGGCCGGCTCCGGGTGGTGACGCAGCGCATCGTCGACTCTTTCGTGCGCATCGGTGCCGTGACGCCGGGGCGCCCACTCTCCGTCGGCTGGGCACGCGACGACGCCGACCTCGTGCAGGACTACTCGGGACCCGGCGCCGGGTATTGGGCGGCCCACGTGTTCACCAACCTGCTGCTGGAGCCCGGCCACGCTTATTGGGGCCCCGCGGACGAGGAGCCCGTCACCGTGGCCGGTCCGACCCGCCTGGAGACGCCCAACTTCTTGCTCGCCCGCGACGCCGCGGCCTCCGTCGTCCGGCTGACCAACCACGGGTCGTACGACGTCAACGTCACCGACGTCAAGCACCGTGCCGACGACCCCTTCTACGGCCGACTCGGCTACTCGACCGCGACGCTGCCCTTGACCGACGACGCGGCCGACAGCACGTTCACGGTGCACTGCCGCGGACGCCGGTACCGTCGCGGGCGCATCGCGGCTCAGCCGGGCGGCCGGGACTGGGCGTCGTCGCTCGGCTGGCTTCGGGATGTCGTCAGCGCCGAGGATGCGCCCGCCCCCGCGATGCTGCTCTCGGTCTCGACCGCCGAGTGGGACATCCACGCGATCGCCCTTCCGCGGTGGGCCCGGTGGCGCCGAGCATCCGTCTCGTTCCGCGGCTGGTGCGTCGACGACCCCGACGCCGTCGGCACCGGAGTGACCGACGGCCCGACGGTCGCCATCACGACCCCCTTGCCGACCACCGTTCGCGGCCTGCTCGGGTTCTCCGACGCCGAGGTGGTCGACGGGGAGCGACCTCGCGGGCGCTACCGGCTCGGCGAAGTCCGCGGGCGCCACCGGGGCGGGCTGTATGTCGTCGCCACCTCGCTGGGCACCGCCGGGTCCCTCGACGCGGCCGTCCCGACCGTGTCCCGGGCAGGGTCGGGCCGCTGGCTGATCCGGATTCCCGGCCAAGCGGATCGCGTCCTGCGTCGGCGGCGCACCGGCCTCCTTCTGACGGCGGACGAGGATGCCTGAGCCCGGCGGACTGCGGGCGCTCATCGCGATCGCGACCTACCTTCGCCCCGAGTCGCTCCGCGACCTCCTCGCCTCCCTCGAGGCTCAGGTCGTCGAGCACTCGGCGCACGTCGTGGTCGTCGACAACGACGCCGACGGCACCGCCCGCGTCGTCGCCGCCGACTCGCCGATCGTGTCGACCTACATCGTCGAACCGGCGCCGGGAATCGCGGAGGCGCGCAACGCCGCCCTCGACATCTTCGACGAACGGTTCGACGTGATCCTCTTCGTCGACGACGACGAGACCGCCGACGCCCGGTGGCTGGGCACGATGCTGCAGTTCCTGCGAACCACCGACGCGGATGTCGCCCTCGGCGCCGTGCACACCGTGCTCGACGACACCACCCCGCCCTGGATCGTTCGCGGCGGGTTCCTGCAACGCGGCATCCCGGCCACCGGCACCGTGTGCCCGAGCGCGGCCACCAACAATGTCGCCCTCCGACGCACCCGCTGGCTCGACGCCGGATCGCCGCGATTCGATCCGGCGTTCTCGATGACCGGCGGCAGCGACACGGAGCTCTTCCTGCGCCTGACCGAGCGCGGACTCACGATCCTCTTCGTCGCCGAGGCAGTCATGTACGAGTGGCCGCCCACCCACCGGCTCACCGCGCGATGGATCGGCCGGCGGATGCTGCGCAACGGCATCGTCGCCGGCCGCCTGACCGCGGCACGCCGCGGGCGCAGGGCGGCGCTGACGCGCGGGCTCGTCGTCGTGGGAGCCGGAGTGCGGGCCGCGGCGCGCGAGTTGCGCACAACCCGCCACCTCGGCGCGACGCCGGTACGCATGATCCTGATGGGCATCGGCGAGTCCTGGTCGGCGCTCGGCGGACGCATCTACGAGTACCGGCGTCCGCGACGCCGCCCTGCCCCGAGTCTCAGCGTCCCGTGACCACCGAGGGATACCGTTGTCGGCATGACGAAGGACAGGTCGACACTCAAGGCGGTGCTCATCGGGCTCGGCGCGCTGCTCTACGGCGCCTCGCCGATCGACCTGATCCCCGAGATCCTCGCCGGACCGCTCGGGTTCGGTGACGACGCACTCGTGCTCATCGGGGCGGGAGTGGCGATCTATCGCATCCTCAAGGGGCGCGCAGCTCGGCAGTCGGCCGCCCGCAGTGCCACGATGAACGGGTGACCCACCTCCACGATCCCGCCTGGCGGGGCTTCGCCTCCGACAATTACGCCGGCGTCCACCCCGAAGTGCTCGCCGCCCTCGCCGAGACGAACCACGGCCACCAGGTCGCCTACGGCGAAGACGTCTACACCGCCCGGCTGGCCGAGGTGATGCGCGAGCAGTTCGGATCCGACGCCGAGGTGTTCCCGGTGTTCAACGGCACGGGCGCGAATGTCGTCGCGCTCACCAGCCTGCTGCCCCGGTGGGGCGCCGTCATCGCGAGCAGCACCTCGCACATCCACTCCGACGAGGGCGGCGCACCCGAGAAGGTCACCGGCCTGAAGCTGTTCGTCGTGCCGACGCCCGACGGCAAGCTCACCCCCGAGCTGATCGCCACGGAGGCGTGGGGCTGGGGTGACGAGCACCGCGCCCAGCCGCTCGCCGTCAGCATCGCCCAGACGACCGAACTCGGCACCGTCTACACGCCCGAGGAGGTGCGGGCGATCGCCGACTTCGCGCACGAACACGGCATGGCGCTGCACATGGACGGCGCGCGCATCTGGAACGCCGCGGCGGCCCTCGCCGTTCCGTTCCGCGAGTTCACGATCGACGCGGGCGTCGACATCCTGAGCTTCGGCGGCACCAAGATCGGGCTGCTCGGCGCGGAGGCCGTCGTCGTGCTCGACCAGTCACGTGTCGACGGGCTGGTGTTCCTGCGCAAGTCGACGATGCAGCTCTCCAGCAAGATGCGGTTCCTCTCGGCGCAGGTGCTGGCCCTCTTCGACGGCGGGCTCGGGCTCGCCGCGGCCTCCCACGCCAACGCGATGGCGGCGCGGCTCCGCGGCGCCCTCGAAGAACTCGCCCTTCCCGGCCTCGGCTTCAGCCAGAAGACGCAGGCCAATGCGGTCTTCGCGGTGCTCGACAACGCCGTCGCCGACCGCATCCGCGCGAAGGTGCGCTTCTACGACTGGAACCGCGCCGCCGGCGAGGTGCGCTGGATGACGGCGTTCGACACGACCGAAGCGGATGTCGACGCCTTCGTCGAGATCATCCGCGAAGAGCTCACCTAGCCGTGCACGAGTACGTGCCGACGAGCGTCGCCCAACACGGGTCGGCACTCGCTCGCACGACTCCCGAGATCGAGCAGGTGCGCGACGGGGTGTGGGCGATCCCCCTGCCGCTGCCGCACGCCGGGGTCGTCGAGAGCACGCTCTGCTATACCGTCGCCGACACCGAAGGCGGCGTGCACCTCGTGGATCCCGGGTGGGGCACCGACGACAACCTCGCCCGGCTCGAGGCGGGTCTGGGTCTCGCCGGCTTCGACCTCGCCGACGTGCGGTCGATCACCGCGACGCATCTGCACCCCGACCACCTCGGCCTCGGAACGCGTCTGCGCACCGAGCTCGGCATCCCGGTGGGCCTGCATCGCGCCGAACATGCCGCGCTGAGCCGGCCGATGTATCCCGACCCCGCCGCGACGATCGCCGCCTGGGGCGTGCCGTCGGAGCAGGTCGCAGATCTCGCGGCGGTCGTCACCCCGCGCTCGGAGCCGTCGGGCATCACCGCCGACATCGTGCTCGAGGATGGCGACCGGCTCGACATCCCGGGGCGCGACGTGCGCGTCGTGCACACCCCCGGTCACACCGCCGGGTCGCTCTGCCTGTACGACGCCGACGACGGGCTCTTCTTCAGCGGCGACCACGTGCTGCCGATCATCAACCCCGGGCTCGGGCTCGGCGGGTTCACGACCGACGACGACCCGATCGGCGCGGCTCTCGAGTCGTACGCAAGGGTCGAAGCCTTCGACGACGCCGAGGTGTGTCCCGGTCACGGGTACCGGTTCCGGGGCCTCGCCGTGCGCGCCCGCCAGATCGCCGACCGGCACCGCCGGCGCAGCGCCGAGATCGCCGGGATCGCCGCCGCCGACCCCGACGCCACCGTGTGGACGATCGCCTCGCGCGTCGAGTGGACCGACGGCTGGCAGAACCTCGCCGGCTTCCTGCGGCTCTCCGCGCTCGCCCAGACCGAGATGCACCTGCGCCACCTCGCGCGGGCTACGGGCGCAACAGCACCTTGATCGCGCGACGCTCGTCCATCGCGGCGTAGGCGTCGGCGACCTGGGCGAGCGGAAGCTCGAGGTCGAACACCGCCCCCGGCCGCAGCCGCCCGTCGAGCACCTCGGGCAGCAGTTCGGCGATGTAGTTGCGCACCGGCGCGACGCCGCCGCGCACCCCGACGTTGGAGCCGAACAGCTTCCTCATGGGAAGTTCGGGCCCGCCGTTGGGCACCCCGACGAAACCGACCTGACCGCCCGGGCGAGCGGAACCCAGCGCCTGGCGCATCGACTCCTCGGTGCCGACGCACTCCAGCACGCGGTCGGCCCCGACGCCGTCGAACAACTGCTGGATCACGCGGATGCCGTCGTCGCCGCGCTCTTCGACGATGTCGGTCGCCCCGAACTCCCGGGCGAGCGCCTGCCGGGACGGGTTGCGCGACATCGCCACGATCCGGCCCGCACCGAGACGCGAGGCCGCGAGCACGCCACACAGGCCGACCGCGCCGTCGCCGACGACGACGACGGTGTCGCCCTGCCGCACCCCCGCCGAGACGGCGGCGTGATGACCGGTGCCCATGACGTCGGAGAGGGTCAGCAGGTGCGGGATGAGCGCGTCATCCACCGGGCCGGGCACGACCGCGAGGGTGCCGTCGGCGAGCGGCACGCGGATGAACTCGCCCTGCCCGCCATCGGCCGGATGCCCGGTGCGGTCGTCGCCGCCCCACCAGCTGCCCTGCAGACACGAGGTCGAGAAGCCGTTGCGGCAGTTGATGCAGGTGAAGTCGCACACGTAGAACGGCGCGATCACGAAGTCGCCGACCTTCACCTGCGCGACCGCGGCGCCGACCTGCTCGACGATGCCGACGAACTCGTGGCCGATGCGCCCGCGCGCCTTGGTCACCCCGCGATACGGCCAGAGGTCCGACCCGCAGACGCACGCGGCGACGACCCGCACGATCGCGTCGTCGCCGGTCACCAGAACCGGGTCGGGAACCTCCTCGAACCGGATGTCGTGGTCACCGTGGATGAGGGTCGCGTGCACTCCTCAAAACTACCCGTCGCCCCACCCGACCACTCCGGGCACGAGCCGTGACGTCGGCCCTACCCAGTATGCAAGTAGCTTCGAAGAATGAGATTCGGCATCTTCATTCCGCAGGGCTGGCGCTTCGACCTGGTGGGGATCCCGCCGGAGCAGCACTGGGCGACGATGAAGGGGCTCGCCCTCGCCGCCGACGCGGGGCCGTGGGAGTCGCTCTGGGTCTACGACCACTTCCACACGACGCCCGTGCCGAGCGAGGAGGCGACCCACGAGGCGTGGACGCTCATGGCAGCGTTCGCGGCGGTGACCGACCGCATCCGCCTCGGGCAGATGTGCACCTGCATGGCCTACCGCAACCCCGCCTACCTCGCGAAGGTCGCCGCGACCGTCGACCACGTGTCGGGCGGGCGCCTCGAGATGGGCATCGGCGCCGGCTGGTACGAGCACGAGTGGCGGGCCTACGGGTACGGGTTCCCCGAGGCGCCGGAGCGGCTGCGGATGCTCGACCAGGGCGTGCAGATCATGCGGCAGGCGTGGGAGACCGGCTCGGCGACGCTGCAGGGCGAGCACTACCAGGTGTCGGGAGCGATCGTGCGGCCGCTGCCGGTGCAGGCGGGCGGCATCCCGCTGTGGGTCGCCGGCGGCGGTGAGAAGGTGACGCTGCGGATCGCCGCTCAGCACGCTCGGTACACCAACTTCAACGGCGGCGCGGAGGAGTTCGCCCGCAAGAGCGAGCTCCTGCGGGGGCACTGCACCAAGCACGGCACCGACTTCGACGCCATCACCCGGTCGAGCAACTTCAACACGATCGTCGGGGCGAGCGAGGCCGAGGTGAGCGACCGCATCGACGCCGTCGAGGCTCGCCTGGTGCCGCACCTCGGCGCCCGGCGTGCCGCCGACGTCGCCGCGCAGTACCGCGAGCCGAGCCCCGCGCAGGCCGTCGCGGGGACTCCCGAGCAGGTCGTCGACGTGCTGCGGGAACGCCGCGATCTCGGTCTCGGCTACTCGATCCACTACTTCCCGGAGTCGGCCTACGACCGCTCAGGCGTCGAGCTGTTCGAGCGCGAGGTCATCCCGGCCCTCGCCTGAGCGCGCCCCCGCGAGGAGCAGGCAGCCGATGCCGACGAGCACGCCGTGGGCGACCCTCACGGCGGGTGGCCCGGCGAACTGCGGACCGAACAGCACGAACCCCGCCGCGAAGGCCACGCCGAGCCACCACGGGTGGGACTTGGCGAGACCGGCGGCGGTGAGCACGGCGCCCGCCGCGACCAGGAGCAGACCCGCCAGGAACGAGAGGCCCTGCACCGGCCCGAAACGGATCGAGTCGGACACCGCGATGAGGTCGGTGCCACCGAGAGTGGCGACGGCATTGAGCGCGAACGCCTCCGCGCCGTAGTACGGCAGAACGAGCCCGACGCCGAGCCAGAGCACGATCGCGGCAGACACGAGGGTGCGTCGGCCACGCTTCTCGTGCCAGGCGAAGACGATCGGCACCGCGGGAAGCAGGATGAAGCCCAGCATCGCGAGTGAGTGCGACGCCACCCACAACGGCGACCCCATCGCCGCAGCCGCCCCGTCGGCCAGCGTCTCGTCCTGCCAGGGGCGGAGGGCGGGGTAGAGCACGAAGAGCGCACCGACGGTGACGAGCAGAGCGCGCCGCATCAGAGCTTGTCCCAGTCCCGCAGCGATCGCTTGAGCGCATCCACGAGTTTGTGGAAGCTGCGGTCGACGTTCTGAGGAAGCCCGAAGCCGCCGGCGGCCTCGAGTGCGACGAACCCGTGCAGCGCGGCCCGGAAGGCACGGGTGGCGTCGATCGCGGCTTCGCCGGTCAGTCCGTACCCGGCGAGGGCGTCGAAGACGACCTGCACCGCACGGGCGCTGGCCACCTGCGCCGGTTCATCGTCGGGGTCGGGCGCCTTGAGGGTGGCGCTGTAGCGCCCGGGATGCCGGCGCGCCCAGTCGCGGTAGGCGTCGGCCAGCGCGTCGACCGCGTCGTCGCCCGCAACGCCCACCGCTGCGCGGCCCAACGCATCCGCGAGGTCGGCCTTCGCCCGGGCCTCCACGAGCGCGTGCAGCGCGTCGAGCCCGGCGACGTGCTTGTAGAGGCTCGGCACCTTCACGTCGAGACGTCCGGCGATCTGCGCGAGGGTGACGTCGGCGAGGCCGACCTCGTCGGCGAGGAGCTCGGCCTCTTCGACGACCCGGGCGGTCGTGACTCCTGCCCTAGGCACGCCTGGTGACCTTCTGCAGGAAGGCCGTGACGGCCGGCACGACGAGATCGGGTCGCTGGGAGTGCGGGTAGTGGCCGGCATCCGGCACCATCAGCACCTCGGCACCGAGCTGCTCGGCGATCCACGCGGCCTCGCCGGCGGGTGACGGGAAGTCGGGGTCGAGCTCACCCATCACGACGAGCGTGTCGGCCGTGACCCGCGGAAGCGCCGCCTCGGCCACGTCGTGGCTCGTGCGCATCGTCGCGGAGATCGCCTTCTCGTGACCCTTCATGCCGGTGGCGACTGCGGCGAGGTAGTCCGGCAGGTCCGTCGGCGGGGTGCCCCGGTAGAGAGAGGGCAGATAGCTCTTCCACGTGACGCCGACCAGAGGGGCGGAGGTCGCGACGCGCATCACCGCCCTGAGCAGGGCGTTCGCTTTGCCGTTCCGAACGAACGGCCCCACGAGCACCAGTCCGGCGACGAGGTCGGGGCGTTCCGCCGCGACGAGGGTGCCGACGGCCGCACCCATCGAGTTGCCGATGATCACGGCCGGGCCCCCGAGGTGGTCGATGAGCGCTGCCACGTCTTCCGCGTTGCCGGGGTTGTCGTAGCGGTCGAAGTCCGTCGCGCTGTCGCCGTGGCCGCGGAGGTCGATGATCGCGACCCGGTAGCCCGCCTCGATGAGCGCGGGTGCGGTGAATCGGAAGGTGGATCGCAGGTCGGCCATTCCGGGAACGCAGACGACGAGGGGTCCGTCGCCGGCGACCTCATAGGAGACACGAGGATCGAGGGGAGCGTGCATAGCTTTCAGGCTAATGGCCTTAGCCCGAGTCGTCAAGGCGCGTGACGCGCTAGACCTCCGCGATCTCCATCCGAGAGACGGTGAGGTCGTCGCCCGCGAGGTCGACGCGCACCGTGTCGCCGTCGTGGACGTCCCCCGCCAGCAGGGCACGCGCGAGCCGATCGTCGATCTCGTGCTGCATGAGCCGGCGCAACGGCCGGGCCCCGTACACCGGGTCGAAGCCGCGCTCCGCGAGCCACGACCGCGCCTCGGGCGTGACCGCGAGCTGCAGCCGCCGCTCGCCGAGGCGCCGCTCGAGGCGGTCGATGTACAGCGACACGATCTGACCGAGATCCTCGGTCGACAGCGGCGAGAACACCACGATGTCATCGAGCCGGTTGACGAACTCGGGCTTGAACGCCTGTCGCACGAGGTCGTTCACGGCGGCCTTCTTCTGCTCCCAGGGCAGGTTGGGGTCGACGAGGATCTGCGAGCCGAGGTTCGAGGTCAGCACCAGGATCGTGTTGCGAAAGTCGACGGTGCGGCCCTGGCCGTCGGTGAGCCGGCCGTCGTCGAGCACCTGAAGCAGCACGTCGAATACCTCGGGGTGCGCCTTCTCGACCTCGTCGAGCAGGATCACCGAGTAGGGGCGACGGCGCACGGCTTCGGTGAGCTGCCCGCCCTGCTCGTACCCGACATACCCGGGAGGGGCACCGACGAGACGCGAGACCGAGAACTTCTCGCCGTACTCCGACATGTCGATGCGCACGAGCGCCTTCTCGTCGTCGAACAGGTACTCGGCGAGCGCCTTCGCGAGTTCCGTCTTTCCGACGCCGGTCGGGCCGAGGAACATGAACGATCCGGTGGGGCGGTCGGGGTCGGAGATGCCGGCCCGCGTGCGCCGCACCGCCTCGGAGACCGCACGAACGGCATCCTTCTGCCCGATGAGCCGCTTCCCCAGCTCGCCCTCGAGGTTCAGCAGCTTCTCGGTCTCGCCCTGCTTGAGCTTGTCGACGGGGATGCCGGTCCAGGCCGCGACGACCGACGCGATGTCCTCGTCGGTCACCTGGTCGTTGACCATGCGCGGCCCGGTCTGCTCCGCCTCCTCGGCCTGCTGCAGCCGGGTCTCGATGCCGGGGATCGTCTCGTAGTTGAGCTTCGACGCCTTCTGGTAGTCACCCTCGCGCATCGCGCGGTCGAGTTCGATGCGCGCGTCGTTGAGCTGGGTCTTCAGGTCGCCGACGGAGTGCAGCGACGCCTTCTCGGCGAGCCACCGTGTCTGCAGGTGCCCGAGTTGCGACTCCTTCTCGGCCATGTCGGCACGCAACTTCTCGAGCCGCGCCTTCGAGGCGGCATCCTTCTCCTTCTTGAGGGCGAGCTCTTCGATCTTGAGCCGGTCGACGGCGCGCTTGAGTTCGTCGATCTCGACCGGGTTCGAGTCGATCTCCATCTTCAGGCGGCTCGCCGCCTCGTCGATGAGGTCGATCGCCTTGTCGGGCAGCTGGCGGCTGGTGATGTACCGGTTGGAGAGGGATGCCGCCGCCACCAGGGCGCTGTCGGCGATCGTGACCTTGTGGTGGGCCTCGTAGCGCTCCTTGAGCCCGCGCAGGATCGCGACGGTGTCTTCCACACTCGGCTCGCCGACGTACACCTGCTGGAAGCGGCGTTCGAGCGCAGCGTCCTTCTCGATGTATTCGCGGTACTCGTTGAGCGTCGTGGCGCCGATCATGCGCAGCTCGCCGCGCGCCAGCATCGGCTTGAGCATGTTCGCGGCCGCCACCGAGCCCTCGCCGCCGCCCGCACCCATGAGGGTGTGCAGCTCGTCGATGAAGGTGATGATCTGGCCCTCGGAGTCGTTGATCTCCTTGAGCACGGCCTTGAGGCGCTCCTCGAATTCGCCGCGGTACTTCGCGCCGGCGACGAGAGCCGCCAGGTCGAGCGAGACCAGCTGCTTGTCCTTGAGCGAGTCGGCGACGTCGCCCGCCACGATGCGCTGGGCGAGGCCCTCGACGACGGCGGTCTTGCCGACGCCGGGCTCGCCGATGAGTACCGGGTTGTTCTTGGTGCGCCGGGTCAGCACCTGGCTGATCCGGCGGATCTCGGCATCCCGCCCGATCACCGGGTCGAGCTTGCCGCTCTTGGCGATCTCGGTGAGGTTGATGCCGTACTGCTGGAGGGCGGTCTTCTGCTCCTCCTGCTGCCCCGAGGTCGGGGCGCCCTGCATGTTGGCCATGACCTTCTTCTACTCCGTTCGATACCGGCTGGTTCGGGTCTTCAGTCCCGTGGCCCGAACGGTCGCCAGACGACGACCGACGTCGACTTCTTGGTGCGCGTGCCCGCCCGCAGCGGGATCACGTCGCCTTCCGAACCCGCCGCGAAGACGCGGCGGCCCGGGCGGTTCAGCAACTCGTCGGCGAGCGCGCGCTCGAGTTCGCGCACGCGCCCCGTGAGTGCCGACACCTGGTTCTCCAGTTCGAGGATGCGGCGGATGCCCTCGAGGTTGAGGCCCTCCGCGCTCAGGCGGGCGATCTCGCGGAGCTGCACGACATCCCGCATCGAGTAGCGCCGCGACTGCCCGGCGGTGCGTCGCGGGCTGACCAGCCCGAGCTTGTCGTACTGGCGCAGCGTCTGCGGGTGCATCGCGCTGAGCTCGGCGGCGACCGCGATCGCGAACAACGGGCTGTTCTCGTCGAGTTCGCTCACCGCCGTCACCTCCCCGCGCGGGCTCGGGCGAGCAGCTCGTCCCGCGGATTCTCGGGTGTGGCCTTCGCGAACTCCGCGAGCGCGGCGGTCGCCGCGGGCGACAGGTTGCTGGGCACCGCGACGACCACTTCGGCGAGCAGATCGCCCGTGCCCTTCGGGGTGGTGACCCCGCGGCCCTTCACCCGAAGCACCCGACCCGAGGGGGTGCCGGCCGCGACCTTGAGCCGCACCGCGTCGCCCTCGAGCGTCGGCACCTCGATCGTGGCGCCGAGTGCGGCCTCGGCGAACGTGACCGGCACATCGACGCGCAGGTTGAGCCCGTCGCGCTCGAACACCGGATGCGGGCGCACCGACACCGTGATGACGAGGTCACCCGCCTCGCCGCCGTCGATGCTCTGCTGGCCTTTGCCCTTGAGCCGGATCTTCTGCCCGTCGGCGACGCCTGCGGGGATCTTCACCTTCACCTCACGACCGTCCTGCATCTTCAGGCCGACGGTGTCGCCGCGGATCGCCGTGAGGAAGTCGAGGGTCGTGTTGGCGGTGATGTCGCCGCCCTTGGTGGGGCCGCCGAACCCGCCGAACCCGCCCGACGGTTGCCCGAATCGGCCGGTGCTGCCGCCGAAGAGCCCGCCGAGGATGTCGTCGAAGTCGCTCTGGTTGCGCTGCGCTCCCCGGCCGAAGCCGCGGAAGATGTCGTCGAAGCCCTGAGCGCCCGCTCCGCTCGCGGTGAACCGCGCGCCCGACCCCATCGCCCGCAGCTGGTCGTACTCGGCACGCAAGCCGGCATCCGACAGCACCGAGTACGCCTCGCTGATCTCCTTGAACCGCGCCTCGGCCTTGGCATCCCCCGCGTTGGAGTCGGGGTGATGCTGCCGCGCGAGCTTGCGGTAGGTCTTCTTGAGGTCGGCGTCGGAGACGTCCTTGCTCACGCCGAGAACGGCGTAGAAGTCCTTGTCGAACCAGTCCTGACTGGCCATGCGCGCCCTCCCGGCCTGCTCGTACTGATTACTCGGGCGAGGAGACGGCGACCTTGGCGGCGCGGATGAGGCGCTCACCGATCAGGTAGCCGGGCTCGATGACATCCGCGACCGTGTCGAACTCGACATCCGCACTCGGGAGGCGCACGAGCGCTTCATGCAGCTTCGGGTCGAACCGCTCGCCCTTCTCGCCCACCTTCACGAGCCCGTACTTGTCGAAGCCGGCGCGGATCTTCTGCGCGACGATCGCGAGCGGACTGCCCTCGACGAGATCGCCGTGCGCGTCGGCCCGGTCGAGATCGTCGATCGCGGGCAGCAGCGAACGGATGACTTCGGCGATCACGACTTCACGGTTCGCCTGACGGTCGCGTTCCACGCGGGTGCGGAAGTTCTTCAACTCCGCCTCCGCGCGGGCGGCCCGATCGCGGTACTCCGCGACCAGGTCGCGCTCCGCCTCGGCGAGCAGCTCGAGGTCTTCGTCGGTGAACTCGACGTCGGCGCCTTCGGCGGCGATCAACGGGATGTCGTCGGCCTCCGGCGCTTCGTCGACCGCAGGTTCGTCAGAGTCGACCGTGGAGTCCTCGACAGGCTCATCGGTCGGCTTCTTGCGGAAGCCGTCGGCGACGGGTTCGGTCACGCGCGCCTCCCCGGTGTCGGGGTCGATCTTGCGCTTGTCGTGGATCTTCGGCGCGTCGTCGTCGCCCTTGGGCGTCTTGTCTTTCGCGTCGTCGGTCATTCCTACTTCTTCGGCTCCTCGGCCGGCGCTTCGTCGGTCTTCGGCTCTTCGTCGTCGACGATCTCGGCGTCGACGATGTCTTCGTCGCCCGCTCCCGCAGTCGGCTCCTCGGCCGCGGCATCCGGTTCCGGAGTCGCCGCGCTGTAGATCGCTTCGCCCAGCTTGGTCTGGCTGAGAACCAGCTTGTCGAACGCCGACTTCACGGCGTCGTCATCCTCACCCTGCAGTGCGGTCTTCAGCGCGTCAAGGTCGCCCTGCACCTCGGTCTTGACGTCGTCGGGAAGCTTGTCTTCGTTCTCCTTGATCAGCTTCTCGATCGAGTAGGCGAGCTGCTCGGCGCTGTTGCGGGTCTCGGCCGACTCGCGGCGGGCCTTGTCTTCGGCGGCGTGCTCCTCGGCTTCGCGCACCATGCGCTCGATGTCTTCCTTGGGCAGCGACGAGCCGCCGGTGATCGTCATCGACTGCTCCTTGCCGGTGCCCTTGTCCTTCGCGGACACGTGCACGATGCCGTTGGCGTCGATGTCGAAGGTGACCTCGATCTGCGGAACACCCCGCGGCGCCGGCGCGATGCCGGTGAGCTCGAAGGTGCCCAGCGGCTTGTTGTCGCGGGTGAACTCGCGCTCACCCTGGAACACCTGGATGGCGACCGACGGCTGGTTGTCGTCGGCGGTCGTGAAGGTCTCGCTGCGCTTGGTCGGGATGGCGGTGTTGCGCTCGATGAGCTTCGTCATGATGCCGCCCTTGGTCTCGATGCCGAGGCTCAGGGGGGTGACGTCGATGAGCAGAACGTCCTTGCGCTCACCCTTCAGCACGCCGGCCTGGAGGGCGGCGCCGACGGCGACCACCTCATCCGGGTTGACGGTCTTGTTGGGCTCCTTGCCGCCGGTGAGCTTCTTCACCAGGTCGGTGACGGCGGGCATGCGGGTCGAACCGCCGACGAGCACGACGTGGTCGATGTCGGCGACCTTGATGCCGGCCTCCTTGATGACGTCCTGGAACGGCTTCTTGGTGCGGTCGAGCAGGTCGGAGGTCATCTGCTCGAACTGCGCGCGGGTGATCGACTCGTCGAGGTTGGCCGGGCCGTTCTCGGTGAGCGACAGGTAGGGAAGCTGGATGCTCGCGCTGGTCGAGCTCGACAGTTCCTTCTTCGCCTGCTCGGCGGCCTCCTTGAGGCGCTGGAGGGCGATCTTGTCCTTGCTCACGTCGACACCGGTGGTGTCCTTGAACTTCTTGATGAGGTGCTCGACGATGCGCTGATCCCAGTCGTCACCGCCGAGGCGGTTGTCACCGGCGGTCGCCCGCACCTGGATGGTCGAGAAGTCGTCGTCCTTGCCCACCTCGAGCAGGGAGACGTCGAAGGTTCCGCCACCGAGGTCGAAGACCAGGATGAGTTCGTCTTCCTTGCCCTTGTCGAGGCCGTAGGCGAGGGCCGCGGCGGTCGGCTCGTTGATGATGCGCAGCACGTTGAGGCCCGCGATCTCACCGGCCTCCTTGGTGGCCTGACGCTCGGCGTCGTTGAAGTACGCCGGAACGGTGATGACGGCATCCGTCACGTCTTCGCCCAGGTACTGCTCGGCGTCACGCTTGAGCTTGCCCAGGATGCGCGCCGACACCTCCTGCGGGGTGTACTTCTTGGCGTCGATGTCGTGCTTCCAGTCAGTACCCATGTGGCGCTTGACGGATGCGATGGTGCGGTCGACGTTGGTGACGGCCTGGCGCTTGGCGGTCTCGCCGACCAGCACCTCCGAGTCTTTGGTGAAGGCGACGACCGACGGGGTCGTGCGGAAACCTTCGGCGTTCGCGATGACGGTGGGCTCGCCACCTTCGAGCACGGCGACCACCGAGTTGGTGGTTCCGAGGTCGATTCCGACTGCGCGGGCCATGTGCGTATGTACTCCTTGTTCGATGGATGCGACCCGGTTGCTGAGTAGCCGGCGCAGCCGGCGTGTCGAAGCATGAGTCGCGCTGACTCAAGTTTGCGACCTGTGGATAACTTTGTCAACTCGACTTGAGTCCCCGTGACTCAACCCTTGCGTCTTCCCCGCTGTCGGCCACCGACGTGCGTTTTCCGGGCGACTACGGCGGACACGGGCGACCGCGGCGGTCCGGATGGACCGCTTTCGCCCGCATTGACGCGCGAAATGCTCCTCGGAGAGTAGGTTGCACGTGACCCGGATCAGTGCGGATACCGGGCGTTCACCTCACGGAAGTAGCGTGCCGCCATGACCGACCCTCGCCCCGACGTCATCCCGACCACCGCGAACACGGGCGCCATCGGCGTCATGGGACTCGACCTCCAGGAGGGGAAGGTCGTCCCGAAGAAACAGGTGTGGTCGTGGGCCCTCTGGGACTGGGCGACGCAGCCGTTCAACACCGTCATTCTGACGTTCGTCTTCTCCGTCTATCTCACGAGCGAACTCTTCCTTCCGGCCGGCACCGAGCCCGACGCGAGCGGTGAGAACGCCGTCCTGACCTCGGGCCTGGGCCTGGCGATCGGCGTGGCCGGCGTCCTCATCGCGCTGCTCGCTCCCGTTCTCGGCCAGCGCGCGGATGCCAGCGGCCGCCGCAAGCTCACCCTGGGGATCGCGACCGGTCTTCTGGTGGTCACGACGGCGCTGTTGTTCTTCGTCGAGGCCGACTACTCGTTCTTCTGGCTCGGGGCGGGCCTCATCGCCGTCGGGTCGGTGTTCAGCGAGATCGCCGGCGTCAACTACAACGCGATGCTCGTGCAGGTGTCGACGCCGAAGACGGTGGGACGCATCAGCGGACTCGGCTGGGGCTTCGGCTACCTCGGCGGCATCGTCGCGCTCGTCATCGTCGTCGTCATGCAGCAGAGTGCGTGGTTCGGCATCCCGACCGAGGATGGGCTCAACATCCGGATCGTCGCCGTCGGGTGTGCGGTGTGGACGGTGCTGTTCTGCATCCCGATCTTCCTCAACGTGCCCGAGGCCCCTCCCGCCGCCGGCCGCGAGAAGGTCGGCTTCTTCCGCAGCTACGTCGTGCTCGTAAAGGACATCATCCGCATCTTCCGCGAGACCCGTCCGACCTTCTGGTTCCTGCTGGCGAGCGCGGTGTTCCGCGACGGCCTCGCCGGAGTCTTCACCTTCGGCGCCATCATCGCCGCCACCGTCTTCGGCTTCAGCCAGATCGAGGTCATCCTCTTCGGGGTCGCGGCGAACATCATCGCGGGAATCAGCACCATCATCGCCGGACGCTTCGACGACCGCTTCGGGGCGCGCGCCGTCATCCTCACCGCGCTCACCGGACTCGTCGTGGCGGGGCTCGTCGTCTTCTTCGCCCGCGACCTCGGCACGACGGTGTTCTGGATCTTCGGGCTGCTGCTGACGGTGTTCGTCGGGCCGGCCCAGGCCGCGAGCCGGTCGTTCCTCGCCCGCCTCACCCCGGCTGGGCGCGAGGGCGAGATCTTCGGGCTCTACGCGACCACCGGCCGGGCGGCGAGCTTCCTGTCTCCGCTCGCATGGGCGGGCGCGATCGCGATCTTCGGCTCGACGGCGTGGGGAGTGCTCGGGATCGTGCTCATCCTCTTGGTCGGCCTCGTGCTGATGCTGTTCGTCCGCCCCCCGCGTCGAAACAGCGCCGCGTCAGCTGGATAGCGCGGAGGCGATCAGCAGCATCGTGACGCCGAAACCGGTCGCGAAGTTGAGCCAGAGGAACCGCCGCCATCCGCGATTCGCGGTGGGTGCCGTCTCGTCGGTCACCCGCCACCAGGGCAGGGCGTTGACGACGTAGGGCAGCACGAAGACCGCGGCGATCGGGCCCGGCCAGTCCGTGGCGAGCAGCAGGATGCCGGCGAGCAGATACAGCACCACCGAGAGCCGCACCGTGCGACGCGCGCCGATGACGGTCGCGATCGAACCGATGCCGCCTTCCCGGTCGGCCACGACATCCTGCACCGCACCGAAGGCGTGAGACGCCGCACCCCACACGAAGAACGCGACGAGCAGTGCGAACAGTGCGGGGGTGAAGGTCGCGCCGGCGAGCAGCAGGCCGTACACCGCGGGCGAGACGAAGTGGGTGCTCGAAGTGAGCGAGTCGAGCACCGGGCGCTCCTTGAAGCGGAGGCCGGCGGCCGAGTAGGCGACCACGGCGAACAGGCTCACGGCGAGCGCGACCCAGCTCGCCGGGTTGCCGACGAGTACCAGGTACACCACGAACGGCAACGCCAGGATGCCCGAGAGCCACAGCACCAGCCGGTGCCAGCGGGGGTCGAGCAGGGCTCCCTCGACGCCGCCCTTGCGCGGGTTGCGCAGGTCGGAGGCGTAGTCGAACACGTCGTTGATGCCGTACATCGCGAAGTTGTAGGGCACCAGGAAGAACAGCGTTCCGACGATCAGCGTCACGTCGACCTCACGGGTCGTCATGAAGTACGCGGCCGCGAACGGGAACGCCGTGTTCACCCACGACAGCGGCCGACTCGTCAGCACCAGCGCGCGAATCACTCGTCCACCCCCGCCGCCTCGGTGGTCGAGTAGCCGCCGGAGGCGGCGTGTCGAGACCTCCCCCCGAGCAACGCCCACAACGACGGCAGCAACACCAACGCCGCAATCGCGTATGCGAAGTCTTCGAGCGGAGCGACCCCGATCTTCGCTCCCGAGATGAGCGCAGGGTCGTAACCGACGATGCCGGTGCCGACGAGGATGTTGTCGAAGATTGCGGTGAGGATCACCAGCGGGATGGCGGCGAGGCCGACGGCGCGCCACCTCGGGGAACGGCGGGCGATCATGGACGCGATGGCGACCACGGCGACCACACTGAGGAATACCAGGTTGAGCATCCAGTAGCTCACCTGTCGGCGCTCCCGGTCTCGACACGCGCCCTTCGGGCGCTACTCGACCACCGAGAGGCGGTGGCGTAGAGGTTCATCGTCGTGTAGCAGAGCAGCACGAGGAAGAACAGTTCCTCGAGGGGCAGTTCGGGTGCCAGCAGCACCCCGGTGAGGAGGTCGGGGTTGCCCCGGAAGAAGATGCCGAGGGTGATGCCGGCGACATCCCAGGCGAGGAAGAACGCGACCCCGACGACGAGCACGATCGCGGCGCGCCACGGCGAGGCGGCGAAGAACAGCTTGAACCGCACGTCGAGCACGATCATCCCGGCGATCGAGACGAGCAACGCCGCGAGGTAGAGGAGGTTCACCCGAGCGCTCGCCCGGCGAGAGTCGTCGTGACCGCGGTGAGCGGCTCCGGCAGCGGGCCGGCGGTGGTGTCCCCGCGCAGCCGCTTGACGAGCACCTCGGCCGAGATGAGGCACATCGGCAGCCCGATGCCGGGGATCGTCGACGAGCCGACGTAGTAGAGACCCGCGACCTTCTTCGACGCGTTGCCCGGGCGGAAGAAGGCGCTCTGCTTCAGCACGTGCGCCGGTCCGAGCGCCGAGCCCATCCAGGCGTTGAGGTCGTCGGCGAAGTCCGCGGGTCCGACGGTGCGGCGCAGCACGATGCGGGTCGCGAGATCCGGGATGCCGGCCCACTCCGTCATCCGCTCGATGACCTGATCGGCGAGCGCTTCCAACCGCTCATCGCCGGCGCTGTCGAGGCCGCCGTGACCGAGGGCGGGGTCGGCGGGGATCGGCACGAGCACGAAGACGTTCTCGGCCCCGTCGGGGGCGACCGACGGGTCGACGCCGCTCGGCTTGCAGACATAGAACGATGGCGTCTCAGGAACCCGGGGCTCGTCACCGAAGATCGCCTCGAAGTTCTCGGCCCACGCCCGGGCGAAGAACAGCGTGTGGTGTTCGAGCTGCGGCAGTTCCCCCTCGACACCGAGATAGACGAGCAGGGCGCTCGGCCCGGCGACGGCCTTCTGCCAGTACTCCTCGGGGTAGCTGCGCGTCTCGGGATCGGTGAGCAGCACGGTTTCGGTGTGGTGCAGGTCGGCGGCCGACACCACGATGTCGGCCTCGAGCACCTCGCCGTCCGCGAGCTCCACTCCGGTCGCCGCCCCATCGGTGACGACGATGCGGCGCACCGTGACCCCGGCGCGCAGGTCGGCGCCGGCGGAGCGGGCGAGGCGCTCGATACTGCCGATCACTTCGACGAACCCGCCGACCGGGTAGTACACGCCGTCGACGAGGTCGAGGTGGCTCATCAGCGAGTACATGCTGGGAGCGAGCGCGGGCGCCGAGCCGAGGAACACGGCCGGGTAGCCGAGCACCTGACGCAGACGGATGTCGCGCACCGTGCGGTTCACCAGTCGATCGAGCGGCTCCAGCAGCAACCGCGCGAGCCGAGGGCCGTTCGCGAGCACCTCCCCACGGAACACGGGCGCGAGTTTCACGAACGTCGAGTAGAGGAACCGCTGCTTGGCGAGGTCGTAGATCTCCTTCGCGCGGTCGAGGTACTTAGCGACGCGCAGCGCCGAGCCGCGCTCGAGCCGCTCGAAGGTGGCGAGGGTCTCGTGCACGTCGGCCGAGACATCCAACGGCTCGTCCTCGCCCTCGGCGTAGACCCGATAGCCGGGGTCGAGTTGCACGAGCTCGAGCTCGGCGTCGGCACTCGTGCCGAGCAGTCGGAAGAAGTGGTCGAAGACCTCGGGCATGAGATACCACGACGGTCCGGTGTCGAATCGGAACCCGTCCTTCTCCCACGACCCGGCCCGGCCGCCGAACGCCTCATGCTGCTCCAGCAGCACGACGTCGTACCCCTCGCGGCCCAGCAGCGCCGCCGCCGCGAGTCCCCCGATGCCTCCGCCGATGATCACGATGCGACTCACGAGCGGCCTCCGCCCTGCCGGCTACCGAGGGTTGCTGCGCCGAGCGCGATGCGCAGCTTCACCGGATCGGGCACGCGCACCCGGGTGCGGATGAGCACCTCGGCCGGCGTGCGGCGCAGGCGGCCGGAGAGTTCGGCGAACAGCTGCTGCGCGAGCACGACCGCTCGGCGGGAGCTGCTTGGCAGCAGCGGAAGCGTCGCCGCAGCGCGGGCGAGGTCGGCGTCGATGTCGTCGAGCAAGGTGTTCTTCTCGTCTTCGGTCAGCCGGGTCACATCGACGCCGGGAAAGTAGCTGCGACCCAGTCTGTCGTGATCCGCTGCGAGGTCACGCAGGAAGTTGACCTTCTGGAATGCGGCGCCGAGGGCACGCGCCCCCGACTCGAGGGTGGCGAGCTCGTCGGCCGTGTAGGGGCGCGGCGCATCCTTCACGAACACTCGCAGGCACATGAGCCCCACCACCTCGGCCGAGCCGTAGACGTAGGCGGCGAAACTCTCGGCGTCGTGTTCGGTTCGGCTGAGGTCGGCGCGCATCGAGGCGAAGAACGGTCGCGTCAGCTCAGGGCCGAAGCCGGTCTCACGGGCCGTGCGGGCGAAGGCGTGCACGACGAGGTCGGCGCTGTAGCCCTCGGCGATGGCCCGCTCGGTCTCGGCTTCGTAGGCGTCGAGCATCCGCCCGGCTTGCGCGCGGTCGAGCCCCGCCTCTTCGGCGCCGCCGTCGACGATCTCGTCGGCGACCCGCACGAGTGCGTAGATGTTCTCCACCGACTGACGGATCCCGGCCCCGAGCAGTCTCGACGCCATGCCGAACGACGTGGAATAGCGGCGGATGACGAGGCTCGCGGTCTGGTCGGCGACCTCGTCGTAAAGGTGCGGGCGGGTCACTTCACGCGACCGAGTACGGCGTCGGCGACGGGATGCAGTTCCGCCCGCAGGGCCGCCGGGATGTGCGGCTCGACCAGCCGGGCGAGTGCGCGGTTGACGTAGTACCGCGCGAGGCCCTCGGCGAACCCGCGCGCACCCGAGTCGACGAGATGCCCGCGCAGGGTCGCCGCGCCCTCGTCCGTGAGGGCCGGATCGCCGAACAGCGCGGAGTAGCCCTCCCAGTCGGGGGCACTCGCGGCGTAGGCGATGAGCACGGTGCGCTTGCCCTCGCGCAGGTCGCCGACCGTCGTCTTACCCGTCTGCTCCTCGGTGCCGAACACCCCGAGCACGTCGTCGATGAGCTGGTAGGCGATGCCGATCTCGCGCCCGAACTCGCCGAGCGTCGCCACCGTCTCGTCGGGGGCGCCGGCGAGAATCGCGCCCGCCTGCAGCGGACCCTCGAACGAGTAGACCGCGGTCTTGAGCCGCTCCATGCTGAGGATGTCGTCGACGTGCGGCACGGCGGGACGCAGGGTGAAGTCGATGTCGATCAGCTCGCCCGCGGCGCTCGCGAAGAGCGCCTCATCCATCACCTCGAGCAGCCGGGCACGCATCTCGCCCGCGGCCCCGCTGCGGTCGATCAGCCGGTACGCGTTGAACAGGGCGAGGTCACCCGCGATGACGGCGGCGCTCACCCCGTGGTGCTCGGCGGTCGCCGGCTCGGCGCCCGCCGCGAGGGCGCGATCCCGGAACGCCCCGGCGACGTTCGGTGCGCCGCGGCGGGTGAAGTCGCGGTCGATGACGTCGTCGTGCAGGCACAGCGACGTGTGCAGCAACTCGAAGGCCGCGCCGACATAGGCCGCCGCGTCGAAGTCGTCGCCGCCGAGCGCCGAGTAGGCCGCGAACACCATCCGGGGGCGGAACCGCTTGCCCCCGGTCGTCGAGGCTTCGATGCGGTCCCAGAGTTCGACGTAGGCCGCACCCAGGGGCTCCGCGCGCTTGCGGGCTAGGCTGAACAGACGCGCCAGAACGGCGTCGACCTGCGACTGCCGCGCCGTCGCGGTCGCCAGCTCCGCATCCATTCACGCAGAATACCCCGCCCCATGTCACAGCCCCCAGGACCTTCGACCACTGAGCAGGTCGTGCTGCTCTCGGAGTCGGGCGAACCGATCGGCGTCGCCGACAAGGAGTCGGTGCACGGCGACGACACTCCGCTGCACCTGGCGTTCTCGTGCCACGTCTTCGACGCCCGCGGCCGGGTGCTCGTCACCCGCCGCGCGGTCACCAAGCTCACCTTCCCCGGGGTGTGGACCAACGCCTTCTGCGGACATCCCGGTCCGGGCGAAGACATCGAGGATGCCGTGCGCCGCCGGGGACTGCGGGAGCTGTCACTGCCGATCGGCGAACTCGACCTGGTGCTTCCCGACTTCCGCTATCGCGCCGTCGACGCCGGCGGCGTCGTCGAGAACGAGATCTGCCCGGTCTACCGCACCGTCGCCCGCGACGACCCGATGCCCAAGCCCGACGAGGTCGACGACTGGGCCTGGGTCGTGCCCGCCGACCTCGTGAAGGCGGTGACGGCGGCCCCGTTCGCCTTCAGCCCCTGGCTCGTGTTGCAGCTCCAGCAGTGGGACCCCACCGCGCGCTGAAGCCCCTCTAGCCTCCGGTCGCCCCCGCGTCGGTGGTGGTGACGTCGGTGCGGTGGAAGTTCTGGAACGACCGGGATGCCGTCGGCCCGCGCTGCCCCTGATACCGGTTGCCGTACGGCCCGGACCCGTAGGGGTTCTCGACCGGCGACGAGGTGCGGATGAAGCAGAGCTGCCCGATCTTCATCCCGGGCCAGAGCTTGATCGGCAGGGTCGCGACGTTGCTCAGCTCGAGCGTCACGTGACCCGAGAATCCGGGGTCGACGAAGCCGGCCGTCGAGTGGGTGAGCAGCCCGAGGCGTCCCAGCGAGCTCTTGCCCTCGAGTCGCGCCGCGACGTCGTCGGGCAGCGTGACCAGTTCGAACGTCGAGCCGAGCACGAACTCACCCGGGTGCAGGATGAACGGCTCGTCGGGTTTCGTCTCGATCAGCCGGGTCAGCTCGGGCTGATCTTCGGCCGGGTCGATGAACGGGTACTTGTGGTTGTCGAACAGCCGAAAGAAGCGGTCGAGTCGCACATCGATGCTCGACGGCTGGATCATCTCGCGGTCGAGCGGCTCCAGCGCGATGCGTCCCGCGTCGAGCTCTAGGCGGATGTCGCGGTCACTCAGCAGCATGGGTCGAGGCTACCGGCTCGGTTACACTGTCGAAGTCGCCCGCAAGGGCAGCGCGCGGATGTAGTTCAATGGCAGAACTTCAGCTTCCCAAGCTGATAGCGCGGGTTCGATTCCCGTCATCCGCTCCCAGTGGGCTGGCTAGGATCACAGTGTCTGCGTAGGAATTCCTAGCGAGGATCCAGAACATGTCGAACGTCGCCGAGTCGCTGAAACAGCTTCTCGAACTCTCCGGGGCACGATCCGCGGCGCTCGTCGACAGCAGCTCCGGGATGGTCCTGAGCCATGCCGGATCGGACGCGCACCTCGAGATCACGGCGGCCGCCAACACCGAGGTGGTTCGCGCCCAGCTGAAGTCGCTCGGAACCCTGGGGTCCGACGACGCGATCGACGACATCCTCATCACGTTGAGCAACCAGTACGACATCGTTCGACCGCTCGCCGCCAACCCCTCGATCTTCCTCTACCTCGCCGTCGACAAGAACAAGTCGAATCTGGCCATGGCGCGCTACAAGGTCGCCGAGTGCGAAAGGCAGCTCGAGCTCTAGCTCGAACGCCTGCTGCCCACAAGTGGGGGTTTCTGTCGCGCCCGTCGCTCGAAACCATAGAGTCCTCGACCGCGATAGAAGAGGATGCCGTGCGATGAGCCTTGAATCCCGACTGGTATCGGGTCTCCGTCGCTCCAAAAAGGAGAAGGAACCGGACCGCCCGGATTACTCCGAGCCGGACTTCTCGGGGTGGGCCCAGAAGCTCGACAACTTCATTCCCGCGTCGAAGGCCGCCGCCGCGAACGCTGCGGAGGAGACGGCGGACGCGGCACCGGCGGTTGCGGTTGCCGAGGTGGTGGAGGCGGCACCCGTCGCCAAGCCGGCCGACGACCGCCCGAGCCTGGATGCCGTTCTCGCGAAGCTGCTGAGTTTCGACGGCGCGATGTGCGTCGCGGTCGTCGACAGCGAGACCGGGATGATTCTCGGCAACGCCGGTTCCGGTGTCGACATCGACCTGGCGGCCGCGGGAGCATCGGTGATCCTGCGCGCGCGACTTGCGAGCGCCAAGGCTTTGGGTGGCGAAGAACACATCGAGGACGTCCTCATCTCGCTGACGAGCCAGGTTCAGATCATTCACCCACTGCCCAAGAATCCTTCGATCTTCACGTATCTCATCGGGGACAAGGCAAAGTCGAGCCTCGCCATGGCGAGGTTCAAGGCCGCCGAAGCGGATCTTCTGATTCAGCTGTAGGGCCCGCAGCACCCGCGAGGGTGAGGAAGCAGTATGACAATGGATGTCCAACGCGTTACCGCGGAACCGCCACCGCCGACGGTTGATTTTCCGGTGACCGTGGGCTGGACGCAGGCGGCGATGGCCGTCCAGGCCGTGCTGTCGTTGGGCACTCCCGTGCACCTCCGGATGGACATCGAGGGGCACGGCCCGCTGCTCATCGATTTCCGTCATCACGCATTCTCCTGGTCCACTCCCCTCGAGGATTTCCCGGTCGACGCCGTTCACACCGGATTGCAGACCGTTCCGACCAGCGCTGATGCTCCGCCGTACTTCGAGCTCCCCGGTCAGGACCTTGACGGGCTGCTGTGGCAGATGGGGATCAACGCCTTCGGTGGCGGGCCCGCGTTCTGGCTCTCGCCGGGCGAGCGCTACCGGCTCACCCGCTGGCCGAACCTGACGCGGCACTCGCATGACCTGCGCCACGTGCGGATGATCGCCGTCCTCGGCAACGCCTACGCCAGCACGACCGAGCTGGCCGCCTTCGCCGACGTCGAGGTCTCGGAGGCCCAGCGCTTGATCAACGCGCTCAGCCTCATGCGCATCCTGTCGCGGTCGGCGGCGGCTCCTGCCGCGACCATGGCACCTCAGGCCGTCGAGGCCAAACGCGACAGTCTCTTCGCCCGCCTCCGCAAGCGACTGGGGCGCTGACCGCATGGCCGAGCACGTCATCCTCTTCACCGGCCCGATGGGGGCAGGAAAGACCACCGCGATCCAGAGTCTGAGCGAGATCGACGTCGTCCGAACCGAGGCGAACAACTCCGAGCGGCACATCGTCGACAAGGCCACCACGACGGTGGCGCTCGACTACGGCGAGATCCTCGTCGGGTCCGAGGAGAAGGTTCGGCTCTACGGCATCCCGGGGCAGAAGCGATTCAACTTCATGTGGACCATCCTCAAGAAGCGTGCCAAGGGGATGATCCTGCTCGTCAACGCCGACGCCCCCGACCCGCTCGCGGAGCTGACCTTCTTCCTCGACGAGTTCCGCGTGCTCTACGACCGCGGCGGGGTCGTCATCGGAGTGACCCGCGCCGACGTGATGGCCGGCCCGACGCTGGCCGAGATCTACGAGGCCCTGGAGCGGACGAATCCGGGGCTCGTCATCCCGGTGTTCACGGTCGACCCGCGCGAGCGCGATCAGATGCAGAACCTTCTGCTGACACTCGTCGTCAACATCGAGATGCGGGCTGCGTTCGGCATGCCTTCGGTAGCGGGGTCACGATGAGCACGGGACTTCACCTGAAGCCCGACGTGGTGGAGGCCGCGTCGACGCTGCTCGGCGAGATGAAGGCGGCAGCGAGCTCGCTCAGCTACGCGGCGCTGTTGACCGACGACGGCTTCGACGTCGCCCGATACCCGGTCAAGTCCGACGGCGAGAGGTTCGCCGGCATGGCGAGCTCGATGCAGGCGCTCGGCGACGCCGTGGCCCACGAGTTGAGCATCGGGGACAGCGAGTACATCATCATCGCATCGGGCAAGGGTCACGTCGTTCAACTGCGGGTGCCGGGGCAAGAACTCGTGCTCTCGGCCCTCTTCGACAACGATGCGACGGTCGGGCACGCGCTCGCCGTCACCCGATCGTTCGCGCAGAAGGCAGCCGACCTGCTCGCCTAGTCGTCCCAGGGAGCCGCAGGAGCACCGCTGTTACCGTGGACGGCATGGCAGTCTTCTCCCCCGAAGTCGTCGCAGCGGTGCTGCATCACATGAACGACGACCACATCGACGACAACGTGCTCATCGTGCGGGCGTTCGCCGACCGCGAGGTGAGCGACGCGACGATGCACGACCTCGACGAGCACGGGGGCACCTGGCATTACGCCTTCGAGGGTGAGCAGCAGGAGCTGCACATCCCGTGGCCCGGCGCTCCGCTGAGCGAACGAGCCGAGATCCGTCGCGACATCGTCGCCCTCTACGACGCGGCGTGCGAGAAGCTCGGCGTCGAAGCCCGCCCCCACTGACGATGCGGGCGTTGTCGAGTTCGCCGAACCGCATTGTCGCGCTCGCGCTCGGCGTCGGGTTCGGCGGCTACGGCGTCTTCGCGGTGTTCACCGGCCGGCCGCTGCTCGCCGCCTTGTTCCTGATCGCCGCGGCAGGGCTCGTCGTCGCCGCCGTGCTCGGGATCGCGTCTGCCCGCCTGGCGAACATCATCGCGGGGACGGCGTGGCTGGTTCTCGGATACGCGGGGCTGTTCCTCGTCGGCACCGAGTTCAACGTCATGCGGCTCGGCGCCCTCAGCGAGGTCGCCCTCTTCGCGGCAGCCACCGTGCACCTCGCGGTCGGGCTCGGCGCACGCCGCGACGTGGCCGCGTGACGACGGGCGAGCGCACGTAGCGCCCGCCCGTCGTCGCTGCGGTCATCCGGTCACGGCTGGTACTGGAAGATGTACAACCCGCTGTCGCGGTCGGAGGCCAGCACGTACTTCTGACCGTCGGGGTGCTCGTGCACCTCGACGCCCCAGAAGTTGTTGCCATCGTCGTCGATGTAGTGCCCGACCTCCTCGAGACCGCCCGGTCCGTAGCTCAGCACCCGGAAGCCGGCGGCGTAGTACGAGATGTACGCGAGGTTCTCGCTCGGGTCCGTCGCCACCTCGTGCACCGAGAGATCGCCGAAGCCTTCCGCGTATGCGGCGTCCTGGCTCTCGGGCACGAAGTACTGGTCGACCTCGGTCATCGTGGCCGTGTCGTACAGGTGCACGTAGCCCCAGCCGTCGAAGACCGCCTTGATGTCGACATCCTGACCCGTCGTCCCGACGGCCGCCGAGATCGCCGTTCCTCCGGCGTCATCGCAGGTGTAGTCCGCCGGAACCGCGCCGGTCACGATCCGGAAGCCGTCGGTGCGCGACACGAACACGGCAGGGATGTCGGCCGTCACGAGCATCGACACGAGGGCCTCGCAGCCGTCGACACCGGTGCGGTTGAAGACGATCGCGCCCCCGTAGCCGGCCGCCTGTGCGTTCTGCACCTTGACGGTGAAGTCGCACACGCCGCGCTCGATCATCGCGATCGACGCGGTCGCGTCGGCCGCCGGGATCGTCGCCGCGTCGCAGCCCAGGCCCAGGAAGCGGGTGCCCCCGGTGAGGCTCGAGTCGGCGTCGATCGCCGGAACGTCGGATCCCTGCACCGCGGTGAACGCGGTGCCGTCTTCCATCGTCGCCGTCACCCGGTAGGGGTCGAAGTCCTCATCGGTCGCGATGAAGAACTCGTCGCCGAAGGTGAACTCGGCCTGGTGCGCGTTGCCCTCCGGGGTGACCGACTCGCCGAACTGGGCGCGAACGGGATCGACCGCGGCGAAGTCGGTGTCCGCGATGAACACCGGGTGGGCCGGGTCGTCGACGTTGAGCTTGGCGTAGCCGCCATCCCAATACGAGACGAGCATCGTCTGCACGCCGTCGATCTCCTTCACCACCATGTCGTGGAGGAAGACGGCGTCACCGTGCACCTCGCCGAGCGGCTGCGCCGTCTGCTCGTCGAGGGAGGTCTCGGAGATGAGAACGGGCTTCGACGGGTTGGTGATGTCGAGGATGTCGATGTCGGTCTCTTCGAGGTCGTCGACGAGAACCGCGTACGCCTGGTCACCGTCGGTCCACATCCGCACGGAGTGGGTCTCGTTCGACTTCGTCTGCGCCTTGCCCGCGACGCTGAAGTCGCCGAACCCCTCGACGAGCTTCTTCGGATGGGTGGGATCGGTGACGTCCACGAGGGTGATGCCCCCGACGCCCTTCGTCTCACCGGGGCAGATCTCGTTCTGGTAGGCGAGCACCTCGCCCGAGAACGACTCGGTCTCGAGGTGGATGACCTGCGAGCCTTCGCCGCTGAACGTTCCCCGGTGGCTGGGGATGAGGGTGACGAGCTCCGGTGCCGACGGATCGGTGATGTCGACGACGTAGACGCCGCCGCGAGCACACTCCGGTTCCCAGAACGCGGTGAGGTAGGCGTAGTTCCCGTACGCCGAGACGTCGGCGATGCGGCCGGGCTCCTCCATCCCTTCGAAGAGGTCGAGGTTGCCGATCTCGATGACGTTGGCGCTGGAGGCGGGGAGATGACCCTCGTCTCCGCCGTGCTGCGCGTCGTGCGTGTGCGTCTCTTTGCCGGAGTCCATGACCCCGTCGTCGACGTACTCGGTGTCGTCGTGCGCGAATGCGGGGCCGGCACTCAGCGCGAGCGCCATCCCCATGGCGAGGGCGATTGTTCCGATTTTTTTCGCGACCATCACGAGATGCTTCCTTTCAGGAGGTGTCTCGGGTCGACCTGCCGATTCAAACAGAGGCGCGCAGCGACCGCCAGTGGTGCGTGGCGAGAACGCACGCATCGTGCGTCTCACGCGGGATTCCGCCGCCGCGCCGGTCGGCGCTATGAGACACTAAGGGCGCCCTAAGCTCCGGAGGAATCGTGACCGTCATCCCCTTCTCGCAGGCTCTGCGCGAGCGCACCTGGTCGGGTCACGGCGAGAGCGAGAGCGCCGGCTTCATGCACGACCTCATGGCCGGAAAGGGCACGCGCGACGACTACGTCGCGCTCGTCGCACAGCACTACTTCGTGTACGAGGCACTCGAGTCGGCCGCCGAGCGGTTCGCCGGCGACCCCGAGGCGCAACCGTTCCTCAGCGACCAGCTCACCCGGATGCCGGCGCTTGAGACCGACCTCCAGTTTCTGCTGGGCGACGACTGGCGCGCGCAGATCGCGCCGTTGCCGACGACCGAGCGCTATGTCGCGCGCATCCGCGAGATCGAGGCCGACGGCTGGGCCGGTGGCTTCGTCGCCCACCACTACACCCGCTACCTCGGCGACCTGAGCGGCGGGCAGGCGATCGGTCGCCTCATGTCGCGTTACTTCGGGTTCGAGACCAACGGCATCCTCTTCTATCTGTTCGACCAGATCGCCGACCCGAAGGCGTTCAAGGAGACCTACCGCGAGCAGCTCGACGCCGCCTCCTGGGAGCCGAACGAACGCGAGCGGGTCATCGACGAGGTGCTCTACGCCTACCGGCTCAACACCGAGCTGTTCGACGACCTCAGCCGAGCCAAGGCCGCCGCGTAGCTCAGGCCTGAATCCCCGGGATCGCTTGCACGGTGGACATGAAACGCTGCACGGCGGGGTCGACGATGATGTCGCTCGGCCGCAGCGGGCGGGTGAGGTAGAGACCCTCGAGTTCGGTGATGCGCGACAGGGCCACGTAGGTCTGCCCCGGCGCGAACGAGCGCGGGCCGAGGTCGATGATCGCGCGATCGTAGGTCTTGCCTTGCGACTTGTGGATGGTGACCGCCCACGCCAGGCGCAACGGGAACTGGGTGAACTCGGCCACGACATCCTTGCGCAGCGTCTTCGTGACGGGTGAGTAGGAGTACTTGTAGCGCTCCCAGACGGCGGGCTGCACCTCGTGGCGTTCGCCGTCGACCTCGACGGTGACGGTGTCGGCGATCTTCACGACCTCGCCGATCGTGCCGTTCACCCAACGGCGGTCACCGCCGGTGTCGTTGCGCAGGAACATCACCTGCGCCCCGACCTTGAGTTCCAGCTTCTCGTCGGCGGGGTAGGCGCGGTTGCCGAAGTCGCCGGTGACGTCGGCAACCGCCGACAGCGCGCGACCGGGCAGCCGCCCGAGCCCCTGCGCATTGATGCGGTTGACGGTGGCGTTCGTCGTGGCGAGGGTGATCACCCCGTCGGTCGGGGCGGGACGGGCGCCCACCTCGTTGAGCCGGCCCGCCATCTCGGCGGTCACCTGCCCGTGCCGCACCGCGGTCAGCAGCTGCTTGAACTCGAGCTCGTGCTGGCGGTGGATGGTCGTGAGCTCGAAGATGCGCAGGTCGGCCTCATCCCACACCTTCGCGTCGAAGAACCACATCGAGCGGTAGTGGTCGGCGAAGTAGGCGCGCTCGTCGTTCTCACCCGGCACGGGGGCGAGTTGGTACGGGTCACCGAAGAGGATGATCTGCACCCCGCCGAATGCCTCGTGCGGGCGTTGCCGGGCTTGACGCAGCGAGCGGTCGATGGCATCCATCAGGTCGGCGTTCACCATCGACACCTCGTCGATCACCAGGGTGTCGATCGCGCTCAACAGCTTGCGCAGCTCGGGGGGCTGGTCGATGTCGTGGTCGGCGATGACCCCGATCGGCAGCCGGAACAGCGAGTGGATGGTCTGCCCGCCGACGTTGAGCGCCGCGACCCCGGTCGGGGCGCAGATCGCGAGGGTGTGCGACGAGTGCCAGGAGAGGTACTCGAGCAGCGTCGACTTGCCGGTTCCCGCGCGGCCGGTGACGAAGATGTGGTCCCGCGTGTTCTCGATCGCCGCGACCACCGCCTGCTGCTCGGGCGACAGCTCGGGAAGATCCACCGGCTCACTCTAGACCGCGAGGCGACGGCGACCCGGCGGTCGTGCTGCGTTCGTAGGATGCAAAGGTGCGACGCGCGGTGGTGGCCTGGGGTGTCGTCTTCGCCCTCGCCTTCGGGGTCGCCGCCGGGGCGGTGCTCGTGCTCAACGCCACGGTGTTCGGAGCCGCCGGATTCGTGCGCGTGTACCTCGAAGCCGTGGCTCGGGCCGACGCGGAGGGGGCGCTCGGGATGCCGGGGGTCGCCGTCGACCCGCAGCTGCGCGACGACCTTCTGGTCGACGACGCGCTTGCCGGGATCACCGACCTGCGCGACATCTCGGTCGTCGCCGGTGGCGGGGGCACCGAGGTCGTCACCGTCGCGTGGGCCGCGGGCGACACCGAGGCGGAGTCGAGCTTCACGGTCGAACGCGTCGGATCGCGATTCGGGCTGTTCCCGGAGTGGGCCTTCGCCGTGTCACCGGTCGCGATCCTCGAACTCTCCGTCGAGCACGACGCGCGGTTCGACGTCAACGGCGTCGCGGCCGAATCGGGCGTGGCCGCCGCCGACCCGGTGGGCTATGCGGTGCTCGTGCCCGGGGTCTACCGCGTCGACCACACCTCGACCTATCTCGAGGCGCGAGCCGTCGACGTCGTCGCCGACTCGGCATCCGTCTTCGACGCGACGCTCGACGTTCAGCCCGCCGACGCGCTGCTCGAGCAGATCACGATCGAGGTAGAGGCCCGACTCGCCGAGTGCGCGACCCAGGATGTGCTGTTCCCCACGGCGTGTCCGCTCGGCCGCGCCATCCCGAATCGGGTCGTCTCGACGCCCGAGTGGTCGATCGTCGAGTACCCCGAGCTCACCGTCGAGCCCGGCGTCGAGTTCGGCACCTGGCTCGTGGCCGCGGTGGACGGCGTCGCACACCTCACCGTCGACGTGCAGTCGCTGTTCGACGGCAGCGTGTCGACCCTCGACGAGGACGTGCCGTTCGCGGCGACCTACCTCGTGACGATCGAAGCCGACGACGCGACGCTGCGCATCCAGCCCTTGCTCTAGCCGATCGCTCTAGTCGCGCTTCGAGCGCGCCGCGAGCATCTCGTTGTACGCCGCAAGCTCGGCATCCCCGTCGCGGTCGGCCCTGCGGTCGCCGCGCTTCGCGTCACGCGCGTCACTGCGGTTCCACAGGATCGCGACGAGCACCGCCAGCACGACGGTCGGGATCTCGCCGACGCTCCACGCGATGCCGCCGGCCGCCTGCTGGTCCGCGAGCGGCGGCAGACCCCAAGTGCGCCCCATCGCGCCGTACCAGTCGGCGAGCAGCAGCCCGTGGCTCTCCACCAGCGAGAGCCCGAAGAACGCGTGCAGCGCCATCGTCGCGAGCAGCAGGATCAGCCGCAGCGGGTACGGCGCCCGCCCGGCGACCGGGTCGATGCCGACGATCGCCTGCGCGAACAGATACCCGGTCAACAGGAAGTGGATGATCATCCAGGTGTGACCGACGTGTTCCTCGGTCGCCCAACGGAAGATCGGCGTGTAGTAGAACACCCAGAGGGATGCCGCGAACAGCCCGCCGGCGACGAGCGGATGCGTGAGCACCGTCGCGTAGCGGGAGTGCACGAGCAGCATGATCCATTCGCGCGGCCCGCGGCTGTCGTCATCCCTCTTCTGGATCGTCCGCAGCGCCAGGGTGAGGGGCGCGCTCAGCACGAGCAGCACCGGGATCGCCATGCCGAGCAGCATGTGCCCGAGCATGTGCGCGCTGAACAGGTACTGCTCGTAGACGTTGAGCGGGCCGTTCGTCACCCAGAACAGCGCGAGCATTCCGGTGACCCAGAGCACCGAGCGGTGGATCGGCCAGCGGTCGCCGCGACGGTGCAGGCGCCACACGCCGGCGAGGTAGAAGAGGATGCCGAAGCCCACGACGAGCAGCCAGAGCAGATCGAGGTCCCACGCGGTGAGCCAGCGGTCGAGGGTGAACTCAGGGGGGAGCGGCTTGCCGGTGAGGATCTCGGCGGGGGTCAGCACGGTCTGTTCGGGAGTGACGTCGGGCACCGGCTTCGCCGTGCGAGCCAGGGCGGCGGCGACGCCCGACGCGATGCCCATCACCGCGAGCTCCGACGCGACGAGCAGCCAGAACCAGCGCGGGGCGGCGTTCGCCGCGACCTTCTTCACCAGGATGCGGCGCTGCAGGGCACCGAGCACCCCGAGAGCGACGAGGGCCGCGACCTTCGCGATCACCAGAGCGCCGTACGGGGAGAGCAGACTCGGCAGATCGCCGACCCGGATGCTCGCGCTCACGTAGCCCGACGCCGCGACGACGACGAAGCAGATGAGCGCGACCGTCGAGTAGCGCGGCAGCACCGCCGCGAGTCGCGCGGGGGAGAGCTTCGCCCGCAGCAGCACGAGCGTCACGAGTCCGCCGACCCACGCCGCCGCGCAGACGGTGTGCAGCCAGATCGCCGACACGGCGGCATCGTGACTGTCGGTGCCGGCGGCGTGACCGCCGTCTTCGGCGAGCGGGATGAGCCCGAGCACCGCCGGGATCGCGAGGATCGCGAGCACCGTGCGGTTGCGCACCGCGAAGCAGACGACCGTGAGCAGCGCCCCGACGAGCACGAAGATGAGCCAGGCGCGGCCGATCGGCACCTCGGTGAGGAACGTCGCGAGGTCTTGCCCGTACGCCTCATCGAAGCTGAGCCGGGACTGGTAGATGCTCGAGAAGGTCAGGAACGACGTGATCGCGCCGCCGACCGCCCACACCCCGGCACCGGCCGCGGCGACGTCGAGTGCCCGGCCGAACTCCGGCTCGGTCGCACTCAACGCGAACAGCGCCATCAGCAGCGCCCCGAGCGTCGTCGCCACCCCGAGGTTGGCGATCAGCTTCGCGATCGGCAAGCCCCAGAGCACGAGCGGGTCGCCCCCGGTGACGCCCCCTCCGGCCCCTCCGCCGACCGTCAGTCCGACGATCACGGCCGCGAACGCGGCGATCAGCAGGGCGGCGGGCCCGGCGATCCGGGTGAGGCGTGACACCCGACGAGCCTACGGCGCGCCCGACATCCGCGTTTTGCGTCGGGTCCCGCCAAGAAGTACGCGGACCGCGACGCAGAACGCGGATTCATCCCCGGGAACGACGAAGGGCGCCGACTACTCAGTCGACGCCCTTCGTTGAAGCCCTGGTTACTTGACGGCGGCCTTGAGCTTGCTGCCGGCCGAGATCTTGACTCCGGTGCTCGCGGCGATGTGAATCGACTCGCCGGTCGCGGGGTTGCGGCCCATGCGCGCTGCGCGCTGGGTCGGCTCGACGCTCAGCCATCCGGGGATGCTGACCTTCTTGCCGTCCTTGAGAGACGACGCCAGCACGGCGAACAGAGAGTCGACGACGGTTGCGACCGCGGCCTGGCCCTGGCCGGAGTCCGCGGCGATAGCGGCAACGAGGTCCGCCTTGTTGATCGAATCAGCCATTGTGTCCTCCTCGGACCTTGTGTGTTTCTGGTCGGGCCGGAGAGCACTCCCCCGGAACCGCCTTGAAACTAACAGCAAAGTTCAGCAATTCCGGGGATATCGGGGGCCGTGGCGCACATCCGCAGGAAACGCGAAGAACCCCGGTCCTGGGGAGGACCGGGGTTCTTCGTCGTGGTTTCGACACGCCCCGCTACGCGGGGCTGCTCAACCAGCGGGAGTTACCAGCTCGACTTGGTGATGCCGGGCAGTTCTCCGCGGTGCGCCATGTCGCGGAAGCGCACCCGGGAGATGCCGTAGCGGCTGAGGACACCACGCGGGCGGCCGTCGATCGAGTCGCGGTTGCGCAGGCGCACCGGCGACGCGTCGCGCGGCAGCTTCTGCAGGCCGAGGCGGGCGGCCTCGCGGCTCTCGTCGGTTCCGTTCGGGTCGACGAGCGCCTTCTTCAGCTCGAGCCGCTTGGCGGCCCAACGCTCGACGATGACGCGACGCTGGTCGTTCTTGGCGATCTTGCTCTTCTTGGCCATGGGTTACCGCTCCTCGCGGAATTCGACGTGCTTGCGGATGACCGGGTCGTACTTCTTGAGCACGATGCGGTCGGGGTCGTTGCGACGGTTCTTGCGCGTCACGTAGGTGTAACCGGTGCCGGCGGTCGACCGGAGCTTGATGATGGGACGCACGTCCTGCTGCTTGGCCATCAGATCTTCTCCCCACGGGCCAGGAGGTCCTGGACCACCGACTCGATGCCGCGCGCGTCGATCACCTTGATGCCCTTGGCGGACAGCGTGAGCGTGACGGTGCGCTTGAGCGACGGCACGTAGTACTTCTTCTTCTGCACGTTCGGGTCGAAGCGGCGCTTCGTGCGGCGGTGCGAGTGCGAGATGTTGTGTCCGAAACCGGGAACGGCTCCGGTCACCTGGCAGACGGCTGCCATGGTTCCTCCAAATTCGTGGCACCTCGCATCCGCGGACGCGAGCCACCGAGCTACCGTGAAGCGATCGCTTCACCCAAGGTCACTTGTCGGCATGTGAACCCTCGGGCCAAGGCCTGAGGGCACATACAAGAAGCCCCGTTTCCGGGACAACTTGTCGATACTACGTGAGGATGCCGCGCTCGGCAACGTGGGGAGCGGACCTCACGCGCAGCTTCCGACGAAGCCGAGCCGGTTGGGGGCCGCCAGGTAGGTGAGCGTGCCGCCGGAGAACTCCGCGTAGGCGCCGATGCGGTCCCACTCGTGCGCTTCCGGGTTGAGCACGTCGAACCCCAGGCGGTCGGGGTCTTCGTAGAGCACCATGAACTCGCCGATCGCCGCCTGGAAGCCCGACTGGGTGGCGCCGATCCGTTGGCCGGCGATCGTCTCGATCCCGATGCCGCCCGACGTGGTCGCTCCGGTGACGATGGCTTCGTAGGAACCGCTCGACCAGAGCGAGCCCGGCGACCGCAGCTGCAGACCGCCGAACGCGTAGCTCGTCGCGGCCGGGCACGGTCCCCCGCCGATCTCGGCGATGGGGGTCACGACGGGATCCTCGTCGAGCGCCTCGGCGATCTGGGCGACCGCGGTTGCGCCATCCATCTCGTAGCTCACCGACGCGAGGGTGGAGCCGTCGGTGCCGAACACCGAGAGCGTGGATGCCGTCATCACGACGACCGCGGCGGTCACGTCGACCTCTGCCGGTTCCGACGGCGCCGACGACGCGGTGGCGGTCGGTGTCGGCGTCGCGCTCGAGGAGGTCGTCGGCGACGGCGCGGGAGTCGTCGACCCGCAGCCGGTCACCCCGAGAAGGAGGAGCCCGGCGATGACCGTGGCGTGCATCGAGAGCTTCATGGTCGTCCGTTTCAGCAGTCGGCGAAGATCAGGTACGGGGTGTTGAACCCGACGAGGGTTCCCGAGTCGAATCGTGCGAGCGACCCGACCCAGTCGTATTCGGGCGCTTCCGGGTTCAGAATGTCGAAGCCGAACCAGGTGCTGGGTGCGAAGTCGAAGAGGTTCACCTCGTCGCCGACCGCGGCCTCGAAGGCGGCCCGGGTCGCCCCGATCCGCTGCCCGCCGACCGTCGAGATCGGCACCCCGCTCGCGGTCGCGGCCGAGGTGACCTCGACCTCCCACGGCCCGACGGTGCCGATGAAGCCGGGCGACCGCACGATCAGGCCGCCGTAGTCGTACATCGTCTGGTCAGAGTCGCACCCGGTGCCCTCGGCCGTCGTCGACGTCACGACCGGGTCGCCCAAGAGCTCGGTGAGCACCTCGACGACCAGGCCGACCTCACCGGTGTAGAGCGTGCCGAACAGTTGCAGGCCGTCGGCGGCGTAGACCGTGAGGCTCTCGCTGGTCACCACGACGCCGGCGGCGGGGGTGTCACCTTCGTCGTCGACATCCTGCGGGTGCGTCGGCGTCGCCTCGGGCGTTGCCGACACGACAGGACTCGGCGATTCGGTCGACGACTCCGCGGGCGCCGGAAAGCCACCGGCGCCGCACCCGGTCAGCGCGAGCAACGCGATGACGGCGAGGGGAGGAGCAATGGGCCGAAGGATCCTCATGTGGTCACGACGTCCCAACGGCTCAGACGGGTTGACAGCGGGTTGCGGTCATCCTGTCGTTCGCGAGCAGTTCGGGCAATAGCCGAAGACGTCGACGACGTGCTGGGGCCGGGTGAAGCCGTGCTGAGCGGCGACGGTCTGGGCCCAGTGCTCGACCTCGTCCGCGGCGATCTCCACCGTCGTGCCGCAGTTGCGGCAGATCAGGTGGTGGTGATGGATGCCGGGGGTGCACGCCCGGTAGAGGCTCTCGCCGTCCTGTTGCAGTGAGTCGGCCTCGCCCTCGGTGGCGAGGTCGGCGAGCGCGCGATACACGGTCGCGAGTCCGACCGTCGACCCGGCACCCTTGAGCGACGCGTGCAGCGACTGGGCGCTGACGAAGCCCACGGACTCGCCGAGCGCCTCACGCACGGCTTCGCGCTGCCAGGTGTTGCGCTTCACGCGGTCGCCACCTTCCTGCGGGTCGCTCGACCGCGCTGAGCCCGCTCGATGACGCGGCAGACCAAGTAGATCGCGAACGAGATCGTCGTGATGTACGGGCTGATCGGCAGGGAGCCGCCGAGGGCGAGCAGGATGCCGCCGACGGCCGAGACGAGCCCGAAGCCCATGCTCAGCAGCGGCACGACGAGCGGCGACGACGACACCCGGAGGGCGGCGGCGGCCGGGGTGACGAGCAGGGCGAGCACGAGCAGTGCCCCGATGATCTGCACCGACACCGCGACGGTGAGCCCGAGCAGCAGCATGAACAGCAGCGAGACCGTGCGCGTCGGCACCCCGCGTGCCTGAGCGACTTCGGGATCGACGCTGTCGAAGGCGAGCGGCCGCCAGATGACCAGCAACACGGCGAGCACGAACACCGCGATGCCGATCAGCAGACCCAGCTGGTCGAAATCGACGGCGATGATCTGGCCGGTCAGCAGACCGAACTTGTTGCCGCTGCGCCCGGGGTAGAGCGCAAGGAAGAGGATGCCGAGGCCGAGGCCGAACGGCATGAGCACGCCGATGATCGAGTTGCGATCCCGGGCCCGCGCACCGAGCAGCCCGATGAGGGCCGCCGCGATGAGCGACCCGACGAGGGATCCCGCGACGACGTTCGCCCCGAACAGCAGCGCCCCGGCGGCTCCGGCGAACGACAGCTCGCTGATGCCGTGTACCGCGAATGCCATGTCGCGCTGCATGACGAACACCCCGATGAGGCCCCCGACGATGCCGAGGATCGCGGCGGCGAGGATGGAGTTCTGCACGAGCGCGAGCAGGCGACCGTAGTTCTCGAACGAGAACATCTGGTCCCACAGGTCGTCGAGGGGCCCAGCGACGATGACGGGGATCACGGGGCGACCTCGGCGTGGTGAGCATGTTCGAGACCGCCGACGACGACGACCCGCCCGCCCGTGCGGATGACGTCGACGGGCGTTCCGTAGAGGTCGCTGAGAACGTCGCTGCGCAGCACCTCGTCGGGTGTCCCCTCGCGGAACCGGCCGTTCGCGAGATAGAGCACGCGGTCGACGAGTCCGAGCACCGGGTTGACGTCGTGGGTGACGAAGACGACCGCCGTGTCGTGTTCGCGGCGCCTCCGGTCCAGCAATTCGGCGACCCCCCGCTGGTTCTGCAGGTCGAGACTCAGCAGCGGCTCATCGCACAACAACAGCACCGGGTCACCGGCGAGGGCCTGAGCGACCCGCAGTCGCTGCTGCTCGCCGCCGGAGAGCCGGCCGATCGGCCGGTCGGCGTAGCCCGTCGCGCCGACCTCGGCGATGAGCTCCGCGGCACGCGCCCGGTCGGCGGCGCGGCTCACCGGAAGTCCGAAGCGGTGACCGTCGACCCCGAGGGCGACGAGATCCCGGCCCCGCAGCGGGGTGCCGGGCGGCAGGATCTTCTGCTGCGGCACATACCCGATGCGCCGGTCGCCGCCGCGGATCGGCTCTCCGAGCAGTCGCGCGGAGCCGGCATCCAGGCGCTGCATCCCGAGGATCGTGCGCAGCAGGCTCGTCTTGCCCGACCCGTTGGGGCCGAGCACGGCGAGGAACTCGCCCGGCTCGACCCGCAGGTTCAGGTCGTGCCAGAGCGTGCGGTCCCCGAAGCCGAGGGCGCCGTGTTCGATCTCGAGAATCAACTCAGAGCCGTGGCGACGGCCTCGAGGTTGTCCGTCATCCACGACAGGTAGTCTGCGCCATCCGGAAGGGTCTCGGTGAACGAGACCACCGGAACGCCGGCCGCCTCGGCTGCGGCACGCACCTCCTCGGTCTCGGCCCCGGCGGTCTGCTGGTTGTAGGCCAGCAGCCCGACCGACCCGGCGGTGAAGAGCTGCAGCGTCTCGTCGAGCACGAGCGGCGGCACGTCGGTGCCTTCCTCGATGGCTTCCGAGAACGCATCGGGGGTCGCGTTGTCGAGACCGAGCTCCGCGAGCAGGTAGAGCGGCACGGGTTCGGTGATCGCGACGCCGGTGCCTTCGACGGTCTCGTGCAGGTCGTGAGCCCGCTCCTCGAGCGTGCCGAGCTCGGCCGCGAAGGCCTCGTAGTTGGCCCGATAGGTCTCCGCGTTCGCGGCATCGAGGTCGCCGAGCTGCGCGGCGAGTTCCCCGGCGAGCGCGTCCATCGCCTCGAACGAGTACCAGACGTGCTCGTTGAAGCCTTCGATGTGGCCGTGCTCGTCGCCGGAATCGGGCTCGGCGTCGGCGGCCAGACCGGAGATCTCGACCGCGTCGAGCAGCACGAGCGCGTCGTTGCCCGACGCATCGAGCAGCGTGTCGATGAACGGGTCGTAGCCTCCGCCGTTGCGGATCACCAGGTCGGCGTCCGCGATCGCCAGCTGGTTCTGCGCGGACGCCTCGTAGCTGTGCGGGTCCTGCGCGGCGCTGGTGATGATGCTCGTCACCTCGACGTCATCCCCGGCGATCGTCTCGGCGATGTCGCCGTACACGTCGGTGGACGCGACGATCGAGAGTCGCCCGTCGTCGGCAGCGGGCGTGGCTGCGCAGCCGGCGAGTCCCCCGACGGCGAGAAGGGAGGCGGTGGCGAGGGCGGGGAGAGCGAGTCGAGGCACGGCGCTACCGTAGTCGGTAATGAGAATGGTTGTCAAAACGGTTCTCATTAGGGCGGGTCAGTCGAGCAGGAGGGCGGGCTCCTCGATGACCGACGCGAGGTCCGCCGTGAAGCGACTCGCGACATCCCCGTCGACCACGCGGTGATCGAACGCCGCCGACACCGTCGTGACCCATGCCGGCCGCACCTCGCCGTCAATGACCCACGGCTTCTGCTTGATCGCGCCGAGCGCGACGATGCCGACCTCGCCGGGGTTGAGGATCGGCGTGCCGGTGTCCATCCCGAACGATCCGAGGTTGGTGATCGTGATCGTGCCGTTCGCCATGTCGGCCGGGGTCGTCTTGCCGTCGCGCGCCGTGATCGTGAGCTGTTCGAGGCCCTGAGCCAGCTCGCGCAGGCTCAGGTTCTGCGCGTCCTTGACGTTCGGCACGATGAGGCCGCGCGGGGTCGCCGCCGCGATGCCGAGGTTGACGTAGTGGTGCACGATGATCTCTTTGTCGGTCCACGTCGAGTTCACCGTCGGGTTGCGGCGCACCGCCCAGATGACCGCCTTCGCCATCACCAGCAGCGGCGAGACGCGCACGCCGGCGAAGTCGGTCGACTCCTTGAGCCGCTTCACGAACTCCATCGTGCGGGTCGCGTTCACGTCGGTGAAGACGCTCACGTGCGGCGCGCTGAACGCGCTCGACACCATCGCCGACGCGATCGCCTTGCGCACCCCCTTCACCGGGATGCGCTCCTCGCGTTCCTGCGGCCACGCCGGGGTCTCGAAGTTGCGGAACACGCTCGCCTGCCCGGCCTGGCGCACGACGTCTTCGCGCACGATCTCGCCACCGAGGCCCGTGCCGGTGATCGTCGAGATGTCGACGTCGAGGTCTTTCGCGAGCTTGCGGATCGGCGGCTTCGCGATGATCGGCATCGGCGACGCGGAAGTCGTGCGTCGTCCGGCCGACGCGCGCGCGCCATCCGCGGTCGCCCCCTCGACGGTCGTCGCGACCGCCCCCGGGCGTCGCCGCCGCGTCGTCGTGTGCCCGCCCTTCGAGCCGTAGCCGACGAGCACCGCCCCGGGCTTCTCGGCCTCCTCCGCCTCCTCGGCCGCGGCCGACGCCTTCGGGTCGGCGACCTCGCCGACGACATCGCCTTCGCTGGGAGCCTGCAGCTCGATCGTTCCGCCGGATGACGCCACCCGGATGATCGGCGCCCCGACCTCGACGGTGGCGCCCTCCTCGAAGAGCAGCTCGGTCACGGTGCCGGCGAACGGCGAGGGCAGCTCGACGAGCGACTTGGCGGTCTCGATCTCGACGAGCACCTGGTTGACGGTGACGGTGTCGCCGGGTTTGACCTTCCAGGAGACGATCTCGGCCTCGGTCAGACCCTCACCGACATCCGGGAGCGGGAATTCTTGCGCCATCGAAAGTCACCTCCTAGTAGGCCAGCGCCCGGTCGACCGCTTCGAGCACGCGGTCGGCGTCGGGCAGGTACGCGGTCTCCAGCTTCGCGGGCGGGAACGGGGTGTCGAACCCGCTGACCCGCAGCACCGGCGCCTGGAGCGAGTAGAACGCGCGCTCGGCGATCGTCGCGGCGATCTCCGAGCCGACGCTCACGTTGCCCGGCGCCTCCTGGGCGACGACGAGCCGGCCGGTCTTCTGCACCGAGGTGAGGATCGGCGCGTAGTCGATCGGCGACAGCGATCGCAGGTCGATGACCTCGAGGCTCGTGCCCTCCTCGGCCGCGATCTCGGCGGCCTGCAGCAGCACCGTGACCATCGCCCCGTGACCGACGAGCGTCGCGTCGGTTCCGGTGCGCACGACCCGGCTGACGTGCAGCGGGGTCTCGGCGGCGGAGAGGTTCACCTCGCCCTTGGGCCAGTAGCGGCTCTTCGGCTCGAAGAACAGCACGGGGTCGTCGCTGGCGATGGCCTGCTGGATCATCCAGTAGGCATCGTGCGGAGTCGCCGGGCTCACGACGCGCAGACCGGCGGTGTGCGCGAAGTACGCCTCGGGGCTCTCCTGGTGGTGCTCGACCGCGCCGATGTGGCCGCCGTAGGGCACGCGGATGACGACGGGGAAACTCTGGTTGCCCTCGTTGCGGGCGGTGAGCTTCGCCAGCTGCGAGGTGATCTGGTCGAACCCGGGGTAGATGAACCCGTCGAACTGGATCTCACACACCGGCCGGTAGCCGCGCAGCGCGAGGCCGATCGCGGTGCCGATGATCCCCGACTCCGCGAGCGGGGTGTCGAGCACCCGGTTCTCGCCGAACTCGGCCTTGAGCCCCTCGGTCACCCGGAACACGCCGCCGAGGGTGCCGATGTCTTCACCCATCAGCAGCACCCGGTCGTTCGCGGCGAGCGCGGCGCGCAGACCCTCGTTGAGGGCCTTCGCCATCGTCAGCGTCTCGAGAGTCATTCCGTCACCTCGTCGAGCGAGGCCTCGTAGGCGGCGAGCCAGGCGCGCTGCTCGTCCATGAGCGGATGCGGATCCGAGTAGACGGCGAACATCTTGTCGGTCGGCGGCACCCCGAGCGCGAGCGTGCGCGTTCGGATGTCGGCGGCCAGATCTTCGGCCTCGGTCGCGACCTCGGCGAAGAACGCCTCGCTCTCACCCTTCGCCCGCAGGAACGTCTCGAAGCGCGAGATCGGGTCGCGTTCGCTCCAGAACTGCACGTCGTCGTGCTCGCGGTACTTCGTCGGGTCGTCGCTCGTGGTGTGCGCCCCCATGCGATAGGTGAGCGCCTCGATGAACTGCGGGCCCCCGCCGGCGCGGGCGGAGTCGAGCATCGTCGAACTCACGGCGTAGGAGGCGAGCACGTCGTTGCCGTCGATCTGCACCGACGGAACGCCGAAGCCGGTGCCGCGCAGGTAGAGCGGCGTGCGCGACTGGCGTTCGACCGGCACCGAGATCGCCCAGTGGTTGTTCTGCAGGAAGAACAGGATCGGCGCCTGGTAGCTGGCGGCGAACACGAAGGCCTCGCTGACATCCCCCTGGCTCGTGGCGCCGTCGCCGAAGTAGGCGACCACCGCGGCATCCGTCTCGGGGTTTCCCGTCGCGGTCGCGCCGTCGAAGGTGAGGCCCATCGCGTAGCCGGTGGCGTGCAGCGACTGCGAGCCGATGACGAGGGTGTACAGGTGGAAGTTGCCGGTCTGCGCCGGGTCCCAGCCGCCGTGGCTCAGGCCCCGCAACAGCTCGATGATGCGCATCGGGTCGAGGCCCCGGAGGCGTCCGACCGCGTGCTCGCGGTACGCGGGGAAGATGTGATCCTGCGCGCGGGCGGCGTAGCCCGACCCGACCTGCGCCGCCTCCTGCCCGAGGCTCGGAATCCACAACGCGAGCTGGCCCTGCCGCTGCAGGTTGCCGGCCTCGATGTCGAACCGGCGGGTGACGACCATCTGCCGGTGGAAGTCGCGCAGCTGCGCGTCGCTCAGCGCCGCGATCTTCGGCAGGTAGGGAGCCGTGACATCCGACTCGACGAGGGAGCCTTCCGGCGAGAGCAACTGGATCGTCGCCTCGGTGTAGGACATGGTGCCTACCCTAACCGGGCGATTTCGGCCGCCCGCGGGAGGGTCTGCACAATGCGCGCGGCAGAACGTAGGAGTCTGTCGACAGACTCCTCTTCGCCGATCGAGACGCGAATCCCTTCGCCGGCGAACACCCGGCCGACGATCCCGTCGGCTTCGAGCATCGCGGCGACCGCCGTGGTCTCCTCGCCGGTGGCGAGCCAGACGAAGTTGCCGTGCGGCTCGGGAACGGTCCATCCCGCCGCCGTGAGGCCGGCGAAGACCCGCGCCCGACGCTCGATGAGCTCGTCGACGACCGCGAGCAGCTCCGCCTCGACATCGAGTGCGGCGAGGGCGGCGCGTTGCGCCGGCTCGGTGACCGAGAGCGGAATCGCGGCGCTGCGCGCGGCATCCAGGATGTACGCCGGGCCCACCGCCCAGCCGACCCGCAGACCCGCGAGGCCGAACGCCTTGGAGAAGGTGCGGAGCACGACGAGGTTCGGGTAGGTGTCGAGCTCGGTCAGGCCGCTGACCGCGCGCTCGTCGGTGACGAACTCGGAGTACGCCTCGTCGAGGATGACGAGCACGGTCGGCGGAACCTTCGCCATGAACGCGGCGAACTCCGCGGCCGTGACCAGCGTGCTCGTGGGGTTGTTGGGCGTGCAGACGAGCACGACCCGGGTGCGGTCGGTGATCGCCGCCGCCATCGCATCGAGATCGTGCCGCCCACCCGGCAGGTTCGGAATCTGAACACTCGTGGCGCCGGCGACCGTGACGAGAAGGGGGTACGCCTCGAACGACCGCCACGGGTACACGATCTCGTCGCCGGGGCCCGCGGCGGCTTGCACGAGTTGATAGAGGATCGAGACCGACCCGGCGCCGACGTGCACCTGCTCGAGGGGCACGCCGACCCGTTCGGCCAGCCGGGTGCGCAGTTCCATTGCGGCCCCGTCGGGGTAGCGGTTGAACTGCGAATCGGCGATCGCGGCGTGGATCGCGGGATGCGTCGGGCTCGGGTTCTCGTTGCTGGAGAGCTTGAACGCTTCGGCAGCCGCCGCGCGACCTTGACGGTAGGGCGGAAGTGCGGCGATCTCCGGGCGGAGGGTCACGGCCATGCGGTCCAGCCTAGGGTCGCGGCGACCGGCTCCCATGCATGAAGATGGGGGCATGGGTCGCCTCATCCTCCGCCTCCTCATCAACGCGCTCGCGCTCTGGCTGACGGTGCTGATCCTCAGCCCGAACGTGTTCGTGCAGGCGTACAACGATCCGGAGCCCGGCGTGAGCGTCGAATTGGTCGTGACCTACCTGCTGGTGGCGCTGATCTTCGGCCTCGTCAACGGCATCATCGGCGGCATCATCCGCGTCGTCGCGTTCCCGCTCTACGTGCTGACGCTCGGCCTCATCTCGCTCATCGTCAACGGACTGCTGTTCCTGCTCGTCGCGTGGATCAGCAGCCTTCTCGGCTTCGGCCTGCAGGTGCCCGGCGGTTTCTGGTGGGGTGTGCTCGGCGCGATCGTGCTGGGCGTCATCAGCTGGCTCATCGGCATCGTGCTGCGGCCGTTCGTGAAGACCCAGGGGCGCCGCCGCTAGTCGCGCGTCGCGTGGTACATCATCACCGTCGCGTGGCCGCCGGGGCGCTCGAGGTAGTCGGCCGCGAAGGCGTCGAGGGTGCGGATCTGCTGCTGCACCGCTGACGACTCGGCCCTGTCGATCGCCGACGCCGTGCCCTCGTAGCCGGTGCGCTGGTGCGCGGGCGCCGCCTGAACCGTCGGGATGTCGACGCCCTCGCGGAACGCGCGACGCTCGACCTGCATCAGGTCGTGTTCGAACTGCGGCCCGGCGAGCGCCGGCACGAGGTCGTCGGTGTTGCGGATCGCCATCCCGGCGATGCCCGACGGCAGCGGGATGTTGCCGGCGGGCGCCCCGTGCGTCTCGAGGCCGACGACGTTCCAGTCGCCCGAGGCGGCCACCATCGTCGCGACCAGGCCCCCTTGCGAGAACCCGGTGAGCACCACCTCGTCGCCGGGCCGGATCCCCGCCTCGGCCATCGCCAGCTCGACCGCTCGGAACGACCCCGCCGACAGGCCGGCCACCCCGTAGGTGTTGCTGGTGGAGTCGAAGGGCTCCTGGTCGGCGTAGGGCGAGAAGGTCTCGGTCGGCCCGACAGAGACCGTGTAGCGCGGCGGCATCCCCTCGGCCTCGTACTTCTCGATGCGGATCTGGTCGCCTTCGGGGATGTTGTCGAGTCGCTCCCGCACGCCGGCGGGCGCGACATTCAGGGCCTGGGTCGACACTCGATCGACACTCACCGGCGTCTCGCGGAACATGCCGAGCATCGCCCCCATCGCCGCGACCGTGAGGGCCCCGGCGGCGACGCCGCCGTCGGGTGAGAGGTCGAGACCCGGAAGCGCGACGAGCCACGACGGCACCCCGATTCCGCCGAGCACGGCGTCGTCGATGCTGGTCGCGACGAGGGACACGAACCGCACGAACTCCGGGCTGGTGATCAGTTCGGGATGCGCGATCATGAAGTCGCGCACGGTGCCGAGTCGCCCGTCCGGTCCATCCGGAATGGCCGCCCAGCCGAGCAGCGCCCCGGCGATGAGCGCCCCCGGGCAGAACAGGATCAGGCGCATCAGCGCCCCGAACACCGCCGGGCCGACGGCGGCGGCGATCATCGCGGCGAGGTCGCGCTGCGCCCGTTCGATCGCGGCCTCGGTGCGGGTGTAGTCCTCGGCGATCCGCCCGAACGCGTCGCGGGCCCCCTCGCACCGCGCCCGCAGGCGCTCGAGCGCGGGGACGATCCCGTCGATCGGCATCCCGGTGGCGACGGAGTCGGCGATGATCACCCGGCGCACGTCCCCGTGCAGCGCCGCTTCGAGCGACCGCAGCCGGTCGGCGGAGGCGAGCAACGCATCCGTCGACACGACGACGGTGCCCGCCGGGGTCACCCGCAGCTGCCCGCCGAGATCGTCGGGGTCGCTCAGGGCAGGGTCGCTCATGACAGCAACGCGATGTTCAGGCGCAGCGTGCGCACGACGTCGTCGGTCTCCTCGGCCGCGGCCCGGAGCCCGGCTCGGAGGTCGGCGAGGAAAACCGTCGCCGCCTCGGCCGCCGGGCCGCGCCACTCGTCGGAGACGAGGGGGCTCTCGTCGACGGCCGCCGAGCGCAGGTGTTCGACGACCGGGGTGAGCAGAGCGAGTTGCCGCTCCAGGCCGGCACGGATCGCGGCGGGGTCGACGGGGGCGGGGCTCATGCCGTCATCCTGTGCGGCGCGGCGTCCCGACCGGCCGCCCGGCGGCCGGCATCCGCACGGTCGTTTCGTTCCGCCCCTGTGGAGGACGCGCGAATCGCGGGATGATGGGCGCATGGCACGCGTCCCCGTGGAACCGGGGCCGGTCTTCCGGATCTGCTTCGTCTGCACCGGCAACATCTGCCGATCGCCGATGGCGGAGGCGGTCTTCCGGCGGCTCATCACCGCGGGCGGATATGAGTCGCGGCTCGAGGTGAGCTCCGCGGCGACCGGAGACTGGCACGTCGGCGAGCGCGCCGACGCCCGCACGATCGCCGCACTCGCGACGCGCGGCTACGACGCGACCGGCCACCGGGCGCGGCAGTTCGACCCCGCCTGGTTCGCCGCCCTCGACCTCGTCGTCGTCTTCGACCGCGGTCAGGAACGCACTCTGCGAGAATGGGCAGGCGACGAGCATGCCGGCGCCAAAGTGCAGATGCTGTTGTCGTTCGACGAGTCGAGCGCCTCGGCGGAAGTCCCCGATCCGTACTATTCGGACGCGGTGCTCTTCGACTCCGTGCTCGCCACCATCGAGCGTGCGAGCGTCGCGCTGTTCCGTCAGCTTGAACCGGTCCTCCGACAGGGAGTCTCATGAGCCCGCTGCCCCCGCAACCGCTGAGCCCCCTCGACGGCCGATACCGCGCCGTCGTGGAAGAGCTCGGTGAGCACCTCTCCGAAGCGGGGCTCAACCGGGCGCGCGTGCGGGTCGAGGTCGAGTGGCTCGTCTTCCTCACCGAGCGCGGGCTGTTCGGCACGACCCCGCTCGAGGCCGAGCAGGTGCGCGAACTGCGGCACTTCGCCGCCGAGTTCGGCGCCGACGAGATCGACGAGCTGGCCCGCCTCGAGGCCACCACCCGCCACGACGTCAAAGCCGTCGAGTACCTGGTGCGCCGCCGGCTGAGCGATCTCGGGCTCAACCACATCGCCGAGCTCGTGCACTTCGCCTGCACCAGCGAAGACGTCAACAACCTCTCCTACGCCCTCACCGTGCACGCCGCCGTCACCGAGGTGTGGCTGCCGAAGCTGCGGGATGTCGTGGCCCGGCTGCGCGAGTTCGCGGTCGCCGAGCGCGCCACCCCGATGCTCGCCCGCACCCACGGTCAGCCGGCGACGCCGACGACCTTCGGCAAGGAGATCGCCGTCTTCGTGCACCGCCTCGAGCGGCAGATCGCCCGCATCGAGCGCATCGAGTACCTCGGCAAGTTCAGCGGGGCGACCGGCACCTTCTCGGCCCACCTCGCCGCCGACCCCGGAGCCGACTGGCCGGCGCTGTCGCGCGCGTTCGTCACGTCGCTCGGCCTCGACTGGAACCCACTCACCACCCAGATCGAGTCGCACGACTGGCAGGCCGAGCTGTACACCGCGCTCGCGCACGCCGGTCGCATCCTGCACAACCTCTGCACCGACGTGTGGACCTACATCTCGATCGGCTATCTCGCGCAGATCCCGCAGGCCGGCGCGACCGGCTCGTCGACGATGCCGCATAAGGTCAACCCGATCCGCTTCGAGAACGCGGAGGCGAACCTCGAACTCTCCGGGGCGCTCCTCGACTCGCTGGCCTCGACCCTGGTGACCAGCCGCCTGCAGCGCGACCTCACCGACTCGACGACTCAGCGCAACATCGGCGTCGCCCTCGGGCACTCCCTGCTCGCCCTCGACAACATCCGTCGCGGGCTCGACGAGGTCTCGGTGGCGCACGCCGTGCTGGCCGCCGACCTCGACACCAACTGGGAGGTGCTCGGCGAGGCGATCCAGACGGTCATCCGCGCCGAGGTCACCGCCGGACGCTCCTCGATCGCCGACCCCTACGCGCTGCTCAAGGAACTCACCCGCGGCAAGCGCATCACGGGCGACGACCTGCGGGCCTTCGTCGAGGGTCTCGACATCGGCGCCGACGCGAAGGCGCGGCTGCTCGCCCTCACCCCCGCCGGGTACACCGGCCTCGCCGACGATCTCGTCGACGCCCTCGACTGAGCCCGAGCGGGCTCGCTTCCCCTCATCCGCCAATTTCCGGGCTGCGCGGCCGGAAATCGGTGACAACTGTGACGGATGAGTCGCGCGTCAGTGCGCGGACGGCCCGTCGCCGGGAGGCTCGGGCTTCGAGATCGCGAGCAGCAGCGTCGCGCACACGACGACCGAGACGACGAACGCGGCGCCGAAGAACTCCACGGCGAGCAGCAGGTTGCGGGTCGAGAACAGCACCCCGACCCCGACGAACGCCGCGAGCACGGCGGCGAGGCCGAGCACCTCGGCGGGGCGGGCACGCTCCCGCCAGGTGGGGCGGCGACCGGTCGGCTCGCTCATGACGCGACGACCTGGTCGCGCGCGGCGGGCGCGGTACGGGCGGTGCGCACGGTGACCGCCGAGATCGCCTGCAGCACCCCGACGAGGATCGCCCACACGCCGATCACCCCGATGAGGATGACCGACGAGGTCAGCGTTCCCGACGCCCCCCGCTCACCGGCGAAGGTCTGCACGATGTCGGGCGGCAGCAGCAGGGCGACCAGGCCGAGCGCGAGCGTGAGCGCGCCGGTGATGATCCAGTCCCGGGCCAGCGGTGAGAGTCTCCGGGCGAGGATGCCGCTGACGCCTTCGAGCAGTCCCGCGACGACCGCCCAGGCGCCCACGAGGTACCCCAGGAACGTCACCCCTCCGCCGGGGACGGCGAGCGCCACGACTCCGGCGGCGACGGTCGCGACACCCTGCGCGAGGAATCCCGCCCGCATCCGGCCGGCGTAGGCGCCGAAGAGCGACGCCCCGACCAGCACGACGCCGCCGAGCAGCGCGAAGACGCCGAAGGTCACCAGTCCGAAGACGGGCGTGTGCTCGAGGGTCAGCGTGATCGTGATCCCGAGGGCGAGGGCGAGGATGCCGCGGGCGAGTTGAGCGATCCAGGCGGCTACCACGCGCATCAGTCTACGTGCGGGGTAGCTGCGGTGCCGTCGGCCCGGTCCGCGCTAGACGCGCGGCATGTCGGCGAAGCGCGAGTACATCCCCTGGAAGGCGACCGCGATCTCGTCGGTCGCGCCGTTGCGGTGCTTCGCGACGATGAGGTCGGCCTCGCCCGCACGCGGGTGGTCGCGATCGTAGGCGGCTTCGCGGTGCAGCAGGATGACGATGTCGGCGTCTTGCTCGAGCGAGCCCGACTCGCGCAGGTCGGCGAGGGCCGGCTTCTTGTCGGCACGCTGCTCGGGTCCGCGGTTGAGCTGGGCGAGGGCCACGATCGGCACCGCGAGTTCCTTGGCGAGCAGTTTGAGGGCCCGCGAGAACTCGCTGACCTCCTGCTGGCGCGACTCGACCTTCTTGCCCGAGGTCATCAGCTGCAGGTAGTCGACGACGACCATCTTGAGCCCGACCCGCTGGCTGAGCTTGCGGCACTTGGCGCGGATCTCGACGAGCGTCATGTTGGGGCTGTCGTCGATGAACAGCGGCGCGTCGCCGATGTCGCCGCGCACGCTCGCCAGCCGGGTCCAGTCGCGCTCATCCATGTTGCCCTTGCGCAGCACATGCATCGGGATGCCGGACTCGGCCGACAGCAGACGGGTCGCGATCTCGCTGCGGCCCATCTCGAGCGAGAAGAAGATGGTCGGCAGCTTGTGGTGCACGGCCGCCGTGCGGGCGAAGTCGAGCGCGAGCGTCGACTTGCCCATCGCGGGACGGGCCCCCACGATGATCAGTTGGCCGCCGTGGAGGCCGTTGGTGAGGGAGTCGAGTTCGGCGAATCCGGTCGGCACGCCGGCGAGCTGCCCGTCGCGGCCGCGAGCCAGTTCGATCTCGCCGACCGCGGTGTCGATCGCCTCGACGAGCGGGATGTAGTCGTCGCCCTCGAGGCCGCCGGTGACGCCGTAGATCTCGGCTTGCGCGTTGTTGACGAGATCGGTCACCTCGCCTTCGCTCGCGTAGCCCATCTGCACGATGCGGGTGCCCGCCTCGACGAGCCGCCGCAGCACCGCCTTCTCGGCGACGATCGAGGCGTAGTAGCCCGCGTTCGCCGCCGTCGGCACGAGTCCGGTGAGGGTGTGCAGGTATTCCGCGCCGCCGGCGCGCCCGAGCAGACCGGTCTTGGTCAGCTCATCGGTGACCGCGATCACGTCGGTCGGCTCGCCGTGCGAGTACAGCGAGAGGATCGCGTCGAACACGACCTCGTGCTTGGGCATGTAGAAGTCGAGGCCGCGCACGACCTCGGTGACGTCGGCGACGGCGTCGTTGCTGAGCATCATGCCGCCGAGGGCGCTCTGTTCCGCGAGCAGGTCATGGGGCGGCGTGCGCTCCCCCTGCCACCCTCCGCGTTCGCCCGAGCCGGGTGCGTCGGCAAGTCCCAGGTGGGCGATGGACATGAAGTGACCTCCTGCGGTCAGGGTAAGCGGGCACGCCGACATCGCCGGACGACACCCTGAACGGCCGGTTTGCTGAGGTTCCCCCGAACCCCGCGACGGGAGTGCTCGTTCAGGCTAGGAGTGCACCGATGGGGGGACAACCCGCCCTGTGGACAACGCTGTGGGGAATCGGCGGGAAACGCCGACGCTCGTGTGAAGAAGTTGTGGAAACAGCTGTGGGAAACCGACCAAGATCGCGATTGAAGGATGATCTGATCAGGGATTTCTCATTGCACACCCTGTGTGTGGAAACAGGGTTGGAGTGCCACTTGAGAGTTCGGGGGTTGACAAGTCCCCTGTGGACGGATGCGGGACGCGTCACCGGAAAAGATGAGGGGGGTGTCCCCCGGTTAACGACGGATGGCGCACCCCGCGAGGGGTGCGCCATCCGGGTGAAACGCGTTACTTGGCGGCGACCACGTCGAGCGTCAGCGCGGCGAGAACGTCGGAGCGCAGACGCACGGTGGCGTCGTGCTTGCCGAGGCTCTTGACCGGCGCCGAGATCTCGATCGAGCGCTTGTCGATGTCGCCGAGCCCGGCAGCCTTGACGGCGGCCGCGATGTCGGCGGTCTTCACCGAGCCGAACAGTCGACCCTCGGTGCCGGCCTTGACGGCGAGCTTCACGGGGGCGGACTCGAGCTTGGCCTTGAGGGCCTGCGCCTCCTCGAGGGTGGCGAGCTCTTTCGCGGCGCGGGACGCCTTGATCGAGTCGACCTGCTTCTCGGCGCCCTTCGACCAGGCGATCGCGAAGCCCTGCGGGATGAGGAAGTTGCGGGCGTAGCCGTTCTTGACGTCGACGACGTCACCCGGCGAACCGAGGCCGGTGACCTCGGAGGTGAGGATGAGCTTCGACATGTCTCTACCGCCCCGAGCCCGCGTAGGGGAGGAGGGCCATCTCGCGCGCGTTCTTGACCGCGCGGGCGATGAGCCGCTGCTCCTGCACCGAGACGCCGGTGATGCGCCGGGCGCGGATCTTTCCGCGCTCGGAGATGAACTTGCGAAGCGTCGCGACATCCTTGTAGTCGATGATGCCGACGCGGATGCTCTTCGCGGGCGCCGCGTTCTTGCCCCCCTTGGGGACGCGCTTGCGGCGGTCGCCGCTGCTACTGCTCTTGCCAGCCATTGCTGTCTTCTTTCTGAATCTCTAGCGTTCTGTCAGCCCGACGGCTCAGAACGGGGTCTCGTCGTTGTAGGAGCCGGGCGTGTTCCAGACGTCGTCGGCGCCGCCGGCGGCCGGGGCACCTGCGGCCCACGGCTCTTCGGCTCCACCTGCGGCGACCTGGCCGCGGCCACCGCCACCGCTGCTGCCACCCGGCGCACGCGTCACCTGAGCGGTGGCGTAACGCAGGCTCGGGCCGATCTCGTCGACCTCCAGCTCGATCGCGGTGCGCTTGTTGCCGTCACGGTCGTCATAGGAACGCTGCTTCAGGCGACCGGTCGCGACGACCCGGCTTCCCTTCGTCAGCGAACCGGCGACGTGCTCGGCGAACTCACGCCAGCAGGACGCGCGCAGGAACAGCGCCTCGCCGTCCTTCCAGTCGTTCGCCTGACGGTCGAACGTGCGTGGGGTCGACGCGATGGTGAAGTTGGCGACGGCCAGCCCGTTCTGCGTGTACCGCAGTTCGGGGTCGGCGGTGAGGTTTCCCACCACGGTGATGATCGTCTCGCCGGCCATGACTACTCCGCCTCGGCCGCTGCGGGCTCGGGGGCGACGTCGGCGGCGGGCTCGGCCTCGACCGGCTTCGCGACGACGGGCGCGGCGGGCTTCTTCGCGATCGCGGCCGCCTTGCGGGCCGCCTTCGCTTCTTCCTCGGCGGTGTGCGCGGCGACGCGGGCGACGGCTTCCTCGGTGCGCAGCACCTTGGTGCGCAGCACGGCCTCGGAGAGCTTCAGCTGGCGGTCCAGCTCGACGCTCGTCTCCGACTTCGCGGTGAAGTTGACGACGGCGTAGATGCCTTCGGCCTTCTTCTTGATCTCGTAGGCCAACCGACGGCGGCCCCAGATGTCGATGTTCTCGATCGTGCCGCCATCGTTGCGGATCACGTTGAGGAACTTGTCCAGGCTGGGTGCGACGGTGCGCTCATCGATCTCGGGATCGAGGATCACCATCAGCTCATACTGGTGCGTCATTAACCCACCTCCTCTGGTCTCAGCGGCCGCAGGATGTCTGCGGCAGGAGGGTAGTGACGTGCCGCCCCCCGATCCGAAAGGCGCGGGCGGGCAACCTGTCGATCATAGGTCAGTTGCGCGCTGCCCACCAGCTGCGCAGTCGCCGCTCGGCTTCTTCCGCGCCGAGCGGGCCGGAATCCAGTCGCGCCTCCATGAGGAAGCGGTAGGCCTCGCCGACCTCGCGACCGGGCTTCAGCCCGAGGATGCTCATGATCTGCTCCCCGTCGAGGTCGGGGCGCAGCCGGCCGAGCTCTTCCTCTTCGGCGAGGGCCGCGATGCGGGCCTCGAGGTCGTCGTAGGCGTGGGCGAGCCGGTCGGCCTTGCGCTTGTTGCGCGTCGTCACGTCGGCCCGCGACAGGATGTGCAGGCGCTCGAGCTGGTCGCCCGCGTCGCGCACGTAGCGCCGCACGGCCGAGTCGGTCCACGCCCCCTCGGCGTAGCCGAAGAAGCGCAGGTGGAGACGGATGAGGTCGGCGACCGCCTCGGTCGTCGCCTTGTCGAAGCGCAGCGCCTTCATGCGCTTGGTCGCGAGCCGCGCGCCGAGAACGTCGTGGTGATGGAAGGTCACCCCGCCGCCCGGCTCGATCGCGCGCGTCGCCGGCTTGCCGATGTCGTGCAGCAGCACGGCGAGACGCAGCACCAGGTCGGGCGCGTGCTCACGCGAGCGCTCCAGTTCGATCGCCCGGTCGAGCGCGATGAGGCTGTGCTCGTAGACATCCTTGTGGCGCGCGTGCTCGTCGATCTCGAGCCGCAGGGCGGGCACCTCGGGAAGCACCTGGTCGGCGAGCCCGGTGTCGACGAGCACCCGGATGCCGGCCGACGGTTCGGGCGAGAGCAGCAGTTTCGCCAGCTCCTGCTGCACCCGCTCGGGGGCGACGATGTCGAGCGTCGACGCCATCCGGCGCGCGGCATCCGCGGCGGTGGGGTCGAGGTCGAACCCGAGCTGGGCGCGGAAGCGCGCGCCGCGCAGCATCCTCAGCGGGTCGTCGCCGAACGAGATCTCGGGGGCGCCCGGGGTGCGCAACCGGCGATTCAGCAGGTCGTCGAACCCTCCCGTGGGGTCGACCAGCTTGAGCTCGGGCACCCGCAGCGCCATCGCGTTCACGGTGAAGTCGCGTCGGGTCAGGTCGGCCTCGAGGGTATCGCCGAACTGCACCTCGGGCTTGCGGCTCGTGCCGTCGTAGGCGTCGCTGCGGTAGGTGGTGATCTCGCAGACGTAGCCGCCGAGCCGCACGCCGATGGTGCCGAACCGACGCCCGGTGTCCCACAGCGTCTTGCCGAGGGGTGCGAGAACGGCCTCGGTCTGCTCGGGGGTGGCGTCCGTCGTGAAGTCGAGGTCCACGTCGTCGCCGGTAAGCGCCCTGCCGAGGAAGGCGTCGCGCACGGTGCCGCCGACGATCGCGAGTTCGTGCCCGGCGGATGCGAAGAGCTGGGCGAGCTCGGCGACCGCGGGTCGGGTCGCGAGGTCGCGAAGGCGTTCCATCGCCTCCGCAACGCTGTCCATCCGTCCATTGTCGTCGGTGTGCGGGTCGGCCGACGCGACCCGCACGCGCTCGGCGCTTAAGCTCACTGGCATGGCGGCTGCGCGGGATCGACGACGCGTGTCGCCCGTGACCCGCGCCGCGGTGGTCGTCACCGTCGCCGCCGCCGTCCTCGCACCCGCCGTGCTCGCCGCTCCGGCTGTGGGCGCCCCGCAGGCGGTCGGCGCCCCCATGGCGGTGAGCATCGTCGTGCCGATCACGGCGCGCGCCGGGGATGACGGCCTGCTCAGCGCCGAGGCGCTGTCGATCGCGACCTCCCCGGCGGGCAACCTCACCCGCGAGCTCGACGAGGTGCTGGCGACCTCGGCGACGGTGGCCCTGGACCCCATGATCCCCGCCTCGATCCGCGCGCTCGGCTCGACCGCGCCCGAGACGGCCCTCGACTGGCTCGACCGGCTCGAGTCGGCTGCGAACGAGGTCTTCCTGCTCGCCTACTCCGACGCCGACCTCTCCGCCCTCATCCGCGCCGATTCGATCGACCTCGCCCAGCCGCTCGGGTTCGGCTTCGCCCTCGACCCCGACGCCTTCGGCCCGGCCCAGACCGCGTCGCCGACACCGACGGCCACGCCGACGCCCGAGCCGACGACAACCCCTGACCCCGAGGACCCGCCCCCGCTTCCGACCACCGACGAGCTGCTCGCCTGGCCCGACGCGATCGGCCAGATCGCCTGGCCGTCGGATGGCTCGGTCGCCGCCTCCGGTCTCGAGGTCTACGCCGACACCGGCTACGACGCGGTGCTGGTGACGTCCGCCAACGTGTCCGAGACCGCGAGCGCGCTCGTGGAACTCGGCCCGACCCGCGCCCTCGTCGCCGACTCCGCGGCATCCGACCTGTTCCGGGAGGCGAGCACCTCGATCGACGACGCGACGCGCGAGCAGGCCATCGCCCGGCTGGGCGCAACGCTCGACGGGCTGGCCGCCGCGCATCCGGGCCGATCGCTGGTTCTCACCCTCGATCGTGCGTCGTCGTTCTCGGCCTACGGTCTCAGCGAGACCGTCGCGTCGATCGTGGCCCGGGATTCGACTCAGGTGACCGGGCTCTCGGGGGTGCTCGCCGGCGCGACCGAGAGCGCGAGCGTCGTCGAAGGCGCGCCCGCCGACCACATCGCGGCGGCCCCTTCGCTGGTGGCGGCCGTCCGTGCCGAAGACGCGTTCGCCACGATCCTGGCCGACCCGCTCGCGCTCACCGCCGAACGACGGCTGCAGCTTCTCGCGCTGCTCGCCGTGCAAGACGTCGACGCCGACGACTGGGCGACGCGTTCCGCCGCTTTCCTCGAACGCTCGACCGAGATCTTGGGCTCGGTGTCGATCATCGACACCGGCAACCTCCTGGTCACCAGTACGCAGACCTCGATCCCCATCAAGATCGCGAATGCCCTCGACTTCGCCGTGACGGTGCGCGTGGCGGCGAGCCCGCAGCGCCCGCTGCTGCGGATCGACAGCCCGACCGATGTCACCGTCGAGCCGGGCTCGTCGAAGGTGGTGCGGCTCGACGCGGAGGCGATCACCAACGGCACCGTCGTCGTCGAGGTGAGCCTTTCGAGTCCGTCGACGGGGGTCGCGATCGGAACCCCGCGGCGGTTCGACGCCGATCTGCAGGCCCAGTGGGAGACGGTAGGGATCATCGTCGGTGCCGTCGCCACGGTCGTGTTCGCGGCGGGGATCGCCCGCAACGTGATCGTGCGGCGCCGGCGCGCAGCGCGCGAGCACGAGCTGGAAGCGCAGGAGGCCGCGTGAGCGGCACGGTGCAGCGCGCGAGTGCGGCGCTCGCCTCGGGCACGATCGTCTCGCGCCTGCTCGGATTCGCCAACGTCTCGGTTCTCGCGTACGTGATCGGCGTCCAGGGCTCCGGCCCCAACGCGTTCGCCCTCGCCAACCAGCTGCCGACTTACGTGTACGCGATCGTCGCCGGGGGTCTGCTCTCGGCGGTGCTCGTGCCGCACATCGTGAAGGCCGCCACGCAAGCCGACGGCGGTCAGGCCTTCGTCAACCGCCTGGTGACCCTCGGGGTGTCGGCGTTTCTCGCCGCGACGGTGCTCGCGACGCTCGCGGCGCCGTTCATCGTGCGCCTCTACGCGCTCGGCAGCAGCGACCGGGCGCTCGACGGCGGCGGCCTTGAACTGGCGATCGCGCTCGCCTATTGGTGCCTCCCGCAGATTCTCTTCTACGCGGTCTATGCGCTCGTCGGCGAGGTGCTTAGTGCGCGCGGCATTTTCGGGCCGTCTGCATGGGCCCCGGCGCTCAACAACGTCGTCATGATCGGCGTTCTCGTGCTGTTCGGCGTTGTCTACGGATTCCGCGGGCACGACGATCCGGCCACCTGGACGCCTGAGCGCATCGCCTTGCTCGCCGGCGGGGCGACCCTCGGCGTCGCACTTCAGGCCGTTCTGTTGCTGTTCTTCTGGCGGCGCACCGGGCTGCGCTTCCGCCCCGACTTCCGCTGGCGCGGCGCGGGCCTGGGCGCGCCGGCGCGCGCCGCCGGCTGGGTCTTCGGGATGGTGCTCATCATCCAGCTGACGAACCTCGTCCAGACGAACGTCGCGGGCCGGGCCGATGACTCGGATGCCTCTCTCGCAGTGCTACGGATCGCGTGGCTCATCTTCATGCTCTCCCACTCGATCGTCGCGATCTCGATCGCGACGCCGTACTTCACCCGCATGAGCGCCGCAGTGCGCGACGGCGACACTCCCGGGTTGCGTGCCGACCTGTCGGCATCGTTGCGCGCGATCGGGATGCTCGTGGCGGGGACCGGGACCGCCCTCGCCGCTGCCGCGCTTCCGTTCGCCGCCTTCTTCGCCGAGGACCCCGAGGGGGCACGGGCGATCGCCCTCGTGCTGCTCGGGTTCCTGGTCGGGCTGGTGCCGTTCAGCACGCTGTACGTCGTGCAGCGCGCCTTCTACGCCCTGGGCGACACCCGCACGCCGTTCGTCCTCCAGATCGTGCAGGCCGCGCTCTTCATCGCCGGCGCGCTCGCCCTGCTGGCCGCGCCGTCGGCCTGGATCGCGGCCGGGATCGGCCTGGTGACCTCCCTCTCGGTCATCGCACAGGCGATCGTCGGAGCGATCATCCTGCGCCGTCGGCTCGGGGGCGGCGGAGCGGGCGTCGTCCGTCGCTTCGGGGTCTTTGCACTCGCCACGATCCCCGCTGCGGCGGCGGGTGTCGGCATCCTCGCGCTCTTCGGTGGCTTCGCCGCAGACGGTTTCGCAACGGCGGGCCAGGTCGAGGGGATCGTGACGACCGCGATCGTCGGGGCCGGCGCCATCCTGACCTTCCTCGGCGTGCTCGCGGTGACACGCGCACCCGAGCTGCGCGGCGTGCTCTCTTCCGTCAGGCGAAACTGAGAGCCCACCTGTTCCGAAATACCGGATACCTAGGATGTGTTGCATCAGATGGACAGGAGCGCAGGCTCCGGAAGGCAGGCACGCGCAATGCGTCAGATCGTGATCATCGGCTCGGGGCCGGCCGGGTACACCGCCGCGATCTATGCCGCGCGCGCCAACCTCAAGCCGCTCGTGATCGCGTCGAGTGTCGAATTCGGCGGCGAGCTGATGAAGACCACCGAGGTCGAGAACTTCCCGGGATTCCCCGAGGGAATCATGGGTCCCGACCTGATGATGAAGATGCAGGCGCAGGCCGAGCGCTTCGGCGCCGAGATCGTCTACGACGACGTCGTGAAGCTCGAGCTCGAAGGTCCGGTCAAGCGCATCCACCTCGGCGACGGCACGGTCGAGGAGGCTCTCGCGGTCATCTACGCCACCGGCTCGGAGTACCGCAAGCTCGGCCTCCCCGACGAGACGCGCCTCTCGGGGTACGGGGTCTCGTGGTGCGCCACCTGCGACGGGGCGTTCTTCAAGCAGAAGAAGGTCGCCGTGGTCGGCGGCGGTGACTCGGCTCTCGAAGAGGCCACCTTCCTCACCCGGTTCGCCGACGTCGTCTACGTCGTGCACCGTCGCGACGAGTTCCGCGCATCGGCCGCCATGCAGGACCGGGCCTTCGCCGACCCGAAGATCCAGGTGCTCTGGAACCAGGAGGTCTCGCACATCTACGGCGACGAGAAGGTCACCGGCATCGGTCTGACGAGCACCGTCGACGGCACCGAGACCACCCTCGACGTGCAGGGGCTGTTCGTGGCGGTCGGTTCCGATCCGCGCACCCACCTGGTGCACGGGCAGCTCGAGCTGACGGCCGCCGGCACGATCGCGGTCGACGGGCGCTCGTCGCGCACCAAGATCCCCGGGGTGTTCGCCGCGGGCGACGTCGTCGACCCGAAGTACAAGCAGGCGATCACGGCGGCGGGGTCGGGAACCGTCGCCGCCCTCGACGCCGAGGAATACCTCGACACCGTCCCGGCCGAGCTCATCGCGCAGGCCGAGGGCGTGCCCGCCTAGGAATCTTCGACGGCCCCTCCCGGTTGTCTCTCGTAGACCCACGCACTGTCAGGAAGAAGGAACCCCGATGTCCAGCGCCAAGGATGTGACCGACGCCTCGTTCGAGGCCGACGTTCTCAAGTCCGAGAAGCCGATCATGGTCGACTTCTGGGCCGAGTGGTGCGGCCCGTGTCGCGCCGTCTCGCCGATCCTCGACAAGATCGCCGAAGAGAACGCCGACAAGCTCTCGATCGTGAAGCTCAACGTCGACGACAACCCGTTCACCGCCGAGAAGTACGGCATCACGTCGATCCCGGCGATGTACGTCTTCAAGAACGGCGAGGTCGTCAAGCGCGTCATCGGCGCGAAGCCGAAGCCGGCCCTCGAGGCCGACCTCGCCGAGTTCCTGGCGTAACTGCCATCTGATCAGGCTTTTCTCCCGAAGGCCCGCTCCCGGGGGAGCGGGCCTTCGTCGTCCCGGCGTGCCGCTCGAGGTTCCCGTCGCGCGGGGGTGCGCCAGCGATCGGCCTCCCGGGCCACTGCAACAGGGTTGGACCGTTCGGCCTCGGCGGGAACGTTCGGCGGCGGATCGCCGGGTAACCTTGACGGCTATGCAGACGCAGGGCAACAACATGGATCCGTGGTACGGGCTGTATGCCGCCCGTACGGCCGGCCTGTCGGCCTCTGAGGTCCGTGCCCTGTTCGCCGTCGCCAGCCGCCCCGAGGTGGTGTCGCTGGCCGGCGGGATGCCGTTCGTGTCGGCCATCCCGAAGGATCTGCTGACCGGCGCCGTCGAGCGCACGGTGCGTGAGCGCGGCGCGACCGCGCTGCAGTACGGCTCCGGCCAGGGGATGCCGGCGCTGCGCGAGCAGATCCTCGAGGTGATGGCGCTCGAAGGCATCCATGCCGGCGTCGACGACATCGTCGTGACCACCGGGTCGCAGCACGCGCTCGAGCTGGTCGCGAAGCTGTTCCTCGACCCGGGCGACGTCGTGCTCGCCGAGGGCCCGTCGTACGTGACCGCGATCACGGTGTTCAAGTCGTTCCAGGCCGAGGTGGTGCACTCGGCGATGGACGACCAGGGCCTGCAGCCGGAGGCGCTACGGGAAACCATCACCCGGGTGCGCGCGGCCGGCAAGAAGATCAAGTTCCTCTACACGATCCCGTCGTTCCACAATCCGATGGGCGTCACCCTCCCCTGGGAGCGGCGCATGGAGATCCTCGAGATCGCCCGGCAGAACGACATCCTCGTGCTCGAGGACAACCCGTACGGCCTGCTCTACTTCGACCAGGCGCCGCCGCATGCGATGCGCTCGATCGAGGCCGACGGGGTGATCTACCTCGGCACGTTCTCCAAGACACTCGCCCCAGGATTCCGCGTCGGGTGGGCCGTCGCGCCCCACGCGATTCGAGAGAAACTCATTCTCGCGAACGAGGCGGCGGTGCTCTCGCCCTCGTCGTTCTCGCAGACCGTCATCTCCGAGTACCTCGGGTCGGCCGACTGGAAGGGCCAGATCGACACCTTCCGCGGCGTCTACCGCGAACGCCGGGATGCGATGCTCTCCGCCCTCGCCGACCAGCTGCCGACCTTCTCCTGGACGGTGCCCACCGGCGGCTTCTACGTCTGGCTGCGGCTGCCCGATCATCTCGACTCGAAGGCGATGCTGCCCCGCGCCGTGAAGGAGCTCGTCGCCTACACGCCCGGCACCGCCTTCTACGCCGACGGCTCCGGTCGCAACGCGATGCGCCTGTCGTTCTGCTACCCGACACCCGACTTCATCCGCGAGGGCATCCGCCGCCTCGCGATCGTCATCAACGGCGAGCTGGCGCTGCTGAACGAGTTCCAGCAGACCGGACCCGTCTCGACCCTCCCCGCCGAGTCCGAGGGCGTTCTGCCCCCGTTCGCCGGCTGAGATCGCCATGACCTCGCTGAAGCGCGTCATCGTCCTCGCCGGCGGCATCTCGCACGAACGCGATGTGTCGTTGCGCAGCGGCCGCCGGGTCGCCGACAGCCTCCTCGAGCACGGCCTCGAGGTCGAGCTGCGCGACCCCGACGCCACGCTGCTCGCCTACCTGCGCGACAACCGCCCGGATGCCGTGTGGCCCGCCCTGCACGGCGCGAGCGGCGAAGACGGCGCCCTGCGCGGCCTCCTGGAGTTCCTCGGGGTGCCGTTCGTCGGGTCGTCGTCATCGGCCGCCCGGCTCGCCTGGGACAAGCCGACCGCCAAGATCGTCGTCGCCCGGGCCGGTGTCGCCACCCCGCGATCGATCACGCTGGGCCGTGACGCCTTCCGCGAGCTCGGCGCCGACGCGATCTTCGCCGCGATCGACGACGAGCTGCCCGTGCCGCTGGTGGTCAAGCCCGCGCAGGGCGGCTCGGCGCAGGGCGTCACGATCGTCACCGAACGCGAGGCCATGCCGCGCGCGATGGTCGAGGCGTACACCTACTGGGATGTCGCCCTCGTCGAACAGCAGATCACCGGCACCGAGATCGCCGTCGGCGTCATCGACACCGGGGACGGGCCCGTCGCCCTGCCCGCGGTCGAGATCGAGCCGCTCTCGGGCGTCTACTCGTTCGAGGCGCGCTACAACGCCGGCGAGACCCGGTTCTTCACCCCGGCCCGGCTCTCCGATGAGGTGACCGCCCGCGCCGCGCAGGCGGCGGTCGATGCGCACGTCGCCCTCGGGATGCGGCACCTCTCCCGCGTCGACCTCATCGTCGACGGGGCCGGCACCCCGTGGTTCCTCGAAGCCAACGTGCTGCCCGGCCTCACCGAGACGTCGCTGCTGCCGCAGGCCCTCGAAGCCGCCGGGCACGACCTCGGCTGGGTCTACACCCGCCTCGCCGAAGCCGCGCACACCGCCTGACCTCCTCGGCGGTCGAGTAGCGCCGCAGGCGCGTGTCGAGACCCCGAGGCCGGGTTTCGACACGCCGCTTCGCGGCTACTCAACCACCGAGTCTGATCAGCCGACGGAGGAGTCGACTCCCAGCTCGTCGAAGATGCGGCGCAGGTCGGCGACCGTGGCGAAGTCGATCGTGATCGTGCCCTTCGCCGCGCCGAGGGTGATCTTCACCCGGGTGTCGAGCCGATCGCCGAGCCGGTCGGCGAGTTCCGCGAGGTGGGTCTGGCGCTTGCCGGCGACCGGCTTGCTCGACTTCGGCTTGGGCGGGGAGATCACTCCGGCAGCGGCCTCGGCGGCGCGCACCGAGAGGTCTTCGTTGATGATCTTGTCGGCGAGCTTCCGCATGGCGTCTTCGTCGCCCACCGACAGGATCGCGCGAGCGTGCCCTGCGGTGAGCACGCCGGCGGCGACCTTCGTCTGAATGGTCTGGGGCAGACGCAACAGCCGGATGGTGTTGGTGATCTGCGGACGCGAGCGGCCGATGCGGTCGGCGAGCTGCTCCTGCGTGATGCCGAAGTCCTCGAGCAGCTGCTTGTAGGCGGACGCCTCTTCCAGCGGGTTGAGCTGGGCGCGATGGATGTTCTCCAGCAGGGCATCTCGCAGCATCGCCTCGTCGGCGGTGTCTTTGACGACCGCGGGGATGCGCTCGAGCCCGGCGGCCTTCGAGGCGCGGAAGCGCCGCTCGCCCATGATGAGCTCGTACTGCGGTTCGCCGTCGACGGCCCCCGCGCGTGGACGCACCACGATCGGCTGGAGCACCCCGAACTCGCGGATCGAGACGACCAGCTCCTGCAAGGCGTCGGCGTCGAACTCGACGCGCGGCTGCTGCGCGTTGGGGACGATGTCGGTGAGTTCCAGATCCGCGAGGCGGGCCCCGGGCACGGCGACCAGATCGGTGTCGGAGCCGAAGAAGACGTCGACGGGACGGTCGTGGTCCGTTGCCTCCTCGGGGCCGGTCGGGATGAGTGCGCCGATCCCCCGGCCGAGTCCCGTGCGCTTCGGAGGGGCCATCAGGCGACGCTCCGGTGGGCGATCTCGGACGCGGCCTCGCGGTAGGAGAGCGAGCCGGGAGAGTTGCCGTCATAGGTGATGACGCTCTGCCCGTAGCTCGGTGCCTCGGAGATGCGCACCGACCGCGGGATGACGGTGGTGAGCGTCTCGGCCGGGAAGTGCTCGCGCACCTCGTCGACGACCTGGTTGGCCAGATTGGTGCGCGAGTCGTACATGGTCAACAGGATCGTCGACAGTGCGAGCTTCGGGTTCAGGTGGCGCTGGATGAGCTTGATGTTGTCGAGCAGCTGGCTCAGGCCCTCGAGGGCGTAGTACTCGCACTGGATCGGGATGAGCACCTCCCTCGCCGCGACGAAGGCGTTGATCGTCAGCAGGCCCAACGACGGCGGGCAGTCGATGAAGACGTAGTGGTACGGCTCGTCGACTTCGGCGAGGTAGGCCTCGACCGCGGTGCGCAAGCGCTGCTCGCGTGCGACGAGCGAGACCAGCTCGATCTCGGCACCCGCGAGGTGGATGGTGGCGGGCAGGCACCAGAGCCCCGGGAACTCCGGGCTCTGCTGCACGGCATCACGGATCGGAGCGTCGCCGACGATGACGTCGTAGACGCTCTCGACTTCGGCGCGGTGTTCGACCCCGAGCGCCGTGGAGGCGTTGCCCTGCGGGTCGAGGTCGATGACGAGGACGCGGGCTCCGCCCTGCGCCAGAGCCGCGGCGAGGTTGACGGTGGTCGTGGTCTTGCCCACCCCGCCCTTCTGGTTCGCCACGGTGATGATGCGGGTCGCCGGCGGTACCGGGAGCACGGCATCCGCGAGAGCCAGTCGACGGCGGGTGAGCTCGGCGACCTCCTGAGCGAGGGGGGTCGAAGGGTCAAAACTGCTCAACGGATGGTGCCTTTCAACCAATGTTTCACGTGAAACCTAACCGACCGCCGGAGACGGCGGTCGGCGCTGGCGTCGCCGCGAGGCCAGAAATGGCCTCGCTCTATGCTCCAGCGCGCGGAAGATCAGTGACCTACCCTAGCCCGAAAGACCCGGGTGACCTCAGGGACGATCCCCTCGCCGAGGACGAGCACCTCGGGGTTCTGGATGCGCGCCTTCCGCAGCGCCTTCTCGGCGGCCGCCAGCTCGTCCTCGACCCGCGCGCCCTTCATGAAGAGCAGCTCTCCGCCCGGCTTCACCAGGGGTGCGCACAGCGGCACGAGCTTGCTCAACGCCGACACCGCGCGTGCCGTCACCTGATCGAGGAGGGGATCGGGATGGATGTCTTCCGCCCTCCCCCGCACCACCGTCACGTTCGTCAGGCCGAGTCGGTTCGACTCCGCGGTCAGCCAGTCGGTGCGTCGTTCCATCGGCTCGATCAGCACGAGTTCGACATCGGGTCGGGCGATCGCGAGGACCAGACCGGGAAGGCCCGCTCCGCTGCCGACGTCACCGACGCGGCCGGGACGCAGCAGCGGGGCGACGAGAACGCAGTTCACGACGTGGCGGGACCACAGGCGTTCGGCCTCGAGGGGACCGATCAACCCGAGCTCCTCGCCGTACTGGGCGAGGTCGGCGGTGAACGCCCGGGCCGCCTCGATGTGGTCGCCGAACAGCCCTGCCGCGTAAGGGGGCTCTTGCTCGACGATCAATGTTTCACGTGAAACGTCACGTGGCCTTGATCACCGTGTGGCGATCGCGACCCTCACCCTCGGACTCCGAGGTGTAACCCCGCTCCGCGACGATGTCGTGCACGAGCTTGCGCTCGTAGCTCGACATCGGCGGGAGCGACGCCGTCGCGGCACCGCCCTCCAGCCGGGTGATCGCGTGGTCGACGAGCGCGGCGAGTTCGCCGGCGCGGGCATCCCGCGAGCCTCCGATGTCGAGGATCAGCCGCGAGAAGCGGCCGGTGCGGTTCTGCACCGCGAGGCGCGTGAGCTCCTGCAGCGCGGTGACCGTGTCGGGCTTCGAGAGCAACCGCAGGTTCGAGCCGTCGGTGGCCGAGACCGAGAGGTAGGCCCGTCCGCCGCGGGCGTCGATGTCGATGTCGCCGTCGATGTCGGCGATGTCGAGCAGCTCCTCGATGTAGTCGGCGGCGGCATCGCCCTCGTCGATCACGTCTTGCTCCGAGAGCTCCGCCTCGGGAGCGTCAGCGGACTCCCCGAGTTCGGTCTCGGGCATCGGGTTCTCGGTCGTGTCGGTCATCGGCGTCCGCCCTGTTTCTTGGCTCGGTTCTTGCCCACCGGCTGCTGCCGCTGCGCCTTCTTGGGTTCTTCGACGATCTCTTCGAGCATCTCGGCATCCTCGGTCATGCTCTTGCGACGCTTCTTCGCCAGGCGGGCTTCGCGGGCGAGGGCCGCCTCGCTGCCCGGAGTCGGCATGTTCCGGATGACGATGAACTGCTGCACCATCGTCCAGAAGTTCGAGGTGAGCCAGTAGAACATGACGCCGATCGGGAAGGCGAAGCCCGAGAACGCGAACACGAGCGGCAGCAGGTACAGCAGGATGCGCTGCTGCCGGTACATCGGGCTCGCCTTCATCTCGGGCGACTGGTTCTTCGACATGATCTGCAGCTGGGTGATGAACTGCGACGCCGTCATGAGGATGACCATCACGACCGCGATGATGATGACGACGACCTCCACCGGGTCCTGCGCGGCGGCGCTCTGGATGCTGTCGTGCAGCGGGGCGACCCCGAAGAGGGACGCCTTTCCGAACTGCGTGGCCAGCTCCTGGTTGAGCAGGCCGACACCGGCTCGGCCCTGGTTCGCCTCGTTGAGCACCGTGAAGAGACCGAAGAAGATCGGCATCTGGATGAGCAGGGGCAGGCACGACGCGAAGGGGTTGGTGCCGGCCTTCTTGTAGAGATCCATCGTCTCGCGCTGCATCGCCTCGCGCGAGAACTGGTCACGCTTGCCGCGGTACTTGTCCTGGATCTTCTTGAGCTGCGGCGCGACCTCGAGCATCTTGCGCTGGCTCTTGATCTGCCGCACGAAGATCGGGATGAGCGCCGCCCGCACGACGAGCACGAGACCGACGATGGAGAGCACCCAGGTGAGCCCGGCGGCGGGATCCATCCCGAGGGCGGTCAGCAGGGTGTGGAAGCCGACGAGGATCGCCTCGATCGCCTGCTTGATGGGCCACAGCAGGGTGTTGAAGAACGCGAAGATGTCCACTGAGGGTCAGGCCTTTCCGTAGCTCGCCGGAACGACGAAGCCGAAGTCGGTGATGCGATAGCGGGGAACACGGCGTGGCCGAACGTCGTCGACGCCGCCCCTCGCCCACGGGTGGCAGCGCGCGAGGCGCCAGGATCCGAGCGCCACACCCTTGATCACGCCGTGCTGCTGGATCGAGCCCAGGGCGTAGGCGGAGCAGCTCGGGTAGTAGCGGCAGACGTCGCCGTACAGCGGTGAGATCACCGCTCGGTAGGCGCGAAGGATGAGAACGCAGACGTTGCGCGGCAGCAGCCACAGGAAGGTGAGTGCGCGCATCAGGTCGTCGTGGGGGTGTCGAGCACGTGGTGCATGTCGGCGGAGAGACTATCCCAGGACTCCTGCGCACTCCCGGGGAGCACCCGGATGACGACATCCTCGCCCCGGTAGCCGGTGTCGACGAGCGAGCGGCCGAGTGCCCGCAGGCGCCGCCGCACCCGGTTGCGGTGCACGGCGTTGCCGACGGCTTTCGACACGATGACCCCGAAACGCGCGGGCGCTCCGGGGTCGGTGGGAAGGCGGTAGTAGATCGCGGTCGACGTCGTCGCCCGACGTCCCCGTCGCACGGCGGCGCGGAAGTCCGCAGGGAGGACCACCCGGTTCGCCCTGGCGAGCACGGGCTCTTAGGCGGAGAGCTCGGTGCGCCCCTTGCGACGACGGGCGGCCAGGATGGCGCGGCCGGCGCGCGTGTGCATGCGCAGACGGAAGCCGTGCACCTTGGCGCGGCGCCGGTTGTTGGGCTGGAAGGTTCGCTTGGTCATGATTGCTCTCCACGCCCGGCGGCCGAGAGCTTTCGACGGGCCGGGAAGATCAGGTAGTCCCGCGATGGACGCGGGTGAACTGATTAAAGATACGGGCAGCTACCCAGGCGGTCAAACCATCATCCGCTCCGCACACCCGGTTGCCCGCTTCCCGCTCCCGAGAACTAAGGTGAACTGCGGTCGTTCGCACCCGTTCTTGAGAACGACGCATCCCTCGTCCACAGGAATCAGGCCAGTGGATAACCCTGTGCACAACTGTTCCCGCGTTCCAGGATGAAGGCATGAGCGAATCCGATCCGACCCGTGACCTCTGGTCAGCCGTGCTTGCGCAGCTCGGGGCCGACGAGAGGATCACCCCGCAGCTCCACGGTTTCGTGAATCTCGTCGAACCGAAGGGCGTCTTGAACGGGGTGCTCTACCTCGAGGTTCCGAACGAGCTCACGCGCGGGATGCTGGAGCAGCGCATCCGGGTTCCCCTCATCGAGGCGATCACCGGCGCCGCCGAAGACGTCGTCAATTTCGCGATCGTCGTCAATCCCGAGATGCAGGCCGCTACCCTTCCCGCCGTCGCGGACTTCGGTGACGATCTCCCCGTCTCCTCACCCGACCCCACGGCGACGATCGGCGAGATCAACAGCCGGCGCGGAGACTCGCGGCTCAACCCGAAGTACAACTTCGACAACTTCGTCATCGGCGGGTCCAACCGCTTCGCGCACGCCGCCGCGGTCGCGGTCGCCGAAGCGCCGGCAAAGGCCTACAACCCGCTCTTCATCTACGGCGACTCCGGGCTCGGCAAGACCCACCTCCTGCACGCGATCGGCCACTACGCCGAGAACCTCTACACCGGCATCCGGGTGCGGTACGTCTCGAGCGAAGAGTTCACCAACGACTTCATCAACTCGATCCAGAACAACCGCGCGTCGGCGTTCCAGTCCCGCTACCGCGAGATCGACATCCTGCTGATCGACGACATCCAGTTCCTGCAGCGAGCCGTGGAGACGCAGGAGGCGTTCTTCCACACCTTCAACACGCTGCACGACCACAGCAAGCAGGTCGTCATCACGAGCGACGTCGCGCCGAAGTTCCTCACCGGCTTCGAAGACCGGATGCGGTCGCGCTTCGAGTGGGGCCTCATCACCGACGTGCAGGCGCCCGACCTCGAGACGCGCATCGCGATCCTCAGGAAGAAGGCGCAGAGCGAGAAGCTCCAGGTGCCCGACGAGATCCTCGAATTCATGGCGACCAAGGTCTCCAGCAACATCCGCGAACTCGAAGGCACCCTCATCCGCGTCACCGCGTTCGCCAGCCTCAACCGCACGCCGGTCGACTTGGCGCTCGTGCAGACGGTGCTCAAAGACCTCATCACCCTCGACGAAGACAACGTCATCGCGCCGGTCGACATCATCAATCACACGGCCGACTACTTCAAACTCTCCGTCGACGACCTCTACGGCTCGAGCCGCTCCCAGGCCGTCGCGACCGCTCGGCAGATCGCGATGTACCTCTGCCGCGAACTCACCAACCTCTCCCTGCCCAAGATCGGTCAGCTCTTCGGCAACCGCGACCACACCACCGTGATGTACGCGAACAAGAAGATCAGCGAGCTGATGAAAGAGCGTCGCTCGATCTACAACCAGGTCACCGAACTGACGAGCCGCATCAAGCAGAACCAGCGCTACAACAAGATCTGACCCGGATCCGGTCGTCCCCCCGAATGGGGGACTAGACGGAACGGTGCACGATCTGTGATTGCACATGCTGTGGACAGCTTGTGGATAACGTGCTCGACGCGCGGGACGAAGATGTGGATAGTTGCCGCCGACACTGTGGATTCGTCCCCGGGTAGTCGGAGTTCTCCACCGATCGGAGCCGCGCCTTCCACAGCTGTTCTTCAACTCACACCGATGTAGTTCCCCAAGGAAGACTCGCCGCCGGCCCGGTTATCCACATATGAGCATCGGTTAAGAGGATTAACTCTCTCTTCTCCATCTTGCTGTTCGACAACATCTCGACCTCGTCGCGCCACCAGAAACCGCTTGCCCCTTCCTGTGCCAGGATCGATGTGAAATCCTGGCCCACCGGGGTCTCGACCCTTTCGTTGAACAACCCGCAGCGTTGAACCAGCCAGCAGTGTGGACAAGGAGTCCTTCGTGAAGTTCCAGGTCAATCGGGACGTGTTCAGCGAGGCCGTCTCGTTTGCGGTCAAGTTGCTGCCCCAGCGCACGACCCAGCCGATCCTCAGCGGCGTCCTGCTCGAGGCGTCGGAGGGCGCGCTCGTTCTGTCGTCGTTCGACTACGAGGTGTCGTCGCGTGCCGAGATCGCGGCCGACGTCGAAGAGGCCGGCAGCGCGCTCGTCTCCGGCCGGCTGCTCGCCGAGATCGCGAGCCGCCTGCCGAACGCCCCCGTGCAGTTCTCGACCGTCGACGGCAAGATCGCCGTGCAGTGCGGATCTGCGAAGTTCACCCTCGGCAGCATGCCCGTCGAGGAGTACCCGACCCTTCCTCAGGTCGGCGAACGCACCGGGGTTCTGCCCGCGGAAGACTTCGCGGCCGCTGTCGCTCAGGTCACGGTCGCCGCATCCCGCGACGACGTCACCCCGGTCATCACCGGCGTGCAGCTCGAGGTGGGCGACAACAACCTCTCGCTCGTCGCGACCGACCGCTATCGCGTCGCGGTGCGCGAGATCGATTGGGATTCGGGATCGACGACGGCCGAAGGCACGGCCGCCCTCATCCCGGCGCGCACCCTCGCCGAGATCGGTAAGACCTTCGCCCACAGCGGCACCGTGTCGGTGACGATCGCACGCGGCGACGACCGCGAGCTCATCGCGTTCAGCGCCGACAAGAAGACGGTCACCTCACTGCTCATCAAGGGCAACTTCCCGCCGGTCAAGCGCCTCTTCCCCGAGACGGTCGACAACTACGCCGTCGTCAACACCGCCGAGCTCATCGAGGCGACCCGCCGGGTGTCGCTCGTTCTCGAGCGCGAAGCCGCCCTGCGGTTCTCGTTCTCGATCGACGGCGTGACGCTCGAGGCGACCGGTGCCGAGCAGGCGCAGGCGCAGGAGACGATCGAAGGACACCTGCACGGCGAAGACACCGTGGTGTCGCTCAAGCCCGCGTTCCTGCTCGACGGTCTCGGCGCGGTGCACTCGGAGTACGTGCGCATCTCGTTCACGAAGACCGACAATCCCAACAAACCGGGCCCGGTGCTGATCACCAGCCAGTCGTCGAAGGACCAACCCGGCGCCGACAACTACAAGTACCTCCTGCAGCCCAACCTGCTGCTGCGCTGATCGGGGCTCGGTGATGGCCAAGAGCGCCGATCAGAAATCCCGCACGATGCACATCGGGCTCGTCGGCCTGGGCAAGATGGGCGGCAACATGCGCGAGCGCCTGCGGCGCGCCGGGGTCGACGTCACGGGATACGACCCCAACCCCGAGGTCACCGACGTGGCGGATCTCGCCGCCCTCGCCGCGGCCCTGCCGACACCGCGCGTGGTGTGGATCATGGTGCCGTCGGGAGCGATCACCGATCAGGTCATCGCCGATGTCGCCGCCGTGCTCGAGCCGGGTGACTTGGTGATCGACGGTGGCAACTCCCGCTTCACCGACGATGCCGTGCACGCGGCGCAGCTCGCCGAGAAGGGGATCCGCTTCGTCGACTGCGGCGTCTCGGGCGGGGTCTGGGGCCTGAAGAACGGGTACGGACTCATGGCCGGCGGGGAGGCCGCCGACATCCGCGAGTTGCTGCCGGTCTTCGACGCGTTGCGTCCCGAAGGTCCGCGCGCCGAGGGGTTCGTGCACGCCGGACCGGTCGGCGCCGGGCACTACGCGAAGATGGTGCACAACGGCATCGAGTACGCGCTCATGCAGGCGTGGGCAGAGGGCTTCGAACTGATGGATGCCCGCGACGACCTCATCCACGATGTTCCCGGGGTGTTCAAGGCCTGGCAGCGCGGCACGGTCGTGCGCAGCTGGCTGCTCGAGCTGCTGGTGACGGCGCTGGAAGAGGATCCCGAGTTCGCCGACATCGAGGGCTACGTCGAGGATTCCGGCGAAGGTCGCTGGACGGTGCACGACGCTCTCGATCACGCGGTTCCGGTGCCGACGATCAGCGCGGCGATCTTCGCCCGTTTCGTGTCGCGGCAGAAGGACTCCCCGTCGATGAAGGCCGTCGCCGCCCTGCGGAAGCAGTTCGGTGGCCACGCGGTCCGCAAGGCGTGATCGTCACCCACCTGTCGCTCACCGACTTCCGCAACTACCAGGAGGCGGAAGTCGACCTGGTGGCCGGGCCGAACCTGTTCGTCGGCAGCAACGGTCAGGGCAAGACCAACCTGGTCGAGGCGATCGGCTACCTCAGCACGCTGGGGTCGCACCGGGTCGCGACGGATCAGGCCCTCATCCGCGCGGGGCAGGATGCCGCGATCGTGCGGGCCCGGCTCGAACACGCCGGCCGGTCGGTGCTCGTCGAGGTGCAGCTCAACCGCTCGTCGGCGAACCGGGCTCAGGTGAACCGGGTCGCCGCGAAGCCGCGCGATCTGCCGCGCTACGCGCCGAGCGTGTTGTTCGCCCCGGAAGACCTGGCGCTCGTGCGCGGCGATCCCGGCGGTCGCCGGCGCTACCTCGACCAGTTGCTGGTGCTGCTCTCGCCGCGCCTCGCGGGGGTGCTCGGCGACTACGACCGGGTACTGCGGCAGCGCACGACGCTGTTGAAGTCGGTGCGCGCGGCCCGCGTCGCGGAGTCGCAGCTCTCGACACTCGAGGTGTGGGATGAGCGACTCGCCGCCCTCGGCAGCGAGATCATCGTCGAGCGCTCCGCGCTGATCGACCGCATCCGCCCGCACGTGGCCGACGCCTATCGCCGCATCGCGGGCGACGACCATGTGGCCGACCTGGGTGCCCGGCTCAGCATCCTGGGCGACGCCGGCTCCGCCGGCGACGACGACACCGAGGATGCCGGCGCCGCGACCACCGCGCTCGCGCCGACCGAGGTGCGCGAGGCGTTCACCGCGGCCCTCGCACGGGTCAGGCGGCAGGAGCTGGATCGCGGGCTCACCCTGGTGGGCCCGCACCGTGACGATCTCGTGCTCACGCTCAACGGACTTCCCGCGAAGGGCTACGCGAGCCACGGCGAGTCGTGGTCGTTCGCGCTCGCGCTCAAACTCGCGGCCGCCGCGACGCTGCGGGCCGACTCTCCACTCGGCGATCCGGTCGTGATCCTCGACGACGTGTTCGCCGAGCTCGACCAGATCCGCCGCGGCCGGCTCGCCGGTGCGATCGCCGACTACGAGCAGGTGCTCATCACCGCCGCCGTGCTCGACGACGTGCCCGACGCGCTGCGCGCGCACACGGTCCGCATCCAGGCCGGGCGCATCGTGGAGCCTGGGGAGGACGCGTGAGCGACGGCGAGGCGAAGGTGCCCGAGCACATCGCCGTCTACCGCCGGCTTCGGCGCCTGTTCGGCAACCCCGAGCTGCGCACCGCCGACGGCCGCCGCCGGCGTCGAGCGGCTGACGCCGCGGCGAGCGAGCCCTACGGGCTCGGCCGGGACCCCCGCGGCGTGGGCGACGTGCTCGCCGGGGTCGCCGCGGCGCGCGGCTGGGAGTCGCCGCTGGCGCGGGCGGAGCTCCTGGCGAGCTGGCCCGAGATCGTCGGCGCCGACACCGCGGCGCACACCTCGCCCGTGGGAATCGAGAACGGCATCCTGACGGTTCAATGCGACTCGACGGCGTGGGCGCAGCAGTTGCGACTCATGTCGGCGACCGTGCTCAACAGCATCGCCGAGCGCTTCCCGGCCGCCGGCGTCGAGACGGCACGCTTTCTCGCACCCCACGCCCCCTCCTGGAAACACGGCCCCAAGGCCGTTCCGGGGCGCGGTCCACGCGATACCTACGGCTGACAAGGCAAATCTGGTCGACTGCCTGCGGAAAAGCCCGCAGATCGCCGAATCGCCCGATTTCGACCGTCTTCGCGGGATAGAATCGAGGCACCCTCGCCGCCCGTGTTTCGGTGGTTGAGATCGACCCCGGCAGGAGCCACCTCCCCATGAGTCCCACCCCGCGTCAGGGCGCGTCCGACGCGAACTACGGCGCAGCCGACATCCAGGTGCTCGAAGGCCTCGAGGCCGTGCGCAAGCGACCCGGAATGTACATCGGTTCCACCGGTCCGCGCGGCCTGCATCACCTCGTGTACGAGATCGTCGACAACGCGGTGGATGAGGCGCTCGCCGGCTACTGCGACCGCATCGAGGTCACGATCCTCGCCAACGGCGGGTTGCGGGTCGTCGACAACGGCCGCGGCATCCCGGTCGACATGCACCCGGTCGAGAAGAAGTCGACCGTCGAGGTCGTGCTGACGATCCTGCACGCCGGCGGCAAGTTCGGCGGCAGCGGCTACGCGGTCTCCGGCGGCCTCCACGGCGTCGGCTCGAGCGTCGTCAACGCGCTCTCGTCACGCCTCGAGGTCGAGGTGTACCGCCAGGGCAACGTCTACCGCCAGGGCTACAAGATCGGCGTGCCCGACGCGCCCCTGAAGAAGATGGAGGCGTCGGATCTGACCGGCACGACCATCACCTTCTGGCCCAACGCCGACATCTTCGAGACCGTCGAGTTCGACTACGAGACCCTGCGCAATCGCTTTCAGCAGATGGCGTTCCTCAACAAGGGCCTCACGATCGAGCTCACCGACGAACGTCCCACCGACGACGACGAGGCGCCGCGCCACGACGTCTTCCTCTACGAGCGCGGACTTGTCGACTACGTCGAGCACCTCAACTCGACGAAGAAGACGGATGTCATCCACGCCGAGATCATCTCGTTCGAGTCCGAAGACACCGAGCGCCGCATCGCCCTCGAAGTGGCGATGCAGTGGACCACCTCGTATTCCGAGAGCGTGCACACCTACGCCAACACGATCAACACGCACGAGGGCGGCACCCACGAAGAGGGATTCCGGGCGGCGCTCACCACGCTCGTCAACAAGTACGCCCGCGAAAAGGGCCTGCTGAAGGACAAGGACGAGAACCTCTCCGGCGACGACGTGCGCGAGGGCCTCACCGCCGTCATCTCGATCAAACTCGGCGAGCCGCAGTTCGAAGGCCAGACGAAGACCAAGCTCGGCAACACCGAGGCGAAGTCGTTCGTGCAGCGCGTCGTCGGCGACATGCTCACCGACTGGTTCGAGCGCAACCCCAACCAGGCGCGTGACGTGATCCGCAAGTCGATCCAGGCCGCGATGGCTCGCCTCGCCGCCCGCAAGGCCCGCGAGCAGACGCGGCGCAAGGGCCTGCTCGAGGGCGGCGGCATGCCCGGGAAGCTGAAGGACTGCTCGAGCCGTGACCCCAGCCTGAGCGAGATCTTCCTCGTCGAGGGCGACTCGGCCGGCGGCTCCGCCGTGCAGGGCCGCAACCCCGAGACGCAGGCGATCCTGCCGCTGCGCGGCAAGATCCTCAACGTCGAGAAGGCCCGTCTCGACCGGGCGCTCGGCAACGCCGAGATCCAGGCGATGATCACCGCGTTCGGCACGGGCATCGGCGAAGACTTCGACGGCGAGAAGGCCCGCTATCACAAGATCGTGCTGATGGCGGATGCCGACGTCGACGGTCAGCACATCACGACGCTCATGCTCACCCTGCTGTTCCGCTACATGCGGCCGCTGATCGAGATGGGCTACGTCTACCTCGCGCAGCCGCCGCTGTACCGGCTGAAGTGGTCCAACGCCGAGCACGACTACGTGTACTCCGACCGCGAGCGCGACGCCTTCCTCGAGGCGGGCATCGCGGCGGGCAAGCGCATCCCGAAAGAGAACGGGGTGCAGCGATACAAGGGTCTCGGCGAGATGAACCACCAGGAGCTGTGGGACACCACGATGAACCCCGCGAGCCGCACCCTGTTGCAGGTCACCCTCGACGACGCGGCGATCGCCGACGGGGTGTTCTCGACCCTCATGGGCGACGACGTCGAGTCTCGGCGCAACTTCATCCAGCAGAACGCCAAAGACGTTAGGTTCCTCGATATCTGATGGCTGATCTCACCGACGCCGGCCTCGACCCCGACCGGCACGACAAGATCGAGCAGGTCGACCTCCAGCTCGAGATGCAGCGGTCGTACCTCGACTACGCGATGAGCGTCATCGTCGGGCGCGCGCTGCCCGACGTGCGCGACGGCCTGAAGCCCGTGCACCGCCGCATCGTCTACACGATGTACGACGGCGGCTACCGGCCCGACCGCTCGTTCTCGAAGTCGATGCGCGTCGTCGGCGACGTCATGGGGCAGTTCCACCCGCACGGCGACAGCCCGGTGTACGACGCGCTCGTGCGTCTCGTGCAGCCGTGGTCGCTGCGCTACCCGCTCGCGCTCGGCCAGGGCAACTTCGGCTCCCCCGGCAACGACGGCGCCGCGGCCCCTCGGTACACCGAGACCAAGATGGCGCCGCTCGCGATGGAGCTGGTGCGCGACATCGACGAGAACACCGTCGACTTCCAGGAGAACTACGACGGCCGCACGCAGGAGCCGACGGTGCTCCCGGCGCGGTTCCCGAACCTGCTGGTCAACGGATCCGTCGGCATCGCGGTCGGAATGGCGACCAACATCCCGCCGCACAACCTGCGCGAGGTCTCGGCCGCCGCGCTCTGGGCTCTCGAGAACCCCGAGGCCTCCCGCGAGGAGCTGCTCGAGGCGATCATCCAGCGCGTCAAGGGCCCCGACTTCCCGACCGGCGCGCAGATCCTCGGGCTCAAAGGCATCCAGGACGCCTACCGCACGGGCCGCGGATCGATCACGATGCGCGCGGTCGTCAGTGTCGAAGAGCTGCAGGGCCGCACCTGCCTCGTCGTCACCGAGCTGCCGTACCAGGTCAACCCCGACAACCTCGCGATCAAGATCGCCGACCTGGTCAAAGAGGGCAAGCTCAGCGGCATCGCCGACATCCGCGACGAGACCTCGGGCCGCACCGGTCAGCGCCTCGTCATCGTGCTCAAGCGCGACGCGGTCGCGAAGGTCGTGCTCAACAACCTCTACAAGCACACCCAGCTGCAGGAGAACTTCGGCGCCAACATGCTGGCGATCGTCGACGGGGTGCCGCGCACCCTGCCGATCGACGGGTTCATCACGCTGTGGATCGCGCACCAGATCGAAGTGATCGTGCGGCGCACTCAGTTCCGGCTCGACAAGGCCGAAGCGGATGCGCACATCCAGCGCGGCTACGCGAAGGCCCTCGACGCCCTCGACGAGGTCATCGCCCTCATCCGTCGCTCGCCCGATGTCGACGAGGCGCGCAAGGGCCTCATCAAGCTGCTGAAGATCGACGAGCTGCAGGCCGACGCCATCCTCGCGTTGCAGCTGCGCCGGCTCGCCGCGCTCGAACGCCAGAAGATCTTCGACCGCCTCGCCGAACTCGAGAGCGAGATCAAGGAATACAAGTCGATCCTCGCGAGCGAGACGCGGCAGCGCGAGATCATCATCACCGAGCTCGGCGACATCGTCGCGAAGTTCGGCGACGATCGGCGCACCGAGATCCTGATGGGCTTCGACGGCGACATGAGCGTCGAAGACCTCATCCCCGAGGAAGAGATGGTCATCACCATCACCCGCGGCGGATACATCAAGCGCACCCGCAGCGACAACTACCGCTCGCAGCACCGCGGTGGCCGCGGGGTGCGCGGCGCACAGCTGCGGGCGGATGACGTCGTCGAGCACTTCTTCGTCACGACGACCCACCACTGGTTGTTGTTCTTCACCAACACCGGCCGGGTGTACCGGGCGAAGGCCTACGAGGTGCAGGAGGCCGGCCGCGATGCGAAGGGTCAGCACGTCGCGAACCTGCTCGCCCTGCAACCCGACGAGCAGATCGCGCAGGTGCTCGACATCCGCGACTACTCGGTCGCGACCTACCTCGTGCTCGCCACCCGCGGCGGTCTCGTGAAGAAGACCGCGCTCACCGAGTACGACACCAACCGCACCGGTGGCATCATCGCGATCAACCTCCGCGAGGGCGACGAGCTGGTGTCGGCGCTGCTCGTCGAAGACGGCACCGACGTGCTGCTGGTCTCGCGGCACGGCATGTCGATCCGCTTCACGGCGTCGGATGCCGCGATGCGTCCGATGGGACGCTCGACCTCCGGCGTGATCGGGATGCACTTCCGCGGCGACGACTCGCTGCTGTCGGCATCCGTGGTGGGGGAACAGGGCTACGTGTTCGTGGTCACCGAGGGCGGGTACGCCAAGCGCACCGCCGTCGACCAGTACCGCCTGCAGAACCGCGGCGGGCTCGGCATCAAGGTCGCGAAGCTCAGCGAGACCCGCGGCGACCTCGCCGGGGCGCTCATCGTGGAAGAAGACGACGAAGTGCTCGTCGTGCTCGCCGGCGGCAAGGTCGTACGTTCAGCTGTTGCCGAGGTTCCCGCCAAGGGGCGGGATACGATGGGCGTCGTCTTCGCCCGTTTCGACGACGACGACAAGATCATCGCGATCGCGAAGAACAGCGAACGCAACATCGAGACCGCTGACGAAGCCGAAGCGGTGGACGGCAGCACCGAAACCGCCCCCGCGGCCGACGGAGAGAACCAGGAGTAGCGATGAGCGTCGCCGAGAAACTGCAGCGCAAGGAGATGCGCCAGACGACCAGTCGTCAGGTGCGCCTGAAGCTCGTCTACATCGACGTGTGGTCGCTGGTGAAACTCTCGTTCCTGGTGTGGCTGTGCCTCGGCATCGTGCTCATCGTCGCGAGCGTGCTCATCTGGGTCGTGCTGTTCTCCACCGGCATCTTCGGCGAGCTCGACTTGACCCTGCGCGACATGCTCGGCCAGCCCGAGTTCGCCATCGCCAACAGCTTCGGCATCGGGCAGGTCGTGCTGTTCTCGTTCATCATCGCGGTGCTCAACACGATCGTCGGCACCGCGCTCGGCGCCGTCGGCGGGTTCCTCTACAACCTCAGCGTGCGGTTCACCGGTGGTCTCCTCGTCGGATTCCAGAACTCGTAGAGGCTGATACTCTTTCTCTCGGCCCGGATCCTGCTTCAGATCCAAGCCACTCGGGGATATAGCTCAGGCGGTTAGAGCGCTTCGCTGATAACGAAGAGGTCCGAGGTTCAAGTCCTCGTATCCCCACTCCATCTCGTTGGTCGAGTAGCGACCGCCGGTCGCGTGTCGAGACCCCGGCATGGATGACGGGGCCTTAGCTCAATTGGTAGAGCGCCTGCTTTGCAAGCAGGAGGTCAGGGGTTCGATTCCCCTAGGCTCCACTCACCCGTAGTGCCACGCGAACGGATCGCGGCCGCTCACCTTCAGCGCGACCCCGCCGCCCACGAGCAGCGCGGTGACGGCGAAGCCCGCGATCACGAACGTCCGGTGGTCGCCCAACGCGGCGTCGCAGTAGGAACGTTCGATCGGCGTCCTGGGTTCGAGCGGCGCAGCGAGCGTGCCGCAGTTGGTGAACGTCGTCTGCGAGACGCCGAGGATCTCGACGCGGAGCGCGACGAGCACGAAGACCGCGATGAGGGCCGCGAGCCCCGCGAGCAGGAAGCAGATCGTGCCGAACCCGCGGCGACGGGCCGCTCGCTCGCGCTGAGCCGGAGTCAATCCAGGCGTTCCTTTCGTCAGTGACTACCGACCCTATCGACGCGCATCCCGAGCCAACGCGCCAGGGCGGTGATCTCGGCATCCACGTCGTTGCGCATCTCGGTCGTGAACGGCACGTCCTCGTGGATCGCGTTCACCCGCAGCGCCGCCGCCTTCCGGTCGGCGGAGGCGTCGAGCTTTCCGACCAGCCGGTCGCGGTGCAGGATCGGCAGCGCGAAGTAGCCCCACCGCCGCTTCGCCTTCGGTTTGAACATCTCGAGGGTGAAGTCGAACTCGAAGATGCCCTGGGTGCGGATGCGGTCGTAGACGAGCCGGTCGAAGGGCGAGAGCAGGGCGGTGCGGCCCTCGAAGTCGTCGTCGATCCAGGGCAGCACATCGGGGTGCACGCGCCAGGCGACATCCGAGCCCTCGATCGTCGCGGGCAACCCGGCCGGCCCGACGTCGATGGGTTCGAGCGGCTGCTTCGGGCCCTTCGCGGGCGCGACGCCGAGCGAGCGCAGGCGTCGGTCGTCACGCATCGCGAGAGCCTGGTCTACGGGGATGACGGGAAGCCCCTCGGGGTAGACGCGCTCCGCCAGGTCCCAGGTGCGGGCGCCGCCCTCCTGGCTGGCGATCGCCACCTCGCCGCGCATCATCAGGCACTCGAGCATCTGGGTGACGTTGCGGTTGTTCGTCCAGCCCGACGACGGCCAGGGGTACCGTGCGGTGTCGGGCAGCTCGCGGGCGAGCACCGGGCCGCGGTCGTACAGCTCGCGCAACAGGTCGTCGCGGAACTCGTGGTTGAGTTCGAGCCACTCCCGGGTCTTGGCATACTTCGGCGGCAGCGCGAACTGCGCGAGGAACAGCGCCAGATCCTCCATCGGCCGGATCATGCCGTCGAGTTCCAGCAACGATCGGTCGACCTCGAGTGCCCGCTGCAGGTCGTCGGGCTCGTAGCGCGCCCCGATGCGGCTCCAGAGCACCAGGTCGGCGCTCGGGGCGATGTCGGCGTACGGATACCGCTGGATGACGTTCAGCCCGCGTACGACGTCGACGACACTCGCCGGGCGCGCCGCGTCGAGCAGTTGCGCGCGCACGGCGATGCGGCGGGCCTGAACCCGCGTCAGCCCGATCGGGCTGTGCTCAGAAGTCGTCGTCGTCGCCGATGTCGGCACTGCCCGGATCGCCGAGGTCTTCGATCCAGAGGTCGTCGTCGGCGCGCAGCGTCTGCCAGGCGGCGTAGGCGATGCCGGCGACCGCGACCACGCCGAGACCGAGGAGGATGTACTTACCCGGACCACCCGACTTCGGCGGGGTGACCACACCCGCCTTCTGTCCGGCCTTCGAGATGCGGCGTACGACGTCACGCACGGCCGGGTTCTTCGCGGCTTCCAGCACGGCCAGCGCGGAGCCGATCGTTCCCGAGATCGCGGGCAGCACGTCGTCGGCGAACCGCTCCCGGGCCGTCGAGGCGGCCTCCCGGGCGGCACCGAACCCGTCGCGGGCGGCGCCGAAACCCTCACGAACGCGGGGCCGCACCTCCTCGCGGGCGAAGTTGGCGGCCTGGCGGCGGGCGTCCTTCAGCACGACGGTGGCGTGCTCGATGGCTTCGCGCTGCTCGTCCCAGAGGCGCTCGGCATCCCGCTTGAGGCGATTCAGTTCCCGCTGGCGCTTGCGTGACAGTGCCATGTGATCCTCCGGTCGTCGAAACGAGGTGACGTGAGCCATCCTGCCACGTGCGACTGATTGCGCCGTAGGGCTTGCCTTCACGTGCGCCATGCGAGAATGGCCCAATGCCTGCGCACACTCACGTCGCCACCGTCCACACCACCCTCGGCGACATCCGCATCAACCTGTTCGGCTTCCACGCCCCGGTCACCGTCGACAACTTCGTCGGCCTCGCGACCGGCACCAAGGAGTGGCAGGATCCGGCCACGGGCGAGACCAAGACCACCCCGCTGTACGACGGGGTCATCTTCCACCGCATCATCAAGCAGTTCATGCTGCAGGGCGGCGACCCGCTCGGGAAAGGTATCGGCGGACCCGGCTACAACTTCGACGACGAGATCCACCCCGAGCTGCATTTCACCGACCCCTACCTGCTGGCGATGGCGAACGCCGGAATCCAGGGCGGCCGCGGCACCAACGGATCGCAGTTCTTCATCACGACCGTGCCGACCCCGTGGCTGAACGGCAAGCACACGATCTTCGGTGAGGTCGTCGACGACGAATCGAAGCGCGTCGTCGATGCGATCGAAGCGGTCGACACCGACGGGCGCGACAAGCCCCTGCAGGATGTCGTCATCACCTCGATCTCGGTCGACGCGGTCTAAGCGAGAACCGGACCGGGAGCGCCCCAGGTGACCGACGCGGAGACCTCGCCGGACGTCTGCTACCGGCATCCGACGCGGGAGAGCTGGGTGCTCTGCCAACGCTGCGGTCGCACGATCTGCCCCGAATGCCAGATCCTCTCCCCGACCGGCGTGCTGTGTCCCGAGTGCGTCCGCGAGACGGGCGGCTCGGTGTCGTGGCGTAGCGCCGGAGAGGCGCGGCGTCCTGCGGCGAAAGCGCGACCCGCACGTGCGGCACGGTCGCGACCGGAACGCGCGGCGCTCAGCGGCGGATTCCTGGGCGCCCTCGGGCAGATGCTCCGTCCGGGCAACGAGGTTCCCGTGCTCAGCTGGGGCACCGTCGGCGTCGTCCTGGTGTTCGGGGTCGTCGGGCTGGTCACCGGCGGCCTGCCGTACGTCGTGCTCGTCGCGGCGCCGCCGTTCGCCCTCGAGGCGTGGCGCTACTTCACGGCCGCCTTCGTCTACCCGCCCAACGCCGTCTTCCTCATCTCGATCCTGCTCAGCTCGGTGTTCTTCCTGCTCACCGCGCCGGTCGTCGAACGCAACCTCGGACGCGGCCGGTTCGCGGTGATGCTCCTCGTCGCCGGCGGTGTCGGCAGCGCCGCGATGGTGATCGCGGGTGGCCCCTCGTACGGCCTGTCGGGCTTGCTGTTCGGGATGTTCGGCTCGTACCTGATCTACGTCTGGTCGTACCCGGCGGCCCGGGTGCAGATCCTCGTCATCATCGGCATCAACCTGCTGATCAGCCTCGCGTTCGGCGGATTCTTCCTGCCGCTCATCATCGGCGGCCTGATCGGCGGCGCCGGGATGACGTATCTGTTCCAACGTTACGAGGGGAAGCCCGGTACGCCTCCGCGCACCCCGTACCTGATCGGCGGTGCGGTCGTCGCTGTCTTCATCCTGTTCGCGATCCTGCGGTCCATCGCCTTCTGACGCGACGCTCCGAGCCGGTTCTCCACAGGCTCATCCACAGTGTGGAGAGAATCACACTGGTGTGATTTCGATACGCGTCCGCTTCGCGGGCGCTACTCAATCCAAGAACTCTCAGGTTCTCAGCGCCACCGCGTGGTCATGAAGAAGCCGATGATGAGAAAGCCGAAGCCGATCGCGATGTTGGCCTCGTTGATGCCCGGGATGGGCCACGAACCCTGGCTCAGGTAGTAGACGATGATCCAGGCCAGCCCGAGCAGCATGAAGCCGAACATGATCGGCTTGAACCACACCGGGTTCGGAAGGTTCTCGCGACGGTCGGCGTCAGCGGAATCGGCCTTTCGCGGTGCGGGTGAGGTATTGGGTCGAGCCATGCGGAGCAGTCTAACGGAGGCCGCTCAGAGCACGACGTGGGCGCCAGACCACGCGACGTAGAATCGGGGCATGACGGCGTCAGGCGAGACGATCAGGCGGCCGCGCCGCCGGATCTCGGTCGCCGGCGTGCTCGGCGAGCTGCTGATCACCGCCGGTGCACTCGTGCTGGCCTTTCTCGGCTACCAGGTGTGGCTCGCCGATCTCATCGTCGGCGGCCAGCTCAACAGCGAAGCCAGCGAGCTCGCCGAGGAGTGGGGGGTCGGCTACTCCGACGTGCCCCCCAGCGAGGCCGGTGACCCCACCCAGTCGGAAGACCCACCCGTGCAGACCGCACCCGGGAACGCCATACGCTTCGCAACGCTGATCATCCCGCGCTTCGGCGGCGACTACAACCGTCCGATTGCGGAGGGCGTCGGCACGACGGATGTGCTCAACAAGGGCAACATCGGCCACTACCCGACGACGCAGATGCCCGGGGCTCTCGGCAACTTCGCTCTCGCCTCGCACCGCTCGAGTGGTGGCGGCAACTTCCGCGACCTGCACCAGCTGCGGGTCGGCGATCACATCTACGTCGAGACTCCCGACGGCTGGTACCAGTACTCGTTCCGCAACCTCGAGTACGTGCGACCGAGCGGGGTGGGCGTGCTCAACCCGGTGCCCCAGGTCACCGGGGCGCAGGCGACGGAACGGTACATCACGCTCACCACATGCAACCCGTTCTTCTCGACGGCCGAACGCATCATCGCCTACGGCGTCTACGACTCGTTCTATCCGCGGGCGGGCGGCGTGCCGGCTGAGATCGCATCGAACGTGACGGGAGCAGGCTGATGTATGCAGCGTTGTGGCGCATCCTCCCCGGACCCTGGTGGGTGCGGCTGCTCATCCTGCTGGTCGCGGCGGCCGCGGTTGTGACCGCGCTTGTGCTCTGGGTGTTCCCGGTGATCGACCAGATGGTCGCCCCGCAAGACGTGACGGTGGACGAATGACCCGCGTACTCGTTCTCGACAATTACGACTCGTTCGTCTACACCCTCGACGGCTACCTGCAGCAGCTGGGGGCGTCGACAGAAGTGGTGCGTAATGACTCCTTTGCGCCGGCGGACGCCGCCGCGCGGATCGCCGAGTACGACGCCGTTCTGATCTCACCCGGACCGGGCACTCCTGCCGCCGCGGGCGTGTCGATTCCGGTGGTGCGCGCCGCGCTCGCCGCGGGATCCCCGCTGCTCGGGGTGTGCCTCGGGCATCAGGCGATCGCCGAAGCCCTCGGCGCGACGGTCACCCACGCCGACGAGCTGATGCACGGCAAGACGTCGCTCATCCGGCACGACGACAGCAGTTTCTACACCGGGGTGCCGCAGCCGTTCCGCGCGACCCGGTACCACTCGCTCGCGGTCGTCGACGGCACCGTTCCGGCCGACCTGGAGGTGACGGCGCGCACCGAAGGCGGCGTCATCATGGGCCTCCGGCACCGGTCCGCCCCGATCTTCGGGGTGCAGTTCCACCCGGAATCGGTGCTCACCGAGGGCGGCTACCGCATGCTGGGCAACTGGCTGGCCGGCGCGGGCCTGCCCGAGGCGGCGGAGCGCGCGACCGCGCTCAGCCCCCTCGTCAAGCTGGGTTAGCGCCTTCGGTCGCCGACTCGGCTAGCCCGAGCAGTAGGTGAGCGTCACCGACGACTTCTGCGGCACCTCGCCGATGACCGACTGGCTCACCACGGTCTGGCCGGTGCAGGAGTTGTCGAGCACCAGCTTCACGCCGAGTTGCAGGCTGCCGCTCTTGAGGGTCGCCTGGGCGGTGGTGATGGGCTGACCCTTGAGGTCGGGCACGACGACGAGGCCGTTGGAGACGACCAGATTGATCGTCGAGCCGGCCGGCACCTGCGTCGACGCGGTGACCACTTCGCTGCTGTCTTCGACCATGATTCCCATCACCCCGCCGCTCGGCACGTTCGGCGAGTAGGTGACCGTCGTCGTTCCGTAGACGAGTTCGAGTTCCGCGAGCTTGGCCTTCGCGGCCTCCTGATCCATGAAGACCAGACTCGGCACCTCGACGAGCGGCGCGCCCGACGAGACGACGAGGCGCACCTCCTGGCCGGGCGACACCCGCGTTCCCGCCTCGGGGGTCTGCTCCATGATCTCGCCCTCGGGGATGTTCTCGTCGGAGCGCGTCGTCTGGCTGATCTCCAGTCCGGCCTCCTCGAGGATGTCCGTCCCCTGATCGATATTGATGCCCACGACATCCGGAACATCGACGGCGGCACCGGGCCCGACGATGTTCTGCGATTGCAGCGAGAACACCCAGAAGACGGCGGCGACGAGGATGACGACGAACATCGCGATGCCGCCCCAGATCCAGGCCACCGGGGGGCGGCTCTGGGTGCGCGGCATCCGGTCGTCGTTGTCGTCGTCGGCGAGGCGACGCAGCGCCGCCTCCGACGCGGCACCCGTGCTGGGGTTCACCCCGAACAGCGTCGAGCTGAAGTCGTCGACCGGCACGAGTTGCCGGTCGGGCAGCTTGCCGGCGACCGCGGCTTCGAGGTCGCGCTTGAAGTCACCGGCGCTCTGGAAGCGCTCGAAGCGGTCTTTCGCGAGGGCGTGCATGACGACCGCGTCGAGGGCGGGGGTGACGGCCGAGTTGACGCGACTCGGCGGCGTCGGTGCCTCACTCACGTGCTGGTACGCGGTGGCGACGGCGGTCTCGCCGTGGAACGGCGGCTTGCCGGTCAGCAGCTCGTAGAGCACGACCCCCGTGGAGTACAGGTCGGTGCGGGCATCCACCGCTTCACCGCGAGCCTGCTCGGGCGAGAAGTACTGGGCGGTGCCGAGGATCGCGCTGGTCTGGGCGATCGTCGCCGACGAGTCGGAGATCGCCCGGGCGATGCCGAAGTCCATGACCTTCACCTGGCCGGTCGAGGTGACCATGACATTGCCGGGCTTGATGTCGCGGTGCACGACGCCGGCGCGGTGCGAGTACTCGAGGGCGGTGAGGATGCCGTCCACGATGTGGGAGGCCTGCTCGGCCGACATGGGCCCCTTGGCGACGAGGTCTTTGAGCAGGTGACCCTCGACGTGCTCCATGACGATGAACGGCACCTGCAGCTCGCGACCGGACGAGTCGCGGGCGATCTCCTCGCCGGCGTCGTAGACGCGCACGATCGTGGGATGCGCCATCCGCGCCGCGGCTTGAGCCTCCTGGCGGAACCGGGTGCGGAACGCCGGATCGTTCGCGAGCGACGGTTTCAGCAGCTTGATCGCGACCTTGCGACCGAGGCGGGCGTCGAGGCCGAGGTGCACGTCGGCCATGCCGCCGCGGCCGAGCAGCTCGCCGATCTGATACCGGCCCGCGAGCAGCTGGGGTCCCGCGGAGGTGTCGGTCACGCCAGCCAGTGTAACTTCCCGATGATCACGGTCAGCTGACGATGATGGTGAGTGTTCCCGACGGGTTCGAGGTGATGCCGCCCTCGCAGTGCGCCACGTACGTCACGGTGGTCTCGCCGGGGTCGCCGAGCAGGATCGTCAACGAGGTCTCGCTCGCCGCGACCGGGTTGCCGCCGGGGAACGTTCCGTTGGTCACCGAGAAGTCGTACCCGGTGAGGGCACGGCCTGCCGGGCACCCCGAGTACGACGGGAACGTGATCGTCACGTCGCTTCCCGACAGGTGCGGGCCGAGCGGCGCGCTCGCCGTCGCCGGGGCGGGCGGGTTCTGGAACGGGCCGTACACCCGCACGGTGATGGTGGAGCCCTTGGTGACGTTGCCCGTCGGGTTGAGGCTCGAGACCGTGCCGACCTGCTCGGGGGTCGGCGCCGCCGGACCCTCGGCTTCGTCGACGACGAGGTCCTTCGCGACGAGTTCGTCGCGCACCTCCTCGAACGGCCGACCGACATACTCGTCGGGATCGATGTTCACCCGGTCGCTCGACGGCGTGGTCGTCGGCGTGGGGCTCGAACTCTGGCCGGTGTTCGTCGGGGTGGGGGACTGCCCCGATCCCCCGTTGGGATTCACCAGGAAGATGATGATGATCGCGACGACGGCGACGGCGAGCACCGACACCACCGCGACGAGCGGCCAGGTCCACGGGCTACGGCGACGATCGGCCCGCTGTTCGCCGGTCGTGGGCGGGCCCAGCCCCTCGCCGGAGGGAAGCACGCGGGTGACGGCGCTCGTCGTCGACCCGCCGGTTCCGAGGATGGAGGTGAACGTCGCGTCGCCGCCGGCGATGCTCGGAACGGCGGCCGCGGCGCCTGCGACGTCGCCGCGCCGGAGCGCCTGAGCGGCCCGCGCGAGGTGCGCGGCCGTCTGCGGTCGCTCCGCGGGCTTCTTGGCGATGCTCGCGTACACGAGGTTGCGCACCGGCTGAGCGACCGTGACGGGCAGCTCGGGGGGCTGCTCGTTGATCTGCGCCATCGCGATCGCCACCTGCGACTCCCCGGTGAAGGGGCGCCGGCCGGCGAGCGCTTCGTAGGCGACGATGCCGAGCGAGTAGATGTCGGTCGTCGGTGAGGCGGAGTGACCGCTCGCCTGCTCGGGCGACAGGTACTGCACCGTGCCCATGACCTGTCCGGTGGCGGTGAGCGGCACCTGATCGGCGATGCGGGCGATGCCGAAGTCGGTGATCTTCACCCGGCCGTCGGGCGTGATGAGCAGGTTGCCGGGCTTGATGTCGCGGTGCACGAGGCCCGCGGCGTGGGCGGCCTGCAGGGCGGATGCCGTCTGCGCGACGATGTCGAGCACCTTGTCGGTCGGCAGCACGCGTTCGCGCTCGAGGATCGTCGACAGGGCTTCGCCAGGGACGAGCTCCATCACGAGGAACGCGGAGCCGTCTTCCTCTCCGTAGTCGAAGACGTTCGCGATGCCCTCGTGGTTGACCAGGGCGGCGTGCCGCGCCTCGGCCCGGAAGCGCTCGAGGAAGCCCGGGTCGCCGAGGTATTCGTCCTTGAGGATCTTGATCGCGACGGTGCGTCCGATGACGAGGTCGGTCGCCTGCCACACCTCACCCATGCCGCCGATCGCGACGCGGGAGGAGAGCTGATACCGGCCACCGAAGGTGAGCCCGCTCGTGGGTCTCATCTGCTCAGCACCGCCTCCATGACTGATCTGGCGATCGGCGCCGCCAGAAGGTTGCCGAACCCCGTCCGCCGATCCTCGAGAACCACCGCGACGGCGACTCGAGGGTCGTTCGCCGGAGCGAATCCCGTGAACCAGAGCGTGTAGGGCTCGCCCTGGCCGTTCTCGGCGGTTCCGGTCTTCCCAGCGACCTCGACCCCACTGATTCTTGCATTGTTGGCGACGCCGTTCGACACGCCGGCGACCATCATCTGCGTCATCAGTGCGGCGTTCTGCGCGCTCAGCGGCGTCGAGTACACCTGCGGCTCGAGCGACTCCAGCACCGACAGGTCGGGGGCCACGATGCTCTCCACGAGCGTCGGCTGCATGAGGGTGCCGCCGTTGGCGATCGCGGCCGACACCATCGCCATCTGCAGCGGCGAGGCCCGCACGCTCGCCTGGCCGAACCCGGTGAGCCAGGTCTCGGCTTCGCTCTCGGTCGGCGGGTACTGGCTCGGCTCGCTCGGCATCGGGATGTCGAAGGACGAGCCGAACCCGAACTCCTCGGCCTGCTCGCGGATGACGTCGTCGCCGAGGGCCCCCGCGAGCTGGGCGAACGGGATGTTGCACGACAGCCGAAGGGCGGTGGCGATCGAGGCCTCGCCGCCCCCGCCGCAGTTGCTGTCGGCGGAGTTGGTGATCGGCGTCGTCGTTCCCGGCAGGTCGATCGAGGTCGGATTGGGGAAGGTGCTGTCGGGCGTGTACTGGCCGCTCTCCAGGGCCGCCGCCGCGACGACGAGCTTGAAGGTCGACCCGGGCGGGTTGAGGTCACCCGCGATCCCGCGGTCGATCAACGGGTCGCCCGGGTCGGCGAGCAGGGCCTCGTAGCTGCTCTGAACCTGGTCGGGATCGTGCACGGCGAGCGAATTCGGGTCGTAGCTGGGCTTCGAGACGAGAGCGAGGATGGCGCCGGTCTTCGGGTCGATCGCGACGACGGCACCGGTGTTGTCGCCGAGGGCATCCCAGGCGGCCTGCTGCACGACCGGGTCGATCGTCAGCTCGACCGACGCCCCCTGCGGGTCGCGCCCGGTGAGGATCGCGTTGAGCCGATCGAGGAACTGCGCATCGGAGTTGCCGGTGAGGAACGAGTTGAGCTCGGACTCGAGCCCGCCGGCCGAGGGCTGAACGCTGAAGTATCCGGTGACGGTCGAGTAGATCGGCCCGGCCGGGTACACCCGCTGGTAGTTGTAGCGGTCGTCGACGGGTTCCGAGTAGGCGATCGGCTGCCCGTCGACGAGGATCTGGCCGCGCTCGGTCTGGAAGCTCGCGTAGATCGAGCGCGCGTTGCGCCCGTCGGCCTGCAGGTTGCCCTGCTGGAAGAACTGGATGACCGTCGTCGAGACGAACAGGGCGAGGAACATCAGCAGCACGAACGTGCTGACGCGGCGGAGTTGGGTGTTCATGCGCTGTCGATCACCAACCGGGGTTGCGCGCGAACCGAGTCGGAGAGACGCACCAGCAGCGCGACGATGACCCAGTTGGCGACGAGCGACGATCCTCCGGCGGCGAGGAACGGCGTGGTGAGTCCGGTGAGCGGGATGACCCGGGTCACGCCGCCGGCGACGATGAACACCTGCAGCGCGACGACGAAGCCGAGGCCGACGCCGAGCAGCCGGCCGAAGTCATCCTGCCCGGCGAAGGCGAGGTGGAACCCGCGCGAGACGAACACCATGTACAGCACGAAGATCGCGAACAGCCCGATCAGGCCGAGCTCCTCGCCGAGGCTCGCGATGATGAAGTCGCTTTCGGCGAGCGGGGTGATGTCGGGGTTGCCACGGCCGAGGCCGGTGCCGGGAAGACCGCCGTCGGCGAGCCCGAACAGCCCGTTGGCGAGCTGGAAGCTTCCGCCGCCCTGGTCGTACAGGTCGCTGTCGAACGTGTTCAGCCAGCTGTAGAACCGCCCGCCGACGTATTCGAGGCTGCGCGCGGCGATCCAGGCGCCGCCGACGAACAGCACGGCGCCGAGCACGACCCAGCTCGGCCGGCCGGTGGCGACGTAGATCATCACCAGGAACAGCCCGAAGTAGAGCAGACCGCTGCCGAGGTCGCGCTGGAACACGATGACCGCCATCGACAGCACCCAGACGATGAGGATGGGTCCGAGGTCGCGCACGCGCGGGAAGGTGAAACCGAGGATGCGGCGGCCGACGATGCTCAGCGAGTCACGGGCGGTGACCAGGTAGCCGGCGAAGAAGACCGCGAGGGCGATCTTCGCGATCTCGCCGGGCTGGAATGAGGCGACGCCTAAGTTGACCCAGGCGCGTGCGCCGTTGACGCTGAGGCCGATGACCGGAAGGAAGGGCAGCACGAGCAACGCGATCGCCACGAAGCCGGCGACGTAGCGGTAGCGCTGCAGCACCCGGTGGTTGCGGATCACGATCAGCACCGCCGCGGCGGCGAGCACCGCCATCGCCGACCAGACGACCTGCCGCACCCCGAAGGCATCCCAGCCGGTGAGTCCGTTCGCGATGTCGAGCCGCGTGATCTCGGCGATGCCGATGAGGTTGAGCAGCGTCGCGATCGGTACCAGGAACGGGTCGGCGTCGGGGGCGACGACGCGCATCGCCCCGTGCACGGCGAGGATGAGCACCGACAACCCGATCGCCAGCCCCAGGACTCCCGGCTCGACGCGACCGAGCGCTCCCAGCTCGGCGAGGACGAGGGCGCTCAGCCCGATCGCGATCGCGAACAGCAGCAGCCCCAGTTCGAGGTTGCGTCGGCGTGACGGGGTGCGCAGCCGGATGCGGATGCTCCCGGTGAAGGCGGGCCCCGCGTTCGCGTCGATCGGCGGGCTCGCGGTCACGGCGCTCACGGGACGGCGCTCGATTCCGCCGCCGAGTCGACCAACCGGCTGAGGCGGTCGAGGATGTCGTGGGCGTCGCGCAGGTCGTCGGCGTTGATCGTCGCCTCGACCTGCCGTCGCTCGAAGGTGGGCAGGTCGTCGACCCGCACTTCGGAGCTCTGCTCGATGTGGGAGAGCGAGATCGGCCCGATGTTCTGCTGAACGCCCTGGAAGATCGCGACCGTGCCATCCTCGGCGACCCCGACGTAGTAGTGGGTCTGGGTCCACTGGTACGCGAGCACGACGGCGGTGACGATCGCGGCGATGGCGACCGCGACGACGACGAGCCAGGTGATGCGACGGCGTCGCGCACGGCGGCGGTCTTCTTCGATGAGCTGCTCGAGGAACTCCTCGCGCTCGGGTTCGAAGTGGGTGTCTTCCGGTGGGGTCGACTTCAGCGGATGCAGCAACAGGGTGGGCAGCCGGATGGGGCGCCGCTCGTCTTCGGCGCCGTCGAACATGAGCGGGGCCGACGCCGAGCCGACGAAGCCCGCCGGTTCGGAGACGGCGACCACGTCACCTGCGTCGATGTCGGCGATGACGACCGTGACGTTGTCGGGGGCGCCGTGATCGAGGCTCTCCTTGACCATGCGATCGGCGGCGGTCTGCGGGGAGCGCACCGAGGCGAGGATCGCGGCGAGCTTGTCTTCCGACACGTAACTCGACAGGCCGTCGGAGCACAGCAGCCACCGGTCGCCCGGCCGGGTGTCGAGGATCTTGGTGTCGATCTCGGGAGTGGCGTCGACATCCCCGAGCACCCGCATGAGCACCGAGCGACGCGGGTGCACGGCGGCCTCCTCGGCGGTGATGCGTCCGGAGTCGACGAGGCGCTGCACGAAGGTGTGGTCGGCCGTGACCTGCTCGAGTTCGCCGTCGCGGAACCGGTAGATGCGGGAGTCGCCGATGTGGGCGAGCACGACCTCGTCGCCGACCCGCAGGATGCCCGAGACGGTCGTGCCCATCCCGGTGAGTTCGCTGTGCTCGAAGACCGTCTCGGCGAGCAGCGAGTTCGCGGCGATCATCGCCGAGCGCAGGGCCGATTCGGCGTCGACCGCGGCCGCGTAGTCCTCGTCGGCTTCCGCGACGCGTTTCGTGGCGATCGCCGACGCGACGTCTCCGCCCGCGTGGCCGCCCATCCCGTCGGCGACGAGGAAGAGGTGGCGCCCGGCATACCCGGAGTCCTGGTTGTTCGACCGGATCTTGCCGACATGCGAGACGGCCGCGCTGAGCGGAGTGAACGTCACGCGCCTACCGCCGCAGCTCGAAGGTCGTCGTGCCGATCGTCACCGGCGTGCCCGGCAGCACCGCCGTCGGCTGGGTCACGCGGGTGCCGTCGAGGAACGTGCCGTTCGTGGAGTCCAGATCCTGGATGACCCAGTTCTGGTCCCACAGCATGAGCCGGGCGTGGTGGGTCGAGGTGTAGTCGTCGCGGATGACGAGCCCCGACTCGCTCGAGCGACCGATCGTCAACTGCTCGGGCGGGAGGTCGATCTCGACGCCCTCGCGGGGCCCGGAGGTGATGACCAGGCGGGTCGGGGTGGCCGCGGTGGCCGCCGGGTCGGCACGGACGACCGGCTCGGTGACGGGAGCAGGGGCGGATGCCGTGGGCTTCGCCGTCGGCATCGCGTCCAGCGGCAGCGGCGCGGGAGCGACCATCCGCCGGGCGCGTTGCCCGAACAGGTCGGAGCGCAGCGAGTAGATGACGAAGAACACGAAACCCCACAGCAGCAGCAGGAACGCCAGCTGCAGCACGAGAAGGGTGAGTTCGCTCATCGCCGGCCCTACCGCAGATCCGCGAACTGGTCGACGTCGGCCGCCTGTGCGAGCACCCGGAACACAATGCGGGTGCGCCCGATCTCGATCACCGAATCCGGAGGCAGCGGCGCCTTCGTGAGGGGCTGACCGTTGAGCTTTGACCCGTTCGTCGAGCCGAGGTCGTTCACCTGGCCGCGGGTGCCATCCCAGAGGATCTCGACATGCTTGCGTGAGGTGCCCGTGTCATCCACCGTGATGTCGGCTTCGCTGCCGCGCCCGATCACGGTGCGCGCCTTCTTCAGCGGGTAGCGCTTGCCGCCGATGTCGAGCACCGGGTTCCACGCGATCGCGCCCTTCACATTGTGGGAGTCGATGCGCACGGTGCCTTCGGTGATCGCGGGGTCGTGCTGCAACTCGATCGAGATGCCGCCGGCGAACGAGTACCGCTGAGCCGTGGCGTGCTGCTGCACGAGCTGGGTGAACTCGTCGATGAGTGCCGGGCCGAGATTCACCATGCGCTCGAAGTCGCCCTTCGCGAGCCGCACCACGAAACGATTGGGAACGAGGATGCGGTCGCGCGCGACAACCGCAGCCTTGGTGTCGAGTTCGCGCCGCAACGCTGCGGTCACCTCGAGGGGCTGCAGACCGCTCTTGAAGGCCTTCGCGAACGCGCCGTTGACGACACGTTCGAGCCCCTTCTCGAAGCTGTCGAGGATCCCCACGCGGCTCCTTCGGATGCAAACGGCACCCCGAGCGGGGGCCGGTACGGTCATTCGATGTTAGTCGGCGGGGCCTCGGAACCGGATGAGAGGCTCGAGGGGTCTCGAACCGGGCGCATCGTGATACCGTTACCGTCGCGCGCGAGTGGCGGAATTGGCAGACGCGCTGGCTTCAGGTGCCAGTACTCGCAAGGGTGTGGGGGTTCAAGTCCCCCCTCGCGCACACTGTCCTGTCTCAGGACATCGGAAACCCTCGAACCCTCGGGTTCGGGGGTTTCTTGTTGTGCGGGGCTGGTAGCCGCGGTCGAGGTCGATGGTGAGCTCGCGGAGGAGTTCGCCGGTGGCGGCGTTGATGATCGTGATGGCGGGGTCGTTGGCGAGGATCAGGAAGTGGGTTCGGGCGTGGGTTCGGGCGATGCCGATGTTGCGGAGTTTGTCGTGGATGCGCTGGGTAACGGTGCCGGTTTCTGTCGATCAGTCCCGGCGCAGTCGGGTGTGGTTGTCGTGGTGTCGGCGGCCGGCGTCGGGGCGGCCTTCGGCAGGGCATGGGAGCGGGCGGCCGGGGTGGCGTGGCGCGGCAGGGACCGGTCAGGTCTGCGGTGGGTGTGCTCGTCGGCGAAGTCATCGAGCAGCCGTCAGGATCCCGGCGTTGGTGCCGTCGGCGAGGGGTAGTGGGTGAAGTCGGATGCCAGCACGCGTTGGGCAGGTCGGCCTCGAACTTGAGGAAGGAGGACATCGGCCCCTACTTCGGCTCGGGCTCGACCAGGCCGGCGCGCTTCAAGGTGCACCAGATCGTCGATGCCGAGACCGTGACTTGGTGGCGATGCGGTAGGTGCCAGCTGATTGTGTGCGCCGGCGTCGAGCCCTTTCGCGGGGAGCCGGTGCCGTCGCTCCAGGATGAGTTCGACCGTCTCCGCAGGGAGGGCGTTCGGGCTGACCCGTGGCGCCGAGAGTGTGGCTGGAACGCTGCGTCACCCTCGCGGCGCCACCTCGACAGCAGCTTCGAAGCCCACCCCTTCGAGACCCCATAGCGCGTCTCCGCTCCAAAACCCCTAATCAGGAACAAGGCTTTTTCTTGGGCTGCATTCTCGAAGGGCTGAGCGCCGTTCGCGTGCTGAGCGCCGTCCATCGTCCCGATATCGTCCCGGTCCAATGACGAGGCCACCCGAGGGATGCCGGATCGGTCTCACGTCACGGCGCCGCCACGCTCGGCGTCACCGACACGGGCGACCTGCTCGCCGACCGCATCCAGTCGGATGTCGCAGCGAAGATCGCCGGAATCGCCGCGATCGCCCCGACCGACGACGCCGGGCGGGTACGGATGACGTTCCTCTACCCGCGCGGCGGCTCCGGCATCTACTACCTCTTCGGCGAAGAGTCAGGGCCACCGACCTCATCGAGGGCTTGGGCGGTGTGGATGTCGCCGGCCAGATCGGCTGTTGGCGAGGGCTGAATTGCCCCCCAGCAACTGCGGGCGGTGCTCCTCAACCCGCGAGCGATGGGTCGTAGCGACGCGGAGGGAACGTGCGCAACACGAGTGCGCGGAGTGACTCGAGGTCGCCCGCGACGAAACCTTGCGCACGCGCTTGCACCAGCACGTTGCCGATCGCTGTCGCCTCGACCGGCCCCGCGAGCACGGGCAGCCCGGTCGCATTCGCGGTGAGCTGGCAGAGCAGCTCGTTCTGCGATCCGCCGCCGACGAGGTGGATGACGTCGACCCGGTGGCCACTTAGCGCTGAGGCATCCCGAATCGACCGCGCGTAGGCAGCGGCGAGCGACTCCAGGATGCTGCGCACCACTGCGGGGCGGGAGGCCGGCGCCGGCAGGTCGTGGGCGGTGAGCCACGCGGCGATACGGGCGGGCATGTCGCCGGGGGCGAGGAAGGTGTCGTCGTCGGCGTCGAAGAGGGAAACCGCCGCGGTCACCGCGGACGCCTGCTCGAGCAGGGTCGGCAGCGACACCGCCGAGCCGTCGCGCTCCCAGTCGCGGATGCATTCGGTGAGCAGCCACAGGCCCATGACGTTGTGCAGGTAGCGCACCCGCCCGTCGACGCCGCCCTCGTTGGTGAAGTTCGCGGCGCGGCTCGCCTCGGTCAGCACCGGCTTCTCGAGTTCGACGCCGACGAGCGACCAGGTTCCGCACGAGATGTAGGCGTAGTGGGCGTCGGTCGCCGGGATGGCGACGATCGCCGACGCGGTGTCGTGCGTGCCGACCGCGGTCA
>NZ_BNAI01000004.1 GCF_014653215.1 Pseudolysinimonas yzui | reverse complement strand
TCCATCACACCGGGCGTCGGCAAAACGCATGCTCGCCAGCCCGAAGGCGGCACCCACGCTAAGAGCCAGACACCCAGTGATCAGGAGCCAACCACCGCAACGCGGCAATGTCACCCTGACACTGACCCCACGGTAGGTGACAATGGGGAGCATGAGCTCCGTGGGCACTCCCGACCCGAACTCCTCCTGGCTGTCCGACGAGGAGTTGGCCGAGGCGCGGCGCCGCATTCCGCTGTTGTACGTGGAGGCGGTTCCGGTGCGGGTCGACGGGATGGGGGTGGTCACCAGCGTCGGGCTGCTGCTGCGCGCCAACCCGCAGGGCGCGATCACGCGCACCGTCGTCTCGGGCCGGGTCATGTTCGGCGAGACGATTCGGGATGCGCTCTTCCGTCACCTCGAGAAGGACCTCGGGCCGATCGCGTTCCCGCAGCTGCCGGCGAGCCCGCTGCCGTTCCAGGTCGCGGAGTACTTCCCGATCCCGGGGCTCAGCCCGTTCCACGACGAGCGGCAGCACGCCGTGTCGCTCGCCTACGTCGTGCCGGTCACCGGCACCTGCGAGCCGCGGCAGGATGCCCTCGAACTGTCGTGGATGACCCCGACCGAGGCATCCTCTCCGCAGATCCACGCCGAGATGGAGGGGGGCCGCGGCACCCTGCTGCGGGCCGCCCTCGCCTCGGTGGGCGTGCTCGCCTGATCCCCGGCGCCACCCCCGGGGTACACCTGAGCGGGTTGCGACCCCGGACGGCCACCCAACGGGGGACAGGGCTCACCCCCGTCCGAGTCGCGCCCCAACTGGGCCGATGACACCCCCGCGCGCGCCCCCTAGCGTGGCCCCGCGGCGACCCGAAGCCGCGGACGTAGGGACACGTCCGCCCGGGCTCCGCTGAGTCGGGGGGATTCAACGTGACGTCATGGGGTCAGAGTGCGCGACGTGCCGCGTCGCGGGTCGCGCTGGTCGCGGCACTCGGCGGGCTGTTCGGCGGAGTGTTCGCCGCCGCCCCTGCGTTCGCCGCCGAGGACTCCGGAGAACTGCTCATCACCAAGACCGTGGCGGATGACACGCTCGGCCCGGGCGACACCCTCGTCTACACGATCACCGTCAACTGCCTCAGCTTCGACTGCGCCGACGCGCAACTCGTCGACGCATTGCCCGCGCAGTTCGACGACCTGACGCTCAACCCGAGCGTCATCGTCACCTCACCTCCCGGCGGCACGGCGACCCACGCCTGGTCGGGACGCACCCTCACCGTCGACTTCGCGCACACCGGCGGGCCGGGCATCGCGGCCGGTGACGGCTACTCCGTGCAGGTGCGCCTCGGCGTGCCCGCGTCGCTGTCGCCCGACTGGGAGTGGAACGGCGTCTCGGTCGAGAACACCGCCACCGTGTCGGCGTCCAACGCGGCGACCGTGTCGGCCTCCGACTCCGCGACGGTCACCATCCCGTATGTCGTCGCGACGACCACCGGCGCGGCCTGGTCTCCGCCGTCCACCCAGTTCAAGGTCGGCGAAGCCTCGACCCTGACGCTGCGCACCCGCAACACGTCCAACGCGCTCGCCGAGACGCTGACGCTCGCCCTGCCGACCGACCCGTCGGCCGCGAGCAACCTGTTCCAGCGCGTCGACTTCGTGAGCTTCGGCACCGTCGTGTTCCCGCAGGGGGCCGACGAGGTGCGCGTCGACGCCTACGACGGCACGGTCTGGATCGACGGCGCCTTCGCGGCCACCCCCGCTCTGCCCGGCGGGATCGCCGCGGCCGACGTGCGCGGGCTGCGGATCACCTTCCGCTCCTCGCTCGGAGCGCAACTCGTCGCCGGTGGAACGCAGGGCACGATCGTCGTCAACCTGGCTCAGCGCGGCACCGTGCGCGACGGCGGAGCATCGCTCGTCGCCGGCGCGACCGTCACCGCCGCACTCAGCGGCACCGTGGCGGTGCCCGGTCACGGCACGAGCACCGCGACGGGATCGGCGACCTACACGGTCGCGGGGCTCGACTCGATCGTCTACGGCACCCTCTCGTTCACCAGCTCGCGCGTCGCGGCCGGCACCTCGACCGCCGCCGTCATCACCGGGCGCAACGACTCCAACGGGCCGCTGCAGAGTTTCACGATCACCCAGCCGGAGGGGTTCCTCAGCGAGCACCTCACCTTCGCCGGATTCCGGTCGAGCGGATCGGCGTGGCCGACCGGTGCGACCCAGGCCGTCATCACCTGGTTCGCGGTGGATGACGACGGCGACCCGGCTCCCGCGCCGGTGACCCTGTCGACCCCGGGTTCGGCGTTCCCGAACCCGGCGCTCGCCGCAGGCCAGCGCATCACCGGATTCTCGATCGAGTTCACCGGGTCGATCCCGACGTCGGCGACCGCAGGGGCCGCCTTCGACATCGATGTGGCCGAGGATGCCGTGGCCGTCTCGCCCGGTTCCGCCGACTTCGTCAACACGGCGCGGATCGACGGCAGCAACGACGCCGGTGCCGCGACGCCGCGCACCCCGAGTGCGACGCTCACGGTGCTCTACCCGCAGGTCGGCGTCTCCCTCACCAAGACGATCACCCCGTCGGCGGCGGTTCCGGCCGGCGGCCGTTCGGTGGTGCAGCTCCGTGGCACCACCTCGAGCGACTCGGGATACGTCAGCCCGTCGGAGATCGTGCTCACCGACGTGGCTGTCGGCGGCGCCACCGACTACTGGAGCGCCTTCGACGTCGTCGCCATCGCGCCGACCCAGGTGCCGGCCGGCTCCACCCTGGAGGTCTACTCGACCGCCGACGGCACGACGTGGAGCCTCGTCGACTCCGTCACCGCATCCGGCGCGGCGCAGTACTTCCAGGTGGCGCTCGCCGACCCGACGACGATCGTCGGCATCCGTTTCGTCTTCACCGACGCCGACGGCGGGTTCTCGCAGGGCACGACGGTGCAGGGCAACATCGCCTTCGTCGCCCGCGGGGTGCTGCGTGGCACGAGCGACCCGACCGCGTCGGGCGTCGTCGTCTCGGAGTACCTCAACACGGCGACCGTGGTCGCCACCGGTGACGTCACGCTGCCGGGCACGAGCGACCGGGTCACCGCCGACGCCTCGGCGACCGCCGTCGGGCGGGTCAAAGACCTCGCCGGCTCGGGCGGTACGGGTCTGATGTTCGACAAGACGTGGGTCGAGGTCGCGGGAGGCGCGACCGTCTCGACCCAGTCGCGGCTGCAACGCACGGTGCGCCTGCAATGGGGCACCGAGGTGAGCGGCTACGACGAGGCGGTACTCGCCGATCCGGCTGACCCCAGCCGGCCGGTCGGGGAGACCGTCTTCCAGGCTTTCGATCTGGTGCGCATCCCGGCCATCAGCTCGACGATCGACCCGCTCATCGCGTATGACCGCATCGCGGACATCGAGATCTATACCGCGGCCGACGGCTGGGTGTCGATCTACAGCTCCGCGTGTGCGCCCGTCTCGCGCTGTGAGGGCGGCTTCCTCGGCTACACCCTCACCACCCAGCAGCGGCAGGATGCCCTCGGCGTCCGCGTGACCTTCGCGGAGTACGCCGCCGCGCGCACCGGCGACCCGCTCGCCCCGCCCGTCGGGTCGGGCGTCGCGAGCGGACCCGACACCCGGCGCTTCGACCTGATCTTCGAGCTGCGCAACCGCGTGCGGGACGCGAGCGCGATGACCGACCCGACCGACCCGTGGGTGACGGCCGATCGCACCTACAACACCGTCGAACTCGGCGAGGTGCACAACACCGCGACGCTGCACCTGGATGCCGTGAGCGGCTCGAGCGGCGACACCATCCTGTTGCTCGACCCGACCCCCGATCTCGGGCTCAGCAAGACCGTGAAGACCACGAGCGGGTCGGTCATCTCCACGCCGATCGCGATCCCGTACCCGGGCGACGTGGCCGCGTCGGGCTATCCGAACGTGCGCTTCGAGATGGTCGCGAGCAACGACTCCGTCTCGCGCGCCTGGCACCTGCGGGTCACCGACCAGATGCCGTGCACGACCGCGACGGTCGGCGACTGCGTGCACGCGACGACCGGCGGTACCGACGGCTGGACGGTCAACCCGTACACCGGCGCGACCTACGACCCGGCGACCAACCCGTTCGAGTACTTCACGATCCGCGACATCGACGTGGTGCTGAGCGCCAACTCCGGCATCGACCCCGCCGTCTCGACCGTCATCCTCTGGAAGGCCGACGGCACGACCCAGTCGATGTCGCTGACCGCCGCGCTCGCCCTCACCTCGACGGCGCTCGCCGACGTGGTCGGGGTGAGCGCCCTCTACTCCGGCACGTCGACGGCCGACGGCGGATCGATCGTGAGCGGCGCCACCGCGACGCTGCGACTCGACACCCGGTTGCGGCAGTACCTGCGCTCGCAGCCGACGACCCTGGTCGGGCCGGCGACGGTCGTGAACTCGGCCTTCGCGCAGGTCTGGGACGGCGTGCTCGACGACTCCGGCGCCGCGGCCTACGACTCGCGCAGCGCATCGGTCAGCCTCGTCGACGCGAGCCTGTCGATCGACGTCGGCAAGTCGTACTCGCAGTCGAGCATCCTCGAGAAGGATCGCGCGACCGACGTCACGGTGACGCTGACGGCCAACCAGGCGACCTCGACCGCGTCGACCACAGAAGTCGTCGTCGAAGACCTCGACGCCGACTTCTGGGACACCTTCGAGCTGCGCTCCTTCACGAGCGCGACCCTGCCCTCGGGTGCCAACCGGGTGCGCGTCGACGTGCAGCTCGGCGGCTCCAGCACCTGGACGCTCGGCACCGCCGTCGCCGGCAGCCCCGCCCTGCCTGCGGGCATCACCACCTCGCAGGTGACGGCGCTGCGCGTCGTGTTCGTCAAGGCCGACGGCTCGCTGTTCTCGACCACCGCTCCGGCTGCGGGCTGGAGCACGACCATCCGCTTCGTGGTGCGCCTGCGCGCCGCACATCTCGATGACGGGGCGGCGATCGCCTTCCCCAGCACCGTCACGAACACCGCTACCGCCTCGGCGACGCACCCGTGGCTCGGGGTGCGCACCGACAGCTATGACCGCTCGATCACCCTCGACCCGGGAACCTTCCGCGTCGATGTCGAGAAGCGCACGCCCGAGAAGGAGACGCCCGCCGGCATCACGCTCGACTGGTCGCTCGTCGTCACCAACACCGGCACCGGCTACCTCGACAACCCGACGGTGCTCGACCAGTTGCCGGTCGACGCGAGCCTGCCCACCGGCGGCCCGCTCTTGTTCGACCCGACGAGTGAGATCACCTACTCGACGAGCGCGGGCGGCATCCTGCCGACCACGGGCGTGACGGTCGTCTACGACGACGTCGCCCGCACCCTGTCGTTCGCCTGGCCCGACGGTTCGCGCCTCGCGCCGAACGAGGAGTACACGATCGTCGTGCCCCTGCAGGTCGCGCCGGGCCTGGCCGCCACCTACGGCGATGTCGTCAACCGGATGACCTTCTCGAGCGACCGCGTGCTGTCGGCGTGCACCAACACCTCGGGCAACGGCGAGGGCGTCACCTCGGTCGGAGCTTCGGGCTGCCGCACGAGCAACGACCTGCGCACCATCGCCGCCTCGGCGATCAGCTCGTTCAAGGGCGTCAAGGGGGATGTCGACGAACTCGGCGTCTCGACGACCGGCGCGGTCAACGTGACCAACGCCGCGACCGCGTGCGTGGCCGACAGCCAGGGCTTCTACCGCAACCCGTGCGCCGCCCACAGCGTGATCGGCGGCACCGACCTGTGGAAGCTGCAGTTCACCAACGGCGGCAACGTCGTGGCGACCGACGCCACCATCGTCGACGTGCTGCCCCGCACCGGCGACACCTACCTCGGCACCGGATCGTCACGCGGCTCCACCTTCCGTCCGGCGTTCGCCGGTGAGGTGAACCTGCTCACCGACACCACGGGCGGCAGCACCTTCACGTGGGAAGTCACCACGACCGCCAACCCGTGCCCGAGCTACCTCACCGACTCGACCTGCAGCACCGCCACCTGGCAGTCGGGCCCGTCGTTCCCGACGGCGTCCTACCCGTCGGTCACGGCCATCCGGGTGAACTTCGCGTTCCCCGACGGCGGGATGGATCCGGCGACGACCCTCGCGATCACCTACGAGACGGTCAACCTGCCGACGACGTCGCTCGGCGACGGCCGCGCGCCGGTCACGGCCCCGCTCGGCACGCCGCGTGCGTGGAACAGTTTCGGCGTCTACGCGGAGTTCGGCGCGGGCTACGAAGACCGCCGGGTCGAACCGGTGCGCGCGGGCGTGCAGCTCGCCAGCGGCCCGATCCAGGTCGTCAAGCAGATCACCGGAACCTCCGCCGCCTACGCCCCGACCTCGTTCGCCGCGACCGCCAGCTGCGAGGTCGAGGGGGTCGCCGTCGTGCTGCCCGCGTCGGGTGCCCTCACGCTGTCGGCGGGCTCCGCCACCCCGTACACGGCCCGCATCGACGGCATCCCGGTCGGCTCCGTCTGCGAGATCGTCGAGACGACGACGGGCGCGAGCGCCACCAGCTACTCGCCGGCCGGCGCGTCGGGGGCGACGCTCGCGGTCGCGCAGGCCGCCTCGTCGGCAGTCGCCGTGCCGTCGGCGCAGATCGCCACGATCACCAACTCCTACGGCGAGACCTCGCTCACGGTCACCAAGGCCGTCTCGACGACCGCGACCGTCGGCGCGTTCGGCCCGTTCGACTTCACGCTCGCCTGCACCGTCGACACCGGCACGACGACGCTCACCGTGCCGCTCGCCGCGGACGACGCATCCTTCACCCTGGCCGACACCGACTCGCACACCGTCACCGGCATCCCGGTCACCGCGCGCTGCGTGGTGCGCGAAGCCGACTCCGACGGCGCGACCACGATCGGGATGCGGGTCGGCAGCGGGTCCACGACGACCGTCGCCGAGAACGCCCCGTACACCGTCACCCTCGGCACCGACGCGGAGTACGTCGTCACCGCGACCAACACGTACGCGAGCGGCCGCCTCTCGGTCACGAAGGAGGTCACCGGCGCCACCGAGTACGGCGACGGCGAATTCGACGTCGCGGTGGAATGCAGCTACGACGGGCAGACCCTGTTCGACGGCACCTTCACGCTCCAGGACGGCGACACCGAGCTGCTGACCCCGCACTTCCCGGTCGGCACCTCGTGCGCCATCAGCGAGACGCAGGCCGGCGGGGCGACCGTCGCCGCGGCCGACCGGTCGGTGACGATCACCACCGGCACGACGAACACCGTGCTCACCAACCGCTTCGATGTCGGAACGCTGCGCATCGACAAGGAGCGCACCGGCGCCTGGGAGCTCTACGGCACGGGGCCCTTCGAGGCCCAGGTCGTCTGCACCTGGGACCGTCCGGGTGAGACCGACCTCGTCATCCCGCTGCCCGACGCAGGGCTCGTGGCGCTGACCGCGGGCAACGGCTACACCGCGACCGTCACCGGCCTCATCGCCGGAGCCGACTGCACCGTCACCGAGACCCAGGCCGGCGCCGCGACGCATCACGCGGTATCCGCTCCGTCGCCGAGCACGATCCCGGCCGACGGCGAAAGCGTCGTGCAGATCGAGAACTACTTCGCGACCGGGTCGCTGCGCATCGACAAGGTGCGCGACATCGCCGAAGGTGCTGAAGACTTCGCGGTCGGGCCCTTCGAGGTCGAGGTCGCCTGCGGCATCGACCGTGACGGCACCTGGTACGAGCTCGACCTCGGCGGCGACGCGACGCAGACCCTCGCGGCGCCCGACTACACCGTGACGGTGGACGACATCCTGCAGGGCGCCTCGTGCACGGTGACCGAGACGGATGCCGGCCTCGCGATCACCAGCGAGGTCTCCACCGACAGCGGTGCGGTCGTCATCCCGGCCGCCGCCGACGGGCCGGCCGTCGTCACCGTCACCAACCACTTCCTCACCGGCGAGCTCGACGTCGAGAAGACCGTCGACGAGACCCTCGTGCAGGGCGGGGAGCTGCTGCACTACGAGATCTCGGTCGCGAACGTCGGCGATGTCGAAGCCGGGGGAGTCACCATCACCGACGACCTCGACGCCGACCTCGACGTCGACGCGTCGAGCATCGACGCCACCGACTGGACCTGTGACGTGACCGGCCGCGACGGAGACGGCTACGGCGGAACCCTGGAGTGCGTGCTCGACACGACGCTACCGGTGGGGGCGACCGCTCCGCTGATCGGCTACACCGCGACCCTGCACCCGGAGGTCGCCCAGGACGCGATCGCCAACACCGCCGTCGTCACCTCGACGACCTACGTGGTGGCGGGCGACGACGACACCGTGTCGACCCCGGTGAAGTGGCTGGCGGTCGACGCCTTCACCGAATGCGTGCAGGATGCGCCGTGGCTGGACTACACCGTCGACGCCCACAACCTCGACGTGTCGGGTCGCACCATGAACGTCATCTGGCGCGGCTCGGGCGGCGACATCGTGCAGACCGACGAGATCGAGATCGCCACCGATGGCACGGTGGCCGGGCGCCTGCTCTTCCCGGGTGCCGCGATCGACGCGAACGGCGACGGCATCGCCTGGCCCGGCTGGCGCCCCGCCCTCGCGGGGGAGACCCCCGAGTGGGAGAACCTCGTGCTCGACCCCACTCTGCCCAGCTACGGGCTGCGGTCGGGGGCATCGGTGGAGTTCGTGATCAACCCGACCACGACGGTCGCGATCGACTACCCGCCGGCCAGCCCCGACTGCGCCGAGACGCCCGACGATCTGCCGTCGGAGCTGTGGATGTCGAAGACCGCGTCGACGAACCACCTCGCGGCCGGTGACACCTTCGGCTACACGATGCAGGTCGGCAACTCGGGTCGAGGAGGCGTGACCGACGTCACGCTCATCGACGAGGTCCCCGAGGTGTTGCGGCTCCTCTCCGTCACCGCCGACGCCCCCGCGCACGCGGGCGACCCGGCGTGGGTGGACTGCGTCGTCACCGATCGACTGCCGAACGGCTACGGCGGCACGATCACCTGCGAACTCGACCGCGACCTCGGTGCCGGAGAGCAGGCGCCGGATGTCGTGCTCGAGGTTCAGTTGAGTCCGTCGGCACCCGGGGGCGCCGTCGTGAACACGGCCCGGTTGACCGCGTACGAGCTGCCGACCCGCGGCATCTTCACCGGCGGCACCGGCACGCTCACCACCCTCGCGCTGCAAGACAGTGCGGTCGTGATGACGACGCTGGCGCTGACCGGCGCTTCGCCGATGCTGGGCTCGGTGATCGCGATGACGCTCCTCGGAGCGGGAGGGCTTCTCGTCGCCTCCCGGCGTCGACCGGCGATCGCCGGCCGCAGAAACCCCTAGGCGCTTCGCCTGGGGTGAGCCCGCCCCGTGACCTCCGTCCCAGGTCACGGGGCGGTGCGGCTCACCCGCGCTGCGTGCGCCCCGCGATCACCCGACGGATGCCGATCGCCCGGTACTGCCACAACACCCAGGCCGCGATCCAGGCCAGCGGGGTGAGCACACCGGCCGAGATGTCGAGCCGGTCGCGGTAGAGGGTGCGCCCGCCCGGCAGCGGTGACACCGCCATCCGGTGCCGCCAGTGCTTCGTGAGCCCGAGCACCCCCGAGACCGGCCCACCCGAGTCCTCGAGGATGCGTGCGTCGCCGCGCCGCGACGTCGACAACCGGATGCGCTGGTCACCGATCGGGACGAGGCCGAACACCCGCAGCCGCACCAGGTGGTCGCCCGGGGCGCGGGTGGTCTTCCAGGTCGGAGGGAACCGGCGGTGGCCGACCGGCTCGAGCTCGATCAGCGGCGCGACGACCTCGCCGAGGGCGATCGGGTCGTGCAGGATTGCCCACACCTCGTCGGGGTAGGCGTCGAGTTCGAATTTCAGAACGACCCGCATCTCCCCAGTCTGCGTCGCCCGCCGCGCCGTGTCACCGGTCGGGAGCAGACTTTCCGGATGAGGTACTGGCTCGCAGTGGTGCATCGCGACCACGTGCGTCGCGGAGTGGAGCAGGGCATCGCGCAGGTGAAGCACGGCGCCCGCGCGGGGATCGCCCGCATGAGTCCCGGTGACGGCCTCGTCTACTACTCGCCGCTCGACGTCTATCCGTCGGGTGCGGCTCTGCGCTCGTTCACCGCGATCGGCGTCGTGGCCGACGGTGATCCCTGGCAGGGTGCCGCGATGATGATGGGCGACAAGGGTGACGTGCGCCCCTGGCGTCGCCGGGTCGAGTACCTCGAGGGCATCGCCGAGGTGCCCATCGCCCCGCTGTTGCCCGTGCTCGAACTCACCCGAGACACGCCCAACTGGGGCTGGCTCATGCGCCGCGGTCTACTCGAGCTCACCCCTCACGACTTCGGCGTCATCGCGCACGAGATGGGCGCCGATACGCTCGTTCCGTGACCGACGCCGTACCCGTTCCCCGCAGTCAGACCAGCTACCAGGTGCGCTTCGAGTGGGGTGCCGCCGGCGCGGCGGCCGTCTCCGTCGACGCGGATGTCGTGGCGTGGATCGACGAGATCGGCGCCGAACCCGTGCCCGAGGGCGCGCGGGTGACGTCCCTCGCCGAGGCGCCGGAGTTCGCCCGGTGGTGTCTCGCGCGGCAGGAGGAGCTGGGCGGACGGTTCCGCATCGCCGTGGTCGCGGCGGGCGCGACCCAACCCGATGGGTCGCTGCGCTTTGCCGTCGAAGACCTGCTCGGCGCCGGTGCGGTCATCGACGCGATCGCCGAGGTCGGGATCGACCACCAGTCACCCGAGGCCGCCGCAGCTGCTGCCGCCTACACGGGCCTCCGCAACGCGACGAAGCACCTCGTCAACGCCTCGGTCAGTGCTCGGGAGTCGCGCTAGCCGCCTGCCGAGCGCGGTGCGCCCGCACCTTCGCGCGGTTGCCGCAGCGCTGCATCGAGCACCAGCGCCGGTTGGCGGTGCGCGACTCGTCGCGGAACACCCGGCGGCAGTCGTCGGCGTCGCAGCGGCGGATGCGTTCCGGCTCGACCGAGAGGATCGCGATCGCGTCGCGGGCGAGCGTCGACAGCACCTGCCCGATCCGCAGCCTCCCGGCCCCGGCCTGTCGGCGACCGCCGGCAAGAGCGGGAGGGATGTCGGGCGTCGCGCCGAACAGGTTGATCGTGTCGACGTCGTCGGGGTCGAGCGACTGCCGGTCGGCGGCGGCGGTCGCCAGCCGGTCGATCGCCGCGCGGAGGGCGAGGGCGTCGGCGAGGTCGCGGTCGGATGCCTCACCGGCATCCAGCCGGTCGTAGCGCTGGGCGAGCCACTCGCCCAGGTCGCGGGCGTGCACCGGCTCGGGGGCCGCGGCGAAGTCGAGGCAGTCGGCGCCGGCGTCGAAGAACCAGCTGATGCCTTCGGGGGCGATCAGCCACTGCCCGGTGCTCACTCAGCCGCCTTGCAGCTCGGATTCATGTAACTCAGTTTGCGGGTTACCGGCGTCGTCGCGGTGGAGCCACGCGATCTGGAATCTCGTGTCGAACGTGCGCGAGCATTTCGCACACGACAGCGCCCGGGCCGGTTTGCGGTAACGGTAGTGGGTGTGCCCGTTCGGGCAGGTGCCGATCCAGGTGGCGAGATCGTCGGCGATCGCGCCCCCGTGCAGCCGTTTGCCCTCGTAGCCGAGTTCCGCGGCGACCTTCTTCCACCGCGGCCCATGACCCGCGCCCGGGCCGGCCAGGGCGTGCGCGACCTCGTGCAGCAGCACCTGGTGGATCTCGTCGTCCTCATAGCGAGCCGCCAGGTGACGCGACACCGTGATGCGCTTCGCGCGGTAGTCGCACAGCCCGGCCCGCGTGCGTGCGTGGTCGAACCCGAACGTCCACGTCGCGTCGAGGTGCAGGGCGATGAGGGCATCCGCCCAGCGCCGAACCCGGTCGAGCTCCGCCATGGTCAGCCCTCCACGAGCGGCACGAGCCGCACCTGCATCAGGCGGTCGTCGCCGTCGCGCGGGTCGCCCCGTCCGTCGGTGTTGTTGGTGAGGAACCAGAGGCTGCCGTCGGGGCCGGCCGCGACGTCCCGGATGCGCCCGAACTCGCCGACGAACCACGGGGTCGCGCCCGCGGTGCCGTCGTCGGCGACGTAGATCGCCCACACCCGCTCACCCTTGAGCGCGGCCAGGAAGAAGGTGCCGTCGACGTAGGCGAGCCCGCTCGGGCTCGCGTCGGAGGTCGCCCACTGCAGCACCGGGTCGACGAATCGCGGGTCGCCGGTCTGGCCTTCGACGACCGGCCAGCCGTAGTTGGCTCCGGGTTCGATGCGGTTGAACTCGTCCCAGGTGTTCTGGCCGAACTCGGCGGCCCACAGCTGCCCGTCGGCGTCCCAGGCGAGCCCCTGCGGGTTGCGGTGCCCGAGGGAGTAGACGAACGAGCCGGGCGTCGGGTTGTCGTCGGGCACGTCGCCCTCGGGCGTCATCCGCAGGATCTTGCCGTTGAGCGATGCCGGGTCTTGCGCGAGGCCGGGCGCCGCGGCGTCGCCCACCGTCGCGTAGAGCATGCCGTCGGGGCCGAACGCGATGCGTCCGCCGTTGTGGTTGCCGGCCTTCGCGAGCCCGGTGAGCACCACCTCGGTTTCGCCGAACTCGCCGTCGTCGTACGGCATCCGCACGATGCGGTTGTCGGTCGCCGAGGTGAGGTAGGCGTAGACCCACGCCCCATCACCGTCGGCGAGATACGCCAGCCCGAGCAGCCCGCCCTCGCCGCCGAACGCGACGTCCGGTACGACGCCCACCTCGGTCGTCGAGCCGTCGGAGGCGACCCGGAGGATGCGGCCGTCGTCACGTTGCGAGATGAGCGTCTCGTCGGAGATACGCAGGATCGACCACGGCGCCGTGAGCCCCGTCGCGACGTCGAACGGGTGGCCCGCGGGTTGCACCTGCCCGACCGATTCCGACGGCGTCGGCGCGGGGGTTCCCGGCGAGGTGACCGGGTTCGCGACCCCGCAGCCGGTGAGCGCGAGCGTCGCGGTGAGACCGACGACGAGGAGGAGGCGGCGCATGCCCCGACCCTACGTCGGGCCGGTGTCGCCGCGACCGGGGCGCACCTGGAAGATGCTGCGTGCCGGCGGGGGCGACGGTGTGGAGGACGCGTCGGTCACGATCGCCGCTCCCGCGATCCAGTCCCGCAGTTCGCGCCCGCGCACCACGCTCGCCGGATGCGGTCCGGATGCCAGCAGCCGCGGCATCCACTCGATCGGCAGGTCGCCGAGAGACGCGACGAACACGAAGTTGCCGTAGCGCCGGCCCTTGAGCACCGCGGACTCGGCGAGCAGCGCGGTGTCGGCGAAGACGTAGCCGAGCGTCGAGCCCTGGCCGCGGGCGAAGGCGAGCGCCCCGCCGTCGGCGACGTTGACCAGCAGCACCCCGCGAGGTGCGAGGAACTCCGCGACCTCGGCATAGAACTCGACGCTCGTCACGTGCGCAGGAATGCGCGCCCCGCCGAACACGTCGACGACGATGAGGTCGGCGCTGCCGCGGAGGGCGGTCGGCAGCTTGGCCAGCGTCTCGCGCGCGTCGCCGTAGCGGATGCGGATGCTCGCCGCCTTCGACCACGGCAGGTGTTCGCGCACCAGGTCGACGAGGCCGCGCTCGAGCTCGAGCACCTGCTGCCGCGAGCCCGGGCGGGTCGCCTCGATGTAGCGCGGAAGGGTCAACGCGCCGGCACCGAGGTGCAGCGCCGTGATCGGCCCCGCGGGCAACTGGTCGATGACATGGCCCATGCGGTTCACGTACTCGAAGAACAGCTCCTCGGGCCGGTCGGGGTGCACGTGCGACTGCGGCGTTCCGTCGACCACGAGGAGGTAGCTGCCCGGGGTGAACGGGTCTTCCCGAATGACGGCGTGCAGCCCGCTCTCGAGCGTCGTCTCCGCGATATCACCCACCCACCGAGTCTCGCATCGTGGGCTCTCGACGCGCGCCGCAGGTGCTCCTCGACGACCGAGGAGGGTGACTTATAGACCCATCGAGGATCGAAGTCAAGGAATAGCTGGACGTGTTGCCGAGTTGAGCCCTATAGTTGATCCTTGCGCCCACCACCACTCTCGCCGTCATATTGCGGTCGGCTTGAAGAGGGTTCTGGCGCACACATCCCACCGACCGACCCTGAACTGAAAGCCTGAGCTTTCACGGAGGTTGTTTCCCTTGGCTGCTGCCCGCACGTCGAAGAAGTCCCGCATCACCGGCCGCACCGCATCGCGGCTCTCGTTCGCCAAGATCGCCGACACCCTCACGGTGCCGGACCTTCTGGCCCTGCAGACCGAGAGCTTCGACTGGCTGGTCGGCAACGACGCGTGGAAGGCCCGGGTGACCGCCGCGAAGGCATCGGGTGACGCGGGTGTTCCCGAGACCACCGGTCTCGACGAGATCTTCGAAGAGATCTCGCCCATCGAAGACCTCGGCGAGACGATGCAGCTGTCGTTCTCGGCTCCGGAACTCGAAGAGCCGAAGTACACGATCGACGAGTGCAAGGAGCGCGGCAAGACGTTCGCCGCTCCGCTCTACGTCAACGCCGAGTTCATGAACCACATGACGGGCGAGATCAAGACCCAGACGGTCTTCATGGGCGACTTCCCGCTCATGACCGCGAAGGGCACCTTCATCATCAACGGCACCGAGCGTGTCGTCGTCTCCCAGCTCGTGCGCAGCCCGGGCGTCTACTTCGAGCGCGTGAACGACAAGACGTCCGACAAGGACATCTACTCCGCCCGCATCATCCCGAGCCGCGGCGCCTGGCTCGAGTTCGAGATCGACAAGCGCGACCAGGTGGGCGTGCGCATCGACCGCAAGCGCAAGCAGTCGGTCACCGTGTTCCTCAAGGCGCTCGGCATGACGAGCGAAGAGATCCTCGCGGCCTTCCCCGGCTACGAGTCGATCGCCGGCACCCTCGAGAAGGACGCCATCCTCACCAAGGAAGAGGCGCTCAAGGACATCTACCGCAAGCTGCGTCCGGGCGAGCAGGTCGCCGCCGAGGCCGCGCGTGCGCTGCTCGACAACTTCTACTTCAACCCGAAGCGCTACGACCTGGCGAAGGTGGGTCGCTACAAGATCAACCGCAAGCTCGGCATCGACGCGGGCCTGAAGGATTCGGTGCTGACGCTCGAGGACATCCTCGCGACGATCAAGTACCTGGTCGCCCTGCACGCCGAGCAGTCCACCCTTCCGGGTGTGCGCGACGGCAAGAAGGTCGACATCCGCCTCGACGTCGACGACATCGACCACTTCGGCAACCGTCGCATCCGCGCGGTCGGCGAGCTCATCCAGAACCAGGTGCGCACCGGTCTCTCCCGGATGGAGCGGGTGGTGCGCGAGCGCATGACCACGCAGGACATCGAAGCGATCACCCCGCAGACCCTGATCAACGTGCGCCCCGTCGTCGCCGCGATCAAGGAGTTCTTCGGAACCTCGCAGCTCAGCCAGTTCATGGACCAGAACAACCCGCTCGCGGGTCTCACCCACAAGCGCCGCCTCTCGGCGCTCGGCCCGGGTGGTCTGTCCCGTGAACGCGCCGGTGTCGAGGTGCGTGACGTCCACCCGTCGCACTACGGCCGCATGTGCCCGATCGAGACGCCGGAAGGCCCGAACATCGGCCTCATCGGGTCGCTCGCGTCGTTCGCGCGCATCAACTCGTTCGGCTTCATCGAGACCCCGTACCGTCGCGTCAGCAACGGCAAGGTGTCGACGACGATCGACTACCTGACCGCGTCGGAGGAAGACGAGTACGTGGTGGCCCAGGCCAACGCGCCGCTCGGCACCGACGGCAAGTTCACCGAGCCCAAGGTCCTGGTGCGCAAGAAGGGCGGCGAGGTCGAGCTGGTGGATGCCACCGAGGTCGACTACATGGATGTCTCGCCCCGCCAGATGGTGTCGGTCGCGACGTCGCTCATCCCGTTCCTCGAGCACGACGACGCGAACCGCGCCCTCATGGGTGCCAACATGCAGCGTCAGGCCGTGCCGCTGCTGCGCTCCGAGTCGCCCGTCATCGGCACCGGCATGGAGGGCTACGCGGCCATCGACGCCGGCGACGTCATCACCGCGCTTCAGGCCGGTGTCGTCTCCGAGGTCTCGGCCGACTCCATCACCGTCATGCTCGACGAGGGTGGCACGCAGGACTACTACCTGCGCAAGTTCGACCGCAGCAACCAGGGCACGTCGTACAACCACCGTGTCGTCGTCGACGCCGGTGACCGGGTCGAGGTCGGGCAGGTTCTCGCCGACGGTCCCGCCACCGAGAACGGCGAGCTCGCGCTCGGCAAGAACCTCCTCGTGGCGTTCATGCCGTGGGAGGGTCACAACTTCGAAGACGCGATCATCCTCAGCCAGAACCTGGTGAAGGACGACGTGCTCTCGAGCATCCACATCGAGGAATACGAGGTGGATGCCCGCGACACGAAGCTCGGCAAGGAAGAGATCACGCGCGACCTGCCGAACGTGAGCCCCGACCTGCTCGCCGACCTCGACGAGCGCGGCATCATCCGCATCGGTGCCGAGGTGCGCCCCGGCGACATCCTCGTCGGCAAGGTCACGCCGAAGGGCGAGACCGAGCTGAGCGCCGAGGAGCGTCTGCTGCGCGCGATCTTCAACGAGAAGAGCCGTGAGGTGCGCGACACCTCGCTCAAGGTTCCCCACGGTGAAGAGGGCACGATCATCGGTGTCAAGGTCTTCGACTCGCAGGACGGCGACGACGAGCTCGGCTCGGGCGTCAACCAGCGCGTCGTGGTCTTCATCGCCCAGAAGCGCAAGATCACCGAGGGCGACAAGCTCGCGGGCCGTCACGGCAACAAGGGCGTCATCGCGAAGATCCTTCCGGTCGAGGACATGCCCTTCATGGAAGACGGCACCCCCGTCGACGTCGTGCTCAACCCGCTCGGCATCCCCGGTCGCATGAACTTCGGCCAGGTGCTGGAGACCCACCTCGGGTGGGTCGCCAAGCAGGGCTGGGAAGTTCAGGGCAGCCCGAAGTGGGCCGCGAACCTGCCGAAGGAAGCCCACTCGGCCGCCCCCGGCACCAAGCTCGCGACCCCGGTGTTCGACGGCGCGCTCGAGGACGAGATCGAGGGTCTGCTCGACAGCACCCTGCTCAACCGCGACGGCCAGCGACTCATCGACAGCACGGGCAAGACGCGCCTGTTCGACGGTCGTTCGGGTGAGCCGTTCCCGGATCCGGTCTCGGTCGGGTACATGTACATCCTGAAGCTGCACCACCTCGTGGACGACAAGATCCACGCGCGCAGCACGGGCCCGTACTCGATGATCACGCAGCAGCCGCTCGGCGGTAAGGCGCAGTTCGGTGGCCAGCGCTTCGGCGAGATGGAGGTATGGGCCCTCGAGGCCTACGGTGCCGCCTACGCGCTGCAGGAGCTGCTGACCATCAAGAGTGACGACATCCTCGGCCGCGTGAAGGTGTACGAGGCGATCGTCAAGGGCGAGAACATCCAGGAGCCCGGCATCCCCGAGAGCTTCAAGGTGCTGATCAAGGAGATGCAGTCGCTGTGCCTGAACGTCGAGGTGCTCGGCGCCGACGGCAGCGTGCTGAGCCTCAAGGACACGGATGACGAGATCTTCCGTGCCGCTGAGGAACTCGGCATCAACATCTCCTCCCGGTTCGAGTCGTCGTCCATCGACGAAATCTGACCCGGCCTCGTCAAGAGTTCAAGAATTAGGTAGAGAGAGACATACGTGATCAACGCGACGAGTTTCGATCAGTTGAAGATCGGTCTGGCGACCAGCACCGACATCCGGGCATGGTCGTACGGCGAGGTCAAGAAGCCCGAGACCATCAACTACCGCACCCTCAAGCCCGAGAAGGACGGTCTGTTCGGCGAGCAGATCTTCGGCCCTTCCCGCGACTGGGAGTGCTCCTGCGGCAAGTACAAGCGGGTGCGATTCAAGGGCATCGTCTGTGAGCGCTGCGGCGTCGAGGTGACGAAGTCGTCGGTGCGCCGTGAGCGCATGGGCCACATCGAGCTCGCCGCCCCGGTGACGCACATCTGGTACTTCAAGGGCGTGCCCTCGCGCCTCGGCTACCTGCTCGACATGGCGCCGAAGGACCTCGAGAAGGTCATCTACTTCGCCGCGTACATGGTGATCTCGGTCGACGAGGAGGGTCGTCACAACGACCTCCCGGGTCTCGAGAGCGAGATCCGTCTCGAGATCAAGACGCTCGAGCAGCAGCGCGACGCCCAGATCAACGCGCGCCTCGCCACGCTCGAGACCGAGATGGCCGCGCTCGAAGAGGAGGGCGCGAAGAGCGACCAGAAGCGCAAGGTCCGCGACGCGGGCGAGAAGGAGATGGGGCAGGTCCGCAAGTCGTTCGACGAGCAGATCGCCCAGCTCGAGCGCGTCTGGGATGACTTCCGCTCGCTGAAGGTCGGCGACCTCAAGCCCGAGGACTCCGTGTTCCACGAACTGCAGGACCGCTTCGGCCTGTACTTCGAGGCGCACATGGGCGCCGAGGCCATCCAGAAGCGCCTTCAGGCATTCGACCTCCAGGCCGAGTCCGACGCGCTGCACGACGAGATCGCCAACGGTCGCGGCGGGCAGAAGAAGATCCGCGCGATCAAGCGCCTCCGCGTCGTCAACTCGTTCCTGCAGACCGGCAACTCGCCGGCCGCGATGGTGCTCGATGTCGTCCCGGTCATCCCGCCGGAGCTGCGCCCGATGGTGCAGCTCGACGGTGGCCGCTTCGCGACTTCTGACCTGAACGACCTGTACCGCCGCGTGATCAACCGCAACAACCGTCTGCGTCGTCTGCTCGACCTGGGCGCGCCGGAGATCATCGTCAACAACGAGAAGCGGATGCTGCAGGAGGCCGTCGACGCACTGTTCGACAACGGCCGCCGCGGCCGTCCGGTCACCGGCACCGGTAACCGCGCGCTCAAGTCGCTCTCCGACATGCTCAAGGGCAAGCAGGGCCGGTTCCGCCAGAACCTGCTCGGCAAGCGCGTCGACTACTCGGGCCGTTCGGTCATCATCGTCGGCCCGCAGCTCAAGCTGCACCAGTGCGGTCTGCCCAAGCAGATGGCGCTGGAGCTGTTCAAGCCGTTCGTGATCAAGCGCCTCATCGACCTGTCGCACGCGCAGAACATCAAGAGCGCCAAGCGCATGGTCGAGCGGTCGCGCCCGCAGGTGTGGGATGTGCTCGAGGAGATCATCCGCGAGCGCCCCGTTCTGCTCAACCGCGCGCCCACGCTGCACCGTCTCGGCATCCAGGCCTTCGAGCCGCAGCTCGTGGAGGGCAAGGCCATCCAGCTGCACCCGCTCGTCTGCGCGGCGTTCAACGCCGACTTCGACGGTGACCAGATGGCCGTGCACCTGCCGCTGTCGGTCGAGGCTCAGGCCGAGGCCCGCATCCTGATGCTCGCGTCGAACAACATCCTGAAGCCGTCGGATGGCCGCCCGGTCACCCTGCCGTCGCAGGACATGATCATCGGACTCCACCACCTGACCACGGTCAAGGAGGGGGCGACCGGTGAGGGCCGCGCGTTCTCGAGTGTCGCCGAGGCGATCCTCGCGATGGACCAGCACTCGCTCGACCTCAACGCGGTCGTGCGCATCCGGGTCGAGGGCGTCTACTACCCCGAGGGCGAGATCCCCGAGGGCCACGTGCAGGGTTCGCAGGTGCTGCTCACGACCACGCTCGGTCGCGCGCTGTTCAACGAGACGCTGCCCGAGGACTACCCCTACGTCGAGGCCGTCGCCGACAAGGGCAAGATCTCGGCGATCGTCAACGACCTCGCCGAGCGCTACCCCAAGGTCGAGGTCGCCGCGGCGCTCGACCGCATCAAGGACGCCGGCTTCCACTGGGCGACCCGGTCGGGTGTCACCGTCGCGCTCAGCGACATCGTCACCCCGAAGGACAAGCCCGAGATCATCGCGAAGCACGAGAAGCGTGCCTCGAAGGTGCAGGGTGAGTACGACAAGGGTCTGATCGACGACGGTTCGCGCCGTCGGGAGCTCATCGAGATCTGGACCGAGGCCACCAACGAGGTCGCCGCGTCCATGCAGGCGGCCTACACGGAAGGCAACAACATCTTCCGGATGGTGTCGTCGGGTGCCCGTGGTAACTGGCTGCAGGTTCGTAACATCTCGGGCATCCGCGGCCTGGTCGCGAACCCGAAGGGTGAGACGATCCCGCGTCCGATCATCTCGTCGTACCGCGAGGGCCTGTCGGTGGCCGAGTACTTCATCGCCACCCACGGTGCCCGCAAGGGTCTCGCCGACACCGCTCTGCGTACCGCCGACTCCGGCTACCTGACGCGTCGACTCGTCGACGTCGCCCAGGATGTCATCATCCGCGAAGACGACTGCGGCACGACGAAGGGCCTCGAGCTCACGATCGCCGCGCACGTCGACGGCGAGCTGGTGCGTGACGCGAACGTCGAGAACGCGGTGTACGCGCGTTCGCTCGCCGACGACGCGGTGGATGCCAAGGGCAAGGTCGTCGCGGAAGGCGGCTCCGACGTCGGCGACGTGCTGATCGAGAAGCTCATCGCGGCCGGCGTCGAGACCATCAAGGTGCGCTCGGTGCTCACCTGCGAGAGCGCCGTCGGCGTGTGCGCGGCCTGCTACGGCCGTTCGCTCGCGACCGGCAAGCTCGTCGACATCGGCGAAGCGGTGGGCATCATCGCCGCGCAGTCGATCGGTGAGCCCGGAACGCAGCTCACGATGCGTACCTTCCACCAGGGCGGCTCGGCCGGCGCGGACGACATCACGCAGGGTCTGCCGCGTGTCACCGAGCTGTTCGAGGCGCGCACCCCGAAGGGCGCTTCGCCCATCGCGGAGGCGGCCGGTCGCATCGAGATCGAAGACACCGAGAAGCAGCGCCGCATCATCCTCACGCCCGACAACGGCGACGAGGTGAAGGCCTACCCGGTGCTCAAGCGTTCGACGCTCCTCGTCGAGGACGGTCAGCACGTCGAGCTCGGCCAGCAGTTCGTGGTCGGCAACCTCGACCCGAAGGAAGTTCTCCGGGTGCAGGGTGTTCGCGCGGTGCAGAAGCACCTCGTCGACGGCGTGCAGGGCGTCTACCGCTCGCAGGGTGTTCCGATCCACGACAAGCACATCGAGGTCATCGTGCGGCAGATGCTGCGCAAGGTGACCGTCGTCGATCACGCCGACACCGATCTGCTGCCGGGTGAGCTCGTCGACCGTTCGAAGTACAACGAGATCAACCGCGCGGCGCTGCTCGACGGCAAGAAGACCGCGTCGGGTCGTGAAGAGGTCATGGGTATCACCAAGGCCTCGCTCGCGACGGAGTCGTGGCTGTCGGCCGCGTCCTTCCAGGAGACGACCCGCGTGCTCACGCAGGCCGCCATGGAGGGCAAGTCCGACCCGCTGCTGGGCTTGAAGGAGAACGTCATCATCGGCCAGCTCATCCCGGCCGGTACGGGTCTTCCGCGGTACCGCAACGTCACCGTCGAGGCCACCGAGGAGGCGAAGGCGGAGCGTTACCCGAACCGCATCTTCACCGACGACTCGGTGTTCAGCGAAGGCGACCTGTCGTTCGTCGACTTCGACTCGTTCTCGTCCGACGACTTCTCGCCGGGCACGTACAACTAGTCGAGACCTCGCAGGCACACCCGAAGGGCCCCACTCCGGTGGGGCCCTTCGGCGTCGCGGAAGCTAGGCTGACCACAGACGAGAGGACCCTGAAGATGGCCCAGGCGAAGGATGATTCCGCGCAGCCCACCCCGGCAGACGAGGTTCCCGAAGAGATCGTGGTCGAAGAGGACGAGATCGTCGTCGAGGAGGCCCCGACCACTGAGTCGGCGACCGCGACCGCGACGCTGACCGACGAGAAGGTCGAGTCGCCGCTCGCCGGCGAGCGCGTCGTCTACGTGAGCACCCCGACCCCGCCGAAGCCGCACAGCAACCGCATCGTCGGATCGCTGCTGGCCCTCGCCGGCACCCTCGTCTTCGCCGTCGGGTACGGACTGGTCGGCGCCGCGTACATCGCCCTCACCGGCTCGACGCTCGGCTTCGGAGACTTCATCACCGACGCGATCTTCTGGATCCCGGTGCTGTTCTTCACCATCGGATTCGTGCTCGTCGCGGTGCTGGTCAACCGCGCGGCGTGGTGGGTGCACGTTCTGAGCAGCCTGCTGGTCGCGTTCATCACCTACTTCGGCTCGATCGGGATGCTGCTGCTGGTGCATCAGATCGCCGGCTCGAGCGTCGGATTCATCGCGACCGCGTTCAGCCCGTTCGTGATCGCCGCGACGATCGTGGCGCGTGAGGTCTCGATCTGGGTGGGGCTTCTCATCTCGCGCCGCGGCACCCGACTGACGGCGCGCAACCGGGCCGAGCGGGAGGCGTTCGACGCCGAGCAGAAGGCATCCGATGGAGCAACCGCCCCGGCGGCGTAGCTTCTTCGTCGCCCTCTTCGTCGCGATCTCCTGGATGGCGATCTCGTTCGGGTTCGCCGGTGTGCTCGCGGTGGCGCTCGACCGGGATCCCGTCGAGACCCCGGTGCCTCCGTACGCCGGGCTGATCGGGCTCGCCCTCGCCGGGGTGGTGGTCTGGCTCGGCGTCGGGTTGACCGCCCGGGCGCGCGCCCCGTGGATCGGCGCGGTCGCCACGGCGGCGGCGGTGTACCTGATGATCATCGGGGCGGCGCTGCTCGGATCGTTCCTGCTGTTCACCGAACAGGCGACCAGCCCATTCGTCATCGTCGCGGTCATGCTCGCGGCGGTCGCGGTCGCCGCCACCTGGTTCGGGCTGCGCGGCCCCCGGGCGCCTGCGAGCTAGCCCCCCCAACGCGGGACTGTCGCGCTCGTCGCGTCGCTCGTAGCCTCAGACCAACGAGGGACGATTCCGCAGCCCCTCGGCACACACCGCTTCGGGGGGAACGGTGAGTGTGACGGTCGTCAGGGGGTGACGATGACCTCCCTGTCAGAGATTCTCATCATTCGCGGCTTGATGCCGATCACGAGCCTCGACGCCGCGACGGGCGACCCGCAGGCCGACGAGGAGCACGTCCGCGAGCTGCTCGAAGACGGGGTCGTCACCGAGAGCCAGGTCGCGTCGGCTCGCGCCGCGCAACTCGGGCTGCCGTTCGTCGACCTCACCGAATACCCGGTCGACCGCTCGGCCGTCGCCTTGGTGCCGATGCAGCTGCTGAAGCGCTACGAGGTGCTGCCGATCGGCCGCGACGGCGACCGGCTCATGCTGGCGATGTCCGACCCGCGCGACGTGCTCGCGATCGACGATGTGCGCGCCGCGGTGCGGATGCAAGTGCGTCCGGTCGTCGCCGAACGCAACGACCTTCTCGCCGCGATCGCGCGCCTGGTGCGCTCGGACGGCGAGCTCAGCGAACTGACGACGGCGATCGTCGAAGAGAACGGGCAGACGGGGAGCGACCTCGTTCCCTTCGCCTCCGAGCCCAGCGAAGACGACGCGCCCATCGTGCGGTTCGTCAACCTGCTCATCAGCCAGGCGATCTCCGACCAGGCGTCCGACATCCACATCGAGCCCGCCGAACGCGACATGCACGTGCGCTACCGCATCGACGGCGTGCTGCACGAGATGCAGCGGGCGCCCAAGAACATCCAGAACGGCGTCATCTCGCGGCTCAAGATCATGAGCGACATCGACATCGCCGAGCGCCGCAAGCCGCAAGACGGTCGCATGTCGGTCATCCACGGTGGCAAGCAGATCGACCTGCGCGTCGCGACCCTGCCGACGGTCTTCGGCGAGAAGGTCGTCATGCGTATCCTCGACAACTCGATGACCGGTCTCGGCATGGATCAGTTGCGGTTGCTCGACCGCAACGCGGCGGTCTTCAAGGCGTCATACTCCAAGCCCTACGGCATGATCCTCGTCACCGGCCCGACCGGCTCGGGTAAGTCGACCACCCTCTACACCACGCTGCACGAGGTCGCGCGACCCGAGATCAACGTCATCACCGTCGAAGACCCGGTCGAATACCGCATCCCGGGCATCAACCAGGTGCAGGTGAACCCGAAGGCGGGGCTCACGTTCGCGAGTGCGCTGCGCAGCATCCTGCGCTCCGACCCGGATGTCGTGCTGATCGGTGAGATCCGCGACCATGAGACGGCGCAGATCGCGATCGAGGCCTCGCTCACCGGCCACCTCGTGCTCTCGACCCTGCACACCAACGACGCGCCGAGTGCGGTCACCCGCCTCATCGAGATGGAGATCGAGCCCTTCCTCGTCGGATCGGCGCTCGACTGCATCGTCGCCCAGCGTCTCGCTCGCCGGCTCTGCGACAAGTGCAAGGCCCCGTACCAGCCGGAGTTCGACGACCTGCAGGCGATGCGGTTCGCGCAGCCGGGCGACCCGCAGCCGACGCTCTTCAAGCCGACCGGCTGCACGTCCTGCTCGAACACCGGGTATCGCGGCCGGATCGCCCTGCATGAGGTGATGCCGGTCACCGAAGACATCGAGCGGCTTGCCGTCGCCCGCGCGTCGAGCGCCGAGATCGGTCGGCTCGCAATCGAACAGGGGATGTCGACCCTGCGTCAGGACGGCTGGGCGAAGGCCCTTATGGGCTTGACCAGCGTCGAAGAGATTCTGCGGGTCGTCGCGTGAGCGCCGGCGTCCGCGGGGGTTCACGAGGGAAGGGGTACCGCACGTGAACAAGCCGTTGTATGAGATTCCGGTCACCGATCCGGCGAATCCGCCGCTCGGCGTTCCCGGGGCTGCCGGGGCGATGCCGCCCCCTCGTGGCGTGCAGCCGCCCATGCCGCCGGGGTCGACGACCGTCGATCTCTCGCAATTGCCGCCCCCCGCGGTCGCGACCGTCGACGCTGCGGCGTCGGCCCCGGCTCACCCCGTCGCCGACGCCATCCCGGGCTACACGCCCGCACCCGGCGAGGTGCCGATCCCTGGCTACACCCCGGCTCCGGGGGAGGGGGCGATTCCGGGCTTCACCCCCGCTCCGACTGCCAGCGTGCTGCCCATTCCCGACTTCACGATCATCCCGCCGATCAGCCAGCGCCTTGAGAAGCCGAAACGGCCCGCGTTCGTGCCCGACGAATTCACGATGGCGGCCCGCGCACGGGTGGATGGCGAACTGCTGGCAGCGCTGGAGAGTGTCGTCACCGAAGGCGCCTCCGACCTGCACATCTCGATCGGGGCGCCCCCGATGATCCGCATCGACGGCGGACTGCGGCCGATCGAGGGCATGCATCCCTGGGATCGCGAACGGGTCGCGGCCGCGTTGTACAGCCTTCTCAACGACGAACAGCGTGCCCAGTTCGACGACGTGCTCGAACTCGACTTCGCCTTCACCCTGTCGGAAGAGTCGCGCTTCCGCGTCAACTTCTATCTGCAGCGGGGCGCGATCGGGGGGGCGTTCCGTCTCATCCCGACCGAGATCAAGACCCTGGTGCAGCTCGGCATCCCGGATGTCGTCGGCGAGTTCGCCAAATTGCCACGCGGTCTCGTGCTGGTCACCGGCCCGACGGGCTCGGGTAAGTCGACGACGCTTGCGGCCCTCATCGATCTGGTCAACACGACGCGGTCGGACCACATCGTGACGGTCGAGGACCCGATCGAGTTCATGCATCCGAACAAGCGGTCGCTCGTCAATCAACGTGAGGTCGGAGCCGATACGCAGAGCTTCAACAACGCGCTCAAGCACGTGCTGCGGCAAGACCCCGACGTCATCCTGATCGGCGAGTTGCGCGACCTGGAGACCATCTCGGTCGCGCTGACGGCGGCAGAGACCGGCCACCTCGTCTTCGCCACTCTGCACACGCAGGACGCGGGCCAGACCATCGATCGTGTCATCGACGTGTTTCCGCCACACCAGCAAGGTCAGGTGCGTACCCAACTCGCGGCCACGTTGCAGGGCGTCGTGTGTCAGACCCTCGTCAAGAAGGCGGGCGGTGGCCGCGCGGTCGCGACCGAGATCCTCGTCACCACGCCGGCGATCGCGAACCTCATCCGCGAAGGCAAGACGTATCAGATCCGGTCGGCGCTCCAGGCCGGGCGGGCACAGGGGATGAACACGATGGACCAGCACCTTGCCGATCTCGTCAACGCCGGCGTCGTCAGCTATGGCGCCGCGAGCGAGAAGGTGCACGACCACGAGGACTTCAAGCGCCTCGTGCATCGCAAGGGCGACGCTGATCCGTCGGCAGCCATGTTCGCCAACGATTTCGAGGTGCGCTGATGAGTACGGTTCTGACCTACGCATATCGCGGGCGAGACGCTGCCGGGAAGGTCGTCAAAGGCAAGGTCGAGGCTCCGAGCGAGGGGGCGGCACTTGCGCGCCTCCGCACGATGGGGGTCTCGCCGATCGAGGTGAATCAGTCCGCGACCGGTACCGGTCTTCAGGCCGAGATCAACATCGGCTTCCTCGAGAAGAAGGTGGGGCTCAAAGACCTTGCCGTCATGTCGCGTCAGATGGCGACCATGGTGGCGTCTGGCCTCGCGCTCCTGCGCACGCTGAGCATCCTCGCCGAACAGACCGAGCACAAGAAGCTGCGCGCCGCGCTCACCCAGGTTCGCAACCAGGTGGAAGCGGGAACATCGCTCTCTGAGGCGCTCGCCCGCCAGCCCGACATCTTCCCGCCACTTATGGTGCATCTGGTGCGCGCGGGCGAGATCGGCGGCTTCCTCGATCAGGCACTCAGCTCGGTCGCCGACACGTTCGAGAAGGATGTGAAGCTGCGGCAGACCATCACCTCGGCGATGACCTACCCGCTCGTCGTGCTGATCATGGCGATCATCGGAATGATCGCGATGCTCGTCTTCGTCGTGCCGGTGTTCGAGAACATGTTCGCCGACATGGGCAGCGAGCTGCCGATCCCGACGCAGATCCTCGTCGTGCTGTCGAAGAACATGGTCTGGATCGTTCCCCTTCTGGTCGTCGGGCTCATCGTGTTCGCCTGGTGGTGGAACAAGCACAAGAACGACGACAAGGTGCGCAAGTTCGTCGACACCTGGCGGTTGCGGGCTCCGGTCTTCGGGCTGCTCTGGAGGAAGATCTCGATCGCTCGGTTCGCTCGCAACCTGGCGACCATGACGCGCTCCGGCGTGCCGATCCTGCAATCGCTCGCGATCGTCGGCGATACCTCGGGCAGCTGGAATCTCGAGCAGGCGATGCATCACGTGCAGGAGTCGGTGCGCACCGGGCGGTCGATTGCCGCCCCGCTCGCCGAAGAGCCGATGTTCCCTCCGATGGTCACCCAGATGATCGCTGTCGGAGAAGACGCCGGCTCGCTCGACACCATGCTGGCGAAGATCGCCGACTTCTACGACGACGAGGTGCATGCGACGACCGAGTCGCTCACCTCGCTTATCGAACCTCTTCTGATCGCCTTCATCGGCATCGTCATCGGCGGCATGATCGTCGCCCTGTACCTGCCGATGTTCAGCATCTTCCAGGAGATCAGCTAGCCCCCGGACTGGGGGCGCGAAAATGCCACCTTCCCCCCCTTTGCGGGATTACGGGGAAGACCGGAGACAACTGAATATTGCACCGGGGGGTCATTCATTGGGGGGCCGCCTGTCCACACTTCATCGAATTGAACAGGATGGGAAACAACATGCTTGCTGCATTCCGCAACTCGCTCGTCGCCAAGCGTGACGAAATCAAGAACGACGACAAGGGCTTCACGCTCATCGAGCTGCTCGTGGTCGTGCTCATCATCGGCGTTCTCGCCGCGATCGCCGTTCCGGTCTACCTGGGCGTCCAGAGCACCTCGCTCGACGGTGCGATCAAGGCCGACCTGACGAGCCTGAAGACGGCTGTCGTCGCCTTCCAGACCGAGAACAACGGCGAACTGCCGACGGCACTCAGCGACATCGAGGACACCGTCACGATCGACACGGACAACTACACGACGGCGCCGGTGCTGACGGTCACGGGTAGCGGCGCTACGGCATCGTTCTGCATCGACGCAACGGGTACCAACGGGAACGACTGGTTCGTCACTGACTCGGACGCTCCGGACGAGGGTTCCTGCGCCTAAGCGGAAGCTTTTCTCCAGCCCGGGGTGGTCGGCAGCAGCCGCCCACCCCGGGCATCCTTCGATCCGAGAGGGGGGCTCGATCGACATGTTCCACCACCGATTCACCGAGCGGCTCCGCTCGGACGACGCCGGACTCGGCCTCGTCGAGATCGTGGTCGCGATGTTTCTCATCGCGATCCTCGCGCTCTCGCTCGCGCCGCTCTTGATCCAGGGGATGAAGGCCACCGTCCGCAACGCCACGCTCGTCGCCGCGACTCAGCTCGCGAATGAGAGCATCGCGCTCGCGCAGGCCGAGAGCCCGGTGTGCGCCGACGTGACGGCGACCGCCGGCGTTCGTGATCTGACCGACGCCCGCGGCGTCCAGCTCCAGGCCACGACCGTCGCCGGGGCTTGCCCCGCGGGCGGCACCGGCACCGTCGCGATCAGCGTTGACGTCGTCCGCCTCGACACCGGCGAGACCGTGGCTGAAGCCGCGACTCTCGTCTTCGTGACGCCATGAACCGCCGGATGCGGCAGCTCGCCGACGAAGCCGGCTTCACGATCATCGAGATGATCGTGGCCACCGCGCTCGCCGGACTCGTGTTGGCGGCCCTCGGCGGCGTGTACATCAGCACCATTCAGACTCAGCGCCTCGTGTCCACCGACACGTCGGCGGCCAACAACGCCCAGCTCGCCGCGCGCGGCATCGACGACGCGATGCAAAACGGCAGCAGTTTCCACCTGGCCGACGGCTCCGACGGCGGGCAAATGCTGGTGGTGCGTACGGCCGGGTCGGGGTCGACCATCGACTGGACCTGCGCCATCTGGTACTACAGCCCGCTGGACGGTGGCCAGATCCGCAGTCATGTCGAACCGGACGGCTCCGCGGTCGGCCTGCCCGGCACCGACGAGCTCGCATCCTGGACGCTTCTCGCCTCGGGAATCGCGGTCACCGGCACCGCGCCGTTCGCTATCGACTCCACCAACGACAATGTGCTCTTCGTGGACTTCACCACGGTTGCCGACGACGGCGACGCCACCACCACCATTTCGTTCTCGGCAGCACTCTCGCCGGTCGAAGCAGAGGAGTCGGACACGTGTTCATGACCCGCATCGCCCGCCGTTGGGCAATGATGTCCGCGCGCGCCAAGGACGAACAGGGCATGGCGCTCGCGGCTGTGCTGACCTTCATGTCGGCGGGCGTGCTGCTCTCGGCGATCGTCGCCTCGTCGGTCGTGTATGCGTTGCAGTTCTCCACGACGACGCGCGCCGGCGTGCAGTCGCAGGCGGCAGCCGAAGCCGGCATCGCCGCGGCACGGGCGGGCCTGATCAACGGCACCTGCGTGGCGAGTGGCAACGAATACACGAGCGCGACGGCTCCGATCTACGAGGCGACGATCTGGATCCCTGCCGGCACCGGGTGGGCACGTGGCTGCCCGGCTGACATCTCGAGCCAGGTGCGGGTCATCTCAACGGGCTGGGCCGAGGCTCCCGGCGCCGCGCACAGCGACTCGGGCGATGTGACGCACATCGAGGCGATCCTGTCGGCCGCGTCCTCGCCGACGTCGCTGATCCCCTCCGGGCCGGCGATCTACGCCTACACCGGTGCCGGGTTCGGCGGCTCGGGCACCCTCGTCTCGGTCGATGGGTCGATTCCCGATGTGTTGCTCCAGCAGGGAAACGTGAACTGCAACGGCAACATGTCGGGCGTCGCGAACTTCGTCGTCAAGACGGGCAACCTCAGCTCGACGGGTAGCTGCACCATCGGTGGCAACGTGTGGGTGTCGGGCAACGTCGAGATCCAGGGCGGTGCAGTCGTCGGAGGCAACATCACCGGGAGTTCGGCATCGATCTCGTCGACTGTCGGCGGAAACGTATGGGTCGATGGGGCGCTGCAGGTGAAGGGCGGTTCCGTCGGCGGAACCGTTCGGGCTGGGCAGGTCACGATCACCAACGGCTCGATCACAGGACAGACGTGGTCGTCGACGGGCGCGGCTGTGATGAGCGGCGGGTCGATCGAGGGCTACCTCAATGCCGCAGGGCTTGATGTGAGCAACGGCACGCTGTCGTCGGGCTTCGGCGTTTGGGGCGCACTGTGCGTGAAGAACCCGGGAGCCGTGAACATCGGGGCCGCGAGCATCGCGAAGTCGTTGACGACGAGCGGAACCTGCACGTCCAAGTCGAAAGATCCCTGGTGGTCAGGCTGGTCGAAGATACAGGTCAAGTCGACCTACACCGGCCCTATCACCGAGGCACCGCAGAAGCCGGCCTCGATCACGGTGCCGCAGTGGGTCGACTTCGGTAGCAAAGCGGCTGACTACACCGCAGCCACATGGTCGGGCTTCACCGTGGTCAAGATGGGCACTGTCTGCGGCGCAGCCGAGTTCTATGCAGCACTTCAGACGTTTGGCGCAAATCCCGGGGTCGTCGATGCCCGCACCTGCACGAAGGGCATCTCCTTCAACGGTGGCGACATCCAGTACTCCACCGACCCGAACGCGAACCACAACGGGTTCACCTTCCAGAACGACGTGGCCATCATCGCCAACAAGATCGACATTCAAGGTTCGACGTCGTTCGTCGGATCGACCGGCTATCACAACCTGTGGCTCATCAACCCGGACACCGTCGCCAACAACACCCCCGACTGCAACGGGGAGAGCTTCAGCCTGGGCGGCAATTTCACGACACCGAACCTCAACGTCATGATGTACAGCCCGTGCGAAATCAAGCTCGCGTCGGGTCTGAACATCCGCGGCCAGATCTTCGCTGCCGCCTCCGACATCGCGGGCAACGCGACGATCAGTTACATCGCGACCGGGCTCCCGGGTTACGACCTCGGCACAGGGCTGCCGACGACGACGAACTACACCGAAGCCGACCGCTGGGTGGTCTCTCAGCGCAATATCACGGAGGTGCCGTGATGGTGGCGGTTGCGGTGTGGGCGGTCTTCGGCTCGGCCGTCGGCTCGTTCCTCAATGTCGTCATCCACCGGGTGCCTGCCGGTCGATCGGTCGTGCGCCCGTCGAGTGCCTGCGGTGCGTGCGGCCATGAGATCCGTTGGTACGACAACATCCCGATTCTGTCGTGGCTCGCTCTGCGCGGCCGCTGCCGCGACTGCTCCGCGCCGATCTCGGCCCGGTACCCGCTGATCGAGCTCGCGGGTGCCGCCGGTTTCGGCATCGTCGCCTGGGCCTTCTTCCCTGGCACGGGTTCGACAACGCAGGTCGTCGCCGACTGGATCGTGCTCGGGGCGTTTCAGGTCCTGGCGGCGGCGAGCATCGCGCTCGCGGCGATCGACCTCGAGACCAGGCGGCTGCCCAACGTGATCGTGGCGCCGCTTGCCGCCGTCGGCGCCGTGGCGTTCCTGGCCGCCGCAGTCCTGGCCGGGAACTGGTCGGCGCTCCTGGGAGCGCTGGTCGGCGGCCTCGTGCTCGGCGGTTTCTACGCCTTGCCGGCGCTCGTGCGGCCCGGTTCGATGGGCATGGGCGACGTCAAGCTCGCCGGCGTGCTCGGACTCTATTTGGGGTGGCTCGGTCTCGAGACCTGGCTCGTCGGGGTTGTCGGCGGCTTCCTGATCGCCGGAATCGTCGGCGTGGCCCTGATCGCCGCAGGTCGTCGTGGCACGACGGTAGCCCTCGGCCCGTGGCTGCTGGCCGGGGCATGGCTCGGCATCCTCGCGGGCCACATTATCGCTGCCGCGTATCTCGGCATCTTCGGGCTTCACTGACACGCACTACCCACACACACACACAAGATTCGGGGGGAATCTGAAATGGCAACATCGGTCGTAGGTGTCGACATCGGCGCCACCACCGCGCGAGCGGTGGAAGTACACGGCTTCGAAGGGTCGAAGCCGGTGATCACCAGGCTCCATCAGGTGCCGCTGCCGGAGAACGCGGCACGCCGAGGCGAGGTCGTCGAGCTGTCGACGGTGACTTCGGCGCTCAAGCGCCTCTGGTCAGCAGGGGGCTTCAAAGCCAAGAATGTCGTGCTTGGGATGGGCGGATCGCGGGTGTTCGCGCGCGACTTCACAGTCCCGCGTCAACCCCTCAACCTGATCCGGGAGTCGTTGCCGTTCCAGGTGCAGGATCTGCTTCCCGTTCCGGTTTCGGACGTTCTCCTCGACTTCTATCCCATTCAAGAAGAGGAGGGCGAGCAGGGCCCCGTCGTCAAGGGACTCCTCGTCGCCGGGGTGAAGGAGGCAATCACGGCGAACGTGACGGCTGCGATGAGTGCCGGGCTCCGCCCGCTGCACGTCGACCTGATCCCATTCGCGCTGTCCCGGGCGATCGCGCCGATCCGGGCGGGTCGCGGCCCCGAAGTGATCGTCGCGATCGGAGCGAACACGACGAATGTCGTCGTCGTCGATCACGGGGTGCCGCAGTTCGTGCGGATCATTCCCAACGGCGGAGAGGACATCACTCGAGCGATCGCCAGCCGACTGCAGTGGGCACCCGAGCAAGCTGAGAACGCCAAGCGAGCCGTCGGGATGGGCGGCCCGATGCTGCGCGCCGAGGATCGCCCCGTCCTGGAGATCATCTACGAGGTCACCGGCGAGCTGCTCGGCAGTATTCGCAGCACCTTGAGCTACTACACCGGTACGACCCCCCTCCAACCCGTGCAGCGCATTCTGCTCACAGGTGGGGGTGCGCAGCTCAGTGGGCTCGCCAACGCGCTGGGGGAACTCACCGGTCTTCCGGTGACGGTCGCCGAGCCGCTGAGCAACATCGCCCTTCCTCGCACGAAGGCGGATCAGCGACTCAGCCGCGAACAGCTCGACGGGTTCACGACCGCATTCGGTCTCGCTTTGGGGAGCCACGCATGAGCACCATGACAACCGACCGGCCTGCGACCGTCACCCGGCGTTTCGATGCCGAGCCGCGGGTGCAGATGCTTCCGCCTTTCGTTGCGCAGCGTGCAAAGTCACGATCCGCTGCACGACTCGGCGTGCTCTTCGTCATCCTCGGCTCGGTGGTCGCAGGTGGCATGTTCGTGCTCGGCGTCTTCCGCACGACGGCCGCCGATCTCGCGCTGGCGGACGCCAGTGCGACGACGCAAAGCATTCTGCAGCAGCAGAGCGAGTACCGAATCGCCACCGACACGGCGCAGATGGTGCAGCAGACGACCGAAACCCAGCTCGTCGTGACCTCGTACGAGATCGACTGGGCTGAGCTGCTGCTCACCGTGCAGGGGTTCCTACCTGCCGGCGGGCTCATCCAGAACGTCACCGCGACGAACCAGGCACCTTGGGCGGCCAGTCTCGAGATCGAGGACCCGTTGCGTACGCCGCGGATCGCGTCGATCGAGCTCGTGGTCAACACGGCGTCCATTCCGGAGGCCGTGGCGCTCGTCGAGCGGCTCCGTGAGCTCGACGGTTTCGCCGACGCGGTCGTGAAGACCTCGGCGGTCGGCGTCGATGGGCGAGCGACAACCACGATCGTGCTCACGCTGTCGACGGATGCCGTCTCGGGGCGATTCCTCGAGACGGACGAGGACGAGGATGCCGCAAGCGGTGAATCGACCGAGCCCGAAGACGACACGAGCACCGATTCTGTCGAACAACCGACGAGCGAAGGGGGAGAGGGCTGATGTCGAGGTCAGGCAAGATCTGGATGATCGGGGGCGCGTTCATCGCGGTGGTCATCATGGCCATCGGCTGGTTCGCTCTCGCGGCTCCTCAGCTCGATCAGGCGGCAGACGCCGATGCCGCACGCGCGGAGATTGAGGCTCAGAACGAGGTCGAGCGCGCCATCCTCGAGGAGATGAAGCAGCAGTACGAGAGCCTCGACGAATTGCTCGACGACCTCGAGGAGCTTCAGCTCAGCGTGCCCGGCACCCGGGATCTCGAAGATTTCTATGACGAGATCGCCGCCGCGGCGAACCTCGCGGGAGTGGTGCTCAACGGTGTGACCGTTGAGCCCGCCCTCCCCTACGCCGCTGCGGTAGCGGAGGGCGGGGGCGCGGAGCCGGCACCGGCCGCCGACGAGGCGGCCGACGAGGCGACCGGAAGCGTCGTGGCGTCGTTGAACGGAATGGACGGCATCGCGGCTCCGGTGCTGCCATCGCCCGGCCTGCAGTCGAACCTGTACGTTCTCCCGATCTCGCTGAAGATCACTGCCGACCTCAACCAGGCATCCACGTTCCTCGCGCTGCTGCAACGCTCGGAGCACGGCCGGCTGATCCTTGTCAACGGTGTCTCGATGACGATCGGTTCCACTCTCTCGGGGGAGCTGACGGGCTTCATCTTCGTCGTGCACGACCCATCCACCGGCAGCGTCGGCAGTCTGCCTGAGCCCGAGCCGGAGGAGACTCCGGTTCCCGAGGTGACGGCGACACCCTCGCCTACTCCCACGGTGGGCTTCACTCCGACACCCACCCCGACGCCGTAACCGGCCGTCACATTGCAGGCACACACCCGGTCGACTACACTCGACCGGGTGTGTGCTTTCGCACACGTCTCCCCGCACTGAACGACTCCGGTCAGCCGTGCGCGCGAAGACCCACGGCATATCCGTTCGCAGTCCCGCTCGTGTTCACGAAGCGGGGTTCGGATCCCGATGGAACGACAACATCCATCACTGTCACCGTGCAGTAAATAAGGAGCAATCCGCTTTGCCTACTATCCAGCAGCTGGTCCGCAAGGGCCGCACGCCGAAGGTCGTCAAGACCAAGGCACCGGCCCTCAAGGCCAACCCGCAGCAGCGGGGCGTGTGCACGCGTGTGTACACCACCACCCCGAAGAAGCCGAACTCCGCCCTCCGCAAGGTCGCGCGCGTCAAGCTCTCCAACGGCACCGAGGTCACCGCCTACATTCCCGGCGAGGGCCACAACCTGCAGGAGCACTCGATGGTGCTCGTGCGCGGCGGTCGTGTGAAGGACCTGCCCGGCGTTCGCTACAAGATCGTGCGTGGCGCCCTCGACACCCAGGCGGTCAAGAACCGCAAGCAGGCGCGTAGCCGTTACGGTGCGAAGGCGGCCAAGTAATGCCTCGTAAAGGACCCGCGGCCAAGCGCCCCGTTGTCGCCGACCCGGTATACAGCGCCCAGATCGTCAGCCAGCTCGTCAACAAGATCCTGCTCGACGGCAAGAAGGACCTCGCCCAGCGCATCGTTTACGGCGCGCTCGAAGGTGTCGGCACCAAGTCCGGTCAGGATGCCGTCGTCGTTCTGAAGAAGGCGCTCGACAACGTGCGCCCCACCCTCGAGGTCAAGAGCCGCCGCGTCGGTGGCTCGACCTACCAGGTTCCGGTCGAGGTCAAGCCGCACCGCGCGAACACCCTCGCGCTGCGCTGGCTCGTCTCGTACGCCAAGTCGCGTCGCGAGAAGACGATGACCGACCGCCTGCAGAACGAGATCCTCGACGCCAGCAACGGCCTCGGTGCCGCCGTGAAGCGTCGTGAAGACACTCACAAGATGGCCGAGTCGAACAAGGCCTTCGCGCACTACCGCTGGTAAGCAGCGTTTTTTTGACGGCCGGGCCGACACCGGCCCGGCCGTCGTCCAGCTCCCGACAGTAAGGAAACCCCGTGGCACAGGACGTGCTCACCGACCTCAAGAAGGTCCGCAACTTCGGCATCATGGCGCACATCGACGCCGGCAAGACCACGACGACCGAGCGCATCCTGTTCTACACGGGCATCACGCACAAGATCGGCGAGGTGCACGACGGCGCCGCGACGATGGACTGGATGGCGCAGGAGCAGGAGCGCGGCATCACGATCACGTCGGCCGCGACGACCTGTTTCTGGAACGGCATCCAGCTCAACATCATCGACACCCCCGGTCACGTCGACTTCACCGTCGAGGTGGAGCGCAACCTCCGCGTGCTCGACGGCGCGGTCGCCGTGTTCGACGGCAAGGAGGGCGTCGAGCCCCAGTCCGAGACGGTCTGGCGTCAGGCCGACAAGTACGACGTGCCGCGCATCTGCTTCGTCAACAAGATGGACAAGCTCGGCGCCGACTTCTACTTCACCGTCGACACGATCATCAAGCGCCTCGGCGCGAAGCCGCTCGTGATCCAGCTTCCGATCGGTGCGGAGTCTTCCTTCGAGGGCGTCGTCGACCTGGTCGAGATGCGCGCGCTCACCTGGCGCGGAGACGCCAAGGGTGACGTCAAGATGGGCGCCGAGTACGCGATCGAAGAGATCCCGGCCGACCTGATCGACAAGGCCAACGAGTACCGCGAGGTGCTGCTCGAGACCGTCGCCGAGACCGACGAGGTGCTTCTCGAGAAGCACTTCGGCGGCGAAGAGCTGACCGTCGCCGAGATCAAGGCGGCCATCCGCAAGCTGACCATCGCGAGCGAGATCTACCCCGTGCTCTGCGGTTCGGCGTTCAAGAACCGCGGCGTGCAGCCGATGCTCGACGCGGTCGTCGACTACCTCCCGTCGCCGCTCGACATGCCGGCGATCGAAGGCCACGACGTGCGCGACGAAGAGAAGGTCATCGAGCGGCACGCCGACTCGACCGAACCGTTCTCGGCGCTCGCGTTCAAGATCATGACCCACCCGTTCTTCGGGCGGCTCACCTACATCCGCGTCTACTCGGGCAAGCTCGACTCCGGCGCCCAGGTCATCAACTCGACCAAGGGCAAGAAGGAGCGCATCGGCAAGATCTTCCAGATGCACGCCAACAAGGAGAACCCGGTCGACGGCGTCACCGCCGGTCACATCTACGCGGTCATCGGCCTGAAGGACACCACCACCGGTGACACCCTGTCCGACCCGACCAACCAGGTCATCCTGGAGTCGATGACGTTCCCCGAGCCCGTCATCGAGGTCGCGATCGAGCCGAAGACCAAGGCCGACCAGGAGAAGCTGGGCACCGCGATCCAGAAGCTCGCCGAAGAAGACCCGACGTTCCGCACCGAGCAGAACCAGGAGACCGGTCAGACCATCATCAAGGGGATGGGCGAGCTGCACCTCGACATCCTGGTCGACCGCATGAAGCGCGAGTTCAACGTCGAGGCCAACGTCGGCAAGCCGCAGGTCGCCTACCGCGAGACGATCCGCAAGACGGTCGAGAAGTACGACTACACCCACAAGAAGCAGACCGGTGGATCCGGTCAGTTCGCGAAGGTGCAGATCACGCTCGAGCCGCTCGAGGTCACGCCCGACACGAACTACGAGTTCGTGAACGCCGTCACCGGCGGTCGCGTGCCGCGCGAGTACATCGGCTCGGTCGACCACGGCATCCAGGACGCCATGCAGGTCGGCGTGCTCGCCGGCTACCCGACGGTGGGCGTCAAGGCGATCCTCGTCGATGGCGCCTCGCACGACGTCGACTCCTCGGAGATGGCGTTCAAGATCGCCGGCTCGATGGCCTACAAAGAGGCCGCGCGCAAGGCATCCCCCGTTCTGCTCGAGCCGCTCATGGCTGTCGAGGTCCGTACGCCCGAGGAGTACATGGGCGACGTCATCGGCGACCTGAACTCGCGTCGTGGGCAGATCCAGTCGATGACGGATGCCACGGGCGTCAAGGTCGTCTCGGCGAAGGTTCCGCTGTCCGAGATGTTCGGATACGTCGGCGACCTGCGTTCGAAGACGTCGGGCCGTGCCGTGTACTCCATGACCTTCGACTCCTACTCCGAAGTCCCGAAGAACGTGGCCGACGAGATCGTCCAGAAGGCTAAGGGAGACTGAGCGCACAGGCGCTCAATCTCCGGGCAGTCGCGTAGCGGCTACCCGGCGCCGGAAGGCGACCAAAGACCCAACGTCAGAATCACCTACAGTAAGTACCGAAAATCCCGTCCTGAGGAGGACCCAAAGTGGCTAAGGCCAAGTTCGAGCGGACCAAGCCGCACGTCAACATCGGAACGATCGGTCACGTCGACCACGGCAAGACCACCCTCACCGCCGCGATCTCGAAGGTCCTGGCCGACAAGTACCCGTCCGCGGTGAACGTCGTCCGTGACTTCGCGTCGATCGACTCGGCTCCCGAGGAGCGTCAGCGCGGCATCACGATCAACATCTCGCACGTCGAGTACGAGACCCCGAAGCGCCACTACGCGCACGTCGACGCCCCTGGCCACGCCGACTACATCAAGAACATGATCACCGGTGCCGCCCAGATGGACGGCGCGATCCTGGTGGTCGCGGCGACCGACGGCCCGATGGCCCAGACGCGTGAGCACGTGCTGCTCGCCAAGCAGGTCGGCGTGCCGTACCTGCTGGTCGCGCTCAACAAGGCCGACATGGTCGACGACGAGGAGATCCTCGAGCTCGTCGAGCTGGAGGTGCGCGAGCTCCTCAGCAGCCAGGGCTTCGACGGCGACAACGCCCCCGTGGTGCGCGTCTCGGGCCTCAAGGCTCTCGAGGGCGACCCCACGTGGACGCAGTCGGTGCTCGACCTCATGGAGGCCGTCGACAACAGCGTGCCCGACCCGGTGCGCGACAAGGACAAGCCGTTCCTGATGCCGATCGAGGACGTCTTCACGATCACCGGTCGTGGAACCGTCGTCACGGGTCGCGCCGAGCGCGGCACCCTCGGCATCAACTCCGAGGTCGAGATCGTCGGCATCCGCCCGACGCAGAAGACCACGGTCACGGGTATCGAGATGTTCCACAAGCAGCTCGACGAGGCCTGGGCCGGCGAGAACTGTGGTCTGCTGCTCCGCGGCACCAAGCGTGAGGATGTCGAGCGCGGTCAGGTCGTCGTCAAGCCGGGTTCGGTCACGCCGCACACCCAGTTCGAGGGCACCGCGTACATCCTCTCCAAGGACGAGGGTGGGCGTCACAACCCGTTCTACGGCAACTACCGCCCGCAGTTCTACTTCCGCACCACCGACGTCACCGGCGTCATCACGCTGCCTGACGGCACCGAGATGGTCATGCCCGGCGACACCACCGACATGACGGTCGAGCTGATCCAGCCGATCGCCATGGAGGAGGGCCTCGGCTTCGCCATCCGTGAGGGTGGCCGCACCGTGGGCGCCGGCAAGGTGACGAAGATCCTCAAGTAGCACCTTCGCGAAGGGGCCGGGCCGAAAGGCCCGGCCCCTTCGTCGTTCGCCGGGTACCGTGAGCCCATGTCGACCGAAGCCGTCGGGGTGGCCGGGCACGAACCCATCCTGACTCTGACGTTCAATCCGGCCCTTGACCTGTCGACCCGCACCGCCCGTCTCGAGCCCGACCGCAAGCTGCGCTGCTCCCAGAGCCGCCGCGACCCGGGCGGCGGAGGGGTGAACGTGTCACGGGTGCTGCGGCTGCTCGGCGTCGAGGCGCCCGCCGTCTTCCTCGTCGGAGGCCCGACCGGCGACCTCTACCGCGACCTGCTCGACGCCGAGGGGGTCGCGTCGCTGCCCGTCCCGATCGCGGGGGAGACGCGCCAGAACCTCGCCGTCAGCGTCGAGGAGACGGGTGAGCAGTACCGGTTCGTGCTCGAGGGTCCGACGGTCTCCGCGGCGGAGGTCGACGCCGCCCTCGATGCGGTGGCGAGCGTCGCGGTACCCGGGATGTGGGTCGTCGCGAGCGGAAGCCTGCCGCCCGGCGCGGGGGAGGACAGTTACGCCCGCCTGGCCCGCATCGTCCGCGCCGCAGGTGCCCGCTGCGTGGTCGACACTTCGGGAGAGGCGCTGTCGCTGGCGTTGGATGAGGGGGTCGACCTCATCAAGCCGAGTCGGCGCGAACTGACGCAGCTGGTCGGGATGCCACTCGATGACGACGACGCGGTGATCGCGGCCGCGCGGGATCTGGTCGACTCCGCCCGTTCCGCGGCCGTGCTCGTCTCGCTGGGCGCGGACGGCGCCATCCTGGTGACCGCCGACGAGACGATTCGCGCCGCCGCCCCGAAGGTGGAGGTGGTGTCGACCGTCGGTGCCGGCGACAGCCTGCTCGCTGCGGTGGTTCTCGCCCGGGCCCAAGGCCGGAGCTGGACGGAGGCGGTTCGCTCCGGTGTCGCAGCCGGCGCCGCGGCGACGCGATCCGACGGTACCGGCCTGGCGAGCGCGGCCGAGATCGCGGGCATCACCGAAGCGAGCTGACCCCACCGGGTGGGGACTTCGCGCGACGGTCGGGGCCGGTCGTCCGCTACCGTGTGGCCATGGCTCGCACGATCGTCGCCCTCATCGTCGAGGTGCTGCTCGTCATCCTCGTCGCGCTCCTGCTGGGCGCATTGTGGCAGTGGTTCCTCACCGGAGACCTCGCGGCGGGTGTCGCCGAAGGCGCCCGGCTGCTGTTCCTGTTCATGGATGTCGGGCTGGCGATCTGGCTCATCGTGCTGATCGTGCTGGCGGCACGCCGGCGGGCGCTGCCCGGCGTCGGGGTGACCCTTCTCGTGGCACTCGTCGCCGTCGTGCTCAACGCGATCGTCGTGCTCATCGTCGGCTTCGTGCAGGGAGGCTGGGGCCCGCTGCTCGTACTCTTCGCGATCGAAGCCGGGATCGCGTTCCTGATCGCCGTCCTCATCGTCGCCCCCATCATCCGCCGTCTGTTCCGGCCCGCGCCCGCAGTCGAAACCGGAAGTTAACACGCAGGAGCCCCGTACCCGACAGAATGGCAATGCCAGGCGGGATGGGCTCGCCGGCCCTGGAGGACAGCATGGGCATCGACGACATCGTGGACAAGGCCAAAGAGGTCGCCGGCGACGCGGTCGAGAACACGAAGGAGTTCGTGGGCGACGCGGTCGACAACACGAAGGAGTTCGTGGGTGACGTCGCCGACAAGGTGAAGGACACGACGCACAACCTCGCCGAGAAGGTCGCCGACGCGACCGCCGATGACGAGGAGCCCCCGGCCGCGGGCACCACGCCGCCGGCGGCGATGTAACACCACCGACTTCACCACCACGACGAGCGAGGGGAGCAGGGCATGCGGCCATTGGCCAAGACTCTGGTCACGATCCTGCTCACCCTCGCGATCGCCTACGTGCTCGCGACGGTGATCCTCGCGATCCTCAACGGTCGCAACCTGATCAGCACGGCGATCGAGGATGCCTGGCTCGCCCTCTTCACCGGGGGCGCCGTCTCGATCGGCCTGTTCCTGCTGTTCCTGCTGTTCGCCAACGTCGCAGGTCGGCGCCGCGGCAGCGGCTCCCAGTTCTGGATCAACGTCGGCGCCCTCATCGTCGCCATCGTCATCGGAACCCTCACCACTCTCGCCGCCGGCGTTCTCGTCGGGGCGCTCACCGTCGGGCTCGCCTGGCTGTCGGGACTCGGGTCGCTGCTCGCCGCCGGTGAACTCTTCGTGGGTGGCGTGATCGCACTCGCCCTCACCCACTTCGCGATCTTCAAACCCCGCGCCACCGAGTTCGAGCCGTAACCCTAGGGCGCTCTCCGTTCCGCGCGAATCCGCGTTTTGCGTCCGCGTCCGCCTTCTGTTTCGTGGGCAGGGACGCAAAACGCGGATCGAGGATGCGACGACGTCTCCCTCACAAGTGGCGGATCGCGGACGATTCCCCTCTCGAATCCCGAGACGGGCCCCTCGGCCCCCGGCTGGCCGACCATGTCGGGATGCACGAATCGCTGATCCTGACCCGCTCGCTACGCGCCGCCGGCGAGACCACCCTCGGGGTCGAGCGCGGGGCCCGATCCGGACGATTCGTTCGGGTGCGGCCCGGGGCGTACATCCCGACTGTGGAATGGCAGCGGATGAGCGCCGAATTACGTCATCGCGTCGCGATGGATGCGCTCGCCGCGACGTCGCGACGCCCTGTGGTCTTCGCGGTGGAGTCCGCGGCCGCCCTGCTCGGCATCCCTCTCGTCGGGGGCTGGCCGACGCTCCCGCGCGTTGCTGTCGGTCTTCGGCCGCCCCGCAGGTCCCGCGTCGACGTGTCGATGCGATGGCGCCCCGTGCCGACGGGCGACGTGGTCTCGGTATCGGAGATGCTCGCCACCTGTCCCGCCCGGACGGCGATCGATCTCGCGGCGGAACGGGACCTCGCGTCAGGTGTTGCCGCGTTCGACCACGTGATGCGAGTGCACGGTCAGACTCGCGATGCCATCCGATCGCGGATCGATGCCGACCGCCCGTTTCGCGGTGCCCGGAAGGCGGATGCGGCGCTCGCGCTGGCGACGGGGCGAGCTGAAGGGCCGTTCGAGTCGCTCAGCCTCACCCGCATCCACCAGCTCGGTTTCGAGGCGCCGGAGCAGCAGGTGGAGTTCGTGATCGACGGCATCCGCTATCGCTGCGACTTCTACTGGCCGCGCTTGCGGCTCATCGGTGAAGCCGACGGCCGCAGCAAGTACGGGGACTTTCCCGGCGAGGCGCTGTGGCTGGAGAAGCAACGCGAGGACGCGCTGCGGTCGGTCGTCGACGGTCTCGTACGGTGGGGCTGGGCGGATGCGTGGGCCGGGCACCCGCTCGCGCTCAGGCTCGAGCGGGCTGGCTTGCACGCCGATCCGCGAATTGCGTCGAAGTACGCGTTCAGCTCGTAGGGAGTCGACGCAAAACGCGGATCGACACCCCGAAAACAGGCGCGACACGCCCGGGTTGCACGACATCCCGGGGTGTGGCAGACTCATGTGGTTCAACATCCTGCGTGCGCGTCAGCGCTGCGGGTCACCGTTCTGGCAGTGCACAGTCTTCGACTGGGCCGCGAGCGGCAGAACAACACAAGCTTCAACTCGAATTCTTCTCTTTCTGCGCGCGTGCGCGCCGAAGGGGGCGGATTGACAGAAGAACAGCGGTGCGCGAACCACACAGTTCGCGGGTGCGGAATCCGAAGAGGATGCCGCATGTACTCAGGAGAGAAGAGAAACCCATGGCGGCCCAGAAGATCCGCATCCGGCTGAAGTCCTACGACCACGCCGGTCTCGACGCCTCGGCGCGCAAGATCGTCGATGCGGTGCAGCGCGCAGGCGCCACCGTCGTCGGCCCGGTTCCGCTCCCCACGGAGAAGAACGTGGTCGTCGTGATCCGTTCCCCCCACAAGTACAAGGACTCCCGCGAGCAGTTCGAGAAGCGCACCCACAAGCGTCTCATCGACATCATCGACCCGACTCCGAAGGTCGTCGACTCGCTCATGCGACTCGACCTCCCCGCCGACGTCAACCTCGAGATCAAGGCCTGAGCCGGGCCCCGCCCGCTCGAGAAGCCGCGAAGGAACACACAGCCATGTCTGCAACCACGACGACCAAGGGACTGCTGGGCACCAAGCTCGGCATGACCCAGGTCTGGGACGAGAACAACAAGCTCGTACCCGTCACCGTCGTTTCGATCTCTCCGAACGTCGTGACGCAGGTGCGTAACGTCGAGAAGGACGGCTACGCGGCCGTGCAGATCGCCTACGGCCAGATCGACCCGCGCAAGGTGAACAAGCCGGCGACCGGTCACTTCGAGAAGGCCGGCGTGACGCCGCGCCGCCACCTCACCGAGGTGCGCACCGCCGACGCCGACTCGTACGAGCTCGGCCAGGAGCTCACCGTCGAGATCTTCGAGCCCGGCCAGTTGGTGGATGTCGTCGGCACCTCCAAGGGCAAGGGCTTCGCCGGTGTCATGAAGCGCCACAACTTCAAGGGCGTCAGCGCGAGCCACGGTTCGCACCGCAACCACCGCAAGCCCGGCTCGATCGGCGCGTCGTCGACCCCGAGCCGCGTGTTCAAGGGCATGCGGATGGCGGGGCGCATGGGTGGCGAGCGTGTCACCGTGCAGGGCCTCAAGGTGCACTCGGTGGATGCCGAAAAGGGTCTCCTGCTGGTCAAGGGCGCCGTTCCCGGCGCTCGCGGCCGCATCGTTTTCGTCCGCAACGCGGTGAAGGGCTGATCATGACTTCTCTCGACGTTCTCGACGCCAAGGGCAAGAAGGCCGGCACGGTCGAGCTCCCCGCGAGCGTCTTCGACGTGCAGACCAACGTGCCGCTCATCCACCAGGTGGTGACCGCGCAGCTCGCGGCCGCTCGCCAGGGCACGCACAAGACCAAGGGTCGCGGCGAGGTCTCCGGTTCGGGCAGCAAGCCGTTCAAGCAGAAGGGCACCGGCCGCGCCCGTCAGGGCTCGATCCGCATGCCGCAGCACCGTGGCGGCGGCATCGTGCACGGACCGGTTCCGCGCAGCTACGCCCAGCGCACCCCCAAGAAGATGATCGCCGCGGCTCTGCTCGGCGTGATCTCCGACCGGGCCCGCGGTGAGCGCCTGCACATCGTCGACGGCTTCGGCACGGTCAACGGTGCGCCGTCGACCAAGGCCGCTGCCGAGCTGCTCGCCAGCCTCAACGGTGGTCACGGCGTGACCCGCAACGTGCTCGTCGTGCTCGAGCGCGGCGACGAGGCGGCCGAGAAGAGCGTGCGCAACCTCAAGGACCTGCACGTGCTCTACGCCGACCAGCTCAACGCCTACGACGTGGTCGTCTCCGACGACATCGTCTTCACGAAGGCCGCGTACGAGTCGTTCGTGGCGAGCAAGACCAAGGAGGCCGGCGAATGAGCGGCTACAACAAGGACCCGCGCGACATCATCCTGTCGCCGGTCGTCAGCGAGAAGTCGTACGGGCTGATCGACAACGGCAAGTACACGTTCGTCGTCGACCCGCGATCGAACAAGACCGAGATCAAGCTCGCGGTCGAGAAGATCTTCGGCGTCAAGGTGCAGAGCGTGAACACGCTCAACCGCACCGGCAAGCACCGCCGCACCCGGTTCGGCATCGGTAAGCGCAAGGACACCAAGCGCGCGATCGTCACCCTCAAGTCCGGTTCGATCGACATCTTCACGGCCGTCGGCTAAGGGCGAAGGAGAACATCATGGCTATTCGCAAATACAAGCCGACGACCCCGGGTCGCCGTGGCTCGAGCGTCGCCGACTTCGCCGAGATCACCCGATCGACGCCCGAGAAGTCGCTGCTCAAGCCGCTGCCGAAGACCGGTGGCCGCAACAACCAGGGCCGCATCACGACCCGCCACATCGGTGGTGGACACAAGCGCCAGTACCGCATCATCGACTTCAAGCGCAACGACAAGGACGGCGTCGACGCCAAGGTCGCGCACATCGAGTACGACCCGAACCGCACGGCGCGCATCGCGCTGCTGCACTACGTGGACGGCACGAAGCGCTACATCCTCGCGCCGGCGAAGCTCAACCAGGGCGACGTCGTCGAGTCGGGTCCCAGTGCCGACATCAAGCCCGGCAACAACCTGCCGCTGAAGAACATCCCCGTGGGTACCGTCATCCACGCGATCGAACTCCGTCCCGGGGGTGGCGCCAAGATGGCCCGCTCGGCCGGCTCGTCGGTTCGTCTCGTCGCCAAGGACGGCCCCTACGCGCAGCTGCGTCTGCCGTCCGGCGAGATCCGCAACGTCGACGTGCGCTGCCGCGCCACGATCGGCGAGGTCGGCAACGCCGAGCAGTCGAACATCAACTGGGGCAAGGCCGGCCGCATGCGCTGGAAGGGCGTCCGCCCGACCGTGCGTGGTGTCGCCATGAACCCGATCGACCACCCGCACGGTGGTGGCGAGGGCAAGACGTCCGGTGGACGTCACCCCGTCAGCCCCTGGGGCCAGAAGGAAGGTCGCACGCGTAAGCGCGACCTCCCCAGCGACAAGCTCATCGTCCGCCGTCGTACCGTCGGCAAGAAGCGCAAGGGATAAACCAGGATGCCGCGCAGCCTTAAGAAGGGCCCCTTCGTCGATGACCACCTGCTCCGCAAGGTCGTCACGCAGAACGAGGCCAACAGCAAGAACGTGATCAAGACCTGGTCGCGCCGCTCGATGATCATCCCCGCGATGCTGGGTCACACCATCGCGGTGCACGACGGTCGCAAGCACATCCCCGTCTTCGTGACGGAGACCATGGTCGGGCACAAGCTCGGCGAGTTCGCGCCCACCCGCACCTTCCGTGGGCACGAGAAGGACGACAAGAAAGGACGGCGTCGCTGATGGTTACCGCTATCGCTCGCGTGAAGCACATCCGCGTCACGCCGCAGAAGGCCCGCCGCATCGTGGACATCGTCCGCGGCAAGCAGGCCGCCGAAGCTCTCGCGATCCTGAAGTTCGCCCCGCAGTCGGCGAGCGAGCCGGTGTACAAGCTGGTCGCCTCGGCGATGGCCAACGCCCGGGTCAAGGCCGACGCGTCGAACTCGTTCCTCGATGAGCAGGATCTGGTCATCGTGCGCGCCTACGTCGACGAGGGCACGACGCTCAAGCGTTTCCGCCCCCGCGCCCAGGGCCGTGCGTTCAAGATCCTCAAGCGCACGAGCCACATCACGATCGAGGTGGCGACCCCCGACGAGCTCGTCGCGGCCGCACCCTCGAAGTCCAAGAGCGCCACCAGCGCCGCGAAGAAGGAAGGGGCGAAGTAATGGGCCAGAAGGTCAACCCCTACGGCTTCCGCCTGGGCATCACCACCGACCACGTGTCGCGGTGGTTCGCCGACTCGACCAAGCCGGGTCAGCGTTACTCCGACTACGTGACGGAAGACGTCAAGATCCGTCAGCTGCTGAAGACGAGCCTCGACCGCGCCGGTGTGGCGAAGATCGAGATCGAGCGCACCCGTGACCGCGTCCGCGTGGACATCCACACGGCGCGCCCCGGTATCGTCATCGGTCGCCGTGGCGCCGAGGCCGAGCGCATCCGCTCGGACCTCGAGAAGCTCACGAAGAAGCAGATCCAGCTCAACATCCTCGAGGTGAAGAACCCCGAGGCTGAAGCCCAGCTCGTCGCGCAGGGCATCGCCGAGCAGCTCTCCGCCCGTGTCGCGTTCCGTCGCGCCATGCGCAAGGGCCTGCAGGGCGCGCAGCGTGCCGGCGCCAAGGGTGTGCGCATCCAGGTCTCCGGCCGTCTCGGCGGCGCGGAGATGAGCCGCTCCGAGTTCTACCGCGAGGGTCGCGTGCCCCTGCACACGCTCCGCGCGAACATCGACTACGGCTTCTACGAGGCCCGCACGACGTTCGGCCGCATCGGCGTGAAGGTGTGGATCTACAAGGGCGACATCACCAACAAGGAACTCGCTCGCGAGCAGGCGTCGCAGAAGTCGACCCGCCCCGAGCGTCGTGACAGTGGCCCGCGCGGCCGCGGCCCCCGGGCCGACGCGCCCGCCGCCGCAGGAGTTGAGGCGTAACCATGCTGATTCCCCGTAAGGTCAAGCACCGCAAGCAGCACCACCCCGGACGTTCGGGCGCTGCCACCGGTGGCACGAAGGTCAGCTTCGGCGAGTTCGGCATCCAGGCCATCACGCCGGCGTATGTGACCAACCGCCAGATCGAGTCGGCGCGTATCGCGATGACCCGCCACATCAAGCGTGGTGGAAAGGTGTGGATCAACGTCTACCCCGACCGCCCGCTGACGAAGAAGCCCGCCGAAACCCGCATGGGTTCCGGTAAGGGTTCGCCGGAGTGGTGGATCGCCAACATCAAGCCGGGCCGCGTGCTCTTCGAGGTCGCCGGCGTTCCCGAGGAACTCGCTCGGGAGGCGCTCATCCGCGCGATCCACAAGCTGCCGTTGAAGGCCCGCATCATCAAGCGTGAGGAGGGGGACGCCTGATGTCCGTCGGATCCAAGGAACTCGCCCCGACCGAGCTCGACACGTTCGAGAACGAGCGGCTGATCGACGAGCTGAAGAAGGCCAAGGAAGAGCTGTTCAACCTGCGCTTCCAGTCGGCCACCGGTCAGCTCGAGAGCCACGGCCGCCTGCGCGCCGTGAAGCGCGACATCGCCCGCATCTACACCGTCATCCGCGAGCGCGAGCTCGGCATCCGTGCCACGCCCGCCCCGCTCGAGGTTCCGGCCAAGGGCGCGAAGAAGACCACGACGAAGAAGGATGCGGCGGAAGCTGCACCTGCTGAGGTCGCCGAAGAGGAGAAGAACTGATGGCTGAGGTCAAGGCCGCGGCGCCCAAGAAGGCGTCCGCGAAGACCGCCGCCCCGAAGGCGGATGCCGGACACGAGTCCGCCGCGCACGACGTGCGCGACGAGAACGCCCGTGGCTACCGCAAGCTGCGTCGCGGCTACGTGACGAGCGACAAGATGGACAAGACGATCACCGTCGAGGTCGAAGACCGGGTCAAGCACCCGCTCTACGGCAAGGTCATCCGTCGCACCTCCAAGGTCAAGGCGCACGACGAGCAGAACACCGCCGGCATCGGCGACCTGGTCGTCATCGCCGAGACCCGCCCGCTCTCGGCAACGAAGCGCTGGCGTCTCGTCGAGATCGCAGAGAAGGCGAAGTAACCCATGCTTCAGCAGGAATCCCGCGTCAAGGTCGCGGACAACACAGGCGCCAAGGAGCTGCTCGTCATCCGTGTGCTCGGGGGCTCCGGCCGCCGCTACGCGGGTCTCGGCGACACGGTCGTGGCGACCGTGAAGGACGCGATCCCGGGCGGCAACGTCAAGAAGGGCGACGTCGTCAAGGCGGTCGTCGTTCGCACGATCAAGCAGACCCGGCGTCCCGACGGCTCGTACATCAAGTTCGACGAGAACGCCGCTGTCATCCTCAAGAACGACGGTGACCCGCGCGGCACCCGCATCTTCGGCCCCGTGGGCCGCGAGCTGCGTGACAAGAAGTTCATGAAGATCATCTCGCTGGCACCGGAGGTGCTGTAACCCATGGCCAACATCAAGAAGGGTGACCTCGTGCAGGTCATCTCGGGGCCGAGCCACGGCAAGCAGGGCAAGGTCATCGAGGTGCTCGTCGAGAAGAACAAGGTCATCGTCGAAGGCATCAACTTCGTCACGAAGCACGTGAAGGTCGGTCAGACCCAGCGCGGCACCAAGACCGGTGGCATCGAGACCCATGAGGCCCCGATCCACATTTCGAACGTCGCCGTCGTCGACCCCAAGAGCAAGAAGCCGACCCGCGTGGGCTTCCGCGAAGAGGTCGTCGAGAAGGATGGCGTCAAGAAGAAGGTTCGCGTCCGTTACGCGAAGAAGTCCGGAGAGAAGCTCTAATGGCTACTGCCACTGCTGCGACGGCTGACAAAGCCCAGCCTCGCCTGAAGCAGCGCTACCGTGCCGAGATCACCAAGGCGCTCACCGAAGAGTTCGGGTTCACCAACCCGCACCAGGTGCCGCGCCTGGTGAAGGTCGTCGTCAACACCGGTGTCGGTGAGGCGGCGCGTGACTCGAAGGTCATCGACGGTGCCATCAAGGACCTCACCCTGATCACCGGCCAGAAACCGCAGGTCACGAAGGCCCGCAAGTCGATCGCCCAGTTCAAGCTGCGCGAAGGCATGCCCATCGGTGCGCACGTCACCCTGCGGGGCGACCGCGCGTGGGAGTTCGTCGACCGTCTGGTCACGCTCGCCCTGCCGCGTATCCGCGACTTCCGCGGTCTGTCGGACAAGCAGTTCGACGGCAACGGCAACTACACGTTCGGTGTCGCGGAGCAGAGCATCTTCCACGAGATCAACCAGGACAACATCGACCGCGTCCGCGGATTCGACATCACCGTGGTGACGACGGCCAAGAACGACGACGAGGGACGCGCCCTGTTGCGCCAGCTCGGCTTCCCGTTCCGCTCCGCCGACACCCAGGCCTGACGGCCACCGATCAAGCAAGGTCGGCTCCGGGTGGACCCGGACCGAAACCGATTGAGATAAGGAACGATTACCCATGACCATGACGGACCCTGTGGCCGACATGCTGACCCGTCTGCGTAACGCCAACCGCGCGTACCACGACGAGGTCTCGCTGCCGAGCAGCAAACTCAAGACCCACATCGCCGAGATCCTCCAGAAGGAGGGCTACATCGCCGGCTGGAAGGTCGAGAAGAACGAACGTGTCGGGCAGACCCTCACGATCGACCTGAAGTACGGGCCGAACCGTGAGCGCTCCATCGCGGGCATCAAGCGCGTCTCGAAGCCCGGCCTGCGCGTCTACGCGAAGTCGACCGAGATCCCGCACGTTCTCGGCGGGCTCGGCGTCGCCATCCTGTCCACCTCCTCCGGTCTCCTGACCGACCGCGAGGCGACCAAGAAGGGCGTAGGTGGGGAAGTCCTCGCCTACGTTTGGTGATCTTCAGATGTCGCGAATCGGACGCCTTCCCATCACCGTTCCCGCGGGAGTCACCGTGACCATCGACGGCCGTGCCGTTCAGGTCAAGGGCCCCAAGGGCGAGCTGAGCCTGAACGTCGCCGCGCCGATCGAGGTCGCCCTCGAAGACGGCCAGGTCGTCGTGACCCGTCCCGACGACGAGCGCGCCTCGCGCTCGCTGCACGGGCTGACGCGCACGCTCATCTCCAACCAGATCACCGGCGTCACCGAGGGCTACGCCAAGGGCCTCGAGGTCGTCGGAACCGGTTACCGGGTGCAGGCCAAGGGCAACTCGCTCGAGTTCGCCCTGGGCTTCTCGCACTCGATCACCGTCGACCCGCCCGCCGGCATCTCGTTCGAGGTCGAGGGCAACAACAAAGTGACCGTCCGCGGCATCGACAAGCAGGCCGTCGGCGAGGTCGCCGCGAACATCCGCAAGCTGCGTAAGCCGGAGCCCTACAAGGGCAAGGGCGTTCGTTACGCCGGCGAGGTCGTTCGCCGCAAGGCCGGAAAGAGTGGGAAGTAATGGCTACCGTGAGCAAGTCCGCGCAGCGTACGCGTCGGCACACCCGACTGCGCAAGCGCATCGTCGGTTCGCCCGAGCGCCCGCGTCTGGTCGTGAACCGTTCGGCCCGCCACGTCTTCGTGCAGCTTGTCGACGACAGCACCGGCCACACGCTGGCGTACGCGTCGACTCTGGAAGCAGACCTGCGCTCCTTCAGCGGTGACAAGACCGCGAAGGCCAAGAAGGTCGGCGAATTGCTCGCCGAGCGCGCCAAGAAGGCCGGGGTGGACGCCGTCGTGTTCGACCGCGGCGGAAACCGCTTCGCCGGTCGTGTCGCCGCGATCGCCGAGGGTGCCCGTGAAGGAGGGCTGAACCTGTGAGCGACGCAACGAACAACCAGGATGCGACCGAGGCCGTCGAGGTCGAGGCTGCCGAAGTCGAGACCACTGAGGTCGAGACCCCCGAGGTCGCCGCGGCTCCGGTCGTCGAGGAGGTTCCGGAAGGAACCGTCGTCGAGACCGCTGCCGGCACTGCGCCCAGCACCAACGAGCGTGAGGCCCGTCGCGGGTCGCGCGAGCGTCAGCCGCGCAACGACCGCAACTCGCGGGATCGTGGCGACAGCCAGTTCCTCGAGCGGGTCGTGACGATCAACCGCGTCTCGAAGGTCGTCAAGGGCGGTCGTCGCTTCAGCTTCACCGCGCTCGTCGTCGTCGGTGACGGCAACGGCATGGTCGGCGTCGGCTACGGCAAGGCGCGCGAAGTGCCGCTCGCGATCAGCAAGGGCGTCGAGGAGGCGAAGAAGAACTTCTTCCGCGTCCCGCGCTCGCAGAAGACGATCCCGCACCCCGTGCAGGGCGAGGCCGCAGCCGGTGTCGTGCTGCTGCGTCCGGCCGCTGCCGGTACCGGTGTTATCGCCGGTGGCCCGGTGCGTGCCGTGCTCGAATGCGCCGGCATCCACGACGTTCTGAGCAAGTCGCTCGGCTCGTCGAACACGATCAACATCGTGCACGCGACGGTCGCGGCGCTGAAGCAGCTCGAAGAGCCGCGCGCCGTCGCCGCCCGTCGCGGGCTGCCCTTCGAGGACGTCGCCCCGGAGCGTCTCGTGCGCGCCGAGGCCGAGGACCTCGCGAACGCGAAGGCAGGTGCCTGATGGCCGCCCGGCTCAAGGTGACCCAGATCAAGTCCAAGATCTCCGAGAAGCAGAACCAGCGTGACACGCTGCGCAGCCTCGGACTGAAGCGCATCGGCGACGTCGTCGTGCGCCCGGACGACAAGCAGAACCGCGGCTACGTGAAGACGGTCGCGCACCTCGTGAAGGTCGAGGAGATCGACTAATGGCTGAAGAGACCACCCCGAAGAAGGCGCCCGCGAAGGCCGCCGCTCCGAAGGCTGCTGCCGAGAAGAAGGACGTCGCCGAGAAGGCTGCGCCGAAGGCTGCCGCTGCGAAGACGGCTGCTCCGAAGGCGGCTGCCGAGAAGAAGCCGGCTGCCGAGAAGGCTGCTGCCCCGAAGGCCGCTGCCGCGAAGGACGACACCGCCGCTGAGAAGCCGGCTGCGAAGTCCACCGCGTCGAAGGCGTCGGCTGCGAAGGCTGCGCCCAAGAAGGATGCGGCCCCGTCGCGTCCGCAGGTGCTCAAGGCTCACCACCTCCGCCCCGCCGTCGGTGCCAAGAAGGACCGCATGCGCGTGGGACGCGGTGAGGGCTCGAAGGGCAAGACCGCCGGTCGTGGCACCAAGGGCACCAAGGCCCGCTACCAGGTGCGCGTCGGCCTCGAAGGCGGCAACCTGAACTCCATCATGCGCGCGCCCAAGCTGCGCGGCTTCAAGAACCCGTTCCGGGTGGAGTACCAGGTCGTCAACCTCGAGCGTCTCGCCGAGCTCTACCCCAAGGGCGGAGACGTCACGATCGGCGATCTCGTCGCCAAGGGTGCGGTTCGCAAGAACGAAAAGGTGAAGGTGCTCGGCACCGGCGACATTGCGGTTAAGCTGAACGTCGCTGTCGACAAGGTCTCCAGCTCGGCTGAGCAGAAGATCGTCGCGGCAGGCGGCTCCGTCAAGTAGCACGCCTTTCAACCGACCCGGTGCGGGTGGCCGTCGACAGCGGCTGCCCGCCGGGCCGGTTAGGCTCAAGTTTTCCGTTACTGCTATCCAGGAGGCGTCGTGTTCAGTGCCGTCGCACGGATCTTCCGCACGCCAGACCTGCGGAAGAAGATCGGCTTCTCGCTCGCGATCGTCGCCCTGTTCCGGCTCGGGTCGTTCATCCCTGCGCCGTTCGTCGACTTCGAGGTCGTGCAGAACTGCCTCACGCCGATCGAAAGCGGCTCCGGCGACGGTGCGGCGGGCCTCTATGCGCTCGTCAACCTGTTCAGCGGTGGTGCCCTGCTGCAGCTGTCGATCTTCGCGCTCGGCATCATGCCGTACATCACGGCGTCGATCATCGTGCAGCTGCTGCGCGTCGTCATCCCTCACTTCGAGACCCTCTACAAGGAGGGCCAGTCGGGCCAGGCGCGCCTGACGCAGTACACGCGCTACCTGACGATCGCGCTCGGCGTTCTGCAGTCGACGACCCTCATCACCGTCGCCCGCAGCGGCCAGCTGATCCCCTGCGACCTGCCGCTCATCACCTCCGACGGCGAGACCATCTGGGGCATGCTGCTCATGGTCATCACGATGACCGCCGGCACCGGCCTCATCATGTGGATGGGTGAGCTCATCACCGAGCGCGGCGTCGGCAACGGCATGTCGCTCCTCATCTTCACCTCGATCGCCGCGACCTTCCCCGGTTCGCTCATGCAGATCGCGCAGCAGCAGGGCGTCGAGATCCTGCTCGTGGTGATCGCGATCGGGTTGGCCATCATCGCGGCCGTCATCTTCGTCGAGCAATCGCAGCGTCGCATCCCGGTGCAATATGCCAAACGCATGGTGGGCCGTCGCACCTATGGCGGCAACAACACCTACATCCCGATCAAGGTCAACATGGCGGGCGTCGTGCCGGTCATCTTCGCCTCGTCGCTGCTGTACCTGCCGTCGCTCATCGCCCAGTTCAACCAGGGCAGTGACGGCGTCAACCCGTGGTGGGTCGACTGGATCAACAACAACCTCACCAACGGCGGACACCCGCTGTACATGGCGTTGTACTTCCTGCTCATCGTCGGCTTCACGTACTTCTACGTCGCGATCACCTTCAACCCCGAAGAGGTCGCCGACAACATGAAGAAGTACGGCGGCTTCATCCCGGGCATCCGGGCCGGCCGGCCGACCGCCGAGTACCTCGACTACGTGCTCACCCGCGTGACGCTGCCCGGGTCGCTCTACCTCGGTCTCGTCGCCCTGATTCCGCTGATCGCCCTCGTCGCCATCAACGCGAACCAGAACTTCCCGTTCGGCGGCACCAGCATCCTGATCATGGTCGGCGTCGGCCTCGAAACGGTGAAACAGATCGACTCGCAGCTGCAGCAGCGGCATTACGAAGGCCTCCTGCGGTGACCCGCCTCCTGATCGTGGGCCCGCCGGGTGCGGGCAAGGGAACGCAGGCGGCCCGCATCGCCGAACACTTCGCGATTCCGACCATCTCGACCGGCGACATCTTCCGCAAGAACATCGCCGACGACACCGAACTCGGCCGCCAAGTGAAGGCGATCGTGGATGCCGGCGACTACGTCCCCGACTCGCTCACGAATGCGCTGGTCACCGACCGCCTCAACGAAGCGGATGCCGCGGGCGGCTTCCTGCTCGACGGGTACCCCCGCACGACCGACCAGGTGCGCTACCTCACTGAGCTGTTGTCGTCGCACGGGCACGCCCTCGACGCCGTCATCCGGCTCGTCGCCGACCAGGAGGAGATCGTGCGACGCCTGCGTCAGCGCGCGCTCGAGATCGGTCGGGTCGACGACTCCGAGGAGGCGATCCGGCACCGCCAGGAGGTCTACATCCGTGAGACCGCGCCGCTGATCGAGATGTTCCGCGAGCAGGGTCTGCTCGTCGAGATCGACGGCCTCGGCGCCATCGACGACGTCACGGAGCGCATCTTCGAAGCCCTCGCCGCCCGCGGCCTCGAAGTCGCCGCCTGACCCGCCCGGGCCGGTTTCGACCGGCTTGCTCCGCCATTTGCGAGTTACTCCGCGCGAAACGCGCGGCGCAACACGCAAAACGCGGAGCAACGGCACCCGGTAGCGTGAGTGCGCTCCGGAAGGGATGGCGTGGTGACGAACGAGCGGGAGCGGCGGTTCTACCCGCCGTGGGGTGACACCGCGGCGAACGCAGACGCTCTCAACGCGCTGACCGAGGCTGCCCGGGATCCGGATCTCGAGGAGAAACTGCTTGCGGCGGGGATGCGCAAGTACCGCGTCCGTGGAGTCGTAACGTACGCGCCGAGCAACCCGTACCTCTGGTTTCTCTTCACGGTCGCGTGCGTTCCGCTGGGCTTCCTAGCCTTTTGGGTAGGAGTTCCTCGTGGCATGTCACCCGAGATGGCGCTCGTCTTCGCGATCGGCACGTGGGTCTTCGGGGCGGCGATGGCCACCCTCCCGGCGCTTTCGTTGCGCAAGTGGCACCGGCTTCGCCGCATCGCGCTCGATCACGTCGCTGTGACAGGCGGAAAGCTGCCCCACGAGTTGAACTGGCTGATCTGACCCACTTCGACAGGTTGCTCCGCCATTCGCGTGCTACTCCGCGGGAAACGCGCGGCGTAACACGCAATACGCGGAGTAACGGAACCCGCTGGGGCTCACTCGTCGATCAAGCGCACCAGTTCGTCGATGTAGGCGGGGAAGTCGGTGGATGCCCGCAGTAGTCGTTGCACGTCGGTGCGGTCGCTGAACACCTCGACGAACTGCTCGAACACCGTCTGGAACGAGGCGCGGTCCTTGGCGCTGAAGGCGACGAGCGCGACGACCTGCACGGTGGCTTCGCCCCACGGGATGGGGTTCTCGTAGAGGGCGATCGCGATGGCGGTGCGCTTCGCCGACATCGTGAGGGCGTGCGGCACGGCGAGCCACTCGGTGAACGCGGTCGACGAGATGCGCTCCCGTTCGAGCACCCCGTCGAGGTAGTCGTCGTCGATGATGCCGCGCTCGCGCATCCGCTCGCCCAGCACCCGGATGACGGCCTCGGCGTCGCGCTCTGTCAGGTCGCGGAAGAACAGCGCGTCGTCGAAGTAGAGCAGCAGCTGGTCGGCGATCGCCCGGCGGCGGCGCTGGCGGCGGATGCGCGAGATCGCGCCGCGCACGGCATCCAGGTCGGCGTCGGTCGGGATCGGCTGCACGATCACGACGTTGGCCGGCCGCACCTCCCACGGCACCGTGGAGATGATGAGGTCGGTGTGCAACGCCGCCGGGTCGACGTCGGTGCGGGTGAGGACGCGATCGATGACGACGTCGTCGCCGAGGGCGGGGAGGATGCGTCGCTCGAGCAGCTCCGCGATGTCGTGGTACCCGGGGCTCACCAGCACGCAGGTGAGTCGCTCGCCGTGGGTCGAGCGCCGCTCGAGGTGAGAGCCGATGTGGAGCGCGATGTACGCGATCTCGTCCTCGCCGATGGTGATCGTGAACTCGCGCTGGATCTCGGCGGCGACGAAGACGGCGAGTTCATAGGTGAGCGGGTAGGAGGACTTGATGGTGCGGGCGAGCGGGTTCGGGTTTCCCACACCCTCCCGGGCGCGCACCAGGAGGTTGCCGACGTGCGCGCTGAGTCGGGTGAGGAACGCGTCGTCGTCGAGGTCGACGAGGAACTCCTCCTGAGCACGACCGACGATCCGGCGCAGCACGTCGACGTGCTCGCCGACCTCGCCACGCTCGACGACCCGGGTTCCGGCACGCGTGGTGAGGAGCGCCGTCAGTGCCACGAGTTCGCCCTCGGGCAGCCGGGTGTCGAAGCGCTCCGCGATGAGTCGGTCGAGGTCTTTCGCGACGGCGTCGCCGGGCTCGGGCGCTTCGGCGGCGAGTGCCGAGCCCCGCGAGCGCTCGACGGCGATGGCGGTGTGCAGCAGCACCCGGTCGAGCCCGAACTCGTTGATCGTGTAGCCCTGACCTTCGAGAACCGCCATGACGTCGGTCTTGAAGCCGGAGAGGTCGTCGATGCCGAAGGAGTCCTGCACCCGCTGCAGGTCGATGAGGCCGTGGGCCTGCTCGTCGGAGAAGAGACGGCTGACGATGCGGCGGTGGCCGGCATCCGGTCCGTCGAGACGCACGTGGTCGCCCTCGCGGATCAGCTCGAGCCCGGCCTCACGCGCGAGCGCACGCACCTGACGCAGGTCGGCTTCGATCGTCGACTCGCTGACGAACAGCGACGCGGCGAGCTCGTGCACGTCGAGTTCCACACCGGAATGGGTGAGCCGGGTGACGAGAAACGTCACCCGCTCCCGTGGGGTGCCGATGCGATCGGCGGCACGGTCGCGTTGCGCGTACTCGGCGTGCGCATCGCGGTTGAGCCGGTAACCGTCTGGTGAGGAGAGGATGACGTCGAGCGGCGCCGCGGCGACCTTGACGGCCGTCACATAGCTGCGCACCGTGCGGGTCGAAACGCCGAGGTGCTCGGCGAGTTCGCTCGCGGTCGTCCACCCCTCCGAGCGGGAGAGGTAGGCCAGCAGCATCGGTGACTTGTCGGCCATCTCGCGTGCCACTCAACCACGTATCCCACCGCCGTGCGTAGAAGCCTTCGCTTCCGCGGGTGCGGAAGCGAATCTGGTGGAACGCCCGGGCGCGACTTCGGGACACTGACGGGAGTAGTCCGAACCGGCATCGCAAGGAGGCGACATGGCGACCATCGTGCTCGTCTGCGCGGCCGGGGTCTCGGGCACCTTCCTCGCCCGCCGCATCGCGCCGTCCCTTCCCGGCGTCGACTTCGTCGTCACGACCGAGCACGCCCTCGAAGACGCGCTCACCGGCGCCGACGCCGTGCTCATCGCCGCTCAGCTGGCGTCCGCCGAGGAGTCGATCCGACTGCGCGCCGCGCCGCGCCCGGTCGCCGTGCTTCCCGCCGACGCGATGACCCCGGCCGGCAGCATCCTCGCGGTCGACGCGGTCGACGCCCTCGTGCAATCCCTGACCGAACCGCCGCACCAAAGGAGCACCGACCATGTCTGAGCGCACCGTCGTCGTCGCGTCGAGCCACGGGCTGCACGCCCGTCCCGCCGCCCTGTTCACGCAAACCGCCGCGAAGGCCGGTGTGCCGGTCAAGATCACCAAAGGGGAACGCACCGTCGACGCCTCGAGCATCCTCGGGGTCATCTCGCTCGGCATCGACTTCGGCGACGAGGTGCTTCTCGCCGCCGAAGGCGAGGGGGCCGACGAGGCGCTCGACGCGCTCGAGGCGATGCTGCTCGAGGACCACGACGCGTGACCGAGCTGCGAGGGATCGGCGTCGGTCGCGGAATCGCGGTCGGCCCGGTGCTGCGCATGCCCGATCCGCTGCCCGACCCCCCGACGACGCCGAGCACCCTCGGCCCTGACGCCGAGAAGGAGCGGGTCACGCACGCCCTCGCGGCGACCGCGGACGACATCCGGGCTCGCGCCGCGAAGGCGGGCGGCAAAGCCGGCGAGGTGCTCGAGGCGCAGGCGCTCATGCTCGACGACCCGATGCTGCCNAGAAGGAGCGGGTCACGCACGCCCTCGCGGCGACCGCGGACGACATCCGGGCTCGCGCCGCGAAGGCGGGCGGCAAAGCCGGCGAGGTGCTCGAGGCGCAGGCGCTCATGCTCGACGACCCGATGCTGAAGACCGACGTGGACTCCCGCATCGACACCGGCACGACAGCCGAGCGCGCGGTGCACGAGGCGTTCGGCGTCTTCCGCGACATGCTCGCCGCGATGGGCGAGTACATGGCCGCCCGGGTCGCCGACCTCGACGACCTCTCGCGCCGCGCAGTCGCCCGCCTCTCCGGCGTGCCCGCCCCCGGCATCCCGCAGAGCGACACCCCGTTCGTGCTCGTCGCCCGCGACCTCGCCCCCGCCGACACCGCGCTGCTCGACCCCGCCCTGGTGCTCGCGATCGTGACGAGCGACGGCGGCAAGACGTCGCACACCGCGATCCTGGCCGGCGAAAAGGGGCTGCCCGCCGTGGTCGGCACAACCGGTGCGCTCGAGATCGCCGAGGGCGCGATGGTGATCGTGGATGCCGGGGCCGGGTTGGTCGAGGTCGACCCGTCACCGGATGCCCTGGCCGCCGCCGAGCAGAAGGTCGCCGATCGCGCGGCACGCGTGCACGTCACGGGGCCCGGGGCGCTCGCCGACGGCACGGCGATCCCGTTGCTCGCGAACCTCGGATCCGCCGACGGTGTCGAGGCCGCGGTCGCCGCGGGTGCCGAAGGCGTCGGGTTGTTCCGCACCGAGTTCCTGTTCCTCGACGCCACGAGCGCCCCGGCGGTCGACGCCCAGCAGGCCGCGTACTCCGCGGTGCTGCGGGGCTTCCCCGGCAAGAAGGTCGTCGTGCGGGTTCTCGACGCGGGAGCCGACAAGCCCCTGCAGTTCCTCAACGCCGCCAAGGAAGAGAATCCCGCTCTCGGCCTCCGCGGCATCCGGGCGCTGCGGGTGAGTGAGCCGATCCTGCGCGACCAGCTCACCGCACTGGCTCGCGCGGACGCCGAGACCGACGCGGAGGTCTGGGTGATGGCCCCGATGGTCGCGACGGTCGACGAGACCCGCTACTTCACCGCTCTCTCGAAGGAGCTCGGTCTGAAGACCGCGGGGGTGATGGTCGAGGTTCCGGCTGCGGCGCTGCTCGCCGACCGCATCCTCAACGTCACCGATTTCGCGAGTATCGGCACCAACGACCTCACCCAGTACACGATGGCGGCCGATCGGATGCTCGGCTCGGTGTCCGACTTCCAGGACCCGTGGCATCCGGCCGTTCTGCGCCTCGTCGGCGAGATCGGCGCCGCCGGCACCTCGCTCGGCAAGCCGGTCGGGGTGTGCGGCGAAGCCGCAGCCGACCCGAAACTCGCCGTCGTGCTCGTCGGCCTCGGCGTGACGAGCCTCTCGATGTCCGCCCCGGCGATCGCCGAGGTGCGCGACGAACTGGCCCGCTGGTCTCCACAAGGGACCCGCGACGCCGCAGACCTCGCCCTCGACGCGGAGGACGCTGCAAGCGCCCGCGCCGCGGTCGAGGCGCTTACCCCTTACTGATTTACCCCCGCTTGATCGACGTACCACCCCTCACACAAAGGAGAAACAACATGACAACGACGTCAGATACGTCCGGGGCAAGTCGCCTCGGGCAGACGCGAGTCGGCGTGCAGAGATTCGGTTCGTTCCTGTCGAACATGATCCTGCCCAACATCGCGGTCTTCATCGCCTGGGGCATCATCACGGCGTTCTTCATCCCCACGGGGTGGACGCCGAACGAGACGCTCGCGGCGCTGGTCGGCCCGATCCTTCTGACGCTCATCCCCGTTCTGATCGCCTACACCGGCGGCCGCATGGTCTACGGCGTGCGCGGCGGTGCGGTGGGCGCACTGGTGGCCATGGGTGTCATCGTCGCCGAACCGGATCGCGTCATGATCCTCGGTGCGATGATCGCCGGCCCGCTGGCTGCCTGGCTGCTCAAGCAGATCGAGAAGCTGTGGGCGGGCAAGGTGCGCCATGGCTTCGAGATGCTCGTCGACAACTTCTCGGCCGGCATCATCGGGTTCGGCATGGCGATCGCGGCCTTCTTCGGGCTGAGCAAGGTCGTCGTCTGGATCAGCGATGTGTTCGGGGGCGCGGTCGGCTTCCTCGTCGACAACGGTCTCCTGCCGCTGGCGAGCATCATCGTCGAGCCCGCGAAGGTGCTGTTCCTCAACAACGCGATCAACCACGGCGTCTTCACGCCGCTGGGCGCCGAGCAGGCGGCAGAAACCGGCAAGAGCATCTTCTTCCTCATCGAGGCCAACCCCGGCCCCGGTGCGGGTCTGCTGATCGCGATCATGGTGTTCGGCGTGGGCGCGGCCCGTGCGACCGCCCCCGGAGCGTTCATCATCCACTTCTTCGGCGGCATCCACGAGCTGTACTTCCCGTACGTCATCGCCAAGCCGATGCTGATCCTGGCGATGATCGCCGGTGGCGCGACGGGCGTTCTGACCAACGTGATCTTCGGGTCGGGTCTGCGTGCTCCGGCGTCGCCGGGGTCGATCTTCGCCGTGTTGTTCCAGACGGCGCAGGACAGCTACGTCGGCGTGATTCTGTCGGTGGTCCTCTCGGCCTCCGTGACCTTCCTGGTCGCCGCGGTGATCCTGCGGGCGAGCCGCAAGCGCGACCTCGCCGAAGCGGACGCGGCGTTCTCCGACGCGATCGCGCAGACCGAGGCGAACAAGGGCAAGTCGAGTGCTGCCCTCGCAGGTCTTGCCGCTGCGGCGGCGGGCGGAGCGATCTCGAACATCGTTTTCGCGTGCGACGCGGGCATGGGTTCGAGCGCGATGGGCGCCACGGTGCTGCGCAAGAAGCTGAAGGATGCCGGCGTCACGGGGGTGACGGTCACCAACAAGGCGATCGCCAACCTCGACGGCACTGCGGATCTCGTGATCTCGCAGCGACAGCTCACGGACCGCGCGAAGAAGGCCGAACCGAACGCAGTACACGTCTCGGTGGACAACTTCATGAACAGCCCGGCGTACGACGAAGTCGTCACGACCGTCGCCGAGAGCCAGAAGGCCACGAAGTAGCCCGACGAGTACAAGGATGAGTGCGGGGCGGTGGGTACCTCTCCCGCCCCGCACTCTCATCCCGCATCGCCACCCGGGAAGGACCCCGCTATGACCAACGTGCTCGACCTCGACCGCATCAAGCTGTCGGGGGAGTCCCGCACCCGCGACGACGCGATCCGCGAGGTCGGCGCCATGCTCGTGAATGCCGGTGCCGTCACGCAGGCCTACGCCGACGCGATGTTCGATCGGGAGGCGTCGGTCTCGACCTACATGGGCAACCTCCTCGCGATCCCGCACGGCACCAACGAAGCCAAGGACGGCATCCTCTCCTCGGCGCTCGCCGTGATCCGCTATGACGAGCCGCTCGACTGGGACGGCAACCCGGTGCGCTTCGTCGTCGGCATCGCCGGCAAGGGCGACGACCACCTCGGCATCCTCTCGGGCATCGCGATCGCGTTCAGCGACGAGGCGACGGTCGAGAAGCTGCAGGTCGCCGCGACGCCGCAAGAGCTGGCTGACCTCATCGATATCGACGCATGACCTCACCACAGGCCGTCCATTTCGGCGCCGGCAACATCGGTCGGGGCTTCATCGGGCTGCTGCTGCACGAGGCGGGCTACGAGGTCGTCTTCGCCGACGTCAACGCCGACCTCATCGGCACCCTGCAGTCGACACCGTCGTACCGCGTGATCGAGGCGGGGGCAGGCGGGGTCGAGAAAGTCGTGACGGGCTACCGTGCGATCGACTCCAACGCCGACCCCGACGGGTTGGTCGCGGCGATCGCATCGGCGGATGTCGTCACGACCGCCGTCGGCCCCAACATCCTTCGGTTCGTCGCGCCCGCGATCGCGGCCGGCATCCTCGCCCGACCCGTCTCGGCTCGGCCGCTTGCGGTCATGGCGTGCGAGAACGCCCTCGGCGCGACCGCCCTGCTGCGCGCCGAAGTCGAGAAGCACGCCGCAGCGGATGCCGTCGGCTTGCGCGCGATCTTCGCGAACACCGCCGTCGACCGCATCGTGCCCGAGCAGTCGGGCGCCGGGCTGGATGTGCTCGTCGAGCCGTACTGCGAGTGGGCGGTCGAGTCGACGCCGTTCGGGTCGGGGACACCCGACATCCCTGGAGCGCACTTCGTGCCCGACCTCGCGCCCTACATCGAGCGCAAACTGTTCACCGTCAACACCGGCCACGCGACGACGGCCTACTACGGGCGCCTCGCGGGTCACGCGACGATCGCCGCCGCCCTCGCGGATGCCGCGGTGCGGGCGGCGGTGGAAGCCGTACTCGCCGAGACGGCGGCCTTCTTGGTCGCGAAGCACGACTTCCCGGCGGCGGAGCAACGGGCGTACCTCGAGAAGACGCTCGAGCGGTTCTCGAACCCCGCGATCGACGACTCCGTGGAACGCGTCGGGCGCCAGCCCATCCGCAAACTGTCGCGCCACGAGCGCTTCGTGGGGCCGGCATCCGAGATCGCCGAGAGCGGCGGGTCGGCGGAAGCGCTGCTCGGCGCGATGGGGGCGGCTCTGCGGTTCGACGCCCCCGGCGACGAGGAAGCCGTGAAACTGCAGGGGATGCTGCGCGACGGCACCGACATCGTCGCCACCGTGATGGGTCTCGCTCCGTCCGACGCCCTCTACTCCGGCGCGACTGCCACCGTGGAGTCGGTGCGCGCGTCGCTCTGAACGTTGGTCCGCGTATTGCGCCTACGTCCGCGTTCAGCCCGCGGACGCGGACGCAAAACGCGGACCAACGGGACGTGGGAGCGCTGGCTGGCGCGACACGGGCGGATGGCGTAAGGTTGACCCTTGGTGCCTTGTGGCGGCTTCGGCCTGCCCGTGCACCAATCCACCCCGCAGATCAGCAAAGTACTAGTAGAGGTATGGCGAAAAAAGACGGCGTCATCGAGCTTGAGGGCTCGGTGCTGGAGGCTCTGCCGAACGCGATGTTCCGCGTAGAGCTCACGAACGGGCACAAGGTGCTCGCTCACATTTCCGGCAAGATGCGCCAGAACTACATCCGGATCCTTCCGGAAGACCGCGTGGTCGTCGAGCTCAGCCCGTACGACCTCACCCGCGGCCGCATCGTCTACCGCTACAAGTAGCCCCTGCTGAGAAGTAACGACCTCCGGGCGACCGGAGGAACGATGACAGCGAGAGAAGAAACATCATGAAGGTCAACCCGAGCGTCAAGCCGATCTGCGATCACTGCAAGGTGATCCGCCGCAACGGCCGCGTCATGGTCATCTGCAAGTCCAACCCGCGTCACAAGCAGCGTCAGGGATAGGTCTCGACACGCGGCTGCGCCGCTACTCGACCACCGAATAACTCAATACACACAAGCGTCACCAAGAACCTCGCGAGAGGGGACACCTCGGGTCGGAGGCCCGGGCACCGGAGACGCACAGACCTCCGACAACTCTCAGGAGTAACGCAATGGCACGTCTTGCCGGCGTCGACATCCCGCGCGACAAGCGCGTGGAAGTGGCGCTCACCTACATCTACGGGGTCGGCCGCACTCGCGCGCTGTTCACCCTCAAGGAGACCGGGATCTCCGGTGACATCCGCGTCAAGGATCTGACCGACGACCAGCTCGTCGCGCTCCGCGACTTCATCGAAGGCACCTACAAGGTGGAGGGTGACCTCCGTCGCGAGGTGCAGGCCGACATCCGCCGCAAGGTCGAGATCGGCTCCTACGAGGGAATCCGCCACCGTCGCGGCCTCCCGGTGCGCGGTCAGCGCACGAAGACCAACGCGCGCACCCGCAAGGGACCGAAGCGCACCGTCGCCGGCAAGAAGAAGGCAGGCAAGAAGTAATGGCCGCTCCCAAGGCAGCCGCGGGCCGCAAGCCGCGCCGCAAGGAAAAGAAGAACATCGCCGTGGGCCAGGCTCACATCAAGTCGACGTTCAACAACACCATCGTCTCGATCACCGACCCCTCGGGTGCGGTCATCGCCTGGGCCTCCGGCGGCGACGTCGGCTTCAAGGGCTCGCGCAAGTCGACCCCCTACGCGGCGGGCATGGCGGCCGAGGCCGCCGCGCGCAAGGCGCAGGAGAACGGCATGAAGAAGGTGGATGTCTTCGTGAAGGGCCCCGGTTCGGGGCGCGAGACCGCGATCCGTTCGCTCACCGCGGCGGGCCTCGAGGTCGGCACGATCAACGACGTCACCCCGCAGGCGCACAACGGCGTTCGTCCGCCGAAGCGTCGGCGCGTGTAACGACACCGGACAGCATTCTCACCATCAACTGAACACCCGGCGGCCCAGCCACCCGCCGTTCTTCCGTGGGCGTCATATGGCGGACGCCCTCGCTGAAAGGAATACACGTGCTTATTGCACAGCGTCCCACCCTGTCCGAGGAGAGCCTCTCCGAATTCCGTTCGCAGTTCGTGATCGAGCCGTTGGAGCCCGGATTCGGGTACACCCTCGGCAACTCGCTGCGCCGCACCCTGCTGTCGTCCATCCCCGGCGCAGCGGTCACCAGCATCCGCATCGACGGAATCCAGCACGAGTTCTCGACGGTTCCGGGCGTGAAGGAAGACGTCGTCGAGATCGTCCTCAACATCAAGAACCTCGTGGTGTCGAGCGAGCACGACGAGCCGATCACCGCCTACCTGCGCAAGCAGGGCGCGGGCCAGGTCACGGCCGCCGACATCTCGGCACCGACCGGCGTGGAGATCCACAACCCCGAGCTGGTCATCGCGACGCTCAACGAGAAGGCGAAGTTCGAGCTCGAACTCACCATCGAGCGTGGCCGCGGCTACGTGTCGGCGACGCAGAACCGCAGCGAGTTCAGCGAGGCCGGTCAGATCCCGATCGACTCGATCTACTCGCCGGTGCTGAAGGTCACCTACCGTGTCGAGGCGACGCGTGCCGGTGAGCGCACCGACTTCGACCGCCTGGTCGTGGATGTCGAGACGAAGCCCGCGATCACCCCGCGTGACGCGATCGCATCGGCCGGCCGCACCCTCGTGGAGCTGTTCGGTCTCGCCCGCGAGCTGAACTCCGCCGCCGAGGGCATCGAGATCGGTCCCGCACCGGTCGACGCCGTGCTCTCGAGCGAGCTGAGCATGCCGATCGAGGATCTCGACCTGAGCGTGCGCAGCTACAACTGCCTGAAGCGCGAAGGCATCAACACGGTCGCCGAACTGGTCGCCCTGTCGGAGACGCAGCTGATGAACATCCGCAACTTCGGCCAGAAGTCGGTCGACGAGGTGCGCGACAAGCTCACCGAGATGGGCCTGTCACTCAAGGACAGCGTCCCCGGATTCGACGGCGCGCACTTCTACGGCGGCTACGACGACGAGGAGCAGAGCTGAGCCTCGCGGCTCACGCTCTGACGGAACTGAGAGAGAAGCACCATGCCTAAGCCCACCAAGGGTCCCCGCCTCGGAGGCGGCCCGGCTCACGAGCGTCTGCTGCTCGCGAACCTCGCCGCCGCACTGTTCACGCACGAGAGCATTCAGACGACCGAGACGAAGGCCAAGCGCCTGCGTCCGCTCGCCGAGCGTCTCATCACCTTCGCGAAGCGCGGTGACCTCCACGCCCGTCGCCGGGTGCTCGGGATCATCTCGGACAAGGGTGTCGTGCACAAGCTGTTCACCGAGATCGCGCCGCAGGTCGAAGACCGTGAGGGCGGCTACACCCGCATCACGAAGACCGGCTACCGTAAGGGCGACAACGCCCCGATGGCGGTCATCGAGCTCGTGCTCGAGCCGGTCGTGAAGAAGCCGTCCGCCAAGAAGGCCGCCGCCGCGAAGGCTGCTGCCGACAAGCCGGCGAAGGCCGCCAAGGCCGAGACGCCCGTCGCCGACGAGGCCGCCGAGGTCGAAGAGACTCCGGCCGAGGTCGTCGAAGAGACCGCCGTCGAAGAGGCTCCCGCCGAGGAGACCCCCGCCGAGGAGGCCCCCGAGGCCGCCGCGGATGAGGCTCCCGCCGAGGACGACGCGAAGTAGCAATCCCGTGACGGGCCCGTTGAGTGCTCGAGTCGCCGCTCCGGCGGGACTCGAACTCCCGACGGGCCCGTCCGGCGTTTCCTGGCGCCGGGCGACCTTCGACGACGTCGATGCGATCGTCGAGTTGTACGCCGCCATCGCGGCCGCCGACCACCCCGAGTGGACGGAGACGCGCGAGGAGGTCGACGACGAACTCCGCCACTCCTGGATCGACCTCGCCGCCGACAGCGTCATCGCGGAAGCGGACGGCCAGGTCGTGGCCACCGGTCTGCAGATCGCGCCACCGGATCCCGAGACGATCGTGCGCTCGATCGCGTTCGGTGGCGTGCGCCCGTCGCACCGCGGACGCGGCATCGGGCGGGTGCTCATGGAGTGGCATCGCACGCGGGGGCGACAGCACCTCGCGGCCTCCGAGCTCGACCTGCCCGGCTGGGTCATGTTCTACGTCGAGGAGCGCAACGCCAGCCAGCTCCGGCTCGCCGAACGCCTCGGCCTGCCGCTCGCGCGGTACTTCACGAAGATGAAGCGCGACCTCTCCATCGACATCCCCGACCTCCCCCTCGCGGATGGCCTGAGGCTCGCCATCCCGACGGCCGCCGACAGCGCGCGCATCATGGAGGCGAAGAACGACGCCTTCCGCGACCACTGGGGCAGTCAGCCGAGCACCGAGGAGGGCTGGACCTCGATGATGGAGCAGCCGACCTCCCGGTTCGACCTCTCGGTGATCGCGCTCGACGGCGACGAGGTGGCCGGGTTCGTGCTGACCCAGGTCTACCCCGACGACTTCGCCTCGCAGGGCTACGTGGGCGGATACATCCCGCTCGTCGGCGTCACCCGCGCATGGCGGCGCAAGGGTGTCGCCCCGGCCCTTCTCGCCGCGGCCTTCCGCCGGTACCGCGAGGAGGGGCACGAGAAGGTGGCGCTGGATGTCGACAGCGAGAACCCGTCGGGGGCGCTGAGCCTCTACACCGGGATGGGATTCGTTCCCGAGACCCGCAGCGTCGCCTTCGTCGAAGAGTTCTGACCCTCCCGGGTCAGAAGGGCGTCGGCAGCGAGAGGTCGGCGGATTCGTCGCGCAACGGCGGGAGGGCGGCGAGCCGGTCGACGGCGTCGGTCACCGCCGCCGCGAAGATGCCCGCGCCGATCGGCCCGAAGTGCACCTGGTCGCGGGCCATCTCGTGGAGGTAGGGCTGGATGGCGTCGTGCCAGTTGGCCAGCTCGACGTTGCGGTAGACGAGCGCGAACGACGACAGCTCGGCGTTCACCCCCGGGATCCAGCCGCGCGGCGCCTGCGCGTTGACGACGATGAGTTCGCGAGACGGGCCGATGATGCTCCGCACCTCCTCGAGGGTGCTCCGCTCGATCGGGCCGTTGGTGCCGAGCGCGATCACGACGACGGGCCGGAGCGTGCCGGCAGCCGCGTGCGCCTGCAGGATCCCCGGGGCGGCATACATCGAGCGTGACACCGACGCGTCGATCGCGATCCCCGGATAGGCGGTCTGCATGGCCGGTGCCGCCGCGAGCAGCACCGAGTCGCCGATCGCCGTGATCTCGTCGCCGGTCGTGATGGCATCCGCCGCGGCACTCGCGATGGCGTCGTCCTCGACGGGCGCCACGGGGGCGGCCTCGTCGATCGCTTCCTGGCCCGCTTCGATGTAGGCCTGGGCCTCGCCGCGACCCGGGTCGGCGATGAGGGCCGCGATGCTCGTTCCGGCGAGTCCGGTGGCGAGCACCATCGCGAACGCGGCCCCGAGGGCGCGGCGGCTGCGTGGCGCGGAGTCGAGCACGGCACGCGCCGTCGCCCGGAACCCGTGACGGCGGATCGGCTGCTCGATGAAGCGGTAGGAGAGTGCCGCCGCGACCACGGTGACGGCGAGCGCGATCCCGCCGAGCGCGGCGGCCTCCCAGCCTTCGCGCGGCCAGGTGGGCAGGGCCGACCCGACGAGCACGAACACCGGCCAGTGCCACAGGTAGAGGCCGTAGCTGCGCACCCCGACCCATCGGATGGGCGCCAGGTCGAGGGTACGGGCGAGCAGCGAGCCGGGCACCGTCAGGGCGGCGATCGCGACGGCGCTGAGCACGGCGACCAGCGCGAGTCCACCGCGATAGGTCAGGTCGGAGTCGCCGCTCATCAGCACCGCGAGGGCGATGAGCGCCCCGACCGCGAGGGGGCCGGCCAGTCCGAGCGTCCAACGGGTGACACGCGCGGTCATCCCACCGGGCGCCTCGCCGAGGGGCGCGACGCCCCGTCCGAGCAACAGCACCGCGAGGAACGCCCCGATGGCGAGCCCGAACGCGTGCGTGTCGGTGCCGTAGTAGACGCGAGTGGGATCGACCGCCGAGTACGACACCCCCATCCAGGCGGCGGACGCGACGGCGATCGCGGCGATCGCGGTGAGTTTCGCCCAACGCGGGATCCGCACGAGCACGAGCACCACGAGCAGGGGCCAGACGACGTAGAACTGCTCTTCGACGGCGAGCGACCACAGGTTGCGGAACAGCTGCGGCACGGTCTCGTCGAAGTACGAGGCCCCCTGCGCGATGAACAGCCAGTTGCTCGAGAAGGTGACCGCCCCGACGACCTGGGTGCCGAGCGCGACGAGCACGTCGCCGCCGACGAACAGGGCAGCGGTGCAGCAGGCCAGGAGGAGGAGGGCGAGCGCGGGGAGCAGGCGCCGGGCGCGCCGGGTCCAGAAGCCGCGGAGCGAGATGCGTCCCGTCGTCACGCGCTCGCGCAGCAACAGGGTGGTGATGAGAAAGCCGCTGACGACGAAGAAGATGTCGACCCCGAGGTAACCGCCGATGAGGGTTCCTGGGACGAGGTGGAAGACGATGACGGTCGTCACGGCGAGTGCCCGGATGCCGTCGAGACCCGGCACGCGGAAGCGGTCGGATGGGACGGTCGGGCTCGGCAGTGAGGTCATGTCGCAGTCGTCAACGGGGTAGGGATGACGTGAACCAGGGTAACCCGGTGCGGCAGACTCGTCGGGTGGCACGCATCCGGCTCGACCTCGCTTACGACGGCGGTGACTTCACCGGCTGGGCGAAACAGCCGGGTCTTCGCACGGTGCAGGGCGAACTCGAATCCGCACTCGGCACCATTTTCCGCACGGTCGGGGCGGCCCCGACGGTCACCGTCGCCGGGCGCACCGACGTCGGGGTGCACGCCACCGGGCAGGTCGCCCACGTCGACCTCGACGACACCCAGATCGCCGACCTCGACCGTCCGCGCCGAGGCGGGCCGGCACCGAAGGGGCTCAACGCCCTCGTGCGCCGGCTCAACGGCATCGCGGGAGCATCCGGCGACGTGCAGGTGCAGCGCGCGACGTTCGCGCCCCCCGGATTCGACGCCCGGTTCTCGGCCGCGTGGCGTCGCTACGAGTACCGCATCGCCGATGCCGCCGCCCTGCGCGACCCTCGTCGCCGCGGCTACGAGGTGTGGCATCCGACCGGTCTCGACGTCGACGCGATGGATGCGGCCGCCCGCAGTCTGCTCGGGCTGCACGACTTCGCCTCGTTCTGCCGGCCGCGGGAGGGGGCGACGACGATCCGCACCCTCCAGGAGTTCGCCTGGAAGCGGGATGTCGACGGGGTGCTGGTCGCGACCGTGCGCGCCGACGCGTTCTGCCACTCGATGGTGCGCGCCCTCGTCGGGGCGTGTGTCGCCGCCGGCGACGGACGGCTCGCGATCGACCGAGCGGCGCAACTGCGGGATGCCGCCACCCGCTCGAGCGAGTTCGTGGTCGCGCCGGCGAAGGGTCTGACGCTCGCCGAGGTGGGCTACCCGCCCGACGAGGAACTCGCCGCGCGCGCCGAGCAGACCCGGGCGCGACGGGATGCCGCGACCGCGTTTGACCCGGACGGAAGCACGGACTAGTCTTACGAGGTTGCCTCCACCCCGGAGGCGACGATCCGAGCCCTCCACCGCAGGGTTGACCGCGATCCGTGGTCAACGCTCACCGGAGTGGGATTCACGATCTCCTCGAAGAAAGCAGTTCACACTGTGACGCGTACGTTCAGCCCCAAGCCGGCGGACATCAAGCGCGACTGGGTCGTCATCGACGCGACCGACGTCGTGCTGGGTCGTCTCGCCAGCCACGCCGCCGCCCTCCTGCGCGGCAAGCACAAGCCCACCTTCGCCCCGCACATGGACATGGGTGACTTCGTCATCGTCATCAATGCCGAGAAGGTCGCCCTCACCGGTCAGAAGCTCGAGAAGAAGCTCGCCTACCGCCACTCGGGTTACCCGGGCGGTCTGTCGGCTCAGACCTACGTGGAGATGCTCGAGAAGCACCCGACGCGTGCGGTCGAGAAGGCCATCCGCGGGATGCTGCCCAAGAACTCGCTGGGCCGTGCCCAGATCAAGAAGCTCAAGGTCTATGCGGGCGCCGAGCACCCGCATGCTGCCCAGCAGCCGAAGGCCTACACCCTGACTCAGGTCGCCCAGTAAGGACTATGACCATGGCGAAGATCGAAGACATCGTGTCCGACGAGGTGCTGACCTCGTTCAGCACCGAGACCCCGAGCGAGCAGGCCGCTGAGCCCCGCACGCCGCGCATCCTCAACGTTCCCGGCGCCGCCGTGGGCCGTCGCAAGGAGGCCATCGCCCGCGTGCGCATCAACCCGGGCTCCGGCACCTTCAAGGTGAACGGCCGCACGCTCGAGGAGTACTTCCCGAACAAGCTGCACCAGCAGCTCATCACCGACCCGTTCAAGGTGCTCGACCTCGTCGGCAGCTACGACGTGATCGCGAAGATCACCGGCGGTGGCCCCTCGGGCCAGGCCGGCGCGCTGCGCCTCGCGATCGCCCGCTCGCTCAACGAGATCGACCGTGAGAACAACCGTCCGGCGCTCAAGAAGGCGGGATTCCTCACGCGGGATGCCCGCGTGATCGAGCGTAAGAAGGCGGGCTTGAAGAAGGCACGCAAGGCCTCGCAGTTCTCGAAGCGCTAGTCTTCGGGCGCTCGCGCTCATGGCTCGACTCTTCGGTACCGACGGAGTCCGAGGGCTGGCGAACGGTGAGATCATCACCGGCGACTTCGCCCTCGGCCTCGCGCAGGCTGCCGCGACGGTTCTGACCAAGGGTCGGCACGCGGAGCGACGGCGGGCCGAGGGTCGCCGTCCGCGGGCGGTGCTCGCGCGCGATCCGCGCATCTCCGGCGAGTTCATCTCGGCGGCGGTCGCGGCAGGCCTCGCGAGCTCGGGAATCGACGTGCTCGATGCGGGCGTCATCCCGACCCCGGCCGTCGCGTTCCTGGTGCACGACATCCAGGCCGACTTCGGCGTCGTCGTCTCGGCCTCGCACAACCCGGCACCCGACAACGGCATCAAGTTCTTCGCCTACGGCGGCACGAAGCTGCCCGATGAGGTCGAGGATCGCATCGAAGCCGCCCTCGCGGCACCGGAGCTGCTGCCGACCGGTGCCGACGTGGGCCGCATCCGTCGGTTCGCCGACGCCGAGGATCGCTACCTGGTGCATCTGCTCGGAACCCTCGAGGGTCTGCGGCTCGACGGGCTGCACGTCGTCATCGACTGCGCCAACGGGGCCGCGGCGGGAATCTCGCCGCAACTGTTCACCGACGCGGGAGCCACCGTCACGGTCATCGGGAACGACCCCGACGGTCTCAACATCAACGACGGTGTCGGCTCGACCCACCTCGAGCCGTTGCGGGCGAAGGTGCTCGAGCTCGGCGCCGACTTCGGCATCGCCCACGACGGTGACGCCGACCGGTGCCTCGCGATCGACCACACCGGCGAGGTCATCGACGGCGACCGCATCATGGCGATCCTGGCGATCTCGATGCGCGATCGGGGGATGCTGACCGACGACACCCTGGTCGCCACCGTGATGAGCAATCTCGGGCTGCGGCTGGCGATGGCCCAGCACGGCATCCGCCTGCTCGAGACCGCCGTGGGCGACCGCTACGTGCTGGAGGCCCTGGCCGAACACGGGCTCGCGCTGGGCGGCGAGCAGTCGGGCCACATCGTCTTCCGTCGCTACTCCACGACCGGCGACGGGCTGCTCACCGGTCTCCAGCTCGCCGCCGAGGTGGTGCGCTCCGGGCGGACGCTCGCCGATCTGGCCACGGCGATGACCGTCTACCCGCAGGTGCTCGTCAACGTGCCCGACGTCGATCTGGCCCGGCTCGACTCCGACGCCGAGGTGGCGGATGCCGTCCGCCGCGTCGAGCAGCGGCTCGGCGACACCGGGCGGGTGCTGCTGCGCCCGTCGGGTACCGAACCGCTCGTGCGGGTCATGGTCGAAGCGGCCGACGTCGCCGCCGCGCAATCGCTCGCCGCGGAGCTCGCCGAGGTGGTTCGCGCGCGGCTCGCGCTCTGACTTCCGGGGTCAATAGACTCGCCGCCATGCGGCTCAGGCTCGGTCTCTTCGCGCTCGTCTCGGCGGTCGTCGCCCTCGCGGCGATCGGCATCTCGTCCTTCGTCGTCGACCCCGAGAACATCGGGGTGCGGCTCGCCCTCTACGCCCTCGCCTTGCTGGCGATCATCGCGACCATCCTGTTCGTCGTCTTCGCGATCGTGTCGCCGATGTTCGGCCGCACCGGGGTCTCGCCGACGCAGCTGGCCGACGCGGTCGCGGCCGGACGGCAGGCGTACGCCCGGGTCACGAGCGCCGTGCCGACAGGGGCCCAGCTCAACGGGGCGTACGCCTATGACGCCCGCCTCGTGGTGGCGGCGACCGACGTGCCCGCCTACGAGGTCTCGGATCGGGTGCGCGTCCACCGTTCCGACGGCGCGGTCGCCGGGAGAGGTGAGATCGTGACCGTCGTGCGCCTGGCCGCCGACGCGCCGCAGGTCGCCGTGACGGCGGGGCCGGCATCCACTCCTCAAGACGTCTCCGTTCCCCAGCAGGCGCCCGCCTGGCCGGCGCGGTGACCTCCTGATGAGCGTCGGCAGTGTGATCCTGCGCGTCGCGCTCCTGCTCGGGATCGGGGCGGGGCTCGGAAGCATCCTCGGGTCGATCTTCACGGGCGACTGGATCTACACGATCGTCTGGGCCGTCGGCATTCCCGTCGTGCTCACGGTCGCGGGCGTCCTCGGCAGTCGTCGCCGTCGGCAGGGGGTGCTCACCGCACCGGGGCGCGTCCCCGGGATCATCGGGTCGACCCGGGTGCAACCGGTGCCCACCGAGGCGGTGCTCAACCCCGAGCCGACGGCTGTGCCGGCGACCGGGGCGACGCTCAACGGCGAGCCGCTCGACCCGGCGGTGCTGGCGAAGATGCCCGAGCCGCGTCCCCGGGGCACCGTTCCCCTGTGGAGCCGGGCGCTCGCGATCATCCTGGTGCTCGTGGGCGGGGCGCTCGTTCTCATCCCGGCGTATCGCACGATCGGGTGGACGGTCACGAACATCGCCCAGGGCCGCTGGGACGGCAACGACATGCGCACCGGACTGCACCAGCAGGAGGCGATCGACGATCTCGCGGCGGTCATCGGCTCCTACGACTTCGTCGCAGTCAACTTCTACGACAGTTACGTGCTTGTCGAAGCCCCGACATCGGTGGGGGCCACGACGACCGACACCTACCAGTGGCGGTATGGCCGCGCCGGGCGGGAAGGTCCGTACAGCGGGGTCGTCAACGGCCTCTTCGACGCGTCGCGCATCGACTTCTCGATCGTCGCCGACCTGGTCGCCCGGTCGAAGGCCGACACCGGCTGGAGCGACTTCACCGGCTTCTACCCCTCCGTGCGCGCGAACGACGAGGGCGAGCCCGAGATCCTGGTCTCGCTGAGCAACGACTACTACTCGGCCAGCTACACGTACACGATTCAGGGAGACTTGATCGAGAAGTACGGAACGGGATTGGACTGAGGATGCCGCTGCAGGGGGAATACGCGCCGAGCACGAGCGGGTGGGCCCGGGCCCAGGCCGAACGCTACGAGGCGTCGGGCGGTACCGAAGCCGACACGCTCCGCGACACCGGGCTGCCGATCATCGTGCTGACGACCGTCGGGGCGAAGAGCGGGAAGCTGCGCAAGACCGCGCTCATGCGGGTCGAGCATGACGGGGTGTACGCGGTCGTGGCATCCCGCGGCGGCGCGCCGCAGCATCCGCAGTGGTATTTCAACCTCATCGCGAATCCGCTGGTCGAACTGCAGGACGGCGCCGAGAAGCGCGACTACCGCGCGCGCGAGGTGCACGGCGACGAGAAGGCGATCTGGTGGGAACGGTCAGTGGCGGCGTACCCGCCCTACGCGGACTACCAGGAGCGAACCGACCGGCAGATCCCGGTGTTCGTGCTCGAGGGCGTCTAGACCTTACGCAGAAGCACGGTCGAGACCGTGTGATCGGGCCCCTTCCGCAGCACGAGCGACGCCCGCGCGCGCGTCGGCAGGATGTTCTGCGCGAGGTTGGGACCGTTGATCCCGTTCCAGATCGCGCGAGCCCGGGCGACGGCTTCCTCCTCGCTCAGGGCGGCGTAGCGGTGGAAGAACGATGACGGGTCGGCGAACGCTCCGCGCTGCAGCCGCAGGAACCGCTCGACGTACCACCGCTCGATATCGGCCGTGCGGGCATCCACGTAGATCGTGAAATCGAAGAGGTCGCTCACCGCGAGCCGGCCCGAGGCGGGCGGCTGCAGCACGTTGAGGCCCTCGACGATCAGCACGTCGGGGCGCCGCACCACGATGTGCTCGTCGGGCACGACGTCGTAGACCAGGTGCGAATAGACCGGCGCACGCACCTCGGCGGCACCGCTCTTCACCTCCGACACGAAACGCAGCAGAGCCCGGCGGTCGTAACTCTCGGGGAACCCCTTGCGTTCCATCAGTCCGCGGCGTTCGAGCTCGGCATTCGGCAGCAGGAACCCGTCGGTCGTCACCAGTTCGACCGTCGGGGTGTCGGGCCAGCGGGAGAGCAGCTCCCGCAGCAGGCGGGCGATCGTCGACTTGCCGACCGCGACGGAGCCGGCGACACCGATCACGAACGGGGTCGGGCGCGCCGGCTGCCCGAGGAACTCACGCACCGCCGAGCCCGTGGCGAGCGCCCCCGCGACGTAGAGGTTGAGCAGACGGCTGAGGGGCACATAGACCTCGGCGACCTCGGTGAGGTCGAGGGTGTCGCCGAGCCCGCGCAGCCGCTCGACCTCGCCGGCGCCCAAGGGGAGCGGGGTCGACGGGGCGAGCGCCGCCCACTCCGCCCGATCGATCTCGAGGAACGGAGTGGACCCGCTGTGCGCAGAGGAAGGGTCGGACATCTGACCCAGGAAAACATAGAATCGGTTCTCATGTGTGGCATCGTCGGGTACGTCGGGCCGGGCAGCAGTCTCGAAGTGCTCATGGGCGGCCTCAAGCGGCTCGAGTATCGGGGCTACGACTCGGCTGGTGTCGCGGTGCTCGACAACGGCGGACACCTCGGCACCCGCAAGAAAGCCGGCAAGCTCGGGATGCTCTCCGAGGAGCTCGCGGAGACGCCGATCGCCGACGGCCACACCGGCATCGGCCACACGCGCTGGGCCACTCACGGCGGTCCGACCGACGGGAACGCGCACCCGCATCTGGGCGACGACGGCAAGCTCGCCCTCATCCACAACGGCATCATCGAGAACTTCGCCGAACTCAAGCGGGAACTGACGGATGCCGGGGCCGAGTTCTCGAGCGAGACCGACACCGAGGTCGCGGCGCTTCTCGTCGGCCGCCTCTACCGCGAGACCGGCGACCTCACGATCGCCCTGCGTCGTGCGGTCGCCCGACTCGAGGGGGCATTCACTCTGCTCGTGGTGCACCAGGACCAGCCCGGCGTCGTCGTCGGTGCCCGGCGCAACTCGCCGCTCGTGGTCGGTCTCGGCGATGGCGAGAACTTCCTCGGCTCCGACGTCGCGGCGTTCGTCGATCACACCCGACGCGCGATGGAGATCGGGCAAGACCAGATCGTCACCATCCGGCCCGGCTCCGTCGAGGTCACCGACTTCGCGGGCAACCCCGTGGCGGCGCGCGAATTCGAGATCGCCTGGGATGCCTCTGCCGCCGAGAAGGGCGGCTGGCCGACCTTCATGAAGAAGGAGATCAGCGAAGAGCCCGAGGCGGTCGGCAAGACCCTCATCGGCCGCATCGTCGACGGTGCGGTGCACCTGCCGGAACTCGAATCCTTCGACGGTCTGCTCACCGACATCGACCGCATCGTCGTGCTCGCCTGCGGAACGGCGGCCTATGCGAGCCTCGTCGGCAAGTACGCGATCGAGTCGTGGGCGCGCATCCCGGTCGACGTCGAGCTCTCCCACGAGTTCCACTACCGGGATCCGGTCATCGGTGAACGCACGCTCGTGGTCTCGGTGAGCCAATCCGGCGAGACGATGGACACTCTGTTGGCCGTGCAGTACGCCAAGAAGCACGGGGCTCGTACGCTCTCGATCTGCAACACCCAGGGGGCGACGATCCCGCGGGAGTCGGATGCCGTGCTCTACACGCACGCCGGCCCCGAAGTGGCGGTCGCGTCGACGAAGGCCTTCGTGGCGCAGATCACCGCTTTGTATCTGCTCGGGTTGCATCTCGCGACGATCCGCGGAACCCTCGACGCGCCCGCGGTCTCGGCGCTCGTCGAAGAGCTGCAGAACCTGCCCGCGAAACTGGACCAGGTCGTCGAGACGTCGGGGGAGCGCATCGCGGACTTCGCCCGGTGGATGGGTGACGTGCAGTCGGTGCTCTTCCTCGGCCGTCACGCGGGATACCCGATCGCCCTCGAGGGCGCGCTGAAGCTGAAGGAACTCGCCTACATCCACGCGGAGGGCTTCGCGGCCGGCGAGCTCAAGCACGGCCCGATCGCGCTGATCGAACCGGGGCAGCTGGTGATCGTCATCGTTCCGTCGCCGCGCGACCCGAACTCGCTGCACCCGAAGGTGATCTCGAACATCCAGGAGATCCGCGCGCGGGGCGCTCGCGTCATCGCGGTGGCCGAGATCGGCGACGTCGAGGTGCTGCCGTTCGCCGACGAGGTGATCCGCATCCCGCTCGCCGGCCCCTTGTTCGAGCCGCTGCTCGCCGTCGTTCCTCTGCACGTCTTCGCGATGGAGCTGGCGACCGCGAAGGGCCTCGATGTCGATCAGCCGCGCAACCTCGCCAAGTCCGTCACGGTCGAGTAGCCGGCGACGAGGTGGTCTGATGGCGATCGCGGGGATCGGGATCGACATCGTCGACCTCGCGCGGTTCGAGCGTGCCGTGGGTCGCACCCCGCGCCTGCGCGAGCGCTTGTTCGCCGTGAGCGAACGCGAGCTGCCGCTCCGCTCGCTCGCCGGGCGGTTCGCCGCGAAGGAGGCGCTCATGAAAGCCCTCGGCGATGCCACCGGAGTCACCTGGCACGACATGGAGGTCGTGTCGGATGCCGAAGGCAACCCATCGATGCGCCTGACCGGAGCGGCCGCCGCGATCGCCGAGAAGCGGGGGATCACCGACATCCATCTCTCGATGTCGCACGACGCCGGAGTCGCGATCGCCCAGGTCATCACCGAAACCTCCGATTCGCCGACGCGTCGGGACCCGACGTGATGCTGCGCGAGGCCCGCATCGACCTCGGAGCCCTGCGCGCCAACCTTCGGGTGCTGCGCGCCGCCGTCGCCCCCGCGCAGGTGATGGGAGTCGTCAAGGCGCAGGCGTACGGCCACGGCGCGGTCGGGGTGGCGCGAGCCCTCGCCGAAGAAGGCGTCGACTGGCTGGGAGTCGCCGACCTCGCCGAGGCTCTCGAACTGCGGGCCGCCGGCATCGGCACCCCCGTGCTGGCCTGGCTGCACGGCCCCGACCTCGACGCGCCCACGGCGGTGGAGCACGACATCGACCTCGGGGTGAGCACGATCGACCAGCTGGAACGCGCGGCCGCGGCCGGCGCCACCGTGCACCTCAAAGTCGACACCGGGCTCAGTCGCAACGGCTTCGCCCCGACCGACGCCTTCGCGGCGTTCGCCCGCGCGGCCGACCACGTGCGCAGCGGGCGGCTCCGCGTGCGGGGCATCTTCTCCCACCTGTCGAACACCTCCCCCGCCGACGACGACCGGCAACTCGACCTGTTCGCCGAACTCGTCGACGCGGCCCACGACGCCGGGCTCGACCCGGAGGTGCGCCACATCGCCTCGACCCAGGCCGCCCTCACCCGTCCCGACGCCCGGTTCGACCTCGTGCGCCTCGGCATCGGGCTGTACGGCGTCGAGTACGGCGACGGCGTCGACCCCGCAGCGCTCGGCCTCACGCCCGTGATGGAACTCGCCGGCACGGTGGCGGCCGTGCGGCGGGTGCCCGCCGATACCGGGATGTCGTACGGCTTCATCGAACGCACCGCCCACGAGACCACCCTCGCCCTCGTCGCGCTCGGGTACGCCGACGGTGTACCGCGGTCGGCGTCGGGGCGGGGCACCGTCGCGATCGGCGGGACGGCCTACCCGCAGGTCGGACGCATCGCGATGGACCAGTTCCTCGTCGACGTCGGCGACGACCCTGTCGCGGTCGGCGACCGCGTCGTGCTGTGGGGCGACCCGGCGACCGGCGCGCCGAGCGCGAGCGACTGGGCACGGGCGGCCGACACCATCGGTTACGAGATCGTCACCCGTGTCGGCTCCCGCGTGCCACGGGTGTTCGTCGACGGCGCCGCCTCCGGATGACGACGCGGCTCAGCATCCCCGACGCCGACGCGATGGAGGAGCTCGGGGCCCGACTCGCCGCCCTCCTCGCGGCGGGAGATCTCGTCGTGCTCGACGGGCCCCTCGGCGCGGGAAAGACCACCCTGACGCGCGGTCTGGGCGCCGCGTTGGGGGCTCGGGGCGCGGTCACCAGCCCCACCTTCGTGCTCGCGCGCGAGCATCCGACCGCATCCGGCGTGCCGCTGGTGCACGTCGACGCGTACCGCCTCGCGACCGCCCGGGAACTCGACGACCTCGACCTCGACTACGACGGCGCGATCGTCGTCGTCGAGTGGGGGGCGGGAAAACTCGACGGTGTCGCCGACTCCTGGATCGACATCGCGATCGCCCGCGACTCCCTCGACGACACCCGCGACGTCACGATCACCGGCCACGGCCCCCGCTGGGCCCACCTGGATGCTCGCCTCGCGGGGAGTGCATAGGCTTCAGATCGTGCTGCTCGCGATCGACACCTCGGCGGGGACGAGCGTCGCCGTCGTCGACGGCGGGCGCGTGCTCGCCGAAGCCGCCGAGCCCGGCACCCGTCGGCACGCCGAGGCGATCGGCACCCTGCTGCGTGCCGCGCTCGACGACGCCGGCATCGAGCCGCGCGAGGTCGAGGCGGTCGTCGCGGGGATGGGCCCCGGGCCGTTCACCGGGCTGCGAGTCGGCATCGCCGCCGCACGCGCCTTCGCCTTCGGGGTCGGGGTTCCCGTGCATCCGATCGTGTCGCACGACGCGATCGCCTACGGCCACGAGGAGCGGGTGCTCGTCGTCACCGACGCCCGCCGCCGCGAGGTCGCCTGGTCGCTCTACGACGCCGGCGTGATGCGCCTCGAGGGCCCGGAGCTGTGCGTGCGCGACGGCTTCGACGCGATCACCAGCCGCCACCCCGGCGTGCCGGTGCTCGACCCGCCCACGATGAGTGCCGCATCCCTCGCCCTCGTCGCCGAGCTGCTGCTCGCGTCCGGCCGCCCGCTCGGGCCCGCCGAACCCCTCTACCTGCGTGCGCCGGATGTCACGATGCCGGGGGTTCCGCGATGAGCTGGACGCTGCGGCGCGCGACCGACGCCGACCTCGAGGCGATCATGGCGATCGAGACGGCGATGTTCGAGACCGACGCGTGGTCGCCCGCGACGATGGCGGCCGAGATCGGCGGCCCCCACGGCTACTACCTCGTCGCGGAGGCACCCGACGGCGGCGTCGACGGCTACGCCGGGTTGCTCGCCCCCGAGGGGAGCGGGCAGGCCGACATCCAGACGATCGCCGTCGTCGAGCAGGCCCGCCGTCGCGGCCTCGGCCGCACCCTGATGCTCGCTCTGCTCGACGAGGCGCGCCGCCGGGGCGCGACCGAGGTCTTCCTCGAGGTGCGGGCCGACAACCCGGGAGCGCAGGCCCTGTACCGACAGCTCGGCTTCGCCGAGATCGCGGTGCGGCCGAACTACTACCAGCCCGACGGAGTGGATGCCGTGATCATGCGCCTCGCGGTGCCCGAGCACCAGGCGACGCTCGCATGACGGCTCACGCGGCCGCCCCGCTGGTGCTCGGCATCGAGACCTCGTGCGACGAGACCGGTGTCGGCATCGTACGCGGACGGGAGCTGCTCGCCAACGTCATCGCGTCGAGCATGGACGAGCACGCCCGCTACGGCGGCGTCGTGCCCGAAGTCGCCGCGCGCGCCCACCTCGAGGCGCTGCGGCCGACGCTCGAGGCGGCGCTCGCCGAAGCCGGCGTGGGGGTGCACGATCTCGACGCGATCGCGGTGACGGCCGGGCCGGGCCTCGCGGGCGCGCTCATGGTCGGGGTGGGCGCCGCGAAGGCGCTCGCGATCGCGCTCGACCTGCCGCTCTACGGCGTCAACCATCTCGTCGGACACGTCGGGGCCGACCTGTTGCGGGCCGACGGGGGCGACCTCGAGCTGCCGACCGTCGCCCTGCTGGTGAGCGGCGGGCACACCTCTCTGCTTCTCGTACGCGACCTCACGAGCGATGTCGAGCTGCTCGGCGAGACGATCGACGACGCCGCGGGGGAGGCCTTCGACAAGGTCGCTCGGCTGCTCGGACTGCCGTATCCCGGGGGCCCGCGCATCGACGCGGCGGCGGCCGACGGCGACCCCGAGGCGATCCGGTTCCCGCGCGGGCTGACGCACGCGAAGGACCTCGCGAAGCACCGCTACGACTTCTCGTTCTCGGGGCTCAAGACCGCGGTCGCCCGTCACGTCGAGCAGGCGGGCGAGACCCTCGACGTCGCGGATGTCGCGGCGGGGTTCCGCGAGTCCGTCGCCGATGTGCTCACGGCGAAGGCGATCGCCGCCTGTCGTGACTTCGGGGTGCCGCGCCTGCTGCTCGGCGGCGGAGTCGTCGCGAACGCCCGGGTGCGCGAGCTCGCGACGCAGCGCGCCGAGGCGGCGGGCATCGCGTTGCGCATCCCTCCGCTCGCGCTGTGCACCGACAACGGGGCGATGATCGCCGCCCTCGGTGCGCGGCTGGTTGCCGAGGGTCACCCGCCCTCTGCGGAGTTCGGCGCGGACTCCACGCTTCCCGTCACGATCGTGCAGACTTAGGGCCATGACCGATCCTCAGCCTCCGGTTCCGCCCGTTCCTTCGCCCGACGGCGCGACGCCGCCGCCGGCCCCGCCCGCCCCGCCTGCCGCCCCCGCTGCGCCGGCCGCTCAGCCGACCTACCCGGCCTATGGCCAGCCCCCGGCGGCCGGCTACTACGCCCCGCCGACCAACACCCTCGCGATCCTCGCCCTCGTGCTGGCCTTCGTCATCGCGCCCGGTGGCATCATCTGCGGCCATATCGCGCTCAGCCAGATCAAGCGCACGGGAGAGGGCGGTCGCGGCCTCGCCGTCGCGGGCCTCATCATCGGCTACGTCTTCACCGGCATCTTCGTGCTGTACATCATCGGCGTCATCATCTTCGCCGTGTGGATGGCCAGCATGGGCGCCGCGTACTCGACCTACCCGTACTGAGCCGCCCGGATCGGATCAGATCCGCTCGACCAGGATCGCGGTGCGCGTGCCCGCGATCCTGGTCAGCACGAGCGTCGCGCCGGCCTCGCCCGAGAGCGCGAGCTTGGTGCGGAACTGCGCGGGGTCGATGTCGACACCGCGCTTCTTGATCTCCAGCGTGCCGATTCCCCGCACCCCGAGTTCACGCTTCAGGGTCTTCACGTCGAGCGGGAACCGCTCCACCACCCGGAACACCTGACCGAACGGGGTCGCGGGGAGCTCGTCCGAGGTGATCCAGGCGATCGTCGGGTCGAGCATCCGGCCGTCCAGGCTGCGGGCGAGATCTCCGATCAGCCGGGCACGGATGACGGCGCCGTCGGGTTCGACGAGATACTCGGCCAGGTCGCCGGTCTCCGCGTCGGGGGAGTCACCCGCGGCGGAGAGTTCGGCGATCCCGCCGGCGCTCAGCACCAGGGCGGCACGACGGATGCCGGGGCGGGCGAGAGCTCCCGACCAGAGCACCAACTCGACCACCTCGCGGTCGACCGAGACCCACTGCGCCTCGAAGTCGTCGGGGATGAGGTCGCGGTCGATGCCAGGGCCGAGCTTGATCCCGACGGGCAGTCGGCGGGCGAGGTCGAACGCCCACTCCAGGGAGGGCGACCAGTCGTCGGGGTTCTTGAGACGCGTCGCGCCGTCGCGCCGGGCGGGGTCGAGCCACACCGCCCCGATGCCGGCGAGGTCGGCGTCTTCGGCGTTCCCGAGCTCGACGCGCGCCGACGGGAAAGGGGCCAGGTTGAACGCGGCGACGGCTGCGGTGAGTTCATCGCGCTCGACGGCGACGACACCGAGATCGAGCGCGGCCAGCGCCATCGCATCCGCGCCGATCCCGCAGCCGAGGTCGGCGACGACATCGATTCCGGCTTCGGCGAACCGCCCGGCGTGCAGGGCGGCCACCCGCAGCCGCGTCGACTGTTCGAGCCCGGCAGGGGTGAACAGCATCCGATCGGCGAAGTCGCCGAACTTCGCGCGCGCCCTCGACCGCAGCCGGGCCTGTTCGAGCACCGCCGCGACGAGACCGCCGTCGTGCCCGGCGGCGCGCAAGCGGGAGACCGTGCGCACGACATCGGCGCTCCGCTCCAGCTCGCCCACCTCATCGAGCAGCCGCAGGCCTTCGGCGGAGAGCAGCCGGCGCAGGTCGTCGACGTCCATCCGGCCATTCTCGTCCCTTGCCGACATTGGCACTCGCGTTGAACGACTGCTAACGAAACGCTATGGTGGTCTCTGGCACTCTCAGTCGGACTGTGCCAACCCAAACTTCGTATCAGCAGGGTCTTTCAGAAAGAGGTCATCCAGTGTCGGTCTCCATCAAGCCGCTCGAGGATCGCATCGTCATCAAGCAGGTCGACGCCGAGCAGGTCACCGCGTCGGGTCTCGTGATTCCCGACACCGCGAAGGAGAAGCCCCAGGAGGGCGAGGTCGTCGCGGTCGGACCCGGTCGCATCGACGACAACGGCAACCGCGTCCCGCTCGACGTCAAGGTCGGCGACAAGGTCATCTACTCCAAGTACGGCGGCACCGAGGTGAAGTTCGGCGGAGACGACCTGCTCGTGCTCTCCGCACGTGACGTGCTCGCGGTCATCGGCTAAGACTTCCGCTGAAGGCCCCGCCCTCCCCGAAACCGGGATGGCGGGGCCTTCTGCATGCCCGGAGTAGGTTGAGAACGTGCCGCCCGCCCCGCCTCTGCAGAGCCGCACCGGGTACCTCTACGCGATCGGCGCGTACGGACTGTGGGGGATCCTCCCCCTGTACTTCCTGCTTCTGGTGCCGGCCGGCGCCTTCGAGGTCGTCGCGTTCCGCATCCTCATGTCGCTGCTGTTCTGCGCGCTCTTGCTGACGATCATCCGAGCGTGGGGCCGTGTCGGCGCATTGCTTCGCGACCGGCGCACGATGCTGCTCATGGCGCTCGCCGCCGGCGCGATCTACATCAACTGGCAGGTCTACGTGTTCGCCGCACTGGGCGGGCACGTGATCGAAGCCTCGCTGGGCTACTTCATCAACCCCATCGTGACGGTGCTGCTCGGCGTACTCGTGCTGCGCGAGAAGGTGCGGCCGGCACAGTGGGCGGCGCTCTCGATCGCGTTCGTCGCCATCCTCGTGATCGTCGTCGGGTACGGCGCGTTCCCCTGGATCGCGCTCGCGCTCGCGTTCAGTTTCGGCGCTTACGGGCTCATCAAGCGCGTCGTCGGGCCCACCGTCGACGCGGTCGGCGGATTGACCCTCGAGACCGCCTGGCTCGCACCCCTGGCGCTCGGGCAACTGGTGCTCGTCAGCACGATCGGCGGCGGGCTCGACTTCGGGCAGAACGGGCTCGCGCATTCGGCTCTCATGGTCGGTGCGGGTGTCGTCACCACCGTTCCGCTGCTGCTGTTCGCCGCGGGGGCGCGACGCATCCCGTTGGTCGCGCTCGGGATGACGCAGTTCCTCGCACCGCTCGCGCAGCTCCTGATCGGCTGGCTCGTGCTGCACGAGGCGATGCCCCTCGAACGCTGGATCGGTTTCGCCCTGGTCTGGGTCGCACTCATCGTGCTGATGGCCGACATGGTGGCCGCGTCCCGGTCGTCGCGTCGCGTCGCGGACGAGTCGATCTGAGAGACATCCTCGACGGCGAGGGCGGCCGGGCGGCAGGATGTGCGCATGACCCCTCCCCAGATCGGCGCCCGCGCGCTCGTGGCCGTCCTGATCGTCGTCGGCCTCGCCGCGTGCACCCCGAGCAGCCCGAGCGGCCCGGACGCCCCGCCGGCGGACGTGAAGATCGACCCGTGGCTCGCCGATGACCTCGACGTCGACTCCGCCATCATCACGGGAGGCTTCATGGGGGTCGCCCTCACCGGGTTCACCTGCGATGTCTCTGCGTCCTTCGCCGCCAACGGCGACGGCGACGTGCGGCCGACCGCAGGGGTGACCGTCACCGTCGCCGGTTCGAGCATCAGCTACACCGAGGAGACCCTTTCGGCGGTCGCCCAGGGACCTGATGTACCGCCCACCGGGGGGATTCCGGCGACCGTCACCGTCACCACGACCCACGGAGGCTGGGACATCGGCGACGGCGGAGCGAACACCGATTGGACCCCGACGACCGTGCTCACGCTCACCGAGATCCCCATCCCCGAGGACGGCTGTGCGGCCGCCGACATGTGGTACCTCGACCTGACGGACGTCGGCACCGACACGGCCGAGATCGTCCGGGCCTTCAGCGAAGACGGCCTGCGGAATGTCGCGAGCGAGTGCCCCGAGGCCTGGTTCACGTGGGTGCCGCCGAACCTGAGCTGCGAAGAGTTCGAGGCCCGCTTCGGGTAAGTCATGGGCTCGCATCGTGAGGACTCCACGACGCGCCTTCCGTGAGCACGTGCGGCCGATGGGTAAGGTGGCGGCGTCCCTGCAGAAGGAGCCCCGGATGCCGCGCCCGTTCGTCCGAGTCGCTGCGACCGCGGTCGCCGCCGCCGCGCTCATCGCCCTCGCCGGGTGCGGAGGGACCCCGACCCCGACCCCGACGCCAACCCCGACGCAGACCCCGACGGGCGATGGCGAACTGAAGATCGGCACCCTCTTCCCGTCGAGTGGCGGCGTCGCCTTCATCGGCCCCGCGCAGGTCGCCGGCGTCAACGCGGCGGTGCGGGAGATCAACGCGGCGGGCGGCGTGAACGGCAAGCCCGTCGTCGTCGTCAACCGCGACTCGGGCGACGCGTCGACGCAGAAGGCGGAGGAGTCGTTCACCGACCTCGTCGCGCAGGGTGCGGATGTCGTCATCGGCCCGTCGTCATCGGTGTTGTCGCAACGGCTGCTGGCACCCGCCGCAGAGGCCGACATCCCACTGATCTCACCTGCCGCGACGTATCCGCAACTGACGGCGCTCGACACCGAGAACATCTTCTTCCGCACGATCCCCGCGTATCCGCATCAGGCGATCGTGCTCGCCGACCTGTTCCTCGATCGTGAGATCGCTTCGGTGGCGATCGTGTACCGGGACGACGACCTCGGCTCATCGCTGTCGGCAGCCCTCGCGGCCGCGTTGGAGGGAACCGAAGTGGCGCTCGAGTCGGTCGAGGTCGCGCCCGACGCCAACGCGGAAGCGCTCGCCGCAGCCGTGGCGACGGTCAAGGACGCCGCCCCGGACGCCGTCGTGCTCGCCACCCCCGACAACGGTGACCAGACGAAGGCGCTCATCACTCAGCTCTCCGCGGCCGGATTCGGCGGCGCGAAGCTGTGGCTCACCAGCCAGAACCTCGCCGACTACTCGCAGGCGCTCCCCGCCGGGCTGCTCAACGGCGTGAACGGCCTGATCGAGGGCGCCGAGGCGGATGCCGCGTTCCAGGCGAAGATCAAGCAAGAAGACCCCGGGGTGCTCGACTTCCGCTACGCCGCGGAAGCGTATGACGCGACCGTGCTGGCGGCGCTCGCCGCCGTGCTCGCCGGAGACGACGGCGGTGCGTCGATCGCACGGATGCTCGGCGCGGCCTCCGTCGACGGCATCAAGTGCACCAGCTTCGGGGAGTGCATCGACGTGCTGCGCACGCAGACCGACATCGATTACGACGGGCTCAGCGGATCGACCAACCTCGACGCGCAGGGTGATCCGCAGCGCGGCACCTACGCCGTCGTCGCCTATAACGCCGAGAACAAGTACGGTCGCAAGGCCCTCGTCGTCGGCTGAGCACTTCGGCACTCGCCGTGATGCAAAAGTAACGATTCCGCACTGTTACACGGCTGTAACAGTGCGGAAGCGCCGTAGGCGTTTTGCCGGACTACGGTGGCAACAACTGGCCGGACGTTGTCCGGTCCTTGTCCTGTCTAAAACACTCAAGGAGTGACATGAGCATCACGACCAAGGCGTCCGCCTTCCGGTCGCGCGGCCTCAAGAGCACACTGGGCATCGCGTTCATCGCGACCGGCGCCCTCGTGCTCGCGGGTTGTGCCCCGGCCGCCGAGCCCGAAGCCGAGCCGACCGCCATCGCCGACTACACGCTGACTCTCGGCACCCTGCTTCCGCAGACCGGTAACCTCGCCTTCCTCGGCCCGCCGGAAGAAGCCGGTGTCGGTTTCGCTGTCAGCGAGGTCAACGCCGCCGCCGAGTCGACCGGTCTGACCATCGAGGTCGAGTACGGTGACTCGGGCAACACCGACAACAAGGCCTACGAGACCGAGGCCCCGCGCATCCTGGCCTTCGACCCGACCGCCATCATCGGCGCCGCGTCGTCGGGCACGTCGCTGCAGTTCATCGACCAGGTCACGGGTGCCGGCGTCATCCAGTTCTCGCCGGCCAACACCTCCGACGCCTTCACCACCTACGACGACAACGGGCTGTACTTCCGCACCGCGCCGTCGGACGTGCTGCAGGGTGAGGTGCTCGGCAACCTGATCGCCGAAGACGGCCACCAGACGCTCGGCATGATCGTGCTGAACGACTCGTACGGCACCGGTCTCGCGAAGTACGTCACCGAGGCCTTCGAGGCCGCCGGCGGCGAGGTCGTCGCGGCCCCGACCTACAACACGGGTGACACCGTGTTCGACACGCAGATCAGCGAGGTGCTGGCGGCTGACCCCGACGCCATCGCGCTCATCACGTTCGAAGAGGTCAAGACGATCCTCCCGAGCCTGTTCGGTCAGTTCCCGTCGGAGAACCTGTACTTCGTCGACGGCAACCTGTCGAACTTCGGCGACCAGTTCCCGGCCGGCTCCCTCACGGGTGCCAAGGGCACGCTGCCCGGTCTCACGATCGACTCGATCGGTGAGTTCACCGCGGCGCTCGACGCGTGGGTCGCCGAAGACGGTGGCGAGCCGCTGACCGAGTACTCCTACGCGGCCGAGTCGTACGACGCCGTCATCCTGCTCGCCCTGGCCTCGCTGGCCGCGGGTGGAGCGACCGAGGGTGTCGACGTTGCAGCGAAGCTCCAGGAAGTCTCCGGTGGTTCGGGTGACGGTGAGAAGTGCACGACATACGCGGAGTGCGCCGACATCATCCTGAGCGGTGGAGTCGCCGACTACGACGGCATCTCGGGCCCGATCACCTTCGACGAGGTGGGCGACCCGACCGAGGCCTCGATCGGCATCTACGTGTACGGCGAAGACAACACCTACGGTGCGATCTAAGTCACAGCACTCATGAGGAAGCCCCTCGGCCTTCGGGCCGGGGGGCTTTCCCTTTGTTGCGTGAAGTCGGCTAGGCGCCGAGCGTGCCCAAGTAGAGCTCAGTGACCTTCGGGTCGCTCAGCAGCTCGCGACCGGTGCCGGTGTAGGCATCCCGGCCCTGGTCGAGTACGTAGCCGCGGTCGCAGATCTGCAGGCACCGCCGAGCGTTCTGCTCGACCATGATCGTCGTCACGCCGGCCTTGTTGATCTCGGAGACCCGGATGAACGCCTCGTCCTGGCGCACCGGTGAGAGGCCCGCTGAGGGCTCGTCGAGCAGCAGCACCTTGGGATCCATCATCAGCGCGCGCGACATCGCCACCATCTGGCGTTCGCCGCCGGAGAGCGACCCGGCGCGCTGCTTGAGCCGGCTGCTGAGCTCCCCGAAGATCCCGGTGACGAACTCGAGCCGCTCGGCGTAGGCCTTGGGGCGCTGATAGAGCCCCATCTGGAGGTTCTCTTCGATCGTGAGCGCCGGGAAGACGTTGTTGGTCTGCGGCACGAAGCCGACGCCGCGCGAGACCAGCTTGTTGGCTTTGAGCCCCGTGATGTCCTCGCCCTCGAGCTTGACGGTGCCGCTGCGCACGTTGACCTGACCGAAGATCGCCCGCAGCAGCGTCGACTTGCCGGCACCGTTGGGGCCGATGATGCCGATCAGCTCGCCCTGAGCGGCCACGAGGGAACATCCGTTGAGGATGTTGACGCCGGGCAGGTAACCCGCGACGACGTCGATCACCTCGACGACGGTGGCGGTGGTCGTGGTGACGCTCACGGGGCGCCCTCCTCTTCTGCTCCGGCGGCGGCGATCGCCTCGGCATCGGCCGAGACCGAAGCCTTCGCGTCGGTCGTGGGGTCGGCCTCGTCGGGGTGGTACCGCCCTGTGACGACGCCGAGGTCGAGTTCCTGGTGGGCACCGAGGTAGGCGTCGACGACCGCCGGGTTCTTCATGACCGTCGTCGGGTCACCCTCGGCGACGATCTTGCCTTCCGCCATCACGACGACCCAGTCGGCGATGTGACGGACGACGTGCATGTCGTGCTCGACGAACAGCACCGTCATCCCCAGGTCTTTCAGGTCGAGGATGTGCTCGAGCAGCGACTGCGTGAGGGCCGGGTTGACGCCGGCCATCGGCTCGTCGAGCATGACGAGTGACGGCTGGCTCATCAGGGCCCGCGCCATCTCGAGCAGCTTCCGCTGGCCGCCGGAGAGGCTCGCGGCGTAGTCGTCCTTCTTGGTGTCGAGCTTGAACTTCTCGAGCAGCACGAGCGCGCGTTCCTCGATCTCGGTGTCCTGCTTGCGCCAGAGCGCGGGGAACAGGGCCGAGAAGAAGCCTTCGCCGCGTTGGCCCTTCGCGCCGAGCTTCATGTTGTCGAGCACGGTGAGCAGACCGAGGGCCTTTGTGAGCTGGAAGGTGCGCACCTGCCCGAGCCGGGCGACTTTGAACGCGGGGACGCCCGAGATCGACGTGCCGGAGAAGGTCCACGTGCCCTGGTCGGGCTTGTCGAACCCCGTGAGCAGGTTGAAGAGCGTCGTCTTGCCTGCACCGTTCGGCCCGATGAGCGCGGTGATGGCGCCCTTCGGGATCTCGAGGTGGTCGACATCCACGGCGGTCAGACCGCCGAACGTGCGCCGCACGCCGTCGGCGATCAGGATCGGATCGGTCTTCGCGACCCCGGGCACGGCGTCGCCGATGTGGAGTCCCGTCGACTTCGCGCGCGCGACGAGGGGCGAGGAGTCACTTGACAAAGGTCAGCTCCTTCTTGTTGCCGAGGATGCCCTGTGGTCGGAAGATCACGAGCAGCATGAGGGCGATGCCGGTGAGGATGAACCGCACCGTCGAGGCCTGGATGGTCGTCATGAACGGCAGCACGCCCGACGAGACGAGTGCCGGCAGCAGGTTGCTGAGGAAGGCCTGCAGCACCCAGAAGATCACCGAGCCGAGCAGGGGACCGAACACGGTCGCCGCGCCACCGAGCAGCAGAGCGGTGTAGACGAAGAAGGTGAGCGACGTGACGTACACCCCGGAGTTCACGTTGCGATCCATCGCGTAGATGATGCCGCCGAGCGCCGCGATGCCACCGCCGAGCATGAGGGCCTGCAGCTTGTAGCCGAAGACGTTCTTGCCGAGCGACCGCACGGCATCCTCGTCTTCGCGGATGCCCTTGAGCACGCGGCCCCAGGGGCTGTTGACCAGGCGGTAGACGACGAGAGCGGCGAGCACCAGGGCGATGAAGCCGAGGATGCGCACCCACCAGCCGATCTCGTTGTAGACCCACGGACCGAAGCCGTAGGACCCGGCCGGGATCGGGTTCGCCGCACGGAACTCGGTGTGGTACCCGCTCAGCCCGTCGGCCGATCCGGTGACCTCGTCGAAGGCCGACGTGAGGAAGAGCAGCCGCAGCACCTCGGCGGCCGCGATCGTGACGATCGCGAGGTAGTCCCCGCGCAGCCGCAGCGTCGGGATGCCGAGGATGAGCGCGAAGATCAGCGCCGCGACGATGCCGACCAGCACCCCGACATACCAGGGCAGCCCGAAGGTCAGGATCGTGATCGCGTAGCCGTAGGCGCCGAGCGCCATGAAGCCCGCGATACCCATGTTGAGCAGGCCGGCGTAGCCGAAGTGCACCGCGAGCCCGAGGGCCGCCAGCGCGTAGGCGATCGTCGCCGGCGCGATGATCGTCGACGCCGAATTCTGAAGGATCTGTAGCCAGTCCATGGAGTTATCCGATCCTCTCGCGGCGGCCGAGGATGCCCTGGGGCCGGAACAGCAGGATGATGATGAGCACGACGAGCGGTGCTGCGAATCGCAGGTCGGCCGGAATCCACAGGGTCGACACCTCGACGACGAGACCGATCACGATCGCGCCGACGGCGGCGCCGAAGGCCGTTCCGAGGCCACCGAGGGTGACCGCGGCGAACAGCAGCAGCAGGAACTCGCTTCCCATGTCCCACTTCAGGCCCGGCCGGTAGTAGGCGGCCAGCACCCCGGAGAGACCGGCGAGACCGCCCGCGATGATCCAGACGATGCGCACGACCCCGTCGACGTCGATGCCGGATGCGGCGGCGAGCGACGGGTTGTCGGAGATCGCCCGGGTGGCCTTGCCGATGCGGGTGAAGAGCAACCAGGCCGCGAAGCCGAGCAGCGCGACGATGCTGATGACGATGCTGACCATGTCGATCACCGTCATCGAGACGCTTCCGAACAGGTCGATCGGAAGTTCCGTCGCGCCGGGGAGCTGCTGGGTGTTGCCGCCGATGAAGAACTGGAACAGGTAGCGCAACGCGAGCGAGAGGCCGATGCTGACGATCATCAGCTGCACGACTCCGACTCGGCGTCGCCGCAGAGGCCGCCAGACGGTCACGTCGAGCCCGAACCCGAGTGCCGCGCTCAGCGCCACCGCGACCGGGATCGCGACCCAGATGGGCCACCCGACGAGGTTGGCGAAGAAGTAGGCGGTGATCGCACCGAAGGTCACCATCTCGGCGTGGGCGAAGTTCGAGATCCCCGTCGTGCCGAAGACGAGCGAGAGGCCGATCGCGGCGAGCGCGAGCATCAGCCCGAAACTCAGCCCGTTGACGATGCGCTCGATGACGACGTCGAAGAAGCTGGTGACGTTGCGGGTTCCCTCGCCGATGAAGTAGTTCGCGGTGACCCGGCCACCCGGGCCCACCGTGACCTCCTTGATGTTGGGGGTCTCGTTGCCCTCCTCGACGACCGCGATGCCTTCCGGCAGCGTGTCCTCGTTGAGCGTCACCGTGTAGTCGGCGTTCTTCTCGGGCACGCCGACCGCCCACTGGCCGTTCTCGTCGGTTTCGACGTCGGTGTCGATGCCGTTGCCCTTGACGTTCAGTTCGACATCCGCCAGCGGCACGTTGTCGAGTTGCACGTTGCCGCTGACGCGGTACGGGTACTTGTCGGTGTCGACTTCGTCGGCATGGGCGGCGAACGGCACGAGCAGTTGGAGGCCGATGAGGCCGGCCAACACCGCGACGAAGGCACCCGCGAGGCGACGGCGGCGCGGATGATGCGCCGGAGTCGCCGATCGGACCAGGGACACGTGACCTCCAAGATCGGCAGCGCTGCCCGTGGCCGGACGCGCGTCGGCATTGACGCTAGCCCCGGATTGTTGCCTCCGTGTTTCGGCGACACATTCGGGTTCGCCCAGTATGCGGCGGAATTCCCAGGGCTCCAAGCCGTTAACATCGAGTACCGGGCTTCATCGCGGCAGCCGGGTGCGCATCCTGCCTTATATCTCCGGTTCTGCGAGGACACTATGGACCAGCCCGATCCCTTCGGTTTCGTCGGACTCACCTACGACGACGTGATGCTGCTGCCCGGCCACACGGACGTGATCCCCAGCGAAGCCGAGACGGCATCCCGGCTCACCAAGCGCATCAACGTGTACGCGCCGCTGCTGTCGAGCGCGATGGACACGGTGACGGAATCGCGGATGGCGATCGCGATGGCGCGGCAGGGCGGCCTCGGCGTGCTGCACCGCAACCTCTCGATCGAAGACCAGGCGACGCAGGTCGACAACGTCAAGCGCAGCGAGTCGGGGATGATCTCCCACCCGGTCACGACGACGCCCGATGCCACGGTGGCCGAAGTCGATGCGCTGTGCGGGCAGTTCCGGGTTTCGGGGCTTCCGGTCGTCGAAGGCGACGGGCGGCTCGTCGGCATCATCACCAACCGCGACATGCGGTTCGTTTCGCCGTTCGAGAAGGCTTCCACCCTGGTGCGCGACGTCATGACGAAGATGCCGCTCATCACGGCGCCGGTCGGCATCGACCCCGACGACGCGGTCGCGATCTTCGCGCAGCACAAGATCGAGAAGCTGCCCCTGGTCGACGACGCCGGCATTCTTCGCGGCCTCATCACCGTCAAAGACTTCGACAAGAGCGAGAAATACCCCAACGCCACCAAAGACGATGCGGGTCGCCTGCGGGTCGGCGCCGCGATCGGGTTCTTCGGCGACGCCTGGGACCGCGCCGGGGCGCTTCGGGATGCCGGGGTCGACGTCATCGTCGTCGACACCGCGAACGGCGACTCGGCGGGCGTGCTGGAGATCATCGGCCGCCTGAAGCGCGACTCGGCCTTCGCATCCATCGACATCATCGGCGGCAACGTCGCGACCCGCAGCGGCGCGCAGTCGCTCATCGACGCGGGAGCCGACGCGATCAAGGTCGGCGTCGGACCGGGCTCGATCTGCACGACGCGGGTCGTCGCGGGGGTCGGAGTGCCGCAGGTGACCGCCGTCTACGAGGCATCCCTCGCGGCGCGCGAGACCGGCATCCCGGTGATCGCCGACGGCGGGCTGCAGTACTCGGGCGACATCGCGAAGGCACTCGTCGCCGGCGCCGACACCGTGATGCTCGGCTCACTGCTCGCCGGCACCGACGAGAGCCCGGGCGATCTGGTCTATGTCAACGGCAAGCAGTTCAAGAACTACCGGGGCATGGGTTCGATCGGCGCGATGAGCGACCGCGGCAAGAAGACCTCGTACTCGCGTGACCGCTACTTCCAGGCCGACGTTCCGTCGGACGCCCAGCTCATCGCCGAAGGCATCGAGGGCCGGGTCTCCTACCGGGGGTCGTTGGCGGCGACCGTGTACCAGCTGATGGGCGGCCTGCGACAGAGCATGTTCTACGTCGGAGCCCGCACCATCCCCGAGCTGAAGGCCCGCGGCAAGTTCGTGCGCATCACCCCGGCTGGGCTCAAGGAGTCGCACCCGCACGACATCCAGATGACCGTCGAGGCGCCCAACTACACGGGCTGACCGTCCTCCGGTCTCGGGGAGGGACTTTCGACCCGGGCACGCGGCCGAGGGGCGGGGTTGACTGTGGGCGTTCCGCCCGATGCGGAACGGAGAGGGTCAGATGATGTCAGTTTCCACACCTTCCACGTCGGCTTCCACCGGGATGTCGTTCGGCGACGCCATCGTCACGGTGTTCCGCAAGTACGCGGACTTCTCGGGACGGGCGACCCGGCCCGAGTTCTGGTGGTTCGCGTTGTTCTCGACGATCGTCAGCTCGGCGCTCGGAGCCTTCAACCTGGTGACTCCCGAGGGGGTCATCGCGGTGGGCTCGAGTCTCGCCGGAGTCTGGTCGATCGCCGTGCTCGTCCCGTCGCTCGCGGTCGCCGTGCGTCGGCTTCGCGACACCGGCCGGTCGTGGACCAACCTGTTCTGGTTGCTCCTGCCGCTCGCGGGCCTCATCGTGCTGATCGTGTTCTGGGCCGAGCCGACTCGCCCCGAGCCCACGACGACGCCGGCGGTGGCGTGATGGCGGGCGCAGACGGCCGGGTGCGCGTCGTCGAACGCGCGGGGCCGTGGGGTGTCGTGTTCCTGATGGCGTACATCGGGGCCGCGATCTACTTCATCTCGGAGTCGGACGGCGGCTTCTGGTCGGTGATCCTCGGCCTGCTTCAGGCCGCGGTCTGGCCGGTCTACGTGCTCTACCACGTGCTGCTTCTGCTCGGCGCCTGACCGCAGCGCCCGACCCCGGCATCGGCGCCCCCGCCGGTAGGCTCGACGGGTGAGCGACATCGAGATCGGGCGGGCCAAGCGAGCCAGGCGGGCCTACGCGTTCGACGACATCGCGGTGGTGCCGAGTCGGCGCACCCGCGACCCGCACGACGTGAGCGTCTCGTGGACGATCGACGCGTTCACCTTCGACATCCCGGTGCTCGCGGCGCCGATGGACTCCGTGGTGAGCCCGGCGACCGCGATCGCGATCGGCAAGCTCGGCGGCTTGGGCGTGCTCGACCTCGAGGGCGTCTGGACGCGGTATGAGGATGCCGACAAGGTTCTGAAGGAGATCTGCGGCCTGAAGGCGGAGGGCGCGACGAAGCGCCTGCAGGAGATCTACGCCGAGCCCATCAAGCCCGAGTTGCTGAAGTCGCGGATCGCCGAGATCCGGGCGGCGGGGGTTCCGGTCGCCGGGGCGCTCAGCCCGCAGCTCACGCAGGAGCACTACAAGACCGTCATCGACGCGGGCGTCGACCTGTTCGTGATCCGCGGCACCACCGTGTCCGCCGAGCACGTGAGCAAGGGCGTCGAGCCGCTGAACCTGAAGAAGTTCATCTACGAGTTGGACGTGCCGGTCATCGTGGGCGGCGCCAGCACGTACACGGCGGCGCTGCACCTCATGCGCACCGGCGCCGCGGGGGTACTCGTCGGGTTCGGCGGAGGTGCCGCGAGCACCACCCGCACCAGCCTCGGCATCCACGCGCCCATGGCGACGGCGGTGGCGGATGTCGCGGGCGCGCGCCGCGACTACCTCGACGAATCCGGGGGACGCTACGTGCACGTCATCGCGGATGGTGGGCTCGGCACGAGCGGCGACATCGTGAAGGCGATCTCGGTCGGAGCCGATGCCGTCATGCTCGGTTCGACTCTCGCCCGTGCCGAGGAAGCACCCGGCGGCGGCTGGCACTGGGGGTCGGAAGCCCGGCATCCGGAGCTGCCTCGGGGGCACCGCGTCGAGGTCGGAACGGTCGCGCCGCTCGAGAAGCTGCTTTTCGGCCCCGCAGACACCGCCGACGGACGCGTGAACCTGATCGGTGCGCTCCGGCGGTCGATGGCCACGACCGGCTACTCCGACCTCAAGGAGTTCCAGCGGGTCGAGGTCGTCATCGCCCCCTACCACCGAGGCTGAGGATGATCCCCCGGAAGACCGTCACCCGCTCGAACCGCCTCGGCCCCGACGAGCGTGCCTCCGCGATCGCGAACATGCGCGCGAAGGAGCTCGACATCCTGGTGATCGGCGGGGGGATCGTCGGCACGGGGGCGGCACTCGACGCGGTGACGCGCGGCCTGCGCACCGGCTTGCTCGAGGCCCGAGACTGGGCTTCCGGCACGAGCAGCCGCAGCAGCAAACTGGTGCACGGCGGCATCCGCTATCTGGAGCAGCTCGACTTCCGGCTCGTGCGCGAGGCGCTGATGGAGCGCGGGTTGCTGCTGCAGCGGCTCGCCCCGCACCTGGTGAAGCCGGTGCGGTTCCTGTACCCGCTCACAAAGGGTCCGTTCGAGCGCGCCTACGTCGGGGCCGGGATGCTGCTGTACGACGCGTTCTCGTACACCGGGCTGCGGCCGCCGGGGGTTCCGCATCACCGGCACCTGACCCGGCGGCAGCTGTTGCGTGCGGCGCCGAGTCTGCATCCCGACGCCTTCACCGGCGGGCTCACCTACTACGACGCCCAGGTCGACGACGCGCGGTACGTCGCGACCCTCGCCCGCACCGCTTCCTTCTACGGAGCCCACGTCGCGAGCCGCGTCGAGGTGATCGGGTTCCTCAAGGTCGGGCAGCGGGTCACCGGCGTGCGGGCGCTCGACAAGGAGACCGGCGAGGAGTTCGAGATCCTCGCGAAGCAGGTCGTCAACGCGACCGGCGTCTGGACCGACGACACCCAGGCCATGGTCGGTGAGCGCGGCCAGTTCAAGGTGCGTGCGAGCAAAGGCGTGCACCTCGTGGTGCCGCGCGACCGATTCCAGAGCAAGCTCGGGCTGCTGCTGCGCACCGAGAAGAGCGTGCTGTTCGTCATCCCGTGGGGCCGGCACTGGCTGATCGGCACGACCGACACCACCTGGGACCTCGACAAGGCGCACCCGGCGGCGACGGCGGCCGACATCGACTACCTGCTCGAACACGTCAACTCGGTGCTCGCCACGAAACTCACCCGCGACGACGTGGAGGGGGTGTACGCGGGCCTGCGACCGCTGCTCGCCGGCGAGAGCGAGGAGACCAGCAAGCTCAGCCGCGAGCACATCGTCGCGCACAGCGTTCCCGGCCTCGTCGTGGTGGCCGGCGGCAAATGGACCACCTACCGCGTGATGGCGAAGGATGCCGTCGACGAAGCGGTGCGCGCGCTCGACGGCGTGATCTCCGAGAGCGTGACCGAGAACATCGGCCTGCTCGGCGCGGAGGGCTACCAGGCGGCGTGGAACAAGCGCCACAAGATCGCGACGGCGTACGGCGTGCACCGGGTGCGCGTCGAGCACCTGCTGAACCGTTACGGCGTGATGACCGACGAGCTGCTCGACCTCATCCGCTCCCGCCCCGATCTGGCCGACCCGCTGCCCGGAGCCGACGACTACATCGGTGCGGAGGTCGTCTACGCGGCGACCCACGAGGGTGCGCTGCACCTGGATGACGTACTCGCCCGCCGCACGCGCATCTCGATCGAGGCATGGGACCGCGGCGTCGCGGCGGCGCCCGTCGCGGCAGCCCTCATGGGCGGTGCGCTCGGCTGGGATGCCGCCCGCATCGATCGCGAGGTCGCCCTCTACGAGAAGCGGGTCGAAGCCGAGCGAGCCAGCCAGGAACAACCCGACGATGTGTCGGCCGACCGCGTGCGGCTCGGCGCCCCCGACATCGTCTGACCGTGCGCTCGTAGACTCGACCCATGGTCGATGTCAGGCGGGTCAAGCTCCCCGGGGTCGGGGTGCTGCACACCTTCGTCACGGATGACGGCGGCAAGGTCGGGGTGATCACGCACCGGTCGGGGCACAGCGACCTCATCACGTTCGCAGATGCCGAAGACGGCGACAGCCGTAAGGTGTCGTTGCGGCTCGACGAAGACGAGGCCCACACGCTCGCGGAACTGCTCGGCGGCACCCGCATCACCGAGTCGTTGTCGGGCATGGACCAGATCCCGGGGCTGAGCATCGACTGGTTCCCGGTCGACTACGACCACCACATCGCCGGGCAGCAGCTCGGCTCGCTCACCACGAAGGGCCTTCCCGGGGTGACGGTCGTCGCCGTCGTGCGCGGGGAGTCGGCGAACCCGGCCCCCGACGGTGACTTCAAGGTCTTCCCGGGCGACACCCTCGTCGTGGCCGGTGCCCCCGAGAAGGTGGCGAAGGCGTTCCAGTTCTTCCGCACGGGGGAGTTCACCAAGGCCCCGGCGGAGCACTCCGCGCCGCCCGGAGGCTGAGATGCACCTGGCCGTGCACTCCGACGGGCTGGGCGTCGAACTCATCACGCTCGGCGTTCTTTTCGTTCTCGCCTACGGCCTCGGACGTCTCGGCAAACGCATCGGCCTGCCGGCGATCCCGATCTACATGATCGTCGGACTCATCGCGAGCCCGAACTTCGAGTGGATCCCGTTCCTCAACTTCCAGCCGGGCGATGTCGAGCTCATCGCGGTCTTCGGGCTGATCTTCCTGCTGTTCTCGCTCGGGTTGGAGTTCGACACCGAGGAGTTCTTCGGCAACGCGAAGCGCCTGCTCATCTCGGGTGGCACCCGCATCGCGATCAACATGGGCACCGGCTTCGTGTTCGGCTGGCTCGTCGGCTGGGGGGCCCGCGAGGCGCTCATCATCGCCGGGATGACGGCGATGTCGTCGAGTGCGATCATCACGAAGCTGCTCATCGAACTGCGGCGCCTGGCGAACCAGGAGACCCCGACGATTCTCGGCATCGCCGTCGTCGAGGATGTCTTCATCGCGGTGTACCTCGCGATCGTGTCGGTCGTGCTGAGCGGCGAGACCGAGGTGTGGCCGATCGTGGTGCAACTCGCCACGGCGTTCGCCTTCCTGATCGCGATGTTCGTGATCGCCCGCTTCGGGGGCCGCCTCATCTCGCGGCTGGTCGGCACCCGCGACGACGAGCTGTTCACGATCGCGTTCTTCGGCCTGGCGCTCGGCTTCGGCGGCCTGGGTGAGGTGCTCGGGGTGTCCGACGCGATCGGGGCGTTCCTCATCGGCCTGGTGCTCGGCGCCACGCGGCACAAGGCCCGCATCGAGGCGCTCACGCTGCCACTGCGTGACGTCTTCGCTGCCTTCTTCTTCCTCAACTTCGGTCTCGCGCTCGACCCGTCGACGTTCGGCGAGGTCGTCGCGCCGGTCGCGGTCGCGGTCGTCATGACGCTCGTCGTCAACACCGCCGGTGGTCAGCTCATCGCCTGGTTGAACGGTCTCACGGCGGCGCAGGGGCTCAACGTGTCGACGATGCTGCACAACCGCGGCGAGTTCACGCTCATCCTCGCGACGCTCGCCGCCGCGGCCGGGCTCGATCCACGGCTCACCCCGTTCGCCGGGCTGTACGTGCTCTCGATGGCGATCATCGGTCCGGTGCTCGCCGTCAACTCCGAGCGGCTCGGTTCGCTCGGGCCGACGGCGCGCCGGGCGCGCCGGGTCGACGCGGAGCGTGACCGCGAGTTCGCCCTCGCCGAGCTGGCGATGGCCGGCGGGGTGGACGACGACGAACCCGCGATGGAGATCGCCGCCGGCGAGTTCCCGACACCTCAGCCGACGACCGACGACGAGACCACGCCGCAGCGCGAGAGGGACCCGGAGTATTGAGCACCACGTCGACATCCCTGTCCTCGCGCTTCTGGGCGACGGCGCGCACGCCCCGGTGGATCGCGGCCCTCGTGCTGGCCCTCGCGATCGCGGCGGCGTTCGCGGCGCTCGGGCAATGGCAACTCGACCGCAGTCTCGAGAACGCGCAGGTCGTCGAGATCGACACCGAGACGGTGGTGCCCCTCGATCAGATCGCCGAGCCGGGCAGCGGGGTGACGGATGCCCAGCAGGGCCGTACGGTCACCGTGTCGGGTGGCTTCGTGCCCGGTGACTTCGTCGTGCTGACCGGCCGCGACAACGGTCGGGGAGAACGCGGAACCTGGTTGGTCGGGCATCTCGTCACCGACCAGGGGGTGTCCCTCGCCGTGGCACTGGGCTGGTCGGCGGACCGCGAGCCGACGGCATCCGATCTCGACCGGGCCGAGTGGATCGGCCGCTACCTGCCGAGCGAGGAGCCGCAGTCGTCGAACTTCGAGGAGGGTGAGCGCAGCGCGCTCGCGGTCGCCGAACTGGTCAACCTCTGGGCCGAGCCCGGGCCGGTGTACGGCGGGTACCTGGTGCTCGCCGAGCCGCTCCCCGGCCTCGACCCGATCCGCGCCGACGCGCCCGAACGCGAGGTCACGCTCAACCTGCTCAACGCGTTCTACGCGATCGAGTGGGCGCTGTTCGCGGGTTTCGCGATCTACCTCTGGTACCGCCTGGTTCGGGATGCCGTGGAGCGAGCCGAGCAGCTGGCGGCTCCGTAGACTGGGGTCATGCCCCTCGGACTCGCCGCAGACGACGTCCCCCGCATCCGCCTCGTTCTGAGGCTGTTCCGCGTCTCGGCGATCGTCACCGGTGTCTTCCTGCTGTTGCTCGTCGTCATGATGGTGGCGCGTTACGGCTTCGGAGTCGACATCGAGTACTCGGATGCCTACGGCTTCGGGCTCACCCCGCGTGAGCTGATCGAGGAGCGGGGCTCGCTCAACGTGTCGCTGATCATCCTCACGACGCACGGCTGGCTCTATGTCGTCTACCTCGCCCTCGACTTCCTGCTGTGGCGGTTCACCCGCTGGTCGTTCGCGCGGTTCCTGTTCATCGCGCTCGGCGGCATCATCCCGCTGCTGTCGTTCTTCTTCGAGTTCTCGGTGCCCCGGTGGGTGCGCGAGGAGATCGCCAAAGCCCAGCCCGTGGAGGCCACCGCGTGAGTTCCGAAACCGCCGCCAAACCCGTCCTCGTGGTCGACTTCGGCGCCCAGTACGCCCAACTGATCGCCCGGCGGGTGCGCGAGGCGAACGTCTACAGCGAGATCGTGCCGCACACCATCACGGCGGATGAGGTGCGCGCGATGGACCCGGCGGGCATCGTGCTCTCGGGCGGCCCGTCGAGTGTGTACGAGACCGGGTCGCCGACCCTCGACCCGGGGATCCTCGAACTCGGGGTGCCCACTCTGGGCATCTGTTACGGCTTCCAGGTGATGGCGCAGCAGCTCGGCGGCGAGGTCGCGAAGACCGGCAACCGCGAGTACGGCTCGACCGCCGTGCACCTGGCCGGTGACGGCGGCGTCTTCCTCGGCGGGCAACCCGCTGAGCAGATCGCCTGGATGTCGCACGGCGACTCCGTCGTGCGGGCACCGGAAGGATTCGACGTGCTGGCGTCGAGCGAAGGCACCCCGGTCGCGGCGTTCGCGAACGACCGGCTGAAGCTCTACGGGGTGCAGTGGCATCCCGAGGTGAAGCACTCGGTGCACGGGCAGGCGGTGCTCGAGAACTTCCTGCACCGCGCCGCCGGCATCCCCGGCGACTGGAATAGCGGCAACGTCATCGCCGAGCAGGTGGCCCGCATCCGCGCGCAGGTGGGCTCGGGTCGGGTGCTCGCGGCGCTCTCCGGCGGCGTCGACTCGGCGGTCGCCGCGGCGATCGTGCACGAAGCCGTCGGCGACCAGCTGGTGTGCGTCTTCGTCGACCACGGGCTGCTGCGGGCGGGGGAGCGCGAGCAGGTCGAGACCGACTACGTCGCGGCGACCGGCATCCGCCTGGTCACCGTGGATGCCCGCGAGCAGTTCCTCACGGCGCTCGCCGGGGTGAGCGACCCCGAATCCAAGCGCAAGATCATCGGGCGCGAGTTCATCCGCACCTTCGAGGCCGCCGAACGCGAGCTGGTCGCGGAAGCTGCCGCCGACGGCGAGCCGATCAGATTCCTCGTGCAGGGCACCCTCTACCCGGATGTCGTCGAATCGGGTGGTGGCTCGGGCACCGCCAACATCAAGAGCCACCACAACGTCGGCGGGTTGCCCGACGACCTCCAGTTCGAGCTCGTCGAACCGCTGCGCACCCTGTTCAAAGACGAGGTGCGCGCGATCGGCCGGGAGCTCGGGCTGCCGGAGGCGATCGTGGCGCGCCAGCCGTTTCCGGGGCCAGGACTCGGGATCCGCATCGTCGGGGAGGTTACCGGTGAGCGCCTCGATCTGCTCCGCGAGGCAGATGCGATCGTCCGTGCCGAACTGACCGCCGCCGGGCTCGACGCCGAGATCTGGCAGTGCCCAGTCGTGCTGCTCGCCGACGTGCGCTCCGTGGGCGTCATGGGCGACGGCCGCACCTACGGACACCCGATCGTGCTGCGGCCGGTGTCATCCGAGGATGCGATGACCGCCGACTGGACGCGGCTGCCCTACGACGTGCTCGCGAAGATCTCCAACCGCATCACCAACGAGGTCGCCGGGGTCAACCGGGTGGTTCTCGACGTGACGTCGAAACCACCCGGCACCATTGAGTGGGAGTGACGCGGGTCACCTGACCCGCTGCAGCACCCGCAGGTCGGTCCAGCCGATGACGGCGTCGTCGGCATCCTGAACCACCAGCTCGTGGATGCCGAGCGGGTGGTTCGTCGGGACGGTGACCTCGATCGTGCCCTCCGGCGAAACCTGGTGCCACTCGCCCAACTGCGTCGGGTGCGAGTGCAGCCAGGCCGACACCCACTGGCCGGCGTACTCCGTGCCGACGACGACCTCGGCGGTCTCATCGCGGCGAATCGCGGAGGGCGCCTCGATCAGGTCCTCGTCGGCCGCATCGAGGTCGTGCCTGAGCACCGGCGTTGCGTCGTGCTCGGGCTCCGGGGCGGCCGTCTGCCGGTCGATGAAGGTGTAGTCGAGCCAGACATCCGCCTGTGAGTCGACCGTGACAATCGTCGCGCCAGCGATCGTCGCAGAACCGCCGAGGTAGGTGGTCGCGTAGTGCGGGATGCGGGCCGCGTCGCAGTCTTCGAAGAGCACCGAGTAGTCGCCCGGAGCGATCGAGTCGAAGAAGAAGTAGCCATCGGGTGTCGTCGTGAACGCCGCGCCGACAACAGCGCCGTCAGCCTCGACGACCTGCACGCAAATGTCGGCGAGCCCCGCCCACTCGGGGGTCTGGTCGCTGCCCGCCACCAGACCGCTGATGCTGCCGGTCGTGCGTGGGACCGCAACGAGATCGGGCGCGGTCAGCGTCTCGCCCGAGTCGAGCTCAACCTCCACCGAGGTGTAGTTCCACGGCCACCCCGAGCCTCCGAGGCCGAGTGACCAGGTTCCGATACCCAGCGCTGTGATCGTGTAGTAGCCGTCGGCATCCGTCGTTGCGGCGTCGGCGTTGGTTCCGGATTGTGCCGACACGATGACGCCTTCGACGCCCGAGCCCTCGCCATCGACGACGCGGCCGGTGATCGCGGCGTCGCGCGCGATGAGCGAGATCGGGACGACGGCGGCTTCCCCATCGGCGAGTTCGACGGTTTGCGTCATGACGGTGAAGTATCCCGGGAGGTAGGCGGACAGCAAAAAGGTGCCGGCCGGCAGATCCCCATACGCGAACGTGCCATCGGCCGGGGTGTACTGGGCCGGGAACGAGCGGCCGTTCGGGATGATGACCTGATTCATGCTGATCGTCACGCCTTCGAGCGCGGCGCCCGTCGCCGCATCGATGGCGGTGCCGGCGATGCTCCCTGTGCCCGACGGCCACGGGAAGATCTCGACCTCGCCGAAGTATGCGGGTTCCGCATCGGTCAAGGTAAAGGAGACGGGAGCCGGCTGGTCCTCAAATCCGCCGCCGACCGTGCCCGAGTACGTACCGAGCGCAAGGTCGGTGAGCGCGATAACACCCGCCGCGTCAGCGAAGCCGAATGTGGGACCCTCGGGGCCGAACACGATCAGGCTGGTGTACGGGACCGGCTCACCACCGCGCGTCAGGGTGAGCGTCGCAGTGCCGGGGCCGACGGCCTGGGCGGGCAACGCCGGGAGGAGAGCCAGCGCGAGAGCAGCAACCAGCGCTGCGACGATGGCGCGCGGAGGGCGCAGGAGAACGGTCATGTGAGGTCCCTGATGCTCAACGGCCGATCGCCCTGATCTGCCGACGCCTCTCGACGTTGACTCATGATTGCGGACGCCGCCCACGCTCGCAAGGTGGGATGGGTGAGGAATGACGCGCGCTCAGCACCGTTCCGGGCGAGGCGCGGCGTGTCCTGGCAACTCTGCGGCGTGTCATCGCTGCGCGGTGCTGAGCGGTCGCAACCACCCCGGAAACGCCGTTGGGGACCCCGCAACGGGAGTCCCCAACGATTGGTTGCGATGCGTCAGTTACGCGGCAGGAAGTACGACAGCAGTCGCAGGATCTCGAGGTAGAGCCAGACGACGGTGACGATGATGCCGAAGGCGCCCGTCCAGCCGTAGATGCGGGGCTGCCCGGTCTGCACGCCCTTCTGGATGTAGTCGAAATCCATCACGAGCGAGTAGGCAGCGAGCAGCACGACGAGGATGCCGAGCGGGATTCCGATCGGAATGTCGGTACCGGGGATCGGCATCCCGCGCACCCCACCGAAGCTGGTGACGACGCCGGTCATCATGAGTACGAGGTTGACGAGCGAGAACGCCATGTAGCCGACGATCGCGACGAGGAAGATCTTGGTCGCGCGCTTCGAGACGCGCACCTTGCCGTTGGCGAAGAGGGCGAGGGTCACGCCGACAACGGCGAGCGTGCCGAACAGAGCCATCGGAACGATGCCGTCGGAGAACGACGAAAACAGCATCGACACCCCACCGACGAGCAGACCTTGCGCGAACGCGTACGCGAGGATCAGCGGCGGTGACGGCTTCTTCTTGAAGATGTTGACGAGCGCGAGCACAAGGCCGGCGATGGCGCCGACGATCGCGAGCGCCGGGAACACCCAGCCGATCGCGGCACCGACGAGCAGCACCGCGAAGCCCGCGAGGGTCTTGAAGATGGTGTCCTGGTAGGTCATCCGCTCCATCTGATCCGGAGTGGCCTCCGGCAGCGCGTAGTGCTCCTGAAGCTGTCCGGGCGTCGGAACGGGAGGGACGCCGTTCTGGCGGGCAGCGAGCTTCTGGGCTGCGACAGCCGAGAACGCGGGGGAGTTGCTGAAAGCGGGGTTGGCCATGAGGAGAGCTTAGGGAGTAGATGCCGAGGAATTCCTGGGGTTTCGCCTCCGGCGCAAACGCCGCAGCCGGCGAATCCGCCGCGCTCGAGCCTGCGCGATGTGCACGGCCCGAGCGGCGAGCGCCGAGAGCACCATGAACGCCCCCATCGTGCCGAGGGCGGGCAGCATCATTCCGTACGACGGGAACAGCGGCGCGACCAGCACGGCTCCCGCGATCACGAAGATGAGCGTCGGGTAAGCCGCGAACGGCCGGTGCCGCACGAGCAGCCAGCCGATGTAGGGGAACACCAGAATCCACAGCCAGCCCGGCCCGGCCAGCAGTGCCCACATCACGAGCGTCGACGGGATGAGCGCCCATACCCGCCGCCACCCGGCGGCGGGCAGCACCGACCATCCGGTGATGTGGGCGACCGACCCGGCGTACAGCAAGGCGTTCGCGAACGGGCTCGTCACCCCGCCGCCGGCGACCGCGAGCCCGCCGCCGACGATGAGCAGCATTCCCCCGAGCAGTCGGGTGCGGTAGCCGCCCCACCGCAACGGCAGGGCGGTGGTGGGCTCCCGCCAGCGGAACGGCGCGGCCGTCTCCGACATCGAGACGTCAGGCATTCGTCGTGACGAACGCGATCACGAGCACCGCGAGGGTGACCAGCCAGATGTAGCCGAGTGTCACGGCGATCCAGGCGGCCACGATGCCGCGCTCGCCGGTGACCTTGATCTGCGACACCGCGATGTGACCGAACAGTGCCGCGAGCGGGCTCAGCAGACAGCCGAGGATGAGGGCGAGCACGGCGAGCACGTTGACCCGGCGCACCTCGGGCTCGGGGTCGGCGCTCAGCGGCGACGGCAGCGCGCCGGCGAGCGGCACCGACGTGCGGGTACCGCAGGTGATGCAGTACTTCCACATCGGTTGCAGCTCGCGACCGCAGTTCGCGCAGGTTGCCATGAGGCGTTCAGATTATCGTGAACGAATGCGCGCACCCGGTCCTCTGGTCATCGGGCACCGCGGCGCGAGCGGCTACCGGCCCGAGCACACCCGCTCGGCGTACGAGCTGGCGATCACCCTCGGGGTCGACGCGATCGAGCCCGACATCGTCGCCACTCGCGACGGCGTGCTGGTGTTGCGCCACGAGAACGAGATCTCGGGAACGACGGATGTCGCGGCGCGCCCCGAGTTCGCCGACCGCCGCGCCACGAAACGGGTCGACGGGGTGAGCCTGACCGGCTGGTTCACCGAAGACTTCACCTGGGCCGAACTCTCGACCCTGCGGGCAACTGAGCGTCTGCCCCAGGTGCGGCAGGCGTCGGCGACCTTCAACGGCGCCGAGCCGATCCTGCGGCTGCGCGATCTGCTCGAGATCCTGGATGCCGGAGCCGAGCGCACGGGACGCGCGATCTCCGTCGTGGCGGAGGTGAAGCATCCGACCTATTTCGCCTCGATCGGCATCCCGCTCGACGAGCTGATCGCCGACGAGCTGAAGGCGTGGGATGACGGCGACCGCATCATCGTCGAATGCTTCGAGCAGACGGTGCTCGGTGAGATCCGCGAGCGCGGGGTGCGCGGGCGGTTCATCTACCTGATCGAGTCGCGCGGCTCCGCCCCCGACCTGGTCGCAAAGTTCGGAGCCAAGGCGCTGCCCTATTCGGCGCAACTGACGGATGCCGGGCTCGCCCGCCTGGCGAAGCAGGTCGACGGGGTGAGCGTCGACAAGTCGCTGCTGCTGCGCCCGACGGGACCGGCGCTCGTCACCCGCGCCCACGCGGTGGGACTCGAGGTCTACACCTGGACTCTGCGGCCCGAGAACCGGTTTCTCGCCCCTGGGCATCGGGTGGGCAAGATTCCCAGCGAATGGGGCGACTGGCGCACCGAGTTCGGGATGATTCTCGGCACCGGCGTCGACGGCATCTTCGTCGACCATCCGGACCTCGGAGTCGCGGCCCGGGCCGAGGTCACCGGCGAAAAGTAGAATCGAGTCACCATGAGCCAGCCCGCGATCGACGAGAGGCTGCTCGAAGGGCTCAACCCGCGGCAGCGTGAAGCTGTGCTCTACCGCGGGCCGTCGCTGCTCATCGTCGCCGGTGCCGGCTCGGGCAAGACGAGCGTGCTCACTCGCCGCATCGCGAGCCTCCTCGCGAGCGGTGAAGCGAGCCCGCTGCAGATCCTCGCGATCACGTTCACCAACAAGGCCGCCAACGAGATGCGCGAACGCGTGCAGCACCTTGTGGGTCGGGCGACCGACGGCATGTGGATCTCGACGTTCCACTCGGCGTGCGTGCGCATCCTGCGGCGGCAGGCCGAGGTGATGGGCATGAAGGCGGGCTTCACGATCTACGACTCGGCCGACAGCCGGGCGCTCATCAAGCGCATCGTGAAAGAGCTGGATGCCGACACCCTCAACCTCACCCCGGGAATCGTCGCCGGCAAGATCTCGAAGCAGAAGAACGAACTCGTCGACGTCGAGACCTACGCCCGCAACCTCAACACCGACGACCCGGCCGAGGTCGCGTTCCTCGAGATCTACCGGCGGTACACGGCCGGGCTGCGGCGGGCGAACGCGCTCGACTTCGACGACCTCATCGCCGAGACCGTGCACCTGTTCCGCGCATTCCCCGAGGTCGCGGCGCTCTACCAGCGGCGGTTCCGGCACGTGCTCGTCGACGAGTATCAGGACACCAACCACGCGCAGTACGCGCTCATCCGCGAGCTGACCCGGCCGATCAAGCCGCAGCATGTGCCGGACGACACGCGCACGCTGACCGCCCCCGACGGCAGCCTGCCCGGGGCGTCGCTCACCGTCGTCGGCGACTCGGACCAGTCGATCTACGCGTTCCGCGGCGCCGACATCCGCAACATCGTCGAGTTCGAGCGCGACTACCCGAACACCAAGACCGTGCTGCTCGAGCAGAACTACCGGTCGACGCAGAACATCCTGGATGCGGCGAACGCCGTCATCTCGAACAACTTCGATCGGCTCGAGAAGAACCTGTTCACGACCGTCGGGGCGGGGCATCCGATCATCGGCTACACCGGGTATTCGGGGCACGACGAGGCGCAGTTCGTGGCCGACGAGATCTCGGCGCTGCATTCGGCGGGCACCCCGTACCGCGAGATCGCCGTGTTCTACCGCACCAACTCGCAGACCCGTCCGCTGGAAGACGTGTTCATCCGCTCGGGCCTGCCGTACAAGATCATCGGCGGCACCAAGTTCTACGAACGTGCCGAGATCAAAGACGTGATGGCCTACCTCATCCAGGTCGCCAACCCCGCCGACGACCTCGCGCTGCGCCGCATCCTCAACACCCCCAAGCGCGGCATCGGCCCGGCGACGGAAGCGGCACTGCAGGCGCACGCCGACAAGATGGGCGTCGCCCTGCGTGACGCGCTCGGCGACGCCGCGCAGCTCGAACTCGGCCCGAAGGTCACCCGGGCGATCCTCGACCTCGGCGAACTGCTCGACGAGGCGGAGGCCCAGCACCTCGCCGGGGGGAAGGCCGCCGACATCCTGCTCACCCTGCTGAGCGGCTCGGGGTACCTCGAAGCGCTGCGGGCGACCCGCGACCCGCAAGACGAGGCGCGCATCGAGAACGTCGAAGAGTTGCTGTCGGTCACGAAGGAGTTCGCGAAGAACAATCCCGACGCCGGGCTGCTCGAGTTCCTCACCGAGGTCGCGCTCGTCGCGGCGGCCGACGAGATCGACGACGACTCCGGGTCGATCTCGCTCATGACGCTGCACACCGCGAAAGGCCTGGAGTACGACGCCGTCTTCCTCACCGGGGTGGAAGAAGACCTGCTGCCGCACCGCATCTCGTCGGGCGAGCCCGGCGGCCTCGCCGAGGAACGCCGGCTGTTCTACGTCGGCATCACCCGGGCGAAGAAGCGGCTGTTCCTCTCGCTGTCCATGCAGCGGTCGTCGTTCGGCGACACGAGCGTCGCGATGCCGAGCCGGTACCTGCAAGAGATCCCGGCCGGGCTCATCGACTGGCGCCAGTCTCCCGGAGACGCGACCTCACGCGGGGGCACCCGCCCGCGGGCGCTCAACGCGCGGGGCTACGCGGGCGGCCCGGCGCGCGGCTTCTCGTACTCGACCGAACTGCCGCCCGCGCCGCCGCGCGTGAAACGCGAGTGGGCATCCGAGATCACCGGCAAGGTGCGCGACAACGGCGACCTGACGCTGGCCGAGGGCGATCGCATCCGGCACACCGACTTCGGCGACGGTCGCGTCGTCGCGGTGACGGGCGTCGGCACGAAGTCGATCGCCGAAGTGCAGTTCGACACCGCGGGCAAGAAGCGTCTGCTCATCAAGATCGCCCCGATCGAGAAGCTCTGACGGCTATTTGCCCAACTTCGTGCCTTCGGGGCCCCGAATCGGCACGAAGTTGGGCAAATAGCCATCACACCGGGGGGTGTGCGGCCCGCAGGCGGGCGGCGACGGCGGCGAGGGCGATGCACACGAGCACCAGGGTTCCGGCGGCGAGAGCGACAGCGGTCGGGATGCCGACCAGGCCGCCGAGGATCGCGAGCAGCACCCCGCTGCCGACCCGAAACCCCATGTTCGTGGTGTTGAACGCTCCGACGAAACGGCCTCGCTGCTCCGGCGGCGCCTCGAGCTGCACCACCGTCTGCGAGGTCGACAGCGAGAGGATCGACGCGGCGCCCGCGACGACGAGCAGCGCGAGGCTCAGCGGGAACACCCGCGAGAGCGCGAAGCCGAGGACGCACGCGGCGAACACCAGCTCGCTCAGCGCCGACACGAGCGGAGTCGCCCGCAGCCGCCCGACGCTCTCCAGCAGCAGGCCGCCGCTCACGGCGCCGACGCTCATCGCGACGAGCAGCAGCCCGTAGCCGAGGCCCGACTCGACCTGCCCGAGCAGTTCGCCGAACTCCGGCAGCAGCGGCATGAGGGCGACCCCGATGAGCAGCCCGACGGCGCCTTGCAGAACGATGACGAGCAGGATGTTGGGGAACCTCGGCAGGTCGCGGATGGTCGCGAGCAGCTCCCGAAGCCGAACCCGGGGGATGACCCCGGCGGCGCGTCGCTGATGCCCATCGAAGGGCGACAGCGTGAGGTGGATGAGGAACGGCACGTAGAACAGGGTGTTGACGAACATCCCCCACGCCGGTCCGATCGTGAACAGCAGCGCGGCGCCGGCGGCGGGGCCGACGAGCATTCCGAGGCTCAGGCCGGTCGCCATGAGGCGCACCGCGCTCGGCAGGTCCTTCTCGCCGACCATGTCGTAGAGCATCACCTGATTGGCGGGATGCCAGAGTGCGCTCGCGAAGCCGTGGACGACGAGCAGCACGACGCAATGCCACGGCTGCAACGCCTCGTTGAGCAGCAGCACGCCCCAGGTGAGGGAGGCGACGACGAACAGGCCGAGGGAGATCTGGATGATGCGCCGGCAGTCGAACCGGTCGGCGAGCGTGCCGAACGGGATCGAGAACAGCAGGTGCGGCAGCCAGTGGCTGACGACCGCGAACCCGGCGAGCAGCGGCGACTCGAACAGCTGCCACATCACGAGGTAGGTGATCGCGTGCTCGGCGTTGTCGCCCGCCATGAGCAGTGACCCGCCGGTGAGGTAACTCTTGTACCAGCGTGCCCGAAAGGCCCCGAACTTCATGCGGTCACGAGGGCGAGACGGTGGGTGCTCGTGCCCACGGCGAGGTGCTGACCCCAGGCGATCGACAGGCGGTCGTGTTCGATGCCGTCACCGAATGCCACCAGCAGTTCCGACTCGGCGACGAGTTCGAGTCGCTGTGAGGCCTGCAGAGCTCCGAACTCGAGAACGCGGCCGGTGGCGGGCGACGGCCACGCTTCGCGCACGAACCAGGCGAGGTCGTCGGATGCGGGAGCCGGCAGCCAGTCGAGCAGCTCGCGATCGTTCGCGATGGATGACGACCAGCCGGTGCTGCCGGTGCCGGTGCCGACGATGATGCCCGACGACGACTGGCGTTCGGTGCCGCGCTCCGGAACGGTCAGGGTGTACCGCGACGACTGGTGCCCGGGGTCGCCCAGGTAGAGGTCGTTGAGCGCGGTGAGGGTCTGCCCGTCGTCAAGGGTGGCCTGCACCATGGCGCGCTGCTCGATCGTCGCGTGGCCGTGCCGCACCCGGTCGACGATGGTCGCCCCGGCCGCCGGGTCGTGGCGCACCAGCACCCCGGCGTTGCGCCCCGGTTCGGGGTTCACGCCGATCACCGGCTGCCCCGACAGGTACTTCGCGACGTTGGCGACGAGCCCGTCCTGCCCGACCGCGACGACGATGTCTTCGGGGGCGAACAGGTAGCGGTCGAGATCGGTGCGCTCCACCCGGGCCTGCCGCACGTCGGCGGGCAGGCTCGTCGACACCAGGTGCAGGGCGGCCTCGATCGCCTCGTGCCGGGCGACGACATCCTCGATCGACCGCCCGCGAGAGCGCAGGAAGAACTCGGCCTGCCCGAACGTCGCGTGCCGGTCGAGCAGTTCGTCGTACTCCGAACGGCGGTGCACGAACACCACGCGGACGGGCAGCACTGTCGGCTCCGGGTCAGCGCTGGTCGGGAGCGGCGTCGCTCACGGGAGCGGATGCCGGAGCCGGTGAGGCGGGCGAGGCGGGTTCCGCAGCGAGGCGCGTCAGCGCCTGGGTGAGCACGTCGGGCGTCAGGTTGAGCGTTCCGATCTCGGGGAGGTTCTTCGCGAGCTCCTGGAACGCCAGAGCCGTGAGCACGGCGGGCTGCACCCCCGCGTAGGCGGCGAGCCGGGCGGCCTCCGTCTCGGCGTGCGCCGCCCCGACGACGCGGGTGCTGTCGGCCCGGGCCGCGGCCTCGAGCTTCGCCCGCTCGGAGCTGGCCTTCGCCGCGATGAGGGCCGTCGCGGCCTCCTCGGTCGCGCGGCGCTGCGCATTGGCGCCCTCCTGCTGCACCAGCTGCTGCTCGCGGGTCGCGAGTTCGATCTTGCTCTGCAGCTCGTTCTCGGCGATCGTGCGCTCGCGTTCGACCGCCTGCGCGCGCCGCTCGTAGGTGGCGGCGTCGGCATCCTGCTGCACCCGCTCGCGCACCGGCGTCTCGAGCGCGCGTTCCAGGTCGGCCTGCGGGCGGATCGACACGATGCGCACCGCGACGACGATGACCGAGGTCTCGGCGAGTCGCTCGTCGCCGGCGAGGCCCGAGGCCGTGACGGCGCGCACCTTCGGGATGCCGGCGCCGAGAACATCCACCAGATTCAGCGACGAGATGTGCTCGACCGCGTACTGCTGCGCGAGTTCGGTGATGCGGGTGCCGACCTGCTCCAGCGGCTTGCCGATCCAACGGCCGTGGTACGGGTCGATCGAGAAGTCGATCCGGCCCGCCGCGATGACGGGGTCGGCGAACCGGTAGGTGACGGTGGCCTGCACCGACACTTCCTGGAAGTCGAGGGTGCGCGCGCCGAACAGCATCGAGAGCTCGTTCTCGGCGATCGGCACCTCGCTGATCGCGGCGTTGAGCGCGCGGAAGTAGAAGGCGATGCCGGGCCCGTTGTGCACGATCCTGCCGCGACGCGCGTGGACGATGTGGCTGGTGGGGGTGGAGCGCAAATGGCGGGCGAAGGCGTAGCGGCGGATGTCGGCCATGCCGCACAGCCTAGGGCGCGCGGCACTCTCGCTCGAAGCCCGGTTACCCCTAGGCTGGGGCCGCCCAGCTCCGCTGGGACCATTCAGTTCAAAGGAGAACACCGTATGGCTGCTGTATCCACCTCCCGTCGCTCCGCCGCGGGCATCGCGTTCGTCGTCGCGGGCGCGCTGCTGCTTCTTCACGTCATCCTCGGGCTCGCCGCCGTCACGGCGACCGGTTCGTGGCTCCTGGTGCTCGCGTACCTCGCGATCGCTGTCGCGTTCCTCGTGCTCGCCGTCGCGTCGTTCCGGAGCACGATCGCCCGGATCGCGTTGATCGTCGGAGCGGTCGGCTGGCTGCTGCTCGCTCTGCAGTCGGTTGTCGCCCTTCCGGCGGTCCTGGTGACCATCGCCGCGATCGCGGCTGCGCTCGGCGGTGTCGTCGCAGCGATCGTGCTCTACGTCGGCAAGGAGATCAGCAACCAGTCGGCGCTCGCGTTCATCGTGACCACGATTGTCGCGGCCATCATCCTGCTCGCCGGCGTCGCCGGCGCCGCGCTCGGCACGATCGGAACGGTTCTCTGGATCGTGTTCGGCATCGGCCTGGTCATCACGGGCGTGCTGTTCGCCCGTACTCAGGGCTCGCGCGGTCGCTGACCCGTTTCACGTCAACCGCTGGTGGCTCGGCTCACGCCGGGTCACCAGCGGTTCTTCGTCACCAGCGGTCGTGCACGGCCGCCCGGATGCGGCGGTCGTAGAGATCGCGCACGGCGGCGGTGAACTCGGGCCCGAGCGGAGCGACCGATCCGGCCGCGGCGTTGGCCTCGGCCTGTGCGACATTGCGGGCACCCGGGATGACGGTGCTCACCCCGGGCAGCTGCGCCACCCAGGCGAGTGCCGCGGTTGCGGGTTCGAGACCGTGCGCGCGGGCCAACGCCGAGAACTCGCGGGCCGCCTCGACGCCCTCGTCGAAGTCGACGCCCGAGAAGGTCTCGCCGACGTCGAATGATGAGCCGTCGCGGTTGTAGCTGCGGTGGTCGTCGGCCGCGAACGTCGTGTCGTGGTCGTAGCGCCCGGAGAGCAGCCCGCTCGCGAGCGGCACTCGCGCGATGATGCCGACTCCGGCATCCATCGCCGCGGGCAGCACGGCATCGAGCGGCTTCAGTCGGAACGCGTTGAGGATGATCTGCACCGTCGCGACCCCCGGTCGCGCGATCGCGGAGAGGGCCTGGGCGGTCGTCTCGACGCTCACCCCGTATGCGGCGATCGCGTGCTCGGCGACGAGGGTGTCGAGCCCGTCGAACACCGCGTCGGAGGCGTACACCTCATCGGGCGGGCAGTGCAGTTGCACGAGGTCGAGGGTGTCGGTGCCGAGATTGGTGCGCGACCGGTCGATCCACGCGCGGAAGTTCGCCATCGAGTAGTTCTCGGCCAGCTGCGGCACCCGCCGACCGATCTTGGTCGCCACGAACACCTGACCGCGCAGCCCGCGGGCGTCCAGCCAGGATGCGATGCGCTGTTCGCTGCGCCCGTCGCCATAGGCGTCGGCGGTGTCGTACATCGTGACACCGGCGGCGTGCGACGCGTCGAGTACGGCGCGGGCGGCATCGTCGTCTACGGCGCCCCAGTCGGCGCCGAGCTGCCACGTGCCGAGGCCGATGACCGAGACGGTGCGGCCGGTGCGGCCGAGGGTTCGCGTTTCCACCTTCTGAGCCTATGCATCGTGAGTCGGCGGCAGTACCCGGACGAGGGACTGTCGGGAACCGACCGCGTCGATAGGCTGGGGTGTATCCGCGACGTCGCGGAGGAGAGTTCGCGGGGGTGGACATGGGGAAGGCGACGGGGGCACCTGAGATCGCCCCGATCCGGAAGTCTGATCCGGAGATGCTGGCCGCGCTTCACGGGCCGACCTTCGTGAACATGGGCAAGAACACGTCGGAGTTGTTGGGCGCGCCCTACGTGGCGCTCGTTCTCGTCGACCAGACGGAAGTCCTCTTCGGCGAGCGGCACGGTTTCACTACCGAAACCACGCCTCGCGACTCGGCCCTGTGGGATCGCGTGCTGACGACCGACGAGGTGGTCGTCATCGAGGATGCCGACGCCGATCCCGACTTCGCCGACGAGGGGCTCACGGTCGGCGGACTGCGCGTGCGATTCTTCGCGGCACGCGTCATCCACTCGGCGAGCGGCGATCGCATCGGCGCGTACTGCATCGCCGGCCCCGATCCCCGAGTGCCCGACGCATCCGTCGTGAGCACCGTCGCCGAACTCTCCCGCTTCATCGAAGACGAACTCGGCAAGCAGCATGACCTCCTCAGGGTCGCCGAAGTGCAGCGGGCGCTCCTGCCGAAGACCGTCCCGCCGCTCCCCGGCTACCAGGTAGCGGGTCTGTGCCTGCCGGCCCAGGCGGCAGGCGGCGACTTCTACGACTGGTATGCGATCGAGTCGGGGCTCGCATTCACGCTCGCCGATGTCATGGGCAAGGGGGTCGCGGCCGCGATCCTCGCAGCGACCGTGCGGGCGACGGTGCGCAGCGCCTCCCGGAAGAAGAATGTGCTGGCCGGAGTGGAGCGTGCCGCGGATGCGCTCGCTCACGACCTCGACGAGACCCAGTCGTTCGTGACCTTGTTCCATGCTCGGCTCGAAGCCGAGACCGGCCGATTCTCGTACGTCGACGCGGGGCATGGCCTGACGCTCCTGGTGTCTGCCGACGGCAGCCATCGGCGGCTCAAGGGCGGCGACCTCCCACTCGGGATCGCATTGAGCGGCCATCGCCGCAGTCGCCACCGGGCGGTGCTCGAGGAAGGCTGCACGCTGGTGACGTTCAGCGACGGCGTGCTCGACCTCTACGACGGTTCTCTGGCGTCGGTCGACTCCGTCGCGGACATCGTGCGTGCGGCGTCGAGCGCTCAGAAGATCGTCGAGGAGATCGCGCGGTTGGCACTGGAGGGCGACGCCGCCGACGACATCACGGTGCTCGCGATCCGACGTTCCGGAGGTCCCATCTGATGGAGATGACGATTACCGAGAGCGGACCGGGGACGGCCGTCCTCAAGCCGGTCGGACGCCTCAACATGGCGAGTGCACCGCACTTCAAAGAGGGGATCAGGGTCGCGCTCGGACGCGGGTTCACCCGCATCGTGGTCGACCTGAGCGAAATCGACTTCATGGATTCGTCGGGGCTGGGGGCCATCATCAACGGACTCAAGAGTGCGCGTGAACAGGGCGGTGAGCTGCGATTGGCGGCCGTGAGCTGGCAGGCGGGTCTGGTGCTGAAACTCACCAACATGGACCAGGTGTTGTCGGTGCACGAGGACGCGCGGACGGCGTTCGCCGATGTCTAGGCCGGTGCGGCACACGCTCCGAATGGCGACCCCGCCCGGCGATGTCAACACCGTTCACGACATGCTCGAACAGGTGTGGAACGATGTGCCCGAAATCGGGCCTGAGGATCGCCTCAAGTTCGAGATCGCCGTGATCGAACTCGCCTCGAACGTCATGCGTCACGCCGACACCGGCACCGGCGTCGTCTGCGCCCTCGTCGTCCAGACCTACCCGGACCGGATCACGGCGACGCTGAGCGACTCCGGCGAGCCGGGGGATGTGACGCTGGCGGGACGCACCCTTCCGGAGGATGCACTCGCCGAGTCCGGCCGGGGCATCCCGCTCATCCAGGCCCTCGTCGACGAGTTGCGCTACGACAGCGACGACGGGTTCAATCACTGGCACATCACTCGGACGCTCGGCGGCTGAGCGGCGCGAGCAGCCGTCGTGACGGCAGTTCACGCAGCCGTCGTGGCGTGACTCGGGTGAGCAGCCGAACAACTGCCACGACGGCCCGCCCGCGCCGCGGATGGTCGGGCAGGCCGTAGGCGGAACGCAGGGCGGGCGGCAGCAGCGTGGCGGTGAACTCGCGCGCGGCGGGAAGCAGCGCGCGCAGCCACCAGGGCGCTGCCCGTGCGGCGAGCAACTCCGCCGCGACGGATCGGGCGTCGTCGCCCACCTCGAGGGAGAGAAGGGTGGCGTTCCAGTAGCGGTCGAAGGCCGCCCGGTCGGCCGGCCAGACGTCGGCAGGTAGCTGCAGCGACGTGCCGAGGTCGCGGCCGGCGGCGTGGATCTCGGCGGCGAGATCGTCGGCGAGGCGGCCGTGGAGCAGCTCATGCACCTGCATCCCGGTGTGGGTCAGGGTCGCCGTGACCCAGAGTTGCGCGTCCGGATCGCGGGCGCCGATCACCCGGGCGTGCGCCGAGTCGACGCGTCGCGCGGCCTGGGCGTGCTGATGCGGGGACCCGAGATGAACGGCGTACACGTAGGCGAGGGTGTGGTGTAACCGCTTGAGCGGGTCACTGGCGAAGGAACTGCTCTCGGCGACGCCGCGGGCGACGACCGGATGGGCGAGCTGGAGCAGGATCGCGGCCAGGCCGCCGAGCACGAGCGAGGAGTCGGCGGCGTAGTGCCGGAAGGCTGCGCTGCGCTCGAACATGCGCCCATGCTCGCAGGGGTAGGCTGTGCGAGGCTGAAAAGTATCTTGACATCGAGTTATCTCGACATCGAGAGAAGACAGCCCCGCCACCAAACATCCACTCCCCTCAACGGAAGAAGAAGTCCAGCGTGGATCTGTACGAGTACCAGGCCCGTGATCTATTCGAGAAGCACGGCGTGCCCGTGCTCGCCGGCATCGTCGCCGAAACCCCCGCGGAGGTGCGCGCGGCAGCCGAGAAGCTGGGCGGAGTCACCGTCGTCAAAGCGCAGGTGAAGACCGGCGGTCGGGGCAAGGCGGGCGGCGTGAAGGTGGCGAAGACCCCCGCGGATGCCGAAGAGGCCGCGAAGGCGATCCTCGGCCTCGACATCAAGGGCCACATCGTCAAGAAGGTCATGGTCGCGGCCGGCGCCGACATCAAGGAGGAGTACTACTTCTCCGTGCTGCTCGACCGGGCCAACCGCTCCTACCTGTCGCTGGCCTCGTACGAGGGCGGCATGGAGATCGAGGTTCTCGCCGAAGAGCGGCCCGAGGCCCTCGCCCGCATCGAGGTCGACCCGGTCGCCGGAATCGACCTGGCGAAGGCCACCGAGATCGCGACGGCCGCGAAGTTCCCGGCCGAGATCATCGAAAAGGTCGCCCCGGTGATCGTGAAGCTGTACGGCGTGTTCGCTGCCGAAGACGCCACGCTCGTCGAGGTGAACCCGCTCGTGCTCACCGGCGCCGGCGACATCGTCGCCCTCGACGGCAAGGTCACCCTCGACGAGAACGCCGGATTCCGGCACCCCGAGCACGAGGCGCTGGAAGACAAGGACGCCGCCGACCCGCTCGAGGCCAAGGCCAAGGCGCACGACCTCAACTACGTGAAGCTCGACGGCGAGGTCGGCATCATCGGCAACGGCGCGGGCCTCGTGATGAGCACCCTGGACGTCGTCGCCTACGCGGGCGAGCGGCACGGCGGCGTGAAGCCGGCCAACTTCCTCGACATCGGCGGCGGGGCCTCGGCCGAGGTCATGGCGGCGGGTCTCGACGTCATCCTCGGCGACCCGCAGGTCAAGAGCGTGTTCGTCAACGTCTTCGGCGGCATCACCGCGTGCGACGCGGTCGCCGACGGCATCGTCAAGGCGCTCGAGATCCTCGGCGACAGCGCCACCAAGCCGCTCGTGGTGCGCCTCGACGGCAACCGGGTCGACGAGGGCCACGCGATCCTGCGCGGCGCACGCCACCCCCTGGTCACCCTCGCCGAAACCATGGACGACGGCGCCGACAAGGCCGCCGCGCTGGCTCACACCGCTTAAGGACTAGAGAATGTCGATCTTCCTCACCAAGGACTCCAAGGTCATCGTCCAGGGCATCACCGGCGGCGAAGGCACCAAGCACACCGCCCTGATGCTCAAGGCCGGAACCCAGGTCGTCGGCGGCGTCAACGCCCGCAAGGCCGGCACGACCGTCGAGCACGACGGGGGCATCTCGCTTCCCGTCTTCGGAACCGTCGCCGAGGCGATCGAGAAGACCGGCGCCGACGTGTCGATCATCTTCGTGCCGCCGCCGTTCGCCAAGGACGCGATGATCGAAGCGGTGGATGCCGGCATCCCGCTGCTCGTCGTCATCACCGAGGGCATCCCGGTGCAGGACACCGCCGAAGCCTGGGCCTACGCGAAGAGCAAGGGCACGACCCGCATCATCGGCCCGAACTGCCCCGGCATCATCACGCCGGGCGAGTCGCTCGTGGGCATCACCCCGAACAACATCACCGGCAAGGGCCCGATCGGCCTGGTGTCGAAGTCGGGCACCCTGACCTACCAGATGATGTACGAACTGCGTGACCTCGGGTTCTCGACCGCGATCGGCATCGGCGGCGACCCGATCGTCGGCACGACCCACATCGACGCGCTCGCCGCGTTCGAGGCCGACCCCGAGACGAAGGCGATCGTCATGATCGGCGAGATCGGCGGCGACGCCGAGGAGCGGGCGGCCGACTACATCAAGGCGCACGTCACCAAGCCCGTCGTCGGCTACGTCGCGGGCTTCACGGCCCCCGAAGGCAAGACGATGGGCCACGCCGGCGCGATCGTCTCCGCCGGGGCGGGCAACGCCGAGGGCAAGAAGGTCGCGCTCGAAGCCGCCGGGGTCAAGGTCGGCAAGACGCCGTCGGAGACCGCCGCGCTCATGCGCGAGATCATCCAGACCCTCTGAGCCGACTAGGCGTCGTCGTCGGGTTGCCGCTCAGGCGGTTGCGGCGGCCACGACGACGAGCCGAGTTCGCGTGAGATGGTGCGCGCGGTCTCGCGGAGGTCGTTGAGCACCGGGTCTTCCGGGGGCCATTCGCTCGTCGGCAGCACGACTGCGACGGCCGCGATCACGTTGCCACTGGCATCCGAGACCGGTGCCGCCACCGACGACTCGCCGAGCACCGCTTCGTCTTGCTCGGTGGCGAGCCCGCGGGCCGCGATCTGGGCCAGCGTCAGCGATAGCTTGGCGGGGTCGGTGACGGTGTCGCCGGTGAGACTGCGCAGCTCCTTGCCGAACACCTCGGCGGCGTAATCGGCGTCGTAGGCGAGCAGCACCTTGCCCATGGCGGAGGCGTGGGCGGGGATGGTGAGCCCGGTCTCGAGCATCTGCTGACTGCCGTCGGGCCGGCGGTTGTGATGGATGATGATGACCTCATCGAACAGCTCGGCGCCGAGTCGCACGGCCAGTCCGGTGCGTCGGGCCAGCTCGCGGGTCCAGCGCATCGCGCGGGCGCGCACGTCGAGGGTGTCGAGGTAGACGTTGCTGAGCTTCAGCAGCGCCGGGCCGAGCATGTAGCGGTCGGAGCCGCGTTCCTTCGCGACCAGCCCGTGCTCGCGCAGCGACTTGACGATTCCGTGCACCGTGGACGGAGGCAGTTCGAGCGCGGCGGCGAGTTCGCTGATGCGCAGGTGGCGGGCGCCCTGAAGGAGCTTCAGCACGTTGGCCGCCCGATCGATCGCCTGGATCACCGCTGCCCCTTCCTTGGGTGTGTTCCATTATGCGTGCGACGACGACGTCACTCGTTCGAAATCGACTCTTGACGTCGCGATCTTTCTGCAGCATATTCGACATTGTCGAATGGCGTTCCGAAGACGGGACGTCGGCGGGAGACCGCATCGACGTCCCTAACCCCGCATGTCCAAAGGAGTACATATGGATGAGAACCGCATGTGGCAGAAGCTCGCAGCGGAGTTCCTCGGCACGGCTTTCCTGGTCTTCGTCGGAGTCGGCTCCGTGCCGGCGCTCGCGCTCGCGCGCGGCGGAGAACCGTTCACCGGTGCCGAACTCGGTGTGATCTCACTCGCCTTCGGCACCATCGTCGTCGCCACCGTCTACACGTTCGGCTACATCTCCGGCAACCACATCAACCCCGCCGTGACCCTCGGTCTCGCCGTCTCGGGCAAGTTCCCGTGGCGCGAGGTTCCGGGCTACCTGATCGCTCAGGTGCTCGGTGCGACCGTCGGCGCTCTCGCGATCGTCGGAGTGCTCGGGATGCCGGCGAGCGAAGCCGGTCTCGGCGTCGCGGCCTACGGCGACATCCCGTGGTACCAGGCGTTCACGGCCGAGTTCGTCGGCACGTTCATCCTGGTGTTCACGGTGTTCGGCGTGATCCACCGCAAGGCGGCCTCCGGATTCGCCGGCATCGTCATCGGGCTCGTGGTGTTCGCCGCGATCATCCCCGTCGCCCCCGCGACCGGAGCGTCGATCAACCCCGCCCGCACCACCGGCCCCATGTTGATCCAGCAGATCCTCGGTGGTGAGGTTCACTGGGAGCAGTACCCGGTCTACATCGCCGCGGAACTGCTCGCCGGCATCGCCGCCGCGCTGCTCTTCGGGCTGATCTCGAAGACCGCCGCCGACAAGGCCGCTGAGAAGAAGGAGAGCGTCTCCGCATGAAGAAGCTGATCAACGCCCCCGAGGCGGTGCTCGCCGACGCCCTCGCCGGCGTCGCCGCGGCCCACAGCGACCTGCGGGTCGACTTCGCGAACCGCATCATCTACCGGGCGACGCCCAAGGCCGATGGCAAGGTGGCGCTCATCTCGGGCGGCGGGTCGGGTCACGAACCGCTGCACGGCGGCTTCGTCGGCACCGGGATGCTCGACGCCGCGTGCGCCGGGGAGGTCTTCACCTCGCCGACGCCCGACCAGATGCAGGAGGCGACGAAGGTCGTCGACCGCGGAGCCGGCGTGCTGCACATCGTGAAGAACTACACCGGCGACGTCATGAACTTCGAGATGGCGGGCGAACTCGCCGCCGCGGAGTCGGGCGTCGAGGTCGCGACGATCGTCACCAACGACGACGTCGCCGTGCAGGACTCCACCTGGACGGCGGGCCGTCGCGGCGTGGGTGTCACCGTGCTGCTGGAGAAGATCGTCGGCGCGGCGGCGGAGGAAGGGCGCGACCTGAAAGCCGTGCTCGCCCTCGCCGAGAAGGTCAACGGCTCCGGCCGCTCGATGGGCATGGCGCTCACCAGCTGCACGGTGCCCGCGGCCGGCAAGCCGACCTTCGACCTGCCCGACGACATGATGGAGATCGGCGTGGGCATCCACGGCGAACCGGGGCGCCACCGCGTTCCGCTCGCCGGCGCGCACGAGATCGCCGCGCAGCTCGTCGAGCCGATCCTCGCCGACCTCGACTTCACGTCGGGCCCGTCGATCGTCATGCTCAACGGCATGGGCGGCTCGCCGCTCATCGAGCTCTACCTGATGTACGGCGAAGTGGCGAAGCTGCTCGAGAAGGCGGGCGTGAAGGTCGCCCGCACGCTCGTGGGCAACTACATCACCTCGCTCGACATGGCGGGCTGCTCGGTGACGGTGCTGAAGGCCGACGACGAGATCCTGAAGCTGTGGGATGCTCCCGTCGTCACCGGCGGACTGCGCTGGGGCGCCTGACCGGCACCGTGGAACACTCGAAGGACGAAGCAATGAACGGCACGATTGGTCTCGACTCTCTGGTGACCTGGCTCGACGCGTTCCGCACTGCGGTGACGGAGCAGCGGGCGTACCTCACCGAACTCGACTCCGCGATCGGCGACGCCGACCACGGGGCGAACATGGCGCGCGGCATGGCCGCCGTCATGGAGAAGCTCGAGACGTCGACGCCGTCCACCGCAGACGAGCTGTTCAAGTCGGTCGGGATGACGCTGGTCACCTCGGTCGGCGGAGCGAGCGGGCCGCTGTACGGAACCTTCTTCCTTCGCATGGGCATGACCGCGGGCGCCGTCGCCGAGTTCGACGGCGCGGCGCTCGCGGCGGCCCTCCGGGCCGGGCTCGACGGAATCGTCGCGCGCGGCAAAGCCGAGGCGGGCGACAAGACGATGTTCGATGCTCTCGCCCCGGCCCTCGATGCATTCGACGCCGCCCTCGCCGGCGGGACCCCCATCCCGGCGGCCGCCGGTGTCGCGGCGGATGCCGCCGAGGCCGGTCGCGATGCGACCGAACCTCTCGTCGCCCGCAAGGGCCGTGCCAGCTATCTCGGCGAGCGGAGCGCGGGTCACCTCGACCCGGGCTCGGCCTCGAGCGCGCTCCTCATGCGCACGCTCGCCGACGTTCTCGGGAGTTCGTGACGTGATCGGCATCGTCGCCGTCTCGCACAGCCTGCAGCTGGCCGAGGCGGCCGTCAGCCTCGCCTTGCAGATGGTGCCGACCGCGGCGCCGCGGGTACTCGTCGCCGCGGGGGCGGGCGTCGAGAAGGACGGCTCGCCGATCGTCGGCACCGACGCCACCCGGGTCGCCGCAGCGATCGACGCGCTCGCCGACACCGACGGCGTGTTGGTGCTGATGGACCTCGGCTCGGCGGTGCTGAGCGCCGAGCTCGCCCTCGAGCTGACGACCTCGTCGGTCGAGGTGCGGCTGTCGTCGGCTCCGTTCGTCGAGGGGCTTCTCGCGGCGGTCGTGCGCGCGTCGGGCGGCGCGGCCCTCGCCGAGGTCGCCGCCGAGGCGGAGTCGGCGCTGTTGTCCAAGAGCGGGCAGCTCGGCGAACAGGCCGCCGCAGCGCCGGAAGCATCGGTGAGCGGTGCCGAACGACTCGTCGCCGTCGCGGTTCTGACCAACCCGCTGGGGCTCCACGTGCGCCCCGCGGCCCTCGTCGCGACCGCCGTCCGCACGGCAGACGTCACGATCCGCGCGACCCGCACCGGCGCCGTGGCGAACGCCGCGAGCCCCACCGCCCTTCTCGCCCTGGGCGCGCGCCGGGGCGACCAGATCGAGATCTCGGCCGCCCCCGCCGCTCGATCAGAGCTCGATCGCATCCTGGCCCTCGTGGCCGACGGGTTCGGCGAGCTGGACGCCGCTCAGCCGGAGCCGGCGCCGTCGCCCACCGCGGCGCCCGCGCGCCCGGTGGGGGTGAGCCCGGGACGAGCCGTCGGGCCGGTGGTGCACCTCGGCTCCACCGTCGAGGAACCCGCCCGAGGGCGAGCCCTGGCGGAAGGCGCCCGAGTCGCCGAAGTCGCCCGGCTTCGCGCGGCAGCGACCCGCGTGGCCGGCGAGCTCGAGACCCGCGCCGCCGCAGCGCGGGGCGAGGCGCGCAGCATCCTCATGGCGACCGCGCTCATGGCGCGCGACCCTGCGCTGCTCGATCCGGCCGTGGCGGCGATCGCCGACCGCGGCACCGCGGCACCGCGCGCCGTCTGGGATGCCGCTGCCGAGGTGGCGCAGACCCTCGAAGCCCTGGGGGGACGCATCGCCGAGCGCACCGCCGACGTGCGGGATGTGCGCGACCGCATCGTCGCCGTCCTGACCGGCCAGGTGCTCGGCGGCGTGCCCGAGCGCGCGGACCCGTTCGTGCTGGTCGCGCGCGACCTCGCCCCGGCCGACACGGCGACGCTCGACCCGGCGACGGTCGTCGCGCTCGTAACGGAGGAGGGCGGACCGACCTCGCACACGGCGATCATCGCCCGATCGCTCGGCATCCCCGCCGTCGTCGCCGCGACGGGAGCGCTGGGCATCCCCGAGGGCACGGTCGTCCTCGTCGACGGCGCCACCGGCGAGGTGCGACGCGATCCCGATGCGGCCACGGTCGCGGCGGTCGCCGCCGAGGCCGCCGCCGCCCGTCCGGCGCGGCTCGCCGCCCCGGGCGCCACCCGGGACGGGCATCCCGTCGCCCTGCTCGCCAACATCGGCGACGCACGGGGGGCGACCGCCGCCGCCGAAGCCGGCGCCGAGGGTGTTGGGCTGTTCCGCAGCGAGTTCCTCTTCCTCGATCGCACCGACGCGCCGGGACGCGCCGAGCAGGTCGAGGCCTACCGTGCCGTGTTCGCCGCCTTCCCGGAGCGCAAGGTCGTCGTGCGCACCCTCGACGCGGGGGCCGACAAGCCCCTGCCGTTCCTGACGGCGGACGCCGAAGAGAACCCCGCCCTCGGGGTGCGGGGGCTGCGCACGGCGCGTCGCCGCCCCGAGGTGCTCGACGAGCAGCTCGCGGCGATCGCAGAAGCCGCCGCCGCCGAGACGGCCCAGGTGCAGGTGATGGCGCCGATGGTCGCCACCCTCGAGGAAGCCCGGGAGGTCGTCGCCCGCTGCCGGGCCGTCGGCCTGGAGTCGGCCGGGATCATGATCGAGACCCCGGCTGCCGCGATCCGCGCCGACGACCTTCTGGCAGCCGTCGACTTCGTGAGCATCGGCACCAACGACCTCACCCAGTACACGATGGCGGCCGACCGGATGATCGGCGAACTCGCCGATCTCAACGATCCCTGGCAGCCCGCGGTGCTCCAGTTGATCGCCGACGTCGGTGCGGCGAGCCAGCGCACCGGAACGCCCGTCGGGGTGTGCGGCGAGGCCGCCGCCGACCCGCTGCTCGCGGTCGTTTTCGTCGGGCTCGGTGTCGGCTCGCTGTCGATGACTCCGCGCGCGCTCTCCGCCGTCGGCGAGGTGCTCGCCTCGGTCAGCCGCGCCGACTGCGTGCGGATCGCGGCAGCGGCGCTCGCCGCTTCGACCGCCGCCGACGCACGCGCCGCGACGGCATCCGCACTCGGGGCCATCTCGCTAGGCTGACCCCAGTCGTCCCGAGGGGGTCTCACATGTCCACGCGTCGCATCCTGCCGCTCGCCGCCCTGCTCACCGCGAGCGCGCTGCTGCTCTCCGGCTGTTTCCCCTTCACCTTCCCCAGCGGCGGCGGGGGCAGCCAGACCGTCGACACCTCGACCGACGAAGAGGTCGAGCCGGGTCTCGAGGCGTTCTACCAGCAGGAGCTCACCTGGTACGACCTGGGCAACCGCGTCGATGAGACGACCGTGACCGTGCCGCTCGACTGGGATGACCCGGCCGGCGAGACGATCGAGATCGCCATCGCCCGCCACAACGCGACCGGGGAGCCGATGGGGTCGATGCTGATGAACCCCGGCGGGCCCGGCGGTTCCGGCTACGACTTCGTCGCCTACTCGGCGGCGTACATCGTCACCGAGGATGTGCTCGCAGGCTACGACATCATCGGGTTCGACCCGCGCGGGGTCGGGCAGTCGTCGCCCATCGTCTGCACGGACGGCGCAGAGAAGGACGAGCTGTTGTACGGCACCTTCGACGCCGACTACGGCACGCAGGCCTGGATCGACGAACTCACGGTGCGCGAGACCGACTGGATCGACGCGTGCGTGGAGAACACCGGCGACCTGCTCGGCAACCTCGACGCCGCGAGCGTCGCGCGCGACATGGATGTCATCCGCGCCGTGCTCGGCGACGAGAAGCTCACCTTCCTCGGCTACTCCTACGGCACCTACCTCGGGGCCGTGTACGCCGAGCTGTTCCCGGAGAAGGTCGGCCGGATGGTGCTCGACGGCGCCGTCGACCCGCTCGTCGGCGACCTCGACGCCCTCGCCACCCAGATGGCCGGATTCGAGAGCGCCTACCGCTCGTTCCTGGAGTACTGCTTCGACTCCAGTGACTGCCCGTTCAGCGGCAGCGTCGAGTCGGCGATGCAGCAGACCGAGAACCTGATCCTCGACGTCGGCGACGACGGGCTCACCTCGAACGACGGTCGCGTGCTCGATGTCGCGACGATCGGCACCGGTCTCATCAACAACCTGTATGCCGAGTTCCTGTGGTCGGGTCTCGTGCAGATGCTCGCCGACCTCGACGCCGGGGACGCGCAGTCGACCTTCGACAGCGCCGACGAGTACAACAGCCGGGTCGCCTCCGGCATCTACGACGGCAACGGTTACGAGATCTACACCGCGGTGACCTGCAACGAGGGAACCCTCGGCACCGACGGCGTGACCCCGCTCGAGGGCCTCGCCGTCATCGACCAGCGCGCGCCCTATCTCGGTTTCGCGACGGCGCTCGACGACTACGTCGCGCTCGACGTGACCTGTTCGAACTGGCCCTTCCCGGTCGCCGAGATGCCGGCGCAGTACGACGCCGAGGGCGCTCCGCCGATCCTCGTCGTCGGCACCACGAACGACCCGGCGACGCCGTACGCACAGGCGGTGTCGCTCGCGCAGCAGCTCTCGAGCGGTGTGCTCATCACCTACGACGGCGAGGGGCACACGATCTACGCGCAGGGCGTCTCGTGCGTCGACGACGCGGTGGATGCCTACTTCCTGCGTGGAGACGTGCCGAGCGCCGACCCGATGTGCTGACGCCTGCGGGATAGGGTCGGGCCGTGACCCGGCGGCTGACGATCCTCTTCGCGGGGCTCGAGTCGCTGCTCGTGCTCGCGATCGGCGTCGCGATCCCGCTCGTGCCGCTCACGATCGTCTGGGCGGCGCACTTCGGCTTCGCCCCGGAATGGCTGGTCTTCTGGCGGGCCGCGGTCGACATCTGGCTGCTCGGCCACGGGGTCGACGTCATCTTCACGCTCGATCCGTTGCTCGCGACCGCACTCGGGCTGCCCGCCGCGGGCGACCCCGTTAAGGTCACGATCGCGCTGCTCGGCTTCGCGCTGCTCACCGTGCTGCTGGGCGTGCGCGCCGGCGGTCGCGTCGCCGAGACAGGGCATCGGATGCTGGGGGGCCTCACCGCGGTCGTCGTGTTCGCGGCGGCATCCCTCGGGGTGACCGCGACCGCGCTGCACGCCTCCGCCCGGCCGTCGCTCGTGCAGGGGCTCATCCTGCCGGCCGTGGTCTTCGGGGTGGGCGTCGCCCTCGGGGTGCTGCGGGCGCGCCGCGCCGGAGGGCGCGATCCGCTGGGGGAGTGGCTCGACGACCGCTCGCCCGAGCTTCGCGCCGCGGCCGGGGCAGCCTTCCGGGCAGGGGCGGGAGCCGTCGCGTTGACCGTCGCCGTCGCGGCGGTCGTCGTCGCCCTGCTCTTCGTGGTGCGGTTCTCCGACATGATCGAGCTCTACGAGGCCCTGCACACCGAGGTGGTGGGCGGCATCGCCCTCACCGCCGGGCAGCTGGCGGTGCTGCCCAATCTCGTGCTGTGGGCGGTCGCCTGGCTGGTCGGGCCGGGCTTCGCGATCGGTGCGGGGTCGCATGTCTCACCGGTGGGCACCGCGCTGGGGCCGATCCCCGCGCTTCCCGTCTTCGGCGCCCTGCCGACCGGGGATTCGCCGTTCGGATTCCTCGGCGTGATCGTGCCCGTCGTCGCCGGCTTCCTCGCCGGGGTCGCGGTGCGTCCCGCTCTGCTGCGCGCGCTCGAGCACGTCACACCGCTCACCGTGCTCGGGGTCGCGGCGGGGGGCGGGATCGCGGGCGGGCTGGTCCTCGGGCTTCTCGCCGCGGCGTCGGGCGGCGCGGCCGGTCCGGGGCGCCTCATCGAGGTCGGACCCGACCCGATCGCGGTCGGCCTGGTCGCCGCGGCCGAGTTCGCCGTCGCGATCGGGATCGGGCTGGCTGCGGCAGCCCGGCTGCCGGCCCGCGACTCCAGCGCGCGCCGGTAGGCTGGGCGGGTGCTCCGGCTCGTCGTCCTCATCTCCGGGGGCGGGAGCAACCTCCGTGCCCTCCTCGAAGCGAGCGAAGACGCCGAGTTCCCCGCCCGGGTCGTCGCGATCGGTGCCGACCGCGACGCCGACGGCCTCGCGCACGGCGAGGAGTACGGCATCCCCACATTCGTGGTGCCGTTCGGCGCGTTCCCGACCCGGGAGCAGTGGGGCGCCGAGCTGCTCGCGCAAGTGCGGCAGTGGGATGCCGACCTCGTCATCCTCTCCGGGTTCATGCGGCTGCTGCCGCCCGCGGTGGTGTCGGCCCTCGCCCCGAACCTGCTCAACACCCATCCGGCGTACCTGCCCGAGTTCCCCGGCGCCCACGGCGTGCGGGATGCCCTCGCCGCCGGGGTCTCCGAGACCGGGGCGAGCGTCATCGTCGTCGATGACGGCATCGACAGCGGCCCGATCGTCGCCCAGCGTCGCGTGCCCGTGCTGCCCGGTGACACCGAGTCGCGGCTGCACGACCGCATCAAGCTCGTCGAACGCGAACTGCTCGTGCAGGTCGTGCTCGACATCGCCAACTCCCACATCGATCTGAAGGACCTATGAGCGGCGCATCCATCGACCCGTCCCTGTACCGCGAACGCGACCTCGTGCCGATCAAGCGCGCGATCGTCGCCGTGAGCGACAAGACGGGGCTGATCGAGCTAGCTCAGGCGCTCGCCGACGCGGGCGTCGAGATCGTCTCGACCGGCGGAACGTCGGCGGCGATCGCGGCGGCCGGCATCCCCGTCACCCAGATCGGCGACCTCACCGGGTTCCCCGAGCACCTCGACGGGCGGGTGCGCACCCTGCACCCGAAGGTGCACTCGGGCCTGCTCGCCGACCTGCGTCTCGAGTCGCACGAGACCGAGCTGGCGACCTTCGAGATCGAGCCGTTCGAGCTGGCCGTCATCAACCTGTACCCGTTCGCGGCGACCGTCGCGTCGGGAGCCGAACCGGATGCGGTGGTCGAGCAGATCGACATCGGCGGCCCCGCGATGGTGCGGGCGAGCGCGAAGAACCACGCCAACGTCGCCGTCGTCACCGACCCGGCGCGCTACGGCGATATCGTCGACGCGCTCGCCGCGGGCGGGACGAGCCTGCTGCAGCGCCGCGAACTGGCCCGCGAGGCGTTCCGGCACACGGCGACCTACGACATCGGCGTCGCCTCCTGGATCGGCAGCGTGCTCGCGCCCGACGACGAAGGCAGCGGGTTCCCCGGCTGGATGGGTGCCTCGTGGGAGCGTGCCGACGTGTTGCGCTACGGCGAGAACTCCCACCAGCGGGCCGCGCTGTACACCAGCCCGAACGGCGTCGGCATCGCCCAGGCCCGCCAGCTGCAGGGCAAGGAGATGTCGTACAACAACTACGTCGACGGGGATGCCGCGGTGCGCGCCGCGTACGACCACGAGACCCCGACGGTCGCGATCATCAAGCACGCCAACCCGTGCGGCATCGCCACCGCGGCGACCGTCGCCGAGGCCCACGCCCTCGCCCACGCCTGCGATCCGGTGTCGGCGTTCGGCGGGGTCATCGCGGCGAACCGGCCGATCACGCGCGAGGCCGCCGAGTCGATCGCGCCGATCTTCACCGAGGTGATCATCGCCCCGGGATTCGAGCCCGGCGCCCTCGAGGTGCTCGCGGGCAAGACCAACCTCCGGCTGCTCGAGCTGCCGTCCGGGTTCGCCGACGGGCGCACCGAGTTCCGGCGCATCTCGGGCGGCCTTCTCGTGCAGACGATCGACCGGCAGTTCACCCCGGCGCTGCAGTGGAAGCTCGCTGCCGGACCCGCCGCCGACGAGGCCACGCTCGCCGACCTCGAGTTCGCCTGGCGCGCCTGCCGCGCGGTGAAGTCGAACGCGATCCTGCTCGCCTCGGGCGGAGCCTCCGTGGGCGTCGGCATGGGCCAGGTCAACCGGGTCGACTCGTGCAAGCTCGCGGTCGAGCGGGCCGGCGACCGCGCGCGCGGAAGCGTGGCGGCATCCGATGCCTTCTTCCCGTTCGAAGACGGCCCGCAGATCCTGATCGACGCCGGGGTGAAGGCGATCGTGCAACCCGGCGGGTCGGTGCGGGATGCCGAGACGATCGCCGCGGCCGAGCGGGCCGGTATCACGATGTACTTCACGGGCGAGCGGCACTTCTTCCACTGAGCAGCTTTCTTCGCTCATCCGGTGGCGGTCGCCGGCCTGGCGGCCTAGTCTGGAAGGCTGCCCTGCCACCAGGGCGGCACCTCTCCTTCTGATGCCAGATACCTCTTCCGTTCCCACGCCCACGCGCGCCGGGACCACGCGCACCTTGTTGCGCCTGCTTCCCTTCGTGCGCCCCGCCCTGCCGCGCATCATCCTCGGGATGGTCGCCGCGCTGCTCGCCGGACTCGTCGCGCTCGGCATCCCGCTCGTGCTGCAGGCTCTCGTCGACGGCCCGCTCGCCAGCGGCGACTCGGCGCAGGTCTGGCCGGCGGCGATCATCGTGCTCGTGCTCGGCGTCCTCGAGGCGGCGTTCATCATGGCGCGGCGGTTCTTCGTGCTCACCCCGGGCACGCACGTCGAGGCGCACCTGCGCACGACGCTGTACACGAAACTTCAGGACCTGCCGGTGGCGTTCCACGACCGGTGGCAGAGCGGGCAGCTGCTGTCGCGGGCGATGAGCGACCTCGGGCTGATCCGGCGGTGGCTGTCGTTCGGCGTCGTGCTGCTCATCGTCAACCTCGTCACGATCGTCGTCGGCGCCGTCGTGCTGTTCTTCTGGAACTGGATCCTCGCGCTCGTCTTCCTCGTCTGCTCCATCCCGCTGTGGATCTACGGCTACGTGTTCGAGCAGAAGTACTCGGTCGTCGCGCGGCGCTCGCAAGACCAGCAGGGCGACCTCGCGACCGCCGTCGAAGAGAGCGTGCACGGCATCCGCGTGCTCAAGGCGTTCGGGCGCGGCAAGCACTCGCTCGAGAAGTTCACCCGGCAGGCCGACCAGCTGCGCGGCACCGAGCTCGACAAGGCGCGGGCGATCGCGAACATCTGGCTCTGGCTGCTGCTCGTGCCCGACGTCGCGTTCGCGCTGTGCCTCGGGGGCGGCGTCTGGCTGGTGGCGAACGACCAGATGACGGGCGGCGCCCTCGTCGCGTTCTTCGCCACCGCGACGGTGCTGCGTTTCCCGATCGAGTCGATCGGGTTCCTGTTGTCGATGACCTTCGACACCCGCACCGCGGTCGACCGGCTCTTCGAGGTGCTCGACTCGCCCAACCCGATCACCGACCCGACCGACCCGGCCACCGTCACCGAGCCCCGCGGACGCCTCACCTTCGAAGGGGTGCACTTCCGCTATCAGGATGCCGGCCCCGACGTTCCCGACCTCGTCGACGGGGTCGACCTCGAACTGGAGCCCGGCGAGACGATGGCGCTCGTCGGACTCACCGGCTCGGGGAAGACCACCCTCACCGCGCTCACCACCCGGCTCTACGACGTGACGGGCGGGGCGATCAAACTCGACGGCGTCGACATCCGGGATCTCACCCGCGAAGAGCTGCGCCGCCGCGTCGCGATGGCGTTCGAGGACGCGACGCTGTTCTCGGCGTCGGTGCGCGACAACGTGCTGCTCGGACGGCCCGAGCTGACCCCCGGCAGCCAGGAAGCGGATGCCGTGCTCGCCGAAGCCCTCGAGATCGCGCAGGCGGAGTTCGTGGCCGAGCTGCCCGACGGTGAGAACACGACGGTCGGCGAGGAGGGGCTCTCGCTCTCGGGTGGACAGCGTCAGCGGCTCGCGCTCGCGCGTGCGGTCGCCGCCGCCCCGTCGGTGCTCGTGCTCGACGACCCGCTGTCGGCGCTCGACGTCGACACCGAGGCGCGGGTCGAGGCGGCTCTGCGTCGCGTGCTCGCCACGACGACCGCGCTCATCGTCGCCCACCGCCCCTCGACCGTGCAGCTCGCCGACCGGGTCGCCCTGCTGCAAGACGGCAAGGTCACGGCGGTCGGCACCCATTCGCAGCTTCTGGCGACCAACGACCACTACCGCTACGTGATCTCGTCGCTCGAACCCGACAACACCCGGGAGGTGGAGAAGTGAGCGTCACCGGCGTCGAAGGCGAAGAGCGCGGCGATTACACCCGCGACGAGAGCCGGCAGATCCGGGCGCGGTCGCGCCGCCTGCTCGGCTCGCTGCTGCGGCCCGTGCGCGGCCGCGTCATCCTCACCCTGTTCGTCGTCGTCGTGAGCACCGCCGCCCAGGTGGCGGGCCCCGCCCTCATCGCCCTCGGCATCAACGAGGGGCTGCCCGCCGCCCTCGAGGGCCGGTTCGTGCCGCTCGGGCTCGCGGTCGGCGCCTACCTGGTGACCGGGGTGCTGGGCGCGGTGCTGATCGCCTGGTACACGATGCTGTCGGCGCGGGTGAGTCAGGCGATCCTGTTCGACCTGCGCCGTCGGGTGTTCCTGCATGCGCAGCGCCTGAGCCTCGAATTCCACGAGAGCTACACCTCGGGCCGCATCATCGCCCGCCAGACCAGCGATCTCGAGTCGATCCGCGAACTGCTCGACTCGGGGCTCAACGGACTCGTGCGCGGCGTGCTCTACATGGCCTTCATCGGCGTCGCCCTCGTGGTGTTCGATCCGGTCAGCGCCCTGGTGATCGCGGCATCCCTCGTGCCCCTCGCCTTCCTCACCCGCTGGTTCCAGACCCGTTCGCAGCGCGGCTTCCGGGCGACGCGCGTCGCGTCGGCGCGGCTCATCGTGAAGTTCGTCGAGACGATGACCGGCATCCGCGCGGTCAAGGCGTTCCGCACCGAGAAGCGCAACGACGCCGAGTTCGGTGACCTGGTGGAGGACTACCGCGACTCGAACGCCAAGGTGATCAAGCTGTTCGGCATCTTCGATCCGGGGCTCATCCTGATCGGCAACACGGCGGTCGCCGTCGTGCTGCTCGTCGGCGGCTTCCGGGTCATCGACGGCGGGCTCGCGATCGGATCGCTGCTGGCCGTGCTGCTCTACACCCGCCGCTTCTTCGACCCGATGGAGGAGATGGCGATGTTCTACAACTCCTACCAGTCGGCGGCCGCGGCGCTCGAGAAGATCTCGGGCGTGCTCGAAGAGGAGCCGAGCGTGCCCGATCCGGTCGACCCGGTCGACCTCTGGACGGCCCGCGGTGCCCTCGACTTCCGTGACGTGCGTTTCGCCTACGGCGGCGACCGCACGGTGCTGCCCGACTTCTCGCTCTCGATCCCCGCGGGGCAGACGGTGGCGCTCGTGGGCTCGACCGGTGCCGGCAAGTCGACACTGGCCAAACTGCTCGCCCGGTTCTACGACCCCACCGCGGGCACCGTCGAACTGGATGGCATCGACCTGCGTCGCCTCCATCCGAAAGACCTGCGCCGCGCGATCGTCATGGTCACGCAGGAGGCCTACCTGTTCAGCGGATCCGTGGCCGAGAACATCGCCCTCGGCAAACCGGATGCCACGATCGACGAGATCGTCGCCGCCGCCCGGGCGGTGGGGGCCGACACGTTCATCGACAAGCTGCCCGACGGCTACGACACCGACGTGAACAAGCGCGGCGGGCGCGTCTCGGCCGGTCAGCGACAGTTGTTGTCGTTCGCGCGGGCGTTCCTCGCCGACCCGGCCGTGCTCATCCTCGACGAAGCCACCGCATCCCTCGACATCCCGAGCGAACGGCTCGTGCAGGAGGGTCTCACGACGCTGCTCGCCGACCGCACGGCCATCATCATCGCCCACCGGCTGTCGACGGTCTCGATCGCCGACCGGGTGCTCGTAATGGAGCACGGCACGATCGTCGAAGACGGCACCCCGGCCGACCTGATCGCCGGCACCGGGCGGTTCTCGCGCCTGCACGCCGCCTGGAAAGACAGTCTGGTCTAGCCGTCGGCCCGGGAGCAGACTGGGCGCATGACGACGATCACCCCGTTCCTGTGGTTCGACGACGGCCTCGAGCAGGCGATCGAGCGCTACCGCACGGTGTTCGACGACGTCGAGGTGCACCACGAGCAGCGGCTGCCCGACGGCGACGGGACGTTCGGCGGCTCGATCCTCGTCGCCGAGTTCTCGATCTGCGGTCAGCGGGTGATGGGGATGAACGCGGGGCCGCAGTTTCCGCACACCGAGGCCTTCTCGTTCTACGTGCGCTGTGCGGACCAGGCCGAAGTGGATCGGTACTGGGACGGCCTCATCGCCGATGGCGGCGAGGAGTCGCAGTGCGGCTGGCTCCGCGACCCGTGGGGGGTCTCGTGGCAGATCATCCCGGAGGCGCTGGAGCGACTGCAGGCCGACCCCGACCGGGACGCGGCGAATCGTGTGACGCAGGCGATGCTCGGGATGCGCAAGATCATCGTCGCCGAGCTCGAGGACGCCTTCGCCGCCGAGTAGGACGAGGCCGAGCGGACTAACCGGGGGAGTGCCGGGCCAGGCGCAGGTTCACCCGGTACCCGTCATCGGTGGTGAGCAGCGGGGTGCCTTCCGCGCGGAAGTGCTCGAGCGCACGGTCTTCGTGACCCGCGGCCGCGTGACCCGACGCCCGGATGACGCGCCACCAGGGCACATCCGATCCGTACCAGGCCATGACGTTGCCGACCGCGCGAGCCGCACGCGACCCGAGGACCGCCGCGACATCCCCGTACGTCATCACCCGCCCCGGCGGGATCGCGGCGACGACCTCGAGCACCGCCTCCGCGAAGTCGGCGGCCGGAGCAGGCCTCACAGGTCGAGTGCGCCGAGGTTCTCGCCGAACGGCGTCTGCCCGATGACGCGGAAGCCGACCGACTCGAAGAAGGCACCAGGCCCGGCGTCGCCCGGGGCCCACACCACGGTCGCCCGCGAGTAGCCGCGCTTGCGTGCCTCGTCGGCGAACGCCGCGACCGCGAAACGCCCGACGCCGCGACCCTGTGCCTTGGCGGAGACGTTGACGCGCCAGAGTGCGGCGCGCAGGAACTCTTCGGGGGCGTCCTCGTCGAAGGCGCCCATGATGTAGCCGACGACCTCGTCGTCGTCGAGGATGACGCGGGGCCACGATCCGGCGGGGTCGAGTTGCTGTTCGGCGTGGGTGTAGGTCTCCGGTTCGAGGAAGTCCTCTTGCCCGGGCTTCAGCGTCAGACGGTTCGCCGCCGAGATCGTCTCGGCGTTCAGCTCGTTCAGTCGCAGCTCACCCATGCGGTCCAGGCTAACCCGCTCGTGGCGCGACGGTCAGGGTATCTCGATATCGAGATATATCGGATGCGCGGTAGGCTGGTCGGCGGCCTCCCCGAGGGGTCGTCCGTCGAGAGGAAAACAGTGGTCGAGAAGATCAAGGTCGAAGGTGTCGTCGTCGAACTCGACGGCGACGAGATGACGCGCATCATCTGGCAGTTCATCAAGGACCGCCTGATCCACCCCTACCTCGACGTCACCCTCGAGTACTACGACCTCGGCATCGAGCACCGTGACGCGACCGACGACCAGGTCACGATCGACGCGGCCCACGCCATCCAGAAGCACGGCGTCGGCGTGAAGTGCGCCACGATCACCCCCGACGAGGCGCGCGTCACCGAGTTCGGGCTCAAGAAGATGTGGAAGTCGCCGAACGGCACGATCCGCAACATCCTCGGCGGCGTCATCTTCCGCGAGCCGATCATCATCTCCAACATCCCGCGCCTCGTGCCCGGCTGGAACAAGCCGATCATCGTCGGCCGCCACGCGTTCGGCGACCAGTACCGCGCGACCGACTTCCGCTTCGAGGGCAAGGGCACGCTCACCATGTCGTTCCAGCCCGAAGACGGCAGCGAGGCGCAGAGCTTCGAGGTCTTCCAGGCGCCCGGCTCGGGCGTCGCGATGGCGATGTACAACCTGGATGCCTCGATCACCGACTTCGCGCGGGCGTCGTTCAACTACGGCCTGGCTCGCAAGTACCCGGTCTACCTGTCGACGAAGAACACGATCCTCAAGGCCTACGACGGCCGGTTCAAGGACATCTTCCAGGAGATCTTCGACGCCGAGTTCAAGGCGCAGTACGACGCCGCCGGCCTCACCTACGAGCACCGCCTCATCGACGACATGGTCGCCTCGGCGCTCAAGTGGGAGGGCGGCTACATCTGGGCCACCAAGAACTACGACGGCGACGTGCAGAGCGACACCGTCGCGCAGGGTTACGGCTCGCTCGGCCTGATGACCTCGGTGCTCACCACCCCCGACGGCAAGATCGTCGAGGCCGAAGCCGCCCACGGCACGGTCACCCGGCACTACCGTCTGCACCAGCAGGGCAAGCCGACCTCGACCAACCCGATCGCGTCGATCTACGCCTGGACCCGCGGGCTCATGCACCGCGGCAAGCTGGACGGCAACCAGGCCCTCATCGACTTCGCGCAGAAGCTCGAGGATGTCGTCATCGCCACCGTCGAGAGCGGCAAGATGACCAAGGACCTCGCGACCCTCGTCAGCGACGACCAGCCGTACCTGACGACCGAGGACTTCCTCGCCGCGATCGACGAGAACCTCAAGGCCAAACTGAGCTAGCTCGTCGCCAGGGCGTTCTCGAGGACGACCCAGGCGAGCATCGCGCATTTGACCCGTGCGACATAGCGGGATACCCCGCCGAGGGCGACCGCGTCGCCGAAGTGCTCCTCGTCGAGTTCGATCTCGCCGCGGGAGCGCAATGCGGTGCGGAACCGCTCCACGCGGTCGCGCGCGTCGCTGACGGTCGCGCCCTCGAGCAGCCCGGTGAGCAGGGATGCCGAAGCCTGCGAGATCGCGCATCCGTGGCCTTCCCAGGTGATCGACCGGATGACGTCGCCCTCGACGGTCACGGCGAGGTCGATCTCGTCACCGCACAGCGGGTTCACCTCGCGCGCGCGACCCGTCCAGCCGTCGACGATGCCGCGACCGTCGGGCTCGCGGGAGTGGGTCAGGATGACCTCCTGGTAGAGCGCCCGCAGGTCGTCGGTGCTCACGGCCGCACCCCGAAGAACCCGGCGGCGTCGGCGACCGCGATGAGGAACCGCTCCACCTCGTCGTCGGTCGTGTAGAGCGCGGTACTCGCCCGCGAGCTCGCCGTGAGGCCCAGGCGCCGGTGCAGGGGCTGGGCGCAATGGTGGCCGACCCGGATGGCGATGCCCCGGTCGTCGAGGAACTGGCCGAGGTCGTGCGGGTGCACGCCAGCGAGGTCGAACCCGGCGAGCCCGACCCGTTCGGCGGTCGCCGACCCGAGCACCCGCACTCCGCTGACCGCGGCGAGGCCCTCGACGAGCCGCCTGCCCAGCCGGCGATCGTGCGCGGCGATGCGCGGCATCCCGATCGCGTCGAGGTAGCGCACCGCGGCGGCGAGCCCGATGGCCTGGGAAACGCGCTGCGTCCCCGCCTCGAAGCGTTGCGGGGGAGGGAGGAACTCGGCGCGTTCGAGCGTCACCGTCGTGATCATCGACCCGCCGGTGAGGAACGGCGGCAGTCGCTCGAGCAGCGCGCGCTTTCCGTAGAGCACACCGACTCCGGTCGGGCCGAGCATCTTGTGGCCCGAGAACACGGCGATGTCGACATCGAGCGCGCGCACGTCGAGGGGGATGTGCGGGGCGCTCTGGCACGCGTCGAGCACGACGATCGCGCCGACAGCATGGGCCGCCGCGACGAGTTCGGCGATCGGGTTGACGATGCCGATCACGTTGGAGACGTGCGAGACCGCCACCACCCGCGTGCGATCGGTGATGACGTCGCCGATGAGGTCGAGGCGCAGCGCCCCCTCGTCGTCGACCGGCAGATGCCGCAGCACGGCCCCGGTGCGCCTCGCGAGCTGCTGCCACGGGATGAGGTTGGCGTGATGCTCGAGCTCGGTCACGACGAGCTCGTCGCCCGGCGCGATCGCGAGGGCGGGATCGCCGTCGCCGTACGCCGCGTTGGAGAGGGCGTAGGCGACGAGGTTGATGCCCTCGGTCGCGTTGGAGGTCCACACGATTTCGCCCGGGTCGGCGCCCACGAACGCCGCGACCGTCGCTCGGGCTTCCTCGAACTCCTCGGTGGCCTCCGCAGCGAGGGTGTGCGCCCCGCGATGCACCGCCGAGTTGCGTCGCTCGAGGAAGTCACGCTCGGCGTCGAGCACGGCGCGCGGCTTCTGCGACGTCGCCGCCGAATCGAGATAGGCGAGAGGGTGACCGCCCACCGTCTCGCCGAGGATCGGGAAGTCGCGCCGGAAGGTCAGCACCTCGGCCTCGGTGAGCCCCGGGGCGATCAGGTGCGTCGTCAGGTCGGGCGTGCTCACATCATCGAGTCTGACGCGTCGCGTCGGGTTTCGCTGAGGCGAAGGGACCGCGGAGGGCGGCCCACTGCAGCAGCATGATCGTCTTCGCGTCGACGATGCCGGTGCCGATCTGGGCGAGGGCGTCGTCGAAGCCCAGTTCGATGACGTCGATGTGCTCGCCCTCGTCGGCGAGCCCGCCGCCGGCGTGCCGGGCCGTCTCGGGCGAGTAGCGCGCGGCATAGAAGTGGATGCGTTCGGTCACCGAGCCGGGGCTCATGTAGACGTCGAAGACGTGCTCGAGGTCGGCGATCTCGTGGCCCGTCTCCTCGACCGCCTCGCGCCGGATGGCGGTCTCCGGATCGTCGTCGTCGAGCAGTCCGGCGGCGGTCTCCAGCAGCATCCCGTCGGGGTGGTCGTTGACGTACACCGGGTAGCGGAACTGGCGGGTGAGCAGCACGGTGCGACGGTCCGGGTCGTAGAGCAGGATGGTGGCGCCGTTGCCGCGGTCGTAGGTCTCGGCGACCTTCGCGATCCAGCTGCCGACGGCATCCCGTTCCCGGAATCGGGTGCGGCGCAGCACGTGCCACCCCGCGGCGAGCAGCTCGACCTCGTCGACGATCACGCCGGGATTGCGGTCGAGGCCGAGCCCGGTGAGGTGCAGGCCGGTGCGGCCGCGGTGGTCGGGTTCGTCGGCGCCGAGCATTCTCCCAGCGTACGTTCACGCCGGAGTACCGAAGAGCCCCGGGTGCGCGGGGCATCCGGGGCTCGTCGCGTTTCGTCGGGTCAGGTCTCGACGGCGACGTCGGTCGCGGCGGGGCTGCCCGCCTGCACCTCGATCTTGCGCGGCTTGGCCTGCTCGCTCACCGGGATGACGACGCTGAGCACGCCGTTCTCGTACGAGGCCGAGATCGCGGCGGTGTCGATGCCGGCACCGAGGTTGAGCTGGCGCAGGAACGTGCCGCCGTTGCGCTCGCGGGCGAGCCACTTGACGCCCTCCTGGCTGCGCGGGGTGCGCTCGGCGCGGATGGTGAGCAGCTGACCGTCAACGTCGATGTCGACGCTGCCCGGGTCGATGCCCGGAAGGTCGGCGTTCAGCACGTAGTGGTCGCCGTCCCGGTAGAGGTCCATCGGCATCAGCCGCGGGCCCTGACGGGAGTCGAGAAGCTGCCCCGCGACGCGGTCCATCTCGCGGAACGGGTCGAAGAACATGGCCATCAGATCCTCCTGGAATCGATAACTTGAGTCCCCATGACTCAACTATCAGGAGGTTAGCACTCGGGTATTGCGAGTGCCAGATCTTCCCGATCGCCCTCGGCGAACGCCCGCGATGGGTGCCGGGCGGGATCAGTACCCGACGAAGACGTCGGTGTGGATGCGCCGCACCCCCGCCGCGCGCAGGGCCTTCCTGAGGTTCGCGACCATCGCCGGCGGGCCGGAGAGGAAGACGTCGCGCCGCACGGCATCCGGAACCGCCGCGAGCAGCGCCTCGCCCGAGAGCCGGTCGGGTCCGATCCAGGTCCACCCGGCGGGGAGGTTCGCGGGCTTGTCGGGCGACGCGATCGCGACACGGCATCCAGCTCGTTCGAGCTGCTCGGCGTAGGCGAGGTCGTCGAGCGACGAGATCGCGTAGACCACCGCGATGTCGCGCTCGCCCGACTCGGCGGCGGCGTGTTCGAGGTGCCCGATGAACGGGGTGATGCCGATTCCGCCCGCGACGAGCAGCAGCGGACGCGCGGGATCGTTCGGCAACAGGAAGTCACCGCCGACGCTCGTCGCCGACACCTTCGTTCCGGGTTCGAGGGCGAGCAGGGCGCGCTTGAACGAACTCGACTTCTCGGGAAGCCGGATGCCGAACCGCAGCACCTCGCCGGGAGCCGACGCGATGCTGAACACCCGCCGCCACCCCCGGGAGTCGGTCTTGTCGTGCGGCAGCGTCAGCTCCATGAACTGCCCCGGCCGGAAGGCGACCGGCCGCCGGGAGCGGAAGTCGAACTCCCACGACGACGGGCTCAACTGGCGGCGACCGATGAACTCCAGGTGGATGCCGCGGCGCTGACCGACGAGGAACGCGAGGAGGTTCGCGACCAGCAGGGCGAACTCGGGGGCGTTGGCGAGGATCGCGACGCCCGACGTCGTCCACATCAGCAGGCCGACGACGCCCGCGTAGACCAGTTGCTGCCAGCGGCGCGGGGGAAGCGTCAGGGGCTCGCTGAGCATGAACCCGGCGAGGAAGAACGTGGGGGCGCTGATCAGCGCGAAACTCGCGGCCGATCGCAGGTCGCTGCCGATCAGCAGGTAGAAGGCGATGCCGGCGATGGCCGCCACCGCGATGAACACCGCGCCCATCGGCAGCCGACGGGTGCGGAACAGGATGAGGAATGCGGCGACGACCACGAACGGCAGCAGCCAGGCGGTTCCGACCCACCAGATCGGCTTCCAGAACTGACCGGCCGCGACGCCGATCAGGCTCGCGACGAATCCGCCGAACGCCGCGGGGTTGAAGAGGTGGCGACCGCGGACCGCGATGAGGTACTTGCTGGCGACGGCCACCGCGCCGGCGACGGCGAGACCGACGAGACCGGGCAACTCGAGGGTCGGGAACATCAGGAAGAACAACAACTGGGCGGTGATGACCGTCGAGGTGGTGTGCGACCGCACGCGGAAGATCGCGGCGAGCACGAGATTCACCCCGATGGTCACGACCAGCAGCACCGCGAAACTGACGACCATCGCGAGCGGCGTCGCGACCGGGACGACGCCCAGGAAGCTGAAGACGACCGCAAACACCTGAAGCACACCCAGGCAGTAGGCGATGAGGCGGTACATCGTCACGCGCCCGAGGAGCGCATCGAGCCAAGCGGTCATTCGAAGATCTCCCCTGGGAAGTGGTCGGACGCGTCGACGCGCCCATCACCCCACATTCTGGCGAAAGCGGCGCCGTGGCGGGCGACCAGTTGCGGATCCGGGTCGAGGAACAGCGCGGTGGCGATGCCGTCGGCGACGAGCGCGGTCGGCGCGATCACCCAGGTCGCGATGACGTCGCGGGTGGGGAGGCCGGTGGCGGCGTCGAGCACGTGGTGGAGCCCGTCGCCCCACGCCCGGCGATTGGATGCGCTCGCGCAGAACGCCCCGTCGCGGAGGTCGGCGACGCCCACGGCCTTGCGGGGATCGAGGGGATGCTCGAGCGCGATCCGCATCGGCACGTCGCGGGTGCGCAGATCGCCGCTCGCGTCGACGATGTGCTCGCGGATGCCCGCGGCCGCGAGCACGTCGCTCACGAGGTCGACGAGGTACCCCTTGCCGGCGGCGCCGACATCCAGCAGCACCGGCCGCACCGTCTCGAGCGCCTCGCCGTCCCAGGCGACCGCGTCGTCCCACGACGGAACCGTGGGGATGTCGGCGGCGGCGCGCAGCCGGTACGCGGCGTCGTAGCCGAGGGCCTCGAGGGTGCGCCCGACGAGCGGGGACACCCGGCCGGAGGTCGCGTCGTAGAGTTCGCGGTAGAAGCCGAGAAGGGCGACCGCGTCGGCCGGCAGCACGTGGCGGCCCGGTTGCGCCGCGATCCGTGAGACGAGCGAGTCGGCCCGAAAGCGTGACCAGTCGCGGTCGAAGCGTTCCACCCGTTCGCTGACCGCGCGCGCGACGTCAGGCGGGAGCGGCTCCCGGGTGTCGATGCGCCAGTGCGTGCCGATCGCCTCGAATCGCCAGGCGACCGGAAGCGGGTCGACGATCACGGGAGTCGCCGGCCGGGTCGATCAGGCGAGGGCGTCGGCCTTGATGGCCTCGAGGGCCTGGTTGAACCCGCCGCTCGTGAGCGACGACCCGCCGACGCGCGACACGTTGAGGGTGTCGATGTCCTTGCCCTTCACCTCCGCGGCGATCCCCGAGGCGAACTGCCCCTGGAACTGCGCCTGGTTGCCCTCGGTGGCGTGCGGGGTGACGACGACATCCGTCACGACGTCGTCGACGAGGGTGATCTCGACCGTGATCGACTCTTCGCCCGACGGGGCGTTGTACGAGCCGTCGGCGGTGTAGGTGCCGTCGGCGTACTCGGCGGAGGTGTCGACCTCGCCGCCGCCGTTGCCGACGTCGCTGCCGCCGTCTGCGGTGGCGGCGCTGCAGCCGGCGAGTGCGGTGGCGACGCCGAGTCCGGCGAATCCGAGGGCGAGGAGGCGAGGAGTCTGTGAGGAGGCCATGAGTTCAGCCTTCCAGAGTTCGGTGCGCCGAAGTCTTTCTTCTCCCCGTGAATTTGCTGGACGTGTCACCCACCGGCGCTGCGCGGGCGAACGAGCGCCGTGCTCCGCGGATCATCGCGCGCACCACGATCGGATGCGCGAGGCGCACCGGCACGAAGTACACCCGTCCCCGCCAGCCGTTGAACCGCACGGTCGTCGTCACCCGCAGCAGTCGCATCCGCTCGTCGATCGCGACGCCGCATCGGAAGTCGAGGTGCGTGTCGTCGGCCGCGATGAGCACCTCGTCGCCGACGCGTTCCCTGACCTGGAACACGTCGCGGGGAGCGGGCGGGATGCCGATGAGCCGCACGGCGAGCTGGCGCACGTGCAGCGCCGCGACGACCCAGCGCGGCATCGACTCCAGGCCGAACAGGGTGCGCGCCCACACCGCCGGATCGACGGGGTCGTCGGGTCCGATGGGGGCGATGCTGGCGTCGGCGTAGTCGGGGTGCGGGATGTCGCGCAGCGCGATCGACCAGGCTGTGAGGCTCATCCGGCGTCCTTCCATACGGTGGCGTATGTCGCTCCGTACGCTAGCGTATGGTCATGGCATCCGCAACTCGCCTCAGCGCGGACGACTGGATCGCCGCCGGCTACGCGCGCTTTCACGACGGCGGACTCGGCGGGGTGCGGGTCGAGGCGATCGCACGCGACCTCGGCACGACGAAGGGCTCGTTCTACCACCACTTCGCCGACCGGGCCGCCCTCGTCGCCGCGGTCATGGACCGGTGGTCGCGCGAAGAGACCGACCGGTTCACGGTGGAAGCCGATGCCGCCGCCGACCCGCGCGAACGGCTCGCGGTGCTGTTCCGAGCGATCAGCCAGCGCCGGATGCCCGGCGAGGCCAGCCTCTACCTCGACGCGGAACGGGAGGGCGTCACCGACTGGGTGCGCACCGTGACCGCACGCCGGGTCGACTACGTCGCCTCGGCGCTCGTCGAGCTCGGCATCGAGACGGACGAGGCGCGGCGTCGAGCGTTCGCGGCGGTCGGGACGGCCCTCGGACTCGAGCTGCTCGCTCGTGGCGGTGCCGGACCCCTGATGGTCGACCGGGGCGACATGGTGGGCAGCCTGCTCCGGGCGCTGACGGCCTGAGCGGAGTCAGCCCGGAAGATCACAAGTTTGTTAACCATCCTCTCAAAAGTTGCGTTCGGTTTGTTCGTAGGGTTTACTAACCCGCATGCCCTCCCGCTCGTCACTGCGAACGACCGCCAAGTCGCTCCCTGAGCACGCCCGGGGACACAACCGGTCGCTCGTCCTTCAGACCCTGTACTCGGCGGGCGCGATGAGTCGTGCCGATCTCGCCCGGGCGACCGGCCTGACCCGCGTGACGATCTCCGACCTGATCTCGGAGCTGATCGCCGACGCCCTCGTCGTCGAACAGGGCACGCGTGACGAGGCCCGTCCGGGCAAGCCGGCGACGCTGGTCGACATCGATCGCGCCGGCTTCCGCATCCTCGGCATCGACCTCTCCGCGCACGACGCGTTCCGCGGGGCGCTGCTCGACCTCGATGGCGGAGTCCACGACCGCGTCACTGTGGCACTCGACGGCGCGACCGGCGAAGCCGCGGTCGCCAAGGTCATCGATCTCGCACGCGATCTCGCGGCGCGCGCGACGGTGCCGATCCTCGGGGTCGGGATCGGGTCGCCCGGTGTCGTCGACCTCGCCGGCATCGTGTTGACCGCGCCGAACCTCGGCTGGCACGATCTCCCGCTTCAGGAGCGCCTCACCGCCGAACTCGGCCTTCCCACCCTCGTCGCGAACGACGCGAACGTCGCCGCGCTCGCCGAGCACTCGTTCGGGGATGCCTTGAGCGACACGATGGTCGTCAAGATCGGCAACGGTGTCGGTGCAGGGCTCCTCGTCGGCGGCACCCTGCTTTCGGGGGCCCGCTTCTCGGCGGGCGAGATCGGCCACGTCGTCGTCGGCACCGACGGCGGCGAGGAGTGCGCGTGCGGCAAGCGCGGCTGCCTGGAGACCTGGCTTGCCACGCCCCGGCTCGAAGCCCGCATCGCGGCCGCCCCCGGCGACCGCGACGAGATCCTCGCCCGCGCCGGCGAGCGTCTCGGCATCGCCCTCGCCCCGATCGTCGGGGCCCTGGATCTCGCCGAGGTCATCCTCAGCGGTCCCAGCCACCTGCTCGACGGCCCGCTCGCATCGGCGGCCCTCACCACCCTTCGCGCGCGCACGATGGCCGAGTTCCACGGCGATCTGAGCCTGCGGGGAAGCGCGCTCGGAGAGGACATCGTCATGCGCGGCGCCGCCGCCATGGTGCTCTCCGGTCGGCTCGGGGTCAGTTGACCCCATGCACCACGGGGTGTCCGCAGCCCTGCGGCACCGTCGCCCTAGGAAAGGAAACACGACAATGAGGAAACTCGCTCTCGCCGCGGCTGTGGCCGCGAGCGCGATCGTCCTCGCCGGGTGCTCGACGCCCTCCGGCGGAGACGGGGAACCCGCCGAGATCCGCGTCTGGCTCGTCGGTGCGGACACCCCGCAGGACGCGCGCGACTACCTGATCGAGACCTTCGAAGAGGAGAACCCCGGCTCCACCCTCGTCATCGAGGAGCAGCAGTGGACCGGTCTCGTCGACACGCTCACCACGGCGCTCTCGTCGAGCGACAGCCCCGACATCGTCGAGGTCGGCAACACGCAGGCCCCGGCCTTCACGTCGGTCGGCGCGTTCCGTGACCTGAGCGGCATCTACGAGGACCTCGGCGGGGATGACCTCCTCCCGGGCTTCGTCGAAGCCGGCAGCTACGAGGGCACCCTCTACGCGGCGCCCTACTACTCGGGTGCGCGGGTGGTCTTCTACAACACGGCGCAGTACGCGCAGGCCGGCGTCGAGGTTCCCGCGACGCTCGACGAGTACGTCGCCAACGCCGGCACGATCGCGGAGGCGCTGCCCGGTGTCTCGGGGGTCTACTGGCCCGGCCAGGACTGGTACAACGCCCTGCCGTTCATCTGGGAGAACGGCGGCGAGGTCGCGGTGTTCGACGGCGGCGAGTGGGACGCGCAGTTCTCCAGCCCCGAGTCGCTCGCCGGCCTCGAGCAGGTCGCCGAGGTGGCGGCCTCCTCCACCGCCCCGAAGGACGGCGACGAGACGGATGTCTGGGTGCCGTTCCGTGAGCAGCAGGGCGCGACCCTGTCGGCTCCGAGCTGGGCGTACTGGTCGATCATCGCGGACGCCGACCAGGCCCCGACGGCGCTGACCGACACGCTCGGCTACTACGCCCTCCCGGGCAAGGACGGCGGCGCGGCCCAGGTGTTCGCCGGCGGCTCGAACATCGCCATCTCGGCGAAGTCGGCTCATCCCGAGCTGGCCGAGAGCGCGCTGAAGATCATCTTCAGCGACGAGTACCAGGGCATCCTCGCGGCGAACGGGCTCGTTCCGGCGAAGACCTCCCTCGGCGGCGACGTCGCGGCGGCCACGCCGGAGCTCGCGGCGATCATCGCCGACGCGGCGGCCAACGCGAAGCTCACCCCGGCCTCGCCGAAGTGGGCGGATGTCGAGGCGGCCCGACTGCTGCAGGACTTCTTCGTGAAGATCGCCACCGGCGGTGACATCGAGGAGCTGGCCACGCAGCTGGACCTCGACATCGAGGACATCCTCAACGGGTGAGTAGTACGGCGGCGCGGCACGATTCGACCGTGCCGCGCCGCCGGCGCCCGTCGCCCTAGGAAGACTCCGGGGCACGCCAGAAACCTATCCGAAAGGCCCCGCCATGTCTCAGACCGCACGTGTGCGGCGACGGCGCGACCTCACCCCCCTGTTCCTGCTGATTCCGGCCGGGGTGGTGCTGCTCGCCCTCACCGCCTGGCCGCTCATCCAGCTGGTCGTCACCTCCTTCCTCGAGTTCGGCCGCGCCCAGATCTTCGGCGCCCCGCCGGTGTTCGTCGGCCTCGACAACTACGCCGACGTGCTCACCGACGCCGAGTTCTGGCAGGTGCTCGGCCGTAGCGTCGCCTTCTGCCTCGTGAACGTGCTGCTGACGATGCTGCTCGGCATCGCGATCGGCGTGCTCATGACCAAGCTCGGCGGCGGCTTCAAGCTGCTCGTCTCGGTCGGCCTGCTGCTGGCCTGGGCGATGCCGCCGGTGACGGCGAGTGTCGTCTGGGGGTGGATCTTCGACACCGATCGCGGCGTCGTGAACTACCTGCTCACCCAGATCACCGGCGCCGACTTCTCCGGGCACTCCTGGCTCATCGACCCGCTCTCGTTCTTCTTCGTCGCGACGATCATCGTCACCTGGCAGGCGATCCCGTTCGTCGCGTTCACCGTCTTCGCCGGGCTGACCCAGGTGCCGAACGAAGTGCTCGAGGCCGCCGAGATCGACGGCGCGACCGGCTGGCAGCGCTTTCGCTTGATCGTGCTGCCCTACCTGCGCGGCGTGCTCGTCATCCTGCTGATCCTGCAGATCATCTGGGACATGCGCGTGTTCTCGCAGATCTACGCGCTGCAGACCGTCGGCGGCATCGCGGCGGAGACCAACACGATCGGCGTCTACATCTTCAAGGTCTCGATCGGGGCCGGCGACCTCGGGGCGGGCGGCGCGATCTCGGTGCTGCTCGTCATCCTCATGCTCGCCCTCTCCGGCTACTACATCCGCTCGCTGCTCAAGCAGGAGGAATCGTGAGGCGCGAACTGACCCCGACGCAGCCGCGGTCGCGCCCGGTGCGCGTGCTGCTCAACGTCATCGCGGTCGTCGTCTTCGTCGCCTCCGCGTTCCCGGTGTACTGGATGATCAACTCGGCGTTCCTGCCGAACAGCGCGATCCGCGAGCAGACCCCGCACTTCTTCCCCGACCAGTTCACCGTCGACAACTTCGTGAAGGTCGTGACGCAGCCGTCGGGAACCATCGAGTTCCTCCCCGCGCTCGGCACCTCGCTGTTGGTGACCCTCAGCACGGTCGTGCTCGCGGCGGTGTTCGCCTTCTTCGCGGCGCTCGCCCTCTCCCGGTTCCGCTTCCGCTCCAAGAAGACGCTCATCGTCGGGTTGCTCGTCGCGCAGATGATCCCCGCCGAGGCGATGATCGTGTCGATCTTCCGCGTGCTGGACGGCTGGCAGCTGCTCAACTCGATCGTCGGTCTGACGCTCGTCTACCTCGCCGTGGTGCTGCCGTTCACGATCTGGACGCTCCGCGGCTTCGTCGCCGGCATCCCGGTCGAGCTCGAGGAGGCGGCGATGGTCGACGGCTGTTCGCGGTTCGGCGCGTTCTTCCGGGTGACCCTGCCGCTGCTGTGGCCGGGGCTCACCGCGACCGGGGTGTTCGCATTCATCCAGGCGTGGAACGAGTTCCTGTTCGCCCTCGTCATCATGCAGAAACCCGAGGTGCGCACCCTCCCGGTGTGGTTGCGGGCCTTCGTGCAGGCGACGCAGGCGACCGACTGGGCGGCGATCATGGCCGGTTCGACGCTCATCGCCGTGCCCGTCATCGTGTTCTTCCTGCTCGTGCAGGGCCGCATGGTGGGCGGCATGGCGGCCGGGGCGGTGAAGGGATGACTCCGTCCACGAAGAGAGCGGTGGATGCCGTGCTGCTGCCCGGTTTCGTCGGCACGACCCTGCCCGGCTGGGTCGCCGATCGGCTGCGTGGCGGACTCGCGGGGGTGTGCCTCTACGGCGAGAACGTCGTGTCGGCCGCGCAGCTTGCGGCCCTGGTCGCGGAGATCCGTGCCGTGAAGCCCGATGCCCTCGTCGCGATCGATGAGGAGGGCGGGGATGTCACGCGCGTGCACTACCTTGACGGGTCGCCCTACCCGGGTGCGGCCCTGCTCGGGCGTCTCGACGATGTCGGGCTGACGGCAGCCGTCGGGGCGGCGGTCGCGGGGGAGCTGCGCGGCATCGGCGTCGACCTCAACCTCGCACCCGTCGCCGACGTCAATTCCGACCCGCGCAATCCGGTGATCGGCGTGCGCAGTTTCGGGGCCGACCCGGCGCTCGCCGCCCGCCACGTCGCCGCCTTCACCACCGCTCACGAGCACGCCGGCGTCGCCACGAGCGTCAAGCACTTTCCGGGGCACGGCGACACCGCGGCCGACTCGCACCTCGCGCTGCCGGTGGTCGACGTCGGGCTCGACGTGTTACGCGCCCGCGACCTCCCGCCGTTCCGCGCGGCGATCGACGCCGGGGCGCGCACCGTCATGACGTCGCACATCCTGCTCCCGCAGATCGATCCCTCGGGGCCGGCGACGTTCTCGTCGCGGATCCTCGGTGACCTGCTGCGTCGTGAGCTCGGCTTCGAGGGCGTGATCATCTCGGATGCCCTCGACATGGCTGGGGCCGCCGAGTTCCCGAGTCCCGACGGGGCGACCGGCATCCCGGCGGCCGCGGCGCGTGCCCTCGCGGCGGGGTGCGACCTGCTCTGCCTCGGCACCGGCGGGTCGCCCGCCCAGCTCGACGCGATCGCCGAAGCGGTGGCCGATGTCGATCCCGCCCGCCTGGCGGATGCGTCGTCCCGCGTGGCGTCGCTCGTCGCATCGCTGCGGAGCGCTCCCGTCGATGTCGAAGCTCTCGACCTCGACGCCGCCCGTCTCGTGGCGGGCTTCGCGGTCGCCGAGGGCGCCACGCCCGCCCCCGACGCGACGCTCGTCGCCGTCGAGACGACCGCCAACATCGCCGTCGGCGTCGCCCCGTGGGGTCCCGCGGCGGCCGGTGCCGACGTGCGCACGATCCGCGCCGGCGAACCGCTTCCCGCCGATCTCGCCCCCGAGGCGACGGTCATCCTCGTCGCGAAAGACGTGCACCGGCATCCGGAGGTCGCCGCGCTCGCCGACGTCGTGCGCGCGACGCGTCCGGGCAGCCTCGTCATCGACATGGGCTGGCCGTCGGGGCCCGTCGACGTCGCGACCTACGGCGGCTCGCGCGGGGTCGGGGCCGCGCTCCTGCACTGGCTGCGCACCGGGGGGTGGCGAGGATGACGCTGCGGATCGGAATCGACATCGGCGGCACCAAGACCGAGGCCGTGGCGCTCGCCGCCGACGGCACGGTCGTGGCCGAGCATCGGCTCGCGACCGGCTTCGGTGCTGCTGCTGTACTCGACACGGCCGAAAACGCCGTCCGAGCATTGGCTGCGGCTCTCGGTTCAACCCCCGAGGAGTTCACGACGGTCGGGGTGGGCATTCCGGGAGCCGTCGATCGGGCGACCGGGCGGGTCGCGCACGCCGTCAACCTCGGGCTGGAAGACCTCGACCTCGGCGGCGATCTCGCCGCGCGGCTGGGACGCCCGGTGCGCGTCGAGAACGACGTCAACGCGGCCGCACTCGGCGCCTGGCAGGCACTCGGCGGCGGCGATTCCGACTCGATGGCCTACCTCAACCTCGGCACCGGCCTCGCGGCGGGGCTCGTGCTCGGCGGTCGGCTGTGGCGCGGCTCCCGCGGGGTCGCGGGCGAGATCGGGCACATCCCGGTCGATCCCGCTGGCCCGGTCTGCCCCTGCGGCCAGCGCGGTTGTCTCGAACTCGCGGCGTCCGGGTCGGGCCTCGCCCGCTCCTGGGCGGGCGGCGACTCGGTGCGCGAGCTGTTCACCACGGCCGCAACAGGGGACGCCGATGCCGTGGCCGTGCGCGACCGGCTCGTCGAACACGTCGCGGCGGCGGTTCGCCTGCTCGTGCTCACCGTCGATCCCGACCGTGTCGTCATCGGTGGCGGACTCAGTTCGCTCGGCGACGAGCTGCTCGGCGCCGTGCGGGCGGTGCTCGAGACGTGGGCCGCCGAGAGCGGGTTGCTCGCGATGCTCGACCTCGCCAGCCGAGTCGAGGTGCTGCCCCGCGACTTTCCGGCGGCCGCGGTGGGCGCGGCCCTTGTCGGCGCCTCCGGAGACTGAAATGGCCGAAGTCGTCATCGTGGGCTCGGCCGTCGAGGCCGGCGCGATCGCCGCCGACCGGATCGCGGCGCTGGTCGCCCGCAAGCCCGACGCCGTGCTCGGCCTGGCCACGGGATCCACCCCGCTCCCGGTGTGGGCGGCCCTTCGGGAGCGGGGGGTCGACCTGTCGCGCGTCCGCGGGTTCGCCCTCGACGAGTACCTCGGCCTGCCGCCGGGGGACCCCGAGAGCTACGCCTCCGTGATCGCTCGGGACGTCGTCGAGCCGCTCGGCCTCGACCCCGCGCTCGTGCGGGTGCCCGGCGACGACGGCGGGCCGGTCGAGACCGCGGGCGCACGATACGAGGCGGCGATCCGTGCCGCTGGGGGCGTCGACCTGCAGATCCTCGGAATCGGTCGCACCGGCCACATCGGCTTCAACGAACCCGGATCGTCGCTCGCGTCGCGTACCCGGGTCAAGACGCTGACCGATGCGACCCGCGCCGACAACGCACGGTTCTTCGACACGATCGACGACGTGCCGAGACATTGCCTCACCCAAGGCCTCGGCACGATCCTCGACGCCCGCGAACTGGTGCTGCTCGCGTTCGGGGAGGCGAAGGCCGAGGCCGTCGCCGGAGCCGTCGAAGGCCCCGTGTCGGCGTCGCTCCCGGGGTCGGTGATCCAACTGCACCCCGAAGTGACCGTGCTCGTCGACGAGGCCGCGGCCGGCCGGCTGCGATACGCCGACTACTACCGTGCCGCCTGGGAGCACCGCCCGGCCTGGCTGCGCTAGACGCGCAGACCCGCCGCCCAGACCGTCTGCACCGCGAACGTGTCATCGAGCACCACGACATCGGCGGCGAAGCCCGAGGCGAGCAAACCCAGACGGTGGTCGAGACGCAGGATGCGGGCGGGCGTCGCCGTCAGTGCGGCGACCGCCTCGGAACGAGGAAGCCGCAGCCGCTCGACCGCCAACCCGAGCGCAACATCCTGCGTGAGAGTCGAGCCCGCGATCGTCTCCGTGCCGGCGATGGTCGCGACGCCCGCGCGCACCGAGACGTCGAGACTGCCCAAGCGGTAGGGCCCGTCGCCTGCGGCGGCGGCGGCCATCGCGTCGGTGACGAGGGCGACGCGGCCGGGTGCCGCGGCGAAGGCGATGGCGGCGACGCTGGGGTCGACGTGCCGTCCGTCGAGCACGAGTTCGAGGCTCACCCGCTCGTCCTCGATGGCGGCGGCGACCGGGCCGGGGGCGCGGTGGTGGATGCCCGGCATCGCGTTGAACGCGTGGGTGAGCAGCGTCGCCCCCGCGTCGAACGCCGCGTGCGCGGTGGCGGCGTCGGCGTCGGTGTGGCCGATCGCGACGATCACCCCCGCGGACGCGAAACGGCGGATGGCCGCCACGGCCCCCGGGAGTTCGGGTGCGATCGTGACCTGGCGGAGGGTGCCGGCGGCTGCGGCGAGCAGCCGGTCGACCGTGGCGTCATCGGGGGAGCGCAGCATCTCGGCGGAGTGGGCTCCGCGACGCGACTCGGCGAGGAACGGCCCTTCGAGATGGCTGCCGAGCACGCGGGGATCGTCGGCGACGGCTCGTGCCACCCGGGCCAGTTGCTGCTCGAGGACCTCCACCGGTTCCGCGACGAGGCTCACGACCGAGCGAGTCGTGCCGTGCGCCCGGTGAGCCGCCAACGCCACCGCGCGGTCGCCCGTCGCGTAGTCCTCACCCCCGCCTCCGTGTCCGTGGAGGTCGATGAATCCCGGAGTGATCCACCGCCCCGACAGGTCGACGGTCTCATCGGCTGCCGGTCGATCCGCGCCGGAGCCCGTGGCCGCGATCGTGTCGCCGTCGAACAGGAGCCACGCATCCGGCCTCTCGCCGCGGGCATCCACGGCGGTCGCCGAATGCAGCAGCGTGGTCACGACTCCAGGCTATCGGCGCCGCGTCGGGGGTGACGGTATCGTGAAAGGCGAGAGCGGCATCCATCGTTCTCCCGCGGCCGGCGTCACGAGCCCATCCCGTCGAAAGCCACGCTTCATGTCTGCGTCCCACGACGACCGCTTCCCGCTGTTCCGCCTCCTGGTTCTCGCCGGCGCGATCTTCGTCTCCGTCTCGAGCGAGTTCCTGCCGACCGGGCTGCTGCCCGACATCGCCGCCGACCTCGACGTGTCGGAGTCGCGCGTCGGCCTGCTCATCACGGTGTTCGCGTTCACCGTCGTGGTGAGTGCCGCCCCGCTCACCGTTCTCACCCGGCGCTTCTCGCGCAAGAGGCTGCTCGTGCTGCTGCTCGGGGTCTTCGCGCTCTCGAACGTGCTCGCCGCGATCGCCCCGAACTACGAGACCCTCGCCGCATCGCGGGTGCTCGGCGGGCTCGCCCACGGTCTGTTCTGGGCCGTCGCCGGGCCCTACGTCTCGCTGCTGGTGCGCCCGACCCAGCTCGCGCGTGCCGTCTCGGTGACGACGGCAGGCGGAGCCCTCGCCTTCATCCTGGGGGTGCCGTTCACCGCGGCCATCGGTCACGCCGTGGGCTGGCGCTGGGCCTTCGTGGCGATGGCCGCGCTCGTCGTGATCTTCGCGATTCTCACGGTCGTGTCGTTGCCCGCCCTCGACCATCGTGTGCCGAAGCGGAAGGTGGTGACGACCGACACCGGGTCGATCATCGCGGTGAAGCGCGACCGGTCGATCATCGCCGTCGGGATCGTGGCGGTCACCGTGCTGCTCGTCGCGACCGGGCACAACCTCTTCTACACCTACATCGCGCCGTGGGTGATCCAGGTGGCCGGGGTCGCCGACGACAACGTGAGCCTGCTGCTGCTGTTCTTCGGGCTCGCCGGGGCACTCGGGTTGCTCGCGGCCGGGGTGTTCGGCGACCGCCACCCTCGTCGCACCCTCAACCTGATGCTCGTCGCGCTCGTCGTCTCCATCGTGCTGACGGGCTTGTTCGCGCGCGGCCTGGTGCCCGCGATCCTCGTGATGATGCTGTGGAGCGCTTCCTTCGGAGGCCTGCCCGCCCTGTTCCAGACCCGGGCGCTGCACGCCGCGGCGCCCCGCAGCCGCGACCTCACCGGGGCGATCGTGACGACCGCGTTCAACAGCGCGATCGGCCTCGGGGCGCTGCTCGGCGGGATCGTGCTCGACGAACTGGGGCTCGCCGTCGTCCCGTATGTCGCGGCCGCCGTGGTCGCGGGCGGGGCCGTGTGGGTGCTGGTCACCGACCGGATGCGCCTCGCCGCGCACGCGACCGAGGCGATACACTGAGGCGGTCGCAACTGGCGTTCGGATGGGTCACCATCGGGGAGCGACGCAGCTTGAGGAGCGCGGCCGTACGCCTGGGCCGCCGCAGACCCGCTGCGTCGTAAGGAGCCAGGATGTCGTCAACTTTCACCGCGCCACTGAGCGAGGTCGACCCCGAGGTCGCCGCCGCCCTTGAAGCCGAGCTGAACCGTCAGCGCTCGACCCTCGAGATGATCGCGAGCGAGAACTTCGTGCCCCGCGCGGTGCTCGAGGCTCAGGGCTCGGTGCTCACCAACAAGTACGCGGAGGGCTATCCCGGCAAGCGCTACTACGGCGGCTGCGAGTTCGTCGACGTCGTCGAGACGCTCGCGATCGAGCGCGCGAAGAAGCTGTTCGGTGCGGCGTACGCCAACGTGCAGCCGCACTCCGGCGCGTCGGCCAACGTCGCGGTGCTGTCGACGATCGCCGAACCCGGCGACCGCATCCTCGGTCTGGAGCTCGCGCAGGGCGGCCACCTCACCCACGGCATGCGACTCAACTTCTCGGGCAAGTTGTACGAGGCGCACGCCTACGGCCTCGACCTCGACACGATGCGCATCGATATGGATGTCGTGCGCCAGCGGGCGCTCGAGGTGCAGCCGAAGGTCATCATCGCCGGGTGGTCGGCGTATCCGCGTCAGCTCGACTTCGCGGCGTTCCGCGCGATCGCCGACGAGGTCGGGGCGAAACTGTGGGTCGACATGGCGCACTTCGCCGGGCTCGTCGCCGCGGGGCTGCATCCGAGCCCGGTGCCCCACGCCCACATCGTGTCGTCGACGGTGCACAAGACGATCGGCGGGCCCCGCTCGGGCTTCATCCTCACCAACGACCCCGACATCGCGAAGAAGATGAACACCAACGTCTTCCCGGGTCAGCAGGGCGGCCCGCTCATGCACGTCATCGCGGCGAAGGCGACGGCGTTCAAGCTCGCGATGGAGCCCGAATTCGTCGAGCGGCAGAAGGCCACCATCAGCGGCGCCCAGCTCCTCGCCGAGCGGTTGACGCGGGCCGATGTGGCCGAGCGCGGCATCTCGGTGCTCTCCGGCGGAACCGACGTGCACCTGGTGCTCGTCGACCTGCGCAACTCGCAGCTCACCGGTCAGGATGCCGAGAACCTGCTGCACGAGGTGGGCATCACGGTGAACAAGAACTCGGTGCCGAACGACCCCCGCCCGCCGATGGTGACGTCCGGCATCCGCATCGGAACGCCGGCCCTGGCCACCCGCGGTTTCCAGGACACGGAATTCGCCGAGGTCGCCGAGATCATCGCGGCTACCCTGAAAGCCGACCCTGACCTGCCGGCTCTGCGCGCGCGTGTCGAAGCCCTCGCCTCGGCCTTCCCGCTCTACCCCGGCCTGACGAGCCCCGGGAGCTGGCGATGACAGCCATCACACTCGACGGCGTCGCCACGGCGACCGCCATCAAGAACGAACTGCGGGAACGCATCGAGGCCCTCGCCGCCCGGGGGATCGTCCCCGGCCTCGGCACCCTGCTGGTCGGGGAAGACCCCGGCTCGATCTCGTACGTGTCGAGCAAACACCGCGACTGCGCCGAGGTCGGCATCCGCTCGATCCCCGTCGAACTGCCGGCCACGGCTTCCGAGGCCGAGGTGCGTTCGGCGGTCGCCGGGCTCAACGCCGACCCGTCGGTGACCGGCTACATCGTGCAGCTGCCGCTGCCGAAGGGCATCGACGAGAACGCGATCCTCGAACTCATCGACCCCGCGAAAGACGCCGACGGCCTGCACCCGACCAACCTCGGGCGCCTCGTGCTCGGCGTCGAAGGCGACCTGCACTCGCCGCTGCCCTGCACCCCCGCGGGGGTCGTCGAGCTGCTGCGTCGCCATGACGTTCCGATCGCCGGCAAGCACGTCGTGATCGTCGGCCGCGGGCTCACCGTCGGCCGCCCGCTCGGGCTCGTCTTCACCCGCAAGGGCATCGACGCGACCGTGACCCTCACCCATTCCCGCACCGTCGACCTGCCGACCGAGGTGCGCCGCGCCGACATCGTCGTCGCCGCGATCGGGGTGCCGCACTTCGTGAAGGCCGAGTGGATCAAACCCGGCGCCGCAGTGCTGGATGTCGGGGTCACCCGGGTGGGCATGACCGACTCCGGCAAGGCGCGCCTACACGGCGACGTCGACCCGGCGGCGAAGGAGGTCGCGGGCTGGCTCTCGCCCAACCCCGGCGGCGTCGGCCCGATGACCCGCGCCCTGCTGCTCTCCAACGTCGTCGACGCCGCCGAGCGCCAGTCCGCCTGAGCGCACCCTCGGTGGTCGAGTAGCGACCCGGCGGGTCGCGTGTCGAGACCGGGCGCGGGGTCTCGACACGCCGCCTCCGGCGGCTACTCGACCAGCGATGGGTCAGGCGTCGCGGGCGGCCCCGGCGGAGGGGCGCACGGGGTAGACCTCGGGGGCGGCGAAGCCGTGTTCGGCGAAGGCGCCGTCGACGGCGACCTGGATGCGCGACACCGCGTCGAGCGGGGCGAGGGCGATCGCGGCCCCGCCGAACCCGCCGCCGGTCATCCGGGCGCCGAGTGCGCCGTGCTCGCGGGCGGTCTCGACGGCGAGGTCGAGTTCGGGCACCGAGATCTCGAAGTCGTCGCGCATCGACACGTGCGAGGCGTCGAGCAGCTCCCCGATCCCCGCCGCGCCCTCCGTGCGCAGGGTGCGCACGACATCCAGCACCCGCTGATTCTCGGTGACGACGTGCCGCACGCGGCGGAAGGTGACGTCGTCGAGCAGGTCGCGGGCGCGCGCGAGGTCGTCGACCGTGAGGTCGCGCAGCGCGGGCACGCCGAGTGCGGCCGCCCCGGCCTCGCACGACGCGCGGCGTTCGCCGTAGCCGCCGGTGGCGTGCGAGTGCGAGACGCCCGTGTCCATGACGAGCAACGTGAGCCCCGCCGCGGCGAAGCCGAGCGGAACGATCTCGGCGTCGAGGGTGCGGCAGTCGAGGAACACGGCGGCGTCGGCCTGGCCGAGCAGCGACGCCGACTGGTCCATGATGCCGGTCGGAGCGCCGACGAACTCGTTCTCGGCGAGCTGCCCGGCGCGGGCGAGGGCGGGTCGCGCGAGGCCGAGACGCCACAGGTCGTCGAGCGCGAGGGCGACGGCGCACTCGATGGCCGCCGACGATGACAGGCCCGCACCGACCGGAACGTTGGAGTCGATCACGAGGTCGACCCCCGGAACCGCGGCCAGGTCGGCGCCCGAGCGGCCGAGGGCCCAGGCGACGCCGAGCGGATAGTCGGCCCAGCCGGCGCGGCCGCGCGCTCCCTCGAGGTCGCCGAGGGGGATCTCGACGGCGTCGTCGGAGAAGGTGCTCGCGACCCGCAGCACGGCATCCTCGCGAGCTCCCGCCGCGACGATCGTGCGCCGGTCGATCGCGAACGGCAGCACGAAGCCGTCGTTGTAGTCGGTGTGCTCGCCGATCAGGTTGACGCGGCCAGGCGCCGACCACAGACCGTCCGGTGCGCGTCCGGTGATCTGGGTGAACAGGGTGCGCACGTCGTCACGCAGGTCGCTCATACCGATTCGATGGCCTTTCGGATGTTCGCTGCCGCCGTCTCGGGCGGGATGTCGCCGACCCAGGCTCCCATGGCCGCCTCCGACCCGGCGAGGTATTTGAGCCGGTCGACGGCGCGCCTCGGCGAGGTCAACTGCAGATGCAGGCGCACCGCCTGGCGCCCCACGTTCACCGGGGCCTGGTGCCAGGCGGCGATGTACGGGGTGGGGGAGTCGTAGAGGGCGTCGATGCCGCGCAGCAGCCGCAGGTACAGCGGTGCGAGTTCGGCGCGCTGCTCCTCGTCGGTGGCGGCGAAGTCGGGCACGTGGCGGTGCGGCACGAGGTGCACCTCGATCGGCCAGCGGGCCGCGAAGGGCACGTACGCGGTCCAGTGCTCCCCGGTCAGCACGACGCGCTCCGACGCCCGCTCGAACTGCAGGATGTCCTCGAACATCCCCGACCCGAGCCGGTCGGCGGCGTCGAGCATCCGCGTGGTCCGCGGCGTGACGTACGGGTAGGCGTAGATCTGGCCGTGCGGATGCGGAAGCGTCACCCCGATCGCCTCGCCGCGGTTCTCGAACGGGAACACCTGCTCGATGCCCGGCATCGCCGAGAGCGCCGCGGTGCGGTCGGCCCAGGCCTCGATGACGGTGCGGGCACGACTCTCGGTCTGCGTGCCGAACGACCCTTCGTGTTCGGGGCTGAAGCACACCACCTCGCAGCGTCCGACGGAGGTGCGGGTGCGGCCGAGGCCGAGGTCGGCGAGATCGTCGAGCCCGCGGGGCGGGTCGTCGGCGTCGGATGCCAGGGCCGGGCCGAAGGAGGGCGAGCGGTTCTCGAAGACGGCGACGTCGTAGACATCCGGGATCTCGGAGGGGTTCGCGGGGGTCTGCGGCGCGAGCGGGTCCTGGTCGGCGGGGGGTAGGAAGACGCGGTTCTGGCGTGCGGCGGCCACGGTGATCCAGTCGCCGGTGAGCACGTCCTGGCGCATCGTCGCGGTGACCGGGCGCGGGTCGAGAACGCGCGCGTCGACGCGGCGTTCCGGGCCGAGGGCGGTGTCGGCATCGTCGAAGTAGAACAAGTCGCGACCGTCGGCGAGCTGCGCGGTGTGTTTCACGACTCCGTGATTCGGGACTCCGGGCATGCGATTACGATAGCGAAAGTAACCCTTTCGCATCCGAAAGGAATCGAAGCATGGAACTGCTCGACGCCGAGGCCCGGCGGGCCGCCCTCGGCCGCCTGCTCGCCGAACAGGGGTTCGTCGCCGTGGCCGAGGCGAGCGCCCGGCTCGGCGTCAGCGAGGTGACCGTGCGCAGCGACCTCGGCGTGCTCGCCGCGCGCGGAATCGCCCGGAGGGTGCACGGCGGAGCCGTCGCGGCGGAGTCGGTGCGCGAGGCCCCCGTCGAAGCGACGGCCGAGCGGGATGCCGGACTCAAGCGGGCGATCGGAGTCGCGGCCGCGCGACTCGTCACGAGCGGATCGAGCGTCATGCTCGACGTCGGGTCGACCACCCACGCGGTCGCGACGGCGCTGGTCGCCCGCACCGACCTGAGCGACGTCGTCGTCATCACCAACGGCCTCTCGATCGCGCACACCCTCGAGGCGGCGATCCCGCGGTTCACCGTCATCGTCACCGGGGGCATCCTGCGCCCGCTGCAGCACTCGCTCGTCGACACGATCGCGGCCGACACCCTGCGGGGGTTGCACGCCGACCTCGCCATCCTCGGCTGCACGGGCGTCGCCGAGGGCCGGGTCACCAACGTGAACCTGCCGGAGGCCGCCGTGAAGCGCGCGATGATCGCTGCGTCGTCGTCGAGCGTGCTCGTCGCCGACACCTCGAAGTTCGGTCGACGCGACCTGAGCGCCGTGGCTCCCCTCGCCGACTTCGGCACGGTGGTCACCGCGGGGCCGGAAGCGGATGCCGTCGTCGTGCCGCCCGCGACACGTCTCGTCGTCGCGGCCTAGGCTGGCCGTCGTGAATCACGTCGACGCCGCCGGCCGCCACCTTGTCATCGAGTCGGACGGCGCCCGCGCCGAGATCGGCACCGTCGCGGCGGTGCTGCGGTCGCTCACCGTCGGAGGTGTCGCGATCACGGAGACCACCGACGGCACCGGAGCGCCGCCCTTCGGCAATGGGATCGTGCTCGCGCCGTGGCCGAACCGGGTGCGCGACGGGGTGTGGAGTCTCGACGGCGAGGCGCAGCAGCTCGACCTCACCGAGCGCGATCGCGGAAACGCGCTGCACGGGCTGCTGCGGTACGCCGACTACGAGGTACGCGAGCAGACGAGCGACGCGGTCACCTTGGGCGCCCTCATCGCTCCGCAGCACGGCTGGCCGTTCCTGCTCGACACCTGGGTGCGGTACGAGGCGCGCGGCGACGGGCTCACCGTCACCCACGGCGTCACCAACCTCGGCGACCGGCGCGCGCCGTACGCGGTGGGAACGCATCCGTTCCTGCGGGTCGGCGACCACCCGGTGGACGACCTCGTGCTGACGATCGCCGCGGCGACCTACTTCGACGTCGACGATCGACTCAACCCCATCGCCGAGCGACCGGTCGACGGCACCCGCTTCGACGCCCGTGGCGGCCTTCGCGTCGGCGATCTCGACTACGACACCGCCTTCGGGGGTGTCACCCACCGGGATGGCGCGAGTGCCTGGCTCTCCGCCCCCGACGGGTCGACGGTCGAGCTGGTGCAAGACGTCGACTGGGGGTACCTCCAGGTCTTCACGACCCCGAAGTTCCCGCGCAAGGGCGTGCCCGGCCTGGCGGTCGCGGTCGAGCCGATGACCGCTCCGCCCGACGCCCTCAACTCGGGGCAGGGTCTCATCTGGCTCGAGCCGGGGGAGTCGTCGGAAGGATCGTGGGGGCTGCGGTACACGCCCGGTGCGGTGGGATCCGTCGGGACGGTCTGATGGCCGGCGGTCACGAGCGCGCCCGCACGCGCCGGTGGCGCCGCTACCTCGCCGACGAACGGGCGGAGGCGGCCCTCTACCGTGAACTCGCCGACCGCTACACCGGCGAGGAACGCGACATCCTGCTCGGACTCGCCGACGCCGAGCAGCGGCACGAGGCCCACTGGGTGGGATTGCTCGGCGACGACGCCCGAGACCCGGGCGGGCCGAGCCTCGGAAGCCGGCTGCTCATCCAGTTCGCCCGCCGCTTCGGGTCGTTGTTCGTGCTCGCCCTCGCGCAGCGCGCCGAAGGCCGCTCGCCGTACGACGCCGACGCCGACGCGACGGATGCGATGGCGGCCGACGAGCGGATCCACGGCGAGGTGCTGCGCGGCCTCGCAGCCCGGGGCCGTCGTCGGCTCGCCGGAAGCCTCCGGGCCGCCGTCTTCGGCATCAACGACGGTCTCGTCTCGAACCTCGCCCTCGTGCTCGGGGTCGGCGCGACCGGGCTCCCGCCGCAGACGGTGCTCGTGACGGGCATCGCCGGTCTGCTCGCGGGCTCCCTCTCGATGGGCGCGGGCGAGTTCATCTCGGTGCGGTCGCAGCGCGAGCTGCTCGAGGCATCCCGACCCGACCCGGAATCGCATCGCGCGCTGCCCGACCTCGATGTCGACGCCAACGAGCTCACCCTGGTCTACCGCGCGCGCGGGATGGACCCCGACGAGGCCGCGCGGCACGCCGAGCAGGTGTTCGCCACCCTCCACCTCGACGACGCCGGAAGCCACGAGGCGGTGCCCGTCGATGACCACGACGGGATCGGCTCGGCGTGGGCGGCGGCTCTGTCGAGTTTCCTGTTCTTCGCCGCGGGCGCCGTCATCCCGGTCATCCCGTACCTCGTCGGGGCGGAGGGCTTCGTCGCGGTCGTGGTCGCGTCGGCCTCGGTGGGGGTCGCGCTGCTCGCGACCGGAGCGATCGTCGGGCTGCTCTCCGGGGGGTCGCTGCTGCGCCGTGCGCTGCGGCAACTCGCGATCGGCCTCGGCGCCGCCGCCGTCACCTACCTGCTCGGCCTGCTGTTCGGAACGGTGCTCGGCTGATCCGAAACGAGGCGGGACCTTGTACCTAACCGAGCGGTACTCGCGATTGCCACACTGATCACGTTGGGGATCTCCCAACCAGGCGGGTCAGAGTCGCTCCGGGGGCTGGGCGACAACGCTGACGTCCGCTCCTGAGTCGGGGGGCTCAGCAGAGGAAATCGACGGGCCGTCGCACGCGGGAGACCGGGTGCGGCGGCCCATCGCTGTTCTGATCTCGCCGGCCGGAATCGCGAGTGGGCCCGGTGGGGCTCGAACCCACGACCCGCGGATTAAAAGTCCGATGCTCTGCCAACTGAGCTACAGGCCCGTACTCTCAAGCGTACCGGCGGCGCGGAGCGCCGAGGTCACGGCGGCGCTGAGCCGGGTCGCCGACTCGAGCGACAGCGAGAACCCGGTCCACCCGTCGCCCAGGTAGATCCACACCGCGACTTCCTCGTGCAGGCGCGAGACCTCGACGAGCAGTTCGGCCCGCCGCGGCCCGCCCGTGCCGCGTCCCTCGAGGACGACAGCGACCTCGTGGGTCACACCGCGATGCACGCGGGCACCCACGAGGTCCTGGGCGTGGTCGGCAACGCACCACGTCGGGCACTGGATCATCGGTTCTCGCCTCTCGATCGGGGTTCGCACGGTAGAGCAGATGACCGACACGCGCCCGACCCCGCGTAGCGTGGTGGGGTGCCAGACGACTTCAGCAAGCGGGGCGAGTTCCACAAGCCGACGTTGTTCAGCGGCGCGAAGTTCGACGGGCTCGAAGGCGGCGACGACCCGGCACGTGTGCTGCGGGTCGCCCACGAGTCGGCCCGGGCGCTGCTCTCCCGCGCGCGCGACGCGGGCGATCCCGAGGTCGTCGACCGGCTGGTGCGGTACACCGACGAGCACGGGCTGGATGCGCTCGCCGAACTGTGGGCGCGCTCCGGGCCGCACACCCTGCCCGGCGCGCTGTGGCGGCTCTACCTGGTGCGGCTGCTCATCCACCAGGATCCGGCGGGCGTGAGCCTGCTCTTCCAGCGCGGCACCGAGGTGCTGCCCACGATCGATCCCGTGGTGGCCGGGGCGCCCATCCCCGCGGGACCCGACGAGGTCACCGACCTGGCCGACCGCATCCTGCGGGGCGTCTTCGAGGGCGACTTCCCGCTCGCGCTCGACCGGGCGGCGGCGTTCTGCCGGGTGACCGCGGCGGGCGCGTCGAGCGTCGCCGACGACCAGGATGCCGCCAGCCCCGATCGGGCGTCGGAGCTCACGACCCGCGCTCTGCGGCTCACGACGACGGCCGACGAGCTCTCGGCGTGCGCCCGGCTGGCGCGCGACGGCGCCCTCGAATAGCCCGAGCTAGACTGTCCCGGCCGGGCCGCAGTAAACCCCGGGCTCCAATATTCGCCGCTTCGAGCGGCCTTGCGCCGAGAGGCGTTTCTGCGGCCTGGCACCCGCCGCTAGGGGATCGTCGGTGGGCTCAGGAGGGCGTCGAGGTCGATGCCCAGGGCTTTGAGCTTCTCGCGCTGCGCGGGCGTGATCTGCGAGACGTCGCCGACGACCTTCACCGTCGACCCCGGCCCGTACGGCATCGGGGTGCCCGGTGCGGGGGTCTCCCCGCGCTTGACGGCGGCGAGTGCTTCGGCCTGCGCCTTCGCGACATCCCCCGTCTTCGGCAACTCGTCCCAGAGGATCTGCACCTCGCGCGGGTTCGCCCGCTCGATCAGCGCCGGAAGCACCTGCCCCGGCTGCGGCCAGGTGTCTCGACTCACTACGGCGTTCACGGTCGCGGCCGTCGCCGGGATGCCGGGGGCCTCCACGACGACCTCGAGCTGACAGTTCTGGTAGAGCGCGTGACCGTAGTAGCCGGATGCGGCCACCACCTGCGCCGTGCCGCGCACGCCGTCCTCGATCTTCGCGTCGAAGATGAGCCCGCTGATCCCGTCGGCCAGATCGTCGAAGAACCCCATGCGGCGAGTCTGCCGCATGGGGTCCTTCGGGGCCATGCCCGTTCAGAGGCATGACGTCTTACGGCATCAGCACCGTGTCGATCAGGTAGACGGTCGCGTTGGCGGTCGCGACGCCGCCGCAGATCACGGTCGCGCCGTTCACCTGCAGGTCGTCGCCCGATCCGGTCACCTCGACGGTGCCGCCCTGCACGGTCGTCTGCATGCCGACGATGTTCGACGGCAGGATCTGGCCGGGCACCACGTGGTACGTCAGGATGCTCGCCAGCAGCGCGGCGTTCTCGGGCAGCTTGAGCGCTTCTACGGTGGCCGGGTCGAGCTTGGCGAAGGCCTCGTCGACCGGCGCGAAGACCGTGAACTCGGAGCCGTTGAGCGTGTCGACGAGGTCGACGTCGGCGTTGAGCTGGCCCGACACCGCCGCGACGAGGGTGGTCAGCAGCGGGTTGTTGGATGCGGCCACCGCCACGGGGTCCTGCGACATGCCGACGATCGAGCCGCCGCCGTCCGGAACGGCCTCGGCGTAGGCGGCGCACCCGTCGCCGACGAGGTTGTCGAACGCCGGATCCATCGTCTCTTCGGTCGGTGCCGCCGAGGTGTCCTCCTCGGGAGCGGCCGTCATCGGCGAACAGGCTGCGAGGCCGAGGCCGAGCGCCGCAACCATCGCGATGCCGGCCACACGGGTTGTGATGTGCATGATCTTCCCTTCGTCGAAGGGGCCCAGATCCCCCGCGGCCACCCCCGTGGCGGCCGCTTCACCGGTGGTTCGGAGCACCTCGCCAAGGGGATGGGTCGGGATTCGCGTCCCGTCCGAACCGGGCGCGGTTCCGAACACCGGATCATGGACATCACGCTCATCCTCATCGGGCTGCTCGGCGGGCTCATCACCGGCATCTCGCCGTGCATCCTCCCGGTACTGCCCGTCATCTTCCTGTCGGGCGGGGCCGCGAGCGCCCGCAATGGGGAGAGCGGCGAGGTCAGGCGCCCATCGCGGTGGCGCCCGTTCCTGGTGATCGCGGGGCTCGCGCTGAGCTTCAGCGTGGTGACCCTCGTGGGGTCGCTGCTGCTCGCCCTGCTCGGGCTGCCCCAGGACGTCTTGCGCTGGGCCGGCATCGTCGTGCTCACCCTCATCGGGATCGGGCTCATCGTGCCGAGGTTCCAGCACCTGCTCGAGCTGCCGTTCTCGAAGATCCCGCAGAAGTACGTCAGCCCCGACCGCAACGGCTTCCTGCTCGGGCTCGCGCTGGGAGCCGTCTTCGTGCCCTGCGCGGGCCCGGTGCTCGCCGCGATCACCGTCGCCGGGTCGACGGGCCGGATCGGGGTCGACACGGTGGCGTTGACGGCGTCGTTCGCGATCGGCACCTCCGTGCCGTTGCTCGTCTTCGCGCTCGCCGGGCGCGGCGTCGCGGAGCGCATCAAGGCGTTCCGCCGCCGACAGGGGGTCATCCGCGTCATCGGGGGCGTGACGATGCTGGCGCTCGCCATCGGCCTCGTCTTCAACCTGCCCGCCCTGCTCCAGCGACTCATCCCCGACTACACGGGCGGCATCCAGGAGCAGCTCGCGGAATCCGATCAGGTGCAGGATGCCCTCGACCTGGGGGGCCTCGTCAACGAGCAGAACAAGGATCTCGACCAGTGCAGCAACGGCGGCACCGAGCTCGAGAGCTGCGGCACGGCACCCGACATCCGAGGCATCACCGCGTGGCTCAACACCCCGGGCGGCGCCGGCGTCGACCTCGACGACCTGCGCGGACAGGTGGTGCTCATCGACTTCTGGACCTACGCCTGCATCAACTGCCAGCGCTCGCTGCCGCACGTCACCGCGTGGGACGAGGCCTACCGGGATGCGGGCCTGCAGGTCATCGGCATCCACTCGCCCGAGTACGCGTTCGAGAAGGAGCAGCGCAACGTCGAGCAGGGGATCGCGAACTTCGGCATCGAGTACCCCGTCGCGATGGACAACAACCTGTCGACCTGGACGAACTACCGCAATCGCTACTGGCCCGCGACCTACCTGATCGACGCCCAGGGTGTCGTGCGGCACATCAAGTTCGGCGAAGGCGGCTACGACGACACCGAGCGGCTCATCCGCGAACTGCTGCGGGATGCCGACCCGGATGTCGTTCTTCCCGGCGCGACGGATCTGACCGACGAGACCCCGGAGGTCGGCGCGACCACACCGGAGACCTACCTGAGCGCCGGCAAGGTGGTGAACTTCGGCGGCGACGAGCGTTACACGACCGGGCCGGGGTCCTACGAGTACCCGACGAGCCTCGACCGCGACACCTTCGCCCTCGACGGCGACTGGACCATCGACTTCCAGGGGGCGACCCCGACCGCCGGCGAGGCGCGAGTGCGCCTCGCCTACACCGCGACCCAGGAGGTGCGCGTGGTGCTCGGCGGAACGGGCACGGTGATCGCCCTCGTCGACGGCGAGCGGGTCGAGGTCGATGTCGCCGGGTCGCCCGACTCGTATCGGCTGCTCGACGTCACCGGGTCGCAGACCGGACAGGTCGATCTCACGGTGCCGGCGGGCGTCACCGTGTACTCCTTCACCTTCGGATGATCGAGTCCAATCCGCTCGGGAGGTGGTACCGAATCACTGCTGACCGGGGTGCGGTGGGTTTCGCGACCGTCCCAGACACCGCTCCCCGGCGCCCGATCTCCGCTCCGATCCGAAGGGAATCCGCCGTGGGTGCTGTGCTCTCGATCGCCGACGCCGCGGACGACCGACGCCGTGCCCGGGCTGTCACGCGGTCGAATCGCCCCGAAACCATGAGACTGGGCGGCGTGCCCGTCGCCGATGCCGCCCAGGACCTCTCGATCGAGAGCCTCCTCCGTGCGGTCGCGGACGGTGATCGCGCGGCCTTCGCCGAACTCTACGACCGCATCTCCCCCCGGGTGATGGGTCTCGTCACCCGGCTGCTCCGAGATCGCGCCCAGTCGGAGGAGGTCACTCAGGAGGTCTTCCTCGAGATCTGGCAGCAGGCGACCCGGTTCGACGCCAACCGCGGGAGCGGGATGGCGTGGGTGCTCACGATGACGCACCGGCGGGCGGTCGACCGCATCCGGGCCTCCCAGAAGAGCCACGAGCGCGACCTCAGGATCGGCATCCGCGACATGGAGCTCGACTTCGACGGGGTCGTGGAGACCGTGGAGATCCGTGTCGAGAACGAGCGCGTCAAACGCGCGATGAGCCGCCTCACGCCCGTTCAGCGCGAAGCCGTGATCCTCGCCTACTACGGCGGATACAGTCACAGCGAGATGGCCGAGATCCTCGCCATTCCGCTGGGAACCGTGAAGACCCGACTGCGTGACGGCATGATCCGCCTGCGCGACGAACTGGGGGTGACCTCATGACCGACCGTCGAGACGACGCCAGCACTCGTGCCGCGTCCTACGCGGCGGGCGCGCTCACCGCAGCCGAACGCCGCGATCTCGAGCAGGAGCTGCCGCGCTCCCCGCGGCTTGCGGCCGAGGTGCGCGAGTTCTCCGAGACGACGGCGATGCTCGGCCTCGCCGTCGAACCGGTGGAACCCGCCGCGTCGTTGCGAGCCCGGCTCCTGAGCGCGGTCGAGCAGACTCCGCAGGCGTCGAACGTGACGCGGGGGCCGTGGTTCGCCCGCCCCGTCGCGGTGCTGTTCGGGGCCGCTGCGGCCGTGGTCATCGCGGTGGGTGGCGCTACGGTCGCGATCAACCTCACCCGAGAGCCGACGGCGGTCGAGCAGATCACCGCGGCGGCGGACTACGAGCGCGTCGTCTACGAGATGGAGGGCGGGGCGAGCGTCACCGCGGTCTGGTCGGCGTCGCTCGAGCGCGCCGCGCTGATCATCGACGGCATGGAGGCCGCGCCCGCGGGCCACACCTACCAGGCGTGGCTCATCGACGAGACCGGCCGGGCCGAACCGGACGCCACGTTCCAGCCCAACGGAGGCGCGCTCAGCGTCGCCCTCGCCGGAGCGATGGATGCCGGCGACACGATCGGGATCACGATCGAACCGGCAGGCGGATCCGAGACTCCGACGACCACCCCGATCGTGGTCATCCCCACCGCTTGACACAGGCCCCCGGCGTCCCTGATCCCGCCGGGTAAGAGCGAAGGCCCGCCCGGCTGGTTACCGGAGCGGGCCTTCGTCACGTCGGCGGGGATCAGCCGAACTTGCCCGAGACGTAGTCTTCCGTCGCCTGCACGCTCGGCTTGCTGAAGATCGTCGTGGTGTCGTCGTACTCGATGAGCTTGCCCGGCTTGCCGGTTCCGGCGATGTTGAAGAACGCGGTGCGGTCGCTCACCCGCGAGGCCTGCTGCATGTTGTGGGTCACGATCACGATCGTGTACTCCTGCTTGAGCTCCTCGATGAGGTCTTCGATCGCAAGCGTCGAGATCGGGTCGAGGGCCGAGCACGGCTCGTCCATGAGGATGACGTCGGGCTTCACCGCGATCGCCCGCGCGATGCAGAGTCGCTGCTGCTGGCCGCCGGAGAGGCTCGACCCGGGCTTGTCGAGGCGATCCTTGACCTCGTTCCACAGGTTGGCGCCCTGCAGCGAGCCCTCGACGAGGGCGTCGGCGTCGCCCTTCGAGATCGACCGGTTGTTGAGTTTCACGCCGGCGAGCACGTTGTCGCGGATCGACATCGTCGGGAAGGGGTTCGGCCGCTGGAACACCATCCCCACCTGGCGGCGCACGAGCACCGGGTCGACGCCCGGCCCGTACAGGTTGTCGCCGTCGATCAGCACCTCGCCCTCGACGTAGGCACCCGGGATGACCTCGTGCATGCGGTTGAGGGTGCGCAGGAAGGTCGACTTGCCGCACCCGGACGGGCCGATGAACGCGGTCACGGTGCGGGGTTCGATCGTCAGCGACACGTCTTCGACGGCCTTGAACTTGCCGTAGTAGACGTTGAGGTCGCGGACTTCGATGCGCTTGGACACGGTGCTCCTTGGTTCTTCGGGTCGGGGTTCAGCGACCGAGCTTGGGCGAGAAGATCTTCGCGACGAGACGCGCGATGAGGTTGAGGGCCATCACGATGAGGATGAGGGTGAGCGCTCCGGTCCACGCGCGGTCGAGATAGACCTGCACGTCGGTGCCCGGGTTGGCGTACTGGTTGTAGACGAACACCGGCAGCGTCATCATCCGCCCGGCGAACAGGTCGTAGTTCATGCTCGTCGTGAAGCCCGCGACGATCAGCAGCGGTGCGGTCTCGCCGATGACGCGCGAGATCGAGAGCGTGACGCCGGTGGCGATCCCGGCGATCGCGGTCGGGATGACGACCTTCACGATCGTCAGCCATTTCGGCACGCCGAGCGCGTACGAGGCCTCGCGCAGCTCGTTGGGAACGATCTTCAGCATCTCTTCGCTGGAGCGCACGACGACCGGGATCATCAGCAACGACAGGGCGACGGAGCCGCCGAAACCGAACCGGATGCCGGGGTCGTCGAAGAGGAGGGCGAACAGGGCGAAGGCGAACAGGCCGGCGACGATCGAGGGGATGCCGGTCATGACGTCGACGAAGAACGTGATCGCCGCGGCGAGGCGTCCCCGGCCGTACTCGACGAGGTAGATCGCGGTCAGCAGGCCGACCGGGATCGAGATGATCGCCGCCATGCCGGTGATCAACAGCGTTCCCATGATGGCGTGCAACCCGCCGCCGCCCTCGCCGACGACGTTGCGCATCGAACTGCTGAAGAACTCCAGGTCGAACCGGGCCAGGCCGTTCACGACGACGGTGAAGAGCAGCGAGACCAGCGGAAGCAGAGCGACGACGAAGGCCGTGACGACGAGCGAGGTGACGAGCCGGTCGCGGGCCTGGCGCGACCCTTCGATGAGGGCCGAGAGCACGACGATCGCGATGTCGAACAGGATCGTGCCGAAGAAGATCGCGGCGACGATGTTGAAGTCCGCCGGCTCGCCGGCGGCCTGCGTGAGCGCGACGATGACAGCGGCGACAGCCCAGCTTCCGGCGAGCAGGCCCCACGGCGCCCACTTGGGAAGCCGGCCCGTGGTGAGCGAGTTCGCGATGCCGGTCGTGGCGGACGTGGTCATCAGTTCGCTCCCGAGAACGCCTTGCGGCGGTTGACGACGATGCGGGCGACCGAGTTGATCACGAGGGTGATCACGAAGAGCACGAGGCCGCTGGCGATGAGGGCGTTGACCTGGACGCCGTAGGCGTCAGGGAAGTTGAGGGCGATGTTGCCGGCGATCGTCGCCGGGTTGCTCGACCCGGTCAGCACGAACGAGATGACGACGGCGGGGGAGAGCACCATCGCCACGACCATGGTCTCGCCGAGGGCCCGGCCCAGGCCGAGCATGGCGGCGGAGATGATGCCGGGGCGGGCGAACGGGATGACCGCCATGCTGATCATCTCCCAGCGGGTCGCGCCGAGGGCGAGCGCCGCCTCCTCGTGGAGCACCGGGGTCTGCAGGAAGATCTCGCGCGAGATGGCGGTGATGATCGGGATGATCATCACCGCGAGCACGATGCCGACCGTCAGGACGGTGCGGCCCGTGCCGGAGGCCGGCGGCGAGAACAGCGGGATCCACCCGAGATTGGTGGTGAGTTCCTGGTAGAAGGGCGTGACCAGCGGGGCGAGCACCTTGATGCCCCAGAGCCCGAAGACGACGGAGGGAACGGCGGCCAGCAGGTCGACGATGTAGCCGAGCCCCTGGGCGATCCGGCGGGGCGCGTAGTGCGAGATGAAGAGCGCGATGCCGATCGAGATGGGGAAGGCGATCACGAGGGCGATCAGGGCCGCCCAGAGGGTGCCGAAGGCGAGCGGTGCGACGTAGGCCCAGAAGGTGTCGGCACCGTCGCGGAGCTCATCGGGGCCGGAGACGACGGCCGGGACGCTCTCCGCGAGGAGGAAGACGGCGACGGCGGCCAAGGCGGCCAGGATGATGCATCCGGCAATCGTCGTGCTGGCCGAGAAGACCCGGTCACCGGGGCGCTGCTTCGCCTTGATCGTGCGGACTGTCGTCATGTGGGGAGGAGGACCGTTCTCATGAGGAGGCTGGAACGAAGGGCGCTGGGCCCAAGTCTGACGGGCTGCGCCGTGGAGCGCCAGCAGGCGCTCACGACGCAGCCCGTCAGGGTGAAGCGACTTAGCCGATGACCTCGATCGCGGCGGTCACGCGCTCGAAGAGCGCGTCCGAGATCGGGGCCGAACCGGCGCCCTCACTGGCCGCGGCCTGGCCCTCGGGGCTGGCCATGTAGGTGAAGTACGCCTTCACCAGTTCGGCCTGAGCGGCGTCCAGGTAGGTCTCGCAGCCGACGAGGTACGCGACCAGGACGATCGGGTAGGCCTCGCTGTCGGGGGTACGGTCGAGCTCGAGCGACAGGTCGAATTCGGGGCGACCCTCGACGAACGGCGACGCGTCCACGACGGCGGCAGCGGCCTCGGCCGAGTACGGCACGTAGTCCTCGCCGATGAGCACCGCGACGGTACCCAGGCCACCGGCGCGCGAGGCGTCGGCGTAGCCGATGGTGCCCGTGCCGTTGGTGACCGCGTCGACGACACCCGAGGTGCCCTGAGCGGCCTCACCGGAGCTGATCGGCCAGACGCCGTCGGCCTCGTAGGTCCACACCTCAGGCGCGGCCTGAGCGAGGTAGTCGGTGAAGTTCTCGGTCGTGCCCGAGTCGTCGGAGCGGTGAACCGGCGTGATCGCCAGGTCGGGCAGCTCGACACCCTCGTTCTGCGAGGTGATCGCCTCGTCGGTCCAGTTGGTGATCGTGCCGGCGAAGATGCCCGCGATGGTGTCCGCGTCGAGGTTGAGCGTGTCGACGCCCTCGACGTTGAAGATCACGGCGATCGGCGAGATGTACAGCGGAAGCTGCACGATGCCCGAGTCGGCGGCGCAGGAGGCGAAGCCGCCCGCGGCGAGCTCCTCGTCCTTGAACGCACGGTCGGTGCCCGCGAAGTCGCTGCCGCCGGCGAGGAAGGTCTCGCGGCCGGCGCCGGAGCCGGCGGGGTCGTAGGTGATGGTGACCTCGGGGTTCGCGGTCTGGAACTCGGCGATCCAGGTCTCCTGGGCCGCGCCGACGGCCGACGAACCGGCGCCGACGAGGGTGCCGCTGAGGTCGCTGGGGGCCTCGGTCCCACCGCCTTCGTTCGCGGCGCAGGAAGCCAGGGCGATGGCCCCGACCAGGGCGATGGCGGCGATGCCGCCAGAGCGCTTGATGTTCACTGTGTTCCCTTCGGGAATGGATGTCTTTTCAGGACGGGCCCAGGCGGGCCCGAGGATGAAGGTAGGAACGCCTCGTGTCCACCCTTCGGGCGGATGGTGAACGGGAGGTTAACGACTCGCGAACGACCGTCGCGCTCGTGCGAGCGATCGGGTGAGACCTTAGACCGCCGGGCCGTGAATCTCGACAGCGACCAGTCCGCTCTCGGGAGCGTCGACGGGAACGTGCAGCACCGCGTACTCGCCGGTCGAGAGCGCGGCGGCGCGCTGCAGCCGCGCGCTGTCGGGCGTGCGGGTCGCCCGGGCCACCGCGTCGATGATCTGCGGCAGCACGGGGCCGTGGCTGCACAGCACCGTCGTCACCCGCTTCTCGAGACGCGTCGCGACGACCCCCCGCACCGCCTCGCCGCGCGAGGTGTGGGCATCCTGGCTGATCTCGTCTTTCTGGGCGACCGGCAGCCCGGTGATGCGGGCGGTCGGAGCGATCGTGGTGGTGCAGCGCACCGCCGTCGACGAGATGAGCTTCACCGGGCGGAATGCGGCGATGCCGGGCGCGACGCTGAGCGACTGCACCTCGCCCCGGGGCAGCAGCGGCCGGGTCGCGTCGGGCCCGGGCCAGTCCTGCGGCGGAGTGGCCTTGCCATGGCGCAGGGCGATGATCGCAAAAGTGCGAGCCCGCCCCTGCGCGTGGAGCTCGGCGAAGCGTTCGACGATGTCGAGGTCGGCCGGGAAGCTGAGGCGCTTGCGGGCCTTCTTCAGGCTCATCCAGGTGAGCTCTTCGATTTCGTCGTTCGAGACGAACGTCGAGTTGGCGATCGCGAGCGGCTCGACCTCGGCCGCCCAGTAGTAGACCTTCTTCTCGCGCCCGTTGGGCATCAGGTACTCGACGATGCCGAGCGGCGCGCCGAGCCCGACGATGAGGCCGGTCTCCTCGGCGATCTCGCGCACCGCCGTCTCGGGCAGCGTCTCACCCGGGTCGAGCTTGCCTTTCGGCAGCGAGGTGTCCTTGTGCTGGGTGCGGTGCACGACGAGGATGCGCAGCTTCCCCTTCGGGGTCACCTTCCAGCACACCGCTCCCGCGGCCAGCACCGGCTCGACGCCGCGCTGAGCCTCGCGCAGCGTCACCGCCCGGCACCGCGCTTGCGTGCCCCGATCTGTCTCATGAGTTCATTCTGGAGGTCGACGAGCGGCTCGCCCGCGTCATCCCGATCGTGGCGGCGCCACTCGCCGTCGGACCCGAGCCACCACGCCGAGGTCCCGTCGGACATCGCGAGGTCGAACAACTGCTGCAACTCGTCGAGGTGCTCGGGCCGGGTGAGCCGGATGAGTGCCTCGACGCGCCGGTCGAGGTTGCGGTGCATCATGTCGGCGCTGCCGATGAACACCTGCGGGTCGCCGTCGTTCTCGAACCGGAAGATGCGGGAGTGCTCGAGGTAGCGACCGAGGATGCTGCGCACCCGGATGTTCTCGCTGAGCCCCTCGACGCCGGGGGTGAGCGAACAGATGCCGCGCACCCAGATGTCCACCGGAACACCGGCCTGACTCGCCCGGTACAGGCCGTCGATCACGGCCTCGTCGACCATCGAGTTGACCTTGATGCGGATGCCGCTCGAGCGGCCCGCGTGCGCGTTCTCGGCTTCGCGGGCGATCTGCTTGAGCAGCCCCTTGCGCAGGTAGCGCGGCGCGACGAGCAGTCGCTTGAACTTCTTCTCGATCGCGTAGCCGGAGAGCTCGTTGAACAGCCGGGTGAGATCCTTGCCGACGATGTCGTCGGCGGTCAGCAGCCCGAGGTCTTCGTAGATGCGGCTCGTCTTCGGGTTGTAGTTGCCGGTTCCGATGTGGCTGTAGTGCCGCAGCCGGCCGCCCTCCTGGCGGATGACGAGCGCGAGTTTGCTGTGGGTCTTGAGCCCGACCAGGCCGTAGACGACGTGCACGCCGGCCTTCTCGAGCTTGCGGGCCCAGCCGATGTTGGCCTGCTCGTCGAACCGTGCCTTGATCTCGACGAGGGCGAGCACCGCCTTGCCGGCCTCGGCCGCGTCGATGAGGGCCTCGACGATCGGGCTGTCACCGCTCGTGCGGTACAGGGTCTGCTTGATGGCGAGCACCTGCGGGTCGGCGGCGGCCTGCTCGATGAACGCCTGCACGCTCGTCGCGAACGACTCGTAGGGGTGGTGGAGCAGGATGTCTCCGCGGGCGATCGAGGCGAAGACATCCGGTCGCTCGTTGGGTTCCGTGGGCAGCAGGTTGACACTCGTCGTCGGCACGTGCCGGGGGTACTTGAGCGCCGGCTTGTCGATGCGCGTGACCTCGAACAGGCCGGAGAGGTCGAGCGGCGCGGGAAGCCGGTAGGCCTCCTGCTCGGTGATCTGCAGCTCCGACATCAGCAGGCCGAGGGTGACGTCATCCATGTCGTCGGTGATCTCGAGGCGGATCGGCGGGCCGAACCGGCGGCGCTGCAGCTCCTTCTCGAGGGCGTTGATGAGGTTCTCGGCGTCGTCCTCTTCGACCTCGACGTCTTCGTTGCGGGTCACCCGGAACTCGTGGTGCTCGAGCACCTCCATGCCGGGGAACAGCTCCTCGAGGTGGTTGGAGATGAGGTCTTCGAGCGGGATGAAGCGCAGCACGCCCGAGCCGTGGTCGGGCAGCTTCACGAACCGCGGCAGATTCGTCGGCACCTTGAGGCGTGCGAACTCCTCCTTGCCGGTCTTGGGGTTGCGCACCCGGATCGAGAGATTGAGCGACAGACCGGAGATGTAGGGGAACGGGTGCGCCGGGTCGACCGCGAGCGGCATCAGCACCGGGAAGATCTGCCCCGAGAAGACCTCGTCGAGGGCGACGCGATCCCGTTCGTCGAGATCGGTCCAGTGCTCGATGTGGATGCCGGCCTCATCGAGCGCCGGCTTCAACCCCTGGAAGGCATGCGCGTGGCGCTCCTGCAGCTCGTGGGCTCGCGCACTGATGTCGGCGAGCACGTCGAGCGGCGCGCGCCCGATATTGGTCGGCACCGCGATCCCGGTCGCGATGCGGCGCTTGAGACCCGCGACGCGCACCATGAAGAACTCGTCGAGGTTGCTGGCGAAGATGGCGAGGAAGTTCGCACGTTCCAGCAGCGGCAGCGTGTCGTCCTCGGCGAGCTCGAGCACCCGCAGATTGAAGGCGAGCCAGGACAGTTCCCGATCGAGGAACCGGTCGCCGGGAAGTTCGCTGTCGTCGATGAAGACCGGCTCGGCGTCGTAGTCGTCGAGCAGGTCGGCGGCGATCGTGGCATCGCCGAGGGGGCTGTCCTCCATCCGCCCATCATTCCAGGCCCCGTGTGAACGGCGGATGAACCCTTCGTCGGGCTCAGGACGAGCGGGTGTCCGATCAGGAGACGGGGGCGAGCCGGTCTTCGTCTTCGTAGACGTTGAAGCGGTAGCCGACGTTGCGCACCGTGCCGATGAGCGACTCGAGGTCTCCGAGCTTCGCGCGCAAGCGCCGCACGTGCACATCGACAGTGCGGGTGCCACCGAAGTAGTCGTAGCCCCAGACCTCGCTCAGCAGCTGCTCGCGGGTGAAGACGCGCGACGGGTGCGTCGCGAAGAAGCGCAGCAGCTCGAACTCCTTGAAGGTGAGGTCGAGCGGGCGACCGTGCACCTTCGCCGAGTAGGACGCCTCGTCGATGACGACACCCGACGCCTGGATCTTCGAGCCGGTCTTCTCCATCGCGAGCCGTCCGATGACGAGCCGCACGCGGGCATCCACTTCGGCCGGTCCCGCGGATTCCAGGATGACGTCGTCGACGCCCCAGTCGGCGGAGACGGCGGTCAGCCCGCCTTCGGTCAGCACGAGCACGAGCGGCACCGTGACCCCCGTGGTGTTGAGGATCTTGCACAGCGACTTCGCGCTCGCCAGGTCTTGCCGGGCGTCGACGAAGATGAGGTCGGCGGTGGGCGCGTTGATGAGCGAAGCCGGCTCGGCGGGGATCGAACGGGTGCGGTGAGAGAGCAGTCCGAGGGCGGGCAGAACCTCACCGTCGACCGCTGAGGTCAAGATGAGCAACTGGGCCACGCGCGAGTCCTCCAAAACGCCTACCCGACAGTGTACGGACACCTACGATTGACTCGTGTCCGCCTACTCGCGCAGCGTCCCGCCGGTATGGCTCGTCGCGCTCGCCGGTGGCGTGGCCGTGGGGATGTTCGCGGGCCAGCAGTTCCTCACCTGGATTCCCGTCGTCGCGGCCGGAACCGTGCTGCTGACGTTCGTCATCCAGCTGTCGCTGCAGCGCAAAGAGGGTCTCGTCAACCGCATCATCGCGAGCGTCGGCGGGGTGCTCGTCATCCTCGCGCTCACGACGGTGGTACTCATCCTGCTCCACCCCGCATCCCTCGATAGGCTTGTCGCATGATGCTCGCCCTGGAACTGTTCTTCATCGGGCTTCTCGGGCTCGCGGTGCTCGCGATCGGCTTCGTGTCGCTGGTGGTCGTCTACAACCTCTTCCGCGGCCAGCGCTAGACCGACGGGAGCTGCGATGTTCGACATCGACGCTTCCCTGCCGGCGGAGATCATGCCGCTGTCCTGGCTGCTCGGCGTCTGGGAGGGCACGGGCGTGATCGCCTATCGGGTCGGCGACGGCCTGCGCGAGCACGAGTTCGGTCAGCGGGTCGCCTTCACCCAGGAGGGCGGGTCGCACGTGCAATACGCCTGCACGACCTGGCTGCTCGGGGGCGACGCCGACGACCACCGCGTGCTGTTCTCGGAACTGGGGTACTGGCGGCTGAGTCGTCCGCTCGGCGCTGCCGACCCGGGCCCCGGGATGCTCCCCGGCGTCGGCGAGCCGGTCTTCACTTCCGCCGACGCCGTCGAGACGCTCCGCAACCCGGCGGGGTCGTTCGACATCGAGGTCGCGATCCTGCAGCCCGGAGGCGTGAGCGAGTTGTATCTCGGCACGGTCGCCGGCCCGCGCATCGATCTCGGCACCGATGCCGTCGTGCGGTCCGCATCGGCGAAGGAATACGCGGCCGCGACCCGGCTGTACGGCCTCGTCGACGAGCACCTGCTCTGGGCGTGGGACATCGCCGCGCTCGGACAAGACCTGCGTACCCACGCCTCAGGGAGGCTCGCTCGTGTCGACTGATCCCTTCTCTCAGCGGCCGGAAGCCGTCGGCGACCCGCCGCAGCACTACGGGTCGCCGCTCGCCGAGCAGCGCGAACTCGCCGCCGGCGCGGCGATCGTCGACCTCTCCGACCGGGATGTCGTCACCGTCACCGGCCCCGACCGCCTCACCTGGCTCGACTCGCTGCTGTCGCAGAGCCTCGCCCGCCTCGCCCCCGGGGAGTCGGCCGAGGCGCTCTTGCTCGACCCGAGCGGGCGCATCGAGTACGCCGTGCGCGTCGTCGACGACGGTGAGACCACCTGGTTGCTGATGGATGCCGGCACCGGGGCGGGGATGGCCTCGTTCCTCGACCGGATGCGGTTCATGCTGCGCGTCGAGGTGGCCGACCGGTCGGCGGAGTTCGCGACGATCGGCAGCCTCGGGGCACCCGTCGAGGGGGTGACCTGGCACGACCCGTGGGCCGCGGTCGTCGCCGGCGGTCACCAGTACGCGACCGTCGCCGAGCATCCCGGAGTGGGCTGGACGTACTCCGAGACGCTCGTGCCCCGAGCCGGTCTCGCTGCGCTCGCCGACCGGCCGGCCGCCGGCATCCTCGCCCTCGAAGCGCTGCGCATCGCCGCGTGGCGCCCGCGTGCCGCCACCGAACTCGACGCCACCGCGATTCCGCACGAGTTCGACTGGATGCGCTCGGCCGTGCATCTCGAGAAGGGCTGCTACCGGGGCCAGGAGACGGTCGCCAAGGTGCACAACCTGGGGCACCCCCCGCGTCGCCTGGTGCTGCTCCACCTCGACGGGTCGGACAACATCGCGATCTCCGCCGGAGACGAGGTGCGGTCGGGTGAGACGGTCGTCGGCCGGGTCACCGCCGCCGCCACCCATTACGAGCTCGGCCCGATCGCGCTCGCCGTCGTGCGGCGGGCAACCGATCCGGCGGCGACGCTGACGGTCGTCGGCTCGGAGGGCGCGGTCGCCGCGACTCAGGAGGTCATCGTGCCGACCGACGCGGGCGCCGAAGCCGACGTGCCGCGCATCCCGCGGCTCGGGGCGGTGCGGCGGAACGGATGACCGCGTCCGACGACGGCGGCCTCCGCCGGCTGGAGCGCCGCATCGCGATGCGGACCCGCCTGCGCGATGGCGGCGACCGGGTCTGGAGCTCGCTGCCCGCGATCATCCAGATCACCGTCGCCGTCGTGATCGCGTACTCGATCACCCACTGGCTGCTCGGCCACCAGTACCCGATGCTGGCCGTGACGGTGACCATCACGTCACTCGGACTCACCCGCGACGCCCGTCCCCGCCGGGTCGCGGAGAGCCTGATCGGGATCGCCGTCGGGGTCGCGGTGAGCGAGGCGATCGCGCTGCTGGTCGGTCGCGGCGTCTGGCAGCTCGCGGTCGTCCTGCTCGTCGTCTTCGTCGTCGGGCGGTTCGTCTCACCGAACCCGCAGTTCGCCGTCGCGTCGGCGATTCCGTCGGCGATCGTGATGCTGTTGCCCGCCGGGGATGGCTCGTTCGAACGCACTCTCGACGCCGTCATCGCGGGCGTCGTCGCGTTGCTGGTCACCGCCCTGATCCCCCGCGATCCCGGCCGCACCGCGGCACGCGACCGCCAGGCGATCTTCGCGGTGATCACCGAGTCGACCGAGGCGATCGCCCGGTCGTTGCGCGACGCCGACGAGGCGGCGGGCGAACTCGCGCTCTCCCGCCTGCGTCGGGCCGCGCCGCTGTTCGACGCGTGGAAGCAGTCGCTCGACACGGCGATCGCCGTGGCGCGCATCTCTCCGTTCCTGCGTGGCCGACTCCCCGAGCTGCGACGGAACGCCCGAGCGGTCGACGCCGTCGACTTCGCCACGCGGCATCTGCGCATGATCGCCCGTCGGTGCACCTATCTGGTGCGTGACGGCATCCCGCGCGCGGGACTCGCCGACGCCCTCGCGACGGTCGCGACCGGGGTGCGGATGCTCGGCGAGGAGTTACGGGATCCGCAAGCCGCGGGCGCCTCACGATCGGTGCTGACCGACCTCGCCCGGCGCCTCGACCCGGCGACGCTGATGCCCGACGCCGGCCTCGCCGACGCGTCGGCCCTGCTGCTGCTGCGTCCCCTCGTCGTCGACCTGCTCGTCGGGACGGGCATGCCGCACGACGAGGCCCGCGATCTGCTGCCGCCGATCTAGCGGCCTCCGGTCCCGCCCGGCGCGACGGCATCCCAGTCGACGGTGACCTCGCCGAGACGCCACCGCGCTCGCGTGCCGAGCACCGGCCAGCCTGCCTGCCGCAAGGAAGCCACCACCGCCATCCAGCGTTGCCGCGCACCGTAGACGCCGAGCGGCGCGTGGGTCGCCCACAACCGGTCGAGGGTGGCGAGCAGATCGTGGATGCGTTCGCCCGTGACGTTGCGGTGGATGAGGGCCTTCGGCAGCCGCTCGGCGACGATCGACGGGGCCTCGAGGCCGGCGAGCCGCAGCGAGATCGTGAAGGTGCGCGGGCCTTCGGGTGCGAGCCCCACCCAGGACGCGACGCGGCCGATCTCGTCGCAGGTGCCCTCCACGAGCAGTCCGCCGGGCTGCAGCCGCGCGCACATCGTCGCCCAGGCCGCGTCGACCTCGGAGGCGTCGTACTGGCGCAACACGTTGAGGGCGCGGATGATGGCGGGCCGCCGCCCTTCCGGCAGCGGCACCTCGAATCCGCCGAGCCGGAACTCGACGCCGTCGCGCGTCGCGGCCGACGCCACCCGCACCCGTTCCGGGTCGATCTCGATGCCGATCACCTTCACGTCGGGGCGCACCGCGGCGAGCCGGTCGCGCAGCTCGAGGGTCGTCGTCGCGCTCGCGCCGTAGCCGAGGTCGACCACGAGCGGGTCGTCGGCGCGGCGGAGCTGCGGCTGCGCCGCGATCCACCTGTCGATGCGACGCAGCCGGTTGACGTTCGTCGTGCCGCGGGTGATGCGGCCGACGGGACGATCCATGCCTCGATTCTGCCGTCGATAGGCTGGAGCCCATGTCGACCCTCATCCTGCTCCGCCACGGCAACTCCGATTGGAACCAGAAGAACCTGTTCACCGGATGGGTGGATGTGCGCCTCTCGGAGCAGGGCGTCACCGAGGCCAAGCGCGCGGGCGAACTGCTCGCCGAGTCGGGCCTCGCGCCCCAGATCCTCTACACGAGTGTTCTCACCCGGGCGATCCAGACGGCGAACCTCGCGCTCGAGGTCGCCGACCGGCTGTGGATCCCGGTGAAGCGGTCGTGGCGTCTCAACGAGCGCCACTACGGCTCGCTGCAGGGCCTCGACAAGGCCAAGACCCTCGCGACCTACGGCGAGGAGCAGTTCAAGACCTGGCGCCGCTCATTCGACGTGCCGCCCCCGCCGCTCGCCGACGACGCCGAATGGTCGCAGTTCGGCGACGAGCGGTACGCCGACATCCCGGATGCCGAGTTCCCGCGCACCGAGAGCCTGAAGCTCGTGATCGACCGGATGCTGCCCTACTGGGAGTCCGACATCACGAAGGACCTCGCGGCCGGCAAGACGGTGCTCGTCACCGCCCACGGCAACTCGCTGCGCGCCCTCGTGAAGCACCTGGACGGCATCCCCGACGACGAGATCGCGGAACTCAACATCCCCACCGGCATCCCGCTCGTGTATGAGCTGGATGACGCCTTCCGCCCCACCGCGCCGTCGCGCTACCTCGACCCCGAAGCCGCCGCCGCCGGAGCCGCCGCCGTCGCCGCGCAGGGCAAGAAGTAGTGGCCCGAACTCACTAGCTGTCGCTGGGGATCCAGTCGCCTGTCGCGAGGTACTGCACCTTCTTGGCGATCGAGACGGCGTGGTCGGCGAAGCGCTCGTGGTAGCGCGAGGCGAGGGTCGAGTCGACGGTGTCGACCGCCTCGCCCTTCCAGCTCTCGCCGAGCACCGTGTCGAACACCGAGAGGTGCAGGGCGTCGACCTTGTCGTCTTCGTTGCGGATCGCCTCGGCGATCGCGGTGTCCTGCGTGCGCAGCAGCTCGGTGAGCATGCGGGCGATCTCGACGTCGAGCCGGCCCATCTCGACGAACGTCGGACGCAGCTTCTTCGGCACGACCTTCTCGGGGAAGCGGTAGCGCGCGAGCTGCGAGATGTGGGTCGACATGTCGCCCATCCGCTCCAGCGACGCGCTGATGCGCAGCGCGCTCACCACGATGCGCAGGTCGCGGGCGACCGGCTGCTGGCGGGCGAGGATCTGGATCGCGAGCTCGTCGAGCTCGTAGGCGGCGGCGTCGATCTTGTCGTCGTCGGCGATGACCGTCTCTGCCAAGGTGACGTTCGACTCGTTAAACGCCTGCGTCGCCTTCTCGATCGACTCGGTCACGAGGGACGCGATCTCGACCAGCCGGTCCTGCACCTCTCGCAGCTCCTGCTGGAACACCTCGCGCATCCTGCACGTCCTCTCGTTTCGCGGGCAGCATCGAACCGCCCGAACGCAGGCCACGCTGCCCGCATCAGGTTAACGTCCGGTGTCGGACGCCTGAACTTTCCGCGGCCGGGGCCCGGATCACCGGGGATCCACCCGATGGCGGGTTCCCGGTGCGCCCTAATCTAGTCGCATGGACCAGGCCTGGCTCGTGCCGGTCGCGATCGCGTTCGGATTCCTCCTGGGGGCCGGCTCGGCTGCCGCGATCGTGGCGGCACATCGACGCGGTCAGCGAGCGGTCGCCGTCGTGACGCCGACGGTGCCGGAAGGCGCGGACGAGGTCATCGATTCGCTCGAATCGGCCGGCATCGTGCTCGACGCCTCGAACAACGTGCTCAAGGCCTCGACGGGTGCGCTCGCCTTCGGCCTGGTCTGGAACCAGGCGCTCATGCATCCCGAACTCGTCGCGCTCGTGGATCAGGTGCGCCGCGACGGCGAGCCGATCGGCAAAGAGCTGCACCTCTCGCGCGGGCCGTTCGGCGAGGCATCCATCTATGTCTTCGTGCGCGTGGCCCGACTCGGCACCCGCTTCGTGCTCGTGCTCGCCGAAGACCGCACCGAGTCGTATCGCCTCGAAGAGGTGCGCCGCGACTTCGTGGCGAACGTGAGTCACGAACTGAAGACACCGATCGGCGCGGTGAGCCTGCTCGCCGAGGCGCTGGAGCAGGCGTCGAACGAACCGGATGAGGTCAAGCGGTTCGCGAAGCGGCTCTCGATCGAAGCGGAGCGGCTGGCCCGCACGACCCACGAGATCATCGAGTTGAGCCGTCTCCAGGCATCCGATGTGCTGCAGGAGGCCGCGGTGGTCGACATCGACGCCGTCATCGCGCAGGCCGTCGACCGCAACCGGGTCGCCGCCGAGAAGCACGGCATCGCGTTGGTCTCCGGGGGCGACGCCGGCACCGAGGTGTTCGGGGATGCCGGCATGCTCGTCACCGCCGTGCACAACCTCGTCGCCAACGCCATCCAGTACTCGCCCGACAACTCGCGGGTCGGCATCGGCGTCAGCCACGCCGACGGGGTCGTCGAGATCGCCGTCACCGATCAGGGGGTCGGCATTCCCGAAGCCGAACGCGAGCGGGTGTTCGAGCGCTTCTTCCGCGTCGATTCCGCCCGCAGCCGCAACACCGGCGGCACCGGCCTGGGCCTCGCGATCGTCAAGCACGTCGTGCAGAACCACGGTGGTGACGTGCGGGTCTGGTCGCACGCCGGCAGCGGGTCGACCTTCACCATCCGCCTGCCCGAGGCCGTCAACACGCCGGCCGTCGCCACCACCCTCGGAGCCACCACGTGACGCGCATCCTCATCGTCGAAGACGAGCCCTCCCTCTCGGAGCCGCTCTCGTTCCTGCTGCGGCGGGAGGGCTACGACACCGAGATCGCCGACGACGGCCGGGTCGCGTTGGCCGCGTTCGACCGGGCGGGCGCCGACCTGGTGCTTCTCGACCTCATGCTGCCGGGCCTCTCCGGAACCGAGGTGTGTCGCGAGCTGCGGTCGCGATCCTCGGTGCCGATCATCATGCTCACCGCGAAGGACAGCGAAGTGGATATCGTCGTCGGGCTCGAACTCGGCGCCGACGACTACATGACCAAGCCCTACTCGTCGCGGGAGCTGCTCGCCCGTATCCGGGCCGTGCTCCGCCGGCACACGGAGGTCGCCGACGACCAGCACGGGGTGGTGGAGGTCGGCACCGTGCGGATGGACACCGAGCGCCACTCGGTCTCGGTGCGCGGCAACGAGGTGGCGATGCCGCTCAAGGAGTTCGAGCTGCTCGAGCTGCTCATGCGCAACGCCGGGCGGGTGCTCACCCGCGGGCAGCTCATCGACCGCATCTGGGGGTCGGACTACTTCGGCGACACCAAGACCCTCGACGTGCACATCAAGCGCATCCGCTCGAAGATCGAGGACGAGCCGTCGGAGCCCAAGCTGCTGCTCACCGTGCGCGGCCTCGGCTACCGCTTCGAGGGGTAGCCGAAACGGTTACGGGGTCGGGCTCGGCGTCGGTTCCGGGGTCGCGGTGACCGTCGGGGTCGGCGTGGGAGTCGGGGTCGGCAGCAGGCCGTCGTACTCGCCGAGCGCGACGTCGAGAACCGGCACGTCGATCTGCTTGCCCGGACGGTCGCCGTATTGCACGTAGATCGTCAGCAGCGACCCGGCGTTCGTGTCGATGCCGGGCAGGAAGACCTGGTCGCCCTCGCTGCCGAACCGCACCGTCTCGCCGGCGGGGACCTCGAGCTCGACGTTGACCTTCTCGCCGCCCGACACGTACTGGAGGGTCAGGTCGATGTCGCTGTCGCCGGAGTTGGCGGCGGTTGCCGAGAAGTTGCCGTCTTCGCCGTCTTCGGTGAACACGATCGCGTTGAGCACCTTGACGTCGCCGACCGTCACACTCACGCCGTCGCTGGCGTCGTAGGGCTTCTGCGTCTGCGGGAAGGCGAAGCTGCAGGCACTCAGGCCCACCACGAGGGCGATGGCGGTGGCGATCGAAGCCCCGGTACGAACTCTCACTGCGACCCTTCCGGTCTCTATCTTCACGAGCTTCCCCAGCCTAGCGGCGACAGAGCGCGAGGTCGGAGTTAGGCCAGGCTTACCCCCGGTTCCCCGTGGTAGACTGGCCAGTCTGCGGAAGGAACAACTCCATGCTTTTTGAGGTCGGCGAAACCGTCGTTTACCCCCACCATGGCGCCGCGACGATCATCGAGGTCAAGAACCGCGTCATCCGTGGCGAGGAGAAGCTGTACCTGAAGCTCAACGTCACCCAGGGCGATCTGACCATCGAGGTCCCCGCCGACAACGTCGACCTCGTCGGCGTGCGTGACGTGATCGGCAAGGAGGGGCTCGACCGAGTGTTCGAGGTGCTCCGCGCCCCGTTCACCGAAGAGCCCACCAACTGGAGCCGTCGCTACAAGGCCAACCTCGAGAAGCTCGCGTCGGGTGACGTCATCAAGGTGTCCGAGGTCGTGCGCGACCTCTGGCGTCGTGACCAGGACCGCGGTCTGTCGGCGGGTGAGAAGCGGATGCTCGCGAAGGCCCGCCAGATCCTGATCTCCGAACTGGCGCTCGCCGAGAAGACCGACGAAGAGAAGGCCTCGACGGTTCTCGACGAGGTCCTCGCCTCCTAGCGGTCGCTTCGGCATGACCCCGACGCTCGGGATCGTCGTCGTCGCCGCCGGCAGCGGTGCGCGCCTCGGCGGCGCCGAGCCGAAGGCGTTCGTGGCGCTCCGCGGTGTGCCGATCCTCGAGCGCGCGCTTCGGGGGGTGTTCGACTCCGTCGAACCCGCCCAGGTCGTCGTCGTGGCGCCCGAGTCGCACGTCAAGGCCGCGCGCACCATCGCGGAGCGCGTCGCGGGTGGGGCATCCGGCGCGATCACGGTCGTCGCCGGGGGATCGACGCGCCAGGCCTCCGTGGCGGCGGGGCTCGCGGCCCTGTCGGCGGAGGTCGACACGGTGCTCGTGCACGACGCCGCGCGCGCTCTCACCCCGTCGGCGCTCATCGACCGCGTCGCCCGGGCGGTGCGCACGACGGGGGCCGGCGTCATCCCGGCGCTGCCGGTCACCGACACCGTCAAGCGGGTGGGGCCGGATGCCGTGGTGCAGGGCACCGTCGACCGCAGCGACCTCGTGCACGTGCAGACCCCGCAGGGCTTCCCGCGTGCGGACCTCGAGGCGGCCTACGCGAGCGCGACCGACGAACACACCGACGACGCCGCGCTGTTCGCGGCGCACGGCGGGCGGGTGAGCGTCGTCGAGGGCGAGGCCCGTGCGTTCAAGATCACCACGGCGTGGGATCTGCGTCGCGCCGAGAACGTGCTGGGCGCGCAGACGGCGGGGCTGCGCACCGGCGTCGGAATCGACGTCCACGCCTACGACGAGACGGCGCCGCTCTGGCTGGGCGGCCTGTACTGGACCGACGAACCCGGTCTCGCTGGACACAGCGACGGGGATGCGGTGCTGCACGCGATCTGCGACGCCCTGCTCTCGGCGGCGGGGCTCGGCGACCTCGGAAGCCGCTTCGGCACGAACGATCCGCGATTCGCCGGCGCCGCAAGTGAGGTGTTCGTACGCGAGACGCTCGCCCTCGTCTCGGGCGCAGGGTTCGCCGTCGTCAACGTGGTCGTGCAGGTCGTCGCCGTTCGGCCGAAGATCGCGCCGCGACGTTCCGAGTTGGAGGCGCGGCTCAGCGCGCTCGTGGGTGCGCCCGTCACGATCGGGGCGACCACGACCGACGGCCTCGGGTTCACCGGGCGAGGCGAGGGGATCGCGGCGATCGCGACCGCGCTGCTGTCGGCATCCGCCTGAGGTCTCGACACGCGCCTCCGGCGCTACTCGACCACCGAGAGGGGAAGGGTCATGAAGACCGAGAAGGGGTTCTCCGGGTAGTCGCCGAACGGGCCGCACTCGACGAAGCCTTCGCTCGCGTAGAGCCGGAGTGCGGGCTGGAAGTCGTCGGTGCTGCCGGTTTCGAGCCACAGCGTGCGCATCCCGCGGCGGCGGGCCTCGGCGATCAGGTGTTGCAGCATCGCGCGACCGGCGCCGGTTCCGAGGTGGGTGTCGGCGACCCGCATCGACTTGAGCTCGCCCGACGTCTCGTCGAGTTGCTTCAACGCGCCGATCGCGACGAGGTGCTCGCCCCGCCATCCCGACCAGAACGTCACGTCCGGATGCCGCAGCCCGTCGACGTCGAGGGCGAAGACGCTCTCGGCGGGACTGGAGGCGTGCATCCCGACGAGGTGGTGGGCGACGAGTTCGCGGGTCGGGCCCCCGCTCAGGTCATCGATGCGGAAGACGAGGTGGGACACGGGTAACAGCGTAGAGGCGCGCCCTAAGCTCAACGGGTGACCATCCGGCTGTACGACACGAAGGCGAGAGGCCTCGTCGACTTCGCTCCGCTCGAAGCGGGCAAGGTCGGGATGTACGTCTGCGGGCCTACCGTGCAGTCGAGCCCGCACATCGGGCACCTGCGCAGCGCCCTCGCCTACGACCTGTGGCGCCGCTGGTTCACCTACCGCGGACTCGACGTCACCTTCGTGCGCAACGTCACCGACATCGACGACAAGGTGCTCGTGAACGCGAGCGACCGCGAGCCGTGGTGGGCGGTCGCCTACCGCGTCGAATTGGAGTTCACGCGCGGGTACAACGCGCTCGGCATCCTGCCGCCGACGTACGAGCCGCGCGCGACCGCGAGCATTCCCGGGATGCAGGAGCTGATCGCCGACCTCATCGACAAGGGGCACGCCTACGTCGCCGACGACGGCACGGGCGACGTGTTCTTCGCCGTCACGACCTGGCCGGAGTACGGAGCGCTCACCAACCAGCGCCCCGACGACATGGAGGCGAGCGCCGACGCCGAGACGCGCGGCAAGCGCGACCCCCGCGACTTCGCCCTCTGGAAGGGCACCAAGGCCGGGGAACCCGACTCTGCGTCGTGGAACTCGCCCTGGGGTCCGGGGCGCCCGGGATGGCACATCGAGTGCTCAGCGATGTCGCGGCGTTACCTCGGCGCGGCGTTCGACATCCACGGGGGCGGGCTCGACCTGCGCTTCCCGCACCACGAGAACGAGCTCGCGCAGTCCACGGCCGCGGGGGATGCGTTCGCGACCCACTGGGTGCACAACGGGCTCGTCGTGGTCGAGGGCCAGAAGATGTCGAAGTCGCTCGGCAACTCGATCTACGCCGCCGAGTTCCTCAGCCTCGCCCGGCCGATCGTCGTGCGCTACTACCTGGGCAGTGCGCACTACCGGTCGACGATCGACTACCACGAGGGGTCGCTCGTCGAGGCCGAGGCGGCGTTCACCCGCATCGAGGGCTTCCTCGACCGGGTCGCCCGGGCCGTCGAGGCGACGCCCGAGGTCGAGCAGACCGGCGTGCTGCCGGTGCCCGACGCTTTCGCCACCGCGATGGATGACGACCTCGGCGTTCCGCAGGCGCTCGGCGTGCTGCATGAGGCGGTGCGGCAGGGCAACGCCGCCCTCGACGCGAAGGATGTCGCGCTCGCCGCCCGCCTGCGGGCCGAGGTGGTCGCGATGCTCGGCGTGCTGGGCCTCGACCCCGCAGCGCCGGAGTGGGCGTCCGAGAACGGCGGGGGAGCGGATGCCACGCTCGGCGCGCTCGTCGAGCACCTGATCGGGCAGCGCGAAGCCGCCCGGTCAGCCAAAGATTTCGCCGCGGCCGACTCGGTTCGCGACACCCTGGCCGCTGCGGGGATCACCCTCGAAGACGGCCCCGACGGAACTAGGTGGAGCACCTGATGGCTAAGCCCGGGCGCCCCGGCGCACGCAAGAACAAGAAGGGCCCCCAGGTCGGCACCGGCGGTCACAGCCGCAAGGCGCTCGAAGGCAAGGGTCCGACCCCGAAGGCGACCGATCGCTCCTGGCACGTCGCCGGCAAGCGGAAGGCCGCCCAGGAACGCCTCGACGCCGCACGCGCGAAGCACGGCAAGTCTCCCACCGACGCCCGCCCCGCACCCCAGCGCCGCGCGCCGAAGAAGGAGGGCGAGGCCGAGGTCGTCACCGGTCGCAACTCGGTCGTCGAAGCGTTGCGCGCGAAGGTGCCCGCGACGACCCTGTACATCGCGTCCCGGCTCGAGATGGATGACCGCGTCAAGGAGGCCATCTCGCTGGCCGGCAAGCGCCACATCCCGGTGCTCGAGGTGATGCGGCAAGAGATCGACCGCATGTCGGGGCCCGACTCGGTGCACCAGGGCATCGCGCTCAAGGTGCCCGCCTACGAGTACGCGCACCCCCTGGAACTGCTCGACGCGATCGAGAAGCGCGGCCAAGTTCCGCTGCTCGTCGCCCTCGACGGCATCACCGACCCGCGCAACCTCGGTGCGATCGTGCGCTCGGTCGCGGCGTTCGGCGGTCAGGGGGCGATCGTGCCGCAGCGCCGCAGTGTCGGGATGACGGCATCGGCCTGGAAGACGTCGGCCGGGGCCGCCGCGCGGGTGCCGGTCGCGATGGCGTCCAACCTCACCCAGACGCTGAAAGACCTGAAGAGCCGCGGCGTGTTCGTGCTCGGCCTCGACGGCGGGGGCGACGTGTCGTTGCCCGGCTTGGCGCTCGCGAGGGAACCCGTCGTGATCGTCGTCGGCAGCGAGGGCAAGGGGCTGTCGCGGCTCGTCACCGAGACCTGCGACGCGGTCGTCAGCATCCCGATCGATTCCGCCACCGAGTCGCTCAACGCCGGAATCGCGGTGAGCGTCGCGCTCTACGAGATCTCGAAACTGCGCGCCGCGAAGGGCTAGACGGGCGCCGGGACCGCGAGCAGCAGCTCGAGGTTGTGCGGGCCGCGGGTCAGCTCGCCGGCCTCGATCCGTTGTGCGACCTCGATGACGTGGGTGTTGTAGGGCGCGGGCTGCCCCGCCCGGGTCAGCACGTCGACGACGAGTCCATTGACTTCGCGGTACTCGGAGTGCCGCCCCTTCATCCAGTCGTGCAGCACCGTCGTTCGGGTGTCCGGCAGAGAGTACTTGTCGAGCACCTCGCCGAGCAGGTCGGCGGCATACTGGTCGGGCCCGGTGACCTGCTCGGCGGTGAGACCGAAGATGGGGACGAGTCGGCAGCCGTCGGCGATCGCCGCGCGCGCGGCCTCCTTGCCGCACTCGATCATGAACTCGTGGACGCCCGGCATGCGGACGGCGTCGTAGAGGGCGACGTCGAGGATGGCGGACGGCACGAGCTCACCGGCGTTGGCGACCAGCTTCATCCACTTCGACGACCGGATGTCGGCGGCGATGTCGACGGTGCCGGCGTGGCTGAGGGCGGCTTGCACCGCAGGCTCGCGATCTCGGGCCGCGTCGTCATAGGCGCCGACCGCGAACCAGGAGTCGGCGCGCCGGGTCTGCCGGGTGACGATCCCGGGCTCGAACATGTTCGAGGCCATCTCGATGACCGCGCCGATCGTGCGGCCCGGACCGACGACGTCGGCCATGTCGTCGAGTGACATGCCGTTCTGCAGGCCGACGACGACGCTGCGGTCATGCAGGAGCGGCCGGATGAGCTCGCACGCCCAGCGGGTGTCGTAGGCCTTGACCAGGACGAAGACGATGTCGAACGGTTCGCGCAGTTCGGCGACCTGGCAGAGGTGGTAGGCCGTGACGGCCGTGACCTCGGGGCCGTCGGGCATCCGTACCTCGATGCCGCGTTCGCGCATCGCCTCGACGTGGGCCGGCCACTGCTCGATGAAGGTCACGTCGAGCCCGGCCCGGACCAGGTCTGCCCCGATGCCGGCGCCTTGAGCTCCCGTGCCGAGGACGGCGATGCGCGTCATGATGGCCTCCTTGCCTACTCAGTCCGTCGTGACTTTACACAATGTTCAGTCTGACGCAACACTCGAGGTCACGGCATCGAGGATGCGGCCCAGGTTCGCGGGGTCGGGGGAGAGCTCCCCGCGTTCGATCCGGTGCGCGATCGTGACGACGGCATCGTTCACGGGTGTCGGGACACCGACGCGACGTCCCTCGCGAGCGACGGTCCCGTTGAGATCGTCGACCTCGCTGTGCCGGCCCTTGGTCCAGTCCTGGAGCACCGTTGTGGTTGCCCCGGGCCGGACGAAACCGTCATAGAGGGTGTCGAGCAGGGTCTCCACCACCGTCTCGGGCGTGGCGAGGTCGCTCTCGCGGAGGCCGAAGATCGGCAACACCGGGTGTCCCAGAGCCGCTCCGACATCGAGGGCCTCCTGGCCCGAGCGCAGCATCAGCTCGCGCATTCCGGGAACCCCGAGCGCATCGAGCATGGGGAGGCCGAGGCTCGCGGTCGGCACCAGGACGGTCGCGTTGCTGACCAGCTTCATCCACTTCGTCGCCTCGATGTCCTCGACGATCGCGACGGATCCGGAGTGCCGAAGCAGCGCCGCGACCTGCTCTTCGCGACCACGTGCGGCCGATCCGGGCAGACCGCCGACGGCGAACCACGAGCGGTCGGGGCCGGAGTGGCGGTCGACGATCCCCGGGTCGTACAGCGTGGACGAGATCTCGATGACGGTTCCCATCGTGCGGTCGGCACCGACGATCTCGGCGACATCGCGCGTCGACATGCCGTTCTGAACAGCGGCGAGCAGACCGTCGTCCGCCAGGTAGGGGCGGATGAGTTCCGCGGCCCAGCGGGAGTCGTACGCCTTGACGAGCATGAGCACGATGTCGAACCGGTGCCGCAGGGTGGCGACCTCGCAGAGGTGCATCACGCGCGGCGTGACGTGCAGCTCGCGCTCCGGCATCCGGATGCTCAGTCCGTGCTGGCGGATCGCCTCGACGTGGGCCGGCCACTGCTCGATGAGCGTGACGTCGACACCGCCGGCGTGCAGGTCGGCACCGATCGACGAGCCGTTGGCTCCGGAACCCAGAACGGCGACGCGTTGCCCCGACATGGGACCTCCTTCACTCCCGGTGGACGCCAATCTACAGTCCAGTTGAACGCTCCGACAGTAATACTTGCGAAATGCGCCCATTCTGAGCCAGAGTGTAAAGCGCTGCTGAATGCTCTCGATGAGGAGACACCTGTGCCCCAGCCCCCCACGGCCCCCCGCGCCGAAGAATTCGCCCCCGACCGCCCGTTCGTCTTCCGCAACGCGACCGTCATCACCGTCGACAGCGCGGGAGTGCTCGAGAACGCCGACGTGCTCGTCAGCGGCGACACGATCGCGGCCGTCGGCCCCCGACTCGCCGTCCCGGAGGGAACGCTCGAAATCGACGCGAGTGGCGGCATCCTCACGCCCGGGTTCATCGACACGCACCGCCACATGTGGCAGACAGCCCTGCGCGGCTATGGCGGTGACTGGGCCCTGAGTCAGTACTTCGTCTTCTACTACCTCACCTATGGCAACATCTTCCGGCCGGAAGACATCTACGCCGGCAATCTGCTCTCGGCTCTGGAGTCGGTCGACACGGGTGTCACCACCACGCTCGACTGGTCGCACGGACTGCGCACCGTCGATCACGGTGAGGCGGCACTTCAGTCGTTCCGGGAGATCCCCGGCCGGTTCGTGCTCGGCTACGGCAACTACATGGGCAGCCCCGGCGAGTGGGCGAACACCCCCGAGTTCCGCGAGTTCGTGAGCCGCAACTTCTCGTCGCCGAGCGACATGCTCACCCTCCAGCTCGCGTTCGACGTCACCGGCTCCCCCGACTTCCCCGAGAAGGGGGCGTTCGAGGCCGCTCGCGAACTCGGACTCCGGGTCACGACCCACGCCGGCGTATGGGGGGCGACGACCGACACCTCGATCTCGCAGATGTACGACGCCGGGTTCATGACGCCCGAGGTCACCTACGTGCACGCGACGACTCTCGGCGCCGAGAGCTACCAGAAGATCGCCGCCACCGGGGGAACCGTCTCGGTCGCGACCGAGAGCGAGCAGAGCGCCGGTCAGGGCTACCCGTCGACCTGGGCCATCCGCAAGTACGGCATCCCGGCGTCGCTCTCGATGGACACCAGCGTGTGGTGGAGCGCCGACTTCTTCTCGGCGATGCGCGCCACGCTCAGCGCGGACCGGTCGCGCGACCACCTCGAAGCACACGCGCGCAACGAGACGATCGTCACCAACCGCCTGCGCGCCGAAGACGTGCTCTGGATGGCGACGATGGGCGGCGCGACCTCCATCGGCATGGCCGACAAGCTCGGCTCGATCACCGTCGGCAAGAAGGCCGACCTGGTGCTGCTCAAGAACGACGAGTCGCCGGCGATGACACCGATCCTCAACCCGGCGGTGCACGTCGTGTACCAGGCCGGCACCGCCGACGTGCACACCGTCGTCGTCGACGGCAAGGTCGTGAAGTACGAGGGAACCCGCCTCGGCCTGCCGCTCGCGCCGATCCGCGACAAGGTCGCCGCGTCGGTCGAGTACGTGCGGTCGCAGATCGGTGACGCGTGGGAAGAGGGCATGCACCCGGAGATCCCCGCCGACGAGGCGATCCCGAACCCGTACGCCTACACCGACTCTGGCGACGCGCAGGTCAAGGCCTCGTCGTGATCCTGCACCTCGCGGCGTTCACCTGGGCCGATGACGTCACCGCGGACGACGTCGCCGAGCTCACGGCGGCGCTCGAGGAGATGGCCGCGGGTATCCCGGCCCTGCGTTCCTACCGCTGCGGCGAGAGCCTCCGGCTCCGGCCGGGGGGCGCCGACTACGGCGTCGCGGCGGTCGTCGACGACGAGGCGGGGCTCTCGGCCTACCTCGACTCGGCGGCGCACGCCGCGGTCTACGAACGGCTGCTGGGCCGGATGATCGCGACCCGCGCCGCCGTGCAGCTACCGGTGCCGGACGGGACGCGGGTATGAGCGAGTCCTCGGCCGCCGTCTTCTACGGGCCCGGGGACGTGCGGATCGAGGCCCGCGTCGTTCCCGAGCCCCGCGAGGGCGAGGTGCTCGTGCGCGTCGCGGTCTGCGGCGTCTGCGGCAGTGACGCCACCGAGTATGCGCGAGGGCCCGTGCTGAGCCGACCGCCGGTCGTGCTCGGGCACGAGTTCGCCGGAACGGTCGAGCGGATCGGTCCCGGCGTCGTCGGCCTCGCGGTCGGCGCGCGCGTCGTGTGCGGAGCCGGGGTGGCGTGCGGGACATGCCGCATGTGCCGACGCGGACGCACCAACCTGTGCACGTCGTACGAGACGCTCGGACTCCACCATGACGGCGGGCTCGCCGGGTATGCGCTGGCGCCGGTATCGACGCTCTACGACGCGACGGCGTCAGGCCTCTCCCTCGACACCCTCGGGCTCGCCCAGCCGATGGCGGTCGCGGTGCATACGGTACGGCGCAGCGGACTCGACGCCGACTCCGACGCCGTCATCGTCGGGGTCGGGGGGATCGGCAGTTTCATCACCGTCGCGGCCGCCGCGACCGGGGCCCGCGTGCTCGTCGTCGATCGCGATCCGGGGCGTCTCGACCTGGCGCGGCAGCTGGGCGCGCACGAGACGCTGCTCGCCGGCGAGGCGACCCTCTCCGATCGGCTGAGCGAACTCGGGATGTCGCCCGACGTGCTGTTCGAGGTCAGCGGCAGCGCGCCCGGCCTCGCGTCCGTGCTCGACGCCGCGCGGCCGGGCAGCGTGATCGTGCCGGTCGGGATCCAGAAGGAAGCCCTCTCGGTCGAGCTCGCGGCCTGGACGTTGCGGGAGTACACGATCGTCGGCACGGTCGCGCACGTGCTGGCCACCGACATCCCGGAGGCGGTCCGGCTGCTGGGCACCCGAGCCGACTGGAGCGACGTCGCCGCGGAGGTCATCCCGCTCGACGCGGTCGTGTCCGCCGGACTGGACCCGCTCATCGCCGGCGACGCCCGGCAGATCAAGACCCTCATCGATCCGTGGACCGACGCTCCGCGGACAGCCCGACACGGGAGGACACCATGAGCCGCACCCTGATCCGTGGCGCCGCCGTCGTCACGATGGATCCCGCCATCGGCGACTTCGAGCGCGCCGACATCCTGATCATCGACGGAGCCATCGCCGAGGTGCGGCCCGGGATCGAGGCCGACGCCGAGGTGATCGACGCCTCGACGATGATCGCGATGCCGGGCATGGTCGACACCCACCGCCACACCTGGCAGACCGCGCTGCGCGGCATCCTCGCCGACGGCAACATCCCCGACTACCTCCGCGGCATCCGTCTGCAGATGGCCCCGCGCTATCGGGCCGAGGACATGTACGTCGGCAACTACCTCGGGGCACTCGACGCCCTCAACTACGGCGTGACGAGCATCGTCGACTACTGCCACAACATCCTCGACCCCGACGGTGCGCACGCCGCCGTGACGGGCCTGCTGGATGCCGGCATCCGCGGGCTCTACGGACACGGCATGACGCCGATCCTCGAGAACAAGTGGAGCGAGAGCAAAGGGGGCACGGCCGGCTCCGCGGAATCCGAGAGCTATGGCCGCCGATCGGCACTCGCCCTCGAGATCAAGTCGCGGTACTTCTCCTCCGATGCCCAGCCGCTGCGGTTCGGCCTCGTGCCGCAAGAGCTCGCGATCACCCCGGTGGCCGAAGTCGTGCGCGAGTTCGGGTTCGCCCGCGAGCTCGGTGCGCGCATGTCACAGCACGCCAATCAGGTGATGGTGCGCCAGCTGTTCAAAGACGTCGAGGTCATGCACGAGCACGGCCTGCTCGGCGACGATCTGCTGCTCGTGCACTGCACCTTCAACACGCCCGAGGAGTGGACGATGCTGGAGGGCACCGGCACCATGGTCTCGGTCTGCGCCGAAACCGAGATGCAGATGGGGATGGGGTACCCGGCGATCGCGGAGGTCACGGCGCACACCCCGGGCCCGAGCCTGGGCATCGACTGCGTGAGCGGCGATTCGGGCGACATGATCTCCCATGCCCGCCTGGTCCTCCAGGCGAGCCGCTACCGCGCCGACGAACCCGGGTACCGGGAGTGGAGGGCGCCTCAGGAGATGAGCTGGACCACCCGGGATGCGCTGCGTTGGCTGACCGTGAACGGTGCGAAGGCGGCGGGGGTCGATGACGTCGTCGGCTCGCTGACTCCGGGAAAGCGCGCGGATGTCGTGCTGCTGGAGATGGGCGGCGTCAGCCAGGCGGGCTGGAACCGCCGCGATCCCGCGGGGGCGATCATCGCCCAGGCCCATGCGGGTCTCGTCGACACGGTGCTCGTCGACGGTCGCGTCGTGAAGCGCGGCGGGCGTCTCGTGCACGTCGACGTGGCGGCCGCGATGCGCCGCATGGAGGGCTCGCAGAGCTACCTCTACGAGCAGATGGATGCCCACGGCGGCTTCATCCCGCAGCCTCCCATCGACATCCCGCTCTACCGCGAACGCGCCTGAGCTGCGACCGTTGTTCAGCTTCACTGGACAAAACGGTAACCTCTACTTGACAGTGTGCAGTCAGGCTTCTAGAGTCGTGCGCACACACCCACGACGGCGCGGAACGTGACAGTGCCGTCACCCGAACCAGGAGTCAACTCTCGACATGAGCAAGCGCACACTGCTTCGTGGCGGCATCATCATCACCTCCGCCACCCCCGGCGAATCCCTCGAGGGAGCCGACCTGCTGATCGACGACGGGAAGGTCGCCGCGATCGGCCATGATCTCGCCGTCGCGGACGCCGAGATCATCGACGTCACCGGACGCATCGTGCTCCCGGGCTTCGTCGACACCCACCGGCACACCTGGCAGTCCGTCGTGCGCAACGTCGCCTCCGACTGGTCGCTCACCGAGTACCTCGCGGGGCTGCACACCGGGCTGAGCAAGTACTACCGCCCCGAAGACACCTACGCCGGCAACTACCTCGGCGCACTCGAGGCCCTCGACTCCGGCATCACGACCCTCGTCGACTGGTCGCACAACCTCGCGACTCCGGAGCACGCCGACGCCGCCGTTCAGGCGCTCACCGACACCGGCATGCGTGCCGTCTTCGCCCACGGAGGCGGGTCGAAGCAGTGGGGGGCGCCGCTGCCGTCGCCGAACAACCACCCCGCCGAAGACGCCCGACGGGTGCGCGACCGCTACTTCAGCGACAACACCGGTCTCGTGACGATGGCGCTCGCGCTCCGCGGACCGCAGTTCACGACGCCTGAGGTCAACGCCCACGACTTCCGTCTCGCCGACGAACTCGACCTGCGCGTCACGATCCACGTCGGAGACGGGTACTGGGGCAAGTCGGGCCCGATCCGCAAGATGAAGGCCGACGGGCAGCTCTCCGATCGCATCACCTACGTGCACTGCTGCACACTCGGCGACGACGAACTGCAGCTGATCGCCGACTCCGGCGGCACCGCCTCGGTGTCGCCCGACGTCGAGATGCAGATGGGACACGGCTACCCCGCGACGGGACGGCTGCTGAAGCACGGCATCCGCCCGACCTTCTCGATCGACGTCTGCAGCAGCAACGGCGGCCACATGTTCGGCACGATGCGCACCGCCCTGGGCATGCAGCGCGCGCTCGACAACGCACCCGCCGTCGAGACGGGCGAGGTCATCGAGCGCATCGGCCTCACCTGCGCCGAGGTGCTGCAGTTCGCGACGCTCGACGGCGCGAACGCTGCCGGGCTCGGCGACGTGACCGGATCCCTCGAGGTGGGCAAGGCGGCCGACATCGTCGTGCTCGACGACCAGTCGCTCGCGATGACGCCGATGAACAACCCGTTCGGTGCCGTCGTCTACAACGCCCACCCGGGGCTGGTGCGCGACGTCTGGGTCGCCGGCACGCAGGTGAAGAAGGACGGCCGCCTCGTCGGGGTCGACTACGCCAAGCTCCGTGCGATGGCGACGGCCTCGCGCGACTACATCGTCGGCGAGATGCCCGAAGCCGAACTCGGCGGCGGATGGCATCCCGTGCTGGCCGCGGGCTGATGAACGGCGTGCCCCCGCAGGCATCCACCGTGCTGGATCGCCGACCGCTGCCCGCGCTCGTGCTCTCGTGGCCGAGCACGCGCGCCCTCATCGCCGTGCTGGCACTGTTCCTGGTGAGCCCGCTCATCGCGATCGGAAGCGTGGGCCCGACGGCGATCGTGTCGATGCTCCCCTTCGCCGCGCTCACCGCGATCATCGCGGTCGGGCAGACCCTGGTGATCCAGCAGGGCGGTCTCGACCTGTCGATCCCGGGCGCCGTGACTCTTGCGGCGTTCATCGCGGCGAAGTTCGGATCCGACCCGGCCATCGGGTTGCCGCTCGCGGTCGTGATCGCCGTCCTCGGCACCACGCTGTTCGGCGTGCTCAGCGGTGTCGTCATCGCCGTCTTCGGCCTTCCACCGCTCGTGGTCACCATCGCGAGCAACGCGCTCCTGGTCGGTGCGGTGTACGCGGTCTCGGGCGGCTTCGCGGCGCAGGCACCCGAAGCCCTCTCCGACTTCGCGCTCGATCGGGTCGGCGGCGTCCCCGTGCTCGCCGTGATCGCGGTCGTGCTGGTCATCGTCGTGCAGGCCGTGCTGAAGCTGACCCGGCTCGGGCGTCGGTTCGAACTCGTGGGCGAGAACCCGCGCAGCGCCGAGGTGATCGGCATCCCGGTCAAGGCCTACGTGATCTCGGCCTACGGCCTCGCAACCTTCCTCGCGGCGATCGGCGGCGTGCTCCTCGCGGGCTTGCTGCGCCAGCCGATCCTCACCGCGGGCAACGTCTATCTGCTCCCCTCGATCGCGGCCGTCGTACTCGGCGGAACCGCGCTCACCGGGGGTCGCGGAAGCCTCGTCGGTACGGCTCTCGGTGCGCTGTTCCTCGCGCAACTCAGCCAGCTCGTGCAGACCTTCACGCAGGCGACCGCCGTGCAGAACATCGTCCAGGCGCTCATCATCGGCGTCGGGATCGTCGCCCAGCTTCAGCTGGGCGGCTCCTCGGCGAGGCTTCGCGGCCTCGTGCAGAGGCGTGCAACACAACCCAACTCATCACCCGATGACTCAACGAGGAGTGTGCAGTGAATCACATCAGCAAGCATCATTCGATCCGGGCGGCGGTGATCGGAGCCGTCACCCTGGGCGCGCTCGTGCTCGCCGGCTGTTCGTCCACCAACTCCAGCAGCGGCGACGGTACGGGCAACAACCTCGAGGCCGACATCGCGGCCGGCTCGGTCGGCACGGTCGACCAGTTCGCCGACATCGCCGACATCTGCCCCGAGGAGGGCGAGATCTCGGTCGGCGTCGTCGACGGCTACGGCACCAACTCCTGGTCGAAGACCGTCCTCGCCGAGATCGAGAGCGAAGCGGCGAAGTGCCCGGCGATCACCGGTGTCGAGTTCGTCGCCGGTCGCGGTGACCTCGAGGCGACGACCTCCGGCATCACCAGCCTGGCCTCGAAGGGCACCGACATCATCCTGGTGATCCCGGATGCCGGTCCCGGTGAGGCGCACCTGCCCGCGATCCGGCAGGCCACGCAGGCCGGCTCGATCGTCGTCAACTTCGCCTCCGACCCGCAGGGCGAGCGCGGCGTCGACTACCTCGACTACACCGACCAGGATGCCGCGGCATCCGGAGCGGCGTGGGCGGAGTGGGTCGTCGAGCTGCTCGGCGACGAGGGCGGCAACGTCGTGTTCCTCGGCGGGCCGGCCGGCGCCCTCGTGTCGGTGCAGGAGTTCGAAGGCATCACCGAGGTGTTCGCGGACAACCCGCAGATCACCCTGCTCACCCCCGAGCCGGTCGTCACCAACTGGGACCCGGCGCAGGCGCAGCAGGCGATGGCGGGGCTGCTCTCGCAGTACCCCGACATCGATGCGGTGATCGCCGACTACGGCGCCGTGGCGTCGGGTGTCATCCGGGCGTACGAGGCCGCCGGCCTTCCGCTCCCGCCGATCACCTCGACCGACGACAACTCGCTGTCCTGCGGGTTCGCCGCTCTCAAGGAGACCAACCCGAGCTACGAGCTCGCCACGGTCACCTCGCGCACCTGGAACGGTCGCGTCGCGCTCCGCAAGGCGCTGGCCGCGTTCACCGGAGGCTCCGACCCGGAGCCGTCGATCTTCCAGTTCTCGCTCTACGAGGACTCGACGGGAGCCACGGATGGATCCGTGCATCCCGACGAGGCCTGCCTGCCCGACGCCCCGGCTGACGCGACGCCCTCGTCGCTGCTGACGGCTGACGAGATCGCCGCCCTCTTCGGGTGATCGCGGTCGGCTGACCACACCCAGCTGAAATGAAAGGAACTCCGACGATGACCCAACCGGCTCTCGTTCTCTCCGGGATCACCAAGACCTATCCGGGTGTGCGTGCCCTGAGCGATGTGACCGTCGCCGTGGCGCGTGGAAAGGTTCACGCGATCCTGGGCGAGAACGGCGCGGGGAAGTCGACACTCGTCGGAATCGCGGCGGGGTCGGTCGTGCCTGATTCGGGCACGATCGGCCTCGCCGGCGAAGAATTCACCCGCATCCAACCGCGGGTGGCTCGCGAGCGCGGGCTCGCGATCGTCTATCAGGTTCCCGCGCTCGCACCCTCGCTGAGCGTCGTCGACGCGGTGCTGTTGCTGCTCCCCGAGTCGAAGCGCCCGGCCCGTCGGGGTGCGGCGGCCTGGCTGACGGCGCACTTCGAGCGGCTCGGTCTCGAGATCGACCCGAACGCGACCGTCGGGGCGCTGACCCTGCGCGAGGCGCACCTCATCGAGATCGCCGCCGCGCTCGCGTCGCACCCCGACGTGCTCGTCCTCGACGAACCGACCGAGGCGCTCGGCCCGGAAGAGACGCGCTGGCTGTTCGCGCGCATCCAGGAGCTGCTCGCCCGCGACGTCGCGATCGTCTACATCACCCACCGCATCCCCGAGGTCGTCGAGATCGCCGAGGAGCTGACGGTGCTCCGCGACGGCAAGGTCGTCGGTCGCGGCAAGGTGTCCGACTTCGATGAGGACAAGATCGTCGAACTCATCGTCGGACGTTCTCTCGAGACGACCTTCCCCGAGAAGGCATCCGTCGCTGCGGGCGCCGAGCCGGTGCTCGAGGTGCTCGAACTGTCGGGGGCCGGGTTCTCGAATCTGTCGTTCTCGGTTCTTCCCGGGCAGATCATCGGCTTCGCGGGCGTCGAAGGAAACGGTCAACGCGAGGCACTGCGCGCCATCGGAGGCCGGGGAGCCACCTCAGGGCGGGTCCTGGTCGGCGGGCGTGAGAGCTCCGTGCGGTCCTACCGTGCGGCGACGCGTGCCGGGGTGGCGTTCCTGCCGGGCGACCGGCTCGGTGAAGCGATGTTCGGCAAGATGTCGGTGCGCGAGAACGCCGTCTCGCCTTCGCTCGACAACGTGATGCCGACCGGCTTCGTCGATCGACCACGCGAGTACCGCAAGACGCGGGAGGCGATCGCCGGCCTGTCGGTCAAGACCCCGACCCTCGAGACGCCCGTCGCCTCCCTCTCCGGCGGCAACCAGCAGAAGGTGCTGCTCGCCCGCGCACGCTTGAGCGAGCCGAAGGTGCTGCTCGTCGAAGACCCGACCCAGGGCGTCGATGCCGGAGCGCGGGTCGAGATCTACGCCTTCCTGCGCGGACTGGCCGAGTCCGGAGTCGCCGTCGTCGTGCTCAGCACCGACGCGGTCGAACTCGAGGGGCTGTGCGATCGGGTTCTCGTCTTCTCCCGCGGCGAAGTGATGGGCAACCTCAGCGGCGACGAGGTCAACGAGCGGTCCATCACGGGCACGGCGGTGCGCTCGACGGCGACCGGGTCGGTGACGGCGGTCAGCGCGGTGCCGCGGCGCCGCCGCTCGGGAGGGATGCTGCGCGGCGAACTTCAGGCGGGAGTACTCGTCGCCCTGACCATCGTGCTCGCCACGGCGACCACATTCGTGTCGTCGGCGTTCCTCACGCCGCTCAATCTCAGCCAGCTGCTCGCGGCCGCAGCCGTCATCATCCTGGTCGGCCTGGCCCAGCTGCTCGTCGTGATGACCGGGGGCATCGATCTCAGCGTCGGATCCGTGGTCGCCCTCTCGGCCGTGGTGCTGTCCTTCTTCGGGCAGGGCGGGCCGGCCTACTTCGCGCTCGGGGTGCTGCTCGCGCTGACGGCCGGACTCGTCGTCGGCCTCGTCAACGGCCTCCTGGTGACCCGACTGTCGATTCCCCCCGTCATCGCGACGCTCGTGACGTCGATCGCGGTCGTCGGCACCGCGCAGGTGCTGCGGCCCATGCCCGGCGGGTCGGCGAGTGCCGACATCATGACCGCGATCGGCACGACGATCGGCGGCGTCCCCCTCGTGCTGGCCGTCGCCCTCGGCATCGCGGTGCTGACCTGGTTCGTCGTGCAGCGCACGCGCCTCGGCCGGGGGTTGCGGGCCGCGGGGTCCGACCCGGTGAAGGCGAACCGGATGGGGGTCGACGTCTCACGCATGCGGCTGTTCGCGACGATCGCCGCGGGTGTGCTCGCCGCAGTCGCCGGACTCGTGCTCTACAGCCGCACCGGCATCGGGGATGCGAACACCGCTCAGGCGCTCACGCTGACCTCGGTGACGGCCATTGTGATCGCCGGCGCCAGCATCTTCGGCGGCTCGGGATCGGCACTCGCCGTCGCGGCCGCGGGGCTATTGCTGCAGGTCATCACGAACTCCCTCAGCTACCTCGGGCTGAGCCTGTCGTGGCAGTACTGGTTGCAGGGCGCCTTCGTCTTGTTCGCCGCCGTGCTGCCCCTCATCGCCCGGCGACGTCGACCCGCGGCGGAGCACTGATGCGCGGGGGATGGTCAGCTACGCAGGCGGTCCATGGCCTGGAGCACGTCGACCGCGGAGTTGAGCGGCGGCTCCTCCCGGCTCTCGGACGTGGCGCCGACGGGCGAGGGCATCGACTGATTCTGGTGGCGACGCCCGACGACGAACCACACGCCGCGGGCGGGCACGCTGCCGGTGTTGGAGTACAGGTGCGGGCGCACCGAGTCGAACTGCAGCGAGTCGCCCGGGTGCAGCACGTGAGTGTCGAAGTCGAGCTGGAGGGTCAGTTCACCCTCGAGGAGGTAGGCGTACTCGACTCCCGAGTGGCGCATGAGCTTCCCCTCGATCGAGCTCGTCGCCCCCGGGGCGTAGGTGACCAGAAGCGCGTCGGCCGGACCGCCTTCGCCGATCGCCAGGCGTTCCCAGCGCACCCCGTTCTCCATCTCGAGCACGGGGTTCTCTCCCGCCCGCTGAATCGCGGGCAGGATCTCGCCGGCGTGCCCGAACACGGGGCCGCCCGTGGCCTCGACCTGTTCAGCGGCCGGAACTCCGACGCCGAGCAGCTCGTCCATCGAGACGCCGAGGTGGTTGACGAGCGCGTACAACGTCGAGACCGAGGGCTGGGTCTTGCCCGTCTCGACCTGCGAGACGAGGGATGCCGACACGCCGAGCTCTTGCGCGACGCTGCGAAGGCTCAGGCCGCGCTGCAGCCGTGCATCGCGAAGTCGCGCTCCGATCTCCGTGGTCATCGAGCCCCTCCATCGTGGTCAGCCGATGCTACCCGCCGACCCGATCGGTCAGTGGGAACGACTGTTCACCTGCACTTTACACTCATCCGCCCGACCTACACATGCCATCGCGTCGCTCGAGACGCACAACGGAGGATTCGATGAAGGACACCGGAACCACCGGCACCAACGCCGTGGATTGGGAACAGCGGATCGATTTCGATCGACTGCGTCGCGAGCGGCTCGCGCGGTTGAAAGCGGAGCTGGATCGCAGCGACCTCGGGGCCGTGCTCGCGTTCGACTTCTCGAACATCCGCTACATGACCGCGACGCACATCGGCACCTGGGCGATGGACAAGCTCATCCGGTTCGCCCTGCTGACGCGTAACACCGACCCGATCTCCTGGGACTTCGGCTCGGCAGCCCGACACCACCAGCTCTACAACCCGTGGCTCGACGCGACGACCGCGGAGGCCGACGCCGACCCGCACGCCCCGCACCACGGGGCGACCCGTCCGCGCCTCGAGAGCGGGGCACGGGCGGGGATCTCGACGCTGCGCGGCGCGTTCCACCCCGATGCCGAGATCGCCGAGGGTGTCGCGGCGAAGATCAAGCGCGAGCTGGAGAAGTTCGGGCTGGCCGATCAGCCGCTCGGCGTGGATGTGATCGAGCTGCCCATCCTCTTCGCGTTGCAGAAGGTCGGCATCACCGTCGTCGACGCCCAGCAGGTGTTCATGGAAGCCCGCCGGGTGAAGACCGGCGACGAGATCCGGCTGCTCACGCAGGCGGCGTCGATGGTGGATGCGGCGTACGACGAGCTGTATCGGTTCCTCAAGCCGGGTGTGCGCGAGAACGAAGCCGTCGGACTGGTCGCGAAGACCCTCTACGACCTGGGTTCGGAATACGTCGAAGGCGTCAACGCGATCTCCGGCGAGCGCTGCTCGCCGCATCCGCACGTCTTCTCCGACCGGCTCATCCGGCCGGGCGACCCGGCGTTCTTCGACATCCTGCATTCCTTCAACGGCTACCGCACGTGCTACTACCGCACCTTCGCGGTCGGCTCCGCCTCGAACGCGCAGCGTGACGCGTACAAGCGGGCGCGGGAGTACATGGACTGGGCGATCGCACTGGTGAAGCCCGGAGCCACGACGGCCGACATCGTCAAGGTCTGGCCGACCGCTCAGGAGTTCGGCTTCGCCGACGAAGAGGCGGCATTCGCCCTGCAGTACGGGCACGGCATCGGGCTCTCGATCTGGGAGAAGCCGATCTTCAGCCGACTCGTGTCGCTGGATCACCCCGAAGTGCTCGAGGAAGGGATGGTGTTCGCCCTCGAGACCTACTGGCCGTCGGCGGATGGCTGGGGCGCCGCGCGGATCGAGGAGGAACTCGTCGTGACCGCCGACGGCTGCGAGGTCATCACCAAGTTCCCGGCCGAAGACCTCATCGTCGCCGGCAAGCGGTACTTCACGGTCAACGGCGAACTGCCGATGATCCGCGATGCGCAATCCCATCTCAACACGCCGGAAGGGCGCGGCGAGACCCACCCGTGACCGGCTCGTCCGACGACGAGCCCGAAGGAGACACCATGGCACCCCGCACGATCGTCGTCGCCGGCGGCACCTCGGGCATCGGCCTCGAGATCGCTCGCGCCGTCGTCGCCGACGGCGACCGCGTCGTCATCACCGGCCGCGACGCGACCCGCACGAAGGAGATCGCGGCGAGCCTCGGCCCGAACGCGGAGGGTGTCGCCCTCGACATCTCCGAGCCCGAGTCGATCGCCGGGCAATTGGCGGGCATCGGGGCGGTGCACGGCCTGGTGCTGGCGGCGATCGAACGCGACGCGAACACCATCCGCGACTACGACATCGCGAAAGCCCGCCGCCTCGTCACCCTCAAGATGGTCGGCTACACCGAGACCGTGCACACCCTGCTCGACCGGATGGAGGCCACGCGCGATACCGGCATCGTGCTCTTCGGTGGCCGGGCGAAAGACGCGCCCTACCCGGGGTCGACGACCGTGTCGTCGATCAACGGCGGCGTCGAGGGCATGACCCGCACGCTCGCCCTCGAACTCGCACCCATCCGGGTCAACGCCCTCCACCCGGGCATCATCGGCGACAGTCCGTTCTGGGCGAGCAAGCCGGCGGGCGTTCTCGATCAGTACACCGCGCGCACGCCGGGCGGCGAGCTGGCGACGATGGCCGACATCGTGGATGCCACCCTGTTCCTGCTGCGCAACCGGGGGATCTCCGGCGAGAGCCTGCACATCGACCGAGGATGGCGCCTGACCTGAGCCGGCGGGGATCGCTCAAGCTGCGGGGAACCTGCCCTGACGGGTGATCTCGGCGATGCCCGACCAGTCGACGTCGCCCAGGTCTTCGGAGGCCAGCGCGGCGTCGAAGACGCGGCGCAGCACGGGCGCGGTCGGCAGCCGGAGGCCCGCCTCGGCGGCGATCGCTTCGGCGAGACCCAGATCCTTCGATCCGAGTGCCATGGTGAATCCCGGTGGCCGGTAGCGGCGCTCGGCGATGATCGCGCCGTATCCGGAGTAGACCGGTCCGGGGAAGAGGGTCGAGGAGAGCAGCTCGGTGAAGAGGCCGGCATCGACGTCGTTGGCCTCGACCAGGGCGACCGACTCGCCGATCGCCTGCAGCGCGTGGATGATCGTGTAGTTGACGGCGGCCTTGACGACGTTGGCGATGCGCGGCTCGGTGCCGACCGTCCAGACCCGCTTGCCCAGGATCTCGAAGAACGGGGCGGCGCGTTCGAGGTCGGCGGCGGCTCCCGCCGCGATGATGTTGAGTTCGCCCGCGGCCGCGACGGTGAAGCGCCCGAGCACGGGGGCGGCGAGGTAGGCGACGCCCGCCTCGGCGTGCCGCTCCGCCAGCTGCTCGGCGGCAGCCGGGCTGAGCGAGGCCATCGCCACGTGCAGGCGCCCGGGTTCGCCCGCGAGGTGGGCCGCCGAGAGCACCTCGTCGGCCGCCGCGTCGTTGGCGAGCATCGAGAACGAGATCGGGGCGGCGAGGGCGTCCGCGGGGGAGTCCGCCGCGGACGCGCCCGCAGCCACGAGTTGCGCGACGGGTTCGGGGGATCGGTTCCAGATGACGACGTCGTGGCCGGCGGCGACGAGGCGCCCCGCCATCTCGCGCCCCATCGTGCCGAGGCCGAGGAACCCGATCTGCTCCCCCGCGCCGAGCGACATCATGCCTCCCACACGGTCTTCAGGTTGCAGAATTCGCGGATGCCGGCGGCCGCCAGTTCCCGGCCGAATCCGGAGTTCTTGATGCCGCCGAACGGCAGCTCCGGGTAGGAGATCGTCATCCCGTTGACGAAGACCGCCCCCGCCTCGATCTCGCGCTCGAACCGCTCACGCTCCGCAGCGTCGGTCGTCCACACGCTCGACGACAACCCGAAGTCGGTGACGTTCGCCAGCCGGATCGCCTCGTCGGCATCCTTCACGCGGTAGACGGTCGCGACCGGCCCGAAGGTCTCCTCCAGGTGCAGGCGCATGGCCGGGGTGACGCCGGCGACGACGGTCGGCGGGTAGAACCATCCCGGCCCGTCGGGAACGGTGCCTCCGGTGAGGATGTCGGCGCCCTTGGCTCGTGCGTCCTCGACGAGTTCAGCGAGTTCGTCGCGGCCCGACGAGGTCGCGATCGGACCCACCTGGGTGTCTTCGTCGAGCGGATTGCCGATGCGGAGGGCAGCCATCGCCGCGGTGAAGCCGGCGAGGAAGGTGTCGTAGACGGCGTCGTGGACGATGAACCGTTTCGCGGAGATGCAGGACTGCCCGTTGTTGATGGTGCGAGCGGTCACGGCGGTGGCGATCGCGGCGTCGAGGTCGGCACTGGGCATGACGATGAACGGGTCGGAACCGCCGAGTTCGAGCACCGACTTCTTCACCTGTGCGGCCGCGATCGACGCGACCGAGCGGCCCGCCGGCTCGGAACCGGTGAGGGTGACGGCGCGCACGCGCGGGTCCTCGATGACGGCGGCGACCTCGGTAGACCCGATCAGCAGGGTCGTGAAGGCGCCGGGCGGGAACCCGCCGCGTTCGTACAACGTGTCGAGGTAGAGCGCCGCCTGCGGAACATTGGATGCGTGCTTGAGCACGCCCGTGTTGCCGGCCATCAGGGCAGGGGCCGCGAAGCGGACGACCTGCCACAGCGGGTAGTTCCACGGCATGACAGCGAGGATCACCCCGAGCGGCTGGTAGCGGGCCACCGCGCGTGCGGCTCCGACGCTCGACGGGTCGGCGAGCGGCTCGTCGGCGAGGAAGGCCTCGGCATGCTCGGCGTAGAACCGCATGCCCTTCGCGCACTTCGCCACCTCGGCGCGTGCGGCGCCGATCGGCTTGCCCATCTCGCGGGTGAGGATCTCGGCGAGCGGCTCGAGGTCGGCATCGAGGAGGTCGGCGGCCGCCCGCATCCACTCCCCGCGCTGGGCGAACGTCGTGCCCTTCAGGGTTTCGAACGCCGCGGCCGCGAGCGTCAGGCGCCGCTCGACCTCCGCCGGGGTGTGCGGGTCGAACGTCTTCTCGGTCTCACCGGTGGCGGGGTTGAGGGTTGCGATGGCCATGAGGTTCCTCACTGAACAGTTCGGGATGCCGCGCGAGTTCCAGGCGGGTGCGGCGGATGTGGGCGGTGAGGATGCGTTCGGCTTCCTCGGTGTCGCCGCGCCGGAACGCCGCGACGAGCAACTGGTGATCGTGGTGCACGCTCCGGTCGCCCTCCGCTCGGAACACCCGGGTGAAGGCGCGCCGGTAGTGCTGGGTGCGGTTCCAGAGGGCGAGCACGAGATCTCCGAGCACCGCGGTCTCGGCGCCGGAGTAGCTGCCGAGATGGAATTCGCGGTCGAGACGCAGGAACTCCTCCACGTCGTCGGCGTTCTCCATGGCTTCGGCGAGCTCGGCGAAGCGGTCGATCTCGGCGGGCGAGAGGGCGGGCACGCTGTAGGTGAGAAGCAGCGGTTCGAGGCGTTCGCGGATGCGGTACAGCTCTTCGCAGTCGGCGAGCGTGAGGCGGGTGACCCAGGCGCCCGTGTTCGCGACGAGGGTCAGCAGCCCTTCGGATTCGAGGATCCGCAGCGCTTCGCGCACCGGAACGCGACTCGCGCCGGATCGCTCGGCGAGGTCCTCCTGACGGATGCGCGCGCCGGGGGCGTACTCACCGCTGAGGATCGCATCGCGCAGTTCGGTGGCGATTCGTGCCCCGGCGGCTCCGTGGGCGGAGAGCTCGGTCACACGCCTCATTCTGCCGGGTGCGCGGGATGCCACAACCGAACCTCCGCGGTCTCTTCGTAGGCCTTGCCGCCGGGAAAGCTGACGAGTTCGAACTGCATCCCCCACGGCGCGCGGAAGTACACCCAGCGTTGACCCTCGCTCGCACCCCGGCTCGCCGTCGGCTCGCCCATCGTCTCGACACCGTGTGCCCGCAGGTGCGCGACCGCGGCATCCAGGTCGTCGACGTAGAGGGCGAGGTGGTGGCCGCCGATGTCGCTGTTGCGGGGCTGCGGGTTCTGGCCGTCGGCGGCCTCGTACTGGAACACCTCGAGGTTCGGCCCGTGACCGAGGCGGAAGAAGCGCAGCTCGCGCATGACGGTGCGCGGGTGCACCCCCAGGTGCTCACGCATCCAGTCGTCGTCGCGCTCGAACGGGCCGAGCGAATAGACCTTCTCGGCCCCGAGCACGTCGACGAGGAAACGCTCCGCCTCGTCGAGGTCGGGCACGGTGAAGCCGATGTGTTCGGCCCCGCGCAGCCCCGGCATCCTCGGCATGTTGGATACAATAACACGCCCAAACCGCCATCGACACCCCATTTCAGTGGATCGAGGATTGCGATTGGATTCAATCCGGTCTAGCATCCCCTCATGCCGAAACGACGGAGTTTGCAGACCGGAACGCCCTGGGTCGAACTCTCCACCACGGCGGCCGACTGGAAGGCCGCTGATCCCGAACTGCTGGCGACGATGCTCGGCCAGCTCCACCTCATCCGCGCGTTCGAAGAGACGGTGCTCGAACTCGCTGCCGAGAGCCTCGTGCACGGGCCGGCTCACTCGAGCATCGGGCAGGAAGGGGGCGCGGTCGGGTCGATCGTCGGGCTGCGCTCGACGGATGCCGTCAACGGGTCGCACCGCGGGCATCACCAGTTCCTCGCCAAGGCCATCACGCACGTCAGCGGCGGCCGGCTCGACCTCGGAAACCTCGTCACCCCCGACATCCGCACGGTGCTGCGGCGCACGCTCGCCGAGATCCTCGGCCTGGCCGAGGGCTACTGCCGCGGTCGCGGCGGCTCGATGCACCTGCAGTGGTTCGAAGCCGGAGCACTCGGCACCAACGCGATCGTCGGAGGCGGCGCCGCGATGGCGGCGGGTAACGCATGGGCGCAGAAGCACAGCACGCCGGCCGGCGGTTCGAGCGACCTCACGATCAACTACTTCGGCGACGGGGCGAGTCAGATCGGCTCGGTGCTCGAGTCGATGAACCTCGCCGCGACCTGGAAGCTGCCGGTCGCGTTCTTCATCGAGAACAACCTGTACGGCGTCTCCACCCACGTGTCGGAGATCACCGCCGACACCCGGCTGTCGGTGCGCGGGCAGGGCTTCGGCATCCCGGGCTGGCGGGTCGACGGCATGGACCCGCTCGCCGTCCACCTGGCGATGGAGGAGGCGGCCGAACGGATGCGTGCCGGCGAGGGCCCGGCGGTCATCGAGGCCGAGGTCTACCGCTTCTTCCACCAGAACGGCCCGTACCCGGGCAGTGCCTTCGGTTACCGCACGAAAGAGGAGGAGGCGTCCTGGCGCGCGCGTGACCCGCTCGAGCGCGTCGCGACCGAGATGACGAAACTCGGCCTGCTCGACGAGGCGACCTCGCTCGCGCTCCGCGAATCCGTGCAGGCGGTCATGGCCGAGGTCACCGGCGAACTCGTCGAGGCCGACCCCGAGAACCCCGGCAAGCGTCGCATCCGCCCGGAGCTCTGGCCCGACCCGGGGTTCGTCGATGTCGGCATCCGCGGCGACGGCAGCGAGCTCGAGGCGCTGCGCGCGCTCGAACCCGCGCGATACATCGGCGCGTGGACCGACGTGAAGTTCGTTGATGCCGTCGCCGGAGTGATGGACCGACGCATGGAGCAGGATCCCCGCATCGTGGTCATGGGCGAGGATGTACACCGCTTGAACGGCGGCACGAACGGCGCGACGAAGGGTCTCGCGAAGAAGTACGGAGCCGACACCCCGGGGGAGGGGCGGGTGCTCGGCACCCCGATCAGCGAGAACGCGTTCACGGGCCTCGCCGGCGGTCTCGCGCTCGATGGGCGCTTCCGGCCGGTGGTGGAGTTCATGTATCCCGACTTCATGTGGGTCGCCGCGGATCAGGTGTTCAACCAGATCGGCAAGGCGCGGCACATGTTCGGCGGCGACAACCCCGTGCCGCTCGTGCTGCGCACGAAGGTCGCGATGGGCTCGGGCTACGGATCGCAGCACCTCATGGATCCGGCCGGCATCTTCGCCACGGCTCCGGGGTGGCGGATCGTCGCGCCGTCGTCGGCGGCCGACTACGTCGGGCTGATGAACGCGGCGCTCGCGCTTCAGGATCCGGTGCTGGTGATCGAGCACGTCGACCTCTACGGCGCCGCCGACACGATCCCCGAGGGCGACCTCGACTACATCATCCCGCCGGGCACTGCGGCGATCCGGCGGGAAGGGTCCGACGTCACGGTCATCTCCTACCTGTCGATGGTGGGACATTCGCTCGAGGCGATCGAGCAGACCGGCATCGACGCGGAACTCATCGACCTGCGCTGGCTCGACCGCGCGTCGCTGGACTGGGCGACGATCGAGGCGAGCGTCAAGAAGACCAACGCCGTGCTGATCGTCGAGCAGGGCGCGCAGGGCACCTCGTACGGCGGCTGGCTCGCCGACGAGATCCAGCGGCGGCTGTTCGACTGGCTCGACCAGCCCGTGCAGCGCGTCACCGGCAGCGAAGCGAGCCCGAGCATCTCGAGGGTGCTGGAGCGCGCCGCGATCGCCCGCACAGAGGAGGTCGTCGCCGGCCTCGAACGGGTGCGCACCGGGATGGGGAGTCGCTGATGGCGAGCGTCGTGCGGATGCCGGCCGCGCTCGCCGGAGTGACGGAAGCCGCCATCCAGACCTGGATCGCCAAGCCCGGGCAGCAGCTCGCCGTCGGTGACCTGCTCGCCGAGATCGAGACCGAGAAGGCCGTCGTCGAATACGCCACCGAGGTGGCGGGCACCGTCGGGCGGCTGCTCGTCGACGAAGGCGACAGCATCGAGGTCGGCGCGCCGATCGCGGTCATCCTCGCCGCCGGCGAAGGCGAGGATGCGATCGGCCCAGCGCTGACCGCCGCCGGCGCCGCCGCACCCGAACGGCTCGAGCCCGCCGAACCAGCCGCGGCCGAACCCGCCTCGGCCGAAGCCGTCGCGCCCGCGGTCGTGGCGACCCCCCCGACGGAGGTATCGGTGGCGTCGCCTCCGTCGGGGGCATCCGCCGCGCGTCTCGTCGCGAGCCCGATCGTGCGACGCCTCGCGCGGGAGCGCGGCATCGACCTCGCCGCCCTGACCGGCACCGGTCCGGGCGGTCGCATCGTGCGGCGCGACCTCGACGGCATCCCGGCTGCTGCCGCGACAGCGCCCGTGGCGACGGCGCCGAGCTCCGCGCCGCCGCCGACCCCCGCGACCGCGGCGGCCGGTACCCCCGAGAAGCTCACCGGGATGCGCAAGGCGATCGCCCGTCGCCTGACCGAGAGCAAGACGACGGTTCCGCACTTCTACGTCACCGCGCACTGCCGCGTCGATCGCCTGCTCGCCCTCCGGGCGCAGGTCAACGAGGCCGCCCCGCGCAAGGTGAGCGTCAACGACTTCGTGCTCAAGGCCGTCGCGGGAGCGCTCGTCGACGTACCCGCCGCCAACGCCATCTGGGGCGGCGACCACATCCTGCGCTTCACCGGAGCCGACATCGCGGTGGCGGTCGCGGTCGAGGGCGGGTTGCTGACCCCCGTGCTCCGCGGCGTCGACAGCCTGTCGCTCGTCGACGTGAGCGCGGCGGTCGCCGAACTCGCCGAACGTGCGCGCGCGGGCAGACTGCAGCAGCACGAACTCGAGGGCGGCAGCTTCTCGGTGTCCAACCTCGGCATGTACGGCGTCGACGACTTCTCGGCGATCCTCAACCCCCCGCAGTCCGGCATCCTCGCCGTGTCGGCCGCGAAGCAGCAGCCGGTCGTCGACGACGGGGTGCTGGCCGTCGGCACGGTGATGACGGTCACCCTCTCGGCCGACCACCGGGTGATCGACGGGGCCGTCGCGGCCGAGTGGATGACGGCGTTCGTGCGGCGGATCGAGAACCCCGTCTCGGCGTTGCTCTGACCCGCGAGGTCAGTCGCGCAGCCCGAACCGGGCGTGGAGGCGTTTCAGCGGGCGCGGCGCCCACCACATGATGCGGCGTTGCCAGGTCATGAATGCCGGAACGAGGATGCACCGCACGAGCGTCGCGTCGAGCAGCACCGCGAAGGCGAGAGCCACCCCGAGCTGCTTGATGATCATCAGGTCACCCGTCGCGAAGCCGGCGAACACGACGATGATGATGAGTGCTGCCGAGGTGATGATGCGTCCCGAGTGCTGCAAACCGAGCGCGATCGCCTCGGAGTCGGAAGCCCCGGCATTCTTCTGGTCGGTGATGCGGGACAGGATGAACATCTCGTAGTCCATCGCGAGGCCGAACCCGAAGACGAAGGTCAGCAGCACCACGAGGGTGTCGACGCCGTAGACCTGATCGGGATCGAACCCCATGAGCCCGGCGAACGCGCCCTCCTGGAACCCCCACACCAGCAGGCCGATCGACGCCCCGAGCGAGAGGGCGCTCGCCAGGAGCGCCTTGAGCGGGATGACGAGCGAGCCGGTCATCAGGAACAGCAGCAGCACGGTGCCGAACGCGATCACCAGGGCTGCCGCCGGGATGCCGCTCGCGAGCGAGTTGGAGAAGTCGACGGTGCGCGCATCCGCGCCGGTGACCCAGTGCGCGAAGTCGGGAGCATCGGCCCGAATCGCCCGCACGACGGAACCGCCGGTCTTGCTCTCGACGATGACCGGCGTCTGCCAGACGTCGTTGACGGCGACCGGGGTGCCGACCGACTCCACATGGTCGAGCCGTTCCACCTCCGCCGACCAGGTGAGTGCGTCGTCCTCCGATCGGGTGACGATCGACACCCGGGGGTCGGCGGCGTGCGGGAACTGCTCGGTCAGGGTGGTGACGAAGGGGTACTGCTCCGAGGATGCCGGGGTCGAGTCGACGGCGGTGTTGGCGAGCCGGAGGGAGAGCACGGGGGTCGCGAGGATCAGCAGCACCGCGAAGGCGCCCAGGGTCACGATCGCGGGATGCCGCTGCAGGCGCCGGGTGAGCTTCGAGAAGAAGCCCTCGTCGGGGGCGATGTCGCCGAATCGGGTGAGCAGACGCCCGACCCCCGGGATGCGGGTGAGCGCACCGGGCCGCACGAGCCGTTCCCCGCCGAGCTCGAGCAGCGCGGGGACGAGGGTGAGGGCCGAGGCGATGGAGATGACCGTGACGGCGATGGCGCCGAGCCCGATCGCTTTGACGATGGCGGGCTCGAAGAACAGCAGGCCGAGACCCGCGATCGCGAACGTCGTTCCGGAGTAGGCGACGGTGCGTCCGGCGCTGCCCGCGGTGCGAACGATCGCCGCGATGCGGTGCGCGCGGGTGCGCGCCCCGGCGTCGTCGGGGTGCCGGTACTCCTCGCGGAACCGCGAGACGATCAGCAGGCCGTAGTCGATCGAGAGCCCCAACCCCACGGCCGTCACGACGTTGACGACCGTCGTGTTGACATCCAGCAGGTAGGTGAACCCGAACAGCGCGCCGAGCCCGCCGACGATCGACACGATCGCTCCGATGAGCGGGATGCCGGCGGCGAGGAAGCCGCCGAACACGACGAGCATCACCAGCAGCGCGATGGGGAGCGCGACGGCCTCACCCCGTTGCAGGTCGCTCTCCGAGGTCTGGATGATCGACTCGACGAGCAGTTCCGAGCTGCCGACCTCGGCGATCGCACCCGGCACGGCGTCGCGGATCTCGGCGGCGGCGACGCGGAGCTCCTCGGTGACCAGATCGATCGTCGCGCCGAAGTCGCCCTCGTGCTGCGTCGTCGACACCGAGGCGACGAACAACGCACCGTCGCCGTCGTCGGCGAAGAGGGCCGCCACCCGCGGGTCGGGCTTGTCGTCGGGAAGCGTCGGCAGGAGCAGCGGGTTCAGCAGCGAGGCACCCGGGATCTCGGCGATCCGGTCGCCGAGGTCGGCGACCGGATCGGTCACGCCGGAGTCGGCGAGGTCGACGCCGTACACCAGCAGCGTGACCGACTCGGCATCGGTGCCTTCGAGCAGGAGGTCGGCCTCCTCGCTCTCGCCGTTCGACCAGGAGCCGCCGTCGCTGCCGAGGCGGTCGAAGAGTCCTTCTCCCGTGACGCCGACGAAGGCAAGAGCGATCGCGCTGCCGAGGATGACGACCCACGCCGTGAGCGTGCGGAACGGATGGCGGGCCGAGGCCTCGGCGATGCGCCCCAGGGCGCCGGCGGGCCGGTCGGTGCGGGTCATTGGTGGGCTCCGGGTGGACGCGAGTGAAGTCTGGAAGCGACACTACTTCGGGTCGCGGCTCTCCCCTGTCTCTCGGGGGATTCCGTCATGCATGAAATCGAGGTCCACGCCACCGTTTGCTCCTTTAGTTTACGAGCAAGTGTACAAACGAGAGTGTCCACAGGCAAGTACACATCTACTCGTCGGGTCCCTCCGACTCCTAGTCCCCGGGAGCTGCGAAATGATGGCGTCATGACTGATGAACGAGACGCCCAACACGAGCACTGGGAAAGCGTCTATCAGCGCAAGCCTCGCCTGTTCGGGGAAGAGTCATCGGCCACCGCGATCTACGCCGCGACCCGATTCTCCCGAGGCGGTGCTGGGCGGGTACTCGAACTTGGGTCGGGGCACGGTCGCGACACCCTGCACCTGGCCAGCGAAGGCTTCGACGTTCTGGCGCTGGACTACAGCCCGAGTGGGCTGCACGCCATCCGAACCGCGGCGGCGGACGCGGGATTGGGGTCGCGTATCACGACGATGGCGCATGACGTGCGAAGACCCCTTCCCTTTCCCGATGAGAGTTTCGACGCTGCCTACGCGCACCTGTTGTTGTGCATGGACCTCTCGACGGCCGCGATCCTCGCAATCGCCCAGGAGGTCCGCCGTGTGATCATCCCCGGCGGCGTGTTCGTGTACACAGTCCGCAACACCGGCGATGCGCATTTTGGTGTCGGTCTCGACCATGGCGACAACATCTACGAGACGGACGGCTACGCGGTGCACTTCTTCGACGACGCCCTGATTCGCGATGTTGCGGCCGGTTGGCATCTGGAAGAGATCGCGACTGACGAGGAAGGGGCACTCCCGCGACGCATTACCCGTGTCACTCAATCTCGCCCATTGTCGGACTGACTCGCGCTGTCACGCGCCCCGCCCCTCGCGACGCCGCGCTGCTTCGAGCAGGCTGAGCAGCTTGCGATGCTCAGCCTCGATGCCTTCGCTCATGCGGGCAGCGACGACGACGGTCAGCCACGAGGAGAGCTGCATCGCGGGTCGCGACTTGCCGTTCCGGTAGTAACCCGCGTAGGCGCGAGCGAAGGCCGACCGACCAGTGGCCATGAGACCACGCGCCAGAGGCGGCGTTCCCGGCAAGGGGTCGGCCCACCGCAGCAATAGCAACGTGCGCGCATGGTCGGCCTCCGGCGCGCCGCGAGTGGCGCCGACCCAGTCGATCACCGTGACCTCATCGCGGGCGACCAGCAGGTTCCCGGGGTGAAAGTCACCATGAGCGAGTCGGTCGCCTCGTGGCAACGTACTGAGCTCGCGCAGGGCGAACTCGCGCAGCTTCGAGGGCATCGGCGCCCGATGGATGCGCGTTGCCAAGACGTCGCGGAGGTCGGGAAGGTCTTCTGGTGCCTCGATTGCGTGGATGCGAAGGTGTGCCCGGGCAAGGTGTCTTGCGAGGTTCGGGAGGCGCCAAGGCTGTCGCTGGAGCAGGGTGAGCATGTTGGACCCGTCGAGGCGCTCGAGGACCAGACCGCGCCGTCGGTCGTGGTCCACAACCTGGATCAAGCTCGGAGCGACCCCGTGACCTTCAAGATGACGCAACGCGGCGGCTTCCGCCTCGTGGCCGCGGAATCCGGGTCGATAGAGTTTCACGACCGCGTCGCGGCCCCAGGCAAACACTTCGGCCTCGCGGCCCGCCCCGAGCTTGGGCCCGATCATCATGAGAGCTTGCGGGCGTGGACTCGCTCGATGGTGCCCGCCTTGAGTCGCTCGACTTCGACGATCTCGAACCCGGCAGACTCCACCAGCTTCAGCGGGCGTCGCGTGAAGTGTTCCCCGACGACGCGGACGGTGACCTGCTCCAACAGCCATTGCCAAGCAAAGATCGGGGGCCAGCTGCTTCCGATGTGATCGATGAGCAAGAGCCGTCCACCGGGGACCAGGACTCGTTTCATCTCGCCAATGGCTGCGACCTGGTCCGGGATGGTGCACAGCGAGAGGGCACACACCACTGTGTCGAACGAGTCGTCGCTAAATGGCAAGTGCTCGGCATCCCCGTGCGTCAGATCGACATCACGGCCAAGGTCGGCGGCGCGCTGCCGGGCGACACTCAGCATGGCGGGGCTCAGGTCGATTCCCGTCACCGTGGCACTCGGGGGGAAGTGTGGAAAGTTGCGGCCCGTGCCTGTCGCGACATCCAGGACTCGCCCGCTGGCCCGTTCCCCGATCCACTCCCGGCCACCGCGGAACGGCCCCTTCTCGAACGAGGTGATCTTTCGGTCATAGGTCGGGGCGCTCCGCTCCCAAGCCCGCAGAACCTTGGACGTCTGATCGCTGGCTCCGGTCACGAACTCCTCCGGCGGTGGTGGATGTGCGGGGTCAAGCGGTCGGTGGCAGGGAGTCGGCGTGCTCGGCGGCAGCAGAGGCAGCCGCGATGACTCCCGCGATGACGTGCCGCACGCGGTCGGGGGCAAGGTCCGGGTCTGGCTGTCCGACGTCGAGCCAGGCGACAATCGCCTCGATTGCCACCGTCGGGGCCAACTGTGCCGCCCAGCGCGCCCACGCCCGGTCGCTGATGACCTTTGAGATTTGCAGATGAGCCGTTCGGGTGATGTTGGAACGGAAACGCTGGGCAAGCGCTTCGAACTCGGGCTCCCGGGCGGCATGCACGAACAGCAGCCGGAAGCCGTCTGGCTCGGCGGCTGCAGCGCTCAGTAGCCCGTCGATGCTGGTGTCGGTGAAGCCGCCGACCGGCTTGGATACATGATCGCCGAGCACTGCGCAGAAGCGATCCAGAGCCGCCTGATACAGCTCGGTCTTCGAGTCGAAGTGCCGGTAGAGAATCACCCGGGTCACTCCAGCCTGCGAAGCGATCTCGTCCAGCCCGGTACCCGCGAACCCGGTGCGGGCAAATGCCGTCGTCGCCGCCGCGAGAATCTGCTCCCGCCGTTCCGCTCGAGGGAGGCGCGATGGACGCTCCGACGCGATCTGCGACACGATGGCTCCCTAGGTTAACTTGTGAGTGTACTTAGGGATTTGTCTATGAGCAAGTAAACAATCAGACCTTGTCGCGCCAATCCTCGACGACCTGATTCGGCCCGGTGATCGTGCCGATCGCGCCCGTCGGCGGCCCGACGACGGTCATCTCGTCGCGGCGGTGGCGCAGCACGGTCTCGATGTAGGAGGTGAGTGCTTCGGCGAGGGGGACGTTGCGCTTCTCGTCCTGCGAGCGATACCAGCGGTGTTCGAGCAGCTGGTGGAACACCTCGGCGGGCTCGAGCTTGCCGCGCAGTTCGCGCGGAATCGCCCGCACGACGGGCTCGAACACCCTCGCGAGCCACTCGTGCGCGACGGTCTCCTCGTCTCGCGTCGTGCGGTCGCCCGACATCCGGTACGCGTCGAGGTCGTTGAGCAGGCGCCGCGCCTGGTTCTCGCCGGCGTCGAGCCCGGTGAGCCGCAGCAGCCGGCGCGAGTGGTGGCCGGCATCCACCACCTTCGGCTGGATGAGCACCCGCGCGCCCGTCTCGTCGCGGCTGATGCTGAGCTCTTCGATGTCGAAACCGAGGTCGTTGAGCCGTTCGACGCGGCGGGCGATGCGCCAGCGCTCGCTCTCGGGGAACGACTCGGAGGCGGTGAGCTCGGTCCACAGTTCGCGGTACGACGCGACGATGCGATCGGCGACCGTCACCGGGTCGACATCCTCGTCGAGTTTGCCGCCGGCCTGGAGGTCGAGCAGTTCGCCGGCGATGTTGACGCGGCCGATCTCCAGGTCCTGGTCGCGCTGCCCGTCGCTCAGCGCCGAGTCGTAGAGCTTTCCCGTCTCGGCGTCGACGAGGTAGGCCGCGAACGATCCGGCATCGCGGCGGAACAGTGTGTTCGACAGTGACACGTCACCCCAGAAGAATCCGGCGACATGCAGACGGGCGAGCAGCACCGCGAGCGCATCGACGAGCCGCGTCGCCGTGTCGGGGCGCAGCGACTGCGAGTAGATCGCGCGGTAGGGGAGCGAGAACCGCAGGTGCCGGGTGACCAGCACGGGAGCGAGCACCTCGCCGTCGGCGGCCGAGCGGTTGGTGATGACCGCGATCGGTTCGACGCACGGCATGTCGAGACGGTTGAGGGTGCGCAGCAGGTCGTACTCCCGCTTCGCCATCTCCTCGGTCGTCTCCTTGATCGCCAGCACGTGCTCGCCGAACCGCACGAAACGCACCAGGTGGCGCGAGATGCCCTTCGGCAGCGCCGCGATCGTCTCGTCGGGCCAGAGCTCGAGCGGCAGGTCCCACGGCAGGTCGAGCAGGGCCGGGTCGGGAACGGCCGACGTGATCGACAGGGCGGAGGAGGGCACGCGACGAGCCTAGAGCTGCCATCCTGGGGGCGTGGACGATCGGATCACCCTGCGCTTTCTCGCCATGCCTCAGGATTCCAACGTCGGAGGCGAGATCGTCGCCGCGGGCAGCGTGCTGGAGTGGATCGATCAGGCGGGCTACGCCTGCGCGGTCGGCTGGTCGGCCGGCTATTGCGTCACCGCCTACGTCGGCAACGTGCACTTCACCCGGCCGATCGCGGTCGGCGACCTGATCCAGGCGCACGCGCGCGTCATCCACACCGGCCGATCGAGCATGCAGGTGCTCGTCGAGATCGAGGCGGCGGATGTGCAGACCCGGGTGTACACGCGGGCGACGCACTGCATCCTGGTCTTCGTCGCCGTGGATGGCGACGGCAGGCCGCGCGCGGTGCCGGCGTGGACGCCGCGCACCGACGAGGAACGGCTGCTGCACGAGAACGCCGCGGGGCGGCTCGAGGCCCGCCGCGAGATCCGGGACGCGATGCTCGCCCAGGAGTACACGGATGCCGGCACGACGCCGCGCACGACGTTCCGGTTTCTCGCGCAACCCGCCGTCACCAACTTCGGCGGCAACGCCCACGGCGGCACCGTCATGCGCTGGATCGAAGAGACGGCCTTCGCCTGCGCGGCGAGCTGGTCATCGGATCGGGCGGTCGCCGTCTACTCGGGCGGCATCCACTTTTTCCGGCCGATCCGCATCGGCCACCTCGTCGAACTCGACGCCCGGCTCATCCACACCGGGCCGCACAGCCTGCACGTCGCCGTGCACGTGCGGTCGGGCCCGGCGACCGACCCTCAGGGTCTCGCCGCGACCACCCAGTGCATGAGCATCTTCGTCGACCCCGGTGACGACGGCCGGGCGCTCCCGGTGCGCCCCCTCGAACTGGTGAGCGACGAAGATCGGCGGCTCGACGCGTATGCCGTCGACCTCATCGCGGCGCGCTCCCGGCTCTCCCCGCTCCCCGAATCCTGAGTCACGGCTCCAGCCGCGGCAGATCCCCGTACACGCGAAACGGCCCCGCCTCCTCTCGGCGGTTTCTAAGGGTCCTCGCAACACGTGATGGCCTATGTGGTTGTCAGTAGATCACGCAGACGCTCGGCTGGGGTATTCCAGCCGAGCGTTTTGCGTGGTCGGCCGTTGAGTTCCTGGGCGAC
>NZ_BNAI01000003.1 GCF_014653215.1 Pseudolysinimonas yzui | reverse complement strand
GGTCCATCACACCGGGCGTCGGCAAAACGCATGCTCGCCAGCCCGAAGGCGGCACCCACGCTAAGAGCCAGACACCCAGTGATCAGGAGCCAACCACCGCAACGCGGCAATGTCACCCTGACACTGAGAGCCACGCTAACGGCGCGTCCCGCCGCACCGGGAACCCGCCTGACACGATCCGTAATGTGCGGGGACTCGCGGTGGCACTAATCCGCCAATTCAAGCGCGCAGGTCCCGGTAATCCGTCGCATGTGTGACGGATTACCCGGCAGGGTCAGCGGAGGGTCTTGCGCGCGGTGATCTGACCGGTGTCGAAGCCGAGCAGGTGCAGGCCGCCGTGGAAGCGGGCGTGCTCGACCTTGATGCAGCGGTCCATCACGACGGTGAGTCCCTTCGACTCGCCGTAGTACGCCGCCTCCTCGTTCCAGATGCCCAGTTGCACCCACACGGTCTTCGCGCCGATCGCCAGGGCCTCATCCATCACCTGGGGGATGTCGCTGCCCTTGCGGAAGACGTCGACGATGTCGGGCACCACCGGCAGGTCGGCGAGCGACTTGTAGACCTTCTGCCCGAGGATCTCGTCGGCGTTCGGGTTGACGAAGTACAGCTCGTAGTCGCTCGACTGCTTGAGGTAGGTCGCGACGAAGAACGACGAACGCGCCGGGTTCGGCGAGGCGCCGACGATCGCGACGGTCTTCGCCTTCTGCAGGATCTTCAGGCGATCCTGCGCCGACGGGCCGACCCAGGTGCGCTTGCTCTTCAGCAGCTTCGCGAGCGGCGAGGAGGCCGGGATGTCGCAGGTGAGGCCGTTCGTGAGGTGGACGGTCTCGAGATCGACATCGGCAGTCGCAGTAGGCATGTTCCGATTATCCCTTCACCGCGGCGGCGAGCGCTTGGTCGAGGTCGGCGATGATGTCCTCGACATCCTCGATGCCGACGCTGATGCGCACCAGGCCCGGCTGCACGCCGGCATCCACCAGCTGCTGCTCGGTGAGCTGGGCGTGCGTCGTCGAGCCGGGGTGGATGACGAGGGTCTTCGCGTCGCCGATGTTCGCCAGGTGCGACGCGAGGTTGACGCTCTCGATGAAGGTCTGACCCGCGGCGCGGCCGCCCTTCACCCCGAACGAGAACACCGAGCCCGGACCCTTGGGCAAGTACTTCTTGGCGCGCTCGAAGTGCGGATGCTGCGGCAGGCCCGCCCAGTTGACGAAGCCGATGCGCGGGTCGGCATCCAGCCATTCGGCGACGGCGCGGGCGTTGTCGACGTGCGCCTGCATGCGGTACGGCAGCGTCTCGACGCCGAGCGCGAGCAGCCACGCCGAGTGCGGGGAGAGGGCCGGGCCGATGTCGCGCAACTGCTCGGCGCGCAGCCGGGTGAGGAACGCGTACTCGCCGAAGTTGCCGTGCCAGTTCAGCCCGCCGTAGTGGGCGACCTCGGTGTCGAACAGGGGGAAGCGCTCGTTCGCCCAGTGGAACCGGCCCGACTCGACGACGACGCCGCCGAGGGTCGTGCCGTGGCCGCCCAGGAACTTCGTGGCCGAGTGGATGACGACATCCGCCCCCCACTCGATCGGACGGTTGAGGTAGGGGGTCGCGACGGTCGAGTCGACGATGAGCGGCAGGTGGTGCGCGTGCGCGACATCGGCGAGACCCTCGAGGTCGGCGATGTCACCCGACGGGTTGGTGACCGACTCGGTGAAGATGAGCTTCGTCTTGTCGGTGATCGCCGCCGCGTAGTCCTCGGGGTTCGTGCCGGCGACGAAGGTCGTCTCGACGCCGAAGCGCCGCAGGGTGACGTCGAGCTGGGTGACCGAGCCGCCGTAGAGAGACGCGGCCGACACGATGTGGTCGCCGGCGCCGGCGAGCGAGGCGAAGGTGATGAACTCCGCGCCGAGGCCGGATGCCGTGGCGACGGCGCCGAGGCCGCCCTCCAGGCTCGCGATGCGCTCCTCGAACGAGGCGACCGTCGGGTTCGCCAGCCGACTGTAGATGTTGCCGTACTTCTGCAGGGCGAAGCGGGCAGCGGCATCCGCCGTGTCGTCGAAGACGAACGCACTCGACTGGTAGATCGGCAGCGCGCGCGAACCGCTCACCGCGTCGGGGATGTTGCCGGCGTGGATGGCCCGGGTCTTGAACCCGTAGTTGCGGTCGGTGTGCGTTTCGGCGTGCGAGTCGGCGGGAGACGAAGCGGCGTCGTCGGGAGAAACTGGCATCCGGCCAGATTATCCGGCCTCCACCGCGTGTTTCTCTGTGCTACGAGCCGCCTCGCGCTTCGCCTCCCTCGCATCGAGGATCCGGAAGGTCAGCCAGATCGCCGCGACCAGGAGACTGAACCCGACCAGCACCCCGATCCAGAGCCCGATCGGCTGCTGCGGACCGTCGGCGGTCGTCACCGTCGGCAGCACGATGAGGGCGAAGGCGAACGTCGCGGGGATCGCGAGCGCCAGCCAGCGGCCCTTGGCGTCGTCGAACAGCTCGCGGCCCTCGAGGAACGTCACCGGCAGGATCGCGACCATGACGCCGGCGAGCCCCTCGGATGCGGCGGCCCCGAGCGTCTCGAGGGTGAGCTGCCCGAGCACGTCCGGTGCGCTGCCGCTCCACAACCCGTGCAGGGCGGAATAGCCGAGCCAGGCGGCGAGGGCGATGCCGAGGGTCGCGGTCAGCCGGATCGCCGTGGCCCGGTTGCGGTCTTCGGCGCGCGCGCTGCGGGCCAGCTCGAGTCCGAGGACGAGACCGACGAGGATGCCGGGGCTGAATCCGATCGTGCGCGACGCCAGCACACCGAGCAGGGCCAGCACGAAGGCACCCGGCCGGGCCACGATCTGCGCGGGCACGTGCCAGCGCCGACCCATCATGATGCGGGTGATCGTGGTGGGCACGAGCACGACGAGGATGAGGCCGAGCGCGAGGGCGAGCGTCATGCGCAGCGAGGTCGCGTCGACGCCGAATTCGGGGTTCGAGAACCCGAACGCGACCGTCGCCAGGATGATCACGAGCGGCGCGGGGAACGGGAATCGCGGCAGCTTCGCGGTGAGCGCACGCACCCGGTCGCCGAACCGCACCAGCCGGGTGAAGGGGGCGCGGATGCGGTCCCAGTTCGCCTCGATCGTCGCGTCCAGGATGTTGGCGGGGATCGCGACGAGCAGCAGGATGAGGCCGCCGATGCCGGCCGCCACGGCGACCGTGAGCGGATTCTTGAAGATGTCCTGGATCGTCGTGACCGCTTCGTTGAGCACGCTCGGGGCCGCGGGGTCGTCGCCGACGGACGACGCGGGCCGCGGGGACGCAGGCGTCTGCGGGTCGGCCGCGACCGGGTCGGCGAGCGCGACCGGAGTGATGCCCGGGGTCGGCGTCGGAGACTCCTCGGGCAGGGCGAAGGTCTCGAGCTCCTCGTCGGGGTCGGCCTCGGGCTTGCCGCCGGTGGGCGGCCCGTTCGGCACCGCGGTCGACGTCGGCTTCGGAGTCGGGGTGGGGGTGACCGTCGGGGTGGGCGTGACCGTCGGAGTCGGCGTCACCGTCGGGGTGGGGGTCGGCGGGGGAGGCGGCGGCGGGGCGACCGCGCCACCCACGGCGAGCGGCACCACCTCGAACTTCGCGGTCGCCACCGACGTGACGTCGCCGACCGTCTCGCTCACCTGGATCTGGTGGTTGCCGAGATGCCGCGGCCCCCCGGGCGCGGCGCAGGACCAGGCGGCAGACCCGGCGCCCGTCCCGGAACAGGCGAGCGCGATCCAGGTCGCACCCGGGGGCCGCAGGGCGACCGTCACCGTGCCGGCGGGGTCTTTCGATCCCGAGATCGTGATGGCGCTGTCGGCATGCACCACGGCGGGCGAGATGGAGATCGAGACCGCCGCACGGGCGCTCGAGGTGGTGGCGAGGAGCGTTGCGGCGAGCACGACGAGGAGCAGCGCGAGAGCGGCGACGATCGGGCGCGCGAGGAGTCGGATTTCAGGCACGTCGGGTCCAATGCGGGTTGGGGTAACGCGATGAAAGGGGACGCGGCACGCGCCTGGGGTAAGCAGAAACGCTCCGCGGGAAAAACGGGGTGTCCTCATCTTGGCGGCCCCGTGTTAGCGCAGTGTTTCGCGGGGGTGAGAGTTCTCTCACCCGCCGATCACCCGCTACGCGTCGACATCCTCCTTCTCGGCTACGGCTGCCCGCTTATCGGCGCGGACGAAGATCAGCCACACGGCGAGCGACAGCCCACCGAACACCGCGAAGACGAGCAGCCAGACGCCGTAGTCGGCGACATCCGTGCCCGCGATCGCCGTCGGCAGCACGAGCAGCGCGAAGGCGACCGCCACCAGCAGGAAGGCACCGACCCAGAGCCGCTTCGACACCTCCCAGAGTTCGCGTCCGTCGAGGAACTTGAGCGGGAACACCGCGATCAGCGCACCGGTGAGTCCCTCGGCGGTCACCGCGACCATGGTGTCCTCGACCAGCATCCCGGCGAAGTCGTTGCCGGGGGTGAAGAGCGAATAGACGATCCACGCCGCCAGGGCGAGCCCGGTCACGACGCCGATCTGCACGAAGACGGCGCGCGCGCTCACCTGCTTGCTCGCCTGCAGCAGCTCGAGCCCGATCGCGACGCCGACGAGGAAGCCGGGCGAGAACTCGAGGATGCGCGCGACGATGACACCGACGACGGCGAACAGGATGATCGTCGGCTGCATCGCGACGACGCCGATCGCGCCCCACGCCCTCCGGATGATGAGACCGGAGATCCACGACGCCACGAAGCTCAGCAGGAAGAAGGCGATCCCGAGCGACAGCACGAGCCGTAGCGACACGATGTCGAACCCGAAACCCGGGTCGACGAAGCCGTAGATGATCGCCACCAGCACGACGAGCAGCCCGGCGGCGATCGCCCGCGAGCGGGTGAATCGGATGAGCCAGTCCTGCGCCCGCGTCATCGCCCGGTCGACGGTGCCGTAGACCCGCCCGAGACGCGAGCTGTTCGACGACAGCGACGAGTTGAGCAACTCCGTCGGCAGGGCGACGAGGAAGAGCAGGGCGAGGGCGAGGCCGCCCGCGATCGCGATCGTCACCGGGTTGTCGACGATCTGCGCGAGCGGCGCGATCGAATCGGTGAGCGCGCTCGGGGCCGCCGGGTTGCTGCGGTCGCCCGTGCCGGGACCACCGGAACCGGTCGAGGTCGAGCCGTCGGTCGCCTCCTCCGGTTCGTCCTCCGCGACGGGGTCGACGCCGCCGATCACTCGGGCGTCGACGTTCTCGTAGTAGCTCGTGCCGAGCGGGGTCGTGGCGATGACCTCGATGCGGTGATCGCCCGACTCGATGTCGTCGGGCACCGTGAACTCCAGCGTCTGCGGGCCCCCCGTCGCAACCGCGGTGCCGAGGCTGCGGGGCGTCGAGTGGATGACGACCTCGATGCCCCAGCCGGCCGGCATCCCCTCGATCGTCATCGAGAAGGTGTCGCCGGGCTTCAGGTTCATCAGGTCGCCGTCGAAGTTCAGCAGCCACTGCACGAGCGTGGGGAGCTGCGGCCCGGGCGTCACCGGCGTGACCGGCGGCGTGACCGGCGCGACGAAGACCGGGATGCTGTGGCTCGCCGAGTAGGCCGACAGACCGCCGGACTGGGGATCGACGCTGATCGCGCGGGCGCTGGTCTCGGTCGAGGCGGCGAACCCGCACGCCCAGGCGCCGGCGCCGTTCGCCGTCGTCTGACACAGGGTCGCGCCCGATCCGCCGACGACGCGGACGAGATCACCGGCCGTGGCGGCGCCGGAGAGGGCGACCGAGTTGCCCGCGCTCGCCGCGACGGCGGTGGGGGTCTCGGGCACGCGGAACAGGTAGTCGAACGAGCCGGTGCCCTCCGTCTCACCCTCGGCGCCGGAGTAGTAGACCTCGTAGATCCCCGGCGCCAGGTCGGTCAGCACACAGCCCGCGGTCGTGCAGCCGGCTCCGCCCTCACCGCCGAGGGGCGTGTCATCCCAGAGGTCGACGGAGTCGTCGCGGTATCCGGCGCTTCCGCCGCAGTACCCCTGTGCGGCCAGCGCCCAGCCGGCGTCGTCGATCGAGGGGACGAGGGTGTAGATCCCGATGTTCGTCGGCGCCGCCGCAGAGATCGTCACGCCGCTCGGCTGGAACGTGCAACCGAGAACCGGGCCGGTGTAGTCGCCCGACTCGATGGAGAGGTAGGTCTCGGAGTACTCCGCGAGTACTTCGGGCTGACCGGGCAGGAAGTGTTCGACGCGCACGATGTAGGTGCCGACGGCGAGCGACGACAGGTCGAGCACGCAGGTGAAGGTGCCGGCGAGACCCTGCGGGCAGGTGGTGGTCGCCAGCTCGGGCCCGACGCCCTCCCCGTAGTCCTCGAAAACGGTCACCCGGGTCGAGGCGTCGTAGGCGCGCGTGCCGGCGACGGTGGCATTCGCCGTGCCCGGTTCGAAGCTGAAGGTACCCGGAAGGTCGGGGGCCGGCAGCAGCACGTCGAAGGCGACGACCTCGTCGTTCTGCAGGTACTGGCTGGCCGTCAACGTGTGGGGGCCGGGGTCGACGGCGATCCCCGGGCAGGTCCAGTCGGTGGGGACGGGTGCCGCGATCGTGCACACCGGGGTGCCGAAGTCGCCGTCGAGGGAGACGTCGATCTGATCGTTCGAGGGCGAGGTGCCCGACACGGCGAGGAAGTCGCCCGCGGTCCAGACGACATCGCCGCCGGGGACGGTGATCTGCAGCGCGGGCTGCACCGTCAGCGTGCCTTCGAGGGTCTGGCTCGGTGAGCCGGAGATGAACTGGCGGATCGAGACGGCGTAGCTGCCCACCGGCGGTGCCGAGATCGGGCACTGCCACGCCGTGCCGGGAGTCGCGAAGGGCCCGTCCGTCTGACAGAAGCCCCACCCTTCGACGTCGATCAGCACGTCGACGTTCGGGTAGGTGGTGAGGCCGGAGTAGGCGGCGTCGTCGCCGGCGTCGATCGTCCAGTTCAGCGGGACGTCGAGTTCGGGTGCGGGAACCAGCACGCTGAGCGGCACGGTGGGTGAGGTGCGCGTGGCCTGCCAGGCGGTGAGGGCGTAGTCACCCGGGGTGAGGGGGGAGGCGTCGCACGACCAGGCGCCCGCCTCCCACGTCGCCGAGCAGAGCAGGTCGCCGGTGACCTCGGTGCCGAGACGCACGTCGATGGCGGAGGTGTCGTCGGAGTCGGCGGTACCCGAGATGGTGAAGCCCGAACCCGCGAGCGCCGTCACCGGCGACGTGATGAAGAAGTCGACGGTGTCGGTGATGATCAGCGGACCCGATGCTTCGCTCCAGTACGGCCCGGTGGTCTGCCGCACCCGCATCGTGTATTCGCCTGGAGCGACCCCGGCGGTCGAGAACGAGCAGGACCAGTCGCCCGGGGCCGGGATGTTCGGGGTCGTGCACGACGGGGTGATCCCGTCGACGGTCACCTGGATGACCGAGTCCGGCGCGGAGGTGTCGCCGGAGAAGAAGGCCTCGGCATCTTCGTCGATCACGTAGGGGTTGGCGTTGTCGTACGTCGGGGCGGAAGGGATGACGTAGATCGCGACGACGTCCTGAACCGGGGGGAGGTCGGGAATGGCCTGGGTCGCCGTGTACGAGTGCGGGCCGACCGGCAGCGGGTTCGCCGTCGTGCACGACCAGGCGTTCGCCACGACCGGCGCGGAGCACAGCTGCGTTTCCCCGTCGTCATCCCACACCGTCACCGTCGGGTCGCCGCCGTTGGTCGAGGTGCCCGAGAACTCGAAACCCGAGTTCGTCCACGGGGTGTTGAGGTTCTCGAGAGCGGGGGCGAACTCGAGGCCGCCATCCGCGTTCGCGGCGATGGCGCCGGCGAACACGAGCGTTCCGGTGAGGGCAGTGAGGGCCGTAAGGCCGGCAAGGGTGCGGCGGCGCGACATCGGGGGTCCTGTCTCGAGCTGGTCCCCCCGCCCGAGAGTCTAGGACGTGTCAAGTTCCAGGCGTGTTACAGGATTCTCACAACCACGACGGCAGCCACAGGTGGATGCGGAAGAACCAGTCGGGCACCGACATCCCGGTCCAGATCGGCAGGAAGAACAGGCTCAGCAGGACGCAGACGCCGAGGAAGACGCCGACCGCGCGGATGCCGACCGTGCGTCGTGATTCGGGGTCGGCGGCGGTGCCCAGCAGCATCCCGAGGGCGGCGGTGAGCGCGAGGATCAGGTAGGGCTCGAACGCGATCGTGTAGAAGCTGAACACCGTGCGGTGGAGGTAGAGCAGCCACGGCAGGTAGCCCGCGGCGATGCCGGTGAGGATGAGCGCCTCGGTCGCGACGGGTTCCCGCCGCCGCAGGCGCTGCACCACGCGAACGACGAGCCAGAAGGCCGCCGCAGTCGCCGCCCACCAGATGAGCGGGTTGGCGATGTCGAGGATCGTCTGCACGCTGCCGTCGGAGAAGCCCTGGTAGAACATGCTCGTCGGCCGCACCAGGAACAGCCAGGTGAGCGGGTTCGACTGGTAGCCGTGCGGGCTGCTCTCGCCGACGTGATACGTGTACACGGCGGCTTCGTAGTGCCACCAGTTCTGGAACGCGGTCGGCACCCAGGCCAGCCCCCCGGTCCACGCCTCACCGCCGCCCTCGACCCAGTGCCGGTGGTAGCCGCCGTCGGTGACGAACCAGCCCGTCCATGAGACGAGGTACACGGCCGCGGCGAGCGGCACCAGCAGCAGGAAGGTCACCGGCGCCTGTTTGAGGATGCCGCCGGTCGCCCAGAACTCGATGCCTGCCTGCCGGCGCAGCAGCAGTTCGCCCACCACGACGTAGACGCCGAAGATCGCGAGGAAGTAGAGGCCGCTCCACTTCACCCCCGTCGCGAGGCCGAAGGCGATCGATGCCGCCAGCAGCCACGGCCGCCAGAAGAGGGCCGGGCCCCAGCCCGTCGTGCCGCGAGCGGCGACGTGGGCGGCGAGCCGACGTTTCGCGAACCCCCGGTCGAGCACCACGAACAGCACGCCGAGCAGGGCGAAGAAGGCGAGCATCGTGTCGAGCAGCGCGACCCGGCTCAGCACGATCGCGTTGCCGTCGATCGCCAGCAGCCCGCCGGCGATCACCGTGAGCAGGGGGCGGGCGAACAGCAGGTGCGCGACGCCCATTGTGAGCACGACGAGCAGGATGCCGACGATCGCGACCGAGACGCGCCAGCCGAACGGATCGTCGGCGCCGAACAGCGCCATCCCGGCGGCGATGATCCACTTGCCGACCGGGGGATGCGCGACGAACGACGCCCCGCTGAGGTACCCCGACGGGTCGCCGGCGTTGAACGCGGTGTTCGCGTCGGCCGGCCAGCTGCCCTCGTAACCGAGCTGCGAGAGGGTGTAGGCATCCTTCACGTAGTAGGTCTCGTCGAACACGAGCGACCCGGGATGCCCGAGCCCGATCAGCCGCGTCGCCGCGGCCACCGCGGTGACGACGGCTGGCCCGCCCCAGCGCCACGCGCGTCGCGCGGCCTCCGTGCTCTGCACCCGGGTCCACCAGTCGTCGAGCCGCGATCCCGGCAGCTCGAGTTGCGTCACCCCAGAATCGTATGCGCGAGAGGATGGGGCGTGATCATTCTCGGGGCGACGCCGATCGGCAACCTCGGCGACGCGTCACGGCGGCTCGTGGAGACGCTGGAACGCGTCGGCACGATCGCCGCCGAGGACACCCGGGTGACGGTGCAGTTGCTGCGCGGGCTCGGCATCGAGAACCGGCCGAAGCTGGTCGCGCTGCACGAGCACAACGAACGGGAGCGCGCCGCCGAACTCGTCGAACTCGCCCGCACCGAGGATGTTCTCGTGCTGTCGGATGCCGGCATGCCGACCGTGAGCGACCCCGGCTACGCGCTCGTCGCCGCCGCGATCGACGCGGGGGTGCAGGTGACCGCCCTGCCCGGGCCGAGTGCCGTGCTGACGGCCCTCGCCCTCTCCGGCCTGCCGACCGACCGTTTCGCCTTCGAGGGCTTCCTGCCGCGCAAGGGCCGCGTCGCCGCGCTCGCCCCGCTCGCCACCGAGACCCGCACCCTCGTCTTCTTCGAGTCGCCGCATCGCATCGGCGACGCCCTCGCCGACCTCGCGACGGTGTTCGGCGCCGACCGCCGGGCCGCCGTCTGCCGCGAGCTGACCAAGCTGTACGAAGAGGTCGCCCGCAGCACGCTCGCCGAACTCGCCGAACGCTACGCCGACGGCGCACGCGGCGAGATCGTCATCGTCGTCGAGGGCGCTCCCGCCGCCGCCGCGACGATGAGCCGGGATGCCGCGGTCGCGACGGTCCTCGAGCTGGCGGCCGACGGCATCCGCCTGAAAGAGGCCGCCGCCGATGTCGCCGCCGCCACGGGCCTGTCCTCACGTGACCTGTACGAGGCGGCCATCCGCGCGAAGGGTTCCTGAGGCGTCGAAAGTGGTCGGATCCTTGGCTTCAGAGCGACCCTTTTCGACGCCTCAGTAACACGCGGGCGCGAAAGCTAGGCTGAAGCACGTGTCTCAGCCCGGCCGGTTCTACATCACGACGCCGATCTTCTACGTCAACGACGTGCCCCACATCGGGCACGCGTACACGGAGGTCGCGGCGGACGTGCTCGCGCGCTGGCACCGGCAGGCGGGCGACGACACCTGGCTGCTCACCGGAACCGACGAGCACGGGCAGAAGATCGAGCGCACCGCCGCCGCCAACGGCGTGAGTCCGAAGGCCTGGGCCGACAAGCTCGTCGCGGAGGCCTGGCTCCCCGTGCTCGACACCCTCGACATCGCGAACGACGACTTCATCCGCACCACCGACGAGCGGCACGAGACCGCCGTCGCGAAGTTCCTGCAGCAGCTCTACGACGAGGGCCACATCTACGAGGGCGAGTACGAGGGGTACTACTGCGTCGGCTGCGAGGAGTACAAGCAGCTCGACGACCTCGACCTGCCTGAGGAGGGCGAGTTCGCCGGCCAGTACGTCTGCAAGATCCACTCCCGGCCGGTCGAGATCCTCAGCGAGAAGAACTACTTCTTCCGCATGAGCGACTTCGGGGATGCCCTGCTGCGGCTCTACGAGGAGCAGCCCGACTTCGTGCAGCCCGACAGCGTGCGCAACGAGATCATCCAGTTCGTCAAACAGGGGCTCGAAGACCTGTCGATCTCGCGGTCGAGTTTCGACTGGGGCATCAAGGTGCCGTGGGATCCGACACACGTCGTCTACGTCTGGTTCGACGCGCTGCTCAACTACGCGACCGCCGTCGGCTGGGGCGCCGACACCGAGACCTTCCGCCGCCGCTGGCCCGCCGTGCACATCGTCGGCAAGGACATCGCCCGGTTCCACGCCGTCATCTGGCCGGCGATGCTCATGGCCGCGGGCCTGCCGGTGCCGGCGCGCGTCTTCGGGCACGGCTGGCTGCTCGTCGGCGGCGAGAAGATGTCGAAGTCGAAGCTCACCGGCATCGCGCCGCATCAGATCACGGATGTCTTCGGATCCGACGCCTTCCGCTACTACTTCCTCTCGGCGATCACCTTCGGGCAGGACGGCTCGTTCTCGTGGGAGGACCTGTCGGCGCGCTACCAGGCGGAACTCGCGAACGGTTTCGGAAACCTCGCGTCACGGGTCATCGCGATGCTCGAGAAGTACCGCGGCGGGGTCGTTCCCGATGCCCCCCGGGATGTCGCCATCACCGACCTCGAGAAGAACGTGACGGATGCCGCCCATGCGGCAATCGGTGAGCTCGCGATCCATGAGGCGATCGCCGCGATCGGCTCCCTCGTCGATGCGCTCAACGGGTACGTGACCGAGCAGGCGCCGTGGGTGCTCGCCAAGGACGAGGCCCAGGCCGAGCGCCTCGACCAGGTGCTCGCGACGCTGGCGCACGGGGTCGGCACCCTCGCGGTGCTGTACTCGCCCGTCATGCCCCAGGCGACGGCGAAGCTCTGGGCGGCGCTCGGCGAGTCCGGGGCGCTGCTCGAGCAGCGCGTCGACCGTGCCTGGGACCGCCCGGGCGGGGGAACGGTGGCGTCGCTCGATCCGCTCTTCCCGCGTATCGAGATCGAGGCAGCTGCGACGTGACGGACGCCTTCCTGCGGTCCCGCGAGCGGGGTCCCGACGAACTGGTCGCGGACTACCCGCCGCTGCCGGTGCCGCTGGTGGTTCCGATCTACGACAACCACACGCACCTCGAGATCGAGGACGGGGCGAGCTCGCTCGACTTCAAAGAGCAGCTCGATCGGGCGTCGAGCGTCGGGGTGCGCGGGGTCGTGCAGGTCGGCACCGACCTGGAGACGTCGCGGTGGAGCGCCGAGGTCGCCTCGCACGAGCCGCGCGTGCTCGCGGCGGTGGCGCTGCATCCCAACGAGGCGCCCGACCTGGAGGCGAAGGGGTTGCTCGACGAGCACCTCGCCGGAATCGCCGAGCTCGCGACGCGTCCCCGGGTGCGGGCCATCGGTGAGACGGGGCTCGACTTCTTCCGCACCGGCGAAGACGGCCGGGATGCGCAGATCCGCTCGTTCGAGGCGCACATCGCGATCGCGAAAGAGCACGACCTCGCCCTGCAGATCCACGACCGCGACGCGCACCGCGACGTTCTGCGGGTGCTGCGGAGGGTCGGTGCGCCGGAACGCACCGTGTTCCACTGCTTCTCGGGCGATGCCGAGTTCGCGAAGGAGGTCGCCGACTCGGGGTGGTTCCTCTCGTTCGCCGGCACCGTCACCTTCAAGAACGCGGGAGCGCTGCGCGAAGCCCTCGAGACGATCCCGCGGGCCAACATCCTCATCGAGACGGACGCCCTGTACCTCACCCCGATGCCGTGGCGCGGGCGGCCCAACTCGTCGTATCTGCTGCCGCACACCCTGCGGTTCATGGCCGAGCACCTCGGCACCGACGTGTCGATGCTCGCCGCACAGATCTCCTCCAACACCGAAGCCGTCTACGGCCGGTGGGACGACAACTCGGTCGACACCCCGACCGATCCGATCGACCGCCCTGCCGAGGCGCCCTAGTGGCGCTGCTCGGCCCCGCCGAGATCCGCGACCTCGCCGCGCAACTCGACCTGCAGCCGACGAAGAAGCTCGGCCAGAACTTCGTCGTCGACGGCAACACGGTGCGCAGAATCGTGAAGACGGCTCGGGTGGAGGCCGGCGACGAGGTGCTCGAGGTGGGCCCCGGGCTCGGGTCGCTCACCCTCGGACTGCTCGAAGCCGGCGCGCGGGTGACGGCCGTCGAGATCGACAGCCGGCTCGCCGACCTGCTGCCGCACACCGTCGAGGCGCTCGCACCGGGGGCGCCGCTCGCGGTCGTCACGGGTGACGCGCTGCGGGTCGACATCCCGGGGGCACCCCGCCGACTCGTCGCGAATCTGCCGTACAACGTCTCGGTGCCCGTGCTGCTGCACCTGCTCGAGACGGTGCCGTCGCTGGAGACCGCCTTGGTGATGGTGCAGGCGGAGGTCGGGCAGCGCATCGCCGCGACGCCCGGGTCGAAGGTCTACGGGTCGCCGAGCGTCAAGGCCGCCTGGTACGGCCGCTGGTCGACCGCCGGCAACGTCAGCCGACAGGTGTTCTGGCCCGTGCCGAACGTCGACTCGATCCTCGTGGCTTTCGAACGAGCCGAGCGCCCCGGCACCGAGGAGGAGCGGGTGCGCACCTTCGCGCTCGTCGACGCCGCGTTCGGGCAGCGCCGCAAGATGCTGCGGCAGGCACTCGCCGAGGTGCTCGGCGGCTCCGCCGCCGCATCCGCCCGGATGGAGGCCGCCGGGGTCGACCCGACACGTCGGGGCGAACAGCTCACCGTGGCGGACTTTCTGAGGATCGCCCGAGCTTAGAGTGGAGGAATGATCTCTCGGGCCGTACCGCGCTCCGTGCATGTGCGGGCTCCCGGCAAGATCAACGTCTACCTCGAGGTCGGCGCGCTGCAGGCCGACGGCTACCACGACGTCGCCATCGCCTACCAGGCGGTGTCGCTGTACGAAGACGTGCGAGTGAGCGAGGCCGAGTTCTTCAGCGTCGGGATGACCGGAAGCGTCGAACTCGGCCGCGTCCCCCTCGACGACACCAACATCGCGGTGCGCGCCGCGAAGCTGCTCGCGGAGCGCACCGGCTACCGCGGGGGCGCACGCATCGAGATCGAGAAGCACGTTCCGGTGACCGGCGGCATGGGTGGGGGCTCGGCGGATGCCGCCGCGACCCTTCTCGCCTGCGACGCGCTCTGGGGCACCGAGCTGCCGCGTGACGAGATGCTCGACCTCGCCCGCCAGCTCGGCGCCGACGTGCCGTTCGCGATCACCGGGGGAACGGCGATCGGCACCGGGCGCGGCGACGAGCTCTCGCCCGCTCTCGCGCAGGGCACGTTCCAGTGGGTGCTCGCGATCGCCGACTTCGGGTTGTCGACGCCCGCCGTCTACCGCGAGCTCGACGATCATCGCGCCCGGCACGCCGACGAGGTGGCTCCCGCGAACCCCGCGCCGACGGTCGGCACCGACGTGTTGCAGGCGTTGCGGGCGGGAGATGCGCGGATGCTCGCGGCCGCGATGCACAACGATCTGCAGGCCCCGGCGCTGCACCTCGAACCCTCGCTCGCGAAGGTGATCGAAACCGGCGAACGCAACGGCGCCCTCGCCGGGATCGTCTCCGGGTCGGGTCCGACGGTGGCGTTCCTCGCGGCGGACCTCGATGGCGCGCTCGAGCTGCAGATCGCCCTCTCGGCGGCGCAGCTCAACGTCGTTCGCGCGACCGGCCCCGTGCACGGCGCCCGCATCGTTCCCGACTGAGTTCGGTGGTCCTCAGGCCGCGGGCGACTCGGCGTCGGGTCGCCGCTCGCTGTCGCGCTTCGCCCGCTGGATCTGTTCGTACACGTGCGTGCGCAGCTCGGTGAACCGGGGCAGGGCTCGGGTGTTGAGCTGATCGCGATCCTCGGGAAGGTCGATCGTGAGATCTTCCTGCACGATCGTCGGCGTCATCGACAACACGATCACGCGCTGACCGAGGTACACGGATTCGTCGATGTCGTGCGTCACGAAGAGCACGGTGACTCCGAACTTCTTCCAGATGTAACGCACGAGGTCCTCGAGGTCGGCGCGGGTCTGTGCGTCGACGGAGGCGAACGGCTCGTCCATGATGAGCACCTCCGGGCTGTACGCGACGGCCCGCGCGATCGCGACGCGCTGTTGCATGCCGCCCGAAAGCTGCCAGGGGTACTTGTCACCCGCGGCGCTCAGTCCCACTGATTCGAGAACCGTGTCGACGAGATGGCGGCGTTCGGCTTTGGGGGTCGTGCGCAGCAGCGGAAGCTCGACGTTGCGCCGCACCGTCATCCACGGCATGAGGCTGCGACCGTACTCCTGAAAGACGACCGCCATCTTCTTCGGGGGCCCGGTGATGGCTTCGCCGTCGAGTTCGACGATGCCGCCGCTCGGGGCGAGCAGGCCTGCGATGCACTTCAGCAGTGTCGTCTTGCCGGCACCCGAGGGCCCGACGATGCAGACCAGTTCACCTTGCTTGGCGGTGAACGAGATGTTCTGCAGCGCAACGAAGTCGCCGTACGACTTCTGCAAGCCTTCGACCCGCAGCATGGCGGTCGGGGAAGGGTTCTGGTCAGGCACGTTCGGTCTCCTTCAGGCCGCGATACCACCCGAGCACGAGGCGCTCGGCGATCTGAAACAGCAGCGCGAGCGCGATGCCGATGAACCCGAGCAGCACGATGCCGCTCCACATCTCGGGGATCTGGAAGTTCTGCTGGAAGAAGGTGATCCGCAGGCCCAGCCCCGACGAGGAGTTCGTCATCTCCGAGATCACCATGAGGATGATGGCGATCGACAGCGACTGGCGGATGCCGGCCATGATCTGGGGGGCGGCACTCGGCAGCGTGAGGTAGACCACGCGCTGCACCGTCGAAAGCTGGTACGAGGTCGCCGTCTCCCGTTGCACCGCGTCGACCGCGCGGACGCCTTCCACGGTGTTGAGGAGGATCGGCCAGACCGCGCCGGCGACGATGACCGCGATCTTCGCCGTGTCGCCGATTCCGAGCGTGATCGCGAGCAGCGGCACGAGCATCGGCGGCGGCACGGCGCGGAAGAACTCGAACACGGGCTCGACGAACTGCCGCAGCCAGCGCACCGAGCCGATGAGGAGGCCGACCGCGATGCCGATCACGATCGCGAGGGCCAGTCCGACGAGCAGGCGCCCGATGCTCGGCAGCACGTCGACGAAGAACGACTCGCCCACCCAGGTCTTCACGAACGCCTCGGCGATGCGCCAGGGTGCCGGGAAGTAGCGGTTGGGGGCCACGAGTGCCGACAGCGCCCACAGGACGAGCAGCACGAGCGGCAGCCCCACCGCTTCGAGCAGGCCGTCGAGCCAGCGGGGGAGGCGACGGGTCGCCGACGCCGGAAGCAGACGGCGGGTCACGGCGGGGGCGCTCACAGCACGACCTCCGCTCGCACCGATTCGTGCCAGGCAAGAACGCGACGTTCGATGATCCGCACCAACGTGTTGATGACGAGCGCGAGAAGCCCGGCCGACACGACGAGGGCGTAGACGCCGGCGTAGTCGGCGGCGGTCCCCCGCTGGGTGAGCAGACGTCCGATGCCGTCGACCTGGATGAGGAGTTCGCCGGTGACGGTGAGGATGAGGGCCACGGTCGCGCCGAGGCGGATGCCGGTCATGATGTAGGGCAGCGCCGTCGGCAGCACGAGGTGCACGAACCGTGACCGTGCCGAGAGGCCGAAACTCCGCTGCGTGTCGCGCGCGACGGGGTCGACGTCGGCGACGCCGTAGAGCACCTGGATGAAGATCTGCCAGAACGTCGCGAACACGACGATGACGAGGGACGCCTCGCGGTCGTATCCGAACATCAGGATCGCGAGCGGGATGATCGCGACCGACGGGATCGGGCGCAGGAACTCCACCGTGGAGCGGGTGTAGCGGCGGAGGAACGGGATGAGGCCGATCACGGTACCCAGCGCGAGGGCGGCGACGCCCGCGATGACGAGGCCGATCGCCCAGGTCGTGAGGGTGTTGCCGATCGTGCGCCAGTAGTGCAGGTCGAGCATCATGCGCCCGAGGGAGGCGAACACCTCGGTCGGCGGCGGAACGTACTTGCCGTTCACCCAGCCGACTGTGGCGGCGAGCTGCCACAGCGCGAGGAACACCACCACGCCAGCCAGGCCGAGCAGCACGGGCCGCAGTCGTCGCCTCATCGCACGAACCTTCCGGTCAGGTCGGTGGTCCGGGACCGGTCGATCCCGGACCACCATCGGGTGCTACTGAACGACGATCGTTGCCAGGTCGGGCTCGGTCTCGAAGTAGGCGTACTCCATCGCCAGGGCGACGAGGTCCTCGAGACCCGCGTTGCTCAGGTCGGCGGTGAACTCGGGCAGCACGATGCCTGCGGCAGCCTCCTCGGGGATGTCGAGGTTGGTCGCGATCGCGGCCCGCACGGCATCCTCGTTCGACGCGGCGTACTCGAGTGCGGCGGCGAGGGCCTCGGTCCAGGCCGCGACCATCTCGGGCTGCTCGTCGATGACGCTCTGCAGCGTGAAGTTGGTCAGCACGGTGAGACCGGGGATGGTCGCCTGGTAGGGGCCACCCAGGTCGGTGCCGCCGGCGCCGACGACCATGCCGCGGAACGGGTCGGGGACCCACGCGGCGTCGATCGTGCCGGCCTCGATCTGGGCGGGGACGTCGGGGAAGGCGACGGCGACGAACTCGATCGTGCTCGGGTCTCCGCCGTCGGCTTCGACGGCAGCTCGGATCGTGAGGTCACCGGCAGCGCCGAGGCTGTTGACCGAGACGGTCTTGCCCGACAGGTCGGCCCACGAGGTGATGCCGCTCGCGGCGCTCGCGACCACGGAGTTCACGTCGCCGTCGCCGCTCGCGAGGCTGTTGGCGTAGTTGCTGAGGATGCGCACCTCTTCGCCGCCGAGCGCAGCCCGGAACGGGCCCATCGGCTGGCCGATCGCGAAGTCGATGTCGCCGGCGACGAGGGCCGGGATCGCCTGCGCGCCGCCCTGGGCGGGGAGGATCTCGAGCTCGATGCCGTGCTCTTCGAAGATGCCCGCATCGAGCGCGGCCCAGATGGCCCCGGTCTCGGCGATCGGGAGGGCGGCGACGCGCACCTGATAGGTCTCGCCGGGGCCGGCGTCGGTCGGCTCGGAGGGTGCGCCGGAGTCGGTGCAGCCGACGAGGGCGAGGGCTGTGGCGAACGCGAGGCCGCCGAGGAGTGTGCTGCGGTTCATGACAGGACCTTTCTTCTTCATTGAAGGGAGATGCTGGGTGGCGGGCCGACCGTCTCAACCAGACGGTCGGCGGTTATTCATGACACTAATACCTACAATCTGCAGTACGAATGTCGAGGATGTCAATGTGTCGACGAAGAACCCCGTGGTCGGCGCGAAGGGGGTGCGTGTCACAATGGCGCCTATGACCAGCGGCGGTGAGGGCGGCGACTCGCGGAGGGCGCGCGGCCTGCGCGTCGCGGGAACCCGCCGCGGTTCGCCGCCGAGCCTGCTCCTGATGCTGTTCGGCGACTACTGGCTCGAATCGCCGGGCGGCTTTCCCTCGGCCGCTCTGGTGAGTCTGCTCGGAGACTTCGGGGTCAACGACGCCGCAGCTCGTGCCGCGCTGAGTCGGATGGTCAAACGCGGCTTGCTGAAGTCGTCGAAGGCCGGCCGCACGACGTCGTACCGCACGAGCCGGCGAACCCAGCAGATCCTGACCGACGCGAGCCGTCGGATCATCGACTTCGGTGGCCCCACCGACGACTGGGCGGGGGTGTGGAGCGTCGTCGCGTTCAGCATCCCCGAGAACAGCCGATCGTTGCGGGTCGCGGCGCGCAACCGGCTCGGCTGGCTCGGCTTCGCGCCCCTCTACGACGAGGTCTGGATCTGCCCGCACGACCGGCACGAGGATGCCGTGCGTGAGCTGGTCGCGCTGGGCGTCGAAGCGACGGCGCTGCAGGCGACCGTCGCCGACTCCGCGTCGCCGACCCGGCTGCCCCAGAACGCGTGGAACCTCGAGCAGCTCGCTCAGGCCTACCACGACGTGATCGAGCAGACGACGTTGGCGCGGGAGCTGCTCACCCACGCCGACGCGTCGCCGGTGAGCGCCCTGGTGCAGCGCACTCGGTTGCTGGAGGCCTGGCTCGATCTGGCCAGCGGTGACCCGAATCTGCCCGCCGCGTTGTTGCCGCCGGACTGGCCGCGCGAGCGGGCCCGGGACCTGTTCCTGGAGACCCACGACGCTCTCGGCGATCTCGCGACCGCGCACGTGCGGTCGGTGGTCGCGCGCAGCGACCCGGCCCTGGCGGCTTCGGTCGAACGTCGCGCCGTCTCCGACTGGACGCGCCTCGTCGCGTAGCGGTCGCCCGTCCCTTCCGATGCCACCCATCGGCGCACGACGGCGCCATTGACATGCATGACATTCACTCTGCATGATGTACTCGCAGATGTCATGAATGTCCCGTCGTGACACAACCCGGCTCCAAAGGAGAAGCAATCGTGTCGCTCGCAGGAAAGACCGCCATCGTCACCGGCAGCGGACAGGGTCTCGGCCTCGCGTACGCGCGGGAGCTGGCCCGGCAGGGTGCGTCGGTCGTCGTCAACGACGTGGATGCCGCCGCCGCGGAGGCGGCGGTCGCGACGATCACCGCCGACGGCGGTTCGGCCGTCGCCGTGGTCGCGCCGGTCGGCAGCACCGAGACCGCGGACGCGCTCGTCGCCGCCGCGCTCGAGAACTTCGGGCGCCTCGACATCCTCGTCACCAACGCCGGCATCCTGCGCGACACCGTGCTGTGGAAGATGAGCGACGACGACTTCGACCGCGTCGTCAACGTGCATCTGCGCGGCACCTTCACCTGCGCACGAGCCGCAGCGACCCACTTCCGCGAGGCCGGGCACGGCGGGCGCATCATCTGCATCGGGTCGCCGACCGGGCAGCGCGGCACCTTCGGCCAGACCAACTACGCGGCCGCGAAGGCCGGCATCGTCGGCATGGCGCGCACCTGGGCGCTCGAACTCAAGAAGGCCGAGGTGACCGTCAACACCGTCATCCCGGTGGCCGCGACGGGGATGACCGCCACGGTGCCGTACTTCGCCGCCGCGGTCGAAGCGGATGCCGCGGGCGAGCCGATGCCCGCCTTCTTCCGTCACGACCTCGGCTTCGGCACGGCCGACGACGTCGCCGGGCTCATCGCCTACCTCGCCTCCGACGCGGCCGCGGGCGTGACCGGTCAGGCGATCGGAATCGGCGGCGACCGGGTGCAGATCTGGAGCCACCCGGAGCCGGTCGCGACCGAGTACCGCGACGGCGGCTGGACCTACGAAGCCCTCGTCGACGACTTCGCCGGGCTGTTCGGCGACCGGCTGCAGAGCATCGGCGAGTCGTTCCCGCCGCTGCCCGACGAGCTGCGCCGCGAGCCCGCGGCCTCCTGAACGGGCCCGACCCCATGACCGAGCGGTACGAGCCCCGGCTCGACATCGAGAGCCTCGACGCCCTCGACGTGCACGTGCACATCGAGATCGACGACCACGGGCACCTGTCGTTGCCGGATGCACTCGCCGAGGCGGCAGCGAAGTACTTCAAGTCCGACGGCCTGCCGACGCTCGACGCGATCGCCGACCTCTACCGCGAGCTGAAGTCGGCAGCCGTCGTGTTCACGGTCGACGCGCGCACGGGACTCGGGCATCAGCCGATCGACAGCGCCGAGATCGCGCGCGGGGCCACCCGCAACGCCGACGTGCTCATCCCGTTCGGGTCGGTCGACCCGCGCACCGGGGCGGATGCCGTCGAACTCGCGCGACGCCTGGTGGAGGACAGCGGGGTGCGCGGGTTCAAACTGCATCCCACGGTCCAGGGCTTCGACCCCTCCGACGAGGCGTACTACCCGCTCTATGCGGAGTTCTCGCGACTCGGGGTGCCCATGCTCGTGCACACCGGGCAGACCGGCATCGGCGCGGGCACCCGCGGTGGCGGCGGGTTCCGGCTCGGTTACTCGAACCCGATGCTGCTCGATGGCGTCGCCGGCGACTTCCCCGACCTCGACATCGTGTTCGCGCATCCGTCGGTGCCGTGGCAAGACGAGGCCCTCTCGATCGCGACCCACAAGTCGAACGTCTGGATCGATCTCTCCGGCTGGTCGCCGAAGTACTTCCCCGAGAACCTGGTGCGTGCCGCGCGCAGTTACCTGCAGGATCGCGTGCTGTTCGGCTCGGACTACCCCGTGCTGCACCCCACGCGCTGGCGTGACGACTTCGCGGCACACGGGCTCGACGAGAAGGTGACCCGCAAGATCCTGCGCGACAACGCCATCCGCCTGCTGGGCCTCTAGCGTGACGACCGGCCACGACCCCTACGGTTTCGCCGACCTGCTCGACGACGCCGAACGCGCAGCCCTCGCCCGGCTGCGCGCCGTGCTTGACACCCGGGTCGAGCCGCTCGTCGCCGAGCACTGGGAACGCGCCACCTTTCCCGAGCAGATCATCGCGCCGCTCGCCGACCTGCGGCTGATGGACCCCCCCGAGTTCGGCGGGGCGACGGATGCCGGCCACGCGCTCTACCGGGGGTTCCGCAACTTCGAACTGGCGCGCACCGACGTCTCGGTCGCGACGTTCTACAACGGGCAGTCGGGGCTCTTCCGCACGAGTGTCGAACTCGGCGGGTCCGAGGCGCAGGTCGCCGACCTCGCCCCCCGCATCCGATCGTTCGAGTTGCGCGGGGCGTTCGCGCTCACCGAACCCGACCACGGCTCCGACATCGCGCGCGGCATGCAGGCGACGGCACGCCGCGACGGCGACGACTGGGTCATCGACGGCCGCAAGCGCTGGATCGGCGGCGCGGTACTCGCCGACGTCATCGTCGTCTTCGCCCGCACCGAGGAGGGGGTGGGCGCGTTCCTCGTGCCGCGCGATGCCCCGGGACTGACCCTGACGACGATGACCGGCAAGATCGCGCTGCGCATCGTGCAGAACTCCGACATCCAGCTCGTCGGCGTGCGGGTGCCGGAATCGGCCCGGCTCGCGCGGGTGAGCACCTTCGCCGACGTCGCGCGGATGCTCGGAGCGATGCGCGCCGACGTCGCCTGGATCGCGGTCGGCGCACAGGCGGGCGCCTACGAGGCGGCCGTCGCCTACGTGCGCGAGCGCGAACAGTTCGGGCGGGCGATCGGCGGATTCCAGCTGGTGCAGTCCAAGCTCGCGACGATGCTGGGCAACCTCACGGCATCCCTCGCCCTCGTCGTGCGCCTGACCCAACGCCAGGCCGCCGGCCTGTCGAGCGACGAGGATTCAGCGCTTGCGAAGATGTGGACGGCGGCCCGGCTGCGCGAGACGGTCGCGCTCGGACGTGAGGTCGCCGGCGGCAACGGCATCCTGCTCGAGCATCGGCTCGCCCGGTTCTTCGCCGACGCCGAGGCCGTCTACTCCTACGAAGGCACCCACGAGATCAACGCGCTCATCGTGGGTCGCGGCATCACCGGCCTGAGCGCGTTCCGCTGACCCACCGCATCCATCCGATCCACAAGGAGAGCACCATGACCATCACCCTCGACTACAGCCAGCTCGGCAGCGCAGCGGGGACCGACCTCGGCTACTCGGAGTATCGCGAGATCACCCAGGAGCAGGTCAACACGTTCGCCGACGCCGCCGACGACCACCAGTGGATCCACGTCGACCCGGTGAAGGCGAAAGACGGGCCGTTCGGCGGGCCGATCGCGCACGGCTTCCTCACCCTGTCGCTCGCCATCCCGTTCTGGACCGAGCTCTTCGACGTCACCGGGGTCACGACGCGGGTCAACTACGGCCTCGACAAGGTGCGCTTTCCGGCGCCCGTTCCGGTCGGCTCCCGCATCCGCATGAAGGGCGTCATCGCCGAGGTCGAAGAGGTGCCGGGCGGCTACCAGCTCACCGTCGACCAGACGATCGAGGTCGAGGGCGGCACGAAGCCTGCCGTCGTCGCGCGTGGCCTGTACCGTTTCTACGCCTGAGCTTCGCGGCTGACGACAGCACCTCGACGAGGAGGGACCCATGCAGAACCGTGGAATCGGCTCCTGGCTGACCACTCGAGCCGCGACCTCGGGAGATGTCGTCGCGCTCGTGCACGGCGACGGCGAGCAGGTGACCTACCGCGAACTCGCCGATCGCGCGGCACGCTGGGCCGCCGTTCTGACCGCACGCGGGATCGGCCGCGGCGAGCGCATCGCGTTCCTCGGCGAGAACCAGCCCGCGTTCGTCGAGGTGCTGTTCGGGGCGGCCCGGGTCGGTGTCGTGTTCGTGCCGGTCAACACCCGGCTCGCGGCACCCGAGGTCGCCTACATCCTCGCCGACAGCGGCGCGCGCCTGCTCGTGCACGACGACCGCTCGAGCGCCGTCGCCACGGAGGCGGCCGGTGACCTCCCTCGGATCGTGGTCGGCGCCGACGCGGATGCGGCGCTCGCCGCCGTCGAACCGGCACCAGAAACGCCGGGGGTGGGTCTCGACGACCCCGCCGCGATCCTCTACACGTCGGGAACCACGGGGCGCCCGAAGGGGGCGGTGCTCACCCACGGCAACCTCACCTGGAACGCGCTCAACACGATCATCGACGCCGACATCGTCTCGACCGACGTCGCCCTCGTGATCTCGCCGCTGTTCCACGCCGCCTCCCTCGGCATGGGGCTGCTGCCCGTGCTGCTCAAGGGCGCCACCGTCGTGCTCGAGCGAGCGTTCGACGCGGGCCGTGCCCTGCGGCTCATCGAAGAGCACGGCGTCACGATGCTGAGCGGCGTGCCGACGACCTACCAGTTCATGGCCGAGCATCCCGACTGGGCGAGCACCGACCTCTCGACGCTCGGGAAGCTGACCTGCGGCGGCTCGCCGGTGCCGACCCGGGTGCTCGAAGCCTTCGAGGCCCGCGGGCTGTCGTTCTCGCAGGGCTACGGGATGACCGAGACGTCGCCCGGCGCGACCTACCTGCCGGCGACGCGCACCCGCGCGAAGATGGGCTCGGCCGGCCAGGCGCACTTCTTCACCGAGGTGCGGGTGGTGGGCGAGAACGGCGAGGTGCTCGAACCGGGCGAGATCGGCGAGATCCAGGTGCGCGGGCCGAACGTCACCCCCGGGTACCACGGCAACCCGGCGGCGACCGCGGAGGCGTTCACTCCCGACGGCTGGTTCCGCACCGGCGACCTCGGGTCGTTCGACGACGAGGGCTTCCTCTTCGTCGCCGACCGGCTCAAGGACATGATCATCTCGGGCGGTGAGAACATCTACCCCGCCGAGGTCGAAGACCTCATCCTCGGGCTCGACGAGGTCACCGGAGCCGCGGTGATCGGCATTCCCGACGAGCGCTGGGGCGAGACGCCGTGGGCGGTCGTGACCCTGCGCGAGGGGGCCGAGCTGACCACCGAACGCCTGGCGGAGCACCTGAACGGCCGGATCGCGCGCTACAAGATCCCGAAGAACGTCGTCGTCGTCGACGAACTCCCGCGCACGGCGTCGGGCAAGGTGAAGAAGCTCGACCTGCGCAACCGCTTCAGCTGACGCGCAGCACGGCCGGGCCGAGGCGCAGCACCCCGTCGTCCAGGGGCCCCGTGCGCACCCCGCCCCGACGCCGCAGCGCGCGGTGAGCACCCTCGCCGATGGCGGTGTTCATCCAGGCGCACGGATTCGCCGGGCGTGCGTCGCCGAACCGGATCTCACCCTCGCCGGAGTCGAGACTGAACGTCGTGCGGGCGAGGGCGTCGACATCCACGCCCCGCAGCAGGATGTTGCGGCGCGTCTGGCGCAGGCCCGGCACCGCGATGCCCAGCTCGGCGGCGACGGCCTCCAGTGCCTCGACCGCCTGGATCGTGACGGATGACGCCCGGTGGGCGGGCTGGTTGAAGTACCGGTCGCCGACGATGCCGAGCCCCGCGCGGAGTTCAAGGTGGTCGCGCAGCTCGTCATCGGGAGCAGGGGCGGGACCATCACCGGGCCGACCCTCGTAGCGGTGCACCGGTGAGGCGAGCAGCGCGACGATCTCGACGGCGATCTGCTTCACCCGCACAACGTTACGCTCGAAGGATGGTTCATCTGCTCGGCGCGGAGAGCGTCGGGCTCGAGTATCCGACGCGGGTCGTCTTCGACGCCGTCACGGTCGGCATCGACGAAGGTGACCGCATCGGGGTCGTCGGCCGCAACGGCGACGGCAAGTCGACGCTGCTGAAGATCCTCGCCGGGCGCATCGAACCCGACACCGGCCGGGTCACCCGCCGCGGCGGCGTGACGCTCGGGATGCTCGACCAGGGCGACACCCTCCCGCCCGAGCAGCTCGTCTCGGAGGCGGTCGTCGGCGACCGCGTCGAGCACGAGTGGGCAGGCGATGCGAAGGTTCGGGACGTCATCGCCGGGCTGCTCGGGGACGTGCCGTGGGAGGGCCGCATCGGCGACCTCTCCGGCGGACAGCAACGCCGGGTCGCGCTCGCCGCGCTGCTCACCCGCGACTGGGATGTCGTGTTCCTCGACGAGCCCACCAACCACCTCGACGTCGAGGGGGTCGCCTGGCTGGCCGAGCACCTGCGCTCGCGGTGGCCGGCGAACCGCGGCGGCCTCGTCGTCGTGACCCACGACCGGTGGTTCCTCGACGCGGTGTGCACGACGACGTGGGAGGTGCACGACCGCATCCTCGAACCCTTCGAGGGCGGGTACGCCGCCTACGTGTTGCAGCGGGTCGAGCGCGACCGGATGTCGGCGACGATCGAGGCGAAGCGGCAGAACCTGATGCGCAAGGAGCTGGCCTGGTTGCGGCGCGGGCCGCCGGCGCGCACGAGCAAACCGAAGTTCCGCATCGATGCGGCGAACCAGCTCATCGAGGATGTGCCCGACCCCCGCGACACGGTGCAGCTCAAGCAGCTCGCGACCGCGCGGCTCGGCAAAGACGTCGTCGACCTCGAGAACGTCTCGGTCTCGTTCCCCGGCGCAGAGCGCGGCGGCGACACGGTCGTGCTGCACGACGTCACCTGGCGCATCGCTCCGGGGGAGCGCACCGGCGTCATCGGCATCAACGGCGCCGGCAAGTCGACGCTGCTCGGCCTCGTCGCCGGCACCGTGCAGCCGACGAGCGGGCGGGTGAAGCGTGGAAAGACGGTGAAGATCGCCGTGCTCGATCAGCGCCTCGTCGGGCTCGAAGGGTTCATGAACGACCGGGTGAGCGCCGTCGTCGCCCAGCAGAAGTCGTCGTACGTGTCGGGCGGCGTCGAGATGACGCCGGGCCAGTTGCTCGAGCGGCTCGGCTTCACGACCGCGCAACTCTCGACGCCCGTGAAGGATCTCTCGGGCGGCCAGAAGCGACGACTGCAGCTGCTGCTCATCCTGCTCGACGAGCCCAACGTGCTCATCCTCGACGAGCCCACCAACGACCTCGACACCGACATGCTCGCCGCGATGGAAGACCTGCTCGACACCTGGCCCGGCACCCTGCTCGTCGTCTCGCACGACCGCTACCTGCTCGAGCGCGTCACCGACAACCAGTACGCCGTGCTCGACGGAGCCTTCCGTCACCTCCCCGGCGGCGTCGACCAGTACCTCGAACTCCGGAAGTCCGTCTCGCGCGGGGCTGGTTTCGACACGCGGCCTGCGGCCGCTGCTCAACCGACGGGTTTGGGCGGAGCCGACCGTCGCGCGGTCGAGAAGGAAGTGGCGGCGGTCGAGCGGCGCCTCGAGAAGGCGACCCACGGCATCCACAAGGCGAAGGCAGAGCTGGATGCCGTCGACCCGAGTGACTACGTCACGCTGGGGGCGAAGCAGACCGCGATCGCGGCACTCGAGGCCGAAGCGCATGCCCTCGAAGAGCAGTGGCTGGCACTCGGCGCGCAGCTCGAGAGCTAGACGCCGCCTCCGCCGCCGCCGCCGCCGCCACCGCCTGACGAACCGCCGCCACCGCCACCACCGCTCGACGACGACCCCGACGAGCTGGCGTACGAGGTCGAGACGCTCGACGACAGCGTGCTGATGCCGGCCGCGAACGCGGCCACGTGGAAGCCGCTCGGGCCCGAGTACCAGTCGGGCGGGTTCGTGTCGTAGTACTTGGCGATCTCCTCGGCCCACTGCTTCTCGAGCCCGAAGATCACGGCGTAGGGCAGCAGCTTCTCGTAGATCTTGATGATCGCCGTCGTGTCGGAGGTGCTGATGCGTTCCGCTCCCGAGACGCTCTGCAGCATCTGCAGCCGGTCGGCCTCGGCCACGCGGATGAACTCGCGCAATCCGTCGAGGTGCTCCTTCAGCTCCGCCCCTTTACTCGTGAGCGGGCGACGGCGGGTGAGGATGCCGGCGGCGAAGATCGCGATCCACGGCACGGCGTTCAAGCCGACGACCCCGGTGATGATCGAGATCTCGCTCTCGCCGCCGACGATCGTCTGAATGAGGAGCAGGATGCCCGCCAGCACCATGGCGCCGACCACGATGAGCATGGGCCGCCACGACGGCTTGCGGCGCAGCCCGCCCGCCTCGGCCTCGCGCTCGATCGACTTGGTGAGCGCGACGACTTGCTGCCCGAGCACCGTGTCGCCCTTGGTGAGCCAGCGCACCTCGCCGTTGGCGTCCGCCGCCGGCGGGGGTGTGCTGCCGCCGAGCGACAGCAGGTTCTTGAGCCCGGGAAGAAGGCCGCCCATCGAGAACGGGTTGACCGAGAACAGCGCACCCATCACGCGCTGTTCGTCGGGGGCGAGGTCGGCGCTCGACAGCTTCTGCACGCCGAAGACCTTGCTCCAGCCCTGATCGTGTTCGATGATGCGCAGGTTCTTCTGCACCGCGAGGTCGACGATCGTCGCCGCCATCCCCTTCTTCGGGTTGCCGGCGATGTTCGCCGCCAGCATCATGCTGAGCCCCGCGGGCGGCTCGTACTGGGCGATGACGATGCCGCGCCCTTTGGCGTCGCGCCAGAAGACGAACCGCACGACGAGCGCGAAGATGAGCCCGAACAGCACGAGCGCCGCAGCGATGAGGGCCAGGATCGGCACGTACGCCCAGAACGGCGCCCCCGCGAAGGTGCCCTCCTCGAACGCGATCACCAGCGTCATGTTCTGGTACGCGAACAGGTCGCGCACCGTCGCGCTGAACTCGCCATCCCCGTCGTTGTCGATCTCACACTGATCGCTGGAGCCCTCGTAGCCGTAGTAACAGAACGCCTCACCCGTGAGCGCCGGAACGAGGTCGGCGTGCACCCGTATGGTCGCGCTGACCTCGCCGAACGGCTGAGCCCAGCCCGTGCCGTTCGTGTCCCAGTAGAACTCGTCGCGGGTGACGCCGTCGGCGAGGTCGGTCTCGGTCGAGGTGACATCCGACTGCGTGTACTCGATGACGTAGGTCTGCTCGCCGTGCACGTACTGCCCCTGCGGCACGGCGATCGTGACGAGCGTGAACTCGCCGTCGCCGGTCACCTCGTAGGGGCGCGGCACTCCGTTGCCGTCGGTGACCGACACGATGTCGATGCTCGTGCTGTGGCCTTTGTAGTCCGTCACCAGCGCTCGGCGGATGCCCCGGTTCTGGTCGTATTCCGGGAACACGGCGACCAGGGTCTCGACGGTGTGCAGCTGCGAGCGGCCGCTGCCATCCCGCGAGAGCTCGTAGACCGCGTCGAACGACGCGAACTCGAAGTCGTCGACCCCGCTGCCGGCCGCGTCGAGCGCGACGACCGGCGGAGCGTCGGGGCCGTCGTGCGGGTCTGCTGCGGCAGGTGCGGTTCCGGCGGCGACGAGGATGAGCGCTCCGACGGCGACGAGAAGGGCGCGGGCAGCGTGAGGTGCTTTCACGTCGCGAGCGTAGCGGGGTCGCCAGCCATCCGTCGATGGGCGGCCGTCGAGTCCTCCACAGGGTGGTTGCGCGCGACTTATCCTGAGAATGGTTCGTCTATCTAGTACATGCGTTCGAGTGTTGCTTCACTGGGGGTATGTCTTCTTCCGCCCCCGGTCTGGCCTCGTGGCTGGCGGCTGACCCTCGGGTGCTCGATGATGACGCGCTGCTGACGGGTGCCCGTGAGTTGGGTGAGTTGCGGCGACTGGTGGAGGCGTCGCTGGGGTCGTTCGCGGCGGAGGTGAAGCATCGTTCCCGGCGGGAAGACGGCTTCGGCGGTCTCGCCCAACGCCTCGGCGCGGGCACGCCCGAGAAGTTGGTGGAGCAGGTGTCGGGGGTCTCGAAGCGGGAGTCGCAGACGCTGGTGCGTGTCGGGCAACTGCTGACGGTGGATGCCGACCCGTGGCTCGCAGCGGTCGGCACCGAGGTCGCTTCGGGGCGGGTGTCGGTGGTGAAGGCCGACGTCATCAAGGCCGGGTTGGGATCCCCCACGGAGGATGTCGCGGCGGATGATCTCGCCGACGCCGCCACCGAGCTGGCGCTGTTGGCGCCGACGATGACGGTCGAGAAGCTCGCGGCGCGGGCCCGGGAACTGCGTGATGACCTCGACACCGCGGGGGTGCGGGATCGGGAGCGGATGCTGCGCGACAAGCGATACCTCACCCTCACTCCCCTCTCCGACGGGATGACCCACCTCTCCGGGCTGCTCGACCCGGCATCGGCCGCGATCGTGTCGGCTGCCTACGACGCCGCCACCTCACCCCGGCGTGGCGGACCCCGTTTCGTCGACGCCGAACAGCAGGCACGGGCCGAGAAACTGGCGGCCGACGAGCGCAGCCTCGGGCAGATCGCCCTCGACACCTTCGTCGACCTGATCCGCATCGGCACCGAAGCCGACCCCGGCCGACTGCTCGGCGCCCGCCGTCACGCGGTGCGGGTGCTGGTCACCGACCGTGACCTGCGCGAACGCCGCGGACCGGCATTCATCCACGACCAGACCGAAGCCATCTCGATCCCCACCGCCGAACAACACATCTGCGACACCGGCATCGTCCCCATCCACTTCGCCGACGACAGCGAACCCCTCCGACTCGGAGTGACGCGTCGCCTGTTCTCCGCCAAGCAACGCGACGTGCTCGCCGCCCGCGACGGCGGATGCCGCTTCCCCGACTGCGACCGCCCCGCCTCCTGGTGTGAAGCCCACCACCGCATCCCCTGGAAACACGGCGGGCCGACCGACACCCGCGACGGACTCCTCCTCTGCCGACACCACCACATGCTCATCCACGACAACGGATGGACCATCAACCGAGATCCCGTCCACGGATTCGCCGCCATCCCACCCCGCTCTGTTGACCTCGACCAGCGACCCATCCCGATGCCCGCCCGATCCCGAGCCGCCGCCAGACTCCGAAGACGAACGACACCGCCCCGCCCCCAGCCGACAACCGGCATGACCGTGCCCCTTTGACGGGGAAACGGCGATGGCAACCTGCGCAGTCGGCCGGCCGCGGGCCTCGGCCGTGACCCGGGGCCGCTAGGCTCGCGTCGATGTCCGCGTCGACCCGAATCGCCGCACTCGGGGTGCACCTTCCTGAGCGGGTGAGGGCCACCGCCGAGACCGAGCAGCGCCTGAAAGCCGAGAACCCCGGCATGCGACTGGCGACCGGCCTGATCTCACGCATGACCGGGGTGGAGCGCGTGCACATCGCCCCGGATGACTGGCAGGCCTCCGATCTCGCGGTGGCGGCAGCGCGGCAGGCGCTCGACGAGAGCCCGGGCGACATCGACCTCGTGCTGTTCACCGCCGCCGCACAAGACCTCGTCGAACCGGCCACGAGTCACATCGTCGCCGCGAAACTCGGCCTCACCGCTCCCGTCATGGACGTGAAGAACGCCTGCAACTCGGTGCTCAACGGCATGCAGGTCGCCGACGCCCTCATCCGCACCGGGCAATACCGTCGCGTGCTCGTCGCGAGCGGCGAGAAGACGTCGGTGTCGGTGCGCTGGCGGCTGGGCGATCCGGCCCAGTTCCTGCCGTCGTTCCCCGGGTATGTGATGGGGGATGCCGGCGCCGCGGTCGTGCTCGAAGCCTCCGACGATCCCGAGGCGGGCATCCGGGCGTCGCGGTTCTTCGCCGAGTCGCGGCACTGGGCGGTCGGCACCCTGCCGGGCGGCGGCACGATGCGCACCCACGATCCGGATGCCGCCTACTTCCACATGGACGGCGCGGGGCTGCAGAGGGCGTTCCTCGAATTGGGCCCCGAGCCGGTGATGCGGATGCTGCGCGAGACCGGCTACACGATGGATGACTTCGACCTCGTCGCCATCCACCAGGTGGCGTTGCCCTACCTGGGTCCGATCTTCGACCGGCTCGGGGTGCGCGACGACCGCACCGTCATCACGGTCGCCGAGCACGGCAACATCGCCTCGGCGACCCTGCCGCTGCAACTGCGGCTCGCCCGCGAGAGCGGCATGATCGGCCCCGGGTCGCTCGTGCTGATGATCGGCCTCGCCGGCGGCATCTCCCTCGGTCTCATGGTGGTGCGGCTCTAGTGGCCGATCGTGGTGGGACCCTCGCCGTCGTGGTGCCGGTGTACGACGAGGCGGCCGGCATCCGTCCCACCCTCGAGGCGCTCGCGGGGCAACGGGATGCCGACTTCGACGCGGTGTTCGTCGACAACGGGTCGCGCGACGGGTCGGGCGACGTCATCCGCTCGTTCATCGTCGAGCGCGGGCTGACCCGGTGGCGGGTGATCGACGAGCCGCAGAAGGGCACCGGCGCGGCAGCCGACACGGGGATGCGCGCCGCGATCGCCGCGGGGGCGACGCTGCTCGCGCGCACCGACGCCGACTGCCTGCCGCGCGCCGACTGGACGGCGTCGATCCGCCGGTCGCTGACGCCGTCGTCGCAGGGCGGCCGTGGCCTCGGTCTCGTCGGCGGCGAACTCGTACCGCGCCGCGACGAAGGCGTGGGCTGGCTGACCCGACTCGCGTTGCGCGGTGCCGTGCACCTCGCCGAGGCGTTCGGCCGCATCCGCCCCGGCAACCGCGGCCCCGAGTATCTCGGGCCGTACCTGATGGCGGCGGGCTGCAACGTCGGCATCACCGCCGAGCTGTATGTCGCGGCAGGCGGGTTCCCGCGCACGCGAATCGAAGACGTGCACGAGGATCGCGCCCTCGTCAACGCCGTGCGCCGCCTCACCCGCGCCTACGCCCGCCGATCGGATGTCGTCGTCTACGGGTCATCCCGTCGGGTGCGCGCCTGGGGGTTGAAGAACACCCTGCTCTGGTACAAGGATCACGCCTACCGCCCGGAGCACGTGGACATCAGATGAGCATCGCGTCGGCCACCCGGTGGGAGCAGCGCGTGCTGCGCGCCGCGCATCCGATCGCCTTTCCGCTGCTGTCGGCGATCCGCTCACCCGTGCGCCGCATCCCGGGGCTCGGCGTGCTGGTGAAGGACGCCGACCTGCTGCGGGCGACCCTCCTCGACACGGAGGGGTTCACCAAGAACGGGCCGGGGGCGCCCAGCGACCTCTGGACGCCGGTGCTCGGCCCGAGCGTGCTGCTCAACATGGAGGGCGCCGAGCATGCGGCGCTGCGGCGCAAGCTCGGCCCGTTGTTCGCCCCGGCGTTCGTCGACGCCCTGGTGGCCGAGAGCCTCGGCGCGGCGACCCGGGACCTCGCCGATGCACTCGCCCGCGGCGAGCGGGTCGACCTGGTCGCGCACTCCCGGCGCGGCGCCTCCGCGGTGATCGCGCGCCTGGTCGGGCTCGACGAACGGGTCATCGACGACGAGCTGTTCGCCCGGGTGTCGCGGGTGACGGGCTTCGTCACCCTCGCCCGCCCGCGCTTGACGCCCCGTCAGCTCGGGATCGCGCGCGGCATCCTCGCCGAACTGGGGGAGCACGCGCGACGCGCCTACGCGGGCGACGAGTCGACCGTGCCGGGGCGGATGCGGGCGCTCGGCCTCGACGAACGCGAAGCCCTCGGGGCGGTCGGCGCGTTCGTGCTCACCGGCACCGAGACGATCGTGTCGTACGTGCCGCGGCTCGCCGCGATCCTCATCGACTCGGGCTGGCTGCCGCGGCTCGCGGCCTCGCCGGAGCAGGTGGATGCGGCGGTCGCCGAAGGACTGCGCGTCACCACCCCGTCGCCGATGATGCTGCGGTCGGTCGTGCAGCCGCGCACGATCGGGGGAGTCGCGGTGCGGCCGGGGGAGCGCATCCTGCTCGGCACGTACTGGGCCAACCGCGCGCTCGGCGAATTCGATCCGGCGACCAACCCCGCCGCACAGCTCAAGCAGCTCTGGTTCGGGGCCGGCAGCCACTTCTGCCTCGGGGCGCCGCTCGCGATGGCGCAGATCCGGCTCACCCTCGACGCCCTGCTCGGCACCCCCACCCTGCGCGTGGTGTCGCGTCGCCCGTCGCGCGGCGTGCTCATCCCCTCCTACGCCTCGCTCGTCGTGGAGCGGTCATGACCGACCTTCTGGATGCCGTGCTCGCCGCCTGCGATCGGCACGGATCGGCGGCAGCGGTCACCCGCGGGTTGAGGAGCGCCCGCCTTCGGCGGACGCGTCTCGAAACCCACACCTACGCAGAACTCGGTGCCGCGATCCGGTCGACGGCTGCCGGCTTGCGGGCCGAAGGGATGCAGCGCGGCGACCGCGTGCTGTTCTCGGTGCGCCCGGGACCGGATGCCGTCATCCTCGCGCTCGCCATCGTGCTCGCCGGCGGCACCGTCGTGTTCGCCGACCCCGGGGCCGGGGAGGCGCTGTTCCGAGCCCGCACCGCCCTCGCCGCCCCGAAGTGGGTCGCCGCCGAGTCGCTCCTCTACTTCGGGTCGTCGGGCCCCCTGCGTCCGCTCGCCCGGCGGCGCGGGCTCGATCTCGCCCCCTACGCCCGCCTCGTCCCCGACGCCCGCCACCTCTACGTCGGCCCCTGGCTTCCGGGTGTGCCCAGAGGCGCCCTCCCAGTCCGCGGGTTGAGGAGCGCCGCCCGAAGGGCGACGCGTCTCGAAACCCCGCCGGTGGGTTACCCCGGGGACGGTTTCGAGACGCGTCCGGCTGCGCCGGGCGCTCCTCAACCCACGGGTGGGCGAGAGTCCGACGAGGCGCTGATCGTGTTCACGTCGGGCACGACGGACGCGCCCCGGGCCGTGGTGCACACCCGCGGGTCGCTCGGCGCCGGGCTCGCGGATGTCGCGGCTTCGAGCATGCGCGCCGGCCAACGCGTCGTCACCGACCAGCTGATGGTCGGCATCCCGGCGCTCATCGCGGGCGCGCACTGGATCATGCCGACTCCCGGCCTCGACCCGGGGGCGTCGCCGAAGCGCTACCTCGGGCTGCTGCCCGACGCCGAGGTGCTGTTCACCCCGCCGGCGGCGCTCGACGCGATCCTGCGGCTGCTCGACGACGCCCCGCACCTCGCCCCGCTGCGGCTCGAGACGCTCATCCTCGGCGGAGCGCCGGTGCTGCGCCCGCTGCTGGAGCGCGCGTTCGCCCGCTTTCCCGGGGTCACGATCCGTGCGGTGTACGGGATGACCGAGATCCTGCCTGTCGCGATCGCCGACGGCGCCGAGAAGCTGGCGCGTCGCGACGCCGAGGGCGACTACGCAGGGCGTCTGGTGCCGAGTGTGCGCGCCCGTCTCGACACCGGGGAGCTGGTGCTCAGCGGCCCGGGACTCGCCGCGGGGTATCTCGGCGAACCCCCGCTGGCGGAGGTGCGCACCGGCGACCTCGCGCGTCTCGACGGCGACCAGCTGGTGTTGCTCGGGCGCAAGAAGGACATGTTCATCCGCGGCACGCAGAACGTGTACCCGGGACTCTACGAGCCGGTGATCGCCGGCCTCCCGGGCGTGCGCGAAGCGGTCATGACGGGAGTGCCCGACGCGATCGGCGACGACCGCATCGTGGTGCTCGTCGTCCCCGATGATCCGCCCGCGCATCCCGACTCGTCGCATCCCGTCGCCCGCGCCGTCGCGCGCGCCCTGCCGGGACTGATCGACGCCGGGGCGCTGCCCGACCTCGTCGTCGCGGTGCCCGAGCTGCCGCGGGCCGGGCGTTCGCGCAAACTCGACCGTGCCGCCGTCGCCGGGATCGCCCGGAGCCTGTCGTGAGGATCGCAGTGACCGGAGCGAGCGGGTTCATCGGCGGTGCCGTGGCGACGGCGCTCGCGGATGCCGACCACGAGGTCGTCGGATTCGGACGGCAGGCGGGGGGCTGGTCGCACCCGCGGGCCCGGTACCGGTACTGGGATCTCGACAGCGGTCCGCTGCGGGCCGACCGCGACTTCGAGGCGGTCGTGCACTGCGCGGCGCTCGCCGACGACTGGGCGCCCCTCGCCGCGGCCCTGAAGGCGAACCGCGACGGCACGCGCACGGTGGTGCGCAGCTTCCCGGGGGCGCGCATCGTGCACCTGTCGACGTCGAGCGTGTACGACGCGTTCGTGCCCAACATCGACGTGCCCGAGTCGGCGGCGCCGGTGCGGCGATTCCTCTCGACCTACTCGGAGTCGAAGACGCTCGCCGAGTTCGAACTCGCGGGAACGGATGCCGTCATCCTGCGCCCGCACGCCGTCTACGGCCCCGGTGACACGACCCTGCTGCCCCGGCTTCTGGCGGGGGTGCGGCGGGGACGGCTCGTGCTGCCCGAGGGCGCCGAGGTGCGGCACTCGCTCACCCACATCGACAACCTCGTGCTCGCGGTGCGACGCGCGCTCGACGCAGGCACCCCGCGCGGCACCTACAACGTCGCCGACGACTCCCCGGTGGTGCTCGCCGCCGTGCTACGCGAGGTGTTCACGCGCCGTGGGATGCGGGTGCGCATCGCGTCGATCCCGTACCGGTCGGCCTTCGCCCTCGCGGCATCCCTCGAGACGGCCGCCCGCATCCGCCGTCGGCGCCCCGCCCTCACCCGCTACGCCGTGAGTCAGGTGGGCATGGAGCGCACCCTCGACCTCACGGCCGCCCGCACCCGCCTCGGCTACCGCCCCACCCCGACGACGCTCGAGGGCGCCGAGCGCTGGTGATGCCTCAGCGGAGCTGGCCGAACGCCTCCGCCTTGCGGGTCTCGCCGGCCACCAGGATGACGTCGTCGGGCGCGAGCACCGTGTCGGCGGTCGTGTAGGTCCAGCGCTCGCCGGCGTGCTTCACGGCGGTGACCGTCACGCCGTGCTCCGCGCGGATGCCGAGCTGCCCGAGGGGTGTGCCGACGAACCGCGCGCTCGGCTTGGTCTTCACGAGCGCGAAGTCGTCGCCGATCTCGAGGTAGTCCTGCATCGAGCCGCGCACGAGGTGGGCGACGCGTTTGCCCATCTCCTTCTCGGGGTAGATGACGTGCTGCACGCCGAGCTGCTCGAGGATGCGGCCGTGAGCGTCGTTGACGGCCTTCGCCCAGAGATGCTGGGGCCGGAACGACAAAAGCAGGGAGGTGGTGAGGATGCTGGACTGCACGTCGCTACCGATCGCGACGACGATGCGGTCGAACTCGTGAACCGAGAGCTGACGCAGCACGTCTTCTTTCGTCGAGTCGGCCATCACGACGTGACTGAGCTGGCCGTTGAGGTCCTGCACGATGTCTTCGCTCGCGTCGATGCCGAGCACCTCGGTGCCGCTCGCCATCAGTTCGAGCGCGAGTGCGCGACCGAAGCGGCCCAGACCGATGACGGCGACCGAGTCGGCGGCGGCGATGCGCCCCATGTCGCCGCGTTGCCCTGTCTTACGAGAACTAGCCAATGATGGGCCTCTCTTTCGGGAGTTGATACAGGATCGACCGCGGACGCAGCGCGAGCGCGGTGGCGAACGTGATGGGGCCGAGCCGGCCGAGGAACATCAGCAGCACCAGGATGAGCTGGGCGGGAACCGGCAGCGACGCCGTGATCCCGGTGGAGAGTCCCACGGTGCCGAACGCCGAGATGGTCTCGAACAACACGCGGTCGAGGTCGAGTCCGCTGATGATCATGATCGCGATGGTGCTCACCACGACGAGGGCCACCGAGACGAGCACGACGGCGATCGCCTGCCGGTGCACGGCGCGCGAGAGCCGCTTGCCGAAGACGTTGACGACGGCGTCGCCGCGCACTTCGGCGATCAGGATGAACAGCAGCACGCCGAACGTGGTGACCTTGATGCCGCCCGCCGTTCCGGCCGGGCCGCCGCCGATGAACATCAGCGCGTCCATCCCGAGCAGTGTGGCGCCGTTGAGCTGGCTGATGTCGACCGAGTTGAACCCGGCGGTGCGGGTCTGCACCGACTGGAAGAAGCCGGCGAGGATGCGGTCGTGCCAGGCGAGGTCGCCGAGCGTCGCGGGGTTGTTCCATTCGAGTGCCGTGATGAAGAGGGTGCCGAGCACGAGCAGGGCGACGGTGAACGCGAGAACCAGGCGGGTGTTCATGCTCCACAGCAGGGGGCGCCGGAAGCGCTTGCGCAGTTCGAACAGCACCGGGAATCCGAGACCGCCGAGGATGATCGACGCGCACACCGTCAGGCTGATCACCGGGTCGCTGACGAACCCGATCATCGAGTCGCTGAACAGGGCGAATCCGGCGTTGTTGAACGACGAGACGCCGTGGAAGACGCCGAGCCAGATCGCTTCACCGGGGGAGTAGCCGTAGCCGAGTGCGAAGCGCAGCGCGAGGATGACGGCGACGACGCCTTCGACGAGCAGCGACACCCGCACGACTCCGAGCACGAGGCCGCGCACCTCGCCGGGGCCGAGCGCCTTCGTCTCGGTCGCGGTGTTGAGGCGCGACCGGAACGACAGGCGGCGCACGACCACGACGCCGACGAAGGTCGCGAAGGTCATGACCCCGAGACCGCCGAGCTGGATGAGGGCGAGGATCACGACCTGCCCGAACGGCGTCCAGTAGGTCGGGGTGTCGACGACGACGTGCCCGGTGACGGCGACCGCGGAGACGGCGGTGAAGAGTGCCTCCACCCAGGTCGCTCCGCCCGGGCCGGCCTTCGCGATCGGCAGCAGGAGGAGCCCGGTGCCGGCGAGCGCGGACACCGCGAAGGCGACGAAGATCACCTGCGCCGGATGAAAACGCCGACGGCTGCGCTTTCCCACCGCGACGCGGCCGCTCAACTGCACTGGAGAAACCTACTCCTCTCTCCGGGGCCCGCGGTCCTTCTGAACGACGAGCGAGGAGTAGGCGGGGATGAGCACCTTGCGGCCGTAGCGGCGCTCGACGACCCGGAACGGCCGCCCGTCGCCCAGCAGCAGGTCGACGATCGCGCCGAGTTCGGCCCGGGCGAGGGGGCCGCCGAGGCAGAGGTGCCGTCCGGCGCCGAACCACAACTGGCGGTGCTGAGGAAGGTACGGGCGGTCGATCCGGTACGGACCGGCGAGGTTGTTCGCCGTCCAGGTCAGCACCATGACGCGTTCGCCGGCCCGCAGCCGCCGGCCGGCGACGTCGAGATCGGCGAGCACGGAGCGCCCGATGAGAGGCGCCGGGCTGGTGACGCGCAGCGCCTCACGGATGGCGTCATCCCGGTGCTGGGGCATCGCGAGCAGCCGGTGCTGCTCGCCGGAGTCGAACAGCAGGGCGGCGGTGCGTGCCATCGCCGAGGCGGCCGTCTCGGTGCCGGCGACCATCAGCAGGGTCGACAGGCCCTGGGTCTGCTGCACGGTGAGGCCGATCTCGCGGCAGCGGCCGATGATCGTGTCGGGATGCGCGGTTCCGAACGCGTCGCCGATGTGGGCGGTGAGCCGTTCGACGATCTCGCGGGCCACCGCGATCTTCTGCGGAGGGAGGGTGGTGTCGGCGGTCGTGCCGAGGGCGATGGATGCCAGCTGCTCGCCGGTCGCGAAGATCTCGCGGTAGGCGTCATCCCCGCGGCCGCTCTCGATCGGGAGGCCGAGCAGCGTGACGACCATGTGCCCGACGAGCACCCGCGACAGGTCGGCGAGGTCGAGTTCCTCGCCGGCCTCGAAGGAGGCCCGGGCCTCCGCCAGGCGAGCACCCCAGGCCCGGGTCACGAACGCGGCCGACGTCTTCTCGGTGAACAGCTCCCGGCTGCGGGTGCGCAGGTCGTGATGCCCGGGCCCGTCGAACAGGTCGTGCACCCAGTCGCCCAGGATCTGCGCCCAGAGGTGGCCGACTCCGCCTTCGGAGAGCAGCGTGAGGTGCTCCGGGTCGTTGAGCAGGGCGCGCGCCGTGCGGGGGTCGGCGGTGATCCAGCCGAGACCCGGCACTCTCATGATCGGGTTCGCGAACTGGCCGAGCCAGTTGAGCAGCGGGAGCGCGGGGCGGGCGGCCGACAGCAGCCGGTGCTCGTGGGCGGCGGCCCCGTCACCGATTCCGTCGCGCCAGAGAGACAGCCGCCGCTCCCGGGGAGGCGCGTCGAGATCTTCGGCGACAGGCATGGCTAGTCGAAGTCGAGGCTGAGCTTCCGCAACAGGCCGCTCAGCCGCTCCTGGTCGGCCTTCGACAGGCCCGCGAGCATCTCGGCCTCCTCGGCGACGAGCACCGAGATCGCGGCATCCACCTGCCGCCGCCCGGCGTCGGTCATCACGACGAGCACTCCGCGACCGTCGTGCGGGTCGGTGTGGCGTTCGACGAGCCCGCGATCGACGAGCCGGTCGATGCGGTTCGTCATCGTGCCGCTCGAGACGAGGGTCTGCTGCAGGAGCGCCTTCGGGCTCAGCTGGGCGGCGTCACCCGCGCGGCGCAGCGCCGCGAGCACGTCGAACTCCCACGGCTCGAGACCCGAGGAGGTGAACGCCGAACGACGCGACCGATCGAGGTGGCGGGCGAGGCGGTCGACCCGCGACAGCACCTGCAACGGCGTGAAGTCGATGTCGGGACGTTCGCGCGACCACGCGTCGACGATGCGGTCGACCTCGTCGGAAGCGGGCACCCGTCCAGTATTGCGCGCCGAGCCTGGCAAGCTAGATCGGCGCCCCGCACCGCGGGAACGCGATCCGCCTTGGTGTAACGGCAGCACGACGGCCTTTGGAGCCGTTAGGTCCAGGTTCGAATCCTGGGGGCGGAGCAGTCGGTCAGGCGCCGGTGCGGGGATTCGTCGGCCGGCGGCGAGCCCAGGCTTTCGCGATGTGGTCGCGCATCGCCTGAGCGGCGGCCTCACCGTCGCCGCGCGTGATCGCTTCGAGGATCGCCTGGTGTTCGTCGAGGGTGACGCGCAACGCTTCCGGTCCCGGGGTGCCGATGAAGCGGGCGCTCTCCCGCGCGCGGGCGAACAGGATGCGGGTGATGTTGGCGGCGAGACGGTTTCCCGACTGCTCCATGATCAGGTAGTGGAAGTCGGCGTCGGCCTGGTTGTACGCCTCGAAGTCGTCGATGCGGTGGCGCGTGTCGTCGAACGCGGCCTGCAGTGCGGCGGTTCGTTCCGGGGTCTGGCTCGCGGCGGCGGCCCGAGCCATCGAGGCCTCGAGGCTGCCGCGCACGATCGAGAGCTCATCGAGCACGCCGAGCGAGTCGTCGTGATCGACCATCGCCGACAGCACGACGGGGTCGAGCACGTTCCACATGCTCGGGGGGTTGACGGTCGTGCCGCGCCCCTGCGCCACCACAACCAGACCCTTCTCTTCGATCCGCTTGACGGACTCCCGGATGACGGTGCGCGAGACGCCGAATTGCTGGCTGAGTTCGCCTTCGGGCGGCAACACCTCGCCGGGCTCGAGAACGCCGGTGATGATCGCGGCGACGAGGTCGGCGACGACCGCGACGCCCAGCCGGGCGGGCGGGACGCGACCGGCAGACGCGACGAGCACGGGGCGTCGCCCGTCGCCCGCGCCGGCCGCTTCGGTCATGCGATTCAGTGTAGGGCGCGCGATCGGTCAGCCCAGAAGGGCGGGCGGAGGGTCGGCCACCAGTTGCAGCCCCGCCCGTTTCGGCCGTACGTGCGGACCTTCGGTGACGAGCCAGTCGGCGGCGGCGGTGCGCTTCTGGATCGCCGCCTCGTCGATCGACACCCCCGCCCCCGGGGTGTCGCCGAGCACGATGCCGCCGTCGGCGAACTCCTGATCGACCGTGATGCCGAACGGTGCGCCGAGGTCTTGCACCTCGGCCGAGAGGTGGTTGGGGATGGCGGCGGCCGCGTGCGCCACCGCGTTGTTGCCGGTGAGTCCGACGGGGCTCATCGGCAGGTCGCGACTGTGCGCGGCGTAGGCGACGCGCAGGAAGTGCGTGATCCCCCAGACGCTGCCGGCCTGTACCACGTCGACGGCACCGGCGTCGAAGAGGGGACCGTACTGCTCGAGCCCGGTCAGGTTCTCGCCGGTGGCCACGGCCGCCCGGATCGATCGTGTGAGCCGGGCATGGCCGCCGGCGTCCCAGCGGCGCAGCGGCTCCTCGATCCAGGTGAGGTCGTGCACCGCCTCGACCGCGCTCACGTGCCGAACCGCCTGCTTGAGGTTCCACGACTCGTTGGCGTCGAGCATGAGCGCCGGGTTCGGGGTGTTGACGCGGAGGGCGTCGGCGATGATGCCGAGCCGGCGGATGTCGGCGGGGATGTCGCGGCCGCCCTTGAGCTTGCCGCTCGTGAAGCCGCGTGCGGCCATCGTGGCGTACCAGGCCGCGAGCCGGTCGTCGTCGAGGGCGATGTCGAGACCCGAGGCGTAGCCGGCGACGAACCGGTCGCGCCCGCCCAGCAGCCGCCACAGGGGTTCGCCCGCCGCCTTGGCCTTGAGATCCCACAGAGCCATGTCGAGCGTGCCGATGCCTCCGAAGGTCGCACCCGAGTGACCAGCCTTGAAGACCTGCGCGAGCATCCGGTCGTAGAGCGCGCTGACCGATCGCGGGTCTTCGCCTTCGATCGCGGGGAAGATGCGGTCGATGTCGTGATCGGAACCCATGCCGACCCCGGTGAGGCCGTCGTCGGTGTCGACCAGGACGACCGGCACCGGGGTGAGGCCCGACTCGATGTAGCCGTTGACGTCGCCGACCGGGCGCCCCCAGTCGTGGAAGGAACGCAGGATGCGGTACCCCGTGATCTTCATGTCACCTTCGACGGTCCTCGGCGCGCCGATCGCAGCCGCAAACAGCATACATCACATGTCCCACCTCACGGCGGGGGGCGTCGAAGCGATTCCGATCACCGTTCCGGCGGGCTACTCCCCGGGCGGAGCGATCGAGTCCCGCACGATGACCGGCATCGGCACCAGCGTCTGACCGGAGGGCTCGCCGGTGAGCAGGATCTCGACGGCCCGGCGCCCCATCTCCTCATGGGGGAGTGCGACGGTGGTGAGCCCGGGGCGCAGGTAGGCGGCGATCTCGTCGTTGTCGAACGACACGATCGAGAGGTCGGCCGGAATGCGGCGACCGAGTTCGGCGGCCGCCTGGTAGGCGCCGAAGGCCAGGCGGTCGTTCATGCAGATGAGTGCCCGGATGCCGGGGTCCGCGGTCAGGAGCCGCAGGGTGGCCTCGTAGCCGTTCTCGGGCTCCCAGAGCCAGATCGACTCTTCGGCGACGAACCGCAGGTCGTTCTCGCGCAGGGTCTCGCGGATGCCGGCGACCCGTCGCGACACGGTCTCCGACCGGAAGACGTCGCGTTCGGCGGCATCGCTCTGGCCGATCAGGGCGATGCCGTCACGATGGCCGGCCGCGAGCAGCAGTTCGACGGCGGCCCGGCCGCCGACCAGCTCGTCGGGGAGCACCGAGTCGGTGTACCGGGGGTTCGTCGCGTTGAGCATGACGGCCGTCGTCGCGCTCGGAAGCTCCGGCACGAAGAGCTCCCTCGCCCGCATCGTCGCGAAGATGATCCCGTCGACCTGGCGGTCCAGCAGCGCGGCGATCGCCTCCTCTTCACGCCGGGGCTCGCCGCCGGTCTCGGCGACGAGCACCACGTGCTCGGCCTTCTCGGCCGCCTCGAGGGCGCCCTTGATCAGCCCGCTCGCGAATCGGGTGCTCGCGACGAGGTCGGAGACGAAGCCGATGGTGTGCGTCTTGTCGGTGCGCAGCCCGCGCGCGGCGATGTTGGGCCGGTAGCCGAGTTCGGCGGCCGCCGCGTTGACCCGGTCGTGGGCGTCCTGGGAGAGGCGGGTGTCGGGCCGGCCGTTGAGGATCATCGAGGCGGCAGACGTCGACAGGCCGGCTCGGCGCGCGACATCCGCCAGCGTCACCCGCTTCTGTGCCATCTCACCCTCCCGCCAGCTCCGTCGTCACGGATCATTGAACCAGTGAGAGCTTGGCAGCTAATTCGATTCAGCTTGACAGAATCGACCGCGACGGCGAATGATGAGGGTGCTGAAACCATTTAGCACCCCTGTACCGACACGAACGACAAAGGAGTCAGACATGGCAACACTCCGACGTGCCCGCTTCGGGCGCTCGCCGGTCGCCGCCGCAGCACTCATCGCGGTCGCCGGCCTCACCCTCGCGGGCTGCGCCCCCGGCGGCACCGCGGGACCGACCGAAAGCGTCGACGTGAGCACCGAGCTCACCGACGAAGAGGTCGTCCTGACCATCGCCGACGAGACCGGCTTCCCGGTCACCGACGAGCTCGCGGCGGCGTTCACCGAGCAGCACCCGAACGTCACCTTCGAGATCACCCGCGACACGTTCCAGAACCTCACCGCGAACGCGCCGCGCCTGCTGGCCAGTGACAACCCGCCCGACCTCATCCGTCTCCCCACCATCGGCGACACGGTCAAGGACGGCCTGCTCGCCAACCTCGACCCGTACTTCGACGCCTACGGCTGGGACGCCTGGCCGGCGTCGCAGCTCGCACCGTTGCGCATGACGGATGACGGCGTGCGCGGTTCCGGATCGCTCTACCAGCTCGGTCTGGGCTACTCGGTGACCGGCATCTTCATGAACCTGGCCCTCGCCGACGAGCTGGGAATCGACGCCCCGCCGGAGACCATGGCGGAGTTCGAAGAGCAGATGCAGATCGCGAAGGATGCCGGGGTGCTGCCGATCATGGCGGGTGACTCCGACGGCGTCGTGAACTTCGTGGTGCAGGCCGCGATGAACCAGTTCGTCGACAAGGACGAGTTCATGTCGTGGATGTTCAACGAGCCGGGCGCCAGCTACGACCAGCCCGGCACCGTCGAAGGCGCGGAGCTGGTGCGGGAGTGGGCGGATGCCGGCTACTTCCCGTCGGACATCAACGCGATCGACTACTTCACCTTTGTGACCCGCTTCTCGGAGGGCGAAGGCCTGTTCACCTTCAACGGCAACTGGGCGGCAGCCGGGTACCAGGAGGCGCTCGGTGACGACGTGACCTTCTTCCTCGTGCCGCCGGTCGAGGAAGGCGGCGATCACGTCGCGATGGGGGCCGCGAACTCGTTCTCCGTCGCCGCGGGCTCGGACAACCTCAACGAGATCGTGTACTTCCTCAACTGGATCCACACCGATCCGGTCGCCCGGCAGATCATCGTCGACGTGACCGGCGCTTCGCCCGGTGGCGACCCGTCGCTGCCGCTGCCCGACGTCGAGCCCGGTTCGCTCATCGAGAAGGCGCTGGAGATGAGCGCCACGATCGGTGCCGAGAACGGTCAGGTCGACTTCATGGCCAACACCACGGCCGGCATCTACGCCGGCTCGATCATCCCCGAATCCCAGTTGCTCGTGACCGGTCAGATCACCGGACAGGAGTTCGTCGAGCGCGTCCAGGCGTTCTACGAGCAAGAGATCGGCGGCTGATGTCTGCCGGCAACCGCGGCGGCGCCATCGGGGCGGTGTCCCACTCGGGCGGCGATGCGGACTCACCTCCGGCGACGTCCGCGGTTGCCCCTCGCCGGGTCGCTCGCAAGGCGACCCGGCGGGGACCCCTCGCCGGCGTGCTGATGATCGCACCGGCCCTCGCCGCCTACGGCTTCTTCGTGCTCGTCCCGTTCATCCAGGGCGTGCAGTACTCGTTCTACGACTGGAACGGGGTCGGCGCCTCGACCTGGGTCGGCGTCGACAACTACCTGCGGGTGTTCACCGACCGCGAGATGCTGTCCGCCATCCGCAACGCCTTCGTGCTGGTGATCTTCTTCACGGTCATCCCGGTCGGCACCGGCCTGGTGCTCGCGACGCTCATCCGCAACATCCGGGCGGGCGTCTTCTCGACGGTCTCGCAGACGATCCTCTTCCTGCCGCAGATCATCCCGCTCGCTGCCGCCGGCATCGCCTGGTCGTGGATGTACGCGCAGACCGGAACGGTCAATCAGATCCTCTCCGCCGTCGGTCTCGGCGGCATCACCCGGCCGTGGCTCGCCGACTACGGCACCGCCCTCCCCGCGGTGGGGCTCATCGGATCGTGGGTGCTGACCGGCCTGTGCACCGTGCTGCTGCTCACCGGCATCAGCAAGATCGACGCCTCGCTCTACGAGGCGGTGCGACTCGACGGGGCCGGCTGGTTCCGGGAGTTCATCACCATCACGATCCCGGGGCTGCGTCAGCAGATCGCGGTGCTCATCACCATCACCGTGATCGCCGCGCTCAGCAGCTTCGACATCATCTACACCTCGACCCAGGGCGGACCGGGTCGGGCGACCCTGGTTCCCGGGCTGTCGATCTTCCGCATCGGATTCACCCAGAGCGACGTCGGGCTCGCCTCGGCGTTCGGCATCGTGCTCATGGCACTCGTGCTGATCGTCGTCATCCCGATCCAGCGCCTGTCGAAGGAGAGCTCGTGATCGGCAATCGCACCGAGGCGGTCGTCGGCCGGATCGTGCTCATCGTCGTGCTCCTCGTGACCGTGCTGCCGCTGGTCAGCATGCTCTCGGCCGCCCTCCAGCCGGCCGACCGCAACCCCACCGGCCTGGTCTGGCCGAGCGACCCGCAGTGGCAGAACTTCGTGACGGCGTTCGAGGCGGGGCACGTCTGGCAGCTCATGCGCTCGAGCCTCGTGATCGTACTCATCGTCGTACCGGCGAGCCTGCTCATCGCGACCATGGCGGGCTACGCGCTCGGCAACCTGCGCATCCGCGGCAGCCGCTTCCTGCTGCTGTTGTTCGTCGCGGGCCTCACGATCCCGTTCGAGTCGCTCATCATCCCGATCTACTACCACATGAAGTCGCTCGGCCTTCTGAACACCCCGTGGGCCGTCGGGCTCACCCTCATCGGCCTGTTCATGCCGTTCAGCGTCGCCTGGATGCGGGCGCACTTCGTCGGGGTGCCGACCGAACTCTCCGAGGCGGCGCGGGTGGATGGCGCGACGGTGTGGCAGGAGTTCCGTCGCATCCAGATCCCGCTCGCCGGCCCCGCCCTCGCGGCGCTCGCGATCCTGCTGTTCCTGTGGACCTGGAACCAGTTCATCCTGCCGGTCGCCCTCATCCAGGATCCGCTCGACCGCACGGTCGCCGGCGCGCTGACCTTCTTCCAGGGGCAGTACTACGCGAGCATCCCGCTCCTCAACGCCGGCGCGCTCATCATCATCACCCCGGCGATCGTGGTGTTCCTGATCTTCCAGCGCCAGTTCATCAAGGCCCTCTTGCAGGGCGCCGTCAAGGGCTGACGCCGACGCCGGCGCTCGCGCCGAACGAACCACGAAACGAGACACCGACCATGAGCTTCGTCCACGCCGACCACTGGGTCTGGGACTTCTGGCTGGCCGACGACGGCGAGCGGTTCCACCTCTACTACCTCTACGCCTCACGGTCACTCGGCGACCCCGACCTGCGGCACCGGCACGCCCGCATCGGGCACGCGAGCTCGGACGACCTGTGCACCTGGCAGGACCACGGCCCCGTGCTCGGACCCGGCGACGCCTACGGGTTCGACGGCTCGGCGACCTGGACGGGCTCGGTGGTGCGCGGCGACGACGGGGTGTGGCGGATGTTCTACACCGGCTCGCGATTCCTCGCCGCCGACTCCGTCGCCAACATCGAGACGATCGGCGTCGCGACCTCGCGCGACCTGCACACCTGGGTCAAGGCGCCCGGGCCGATCGTCGTCGCCGACCCCCGGTGGTACGAGACCCTCGACGCGGGCACCTGGCGCGAGGAGGCGTGGCGTGATCCGTGGGTGTTCCGGGTGGGCGACGAGTGGCGGATGCTCGTCACCGCGCGCAGCGCCGACGGCGATCTCGTCGACCGCGGCGTCATCGGCCTCGCGACCTCCGCCGACCTGATGACCTGGACGGTGCGCGCGCCGGCGAGCGCGCCGGGGGCGGGTTTCATGCACCTCGAGGTTCCACAGCACCTCGAGATCGACGGCCGCGCCCTGCTGCTGTTCTCGTGTGACACCCCGCACCTCGCGGGGGAGCGCGCCGCGAGAGGGGAACGCGGGGGCATCTGGGTCGCGGATGCGCCCGGCCCGGCCGGCTATCCGGTCGGGGAGGCGACCCGACTGCTCGACGAGCGGCACTACAGCGGCCGGGCGATCCGCGATCGGGCGGGGCAGTGGATGCTGCTGGCCTTCGAGAACATCGGCAGCGACGGCGAGTTCGTCGGCAGGTTGTCCGACCCGCTGCCCCTGAGCTGGGCGGGGGAGACGCTGGTGGTCGACGCGGAACGCGAGGTTGCTCGATGACGGTGGCGATCCACGGCGAGATCGCCCCGGGCTTCGAGGGAGTGCGCGACGCCTTCGTGGCGGCCTTCGCGGGGCTTCCGCAGATGGGAGCGGCGCTCGCCGTGCGACATCGCGGCGCGACGGTCGTCGACCTGTGGGGCGGCATCGCCGACGCCCGCGACGGCTCGCCCTGGCGGGACGACACCGCGACGGTGATCTTCTCGTGCAGCAAAGGGATCATGTCGGTGCTCGCCGCGCGGCTGGTGCAGGAGGGCCGCCTCGACTACGACGCGCCCGTCGCCCGGTACTGGCCCGAGTTCGCGCAGGCGGGGAAGGGCGGCGTGCTCGTGCGCCACATCCTCTCCCACCGGTCGGGTCTCTCCGCGCCTCGCGAGGACTTCATCACCGCCGACCTCGCTGACTGGGGCAGGATCACGGATGCTCTCGCTCGGCAGGAGCCGCTGTGGCAGCCGGGAACGGGGTACGCCTATCACGCGATCACCCACGGCTGGCTGATCGGCGAGGTGATCCGCCGGATCACCGGGATGCACGTCGGCGAGTACCTGGCGCGCACGCTCGCCGCGCCGCTGCACGCCGACGCCTGGATCGGGCTCCCGGCTGCCGAGGCGCATCGGGTGGCTCACCTCCGGGTCGGCGCCAGCCTCGCCCGGCTCGTCGGGCAGCAGAACGCCGACCCGATGCCCGGTATCGACTGGAACGCCCGCGCGCTGACGCTGGGAGGCGCGTTGCCGCGCACCCTCGTCGGGGAAGCCGAGGGCTTCAACGACCCGGCGGTGCGCGCCGCGGAGATCCCCGGGGCCGGCGGCATCGCCACGGCCCGGGCGCTCGCCGCGATCTGGTCCTCGACGGTGACCGACACCGACGGGGTGCGCGTGCTGGATGACGCGACGCTCGATCGAGCCCTCGTCGTGCAGAGCGAGGGGGAACCGGTCTTCCCGTCACCGCCGCCCTGGCCGCGGTGGGCGATGGGGTTCCAGCTCGACGCCGAGGCGCGGCGGTACCTCGGCGAGGCATCCTTCGGTCACGACGGCGCGGGCGGTCAGGTGGCCTTCGCCGACCGGGCTGCGAAGGTCGGCTTCGCGTTCCTTACCACCCAGATGGAGGCGATCGACGACGTGCGGGCGACGCACATCATCGACGCACTGCGCTCCGTCGTCGGCGCGAAACCCTAGGATCCGGCGCGCCGCTTTCGCAGGACACTCGAGACGAACACGGCGATGATCAGCGCCGCGCCGTTGAACACCGCGTCGACCCAGCTCTGCGCCCCCGCGAGCGTCAGCCCGCTCACACTCACCGCGACGAAGAGCACGCCGATCACGGTGCCGACGACGTTGAACCGGCCCGGGATGATCGCCGTCGCCCCGAGGAAGACGGCTGCGAGTGCGGGGAACAGCAGGAAGGTGCCCCCATCGGGGTTGGCCCCTCCGGTCCGCGCCGTCAGGGCGACGCCGGCGATCCCCGCGATGAGGCCCGACATCGCGAAGGCGAACAGGGTGTAGCGCATCCGCGGCAGGCCCACCAGATCCGCGGAGCGGGGGTTCGACCCGATCGCATACAGGGATCGCCCAAAGGGGGTGTGGCCGAGGATGTACCAGGCCGCGAAGCCGACGACGATGACGATGAACAGCACTCGCGGCACGCCGAGCCATTGACGCGACCCGAACTGCAGCAGCGCGGGGTCGATGCCGATGATCGCCTGCCCGGCGGTGTACCACTGGATGAGGCCGCCGATGAGGGTCGCGGCGCCCAGCGTCGACACGAACGAGTTCAAGCCGAGCCGAGCCACCAGGACTCCGTTCGCCAGACCCACGGCGAGCCCCACGCCGATCGCGAGCAGGATGCTGACCGCGATGGGAAGGCCCATCTGCGCGTTCGTCCCGGCGCAGACCACGGCGGCCAGCACCGTCATCGCGCCGACCGAGAAGTCGAAGTGGCCGGCGATCAGCGGGAACATCAGGGCGATCGCGACGAGCATGATGATCGACTGATTTGCGAGCACGATCGTGAGGTTGGCGACCGAGAAGAAGGCGCGGCTGCTCGCGGGGAACACCGAGAAGAACAGCACGATGACGGCGAGCAGAATCGGCAGGCCGAGGCGCTCGCCCCATTCGGCCACGGGGGTGCGTCGCGAAGTGACGGGCTGGCTCATGTGGGGATCCCTTCCTCGGAATCGAGCATGGACAAATGGGCGACCTCGTCGCGGGTGGTGCTCGAGGTCGTGAGATCGGCGACGATGCGGCCCGCACGAAGCACGACGATGCGGTGCGTCAAGGCGAACAGCTCGTCGAGGTCGGACGAGGCGACGATCACGCCGGCACCGGCATCGGCGGCCGCGACGACATGCGCCGAGATCTCGGAACGGGCGACGACATCGACACCCTGACTCGGCTCGTCGAGCAGCAGCAGTTTCGGCGCCCGCTGCAGCCACCGGGCGAGGATCGCCTTCTGCTGGTTGCCGCCCGAGAGCGAGCCGAGGGGTGTCTCGATCCCCGGCGTCCGAATCCCGAACGCGGCGACCAGGGCCTCCGCCGAGCTCCGCTCCGCGGACGGTGAGATCGCCAGGCGCCGCCAGAACCGCTTCAGCACCGTGATGCTCGTGTTCTCGCGCACCGACAGGTCGAGGAACGCGGCCTCGCCGAGCCGATCCTCCGGAACGAGAGCCACGTCGAGAGCCATCGCCTGCGCGGCGGAATGGGGCGAGTACGGAGCGCCATCGAGTTCCATGGACCCGGCGCGGATGGGGAGCCGCCCGAAGACGGTGCGCAGAAGGCTCGATCGTCCCGAGCCACCGAGTCCGGCGAGTCCGACGATCTCGCCGGCGGCCAGGGTGAGATCGACTCCGCGGAGTGCTCCGGCGTGGAGCCCGGTGATCCGCAACCGTTCGGCCGACCCGGCTCGCACGGCCGTGCGCTCGGGATGAGGCAACTCCGCGCCGCCCGTCATGGCGGCCACGAGGCGGTCGATGGGCATCTCGCTCATGGCGTCGGTCGCGGCGACGCGGCCGTCGCGGAAGACCGTCACATCGTCGGCGACCCCCTGGACCTCGGGGAAGCGGTGACTGACCAGCACGATGGTCTGGCCGCGATTGGCTCGCTTGCGCAACGCGGCGAGCAGTTCCTGCGATTCGTGTTCGGCGAGGGTGGCCGTCGGCTCGTCGAGCATCAGGATGGCGTCGTCACCGGCATCCGCGAGCGCGCGGGCGATGGCGACCAGGCTGCGCTGGCTCGGTCGCAAAGCCGCGACCGGAGTGCGAGGAGACGCGGCGATCTCGAAACGCTCGAGCAGGGCCGCGGTATCGGCTTCGAGGCGGGACCAGCGCACACCACCGAGCACCCGTGCGGTCGGGTACCCCCGGTCGAGGGCGATGTTCTCGGCGATGCTGAGCTGGGGAAAGAGCCCGAGGTCTTGGTGCACGAAGTGCAGTCCGGAGCGCCGGGCGACTGCGGGCGTCTGATCGGCCGCCGCTCGTTCCTCACCGTGCACGACGATCCGGCCGGAGTCGGCCCGGTACACGCCGGCGAGGCACTTGATGAGCGTCGACTTGCCCGAACCGTTGCCGCCGAGCAGGGCGTGGATGGTGCCCTTGCCGACGCGCAGGTGCGCGTCGGCAAGGGCGACGGTCCCGCCGAACGTCTTCACGACGCCGGAGGCTTCGAGCGCTGGCAGGACCGTCATGGGTTATTCGAGACCCCAGGCAGCCAGGTAGGCGGCGCGGAAGTCGACGGCAGGTTCGAAACTGAACGGCGTGCCGGGTGCGGGGAGGTTGTGCTCCGCGTCGACCACCTGGATTCCAAGACCGGTCGGCAGGATCTCCTGCTCGGCCAGGACCCGCAGGGTCGTGTCGATCACCGAGTAGCCATCCCATTCGCTCGGCCAGGTGACGGTTGCGTCCTGTCCGGTGCCTTCGGCGATCAGGCCGAAGGTCGGGATGGAACCGAACACGCCGATCACGGCGAGTTCGTCGGAGCGGCCCGACGCCTCGATCGCCTGGGCGAGTCCGGCGAGGAACCATCCGTCGATCGGAACCACGATCGAGTTGATGTCGGGGTTCTGGAGCAGCGCGGTCGAGAACTTCGACACCAAGGTGCCACCGGCGAAGTCGGCGTTGGTGATCTCGAGCGTCGCGACGATGGAGCTGTCCTCGTGCTTGGCCATCTCCTCCTCGAAGCCGGCGGCCATGATCGGGCCGAACGCCGGGTCGGGGAAGATGATCTGAAGCGCCTGGGCGGCACCGTCGTTCTGGCCGACGATCCACTTGGCCTGCGTCGCGCCGACGTTGAGCCACCACTCGTCGTACGAGGTGTCGGGCAGGTAGGTGGTCACGGCCGAGTAGAGGGCTTCACCGCCGGTCTGGTCGCAGTCCTTGGCTCCGACGCCGATCGTGATGATGCCCGCCTCGGCGGCCTCGGTGAGCGGACCCGCGATGGGCGCGCAGTCGACGCCGATGAGGCTGATCACGTCGACGCCCGCGGCGATTCCCTGACGGACGCAGGTGCCCCAGCCTTCGGGGTTGAGCTTGCCGTCGCAGAGGGTGGCATCCCAGCCGACCGCGTCAGCGGCGGCCAGGGTCGCGGCGGCGGGGGTGGAGCAGGTCGGGCTGGCCTCACCACACGAGACGTGCCAGAGCGACAGGCCCTCGACGAGCTCGACCGGCTCGGTCGGGGGAGCCTGGAAGGTTCCGGCGTAGACCTCGGCGAGCAGCGCCGCCGAGTCGGTGCCTCCGGCACCCGGGTCGGTCTCGGTGGGTTCCGGTGTGGTGCAGGCGGCCAGCGCGAGAAGCGCGATGGTCGCTGACGCGGCGGCCACGAGGGCCCGACGCAACAGGGGTTGACGATGCATGGTGTTGTCTCCTTTGACGACGTGGCCCGGAGGCCTCTCTCGCTCTTTCATGGGTGCAGGGCGATCACGGCCCAGGGTGCCGCTCGTTGTGCCCTTTGGAAAGCCCGATCCGCGATAGCAGCAATCGGCCTGGTCGATACCCGTGGGCTAGCCGCGCCCGTGCTCCGAGTAGGGGTTCATGTTTCCGAGCAGCGCCTCACGGGTGTCGGGGTGGATGCCTTCCTCGGTCGCCGACGGCAGGTCAGCGGGCGGGAACGACTCGGTCATCGACATCGGCATCGACGAGTTGCGGTAGAAGTTGTTCGGGCCCTGCGAGGGCTTCCACACGTTCGGCTCCCAGTCGGGCACGTAGTTGCGGTAGCCGCCCGTGTTGACCTCGATACGCATGGTCGACGGGTCGCGGAAGTAGAGGAAGTTCTGCTCGCCGATGCCGTGGATGCTCGGGCCGTACTCGATGTTCGTGCCGTTCTCCATCAGCACATCGGCCGCCTGGAGGAGGTCCTCGCGGGTGTCCACCCAGAACGCGTAGTGGTTGATCCGGCCTGGGGTCTTCGAGCCATCGAGCACGATGCCGAGGTCGTGCGACTTCTCGTTCGTCGTGACGACCGTGAAGACCGTGACCGGTGCCTCTTCGAGCACCGTGTACGCCATGATGCGGAAGCCGAGAACCCGGCTGTACCAGTCGGCCATCCCGCGCACGTCGCTGGCGGCTACGGTCACATGGTCGAGCTGGCGCGGCGCGACCGCGTGCCGACTGCGTCGCTCCGGGCGGTCGGGGTAGATCGAGGCCTGGTCGCCGGTGCCGTGGAACTTCTCGACGTCCCAGAACAGCTCCATCGTGTGGCCGTAGGGGCCGACGAAGCGGAAACTCCTGCCGAGGCTCAGGCGGTCATCCGACCACTGCACCTCGATGCCTTCGGCGGCGATGCGCTTCGCCGCCTCCTCGAGCGCCTCAGGGCTCGAGGTGCGCCAGGCCATCGCGCCCAGCGCGGGCTGCTCACCCGGGGCGATGACGAGGGAGTAGTTGTAGTAGTCACCCCAGCAGCGGAGGTACACCTTGCCGCCTTCGCGGGCGAAAACCCGCAGGCCGACCTGCTCTTCGTAGAACTTCGCACTCGCCTCGACATCGGGAGAGGTGATCTCGATGTGGGCGAGGTGGGACAGCAACTTGATCATCTTCGATCCTCTGGTCGCGGCGACGGGCTCCGTGCCCGGTCGGCTCCACTGTCGCGCGGGATCGAGTGCCGGGGAACGCGGAGGCGTCGATGCCTGGAATCCCTCAGACCGATACTCAGGTGGACCATCGGTGACACCGATAGTCGGCATCATCCAATGCGCCTTCCCGGAAGCGGCGACCCAGATCGACACTGGAGTCCCGGTAGCTTGCAACGCAGCGAGGTCCCCGGGGAGGAGAACTCGATGACCCTGGACCGCTCGGATGCCGAGGGCGAGATCGCGCGCGTCGTCCGCGACGTGCGCAACTGGGGCCGTTGGGGACCCGACGACGTTCTGGGAACCCTCAACTTTCTCGACGAGACCAAGCGCATCGAGGCCGCCGGCCTCGTGCGCCGCGGCGTGACCTTCTCGCTCTCCCAGGCGTTCGACACCGACGGCCCGCAGACCGGCTGGCGCCGTCGCACCAACCCGGTGCACACGATGACCGACACGGGGGTCGACGCGGCGCTCGGCAATCAGGGATTTCCGCATGGCATCGGCGGTGCGGATGACGTCATCGCGATGCCCCTGCAGTGCTCGACCCAGTGGGACGGCTTGGGCCACATCTTCGACCACGGGATGGCATGGAACGGCCGCCGCTCCGAGCAGGTCGTCACGAGCGAAGGCGACCTCGTCACCGGCATCGAGCACATGGCATCCCAGCTCGTCGGGCGCGGCGTGCTGCTCGATGTCGCGCGTCACCTGAGCGCCGACGGTGAGCTCGAGGACGGCTACCCGATCACGGTCGACGACCTCGAGGCGACGATCGCGGCGCAGGGGGAGAGCGCGCGCGTCGGCCGCGGCGACATCCTGCTGGTGCGCACCGGCCGACTGGCCCGCGCCAAACGCGAGGGCTGGAACGGGTACGCCGGCGGCCCGAGCGCGGGACTGTCCTTCACGACCGCCCGCTGGCTGCACGCGAAGGAAGTCGCTGCGGTGGCGACCGACACCTGGGGCTTCGAAGTGCGGCCCAACGAGTTCGACGAGGCCTTCCAGCCCCTCCACCAGGTGGTCATCCCGAACATGGGGTTGACCATCGGGGAGATGTGGGACTTCGATCAGCTGGCCGCCGATTGTGCGGGCGACGGCCGCTGGGACTTCCTGCTCACTGCTCCGCCGCTGCGCATCACCGGCGCGGTCGGTTCACCTGTCAACCCCATCGCCGTCAAGTAGCGGCACCCACCACCGAAGGGATACCCCATGAGCGCAGTGCAGCGCGTCGCCATCGCCGGAGCCGGTATGGCCGGCCTTGCCGCCGCCATCCTCTTGGCAGAAGACGGCGTCGACGTCGATGTCTACGAGATCAAGCCGGAGCTGACCGCTCTCGGGTCGGGCATCACTCTTCAGGGCAACGCCCTGCGGAGCTTCGCCCGGCTCGGGATCTGGGACGAGGTGCAGAAGCAGTGTTGGTCGCAGGACGTGCTGACCCTCCGCGCTCCCGGGCCCGACGCCACCGTCATCGCAACCATCCCCGATGCGCGCACCGGCGGCCCCGACTTCCCCGCCGCTGCCGGCATGTTCCGCCCCGACCTCGCGCAGATCATGCTCGATCGAGCCACCGAGTTGGGAGCGCGCGTGCACTTCGGGCGCACCATCGAATCGCTCACCCAGGATGCGGACGGCGTCGACATCAAGCTCAGTGACGGCACGACGGATCGGGTCGACCTGCTGATCGGTGCCGACGGCATCAACTCGGCGGTGCGTTCGATGGTGGGAATCGACGTCAAGCCGGAACCCACCGGCATGGGCATCTGGCGAGCGTTCGTGCCGCGGCCCGCCGAGGTCACGAGCACCGACCTCTACTACGGCGGACCGATGTACATCGCGGGCTACTGCCCGACGAGTGAAGACATGATGTACGCCTACCTCGTCGAAGACAAGCAGGATCGCTCGGGGCTCACCCCTGAGCAGTCGGTCGAGATCATGCGCGATGCCACTCGCGCCTACGGCGGGCCGTGGAACCAGATCCGCGACAGCCTCGGCGCCGACTCCCGAGTGAACTACACCTGGTTCACCTCACACCTCATCGACGGCCCCTGGAACCGCGGTCGCGTGGTGCTGATCGGCGACGCCGCCCACAGCTGCCCGCCGACCATCGCTCAAGGCGGGGCGCAGGCGACCGAGGATGCGCTCGTGCTGTGCGAGATCCTCGCCCGGGAGTCGACGGTCGACGATGCGGTGTGGGAGGAGTTCACCCGCCGGCGGCTTGAGCGCGCGCGCACGATCGTCGAGGCGTCCCTGCAGCTCGGGCGGTGGCAGCTCAACCACGAGCAAGGGGATGTTCCCGGGCTCATCGGTCGGATCGCCGAGCTCGCGAGCGTACCCGCGTGAGGTTCGCGCGCTGGCGTCAGCCCGGCGACCCTGCCGTGCACGAAGGGGTGATGGTCGGCGAGCGTCTCGGCGAGCTACCGGCCGGCGTCGGCATCCAGCAGCTTCTCGAGGCAGGTCTCACGCGGGCACTCGAGATCGGTGCCGACGTCGAAGCCGGGCTGACCGACGCGGCCGTGCGCCTCGATGACGTCACCCTGCTGCCGCCGCTGCGCCCCGCGACGATCCGTGACTTCGTGACCTTCGAGGAACACGTCGAAGGGATGACGGCCGGGCCTGACGGCACCGGCAACATTCCGGCGGAATGGTACGAGTTCCCGACCTTCTACTTCACCAACCCGCACTCCGTGATCGCCACCGGTGACCCGGTCATCTTTCCGGCCGCGTCGGTGAAGCGGGACTTCGAACTCGAAGTCGCCGCCGTCATCGGCGCTGTGCCGGGCCGCGACGGCGCGCACCTCGCGCCGGACGAAGCCGGGGCCCACATCTTCGGCTACACGATCATGAACGACTGGTCGGCGCGCGACGTGCAGTTCCGTGAGATGGCGGTGAAGCTGGGGCCGGCCAAGGGCAAGGACTTCGCGACCACTCTCGGCCCGGTGCTCGTGACGGCCGACGAGGTCGCCGACCTGGTCGATGCCGAAGGGTTCCTGCAGCTCGAGGTCGAGGTTCTCGTCAACGGCGTCACGATCGGTACCGACCTGCTCAGCAACATGGGGTGGCCCTTCGCGGAGCTTGTCGCCTACGCGAGCCGCGACACACGGGTCGTTCCGGGTGACGTGCTGGGTTCGGGCACCGCCGGGCGCGGGTGCCTCGCCGAGCTCTGGGGTCGCGCCGGCGAACTCGTGCCGGCTCCGCTGGTTCCGGGCGACGAGGTCGTCATCCGGGTGGAGCGCCTCGGTGAGATCCGCAACGTGCTCGGCGAGTCGCGGGTCACCCCGGCCATCCCGCCGGCCCGGCCGCGCTCACGGGCGCGCACCCGCGCGGCGGGGTAGCCGAGCAGTCACCAGGTCCACGGATCCGGGGGTGCGTGGTGGCGTCCCCGGATCCGTTCTGACGCGTCAGCGCCGCAGTTCGGCGAAGGTCTCGGCGACCCAGTCGGCGACGAATGCGGCGACGTAGGGCATGTTGTCGATCGAGATGTGCTCCGTGCCGCCCTCGGGCTCGTCGAAGATGCGCAACTCGAGCTTGGGCGAGTTCACCGCCTGCTCGGCCGACCGGTGCGCGTAGGCGACCGGGATCTGCCGGTCGTTCGCGCCGTGGGTGATGAGGAACGGAACGGTGATCTTCTCGACCACCCCGTCGAGACTCATGTTCTTGGTCTTCTCGATGAAGTCGTCCATCGAGGAGGCGCCGAAGACCCACTGCACGTGGTTCCAGTAGTGCGGAACCGGGTTCTCGCCTTCGCGCTGCAGCCGACGTTGCTGCACTTCGGCCCAGTCGTGGTTGGCCCCCCAGGCGACGACGAGGGCGATGCGCTTCTCGAAGGCTGCGGCGCGGGGCGCGTAGTAGCCGCCGAGCGACCAGCCGGTGATGCCGATCGCCTTCGGGTCGATGTCGTCCCGCGTCTCCAGGTAGTCGACGCACGCCGCCGCCCAGACCTCGGTGTCGTACCGCGAAGTGAGGCCGCGCATCCGCAACGCCTCACCGGATCCGGGGGTGTCGACCATCAGGGTCGCGATGCCCCGCCGGGCGAGCATCTGCGGGTAGCTGGAGTAGTACATCATCTCCTTCGTCGAGTCGAGCCCGTTCCAGAGGATGATGACCGGCGACTTCGTGCCCGCGGGCACGGCGGCCGGGTCGGCGGGGTGGAAGTACGCCGGAAGACTGGTGTCTTCGTAGGGGACCTCGAGGGTCGTGACGGGGCTGCCGGAGAGCTCGATGTGGCGCAGCAGCAGGTCGATCGACTTCTGGTACGCGGCGCGGCGCCCCTCCCACTGCGGCGACTGGAGCCGCTCGGCCATCGAGGTGTAGAGGCTCGCGCGGTAGAGCTTGTCGCCGGCATTGATCACTCGGCCCAGGGTGACATCCGCGTCGGCCGAGGCGATGAGCCGGTCGGCTACCGCCGCCCACGAGTCGTAGAGCAGTTCGGTGCCGACGTCGTCGCCGTTCTGCGAGGCCTCGAGTACGGGCTTGCAGGCCCGGTCGACCTCGTCGATGAAACCGCCGTTGTTGAGCGCGCCGACGGCGGCCATGCTCCAGACGTAGTTGGTGGGGAAGTACATGAACATTGTGGGATCTCCGCTCGCTGCGTCGCGGCTCGCACCGTCGCGCGTTCACACGCTACGGAGGCGAGGCCTCAGGGTGGAAGGTGGTCCTGCCGATCCCCGTCATCGCTCTCGCTGATACGCGGATCGGGTCGAGTCGGGTCAGTGGTCGAAGATCGCGACGGCTCGGGTCCACCCCGCGGATGCGCCCCGCACCTTTGCGGGGAAGCACGCGACGGTGAAGCCCGTGGCGGGCAGGTCGCCGAGGTTCTGCAGCTTCTCGATCTGGCAGTACCCCACCTCGGCGCCGGCCTTGTGGCCTTCCCAGACGACCGACGGGTCGCCGGTCTGCTCGAAGAGCTGCCGGTTGAGGCTCACCGGCAGGTCCCAACTCCAGGCGTCCGTGCCGACCACGCGCACCCCCTTGCCGGTGAGGTGCAGGGTCGCCTCGCGGCCGAACCCGATCCCCGTATCGATGTAGTCGTCGCGGCCGTAGGCATCCGCCGCGACCGTATGGACGAGCACGATATCGAGAGGCTGCAACTCGTGCCCGATCTCGGCGAGAGCGGCATCGATCTCGGCGGGTGTCACGAGGTGACCGCTGGGGAGGTGGCGCAGGTCGAGTTTCACGCCGGGGCGGAAGAACCAGTCGAGCGGAACCTCGTCGATCGTCCAGGCGCGCTCGCCGTTGTTCATCGTCGGGTGGTAGTGCCAGGGGGCGTCGACGTGGGTTCCGGAGTGCGTCGTGAGGGTGAGGTTCTCAGCCGCGAGGCCTTGACCTTCCGGAAGCTGGTCGGGCCGGATGCCGTACATCGCGCGCATCTCCTCGACGGTGTCGAGGTGGTTCTTGTATTCGATCTTCGGTCTGAGGAAGGCCGGGTCGACGGGGGTCACATCGTCGAGGGGCATGGACAGGTCGACGAATCGCATCGCGGCGGCTCCTTTGCTCGTTGCCCCATCCTGAATCACGTCGCGCCCGCCGCGGCAGGGCTCTTGCGCATGGGAGGCATCGGATCAGACGGGGTTGCGCCCCACGAAGAAGGCGCTGAACGGATCGCTCGTCGGCTCGTACCCGGAGTCGATGAGCCCCTTCTTGAGCGCGCCCATCTGCGGGTCGTGGATGCGCTGGGTGGGCAGACGCAACGGCCCGCCGTTGTAGCCCTGCAGCCAGCCCTGGAACTTCCAGAGCTGCCGGTTGATGAATGCTCCACCGTTCAGTTGCTGTGCGATCGCGGCCTTCGCCTTTCTCGCCGGGTGCATCTTCCAGTAGAGCTCGGTGACCTCGGCGAACCTGCCGTCGTCCAGCAGTCTCATCGCCTGCGGAATCGTCGCACCCCAGAACTCGTGGTCGCTCGTCGCCGAGAGCTGAATCGGGATGAGCTGGCCGAGCGGCAGCAGCTCGCCCTCGATCGGGCAGGAGATGACGACCTCGTCGCCGAACACCCGGTGGGCTTCGATGATCCCCATGATGCTCGGGAAGCCGCCCTCGGCTTTGATGACGGCGATGTTCGGCACGTCGTCGAGGAGTCGGCGGATGAGGCGCGTCGGGATGTCGGAGGGGTGGATGCGCTGGCTGAATCCCCAGAGGAGCATCGGGAAGAGGATCACCGCGAGATTCGTCGCGTCGCAGACCGCCTTCGTGTAGTCGTAGATCTCCTGCTCGCTCTGCGGGTAGAAGTTCGGCGGGTAGGACAGCAGAACGAGGTCGGCCCCCGCCGCCTCCGCGCCCCTGACGGCCTCGATGTTCTGCTCGAGAGTGCTCCAGCTCGCGTGATGAACGACGACGAAGCCGTCGCCACCCTCGTCTTTCGAGATCGCGAGGAATTCGAGGTACTCGGGCAGGGTGATGCTGACCTCCGAGACGCCGAGGGTGCCGAGGAAGCCGTGCTCCTTCGCCAGCTGGATGTCGTGCCGGATGCCGGTCTCGTTGATCGCGGTGAGGTCGGTGGTGAACGACGGGATCGTGCAGTTGACGGCACCGATGAGGCGCTCCCGCGCCCACTCGCGGGCCTCGGACTTCTGGTAGCTGGCCATGGTTCTTCCTGGGGTCGTGTCGGTGAGGTGGGTTACTTGCGGATGGTGAGGATGCCGACCGGGAGCGGTGTGCCGAGGCCCCGTTCGACGGCGCGCTCGTAGAGCAGTTCGGCGATCACGAGGTCTTGGAATCCCGAGCCGGTGGACTTGTAGATGGCGATCCCCGACGCCGGCCGGCACACGCGGCCGCCGAGGAGGTCGTGGAGGGACACCGTGACCACGTCGGGATCGAACCCCGCGGCGCGCGCCGCGATCATGTCGCCCGAGTCGTGCAGCACCTCGGCGAGGGCATCGGCGACGACGAGGCCGGCTCGGCCGATGAGCGCCGGGTCGAGTTCCCTCTGGGCGGGGGTCGTCGAGCCGACCGAGACGATCGTCGCGTCGTCGGCGACCCATTCGGCGAACACGGTCGGGGTCTCGTCGCGCGAGCGTGCGGCGCACAGCACGAGATCGGCGTCTCGCACCGCCGCTTCGGCGGAGTCGACGGCGACGACGGGGAGTCCCAGCTCGGCCGCGAGCTCGGTCGCGAAGCGCTCCCGGTTGGCGGCGGTGGGGCTGCTGACCCGCACCGAGGAGAGATCGGCGACGCGCGATGCCGCCCGCACCTGAGCGCGGGCTTCGAACCCGGATCCCACCACGGCGGCGACGATCGGCTGGCGCGGCAGGAGAGCCGTGAGCGCGGCGGCGGCGGTCGCCGCCGTGCGGATGCCCGTGAGGCGGTTGCCGTCGATCAGCGCAGCGAGGCGAGCGTCGTTCTGGTCGAAGAGGGTGATCAGGTAGCTCACGAGGCCGGTCGCGATCGACGCGGTGATCGTCTTCGATCCCGCGAACCGTGCACCTGGTGGCGCCGACGGCATCGTGCGCTGCCACCCCGTCGCCGTCACGGCCACCGACCGTTCCGGAGTGGCGGTGGGCTCGTCCGCGCGCGCATACGCGGCGCGCAACGCCGCGATGGCGCTGTCCCAGTCGGCGAGTGCCGCGACATCGCTGTCGGTGAGAAAGCGGGTCGCAGGTTCTGCGACGAATCCCTCGCTACCCATGGCGGGCCTCGGTTCCGGTGCTGCTGAGCACATCCGCGAGGATCCCGGGGGAGATCGTGTCGTCGCCATGACGCATCGCGATGTACGCCTCGAGGAGGTGCTGGCGCGTCGCGGCCGCCACCGCGGGCGCGTCCCGGCGCTCGCAGCCGGCGAGGATCTGCCGGTGGAACGCCTCAGCGAACGGGGCGCGGACGTCGACATGGAGTCGCATGCGATCGGCTTCGGCGCCCAGCAGGTCGATGAGTCGCACGAGGGTCGGCGAATCGCTCGCGCGATAGATCACCGAGTGGAACTCGCGGTTGAGTTCGTTGAACAGTCCCAACGAGAAGGCCGCGTCGTCGGAGCCGCGTTCCAGCTGCCCGAGCACCTCCCGCATCCGTTCGAGGTCGGCGTCACTGAGCCGCGGGACGCCGAGTTCGGCGGCACGACCCTCGAGGTCGATGCGGAGCGCCGTGACCTCCTCGAGGCGGTTCAGGTCGATGCCCACGACGACGGCGCCGCGGTACGGCTCGCGGGTCAGCAGTCCGAGCGACTCGAGCTGCACGAGCGCCTCGCGCACGGGCGTCGGGCTGACACCGAGTTCGTTCGCGGTCTCGCCGATATCGATGCGGGAGCCCGCGGGAAGGGTGCCGTCGACGATCCGATCGCGCAGGACGCGGGTGACCTGATCGGCCATGCGGGCCGGGCGGTGAATGGTCATCTGCCAGGAATATCAAATATCGAGCGTCGTGACGAGAGCGCAGCGGGTATGCCAGCTATCGGCTGTGGCGCCCCTTCGCGCCACGTAGTCTCGTCGAGTCACTTCTTCACTCGACGAGGAGCAGCGCATGGCCATCGCGACGATCAACCCGTTCACGGGCGAGACCGAGCAGACGTTCGAGCCCCACAGCGACGCCGAGGTGGAGCGCCGGATCGCAGCCGCGGACGCCGCATTCCACGCCCTGCGCGCGACGACGTTCGCCCAGCGCGCGGAGTGGATGCGGGCCGCGGCCCAGCTACTCGACGACGAGGTCGAGGAGCTCGCGCGTCTCATCACGATCGAGATGGGCCGCCCGATCGCGGGGGCTCGCGCCGAGGTGCGCAAGAGCGCGAAGGGCATGCGCTTCTACGCCGATCACGCCGAAGAGTTCCTGGCACCCGAGGCGCTCGCCGATCCGTCGGCGGTCAACGCCTCCGCGGCGGGCACCCGATACGCCCCGATCGGTGTCGTGCTCGCGGTCATGCCCTGGAACTACCCGCTCTGGCAAGTCTTGCGCTTCGCTGCCCCGGCCCTGATGGCGGGCAACACGGGCCTGCTCAAGCACGCCTCCAACGTGCCGCAGTCGGCGCTCTACCTCGACACGCTCTTCGAGCGCGGCGGCTTCCCGACCGGCGCCTTCCACACTCTGCTCATTCCGGCATCCGGGGTCGAGCGCGTGCTCCGCGACCCCCGCGTCAAGGCCGCGACGCTGACCGGCTCCGAACCCGCCGGACGTTCCCTCGGGTCGATCGCCGGCTCCGAGGTGAAACACGTCGTTCTCGAACTCGGGGGGTCCGACCCCTTCATCGTGCTGCCGAGCGCCGACCTCGAGAAGGCCGCAACCGTCGCCGTCACGGCGCGGAACCAGAACAACGGTCAGTCGTGCATCGCCGCGAAACGGTTCATCGTGCACACCGACGTCTACGACGACTTCGTGCGCCTCTTCACCGAGAAGGTCGCGGCGCTCACGGTCGGCGACCCGCTCGACGAGACGACGGATGTCGGTCCGCTCGCGACCCGGTCGGGCCGCGACGAGCTCGCCGGGCTGGTGGCGGATGCCGTCGCCCAGGGCGCGACCGCCGTCACCGGCGGCACCGTGCCGGACCGCGCGGGATGGTTCTATACGCCGACGGTGCTCGACGGCATCACCCCGGCGATGCGGATCTACCGGGAGGAGGCCTTCGGCCCGGTGGCCTCGGTCTACCGGGTCGCCGACCGCGAGGAGGCGCTGGCGATCGCCAACGGCACCACCTTCGGCCTCAGCTCCGCGGTCTGGACGAACGATGCCGACGACGAGGAGTGGTTCATCCAGAACCTCGACGCCGGTGCGGTGTTCGTGAACGGAATGACGATCTCGTACCCGGAGCTGCCTTTCGGCGGCGTGAAGGATTCCGGTGTCGGGCGGGAGCTCGCCGCCGCCGGCATCCGCGAGTTCTGCAACCTCAAGACCATCTGGAAAGGCTGACGGTCGCCGCCACTCAGGGCAGCAGGACGATCTTGCCCGGCTGGTGGGAGGACTCGAGCGCGCGGAACGCGGCGGCGACCTCGTCGAGGGTAAACGTGGCAGCCACCGGGAAGACGAGTCGGCCGTCCGCGATCGCCTCGCCCAGTTTCGCGAGGTTGGCGGTCGTGCGGGCGGCCCGCTCGACGTTGAGAACGCCGAGCTCGTCGAGCGCGGCGTAGGCGGCGATCGCCACCATGCGGTCGACCGGCACCCCGAGGGCGACGCCCGCGTCGAGCGCCTCCCGACCGTGGCAGTCGATCACCGCCGTGACGCGGCCGAGCGGGGCGACCCGCTCCGCGAGTCCGGCGCCGTACGCGACGGGCTGGACCCCGATTGCGCGGAGGAAGTCGTGGTTCCGCGGCGCTGCAGTGCCGAAGACCGTCGCGCCCTCCGCCCGCGCCAACTGGCACACGAGGAGGCCCACGGCTCCGGTGGCTCCGCCGACGAGCACCGTGTCACCCGGCCCGATCGGCGCGGTCGCAAGACACGACACCGCGGTGAGGCCCGCCACGTTCAGTCCGCCGGCCACCTCTCCTGCCAATCGCTCGGGTCGCCGGGCGAGCTCGGAGGCGAGCGCGACGACGCGCTCGGCGATCGAACCCGCCGCGCGCCCGAAGACCTCGTCGCCGACCGCGATCGGCGTGCCGTCGGCGTACGCGGCCCCCGGGCCGACGGCCTCGACCGTTCCGGCGAGGTCGGAGCCGATGCGGCGGGGGAACGGGGCATCCGACGGGATGAATCCGCTCCGCAGCTTCGCGTCGACGGGATTCAGACCGGCCGCCCGCACCCGGACGGCGACTTCACCGGCACCCGGCTCGATGTCGCCGACGTCCTCGACGACGAGGACGTCGGGTGTCCCCGTGCGGTGGTACAGCGCTGCGTGACTCATCCCGGAGTGATGTCAGGATTCCGGCGGGTAGACGCGTGACTCCTGCACGGGGTGCAGCTGAATCGCCCACCCCTCGATCGTGCCCGAGTTCTCGTATTCCTCGATCTGCAGGATGCGCCGAGCGGGCGCGACCTTGTGCTCCATGCTCGTCGACATGAACACCGCGAGGGCCTCCCAGGCCGACGGCTCATACGCGATGTCTTCGAGGACGAGCACGTTGGCATCGACGCCGCGACGAGCGGCTATCGCGACGGCCGACGACGGTGCGTGGACGGCGCGAGCACCGTTGACCTTGTTGGCGGCCACAACGCCGGCCAGAACGTCGTCGACGACGAGCACCCCGAAAGCGTCGACGGCGGCATCCTGATCTTCGACGACTGCCTTCCCGACGCGCACCGCGTAGATGGGGTAGTCGTCGTCGGGATCGGGCTCGGCTGAACCGTGCCAGACGACGTCATGACCGGCAGCGATCGCGCGCGCTTCGAGCGCCCGGGCGAGGGCATATCCGCCGAAGTTGGCGGCGAGGTGAATGCGCATGTTCTCAGACTCCCAGAAGTGGCGGGGGTGGCTAGACCGGCGGGGCCACGAAGAGGCCCTTGTCGATGTCGTTGAACGATTCCCGGGCGATGAGCTCGCTCATCTCGGATGCCGTCCCCCACTGATCCTGGGTCGACAGTTGGCTGATGTCGAGGCGAGACGGGTGCCAGGTGTCCTCGTCGAGGATCTGCAGCTCGGTCGTGTACTCGATCGTGTTCTTCGCGGGTGACAGGAAGTACGCGAAGGTGTTGTCGCCTGCGTTGTGACGGCCCGGTCCCCAGATCATGCGCGTTCCGGCCCGGAGGATCTTGCCGGCACCGCGCATCCACTCCTCGATGCCGCGCATCTCGAACGACATGTGGTGCAGCGAGTGGTGGGGACCCTTGGCGATCGCAATCGAGTGATGCGTCGAGTTGCAGCGCAGGAAGTGCATGAGCTCGCTGCCGTCGGGCAGAACGAGCGAATCCGAGATGGTGAAGTCGAGGTGATCGACGTACCACTGAGCGCTCTCGTTGAGATTGGCCGAGTTGAAGACGGTGTGCGACAACTTCACCGGAATCGGCTCGCGTTCCCGGATCTTGCGAGATTCGCGAAGCGTGACCTCGGTCGAGAACTCGAGCACTCGCCCGTCTCCGTCGAAGACCCGGAATCCGAAACCTCCGCCGGGTTGGGTCAGCTCGCGCGGTTCGTGGACGAACTGGACGTCCTCGGCACGAAGCTTGTCCGCGAGCTTCAGCAGGTCCTCGCGGTCCTTCGTGCCGAACGACACCAGGTCGATGCGCTTGTCGTCGCGGCGAAGACGCACGATGTAGGGCTCGGGTGAACCTTCGGCGGCCAGGTAGGCGGTGTCCCCGTCGCGGTGCGTTTCGGTGAGGCCCCAGTGCTGGGTGAAGAACTCGAGTTCCTCGTCGAAGTTGGGCATTGCGAGTGCCGCGTAACGCAGGTGCGAGACCAGTCGTTGAGTCATCGTCGACCTTTCATCAGGACAGTGGCGTGTCACGCCGACCTGAATGTACGACGGGCGATTCGAGACCGACCAGCGATTGCCGGGATACCATGCATCGCGTGAGCGGTGGCGAACCAGACCTCAATCTGCTGGTCGCGCTCCGTGCTCTTCTCGAAGAGGCGAACGTGACACGGGCGGGGGAGCGCATCGGCATCGGGCAGTCGACGATGTCGTCCGCTCTCGGTCGCCTCCGCACCCAGTTCGAGGACGAACTCCTCGTTCGCGTCGGGCGCGACTACGAGCTGACCCCGCTGGCTCGCCAACTGCTGCCCCAAGTGCAGGTGACGATTCCGCTGATCGAGCGGGCGCTCGGCATCGACGGAGGTTTCGACCCCGACGCCGCCGATCGTCGGATCTCGTTCCAGATCACCGACGACGCGGCGCTCGAGCTGCGCCCCTACTTCACGATCCTGCGTGCCGCACGGGGCGTCAAACTCGACCTCAAGCGCATCCCGGCCGACCCGTTCGATGCCGACCGCGAGCTGCTGGCTCACGACTTCATCGTGGCCCCGGCCGGGATCGGGTTCGAGGGTGAGAGCGTCGAGTTGTATCGGGACGAGTACGTCGTCGTCGCCGCGCGCGACAACCCTGCCGTGCAGTCCGGGAAGATCTCGATGGAGGACTTTCTGCGATTGCCCCACGTGCGGTGCGACTTCGGTCGCACGATCGTCCCGCCGCCGGAGCGTCGGATGAGAGAACTCGATCTCACCTTCGACGTGCGGGTCACGACCTCGTCGATGCTGCCCATCCCGCCGATCGTCGCCGGAACGGATCTCATCGGGGTCGTTCCCCGGCGGCTCGTCGATCGGCTGGGAGCGGTGACCGAGACCGTCGCCATCCCGACCCCGTTCCCGGCGGTCGAGCTGATCCAGCGACTGTGGTGGCACCCCGCGCACACCCACGACCCCGCTCACGCGTGGGTGCGGGAGACCATCGTGGCCGCACTGGCTGCGGGCACGCCGGCAGTCGCCCCGTAGCCCCCGAACCGAAGTGTGAGCGATGCCTGGCATCGCGCTCGTCGGTGGCACCCGCCATCCTCCGGCAATAGCGTCGAGGCGAGACGCGAGGGTGCGTCCGGTCTGAGGAGTCGGTGCGATGTCTGTTCGTTCGGTGCTCATTGTCGGCGGCGGCTTCACCGGCCTCACCGCAGCGATCGCGCTGGCCCAGCGCGGAGTCAAGCGCGTCACGCTGGTCGACCGCGCCCCCGCATGGGCGCGGGTCGGGCACGGCCTGACCATTCAGGGCAATGCGCTCAAGGTGTTCCAAGAGCTCGGCGTCCTCGACGAGTTGCTTGCGAAGGGCTTCGCCGAGGACGCCCTCACCCTGTACTTCGCCGACGGTCGCGTGATGGCCGAGGTGCCGACCCCGCGCACGGGCGGGCCCGACCTTCCCGCGACACTCGGCGCGCTCCGGCCGGACGTGCACGAGATCCTGGTGCACAGGGCCGAGTCTTTGGGGGTCGAGATCCGGTTGGGTCGCGAGTTGGTCTCCTTCGAGAACCACGGCAATGAGGTGTCGACCCTGCTGTCGGATGGCGCGACCGAGTTCTGGGATCTCGTCATCGTCGCGGACGGCATCCGGTCTCAGACGCGGCCCAAACTCGGCATCAGCGCGGAACGCGCCTCGAGTGGTCTGGGGATCTGGCGTGCGGTCACCGACCGTAAGCCCGAGATGACGGGCGGCATCGCGTTCCCCTTCGAGGATGACGGCGGCGCCTACAAGGTGGGTTACACCCCGGTCAGCGCGACCCAGTGCTACGTCTTCGTTCTGTGCCGACCCGAACGACCCCAGAACGGACTGGCGGACTGGGAGGAGGTCAAACGGCTGATGGCGAACTACCACGGCGACTTCGACGCCTTGCGGGAATCGATCAACGCCTCCACTTTCCTCAACTTCCAGGAGATCGAGTGGATCTTCGTCGACGCGCCGTGGCACCAGGGCCGTGTCATCGCGCTCGGCGAGGCCGTCCACGCCGTGCCTCCGCTGATCGCCCAGGGTGCGGCGCAGTGTGTCGAAGACTCGCTCATCCTCGCCGAGTACGTCACGCAGGAGGGCGACCTGGAGCAGCAGTTCGCCGAGTTCTACGAGCGGCGCATCCCGCGAATCAAGGGCGTCGTCGACGCATCGCTGCTGCTGGCGAAGTGGGAGCAGCACCCGGGAACGCCCGACGCCGACGCGCCGCGCGTCATGTTCGAGTCGCTCCAGGCGCTGGTCACTCCCGCATGAGTGAGATCCGCCTTCCCGGCTTGACCGGCGAGGTCTTCGTGGTGACCGGTGCGGCAGGCGGGCAGGGGGCTGAGGAAGCGTTGCTCCTGGCCGAGAACGGCGCTCACGTGGTTGCGGCCGACGTACGCGAAGCGGCGCCCGAATTGCTCGCGGCTGCCGCCGCGCTCCCTGGCACCGTCGAGTACCGCCGACTCGACGTCACCTCCGAGTCGGACTGGGCTGCCCTCGCCACACACCTCGGTCGCCGACGCGTGAAGGGGCTCGTGAACAACGCCGGGATCACCCACCGCGTCCGCATCGGCGAGGTGGACCGGGCCGAGTGGGACCACGTTCTCGCGGTCAACGTGACGGGCGCGATGCTCGGCATCCAGGCGCTTCTTCCCCTCATGGGGCAGGGCGCCTCCATCGTCAACGTCGGGTCGGCCGCCGGGCTGACCGGTCACTACACGGCCGCGCACACGACCAGCAAGTGGGCTCTGCGCGGACTCACGCACACAGCGGTGACCGAGCTCGGCCCGCGCGGGATCCGAGTCAACGCCGTGCATCCCGGCTACATCCGTACCGAGATGACCGCGAGCGCTCCCGCGTCGTTCCTCGACGCGAATACCGCCATCTCGCCCCTCGGTCGAGGCGGAGAGCCGATCGAGGTCGCCGGCGTGGTCGTCTTCCTGCTGTCGGATGCCGCCTCGTTCGTCACCGGTGCCGAGATCTCCGTCGACGGCGGTCAGTACCTGTCGGGCGCCGCGACGTTCCTCTCGGACGCCGTGCGCCCACGGGAGCGCTGAGAACCGGGGCTCACAACGCGACGAGGTCATCCTCGGCCGCGAACTCGACGCGCTCGGCCGTCTTCCGCAGGATGGCGACGAGCCACCGCAGCGCCGGGTCGCTCGTCTTCGACGGGTGCCAGAACGCGGCCTCGATCAGGTTCGAACGCGGAACCGGGGTGTCGACGATCATCAACCCGAGCTGCTCGGCGTACAGCTCCGCCACCCGAGCCTGAACCATCCCCCACATGTCGCTGCCTTGCACCATGAACGGCACGGAGAGAAAGCCGGGAACCGTCATGGCGATCTGGGGGTCGACGCCGGCCGCGGCGAGCGCATCGTCGGGAATGGTGACGATCCCCTCGCCGAAGTCGACCCGCACAAAGGGGAGATCCGCGAGATCGTTCAACGTCAGGTGGCCGCGCGACAGACGCGGATGGGTCGTGCTGATGATGCACACGAAACTGTCCGAGAACAGCGCCTGACGCTTGCCGGGGATCCCCCGATTCGCCGACGTGACGACGACGTCGGTGCGCAGCAGATCGATCGGGGTCACCTGCGTGTCGGTCAGCGTGCCGAACTCCACCGACGTGCCCGGGGCCTCCTCCTCGAGGATCCTCAGCAGCGTGCCGGTCATCGTCGCGAGGACGTAGTCGGACGCCCACAGACGAAACCTCCGGTCGCTCGTGAGCGGGTCGAACTCCGGCCGGAGGTTGAAGGTGCGCCCGATCTCCTTGAGCGCGTCGCTGACCAGGGGCTGGAGTTCCTTCGCCTTGGGGGTGAGGTCGAAGGTGCGACCGTTGCGTACCAGCAGCGGGTCGTCGACGAGCTTGCGCAGCTTGCTCAGCGCGCCGCTGACCGCGGGCTGGGTCATGCCGATCGCTTCGCCGGCGCGGGTGAGGCTGCGTTCCGTCAGAATCGCGTCCAGCACGACGACAAGGTTGGCGTCGATGTTCCGCAGGTCGGTCATGTCGGGGCACTCCAGCGTGTCGTCGCCTTGATTCTACGGGGCCCCTCGGGTGGCGATACCTGGTAGTAACTGTAAAGGGTATACAGAAATTGATCGTGGTCTTACCGTGACGGCAGCCGGAATAGCCGGCGCCCGACCTCAAGGAAGAGGAATCACGATGACCGACCCGATCGCCGTCCTGGGCTGCGGCCCCGCCGGCATGGCTACCGCGCTGGCGCTCCACACCGTGGGACACGAGGTGCGCATCTATGAGCGCTACCCCGAAGCCCGCCCGGCGGGCATCATCCTGAACCTCTGGCCGCCGCCGATCCGCGCGCTCGAAGAGATGGGCGTCGACACCGTCGACCTCGGGGCGCCGTGCCACACGACGTTCCGCAACGCCTACACCGGGCATGTGCGGGCCGAAACCCACCTGCCCGACGACGTCATCGCGCGCTATCAGGGAGGGTTCATCGGCATGCTGCGCCCGGTGCTGTACGAACGGATGCTCGGCGCGATGCCCGACGGCATCATCCAGGTCAACCGCACGGTGACCGGCATCCGCGATCACGGCGACGGGGTCCAACTCACGTTCGCCGACGGGTCGACGGTGCAGACCCCCGTCCTGATCGGAGCCGACGGGATCGACTCCGTCGTGCGGACCCACCTCTGGGGCGCCTCACCCAAGCGCGAGCACCGACTTCAGGTCATCGGCGGCTACACCACCGAGATGCCGGAGAGCGCCGAGCGCAACGAAGCCGTCATCGCCCACACCCGGCGGGTGCAGGGCAGCTATTCGGCGATCCGCGACCACGGACGGGACGGCTACCAGTGGTGGGTGCTCGAGGCCTGGGACCCCGAGAAGCCGGCACCCACAGATCTGCACGCCCACGCGAGCGAACTCGCCCGGGACTTCGGAGCGGCGCTGACCGATCTCATAGCCGCGACGAAGCACGAGAACACTCAGCGCTGGGCCATTCGCGACCGAAAGCCGCTCACGCGCTGGTCTCGCGGGCGCGTCACCCTGGCCGGAGATGCGGCTCATGCCACCTCGCCGTACGCCGCATACGGAGCGGGGATGGCGATCGGCGACGGCTACACCCTCGCCAAGCTGCTGAAGCACGTCGACCTCGCATCGACGCCGGCCGTCGAGGAGGCGCTTCTCGAGTACGACCGACGTCGCATCCCCCACACGACATCGCAGGTGCAACAGGCCTACATCCTCGGTAAGGCGTTCCATCACATCCCGCGGCCCCTCCGCCCGCTGCGCGACTTCATGCTCGATCGCACCGACATGCTGCAGAAGCAGGTCGGTGACCGCAGCCCGCAAGAGATCGTCGACCAGTTGCAGGAGATGGGGGCTGAGACTCTCGCGAACGCGTGAACCGGAAGCCGGGCGGCGGGGTCGGATGCGAGATGATCGCAGGATGCCGACCTCACCGTCCGTGCGTCCTCCCCGGCAGGATCGCACCCGCGAGAGCTGGCAGCGCGTTCTCGATACCGGTCTCGACCTGCTCGTGTCGGGTGGCTGGGACGCGCTGACGGTCTCGGAGGTGTGTCGTCGCTGCGGCATCTCCGCCCCGTCGCTCTACGCCAGAGTCGACGGCAAAGTGGGCCTCTTCTACGCGGTCTACGAGTATGGGATGGAGCGCGTCGCGGCGACGCAGGCCCGCGTGGTCAGCACCGTGCGGCCCGAGGATGGCCTCGAGACCGCCGCGCGCCACGCGGTGGAGGCGATGCTCAACGTGTTCCAGGCGCATGAAGGTCTTCTTCGTGCCGTCATCATCCGCGCCTCGGTGGACGAAGAGCTGCGGCGTCGAGGCGGCTTGGAGTCGCGAGCCGCCATCCGCGGACTGATGGAGCGCATCCCCGGTCGACGCGCCGCCGTGGAGGCGGTCGGCCGCACGGTCTTCGCCGAGTGCGTCGTGCGGATCATCTACGGTGTTGAGTTCTTCACCGGACAGCCTGAGTCATCAGCACAGTTCGTCGACCGTTTGACCGCGCTCGTTGTCGCCACCGTCGCGGTCGCGGGTTCCGCCGTCGACGGTGAGGAATGGCCGGTGGCGCTCGGTGGCTAGGGGGCGTTGAGAGCGTCCCGCCAGGCGAGCCAGTCGCCGACCTTCGCGAGGTCGTAGTGCGGTCCGGAGATGCCGACCGTGAAGAGGGTCCCCCCGAGGGTGTGCAACTCCTCGGCTTCGGCGTGCGTCTTGCGGCTGACTTCGACCGAGATCTCGATCTCGGAGACGTCGCGCCCCACAGCGTCACCGTGCGTCGCGAGAATCCCCAGCTTGCGTTCCAGGGTGGGGGCGTCGCTGAAGCTGTGCCAGATGTCGGCGTGCTGGGCGACGATGCGGAGGGTCTTCCTCTCGCCGCCGCCTCCGATCAGGATCGGGATCTCCCGCGTCGGCGCCGGGTTGAGCTTGCCCCAGCGCTCCTCGATGACGGGCAGGTCGCGGGCGAGGGCATCCAGCCGGCTCCCCACGGTGCCGAACTCGTACCCGTACTCGTCGTAGTCGCGCTCGAACCAGCCCGACCCGGTGCCGAAGATGAACCGGCCCGTGCCGGTGCCGTGTGCGGAGATGTGGTCGATCGTGCGGGCCATGTCGGCTTGCAGGTGAGGGTTGCGATAGCTGTTGCAGTTGACGAGGGCGCCGAGCTCGACCCGCGAGGTCTGCTCGGCGAGGGCGGCCAGCATCGTCCAGGACTCGAAGTGGAGGCCGTCGCGTTCGCCGCTCAGGGGAAAGAAGTGATCCCAGTTGAAGAGGATGTCGACGCCCAGCTCTTCGAGCTCGGCCGCGGTGTCGCGGATCTTCTCGTAGGGCGCGTGTTGGGGGGCGATCTGGACGGCGAGGCGCACGGGGCGAGTCGAAGGCATTGACTCAGCCTGGCAGTTTCGCGCCGTGGCGCGCTGGCTGCGGGAGAGAATGGGGCCATGACCGATTCACGGCTCGCCATCGTCGTCCTTGCCGCCGGACAGGGCACGCGGATGAAGTCATCCAGGCCCAAGGTGCTGCACGACCTGGCCGGCGTGCCGCTGCTCGGGCACGTGCTCGCCACCGCGCGGGAGTTGTCGGCCGCGCATGTCGTCACGGTGGTGCGTCACGAGCGCGACCTCGTCGCCGCCGCGGTCGCCGAGTTCCTTCCCGAAGCCCACGTCGTCGACCAAGACGACATCCCCGGCACCGGACGGGCCGTCGAGGTCGCCCTCGCGGCGCTGCCCGACGACTTCGACGGCGACGTCGTCGTCATCTCCGGCGACGTTCCGCTGCTCGACGCCGACACGATCGCCGGGCTGCTCGAGGCCCACCGTCGCGCGACCGCCGCCGCGACACTGCTGTCGGCGATCGTCGATGACGCGACCGGTTACGGTCGCATCGTGCGGGATGCCGACGGCGCCCTCCTCCGCATCGTCGAGCATGGTGACGCGAGCGACGAGGAGCGGGCGATCGCGGAGGTCAACTCGGGAACCTACGTGTTCACGGCTGCGTCACTGCGCGCGCAGCTGCCGCAACTCGCGACCCACAACGCCCAGGGCGAGCGCTACCTCACCGATGTCGTCGGCCTCCTGCACGAGGCCGGCGAGGCCGTCGAGGCCGTGCCCGCCCGCGACGCCTGGGTGGTCGAGGGCATCAACGACCGGGTGCAGCTCGCCCGCGCCGCCGCCCGGCTCAACGCCATGATCGTCCGCGGCTGGCAGCTCGCCGGCGTGACGGTGCATGACCCGGGCAGTACCTGGATCGATCTGCGCGCGACCCTGGCCGAGGATGTCGAACTCCTGCCGAACACGCACATCTCCGGGGCGACGACGATCGCCCGCGGCGCGCGCATCGGGCCCGACACGACGCTGCTCGACTGCGAGGTCGGCGAGGATGCGGTCGTGAAACGCACCGACGCGACCCTCGCGGTGATCGGCAAGAACGCCACGGTCGGGCCGTTCGCCTACCTCCGGCCGGGAACCGAGCTCGGCGAGGGCGGCAAGATCGGCACCTACGTCGAGACCAAGAACGCGAAGATCGGCGCCGGGTCGAAGGTGCCGCATCTGTCCTACATCGGCGACGCGACGATCGGCGAAGGCACCAACATCGGCGCCGGCGCGATCACCGCCAACTACGACGGCGTGAACAAGCACCCCACGACGATCGGCTCGCACGTGCACACCGGCACGCACAACTCGTTCGTCGCCCCGGTGACGATCGGCGACGACGCCACCGTCGGAGCCGGCACCGTCGTGCGGCGCGACGTGCCGCCCGGCGCGCTCGCGGTGAGCGTGGCGCAGTTGAAGTTCGTCGAGGGCTGGACGGCACGCCACCAGGCGGCGGCCCAGACCGCCGCCGACGCCCAGGACTGACCCTCTAAGCTGGAGATCCAAAGGGGCAGGAGCCAGGCGTGTCGGCCATCAAGATCACCGGTGAGAAGAGACTGGTCATCGTGAGCGGTCGGGCCCACCCGCAGCTCGCCGAAGACATCGCCGAGGAACTCGATTCCGAGCTCGTCCCGACCGAAGCCCGCACCTTCGCGAACGGCGAGATCTACGCCCGCTACGGCGACAGCATCCGCGGTGCGGACGTCTTCGTCATCCAGTCGCACACGTCGCCGATCAACGAGTGGTTCATGGAGCAGCTCATCATGATCGACGCGGCCAAGCGCGCGAGCGCGAAGCGCATCACGGTCGTCGCGCCGTTCTATCCGTACGCTCGCCAAGACAAGAAGGGCCGCGGCCGGGAGCCGATCTCGGCCCGCCTGGTCGCCGACCTGTTCAAGGCAGCCGGCGCCGACCGCATCATGAGCGTCGACCTGCACGCCGCGCAGATCCAGGGCTTCTTCGACGGCCCCGTCGATCACCTCTTCGCGATGCCCGTGCTGCTCGAGCACTTCCGGTCGAAACTCGACCCCGTGACGCTGACCGTCGTGAGCCCCGACATGGGCCGGGTGCGAGTGGCCGACATCTGGAGCGACAAGCTCGGCGCCCCGCTCGCGATCATCCACAAGCGCCGCGACCCACGGGTGGCCAACCAGGTGAGCGTGCACGAGATCGTCGGCGAGGTGGAGGGCCGGGTGTGCCTGCTCGTCGACGACATGATCGACACCGGACGCACGATCGTCAAAGCTGCTGAGGCCCTCAAGAAGCAGGGTGCGCTCGGCGTCGTCGTCGCGGCGACGCACGCCATCTTCTCCGACCCCGCCGTCGAGATCCTGCAGAGCGAGTTCATCGACTCGGTGGTCGTCACCGACACCCTGCCGATTCCCGACGAGAAGCGCTGGGATCGGCTGACGGTGCTGCCGATCGCCCCGCTGCTCGCCCGCGCCATCCACGAGGTGTTCGACGACGGGTCGGTCACCTCGATGTTCGACGGCGCCGCGTAGCGGTCAGCGCCCCCAGGCGCTCGCCGGAGCCGTGACGACTTCCACCGGCGTGTAGTGCCAGTGGCCGCCCCACGCGTAGTGGCCGCCGGCCCACGGTGAGGCCCAGATCGCGTATTCGATGGTCGCGGTGTCGGCGGATGCCGCGAAACCGGCCGCGATCTCGCGGTAGCCGCCGCTCGTGGTGAGGGCCTTCGCGACGACCCGTGCCGACTCGTCGAGACTCGAATACGAGGCGAAGCCGCCCATGCCGATGTTCAGGGGGTTATTGCGGCGGTACCAGTCGTCGGGGCCGTTCTCCTGCCGCATCCACCGCGTGATCACGGTGACGTTGCTGTCGGTGATCGGCCAGCCGGCGTAGAGCAGCACGAGCTTGGCCCAGTCGTGGTTGGTGCCGCCGGCGATGAAGGTCTCGGGGCCGGGCGTCGAGCCGAAGGCGTCGCGGGCGATCGCCGGCGTGGTCGCCGCGGCGCTGGCGGCATGAGCAGCCGGCACGGCGAAGTCCTGGGCGTATTGAGCGGCGTACTCGGCCCGCTGCTCGGCGAGCGAAGGCGGGGCGGCCAGGGGATACATGGCGATGCCGCCGAGAAGGATGAACGAACCCGCCGTCGCACCGAGGGCACGAAGGTTGGTCACGCGAGAAGGCAGTTTCGTGGCAGAAGTCATCCGCCGGGGAGGCTAACAGATGGGTCTGACCAGAGCCTGGGCAGAGCCCGAGAGTCGCGAAACGCGCGGTGTCACCCGGGGATGAGGCCGAGCGACCCGATCAGCAGCTCGCGACCGCCGAAGTCGCGCGCGTAGCAGTACCAGGAGGGACCGGCCGGGCCGAGCAGTTCGAAGCGGGTGACCGGTTCGGCGTCGATGGTGCCGGCCGCCGTCGCGCGGTCGCAGAGCGCCGCCGCGGTGCGGGCCTGCAGCGCGATCGTCGCGTACAGGCTCGGCACGACGAGTCCGATGACCCCCAGCACGATGACGACGCGCATGATGCGCAGGGTGGCCGGATGCCGCAACGGCCGGTCGTCGTTCGGAACGTAGCCGCGCAGTTCCGGGGGATCTTCGTCGTGCGACATCGCTCTACTCAACCACCCGTTGTCGGCCGTCGGTACGATGCGGCGGTGAGCCCCTCCCGTGATTCCCCTCAGCCGGGCGGGGTCGCCGAGGTCTTCGCCGCGTTCCTGAAGCTCGGGCTCACGTCGTTCGGTGGGCCGATCGCCCATCTGGGCTACTTCCGCACCGAGTTCGTCGAGCGGCGACGCTGGATCGACGAACGGGGCTACGGCGAACTCGTCGCGGTGAGCCAGTTCCTGCCGGGTCCGTCGTCGAGCCAGGTCGGGTTCGTCCTCGGCCTGCTCCGCGCCGGGCCGCTCGGGGCGCTCGCCGCCTTCACGGCGTTCACGCTGCCGTCGGCCGTTCTGCTCGTGCTGTTCGCGTTCGGGGTCGCCTGGTTCGAGGGCCCGGTCGCCGAGGGAGCGCTCGCCGGGCTCAAGGTCGTGGCCGTCGCGATCGTCGCCCAGGCGGTGGTCGGGATGGCGCGCACCCTGACCCCCGATCGGCGCCGCGCGGCCATCGCCGTTGCCGCGCTGGTGATCGTCGTCGCGTTCGCCGGCCCGGTCGGCCAGGTGGCGGCGATCCTCGTCGGCGCGGTCGCAGGAGTTCTGCTGTGCCGGGCGCCGGCCGATGCGTCGGGTGCGGAGCTGCGCTTCCCGATCCCGCGCTGGGTCGGCGTCACCGCGCTCGCCGGCTTCGCGGTGCTGCTGGCCGGGCTGCCGGTGCTCGCGGCCCTGGTGCGCTCACCCGCACTCACGCTGTTCGACTCCTTCGTGCGCTCGGGCGCTCTCGTCTTCGGCGGGGGGCACGTCGTGCTGCCGCTACTCGAAGCCGAGGTCGTCGGGCCGGGCTGGGTCGGATCCGACGAGTTCCTGGCCGGCTACTCCGCGGCGCAGGCCGTGCCGGGGCCGCTGTTCACCTTCGCCGGCTACCTCGGCGCGCTCGCCGAACCCGGACCGGGCGGAATCGCGGGGGCCGCACTCGCTCTCGCCGGGATCTTCCTGCCGGGCTTTCTCATCTTGATCGGCGTGTTGCCGTTCTGGAGCGCCCTGCGCACCCGCCCCCGGGCTCAAGGCTTCATCAGGGGCGCGAGCGCCGCGGTCGTGGGCATCCTGGCCGCCGCCCTCTACGACCCGGTCTTCACGAGCGCGATCGTCGACCCCGCCACCTTCGCCCTCGCGGTCGCCTGCTTCGTGCTCCTCACCGTCGCAAAGTCCCCGCCCTGGTCGGTCGTCCTCCTCGGAGCCGCCGCCGGCATCCTCCTCGAATTCCTCTGAGCTGCACCTCGCTGACCGTCGACCGGGACAGCCGCCGGCGCTGGCGTCGCGGCGAAGGCCAGAAATGGCCTTCGCTCTGTGCTCCAGCGCGCGGGGTAGGGGTCCCCGCTCTTGACTCGCACGAGCCATCCGGTGGCGACCCCCCGAGAGACGTCAGTGCGAGTCGGTCGCCGAAACCTCGGAGCGGTCGCCCGACCAGAGGGTGTGGAACGTCCCCTCCTTGTCGACGCGCTGGTAGGTGTGGGCGCCGAAGAAGTCGCGCTGCCCCTGCACGAGGGCGGCGGGCAGCCGCTCGGCGCGCAGACCGTCGTAGTAGGACAGCGACGACGAGAACGCGGGAGCCGGGATGCCGGACACCGCGGCCGCGGCGACGACGCGACGCCAGGCGTCGTGGGTGCGGGTGACGACGCCGCGGAAGAACGGGGCGGTGATGAGGCTCACCAGCCCCGGGTCGTCGGCGTAGCTCTCGGTGATGCGGTTGAGGAACGACGCGCGGATGATGCAGCCGCCGCGCCAGATCTTGGCGATCTCGCCCTTCTGGATGTTCCAGCCGTACTGTTCGGCACCGGCGACGATCGCGTCGAAACCCTGGCTGTAGGCGACGATCTTCGAGGCGTAGAGCGCCTGGCGCACGTCGTCGATGAAGGCGTCGGCATCCGCGACGGGGTGCACCTCCGGGCCGGGCAGGTTGCCGGCGGCGGCGCGCTGCAGCGGCTTCGACGAGAGCGAGCGGGCGAACACGGCTTCGGCGATGCCGGAGACCGGGATGCCGAGGTCGAGCGCGGTCTGCACGGTCCAGACGCCGGTGCCCTTCGAGCCGGCCTGGTCGAGGATGACGTCGACGAGGGGCTTGCCGGTTTCGGCGTCGACCTGGCGCAGCACCTCGGCCGTGATCTCGATGAGGTAGGACTCGAGTTCGCCGCGGTTCCATTCGGCGAAGATGTCGGCGATCTCAGCGGGCGTCTTACCGGTGCCGCGGCGGATGAGGTCGTAGGCCTCGGCGATGAGCTGCATGTCGGCGTACTCGATGCCGTTGTGGATCATCTTCACGAAGTGGCCGGCGCCGTCGTGGCCGACGTGGGTGACGCAGGGCTCGCCTTCGGCGATCGCGGCGATGGATTTCAGGATGGGGCCGAGGGTGACCCAGGATTCGTCGGATCCGCCGGGCATGATCGACGGGCCGTTGAGCGCGCCTTCCTCACCACCGGAGATGCCGGCGCCCACGAAGTTGATGCCGGTGGCGCGCACGGCGGCTTCGCGGCGGATGGTGTCGGTGAAGAGGGCGTTGCCGCCGTCGACGATGATGTCGCCCGGCTCGAACACCTTCACCAGTTCGTCGATGACGGCATCCGTGCCCTTGCCGGCCTGCACCATGATGAGCGCCGCGCGCGGCTTCTGCAGGGCGGCGGCGAACTCGGCGTACGACTTCGTCGCGACGAAGTTCGCCTCGGGATGCTCGGCGACCAGCGCATCGGTCTTCTCGGGGGAGCGGTTGAAGATCGCGACGGTGTTGCCCTCGCGGCTGGCGAGGTTGCGGGCGAGGTTGGAGCCCATGACGGCGAGGCCGACGACTCCGATGTTGGCGGTGGCAGCAGACGGGGAATTCACCGGATCAGGCTACCGTTGGCGGGATGTCCTTCCGACGCGCCCTTGTCGTCATGGGTGTCTCCGGCACCGGCAAGTCCACGATCGGTCGCGGCCTCGCCGAGACGCTCGGCCTTCCGTTCGTGGAGGGCGACGACCTGCATCCACCCGCCAACGTCGCCAAGATGGCGGCCGGCATCCCGCTCACCGACGCCGACCGCGCCCCCTGGCTCGACCGGATCGCCGCCGAACTCGATCGACCCGTCGTCATCACCTGTTCCGCGCTGAAGCGCAGCTATCGGGACCGATTGCGCGCCGCAGCACCGGATCTCGTGCTCGTCTACCTGCACGGATCGCCTGAACTTCTGGCGGCGCGGATGGCGCAGCGCGACGGTCACTTCATGCCGCCGTCGCTGCTCGAGTCCCAGCTGGCGACCCTCGAGGAACCGTCCGCCGATGAGGACGCGATCCCCGTCGACGTCGCGCTGCAACCCGACGAGATCGTCGAGCTGGTCGTCGATCGCCTCGGGTCGCGCGGCTGAGCCCCGATAGGCTGACGCCGTGGTGCGACCATTCGTCAGCCTTCTCGTGGCGGCCTCCGCCACGGTGGTCGGACTCGTCGTGAGCTGGGTCGGCGCGACCGCCCACGCCGCGCTCGCCGCGCGGTTCGAGCCCGACCCGGCCGGGCTGGCGCTCGGCTTCGTCGGCGCGAGCATCGTCGGCTGTGCGGCGCTGTCGGTGGCGATCCACTGGGTCGGTGCGCTCGTCGTCGGCGCCATCCACGGGCTGCTCGGGCTGCTCGCCCTCGTGGTGCCGTTCGGTAACCCGTTCGCGGGCGGGATCTTCAGCCCGGTCTTCCAGATCACCCGGATGCTGTCGAAGGTCGACCCGGCATTCGGCGACGGCGCCACGATGTTCTACTTCTCGGGCACCGCGCTCGTCGTCGGCGCCTTCCTCGTCGGAGCCGCCCTCGGCATCCGCTCGCGTCGGCTCGCCGGGCCGTCGAGCCCGAAGGCCGTCGCCGTGTCGTCGTCGCTGAGCGCCGTGACGTTGGTCGGCGCGTCGGCGTTGCTGCTGGTCGCCGGCGGGACCTTCGTGCAGCAGATCTTCCAGCTGTTGCGGTACGACGCCGTCTCGGCCGCGATCGCCGTCGTCGCGGGAGTGCTCGCCGGGCTCGCCGGGTTGCTGCTGCGCTGGTCGTCGATCGGCGTCATCCTGCCCGCCACGATCGTGTTCATCACCGGGTTCGTGCTCTTCGCGGCGCTACTGCCGCTTCCGCCGTCGTTCCCGGGACGACTCCCCGCCGCCTACGGTCTGGTGATGATCGCCGGCGCCACTTTTCTCGCCGCCGCGATCGGCGGGGCGGTGCGCGGGCGCGACGAGGTGATCGAGGAGTCCGCGGTCCTCTGACCCCGGGGTGTCCGTTCCGCCCGGTGCCTGTAACATGGGCACCTGAACTTCGGCGAGGGCATCCGCATTGCGGGGCCGTGATCGACGCGGTGGGCGGGCCTTACGTCTTCCTCGCGCTTTCGTGCGTTCGAGTTGAATCCGACACAGTGGGGCGAAGGCCCCGGAATCCAGGAGTACACCCGTGGCTGACAACACCAAGCCTGCACAGGACAACAAACTCACCGTCGAGGTGCGCACCGAATTCGGTAAGGGCTTCGCCCGCCGGCTGCGCGCCGCCGGCAAGATCCCGGCCGTGATCTACGGTCACGGAACCGAGCCGCAGCACGTGGCTCTGCCGGGTCACGAGACCGCGCTCATCATCCGCAAGGCGAACCAGGTGCTCGACCTGCAGATCGGCGGCAAGAGCCAGCTCGCGCTCGTCAAGGATGTGCAGAAGGACCCGGTGCACCAGGTCATCGAGCACCTCGACCTCATCGTCGTGCGTGCCGGCGAGAAGGTCACGGTCGACGTGCCGGTGCACCTCGAAGGCGAGTCGGCTCCCGAGACGAGCGTCAACCTCGACTCGACCACGATCTCGCTCGAGGTCGAGGCGACCCACATCCCCGAGAGCATCACGGTCAGCATCGAGGGCCTCACCGAGGGCAGCCACATCCTGGCGAAGGACGTCAAGCTGCCTGCCGGCGCGACGCTGGTCACCGACCCCGAGGTGCTGATCGTCGGCATCACGGGCGAGGCCCAGGTCGACCTCGGCGAGGCCGAAGAGGTCGCCGCCGAAGGCGAGGCCGCGGAGGGTGAAGCCGCCGAGTCGGCCGAGGGCGACGCCGCGGCCGCCGAGGCCGCCGAGTAACGCCACCCGGCATGGCCGACGATCGCTGGCTCGTGGTCGGGCTCGGGAATCCCGGGCCCGGCTACGCCGGCCATCGTCACAACGTCGGCCAGATGGTCGTGGCCGAGCTGGCCTCGCGCCTCGGCACGACGCTCAAGGTCCACAAGGCGGGCGCGACCGTCGGGGAGGCTCGAGTGCGCCCCGGCGGAGACCGCATCGCACTGGCCGTCCCGTCGACCTTCATGAACGTGTCGGGTCGACCCGTCGCGGCGCTGTTGAAGTTCTACTCCCTCGACGCCTCGAAGCTCATCGTCGTCCACGATGAGCTCGACCTGCCGTTCGACACCGTGCGCCTGAAGACCGGGGGCGGCCCGGGCGGCCACAACGGCGTTCGCGACATCATCGCCGTCGCCGGGCCCGATTTCGTGCGCGTACGGGTCGGGATCGGTCGCCCGCCGGGCCGTCAGGATCCCGCAGACTACGTGCTGTCGCCGTTCGCGAAGGCGGAGCGTGAGGCGCTGCCGAGTCTCATCTCGGATGCCGCCGACGCGACCGAGCAGATCCTCACCGACGGCCTCCTCGCCGCTCAGCAACGCTGGCACGCGCCGCGTGGGGCCCCCGAGCCGACGGGGGACAAGGGATAGACAGATCGGTCTGTCCCTACTTCTGGCACTGGTGGAGCCTGAACGCCGATGATTAGCTTCAGCTCATAGAACGGTCGCGCGACTCGGGGGGGCTCGCGCGAGCTGGGCCGCAGGCTTCCCCTGTAACTGAAGAGGTAGTCTGCAATGAGCGCCAACAAGGGGAACAAGAAGCGCCTTCTCGCCGCCGGCATCGTCACCGCGATCGTTCTGGGTGGCGCTGGAGCCGCCTACGCGTACTGGACCAACTCCGGGTCGGGTACCGGGTCGGCTGACACCGGCACCAACACGCCGATCACCGTCGTTCAGACGAGCGTCCTCACGGATCTCGAGCCGGGGGTGGCTCCGCAGACGCTGAGCGGCAACTTCAACAACCCGAACGACGGGTCGGTCTTCGTCGCGTCGGTCACCGTCAGCATCGACAGCGTTGTCGACGCGCTGGGCGAGCCGGCCGTGGGTTGCGAAGCCGACGACTACGTCATCGCCAACGCGACGATGACCGTCAACGCGAACGTGCCCTCGGGCAGCGGCGTGGGCTCCTGGTCGGGAGCCACCATCGCGTTCGTGAACGAGGCAGCCGAGAACCAGGACGGCTGCAAGAACGCCACGGTCAACCTGGTCTACACGTCCAACTGATCGTCGGTCGCTGAAGCGGTGGGGTGACGGTCGTCACTCCACCGCTCAGCCGCGTACCGCTTCGCCTTGAGTTTCGAGGGGCGAAGGGAGGCAGCACATGGTCACCCCCCGACGCCGCTGGCTGATCGCCATCGGGATGCTCGTCGTCGGCCTCGTCATCGGGGCCGCACTGACGTGGGCGATCGTGACGCGCTCGTTCTCGTTCGGTGGGAACGCAGACGCCGTCGCCGATCGGCCCTCGCCTTCGTTCTCGATCAGCGGCGATCTGGCTGAACCGTTCTTCCCCGGAGGGTCTGCCCCCCTGAACCTCAGCATCTCGAATCCACTGGACACCGACCTCGTGGTGACCGAACTTCGCGTGGAGGTCGACGGGGTGGACGCGCCGAACGCCACGGAGTCGCTTCCGTGCAGCGTCGAGGACTTCGCGGTGAAACAGATCGCGGGAGCCGGCGAACTCGTCGTCCCCGCGGGGACGACGACGTCCCTCGCAGAACTCGGCGTTCCGAGTGACGACTGGCCGCAAGTGCTGATGCTCGACACCGCGCGCAATCAGGACGGCTGCAAGGCCGCCTCGTTCGCCCTCGCCTATTCGGCAGTCGGGAGGATCGTCGAATGATCCGCCGTCGCCGTCTCGCGATCCTCGGTGCCTGCGCCGCGTTCGCACTTGTCGTGCTGCCGGTGGGAGGCATCGCCCTCGCCTACTGGGGCGGCACCGGGAACGGCACCGGCACCAGCGCGACCGGTGACGTCGTGCCCGTCACCCTCACGGTCGGCACGCCGCCGGCCAACCTTCGCCCCGGCGCCACCGCCCACGTCGTCCTGACGGCGACCAACACGAACGACACCGCGGTGCGCATCAACTCGCTCAGCCTCGACACGGCCAGCGGCACGGGAGGCTTCGCCGTCGACGCCGGCCACAGCAGCTGCAACGTCGCCGTCCTGAGCTTCTCGACGCAGACCAACGGCGGCAGCGGGTGGACGATCCCGGCCCGGGTGGGCCTGGTCAACGGCTCGCTGGGCATCACCCTGCCGAACGCGATCGGGATGTCGACATCCGCCGCCAACGCCTGTCAAGGCGCCACGTTCACGGTCTATCTGGTGAGCGCATGACGACAGCCGCGCTCTCCGCACCCCGGGCCCGGCACCTCTCTGCGCCGGCCCGGTGGAAGCGCGCGCTCCTCATGATGTGCGCCGCCGCCCTGCTCGTGCTCGTCGGCGGCGCTGCGTGGTCGTACTGGCTCGTCGCCGTCACGGCGGGGAGTGCCGGCTCGGCCCTCGCGACCTCGGTGAGCGCCGGTGCGACGCCGACCGCGACCGCGAGCGGCGCGAATGTCACCGTGAGCTGGTCGGCGTCGACCCTGGCCAACGGGGCGGCGGTGACCGGATACGAGATCCGCCGGTACAACTCGTCGACGCTCGCTCTGCAGACGATCCTCAGCGCGTGCACAGGTGTGGTGACGGCGACGAGCTGCATCGAGAGCTCGGTTCCCGCGGGTACCTGGCGATACACGGTGACGCCGGTGTTCGCCACGAACTGGCGCGGCACCGAGAGCGCCATGAGCGCCGTCGTCACCGTCGATACGACTCCGCCGGTCAATGCCCTCTCGCTGAGCAACGTCAGCGGCGGGGCGGCTCTCGTCGGTTCGACCGTCTACTACCGCGGATCCACCGTGGGATCGTTCACGGTGACCAACACCGTCACCGACGGCGGCACGGGACCGGCCTCGAGCCAGACCGGTGCACTGGGTGGCACGACGACTGGGTGGACCCACACCCCGTCGACCGTCTCCGCTCCGGCGGGCGGGCCGTACGTCTCCAACCCGTTTGCGTGGGGCGCGGCGACGGCCAGCACCCCCACGGTCGCCGTCACCGGGCGTGATGTGATCGGCAACACAGCGGTCACCAACCTGACCTTCACCAACGACACGACCGCACCGCCCCTCGGCTCGCTCAGCTACCTTGACGGCAACCAGCCCGGCAAGTCGGTGACGCTGACCTTCACGACCGGCACGGACGCCGGCGCCGGCGTGGCTACTCGACAGTTGCAGCGTTCGCAGGCGGCCAACAACAGCGGCACCTGCGGCAGCACGTACTCGAACTTCATCGATATCGGGTCCACCTCGCCGACGTCACCGTACGTCGACAGCCAGGTCGTGAACGCGATGTGTTACATCTACCGCTACGTGGTGACGGATGCCGTCGGCAATCAATCGATCACGACGAGCGCGAGTGTCGCCAAGGTCGACTATCGGGGAGCGGTGGTCGACACGGCCGGGCAGCTCAGCCGGTGGCGGCTCGGCGATGCCAGCACCGCCGGGGTCATGGATGACAAGGGCGTCGCCAACAACGACGGCACCTTCTTCAACGCTCCGACACCGGGGGTGACCGGCGCTCTGCCCAACGACCTCGACACCGCGGTGCAGTTCGACGGGATCAACGACTACGCGACCGCGGCTCGACAGATCGCCGCCGACTTCTCGATCGAGTTCTGGGTCAAGTCCTCGCAGAACTTCGTCGGCGAGGTCTACGGGCAGACCCCGTGCACCCAGTGGTGGCACGGCGCCGGACTGGTCGACGCCGACCTCGCCGGTGGGGCGCAGGACTTCGGGGTCTCGATGTGCGCGGGCAAGATCGTCGCGGGCGTCGGGCTGCCCGAGATCAGCGTCGCGTCGCCCGCCACCTACAACGACAACCGGTGGCACCACGTCGTCTTCACCCGCACCCAGTCGACGGGCGCGCTCGCGCTCTATGTGGACGGTGCGCTCGTCGGCACGACGACGGGAAACACTGGATTGCTCAACGCGCAGTCGACGCTCAACTTCGGCCGGCTGGGTTTCGGGGCCAACTACTTCGCGGGAACCCTCGACGAGGTCGCGGTCTACACGAGCGTGCTCCCCGCGGGGACGGTGACGAACCATTACCAGCTGGGTACGTCCGGTGCATCCGACACGACCGGCCCGACCGGCGGCTCGGTCGACGCGACCGGACTCGTCGGCACCGGGTCGCGCTACTCGACGTCGCCCAACCTCAGCATCGGGTTCAGCGCGGGCACCGACTCGAGCGGACTCTTGACCACCGGCCGCACGCTGACCCGCGCCACAGCGACGCTGACCACCGGAACGTGTGGCACCTTCGGCAGCTACGCGCTGGTGACCGGTGGGACCGACCCGACGTCGCCGAGGGCCGACACCGTCACTACGGGCGCTTGCTACCGGTACCAGTACACGGTCTCGGACACGCTCGGCAACACGACGACCTACACGAGCGGCGACATCAAGGTCGACGACACCGCCCCGTCGACGCCGACCCTCGCGATCTCGTCGCCGGTCAACTCCTACTGGAGCGGCTCGGGCTCCACCGTCTACTACAACTCCGGTGCGGCATCGGGCTCGTTCGTCGTCACCGGCACCTCGACTGACGCTCAGTCGGGCATCGCGAGCTGGGCATACCAGGCGGCGGGCACGAACTGGACGTCCACGCCCGGCGCTCTCGGCGTGAACACCTACTCCTGGAGTGGCGCCCCGGCGGCTCCGGGCACGCGTACGGTGACGGCGACGAACAACGCCGGCACGGCATCCACCGCGTCGAACCTGACGTTCGTGGCCGACAACACGGCGCCGGCCGCGGGCACGGTCAGCTACCTCAACGGCATCTACAGCGGCACCACGATCTCGGTCTCGTTCACGACGGGAACCGAGAGCGGTTCCGGCATTGCGAGCCGATTGCTGCAACGCGCGACGGCAACTCAGAACGGCGGAACCTGCGGCACCTTCGGCAGCTTCGCGACCGTGTCCGGCGGCACCAGCCCGACCTCGCCCTTCACCGACACGGTGAGCGGGAGCGGCACGTGCTACATGTACCGCTACGTCGTCACCGACAACGTCGGCAACCAGCACATTGCGACGAACGCGAACGTTGCCCGTTCGCCCGGCGCCATCTGGGCCTTCAATGAAGGCTTCGGTGCCACGGCCGCCGACAGTTCGGGCAACCTCAACTCGCTCACCCTGCAAGCGGGCGCCACGTGGGCGGTCAGCAAATCCGGGCTGGGGTCCGCGCTGAACCTATCGGGCGCGACCAACAGCTGGGCGCTGACGTCGGGCAACCAGCGCGTGATCGAGACGAGCGAGAGCTACACCGTCGCCGCCTGGGTCAAGTTCAACAACACCGCGGGCTACCAGACGCTGGCTTCCATCGACGGCACCAATGTCAGCCCCTTCTTCATCGGAACCAACGGTGCGGGCAAGTTCCGCTTCGCGCAGACCGGCGGCGACTCGACCTCGAGCGCGTTCGTCACCATCGACGGTGCGGCGACGCTTGTGACGGGCACCTGGTATCACGTCGCCGGTGTTTACAACAAGACGGCGGGCACGATGCAGCTCTACGTCAACGGCGTGTCGCAGGGGACGGCCACGGCACCGACCTCGTGGACCGCCTTCGGGCCCACCATCGTCGGCGCCGCCAAGTGGAACGGCGTCCGCACCGACTATGTGAACGGCGCGATCGACGAGGTGCGCTTCTACGGCCGCGTGCTGAGCGGTGCTGAGATCGCGGCACTCGCGGCGATGTGATCCTCGCCCGCCTAAGCTCGAACGAGTGGGTCTGCATGCCGTGATTCCGAGGTTGGCGCATGCCCGCGCGCTCCAGACCGCCCTGAAACTGAGCGGAACCGACGCCGACTTCTCCCTCGTCGAGGGGCTGCGTGTGCCGGTCATCGCCGCGCTGCTCGACGCCCGGGGACCGGCGCAGGCGGTGCTCGCCGTCACCGCGACGAGCCGTGAGGCCGAGGCGATCACCGGGTCGCTGCACGCCTACCTGCCCGACGCGACGGTGCTCGACTTCCCGGCGTGGGAGACCCTGCCGCACGAGCGCCTGAGCCCGAGCGCCGAGACGGTGGGACGACGCCTGCGCACCCTGCGCGAGATCGCGCGGTGGGACGCCGCCCGTCGTGGCCACCTCGTCGTCGTCGCCAGCGTGCGTGCCGCGTTGCAGCCCGTCGTGCCCGGCCTCGCCGACGTCCCGTCGCTCGAACTCACCCGCGGCGGGCGCGGTTACGACCTCCCCGGCCTGTCCCTGAAGCTCGCCGAGCTGGCCTACGCCCGAGTCGACCTCGTCACCCGACGCGGCGAGTTCGCGGTGCGCGGCGGCATCCTCGACGTCTTCCCGCCGGATGCCGAACATCCGGTGCGCGCTGACTTCTTCGGCGACGAGATCGAGCAACTGCGCTTCTTCTCGGTCGCCGATCAGCGTTCGCTGCCCGACGATCTGACCTCCGTCGACCTGCTGCCGAGCCGCGAACTGCTGCTCACCGACGCGGTGCGGCAGCGCGCCCGGGAGATGGAGCGCGAGTTCCCGAGTCTCGAGGGGATGCTGGCGAAGATCGCCGAAGGCATCCCGGTCGAGGGGATGGAGAGTCTCGCCCCCGCGCTCGTCGGCGAACTGGTGCCGGTCACCGACCTGCTGCCCGAGGATGCCGCGGTGGCGATCCTCAGCCCGGAACGCGTCGCCACCCGGGCGCTGAGCCTCGCGGAGACCAACCGCGAGTTCCTCGAGGCGGCCTGGAGCGCGGCGACGGCGGGGGCGAAGGCGCCGATCAGCCTCGACCGCGGCGACTTCCTCACCGTCTCCCAGCTGCGCGCGGCGGCGAGGCCGCGCACCTGGTGGACGTTCAGCCCGTTCGACTCCGACGCCGACGAGGTCGTGCGCATCCCGGGCACCGTCATCCCGAGCTTCGCCGGTCAGGTCGAGGGCGCCGTCGACTACGTCGCGGGTCTCGTGCGCGATGGCTGGAACGTGACGGTGACCGCAGCCGGCGCGGGCCTCGTGGAACGTGCGGGTGACGTGCTCGCCGAGGCCGGGGTGGCGCCCACGCTGGAGCAGGCCGCGATCGAGGCGGGGTTCGCGCTGCCCGACGAGAAGATCGCCGTGCTCTCCGAGGCCGAGTTCTACGGGCGAGCCGCATCGGTCGACGCGCGCGGCACCCGGCGGCTGGCGAGCCGCCGCAAGAACGTCGTCGACCCGCTGCAGCTGAAGGCCGGCGACTACGTCGTGCACGAGACCCACGGGATCGGCCGGTTCGTCGAACTCATCCAGCGCGAGGTGGCGTCGGGGGAGCGCACCGCGCGCGGCCCGCTCGGCACGCAACACGCCCGCGTTGTACGCGAGTACCTCGTGCTGGAGTACGCGCCGAGCAAACGCGGCGGCGCGCCCGACCGGCTCAGTGTGCCGACCGACCAGCTCGATCTGCTCTCCCGCTACGTCGGCGGTGAGGCACCCGCCCTGTCGAAGATGGGCGGATCCGACTGGGCGGCCGCGAAGGGCAAGGCCCGCAAGGCGGTGCGCGACATCGCCGTCGAACTGGTGAAGCTCTACTCCGCGCGCATGGCGAGTGTCGGGCACGCCTTCCCGCCCGACACCCCGTGGCAGCGCGAACTCGAGGAGGCCTTCGCCTTCGCCGAGACGCCCGACCAGCTCATCACGATCGACGACGTCAAGGCCGACATGGAACGGCCGATCCCGATGGACCGGCTCATCTCGGGCGACGTCGGCTACGGCAAGACCGAGATCGCCGTGCGCGCCGCGTTCAAGGCCGTGCAGGACGGCAAGCAGGTCGCGATGCTCGTGCCGACGACGCTGCTCGTGCGGCAGCACATGGAGACCTTCGCCGAGCGCTTCGCCGGCTTCCCCGTGCACCTGCGTGCGCTCAGCCGGTTCCAGACCGACAAGGAGTCGAAGGAGACCATCGAGGGGCTCGCCGACGGCTCGGTGGATGTCGTCATCGGCACCCACCGACTGCTCAGCGACGGCATCCGCTTCAAGGATCTCGGGCTCGTCGTCATCGACGAGGAGCAGCGCTTCGGGGTCGAGCACAAGGACGCGCTGAAGAAGCTGAAGACCAACGTCGACATCCTCGCCATGAGCGCGACGCCGATCCCGCGCACGCTCGAGATGGCGGTGACCGGCATCCGCGAAATGTCGACCCTCGCGACCCCGCCGGAAGACCGGCATCCGATCCTCACCTTCGTCGGCCCGTACAACGAGAAGCAGGTGGCGGCCGCCATCCGGCGCGAGCTGCTGCGCGAGGGTCAGGTGTTCTTCGTGCACAACCGCGTCTCGTCGATCAACCGCGTCGCGGCACAGCTCGCCGACCTCGTGCCCGAGGCCCGCATCGCCGTCGCCCACGGGCAGCTCTCCGAGAACGTGCTCGAGCAGGTGATCGTCGACTTCTGGGAACGCAAGTTCGATGTCCTGGTGAGCACGACGATCATCGAGACCGGCATCGACATCGCCAACGCCAACACCCTCATCATCGACGCCGCCGACAAGTACGGGCTCTCGCAACTGCACCAGATCCGCGGGCGGGTCGGCCGCGGACGGGAGCGCGCCTACGCGTACTTCCTCTACGACGACGCCAAGCCGCTCGGCGAGGTCGCGCAGGACCGCCTCGAGACGATCGCCGCCAACACCGAACTCGGCTCGGGGATGCAGGTCGCCCTGAAGGACCTCGAGATCCGCGGTGCCGGCAACCTGCTCGGCGGCGAGCAGTCGGGTCATATCGCCGGTGTCGGCTTCGACCTCTACCTGCGCATGATCGGCGAGGCCGTCGCGACCTTCCGCGGCGACGTCGCCGAAGGGCAGACCGAGTTGCGCCTCGAGCTGCCGGTGGATGCCCGCATCCCCGAGGAGTACCTCGAGAGCGAGCGGCTACGGCTCGAGGCGTACCAGAAGCTCTCCACGGCGGCGGCTCCGGCGTCGACCGACGACGCCATCGACGCGGTCGCCGAGGAGCTCGCCGACCGCTACGGCGAACTGCCGGATGCCGTGAAGAACCTGGTCGCGATCTCCCGACTGCGCCGCGCGGCCATCAAGGCGGGGCTCTCGGAGGTGGTCGCCGTCGGCGGCAACCTGCGCATCGCCCCCGCCGAGCTGCCCGACTCGAAGCAGTTGCGGCTCAAGCGCATGTACCCGGGAGCCCGCGTGTTCGCCGCCGCGAAAGCGCTCAGCATCCCGCTGCCGCAGGGCACCGACGCCGACCTCATCGCCTGGGTCGACGGCGTGCTCACCGCTCTCTTCGCCCCGCCCCTTCCTACGCCTCCCGCGGGTTGAGGACGCGGCCGAGGGCGATCGGGATGAGCACCATCGACCGCAGGTCGATCACCACGTGCAGCACGATCGGCACGAGGATCGACCCGGTCACGAGGTAGAGCGCCACGAAGACCGCCCCGAGCACGGTCGAGAAGAGGATGCCGAGCGGGCCCTGGTAGACGTGCAGCACCCCGAAGAGCAGGGTCGCGCCGAGAAACGCCACGACGGCATCACCGGTCACCGCGAACCCCAGCGCCGGCAGGCCGAGGCGGAACAGCAGCTCCTCGAAGACCCCGGCACTCACCGACAGCCCCGCGCCGTATGGCAGCTCGCCGCGCGTGCGGGGCAGCAGCGCGCGGATGTCGCCGATCGCCGGTGCCTCGTCGAGCGAGCGGCGCAGGAGCACGACCGGCACGACAAGTCCCGCGAGCACGACGACGGCAGCCGCAACCGCCACGGCGAGCCCGACGTCGGAGGCGAGGAACGCGCGCATCGCGGCGATCGGTTCCCAGCGCTGGGCGGCGACGAGCACCGGGGAGATCTGCGGCCACGCCCCGACGATCGTCGCGAGCGACAGACCGCCGAGTGCGAGCGCCCCCTCGATCAGCCAGCGCCGGTAGACCTTCTGCCGGGCGACCGTCGAGCGCAGCCGCTTGAAGCGACCGTATTCACGACGCTCGCGGGTGAGCGCCCGCCAGAGCAGCACCCCCACCACGACGCCGAGGAGGGCGAGAGCAGGGGCATCCACCTGCCCATCATCCTCGAATTGCCAGCGCGGGCGTGCGCCGTGGTGGTTGGCTAGGGCGAGTGAGCACTGCCGTCGGCTTCCGGTCCGAGCGCGGACCCCTCCTTCTCGCCATGATGCTGGCGACCGGTCTCGTCGCGATCGACTCCACCGTGATCGCCACAGCCGTGCCGTCGATCGTCGCCGACATCGGGGGCTTCACGTCGTTCCCGTGGCTGTTCTCGATCTACCTGCTCGCCTCGGCGGTCACCGTTCCGATCTACGCGAAGCTGGCCGATCTGTTCGGACGCAAGCCGCTCATCCTGTGGGGGATCTCGGTGTTCCTGCTCGGCTCGATCCTCTGCGGGTTCGCCTGGGACATGCCCAGCCTGATCGTCTTCCGCGCCATCCAGGGCATCGGCGCCGGAGCGATCCTGCCGATCGTCATCACGATGGTCGGCGACATCTACACGCTCGAGGAACGCGCCCGGGTGCAGGGCTACATGGCGAGCGTGTGGGCGATCGCCGCCGTGGTCGGCCCGACCCTGGGCGGCGTCTTCGCGCAGTTCGACCTGTGGCGCGGCATCTTCTTCATCAACATCCCGCTCTGCCTCCTCGCCGGTTGGATGATCTGGTCGCGCTTCCGGGAGAAGGTCGAGCCGCGGCAGCATCGCATCGACTACGCGGGGGCGGCACTGCTGAGCGTGTCGGTGACGCTGCTGCTTCTGGGCGTGCTGCAGGGCGGCACCGGATGGGCGTGGGATTCGCCGCAAAGCCTCGCGGTGCTGGGTGCGGGCGCGCTGCTGCTCGTCGCCTTCGTGCTGGTCGAGCGGCGGGCGGCTGAGCCGATCCTGCCGTTCTGGGCGTTGTCGCGGCGTCTGCTGTGGACCACCAACCTCCTCGGATTCTGCGTCGGCGCGGTGCTCATCGGCCTCACCGCATATGTGCCCACCTTCCTGACGGTGACGACCGGGGCCGAGCCGATCGCGGCCGGTCTGGCGCTCGGCGCCCTCACGATCGGCTGGCCGCTCGCCGCGACGATCGCCGGTCGCCTCTATCTGCGGTTCGGCTTCCGCCCCACGACGATCCTGGGCGCGGCTCTGCTGGTGGTCAGCACCGCGGGGCTCGCCCTATCGACCTTCAGCCCGTCGATCTGGGTGGTCGCCGGGTTGTGCTTCCTGATCGGTGCCGGGTTCGGCTTCGCGGCGGTCAGCAGTCTGGTCGCCGCCCAGTCCAGCGTGGACTGGAGCGAACGCGGGGTCGTGACCGGCACCCAGCTGTTCTCGCGCTCGATCGGGCAGTCGATCGGGGCGGCGGCACTCGGCGCGGTCGCGAACGCCGTCATCCTCGCGAATGGCGGCGACGAGACGATTCCGTCGACGATGGAGGCGGCCGCGGGTGCGGTGTTCCTCGGCGGGGCGATCGGCGCCGCCGTCTTGCTGGTCGCCGCGATCGCGATGCCGCGCGTTCCGTTGGTCGCGGCCGAGGGCTCACCCGAGGCGCCGCCGGAAGCCGCACCCGCCTGACTCTCCCGAGATGTGAGGATGGCGGCATGACCGATGCCCCGCATCCTCGTCTCGACGAACTGATCGCGACGCTCGAACGCCTGCGCGCGCCCGGGGGCTGCGCCTGGGATCGCGACCAGACCCACGCCTCGCTCGTGCAGTACCTCGTCGAGGAGAGCGCCGAACTGGTCGAGGCGATCGAGTCGGGCGACGACGACGAGTTGGTCGAGGAGCTCGGTGACGTGCTCTACCAGGTGCTGTTCCACGCCGACATCGCGGCCGAGGCGGGCCGCTTCACGCTCGAGGACGTCGCCGAGCACATGACGCACAAGATGAAGGGGCGGCATCCGCACGTCTTCGGTGACGTGATCGCCGAGACCCCGGATGCCGTGGTCGCCACCTGGGAGGCGGTCAAGGCGGTCGAGAAGGCGCACCGCACGAGCGTGCTCGAGGGGATCCCGGCCGGGATGCCCGGGCTCGCCCTCGCCGACAAGGCGCTCGGTCGCGCCGAGAAGGTCGGCGTCACCGTCGAGCCGGCGCCGGTGCCGGCCACCGAGGACGAGCTCGGTGCGCAGCTGCTCGCGGTCGTCGCCGGAGCCCGGGCTCAGGGTCTGGATGCCGAACGCGCGCTGCGCGGTGCCCTGCGGTCGCTGCGCGATCGGGTGGCGCTCGCCGAGTCGGCCTGACCGGTGTGCGGGTCCTGACGCTCAGGCGATCCGGCTGCCGGGACTCAGGCGTCGCGCGGGGGTGCGTGTCGCCCCGACCGCGCCGACCAGCAGGGCACCGCCCAGCACGACGTGGATCGCGAGCCCGACGAACCAGCTCGGTGTCGAGTTCTCGATGAGGTCGCGGGTCGAGGGGCCCTGGCCGTTCCACGACTCGGGATCGCACTCGTCCCACAGCGGCGTCAGGTCGGGCGCCTGCTGCACGCCGCGCACGCCGGCCTTGATCCACCCGAAGACGTCGACCGGGTAGTCGTTCGCGTCGTACGCCGTCGGCGCGGCATCAGCGACGACGACGTACGGGTTCGCCGCGAGCAGCCACCAGACGTAGTCGAAGCGCGGCGCGTTGTATTCGTAGGTCGAGACGAGTGTGCATTCGGCGCCCCGGGGCAACCCGGTCTGCGGGTCGTACTCGACCTCGTCGCCCTCGTACTGAGCCCAGTCGATGCCACGGTTCGTCGCCGTCACGGGCGACTGGATCGCGGTGCCGGCGATGCCGAACGCGATGAGGGTTCCGACGCTCAGGAGCGCCACGACGAGGTAGGTGACGACGACCGAGAACAGCGGTCGGCGCAGCAGCCCCGACAGTCCGACGCCGACCGCCGAGACGACGGCCAGCTCGATGACGAGCACCCCGAGTGACGTGGCGACCGTGAGCGGAGGCACCTCGCTGAGCACGAACGAGTACGCGATGAACGGCACCGCCGCGACCAGGAAGGCGAGCGAGGAGAGCCAGGCGGCGAGGAACTTGCCGAGCACGATCTGCGTCGTCGAGACGAGGGTGACCTGCGTCGTGGCGAGGGTGCCGGCATCCCGGTCGCCGTTGATGGCGTTGCCCGAGAGGGCGGGGGTCACCAGGGTCGCGAGCAGCAGCACGAAGTAGACGACGATCGAGTAGAGCGCGCTGCCGGGTTCGGGGGCGTAGCTCAGCGCGAGCGTCGCGCCGATCGTGACGATGAGCGTGAGCGCGACGAAGACTCCGAGCAGCACGTACCAGGCCGATCCGCGCACCCGCTGTCGCAGTTCGATCGACGCGATCGTCCAGATGCCCGTGAGCGCCGCGGTCATGACGACGCTCCCGTCGACAGCCCGAGGAAGGTCTGCTCGAGGTCGCCCACCGAGGGCGCGAACAGCAGCACCGGCACGCCGTCGGCGACCAGGCGCGCCAGAAGCTGCGTTGCGGCCGTGTCGTCGGTCAACGCCACGATCGCGTCGGCTCCCTCCCAGCGGGCCGCCGTCGACCCGAGCGCCTCGCGCAACGCGGTGGCGTCGAGTGAGCGGATGCGCCACTCGCGTCCGGCGGCTCGTGCGGCCGCGATGCGCTCGGCACTGGCGGTCACCCCGGCGTCGAGATACACGGCGGCGTCGGCCATCTCTTCGAGTTCGGCGAGCACGTGGCTCGAGACCAGGATGGTGCGTCCGCCGTCGGCGAGCTGGCGCAGCAGCTTGCGCAGGGCGACCCGAGCCCCGGGGTCGAGACCCGACGCCGGTTCGTCGAGCAGCAACACCTCGGGGGAGTGCACGAGGGCCCGGGCGAGACTGAGCCGCTGCTTCTGGCCCCGCGACAGCACCCGCGTCGGCCGGTCGGCGAGGGGGAGGAGGTCGACCAGTTCGATGAGCTCCTCGGCCCGGTCGCGGGCCACCTGCTTCGGGATGCCGTAGAGCCGAGCCGTGAGTTCGAGCGTCGTGCGCACCGACAGCGGCGCCCACGATCCGAGCACGTCCGGCATCCAGCCCATGACCCGGCGCACCGCGGTCGGGTCGGCGACGGGGTCGTGACCCGCGACGCGGATCTCGCCGCGTTCCGGCGCGAGCAGAGAGGCGAGCATGAGCAACAGCGTCGTCTTGCCGGAGCCGTTCGGGCCGATGAGAGCCGTGATCTCGCCGGGTCGCGCCTCGAAGGTCACGTCGCGCACCGCCTGCACGGATCCGAACGACCGGGCCAACCCGGTCGCGACGATTCCTGATGCTGAGGGACCCTCGGCCATGCCCAGACCCTAACACCGACGACGACCCCTGCTCTTGCCGCGCGGGCGGGCGAGCCGCTAGTAATGGGCGTGACCGCCGCCGTCGGGCGGCGGGGAAGGCGTGCAATGCCCGCGACGATCGACCTGCCCGACTGGCGCACCCTCGGTGCCTTCCCCTCGGCAGCACTCGGGGCCGTCGGCGGCATCGCCTGGGCCGCCTCATTCCGCGGCTGGATGGCGGAGATCGCCGGCCGCGGGTCGGAGTTCGACTGGGTCGGAACCTTCGTGCTGATCCTCCTGCCCGGGGCACTCGCGGGCCTGCTGCTCGGCCTCGCCGACTACGCCCGCCGCACGGCAGGGCGCCCGGGGTGGCGTTGGCTGGCCGCGGCGCCGCTCCTCTTCACGGCGCCCCTGTTCGTGCCGGGTGGGTTCGAGGCGCTCGTGACGACCGGCATCGGCGGCGGCGCGGTCGCGGTGCCGCTGTTCGGGATCCTCGGCGGCTACGCGCTCTCGCGGCGCGGACCGCTCTGGCTGCGCATCGTGTCCGGCGTCATCGCCCTCGCCTACCTCGTCGCGGGCACCCTCTTCGCACTCGGATCCTTCACGTCCGGATTCGAGTTGCCGGTCGGTGCGGACTGGGAGCCCCGTCGCGTCTGGACCGGCGTGACCTTCCTGGCCCTCATGATCGTGTTCGCCGTCGCGTGCTCGCTGCCCCACGGTCGGGTCGTCGTGCGTTCGCAGTATCGCCGCTCCGCCGACAACGGCAGCACGGCGTCGGCGGCGTAGGCTCGGCGCATGCTCGTCGAACACCTCGGGCAGAGCCCGCGCATCCATCCCGACGCCGTCGTCGCGCCGGGAGCCGTCGTCAGCGGTGACGTGACGATCGGCGCCGACTGCCAGGTGCTGCACGGTGCCGTGATCAGCGCCGAGGGCGGGCCGATCGTGCTCGGCGAGCACGTCATCGTCATGGAGAACGCGGTGCTGCGGGCGAGTTCATCCGATCCGCTCCGCATCGGCGACCACTGCCTGGTCGGCCCGCTCGCCTCGATCTCCGGTGCCCGGGTCGGCGAAGAGGTCTTCATCGCCACGGGTGCCCGCATCTTCAACGGGGCCGTCATCGGCGATCGCAGCGAGGTGCGCATCAACGCCGTCGTGCACCTGCGCACCGAGCTTCCGCCGGAGTCGGTCGTGCCGATCGGCTGGGTGGCCGTCGGCTCGCCGGTCGAGATGTTCTCGCCCGACAAGCACGAAGAGATCTGGGCACGCCAGCTGCAGCTCGACTTCCCGGGCTACGTGTTCGGCCTCGACCGCGACACCCCCGACCTCATGGTGCAGCTCACCGAGCGGTACGCGCGGCACCTCTCTCGCCACGCCGACGACCACCCCATCGGCTGATCTGTGGGGTGAAGATGGGCAGATGACTCTGCCCGCGTTCATCGCGCCCCCGCGACGCATCCCGTTTCCGCTGCGGCTCGGGCTCTGGATCGCCAAGCGCGCCTCCGGGGAAGACACCCTGGTCGCGCGGCTGCTCACCTGGTACCCGAGAGCCGCGATCGGCGCGGGCGTCATGGAGGCCCTGGTCGCCCACGATGTCGGCCGGGTCGACGAGCGGATGCTCAAGCTCGTGCGCATGACCGTCTCGTCCGTCACCGACTGCCCGTTCTGCGTCGGTTTCAACGGTCGCGACTGGCAGAAGCACCTCACCGACGACGAGCTCGCGGTCGTGCAGGGGCGCCGGGATGCCGCCGACGTCGCGACCCTCGACGCGGCGGAGCGCCTCGCCATCGAGTACGCCCGGGTGCTGTCGGCGACCCCGGTCGCCGTGCCCCGAGACATGGCGGATCGGCTGAACGCGCACTTCACCGAACGCGAGATCGTCGTGCTCGCCACGACCGTCGCGCAGGTCGGCTACTGGGCTCGAGTCGCGCAGGGACTCGGTTGCCCGGGGCTGGGCTGACCGGAGCTGGGCTGACTTCTCCGACAGACTAGGGGGGTGGCACAGCAGGTCAATCCTCCGCGCGGGATGCGCGACTTCCTTCACGCCGAGAAGGCACAGCGGGAGCGCATCCTCGCCGTGATCCGTGCCGTCTACCGGGCGCACGGGTTCGACGAGATCGAGACCCCGGTCGCCGAGGACTCCGAGCGGTTGCACGCCGGTCTCGGGGGCGACAACGAGAAGCTCGCGTTCGGCATCCTGAAGCGGGGCCTCACCCGCGATGACCTGCAGGCCGCGCAGGAGCCGCTCGACCTCGCCGACCTCGGCCTGCGTTTCGACCTCACCGTGCCGCTCGCGCGCTTCTATGCATCGCACCGCGCCGAGTTGCCGACGGTGTTCCGCAGCATCCAGATCGCCCCGGTGTGGCGGGCGGAGCGGCCGCAGAAGGGGCGCTACCGGCAGTTCGTGCAGTGCGACATCGACGTGCTCGGCGAGCCCGGGCCGCGCGCGGAAGCCGAGCTGCTGGTCGCGACGCTCGCCGTGGTCGACGCCCTCGGCCTCGACGGCGGGTTCATCCGGGTGAACGACCGTCGCCTGCTGACCGGGATGCTGGCCACCCTCGGGTTCGCGCCCGACGAGTACGACGGCACTCTCATCACGATCGACAAGCTCGACAAGATCGGGCACGACGGCGTGCTCGCCGAGCTGCGGGAGCGCGGCGTCACCCCGACGGCGGTCGACGCGTTGGAGGCGTTCTTCCGCCGTCCGCAGACGATGGAGTTCCTGCCGTTCGGCGAGGCCGCGATCCGCAACGCCCTCCCCGAGAACCCCGATGCCGACGCGATCGCCGGGCTCGTCGCGATCGGCGATGCGGTCGCGGCGGCGCGCGGCGCCGACCCGAGCGCCGCGCTGCTTCAGTTCGACCCGTTCCTCGTGCGCGGCATGGGCTACTACACCGGCCCGATCTTCGAACTCGCGCACCCCTCGGTGCCATACTCGCTCGGCGGCGGCGGCCGCTACGACGGGATGATCGGCCGGTTCCTCGGCACCGACGTGCCCGCGACCGGCTTCTCGCTCGGCTTCGAACGGCTCGTCGACCTCGTCGAGCTGCCCGCCGGGGAGGGGGCGGAGGCGATCGCCTTGCTGCACGACGCCGACGTCGACCTCGCGGAACTGCTGACGCTCAAAGCCGAACTCATCGCGACCGGCTCCCGGGTGCGCCTCGTCGCCCGTCCGAAGAACGTCAAGCCCACCCTCGACGCGCTCGCGGGCGAAGGCTTCACGAGTTTCGCGTTCGTCGACCGCTCGACGACCCTGGCATCCCTGTCCCTGCGTTCTCTCACCGAATCCGCGTCGTCCTAAGCTCGACTCAGGGGCTCCGCCACCACACCCCACACCCAGATCAAAGGAAAACCATGTCTGCCATCGAAGCCGTCGGCGCCCGCGAGATCCTCGACTCCCGGGGCAACCCGACCGTCGAGGTCGAAGTGCTGCTCGACGACGGAACCGTCTCCCGCGCCGCCGTTCCCTCGGGCGCGTCGACCGGCGCCTTCGAGGCGTACGAGCTGCGTGACGGCGACGAGAACCGCTACGGCGGCAAGGGCGTGCTCAAGGCCGTCGCCGGTGTGCTCGACGTGCTCGGCCCGGCGATCGAAGGCTTCGACGCCGCCGACCAGCGCCTCGTGGATGCCGAGCTGATCGCCGCGGACGGCACCGACAACAAGAGCAAGGTCGGCGCGAACGCCATCCTCGGTGTCTCGCTCGCGGTCGCGAAGGCCGCCGCCGACTCCGCCGACCTGCCGCTGTTCCGCTACCTCGGCGGGCCCAACGCGCACACCCTGCCCGTGCCGCTGATGAACATCATCAACGGCGGCGCGCACGCCGACACCGCGCTCGACATCCAGGAGTTCATGGTGCTCCCCGTCGGCGCCGACACCTTCGCCGACGCCCTCCGCTGGGGCGCCGAGGTCTACCACGCGCTCAAGTCGGGCCTCAAGAAGAAGGGCCAGTCGACGGGTCTCGGCGACGAGGGTGGCTTCGCGCCCGACCTTCCCGGCGCCCGGGCGGCGCTCGACTTCATCCTCGAGGCGATCGGCACCGCCGGCTTCTCGGCAGGCAAGGACTTCCTGCTGGGTCTCGACGTCGCCGCGACCGAGTTCTTCGCCGACGGCGTGTACTCCTTCGAGAAGCAGAAGCTCACCGGCGACCAGCTCACCGAGTTCTGGGCCGGCCTCGTGGCCGACTACCCGCTCGCGACGATCGAGGACCCGCTCGCCGAAGACGACTGGGACGGCTACGTGCATCTCACGTCGGAGCTCGGCGACAAGGTGCAGATCGTCGGCGACGACCTGTTCGTCACCAACCCGGTGCGGCTGCAGAAGGGCCTCGACCTCAAGGTCGCGAACTCGATCCTGGTGAAGGTCAACCAGATCGGCACCCTCACCGAGACCCTGGATGCGGTCTCGCTCGCCCAGCGCGCCGGCTACACCGCCATCCTCTCCCACCGTTCGGGCGAGACCGAGGACACGACGATCGCCGACCTGGCCGTCGCGACCGACTCGGGTCAGATCAAGACCGGCGCCCCGGCCCGCTCCGACCGCGTCGCGAAGTACAACCAGCTGCTGCGCATCGAGGAAGAACTGGGCGACGCCGCCGTCTACGCGGGCCGCTCGGCCTTCCCCCGCGCGAAGTAGTTCCTCTCGGTGGTCGACACGCCGCTGCGCGGCTGCTCGACCACCGAGAGACCTAACCTTGACGTATGGCCCGGGTGCAGCGACCGACGCGTGAGCGAACGCGGAACGTGCCCGTCGCGATGCCCGAGGAGCCCCGCACGGCCGCCTGGCTGCGCAACTTCCGGCTCTCGGGGTTCGCGCTCTCGATGCTGCTGCTCGTCGTCGCGGCTCTCGTCGTGCTCGCGCCGAGCCTGAAGACCTTCGTCGAGCAGCGTCAGCAGATCGCCGCGCTCGAAGAGTCGGTGCGGCTCGCCCAGGAGGATGTCGACGATCTGACCGCCGAGATCGACCGTTGGAGTGACCCGGCCTACATCGAGGCGCAAGCGCGCGACCGGCTCTACTACGTGTATCCGGGCGACATCACCTTCCTGGTGATCGGCGACGACCAGGACGGTCTCGACGAGGGCGGCCTGCCGATCAGCGACGAGATCCAGACGACGCAGGTCGACTGGGTGCGCGCACTGCTGTCCACCGTCTACGAGGCAGGGCTGACGGATGCGACTCCCGCGCAGCTCGAGAGCCCGCAGCAGGGCGGCTGATGCGTCCGCCCTTCCCCGAGCCGACCGCCGCCGAGATCGCCGTCGTCTCATCTCAGCTCGGCCGCCCCGCCCGCGGCGTCGTCGGCATCGCCGCGCGCTGCGTGTGCGGCAACCCGACGGTCGTCGCGACGGCCCCGCGGCTTCCCGACGGCACGCCGTTCCCCACTCTCTACTACCTGTCGCATCCGGCGGCGACCGCGGCGATCTCGACCCTCGAGGCGACGGGGGTCATGAGCGAGCTGGCGGCTGAACTGGCCGACGATGAGGTGGCGGATGCCTACCGCGCCGCCCACGCGAGCTACCTCGCCGACCGCGAGACGATCGAGGTCGTCGACGAGATCGCCGGGTTCTCGGCCGGCGGGATGCCCGACCGGGTGAAGTGCCTGCATGCGCTCGCCGGGCACGCGCTCGCCGCGGGCACCGGGGTGAACCCGATCGGCGATCGCGCGCTCGAGCGGTGCACCTGGTCGCCGGCGCGCTGCGAGTGCGCCGAGCCGGGTGCGGCCCTGCGGGCGGTGTCGGAACCCCGATGAGGCGGGCGCTCGCGCTCGTGCTGGCGGCCGCAGCGGTTCTGGCGTTCGCCCCGGCGGCGCAGGCCACGCCCGGGGATGCGGTGCGCGACCGCGAGTACTGGCTCGACGACTACGGAATCCGCGACGCGTGGGCGGTGACCCGCGGAGCCGGCGTGACGATCGCGATCATCGACACCGGGGTCGCGGGTGGGGTCGCCGACCTCGCGGGTGCGGTCGTCGGGGGAACCGACTTCTCGGGCGTCGGGTCACCCGACGGGCAGCGGCCGATCGGTGAGAACCCCGAGCACGGAACCCTCGTCGCCTCGCTCGCCGCGGGGCGGGGCACCGGTGCGACCTCCGGTGTCATCGGGGCGGCGCCGGAGGCATCCCTGCTCACCATCTCGGTCGGGTTCGACGGCGACTCCGACGGCCAGATCGCCGACGCCGTGACGTGGGCGGTCGACAACGGGGCGGATGTCATCAACATGTCGCTGTCGCGCAACACCCTCGATTGGCCGGAGAGCTGGGACGACGCCTTCCTCTACGCCGCCGAGCACGACGTGGTCGTGGTCGCGGCGGCCGGCAATCGCGGCAGCGGTTCGGTCGAGGTCGGCGCTCCCGCGACCATCCCCGGCGTGCTCACCGTCGGCGGGGTCGACGAGAACGGTCAGGCGTCCTGGAACGCGTCGGCGCAGGGCATCACGATCGGGGTCGCGGCGCCCAGTGAACGCCTCGTCGGCGTCACCCCGGCCGGTCGGTACATCACCTGGGCGGGGACGAGCGGCGCGACGCCGATCGTCGCCGGCGTGGTCGCGTTGGTGCGGGCCGCGCATCCGGACCTCGACGCCGCGAACGTGATCAACCGGATCGTCGCGACCGCCCACGACACCGGGCCGGCCGGTGCCGACTTCACCTATGGGTTCGGCTACGTCGACGCGAGCGCCGCGGTCTCCGCCACGGTGCCCGAGGTGACGGCGAACCCGATGGGTGATCTCGCCGAGTGGGTGCGCATCAACCGTCGAGCCGACCCGACCCCCGAGCCGTCCGAGGCGATCGCGGCACCGGAGCGCGAGCCCGACCGCGGGGTGCCGGATCCGACCGGGGTCCTGCTGCCGAGTCTCGTCAGCCTCCAACTCGTCGGGGCGCCCCTGTTCGCGGTCGCGCTGATGGTGTTCGTCATCGGTGGCCTCGCCGTCGGGGCGGTGCGGGGAAATCGGTCGTCGCGTTCGCGGTAGATTGGTGGTAATCCAGCGAGGAGTCCTTGTAACGTGCGCAAAATCCTGATCGTCGGCGGTGGCTATGCCGGCTTCTACACGGCCAAGAAGCTGCAGAAGCACCTTGCCCGTGGAGAGGCTCAGGTCACGGTCGTCGACCCGCTGCCGTATATGACCTACCAGCCCTTCCTTCCCGAGGTCGCCGCCGGGTCGATCGAGCCGCGTCACGCGGTCGTTTCGCACCGCCGCCACCTCAAGAAGACGACAGTCATCACGGCAAGTGTCAGCAAGATCGACCACGCCGCGAAGAAGGTCACGGTCACGCCCGCGGTCGGAGACCCCTGGGATGTCGACTACGACACCATCGTCGTCACGGCGGGTGCGATCACCCGCACCTTCCCGATTCCGGGTCTCGCCGATGAGGCGATCGGTCTCAAGAACATCGAAGAGGCCATCGCGATCCGCGACCGCATCGCCGACTGCTTCGCCAAGGCATCCAATCTGCCGGCCGGCCCCGAGCGGGACCGCCTGCTGACCTTCGTCGTCGTCGGCGGCGGCTTCGCCGGCATCGAGCTGTTCGGCGAGCTGCGCTCCTACGCGTCGGCCCTGCTGCGGCACTACAAGAACCTCACGATCGACGACACGCACTTCCACCTCGTCGAGGCGATGGGCCGCATCATGCCCGAGGTGTCGCTGAAGACCAGCCACTGGGTGCTGAAGAACCTCGCACAGCGCGCCGCGACGGTTCACCTCGACACCCAGCTCGCGAGCGCGGTCAACGGCAAGATCGAGCTCTCCACGGGTGAGTCGTTCGAGTCCGACACGATCATGTGGACGGCCGGCGTGATGGCGAACCCGGTCATGCGCAACACCGATCTGCCCGCCGAGGAGCGCGGACGCCTCCGCGTCGGCGCCGACCTCAGGGTGATCTCCGACGCCGGCGTCGTGCCCGACGCCTGGGGTGCCGGTGATGTCGCCGCGGTCCCCGACCTCGTCCCCAACCAGGGCGTCGGCGGGTTCACCGTGCCGAACGCCCAGCACGCCGTGCGTCAGGGCAAGCTGCTCGCCAAGAACCTGGTGGCCGACATCCGGGGCGAGAAGCCGCGGGAGTACCGTCACAAGAACCTCGGCGCCGTGGCCGGCATCGGCTTGTACATCGGTGTCTTCCAGTCCGGCCCGATTGCGCTCAAGGGCTTCCTCGCGTGGCTGGCCCACCGCGGCTACCACGGCTTCGCGATGCCGATGTGGGAACGCAAGGCGCGGGTCTTCGGCAACTGGATCATCAACTTCCTGTTCCGCCGCGACCTCGTCGGCATCCCGGCCCGCGACACCCCGCGCGCCGCCTTCGAGACCTGGGCCGTTCGCCCGAAGGTCTAGACCCGGCGCGGGAATCGGGGTCTCGTCGCGTGGTTCACCACCTCACGAGGGATGAGGCCCGCCGCATCGCGGTGAGCGCGCAGCTGCTCGACGCGCAACGTCCCGGCGATGTCGTCGAGGTCGCCGACCAGCTTGGCGCGATCAAGATCGACCCGACGGCGACGATCGCCCCGGCCGAGCACACGATCCTCTGGTCGCGGATCGGCCGCGGGTACGAATCGGCGCAACTGTCGAAGGCCGTCGAACGCGACCGGCACCTGTTCGAATTCGACGGCGCGTTCCGCCCCATCCGGATGTTGCCCCTGATGTTGCCGGCGATGCGGACGTGGCCGCGGCGCGAGAGTTCGCGTGCCTGGCTCGACGCGAATGCGACGTTCCGAGCCGAGGTGATCGCCCGCCTGCGCGCCGACGGACCGCTGCTCGCGGCCGACATCCCCGACACGGCGGAAGTCGTGCGGCCGCCCGACGGCTGGACCGGCGCGAACCAGACCCCGATCATGCTCGACTTCCTGCTGCGCCAGGGGGTCGTCGCCGTCGTCGGGAGGGAGGGGCGACACAAGCGCTGGGACCTGGCGGAGCGGGTGTATCCGCGGGATCTTCCCGAGTACACAGCGGAGGAGGCCGAACTGCTGCTGCAGCAGAGTCGGCTGCGCGCCGCCGGCATCGCCAAGCAGAAGTCGCCGTGGACTCCGGTGGGCACGGTCGGCGAGGCGGCCACGGTGGAAGGGTCGGAGTGGAAGTGGCGGGTCGACCCCGACGCACTCGCCACGCTCGACGACGACCCGGGCGGCCGGATCGCCTTCCTCAACCCGTACGACCCGATGCTCTTCGACCGCCCGCGCCTCGCAGAACTCTTCGATTTCGAGTACGTGTTCGAGCAGTTCAAGCCGAAGCCGCAGCGGCGCTATGGCTACTTCGCGCATCCGATCCTGCTCGGCGACCGCTTCGTCGGGCTGCTCGATGCCGAGGTCGACCGTGCGACCGAGGTGCTCAAGGTCACGGCCGTGCACGAGTTGCTGCCCTTCGATCCCGAGGAGGAGGAGATCGTGCGGGTCGAGCTCGAGGATCTCGCGGCCTGGCTCGGCGTCACCCTCGCGGCCTGGTGACACACGAGCGACCCCCACCCGCGTACCCTCGAATCCGCGCCCTCGTAGCCCAACCGGCAGAGGCAGGCGACTTAAAATCGCTTCAGTCTGGGTTCGAATCCCAGCGAGGGCACGGGCGTTCCGCGGATGATCGGAGGCGAGTCCTCGATGTCGGTTCAGGACCGGATTCTGGCGATCGACCGCTTCCGTGGCGGCCTCGTCATGCTCATGGTCGCCGGCAACTACGCGGCCGAGGTGCGCGCGGTGCCGGCCTTTCTCAAGCACGCGCCCGACGTGGGATTGACGATCGCCGACCTCGTCGCCCCCTGCTTCGTGTTCGCGATCGGGCTGACCTACGGGCCGTCGTTCGCCCGTCGCGCGGCGGATGGCCTGTCCGGCGCCTACCGCCACATGGCGACGCGGTATCTCGCCCTGATCGGGATCGGCGCGATCCTCAGCGCCGGGGGAACGGCGGTGGCCGACCGCCCGTCGGACTGGGGCGTCTTGCAGGCGCTGGGCGTCGCGGGTCTGATCTGCCTGATCTTCGTGCGGATGGCAACCCTCACCCGTGCGGTCATCGGCTTGCTCATCCTGATCGGATACCAGTACGTCCTCGATGCGTGGCTCGTCGGAACGGTTCTCGAGTCGGCTCACGGCGGCTTCTTCGGCGCGATCGCCTGGGGCGGACTGCTCGTGCTCTCGACCGCGATCGCCGACATCTGGCGGAGCGGCACCCGCAACTACCTGGTGTGCTGCGGCGTGCTGATCGTTCTGGCGGCGAGCTCTCCGCTTCTCGTCCTGGTCAGCAAGAACCGGGTGTCGCTGAGCTATCTGATCATCACGGCCGCGATCGGCGCGATCGCGTTCCTGGCAGTCGATCTCCTCGGGCGCAGGGTTCCCGATCGCGCCGGGTTCGTCGCGTGGTGGGGTGAGAATCCGCTCGTGCTCTACCTCGTGCATCTGGTGATCCTGGGGCTGGTCGCACTCCCCGGCCCCGCCTGGTGGTACGTCGACGCGCCGCTGTGGCTGGCGGGCCTGCACGTCGTCGCGATCCTCGTGGCGATGTCGGTTCTCGCGTGGCTGCTGCATCACCGCGGGCTGCGCGTGCGGATCTAGGTCGAAGCACCCCCGAAGACGAGGCTTGACGTCCGGGACACCCGTCTGGGACGCTTGACCCACTTTTCGCGTGAAGGCGGTGGGGGAATGGCGCGTATGGCGGCGACCGAGCGTCGCGAGGCGCTGGCCCGCGCCGCGCTCGTGGTGATCGCGCGCGAGGGAGTTCACGCCGCGACGACCCGCGCGATCGTCGCCGAGGCCGGGATGCCGCTCGCCTCGTTCCACTACGCCGTCGCCTCACGCGACGAACTGCTGCGGGATGTCGTCGAGCTCGTCGTCGGCAATCAAGACGCCGCCGCCTTCGGCACCCTCGAGCTCGACGCCCCCGATATCCGCACCGCCATCCGGGGTGTGTTCGGGTCGAACCTCGACATCCTGCGCGCCGACCCCGCCCGCCAGCAGGCGATGTTCGAACTCACGCAGTACGCGTTGCGCACGCCCGCCCTCGACGACTTCCCCATCGCCCAGTACGGCGTCTACCGCGATCTCGCGGTCCGCCTGCTCGAAGCCGGAGCCGCGCGCTACCGCGTGACGTGGGACGTGCCGATTCCCGATCTGGCGACCCTCGCCGTCGCGCTGAGCGAGGGCGCAACGCTCACCTGGCTCGCTACCCGCGACGACGACACCACCGAACGTCTCCTCGATCTCGCCGCCGACGCGATCGCCGCCCACGCCATCCCGCACCAGGAGACCCCGTGACCGACACCGCCCCGCCCGCCCTCCGTGTGTTCGACGAGCCCACTCGCCGGGTGCCCGGCCGGTGGATCGCGGGGTTCGCGATCGCCTGGCTCGGCATCTGGATGGCGCAGCTCACGCCCGTCCAGCTGCTTCTGCCCGGTCAGATCGACGCGCTCCGCCCGCAGGGGGACGGCGTCGAGAGCGTCGTGACCTTTGGCATCATCTCCGGGATCGCCGGAGTGTTCGCACTCGTCAGCTACCCGCTGGCCGGGGCGCTGTCCGATCGCACCACCTCGCGTTTCGGGCGTCGGCGGCCGTGGATCGTCGGCGGCGCGATCCTGTTCGGGCTGGCCCTCGGGGTGCTCGGCCTGCAGACCACGATGGTCGGAATCGGCATCTGCTGGGTGCTGGTGATCGTCGGGTTCTGCGTGCTCACCGCTGCGCTGACGGCGATGATCTCGGATCAGGTGCCGGTCGGGCAACGCGGTGTCATCTCGGCGTGGATCTCGGCGCCCCAGGCGGTGGGGCTCATCCTCGGAGTGCTTCTGGTGATCGCGCTCGAGCTCACGACGTTGCTCGGTTATGGGCTGGTCGCCGTGCTGCTGATCGCCCTCGTCATGCCGTTCGTGATCGTCACTCCCGACGCGCGACTCGCCGCCGGCGATCGTCCGCCGTTCACCATGCGGGCGCTGGTCGGCGGCTTCTGGGTCAGTCCGCGCCGGTATCCCGACTTCGCCTGGACGCTGCTCGGACGCATCCTGGTCAACATCGGAAACGCGCTCGGGACGACACTGCTGCTGTTCTTCCTCATCTACGGGCTGGGCCGCGAGGATGCCGACACCGATCTGCTCATCCTGATCGTCGTCTACACGGTCTTCATCGTCGGGTCGTCGTTCATCATCGGGGCGTGGTCGGACCGCATCGCGCGACGCAAACCGTTCGTCGTCTTCTCCGCGGGGATGCAGGCGGTCGCCGCGCTCCTTCTGGCCTTCGTGCCCGACTTCACTGTCGCGCTCGTCGCAAGCGCCTTCCTCGGCCTCGGCTACGGCGCGTTCCTCTCGGTCGACCAGGCGCTCGCGACGCAGGTGCTTCCGGATGCAGCCTCACGCGGCAAGGATCTGGGCATCATGAACATCGCGACCACGGTCCCGCAGGCGATGGCTCCCCTGCTCGGCGCGGGCATCGTGGCGCTCGTCGCCGGGGCGACGGGAGCGATCGCGACCGGGTTCGTCGGCCTCTTCGTCGTGTCGGGTCTCATCACCATCCTCGGCGCGCTCGCCGTGCTCCCCGTGAAGGCCGTGCGATGAACCTCACCCTGACCCGCCAGACGATGGCGCCCTGGGACGACCCCGAGGACTGGTGGCCCGCGCTCACCGCTGCGACGCACGAGCTCGACGCACCGGTCGGGGTGATCGCCGTCGAGGCCCTCGCCTCGAACGCGTTCGACCTGCTCGATCGGGCTGCGGGCCTGCCGATCCGGGTGGCGAGCAAGTCGGTGCGCGTTCGTGGGGTGCTGGATGCCGTTCTCGCCCTGCCCGGCTACCGCGGCATCCTCGCCTATTCGCTCGCCGAGGCGCTCTGGCTCGCCGAGACCTGCGACGACGTGGTGGTCGGCTACCCGACCGCCGATCGGGGCGCGATCGCCCGACTCGCCGCCGACGACAAGCTGGCGTCGCGGGTGACGATCATGGTCGACGACGTCGCCCAGCTCGATCTCGTGGATGCCGTGGTCGCCCCCGGCAAGCGGGCCGTGATCCGGGTGGCGATCGAACTCGACGCGTCGTACCGCTCACGCACCCTCGGGCACATCGGCGTGCGTCGGTCCCCGGTCTTCACGCCCGCGCAGGCGGAGGCGCTCGCCGAGGCGGTCATCGCCCGCCGGGGCTTCCGGCTCGTCGGGATGATGGCGTACGAGGCGCAGATCGCCGGTGTGACCAATGCCGGGCCGCGCAAGGCCGCCGTCCGGGCGATGCAGCGGGCGTCGGCGCGCGAACTCGCGGCGCGGCGCGGCGAGGCCGTGCGCCGGGTGCGCGACGTCGCCGACCTCGAGTTCGTGAACGGCGGAGGCACCGGCTCGATCGAGTCGACGCACGCCGACGCGTCGGTCACCGAGGTCGCGGCAGGGTCGGGCCTGTTCGGTCCGCACCTGTTCGACGGTTACGTGCAGTTCACCCCGGCTCCGGCGGCGGCGTTCGCGCTCGACGTGGTCCGGCGCCCCACCGACGACATCGCGACGGTGCTCGGCGGCGGCTGGATCGCATCCGGGCCGCCGGCGCCCGATCGCCTGCCGAAGGTGGTCTGGCCGAGCGGGTTGCGGATGCTCCCGCGCGAGTCGGCGGGGGAGGTGCAGACCCCGCTGCGGGGAGCCGCCGCCCGCGATCTGGCGGTCGGCGACCGGGTGTGGCTGCGGCACACGAAGGCCGGCGAATTGAGCGAGCACCTCGCAGCTTTCGCGCTCGTCGACGGCGGCGCCCTGGTGGGGGAGTTGCCGACCTATCGCGGCGAGGGGAAGGTATTCCTGTGACCCTCCTGCAACCCGGTGCCCGCTGGCGTAACTGGGGCCGGTCGGCGGCGGCATCACCGGCGCACGTGGCACGGCCGACGAGCGTGGATGAGGTGGTCGCGATCGTGCGCTCCGCCGCCGAGCGCGGGCTGCCGGTCAAGGTCGTCGGGGCCGGCCACAGCTTCACCGACATCGCCGCGACGCAGGGGGTGCTGGTGCACCTCGACGGGTTGCAGGGCGTGCTCGCCGTCGACGCCGAGCGCAAGCGGGTGCGGGTCGCCGCCGGCACCCGGCTCTGGCAATTGGGCCCCGCCCTGCGGGAGCACGGGCTGGCCCTTCAGAACATGGGCGACATCGATCGCCAGTCGATCGCCGGCGCGACCTCGACCGGGACGCATGGCACGGGGCTGCGGTTCGGCGGCCTCGCGACCCAGATCACCGCGGCGACCCTCGTCACCGGACGCGGGGAGGTGCTGCACGTCGACGAGCAGCACCGGCCCGAGCTGTTGCCGGCCGTACGTCTCGGGCTGGGGTCGCTCGGCATCCTCGTCGAGGTCGAACTGCAGTGCGTCGAGAGTTTCCTCCTGCGCTCGGTCGACCATCCGGCCCCGTTCGACGAAGTACTCGACAGCTGGCACGAACGCGCCCGCGAAGCCGACCATTTCGAGTTCTACTGGTGGCCGCACACCGACTTGGCGATGACGCAGACCAAGACCCGGCTGCCCGCCGAGACCCCGCACACGCCACCGCGCCGGCTCGCCCTGTGGGCGGAGCGTCGGCTGCTCGAGAACGACGCGCTGCGCGCGCAACAAGTGGTGGGGCATCTGATCCCGCCGCTGGTGCCCGCGCTCAGCCGGTTCGCGACGAACGTCTACGGCGACGGAGTGCGCACCGGCGTCTCGTACGAGATCTACGCGAGCCCACGTCACGTGCGGTTCCGCGAGAGCGAGTACGCCATCCCCTTGGAGGCGTTGCCGCAGGCGCTGCGCGACGTGCGGGGACTGGTCGAGCGCAGCGGCTGGCGCATCTCGTTCCCGGTCGAGGTGCGCGCCGCCGCCGCGGACGAGAATTGGATGTCGACCGCCTACGGTCGGCCGAGTGCCTACATCGCCGTGCACCGCTACTTCCGCGACAACCCGACCGACTACTTCCGGGCCTTCGACGCCCTGATGCGCACCTACGACGGCCGCCCGCACTGGGGCAAGATGCACTTCCGCGAAGCCGACGACCTGCGCCCGGCGTACCCGCGCTTCGACGACTTCCTCGGTGTGCGCGACCAGCTCGATCCCGACCGGCGCTTCGCGAACCGCTACCTCGACCGAGTGCTCGGCCCGTGACTCCGGAGGCCCTCGCGGCGCTGATGCGACCGGATTTCGTGTTCGGGGTCGCGTCGGCTGCGGCGCAGATCGAGGGGGCCGCGGACGAGGATGGCCGCACCCCGTCGACCTGGGATGTCTTCGCGGCGCGGCCGGGCAACATCCGCGACGGCTCGACTCCGGCGGTGACGACGGATGCCTACCACCGCTTCGACGAAGATCTCGGGCTGATGCGGGAGGCGCAGGTCGACGCCTCCCGGTTCTCGCTCTCCTGGTCGCGGCTGATGCCCGACGGGCGCGGTCCGGTCAACCCGAAGGCGGTCGCCTACTACGACCGCGTCATCGACGGGTTGCTCGAGGCGGGGATCCGCCCGGTGGTGACCCTGTTCCACTGGGACACCCCCGCACCGCTCGAGGAGCGCGGCGGCTGGCTGCGCCGCGACACCGCGAAGCGGTTCGCCGACTTCGCGAGCGCGGCCGGTCAGGCGTTCGGCGACCGCGTCGCCGACTGGATCACCCTCAACGAGCCGACGACGGTCATCCTCGACGGCTACGCCCTCGGCGTGCACGCCCCCGGTCGCACCCAGCTGTTCGGGGCGATCCGCGCCGTCGGCAACCTGCTGCTCGCGCACGGCCTCGCCGTCGACGCGCTGCGGGCGGTGCCGGTCGTCGGCCGCATCGGCATCACCAACGTGCACACCCCGGTCGAACCGGCGAGTGCTTCGGACGACGATCGGGATGCCGCCGACGTCTTCGACTTCGTGCACAACCGGCTGTTCGCCGATCCCGTGCTGCTGGGCCGCGATGCCGAGCTGCCGCGCGGCGCGAAAGGTCTCGAGCGGCTGGGGCTGCGCCTCTTCTCCCGGCTCGGTCGCGACCGCGCGGTCATCTCGCGGCCCCTCGACTTCTATGGGCTCAACTACTACTTCCCCTCGCGCATCGCCGCGGGGGCCGACCCGCACGGGCGAACCCCCGACGGTGAGACCGAGGCGATGAAGGACGTGCCATTCCGGCTCGAGCGGTTTCCCGAGTATCCGGTCACCGGGTTCGACTGGCCGATCGTACCGGAATCGCTCGGGGTCACGATCGACGGGCTCGTCGAGCGCTACGGCGACCGGCTGCCCCGCATCCTGATCACCGAGGGCGGCGCGAGCTTCCCCGACGAGATCGGCCCCGACGGCACCGTCGACGACGCCGCGCGCGTCGACTACCTCGCGCGACACGTCGCCATCGCGGCGGCCCGACCCGAAGTCGACGGCTACTTCGTGTGGACGTTCGTCGACAACTGGGAGTGGGCGGCCGGCTTCACCCAGCGCTTCGGGATGGTGCACCTCGACACCGAAACCCTCGCCCGCACCCCCAAGAGCTCGTACCACTGGTTCCGCACGGTGCAGCACGCGCGGTCGCGTCAAGATCCCGGACCCGAGACCACAGTTCAGCCAAGCTAGTGACATGACACCCGAGGAGCTGGCGGCGAAGCTGCCGCCGGGATTCGTGCTCGGGGTGAGCACCTCCGCGTACCAGATCGAGGGCGCTTCCGATCTGCGCGGCCCCGCCGGGTGGGATCGGTTCGCCGCCGACCCCGGGGTGATCCTCGACGGGACGGACGCGCTGGTCGCCGCCGATCACTATCACCGGATGCCGCAAGACGTCGGGCTGATGAAAGAGCTCGGGGTCGACGCCTACCGGTTCTCGATCTCCTGGCCGCGCGTGCAGCCCGGAGGCCAGGGCCCCGCGAACCCTACGGGCCTCGACTTCTACGACCGGCTGCTCGACGAACTGCTCGCCGCCGGCATCCGGCCGATGGCGACGCTCTACCACTGGGATACCCCGCTCGAGATCGACGAGCTCGGCGGATGGGCCAAACGCGACACCGCCTACCGGTTCGCCGACTACGTGCGCATCTGCGGGGAGGCGTTCGGCGACCGGGTCGCCGATTGGGTCACCATCAACGAGCCGGCGACGTTGGCGCTGGAGGGCTACACCCTCGATGTGCATTCGCCCGGCACTGCGCTGTGGGTCGCGGGCGCCCGGGCCGCTCACCACCTGCTGCTCGGTCACGGGCTCGCCGTGCGGGCGCTGCGCGAGGTTCCGGTGACCGGACGGATCGGCATCTCGAACGCCCACACCCCCGTCTTCGCGGCGACCTCGCACTGGCGCGACCGGTTCGCGGCACGCAACTTCGACATCCTCAGCAATCGGGTGTTCGGTGACCCGGTGCTGCTCGGAAAGCGCGCCCCCGGGCTCGTCGGGCTCGGGGTGCGGCTCGCGGCCCTGCCGCATTGGGGCGACCGCAAGATCATCGCGGAACCGATCGACTTCTACGGCGTGCAGTACTACTTCCCGAGCCGCGTCGCCGCGGGGCCGCCGCATGTGAAGGTCGGAACGCACGACGGGCACTCGAAGGCGATGCTCGACCTTCCGCTGCGGCTGGAGCCGTGGCCCGAGTATGAGGTGACCGGCTTCGGCTGGCCCGACTCGCCCGATCTGCTGCCCGTGCTGCTCGGACAGCTCGCCGACCGATACGGGGGGCGCCTGCCGCCCCTCATCTTCACCGAAGGCGGCGCGAGCTACCCCGACCGCCCGCAGCCCGACGGCAGCGTCGACGACGACCAGCGCATCGACTACCTCGAGAGCCACATCAGTGCGGTGGTCGACCAGGTGCCCGGAGTCGAGGTCGAAGGCTACTTCGTCTGGTCACTGCTCGACAATTTCGAGTGGGCCGCCGGATACACGCAGAAGTTCGGATTGATCGCCGTCGACCCCGAGACTCAGGAGCGACGACCGAAGTCGTCGTTCGACTGGTATCGCAGGGTTCTCGCAGCACGTGAGCGATGATCGGGCCCTATGATGGCGGGCATGGAGATCCTCATCGTCGTCGCAGTCATCGTGCTGCTCGTCGTCATCGTCGGCGGCTACCTCTGGGCGACCTACAACGGCTTGGTCCGGCTCAACGTTCGCGTCGACGAGGCGTGGAGCGACATCACGGTGCAGCTCAAGCGGCGCGCCGACCTCATCCCGAATCTCATCGAAGCGGTCAAGGGCTACGCGGCGCACGAGAAGCAGGTCTTCGAGAACGTCACCAAGGCGCGCTCGGAGACGGTCAACGCCACGACCCCGGCCGAGGCCGGCGTGGCGGAGAACCACTTCCAGCAGGCGCTGAAGAGCCTCTTCGCGGTCGCCGAGGCGTACCCGCAACTGCAGGCGAACCAGAACTTCCTGCAGCTCCAGGGTGAGCTCGTCGACACCGAAGACAAGATCCAGGCGTCGCGTCGCTTCTACAACGGCGGGGTGCGCGAGCTGAACACCAAGATCAAGGTGTTCCCGAACACCCTCTTCGTGCGTGGTCTCGGCTTCACCGAGCGCGAGTTCTTCGAGGTCGACGAGCCGTCGGCCATCGCCGAGCCGCCGAAGGTGCAGTTCTAACAAGCGACTCAGGCTCCGCCGGCCTCACGGTCGGCGGAGCCGTCGTCGTCCCGAGACCCACACCCACGAGGAACTGAAGCCCGCCCATGTACTCCGCGATCGCGAAGAACAAGCGCAACACGATCCTGATCATCATCCTGTTCCTGATCATCATCGCGGCGCTCAGCCTCATCCCGACGTTCATCTACGGGGACTGGTCGATCTCGATCATCGTCGTCGTCATCGCCGCGGTGTACGCGATCTTCCAGTACTACATGGCCACCCGCGAGACGCTCGCCCTCGCCGGGGCGCACCCGATCGAGAAGCGCGACGAGCCGCGCCTCTACCGCATCGTCGAGAACCTCGCGATCACCGAGGGCATGCCGATGCCGAAGGTGTACATCATCAACGACCCGGCGCCGAACGCCTTCGCCACCGGTCGCGACCCCGACCACGCGGTCGTCGCGGCGACCACGGGCCTGCTCGAGATCATGACCGACTCCGAACTCGAAGGCGTCATGGCGCACGAGATGGGTCACGTCAAGAACTACGACATCCGGGTCTCGCTCATCGTGTTCGGGCTGGTGATCGCGATCGGGCTGATCGCCGACATCATCTTCCGCATGATCTTCTGGGGCGGCCGCAGCCGCGACAGTAACGCCGGCCCCGCCGCGCTCGTCTTCCTCGCGATCGGCATCATCGCGGCGATCCTCGCCCCGATCGTCGCCGCCGTGGTGCAGGCCGCGGTGTCGCGTCAGCGCGAATACCTGGCGGATGCCACGGGCGCGCTCACGACGCGTCACCCGGAAGCGCTCGCCTCGGCCCTCGAGAAGCTCGCCGCCTACGGCCGCCCGGTCGCACGCACGAATACGTCGATGTCGCACCTGTGGATCTCCGACCCGAACCGCCCCGGCTTCCTCGCCCGGATGTTCTCGACGCACCCGCCGATCCCCGACCGGGTCGCCCGCTTGCGCGGCAACGCCACCCGCTTCTAGCCGTCACCCCGCGGGGAGTGGCGGGGTGCCGAGCGCGGCGGCGAGGTCGCGGGCGAGGTCGCCGCGGTCGACCACGAGGATGTCGCCGAGCCCCTGCCATGCGGCGATCTCCCGCAGCACGGGCACGAGCCGTTCCTCAACTCCGCGCGGGGCGTGCGGTTCGCGCCACGCGGACTGCACCCGCAGCATCCCCGCCTGCCGGTCGCTCTTGAGGTCGATGCGGCCCACGATCCGGTCGTCGACGAGGGCGGGCAGCGTGTAGTACCCGTAGATGCGCTTCGGGGCGGGGGTGTAGATCTCGATGCGGTAGTGGAACCCGAACATCCGCAGCGCCCGGTCGCGTTCCCACACGACCGGATCGAACGGCGACAACAGTGCGGCGGTCTCGATACGGCGGGGGATGCGGGCCTCGGCCGCGAGATAACCGGGCGCTTTCCACCCTTCGACGCTCACCTGGTGTACCTCACCGGTATCCACCAGTTCCTGCAGCAGCCGGGCGGCCGTCGCGACGTAGAGCCGGTAGTAGTCGGCGATGTCTTTGGCGGTGCCGATGCCGTGGGCCCGCACGGCGCGGCGCACCAGCTCGCGCTGGGCGTCGTCGACGGGTACCTCGGCGTCGAGCAGCGCCGGGGGCAGGATCTGCTCGGGCAGGGCGTACACCCGTTCGAAGCCCTTCCGGCCCGCCGTCACCACGTCACCGAAGACGAACAGGTACTCGAGCGCTTCCTTGATGTCGGACAGGCCCCACCACGGCCCGCGCCGCACGTTCTCCTCATGCTCGATGTCGCTCGCCGCCATCGGGCCGTGGGTGCGCAGTTCGTCGAGCACGAAGCGCATCATATGCGGGTGGGTGGCGACCCACCCGCCGGGCTTGCTGTACTTCTCGCGCATGCGCGCCATGCGCCACTTCCACAGACCCCAGTCGTCGCGCGGCACGAAGGTCGCGACGTGCGCCCAGTACTCGAGGAAGGGCGCCCTCGGACGGAGGGTGAGCTTGTCGAGCAGAGTCTTGTCGTAGGGCCCGAGCCGGGCGACGACCGGAAGGTAGTGGCTGCGCTCGAACACGTTGACCGAGTCGATCTGCAACGTGCCGAGGCGCTGCATCAGAAGGTTGAGCTGGCGGGTTCCGACGCTCGCCGGGCGCGGGATGCCGAACCCCTGCGCGGCGAGGGCGATGCGGCGCGCGCTCGCCGCCGAGATGTTCTCCGGCACGAGGTCGACCCTAGCGACCGCCTCGGACACCCCCGAGTCGCTGTGCGTTCACCTCCGCGCCGCCGACGGGTCGTCTCCCACTCCTACCGTCTGCTCGACGCGGTCACCCCTGCACCGCGCGCACCATCCACACGGAGGAATTGTGATCACCAAGCGTGCCCTCGTCGGCGTCGCGGCTGCTGCCGCGCTCGCCGTCGGTCTCAGCGCCTGCGCCGGATCGGACGCCCCGGCGACCGATGTCGACGCCGCGACCGCCACCAGCGCCTCGGACTTCGGAGGCCTCGACGCTCTCATCGCTGCAGCCGAGGCCGAGGGCGAGCTCAACGTCATCGCCCTGCCCGACAACTGGGCGAACTACGGCGAGATCAAGGCCCTCTTCGAAGAGACCTACGACATCGTCATCAACGACGCCGACCCCGACATCTCCTCGGCCGAGGAGATCGCCGCGGCCGACAACCTCCGCGGCCAGGACACGGCGCCGGACGTCTTCGACCTCGGCACCGCGGTGACCCTCGACTCGCTCGACTACTTCGCGCCGTACCAGGTCGCGAACTGGGACGAGATCCCGGACGCCAACAAGGAGGCCACCGGCCTCTGGGTGAACGACTACACGGGTTCGATGTCGATCGGCTACAACTCGAACGAGGTTCCGAAGCCCGAGTCGCTCGAGGACCTCCTCGGTGACGACTACCGCGGCGCGGTCGCCCTCAACGGCGACCCGACCCAGGCGGGCGCGGCCTTCGCCGCGGTCGGCCTCGCGACGGTGCAGAACGGCGGCGACCTGGACGACTTCCAGGCCGGCATCGACTTCTTCGAGCAGCTCAACGACGCCGGCAACTTCATCCCGGTGAACGCGACCCCGGCGACGATCGCCTCGGGCGAGACCAAGGTCGTCTTCGACTGGAGCTACAACAACCTCGCCGCGGCCGCCACGGTCGACGGCTGGGAGGTCACCACGCTCCCCGGTCCGGTGTACACGTCGTTCTACAACCAGGCCATCAACAACGACGCCCCGCACCCGGCGGCAGCCCGTCTCTGGATGGAGTTCCTCTACAGCGCCGCGGCGCAGAACCTCTTCATCGTCGGCGGCGCCTACCCGGTGACCATCCAGACGCTGCAGGAGAACGGCACCGTCGACCAGGCGGCCCTCGACGCGCTCGGCGCGCTCGAAGGCGACCTCGTGACCCCGACGGCCGAGCAGGCCGAGGCCGCGGCCGCGCTGCTCGCCGAGAAGTGGGCCGCCGCGATCTCCTGATCGCGACCACACCATGACCGTCGCTCACACTGCGGCGCTCGTCGCGGATGTCGCCGGGGAGACCCCCCGGCGGCATCCCGTGGCGGGGCCTGCCGCCCGTCGCCGTCGCGGCGGTCTCGCCAAGTACCTCGGGCTGACTCCGTTCGCCCTCTACGTGCTGGTCTTCCTCGCGATCCCGACCGTGCTCGCGGTCGCGACCGGGTTCTTCGCGGAAGACGGCACGTTCACCTTCGCCAACATCCTGGGCATCTTCGAGCCGGCCGTCCTGGCGACCTTCGGCAGCTCGTTCTGGGTCTCGGCCCTGACGGCCGTCATCGGAGCCATCGTCGGCGCGTTCGTCTGCTACGCGATGCTCGGCACGAAGGCTTCCGGCGCGCTGCGCACCCTCGTCGACTCGGCCTCGAGCGTGCTCGCCCAGTTCGGTGGCGTCATGCTCGCCTTCGCCTTCATCGCCGCGATCGGCAATCAGGGCCTCGTGACCGTCTGGCTCATCGAGTCGTTCGGCATCAACCTGCACGAGAGCGGCGTGTGGCTGTACCAGGTGCCGGGTCTCATCCCGGTCTACGTCTACTTCCAGGTGCCGCTCATGATCATCACCTTCCTGCCCGCCCTCGAGGGGCTCAAGTCCCAGTGGGCGGAAGCCAACGCGACCCTTGGCGGCACGCGCTGGACCTATTGGACCCGCATCGCCGGGCCGGTACTCGCCCCCTCGTTCATCGCGAGTCTCCTGCTGCTCTTCGCGAACGCCTTCTCCTCCTACGCGACCGCGGCCGCCCTCATCAGCCAGGGCTCGCAGATCGTGCCGCTGCAGATCCGGTCGGCGCTGATCAGCGAGACCGTGCTCGGCCGCGAGAACATGGCCGGTGCGCTCGCCCTCGGGATGATCGTCATCATGGTCGTCGTCATGTGGGGCTACTCGGTGCTCGCCGCGCGCACCTCGAGGTGGCAGCGATGAACCGCCGGCTCACCGGCCCCGTGCGCCTCGGACTCGCGCCGAGCCCCGTGACGCGTGTCGCCATCCTCGGGGTCGTCGCGATCGTCTTCGCCATCCCGCTGCTGTCGCTGCTCGAGTTCTCGTTCCGCGACGGTCTCAGCGGCGGCTACACGCTCGCCCATTGGACCGGGCTGTTCGATCCCGAGAACGCGCGTCCGTACCGCACGCTGTTCCAATCGATCGGCAACTCGTTCCTGCTCGCCGGCGTCACCGTCGGCATCGTGCTGGTCGTGCTGCTCCCGACGATGCTGCTCGTGCACATCAGCTTCCCGCGCTTGCGGCGCGTGCTCGAGTTCATCTGCATCATCCCGATCACCGTTCCCGCGATCGTGCTCGTCGTCGGACTCGCGCCGGTGTACTCGATCGTCGTGCAGGTCTTCGGCGGCTCGGTGTGGACGCTCGCTTTCGCCTACGGCATCCTCGTGCTGCCCTACGCGTACCGGGCGATCCAGGCGAACCTCGACGGCGTGCCCGTGGTGACCCTCGTCGAAGCGGCGCGCTCGCTCGGCGCGGGCTGGCCGACGGTCGTCGCGCGAGTGCTGCTGCCGAACCTGCGGCGCGGGGTGCTCGCCGCCGCGTTCATCACGATCGCCGTCGTGCTCGGCGAGTTCACGATCGCGAGCCTGCTCAACCGCCGCAACCTGCAGACCGCCCTTCTGCAGATCTCCACGTCCGACGGTTATGTCGCCGCCATCCTGGCGCTGCTGTCCCTCGCGTTCGCCTTCGTCCTCCTTCTCATCATCGGTCGCATCGGATCGGCCGGAAACCGGAGCAACTCATGATCGACACCCAAGCCCTGCGCACGGCCGCATGGCCGACCGAACCCGCCACGACGCTCGCGATCACCCCGGCCACGGTCGAACTCGACGCCGTCGTCAAGGTCTACGGCACGCATCGCGCGCTCGACGGCATCTCGCTCGCCCTCGAACCGGGCGAGTTCGTCGCACTGCTCGGGCCGTCCGGGTGCGGCAAGACGACCGCCCTGCGCGCCCTCGCCGGTCTCGAAGCGGTCGACGGCGGATCCATCCGCATCGACGCTGAGGACGTCGCGGGCCTACCGACGAACAAGCGCGACATCGGCATGGTGTTCCAGGCGTACTCCCTCTTCCCGCACATGACGGTGCTCGAGAACGTGGAGTTCGGGCTGCGGATGCGCAGGGTCGCCGCAGCAGAACGTCGCGTCCGCGCGCACGAGGCCCTCGACCTCGTCGGCCTCGGCGACCGCGGGGAGCGGTTCGCCCACCAGCTCTCGGGCGGCCAGCAGCAGCGCGTCGCTCTCGCGCGTGCCCTCGTGACCCGGCCGCGGGTGCTGCTGCTCGACGAGCCGCTGTCGGCGCTCGACGCCAAGGTGCGGGTGCAGTTGCGTGAGCAGATCCGGCGGATCCAGACCGAGCTGGGTATCACGACGCTGTTCGTGACGCACGACCAGGAGGAGGCGCTCGCCGTCGCCGACCGCGTCGCGGTCATGCGCGAGGGTCGCATCGAGCAGATCGGAACTCCCGAAGAGCTCTATGTGACCCCGGCGACCCCGTTCGTCGCCGACTTCGTGGGGCTCAGCAACCGGGTGCCCGGGGTGCTGAAGGCGGGAACGATCACCGCCGCCGGGGCGACATTCGAGCTTCTCGGCGACCCGCAGCCCGACGGCCCGGTTCTCGCCTACGTGCGACCCGAAGACGTCGTGCTCGACACGTCGCCGCGCGGAAAGGGCCTTGCCGCGACGGTCGTCGCATCGAGCTTCCTCGGATCGTTGCGCCGCACCACCGTGCGGCTGGAGGGCGATCTGCTGCTGAGTGTGCAGCATGATGTGTCGCTGCAACCGGCGCCCGGCGACGGCGTGCGGGTCGGCTTCCGAGGCAACCCGGTGAGCGCCATCTCTGCACCGTGACCGGATGAGGCGCCCGCCTAGACTGATCGGGTGGCCCGAGCCGACGAACCTGCAGCGCGCCCCGCGCCGCGCAAACCCCGTGCCCACGTGGCCACCCCACCCGCAGCCTCCGCGGCGGCGACCGCCGACGAGCTGGTTCCGCCTGCGATGCGGATCGCGGCCGCCTGGTCGTGGCGCATCCTCGTGGTCGCTGCGGTGGTCGCCCTCGTCGGCTTCGTCATCGTGCAGTTGCGGCTCGTCGCGATTCCGTTCTTCGTCGCCCTGTTGCTGGCCGCGCTCCTGGTTCCGTTCTCGAACTGGTTGCAGCGTCACGGCTGGCCGAAGTGGCTCGCCGTCGCCGTCAACGAACTCGCGGTCATCGCGGTGGTCGCCGGGCTGATCACCGTCGTCGTCATCCAGGTGCGCAGCGGCTTCCCCGACCTGCAGAAGCAGACTCTCGCCAAGTACGAAGAACTCAAAGACTTCCTGCTGGCCTCGCCGCTGCACCTCACCGAGACCGACATCGAGAACTACTTCGACGGCCTCGTCACCTCGATCAGCGAAGACACCAGCGCTCTCGTCGAGCAGGGCTTCGACCTCGCGTCGCTGGGCGGTCACATCCTCGCCGGCACGCTGCTCGCGCTGTTCGTGACGCTGTTCATCCTCATCGACGGCCGCGGCATCTGGAACTGGGTCGTCAAGGTGTTCCCGATGCGGGCCCGACCCGCGATCATCGGCGCGGGGGAGGCCGGCTGGCTGACTCTCTCGACCTTCGTGCGGGTGCAGATCTTCGTCGCCGCCATCGACGCCGTCGGCATCGGCCTGGGGGCGTTCATCCTCGGGCTGTTCTACGGCGGATTCCCGCTCGTCATCCCGATCGCGATCGCGGTGTTCCTGGCCTCGTTCATCCCCGTCGTCGGCGCGGTCGTGTCCGGCGGTCTGGCCGTGTTCGTCGCCCTGGTCTACCTCGGGCCGGTTCCGGCGCTCATCATGCTCGGCATCGTCATCCTCGTTCAGCAGCTCGAGGGCCATGTGCTGCAGCCGCTGCTCGTCGGTGCCGCCGTGAAGGTGCATCCGGTTGCGGTCGTTCTCGCGGTGGCCACCGGAGGCTTCGTCGCCGGCATCCCCGGTGCCCTCTTCGCCGTGCCGCTCGTCGCCGTGCTCAACGTCATGATCGGCTACATCGGTCGCGGCGAATGGCGCACCAACCCGCATCCGAGTGTCGCCGACGTGACGAGTCCGATCGTCGTACCGCGGCGACGACGTGAAGGCTGAGGCGCCCGATGAGAGCTGAGCTGGATCGGTCGACCCTCCCGGGTCCCACCCTCGACGAGTTCGTCGCGGCCCGCGACCGGGTCTCGGCGGTCGTGCAGACGACGCCGATGGAGGTGTCGCGCTTCCTCTCCGAGAGCGCCGGCGTGCCCGTCTACCTCAAGGCGGAGAATCTCCAGCGCACCGGGTCGTACAAGATCCGCGGCGCCTACAACCGTCTCTCCCAGCTGAGCGCCGAGGAACGCAGTCGAGGAGTCGTCGCGGCCTCCGCTGGCAACCACGCCCAGGGGGTCGCCCTCGCGGCCCGTGAACTCGGGATCACCGCGACCATCTACATGCCCACCGGTGTCGCGCTGCCGAAACTGCAGGCCACCCGCGGCTACGGCGCCGACGTCGTGCTCGAAGGCGACATCTTCGACGACACGAACGCCGCCGCGCAGGCGTTCGCGGCCAGCACCGGCGCGACTTTCATCCCCCCGTTCGACCACCACGACATCGTCGCCGGGCAGGGCACCCTCGGCCTGGAGATCCTCGATCAGTTGCCCGAGGTCGGCACGATCGTGGTGCCGATCGGCGGTGGCGGGCTGATCTCGGGGCTCGCGTCGGCGGTCGCCCACGCCGCACCGGAGCGCAACATCCGCGTCATCGGAGTGCAGGCGCACCACGCGGCACCCTACGTTCGGTCACTCGCCGAAGGCGAGATCATCCCGGTCACCGTCGGCCCGACCATCGCCGACGGCATCGCGGTCGCCCGTCCGGGAACCCTCAACTTCGAGATCATCCGCCAGACCGTCGACGATGTCGTCACCGTGAGCGACGACGACATCGCCCGCGCGCTCGTCGTGCTGCTCGAGCGCGCGAAACTCGTCGTCGAGCCCGCCGGAGCCGTCGGCGTCGCCGCGCTGCTCGCCGGGGTCATCGACGCGGAGGGTCCGACCGTCGTCGTGCTGTCGGGCGGCAACATCGACCCGATGGTGATGGAGCGCGTCATCGGGCGGGGTCTCGCCGCCGATCAGCGGTACCTCAAGGTCGTCATCCCGCTGCCCGACCGCCCCGGTCAGCTCGCGCGGATCGCCGAGATCATCGCGGATGCCAACGCCAACGTCGTAGAGGTGCTGCACACCCGCCACGGCACCGGCCTCATGATCAGCGAGGTCGGCATCGAGATCCACATGGAGACCCGCGGCCCGTCGCACGCCGAGCTCGTGCTCACGCGGCTCCGCGACGCCGGCTACCGCCCGCGCGTCACGAGCTGAGTCGTCCATGACCGACGACGCGGAGCTGATCGATCGCTACCGCTGGTTCGTCGACCACGAGGTGACCGGCAGCTCGCCGACCTACGCGGGCTGGGCGGAAGGGGTCATCGTCGATGACGCCTTACGAGCGCGGCTCGTCAACCTGCCACGGCTGAAGCGACAGCCGCACCTGCTGTTCGCGGCGGTGCGCTTCGCCGGGGCGCCGCTCGCTGAGTACGAGATCGTCGGGCCGTGGATTCACGCGCATTGGGATGACGTCGTCGCGGTGATGTCGGCGCGCGCGACGCAGACGAACGAGGCGGCGCGCTGCGGGGCCCTGCTTCCCGTGCTGTCGGCGATCGACGGTCCGATCGCGCTCATCGAAGTGGGCGCGTCGGCGGGGTTGTGTCTCGTTCCGGATCGCTACTCCTACGTCTTCCAGACGCCGCAGGGCGAGACGATGCTGACGGGAGATCCCGGGGCGCCGGTCATCCCGTGCGTCATCTCGGGCGTCGCACCGCCGACGCGGCATCCCGAGATCGTCTGGCGCGCCGGCATCGACCTCAACCCGCTCGACGTAAGCGACCGAGACGACGCGCGCTGGCTCGAGCTGCTCGTCTGGCCCGAGCACGCCGACCGTCTCGATCGATTGCGGGCCGCTCGGGCGGTCGTCGCGGCTGACCCGGTGCGCATCGTGCGCGGCGACCTGGTCGAGGCTCTCCCGGCACTCGCGGCGGAGGCGCCGACCGACGCGACGCTCGTCGTCATGCACACCGCTGTGCTCAACTACCTCGAGGCCGGCCGTCGACAGCACGCGGTCGATGTCATCCGGGGCACCGGCGCGCGATGGATCTCGCAAGAAGGCATCGCGGTCATCGACGAGGTCCGCGATCGGCTACCGGAGGATCTCGGAATGCCGTCGCGCTACGTGCTGGCGCTCGACGGGATTCCGCAGGCCCTCACCGGGTTTCACGGCGGGTCGTACGAGGCGATTCAGCCCCGGTAGGTCTCGACCTTCGTGACCTCGACGGCGATCTCCTTGCCGTTGGGTGCGGTGTAGCTGGTCTTCTCGCCGACCTTCAGGCCGAGGATCGCCTCGCCGAGCGCGCTCGTCGCCGGGTACACGTCGATGTCGTCGTCGGCGATCTCGCGGCTGCCGAGCAGGAAGGTGGTGGGGTCGCCCGCGATCTTCGCCGTGACGACGGTTCCGATCTCGACGACACCCGACGCCGCCGGGGGTTCGCCGACGGTCGCGTGCCGCAGCAGCTGGGTGAGCTGGCGGATGCGCGCCTCGATCTTGCCCTGCTCGTCTTTGGCGGCGTGGTATCCGCCGTTCTCCTTGAGGTCGCCCTCTTCGCGCGCCATCTCGATCTTCTTGGCGATGTCGAGGCGCGCGGGGCCTTCGAGCTCGGCGAGCTCGGCGCTCAGCCGGTCGTAGGACTCCTGCGTGAGCCACGTCGTGGCAGCGGTGTCGGACATCGGGATGCTCCTTGCGGGATGGGCGTCGGGTGGACCCGACTAATGCGACAGCCCGGCCGAAGCCGGGCAGTCGCACCATGCTAGGTCAGCCAGCAACGGTAGATCAACCCGGTGACAGCGGGCTCGGTGACCCTCACGTTCTCGACGAAGGCGCGGGTTCGGTCGTCGCCGGGGGGCAGCTCGACGATCTTCCACCCGACGATCGCGAACGACTCGTTGAGCGCCTGGAGCGCACACGACACCGGAGTGCCCGGCTCGGTCGTCACCTCGAAGCGGATGTCGACGGTGGAGTCAGCGCGGGTCACATAGCCGGTGTCGCGGGTGTCGATACTCGCGGTCGGGCTGAACACCCCCACCCACACGACCCAGGCGACGACGACGACGAGCACTCCCGCGGCCGCGACGATCGCGACGATGGCGCGCCGTCGCCGGTCGGCCGGGGTGCGCCCGTATCGTGCTGCGACCGCCGAGTCTGTCATCTCGCCTCCATTACCCTGGAACCAGGCTATTCGGACCGGGAGGCCCCCTTGCTCCACACACTCTGGGCGTCGACGCCCGCCCCGGGCGAGGAACTCGACCCCAACACGGTCACCCCCGGAGTCATCGGGTTCGCGCTGACCTTCCTGGTCGCGGTCGCGGTCGTGCTGCTCGTGATCGACATGGTGCGCCGCATCCGCCGCATCAACCACCGCGCCGCCGTCAACGAACGACTGGATGCCGAAGAGGCCGCCGCCGCGGAGCAGGACGACTAATCCGCCGAACCGCAGCCCGATCCTCGGGTAATCCGTCACACCTGCGACGGATTACCCGGGCTACCACCCCAACGGCGCCCGCACGATGAGCAGGATCGCCGTCCAGTGGCACAGGAACGCGATCACCGTGCAGGTGTGGAACAACTCGTGGAACCCGAACGTGCCGGGCCACGGGTTGGGGCGCTTGAACCCGTAGAACAGCGCACCCGCGGTGTAGGACAGCCCGCCGATGAGCACGAGCAGCATCGCGACGGCGTTGAACTGCACGAGGTCGACGGCGTAGAACACGGCGGCCCAGCCGAGGCCGACGTAGAGCGGCACATACGACCAGCGGGGCGCGTTCACCCAGAACACCCGGAAGATGATGCCGAGCAGAGCTCCCACCCAGACGGCGATGAGCAGCACGAGACCCTTGTCGACAGTGAGGGCGTTGATCGCCAGTGGGGTGTAGGTGCCGGCGATGAGCACGAAGATGTTCGCGTGGTCGAGTCGCCGGAAGACGGCTTTGACTTTCGGGCTCCAGTTGAACCGGTGATACACGGCGGAGACCCCGAACAGCAGAATCGACGACGCCATGAAGATCGCGGCACTCGCCTTCGCGGCGGCGCCTTCGGCGAGCACGATGAGCACGATCCCGGCGGCGACGGCGAGCGGCGCCGTACCGGCATGGATCCAGCCGCGCCAGGTGGGCTTGCCTTCGACTTCGGGATGAGCGATCGCGTCCTCGAGGAGCGGGATGTTCGGGATGTCATCCCCGGCCTGGGTGCGGGGCGCGGTCATGCCCGGAGTTTACGACCAGCCCGGGCGAAGTCCCTGGGAGCGGTCGACTACCTTAGTCAGGTGCCACAACGGAACGGCTCATCCGGCAAGGGCCTCTTGTATGGCCTCTACTCAGCCCGGCTGCGCAAAGAACTCAGCGGCCTCCCGCGACCCCACCACGTCGGCATGATCATCGACGGCAACCGGCGGTGGGCGAAGGAGCAGGCGCTCGAGACGGCGGCTCACGGACACCGGGCCGGGGCGGCGAAGATGCGCGAGTTCCTCGGCTGGTGCGACTCCCTCGGCATCCGGATGGTCACGATCTACCTGCTGTCCACCGACAACCTCACCGGGCGGGATCCGGAAGAGCTCCGGCAGCTGTTCGAGATCATCGCCGACCTCGCCGACGACCTGTCGCGGGCTGCCGGCTGGCGCATCCAGCATGTCGGCACGACCGAGGGGCTGCCGCAGCCGCTCATCGACGTGTTGCGCGGCGCGGAAGACCGCACGGCCGGCAACACCGGTCTGCACGTCAACCTGGCGATCGGCTACGGCGGTCGGCGGGAGATCGCGGATGCCATGCGGAGCATCGTGCGCACGCACGGCAAGGGGGGCGGCACGATCGACGATCTCGCCGAGATCCTCACCCCGGAGCTGATCGCCGACCACCTCTACACGCAGGGCCAGCCCGATCCCGACCTCATCATCCGCACCTCGGGCGAGCAGCGGCTCTCGGACTTCATGCTCTGGCAGAGCGCGCACAGCGAGTTCTATTTCCTCGAATCGCTGGGGCCCGATCTGCGCGAGGTCGACTTCCTGCGTGCGTTGCGCGCGTATGCCACACGAGATCGGAGATTCGGGGCGTGAATCTGGGGGACTATCAGGAGCGGTTCGAAGAGGAGCCGGGCTACCTCGACTACGCCCGCGTCGGCCCGGTCGGCCGCACGGTGCTCGAGGAGCAGACGGCGCTGAGCGGGGTGCTCGCGCATGCGCGATTCGGATCGCTCGCGGCGCTGCTCACCCAACATGACCGGTTGCGGGATGCCGTGGCCGCGGTCGGCGGGTTCCGGCCCGACCAGGTGGTGTTCCAGCCGAGCACCTCGCAGGGGCTCATGCACACGATGTTCGGCGTCACCGGGGGCGTTGCGCTCGCGCCGACGGAGTTCCCGTCGCTGACCTTCGCGGTGCGCCGCGCTGCCGACTCGCTCGGCGTGCTCGCCCCGCTCTGGCTCGAGACCGAAGACGGTCGCGTCACCCCGGGCAACCTCCGCGACCAGCTGACGTCGTCGGTCGTCGCCGTCGCGGTGAGCCTCGTCGACTACCGCACCGGGTATCTCGTCGACCTGGAGGGCATCCGACAGGTCATCGGCGATCGCCTGCTGATCGTGGATGCCGCGCAGGGCTTCGGCGTCGTCGACGCGCCGTTCGAGGTCGCCGATGTCATCGCGTCGGGCGGCCAGAAGTGGGCGCGGGCGGGGATCGGCTGCGGGTTCCTCGCCGTGAGCGACCGCGCACGTGACCACCTCACTCCCGTCTGGTCGAACTTCGCCGGGGCAGAGGACGATTTCTACCAGGAGGTCACCGACCCGGTTCCGGGAGCTGCCGCATACCAGATCAGCAACGCCGACCCCATCGCTGCCGGCCGCCTCGCCGCAGCCCTTGAGGAGGTCGCGGCCGTCGGCATCCCGACCCTTCACGCCGAGATCGCGCGCAACGTGTCGCGTCTCATCGACCTCGCCGACGAGTACGCCCTGCCCGTGGTGTCCCCACGCGCCGAGGCGGAGCGGGCCGGGATCGTCGTCGTCGAGCCGCTGCCCGAGCACCTCACGGTGCTCGTCGCTTCGCTGCACAACCACGGCATCACGGCGACCGTCCGCGACACCGCCGTGCGCCTCTCGGCGCACGCGACCGTCGAGGAGGAGACCTTCTCGATGCTGCGCGCCGCGCTGGTCTCGTACGCCACGTCGATCTGACGAGGAACATTCACACGCCCGTAACGCGATGGGGGCGTGTCGAAACGCGCGCGTCACACGGCCGGGGTTAGCGTCGGAGACATCAGGCACGGCGCCTGGTCGGAGCGGCCACGTAAGTTCGTTCCGAGTGAAGTGGCCGCCACGTAACACCAGCCGGGGGAGACATCCCCGGGGATGGAGTGGGAGTGCCCGCACTCGAGAAGCCCCAGCAGAAGTCCACCAGCGCGAAGAGCGGAGGTGGGAAACCGAAGCAGGGGGAGCGGACATTCGTCCTCGACACCTCGGTGCTGCTGAGCGATCCCAAGGCCATCTTCCGGTTCGCGGAGCACGCCGTCGTGCTGCCGGTGGTCGTCGTCACCGAACTCGAGGCGAAACGCAACGATCCCGAGATCGGGTACTTCGCGCGGCAGGCTCTCCGCAATCTCGACGAGTTGCGTCGGCAGCACGAACGCCTCGACTTCCCGATCAGCGTCGGTGACAACGGCTCGTTGCGGGTCGAACTCAACCACTCCAACCAGTCGGTGCTGCCGTCGGGGCTGCAGCTCGGCGACAACGACTCCCGCATCCTCGCCGTCGCGATGAACCTCGCGAACGACGGGCTCGACGTCACCGTCGTGTCGAAAGACCTGCCGATGCGGGTCAAGGCGGCATCCATCGGTCTCACCGCCGAGGAGTACAAGGCCGAACTCGCGGTCGACTCCGGATACACGGGTCTGGCCGAGGTCGACCTCTCGGCCGAACAGATGGCCGATCTCTACGAGAACGAGACGATCTCGTCGCGCCAGGTCGCCGACCTTCCGATCAACACGAGCCTCGTCGTGCACTCCGAGCGCGGCTCGGCGCTGGGGCGGGTGAGCGGCAAGGGCGAGTTCCGGGTGGTGCGCGGCGATCGGGATGTCTTCGGACTCCACGGTCGCAGCGCCGAACAACGACTCGCGATCGACCTGCTGCTCGACCCGGAGATCGGCATCGTGTCGCTCGGCGGTCGGGCCGGCACCGGCAAGTCGGCGCTCGCGCTGTGCGCGGGCCTCGAGGCGGTGCTCGAGAAGCAGCAGCACCGCAAGATCATGGTGTTCCGGCCGCTGTACGCGGTCGGCGGCCAGGAGCTCGGCTACCTGCCGGGCGACAAGGACGAGAAGATGAACCCCTGGGGTCAGGCGGTCTTCGACACCCTCGGTGCCCTGGTGAGCGAGAACGTGCTCGAAGAGGTGGTGGAGCGCGGCATCCTCGAGGTGCTGCCGCTGACCCACATCCGCGGCCGTTCGCTGCACGACGCGTTCGTGATCGTCGACGAAGCCCAGTCGCTGGAACGCAATGTGCTGCTCACAGTGCTCAGCCGCATCGGCCAGAACTCCCGGGTCGTGCTCACGCACGACGTCGCCCAGCGCGACAACCTCCGGGTCGGACGCCACGACGGGGTGGCCAGCGTGATCGAGACCCTCAAGGGGCATCCTCTGTTCGCGCACATCACCCTCACCCGCTCCGAACGGTCGGCGATCGCCGCGCTCGTCACGGAGATGCTCGAGGGCAACGAGCTGGCGTAGCGCTGTCGCGTATGCGTCTAGGGCCGGGCACCACGTCGCCGGGGAAGCGCGGCGTGGGCCCGGTCCGTCCAGCGCGGTCGGGGGCCTCGGTTCCGCGGCTGTGCTCTAACTCTCGGAATCCGTGGTGGTCGTGGATGAGACGTCGATGAAGTCCTCGGATTCCGAGAGTCGGGTACGAAGGTCGACGACGATCTGAGCCCACCGCAGCAGGAACCGCGGTTCGTCGAGACGCTTCCTGCGCAGCCAGCCGGTCACTTCGTCGTTGCTCTTGCTGGCGTTGCATGACCGACAGGCGGGCACGACGTTGTCGAGCGTGTATCGGCCACCCCGGCTCAGGGGGAGCACGCAATCCTTCTGCAGAGACGCATCCGACGCGCCGCAGTAGGCACACCCGCCCCACGCGACTCGGATCGCCGTCCACTGGGCGGGCGTCAGGTCATTGTCGGCCGCGAGAAAGCGACGTCGACGCTTGCGCGCCGCACGGGCGCGACGTGAGCGGTCGATCGTCATGCGGCGAGTGTCCCACCGCGCGGCGGGAACGGCGGGCTTAGCCGGGGCGGGTCATCGACAAGACATCCAGCGCCTTGTCGAGATCGGCCTCGGAGATCTCGCCGCGCTCGACGAAGCCGAGGTCGATCGTCGCCTCGCGCACCGTCAGGCCGTTCTTCACCGAATGCTTCGCGATCTTCGCGGCGTTCTCGTAGCCGATGAACTTGTTGAGCGGGGTGACGATCGACGGCGACGACTCCGCCATCGCGCGGGCCCGCTCCTCGTTCGCCTCGAGGCCCTCGACGGTCTTGTCGGCGAGCAGCACCGACGAGTTCGCGAGCAGTCGGATCGACTCCAGCAGCGCCGTGCCCATCACCGGGATGGCGACGTTGAGCTCGAAGTTGCCGGTCGCGCCGGCCCAGGCGATCGTCGCGTCGTTGCCGACGACGCGGGCGCCGACCATGATGACGGCTTCGGGGATCACGGGGTTGACCTTGCCGGGCATGATCGACGACCCGGGCTGCAGGTCGGGGATCGAGAGTTCGGCGAGCCCGGTGTTCGGCCCCGACCCCATCCAGCGCAGGTCGTTGCAGATCTTGGTGAGCGACACCGCGATGACGCGCAGGGCACCGGACGCCTCCACGAGTCCGTCGCGCGCGCCCTGCGCCTCGAAGTGGTCGAGCGCCTCGGTGATCGGCAGACCCGAGGTCTCGGCGACGACCTCGATCACGCGGGCCGAGAAGCCGGCGGGCGTGTTGATTCCGGTGCCGGTCGCGGTGCCGCCGAGCGGCACCTCGGCGACGCGGGGGAGGGCGGCCTGGACGCGCTCGATGCCGAGTCGCACCTGGCGCGCGTAGCCGCCGAACTCCTGGCCGAGGGTGACGGGGGTGGCATCCATGAGGTGGGTGCGGCCCGACTTGACGACACCCCTCCACAGGTGGGCCTTCACCTCGAGGGCCTTGGCGAGGTGGTCGAGCGCGGGCACGAGGTCGTTCACGAGGGCGCCGGTGACGGCGACGTGCACCGAGGTCGGGAAGACGTCGTTGCTCGACTGCGACATGTTGACGTGGTCGTTGGGGTGCACCGGGGAGCCGAGCTTCTGCGTCGCGAGGGTCGCGAGCACCTCGTTCATGTTCATGTTCGACGACGTGCCGGAACCGGTCTGGTAGGTGTCGACCGGGAACTGGTCGTGGTGGGCTCCGCCGATGATGTCGTCGGCGGCCGCGACGATCGCGTCGGCGATGGCACCGTCGAGGATGCCGAGCTCCTTGTTGACGAGAGCGGCGGCGCGCTTGATGCGGGCGAGGGCGACGATCTGGCCGGCTTCGAGTCCCGACCCGGAGATCGGGAAGTTCTCGACCGCGCGTTGGGTCTGTGCGGAATAGAGGGCGGATGCGGGCACCCGCACCTCCCCCATCGTGTCGTGCTCGATGCGAAACGCGGGCTCGGTGCTCACGGCGACGTGGCCTTTCGGTTGATGCGGGCGAGGGAGCGGTGGCGTGGGGTGGCGGGCCGACTCAGGAGTCGATCGCGCCGAGGACGACATCCGGAACCACGCGACCCTCGAGGAGCCGGTAGTTCGCGCCGACGACAGCCAGCGTACCCGCGGCGATGGCCGCGCTGATCAGCTCCGAGCTCTCCAGCAGCTCCGCGACGGTGTCACGCAGATGCTCGCGACCGACCTCGAGGATGTCGGGGTCGCCGCCGTCGCTCGGCACGCGTTTGACGGCCGGCCGGATCGGGGCGATGAGCGATGCGATGTGCGGCGGCAGGGGAGCGGCGTCGGGCTTCTCGGCGTCGATCGCGGCGCGCACCGCCCCGCACTCGTCGTGGCCGAGCACGACGATGAGCGGCACGTCGAGCACCGCGACCGCGTACTCGAGTGACCCGACGACGGAGTCGGAGATCACCTGCCCGGCGTTGCGCACGACGAACAGGTCGCCGAGACCCTTGTCGAAGATGATCTCGGCCGCGAGCCGGGAGTCGCTGCAGCCGAACAGCGCCGCGTGCGGGGCCTGGAAGCCGGCGAGCTCGGTGCGGCGTTCGACGTCTTGACGGGGGTGCTGCGGCTCACCGGCGACGAAGCGCTCGTTGCCGCGCGCCATCTCGCGCCAGACCTGGGCCGGGGTGCGGCGTCCGCTCATGACAGCTCCTTTGCGACGGCGGCGGCGAGCACCGCGAACTCCTCGTCGGTCGCGGTGCCGCCGAGCACGATCGTGGAGGCCCCGGAGGTCGTCACCAGGGCGTATTCGACATTGCCGGGGTCGTCGACATCCCGCCGGTCGTAGCTGCTCCAGGTGAGGCCGCCGATGCGTTCGGTGCCGTCGGATCGGGCGGAGTGCACCTGGTCGGCGAGCCACGAGTCGTTCGCGTCGACGCCCTGCACGAGGCCGATGTATTCGCCGTTCGGAGTCAGGAAGCCGATCTCCCAGCGCGTCACGCCGTCGGCGGGGTCCCCGACCAGTTCGGCGCGGTTCGCCGTCCAGGCGTCGGGGAGGTCGGGCACCGCGAGCGGCTCGTCGACACTGCTCTGGGCGTCGGCCCCGATCTGGCGGAAGTCGACGGTGCGCGGCTCCATCTCGGGGCGCACGACGACGACGACGAGGAACAGCACGACACCGAGCGAGGCGATGAGGGCGAGCACGAGGTTGAAGGCCGTCTGATTCGCCCGACGGGCGGCGCGGCGTTCGGCGGCGGTCGGTGCCGCCTCCTGGTCGGGCAGCGTCACGAGGCCCCGTCGGTCGCGGCCGGCTGGGCGGCAGAACTGCGGGCGGCATCCAGGCGTGCCTTCGCGCCGATCAGCCACTCCTCGCAACGCTTGGCGAGCGCTTCGCCGCGCTCCCACAGGGCGAGCGACTCCTCGAGCGAGACCCCACCCTGTTCGAGCTGTCCGACGACTTTCACGAGCTCGTCGCGGGCCTGCTCGTAGCTCAGTTCGGCGATCTCGGACACGGCCTCCACCTTACCCAGGGCTCTCGACGGTCGCGGCGACCTCTCCCTCGGCGAGGGTCAGCCGCAGCCGGTCGCCGCTCGCGGCGTCGTCGGCGCGGCGCAGCACCGCACCGGATTCGAGCCGCGCGATCGCGTACCCGCGCTCGAGCGTGGCTTGTGGCGAGAGCGCCCGCAACTGCGCGCGCAGTTCGACGACGCGCTGCCCGGCGCGCTCGAATGCGTAGTCGAGCAGCTCGGCCCCGCGCGCGACCCAGCGGGTGAGTTCTTCGGCCCGGTCGGTCACGATGCGGTCGGGGCTGGCGAGCACGGGACGGGAGCGGATGTGGCCGATGCGGTCGATCTCGGTCGTCACCATTCCGGTCACCCGGGCGAGCATCCGGCCCCGCGCCTGACGAACCCGGGCGAGCTCGTCGGCGATGTCGGGCACCACGCGTTTCGCGGCGTCGGTGGGGGTCGAGGCACGCAGGTCGGCGACGTCGTCGAGCAGCGGCCTGTCGGCTTCGTGCCCGATCGCGCTGACGACCGGGGTGCGGCACTCGGCGACGACGCGGATCAGGCGTTCATCGCTGAACGGCAGCAGGTTCTGAAAGTCGCCTCCGCCGCGGGCGACGATGATGACGTCGACCTCGGGGTCGGCGTCGAGCGCCTTGATGGCTCCCGCGACCTCCGCCCAGGCCCGGTCGCCCTGCACCGAGGCGTGCCGGATGCGGAATTGCACGGCCGGCCACCGCAGCTGGGCGTTTCGCAGCACGTCCTTCTCGGCATCCGAATCCTTGCCCGTGACCAGGCCGATACAGGTCGGCAGGAACGGCAGCCGTTGCTTGCGCTCGACCGCGAACAGCCCCTCATCGCTGAGCTTGCGGCGCAGCGCCTCGAGCTTCGCGAGCAGATCGCCGATGCCGACGTGACGGAGGTCGAAGACCTGCATCGTGAGCGTGCCGCCCTTGGGCCACCACTCCGACTTCACCAGCGCGACGACCCGGTCGCCCTGCCTGAACTCCTCCTTGAGTTTCTGCAGCGTCGTCGACCAGACCCGGAACGAGAGGGTGACGTCTTGTTCGAGGTCTTTGAGCTTGCCGTAGGCGTTGCCGCCCGAGAGCCCCCACTGGGTGACCTCGCCCTCGACCCACACCGTGCCGAGCCGGTCGATGTACTCCTTGAGCTTCCCCGACATCATCGCGACGGGCCACGGCGCCTCCGGGGAGGAGCGCTCCGGCGGCTCGGTCGATGTCACGCGTCACACCACAGCGGGGCGGCGACGGGCTCGACCGTGAAGGTCGTGGTGTCCACCCGGTCATCGCCGCTGCCATCCGCGAGGATCACCTCCATCGTGCCCGTCCCGGTTCCCGATCGGGGTCGTCCCTCGTCGTCGTAGGTCACCTCGAGGTGTCCGTTGGGCACCTGGTAGCTGTCGCGCCCCGAGGTGTAGAGGAAGTAGTACTGCGACGTGGCCACGTTGATCGTGACACCCTGATCGATCTCCCACGTCACGCCGTCCCAGGTGTCGGGTGGGCCACCGTTGATCTCCGTGCGCACCGCCCAGTCGGGGTCGTCGGGAGTCTCGATGAATCCGTCACCGGGACACAGCCGGGCGCTCGCCGTGAACATCGAGGTTGTCGCCGTGACGAGCCAGCCGCTATCGGCGGGGATCGGGGTCGCAGGATTCGAGGGGCCCGCCTCGCCGACCTCGCCGGATGCGCTCCCGCTCGGTGCGGGCGTCGTGCCCGGGGCCGCACACCCGGCGAGCAGGAGCCCGACGGCGAGAAGCGTTGACGACATCCGTCGCATCATGCCCGTTCCGTCCTTCCGTGTTCGCTCGCGAGGGTACTCCAGTCCCCGGCCTCCCAGCCGCTCCCCGGTGGGCTCCGTAGAATCGGGGCATGGCCGGCATCACGAACGGCGCGGTCGTTCTGACGCCGCCTCGCACCCCCGCGGTCCGCGGGCGCCTCGTCGACGCGCCGGTCGCCGGAACCAAGCGGGTGCTGCTCGCCGCACCGCGCGGGTACTGCGCCGGCGTCGACCGGGCGGTGATCGCCGTCGAGAAGGCGCTCGAGAACTTCGGCGCCCCGGTCTACGTGCGCAAGCAGATCGTGCACAACGTGCACGTCGTCAGCACCCTCGAGCAGCGCGGCGCGATCTTCGTGGATGACGTCGCCGAGGTGCCGCACGGAGCGCATGTCGTCTTCTCGGCGCACGGCGTCTCGCCCGCCGTCGTTCAAGGTGCCGCCGACCGCGGCCTGCAGGCGATCGATGCGACCTGCCCGCTCGTGACCAAGGTGCACCGCGAGGCGACCCGCTTCTCGAAGCAGGGCCTCGACATCCTGCTGATCGGTCACACCGGCCACGAAGAGGTCGAGGGCACGATGGGTCACGCGCCCGAACGCACCACCCTCGTCACGAGCCCCGACGACGTGGCCGGCCTCGAGGTGCGCGACCCCGACAACCTGGTGTGGATCTCGCAGACGACGCTGAGCGTCGACGAGACGATGGAGACGGTGCGCCGGCTGCGGGAGCGATTCCCCAACCTTCAAGACCCGCCGAGCGACGACATCTGTTACGCCACCCAGAACCGTCAGGTCGCGATCAAGAAGGTCGCCCCGGCGGCCGACCTGGTGATCGTCGTCGGGTCGGCGAACTCCAGCAACAGCGTGCGGCTCGTCGAGGTCGCGCTCGAGCACGGCGCCCGTGCCGCGTACCGGGTCGACTACGCGAGCGAGATCCAGCAGTCCTGGCTCGACGGGGTCGCGACGGTCGGGGTCACCAGCGGCGCGTCGGTGCCCGAGGTGCTCGTGCGCGAGGTGCTCGACGATCTGGCGGATGCCGGCTACCGCGACGTCGAAGAGGTCAAGACGGCCGAGGAAGACCTCATGTTCTCGCTGCCGAAGGAGCTGCGCCGCGACGCCGCCGGCAACACGGACGAGCGGGCGCTCGGCGGTCGGTCGCGTCGGCTCGACTGGCAGGACTGATCCGGATGCCGGATCCCCGCCCCGCGCCGCAGTACGGCGAGTACGCGACGCCCGAGGAGGTGGCCGCACTGCGCGGCCCTGACGTGGCGACCCCGGCGATCGCTGAGACGCCGCCCCCCGCCGTCCCGGCTCGCGCCGCGACGGGTCGTCGCTTCGACCGTCCGATCACGATCGCGCTCATCGCCTTCGGGGTGCTCAACCTGCTGCAGTACTCCGGTGCCCTCCTCGACTTCGAGGGGTTCCTCGAGACGGCGACGAAGGGCACGGCCGCCGAATCGATCGACTTCACCGAGGCGGCGCGCATCGGCGGGATCGTGCTGTTCGTGCTGTCCCTCGCGCTGGTACTGGGGTCGGCGGCGATCGCGGTGCTGCTGCTGCGCCGCGGCCGCCTGGCGTTCTGGGTTCCGCTCGTCGCGGGTGCTCTCTCCGTGCTCGCCTGGATCATCGTGCTGGTCGCGATCGTGATGCTGACGCCGGGCGCCCTGCCCGCCTCCGGGTCCTGACCGGTGCGCGTCCGCATCCTGCCTCGGGAGACGGCCGCCGCCGTCATCACCGGCTCGGTGTCGGCGGCAGGGTGGGCGGTCGCGGCGGCCACCATCCTGCTCACCACGCCCGTGCTCGTCGAGACGCTCGTGCTGCGCGACCGGGTCGACGACCTGCCGCTCGCCCTCATCCTCCTCGGGGTGGTGCTCGGGGGGATCGTCGCCGTCGTGCTGCGGCCGCGCCGGTGGGTCGCGATGGCCTACCTGGTCGTGGCCGGCGCCGCGACGCTGGGCTACGAGGTGACTCTGCTGCTGGACGACCCGGGGATCGTCGAGCATTCGCCGTATCTCGTCAACCGGCCGGCGCTCGCGCTCGTGCTCGTCGGCATCCCCGCCACTCGAGCCCTCGTCGGCATCGCCTGGTCGCTGCTCGGCTTCGCGGTGGCGATCATCGCCGGTGTGGTGGCCTACGCGATCTGCGGGCTCACGATCAGGCCCGGGTTCGGCCCCCTCATGGTGCTGGTCCTGACGATCGTCGCCTACCTGACGCTCGCCTCGATCCAAGCGCGCATCCGTCGCCGGGTGCCGAACTTCGACGACCTCGAATCCGAGACCCGGGCGCTCGAGCACGGCGAGGATCTCGCGCGGCGCACGACCGCCGTCGTGCACGACACCCTGCTCAACGACCTGGCGGTCGTCATGAACGCCCCCGATCGGATCGACGAGCGCACCCGCGACCGGCTGCTCACCGACCTCGAGACGCTGCGCGGAGCGGACTGGATCCGCACCTCGGCCGCCGTCGACCTGCCCGCCGAGGACGCCGGTCTGCGCAACGACCTCGCCCGGCTGGCGAGCGAGTTCCAGTGGCGCGGGCTGAGCCTGCACCTGACCGGTTCACCCTTCGCCCACCACGTTCTCGAGGCCGACGTCGCGGAGGCGCTGCTCGCGGCGCTGCGCGCTGCGCTCGAGAACGTGCTGCGTCACTCCGGCGTGACCACGGCCGAGGTGGAGGTCATCGCCGACGCCGACCACGTCACGATGATGGTCACCGACCAGGGCGTGGGCTTCGATCCGGCGGCGGTCGCCCCCGACCGGCTCGGTCTGCGTACGTCGGTGGTGGAGCGGATGGCCGCGGTCGGCGGTCGAGCACAGGTCTGGTCGGCGCCGGGAGAGGGAACCTCGGTGATCATCTCCGCGCCGACCAGCGGGCGGGACGCCTCATGATGTCGTCCCCGCTCGATCGTCGATGGCTGCGCCTCTCGGCCCAGGAGATCGATCCGCTCAGCTGGTTCACCGGTTCCCTCGTGCCGCTCGTCTTCGCCGCACTCAACCTGCTCTACGGCGGCACCTTCGCGATTCTCACCTGGGGAGCCAGTCGCGAGCCGCTCATCCAGATCATCGGGGTCGCCCTCTGCTCGGCGGCGTGCGTCGTGGTGCACCTGCTCACCCGACCAATGCGTCGTGGACTCGGGTGGGGCAGGGCGAGCTTCTCGCTCGCCCTCGGCGTGGTCGGCTTCGTCCTGTCGGCGATCGGCTATGCCGACAGCCTGTTCTCGATCGAGCTGTGGTGGGCGCCGTTCGGGCTCGCGCTCGTCGTCGGGTCGCTCGGCCCCTACCTGCCGGCCCGCGCGATCATCCTGCTCGGATCGGCCGCGACCCTCATCTCCGTGCCGATCGCCCAGCTCGTCGTGCAGGCCCAGGTGACCGGGTGGGGCCCGATCGCGACGGCGATCATCATCGCATCGCCTCTGGTCAGCGCCATCGTCGCGACGGCCGCGTTCTCGATCGCGGTGGTCGGTCGCACGCTGCCTCTGATCGAACGCCGAAGCCAGACGATGCTCTCGGTCGACGCCCCCCAAGGTGCCCGCAACGAGCAACTGGAACGCGACCGCCTGGCTCGCCTCATCTCCCGCGCCGCCCCGTTCATCGAAGGGGTGGCGCGCGCCGGCGAGGTCACGACGGCCGACCGCACCCTCGCCGGAAACCTGGCCCGGCGGCTGCGCGACGACCTCGTCACCCAGTCGAACCTGAGCTGGCTCGACTCGGTCGCCCAGGATCGGCTCGTCGTCGTCGATCCCGACTCCCAGGCGCGCCGGATGACGGCGTCGCAGCGCACCGCGCTCCGTGCGCTCATCCGCGCGATCCTCGACACCCCTGGAACGGATACCGGCTCGCTCCTGGTCGAGCTGCGCGCGCATCCCGACGGCTCGACCGCCGTCGGGGTGAGCCTCGACTTCGAGTTGCCCGAGGGGCGACGCGTGATGCAGCTCGCCCCGTACTACCTCGCCCTGCGCGGCAGCGTCGAGGATCTGGAGTGGAGCGACGACCGCTTCCTGCGGGTGACCTTCAACCTGCCGCCCAGCTCGGACGCTACGTCGAGCTGATCGCCGCTACTTCGACGAGATGGAGCGCCCGGCGCTGCCGAGCTGACGGGTCGCCTCGGCCACGCGAGCCGCCATCGAGGTCTCGGCGAGCTTGCCCCAGGCGCGCGGGTCGTAGACCTTCTTGTTGCCCATCTCGCCGTCGACCTTGAGCACGCCGTCGTAGTTCTTGAACATCGTGTCGGCGATCGAACGGGTGAAGGCGTACTGGGTGTCGGTGTCGATGTTCATCTTGATGACGCCGTTGGCGACCGCCTCGGCGATCTCGGCATCCGTCGAGCCCGACCCGCCGTGGAAGACGAGGTCGAGGGGGTTCGCGCCGGTGCCGTACTTCGCCGCGATGCCGGCCTGGATCTCGCCGAGCAGCTCGGGGCGCAGCTTCACGTTGCCGGGCTTGTAGACGCCGTGCACGTTGCCGAAGGTGAGGGCGGCGATGTAGCGACCCTGCTCGCCGAGGCCGAGGGCCTCGACCGCTGCCGTCACGTCGCCGAGCGTCGTGTAGAGCGCCTCGTTGCTGCCCTCGTGCTGCACGCCGTCTTCTTCGCCGCCGACGACACCGATCTCGACTTCGAGGATCGCGTTGATCGCCTTCATGCGCGGCAGCAGGTCTTTCGCGATCTCGATGTTCTCCGCCAGTGGCACGGCCGAGCCGTCCCACATGTGCGACTGGAAGATCGGGTTGCCACCGGCCTTGACCTGGGCCTCCGACGCCGCGATGAGCGGTTCGACGAAGCCGCCGAGGGCCTCCTTCGGGCAGTGGTCGGTGTGCAGGGCAACGGTGACCGGGTAGTTCTTGGCGACCTCGGTCGCGAACGCCGCGAACGCGAGTGCACCGGATGCGCGCGCCTTGACCGTCTGGCCGGCGAAGTAGTCGGCGCCTCCGGTGGTGACCTGGATGATGCCATCGGATCCAGCTTCGCTGAGGCCCTGCAGCACCGCGTTGATCGTCTGCGACGACGAGACGTTGATCGCCGGGAAGGCGAAGCCGCCCTTCTTGGCGGTGTCGAGCATCTCGGCGTACTGCTCGGGAGTGGCGACGGGCATGGGGACTCCTTCGGCGAAAACGGTGGATCGGGGTGGCATCCCGCGGGACCCGAGCTTACCGGGGGCTGGGTAGGCTGATCGCAGTGCCCTCTCCGCCACTAGGGCCGACTCCCACGCTTTGCTACCGATGAGGACCTCCATGGCGGACGACGACCCCGGCATCCTGTTCACCCAGCCCGACCGCAACCTCGCGATGGAGCTCGTGCGGGCGACCGAGGCCGCCGCGATCCGTGCGTTCCCGTTCATCGGGCGCGGTGACAAGAACGGCGCCGACGGCGCGGCGGTGGATGCGATGCGCAAGTTCCTGGGCACCGTCGACTTCGCGGGCACGATCGTGATCGGCGAAGGCGAGAAGGACCAGGCGCCGATGCTGTTCAACGGCGAGGTCGTCGGCAACGGTCGCGGGCCGGAGTGCGACATCGCGGTCGACCCGATCGACGGCACCTCGCTCACCGCGGCCGGACGCAGCAACGCCATCTCGATGATCGCCGCCGCCGATCGCGGCTCGATGCTCGACGCCTCGAGCGTCTTCTACATGGACAAGATCGTCACCGATGCGAGCGGCATCGGGGTCATCGACATCCGCAAACCGATCGGCGAGAACATCCGCGCCCTGGCGAAGGCGAAGGGCAAGGCGGTCGACGAGCTGCTGATCGGTGTGCTCGACCGGCCGCGCCACGAGAAGCTCATCGACGACATCCGGGCGGCCGGCGCGGGAACCCGGCTGATGCTCGACGGCGATGTCGCGGGCGGTATCAACGCGGCCCGCTACGACAGCCGGCTCGACATGTGCGTCGGCATCGGCGGCAGCCCCGAGGGTGTTGCGACCGCGTGCGCGATCAAGGCGCTCGGGGGGTTCATCCAGACGATGCTGTACCCGCAGTCGGATGCCGAACGCGAGCGCGGTGCGGCCGCCGGCCTGCGGTTCGACGAGGTCTACGAGGCCGACGACCTGGTGAAGGGCGACAACACCTTCTTCGTCGCGACCGGGGTCACCGACGGGGCTCTGGTGCGCGGCGTGGAGCGCAAGGGGCCGATCATCCGCACCGAGAGCATCGTGCTGCGGGCGCGATCCGGCACGATCCGCCGGGTGACCGCCGATCACCTCGTGCAGAAGTGGCTCGGCGAAGACGCCTGATCCTCGGGTGTCAGCCGCCCGAGGCGGCCTCACGGGCGACGTGACTGCGGGCGTGCGCGATCGCGGCCGGCAGGTCGTCGAACAGGTGGCGGTGGTCGCGGAGCGCGTCGAGCACCCCGACGGTGCGGAACAGCTCGGTGTGGCCCTCCCGCACCCCCTTGATGAGCACGGTGACGCCGCGGGCCTCGAGTCGCTGCACGATCTCGCTCAGCACGTGGGCGCCGGTGGCGTCCACCAGCTCCAGTTGCGACATCCGCAGGATGACGACCGACACCCCGCCGAGGCCGGTCACGGTGTCGAGCACCCGGTCGGCCGCGGCGAAGAACAGCGGGCCGTCGAAGCGGATGATCGCGATGCGGTCGTCGCCCCGCTCGGGGTCGCCGGCGATCGGCTCGCGGTGTACACCCGTCGCGCGGGACAGGCCGCGGAGCGCGAACACCCCGGCGACGACCACGCCGATGACGACCGCGACGATGAGGTCGACCGACACCGTGACGATCGCCGTGATGACGAAGGCGACGGCATCCGCCCGGGTGGAGCGCAGGATCGAGCGCACCGTCGCGGCATGCACCATGCGCACCGCGGTGACCATGAGCACCCCGGAGAGGGCGGCGAGCGGGATGGTGCCCACCGGCCCGGCGACGACGAGCACGACGAGCAGCAGCACGACGGAGTGCGTGATCGCGGCGAGCCGGGTCGCGGCGCCCGAGCGCACGTTCACGGCGGTGCGGGCGATCGCGCCGGTCGCCGGCATGCCGCCGAAGAGTCCGGCGGCGACCGAGGCGAGCCCCTGCCCGACCAGCTCGCGGTCGGGGTCGTAGGCACCCGTGTCGGCGAGTGACGCGGCGACCCGTGCCGACAGCAACGACTCGATCGCGGCCAGCGCCGCCACGGTGAGCGCCGGGAGCGCCAGGCTCGACATCGTCGTGAGATCGAGAGGCGGCAGCGCGGGTGCCGGGAGGCTGTGCGGCAGCGTGCCGATGCTGGCGAGCGGGGTGGGGAGCACGAGGGAGAGCACGGTGACGACGACGATGCCGATGAGCGACCCCGGCACGGCCGGATGCAGCCGGGGCAGCAGCAACATGCAGGCCGCCACGATCACGACCGCCGCGGCAGCCCAGAGCAGGTAGCCGGGGTCGGCGGCGAGCAGCGCCGTCACCGCGCCGAGGACGGCGTTGCCGTGGGATGCGGCGGGCGCCGGGCCGGTGAGCGCGGGCACCTGCTGCAGGAAGATGATCACGGCGATGCCGAGCGTGAAGCCTTCGATCACGGGCCAGGGGATGAACGACACCGCCCGCCCGAGCCGGAGCGCCCCGGCGGCGAGAACGATGACACCCGCCATGAGGCTCACCACAGCGACCGCCCCGAGTCCGTGGGAGGCGACGATCGGCGCCAGCACGACGACCATCGCCCCGGTCGGCCCCGAGACCTGCACGTGGGAGCCGCCGAAGACGGCTGCGACGACACCCGCGACGATCGCGGTGATCAGCCCTGCCTCGGCACCGGCCCCCGATGAGATGCCGAAGCCGAGCGCGAGGGGCAGCGCGACGATGCCGACGGTGAGTCCGGCCAGGAGGTCGCGGCGCCACGACCGGCCGAGGCCCGAGTAGTCAGCGGGGCCGGGCAGCAGCCGGCGCAGGTGACGTGCGACCCGGATCATCAGGGCCGCAGTTCGGGGAGTTCGGAGATGCGACCGAACTGCTCGGCGTCGGACACCAGTACGGCGGCGAGCAGCCGGCGGGCGACGGCGAGGAACTCGGCCACCTCGGGGGCGGTGATGCGGTAGTACACGTGGCTCGCGCGGCGATCGGAGGAGACCAGCCGGTGTCGCCGGAGCACCGAGAGGTGCTGGGAGAGGTGCGACGGCTCCATCCCGGTGCTGCGTTGGAGTTCGGCGACGCTGCGCTCGGTGCCGTCGGCGAGCAGCTCGAGCAGGCGGATGCGCAGCGGATGCGCGAGTCCTTTGAACAGGCCGGCCTTCACTTCGTAGAGGGGCCGTTCCGAGTGGGTCAGTGACATGATGAAATCATCATATCGCGCCGGCCGGGGCTCCGGCCCTTGCGGAGTGAGTACTCACTCAGTTAGCATCGTCGGGTGATGCGGGCCGGGGATGCGTTTGTGGACGTGAAGGCGTTCTCGCGCGAACGCGCCAAGCCGTTGGCCCCAGAGGATCGTCGCGAAGCGATCCTGCTCGCTGCCGTACCGCTCATCCGCCAGCACGGGCGCGACGTGTCGACGCGTCAGATCGCCGAGGCGGCCGGGGTCGCCGAGGGGACGCTGTTCCGGGCGTTCGGCGACAAGGAGGCGCTCCTCGCCGCCGCGATCGAGAAGATCTTCGATCCGCATCCGCTGTGGATGGCACTCCAGGCGATCGACATCGACCAGCCGCTCGACACGAAACTGGAGCAGGTCGTCGCCCGGCTCAACGCGCACTTCCGCGACGTCGTCGCCGCTGTCGTCGCGCTCGGCATTCGCGAGCGACCGCCCGTCGCCGACCGGACGACGATGGAGCAGCGGCTCACCGAAGTGCTCGGTGACCTCCTCGCGCCCGACGCCCACCGACTCGCCGTGCCGATCGAGACGGTGGCCGAGTACATCCGGCTGCTCGCCTTCGCGTCGGCGCTGCCGATGGCATCCTTCGACCTCGGCAACGCCACGCTCGCCGCCCTGATCGCCCGCGGAATCATCCGCCGGGAAGGAGAGAACTGATGCTCGGGAAGCTGCTCGTGCGCTTCGTCAAGCCCTATTGGCTGCTGCTGGTGGGAGTCGTCGTGTTCCAGGCGGCCCAGTCGATCGCGTCGCTCTGGTTGCCCAGCCTGAACGCCGACATCATCGACTCCGGCGTCGCGACCGGCGACATCGGCTACATCCTCATGGTCGGCGCCATCATGCTCGCGGTGACCTTGGCGCAGATCATCTGTGCCGTCGTCGCCGTCTACTTCGGTGCGCGGCTCGCGATGGCATTCGGCCGGGACCTGCGCGGCGCGATCTTCGCGCAGGTCGGCAGATTCTCCGAGCAAGAGGTCTCGCACTTCGGCGCCCCGTCGCTCATCACCCGCACGACCAACGACGTGCAGCAGGTGCAGCAGCTGGTGCTCATCAGCTGCACGATGCTCGTGTCGACCCCGATCCTCGCGGTCGGTGGCGTCATCTTCGCGATCGGCGAAGACCCGGGCCTGTCGTGGATCATGGTCGCCGCGGTTCCGGTACTGCTCGTCGCGATGGGGCTCATCATCGTGCGGATGATGCCGCAGTTCCGCAAGATGCAGCAGCGCATCGACGTCGTCAACCGTGTGCTCCGCGAACAGCTGACCGGCATCCGCGTGGTGCGTGCGTTCGTGCGCGAACCCGTCGAGACCGCCCGCTTCCGCCGCGCCAACGATGAGCTCACCGACACCGCCCTGCGGGCCGGCCGACTGTTCGCCCTGATGTTCCCGATCGTGATCCTCATCCTCAATGTGTCGAGCGTCGCGGTGCTCTGGTTCGGCGCCTACCGCATCGAAGACGGCAGCCTCCAGGTCGGGTCGCTCATCGCCTTCCTCAGCTACATCGTGCAGATCCTGGTGGCCGTGATGATGGCGGCGATGCTCGCCTTCCTGTTGCCGCGGGCCGTGGTGTCGGCCGACCGGATCGGCGCGGTGCTCGACACCCCGTCGAGCGTGGTGCTGCCGGTCGCGCCCGTCACCGAACTGCGCGGCCACGGCACGATCGAGCTGCGCGACGTCACGTTCTCCTACCCGGGCGCCGAGGCCCCCGTGTTGCGCGACCTGTCGTTCATCGCCACCCCGGGCACGACCACCGCGATCGTCGGCAGCACGGGCGCCGGGAAGACCACCCTGGTCAACCTGCTGCCTCGGCTCTTCGACGTGTCGAGCGGCTCGGTGCTGGTCGACGGGGTCGACGTGCGCGAACTCGATCCCGACCTGCTCTGGGGCAGCATCGGGCTCGTGCCGCAGCGGGCCTACCTGTTCTCGGGAACCGTCGCGTCGAACCTCCGGTACGGCAAGCCCGACGCCACCGACGACGAACTGTGGGCCGCCCTCGAGGTGGCTCAGGGACGTGACTTCGTCGAAGCCATGCCCGACGGGTTGGAGTCGCCGATCTCGCAGGGCGGCACGAACGTCTCCGGCGGGCAACGGCAGCGGCTCGCGATCGCACGGGCGCTCGTGAAGAAGCCCCCGATCTACGTCTTCGACGACTCGTTCTCGGCGCTCGACACCGCGACGGATGCGCGACTGCGCGCCGCCCTCACCCGAGCCGTGCCCGACGCGACGAAGATCATCGTCGCGCAGCGCGTCGCGACCATCACCGACGCCGACCAGATCCTCGTGCTCGACCACGGCGAGATCGTCGGGCGCGGCACCCATTCCGAACTGCTCGAGACGTCGGCGGAGTACGCCGAGATCGTCGCGAGCCAGCTCTCAGCAGAGGCGGCGGCCTGATGCCCGACACCGAATCCACCGAGGCTCCCGCGCGTCCGCCGATCCCGCGGCGCGGCCCCGGCCACGGCGGCCCGTTCGGCGGCATGGGCATGCCGGTCGAGAAGAGCGCGCACTTCCTGCCGACGGTGAAGCGCCTGATCGGCAGCCTGCGACCCGAAGCGGTGCCCGTCGTCTTCGTCATCCTGCTCGGCGTGGTGAGCGTCGTGCTCTCGGTGCTCGGGCCCAACGTCCTGGGCATGGCGACCGACATCGTCTACGACGGGGCCGTGTCGTCGTTCCAGGGCGGTCAGGGGATCGACTTCGCGAGACTTCAGGTCGTGCTCGGCATCGTGCTGCTGCTCTACGTGTTCTCGTCGCTCTTCCAGTACCTGCAGGGCTACGTGCTCAACGGCGTCACGCAACGCACCGTGTACCGGCTCCGCTCCGATGTCGAAGCGAAGATCCATCGGTTGCCGCTGTCGTACTTCGACCGGATGCCGCGCGGCGAGTTGCTGAGCCGGGTCACCAACGACATCGACAACGTGTCGCAGAGCCTGCAGCAGACGATGAGCCAGATGCTCACGTCGATCCTCACCGTCGTCGGCGTCGTCGTGATGATGTTCGTCATCTCTCCGGTACTCGCCCTCATCTCGCTCGTCGCCATTCCGCTCACCTTCGGCATCACGGTCGTCATCGCGAAGCGCTCGCAGAAGCTGTTCGTCGCGCAGTGGACCCACACCGGCGCCCTCAACGCGCAGATCGAAGAGGGCTACTCGGGTCACGCGCTGGTGAAGGTATTCGGCCGCCACCGCGAGGTGGAGGCGCGCTTCGCCGAGAAGAACGACGAGCTGTACCGGGCGTCGTTCGGCGCCCAGTTCATCAGCGGCATCATCATGCCGGCGGCCCTGTTCGTCGGAAACCTCGTCTACGTCGGCATCGCCGTCGTCGGTGGCCTGCTGGTCGCCGGGGGATCGATGTCGATCGGTGGCGTGCAGGCCTTCATCCAGTACTCGCGGCAGTTCACCCAGCCGCTCAGCCAGATCGGGTCGCTCATCAATCTGCTGCAGTCGGGTGTCGCGAGTGCCGAGCGGGTGTATGAACTGCTCGACGCCGACGAGCAGCGGCCCGACCCGGTCGAGTCGACCTCGCCCCCCGCGACCGCCGGACGGCTGGCCTTCGAGCACGCCTCGTTCCGCTACGACCCCGAGAAGCCGCTCATCGACGACCTGTCGCTCGTGGCCGAGCCGGGCAGCACCGTCGCGATCGTCGGGCCGACGGGAGCGGGCAAGACGACCCTCGTGAACCTCATCATGCGGTTCTACGAACTCGACGGCGGACGCATCACGCTCGACGGCGTCGACATCCGGTCGATGACCCGCGATGATCTGCGCTCTCGCACCGGGATGGTGCTGCAAGACACCTGGCTGTTCCAGGGCACCATCCGCGACAACATCGCCTACGGGCGGCCGGATGCGACCGAGGAGGAGATCATCCAGGCGGCGCAGGCAGCCTACGTCGACCGGTTCGTTCACGCCCTCCCCGACGGATACGACACCGTGCTCGACGACGAAGGCGCCAACGTCTCGGCCGGGGAGAAGCAGCTGATCACGATCGCGCGGGCATTCCTCGCCGATCCGGCGCTGCTCATCCTCGACGAGGCGACCTCGTCGGTCGACACCCGCACCGAGGTTCTCGTGCAGCGCGCGATGCGCGAACTGCGCCGTTCGCGCACGTCGTTTGTGATCGCCCACCGGTTGTCGACGATTCGGGATGCCGACCTGATCCTGGTGATGGAGGCGGGCTCGATCGTCGAGACGGGCACTCACGACGAGCTGGTCGCCGCCGGCGGGGCCTACTCCCGGCTCTACGAGGCGCAGTTCGCCGCACCCGTGGAGACCGACGAGGGGGCGCCGGAGCCCGTGCCGGCTATGCCGACTTCGGCTTCTTGATCGGAGTCGGGGGCTCGATCAGCCCGAGGTCGAGCTCGGACCGGGCGATGCCGGTCTCGTCGAGGGCGGCCAGCTCGTCGACGACCCGGTCGTCGAGCACGGTCGGCTCGAGCAGCGGGTTCTCGAGAACCGCCGTCAGGTCGGATGCCGTCAGCTCGCGTGGCAGTTCGTCGATCTCGGTGAGCGGCGGCAGCAGCTTCGAGCTGTCGAGCTGGCTGATGCGGCGCGCCGACGGCAGCACCTGACGCTCGAACGAGCCGACGAAGGTGTTGTAGTCCTTCACGCTGCGCTCGATCGTGCGCCCGAGCTTGTCGACGTGACCGGCCAGGGTCGTGAGCCGGCCGTACAGCTCGCGGCTCACGTCGAACAGGTTCTTCGCCTCCTGGGTGACGACCTCGTGCCGCCAGCTCACCGCGACGGCCTTGAGCACCGAGAACAGGGTCACCGGCGAGGCGAGGGCTACGTGCTTGCTGAACGCGAACTCCATGACCGACGGGTCGGCTTCGAGGGCGGCGGAGAGCAGCGACTCGCTCGGGATGAACGCGATCACCATCTCGGGGCTCGAGTCGAGGCCGTCCCAGTACGATCGGGCGCCGAGGGCCACGATGTGGTCGCGCACCGCCTTGACGTGCTGCTTCATGAGCGTGTCGCGACGCGCGAGTTCGGCGTCGTTCGCGGTGGGCAGGATCGCCGCGGCATCGAGGTAGGCGTTGAACGGCACCTTCGCGTCGACCGCGATGCTCTTGCCGCCCGGAAGGGTGACGACCATGTCGGGCCGTGCCGAGCGGCCCTCGATCTTGATGCTCGACTGCACGTCGAAGTTGACGTGCTCCATCATGCCCGCGGACTCCACGACCGCACGCAGCTGGGTCTCACCCCACACGCCGCGCGTGGCGTTGTTCTTGAGAGCGGAGGCGAGGGACTCGGCCGTCGTGCGCAGGCGCTCCTCGGACTCGACCGCGCTCTTGAGCTGCTGCGAGAGTTCGACGTGCTGCACGCTGCGCTGCTGCTCGAGGTCGGTGACCTTCTGCTGCATCGACGAGAGCGACTCCTTGACCGGGGCGAGCGCCTGCAGCACCTTGCTCTCGGCGCGTTCGGCTTCGGCCCGCTGCTGCGCCTCGAGGCGGGTGCGCTCCATGAGGTCGCGGTACTGCTCCTGGGCGCTGCCGAGCTGTTCGCGCAGCCCGGCGAGGGTCGCCTGTGCGGCGGCGAGCTCGGTGCCGAGTTCGGCGCGCACGGCGGCCAGTCGCGACTCGTGCTGTGCGGCGAGAAGGGCCGGGTCGGCGCCCGCGACGGCCTGCGTGCGGCGGGCGCGCCCGACGAGCACGCCGACGACCGTGCCGAGGAAGAGCCCGACGGCGAGGCCGATGATCAGGGTGAGCGTCGCATCCATGCCTGAAGTGTCGCAAGGGCGACCGACATCCCCGCGTTGCACCCACCGAAAAACCAAAATGTTCGAGAAATGTCTCGGAGCTAGCCTGTCGGCATGGCTACGACTGTGCTCGATCACTGGGTCTCGGGAGCCGCGTTCGCCGGCGCTTCGACCCGCACCGCCCCCGTCTACGACCCCGCCCGCGGCGTCGTGCAGCGCGAGGTGCGGCTCGCCTCGACCGCGGATGTCGATCACGCGGTGAAGGCGGCGGCCGCGGCGTTCCCCGCGTGGAGCGAGGCGTCGTGGAACAAGCGGCAGGCGGTGCTGTTCTCGTTCCGCGAGATCCTCAACGCGCGCAAGGAGGAGCTCGCCGCGATCCTGACGAGCGAACACGGCAAGGTCACTCCGGATGCCCTCGGCGAGATCGCGCGCGGCATCGAGGTCGTCGAGTTCGCCTGCGGCATCCCGCATCTGGCGAAGGGCGAGTACACCGAGAACGCGTCGACCGGCGTCGACGTCTACTCGGTGCGTCAAGCACTCGGCGTGGTCGGAATCATCTCGCCGTTCAACTTCCCGGCGATGGTGCCGATGTGGTTCTTCCCGATCGCGATCGCCCTGGGCAACACCGTCGTGTTGAAGCCGAGCGAGAAGGATCCGTCGGCGTCGATCTGGATGGCCGAGGCGATGAAGGAAGCCGGCCTGCCCGACGGCGTGCTGAACGTCGTGCACGGCGACAAGGAGGCGGTGGATGCGCTGCTGACGCATCCCGAGGTCGCGTCGATCTCGTTCGTCGGGTCGACCCCGATCGCGAAGTACGTCTACGAGACGGGAACCGCCTCCGGCAAGCGCGTGCAGGCCCTCGGCGGGGCGAAGAACCACATGCTCGTGCTGCCCGACGCCGACCTCGACCTCGTCGCCGACTCCGCGGTCAACGCGGGCTTCGGATCGGCGGGGGAGCGGTGCATGGCGATCTCGGTGGTCGTGGCCGTGGGCGACATCGCGGATGACCTCATCCCGAAGATCGTCGAACGGATGGCGACGCTGAAGGTCGGCGACGGCACCCGCGGCTGCGACATGGGGCCGCTCATCACGAAGGAGCACCGCGACAAGGTCGCCGGCTACCTCGACGTGGCGGCGACCGACGGTGCGGAGATCGTCGTCGACGGGCGCGGCATCGCGGTCGACGGGGAGGCCGACGGGTTCTGGCTCGGCCCGACCCTCATTGACAAGGTGCCGACCACGTCGGATGTCTACACGCACGAGATCTTCGGTCCCGTGCTGTCGGTCGTGCGCGTCGCCACCTACGAGGAGGGCCTCGCCCTGATCAATGGCAGCCCCTACGGCAACGGCACCGCGATCTTCACCAACGACGGCGGTGCCGCCCGGCGCTTCCAGCGCGAAGCGACGGTCGGCATGATCGGCATCAACGTGCCCATCCCCGTGCCGGTCGGCTACTACTCCTTCGGCGGCTGGAAAGACTCCCTCTTCGGCGACACGAAGGCCTACGGCCCCGACGCCATCCATTTCTTCACCCGCCAGAAGGCGATCACCTCCCGCTGGCTCGACCCCTCGCATGGCGGCATCAACCTGGGCTTCCCCACGAACTGAGGCACGCTAGCCCCAAGTGGCTTTAGTCCCTACTCGTGGCTGCCCCGGCTCCGTAGCCTCGGGCCATCCCACCGAGGAGGGCTCACATGCAGCACGTCATCGACTTCGCCGACATCGGTCTCGCCGACCTTCCCCAGGTCGGCGGCAAGAACGCCTCGCTGGGGGAGATGATCCGCGAACTCGGTGCCCAGGGGGTCAGCGTTCCCGGCGGTTTCGCGACGACGAGCGCCGCCTTCCGTGCCTTCATCGACGCGAACGATCTACGCGCGGGCATCTCATCGGCGCTTGACCGCTACCACGCGGGCGAGGCGACCCTTCAGGTCACCGGCCTGGCGATTCGCGACACGATCCTCGGGGGCAGCTTCTCCGACGAGACGGCGGATGCGATCCGAGCCGCCTACCGCGCACTCAGCGGCGCGCATCCGGTGCCCGTTGCGGTGAGAAGCAGCGCGACCGCCGAAGACCTGCCCGACGCGAGTTTCGCCGGGCAGCAGGAGACCTTCCTCAACGTCGTCGGCGAGCACGATCTGCTCGACGCCTGTCTGCGCTGCTACGCGTCGCTCTTCACCGACCGTGCGATCAGCTACCGCGACCTCAACGGCATCGACCAGCTGGATGTCGCGCTGTCGATCGGTGTGCAGCGGATGGTGCGCTCCGACTCCGGCGGATCGGGCGTGATGTTCTCGATCGACACCGACAGCGGGTTTCCGGATGTCGTGGTGATCAGCGCGGCATGGGGCCTCGGCGAGACGGTCGTGCAGGGCATCGTCGACCCCGACAAGTACGTCGTGTTCAAGCCGTTCCTCGACGACCCGACGCTCTCGCCGATCATCGAGAAGACCGTCGGCGAGAAGGCCACGAAGATGGTGCTCGGCACCGGCGGTACGGTGCGCACCCGCATCAAGGAGACGACCGCGACGGAGCGGGCGCGCCTGGTGCTCGGTGACGACGAGGTGCTCGCCCTCGCGCGGTGGGCGGTCGCGATCGAGCGGCACTACGGGCGCCCGATGGACATGGAGTGGGCCAAAGACGGCGTCACCGGCGAGCTGTTCATCGTGCAGGCTCGCCCCGAGACGGTGCAGTCGCGGCGCAGTGCGACGAAGTTCACCGTGCACCGGCTCACCGGCACCGGCGACGTGCTGGCCACCGGCGCCGCGATCGGCGACGCGATCGCGACCGGGCCCGCCTGTGTCATCAAGAGCGCGGCCGACATCGAGCGATTCGTCGACGGCTCGATCCTGGTGACCGAGATGACCGACCCCGACTGGGTGCCGATCATGGCCCGTGCCGCCGGGATCGTGACCGACCACGGGGGCTCGACGAGTCATGCGGCGATCGTGAGTCGCGAGCTCGGCATCCCGGCGATCGTCGGTTCCGGCTCGGCCACCCACGACATCCCCGACGGTGCGATCGTCACGCTGTCGTGCGCCGACGGCGACCGGGGTGAGGTGTATGCCGGGGCGCTGCCGTTCGAGACGGAGGAGATCGACCTCGGGGCGCTGCCGACGACCCGCACGAAGGTGCTCGTCAACGTCGCGACGCCGGCTGCGGCGTTCCAGTGGTGGCGGCTGCCGGTGAGCGGGGTGGGCCTCGCCCGCATGGAGTTCATCATCAACAACCTCATCACCGTGCATCCGATGGCGCTCATCCATCCGGAACGGGTGACCGATCCCGCCGAGCGCAAGCGGATCGCGCACCTCACCCGCGGGTACGCCGACCCGCGCGACTACTTCGTCGAGACGCTGGCGCTCGGCATCGCCAAGCTCGCGGCCCCGCATCACCCCGACCCGGTCATCGTGCGGATGAGCGACTTCAAGACCAACGAGTACGCGCACCTGCTCGGGGGCGCCGCGTTCGAGGGTGAGGAAGAGAACCCGATGATCGGGTTCCGCGGCGCTTCGCGGTACTACGACTCGCGCTACCGCGAGGGCTTCGAGCTGGAGTGCCGCGCCATCCGGCGGGTGCGGGAGCAGATCGGGTTCCGCAACGTCATCGTCATGATCCCGTTCTGCCGCACCGTCGGAGAGGCCGACCGCGTGCTCGAGGTGATGGCGGCGAACGGCCTGAAGCGCGGCGAGAACGGACTCGAGGTCTACATGATGTGCGAGATCCCGGCGAACGTCGTGCTCGCCGAACAGTTCGCGACGCGATTCGACGGCTTCTCGATCGGGTCGAACGACCTCACGCAACTCACGCTGGGAGTCGACCGCGACTCCGGGTCGCTCGCGGCCCTGTTCGACGAACGCGACCCCGCCGTCACGACGCTGATCGCCGAAGCGATCCGAAAGGCGCACGCTGCCGGCATCAAGATCGGCATCTGCGGCCAGGGCCCGAGCGACCACGCCGACTTCGCCCAGTTCCTGGTGCGCGAGGGGATCGACTCGATCTCGCTCAACCCCGACAGCGTGCTGAAGACGCTGCCGCGCATCGCCGAGGCGGAGGCGCTGGTCGCGACGGTCTAAGCGATCGCGGCGGCGGGCGGCTGCACGATCGTCGAAATGCGCACACCCGAACGCTCGGTGAGTTCCGCCACATCGATCGCGCCGTAGCGGTCGGCCGCGTGGATGACGATCGCCGCACAGGCCTCGGCATCCGCGACGGCGTCGTGGTGGGGGAAGTCCTCGAACCCGACCGCGAACGCGACGGAGGGCAGCTTGTAGGAGTCGAGCGTGTAGGTGTTGCGGGCGATCTGCAGACTGCAGAAGTAGGAGTACGACGGGGTGGCGAGTCCGGTCGCCACGCAGGCGGCCTTGATGACACCCATGTCGAAGCCCGCGTTGTGCGCGACGAGATGGTCGTCACCGGTGAAGGCGAGCAGGTCGGCCATCTGGTCGAGCCAGGATGGGGCATCCCTCACCATCTCGGCGGTGATGCCGTGGATGCGGGTGTTCCAGTCGATGAAGTGGTCGTGCCCGAGCGGCGGCCGGATGAACCAGCCGATGCGGTCGACGACCTGACCATCGCGCACCTTCACGAGGCCGACGGAGCACGCACTCGCCATCGAGGAGTTCGCCGTCTCGAAGTCGATGGCGGTGAAGTCGAGCGGCACACCTTGACTCTGACACGGGCCTCCGACGCTGGGCCTGTGCCGCGCCGCCCTGGGCGCTAACTCTTGGAAATCCGGGGCTTCGCGCACGAGACGTCGATGAGGGGCCGGATTCCCGAGAGTTGGGGACGGATAGGCTGAACCCCCGTGGCACTCACCATCGGTATCGTCGGACTCCCCAACGTCGGCAAGAGCACCCTGTTCAACGCGCTCACCAAGAACAACGTGCTCGCGGCGAACTACCCGTTCGCGACGATCGAGCCGAACGTCGGCGTGGTGAACCTGCCCGACCCGCGCCTGAAGGTGCTGGCCGAGATCTTCGGCAGCGAGCGCATCCTGCCGGCGACGGTGTCGTTCGTCGACATCGCCGGCATCGTCGCGGGAGCCTCCGAGGGGGAGGGCCTGGGCAACCAGTTCCTCGCCAACATCCGCGAGGCCGAGGCGATCGCGCAGGTCGTGCGTGGGTTCGAGGACCCGGATGTCGTGCACGTCGCCGGCGTCGTCGACGCGAAGAGCGACCTCGAAGTCATCACGACGGAGTTGGCGCTCGCCGACCTGCAGACCCTCGAGAAGGCGATTCCGCGCTACGAGAAGGAGGTGCGCGGCAAGAAGCTCGACCCCGGAGTTCTGGATGCCGCGCTCGCCGCCCAGAAGGCCCTCAACGAAGGCACCCCGCTATCGCGCGCGAAGGGCGTCGACCTCGCCGCTCTGCGAGAACTCGGCCTGCTCACCGCGAAGCCCATCATCTACGTGTTCAACGTCGACGAAACCGTGCTGGGGGATGCCGCCAAGCTCGCCTCGCTCGCGGAGCTGGTCGCCCCCGCGAAGGCCGTCTTCCTCGACGCGAAGCTGGAGTCGGAGCTCATCGACCTCGACGAGGATGACGCCGCCGAACTGCTCGCCTCGACCGGCCAGACGGAGTCGGGACTCGACCAACTCGCCCGCATCGGATTCGACACCCTCGGCCTGCAGACCTACCTCACCGCCGGTCCCAAAGAGGCGCGTGCCTGGACGATCGGCAAAGGCTGGAAGGCCCCCCAGGCGGCGGGCGTCATCCACACCGACTTCGAGAAGGGCTTCATCAAGGCCGAGATCGTCTCGTTCGAGGATCTCGTCGTGACCGGCTCCATCGCCGAAGCCCGCGCGAAAGGGAAGGCCCGCATCGAAGGGAAGGACTACGTCATGCACGACGGCGACGTGGTCGAGTTCCGCTTCAATGTTTAGCTGAGGCAGCCTCACGGGCTCGCACGGCCGCGGCCCGCGACGACTCGACCAGTGAGTCCTCAGCACCGAACCTCAGTCTCATGCCCAGAGCCTTCTCGAAAGCTTGGGCGGCTTCCTCGTGACGTCCAGCGACAAAGAGCGCCTTACCCAGGTGCTGCTGCATCACTGCTTCAGATTTCATGTCGCTGACCTCGCCGATAAGTGACTCGTAGGCGGCAATCGCCTCGTCGGTGCGGCCCTGGTCGCGCCACGCGTCTGCGAGAAGAGCCCGCAATCTCGGGGAATCCGCGTGATCCAACCAAGTACGGATCTGCACTTCCGCATCTGTTGGTCGGCCAGACCAAAGTGCGACGAGAACCTCGATCGCCGGGTCCTCTGCGTGGGCCGCCCTGAAAACGCTTTCGTCCTCGATCACTGGCAGGAGGGACTCGCGGTCGATGTACCATCCCGGCCCGCCTTCGAGTCGAGGAGCGTCGGTCATGGGATCCACCCAAGCATGAATTGGCTTTGCCCTCACGTCGGTCGCGACCAACTTTCGAGCGCGGAAACCGCGCACGGCACCCCGGGTGCCTTTGGTTGCACTTAAGGGCTCGTCGGGTAGCGAGTTTCTCGCATTGCCTGCCACGCAAACGCTATCATTGTTGATAGCAATCGGGAGGTGTGCCGATGTCATCCATCATCGTGCGCGGGCTCGACGAGTCCGTGAAGAAGCAGATCGCCGCTCAGGCGAAAGAACACGGCCGCTCCATGGAGGCTGAGGTCCGTGACATCCTCACGAAGGCTGCGCACAGGCCGCACATCGGCCTGGCGCTCATGCACGCAGCGCACGACCTCGGCGGCATCGACGATCTCGTCATCCCTGACCGCACCGACGTCGCGCGAGCGGTCGACTTCGGGTGATCGTCCTCGACACGAACGTCATTTCCGAAGTCTTCCGACCGCGCCCGGACGCCAAGGTCGTGGCGTGGCTGGAGTCGCTCTCGGGTGAGGTCGCCATCACGGCCGTCACGCTCGCCGAACTACTTGCGGGCGTGCGTCGCCTGCCCGATGGTCAGCGCAGAAGCGCACTCGCCGCGCGGATCGACGCGGCGATACGCCCGTATCGACAGTCCAGGGCCGTGCTCGCATTCGACGATGACGCTGCCGATCACTATGCCGACATCCTGGCCGCACGAGAGCAGGCAGGGCTGCCGATCAGCACGGCTGACGCCCTGATCGCTGCGATTTGCCGCAGCCACGACGCCGTGTGCGCCACGCGGAACACCAAGGACTTCGCGGGCACCGGGATCGAACTGGTCGATCCCTGGGCCGGCTGACTGCTGACACCGATGTCCGACGTCGGCAGCATCCTGCGCGCATGGAACCCGTCACCCCTCGAATCGCCGACATCCTCGACCCCTGGCTGACCGCCTACGCGGCTGAGCGCTCCGGACGCCGCCGTGACCGCATCCTCGCCGTGAGGGTGCGGGCGGCCCAGTGCCTCGAAGCCGAATCCGACCGGATCGCCACCGACCCGGAGCGCCGCATGATCGAGATCGAGCGCGCGTTCGGCACCCTCGATCCGGTGGGCCGCTCGATCGCGCGCGACGGGCTGCCGACGTTGCTGCTTCTGTTGACGACCGAGAAATGGATGCCCGCCGATCCGCACGACCGCCGGGCGCAGCTTCAGGTGCTCGGAGCCCTCGGGCGGTGGATGGCTTCGCCGCGCAGCGGATGGTACGGGTCGTACTGCGACGTGCTCACACTGCAAGTCGAGGTCGACCGACTGCGCGCCCTCGACCGGGAAACTGCAGTGCGGGAACGACAGGCAGGTTGAGTCGGCGCGTCGGAGCGGCCATCGTTGTGTCCGTGAGTCGACCCGAGCACGTGCTCCTCAACGCGTACCGGGTGTTGCACGGGCGCGGTGCGCACCGCATCCAAGCTGCCCCGTACTTCTACGCGACGGGGCACTGGCGCTGCTCGACCCTCGTCGACGGCGAGCAGGTTCTCAAGTACACGAACGGGTGGGGCTGGCACCTCCCCGGCCTCGCGGCTGAAGCAGTTGTCGACGCCGAGCAGGAGGCCGATGCCATCTGGGCGGCCCTGACGCCGGAACAGCAGGCTGCGGCGATGCGTCCCGATCCCGCCTACGTGGTCTGGTTCTCCGCGCTGCTCGACGCGTGCGGCGACACCGTGCCGGCGCTGTGGGACGACTACGACAACTTCCTCCGCGACGGGTATGTGTGGATCGGCACGGGCCGGGTCTTCCCGCTGCCACCCGGCGACTCGCTGCGGGCGTACACCTGATGGGGCTCGACGACGATCCCTTTCCGCCACCCGGGTAATCTCGCGGCATGGAGTTCGCCGGCCTGCATCCCGACGCGGTCGAGTTCTACCGCGAGTTGCGGGAGCACAACGACAAGGCGTGGTGGACGGCGAACAAGCCGCGCTACGACGAGCGGGTGCGCGGCCCGTTCGAGGCGCTCGCCGAGGCGCTGGGGCCTGAGTTCGGTGCGGTGAAGATCTTCCGGCCCTACCGTGACGTGCGTTTCTCGGCGGACAAGTCGCCCTACAAAGACCACATCGGCATGGTCACGGGCGGCAATCGCGGCGCCGTGCACTACCTGCAGCTCGGAGCCGACGGGCTGCTCGCAGCGGGCGGTGTCTACGACGCTTCGCCGGCCCAACTGGCGCGGTTCCGCGAGATCGCCGACGACGTGCGGCTGTTCGGCGACCTCGAGGCGACCCTCGACGAGCTCGCGGACCTCGGCTTCGACGTGATCGAAACAGATGCTCTCACCACCGCGCCCCGCGGATTCCGCGTCGACCATCCACGCATCCACTTGCTCCGCCTGAAGCGTCTCGCCGTTCAGCGCCGTCTCGGCGTGGAGGAGTGGATGTGGGGTCCGGCCGCGCTCGACCGCATCCGGGAGGCGTGGCGCGCGGTGTCGATCTGGTGCGACTGGGTCGCCGAGAACGTCGGCTCCGAGCCCGCAACGCGCTGACACCAGATCGGCGCCCGCCTCCCGCAGGAGTCGAGCGCCGATCGACGGTGAGGATGCGGGTCAGCCCGCGTTCTCCAACTCGTAGGCGTCACGCAGCTGCTCGATCTCGGCCTCGATCTCGTCGAGGTTGGCCGGGTCGGTCAGGCCGCACTGTTCCATCTCCTGGTCGACCTGCAGCGTGAGGCCTGCCTTGCCCGCGGCGTGCGCGTCGGCCACGGAGCCGGTGAAGATCCGGCCGTCCGCCGAGTCCTGGCTGACGGCCGAGGTGTCTTCGCAGAGGTGGTAGACCTTGCCCTCGAGCGTCCAGGCGACCTCGTCGTCACCGGTGAGTTCGGTGACGATCGCCGTGTACTCGTCGATCTGACCCTCGTTGGCGATCTCACCTTCGATGACCTCTTCGGTGTTCTCCTCCACCGAGGCGGGGTTCCACTCGATGTTGAGGAGAACCGCGACGACGAGCACGACCGCGCCGACCGCGCCGGCGATGCCCTTGGTCCTGCTGTCGAGGTTCTTGTTGAGCAGGATCAGGATGATGATCGGCACGAACGCGATGATCGTGATGATCGCGCCCAACTGGTTCTGCACGAAGTAGCGGAAGGCTTCCTGCCGCGACGCCGGGTCGGCCTGGTTGGCGGCCTTCCAGAGCTGCGATCCGATGACGGTGAGGATGCCGATGAACACCAGCAGCCCGATGAGTGCCCACATCAGGTAGTCGCTCGGGATGAATCCGGTGTTCGGCTCGCCGTCGACGTTGGTGCCCCGCAGCTGGGTGAGCAGGTACCAGATGCCGACACCTTCGGCGGCGATCGCGAGGCCCCACAGGATGAACGCGATGACGCGCTTCGTGGTGGCGCCGGACTTCGCCGAATCGGATGCCTTCCAGCCGTCGCCCTCGCGGACGCGCTTGTCGGCCTCCGCCTTGATGGCGGCTCGCTCCTTCGCGGTCGTCGCCGGTGCCGGCGCTGACTCCGCTTGAACGACCTTCTTGCCGCTACGGCTGCTGCGCTCTGCCATGTGATGTGCCTTCCCCTGGGGACGAAATGGTGGCCCCGAGCCTAGCGCTCAGCGGAGAACTGCCGGGTGGCCCTTCTTCGCGAGCGCACTGGCGGCGGCCTTCGCGATCTTCGTCGCATCGAGTCCGACCTGCCGGAGGTTGCCGGTCAACGGGTTCGAGTAGCCGACGAAGAAGAGCCCCGGATGCGCGGCGAGCTGCGCGTCGGCGTTGATGAGCGGACGGCCGGAGGCGGCGAGCACGCCGAGGTCTCCGACGAGCGGCTCGAGTCCGCGCTGGAAGCCGGTGGCGAGCACGACCGCGTCGGGGTGCAGTTCGGTGCCGTCGGTGAGCACCACGGTATCCGTCGTGAACCGCTCGACGGCGGCGACGACCTTCACCGCTCCCGACTTGAGGGCGCGCAGCAGGCCGACATCGATCGTCGGGGTGACGTCATCCCGCAGCTGCTGCGTGGCGATGCCGCGGGGCGCTTTCGGGATGCCGTGCTTGCGCAGGTCGCCGACGACCAGTCGCTGCAGCAGACCCGAGAGCGCATCCTGAGCCCGCACCGGCAGCGGCGACATCGACAGCACGAGCGCCTGACTCGGGATGCCGGCGACGGCCCGCAACACGACGTTCGGTGGCGTGCGCATCGCGAGCGACACTCGCACTCCGGCATCCGCGAGGTCGGCGGCGATCTCGGCGCCGCTGTTGCCCGGCCCGATCACGAGCGCCTCGCGGGCCGCGAGCAGCCCGGGGTTCTTGTACTCGCTGGAGTGCACCACCTTGCCGGTGAAGGTCTTCAGCCCCGGCCAGTCGGGACGCTTCGGGGTGTGGTTGTAGCCGGTGGCGACCACGACCGTGTCGGTCGCGATGGCGCCCGACTCGTCGCCGCGTCGCCACGCCACCCGCCACTCGTCGACGCCGCGTTCGACGGCCGACGCCTCCACCCCGAGGCGCACATCGAGGGCGTGCAGGTCGGCGTACTCGGCGAGGTAGGCGAGCACGCCGTCGCGGGCGACCCAGCGGCCATAGCGACGCGGGATGCGGTAGCCGGGCAGGCCAGAGAGCCCGCGCGAGGTGTGCAGATGCAGCCGGTCGTAGTGGCCCGCCCAGCTCGCGCCGACCCGGTCGGCCTTGTCGAGCACGATCGCCTCGATGCCGACGCGCTGCAGTTCGGCCGCGGCGGCGAGGCCCGCGGGGCCGGCGCCGATCACGACCGCCGGCACCCGCTCGGGCAGGGCGCTCACGCGTCGACTCCGAGTCGCGTCGCGAGTTCGGCCTCGTCGGCGACGAACCACACCTGATCGCCCGCGTTGGTCTCGCGCACGTAGTCGCGGAACGCGCCCGATGCCTCCGTGTGCGCCGTCACATCACCGAGCACGACGAGCCGGATGCGGTAGTTCACGAACTTCTGAGTCAGCTCGCTCAGCACCCCGGTGCGCAGGTCGAAGAACCGCGCGTCGAGTCGTTCCACCGGCACCACGATCGTCGACGCGTCGGATCCCCAGGCCGCGCCGATCGCATCGAGGGCGTCCTGGCCGACCGCGAGGGGCGGGCCGTCGAGGGGCAGGTGGATGATGCCGGATCCGGCGTCTGCGCTGGTCACGCTCACACCCTAGAACCCCGCCCGGCAATGTGACACCGACGCTGGCTAGCCTGAAGCAATGGATCTGCAGCTCACCGGAAAGCACGCACTCGTCGTCGGCGGCACGAAGGGCATCGGGCGGGCCGCGGCCGCCGCGCTCGCGCGGGAAGGTGCCGTCGTCACGGTCGCCGCCCGGCACGATGTCGCCGAGATCGCGGCGACCCTCGCGGCCGAGACCGGCGGCACGGTGCACGGCGTCGTGATCGATTCCCGGGACGATGCCTCGGTGCAGGCGGGCGTGGCGGAGGCGGTCGCCCTGATGGGCGGCGTCGACATCCTCGTCAACACCGCGGCGGCTCCGTGGAGCGCGGCGAAGAACACCGCCGCGTCGCAGACGAGCGATGACGCGATGCGCGACGAGTTCGAAGAGAAGGTGCTCGGCTACCTGCGCACCGCGCGCGCCGTCGCCCCGCACCTGATCGCCAACGGGTGGGGGCGCATCGTCAACATCAGCGGTCTCGGAGCCCGTCGGTCGGGCTCGGTGGCGCAGACGGTGCGCAACATCAGCGTCGCCGCGATCACCAAGAACCTCGCCGACGAGCTGGGGCCGCACGGGGTCAACGTCACGGTCGTGCATCCGGGCTTGACCCGCACCGACGCGGTCGCCGGGCTCGTCGAGAAGCGGGTCGCCGCGGGGGAGGCGCTCGCGGACGTAGAGCGCTCGATGGCGGGCAACATCATCGGGCGCATCGTCACCCCCGACGAACTGGCCGCGGTCATCACATTCCTCGCGTCGCCGCGCAGTGTCGCGATCACCGGGGGAGCGGTGGATGCCGGGGGCGGCACCCCGGGCGTCGTCACCTACTGAGCGCGGGCGGGTGGTCGATAGGCTTCCAGCCATGAGCACGGCGGGTGCCCCGGCGACGCGGGTCAACGACTTCGCGCTGCTCAGCCTGATCGTCGCCGTGATCCTCGCGCCGGCCGGCATCCCGCTCGCGATCATCGCGCTGCGCCAGATCAAGCGCACCGGCGAACGCGGCCGCGGGCTCGCCCTCGCGGGCCTCTGGATCGGTATCGCCGTCACGGCCATCTACCTGTTGGTGATCGCCTTCGTGCTCGTCGTCGTCGGGTGGTCGTTCTGGTTCATCGGTGAGATCCCCGACGAGGCCTGGCAGTGAGGCTCTACCCGATCCCGGTGCCCGCGGGGGCGCCCCCATGGCTCAACCTGCTGCTTCTCGCGGGCGGCATCGTGGTGTTCGTCGTGCTGCTCTGGCAGGCCGTGCGCTACTTCCGCAACAACAACAACGCCGATGACGACGAGAGCTAGTCGAACAGGTCGAGCAGTTCCCCCACGCAGTGGTACTCGCTCCACTCCGGAACCGCGCAGGCGTCACTCGACGCCTGGGTGCGGGCCGCCGCGAGCAGCTGGTCGTAGGTCGCATCCGACAGGCCCCAGCCGAGCGGCACGGTCACCGACGGTTCGGTGCCGGCGGCCGCGATCACCACCTGCTCGGAGGTCATGTCGAAGGCGGCCATCGCCCGCTGGATCCACGCGTTCGGGGTCACCTGGGTGGCCTTCGTGCCGAACCCGGCGATCGGCACCGACAGTTCGGGCACCGACTCCTGCGCTCGCGCGGCGAGGTAGGCGCCGGGGGAGTTCTGGATGTAGACGAGATACGGCACCACGTCGACATCCGCTTCGGCGTTGTAGGCATCGACCACCCGGGCGAGATCGGGGGCGATGTCGGCGATGAGCCCGAGTCCCGAGTTCTCGGCGTATCCGCCGTCGACGAGGTGCAGGCGGTCGCGGTCGTCGCCCGCCGCGCCCTCGTCGGCCCCGCAGGCGGCGCTGCGGTCGATCACGCCGCCCGGGGTGACGACTGGGAAGCGCGCCGAGAGCATGGATGCCGTGGCCCAGTCGGCCCCGAACCCGCACGATCCGAAGAAGTCGACGAGGTCGAGGGTGAGCGGCGGCTCGGCCGATCCCTGATCGCAGCGCGGGCGCTGGGCGTTGCCCTCCGTGTCACCGCCGTGCGACTCGTCGGTGGTCGATCCGAAGCGGCCGGTTCCGAGTTCGACCTGGCTCACGGCGACGCGGCAGCCGGAGAGGATGTCGGTCGAGTTGAAGACGACGAGCCCGGTCGGCGCGGCGGGGTCGGCGCCCCACGGGAGCGCGAGCCGGTCGTCGGCGGCGCGCCAGGCATCCTCGATGAGGGCCGCGCGATCCCGCCAGCGGGTCGGATCCTCGAACGTCGGCGAGCGGAGACCGGTCGTCGAGGCGAGGGGGTCGCTGCCGAACAGCCCGACGAGCGCGGCGGGGAGGGCGGCCGAGTCCCCGATGTCGTCGATCGCGGCGCGCACCCGGTCGGGGTAGTCCGGGTCCGGCCCGGCGGCATCCCCGTCGTCGTCACGGTCGAGGGTCGCGGCGACCGCCAGCCCGATCGACCCGCCGCTGACGCCGCTGGAGAGGAACACCGAGTCGGCGGCGCACCGCCCGTCGGCGGCGAACTCGGCCAGGGTCGCGACGGTCCAGGTGGCCGCCCGGATGCCGCCGCCCTCCGCCGCGACGAGCACGAGCGGGCGTACCGCGACGCCGTCGACGGTGCTCTCGCAGCCTGCGGAGCGGTCGATCCAGTCGGCGAAGGCCTGCTCGAGGTCGGGACGTTCGACCTGCTCGGGGTCGATCGCCGTGCGGTCGACCCCGTGCAATGCGACGCTGCCGCTCAGCTGCGCGACCACCAGCGGGATGACGAGCACGAGCGCGATCACCGGGTCGGAACGGAAGCCGAGCAGCTCGAACAATGCGAGCGGACGACGCCGGCGCAGACTCAGCACGATGAGCCCGAGCAGCGACGTGATCGCGCCGAGCAACCCGACGGCGACCGCGACGACGCCGAGTGCGCCCCCGACGGTGAGCGGCCAGAGTCCCGCCGCCCCGATGAAGCCGACCGCGGTGACGGCCACGACCGCGACGATGGCGATGCCGAGTCCGGTGATGCTCGGGCAGTCCTGCCGTGGGTCGAACTCGCGCAGCGCGGCTCGGCGCAGCCGCCCTCCGCTCGGCGCGGGCGGGTCGTCGGGCGACTCGATGGCCAGCCGACCCGGTAGCAGGGCCAGAGTCATCGCGACCCCGATCGCGAGCACCGTGAACACGACCGAACGCCAGAACGTGCCCGGATCGACCGCACCGCCCGCGGCGCCGACGATGACGAGCGACCCGAACGAGCGCGCGACGCCGAGGGCGCCGACGATGATCACGAGCACCGCGAGGATGTCGCCGGCCGCCGCGACACGCAGCACGAACGCCCGGTCCTCAGGCCGACCCGACGGGATGGGTTTGCCGAGCTTGCGCGGACGCCGCTTGAGCCACACCTCGAGCGCGCCCGACACCACCACGATCCCGCTCGTGGCGACGAGGAAGACCGTGAGTGGCACGGCGTCGATGTGATCGCGCAGCGGGCCGGCCGCGTAGATCAGCGCGGTGACGAGCACGATCGCGAACGGCAGAACCCAGAGAACGTACCGGCGACCGGGCCAGGCGGTGCGGGCGGTTTCGGGGGTGGTCGGGCCGTAGCTGCGGGCCTCGCCCGCTCCGCCGCGACCGCGCACGTGGGTCTCCCAGTAGAGCTGCGCGCGCTTGCGGCCGAGCAGGAACGAGGTCACGGCGAGCAGCAGGATCGCGAACAGCGCGGCCGCGAAGTGTCCCCAGCCCCGCGCGGTGTCGGCCCACGCGCGCTCGACGTCGGGCAGCTGTTCGAGCAACTCGTGCCAGGGCGGCAGCAGCGAGAGCGCCGCGAGCACGAGCACGACGACGACCGAGAGCCGCTGGGCGTACACCGCGTGCCACCCGCGACGCAGCATCGCGCGCACGTCACCGCGGAACTGCGACAGCTGCACGAACGACAGCACGAGCAGCGCGAGCGCGCCGAACTTGATCGTCGACGCTGCCGCGATCGCCCACTGCAACGCCAGGGGGAAGGGTTCATGCGCCGCGAGCACGCCCGCCGCCACCCCGAGCAGCGCATCCTCGACGAGGTCGGCGCCCAGCAGGATCAGCCAGGCCACGACGGCACGCCAGCGGGAGAGGCGGCGCGCCCGCTCGTCGTCGGTGAGCTCCGCGACCCGTTTCTCAGAAGAACCGGCGACCGGCGGCATCCATCGGGCGATGCCGCGCGAGATCAGGTAGCTGTAGACCCCGATGAAGGCGAGGTCGAGTACGAGGTAGAGCACGATCGCGGCCCACGGGCTCGCCGGGATGACGGGGTCGGGTCCCATGGTGGCGGCCCAGCCCTCCCACCCGCCGATGCGGGTGAGCGCAAGGGGGCCGGTCATCCCGAGGATCGACAGCGTGTTGCTCTGGGTGCCCGGGAACTGACCGGCGACCCGGTCGACCTCCTCGAACGCGAGGAACAGCACGACGAGGGCGACCAGCACAACAGGCATCGAACGCGCCCGGGCGGCCACCCGGTGGATCAGGTCCGACACGGCGCCTCCCTGGGGCTCGTTGCGGGTCAGGGTACGCCGCGTGGGGTTGCGGGGCTAGGCTGACATCCACAATCGAAGATCGGGCCGCACGCGATGCGGGAGAGCCCAAGGAACGCGCTTGGGCACCGAAGGAGCAAGCCTCCCCGCCAATCTCTCAGGTACACGTACCGCATCGCACAAGGCCACTCTGGAAAGCGCCCGGGCATCCGCCGGGCCGCCGTCGGTGAAAGCGCTCGCAGCGCGAAACTCTCAGGCACCATGACAGAGGGGGAGTTCTCACCACTCGCAATCGATGGAGAACTCCGTGACCGATCAGATCTCTCGCCTCTCGCCGCTGGACGCCGTGCACGTCGCCGCGGGGGCGGCGTTCACCGACTTCGCCGGGTGGAAGATGCCGGTGCGCTACGGCTCCGACCTCGCCGAGCACGAGACGGTGCGCACCGCGGCCGGGCTGTTCGACTTGAGCCACATGGCCGAGTTCCTCGTCGGCGGCACCCATGCGGCGGCGTTCCTCGACCACGCCCTCGCCGGGCAGGCCTCGGTGATCACACCGGGCCGCGCCAAGTACTCGCTCCTGCTCGCGGAGGATGGCGGCATCCTCGACGACCTCGTCGTCTACCGACTGGATGACGAGCACTTCTGGGTGGTGGCGAACGCCGCCAACCACGACGTCGTCGCGGCGGCGCTCGCCGAACGCCGGGCCCACTTCGATGTCGCCGTCACCGACGAGACCGACACCTGCGCCTTGATCGCGGTTCAGGGTCCGCAGTCGCTTTCGGTCCTCGAACGCGTGACGTCCCTCGCCGGGCCCGAGTTCCGCACGGTGCCGTACTACGGGATCGCCGAGGGAACGTACGGCGACGTGAGCGTGCTTGTCGCGCGCACCGGCTACACCGGCGAGGACGGTTTCGAACTGTACCTGGATGCCGCGGCAGCCCCGGCGCTGTGGAACGACCTCGTGGCCGCGGGTGCCGTCGCGTGCGGCCTCGCGGCGCGCGACACTCTGCGCCTCGAAGCGGGGATGCCGCTCTACGGCCACGAACTCTCCCGCGACACCTTCCCCGCGCAGGCCGGCCTCTCCCGCGTCGTCGCCCTCGGCAAACCGGGCGACTTCGTCGGCCGCGCCGCTGTCGAGGCCGGGCCGCCCGCGGGTGCACGAGTGCTCGTCGGCCTCACCGCCGAGGGCAAGCGCGCGGGTCGGGCCGGCTATCCGGTCCTGCGGGATGGCGCGGTAGTCGGCGAGGTCACGAGCGGCGCGCTGTCGCCGACTCTCGGCATCCCGATTGCCATGGCGTACGTCGACCCCGACGCGAGCGCGATCGGCACCGAACTCGCCCTGGACGTCCGCGGCACGGCGATCCCCGCCCGTGTCGTTCCCCTTCCCTTCTACTCGCGAAAGGCTGTCTCATGACCGAAGTGCGCTACACGAAAGACCACGAGTGGGTCACCGTCGACGGCGACGTCGCGACGGTGGGAATCACGACCTACGCCGCCGAGAAGCTCGGCGATGTCGTCTATGTCGACCTGCCCGCCGTCGGGGCCTCGGTCGCCGCAGGCCGCGTCGTCGGCGAGATCGAGTCGACCAAGTCGGTCGGCGAGCTGTTCGCGCCGGTCGACGGCGAGGTCGTGGAACGCAACGACGCCGTGGTCGACGACCCCTCGATGGTCAACGCCGACCCGATGGGCGCCGCCTGGCTCATCAAGGTGAAGTTCGCCGAACTGCCCGAGCTGCTGTCGGCCGCCGAGTACGAGGAGTTGACGCAGGGATGACGAACTTCGCCGACCGGCACATCGGCACCGATTCCGCGTCGCAGCAGATCATGCTGCAGGCCGTCGGGTACGCCGGCGTCGAGGAGCTGATGGATGCCGCGGTGCCGTCCGGCATCCGGGCCGCCGCCGCGCTCTCCCTGCCCGACGCGCGCTCGGAGCGTGACGCCCTCGACGACCTCCGCGTGCTCGCCGGACGCAACCGGGTGCGCCGCAGCATGATCGGTCTCGGCTATCACGGCACCATCACGCCCGCGGTCATCCAGCGCAACGTGCTCGAGAACCCGTCGTGGTACACCGCGTACACGCCCTATCAGCCGGAGATCTCGCAGGGCCGGCTCGAAGCACTCATCAACTTCCAGACGATGGTCGCCGACCTCACCGGGCTGGCGACGGCGAACGCATCGATGCTCGACGAGGCCACCGCCGTCGTCGAGGGGATGCTGCTCGCCCGTCGTGCCTCCGGATCGACGTCGAACGTCTTCCTCGTCGACTCCGACGCCCTGCCGCAGACGCTGCGCCTGCTCGCGCACCGCGCCGAGCCGCTCGGCATCTCGCTGGAGGTCACCGACTTCAGCGAAGCGCTTCCCGAAGCCTTCGGCGCCTTCATCCAGTACCCGGGTGCCTCGGGTCGCGTCTGGGACCCGCGCTCCGTCATCGAGAAGGTCCACGCATCCGGCGGCCTCGTCGTCGTCGCCGCCGACCTGCTCGCCCTCACCCTGCTCACCTCACCGGGAGAGCTCGGCGCCGACGTCGCCGTCGGCACGAGCCAGCGTTTCGGTGTGCCGATGGGCTTCGGCGGCCCGCACGCCGGGTACCTCGCCGTGAAGGCCGGGCTCGAGCGGCAGATGCCGGGTCGCCTCGTCGGCGTCTCGGTGGATGCCGACGGCCACCCCGCCTACCGGCTCTCGCTGCAGACGCGCGAGCAGCACATCCGTCGCGAGAAGGCGACGAGCAACATCTGCACCGCGCAGGTGCTGCTCGCGGTCATGGCGTCGATGTACGCGGTCTACCACGGCGCGTCGGGGCTCAAGTCGATCGCCCACCAGGTGAACCGGCTGACCCGCCTGATGGCGGATGCCCTCGGTGACGCCGTCGTGCACTCCGAGTACTTCGACACGCTGCTGGTGAGCACCCCGGATGCCGCTGCCGTGGTCGCCGAGGCGGCCGAGCGGGGCTACCTGCTGCGGCTCGTCGACGACACCCACGTCGCGGTCTCCCTCGACGAGACGACGAGCGCGCACGACGTCGAGACGGTGCTCGGCGCGTTCGGCATCGACGCGCAACTCGGGTTCAAGCCCACGGCGGTCGGGGTGCCCGAGTCGCTCGTGCGCACCTCGCGGTACCTCGAGCATCCCGTCTTCTCGGCCCACCGGTCCGAGACGACGATGATGCGCTACCTCAAGCACCTCGCCGACAAGGACTACGCACTCGACCGCGGCATGATCCCGCTCGGCTCTTGCACGATGAAGCTCAACGCCGCCACCGAGATGGCCGCCGTCACCTGGCCGGAGTTCGCCGACATCCATCCGTTCGCGCCCGACGCCGACACTTCAGGGTACCGCGACCTCATCGCGCAGCTCGAGGGCTGGCTCGCCGAACTGACCGGCTACGACGCCGTGTCGCTGCAGCCGAACGCCGGCTCGCAGGGCGAACTCGCCGGGCTGCTCGCCATCCGCGGCTACCACCTCGCCAACGGCGACACCGGCCGCAACGTCTGCCTCATCCCGTCGAGCGCGCACGGCACCAACGCCGCATCCGCAGTGCTGGCCGGCATGAAGGTCGTCGTCGTCGCGTGCGACGACGAAGGCAACGTCGACCTCGCCGATCTGCGTGCCCGCGTCACCGAACACGCGGCGGCGCTCGCCGCGCTGATGGTCACCTACCCGTCGACGCACGGCGTCTACGAGCACGAGATCCGCGCCATCACCCAGGCCGTGCACGACGCCGGCGGGCAGGTGTACATCGACGGCGCCAACCTCAACGCGCTGCTCGGGTACGCGCGCTTCGGCGACATCGGAGGGGATGTCTCGCACCTCAACCTGCACAAGACGTTCTGCATCCCGCACGGCGGGGGCGGCCCGGGCGTCGGGCCGGTCGCGGCGAAGGCGCACCTCGCGCCGTACCTGCCGCGGGGAGAGGCGAACCCCATCTCGGCCGCGCCGTACGGCAGCCCCAGCATCCTGCCGATCTCGTGGGCGTACGTGCGCATGATGGGACCTGACGGGCTCACCCGCGCCACGGGAGCCGCCGTGCTCGCCGCCAACTACGTCGCCGCCCGGTTGCGCGAGCACTTCCCGGTGCTCTACTCGGGCGACAACGGGCTCGTCGCGCACGAATGCATCCTCGACCTGCGCCCGCTGCGTGACGCGACCGGGGTGACGGTGGATGACGTCGCCAAGCGCCTCATCGACTACGGCTTCCACGCGCCGACCATGTCGTTCCCGGTCGCCGGCACCCTCATGGTCGAGCCGACCGAGAGCGAAGACCTCGCCGAGATCGATCGCTTCATCGACGCGATGATCGCGATCAAAGCCGAAGCGGATGCCGTGGCGGCCGGGCAGTGGACACCCGGCGACAACCCGCTGGTCAACGCGCCGCACACCGCGGAGTCGGTCGTCGTGGGGGAGTGGTCGCACCCGTACGCGCGCGAACTCGCCGTGTATCCGGCGCCCGGGCAGATCCACGCCAAGTACTGGCCGCCGGTGCGACGGATCGACCAGGCGTACGGCGACCGCAACCTGGTGTGCGCCTGCCCACCCATCGAAGCGTTTGCTCAGTAGTCCGGTGCCGCGTCCGAGGGTGAGGCCCGATCGAGTCAAGAGCGGGGACCCCTACCCCGATTGACTCGATCGGCCCTCGCCCTCGGCCGCTCCTGGTTCTTCGCTCGTGACACGTGCACCGTCCCGGCGCCCTCCTCATATTGCACGTCGGGTTGACACGCGCGCCCGGTGGGGCAATAGTTAAGGGAATGGTTAAGTATCGGGAAGACGTGGACGCGGTGTTGCGCGCCCTTGCCGACCCGACGCGGCGTGCGGTCGTCGAGCGGCTGGCGAAGGGTCCGGCGATCGTGTCGGCGCTCGGCGAGCCGTTCGCGATGACGCTGCCGGCGCTCATGCAGCACCTCCGCATCCTCGAGGAGGCGGGCATCGTGACGTCGCAGAAGGTCGGGCGTTCGCGCACCGTGAGCCTGCGACCCGGGGCGCTCGACGTGCTGCATCTCTGGCTCGACGGCCAGCGCACCCCCGCCGAACGCCAGGCCGACCGGCTCGGCATCCATCTCTCCCGCACCACCCCGCACCCTCCGAAGGAGACCCCATGACGCGCGTTCGTGTCGACCTGATGATCTCGCTCGACGGCTTCGCCACGACGACCGATCAGACCCCCGAGGAGCCGTTCGGGCAGGACTGGGCGCGACTCACCGCCGCCTACGCGCAGACCCGCACCTTCCGGGAACGGGTGCTGCACGACACGTCGGGGGAGGGCGAGTCGGGCGTCGACGACGACTACGCCGCCCGCTACTTCGAGGGCATCGGCGCCGAGATCATGGGGGCCGCGATGTTCGGCCTCCACGCCCATCCTGACGACACCGACTGGCGCGGCTGGTGGGGTGAAGAACCTCCGTTCGGGGTGCCGGTCTTCGTGCTCACGCACGCCCCGCGCCCGGCGATCGGGTTCGCGAACGGCACGAGTTTCGACTTCCTCACGGCGACCCCCGAGGAGGCGCTCGCCGTCGCCACCGAGGCCGCGGCCGGGGCCGATGTTCGGGTGGGCGGCGGTCCGACCACCGTGCGGTCATTCCTCGCCGCCGGGCTCGTGGACCAGCTCCACGTCGCGATCACGCCGATCCTGCTCGGGCGGGGCATCCGCCTGTGGGACGACCTCCGCGGCCTGGAGGACGGCTACCGGGTCACGACCGAGGGCGCACCGAGCGGGGTCACGCACCTCACCTTCAGCCGGGATGCCCGCGCATGACCGTCGAACGCGGTCTCGGCCACGCCGGGTTCACCCTCGTGCGCGACTACCCGGTGCCCATCGCCGCGGTATGGGCGGCCTTCGCCGAGGAGGAGCGCAAGCGCGCCTGGTTCGGCGACAGCGTCGACTGGGTGACGGGGGAGTGGCGTTTCGACTTCCGCGTCGGCGGCAGGGATGTCGCCGAAGGCACCTTCCACGACGGACCGCTGTCGCGCTACGAGGCGACCTACACCGACATCGTCGCCGAGAACCGGATCGTCATCAGCTACGACATGTGGCTCGACGACGTGCACATCTCGACCTCGGTGGCGTCGTTCGAGTTCGAGGCGACCGACGACGGAACCCGCCTCACCCACGGCGAGCACGGCATCCACCTCGACGGATTCGATCTCGACGGGTCGCTGCGCGAGCAGGGCACCGCCGAGATCCTCGACACGCTCGGGCGCTACCTCACCGCGTGATCGCGCCTACCGTGGAGCCATGAAGCTTCTCGCGGCGTTCCGGGCCTCGCGGCGGCAGCCGTGGTTGCAGGTCGCGAAGTCGGCGATCGCCACGATCGCGGCCTGGCTGATCGCCGGGGCCCTGTTCCCGGCGCATCTGCCGGTGTTCGCGGCGATCGCCGCGCTCCTCGTGGTGCAGCCGAGTCTCAACCAGTCGGTGTCGAAGGCGATCGAGCGCACGGTGGGTGTCGTCGCCGGAGTCGTGGTGGCATCCGCTTTGGCGCTCGCCTTCGGGCAGGCGACGTGGGTGATCCTCGTCGCGATCGCGGCGGCTCTGCTGATCGCCTGGCTGTTGAAGATGACGACCGGCACATCGAACCAGGTCGCGATCAGCGCGCTCCTCGTGCTGGGGCTCGGCGCGGCGACTCCGAGTTACGCCGTCGACCGGGTGCTCGAGACGATCATCGGCGCGGCCATCGGCTTCGTCGTCAACCTGGCTCTCGTGCCGCCGGTCGCGCTCGCGCCGGCGAATCGCGCGGTCGACGCGCTCGGCGACGAGATCGCGGCCTCGCTCGAACGGCTCGCCGGGGCCCTCGCGACGCCCCAGACGCTTCAGGAACTCGAGGAGTTGATGATCACCGCGCGGCTGATGCGACCGATGGTGGTGTCGGCGGATGCAGCACTGACGACCGCGGCCGAGTCGCTGACCCTGAACCCGCGCGGACGGCGTCGACGAGACGAATTGGAGCGGTTGGAGACGACCCTGCGGCGCTTCTCGCCGATCGTCACCCAGGTGATCGGCATGACCCGTGCGGTCTATGACCGGTACGACGATCAGCTCGCCGCCGAGCCCACGGTTCGTGCCATCGCGGAGCAGTTGCGCCGAGCCGCGCACGACGCACGACGCGTGACGCGCCGAGCCGTCGCCGATCCGGCTGAGCCACCGACGGAGTCCCTCCCCGCCCTCACCGCGCCACTCGCGATCGGAGTGCCTGCGTCCCAGCACTGGATCCTGATCGGGTTCCTGCTCGAAGACCTGCGCCGCATCCACGAGGCGCTGACCGAAGACCCGGCCGCTTAGGTCGGCGGAGCGAACAGCTCCGGCCAGGCGTTCGCCGCAGCGGGTGCGCCGACGAGCACGACGGCGTCGATCGCGAAGTGGGTGACCACGAACGGGATGACCCGTCGCTCCGCACCTCGGGTGTAGAGCCAGCCGAACACGACGCCCATCGCGAAGTTCGCGACGAACGCGCCGTAGCCCTGGTAGAGGTGGTAGGTGCCGCGGATGGCGGCGGAGGTGAGGATGATCGCCCACCGCCCGAAGCGGAGGTCGCCGAGGCGGGCGAACAGGTAGCCGATCATGATCACCTCCTCCTGGATGGCGGCCCGCGCCGCGGTGAGCAGCAGCACCGGGATCGTCCACCACTGTTCGGTGAGATTCGACGCGCTGATGCCCACGCCGATGCCGAGGGCGCGCCCGGCGAGGAAGATGCCGAGCCCGGCGATGCCGATCGGCAGGGCGAGGCCGAGGCCGAAGAGGGTGTCGCGCACCGGATGCTTCGCGTCGATTCCGAGGCGGCCGAGATGCGGCTTCGTCGCACTCCACAGCAGGAAGCAGACCAATGCCACCGGGAACAGGTCGGATGCGATGCCGAGCAGCTGGTACAACAGGTCGAAGATCGGGCGGGAGTCGCGACTCGCCACGATCGTCGCCGTCTGGTCGGCGAGCGGCGTCTCGTAGGTCGCGCGGTTGATGAGCGTGACGATCGAGTAGAGCGCCGACATCCCGAGCGACAGCCCGAGCACGATGACGATCTCGGCGACGATGCGGCGACGGGCCGGCACCGCCGGCGGTGCGGCTGTCACGCGGTCGGCCGGGGCATCGCGCACGCCGGCGTGCCTCCGGGCAGGCGATGGCGGAAGCGCGCGATCAGCGCGTACGCCATGGCGGCGGCCCAGGAGAAGGGGGGGGTGACGAGCAGGTGACCGAGGAAGCGCCACCCGACCGTGCGTTGGGCTCGGAACAGGGCGGCGACCGCGGCGTGGCCACTGTCGCGTCGGCCGTCGACGAGCAACCAGACGTAGTGGGTGACGTCGTGCCGGGTCAGCCCGAGAGATTCGTAGTCGACCCATTGCCAGGGCTGCGACTCGGGGAAGACCGGCAACATCCGTTCAAGGCGCCGCACCCAGGTTGTGCAGAACGCACAATCGCCGTCGAAGACGAGAAGGGGCGTCTGGGGGGCCACATTTCGATGCTACGCGGGCTGCTTCGGGCGATTCGTCAAGCGGGTGAGGCCTGTTTGCAGGAATTGTGCGTCGCGCGCCTGATTCCTGCACAATCCCCGCGTCGGCGCAAGAATCCTCAGACCTGGTTTCCGCCTTGTAACGATTCCTCCCACAAATTTTGACCCGCACTCACCCCCTATCTAGGGTCGAGCTATCCGGCGTGGCACGCCGAGGTCCGTCGCCGTGCCTCGCCTCACATTGCACAGGAGGAACATTGCGTATTCGCAGATTCGGCGCCGCTGGTGCCGCGATCGCAGCAGGTGCTCTCGTACTCGCAGGTTGTGCCCCCGGGGGCGGCTCAGAGATCGAAGAAGGCACCGCGCTGAGCGTCGCGTGGAACCAGGCGTTCTACGCCTACAACGGCAACACGGCAGACGGTAACGCCACCGCGAACAACAACATCATCTACATGATGAGCGACAGTTTCGCGTACTACGACGACACCCCGGCTCTGGTCCAGAACCCGGACTTCGGTTCCTACGAGAAGCTCTCGGACGACCCGCTGACCATCAAGTACACCCTCGCCGATGGCGTGAAGTGGTCGGACGGCACCGCGGTCAGCACCGCGGACCTCCTCCTGTCGTGGGCGGCGAACAGCGGTGCCTTCAACAACGTCGAGCCGGAGGTCGACCCGGAGACCGGTGAGGTCCTCAACCAGGACGAGATCGACGCCGGTGTCTTCTTCGACTCCGCGGCGATCGGCGGCGGGCTCGACCTCGTCACCGAGGTTCCCGAGGTCGACGGCAACTCGATCACGATGACCTACTCCGAGCCGTTCGTCGACTGGGAGCTGGCCTTCAACCTCCAGCTCATCCCGGCGCACGTGACCTACCAGCAGTCGGTGGATGACGCGGCGTCCGACGCCGACGCCGCCGCCGCGGTCGCGACCGCGATCGAAGAGGGCGACACCGAGGTTCTCGGCCCGCTCTCGGCGTTCTGGAGCCACGGCTACGACATGGTCTCCATGCCGTCCGACCCCGACCTGGTGCTGTCCTACGGCCCGTACGTGATCACCGACCTCGTCCAGGACGAGTTCGTGACGCTGACGGCCAACGAGGGCTACACCTGGGGCGAGCACAAGCCGGTCATCGAAGAGATCACGGTCCGCTTCATCGGCGACCCGCTCGCCGCGGTGCAGGCGCTCGAGAACGGCGAGGTCAGCATCATCGCCCCGCAGTCGACCGCCGACATCCTGACCGCTCTCGAGGGCCTGGATGACGTCACGGTGGACACCACCTCCGACGCGACCTACGAGCACGTCGACCTGACCGTCAACAACGGCGGCCCGTTCGACCCCGCGACCTACGGCGGCGACGCCGAGAAGGCGCAGCTCGTTCGTCAGGCGTTCCTCAAGACGATCCCGCGTGCGGAGATCATCGAGAAGCTGATCAAGCCCCTGAACCCGGAAGCGGTCCTCGATGACTCGCAGACCATCTTCCCGGGGGCTCCGGGCTACGACGACATGATCGCCGAGAACGGTTCGGCCGAGTACGCCGAGGTCGACATCGAGGGCGCCAAGGCGCTGCTGGCCGAAGCGGGCGTCACCACGCCGGTCGAGGTCAACTTCATGTACGCGCTGAGCAACCCGCGCCGTGTCAACGAGTACCAGCTGATCGCCGAGTCGGCCGCGCAGGCGGGCTTCACCGTGATCGACGCCGGTAACGACGACTGGGGCTCGAAGCTGGGCGACGGTTCGTACGACGCCGTCGTGTTCGGTTGGCAGTCGACGTCCACCGCGGTGACCTCGTCGCAGGCCACGTTCTACAGCACCGGTGGTAACAACCTCAACGGGTACGCAAACGAAGAGGTCGACGCGCTGTACGACCAGCTCGCGGTCGAGTACGACCCCGAGGCTCAGATCGACCTCCTCATCGAGATCGAGAAGATCCTCTGGGCCGACGCCTACGGCGTCACCGTGTTCCAGTTCCCGGGCGTGACGGCCTACGACAACACCGTCGTCGACGGCGTCGTTCCCGCTCCGCTCGCCCCGATGTTCTTCTGGAACTTCTGGGAGTGGGAGCTGGTCGGCTAGTCCGATCAGACCCGCGGCATAACCGCGGAGGCGCCGGGGCTGGTTCGCCCGCCCCGGCGCCTTCCACGCCGTCGACCGACGGCCGCCCAGGAAGAACCGAGGAACACCGACGTGCTCACCTTTCTCGTCCGCCGCCTTCTCGCATCGCTCGTGGTGCTGTTGGTGGCCTCATACATCGTCTACGTACTCACCGCGTACTCCGGTGACCCCCTAGAAGACCTGCGCCAGAGCACAGCTCGCAACAAGGAATACTTGATGCAGCAGCGCACCGAGAAGTTCAATCTCGACGTGCCCCCGCCGCTGCGGTACTTCATCTGGCTCAGCGGCCTGCTGCGAGGCTTCATCGGCCAGTTCACGCTCGGCGAGAATATCCTCGGCCAGGCGGTCACCGATCAGGTCGCGGCCGCGATCGGCATGACCCTGCAGCTGATCACCGCCTCCCTCGTGCTCGCCGTGTTCATCGGCATCACGATCGGCATCACGACGGCCCTGCGGCAGTACAGCACCTACGACTACTCCGCGACGTTCCTGTCGTTCCTCTTCTTCTCGCTGCCCTCGTTCTGGGTGGCGGTCATGCTCAAGCAGTACGTCGGCATCGCCTTCAACGACTACCTCGAGGATCCGGTGATCCCGCCACTGGTGATCGTCGGCGTCGCACTCGTCGCCGGCCTGGTGTGGATGGTGATCATCGGTGGTCCCGTGCGTCGACGGCTTATCGTGTTCGCCTCTGCGACGCTCGCGACGGGAGCGGTGTTCACCTTCATCGCCTTGACCGACTGGTTCAACGACCCGAGCCTCGGCATCGTCGTGATCGCCTTGCTCGGAGCCGGAGTGGCGGTGCTCGTGACGGCTCTGGTCGCGGGGCTGCGCAACCGCAAGGCGTTGTACACGAGCCTCGTCGTCGCCCTCGTCGGCGTCGCCCTCTACTACCCGTTCCAGCTCATCTCGCTCTCGCTGACGCTCTGGTCGGTGATCGCGCTCGGCGTGCTCGCGATCGTGGTCGGTGTCGTCATCGGCTGGCTGTTCGCCGGGCCCGACCGCGACCAGTCGATGCGCGCGGGCGGCATCACCGCCCTGTTCGTCGGCCTGCTCGTGCTGCTCGACCGCTTCATGCAGTCGTGGGACATCTACGTCGGCAGCGGCACGATCAACGGTCGCCCGATCGGTACCGTCGGTTCGGCGACTCCCGGCCTGACCGGAAGCTTCTGGATCGAAGGCATCGACACCTTCACCCACCTGCTTCTGCCCACGGCGGGGCTGATGCTCATCTCCCTCGCCGGCTACAGCCGCTACTCGCGGGCGAGCCTCCTCGAGGTGATGAACCAGGACTACATCCGCACGGCACGCGCCAAGGGCCTCACCGAGCGCACCGTCGTGGTGCGTCACGCGTTCCGCAACGCCCTCATCCCGCTGACCACGATCGTCGCCTTCGACGTCGGGGGACTCATCGGCGGGGCGGTGATCACCGAGAACGTCTTCGGCTGGTCGGGGATGGGCAAGCTCTTCGTCGACGCCCTGACCACGGTCGACGTCAACCAGATGATGGGCTTCTTCCTGGTGACCGGCGTCGTGGCGATCACCTTCAATCTCCTGGCCGACCTCGCATACTCGGCCCTCGATCCGCGAATCCGGGTGAACTCGTGAACAGCATGATCCCTCCCAGCGATCCGGAGCGGCAGAACATCGAAGAGACGACGCACTTCCCGGAGACGAGCGAAGACGACGTCGAACAGGTCGAGAACGCGATCGAGCTCAAAGAGGTCGAAGGCATCAGCCAGACGCGCCTCGTGCTGCGGCGATTCGTGCGCCACAAGGCCGCGATGATCTCGCTGTTCGTCTTCCTCGGCGTCGTCGGGCTCGCGTTCAGCTCGATCGGCATAGACGCGATGGGAATCAAGACCCCGGGCTGGTGGCAGTTCAACTCCGTCGCGATCTACGACCTCCTCGACGGCGGCGTGCCTTCGGCGACCCATCCGTTCGGCCAAGACGAGGTCGGACACGACATCTTCGCGCAGGTGATGCGGGGGACGCAGCAATCGCTCATGATCGTGTTCGTCGCCGGCATCGTCGCGACCCTTCTCGGCGTGCTCGTCGGTTCGATCGCAGGCTTCTTCCGGGGGCGGATCGATCAGCTGCTCATGCGTTTCACCGACGCGATCATCATCATCCCGGTGCTCGTCATCACCGCGGTGCTCGGGTCGACCTTCAATCGCAGCGGATCGTTCGTGCTGGCCATCGTGCTCGGGCTGGTGCTCTGGACCGGCATGTCGCGACTCGTCCGCGGCGACGTGCTGAGCCTGCGCGAGCGGGAGTACGTGGATGCCGCACGCGTCGCCGGTGCGAGCAATAGCCGGATCATCTTCCGGCACATCCTTCCGAACGCGATCGGCGTCATCATCGTCAACGCGACGCTCGTGATGTCTGCGACGATCCTCACCGAGGCCGCGGTCTCGTTCCTCGGCTTCGGGGTGCAGTTCCCCGACGTGTCGCTCGGGAGCCTGATCCACAACTTCCAAACGGCGTTCAACACGCGCCCCTGGTTGTTCTGGTGGCCGGGTCTGTTCATCATCATCATCGCGCTGACCATCAACTTCATCGGCGACGGTCTACGCGATGCCTTCGACCCGCGGCAGAAGCGCGGGCTGAACCGCGTCGCCCGCAAGCAGCGCACCGTCGTCCGGCCCGCAGAGGAGGTCGGTGCATGAGCGCCGTCGCCGAAGCGAACCGGGCGCTAGGGCAGGAAGAAGCCCGCCACGGTCGCCGCGGTCAGAGCCAGGAGCACTGCGATGCGGGGCCACAGCCACTGCGTCGTCACCGACACCGCGGCGGTCAAGGCGTCGTCGTCGCGCAGCTGCTCCCAGCGGCGTCGCACGTAGTAGGCCGCGAGGCCGGACTCCGACTCGGGCAGGTCACCGAGCCCGACGCTGGCGCCCGGGCCGTACGTCGATTCGGGAAGACCCTTCAGCTCGGTCTTCGAGACCCGCGCCATGGCGTAGCGACTCGGCGCGGGCGCGGACCACGCGGTGACCGATCCGTTGCGGACGTACAGCCGCAACGACCAGCGGGTGTCGATGCGCTCGATCGCCGACCAGGAGACGGTGACCCGGCGCAACGGGTTGTCGACGATCACCGCATGGTCGGCGATCGTCACGGACGGCGCCCAGAACAGCAGCCAGACCAGGTAGGCGGTCAGCACGACGCCCCAACCGTGCAGCAGCATCCCGAGGGGGTCGCCGACGACGAGGAACGTCGCCAGAGCCGCCACGGCGAGGGCCGCCACCAGCAGCGTGAGAACCAGCCCGAATCGGGGACGGAGCCGAACGCCCGGGGAATCCTGCTCGGGAGCGCTCATCTCCCCATCGTCCCAGAGTTTTTCCAGCAAGACGGAGTGACCCGATGAACGCCTCGGCGACCAGTACGACCGACCCGATCCTGAAGGTCGACAAGCTCTCCGTCGACTTCTGGGTGAGCGGGGAGTGGTATCCGGCTGCGATCGATCTCGACTACGAGGTGCTGCCCGGCGAGGTCATGGCCGTCGTCGGCGAGTCCGGCTCGGGTAAGAGCTCGTCCGCCATGGCCCTCATGGGTCTCCTCCCGGGCAACTCGCGCGTGAGCGGCAGCATCAAGCTGAGCGGTCGTGAGGTCGCCGGGCTCGAGGGGGCGGCACTGCGTCGCCTGCGCGGCAAGGATGTCGCGGTCATCTTCCAGGAGCCGATGACGGCGCTCAACCCGGTCTTCACGATCGGGTTCCAGATCGTCGAGGCGATCCGCAGCCAGCTGCAGGTCGGCCCGACCGAGGCGCGCTCGCGGGCGATCGAGCTGCTCGGCATGGTCGAGATCCCCGACCCCGAGGTGGCCTTCTCGAAGTACCCGCACCAGCTCTCCGGCGGCCAGCGCCAGCGCGCCATGATCGCGATGGCGATCTCGTGCGATCCGCTTCTGCTGATCGCCGACGAGCCGACGACGGCGCTCGACGTCACCGTGCAGGCCGAGATCCTCGACCTGCTGCGCAACCTCCGCGGCCGGCTCAACAGCGCCATCCTGCTCATCACGCACGACCTCGGTGTGGTCGCCGACCTCGCCGACCACATCGTCGTCATGAAGGACGGCCGGATCGTCGAGCGCGGCCCGATCGAGGAGATCTACAAGCGCCCGCAGCATCCGTACACCCAGCAGCTGCTCGCGGCCATCCCGCACCTGGGCACCGCGGTGCTGAACGTCAACGAGACCGAGGTGGCCGCCGCCGCGGCGCGACAGAAGATCGAGCCGGTGCTCGCACTCGAAGGCGTGTCGATCGACTACCCGAAGCGGGGTCGCATCCCGGCCTTCCGCGCCGTCGAGAAGGTCGACCTCGTCATCAGGCCCGGTGAGGTGCTGGGTCTCGTCGGCGAGTCCGGCTCGGGCAAGACCACCGTCGGCCGCGCCGCCGTCGGGCTGCTGCCGGTGGCCGAAGGGTCACTGCGGATCCTCGGGCAAGACATCTCGCAGGTCTCCAGCAAGGAACTTCGGGCCATCCGACGCCAGGTCGGGATCGTCTTCCAGGACCCCGGCTCGTCGCTCAACCCGCGCTGGCCGATCGGCGACAGCATCGGGGAGCCGCTGCTGCTCGCCCAGGAGGCGAAAGGCGCCGACCTCAGCAAGCGGGTGGAGCGGCTGCTCGACCAGGTGGAGCTGCCGCGTTCCTTCCGCAACCGCTACCCGCACGAGCTCTCGGGCGGCCAGCGGCAGCGCGTCGGCATCGCCCGCGCGCTCGCCCTGCGGCCCAGCCTGCTGGTCGCCGACGAACCGACGAGTGCCCTCGACGTGTCGGTGCAGTCGCGCTTCCTCGCGCTGCTTCAGGGTCTGCAGGAGGAGCTGCAGTTCGCCTGCCTCTTCGTCAGCCACGACCTCGCCGTCGTCGACCTGCTCGCGCACCGCATCGCGGTGATGCACCGCGGCAAGATCGTCGAGACCGGAACGCGTGACGAGATCCTGCGTTCGCCGAAAGAGGCCTACACGCAGCGACTTCTCGCCGCCGTGCCCGTGCCCGACCCCGAGGAGCAGCGCAAGCGGCGGGAGAGCCGCCGGGCGCGTTGAGCGGCGTCCCGTAGGCTCGGGACGATGAGGGTGCACCTGCCGACGACGGCGCTCCGGATCACGGCAGCGGCCGTGGGGGCCGCGCTCCTGCTGAGCGGTTGCACGACGTCGACCGTCGTCGCGGGCAGCGAGGTCGGGGTCGCGGTCGCGGAACCGTTCACCTCGCTCAACCCGGCCACCTCGTACGGCCGATCCAGCGCGACCAACGCCGACGTGGCGTGGCTCACCGGTGGGGCGTTCGCCTACTACGACGACGCCTACCGACTCGTCGAGGACCACTCCTTCGGCACGGCGCAGATCGTCGCCGAGGATCCGCTCACCGTGCGGTACCAGGTCTCGGCCGACGCCCGGTGGTCGGACGGCACGCCGGTCGACGCCGCCGACCTGCTGCTCGCCTGGGCCGCCGACTCGGGGGTGCTCAACACCCCCGACTTCGACGACTCCGAGTACGTCGACCCCGAAACCGGGCGCTACACCGACGACTTTCCCGACGATGTCGTGTTCTTCGACGGCCGCATCGGCGGCGGGCTCGAACACGCGACGCAGACGCCCCAACTCGGCGACGACGGGCGCACCCTGTTCGTTCACTTCGACGAATACGTGCCGACCTGGCAGACAGCGCTCGCCCCCGGCATCCCGGCGCACGTTCTGCAGACGGTGGCGACCGGACGCGACTACGAGGATGCCGACAGCGCTCAAGACGACCTGGTCGCCGCGATCGTCGATCGGGATGCCGACGCGCTGGGGGCACTCGCCCGCACCTGGAACGACGCGTACAACATCGACGAAACCGCCGGCGATCGCACCCCGGAGGATGCGACCCTGTTGCTCTCGGCGGGGCCGTACATCGTCACCGCGATCGACGCCGAGGGTGTCACGCTCGACGCCAACCCCGAGTACCGGGGCGACCGCAGGCCGACGATCGAGACGATCCAGGTGCGCTACTCGCCCGAGCCGCTCGAGACCGTGCGCCTGCTCGCCGACGGTGAGGTCGACATCGCGACCGTCGTGCCGACCGAGGACACCGCCTCGGCGCTGCTCGACGTCGACGGCGTCAGCGTCGTCGCCGGCACCGACAGCCGCATCGAGCACCTCGACCTGCAGTTCGCCGACAGCCGCACCGGCGTCTTCACCGACCCGCGCGTTCGGCAGGCGTTCCTGCACGTCGTGCCCCGGCAGCAGATCCTCGACGCCGTGGTCACCCCGGTCCAGCCCGACGCCATGCTGCTCGACTCGTTCCTGCTGCGCCCCGGAGCCGACGGATATGCCGACGCGATCGCCGAGAACGGCTCCGCCGACTACGCCACGACGGATGTCGACGCCGCCGCCGACCTGCTCGCCGAAGCGAACGTGACGGCCCCCACCGTGTGCCTGCTCTTCGACCCGGCAAGCGATCGGCGGCTCGAGGAGTTCGCGCTCATCCAGAAGAGCGCCGCCCGCGCCGGGTTCAGCGTCACCGACTGCTCGAGCCCCGACTGGCAGGGTCTGCTCGGCGTCGCCGGAGCGTACGACGCCGCGCTCTTCGCCTGGGACACCACGCGCCTCGGCCCCGGTGCGGCGGGCGCCATCTTCCGCAGCGACTCCGCCCTGGCCAACTTCACCCGCTACGCCAACCCCGACGTCGACGCCCTCGTCGACGAACTCGCCCGCGCCACCGACCCCGGCGACCAGGCCCGGATCGCCACCGAGATCGACACCCACCTCTACCAGGACGCCTACGGCCTTCCCCTCTACGCCTACCCGACGCTGACCGCGGTCAGCAGCGACGTCGAGAACGTCACGAGGAGCCCCCTCGCGCGCGGAGTGTTCTGGAACGCATGGGAGTGGGCTCCCGCCTCTTCCGAGTAACCCTTGTTAGGTGGGGGAGGGCTGGGGTAGCCCATCCTGACGTTTGCGAGAGCAGACCGGAAGACGTGGGCATTCGAGTTACTCAGGGCGGGCCACCCCACCCAACCCCGTACACTTGGTCAGTTCCCCCCAAGAAGATTTCCGAGGTAGAGGTATGTCCGAAGCACGTCGCACTGACTTGAGGAACGTCGCCATCGTCGCGCACGTCGACCACGGCAAGACGACGCTCGTCGACGCGATGCTGCGGCAGACCGGTTCCTTCGGTTCGCACGAGCACATGGAAGAACGCGCCATGGACTCGAACGACCTGGAGCGTGAGAAGGGCATCACGATCCTCGCGAAGAACACCGCGGTGACGTATTCCGGGATCCACGCGACCGACGGTCCGGTGACGATCAACGTGATCGACACCCCCGGCCACGCCGACTTCGGCGGCGAGGTGGAGCGCGGCCTGTCGATGGTGGATGGTGTCGTGCTGCTCGTCGACGCGAGCGAGGGTCCGCTGCCGCAGACGCGCTTCGTGCTGCGCAAGGCCCTGGAGGCGAAGCTTCCGGTCATCCTGCTGGTGAACAAGACCGACCGGCCGGATGCCCGCATCGACGCCGTCGTCGAGGAGAGCCACGATCTGCTGCTCGCGCTCGCGAGTGACCTGCACGACGACATGCCCGACCTCGACGTCGACGCCCTGCTTGACCTCCCGGTCGTCTACGCGTCGGGCCGCAACGGCGCCGCGTCGTGGAACAAGCCCGAGAACGGTTCGCTGCCCGACAACGACGACCTCGAGCCGCTGTTCGAGGCGATCCTCAAGCACGTGCCGGCCCCGACGTACGACGACGAGGCGCCGCTGCAGGCGTGGGTGACGAACCTCGACGCGAGCCCGTTCCTCGGCCGCATCGCCCTGCTGCGCATCTTCTCGGGAACGCTCAAGAAGGGTCAGACGGTCGCCTGGGTGCGTCACGACGGCTCGCACACGACGGCGCGCATCACCGAGCTGCTGAAGACCCGCGCGCTGGAGCGCTACCCGGCCGAGAGCGCGACGGCGGGCGACATCGTCGCGATCGCCGGCTTCGAGGACATCACGATCGGCGAGACGATCGCCGACCCCGACGACATCCGGCCGTTGCCCGCGATCACGGTCGACGACCCGGCGATCTCGATGACGATCGGCACCAACACCTCTCCCCTGGTCGGCAAGGTGAAGGGGCACAAGCTCACCTCGCGCATGGTGAAGGACCGCCTCGACCGCGAGCTCATCGGAAACGTGTCGCTCAAGGTCGTCGACATCGGTCAGCCGGATGCCTGGGAGGTGCAGGGCCGCGGCGAGCTGGCCCTCGCGATCCTCGTCGAGAACATGCGCCGCGAAGGCTTCGAGCTCACCGTCGGCAAGCCGCAGGTGGTCACCAAGACCGTCGACGGCAAGACCTTCGAGCCGTTCGAGCACCTCACGATCGACGCGCCCGAGGAGCACCTCGGTGCCATCACGCAGCTGCTCGCCGCCCGCAAGGGCCGCATGGATTCGATGACGAACCACGGCACCGGCTGGGTGCGCATGGAGTTCATCGTTCCCTCGCGCGGACTCATCGGGTTCCGCACCGAGTTCCTCACGATCACCCGCGGCACCGGCATCGCCAACGCGATCTCGCACGGCTACGAGCCGTGGGCGGGAACGATCACGACCCGGGTGAACGGCTCGATCGTCGCCGACCGGTCGGGCACGGTGACGCCGTTCGCGATGGTCGCCCTGCAGGAGCGCATGTCGTTCTTCGTCGAACCGACGCAGGAGGTCTACGAGGGCATGGTCATCGGCGAGAACTCGCGCGCCGACGACATGGATGTGAACATCACGAAAGAGAAGCAGCTCACCAACATCCGCTCCTCGACCTCCGACAACTTCGAGAAGCTCACGCCGACCCGCAAGCTGACGCTCGAGGAGTGCCTCGAGTTCGCCCGCGAGGACGAGTGCGTCGAGGTGACCCCCGAGGTCGTGCGCATCCGCAAGGTCGAGCTGGATGCCACGGCGCGGGCGCGCAACCTGTCGCGATCGAAGAAGCAGGCCTGACCGCGTCAACCTCGATCGGTATCCGATACGTCGTTGTGATGCCGGGTCGCGCTACGATCCCGAGTATCGAGGCAAGGAGCATCCCATGCTGAAGAGGAATCTGCGTCCCTGGTTGCTCGCGATCGGGGTCATCCCGCTCGCGCTCACCCTCACCGGGTGTTTCGGAATCCCGAACCTGCCGGGCGGATCCGACGGCGGTAACGGCGGAACGGATGAAGTCGACGAGGAGTTCGTCGAGGACATCGTCGAAGGCGGCACTGACAGCGACGTCGACTTCGAGTCGGGTTCGCTGCCCGCCGACTTCCCGGTCGGCGACATCCCGCTCGTTCCCGGCGAGGTCGGGCCGAGCATGTCGATCTCGAACGGCGCGGCGTGGACGGTCACGATCTACACCGAAGACGAGGAGACGGCGGCATCGGCGGCTCAGCTGCTGGAGGATGCCGGCTTCAACAACGAGAGCGTGTTCGCCTGGGAGAACGAGGAGTACCTCGTGGTGATCGTGGCTTCCGACCAGGACGACGAGGGCAGATGGTACGTCTACTACCAGATTCAGAGGCAGCAGTGAGCGCCCGGATGCCACGGGCCGCCGCCGTCGCTCTCGGTGCCGTCCTGCTGATCGGGTTGCCGACGCTGACCGGCTGCTCGGTCGTCGAGGGGATCATCGAGCAGCAGACCGGAGGCGACGTCGATCTGGGTGGCAACACGGTGCCCGCCGACTTCCCGTCGGCGGTTCCGCTCGCCGATGGCGAGGTCGTCAACGGGTCGAAGATCAGCGGAGGCGACGGTGAGACGGTCTGGAACGTTCTGATGAACGTCTCCGACCTGGCTGCGCCCGACTCGATCGCCGCTCAGCTCGAGGGCGCCGGGTTCGCCTCGGCCGGCACGGGAGATGTCTCCGACAGCGGCGGAACGCTCACCTACACGAAGGACAACCTCGTCGTGAACGTGCTGCTCGGCAAGACCGACTCCGGGTGGACCGCGAACTACACCGTGGCGCAGACGGCCGGGTGACCGGGATCGCATCGCGGGCCTTCACGCTCGTCCTCGCCTTCGTCACGGGTGCGGGGACGGGCTTCGTGCTCACCTTCGTCCACGGTCACTACGTCGTCGAGTGGGGTGACGTGTCGGTGCCGCTGGGGCTGATCGGCAGCCTCGCCGTCGTGGCCGCGCTGCTCGCCGGGATGCGGTTGGCCTTCGCGGAGCGCGCCGCGCCGATCGCCGCAGCGTTGGGGGTGATCGCCGGGACGGCCGTGCTGACCCTGCCCGGCAACAGCGGGTCGCTGTTCCTGCCCGACGACCCGGCCGGGTACATCTGGGCGGTGGGGCCGACGGTGTTGGCCGTCGTCATCATCGCGTGGCCGCTGCGGCGAGCCCAGGTAAGGGTGCCCTAACCAGCCAGCACCCGCCACTGTTCGTAGACTGAAGGCGTGACGTACGTGATCGCCCTTCCGTGCGTGGATGTCAAAGACCGCGCCTGCATCGACGAATGCCCCGTCGACTGCATCTACGAGGGCGACCGGATGCTCTACATCCAGCCCGACGAATGCGTCGACTGCGGCGCCTGCGAGCCGGTCTGCCCGGTCGAGGCCATCTACTACGAAGACGACCTGCCCGCGAAATGGGCCGACTACTACACGGCGAACGTCGAGTTCTTCGCCGAGGTCGGCTCCCCGGGCGGCGCGGCGAAGGTCGGCGTCATCCCCGGGGATCACCCGGTGGTCGCCGCTCTGCCGCCGCAGGCGCACTGAGCCCGTGCCGCTCGCTCTTCCCGACTTCCCCTGGGACTCGTTGCTGCCGTACCGGGCGACGGCGGGGGCCCATTCCGACGGCATCGTCGATCTCGCGATCGGTTCGCCCGTCGATCCCGTTCCCGAGCTCATCCGCGATGCGCTCGCCGCGGCGGTCGACAGCCCCGGATACCCGCAGACCCAGGGGAGCCCGGAGGTGCGCGCGGCGATCGTCGGCTGGTACGCCCGGCGCGGCGTCGAGATCGACCCGCCGAACGCCATCCCCACGATCGGCTCGAAGGAGTTCATCGCGACCCTGCCGACCCTGCTCGGGCTGGGCCCCGGCGATGTCGTCGTCGTCCCGACCGTCGCCTACCCGACCTACGAGGTGGGCGCGCGCATCGCCGGTGCCGAGGTGCTGCGCTCCGACGAGCCCGACGAATGGCCGACGACCACTCGGCTGATCTGGCTCAACAGCCCGGGGAATCCCGACGGCAAGGTGCACGGTCACGAGTTCCTGCGTCGTGCCGTGGTGCGGGCGCGCGACCTGGGTGCGGTCGTCGCGAACGACGAGTGCTACACCGAGCTCAACTGGGACGGCGCCGAACCGACCCCGTCGATCCTCGATCCCGAGGTCACCCAGGGCTCCCGCCGCCTCACCCTGGCCGTGCACTCGCTGTCGAAGCGCTCCAACCTCGCGGGTTACCGGGCCGGTTTCGTCGCCGGCTGCAGCGACCTGGTGGGCGAGATCCTCGAAGCGCGCAAGCACGCCGGCCTCATCCCGCCGGCGCCCGTGCAGCACGCGATGGCGGTCGCGCTCGGCGACGACGAGCATGTGCTCACCCAGAAGGCGCGGTACGGTGCGCGTCGCGACCAGCTCGCCACGGCACTCACGGATGCGGGCTTCCGGATCGACGAGAGCCGGGCGGGACTGTACCTGTGGGCGACCCGCGGCGAGGACTGCTGGGCGACCGTGGGCGCCTTCGCCGAGCTCGGCATCCTGGTGACCCCGGGCTCGTTCTACGGCGATGCGGGCCGGGAGCACGTGCGGATCTCGCTCACCGCGACCGACGAACGGGTCGCCGCGGCCGCCCGGCGTTTGGCGTCTTCCTCTAACTGACGACGCGCTTTCTTGGGGGTCTCCAGGATGCCATTCCGGGGCCTCTAGGCTGTAACGGTGAGCGAAACCGCAGGGCCCGACACGGCCACGTTCTCCTACGGCGACACGACCGTCGAGTTCCCCATCGTCCGAGCCGTCGACGGTCGCGACAGCGTCGACGTCTCGTCGCTGATGAAGACCACCGGGCTCTCCGCCCTCGACCAGGGCTTCGTGAACACCGCGTCGACGAAGAGCGCGATCACGTACATCGACGGGGACGCCGGCATCCTGCGCTATCGCGGCTACGCGATCGAAGACCTCGCCCGCAACTCGACCTATCTCGAGACCGCGTGGCTGCTCATCTACGGCGAACTGCCGACGCAGTCCGAACTCGCCGAGTTCGAGGACAAGATCCGCCGCCACACCCTGCTGCACGAAGACCTCAAGACGTTCTTCTCGGCGCTGCCGCACACCGCGCATCCCATGTCGGTGCTCTCCTCGGCGGTGTCGGCACTCTCCACCTACTACGAGGACTCGCTCGACCCGCACAATCCCGAGATGGTCGAGATGAACACCGTGCGGCTGCTCGCGAAGCTGCCGGTGATCGCCGCCTATGCGCACAAGAAGTCGCTCGGCCAGGCCTTCCTCTACCCCGACAACTCGCTGTCGTTCGTCGAGAACTTCCTCAAGCTCAACTTCGGCAACATGGCCGAGCCGTACGAGATCAACCCCGTACTGGTGAACGCCCTCGAGCGGCTGCTGATCCTGCACGAAGACCACGAGCAGAACGCCTCCACCTCGACGGTGCGTCTCGTCGGCTCGACCGAGGCGAACATGTTCGCGTCGATCTCGGCCGGCATCAACGCGTTGTACGGCCCGCTCCACGGCGGCGCGAACGAGGCCGTGCTGACGATGCTGCAGCAGATCCACGACTCCGGCGAGAGCGTGCAGAAGTTCGTCGAGCGCGTGAAGAACAAGGAAGACGGGGTGAAGCTCATGGGCTTCGGGCACCGCGTCTACAAGAACTTCGACCCGCGGGCGAAACTCGTCAAGGAGAGCGCCGACGAGGTGCTCGCCGACCTCGGCGTGAAGGACCCGCTGCTCGACATCGCGAAGGAGCTCGAAGAGGCGGCGCTCGCCGACGAGTACTTCATCCAGCGCAAGCTGTATCCGAACGTCGACTTCTACACCGGGGTCATCTACAAGGCGATGGGCTTCCCGGCACGCACCTTCACGGTGCTGTTCGCGATCGGGCGGCTGCCGGGCTGGATCGCCCATTGGCGCGAGGCGGCAACCGACCCGGCGACGAAGATCGGCCGCCCGCAGCAGCTCTACGTCGGACCCGCGGCCCGGGCCTGGCCGTCCGGCCGCTGACGCGCGAGCGGCGGGGTGACCGTGTTCGTGCAACTGCTCGATGAGCGCGGCGTGCGCGTGCCGTCGGCCGAGTTCGACCCGTTCGTCGCGCACCTGACCCATGCCGACCTGCTCGGCCTGTACCGCGACATGGTCGTCGTGCGACGCATCGACGCCGAAGCGACGGCTTTGCAGCGTCAGGGCGAACTCGCGCTCTGGCCGCCGCTGCTCGGGCAGGAGGCCGCGCAGATCGGCTCCGGCCGCGCACTCCGCGCCGACGACTTCGTGTTCTCCAGCTACCGCGAGCACGCCGTCGCCTATACGCGCGGCGTGCGACTCGTCGACCTGGTGCGGGTCTGGCGGGGCACGACCGCGTCGGGATGGGACCCGTTCTCGATCGGGATGGCGACGCCGCAGGTGATCATCGGCGCCCAGACCCTGCACGCCACCGGGTACGCGATGGGCATCCGCAACGACGGGGCCGACTCCGTGGCCGTCGCCTACTTCGGTGACGGCGCGACGAGCGAGGGGGATGTCTCGGAGGCGATGGTGTTCGCGGCATCCTTCCGCGCTCCCGTCGTCTTCTTCTGCCAGAACAACCACTGGGCGATCTCGGAGCCGGTGACGCTCCAGTCGACGGTCGAACTCGCCGACCGAGCTGCCGGGTTCGGCATCCCGGCGATCCGGGTCGACGGCAACGACGTGCTCGCCGTGAGCGCCGCGACGAGTTCTGCTCTCGCTCGCGCCCGGGCGGGGGAGGGGCCGACCTTCATCGAGGCCGTCACCTACCGGATGGGACCGCACACGACGGCCGACGACCCGACGCGCTACCGCGACGCCGACGAGCTAGCCGTCTGGCACGGGCGCGACCCGATCGCGCGTCTCGCCGAACACCTGCGGGCCGCGGGGGTGCTCGATGCGGCGGCGGATGCCGAGGTCGCTGCGGAAGCGGATGCGGTCGCGGCCGAGCTGCGGGCCGGATGCCTCGCCCTCGCCGACCCGGAACCGCTGTCGATCTTCGAGAACGTGTACGCCGAGCCGCACCCCGTGCTGGAACGGCAGCGCGCCGACTATGCCCGCTACCTCGACGGGTTCGCCTGATGGCGGCGACGACCCTCACCCTGGGCAAGGCGCTCAACCGCGCCCTGTACCGGGAGCTCGCGGCCGATCCGAAAGTCGTCGTGATGGGCGAGGATGTCGGGGTGCTCGGCGGCGTCTACCGCATCACCGACGGGCTGCAGGCCGAGTTCGGCGCCCACCGGGTCGTCGACACCCCGCTTGCCGAGTCCGCGATCATCGGAACCGCGATCGGCCTCGCCTTCCGCGGCTACCGGCCGGTGTGCGAGATCCAGTTCGACGGTTTCGTCTATCCGGCGTTCGACCAGATCGTCTCGCAGCTGGCGCGCATGCACGCCCGCACGAACGGCGCGGTCAAGCTTCCGCTCACCATCCGCATCCCGGTCGGCGGTGGTATCGGCTCGGCGGAGCACCACTCCGACTCGCCCGAGGCGCTGTTCGTGCACACCCCGGGCCTGCGGGTCGTCACGGCGGCGACGCCCCAGGATGCGCACACCCTCCTGCGTCAGGCGATCGCGAGCGACGATCCGGTGATCTTCTTCGAGCCGAAGCGCCGCTACCACGTGAAGGGCGACGTCGACGAAGATGCCGTCGACCTGCCGATGGGCGCCGCCCGGGTCGCTCGCCCCGGCGACCAGGTGACCCTCGTCACCTTCGGGTCGCTCGTGCCGACGGCTCTCGATGCGGCGACCGCCGCCGCCGACGAGGGCGTGCGAATCGAGGTCATCGACCTGAGGTCGTTGTCGCCGATCGACTTCGCCACGATCGAGGCCTCGGTGCGCCGCACCGGCCGGCTCGTCGTGGCGCACGAGGCCCCGCAGACGGCGGGTCTCGGTGCCGAGATCGCCGCGACGATCACCGAACGTTGCTTCCACTACCTCGAGGCGGCGCCGGTGCGGGTCACCGGGCACGACATCGTCTACCCGCCAGCTCGCCTCGAACAGCACCACATCCCCGACCTCGACCGCATCCTCGACGGCGTGGATCGCGCTCTGGGGCGGGCGCCCGCCGCCCTGGAGGACGCATGACGCTCCGCGAATTCCGCCTGCCCGACCTCGGCGAAGGGCTCACGGAGTCCGACATCGTCGCGTGGCGCATCGCGGAGGGCGAGTCGGTCGAGCTCAACCAGATCATCGCCGAGGTCGAGACCGCGAAGGCCCTCGTCGAACTCCCGTCCCCGTACTCCGGGGTGGTCGCCGCGCTGCACGCCCGCGCCGGCCAGACCGTGAACGTCGGCGACCCGCTCGTGACGTTCGCGGTGACGCCGTCCGCCGCCGGGGAGGCCCTCGAGGAGGACGCTCCCCAGCCGAATCTCGTCGGCTACGGCGCGCGCCCCGAGCATGCCGGGCATCCGGTGCGACGGGCCCGCCGCGGGCTGCCGTCCCGCCCCGTCTCGGACACCGCGCCAGTCGCCCGGGTGGCGCACGAGCGGCCCCGCTCCACCCCGCCGGTGCGTCACCTCGCCCGGCAGCTCGGAATCGACCTCACGTCGATCGCGGGCACCGGCCCGGGCGGGCTCATCACGCGCGACGACGTCGCCGCCGTCGCGAATCGCATCGTCGACGCCGGCCCCGTCACCCGCATCCCGATCCGTGGCGTGCGCAAGCACACCGCCGCCGCGATGGTCGCGAGCGCGTTCACGGCCCCGCACGTCACGGTCTTCCACACCATCGACGCCACCGCGGCGCTCGAGCTCGCGAGCCGACTCACCGCGGCGTCCCCCGGCGTCAAGATCTCGCTGCTCGCGATCGTCTCGCGCGCGGTCTGCCTGACGCTCGCGAGGCATCCGGAGCTGAACTCCCGATGGGAGGAGGCGTCGCAGGAGATCGTGCACTACGGGTACGTCAACCTCGGGATCGCCGCGGCGACCGACCGGGGACTGGTCGTGCCCAACGTGAAGGATGCCGCAGCGCTCGGTCTGACCGCCCTGGCCGGTGCGCTGGCCGAGCTCACCGCGGAGGCCCGCGCCGGCAAGGCGAGCCCGGAGCGGCTCACCGGGGGCACCTTCACGATCACCAACATCGGCGTCTTCGGCGTCGAGGCGGGCACGCCGATCCTCAACCCGGGTGAGGCCGGCATCCTCGCCCTGGGCGCCGCGCAGCGTCGCCCGTGGGAGTTCCAAGGCGAGATCGCGCTGCGTCAGGTGATGACGCTCAGCCTCTCGTTCGACCACCGCGTGGTGGACGGCGCTCAAGGGTCGCGGTTCCTGGCGGAGCTCGGCGCGATGCTGGAGCGCGCCGACGAAGCGGAACTGGCTGGGGAGCCGCGATGAAACTCATGCGGATCGGTGCGCGCGGCGCCGAGCGCCCCATCGTGCGGGTCGACGACGCGACCTACGTCGACGTCTCCGACCTCACCCCCGACTTCGACGAGGCGTTCTTCGGCGGCGCGGGCATCGCCGGGCTCGAGGCGGAGGTCTCGGCGCGCGTCGCCGCGGGCCGGGTCGAACGGTTCGCCGGCGACCGCATCGGTGCGCCCATCGCCCGGCCGCACCAGATCATCGGGATCGGCATGAACTTCGCCGAGCATGCCCCCGAGCTCGGTCTGCCCGTGCCACCCGAACCGCTCATCTTCAGCAAGTCGCCGAACGCGCTGAGCGGTCCGGACGACGACGTCGTCATCCCGCGGGCGTCACGCAAGACCGACTACGAGGTCGAGCTCGGCGTCGTGATCGGGCGCCGCTCGATGTACCTGCAGAGCGATGACGAGGCGGCCGCGGCGATCGCCGGCTACGTGCTCGCCAACGACGTGAGCGAGCGGGAGTTCCAGCAGGAGCGCTCCGGCCAGTTCATGAAGGGCAAGTCGGCCCCCACCTTCTGCCCCGTCGGGCCGTGGCTCGCGACCCCCGACGAGTTCGCCGACATCCGTTCGCTGCAGATGACGAGCACCGTCAACGGAGAGGTGCGGCAGAACGGGTCGACGGCGACGATGATCTTCGGTCCGCTGTTCCTCGTGCGCTATCTCAGCCAGTTCCTCACCCTGGAACCGGGCGACCTCGTGCTGACCGGCACCCCGCCGGGCGTCGGGCTCGGCTTCACGCCGCCGCGGTTCCTCGCCGCCGGCGACGTGGTCGAGCTGGCGATCGACGGGCTCGGCACCCAGCGGCAGACGCTCGCCGCCGCCGGGTAGCCGAGCGCGTCGGCCTTGCGGCTACTGGTTGATGCCGGCCAGAGACCCCGTCGTCTGCCCGTTGGGGTCGCCGATGGTGCAGAGCAACTCGCGGTCGCCGTTGCCCCAGCTGCCCTCGGTGGGGAAGTACCCGCTGGTGGCGTAGATCGAGTCGGCGTACGGGATGCCGACGAACTCGGTGAAGGCGTCGCCCTGGCAGAACGTGGTGAGCTCGTCGGAGAGGGCGGCGTCACCGGGGAACTCGGCGCTCGTCGAGTCGGTGCGGGCGAACACCTCGGTGTCGTGCGGCTCCGCGCAGTCGACGATCGGCACCGTGGTGACCTCGTCGGGTGCGCTGAGGTCGTTGAGGCAGTCGCCGATCGTCAGCGTGAAGACGTCGGCTTCCCCTTCGGGCACACCGGTGACGACGGATTCGAGGACGCTGCACCCCGCAAGAGCGGCGGCGGCGAGAGTGAGGGCGAGGCCACCGACGATGCGGCGAGCGAGAAGTCGAGACGTTTTCACGGCGCCAGCATAGCGATTCAGGAAGTTCGCAGATACCCGAGCACGTCGTCGTGCAGGAGGCCGTTCGTGGCGAGCACCGAGAGGGTGTCGAGGGCGTCGGCGCCGTCGACATCCGTGATGCGTCCCCCGGCCTCGCGCACGATCGGAACGAGCGCGGCGATGTCCCACGGCTTCACGTCGAATTCGCCCGCGATGTCGATCGCGCCCTCGGCGAGCAGCATGTACGACCACAGGTCGCCGAACGCGCGGGTGCGCTCGACGGCGCGGCTCAGGGCGACCAGCTGGTCGAGCCGGCCGTACTGGTCCCAGTGCTTGAGGCTGTTGTACGAGAAGGATGCGGCGGCCAGGTCGGCGATGCCGCTCACCCGCAGCCGGCGCGGTTCGCCGCCGTCCTGCTGCAGCCAGGCGCCATGCCCGGTCGCCGCCCACCAGCGTCGCCCCAGAGCGGGGGCGCTGACGACACCCACCTGCGGCACCCCGTCGATGACGAGCGAGATGAGGGCACCCCAGATCGGCACCCCGCGCACGAAGTTGCTGGTGCCGTCGATCGGGTCGATGATCCACTGGCGGTTCGACGTGCCCGCGGTGCCGAACTCCTCGCCGACGATCGAGTCGTCGGGACGGGCCTCGGCCAGATGCTCGCGGATGATCCGCTCGACGCGGGTGTCGGCATCCGTCACCTGCGAGCGGTCGGGCTTGAGCTGCACGTCGAGGTCTTGGGCGCGGTAGCGGTCGATCGCGATGAGGTCGGCTTCGGCGGCGAGCACGAGGGCGACCGCGAGGTCGTCGGAGAGGCTGAAGGTCACACTCAGCAAGCTACCCCGTGAGCGTGGTCAGCAGGCGCTGGAGGGAGTCGACGCGGGCGGCGGGCAGCCGGCCGTCGGCGACCGCCTCGTTGAGTTCGCAGTCCGGGGCGTCGGGCAGGTGGGTGCAGCCCCGGGGGCAGTCCGCGGCGACCGCGGCCAGATCGGAGAACGACTTGAGGATGTTGGCGGTGTCGACGTGGCCGAGCCCGAACGAGCGCACCCCCGGGGTGTCGATGATCCACCCGCCGGTCGGCACCCGCAGCGAGACCGTCGACGACGAGGTGTGTCGCCCGCGGCCGGTGACGGCGTTGACCACCCCGACCGCGCGATCCGTTCCCGGCACGAGAGCGTTGACGAGGGTCGACTTGCCGACCCCCGAGTGCCCGACCGCGACGGTGGTGTGCCCGTCGAGCAGGGGGGTGAGTTCCGCGATCGGCCAGGCATCCTGCCCCGACCTCACGACCGGGATGTCGAGGGCCTCGAAGTTGCGCAGGAACGGCTCCGGGTCGGCCAGGTCGGTCTTCGTGATGACCATGATCGGCGCGATGCCGGCGTCATAGGCCGCGACCAGGTAGCGGTCGACGAGACGGGGGCGGGGCTCGGGGTTCGCCGCGGCGACGACGATCAGCAGCTGGTCGGCGTTGGCGACGATGATCCGCTCCACCTCGTCGGTGTCGTCGGCGCTGCGGCGCAGCAGCGTCGTGCGGGGCTGGATGCGCACGATGCGCCCCAGCGACCCCTCGGCTCCGCTCGTGTCGCCCACGACATCCACCCGATCGCCGGTCACGATCGCCTGCTTGCGCAGCTCGCGGGCGCGCGCGACCGTCAGCACCCGCTCGTCGGGTCCGTTCTCGTCGGCGAGCACGGTGTAGCGCCCCCGGTCGACCGACAGCACCCGCGCGTCGATGGCGTCGCCGTGCTCGGGGCGGTTCTTGGTGCGCGGCTTGGTGCCCTTCGGGTTCGGCCGCACCCGCACATCCGACTCGTCCCAGGCGTCGAAGCCCTCGTCGTCGTCGTCCGGCGGCAGCCAGCTCATGCGAGGATCTGCCCCCACAGCGCCGGGAACTCGGGCAGGGTCTTCGCCGTCGTGGCGATGTCGTCGACGACGACGCCGGGCACGACGAGGCCGAGCAGCGCGCCCGTCGTCGCCATCCGGTGGTCGGCGTACGCCCGCCACGGGGCACCGTGGAGGGGAGCGGGCTCGAAGGCGAGCCCGTCGTCGAGTTCGGTGACACGGCCGCCGAGGCCGGTGATCTCGGCGACGAGGGCGGCGAGGCGGTCGGTCTCGTGCCCCCGCAGGTGGCCGATGCCGGTGATGCGCGAGCCGCTCGTGGCCAGAGCCGCGAGCGCCGCGAAGGTCGGGGCGAGCTCGCCGCCTTCAGTGAGGTCGAGGTCGACGCCGGGCCAGGTGCGCCCGCCGCGCCAGCCGGCACCGCCGTCGACCGTCAGGCCGTCGGCCTCCCGGGTCACGGTGGCGCCGAAGCGGGGGAGCAGCGTGCGGAACAGGTCGCCGACCTGGGTGGTCGACTCGGGCCAGCCGGCGATCGTGACGCGACCACCCGCCAGGAGCGCGGCGGCGAGGAACGGCCCCGCGTTCGACAGGTCGGGCTCGATGTGAACGTCGGCACCGGCGATCTCGCCGGGAGCCACGACCCAGGTCGCGGGCTCCGGGCTCGTCACCGTCACGCCCCGGCGGGCGAGGGTGTCGATCGTCATCTTGATGTGCGGCAGGCTCGGCAGCCGCTCGCCGGCGTGGCGCAGCACCAAGCCGTCGCGGAATCTCGGTGCGGCGAGCAGCAGTCCCGACACGAACTGGCTCGAGGCGGACGCGTCGATCGTGATCTCGCCACCCTCGACCAGCCCGGTGCCGTGGATCGTGAACGGCAGGCTTCCCCGGCCGTCGTCGACGACGGCGACGCCGAGCGAGCGCAGGGCGTCGATCGTGGTCGCCATCGGGCGTTTGCGGGCGTGCGCGTCGCCGTCGATCGTGACCGGGCCGTCGGCGAGCGCGGCGACCGGCGGGATGAAGCGCATCACCGTTCCGGCGAGCCCGGCATGCAGCTCCGCATTGCCGCTGACCTCACCCGGGATGATCGACCACGAGTCGGGGGAAGACGTGTCGATCGTCGTGCCGAGCGCGCGGAGCGCGTCCACCATCAGCTCGGTGTCGCGGGCGATGAGGGGGGCGTGCAGCGTCGACGGGCCGGAGGCGAGTGCCGAGAGCACGAGTTCGCGGTTGGTGAGGCTCTTCGACCCCGGGATCACGAGGTGCGCGTCGAGCGGACCGGTCGCGACGGGCGCCGTCCAGCCTGCGGAATAGGTCGAGTCAGCCATCGGTTGTCTAGGGTATGCCCACCGCCCTGCTCGACCGTCCCGCCCGGCCCGCGGAACTAGACTCGACGGCGATGAGCGACACCCCGCCGGTGCAGCCGGCCCCCGAGTTGCGACGTCTGTTCGAAGAACAGGCGCTGGTCTTCATGGACCAGCTGTACGCCGCGGCGCTGCGGATGACCCGCAACCCGGCGGATGCCGGCGATCTGGTGCAGGAGACCTACGTGAAGGCCTATGCGGCCTTCGGCTCGTTCACCCAGGGCACCAATCTCAAGGCGTGGCTCTACCGCATCCTCACCAACACGTTCATCAACACCTATCGCAAGAACCAGCGCGGCCCCTACCAGGGCACCATCGACGACCTCGAGGATTGGCAGCTCGGCGGAGCCGAGTCGCTCACTCAGGGTCGCTCGACGCGGTCGGCCGAAGCCGAGGCGATCGACCACCTGCCCGACAGCGACGTCAAGGCAGCTCTGCAGTCGATCCCCGAAGACTTCCGGCTCGCCGTCTACCTCGCCGACGTCGAAGGTTTCTCGTACCAGGAGATCGCCGACATCATGAAAACCCCCGTCGGAACCGTGATGAGTCGACTGCACCGTGGCCGTCGACTCCTGCGTGATCTGCTCGCCGACTATGCCCGCGAGCGCGGCATCACCGTTCCGGCTCCCACCACCAGGAGCGCGACATGACCGACTGCGGCTGCGACAAAGCCAAGGCCGAACTCGAGGAGTACCTGCACCGCGAGCTGAGCGATCAGGACTTCCGCGACATCACCGACCACCTCGAGAACTGCGAAGACTGCACCGGCGAGCACCTCGTCGGCGTCACCCTGACCCTCAAGATGCAGCGGGCGTGCCAGGAGAAGGCACCCGAAGAACTCCGCGCCGCCATCCTCGCGAAACTCCTCTGAGACCGACCTCAGTGAGCGGCGCTGCCGCTGAGGGCCATGCGGATCGCCCCGAGCTGCTCCCGTAGGCGCTTCGCGTCCGCCGCGCTGAAGTCGGCCAGCATCCGGCGTTCGATGTCGGCGATGGGTTCGGCGAGGTCGTCGAGGATCTTGAGCCCCTGCTCGCTGAGGAAGACCAGCACCTGACGCTTCATCTGCGGGTCACGCACCCGACGGATGAGGTGACGTTCCTCGAGCGACGCGAGGTGTTGCGCCATCGTCTGGATGCGCACGAACGAGTTGCGCGCGAGCTGGGTGCTGGTGATCCCGGGATGCCGCGCCAGCACCGTCAGCGACGTGTACTGCAGGGCCGTCAGCCCGTATCCGCCCACCACCTCGTCGATCTGCGCCCGGATCGCCAACTCGACCTGCTTGACGAGGTACAGCACGGTCGAGTGGCGTGCGTCGCCGAGTAACGGCGCGGCGCTGCGTTCGCTCATCGACTCCCCCTTCGGTGTGGTCGCCACAGTCTCTCACTTGACGTGGCGGCGAATCTTCTCCATGATCGGCAATACTCAGTAATCCTGACAGTCAGGGTTCCTGATTGCCAAGTACCGTTCAACGAAGAATGGAGTGTCCTCGATGAAGAGGAAGTCATGGGTGATTGCGGCGGCTGCCGCGGTCGCCATCACAGCGCTCGCCGGGTGCACCGCAAGCGGTGCCGAAGGCGGATCGGATGACGGTCCGATCAAGGTCGGCGTCGTTCTGCCGCTCACCGGTCCTTACGCCATCCTGGGTGGCCCCGGCTCGGCGGCGATGGAACTGATGGCCGAGCAGATCAACTCCGAGGGCGGGATCGACGGGCGTCAGATCGAACTCACGTTCAAAGACGACACCACCGACGTCACGCAATCCGTCACCGAGTACAACCAGCTGGCGGCGTCCGGCGAATACGACGTGCTGGTCTCGTCGTCGTTCGTGAGCGCATCGGCGGCCATCTCGGAGAGCGCGACCGCCGCGCAGATCCCGACCCTGTCGCTCGGCCCGGTCAGCGCCTACGGCGACGGCAGCAACGAGTGGATCTTCGTCGTCCCCGCGACGGCCGAGATCTACGGCCAGGCGATGGTGGAGTACTTCACCGCCATCGGCGTCGAGAAGCTCGCGATCGGCTACACCGGAGGCGACGTCTTCGGAACGGGCGGCAGCGAGTCGACCGTGCAGTACGCCGACGAGGCGGGCCTCGAGATCGTGCTCAACGAGCCGTTCGACCAGGCGGCCACCGACTTCACGCCGCTCATCACCAAGGCGCTCGACTCCGGCGCCGACGCGTTCCTGGTCTGGGGCGCGGGCCCCGCGCCGGGCATCATCACCGGTCAGTTCGCGGCCCAGGGTGCGGGCAGCGGGGTGCAGCTCTACATGACCGGCGCCCAGGCCAGCACGCTGTACAGCATCCCGGTCGGCGAGGCGGGCGAGGGCGTCATCCTCTCCAGCAACCTCGCGGTTGCCGGAGCGGACATCCCGGCGGGAAGCCTGAAGACGCAGATCGACGACTTCGCAGCCCTCTGGGCGGCGTCGGACAGCGCGGCCGACTACCCCTACCCGCCGCAGTTCGCGTTCGAAGGTGCCGCAGCGATCCAGCTGATCAAGGCCGCGATCGAAGCCGCCGGGTCGACCGACCACGCCGCCGTTCGGGACGCTCTCGAGGGTCTCGACATCCTGACGACGATCGGGCGGAAGGCGTACTCGCCGACCGACCACGTCGGACTCACGACCGCCGACCTGGCGATCGTCGAGATCCAGGACGGCGCGTTCGTCGCGACCGAGTACAGCATCGAGCGTTTCGCGGACCTGCCCAACTGATGAGTATCGGGGAAGGCGGTCTTCCGCTGCTCGAGATCGACGGCGTCTCACGCTCCTTCGGGGGCGTGCGGGCCACCGACGACGTGCGGTTGACGGTTGCCGACGGCGAGCTGCGCGGCGTGATCGGTCCCAACGGGGCCGGAAAGTCCACCCTGTTCAGCCTCGTCAGCGGACACCTGACACCGAGCGCCGGCACGATCACCCTCGACGGCACGCGGATCGACCGCCTTCCCCCTCATCGTCGCGCCGAACTCGGAGTGGCGATCGTCTTCCAAGGCGCGCGACTGTTCCCGGGCCTCTCGGTGCTCGAGAACGTCGCCGTCGGAGCGCACGCGCGCACCCGCAGCGGCATCGCCGCGGCGATCCTCCGCACCGCCGGCCATCGCCGCGAGGAGCGCGAGATCTTCGCCGACGCGCGCGACGCCCTCGAGCGCGTCGGGCTGGGGGAGTGGGTCGACGCCGAGGCCGGCGGGCTCCCGCTCGGCCAACAGCGTCGGGTGCAGCTCGCCCGCGCCCTCGTCGCGCGCCCGCGGCTGCTGCTGCTCGATGAACCCGCGTCGGGGCTGCGCTCGACAGAACGGCGCGCGTTCGAAGACCTCGTGCGCGAACTTCACGCCGACGGCGTCACCGTGCTGCTCATCGAACACGATGTCGGACTCGTGATGCGGCTCGCCGATCGCATCACGGTGCTCGACCTCGGTCGAGTCATCGCCGATGGCACACCCGACGCGATTCGCGCCGACCCTCGCGTGATCGAGGCCTACCTGGGGACCGGAGACCACCATGCTGCACATCCGTGATCTCGTCGTCACCTACGGTGCCGCCACCGCCCTCGACGGCGTCAGCCTCGATGTCGAGGCCGGCGAGATGGTGGCGCTGGTCGGACCGAACGGCGCGGGAAAGACGACGACGCTGAATGCCGTGAGCGGTCTGGTGCCGACGGCGTCGGGCACGATCGACATCGGCGGGCGGAGCGCCCAGGTTCCCGAAGGCCGGCAGATGTTCGCCGACATGTCGGTCGACGACAACCTCCGACTCGGTGCCTGGACGATGCCGCGTCGCGACCGCGACACCGAGCGGGTGTACGCCGTCATGCCCGATCTGCGCCCCCTCCGCCGACAGCGGGCCGGGCTGCTGTCCGGCGGCCAACAGCAGATGGTCGCGATCGGACGAGCCCTGATGGCGCAACCCGACGTTCTGCTCATCGACGAGCTCTCCCTCGGGCTGGCCCCGCTCATCGCGGCGCGCCTCATCGAGCACCTGCGCGAGATCAACCGCGAGGACGGCACGACGATCCTGCTCGTCGAGCAGGAGGTCGACCTCGCTTTCGACTTGTGCTCGCGTGCCTACGTGCTCGAGGCCGGCCGGGTCGTCGCCGAAGGCCCCACCGACGTGCTCAGCGCCGACCCCCAGTTGGCCGCCATCTACCTCGGGGCCGCGATGACGCGAGACGGGAGCGAATCACCGTGAGCACCTTCCTGACCTTCCTGGTCTCCGGGCTGGCCGTCGGCGCATCGTTCGCCCTCATCGGCAGCGGATTCGTCGTCGTGCATCGCGTCACCAACGTGGTGAACTTCACCCAAGGCACCCTCACCGTACTGGGCGGCCTCGTCTCGTATTCGCTGCTGTCGATGGCGATCCCGCACGGCCTGGGAGAACTCGGTGCCGTGGCGATCTCCGCCGTCGCGGGGCTGCTCGTCGGGCTGGTGACGCTGTCCCGGCCGGGAACGCCGGCCTTCGTCGCCCTGCTCGTGACCCTCGGCCTGTCGTTCCTGGGCACCGCGATCATCATCCTGGTGTGGGGGCAGAACCCGATCTCGCCCCCCGGCATCGAGGGTTCCCTCGAGATCGCGGGGGTCGGGATCGAGTCGCAACGCGTGCTGATCGTCGTCGTCACCCTGGCCGTCTTCGGCGCGATGTGGCTGTTCTTCGAGCGCACCGACCTCGGCAGAGGGATGTCGGCTGCCGCATCGAACCCGCGCGCCGCTCGCCTGGTCGGGATCGAGATCCGGCACATGGGTCTCGCCGCGTTCGCCATTGCGGGCGCACTCGGCGGGCTCGCCGGCGTGCTGATCGCGCCGACCCTGCCGCTCTCGGTCTACTCCGACCTCCCGCTCGCGCTGAGCGGATTCGCGGCAGCGGTGTTCGGCGGGCTCAGCAGCCCCGGGCGCACCCTCATCGGTGCCCTCGTGCTCGGGGTGTCGGGTCAGATGGTGGCCGGCTACCTCAACGGGTCGTTCCAGACACAGCTCGCACTCGTCATGATGCTCGTCGTGATGATCGCCCGCCACCGCTCGCTCACCACGGAGGAAGCGAAATGAGACGCCTCGCCCCCTACATCCCGATCGCCGCCTTCGCGATCGTGGCGATCATCCTGCCCTTGTTCGTGCGCGACCTGACCTTCCTCATGCAGATGCTGCTGTCGATGATCGTCGTCGTCGGCCTCACCCTGTTCATGGGGTACGCCGGCCAGGCGTCGCTCGGGCAGTCGGCCTTCGTCGCGGTCGGCGCGCTGACCGTCGGTGTCCTGTGCCGGCAACTGGGTCTTCCGCCGGTCGTCGGCCTGCTCGCCGCACCCGTCGTGGCGGGGGCCTTCGCGGTGGCGATCGGCGCGCCGCTGCTCAGGCTGCGGGGCCACTACCTCGCGTTCGGCACCCTCGCCGTGCTGCTGCTCGTCCATCTCGTGATGAGCACCGTGCCGCTGTTCGGGGGCGGGGTGGGGATCATGGGGATTCCGCCGCTGCTTCCCGGCGGGCAGCTCGGGTACGTCTACCTGGCGGTCGGGATCCTCGTCATCGCCCTCGTCGTCTCGCAGCACCTCGTCGCGAGCCGGTTCGGCCGGGGGATGCGTGCGCTACGAGGGAGTGAGACGGCGGCGGCATCCTCGGGTGTTCCCGTGCTGCGCAGCAAGATCCAGGTGTTCGGGCTGTCCGCCGTCTTCGCCGGCTTCGCGGGCGCCCTGTCGGCGTTCTTCATCCCCTTCGTGAGCCAGGACTCCTTTCCCGCGTCGAAGTCGTTCGAGTACGTGATCATGGCCGTCGTCGGCGGCATCGGCTCGCTCTGGGGCGGCATCGTCGGCGTGCTCGTCATCGCCGTGCTCCTGCAGGTCCTCAACGTGCTCAGCACCATGCCGGGGTTGCCGGCCACGGCCGGGCCGACGCTGCAGTACGCCGGCTACGCCATCGTTCTCGTCGTCGTGCTGCTGTTCCTGCCCGACGGCATCGTCCCCAGCATCCAGAAGGCGTGGCGTCGCCGCGTTGCCTCACGAAAGGAAAAGGCCTCGTGGCGAACCAGCGTCTCCGCGCATCGTTGACCGAACTTCCGACCCTGGTCGGCTCCGAGTTCGGACCCTCGTCGTGGCGCGAGATCTCCCAGGATGAGGTCAACCGCTTCGCCGACCTCACGGGGGATCACAACCCCGTGCACCTCGACCCCGTCTTCGCGGCGTCCACCCCGTTCGGCGGCACGATCGTGCACGGCTACTTCACGCTGTGTCTCGTCGCGCCGCTCATGGCCGAGGTGTTCGAGGTCACCGAGGTCGGGCTCGGCGTCAACTACGGGCTCAACCGCCTGCGCTTCCCGGCCCCCGTTCCGGTCGGGGGACGCGTGCGGGTGCGGGGGATCGTCCGCGCGGCGACCGAGGTGCCCGGCGGAACCCAGATCGAGGCCGAGGTCACCTTCGAGGTCGAGGGTGCGACGAAACCGGTGTGCGTCGCCGACATGGTGCTGAGGTACTACGCATGAGCGGGCAGCTCGACGGGCGCGTCGCGATCGTCACCGGCAGTGGCCGAGGGCTGGGGCGCGCGTATGCCGAACAGCTGGCCGCCGCCGGTGCCGCCGTCGTCGTCAACGACATCGACGGGGAGACGGCGGCGACCGTGGTCGACGCCATCACGGCAGCCGGCGGGCAGGCGACCGCGGTCGTCGCGCCGGTCGGCTCGACCGAAGTCGCCGCAACGTTGGTCGACGCCGCACGCACGCGGCTCGGCAGGCTCGACATCGTCGTCTCCAACGCCGGGGTGCTGCGTGACCGGGTGCTGTGGAAGATGAGCGACGATGACTTCGACCTCGTCGTCTCGACGCATCTGCGCGGCACCTTCACGCTCGGCCGTGCGGCCGCGACCGCGATGCGCGAGCAGGGCGAGGGCGGCCGGCTCATCCTCATCGGATCCCCGGCCGGCCAGTTCGGAAGCTTCGGGCAGACCAACTACGCGGCGGTCAAGGCGGGCCTCGTCGCGATGGCGCGCACCTGGTCGCTGGAACTGGCTCGCGACCGCATCACCGCCAATGTCGTCGTGCCGACCGCGATGACCGCGATGACCGGGACGATCCCGGCCTACACCGAGCTCTACGAAGGCTTCCTGCAGGGGGAGCCGCTGCCGCGCTCGGTGCGTCGCGAACATGCTTTGGGATCACCGGAGGATGTCGCCCCTCTCGTCGTGTGGCTCGCATCGGATGCGGCGGCCGACGTCACGGGGCAGGCGATCGGAATCGGCGGTGACCGGCTCACGCTGTACACGCACCCGGCCGAGGCCGCGGTGGAGTACTCCGACGGCGGCTGGACCGCCGAGCTGATCGGCGAGACGTGGCGTACCGCTTTCGAGAAGCGTCGGCAGCCGTCCGGAGCAGTGCTGCCGTCGCTCGGGTGAGGGGAACAATGGTCGTCGTGCCGGAACCCGCATGGGCGCTCAACTGGTCGCAGATCTGGGACCGCATCGCCGCCGCCGCGCCCGACGCTCCGGCGGTGGCCGGAGGCGACACGACGCTGAGCTACGGCGAACTCGAAGACCGGGCCGCTCGGCTCGCCGGGGCGCTCGCCGAACGCGGAGTGGCGCAGGGCGACCCGGTCGGGCTCTTCCTCTACAACCGGCCCGAGTACCTCGAGGCGATCTACGCACTCTTCAAGCTCGGGGCCGTTCCGGTCAACCTGAACTTCCGCTACCGCCCGCACGAACTGTCCGACCTCGTGCGGACGAGCGGGGCCCGGGTGCTGCTGTACCCGGAGTCCCTCGGCGACGTCGTGCGCGAGGCGAGCGCGACGTTCGGGTTCCCGGTCGGGCTCGTCGAGATCGCGGACGCCGACGCCGCCCCGGTCACGTCCGGCGAGCGGCGGGCCGAACGTTACGCCGACCTTCTGCGCTCCGAGCGGGCCGAGGTCACGACGCTCGGGGGCGGCGACGAGATCTACCTGTTCACCGGGGGGACGACGGGCGCGCCCAAGGCCGTCGTCTGGCGGCACGGCGACCTGCTCGACGCCCAGATGGTCTCGATCTACGGCCCGGCGGGCGTGCCGTTCCCGACGAGTGTCGACGAGATCGTCCACCTCGCGATGCGCGCCGACGTCGCGAAGCCGCGCACCCTCCCCATCTCGCCGCTGATGCACGCGGCGGCCATGTTCCAGAGCATGAACACCCTCGCGGCAGGGGGTCTCGTCGTCTTCCTCGACTCGCCGCGGTTCGATCCCGCGCGGGCGCTGCGGGCGATCGCCCGCCACGGCGTGACCCGCCTCGTCATCGCGGGCAACGCGATCGCGACGCCGCTCGTCGAAGAGCTGGACCGTGCGGCGCTCGAGGGCGAACCGTACGACGCCTCGACGCTCGGCACGATCGTCAGCTCGGGGATGGCGTGGACCGACGACCGCAAGGCCGATCTGCTCCGGCATGCGGGGGCAACCCTCATCGACATCGTCGGAGCCAGCGAGGGCGGCCCGTTCGCGTACGCCACGGTCAGCTCACCCGACGACCTCCCGAGCCGGCTGCGGCTGGCCGACGGCGCGGTGGTTCTGGATGCCGAGGGTCGCGTTGTGCGGGAGGGCGTCGGCGTGCTCGCCTACCGGGGGGCGATGCCGCTGGGGTACCTCGACCAGCCGCAGAAGACGGCCGAGGTCTACCGCGACATCGGCGGCGTCCGGCACGTCGTCCCCGGCGACTGGGTGCGGGTCGACGCCGACGGAGTGATCGAGTTCCTCGGGCGCGACTCGACCGTCATCAACACGGGCGGCGAGAAGGTCTACCCGGTCGAGGTCGAAGACCTGCTGCTGGCGCATCCGGATGTCGTCGACGCGGCCGTCTTCGGCCTCCCCGACGACCGCTGGGGTGCCGTCGTCGCGGCCGTCGTCGCCCGGCGCGCCGGCAGCGCACCGACGGTCGCAGACCTCGATGCCTACCTCGGCACCCGGCTCGCCGGGTACAAGCGGCCCCGCCGTCTGCTGGTCCGCGACTCACTCGACCGCGGCCCGAGCGGCAAGGTCGACCTGCGCCACCTCCAGAAGCTCGTGACGGAGCCGCAGGCCTGACCTCGGCTCAGAGGCTGAAGGCCCGTTCGATCAGATCGGTCTGCTCGGCGGCGGAACGCTTCGACGAACCGGTCGCCGTCGCGGCGGATGCCGGACGCGAGACGACCCGGATGGTGCGCCCCAGCGGCAGCCGCGGAGCGAGCTCCATCAGCATGAACGGCCAGGCGCCCTGGTTCTCCGGCTCCTCCTGCACCCAGACGATCTCCGCGTTCGGGTAGCGGCCGAGTGCCGCCGTGATCTCGGCGACGGGCAACGGGTGGTACTGCTCGACGCGCACCAGCGCGAAGGAGCCCGCGTCATCCCGTTTCTCGACCTCGGCGAGCAGGTCGTAGTGCAGCTTGCCGGCGTGCAGCAGCACCCGCTTCACGGCGTCGCCCGCGCCCTGCTCGGTCAGCCGTGCGTCGTCGATGACCGGCTCGAATCGGCCCGACGTGAAGTCGGCGACCTCGCTCGTCGCGCCGCGGAGCCGCAGCATCGACTTCGGCGTGAAGACGACCAGCGGGCGACGCGGCCGGGCGTAGGCCTGACGGCGCAGCAGGTGGAAGTACGACGCGGGCGTCGACGGGCGCGCGATCGTCATGTTGTCTTCCGCGGCGAGCTGCAGGAAGCGCTCGATGCGCGCCGACGAGTGGTCGGGACCCTGGCCCTCGTAGCCGTGCGGCAGCAGCAGCACGACGCTGGAGCGCTGGCCCCACTTCTGCTCGGCGCTCGAGATGAACGTGTCGATGACGGTCTGAGCCCCGTCGACGAAGTCGCCGAACTGGGCTTCCCAGAGCACGAGCGCGTCGGGCCGCTCGACCGAGTAGCCGTACTCGAAGCCGAGGGCGGCGTACTCCGACAGCAGCGAGTCGTAGATCCAGAACTTCGCCTGGTTCTCGGCGAGGTTCGCGAGCGGCAGCCACTCCTGGCCGTTCTCGCGGTCGTGGAACACGGCGTGCCGCGACACGAACGTTCCGCGCCGGGCGTCCTGACCGACGAGGCGCACCGGGGTGCCCTCCGTGAGCAGGGAGCCGAGCGCGATGAGCTCACCGAAGCCCCAGTCGATCTGCCCGTTGCGGCTCATCTCCATGCGCTTGTTCAGCAGCTGCCGCAGCTTCGGGTGCACCGTGAAGCCCTCGGGCAGGTTGCCGTGCGCGTCACCGATCTGCTCGAGCAGCGCCTGCGAGATGCCGGTGGTCGCGGGTTCGCCTGCGGAGTCGTCCTGCTGCGCGTCGGGACGCTCCAGGTCGGCGACCGGCTGGCTGTCGGTCGTGACGACCGGGATGGTGCCGGTCTGCGCGGCGTGGGTCTCGGCGAACGCGCGCTCGAGTCGTTCCTGGAAGTCGCGGTGGGCGGCCTCGAACTCCTCCTGCGTGATGTCGCCACGGCCGACGAGCGCCTCGGTGTACAGGGTGCGCACGCTGCGCTTGGCCTCGATGAGCGTCGTCATGAGCGGCTGCGTCATCGACGGGTCGTCGCCCTCGTTGTGTCCGCGCCGGCGGTAGCAGATGAGGTCGACGACGACATCCTTCTTGAACTTCTGCCGGTAGGCGAAGGCGTGCTCCGCGACGCGCACCACGGCTTCGGGGTCGTCGCCGTTGACGTGCAGGATCGGAGCCTGGATCGTCTTGGCGACATCCGAGGCGTAGACCGAGCTGCGGGCCTCCGACGGCGGCGTGGTGAAGCCGACCTGGTTGTTGATGACGACGTGGATCGTGCCGCCGGTGCGGTAGGCGCGCAGCTGCGACATCTGCAGCTGTTCCATCACGATGCCCTGACCGGCCATCGAGGCGTCGCCGTGCACGAGCAGCGGCAGCACGTTGAACGTGCCGGGGGCACTGCGATCCTGCTTGGCCCGCACGATGCCTTCGAGCACGCCGTCGACGGCTTCGAGGTGTGAGGGGTTGGCCGCGAGGTACACCGCGACCTCCTTGCCCGTCATCCCGGTGAAGGTTCCCTCGGTGCCGAGGTGGTACTTCACGTCGCCGGAGCCCTGCACGGTCTTCGGGTCTTGCGTGCCCTCGAACTCGCGGAAGATCTGGCCGTAGGTCTTGCCCGCGATGTTGGTGAGCACGTTGAGACGGCCCCGGTGCGCCATGCCGATGGCGACCTCCTCGAGGCCCGCTTCGGCGGCACCCTGGAGGATCTCGTCGAGCAGCGCGATCGTCGACTCGCCGCCCTCGAGACTGAAGCGCTTCTGCCCGACGTACTTGGTCTGCAGGAAGGTCTCGAACGCCTCGGCCTCGTTGAGCTTCGAGAGGATGCGCAGCTGCTCTTCCTTCGTCGGCTTCTCGTACGGCCGCTCGAGACGCTCCTGGAACCAGGCGCGCTCCTCCGGGTTCTGGATGTGCATGTACTCGACGCCGACCGTGCGGCAGTAGGAGTCGCGGAGCACGCCGAGCACCTCGCGCAGCAGCGCGCTGCGCTTGCCGGCGAAACCGCCGACGACGTACTCGCGGTCGAGGTCCCAGAAGGTGAGGCCGTGGCTCGACAGGTCGAGGTCGGGGTGCGACCGCTGCACGTACTCGAGCGGGTCGATGTCGGCCATCAGGTGGCCGCGCACCCGGTAGTGGTTGATGAGCTCCTGCACGCGCGCCGTCTTCGACACCCGCTCGGAGAGGTCGACGTTGATGTCCTCGGCCCAGTGGATCGGGTCGTAGGGGATGCGCAGCGAGGCGAAGATGTTCTCGTAGAAGTCGCGCTCACCGATGAGCAGCTCGTGTACCTTCTTCAGGAACTCGCCCGAACCGGCGCCCTGGATGACGCGGTGGTCGTAGGTCGACGTCAGGGTGATCGTCTTGCCGATGCCGAGTTCGGCGAGCGTCTTCGCGCTCGACCCCTGGAACGCGGCCGGGTACTCCAGGGCGCCGGCGCCGATGATGCAGCCCTGCCCCTTCATCAGCCGCGGCACCGAGTGCTCGGTTCCGATCCCGCCCGGGTTCGTCAGCGAGATCGTGATGCCCTTGAAGTCGTCGGCGGTGAGCTTGTTGGCACGCGTGCGGGCGACGACATCCTCGTAGGCGGCGACGAAGTCGGCGAACCCCATCGTGTCGGCGCGCTTGATGCCGGGAACCATGAGCGAGCGGGTGCCGTCGGGCTTGGGCAGGTCGATCGCGATGCCGAGGTTGACGTGCGCGGGCGAGATGACGCTCGGCTTGCCGTCGGGCTCGTCGTAGAAGACGTTCTGGCTCGGGAACTCCTTGAGCACCTGCACCATCGCCCAGGCGATGAGATGGGTGAACGACACCTTGCCGCCACGGGCGCGCTTGAGGTGGTTGTTGATCACGATCCGGTTGTCGATCATGAGCTTCGCCGGGATGGTGCGCACGCTCGTCGCCGTCGGCACGGTGAGGCTGGCATCCATGTTGGTTGCGAGCGTCTTCTGCATGCCCTTGAGCTGCGTGACGACGTCTTCTTCGACGGAGTCGGCGGCGGGGGCGACCTGCGGGGCGTCGGCCGGGATCGGCTGCGGCTTCGCCGGGGCGTTGGTGGTGCGGGCGACCGGGGTGCCGCCCGTGGCGGGTGCCTGAACGACGGGGACGGCGGCGGCCGGGGCGTTGTCGGTGACCGCTTCGGGGATCTGCGCCTCACCGCCGACCTGGTTCTGCGGGTCGGGCTCGGTCTCGGCGGTGGGGGCCGACTCGCCTGCCGGTTCGGCGGCGGCCGGAGTGCCGGAGCGGCGCTGCTCGAGAACCGGCCACCAGCTCTGGTCGACCGAGTTCTTGTCGGCGAGGTACCTCTCGTACATCTCGTCAACGAGCCACTCGTTGGCGCCGAACTCTTCTTCTGATGTGATCCCGGTTACGGGGCTCGACACGGTAAACCGCCCACTCTCATTGCGTTGAGGTCTGTTGTGTGTGGTGGCGTTTTGAAGCCGCTCCAGCTTAGGCGCTCGCCCGGATAAGTTTGGCCGCATGCGGTTCTCCACCACCCTCCCGGCGCACGATTTGACGTATTCGGATGTCTTCTTGATTCCGAGCCGATCGGGGGTCGCGAGCCGTCTCGACGTCGACCTGTCGCCCGACGACGGAACGGGCGCGACGATCCCGATCGTCTCGGCCAACATGAACTCGGTGACCGGCCGACGGCTCGCCGCGACCCTCGCCCGCCGCGGCGGACTCGGAGTGCTGCCGCAAGACCTCGCCGTCGACGACGCCGCCGCGGCGATCGCCTGGGTGAAAGAGCAGTCGCCGGTGTGGGAACCCGCGCAGGAGGGGCTCCCCGTCGTAGAAGCCGCCGACCCGCGAGCCGCCTTCGACGCGCTCGCCGTCGCCGGGTACGACCGAGCCGACGTGTCGCAGGGCGGCACGATCATCGGGTCGACCAGTCGCACCGGAGCGCTTCGCGGCACCATCTACCGCCCCGCGGTCGACGCGGCCGGGCGGCTTCGGGTCGCCGCCGCGCTCGGCATCAGCCGCGACATCGCCGGCAAGGCGAAGGCGCTGGCGGACGCCGGGGTCGACGTGCTCGTGGTCGACACCGCCCACGGACACCAGGAGGGGATGCTCACCGCGCTCGAAGCGGTGCGCGGCCTCGACTTGGGCCTCCCCATCGTCGCCGGCAACATCGTCACCGCCGACGGGGTGCGCGACCTCGTCGCCGCGGGCGCCCACATCCTGAAAGTCGGTGTCGGACCGGGCGCGATGTGCACGACCCGCATGATGACGGCCGTCGGACGCCCGCAGTTCTCCGCCGTGCTGGAGACGACCGAAGCCGCCCGCGAACTCGGCGCCCACGTCTGGGCCGACGGGGGAGTGCGCTACCCCCGCGACGTCGCCCTCGCCCTCGCCGCAGGCGCGTCGAGCGTCATGATCGGCTCCTGGTTCGCCGGCACCCTGGAATCGCCCGGAGAGGTCGAGACGGATGCCGACGGTCGGGCCTACAAGCAGAGCTGGGGGATGGCGTCGACGAAAGCCGTGCACGAGCGGTTCGGCGGGATCGACCCCTATGAACTGGCGCGCAAGGAACTCTTCGCGGAAGGCATCTCCTCTTCGGCGATCTACCTCGACCCGCTCCGCCCGTCGGTGGAGGATCTGCTCGACATGATCACGTCAGGTGTGCGGTCATCCTTCACCTACGCCGGCGCCCCCAACCTGCGCTCCTTCCACGACCGCGCCGTCGTCGGCATCCAATCGGCTGCCGGTTACGAGGAAGGCAAGGCGCTGCCGGTTTCTTGGTGACTTCGCTCTCGGCGGTCGAGTAGGCGGCGCAGCCGCCGTGTCGAGACCAGCATCGGCTCGACGCGCACCCACTGTTGTCGCACTCTGAGGACCGCGCAGGGGAAGTTCGGCGTGTCGACGGCGTGTCGGGAGAACGGTCATCCACCAGCGACAGCGCCCGCTGTCGGCAATAGAGCCCCGTCATGTTCGAGCTCGAGGTGGTGAATCCTCTTCACTGGCGGGTGAGGATTGGTCCGTGGCAATTCCGCACGTGGCGGACCTTCTTCATGAAGGTGCCCCGCGGCTATCGGAGCCCGGAGCTGATCTACGAGGTGGCGCGGATCGCGGACGACGACCACCTCGAGGGCCAGCTAGCGGCATTCGATTCGGAGCCGGAAGCCAAGAGGTACTTTGCGCTTCTGGAGGCTGAAGGCCGGCACGGCGACCTCATCCTGAACTACGTCACGCTCCACTCGCGGTTGGAGGATTGGAGCTCGAATCGCTGACGATCGCCGATGTAGGCGTTGTCGGGTCTCGACACACTCCCTCCGGGCGCTACTCGACCACCGATGGACGGCGTGCCTAAGCTCGCGGCATGCCGGAGTTGCACATCACGGGGGACGCCGACGCCGACACCTTGCTGTCGGAAGAACCTCTCGCTCTGCTGATCGGGATGCTGCTGGATCAGCAGGTGCCGATGGAGACGGCGTTTGCGGGGCCCGCGAAGATCCGCGAACGGCTCGGGACGCTCGATGCGGCGACCATCGCGAACGCCGACCCCGAGAAGTTCGTCGAGGTGTTCAAGCAGACGCCGGCGGTGCACCGGTTTCCGGGGTCGATGGCGGAGCGCACGCAGGCGCTGTGCGCGGCGCTCGTCGCCGACTGGCGCGGGGATGCGGAGCGCATCTGGACCGACGGAGACCCCGACGGGGCGACCGTGCTCGCGCGGCTCAAGGCGCTCCCCGGGTTCGGCGAACAGAAGGCGAAGATCTTCCTCGCGCTGCTCGGCAAGCAGTACGGGCTGACCGCCCCCGGCTGGCAGGCTGCCGCCGGGCTTTACGGCGAGACCGGAAGTTATCGGTCGGTTGCCGATATCGTGGATGCTTCCTCCCTCACGAAGGTGCGGGAGTTCAAGAAGGCAGCCAAAGCGGCTGCGAAAGGGACGTAACTCTCCTTGATGGACGACCCTCCGTCTGCCCATAGACCCTCGCCGGTGGCGGGAGCGCTCCGATGAGCACTGAGATCGTCATGCTCATCGTCGGCATTCTCCTGACCATCGGCACCGGACTGTTCGTCGCGAGCGAGTTCGCGCTCGTCAACCTCGATCGCCCCGAGCTCGAGGCGCGTCAGGCGCGCGGCGAGAAGCGGCTCGGCTCCACGATCCGCGCCCTCAAGGTCACCTCGACGCACCTGTCGAGCGCGCAGCTGGGCATCACCCTGACGACGCTGCTCACCGGGTTCACCCTGGAGCCGGCCTTCAGCTCGTTCCTGCGGCCGCCGCTGACGGCGATCGGCCTGCCGTCCGGTGCGGTGCCGGTGATCGCCACGATCGTCGCGGTCGCCATCGCGACGCTGCTGTCGATGATCATCGGCGAGCTGGTTCCGAAGAACTTCGCGCTGGCTCTGCCGCGGCAGACCGCGAAGCTCGTGATCCCGTTCCAGACGATGTTCACCACGGTGTTCCGGCCGGCGGTCGCGCTGCTCAACGGCACGGCGAACGCCATCCTGCGAGCGATCGGCATCGAGCCGCGGGAGGAGATCTCGGCCGCCCGCACCGCGGAAGAGCTGCGCAGCCTCGTGCGCCGGTCGGCGAAGGAAGGGTCGCTCGACCAGGACACCGCGACGCTGCTCGCGCGCACGCTGGTGTTCTCCAGTCACACCGCCTCCGACGTCATGACGCCCCGACCGCGCATTTCGAGTGTCGGCAAGGGGGAGTCCGCCGAGGCGGTGATCACCCTCGCGCGGGCCACCGGCTATTCGCGGTTCCCGGTGTTCGACGAAGACATCGACGACATCGTCGGCCTGGTGCATCTCAAACAGGCGGTCGCGGTTCCCCGTGATCGCCGCGCCGACGTTCCGGTCTCGGCGCTGCAGTCCGAAGCGCTGCGGGTGCCGGAGACCATGAAACTCGACACCCTGCTCGGCGAGTTGCGCGGGCGCAGCTACCAGATGGCCGTCGTCGTCGACGAGTACGGCGGCACCGCGGGAGTCGCCACGCTCGAAGACCTCGTCGAGGAACTGGTCGGCGAGGTGTCCGACGAGCACGACCGCTCGCGCGCCGACGTCGTGCGCAGCCGGGACTGGCTCACCTTCCCGGGCGCGTTGCGGCCCGACGAGCTCGCCGACCGGGCGGCCGTCGTCGTGCCGGAAGACGGTCCCTACGAAACCGTCGCCGGCTGGGTGATGGCCGAGCTGGGCCGACTCGCCGAGGTGGGCGACACCGTCGAGGTCGACGCGGGGGTGTTCCGGGTCGAACGGATGGACGGCCGACGCATCGACCGCATCCGCTTCACCCCCGTCTCGCCGACCACCGGTGAGGTCGCCGTGCAGAAGGCTGCGCCCCCCGAGAAGAGCGGGGAGGCCGACACGTGATCAGCGCAGCGGCCGCGGCATCCGGCGGCGTCGACTGGATGGGCATCGCCTGGCTCGGCGTGCTGCTGATCATCAACGCGTTCTTCGTCGGCGCCGAGTTCGCGGTGATCTCAGCTCGGCGGTCGCAGATCGAGCCGCGGGCCGAGGCGGGTTCCCGGGCGGCGAAGACCGCGCTCTGGGCGATGGAGCACGCGACGCTCATGCTCGCGACCAGTCAGCTCGGGATCACCGTGTGCTCGCTGCTCATCCTCAACGTCTCCGAGCCGGCGATCCACCACCTGCTCGAGATCCCCCTGCTCATCACCGGCTGGCCGGAGGAGGTCGTCGGCGGCATCGCCTTCGGGATCACGCTGCTGATCGTGTCGTTCCTGCACGTCGTGCTGGGCGAGATGGTGCCGAAGAACATCTCGTTCTCGGTTCCCGAGCGGGCGGTGCTCATCCTCGCCCCGCCGCTCGTGGCGATCGCGACGATCTTCCGGCCGGTGATCGTGACGCTCAACGCGACCGCGAACGGCATCCTGCGGCTGTTCCGGGTCGAGCCCAAGAACGAGGCGACCAGCGCGTTCACCGCCGACGAGGTGCAGACGATCATCGCCACCTCGACGCGTGAGGGGGTGCTCACCGACACGACGGGCACGCTCAACAATGCGTTCGAGTTCACCGAGAAGCGGGTGCGGGATGTCGCGCTGCCGAGCAAGCAACTCGTCACCCTGCCCGAAGATGCGACGCCGGCCGATGTCGAACGCGCGGTCGCGCAGCACGGCTTCAGCCGCTACATCCTGCTGAACGAGGCGGGCGAGCCGAGCGGTTACGTGCACCTGAAAGACGTCATCGACCTGCGCGCCGACGAGTTCGACGACCCGGTGCCGCCGAAACGCATCCGGCAACTCATCTCGGTGTTCCGCGACTCCGAACTCGAGGACGCCCTGGCGTTGATGCGCCGCACCGGTGCGCACGTGGCGCGGGTGTTCGACGAGCATGGGGCGACGCACGGCGTGCTCTTCCTCGAGGACATCATCGAGACCCTCGTCGGCGAGGTGCAGGACGCGACGCGTCGGCGCTGATCCTGGGGCTACCCGCGGGACGTAATACGGCGTAACATTCGGGGCAGATCTGGACTGCGGGTGCGGTCGCATCCTCGAGAGGAATACCCCGATGGACAGCATGATGATGGACATGATGAAGTCCATGCCCGCCGACAAGATGATGGGCATGAACATGGCGATGATGCAGGAATGCATCGAGACCTGTTCGGCCGCCGCGATGGCGGCGACGATGTGCGCCGACTCCGGCATGGGCGCCGACATGGGCAAGTGCTCGTCGATGTGCTCCAACATGATGGATGTCGCCACCACGATGATGCGCATGATGATGCGCCCGATGGGCTACGACATGGCGTCGATGCACGCCATGATGATGGCCTGCATCGAGATGGGCAAGGCGTGCTCGGCGGAGTGCATGATGCACGCCGACATGGACGAGCACTGCCGCATGTGCGCGAAGGCGTGCGACGCGATGGTGATGGCCTGCGAGAAGGCCATGAAGTCCATGGCGATGGCCTGACGGCCGCAGCCGCTACCGCGCGGAGTACCACTCCCGGCCGAGGGCGATGACCTCGGCGACTGGGTGATAGCCGACCGGCTCACCCACGACGACCGGTGCGTCAGTGCTGAGGAGTTCGATCGACCCGGTGAGGGTCGCGACCTCGACCGACCCGTCGGCGACCGAGACGACGAAGGCGTCGAGCCATCCGCTCGGCGACGCGCACGCGACGACCCGCTGAATCGCGAGGATCCGGGTCGTGGTGTTGTCGCTCATGGATGGTCCTTTCGGTTTCCGCGAGCCTAAGCGCACCCACGGAGTCCGCGCAGGTCGCGCGTCACGGAACGAAACACAAGGCGTAAACGGACGCCCGTTCGCTGGGCGCAACCATCGAGCGCATCACCTTCGCTCTTGGCTTCGTGATGATTCCGGCTTCGTGACCAAAGCGGCTATAGCTTGCGGAGCCACGCTGCCAAGCGGCGTCCGCGTGGCAATGACTGAGGAGGGGAAGGCGCTCGATTCACCGGCGTGAAGGTCACCGCTTTCGTCGGACGACGCGCCAACCAGATTCCGAGACGAACAGACCCAAACATTTCGCGATCCCTTCAGATGGACTTCTCCATGCCCTGTCGTCTTGGGAGCGCTGAGAGTCTCGTGGTCGGCGAGTCACTGCTCCGAGGCGATCTAGACGTTCCGCGTTGACCGTTCCGCCTCATAAAGGTCTCGCGACTAGCCCGCCGCTAGTTGTCCCGATCTGACACACTCGGACAGCCGGGGCTCGTCTGAGAATTGGCATCCATGGGTTCGCCCCCGGAGTTGCTTCCATATCAGCGACGCGCCCGGAGTCGATAGTCGCCCAGGTGCTGGAGAAGGCATTCATGCGTCCGCAGACGTCAATCCAACTCTTCACGATCAAGGACGCACTCGAATCCGATCTCGGTGGAGCCCTCGCCAAGGTGGCCGCGCGCGGCTTCTCGGCTGTAGAGGCGTACGACTTTGTTCTCCGCGTCGAGCAGATTGCAAAGGCGCTCGCCGCTGAGAACCTCGCGGCGCCATCAGGCCACGCATTCCTGGCGTCGAAATCCTTCGTCAATCCGGATGGCAGCGGTACGTCCGTCTCGGTTCCCATGCCCGAAGAGGTGTTCGCCGCCGCCGAAGTTCTCGGAATGAGCCTCGTGATTGACCCCTACACCGAGCCTGGACGATGGGGATCACTGGCGCAGATCGCAGAAACTGCCGATCTCCTCAACGCTGCCGCCCAGCTCGGGGCGACGAGGGGCATTCGTGTTGGCTATCACAACCATGCCCACGAGCTTGAAGTGACCTACGGCGGTCGGACTGGATTGGAGGTTTTCACCGACTTCCTTGAGGAGGACGTTGTGCTCGAGGTCGACTTGTACTGGGTCACGAGGGCCGGGGTGGACCCCGTCGCCCTGTTGCAAAGGCTTGGGAACCGCGTGGTTGCCGTGCACGCAAAAGACGGGACCCTCGATGCTGATTCGATCAGACGCTACCCGCCGACCGATCAGGTCCCGGCGGGACGCGGGGCAGTGAAGATAGCGGAGGCGATCTCGGCGGCCCCCGCGCTCGAGCTGGCTGTTGTCGAGTTCGACCACTTTGCGGGCGACGTCTTCGACGCAATCGAGCAGAGCCGCCTGTTCCTTGAGAGGGAGGGCGCATGATGGCATCCCCCATAGGCGTCGGGCTGATCGGCGCCGGCAACATCAGCGATCAGTATCTGGCCAATCTCACGACCTTTCCCGACCTGCGGGTGCTCGCCGTCGGCGATGTCTTGGAGGAGCGCGCCCGTTCGCAGGCGGAAAAGTACGGCGTCCCCCGGTCCGGCAGCGTCGAGGCGGTTCTTGGAGATCCCGACATCACGATCGTGGTCAATCTCACCGTCCCGGCCGTTCACGTCCAAGTGTCAGAGGCGATTCTGGCCGCGGGCAAGCATGTCTGGACGGAGAAGCCGATCGGGATCGATCGCGCTAGCTCTCGACGGCTTCTCCACTACGCCACTGCAGCGGGATTGCGGATTGGAGTCGCCCCTGACACGCTGCTCGGTCCTGGTATGCAAACGGCCAAGCGAATCATCGAACGAGGCGAGATCGGTCGTCCGTTGTTCGCGCAGACTAGCTTTCAGTGGCAGGGTCCAGAGCTCTTCCATCCGAACCCGGCATTCCTCTACGCAAAAGGTGCTGGACCTCTCCTCGACATGGGTCCGTACTACGTCTCCGCCCTCGTCCACATCTTCGGGCCCGTCGCCGCGGTCGGTGCTCTCGGGCTGCGAGGATCTCCGACGCGTCGGGTGCAGGTTGGCGATCTAGCGGGGCAGTCGTTTCCGGTGGAGGTTCCGTCAACCCTCTCGGTTCTGATGGAGTTCGAGCGCGGCGGTCATGCCCAGAGCCTTTACAGCACCGACTCTGCGTTGTTTCGGCATGGTGTCGTCGAAATCACGGGGACGCTGGGGACACTTGTGATACCTGATCCCAACACCTTCGGCGGCCGGATCACGGTCACCCGCCCCTTGACCGCGATGCCGGTCGCTCCCGCCCCACTGGTGCAGGAGGCGATCGAGCTTCCGCAGGAGGGCGCACTCACAGGACGGGGAGTCGGCGTCTTGGACATGGCCCGCTCTTTGCGCGCCGGACGCCCGCATGTGGCGAGCGCTGAACTCGGCTATCACGTGCTCGACACTCTGCTAGCAATCGAAGAGGCTGCCGCGGCGCAGGCCTTCGTGCGGGTCGAAAGTACAACCGGTCGCCTCGGCTCACTTCCTGCGGACTTCGACCCGTTGGCTCCGACGCTGTAGCGGATGAGATGAGGCGGGGCGGGCGAGGCTTTGGTCATTTCCCCAGTTTCACCCCCATAGATTGTGCAGACATCCCACGATTCGGCCGAGTCGTCTGTGTTAGCTTTCCGTCACTCGAAGCTCAGAACAGGAGGCGCTCGGATGGCTGGTCGGTCCGGCGGCACCGGGGTTCTAGACGAGCGCCGACAGGCCGACCGGGTACGTGACTTGTATCTGGGTCGTGCGACAGACGATCTCTCTGGCGTTCGTCCTATCGTCGCGCGTTCGTGGCGTCGTAGCCGGGCAGCCGGTGTTGACGGCGAAGTCGATCGGGCGATTCACGCTACCGGTCGAGTCGATGAGCCAACGATGTTCGCTGCGAAGTCCCACCTGTTGCGGCTCGATGAGGTCGCATCCGATCTGGGCGGCTACGTGAGTTTGACAGCGCCCAATGGTGCGTTGATACGACCGGCTTTTCTCCGTGAGGAGGATTGCTTCCCTGCCGGCTACTCCCTGCTGGAAGAGAGCTGCGGGAGCAACGGCGAAGGCCTCGCGCTGGAGGAGGGGCGGGGAGTCTGGCTCGCTCCCGAGGAGCACTTTCGCGAAGACATGCGAGCCAACTGGTGCTTTGCGTCGCTCATTCGCGATCCCTTCCACAGTCGAGTGCGAGCCGTCATTGGGTTGACGTTGCCGGTGTCACGGGTTCGAGACGTCGACCCGGCATCGACGCTCCTGATGCTCGAAGGCGTGAGCTCGCGTATCGAACGCGAACTCGAGAGCCGCACGTCGTCGAAGGAACGCGCGCTGCTTCACGAATACCTCACCGTGTCGCGCCGCCGTGGTGGCGCCGCGGTCATCGGGGTGGATGGCAAGAATTCGCTGATGAACGGACACGCAACCCGTTTGCTGGAGGAGGACGACTTCTCCGTGATCATGGGCTATGCGAAAGAGGTGATGTCGTCGGGGAGTGAGCTGACTCGAGAGGTCACCCTCAAGGGTGTCGGGGCCGCCACACTGGAATGCTCGCCGGTCGCCAAGTCGGAGTCCAACGCAGGCGCGATCATCGTCGTCAAGCGGCGCGCGAAGTCCCGAGTCGCGCCGGATGGCCCGCGAGCAGTCCCGGACGAACGCGTGCCGGACGCCGAGACTAGCAACCATTTCCTCGGTCTTCAGGGAACGAGCACCGCCTTCCGCCGCAGCGTGAGTCTGGCGCGAACCGCCCTCGACGAGGCGCGTTCGGTCATCCTCATCGGTGAGCCCGGGTCGGGCAAGCGAAGGCTCGCCGATGCGATCGCCGCCGGACGCGGGGACTTCCTCCATGCGGAGGCACTGGGTGCTTCTCCGCGGGACCCGAGGGTGCACGACGTCCTCCGTGAGCTCGGCGAAACCACGCCGGCCGCACTCGTCATCGAGGGCGCCGACGAACTTTCGCAACTCGACGCGACTGAGATCGCCGACCATCTCCGTCACAGTTCGCGCACGACGTTGATCCTCACGTGCACCCGAATGACGTGGGCCACACAGATGCTGGCGGAGACGTGTGACGCGCTCGAGATCCCCGTCGCCCCGCTGCGTGCGAGGCGCGAGGACATCCCACTGCTTGCCGAGGCGGTCGCGAGCGAGCTGGGCGATCGGAAGCTGTCGCGCAGCCTCGTGGCAGCCCTGACGAACGCTGACTGGCAACGAAACATCGATCAGTTGCGGAGTGTCGTCTCTCACGCCGTGACACACGCACACGGGCCCGAGGTCACGGTCGAAGACCTACCGCACGGCTTCCAGGCGGCCACGAGCCACGGTCGGCTGTCGCGGCTCGAGGACGCCGAACTCAGCGAGCTCCGTCAGGCGATTCGGGAGGCCGACGGCAACCGACGACTGGCCGCCGAGATGCTCGAAATCGGGCGATCGACCCTGTATCGGCGGATGGACTACTTCCGCAGCCGGGGGTTCGACATTTAGGAACATCGGGACCCTCGCGCGCTCGAGGGCTTCCCGCCGGGATGTGTGTCGTTTTGGCACGGATGGCGAATCGGCCGACGCCGTGTAATTGAGGGACGACAGGTAGGTCACTGTCATCACTCGATAACGCTCGCTCACGAACAGGACGGTCGAAGATGAACCGCGCTGGCCGGGGAACCATCTTGGTGGCCCCCCACCACTTCCCGGATCTGAAACGCGAGATTGCGCTCGCGGAAGAGTTCGACTACGAACTCGTGGCCGCGGCCGATGTCGACGAGTTCCGGGCGGGTCTTCCGCAGGCGGAGATCGTGATGATCACGCCGTACGCCCGGCTCACGGCCGCCGAGTTCCCGATCATGGCCAAATGCCGGGCCGTGATCCGCTACGGGATCGGCTACGACAATATCGATGTGGATGCCGCTACCCTGGCCGGCATCCCGGTGTCGATCGTTCCGGGCACAGCCTCCGAAGAGGTGGCCTCCCACGCCTTCGCAATGGGTCTCGCGCTCGCGCGGCGGTTGCCGGCCGGAGACGCCGCGATCCGCAGCCTCAGTTGGGCCGGCATCATCGGGTTCGACACGCCAGTTCTGTCGGAGCTCGAAGTGGGCGTCGTCGGTATGGGGCGCATCGGGCAGCACGTCGCTCGGATGTGGACAGCTGTCGGTGCTCGAGTCCGCGGCTATGACCCCTTCGTCTCCGAGAGTTTCGTCGAGATGGCGCAACTGGCCGACGTGCTCCAGAACTCCGACGTCGTCTCTTTGCACCTTCCGTTGACCAAGGAAACCCAGCACCTCGTCGATGCCGACGTTCTCGCGAGAATGCGCAAGGGCGCCGCGATCGTCAACGTATCGCGCGGCGGCCTCATCGACGAGGTTGCGCTCTCTGAGGCTCTGATCTCGGGGCATGTCGCGGGCGCCGGAATCGATACCTTCGCGCTGGAGCCGCTGGAATCCGAGCACCCCTTGCGCGCCGCCCCCAACACGATCCTCACCCCGCACATCGCATGGCGCTCAGACCGTTCGACCGGTGCGTTGCAGGACGGTGCGGTCGAACGCGTGCGGCTCGCCCTGACGGATCAGCCTCTGATCGATGTCGTGAACTGAGCTGGGGAGAGTACAAGTGACGACCACACATCACGCCGGCCGGGTCAACGTCGGAGGCTCCGACAGCGACCCCCATCTGCGTCGAGGACCGCGTGGATACCCCCTGCTCCCCGGTGGGTATGGGCGTTCGACCTACTACACCGGCGCGCCGAGCCCGTATGCAATTCGCGGAGAGGGCTACCGCGTCTGGGACGACCGGGGTCGAGAACTGATCGACGTCAACAACAACTTCACCTCGCTGATCCATGGCAACGCCCACCCAGAGATCACCGAGGCTGCGATCAAGGCCCTCTCGTCGGGCGCTAGCTGGGGGATCCCGAACCGGTACGAGTGGGCGGCAGCGGAGCTGTTTCTGTTGCGTCTCCCCGGCCTCGACCAAGTGCGCTTCACCAACTCGGGCACGGAGGCCGTGATGTCGGCGATCCGGATCGCGCGGGCGAGCACGGGTCGGGACCGTGTGCTCGTGACGAAGGGCGGATATCACGGCACGTCCGAGGTTGCCCTCGTGCCCGGCGGTCCGAGCTACACGCGAGGCGTCCCACAAGGAGTGATCGACGACGTCACGGCGGTGCCGCTCAATGACGTCGAGTTCCTGGTACAGGCGGTCGAAGCAGCTCCTGAGACGTACGCCGCGATCATCCTCGATCTTCTGCCGAACCGCGCCGGTCTCCTGCACATCACCGAGGAGTTCGTGCGCACGGCTCGCGACCTCGCGACGCGCTACGGCATCGTGTTGATCATCGACGAGGTCATCAGCCTGCGGCTCGGGTTCCGGGGCTTGAGTGGGGAGTACGGCATCGTTCCCGACCTGCTTACAGCGGGCAAGCTGATCGGCGGCGGCTTGCCCGTCGGTGCTGTGGCAGGCAAGGGCGAGCTGATGGCCGAGGTGGATCCCACTCGACCCGGCAGCTTGCCTCACGGCGGGACCTTCTCCGGGAACCCGGTGAGCATGGCTGCGGGCGCCGTCGCAATGCGGTTGCTCACCGAGCAGGAGATCCAGCGCCTGAACCGATTGGGGGACGCCGCCCGGGAAACCGTTAACGCTCGGGTCCAGGGCGTTGGTTGGGAGATTCGCGGGCGTGGCTCATTGCTGCGCGCGGTTCCTGCCGGGGCGCAAAAGGTCGAGGAACGCATTCAGCACCGGCTCTGGTGGGCGTCCTATGAGCGCGGGCTCCTGCCGTCGCCGGCCAACCTGCTCTCTCTGTCCACACCGATGGACGACAAGGTCGTGGCCGAGATCGCCGATCGTCTAGGCGACGCGGTCCTCGCGGTCGCCGAGAGCTCGCCTCAGCCGTAAGGCTCGAAAAGGGGATCCACGAAGAATGAAGATCGTCTCGTACTACGACAAATCCGGCGTCCGGGGCGGTGTGCTGCTCGGCGAGTCGGTGTTCGACCTCGAGCGACTGCTGAGCGCCGCCCCCGAGGCGGCGTCGGGCAGCACCGCATCGGTTCGCGAGTTCCTCGAGCTCTACGGAGCCGAGCTGGCGTCGATCTCGGCGGCCCTGACGGCACGGGCCGAGCGCGACGACAGCGCTCGCGTGGCGCCGCGCTCCGAGCTGCGTCTCGCGGCACCGCTCGCCGACCCGGCCAAGGTGTTGTGTGTGGGCCTCAACTACAAGGATCACGTCGCCGAGACCGGTCGGGCGTTGCCCGAGTACCCCGACCTGTTCGCCAAGTTCGCATCGAGCCTCATCGGGCCGGACGACGAGATCGGCGGGGCCGCCGCGAGCGACAACCTCGACTTCGAGGGCGAGGTCGCCGTCGTCATCGGACGTGCGGCCACGCGGGTTTCGGAGGCGGACGCGCTGCAGTATGTCGCGGGCCTCGCGCCGCTCAACGACCTGACGGCCCGCGATCTCCAGTATCGGGGCACGCAATGGCTGGCCGGTAAAGCGGTCGACGGGTCGACGCCGTGGGGCCCCGCGCTCGTGACGCTCGACGAGGTGGGCGATCCGCAGGCACTCGACCTCGTGACCCGCGTTAACGGCGTCGAGATGCAGCGCTCGAACACCAGGTATCAGATCTTCCCGATCGCGAAGATCGTCTCCTATATCTCGAGTTTCCTAACCCTCGCGCCTGGCGATGTGATCGCGACGGGCACGCCTCAGGGCATCGGCGCTAAGCGCACCCCGCCCGTTTGGTTGCAGCCCGGCGACACGGTCGAAATCGACATCGAGCGGCTGGGCCTGTTGCGCAACCGGGTGGGCGAGCGATGAGTTCCCGCGGCGCGCTCGGCGCGTCGGCGGAATCCTTTGACCGGTTCTACGGAGGCAGCGAAGACCTATGAGCACAGTTCACACGCCATTCAGCGGTGGTGATGCGAGGTACCGCATCGCCGTCGACACCGGGGGAACGTTCACCGACGTCGTGGTGGGCTCCAACGCGGGCGAGATGGCGGTCGGCAAGGCGCTGACCACCTACGACCGTGTCTTCACGGGCTTCGAGGCCTCGGTGCGCCGCGCAGCCGAATCCGTCGGATGGTCGGGCGATGACGTGCTGCGCAATGCCGACGTGATCGTCTACGGCACGACGCACGCCACGAATGCAGTTCTGACCGGCAAGGTCGCCCGCACCGCGTTGCTCACGACCTCCGGCTTCGCCGACACGCTGTTGCTTCGCGAAGGCGGTCGTCGCGACGCGTTCGACTCCCGGGCCGCCTACCCGCCGCCCTACATCCCGCGCCATCTGACGTTTGAAATCAACGAGCGCATCTCGGCAGAAGGTGACGTGCTCGTCCCGCTCGACGACGACGAAGCGCGGGGCGTGCTCCGCGGCCTCGCCGACGAGGGGATCGAAGCGATCGCCGTCTCGTTCCTGTGGTCGATCATCAACGACGTTCACGAGCGCCGTCTCGCGGAGCTGATCGAAGAGATCCTTCCGGGCGTGCCCTTCACGCTCTCTCACGCCGCGAACCCGACGATCCGCGAGTACCGCCGGTCGTCCGCCGCGGCGATCGACGCGTCGCTCAAGCCGCTCATGGCGGATCACCTCGGCAATCTCCGGTCGGACCTGGTCGCGTTCGGGTTCGCCGGGGATCTGCTCGTCGTCACCTCCGAGGGGGCTGTCCTCGACGTCGTCGACGTTCTTGACCGCCCCGTCCTGCTCCTCAACTCCGGGCCGTCGATGGCTCCGCTCGTCGGTGCGGCCGCGGCTCCCGATCGGGAAACCGTCGTCGTGTGCGACATGGGCGGCACGACGTTCGACGTCTCCCTCGTCGAGAAGGGGGTCGTGCGGCACACGCGAGAGGCGTGGCTCGGCGAGCCGTTCGTCGGGCACTTGACCGGGCTCTCCTCGGTTGCCGTTACGAGCATCGGCGCGGGCGGTGGCAGCATCGCCTGGATCGATGGCGGCGGCCTGCTGCGCGTCGGTCCGCAGAGCGCGCGCAGCACCCCCGGTCCGGCCGCGTACGGCCGAGGCGGAGAAGAGCCGACGGTCACCGACGCGTGCGTCGCCTTGGGGTACCTCGACACCGAAGGATTCGAGGGCGGGTTCACGCTCGACCGCGACGCCGCCGTGCGCGCGATCGAGTCGCGAGTCGCCGGTCCGCTCAAGATGGACACTCTCCAGGCCGCGCAGGCGATCCTTGACGTGTCGGCCAACCACATGGCCACCGCGATCCGTCAGGCGTCGCTCGAACAAGGCGTCGACCCGCGTGGCGCGCTCATCGTGGCCGGCGGCGGTGCAGGGGCGATGGTCGCCGCGGTGATCGGGCGGCTGCTCGAGACCGACACCATCCTCATCCCCTCGACGGCGGGTGTGCTCGCCGCCTACGGCGCTCATCGAGCTCCGATCGCGACCGAGTTCCTGTCGCCGCTTCACAACGACACCCGCCATTTCAACGTGAGCTCGGCGGTCGTCGCGGTCACCGAACTGGGCGAGAAGGCTGATGCATTCGCGCAGCGCTTTACCGCGGTGTCGGGCGAAGCCAAGGTCACCTACTTCGTCGACGCCCGTTATCCGGGTCAGGCCTGGGACCTTCGCGTGTACCTCGGCTCCGCGCCCAACGCGGCGGACGACGCGGCGCACGTCATCGAGCGGGCTTTCCATGAGGAGCACGATCGCCGCAATGGCACGCACGACGCCACGAGCCGGGTTGAGATCATCACGTGGGGGGTCCGCGTCGAGATCCCGCGTCCCGAACAGCTGAAGGCGCCGGCGGCGGTGGCGGGAACCAGCGAGGTCCACCGCGTCGACCCGATCGTCTTCGGCGGCGAGAGTCACGACACGAAGCGATACCGCGGCGTGACGCTCGAGCCCGGCGACACGATCGTCGGTCCGGCCGTCATCGACCAGCCGACGACGACCATCGTGGTGCCGCCGGAGTGGGATGCCACCCTCGACAGCCGATCCAACATCTACCTGACTCTCAAGGGAGCATGACCGTGGCACGCGAATTCGATCCAGTGAAGCTCTCGGTGCTCGCGAACGCGTTCGACGGCATCGTCAGGGAGATGACGAACGGGCTCCTGCGATCGGCGCGCTCGTCCGTCATCAACACGGCGCGCGACTTCTCGTGCGCCGTGCTCACCGCCGACAACCAGCTGCTGGCTGCGGCCGAAGGCGTCCCGGTACACGTGTTCGGCGCGGGCCCGCTCGGTGAGGACATGGTGGAACTGCATGACGACATCCGCGAAGGCGATGCGTTCCTGCACAACGACCCGTACCGCGGCAATTCGCACGCGGCCGACCACGTCATCCTCGTGCCGATTTTTGTCGGCGGCCGCCACGTCTTCACGGCGGTGACCAAGGCGCACCAGGCGGACTGCGGCAACGCGATCCCGACGACCTTCTCGGCGACGGCTCGCGATGTCTACGAAGAGGGTGCGCTCATCTTCCCGTGCGTGCGGGTGCAGCGCGACTACACCGACATCGAAGACATCGTGCGCATGTGCCGCGTGAGGATCCGTGTGCCCGACCAGTGGTACGGCGACTACCTCGCGAGTGTCGGTGCTTCGCGCATTGCGGAGCGCCGCGTGAAGGAGCTCGCCGACAAGTTCGGGATCGACGACCTTCTGGAGTTCGTCGACGCGTGGTTCGATTACTCGGAGCGTCTGGCGGTGAGTGCGATCGAGGCCCTGCCGGCGTCGGTGCTGACCGGCTCGACGTCGCATGACCCGTTCCCGGGCACTGGCCTCGGCGGGGTTCCGCTCAAGACTGTGGTCGAGGTGAAGCCAGACCAGGGCCGCGTCACGATCGACCTGCGCGACAACCCGGACAACCTCCCGAATGGGCTCAACCTCACGCGCGCGACCGCGATCGGTTCGGCTCTGGCCGGCATCCTGTCGGGGCTCCCCGAGTCGCTGCCGAGCAACGCCGGCACCTTCCGCCGCATCGACGTGCTGCTCCGCGACGGCTGCGCCGTCGGGATTCCGAAGCATCCCTTCTCGTGCTCGTCGGGAACGACCAATCTCGCGGACCGGGTTGTCAACATGGTTCAGGCGGCGTTCGCCCAGATCGCCGACGGCTACGGAACCGCGGAAGGGGCGACGGGGCAGGCGCCCGCCAAATCGGTCATCTCGGGCATCGACGAGCGCAACGGCAACGCCTACGTCAACCAGATTCTCGTCGGAGGCGTCGGCGGTCCGGCGACCCCGTTCGTCGATGGCTGGCCGACCTACCAGCGGCCGGTGTGTGGCGCGTTGTTGTACCACGACAGCGTCGAGGTCGACGAACAGCGCTACCCGATCCTCATCCACGAGCGCACACTCGTCGCCGACACCGGCGGAGCCGGCCGTCAGCGCGGCGGGCTCGCGACGCGAGTCACTATGGAACCGCGGGTCGAGTCAGTCACGCTCACCTACGGCCTCGAGGGGCTGCTCAACCCGCCGCAAGGCGTGCGCGGCGGTCAGGGCGGGGCGGTGCCGGCCGCATGGGTCGAAGATCTCGCGACGGGCGAACGCCGCGAGATCCCCATCGTCGGACGCTACGACCTGCTGCGTGGCGAGAAGGTCGTGTCAGTTACGCCCGGGGGTGGAGGCTACGGCGACCCGCTAGAGCGGGAGGCGCTCGCGGTTCTGGACGATCTGCGCGAGAGTCGTGTCACCCCGGAGGCGGCTTTTGCCGTCTATGGCGTCGTCGCAGCCGATGGCGTTCTCGACGAGGTTGCGACCGCGAAGTTGCGTGCCCAACGACTCGCCGCTCGTTAGCCAGACCGACGTCATCGAAACCGAAAGAAGAGCAGCAATGGAACCCATTCGAGTCGGCATCATCGGCGTCGGAAACGTTCTCAACCAGTACCTCGACAAGATCGGCGTCCACCCGGAGGTCGACGTCGTCGCGCTCGCCGATGTCAACGCGGCTGCGGTCGCGGCGCGCGCGGCTGAGTACTCGGTGCCGAAGGCGCTGACCCCCGACCAGCTCCTCGCGGATCCGGAGGTCGAACTGGTGCTCAACCTGACGCCGCCGAAACTGCACGCCCCGGTCACGCTGCAAGCGATCGCCGCGGGCAAGCACGTGTTGTCGGAGAAGCCGTTCGCGACCTCGCTCGAGGAAGCGCAACAGATTCTGGATGCCGCACGCGCCGCGGGCGTGAAGGTCGGTTCCGCGCCCACGACGTTCCTCGGCTCCGGGATGCAGACCAGTCGCAAGCTGATCGACGACGGCTGGATCGGCCGGCCGGTGGCGGCGTTCGGCTCGTTCGCGTGCCGCGGGTACGAGTACTGGCACCCGAACGTCGATCCCTTCTACAGCCCGGGCGCCGGGCCGATGCTCGACATCGGGCCGTACCTCATCACCAATCTGGTCAACATCTTCGGACCCGCGAAACGCGTCGCGGCATCCGCTCCGCGTTCGTCGGAGACTCGTCCCCGGCCGACGGCCGACGGCGGGTTTGACGGCGTCATCGAGATCCAGACGCCGACGCATGTCACCGGCACGATCGAGTTCGAGTCAGGCGGCGTCGCAACGGTCATCGTCAGCTGGGATGTGTGGAACCACAACCTGCCGCACCTCGAGATCTACGGGACGGGAGGTTCCCTCGCCACGCCGAACCCCGACCACTTCGAGGGGGCGCCCGTGGTACGGCGTGGCGAGCCGCGCGACCTCTCGCTCGACATGACGCCTCCCGGCGGCGGCGACTGGCGCGAGACTCCGATCACGCATCGCGATGACGCTTACCGCGGGATCGGTCTCGCCGAGTTCGGGTACGCGATCCGCAACGGGCTGGAGCCTCGGACCGGAGGTGATTTCGCGTACCATTCGCTCGAGATCCTCTTGGCTTTCGAAGCCTCGGCGGCGCAAGGAAGACACATCGAGATCGAGAGCACGTGCGAGCGACCCCGGCCGTTGCCGTCCGTCGGGCCGCACGAACCATATCGATTCGACTAGGGCGGACGCCGCGCCCGACGGCATGGGGAAGAACGCGTGCACGACTACCTGACAGTTGCCGACCTCCTCGCTATGCCCCACCTCGGTTTGGAGCTGCGGGCTGGGAGCGGCGGCGTGGGGGCGTCGGTCCTGTGGACGCACACCTCGGAGCTCGAGGATCCGGGGCCGTGGATGGAGGGCGGCGAGCTCCTCATCGTGAACGGCTTCGGCATCCCGGCGGACGCCGAAGGCCAGGTCACTTATGTGGCGCAGCTTGCCCAGCACCGGCTCGCCGGGCTCGCCGTCAGCGTGAAAGCTCCCGAGCTGACAGCCGAGCTGCTCGAGGAGGCTGATCGTCTCGACTTTCCGGTGCTGCGCGTTCCACGCCAGGTTCCTTTCATCGAGATCTCGCACCTGGTGGCCAATGCCAGCGTGCAGACGACAAGGGGGCGGCTGTCGCGACATCTGCGGGTGTTCGAGACGCTCCGCTACCGCACGAGTGTCGAGAGCAACGTCGTCGAGATCTACTCAGAACTCGAGGATGTCTCGGGTTACCGGCTGGCTCTCATCTCACCGGCCGGGCTACCGCTGCTCCCCGACTGGCCCTGGGTCCCGGACGGCCTCGAACTCGAACAAGCGGATCTGGCGGGAGGCCTGCAGGTGATCCCGGGCGGATACATCCTGCCGCTCGTCGTCGGTAATCGGGTAACCGCCTATCTCGTCGGAATGGAGCACCTGGCCGCCAAACCCGGGGGGCTGGCCACCCTGCAGCATGTCGGTACCCTTGCGGCCCTGGACGCCGTCGATGACCAGCGTCGACGAGAGGCATTGCATCGCCAAGGCAGCGCGTTGCTGTCGAGCGCGCTCGACGGTGACCTCGCCCCGGAGGAGTTGACCGATCGATTCACGGTTGCGGGGCTCGACCCTGCCGCTGGCATCCGGTTGCTCGCGTGCGGTATCCCGGATGATGATGGCGGCGAGATCATGATCCGCGACTGGCTGAGCGATCGCGGCCATCCCCATCTCCTGCGGGACCAAGGCGTGCTGTTCGTGGCCGTGCGTGCGGAGGAGGTCGATCTGGGGGCCATCGTCGGCGACCTTGGCATTCACGTCGGGGCGAGCCAGCCCTTTCATCGGGTCGAGGAGCTGTCTCGCATGCAGCGCCAGTCGCTCTGGTCGCTCAATCTGGCGCGAGAGTCGTCGGACGGCGCCGTGGTGCTCGCCGAAGAGCAATTTGGGATCGGGCGTTGGCTCAACCCCGACATCGAAATGATGAGGCACCTCGCCGACGGTGTGCTCAACCCGATCATCGCTCACGACGCCGACCACGGAACCGAGCTCCTGCGTACCTTGGCCGTGTACTTTCAGAACCAGGGAAGACTCCGCCAAGCGGCAGCCCAGCTCTTCGTTCACGAGCACACGTTGTCATACCGGATCAAGAAGATCGAGCAGCTGACGGGCCGTCAGCTCAAGAACTATCGTGACGCCTTCGAGCTCTGGCTCGCCGTCGAGTCGCGTTTTCTGATCAACGAGAAATAGCGGTAGAACCAGGTCACCGTCGTCTCAAACTGGGACAGCTCGTCGATGGTTCGCGATGCGAGGCTGGTGCCTCTGGCGGTGTCTGGCGTGATCCCGACCGGCCGACTTGGAACTCTGAGGAGAGCGCATGAGCAGCACCGCCGCTGGCACGAAGGCATCGACCGGAGGCGTTCGCCGCCGCACTGTCGCCCAGGCGATCGTCGAGTACCTGCAGGTTCAATACAGCGAGTTGGACGGTGAACGTCAGCGACTCATCCCGGGCCTTTACGGCATCTTCGGCCACGGCAACTCGGTCGGTCTGGCGCAAGCCACCGACGAGTACGGTGTCGACTTCCCCTTCTACCCCGGCAAGAACGAGCAGTCGATGGTGCATGCGGCGATCGGCTACGCCCGGGCGACCAACCGTGCCTCGACGCTGGCGTGCACGGCTTCGGCCGGACCGGGTTCGACCAACATGGTCACCGGCGCGGCGACGGCTACGACGAACCGACTCCCGGTGCTGCTTTTCCCGGCCGACATCATCAACAATCGCAAGGGCGACCCGGTTCTTCAGCAGGTCGAGCACCCCATCGAGCGCGACGTCTCGGCCAACGACTGCTTCCGTCCTGTGGCCCGCTACTTCGACCGCATCACGAACCCGGCGCAGCTGCTCTCGACCCTTCCCGAGGCGATGCGTGTGCTCACCGACCCGGTCGAGACGGGCGCGGTCGTCGTGTGTCTGCCGCAAGACGTGCAGGGGGACGAGTTCGACTTCCCAGAGGCATTCTTCGCGCCGCGCGTCTGGCCGATCCGCCGGCGCCCCGCGGCGGAAGACGAGATTCGCGACGCGATCGAGATCATCCGCAACGCCAAGCGTCCGCTCATCATCGCGGGCGGCGGCGTGCGGTACTCGACGTCGCGCGACGAGCTCGCGAAGTTCAGCGCCGAGTTCGGGATTCCCGTCTCGGAGACCTTCGCGGGCAAGGGCAGTGGCCCGATCAGCGACCTGAACGTCGGCGGACTCGGCGTGACCGGCACCTTCGGGGCCGACCAGCTGGCCGACCAGGCCGACTGCGTCATCAGCGTCGGAACGCGACTGCAGGACTTCATCACGGCATCCCACTCGCTGTTCCAGAACCCTGACGTGCGGTTCGTGCACCTCAACGTCAACTCCTTCGACGCGCACAAGATGGGCTCGTTCCCCGTCGTCGGCGACGCGAAGTTGTCGCTCACGGCCATCCATGCGGGACTTTCCGCGGCCGGCTACCACAGCGACAAGTCGTACGCCGGCGACATCGCGACCGCTCAGAAGGCGACGGCCGAGCGACTCGCTCACGATCTGCAGCAATTCCCCGGCGAGATCATGAGCCAGGCGCAGGTCGTCGCCGCACTCAACGCGCACACGGGCGCCGACGACACGCTCGTGCTCGGGTCGGGCGGTGTCGTCGAAAGCATCCACAAGGCGTGGGATCCCTCCAACCGCACCGAGATCCACTTCGAGTACGCGAACTCCTGCATGGGCCACGAGATCCCTGCCGGGCTCGGGGTTCAGCTCGCCCAACCGGATGCGCCCGGCGACGTGTTCGTGCTGATCGGCGACGGCACGTACTACATGCAGCCGACCGAGTTGCTCACGGCCACCCAGCTGCGCCAGAAGATCACCGTCGTCATCATCGACAACCGGGGAAACCAGTGCATCTGGCCGCTTCAAGCCGCCAAGGGCGGGGGGCCCGAAGCCGAGTTCGGCACGCAGTTGCGGGAACGCGATGCCGCCACCGGTCGCCTCACCGGACCGATCGTCGACGTCGACATCGCCGCGAACGCCGCGAGCCTGGGTGCCGCGTCGTGGAACGCGACGACCGTCGACGAGTTCAAGTCCGCTCTTGAGGAAGCGCGGAGTATCACCGACCGCCCCGTGGTCATCGTTGCTCAGGTGGAGCCGTGGCGCTACCTCACTGGCAGCGGGGCATTCTGGGATGTCGGCGTGCCGCTGACCTCGCAGCGCCCCGGCAACCAGAAGGGCACCGCCCAGCACCTGGAAGGTCGAGCCCGCCAGCGCTTCTATGGGGCCACCACCGTCCCGAAGAACAGCTAAAGAGGAGAGTCAGATGGGCACCTTCGCCGTGATCGATCCGGCCACCGGAAAGAAGCTCGCCGAGTACCCGCAGGCGACGGCGGTCGATGTGGAGTCGGCTCTCGCCTCGGCGCACCAGACGTACCGAAACTGGTCACGCACCACGACGGTGGCCGAGCGTGTGGTTTTCGCGCAACGCCTCGCCGATCTCATGATCGAGCGTCAGGACGAACTCGCCGCCATCATCAATCGCGAGATGGGCAAACCGGTCGCTCAGGGCATCGGTGAGGTGGATTTCTCGGCGAAGATCGCAGCGGCGTTCGCGACGAACGGCGAGAAGTGGCTGGCCGACGAGGTGCTCGAGACCGCGGACGGCCTGCGCAGCTTCTTCCGCTTCCAGGGGCTGGGGGTGATCCTCGGCATCATGCCGTGGAACTACCCCTACTACCAGGTGGCGCGCTTTGCCGTTCCGAACCTGATTCTTGGCAACACCGTCATCGTGCGGCATGCGAGTCAGTGCCCCGAGTCGGCGCTCGCGTTGCACCAGCTCTTCCTCGACGCCGGCTTCCCAGAAGGTGCCTACGTCAACGTGTTCGCATCGCACGATCAGATCGGTCAGATGATCGATGACGACCGCGTACAAGGCGTCTCGCTCACCGGCTCCGAGCGCGTCGGCGCGATCGTGGCGGAGCGCGCCGGGCGGGCGCTCAAGAAGTGCGTGCTCGAGCTCGGCGGTGCTGATGTGTTCCTCGTCCTCGACACCGCGAACATCGACAACGCGGTCAAGCATGCTGTTGGTGGTCGCATGGACAACACCGGCCAGAGCTGCAACGGCTCGAAGCGCATCGTCGTGATGGACAAGCACTTCGACGAGTTTGCGGCGAAGTTCACGGCCGCGATCAAGGCGCAGTCGTACGAGAACGGTGACTTCGGTCCGCTCTCCTCCGATTCGGCGACCGCGACGCTCACTTCCCAAGTGCAGGCCGCTCTCGACCAGGGTGCCGAGCTTCTCGTGGGCGACAACACGCCCGACGGTAACGTCTACACGCCCGGGATCCTCGCGGGCATCACGCCCGAGATGGATGTTTATAGCGAAGAGCTGTTCGGCCCGGTCGCCCAGCTCTACCGCGTGTCGAGCGACGAAGAGGCGATCGAGCTCGCGAACTCCTCGCCGTACGGTCTCGGCTCGGCTGTGATCTGCGACGATCTGGAGCGTGCTGAGCGCGTGGGCAACCAGCTCGACGTCGGCATGGTCTTCATCAACGCGATGGGCCTCGGCGGTCCCGACGTTCCGTTCGGCGGGATCAAGAAGTCGGGTTACGGACGCGAGATGGGCCAGGTCGGCATGCTCGAGTTTGCGAACAAGAAGTTGTTCCGCTTCGCCAAGTAGGCGAGCCGGCACGGGAATGGGTCCGTCAGACCAACTTCGTTTCGGTCTCATCGGCGCTGGTCGCATCGGTCAGGTGCATGCGGCCACCATCGCCGCAAATCCAGAGACCGCGCTCACGCTGGTCGCTGACCCGTTCCTCGCGGGAGCCGAGTCGCTCGCCGCTCGATTCGGGGGTCGAGTCGCCGACTCGCCTCAGCACCTGATCACCTCAGGGGAGGTCGACGCGGTTCTCGTCGCCTCGCCGACGCCCACCCACATCGACCTCATCGAGGCGTGCCTCGACGCGGGCGTCGCGGTGCTGTGCGAGAAGCCGATCGATCTCGACATCGCGCGCGTCGACCAGCTGCTCCCGAAGGTCCGCGAGAGCAGCGTGCCGGTCGCGCTGGGGTTCAATCAGCGCTTCGACCCGGCATTCGCCGACGTGCATCGCCGGGTTGAATCGGGCGAGATCGGCGACCTCGAGCTCTTGTCGATCGTCAGTCGGGACCCGGGCCCGCCACCCGCGGAGTATCTCGCCGTCTCGGGCGGGATCTTCCGGGACATGGCGATCCACGACTTCGACATGGCACGCTTCTTTCTCGGTGAGATCGTCGAGGTGAGTGCCGTCGGGGCACAGCTGTTCGACCCGGGTGCTCGCGAGCACGGCGACTTCGACTCGGTCGTCGTGACCTTGCGTGCCGCTACGGGTGGGATGGCGACGATCGTCAACTCGCGGCACAGCGTGATCGGCTACGACCAGCGGCTCGAGGCGTTCGGCGCGGCCGGTCTGCTGCAGGTGGCGAACGCCCCGTCCAGCCTTGTGAGCGTCTCGACGGCCTCCGGAGTCGAGACGAAGCGCCCCTATCTGGACTTCTTCCTGGAGCGCTACGCGGACGCATACGCGCTCGAGCTCGCCGAGTTCGTGAAACTCGTGCGGGGTGAGGCGTCGAACAGCCCCGGTTTCGATGACGGCCGCGCGGCGCTCGTGATAGCTGATGCCGCCCAGCGCTCCGCCGAAGAGGGCGTGGTCGTGCACCTCGAAGGAGGCTGGAGTTCTCGCTGAGACTCCAGTCTCCCCCGAGGGATCCTGACTACGCCCGGAAGGTCGTAGGCCCCGTGACCTCGGGAAGGTCGACCCACGCGCCGGATGCGGCGCTGCTGATCGAGGCATCCACGAGTTCCGATGCCGACCAGCCGTCGGCGGCCGACGGGGCGAGCTGCTTGCCCTCGGCGACCGAACGCAGGAAGAGCGCGGCTTCGATCGTCTTGAGGTCGTTGAATCCGATGCCGGGGCCTGCGTTCGGCTGGAAGCGCCCGAAGTCGCCGAACGAGGTGTCGGTCATGACGGTGCGGTAGCCGCGCACGTCTTCGGCTACCTCGAGCTGGTTCATCTGGTCGAAGTTCCAGCGCAGCGAACCCTTCGTGCCGTAGACCTCGATGGTGTACTCGGCGTTGGGGCCGATCGCGACACGGGTCGACTCCAGCATTCCCACGGCACCGTTGTCGAATCGGGCGAGAACGGCCGCGTAATCCTCGTTCTCGACCGCTCGCGTCGAACCGTCCGGCAGGGGGCGGTCCGTGATGAAGGTCTCGGTGATCGCGTTGATGGAGGAGATGCGCCCGATGAGGAACTGGGCGAGGTCGAAGCCATGGCTGAGCACGTCGCCGAGTACCCCGGAGCCGGCGAACTCCGTTTCGTAGCGCCAGGTGAAGCCCTGCGTGGGGTCGGAGGCGTAGCTCGTGATGAGCCGGATCTGCACGTTCGTGATGGTGCCGAGGGCGCCGGAGCGGATGAGGCGGCGCGCTTCGGCGACCGCCGGAGCGTGGCGATAGTTGAAGCCAACCGACGTGATGAGTCCGGCGGCTTCGGCGCCTTGAGCGATCTCGCGGGATTCGCGAGCACTGCGGCCCATGGGCTTCTCGATCCAGAAGTGCTTGCCGGCCGCGATGGCGGCGAGGGCGACCTCGTGGTGCAGGAAGTTGGGCGAGCAGATCGAGACGACATCGACATCCGGGTGGGCAAGCACCTCCCGGTAATCGCTCGTGGTCTCGCGGTAGCCGACGTTGTTCTCGGCGTAGCTGCGCCCGGCCTCGTCGGGATCGGCCGCGATCACCAGCTCCGGGTGCCGCGCCAACTCGGGGTAGAACTGCCGGGTCGCGAGGTAGGCCCGCGAATGCAGTCGCCCCATCCAGCCGACCGAGATGAGACCGACACCGATGCTGTCCGTGATTGGCACGCCGACTCCTTTGTTGCCCGTGGGCATGATGTGGCCTCAGCCTACGAATCTTCCCGGCAATCGAGATGTTTCAATCTGGAACACCTCGACCCTCGCTGCCGCTGATCTACTTGGCCGCGCGGCGACGTGAATCTGCCGAGCCGCGATTTCTCTAGTGGATGAAGGGGACGCAGGCGAGCCATGGTGGCACCGACTCAACGTCAGACGTCACCCATGGAGACGCGGGTGCTCGTCACGGGCGCGGGCTCGGGAGTCGGGGAAGCCACCGCAAGACTTTTCGCGCGACGCGGGGCGCGCGTGGCGTTGCTCGGGCGGCGGTCGAAAGAGCTCGCGAGGGTCGTCGCCGAAATCGGCGGGGGAGCACACGCGATCGTGGCCGACGTCTCCGATCCCCAATCAGCGAGCGCCGGGGTGCGAGCCGCAATCCGGGAACTCGGCGGCCTCGATGTCGCCGTGAACGCGGCCGGGGTCGCCGGATACGCGTTGCTTGAGGACCTGGACGATGCCGCGTGGCGGCAGGTCATCGACACTAATCTGTCGGGTACCTTCTACGTTTCGCGGGAGGCCGCTCTGCATCTCCGGGCCGAGGGCGGCGGCTCGATCGTGAATGTCGCCTCCGATCTCGCGACCATGGGCGTCGCCGGCCTCGTGCCCTACTGCGCGTCGAAGGCCGGAGTCGTCGGGCTCACCCGCGCCCTCGCGATCGAACTGGCACCGCACGTGCGGGTCAACGTCGTGTGCCCAGGGCCGATCGACACGCCGATGCTCCGAGCCGGGGTCGATGCGGCGGACGACCCCGCGCGCGCCCTGCGGGAGAAGGAGGCGACTGTGCCGCTCAACCGGCTCGCCGATCCGGACGAGATCGCCCGCGCAATCTACTTCCTCGCCCTCGAGGCGACGTTCGCCACGGGCACCAGTCTCGCCCTCGACGGAGGCACCTCGGCCGCCTAACGGCGACGAGAGCCCGCACGAGCATCACCATCTAAGGAGCGTCACCGTCATGACCGAGTCGAACACGAGCAACCTCCGCAGCGCGCGGTGGTTCGGACCTCACGACCTGACCGGATTCGTGCACCGAACCGCGATCCAGGCGGAAGGCTTTTCGAACTTCGCGATCAAGGATCGCCCGGTGGTCGGCATCGCGAACTCGTGGTCGGAACTCGTCAACTGCAACATCCACTTCAAGCTGCTGGCCGAATCGGTCAAGCGCGGTGTGCTCATGGCGGGCGGGCTGCCGCTGGAGTTCCCGACGATCTCCCTCGGCGAGAGCCTCATGAAGCCGTCGGCGATGCAGTTCCGCAACCTGATGGCGATGGATGTCGAGGAGTCGATCCGGGCCTACCCGCTCGATGCGATCGTGCTCATGGGCGGGTGCGACAAGACCGTGCCCGCGCAACTGATGGGCGCGGCGAGTGCCGACATTCCGGCGATCATGCTGACGGGCGGACCGCAAGAACCCGCGTTCTTCCGCGGCCGCCAGCTGGGTGTCGGAACTGACACCTGGAAGTATGCCGACGAGCTGCGCGCCGGCAAGATGACGCAGGCCGACTTCGACGAGCTCGAGGCGAGCGCCAAGCCCACCGCGGGGCACTGCAGCGAGATGGGAACCGCTTCGACGATGACCTCCATCGTCGAAGCGCTCGGCATGTGCCTGACGGGCACTGCGTCGATTCCCGCCGTGCACGCTCGCCGCGCTCAAGCGGCGGAGCAGACCGGTCGCCGCGCCGTCGAGATGGCCCTGTCGCAAGGCCCGAAGCCGAGCGAAGTGCTGACTCCGGAGGCGTTCGACAACGCGATCACGCTGCTCATGGCCGTTGGTGGCTCGACGAACGCCGTCGTGCATCTGCTCGCCCTCGCGCGCCGCGTCGGGTACGAGCTGCAACTCGACCGCTTCCACGAGATCTCGGAGCGCACCCCGCGCATCGTCAACCTGCGGCCGTCGGGGGAGCACCTCGTTCAGCAACTCTTCCGCGCCGGTGGCATCCCGACGGTGCTGAAGGAGCTCGCGCCCCTTCTGCACGGCGGCGCCATCACGGTGACCGGTCAAACCATCGAGCACGGCTACGCCTCGGCTCCGGCGCCGGACGGCGAGGTCGTCAGCACGATGGAGAAGCCCTTCGACGCGTCGGGCGGCATCGCCGTCGTCCGCGGCTCGCTCGCCCCGAACGGCGCCGTCATCAAGCGCAGCGCCGCCTCGCCGGAGCTACTGCAGCACCGCGGTCCGGCGGTCGTGTTCGAGGACATCTACGACCTCGGCGCCCGCATCGACGACCCGAACCTCGAAATCACCGAAGACTCGGTGCTCGTGCTGCGCAACAGCGGACCGGTCGGGGCACCCGGTATGCCCGAGTGGGGCATGCTGCCGATTCCCGAGAAGCTGTTGCGCCGCGGCATCCGCGACATCGTCCGCATCTCGGATGCCCGGATGAGTGGCACGGCGTTCGGCACGACCGTGCTGCACATCTCGCCCGAGTCGGCGGTCGGCGGCCCGCTCGCGATCGTGCGCGACGGCGACCCGATCGTGCTCGACGTCGAGAACCAGCGGTTCGACCTCGACATCCCGGCTGAGGAGATCGAGCGGCGCCTCGCGGAGCTGACGCTGCCCAAGCCGAAGTACCGGCGCGGTTACGGCCGGTTGTACATCGACCACGTGACGCAGGCGCACGAGGGATGCGACTTCGACTTCCTCCAGAGCCTGCCTGACGAGGAGCCGCAGCGTTTGCCCTACGGCTTGATGAGTGGCTGGCAAGGGGGCTGGTGATGGTTGAGAAGGGAAGCCAGGTGTCACGACCGCGAGCGATCGTGATCGTCCAGCAGGGACGACCGGAGCCACCTCTCGACCGGCTCGAGCCGGATGCCGAACTCACGGTGGTACGTACGGCAGACGAATTCCGAGCCGCGTTGCCGGGGACGGAGGTCCTGTTCCTGAACGACTTCCGGAGCAACCTGTTGCGCGAGGTGGGCCCCGGGCAGCTGCGCTGGATTCACACCTCAAGCATCGGCGTCGACCCTGTACTCACGCCAGAGATCGTGAACAGTGACATCGTCGTCAGCAACTCACGAGGTGTTTGCGAGCGACCGATCGCCGAATGGGTGCTCGGAGTCCTGTTGATGTTTGCCAAGGACCTCCGTCGCACGATCGAGCTGCAGCAAGAGCGCACCTGGCTTCATCGGGAGACGGAGCCGATCCTCGGGCGAAAGGCCCTGGTCGTCGGTCCCGGCCCGGTCGGCAGGGAGACGGTGCTCCTGCTGCGAGCCGCGGGCATGGAGGTGAAGATCGTCGGGCGCTCAGCACGCATCGATCCGGAGCTCGGGCCGATTGCCCCTATCGGCGACCTCGACGAACTCCTCGGGGAGTCCGAGGACGTCATCCTCACGCTCCCGCTTACCGAGGAGACCCGGGGCCTGTTCAACGCTTCTCGTCTGGGCAAGATGCGATCCGGATCGCGACTCGTCAACGTGGGGAGAGGTGCCGTTATCGTGGAGCACGACCTCCTCGCCGCGATTGATTCTCGTCATCTCCGAGGGGCTGCGCTCGACGTGTTCGAGCAGGAGCCGCTGCCCGAGGAGCATCCGTTCTGGAGCAGGAGCAGCATCCTCGTCTCGCCACACGCGTCGGGAGATCTCGTCGGCTGGCGAGGCCGCGTCGTCGATTGCTTCGCTGAGAATCTGCGTCGGTGGAAGGCGAACGAGCCGTTGCGCGACGTCGTGGACATCCGGAAGCTGGGCGTTATCGGGCCCGCGTTCGCGTCGGGCACATGAGCGGGGTCGCCTCGGGGCCAGCGCACGGTCGTGTTCCAATCTGGCACACGTGGCTTGCATTGCCGTGAGTCACAGTTTGTTTAGCGAACCGACCGGGCTGTGTTCCTGTCTTGCCGCTGCGACGCCAGCAGAGATTTCTCGCCGGCGGTGCTACGGCTTCGATCAATGACGAGGATGAGATGACTGAACCATCGGCGACAGCCCAACCCCTGGTGGCCCTCAAAGACATCCAGAAGACGTTCGGCGCGGTTGTCGCACTCCGCGGCGTCACGATCGATGTCATGCCCGGGGAAACGTTTGCACTTCTCGGTGACAACGCTGCGGGCAAGTCCACGCTGATGAAGGTGCTGACGGGCGTCTACCAGCCGGACGCAGGCACGATCGAACTCGATGGCGTGACCACCGAGTTCCCCACTCCGTCTGCGTCGCGGGATCGCGGGATCGAGATGGTCTACCAGGATTTCGCGCTGGCGGACAATCTCGACGTTCGGTCGAACATCTTCCTGGGTCGAGAGCCGCAGAAGAACTTCCTCGGCCCTCTCGTCAAGATCGTCGACCGCAAGCGGATGGAGACCGAGACGGAGCGAGTTCTCGCGCGGCTTGACATTCCGATCCCGCCTCGCCTCAAGGTCAAGCGACTCTCCGGCGGTCAGCGCCAAGCTGTCGCGATCGGCCGTGCGCTCGCGTTCGACGCGCGACTCGTCATTATGGACGAGCCGACCGCGAACCTCTCGGTGGCCAAGGTCGACAAACTCATCGAAGTGACCCAGCGTCTCAAAGATCTGGGCATCGCGGTCATCATCATCACGCACCGACTCGACGAGGCCTTTGCGGTCGCGGACCGGTTCGCGGTCATGCGTCAAGGCGAAGTCGTCGGACGCTACCGCACCAACGAGATCACCGAGACCCAGGTCGCGCACCTCATCTCCCACGGCACGCTCGACGACTATGTCGAGTCGGCGGGCACCGAGTCGGGGCAGAAACGCAAGATCGGTAGCACCTCGTCCATTCCCGTCGTCGCCGAGGCCGCAGCGGCCAACGAGAAGAAGAAGGACCGATCGTGAGCCTCAACACCGAGAACGTCATGGTTCTGCTGGGAAAGGCGAACCTCAAGGAAGGGTCGCGCGGTGCCAAGATCAAGCACTTCATCGGCAACTACGGCATCCTCATCTTCTTTGCCCTGATCGTCCTCTTCCTCGCCCTCGCAGCCCCCAACTTCTTGACGCTCAACAACATCGTCAACGTGGTTCGGCAGTCGTCGATCATCGGCATCATCGCCCTCGGCATGACCTTCATCATGATCACCGCAGGGATCGACCTGTCCGTCGGATCGGTAGTCGGGCTCGCGGGCGTCATCTTCGCGATGCTCGCGCCGTCCAGCGGCAGTGCATTTTGGATCCCGCTCGTCGTCGGGCTCGGCGTCGGCCTGCTGGTCGGTTTCCTGAGCGCCGCACTCGTGGTGTGGGGAAAGATCCTTCCCTTCCTCGCGACTCTCGCCACGATGGCGATCGCGCGAACGGCGGCCCTCGTCATCACCCAGGGGCAAGTGATCTCGAATCTCAGCGCACCAGCCGAGTGGCTCGGATCGGGCTTCCTCGGTCCGGTGCCGATCCCGGTCATCATCTTTATCCTCGCCGCGATCGTGTGCGACTTCGTGCTGAGCCGTACGAAGTTTGGCTCCCACGTCTACGCAGTGGGTGGCAACGAGGAGTCGGCGCGGAAGGTGGGTATCTCGGTGCGCCGGGTGCTGCTGAGTGTCTACCTGATCGGCGGCGTTCTCGCGGCCCTCGGAGGGCTCGTGCTCACCGCTCGACTCAACGGCGCGGCACCCGTCGCAGGCACGGGCTACGAACTCCAGGTGATCGCAGCCGTTGTGATCGGCGGCACGAGCCTCTTCGGTGGCGTCGGCACCATCCGCGGCACCGTGATCGGCGTGCTGCTGCTCGGCGTCGTGATGAACGGCATGAACCTCCTCGGTGTTTCGTCGTACTTCCAGCTGGGCGTTCAGGGCGTGATCCTCGTGCTCGCCGTGCTGCTCAATCGGTGGCGAACCGACTAGTCGACTTACCTGTCCGCAGTTTGCTTCAACCCGATAACTGAATATCTCTCTTGCACATCAATCACCACTGAAAGGAACCACTATGAGAATGCGACGTGGCATTACCACCGCGGCCGTGATGCTGGCTGCTGGCGCTCTCGGTCTCACCGCTTGTGCTCCGGCCGGCGACGGAGGTAGCACCGACGAGTCTTTCGAGATCGGGGTCGTGATTCTGGACCTGCAGGACCCTGACCTGGCGATCATGTATGACGCCATGGAGGCCGAGGCCGAGGCACAGGGCGTGACGCTGGTCCCGACCGACTCCAAGAAGGACGTCGGAACCGAGCTCAACTCCGTGGAAGACCTCATCACCCGCGCCGTCGACGCCATCATCCTTCAGCCGCTCGACGGCGAGGCGAGCCAGACCGCGGCAAACCGCGTCATCGAGGCCGGCATCCCGCTGTTCATCCTCTCGACGGAGTTCGCTGAGGGCGCGGATGTCGCGTACGAGGCCTACATCGGCGTCGACGACACGCTCGCGGGCGTCATGCAGGCCGAGTACCTCAACGAACTGCTCCCGGAAGGTGGGCCGATCGTGATGGCAGCCGGCGCGTACGGCGCGTCGTGGACCGACCGTCGCCTGTCGGGCTTCAACGACACGATCAACGACAACTTCGAGATCGTCGCCGAGTTCCAGGCCAAGGGTGACCGTGCCGAGGGCAAGCGCAACATGGAGGACACCCTCCAGCGCTTCAGCGCGGGCCAGATCATCGCTGTCGTCGCGAACAACGACGAAATGGCGATCGGTGCCGCGTCGGCAATCTCCGAGGCCGGACGCACGGCTGAGTTCCTGGCCGTCGTGGGTGTCGACGGCACCCCGCCCGCTGTCGAGGCCATCCTGGCAGGCGACATGACGGCGACGGTCCGTCAGGACTCCGCTGGCCAGGGCGCGAAAGCCGTTGAGGTCGTCACCAACTTCCTCAAGGGCGAAGAGACGGACGACCGCTACACGCTGCCGTTCACGCTCATCACGATCGACAACGCTGCCGACTTCCAGTAAGCAGCGCGTCTGACAGTTCGAAACATGGGCGGGGCGGTTCTCCTCAGGGAGAGCCGCCCCGCTTTCGAGTCACCGACGGTACGGGGAGACGTTTCACATGGTGCTGACCGCTGTCGGCGAACTCGCGGGGATCGCGACCCTTGTTTCGGAACTGCGGGCGCAGGGGATCGACGTCGACGACTCGGCGCGTCGGCGTTCCGAGTACTCGTACGACGCGTCCAACTACCGGGTGCGGCCCGCCGCGGTTGCGTTCCCGAAGACCGTCGACGACGTGCGAGCCATTCTGCGGGGCTGCAACGGCTCCGGTGTCCCGGTCACGACGCGCGGTGGCGGTACCTCGATGGCGGGCAACGCCGTCGGCGAGGGGCTCATCGTCGATCTCTCGAGGTGGATGACGGCGGTCGGTGAGATCGACCCCGAGTCGCAGACCCTCTGGGTCGAGGCGGGAGTCGTACTCGGAGAACTGCGTTCGCGTGTCGAGAAGAGCACGGCGGGGGAGTTCACGTTCGCCCCCGACCCGTCGTCGCTCACCCGGGCGACGATCGGCGGGTCGATTGGCAACGACGCGTGCGGGAATCACTCGGTCGCCTACGGCCGGATGACGCATCACGTCGTCGAGGTCGACCTTGTCACCGCTGACGGCGCCTACCTGCGCGCGGGTCGAGACGGGTTGCGGGCGGTCGACGACGACCCGCGTTCGATGGCGCGGGCCGACGAACTGAACACCGAACTGACGTCGCTTGTGCAAGCTCATCTCGCACCGCTTCGCACCGAGCTGCGCACCATCCCGCGTCAGGTGTCCGGCTATCACCTCGGTGAGCTGCTGCCCGAGCAGGGCTTCGACGTCGCGCGCGCTCTCGCCGGCAGCGAAGGTACGTGCGCGATCATCGTGCGGGCGCGCGTCGCCCTCGTGCCGAAACCTCGAACGACGGCCCTGCTGTGCCTCGGCTACGAGAGCACGGTTGAGTCGGCGCGCGACGTCATGACCATTCTGGCCGCGGGCCCTTCGGCGATCGAAGGTCTTGACCTGTCGATCGTCGAGATCATGCGTCATCGGCGAGGTGCGTCGAGCGTCGACGCGCTTCCGCGCGGGAACGCGTATCTGATGGTCGAGTTCTCGGCCGACACCATCGACGCGGCGCGCGCCGAATGCGAACAATTGCTCGAGCGGCTCCGGCACGATGGCCGAGCTGTCGATCATTCGATCGTGACAGAGCCGACGCTACGGGCCAAACTGTGGCGGGTGCGCGAAGACGGCGCGGGGCTCTCGTCCCGGAGGCTCGACGGGATTCAGACCTGGCCGGGCTGGGAGGATTCGGCGGTCGCCCCCGAGCGGCTGGCGGGCTATCTCGAAGAGCTCATGGCTCTCGTCGACCGGTTCGGCTACTCCGCGTTCGTGTACGGGCATTTCGGCGCCGGATGCGTGCACATGCGACTCGACTTCGACTTGCGTAGCGGGCCGGGTCGCGAGGTGTATGAGGACTTCACCCGGGAGGCCGCGGCGCTCGTCGTCGCGCACGGCGGTTCACTGTCGGGGGAGCATGGCGACGGCCGTGCTCGAAGCGAGTTGCTCGACGTGATGTATTCGGGCGAAATGATCGCGCTCTTCCGGGCGTTCAAGCACGCGTGGGATCCGACCGGGGTGCTCAACCCGGGCATCATCGTCGACCCTGAGCCGTTCACCGCGTCGCTCGCCCTCGAGGGGCTGCCGGCACCCGTCGAGTCGCGCACCCATCTGACCCTGGCGGACCCGTTCGTCGGCAACTTGCACGCCTGCATCGGTGTCGGCAGGTGCCGGGCGACGTCGGGCGGTTTCATGTGCCCGAGTTATCGCGCGACGAAGGACGAGAAGGACTCCACTCGCGGTCGGGCTCGCGTTCTGCAGGAACTCGTGCGGTCGACAGGGGGGAGCCGGGAGGGCTGGTCGAATCCGGAGGTGCGCGACGCCCTCGATCTGTGCCTGTCGTGCAAAGCCTGTTCGAGCGATTGCCCGACCGGAGTCGACATCGCCGAAGCCAAGTCGGAACTGCTCGACGATCACTACCGCGGGCGCCTCCGACCGTTCACGCACTACTCGATCGGGTGGTTGCCGCGATGGCTGCCGTTGCTCACCAAGATCGCCGGGCCGACCAACATCGCGTCGCGGAACCGGGCTCTTCGTCGCGTCGGAGAGTGGCTCGGCGTGAGCGCGCGGCGTACTTTGCCTGCATTCGTCGCCGAGCGGAAGATTCGCCGCCGAATCTCGGAAGCCGGCTTTTCGGATGAGGCCGACATCCTGATCTTCGCCGACAGTTTCACGCGAGCCTTCCGTCCCGAGGTGATTCCTGCTGCGGCGAGAGTGCTCACCGAGTCGGGAAGCACCGTCGGCTGCACCCCGGACGCGTGTTGCGGACTGACCTGGATCTCGACAGGCCAACGAGAGGGAGCCCGGCGGCGCCTCCGTCGACTCATCGATCGCTTCGACGACGGAACCGACCGCGCGATCGTCGTGCTCGAGCCCAGCTGCGCCGCGGCGATTCGCGATGAGGGTCCGAAACTCGTCGGCGGGGATGCGGCGCAACGGGTCGCGAAGCGCGTTCGATCGTTCGCGGTCGCGATCGATGAGGCTCTCGCGCGCGGCTGGAAGCCGAGCGCGACCCCGCCGGAGCAGGCGATTCTGCAGACCCACTGCCACGAACACGCCGTCTTCGGGTCGGAGTCTCAACGCCGCGCCCTGAAAGGGTGGGGCGTGGCCGACGTCGTCGAGTCGTCGTCGTGCTGCGGGGTCGCCGGCAACTTCGGCTTCGAGGCGGAGCACTTCGACGTGTCGATGAAGGTCGCGGAGCACTCCATCCGCCCGGCCCTGGAGTCAGGACCGGGCGCGCCCGTGCTGACCGATGGTTTCAGCTGCGCGATGCAGGTCGGCCAGATCGACGCGTCGCGAGGCAGCAGTCACCTCGCGACGCTCCTCGATCCTGGCCGGACGCCGCGCTGACGCTAGGCCAGGGCCTTCGACTCCGTGAGCGGCATCGTGCCCGCCTCGATCGCGGCGATCTGCAAGGCGAGCAGCCGGGAGTAGAACCTGCCGTCGCCGATCCCCAGCGAGATCATGAACCACAAGCGGTCGATCCCCGAGCGACGCCACAGCCGCCCGTACTCGCGGTCGCTGCTCACGTTCGCGAACTCCTGGAGCTGTCGTGCGATCTTCTCGCCGAGCAGCCGCTCGACGGCGACCGTCGGCGACCGGTAGCCGGTCGCGAAGATGACGAGATCGGCGTCGAGGGTGGTTCCGTCGTCGAGCGCGATGCCCGTCGGCGTTGCCGCGACGACGTTGCCGTGACGTAGCTTGATCGTGCCGTCGGCGATGAGCTCCGACGCTCCCGCGTTGTAGTAGTAGCCGGTCGAGTTCTGGCCGAAGATGAGTCCGAGGACGCCCTGGCCGTCCGGCCCTTCGCTGAGTTCGAATCCGGCCTTCTCGAGAGCGGGAAGGAGGTCGCCGTCGAGTTCATGGGCGAGTTCGAGCTGCTTGGCGCCATACGAGGGCAGTAACCCGAAGGGAACTGCCGAGTTGACGAGGTCGGCGTCTTCCGCGGTGTACTGGCCGCTGACGTGATTGGCATGCATGACCGTGTGGAACGTCGAGGTGTTCATGACGACCGTGCCTGAGCGCTGGATCATGGTCACGTCGACGCCGTGCTCCGCGAGATCCTGTGCCAGGTCGTGACCGCTCACGCCCGAGCCGATGACGATTGCCTTCTTGCCGGCCCACTCCGCGTGACCGCGGTAGTCGACGGCGTGGATGAGCGTTCCCCGGTAGTCCTTCATTCCTGGCAGGTCGGGCAAGAAGGGCTCGCCGTTCATGCCGGTCGCGAAGACGAGGTGAGGGGTTGCCATCGCGCGGCGCGAGCCGTCGGCGCGGACGACGTCGAGCGTCCAGCGCTGCGTGTCGTCATCGAAGCGGACATTCTCGACGCGCGAGCCGGTCCAGACCGGCAGGTCGAGGAGGGTCGCGTAGCACTCGAGGAAATCGGCGAGCTTGTCTTTCGGAGTGAATCGGGTCCAGGTCGGGGGATAGGGGATGTAGGGCAGCCCGTCCGAGGCGAGAGGCGTGTGGAGCGCGAGGGAGCTGTAACGCTTGCGCCAGTTGTCGCCCACGCGTTCGTTGCGCTCGATCGTCAAGGCCGGGATGCCGAGCGCCCGCAGTCGGGCGGCGAGCATGAGGCCGTTGTGGCCGGCCCCGATGATGATCGCCGTCGGGTCCTGTTTCGTGAACTCGGGATCGAGATCCTCGCGCCACCCCACACGGTTCAGTTTCGGCCCGTGAGCGCGACCCGTCGGCCGGTTGTCGTCGAGTTGCTCGGGGTGGCTGTCCAGCGACGCCAGGGCGAGCACGAAAGCCTCCGCGCGCCAGCGGCCGTCGTCGTCCGTCGCGACTTTCACATATCCGTCGCCGCTGCCGGTAGCTGTGGTGAAGCGCAAGAACGCCGCGGCGGTCAGGCGGCCATCTTCGTCGGCGAGCAGCGGTGTTGATCCGGGACGCACCTCGATCGTGAGGGGCGGGGTCGCGTCGGGACCGGAGAGTAAAGCGACGATCTCATCGCGACCTACCGCGTTGCGAAAGTCCCAGGACAGTGCCAGGAGATCGCGTACGGTCGCGGCCGCGCCGAAGAGCTCGCGGATCGCGGGTGCGTTGCGGGACGCCAGCGCCGTCCCGAGCTCTGCGACCCACCAGGCGATGGTCTCGGCCGACGCGGCGTGGGTGGACGGGGTGCTGGCGGGCGCGTGGGCGACTACGTCAGTCATGAGGGCTCCTCCGGAATCTACGGATCGCCGACTGCTGTGTGTGCGATCTCGGGTCTAGGTTCCCTCCGATCGGCGAGTGGCACCGTCCCACTATGGGACAGGAACCGCTCACGCGGCCCAGGGGACGACAGAACCGGTGGACTCCTCGACGGGCCTACTGGGCGGTGTACCCACCGTCGATCATCAGGTCAGCACCCGTGACATAGCTCGCCTCGTCGCTGGCCAGATAGAGGACGCCGTAGCTCACCTCGATGGGCTGCGCCGGACGCTTCATCGGAGTCGCTTCGCTGAATTCGCGATTCGACTCTTCGCCCTCTTCTGCCGCCATCGGAGTCATCACAAGACCTGGGGAGACCGAGTTCACCCGCACTCCTCGAGAGGCATACTCCATCGCAGCGGCACGTGTCATCATCTTCACCGCGCCTTTCGATGCCTGGTACGAGAACGCGCCGGGATTGCCAACCGTTCCGTTGATCGAGCAAGTGTTCACGATCGCCCCGCCGCCGCTGCGCTCGATGGCCGGCGCGCCGTGCTTGAGCCCGAGGAAGACTCCCTGCTGATTGATCGCCGTCATTTTGAGCCATCCGTCGAGCGGTTCGTCCGCGACGGACTTCATGGTGCCGACGATGCCGGCGTTGTTGACGAGGATGTCGACGCGCCCCCAACGTCGCTCGGCCTCGTCGATGACCGCGATCCAGCCCTCCTCAGACGAGACGTCGAGGCGCATGTAGTGAGCGTCGTGACCGGCTTCACGGAGTTCGGCCGCCACCACCTCGCCTGCCGCGTCGAGGACGTCGGTCAGAAGCACGCGCGCGCCTTCCTGCGCGAACAGGCGTGCGTGCGACTCACCTTGTCCACGGGCGGCACCCGTCACGACGGCGACCTTGTCTTGAACCCGACCCATTGCTCCTCCAGACCTTCGCGGTGGCGACACTCGGTCGCCGTGGTGGGGAGACTATCCGCCGCATCTGAGGACTTCTGTGTCAGAAACGGACAGTTCGCGCGAGACCGCGACGCGAGAATCACCGAATGAGAGAACGACTTGACGGCAAGGTCGCCGTCGTCACCGGGGCGGCCTCGGGCCAGGGCTGGGCCACATCGCTCGCGCTCGTCCGTAACGGGGCGCGCGTGATGGGGGTGGATGTCGACGAGGCGGGTCTCGAGCGACTGTCGGCGGAACACGAGGACATCGTGACGATGCGCTGCGACGTCACCCGGCTCGCGGATCTCGAACAGGCCGTCGCGGAGGCCGAAACCCGATTCGGGGCTCTCCACGCGATGCTCAACTGCGCGGGGTACTTGGGGGCGACACCCATCCTCGACACGACGGAACCGATGCTCGACCGCATCATCGACATCAATCTCAAGGGTGTCTTCTTCGGCTGTCAGGCCGCGATCCCCGCCCTTCGGCGCAGCGGTGGCGGATCGATCGTGAATTGGGGGTCGGTGAACTCGATGGTCGCCGAACCCGGCATCGCCGCATACAGCGCGACCAAGGGCGCAGTACTCATGATCACCAGATCGGTGGCCGTCGAGTTTGCGAAGGACGACATCCGGGCGAACTGCCTGTGTCCTGGTGGCGTGCGCACGCCGATGGTGGCCGGTTTCTTTGATGAGGAGTTCCTCGCCAACGAGGAAGCCCAGCGTGAGTATCAGCCGCTGGGGCTGATCAGTCCGGAGGAGGTCGCTGCGGTCGCGGTCTTCCTCGTCTCGGACGAGTCACGCAAGATGACGGGGAGCGCTGTCATCGTCGATGGTGGGTTCACGGCGCTCTGACTCCTGGTCTGTCTCAGCTTGGGACAGTCCTGCCGGCGAGGGGTTCGTAGGCTGCTCTCCTCATCGAAGAATCAGGAGTGTCATCTCAATGACCGCCGACACCAACTCACAATTCGCGCGAGCCGTTGAGGAGCGGCGGGGACTTTCGCATGTCACCGTTCCGCATATCGTCGGGGGGCTGGAGTATTTCGAAGGACCCCTTCTTCAGCGCGAGGATCCGAGCCACCCGAATGTCATCGTGAGCGCATGCCACGAAGCGCCCGCCGAGCTCGTCGGTCGGGCCGTTGCGGAGAGCCGTGAGGCTCAGCGTCTGTGGCGGCAGGTGCCGTTGCGCGAACGCATCGAGCGCGTCGCTTCGGCAATCCCGTTCGCCGAAGCGCACGTCGAAGACTGGGCTGTGCGCGTGGCTCTCGAGATCGGGAAGCCCTACGCGGCCGCCCATGCCGAGGCCGCCGAGGTTGTCGAGATCCTCCGCTCGTACGTCGCGTACGCAGCAGCGCCGGGCGCGTTCGAAGATGACCGAACGGCAGACCCGTCGGGGGTCGCGAGCGACTCGGTGCTCAAGCCCTACGGGGTGTTCGGCGTGATCACGCCCTTCAACTACCCGATCGTTCAGGCGGCGGGACCGGCGATCGCTGCCCTGCTCGCGGGAAACGGGGTCGTCGTGAAGACGTCACATCACGGACCCTGGTCGGGTCACGCCGTCGCCGAGCTCTGCGGGGGGATGGATCTCCCCGCCGGCCTCGTCGCCGTCATCCACGGGGCTGACGATCCGGGGCGGGCTCTCGTCGCCTCGGGCATCGACGGCGTCAGTTTCACGGGCTCGGTGGCCGTTGGACGTGCGATTCTGCGCTCGTTCCAGGAGGGACCGTACCCGCGTCCCGTCATCGCGGAGATGGGGGGCAAGAACCCCGTCATCGTCACCGACTCCGCGGATCTGGAGCAAGCTGCCGACGGCATCATCTTTTCGGCGTTCGACCTCGGCGGCCAGAAGTGCAGCGCGCTGTCGAGAGTGCTGGTGACCCCCGGAGTTCGCGACCGGCTCGTGGAGCTGCTCGAAGAGCGCGTGCGGGTGCTCGTCATGGGCGATCCCGTCGATGACGGCGTATTCGCCGGGCCGGTGGTGACGCGGGCCGCGGCGGCGCACCACGCCTCCCTCGTCGAGTCGGCGCGTGCGGAGGGCTTCCGGGTCGCGGAGAGCCTTACGAAGGGTGATGGCTATTTCGTGCCGTCCGTCGTGGTCTCGGGAGTGCCGTCGTCTCACGATCTCGCGACCATCGAGCACTTCGTTCCCTTCCTCACGGTGAGCGAGGTCGCAGACCTCGACTCGGCGCTCACGGTCGCCAACGCGACCGATATGGGACTCACGGCGGGGATCTACACGGGCGACCGAGACGAGGCACGCGCTTTCCTCGACAGAGTCGAGGCGGGTTGCGTCAACGTCAACGTGCCCGGTCACGCCACGACCGGCTGGTGGCCGGGACCCCAGACGTTCGGGGGGTGGAAAGGCAGCGGAAGCACCGGCAAGCACACGCTCGGCAAATGGTACTTCCAGCTGTTCACGCGCCAGCAAGCGCGTAAGATTCCTCGCGAGCTCGAAGACCTGCTCGTCTCTTGAACCTCTCACGTGCGGAGGACTGGATGTTCGCTCCCGCCACGTCCCACCACGGCCAGCCACCTTCGGCCGTCGGGGCGATCCCCAATGCCGACATCCACCAGCTACGCGACCAGTTCCTCGCCGACCCGACGACGACTGATCTCAGTTCGCTCCGACCGGTGATCGCCCGATCCTGGCAGCGTAGTCTCGCCTGCAACGTGACGACGTCCGGGGCGTTTCTCGAGGCATCCGACCCTCACGTTGATGAGCAGCTTTTGCTCGCCGCCGAGCCGGTTCTGACCGAACTCGAGGGGCTCTGCATCGATACGGGCGGCTCGGTCGTTCTCACCGACTCGGATGGCACACTCGCCGTATTCCGGGGCGAACCGCTGGAGGTGCGGCGTGCGGAGCGACTTTTCCCGATCGTCGGAGCGCGAATGGGCGAGGACCTGATCGGAACCAATTCCGACGGAACGGTGATCGAGGAGGGCGAGGCTGTCCAGGTGTGGGGCGCCGAGCATTTCAACGACGCCCTTCAGAGCAGTTACTGCACGTCGGTTCCCGTGCGCGACCCGATTCGCCGGTCGATTCGCGGAGTTCTGGGTCTCATGCTTCCCGAGGATGTCGCGAGTACGACGAATCCGCGCTCGCTACTGCTGCTGGTCCACGGCGCGGCTGCCGAGATCACCCGGCGGCTCGCTGAGCGCCTCGCCGCGCGCGAACAGGCTCTCATGTCGGAGTACATGAGAGAAGTGCGCAAGCGCGGCGCCGATGCGGTGATCGCGATGGACGATCGCACAACGATCGCCAGCCGGAGTGCGCTCAGCATGCTCGACCAGAGCGACTTCGCCGTCCTCGCCGCGCTCGCCCGGAACAGCCAGCCGGGCGACAATGCGACTCAGCGCCGGCTGACGGTGAGCGGCGGTCGGGAGGTCTCGCTGCAGGTCAGGCCGATGGACTATCGCGACCTCGGAGTGAACGGCGCCGCGGTGATGCGGGTGTTCGTGCCGACGGCCCCGGGGGCGCACACCGCGGGGCGGTCTCCGTCCTCGCCCCCGAGGACATTCGACTCATTCGTCGGGACGAGCACGCGGTTCCGTCGGGCCCTCGACGCGGCGGCGGCCGCCGCGAGCCGACGCCTGCCCGCGTACGTCGTCGGCGAGCAGGGCACCGGAAAGCTTCGGCTCGCGGAAGCCATCGCGGGGCAGCTCGCCGACGAAGTGGTCAAGTTCGACTACCTGCGCTCAAGCGGAAGCGCACGGTCGGCTGCCGAGGTGGATTCCGTGCTCGCTCGGGGCGCCGCGGCCGTTCTCCACCGTGTCGATCGCGCCACCGCCGCGGAAAAGGAGGAGATCGCGGACCTGCTGAGCCTCCTCGATCAGCCGCAGCTGGTGGTGACGACCAGTGCGGTCACCGAAGACGTCCTCCCGATCATCTCCGCGCTGCGCGGCATCGAGGTGACTCTGCCACCGCTGAGGGAACGCCGGGATGACATCCTCGCGCTCGCAGGCGACCTCATGAGGGAGCATGTGCGCCCGGATGCGCGACTCTCGCCCAAACTCCGCGACGCGCTGGTTCTGGCCGACTGGCCCGGGAACATCAGCCAGCTTCGCGACCTGATCACATCGCTCTCGCATGTCGAGACAGGGAGCGAGATCCGCATGTCCGACCTGTCCGCCGTTCATCTGCGCGCGCTGAGCACCGCCCGGTTGACGCGCCTCGAGGAGGCCGAACTACAGCAGATCCGCACGGTACTGGCGGAGGCCGGGGGTAACCGAGTTCAGGCAGCGAGTCTGCTCGGGCTGGGAAGGTCCACCCTTTACCGCAAGATCGAGATGTACGAGGGGCGGGGTTTCGACCTCGAACTCGGCTAGAGCAATCCTCTCTCCAACACCCTGTGCACGTAGCGCTCGACCCTCGCCGAGTTGCGTCAAGTTGACACAGTTGTCGGCGTTCGTGCAGTCAATACTCGGGGATTGCCCCCCGATCTCGGACGGGCAGCCGCGACGAGATGCGTTTCGGCCGCCAGTACGGAGCACGGGTGTCCGACCCCTGACCGTCACCGCTGATTTCACTCAACGAGGAGAATCAATATGAACGAAGTTCGCACCGCCCCCGAGAGCGCCGACCAGAGCACAGCCGACGCCTCCCCATACAAGCTGCGAGGCCGGATGGGCACGATCGGCCTCCTATTCACGGTGCTGGCCTTCACGGCACCCCTCGGCGTCGTCTTCGGCTTCATCTCGGTGAACATCTCGTTCGGCATCGGGGTGCCGATCGCCTTTGTCGGCGTCGCGGTTCTCGTGGGGCTGTTCGCCCTGGGCTTCACCGCGATGACGAAGGCGGTACCCCGTCCCGGCGCGTTCTACACCTATATCCGCGAGGGACTGGGTCGACCGATGGGGCTGGGCGGATCGTTCCTCGCCCTGCTGACCTACGGATTCAACGTGACGTCGTTGATGGTCGTCGCGGGCATCGCCGTCAACAACCTTCTTCAGGCCTTCTCGCTCGTGGCGACGCCGTGGTGGTTGTGGAGCCTGGTCCTGCTGATCGCGTTCGGAGCGCTCGGGTACTTCAACGTCGAACTCTCCGCCCGCGTGCTCTCCGTCATTCTCGCCGTCGAGGTTGTCGCGGTTCTGATCTTCGATGTCGTCGTCATCGCGAACGGCGGACCTCAGGGTCAGTCCTTCGAGCCGTGGAACCCGGCGAACCTCATCACCCCGACCCTCGGTGTGCTGCTGCTGTTCAGCATCGGCGTCTTCAACGGCTTCGAGGCCACCGCGATCTATCGCGACGAGGTGCGCGACCCCGCGAAGACGATCCCCCGCGCGACCTACCTCGCCGTCATCTTCCTCGGTGTCTTCTATGCGATCTCCGCATATGCGCTGATCCTCTCGGCGGGTGCGTCGAACGCCGTCGCGGTGGCGACGGAGAACCCGACGGCGATGATGCCCGACGCTCTGCTGGCCTACTTCGGAATGTTCGCCAACCAGATCATCGCCATCCTCCTCGTCACCAGCTTCTTCGCGTCGGGGCTCTCGCTGCAGAACATCCTGTCTCGGTACACCCACTCGCTCGCCGTCGACGGGATCTTCCCGAAGTTCATCGCAGCCGTGCACGCGCGGCACGGTTCGCCGTATCGCGCCACGCTCACGGTGAGTGGCCTGCTTCTCATCGTGCTCGCGGTGCTCGTGATCTCCGGTGGCGACGAGAACTCGCTCTACGCCGCCGCCGCCGGGGTCGCCTTCTACGGGATGCTGCTCCTGCTGTGCCTGACGGCGATCGCGGTGATCGTGTACTTCCGTCGCAACCCGAGCAGCGTGTCGGCGTGGCGTACTCTCGTCGCACCCGCGATCGCGCTTCTCGGAATCGGGTTCGCGTTGATGACGGCAACGTTCAACATGGGACTCCTCGTGGTGGGCGACTCGCTTCTGCTCACCGTCCTGCTGTTGATCCCGTACGCGGTGATCGTCGTCGGCGTCATCATGGCGATCGTGCTTCGGAGCTCGAAGCCCGCGACGTACGAGCGCATCGGTCGCGCGGTCGAGTAGGTCGTTCGCAGCGACATGAGAGTGGAGGGCCGGCGCGTCACGCGTCGGCCCTCCACTTCGTCGTCACCGATCGTAGAGAGCGACTATCGGACGACGGGTGTCGCGCTGCGAGTCGTTCATCAGTTCGGTCGGGCACGCCGATGAACGCCGGCGCTGAGTACGGAGGGCCGGCTTGCCTCGCGGCCGGATCGCCTCAGGGGTAGAGGCCTCTCACGCGGTGCGCTTCGGCGACGCGGCGGACGGCGAGAGTCGTCGCGGCATCCCGGAGCGTTCGGGTGGTTCGTGACGCCTCGTCGTTGACGAGATCCCACGCGATAGTCATCCGCTCGCGGAGCCGCGCGTGGACATCGGATTCTGTCCACCAGTACGCCTGGTTCGCCTGCACCCACTCGAAGTAGCTGACGATCACACCTCCGGCGTTGGCGAGGATGTCGGGGACGACGAGGATCCCGCGTTCCGCGAGGATCTTGTCGGCGACCGGAGTCGTCGGCCCGTTCGCACCTTCGACGACAGCGCGCGCCTGGACCAGGTGGGCGTTGTCGTGCGTAATGACGCTTTCGACCGCACACGGCAACAAGAGGTCCACATCCAGGGTGAGCAGGTCCGCGTTGTCGATCGCTCCCGCACCGCCGAAGCCGACGACCGTACCGGTCCGCGTGACGTGCTCGTCGAGCGCGTCGAGGTCCAAGCCTGTCTCATCGAATACCCCGGCGTATTGGTCGCTCACGGCAATAACTCGCACCCCGGCGTCGCGGAGGAACCTTGCGGCGCCCCGCCCGACCTTTCCATAACCCTGAATCGCGGCCGAAGCAGCCAAGCCGTCACGACCTAGAGTGGTCAGCGCCGCAATCGCGACTTGAGCAACGCCGAGCGACGTGGCGTCGGAGCGCCCGAGCGAGCCGCCGATGAGCAGCGGCTTGCCGGTCACCGCGCCGGGCACGGTGTAGCCGCGACCGACCGAGACGGTATCCATCATCCACGCCATGGTCTGTTCGTTGGTACCGATATCGGGGGCCGGGATGTCACGCTCGGGACCGATGAAGTCAGCGAGTTCGCTCGTGTATCGGCGAGTGACGCGCTCCATCTCCATGGGTGAGTGCTGTCGCGGGTCGATGGTCACGCCGCCTTTGGCGCCTCCGTAAGGCAGGTCGACGAGTGCGCACTTCCACGTCATCCACATCGCCAACGCACGCACCTCGTCGAGGTCGACCGCCGGACTGAAGCGGACCCCGCCCTTTCCTGGGCCCCTCGAGAGATTGTGCTGAACGCGGTGGCCGATGTAGCACGCGGTCGACCCGTCGTCACGACGCAGGGGAATGCTGACTGTCAGTTCGCGGCGCGGGTAAGCGAGCATCGTGTGCAGCCCGTCATCCAATCCGAGAAAGGCGGCGGCGCCCGCCAGCTGTTCGCGGGCTGCGGCGAGTGGGCCGTCGCCAGCTCTGGATTCGAGGGTGAGTGCTCCCGAAGGGGCGCGCGTTTCGGTGGGGATCGTCATGTATCGCGGCGCCCTATCCCTTTCTCGACACGGTCACTCCGCCAAGACCAGCTTTGGTCGTTCGCACGGCTGTTGTCCGACTGTAATGAGATCTGGTCGACTCGATCTGTGTCAGAAGCGGACACCAGGGGTCGTGCGACCTCGCGCCCAGGCCTGTTCGGCTAGGGCCGGGCGCGAAGGTACTGCGGCGGCCAGTAGTCGACCTCGAACCCCAGCTCCGTCGCCGCCCGAAGAGCGAAGTGCGGGTCGCGGAGCATCTCGCGCCCGAGCATGACGGCATCCGCCTGCCCCGAGGAGACGATCTCGGCGGCCTGCCGCGGCTCGGTGATGCGCCCCACGGCCGATACCCGAACGTGCGCCCCCGCCGCGACGCTCTCCGCGAGCGGCACCTGGTAACCCGGGCCGGAGGGGATGTGCACCCCCGTCACGAGCCCGCCGCTGGAGATGTCGAACAGGTCGGCGCCGGCATCCCGGGCCCACCCGGCCACGGTCGCGGTCTGCCGCTCGTCCCAGCCGCCCTCGACGTAGTCGGTGGCGGAGAACCGTACGAACACCGGCACGTCGTCGCCGACCTCGGCGCGGATGCCGGCGACGATCTCGAGCAGCAGCCGGGCCCGGTTCTCGAGGGATCCGCCATATGCGTCGTCGCGCAGGTTCGACAACGGCGAGAGGAACTGGTGGATGAGGTAGCCGTGCGCCGCGTGGATCTCGACGAGATCGAAGCCCGCGTCGAGCGCTCGCCGGGCGCCGCCGACGAACGCGTCGACGACATCCCGGATCTCATCGACGGTGAGCGCGCGCGGCGCGGCGTAATCGCCGAACGCGAGAGCGGATGCCGACACGGTCTGCCAGCCGCCCTCGGCCTCCGGCAGGGTGCCCTTGTGTCCGTCGGCTCCCCACTCGGGATAGACCGACGCCTTCCGCCCCGCATGCGCGAGCTGGAGGCCGATGAGCGCGCCCTGGGTGTGCGCGAATGCGGTGATGCGACGCCAGGCGGCGACCTGGGCGTCGCTCCAGATTCCGGTGTCGTGCGGCGAGATGCGGCCCTCGGGCGTGACCCCGCTCGCCTCGGCGAAGACGAGCCCCGCACCGCCACGCGCGAACGAGCCGAGATGCACCAGGTGCCACTCGGTGGGCACCCCGTCGCCCGCGTCGACCGAGTACTGGCACATCGGCGACACCCAGATGCGGTTGCGCGCGCGCAGCCCGCGAAGGTCGATCGGGTCGAAGAGCGTCGTCACGCCGCGGCCTCTTCCGCAAGTGCGGTGAGGAAGGCCCGCAGCCCGGGCACGCCCGTGAAGACGTGTCCCGTGACCCCGAGGCTCTGCGCCCCCTCGACGTTGACCGCCTTGTTGTCGACGAACACCATCGCCGAGAGGTCGATCCCGAGCTCCCGGGCGACGTGACGATAGATCTCGGGATCGGGCTTGATCATGCCGAGTTCGGCGCTGACGAAGACCTGCTCGAAGTAGCGGGCGAACGGCGCCCGGCGGAACGGGTCGCCGAAGTCGAATCCCGCGTTCGACAGCAGCGCCATGCGGGTGCCGCCCGCCGACAGGTCGGCGAGGATGTCGATCGAGCCGGGTTCGACGCTGATCCAGCTGCGGAAGTCGACCGCCCACAGCCGCTGCACGTCGGCCGGGCCGAACTGCAGGCCGAGGTCGGCTCCGACCCGAGCCCAGTACTCGGGAATCGACACCGTTCCCTGGTCGAGGTCGTCGCGGTGTCGCCAGTAGGCGGGCCAGAAGGTCGCCGCCTCCGCGCCGGCCGCGCCGAGGATTCCCTGTTTGTCGTGCTCGGACTGCGACATCGACAGCACCTCGCCGTAGTCGAAGACCACGACGCGGCCAGGAATGCTCAGAGTTGTCTCCACGCGCGACACCGCGCCAACCTATCGTGAGCACATGGGCGAAATCTTCGGGCGGGATGAGGCCGCGGCCTGGATCGCGGTACCGGGCGACGACGACGACAAGTACACCCGCGGCGTCGTCGGGTTCGCCACGGGTTCGGCCCGCTATCCCGGGGCGGCGGTGCTCGGCGTCGAGGCCGCGCTGCGCACCGGGGTGGGGATGGTGCGCTACCTCGGTCCGGGGCGGGCGACCCGGCTCGTGCTGCAGAGCCGCCCCGAGACGGTCACCACCGACGGCCGGGTGCAGGCCTGGGTTCTCGGCTCCGGTCAGGACCCGGCGGAACGAGACGAGCTGACCCGTCTCCAGATCGAGACCGCGCTCGGCCAGGGCGTTCCCGTCGTTCTCGACGCCGGAGCGCTCGACGTCTGGCAACGAGCCACCGGCCCCCGCGTCCTGACCCCGCACGCCGGCGAGCTCGCCCGTCTGCTGGGCGTCGCCCGCGAGGAGGTGCTCGCCGACCGCGAGGCCGCCGCCCGACGTGCGGCCGAGACGACCGGCGGCACGGTTCTCCTGAAAGGCGCCGAGACGCTCATCGCGTCGCCGGGAGGAGAGCTGCGCCGGGTGCGCAACGCGACCCCGTGGCTGGCGACGGCGGGCGCGGGCGACGCGCTCGCCGGCATCCTCGGTGCCCTCCTCGCGACGCACGCCGACGCCACCGATCTCGCGCCGCCGGCCGCCGCGGCCGCCTGGATCCACGGAGAGGCCGCACAGCGCGCGTCGGGCGGCGGGCCGTTCACGGTGCTCGACCTCTGCGCCGCGCTGCCCGGGGTCGTGCGCGATCTCGTCGCCTGACCGGTGCGCGTGATTCGCGCGGGCTCACCGCTACCATGAGCGCATGAAGGTCTTCGCGTTCCTGGTCTCGCTCGCGCTGTTCCTCGGCGGTCTCGCGCTGTTCGGCTACGCCTTCACCTTCAGCGAAGACCTGCACACGATCGGGTTCTTCGGCGGAATCGTCGCGGTCTCGCTGTCGCTGATGATTCCGTTCCACCTGCTCGAGCGTCTGGACTAGAACGCCTTCCGCATCCGCGACGGCGTTCGTCGCTGCGTCGCCGCAGGCCGTCTTCCCGCGTCTCCTCGCACACGATCCGGCCCGGTTCTACCCGAGGTCGGGCGTGCTTCCCGGCGTCGTCGAGGTGCGTGACCAGACCGGCGCCTGGGATGCCGTCGGCCAGACCCGCGCACTCGTGCTCTCCGACGGCGGCACCGTGAAGGAGACCCTCACGGTCGTCGACCCGCCACGGTTCGCCTACGACCTGTCGACGTTCACCGGCTTCTTCGGTCACCTCGTCGCGAGCGGCCGCTCGGAGTGGCGCGTCGACCCCGAGCGGGAGGGGAGCTCGATCGCGTGGACGTATACCTTCACCGCGAAGCCGGGCTGGGGGCTCGTCGTCGCCGCGATCCTCAGGCTGGCCTGGGCGCCGTACATGCGTCGGGTGCTTCCCGCGATCGCGGCATCGACGACCCCTCGCGCGTGAGCGGCCCGGATTCACGGCCAACTCCCACCCGGCAGACGTCGCCGGAGGGCTAGCCTGGCGCCACGGGAGGGGCGCGAGTGGTCGAGATCGGTCAGAGCACGACGGATCAGCTCGCGGCCGTGCGGGTCGAGTGGGAGCATCCCGATTGGCTCTCCGACCTGGCCTCCGACCTCGATCTCGCTACCCGGGTGGCGATGCGTCTGCGTCCCGACGGTCTCATCGAAGTCACCGTCGCGGGAGACCTGGTCGGCTTCGTCGAACACGTCGCGCCCGTCTTCGTCGTGCTCGCCGGGCACCGGCCGGCGGCAGCCGTCGAGGTCGCGCAGCGTCACACCCTTGCGGCGGCGGTCGACGTCTTGCGGGCCCGCCGCGAGCACTCGTCCGACTGACCTGCCGGGGTCGGTTCAGGCGGCCGACTCCAGCACGCGACCGCCGAACGAACGCAAGCGGCTCTCGAGTCCCGCGATGCGCTCGGAGAGACGGGTGGGAGCCTCGGGCATCCAGGCGTTCGACGGGGGCTCGATGCGGATGAGCAGCGAGCAGGCCAGGTCGGCGCAGATGTAGGTGCCCACCGAGTTGCCCGCCCGGCCGGCGTCGCCCGCGCGCGCGGCGCTGAACATCGTCACCTGACCGGCCGGCTGCGGGGTATTGCAGAGCGAGCAGATCGCTGACCCCGCACGAAGCCGCACCTCGGACGCCCGCAGCGCGATGCCGATCGCCTCATCGCCGCGCCAATAGACCAGGTAGCCGCGAAGGGGGGAGCCGGGGTCACGCCACCCGAGGTACTCCCGCTGCGCCCAGACGACCTCATGCAGGCCGGGGAGCGGCATCCGCTCGGCCTCACCGGGCACCGCGTTCACCATCGACGCGCGGATCTCCGGCTCGCTCATCGGCTTCATCGCCGATCAGCCTAGCTCGCGCCCTTCGGTCGCGATCTGGGGGGTAGCCCCCTGGACCGGCCGCGCCGGGCGGCGCAGGATGAGGTCATGAGTGAACTCAGAAGGCCCCGCACCGGGCGCATCATCGGTGGCGTCTGCGCCGCTCTCGCCGATCGCTTCGGCTGGGACGTCACCCTCGTGCGCGTTCTCGCCGTCGTCTCGCTCTTCCTGCCGGGACCGCAGCTGATCTTCTACGTGATCGCCTGGATCGTCATCCCCGCGGAGCCCGCCACCGCAGCGGTCCCGGCGCCGACGAGCGCCGCGCATTCGGGCTGATCCTCAGCTTTGCCTCAGGAGCCGTTCAGACGCCGTCCGTATCGTTCCCGCTATGGGATTCCTGGACAGGCTGTTCGGCACCGAGGACGACACGTCGGCCGCCCCGCGTCGCCGCCCGCCGACCGAGGATGAGCGAGCCGTCGAACGCTACCGCTACCTGTTGCGCACGGCGCCGCCCGAGACGATCGAACAGGTTCACGCCGAAGCGTTCTCGAAGCTGAGCGACGCGCAGCGCGCCCTCGTCTACGAAGAGCTGTCCAAGGGTTCGGCGACGGGGGAGCGTCCGCTGTCGAGCGAACCAGCCACCCTCGCCCGCGCCGCGACGCGCAAAGAGATGCGCGAACCGGGCTCGCTCGAGCGCAGTCTCGCCGGCCCCAGCTTCGGCTCGATGGTGGGCAGCACACTGCTCGGCACCGTCGCGGGCTATGTCATCGGTTCCGCGCTCGTGAGTGCGTTCCTGCCGTGGGACGGCGGCTCCAGTTCCGACGCGAACGCCGACTCCGGCTCCGACGCGAGCGCCGACTCCGGCGATGCCTCGGCGGATGCCGGGGGTGACTTCGGCGGTGACTTCGGGGGCGGCGACTTCGGCGGAGATTTCGGCTTCTAGCCCGCGACCTTCGATTCGGCGCTCTTCGCGCGCTGCGGCCAGCGACCGAGCAGCAGGATCGCGACCGAGAAGCAGGCCGCTCCGGCGACCGCGAGCCACAGGTCGAGGAAGTACTCGATCACCAGGAACGGCGGCACGAAGGTGAGCGCCGTCGCCAGGGCGACCACCCCGACCGGCGGGGTGGGTCCGATCTCGCGCGGCTGCTCGAAGCGCCCCACGACGAGCGACAGGGCGAAGAGGATGCCGAGCACCAGCAGGTAGACGAGGATGCGCGACCACCACCAGACGGGCGACGCCGGCTCGGGGCTCGCCCCGGGGATGAGCAGCCCGAGACCCGCGACGACGATGATGACCGGCAAGTGCCACAGGTAGATCGTCATCAGGCGGGTACCGACGAGGAACACCACCGCCCGAGCCGCATGGGTCGCCATCAGCCGGGCGAGCGTGGGACGCATCAGGCACAGCACGCACGCCTGCGCGAGGCCGAGCAGCACGAGCGGCAGGGTCGGCGGGTTGAGGTTGGTGAGCATGTCGGTGTCATAGGGCCCGACGGTCGTCAGCGGCACGAGGGCCGCATATCCGACCGCGGCGATGACGACGAGTTGCCACCAGGCACGGCGGGCGAACCAGCCGTCGGCGTACCAGAATCCGATCTGCTGCACGAGCAGCCAGACGAACACCATGTTGAGGTAGCCCAGCTGCGTCACGCCGGAGCCGTAGCGGGCGGCATCCACCGCCACGACACCGAGCAGCAGCACCGCGAGGGTCGGCCCCGCGGCCCGCGCGTGCAGCCGCACCATCACCGGAACGAGCGCCTGGCACAGGCAGTAGGCGGCGATGAACCACAGCGGGGATCCGGCCCCCTCGACGACAGTGGCGACGAGCTCGGGCGCGATCGCGAGCAGCGTCGCCCCGCCGATGACGACGACATAGAAGAGGAACAGCGGCAGCGACGGCTGGGCGAGCCGCAACACCCGCGTCTTCACGTAGTCGGCCGCGGTGCCTCCGCGGCGCACGGTGCTGCGCCACGCGGTGATGCTGGCGAACCCGCCGACGACGAAGAACAGCGGCATGATCTGACCCGCCCACGTGGCGCCCGCGAACCACGGCTGCTCCTCGAGGGGCCGCGAGATCACCAGGTCGCCGTCGGCATCCCGGCCCACCCCGATGAACAGCAGATGGATGACGACGACCAACAGCACGCAGAAGACGCGGGCGAGGTCGAGCGTCAGGTCGCGCTTCGACAGGTCGAGCGACGAGATCGCCGAAGCGTCGCGGGGGATCGTCGGGTCAGACCGCTTCGTCACCCGCCCACTCTAGAGGCGAGTTTCTCTCGCGCCAGCAGCCGCACGGCCGCCTCGAACTCGAGGGATTGTCCCACCTCGATCGAGGTGTTGTAGACGGGTCCGCGCAACGTCACGAAGACGCGCCCGACCTCGACCACATAGCCCACCGGCTCCCCGTCGACCACGACGCGGAAGACGCCCTCGATCGCCGGCACCACATTCAGCTCCATCGCCCACCTCCGCCCGTGTCACCCGGGTTGATCCCATCCCAGCACCGTCGTCCGGCCCCTACCAGGGGGTCTGCACAGAATTCACCGAGGATTCAGCCTCTGCGGGGATCGCCAGGGGTTTGCCAGGACTCGTCCAGGGAGACGGGTGAGCATGGTCGACGGCCGTCGCGCCATCCGTCATCCGTTCCGGGATGGCCTGGACCCGAAAGCTCTGTTCCACAATGAACCCCTTCTTCCGCCGTGTTCTCACGGCGTCGGTGGCAGGCTTATGCCTTGCCGGAATCGGCGCCCTCACCGTTCCCGCGGCCGTTGCCGCCATTCAGCAGGCGCAGATCGACGCCACCGCCCAGTCCTTCGAAGTCTCCGCATCCTGGGCGAACGCCGTCGCCGTTCTCGAGCCCGAGCGTGACGAATTCGCCATCACCGAGTACACCGTGGTGCAATGGCCGCTCCCGGCCAACACCACCATCTCGTCGTTCTTCGGCTACCGCTCCTGCGAGGGCTGCTCGACGATGCACAGCGGAATCGACTTCACCCCCGGCGCCGGAGTTCCGATCGAGGCGATCGCCGACGGCGTCGTCGTAGCTTCCTCCGTCGCCGACGGATCGTGGGGCGTGCACGTCACCATCGAGCACGACGTCGACGGGGTCACCTACCGCAGCGCCTACGCCCACATGCAGTCCGGCTCGATGACGCTCGAGATCGGCGACCGGGTCGAACGTGGCCAGGTGATCGGACGGGTCGGCAACACCGGCCAGAGCTTCGGAGCGCACCTGCACTTCGTCATCCAGACCGGCGACGGCACGTTCATCAACCCGCTGCCCTGGATGCGCGAACACGTCAACATCGTCGAATGACGCGAGCGGCGACCCGCCGTTAGCCTGAACCGGTGGCCGTCGACATCCGCCCGTATACGCCCGCCGACCTGGCTGAGCTCGTCGCTGTCAACGACGCCGCCTACCCCGCGGTGCCGGTCACTCCGGCCGAGGAACTCGCCGCCCTGATCGGGCAGAGCCGGCTCACCCTGGTCGTCGACGACGGGCGACCCGCCGGCTTCATCGTGGCGCTCGCCCCGGGCCTGTCGTACGCGAGCGAGAACTACGCATGGTTCAGCGCTCGATCCCGTGACTTCCTCTACGTCGATCGCATCGTGCTCGCCTCCCGCCTGCAGGGGCAGGGGATCGGACCGCAGCTCTACGGGGCCGTCGAGGATGCCGCCCGCGCCGACGGCGCCAGCGAGATCACCTGCGAGGTGAACGTGCGCCCGCCGAACCCCGGGTCGCTCGCCTTCCACGCCCGCCTCGGATTCGTCGAGGTGGGGCGACAGCAGACCAAGGGCGGGGCGAACGAAGTCGCGCTGCTCGCCCGGCCCGTCGCCGCGAACGACGGCGACATCGGGGCGGGATAGGGTGGCGCCATGACCGGTGGACCGACCGTTTCGATCGTCATCCCCGCGTACAACGAGGAACGCACGATCCGCGCCTGCGTGGTCGCCGCACTCGAGCAGACCGTGCCCGCCGACGAGATCATCGTCGTCAACAACAAGTCGACCGACTCGACGGCGAAGATGCTGAAGGCGCTGAAGACCGAGTTCCCCGACGCTCCGTTGGTCATCGTCGACCAGAACGACGAGCAGGGCATCACCCCCACCCGCAACGCCGGTTTCAACGCGGCGACGAGCGAGGTCCTCGGTCGCATCGACGCGGACTCGATTCTCGAACCCGAGTGGGTCGCCGAGGTGAAACGCATCTTCAGCGACCCGACGGTCGGAGCGGCGACCGGCCCGATGATCTACTACGACATGCCGTTGCGGCGATTCGGGGCGCGAGCGGACGACAACATGCGCCGCGCGTTGCTGAAACTCACGAAGGAGTACCACTTCGTGTTCGGCAGCAACATGGCGATCCGGGCCAGCGCGTGGCGCGACATCCGCGACCACGTCTGCAACGACGCCGACATCGAAATGCACGAAGACCTCGACCTCGGCATCCACCTGTTCGACCGTGGCCACAAGATCGTCTACGGCTCGAAGATGGTGTCAGGGATGTCGGCGCGCCGCCTCGACGCGAACCCGATGGACTACCTCCGCTACGTGATGCGGTGGGAGAAGACCTATGACCGCCACAACATCTTCAACCCCGCCCTGCGCGCGCCGATGGTGGTCTTCTCGGCGATCTACCCGCTCGGCAAGCTGATGCGCCAGCAGCACCTGAAGTCGCTCAAAGGCGGCGGCGTCGGCCCCTCCGCCTGGGCAGGCTGAGGGGTCCGTCACCCGAGCACGAGGGCGACCCCGACGGTGGCACACGGGATGCGTTCACCGGACGTGCGTAGCAGCGACCCGGTCGGGCGATGCGGATCGGTCGACACCACGACGCGACCGGACGCGTTGACGACCGTTGCGGCCTCAAGGCCGCGAAGGTGGGCCAGGAGGGCACGCTCGACGTCGTTCACGTAGAGGTCGGCGCCGACGACACCGATCAGCCGGTCGCCGTGGTAGGCGGGCATCGTCAGCGTGAGCGTGTAGTCGTCGGTGCAGAGGTAGTCGACGTACGGGCCGGTGACGTGTCGGGCGCCGGTCGTCGTCGGAACGCGCCACCACTCGAGTGTCGTGTAATCGCGAAAACTCTCCGACTCCGGATTCTCTTCGGCGAGCAGGCGCCGAATCGCGGGGTCGGCCGAACCGACGCCGAACGTGTTGGAGTGCCCCAGCCACCAGGCGAGGTGCCACTCCGCGTCGGGCAGGAATCCTGGGGTCGCAACGAAGCCCGCCCCGATCACGAGCGCTCCGTCGACGGAGAGCTCCGGCACCGTGATCGACTCGACGAGCCGGTCGATGCTGTCGACGGTCGGTGCCCCGTCGTGCTGATCGACGTAGGCCTCGATCAGCGTGCGCCATGCGTCGATCCGCGCGAACACCCCACCGAAGGTGCGGTCGATCGCGTCGACGCACTCCCGCACCGCGGCATCCAGCGTCGTGGGCATCGTCAGTCCCCAGCCTCGAGAGCGGTCTTCTGGTCGAGCAGCCACTCTATGGCGCCGCCGATGTGGGCGACAGTGCGTCGCCGTGCCTCGATCCCGTCCAGGGACTCGATCGCGGCGACCACGGCGAGGTGCTCGTTGCGGCTGTTCCATCGTTCGGTGCGGTCGCGCAGACACCACCACAGCAGCGGCGCGAACTCCGCCTGGAGTCGCAGCTCCTCGCGCACCAGCCGCGCCGACTGGGAGAGGGCGGCGACTTCGAGCCGGAACGTTCCCTCTGCACGGCGTGCCGAGGTCTCGTCGTCGGGGTCCGCGGCCTCTGCGGCCTCCCGGAGGTGGCTGATGTCGTCATCGGTCGCGCGGTCGGCCGCGAGTTCGGCGGCCGCCCCGGCGATCGCGGCATAGTGCACGCCCATGTCGCGCAGCTCGACCCGAGACAGACTCGCGACCCTGCGCGCGATGCGCGCCGCCCGGGAACCGCTCGCGATCACGAAGCTGCCCCCGTCACGACCCCGACGGGTTTCGACCAAGCCGCGATCGCGCAGGGATTCGAGCGCTTCGCGAGCGGTCACGGTCGCGACCCCGAACTGCCGGGCCATGGCGGCTTCGCTCGGCAGCTTCTCGCCGCCGCTGAGCAGCCCCAGATCGATCGCGTCGCTCAGTCGTTGAGCCACCAGCTCGGCTCGACCGCCGCCCGCGATCGGGGCGAAGACAGCCGCTCGCGCGGCGGTCGTGACGCGGATGGACTGCGGCATGGATTTCCCGGTTCAGCGTTCGTGACCTGACCGTAACATGCCCGATGCGTTGTTGACATCTGCTTCCATATGATTCCCTTATCGGAACACCTTCCCCCGAGGAGCGATCACGACGACACCAGCGATCCGCCTCACCGGATTGACGAAGTCATTCGGTTCCGTTGTCGCTGTCGACAATCTGAACCTCGACATCGCCGAGGGCGAATTCTTCTCCATGTTGGGCCCCTCGGGGTCGGGCAAGACGACCGTGCTGCGACTCATCGCCGGCTTCGAGACGGCGACCTCCGGAACGATCGAGCTCCGCGGGGTGGATGTGACCGACCGCGCGCCATTCGACCGCGACATCAACACGGTCTTCCAGGACTACGCCCTGTTCCCGCACATGACGGTGGCTGAGAACGTGGCCTACGGCCTTCGGGTGCGCGGCGTGCCGCGAGCTCGTCGGCGGGAGATCGCGCTCGCGGCCCTCGAGTCGGTCGCCCTTGCCGGCTTCGGCGATCGCAAACCCAGCCAGCTCTCCGGCGGTCAGCGCCAGCGCGTCGCCCTGGCGCGGGCGACCGTCGTGCAGCCGAAGGCGCTGCTCCTCGACGAGCCGCTCGGCGCCCTCGACCTCAAGCTGCGCGAGCAGATGCAAGTCGAGCTGAAGGAGCTGCAGCGCTCCCTCGGGATCACCTTCATCTTCGTCACCCATGATCAGGAGGAGGCGCTGACTCTGAGCGACCGGATCGCCGTGTTCAACGCCGGCAGGATCGAGCAGCTCGGCACGCCGGCCGAGATCTACGAGAGCCCGGCCTCCCCGTTCGTGGCGTCGTTCGTCGGCACGTCGAACATCTTCGAGGAGTCCGCGGCGCATGCGCTGCTCGGAGTTTCGGGCACCGCCTCCATTCGGCCGGAGAAGATCGTCCTCGCCGCGCCGGGAACCGCAGCGACGGCCGGCATCGTGTCGCTGCCGGGCACGATCGCCGAGGTCATCTACCTCGGTACCGCGACCCGACTGCTCGTCGAACTGGCGGACGGACGTCGACTCACCGTGCTCGAGCAGAACGTCACGACCCGCGCCGACCACGACCGGCGCGGAGATGCCGTCCTCGCCCGATTCGCGACCGCCGATCTCGTCAGCCTCGGATCGGTCGGCTGAGCATGCTCACCTCCAGTTCCACCCATCAAGAGAAGGAGAACGCAATGCGCAACACGGCATCACGGAGGTCGGCGATCTTCGCCGCCCTCGCGATCGTCTCGACGACCGCGCTTCTCACCGCCTGCGGCACCGCCTCGGGACCGGGGGGTGATGACGGGGGCCTTCCGACCGAGCTGGGCGACTTCGAGGGCTCCGTCTCGATCCTCGCGTGGCCCGGCTATGTCGAAGACGGCAGCAACGATCCGGCCGTCGACTGGGTGTCGGGCTTCGAGGATGAGACCGGATGTATGGTCGACGCCCAGGCCTATGGCACCTCCGACGAAGCGGTCAACCTGGTGCGTTCGGGCGGGTACGACGTCGTCGCCGCGTCGGGTGACGCGACGCTGCGGCTCATCGCAGCCGGCGACGTCGCCGCGGTCAACACCGACCTCATCCCTAGCTACGACGGGGTGTTCGACTTCCTCAAGGAACAGGAGTGGAACTCGGTCGACGGCCAGTCCTATGGCGTGCCGCACGGCTACGGCGCCAACCTCCTGCTCTACAACACGGAGGTCGTCAACCCGGCACCCACCTCGTGGGACGTCGTGTTCGACGGGGCGAGCGCCTACTCGGGCAAGATCACCGCGTACGACTCGCCGATCTACATCGCCGACGCGGCGGTCTACCTGATGGCACATCAACCCGAGCTCGGCATCGAGAACCCGTATGCCCTCGATGAGGAGCAGTTCCAAGCCGCCGTCGATCTGCTGAAAGCCCAGCGCGAGCATGTCGGTGAGTACTGGTCGGACTACCTCAAGGAGATCCAGGCCTTCCAGACGGGAGACTCCGTCGCCGGTACCACATGGCAGGTCATCCAGAACGTCCTCGAAGGAGAGGGAGCCACGACCGCCGTCGTGCTGCCGGAAGAGGGTGCGACCGGATGGTCGGACACCTGGATGATCACCTCCGACGCCGAGAACCCGAACTGCGCCTACGCGTGGCTCGACTGGATCGCGAGCCCTGAGGTCAACGCCCAGGCGACCGCGTACTTCGGTGAAGCACCGTCGAGCGAAGCCGCGTGCGACTTCCGCGACGACTGCGAGGCGTACCACGCGGGCGACGAGGAGTACGCGTCGCAGATCTGGTACTGGACCACGCCGATCGCCGACTGCGTCGACGGTCGTACCGACGTCGAGTGCGTCGACTACGCGGCGTGGACCGAAGCCTGGTCGGAGATCAAGGGCTGATCTCATCGTGACGAGCAGTGCGGCAACGCCGACACCCACGCGCGCCGGGGTCCCGCAACCGCGGATGACTCCGGCGCGCCGGATCTCGGTGTTCCTGAGCAGGTTCTCCTGGGCGAGACTCATCCTCCTGCTCACGGCTCCGCTGTTCTGGCTCGGCGCGGTCTACATCGTCGCGCTCGCCGCACTGCTCGTCACCGCGCTCTGGACCGTGGACTCGTTTACGGGGGAGGTGCGCATCGAGTGGACGTTCGACAACATCGTCGATGTCGTGACCGGTGCGCTCTACCAGACGGTCACGCTGCGAACCATCGGGGTCGCGTTGCTCGTGACCGTCGTCGACATCCTCATCGCCTTGCCGATCGCGTTCTTCATGGCGAAGGTCGCCGGACCACGCCTGCAACGCATCCTCGTCGTGGCGGTCCTCATGCCGCTCTGGGCGAGCTACCTCGTGAAGGCGTATGCCTGGCGCTCGGTGCTCTCCGAAGGCGGCGTGTGGGCGAGTGTGGTCGAACCGTTCGGCGGGCAGACGCCGGGCTATGGACTGCCCGCGGTCGTCCTCACGCTCGCCTACCTGTGGTTGCCGTATGTGATCTTGCCGATCTACGCGGGGCTGGAGCGCGTTCCGAACTCACTCCTGGAGGCGTCGGGAGACCTCGGCGCGAAGACGTGGCGCACCATCGTGTCGGTGGTGTTGCCCATGCTGAAGCCCGCGATCATCGCGGCATCGATCTTCAGCTTCTCGCTTTCGCTGGGCGACTACATCACCGTCAACATCGTCGGGGGCGCGAGTCAGATGCTCGGCAACCTCGTCTACACGAACGTCGGGGCGGCCAACAACCTGCCCCTCGCCGCCGCGATCGCGCTCATCCCGATCTCGATCATGATCGTCTACCTCGCCGCCGCGCGCCGCTCCGGCGCTCTCGAGAATCTCTAGGTGCCGGGATGAGACTGAGCAGCACGGCCCGGGCGGTCCTCGCCACGGTGACGACGCTCGTGCTCGCGGTCATCTATCTGCCGCTCGGGGTCGTGCTCGTCAACTCGTTCTCGACCTCCACGACCCTCACCTGGCCGCCACCGGGCTTCACCCTCGAGTGGTGGGGTCGCGCCTTCCGCAACGTCGGCGCGCTCGAGGCCATCGGCACGAGCGTGCAGATCGCGCTCGGGGCGACCGCCATCTCGCTCGTGCTCGGAACCCTCGTGGCCATCGCTCTGCAGCGCTACCGGTTCTTCGGGCGAGACGTCGTCAGTCTCCTGGTCATCCTGCCGATCGCGCTGCCGGGAATCGTGACGGGCATCGCGCTCAACAACTTCTTCCGCACGATCATCGACGTGCGACTCGGCATCTTCACGATCATCGTGGCCCATGCGACCTTCTGCATCGTCACGGTGTTCAACAACGTCATCGCGCGGTTGCGTCGCACCGGGACGTCGCTCGAGGAGGCCTCGGCCGACCTCGGGGCCGGCATCTGGACCACGTTCCGCCTCGTCACCTTCCCGCAGCTGAGGTCCGCCCTCCTTGCGGGCGGCCTGCTGGCCTTCGCGCTGTCGTTCGACGAGATCATCGTCACGACGTTCACCGCGGGCAGCGGGGTCACCACACTGCCCATCTGGATCTTCGAGAACCTGTTCCGCCCGAATCAGGCACCGATCGTGAGCGTCATCGCCGTCATGCTGGTCGCCGTCTCGGTGGTGCCGATCTGGCTCGCGCAGCGTCTTGCCGGGGCCGATCAGGCGCAGCACTGAGCCGAGCTGTGACGGGTCAGAACGTGCGCGTGAAGGGGAGCGGCTTGCGCATCCGGATGAGCAGCAGCAGCGGGATGAGCACGTAGGGCAGGTTGAAGGCGAGGAACTTCGCCGGGTTCTGCGTCTGGAACTCCGGCTCGCCGAAGAACTCCACGCCGAACACGATGATGCCGGTGATGCTCGCGATCATCGTCGCGTAGATCACGGCGGGGAGCTGGATGCGATTCCATCCCCTGATGAGAGACGGCACGAGTACGAGGTAGAACGCGAGATAGACGAAGGCCGACAGCCCGGTGACGATGCGCATCCACACGGGCGGGTTCATGAACAGCGGGTCGGCGTCGTGGGCGTACCAGTAGTTCGAGTCGACCAGGAAGGTGCCGTCGGGCCGGGTGAAGTCGACGCCGAGGGTGGGGAGCATGTCGGCGATGCACGACGTCACGATGAAGAGCGAGAACATCACTGCGAAGAAGATGTCGATGGGGCGTTTGCGCAGCGGAAGGTTCTCGACGGGGGTCGCAGTCACGGCGCCAGTGTAACTACGCTCGTACGAACAGATCGTCGAGCGTGATCGGCTGCAACCCGCGATTCCGAATCGTGGCGGCGATCTCGTCGAAATGGTTGAGCACGGTCCCGACGTTGGCGTGACCGATGACGATGTGCTGTGGCAAGAACCAGCGGTCGATGAGCATCGACATGTTGGCATCCGATATCGGCCCCGAGTCGCCGACCGACCCGTACCAATGCACAGCCTGCCGATAGCCCACCGACCGTGCCGCGGACAGCACCCGGCCGTCGTAGTTGCCGTAGGGCGGACGGAAGTAGGGCGCCGCCTCGACGCCGAAGGTCGAGCGGATGAAGTCGCCGCACCGTTCGAGTTCCTCACGGATGCGTCCATCGCTGGACTTCAGGAAGTCGGGATGCGAAAACGTGTGGTTCGCCATCTGGACCTGCCCCGACTCCACCATGGGTCGCAACGCCGCCGCGTGCTCGGTCCACGAGGGATACTGCGCGGTGACGAAGAAGGTCAGCCGCATCCCGGACCGCCGTGCGAACTCTGCATAGGCCCCGACCACCTCGCTCGACGCGCCGTCGTCGATCGTGAACGCGATGAGGTTCCCTTCCCCGGGAAGCCCGTACATCGCTCCACCAGGGATGGGGATGCGGGCGAGCTGCGGCGTAGGAAAGTAGGGCGGCAGGAGGGCGGGGGGCTCGACCGTGGCCGGGACCGGGCGCCGATGCGAAGGTGCGCTGAGGCGTCGGCCCTGCTCGGGAATGGAGGTGAGCGCGAGCCCGCCCTCGATGGCCGCCGTGCTGACCCCGACGCCGAGCGCGCTCAAGCCGAGCGCACGCAGAAAGGCTCTGCGGTTCACGGGTCACCTTCTTCGGGCGAAGGATGGGGATGCCTCGCTTGCTCGCGATCGACCACACTGTAGACCCGCGCTGATTCCCTCACCAGTAGACGGTCACCGCGGAGTCTCGATCCGTGGATGCCTGTTGGTCGAGTTGGTGCCGGACGCGAGCTTGATAAGCTCGCCCCGAACACGGGAGTCCGGTGTGCCGGGCTGAGAGGAAGCAACCAAGCTTCGACCGTCGAACCTGATCCGGATCATGCCGGCGCAGGGAGGCCTTCTCAGGACATGTCGTCCGCCCGTGCCCCTTCACCGATCGAAAGGGCACGTACAGTGCAACGTTTCATCCCCCTGGCGGCGCTTGCCGCATCCGCTCTCGTCCTCGCGGGCTGCACCACCCCGCCCGACGAACCGACCACCCTGGTGCTCGTGACGCACGACTCGTTCGCGCTCAGCGAGGGCACGCTCGAGGCCTTCACCGAGCAGACCGGCATCGTCGTCGACGTGCAGTCCGGCGGTGACGCCGGCGAGCTGGTGAACAAGCTCGTGCTCACGAAGGATTCGCCGCTCGGCGACGTCGTGTTCGGCATCGACAACACCTTCGCGTCACGCGCAGCTGACAACGGCGTGCTCGAGGAGTACGTGTCGGGTGACCTGACCGAGGCCGAGGATGCTTTCCTCCTTCCGGCGGGGTCGGGTGGCGAGTACCTCACCCCGATCGACTCGGGCGACGTGTGCGTCAACGTCGACCACGAGTGGTTCACCGAGGCGGGGCTGGCCGAACCCGCGACCCTCGACGACCTCATCGACCCGGCGTACGAGGGGCTGCTCGTCGTCGAGGCGGCGAACTCGTCGTCACCCGGCCTCGCGTTCCTGCTCGCGACGATCGCCGCGTACGGCGACGGGTGGCCCGACTACTGGTCGGCGCTCGTCGACAACCAGGTGAAGGTCGCCGCATCCTGGAGCGATGCTTACTACGTCGACTTCTCGGGACCGTCGAGCGAGGGCGACCGGCCGCTCGTCGTGTCCTATGCGTCGTCGCCGCCGTTCGAGAGCGGCGTTACCGGGGTTCTGCTCGACACCTGCTTCCGGCAGACCGAGTACGCGGGAGTCATCGCCGGCACCGAGCACCCCGCCGAGGCGCGGCAGCTCGTCGACTTCCTGTTCTCGACCGTCGTGCAGAACGACATCCCCGAGAACATGTATGTCTTCCCGGTGAACTCCGAGGCGACCCTGCCCGAGACCTGGGCCGAATACGCCGAGATCGCGACCGACCCCTACGTGATCGACCCCGCCGAGATCGACGCGAACCGCGAGCGCTGGATCAGCGAATGGGCGGCGATCGCGACCCCGTGACACTAATCCGCCAATCCCGCGGGCGTGAGGCCGGAAATCCGTCACATTTGCGACGGATTTCTAGTCGAGGCGCGACCGCGGCCGCGTGGATTCTCGCGGCGGCGGTGCCGCTGGTGTTCGTGGGGGTGTTCTTCGCGTGGCCGGTGGCGTCGATCGTCGGGCGGGGGCTGTTCCCGGACGGGATGCTCGACGTCGCAGGCATCGTCGAGGTGCTGAGCCGGCCGCGCACGGTGCGCATCATCGGCTTCACGATCGGGATGGCGGCGGCGGCGACCGCGATCACCCTGGTGCTCGGGATGCCGGTCGCCTACGTGTTGTCTCGGCTGCGGTTCCGCGGGCGGGGGGTGCTGCGCGCGGCCGTGCTCGTGCCGTTCGTGCTGCCGACCGTCGTCGTCGGCATCGCCTTCCGGGCGCTGCTGCGGGACACCCCGCTCGACGGGTCGGTGGTGGCGATCCTCGCCGCGCTGGTGTTCTTCAACGTCGCCGTCGTCGCGCGCACGGTCGCCGTGTCGTGGGAGTCGCTCGACCCTCGGCAGGAGGAGGCCGCCCGGGTGCTCGGGGCCGGGCCGGTGCGCGTGTTCGTCACCATCACCCTGAGGCGCCTCGCCCCGTCGATCGCGGCGGCGGCATCCATCGTCTTCCTGTTCTGCTCCACCGCGTTCGGCACCGTGCTGGTGCTCGGCGGCGCGAAGTACGCGACGATCGAGACCGAGATCTGGCTGCTGACGACGCAGTTCCTCGACCTGCGGGCGGCGAGCGTGCTGAGCGTCGCGCAGATCGTCGTCGTGCTTCTGCTGCTCGTGATCACCGCACGCGTGCGCGGCCGCACGACCGCTCAGCACCGGTCGTTCGCGACGCGCCGCCCGAGACGCTCCGACACGCCGGTGATCGCCGCGACGGTGCTGATCGCGCTCGCCCTCGCCGTGCCCCTCGCCGCCCTCCTCGAGCGTTCGCTGCGGGTTGCGGGGGAGTGGAGCGGCGGTAACTACCTCGCCCTCGCCTCGACCGGCGGTCGCAACGCCCTCACCGTCACCCCGTGGCAGGCGCTCGGCAACTCCCTCGGGTTCGCCGCCGCCGCGACGGGCCTCGCGATGCTCGTCGGCCTGGTGGCGTGCGTGCTGCTCTCCCGCACCCCGCGGTCGCCCGTCGCCCGCCGCGGGCTCGATCTCGTCGACGGTGCCCTGATGCTGCCGCTCGGCGTATCGGCGGTGACCGTCGGGTTCGGATTCCTCATCACGCTCAACTCCCCGCCGCTCGACCTGCGCACGTCGCCCGTGCTGGTGCCGATCGCGCAGGCGCTCGTCGCGGTGCCGCTCGTCGTGCGCACGCTGCTGCCGGTGCTGCGCAGCGTCGGCAGCCGCATGCGGGACGCCGCCGCAACGCTCGGGGCCCCGCCGTGGCGGGTGATCCTGACGATCGACCTCGGCGTCGCCGGCCGGGCGGCACTCGCTGCGACGGGACTCGCCTTCACGGTCGCGCTCGGTGAATTCGGTGCGACGACGTTCCTCTCCCGCCCCGACGCGGCGACGCTCCCGGTGGTCATCTACCGGTTGATCGGCCTGCCGGGGGGAGACAATGCGGGGATGGCGGCAGCGGCATCCGTGGTGCTCGCGGCGGTGTGCGTCGCGGTCGTCGCGCTCGTCGAACGGCTGCGGGTCGACACGGCGGGAGCGTTCTGATGCAGGGGTTGAGCGTCGAGAACGTCACGGTGCGCTTCGGTGAGGTGACCGCTGTGGATGCCGTGAGCCTCGGCATCCCGCGCGGTGAGGTCTTCGCCCTGCTCGGGCCGTCGGGCAGCGGCAAGTCGAGCCTGCTGCGCGCGATCGCGGGGCTGGAGCCGTGCACGGGCGACATCCGGTGGGACGACGAGTCGGTGATGCGGATGCCGCCGCACCGGCGGCGGTTCGCCCTCATGTTCCAGGATGGGCAGCTCTTTCCGCACCTCGATGTCGCCGGCAACGTGGGGTACGCCTTGCGGGTCTCGACACGCGCCTCCGGCGCTACTCGACCGGCGATAGCGCAGCGTGTCGCCGAGCTCCTCGATCTGGTGGGACTCGCCGGTTTCGAGCGTCGCCGGGTGACCGACCTCTCCGGCGGCGAGCAGCAGCGCGTCGCGCTGGCTCGTTCGCTCGCGGCATCCCCCCGCCTGTTGCTGCTCGACGAGCCGCTGTCGTCACTCGACCGGGAGCTGCGGGAACGCCTCGCCGGCGAGTTGCGTGACATCCTGCGCGCGACCGGGGTCACCGCGATCCTGGTGACCCACGATCACGACGAGGCGGGCGTCATCGCCGACCGCATCGGCATCCTCGACGCCGGGCGGCTCGTGCAGACCGGCACGCTCGCCGAGCTGCGCGCGCATCCCGTCGACGACCGCGTCGCGCGGTTTCTCTCGTGATGACACGACACCCGATCGGGGTGTCGAGTGGCGGGCGCCGCGACCGATAATCTCGACGCATGGCACGAGGGGGTTCGCCTCGCGCTAGCGAGGTGTTGGCGGAGCGCATCCGCGCGTCGGCGACAGCTCAGGGCGCGTCCCGCATCGTCGTGCTGATCGACGGCCACTCCGGGGCCGGCAAGACGACCCTGGCCACTGAACTCGCGTATGCGCTCAAGGCGCAACACGTCGCGCTCGACGCCTTCTATCCCGGCTGGGGTGGGCTCGAGGTCGGCAGCGCGATGGTGCAAGGCGTGCTCGGTGCCGAGAATCCCGGATACCGCCGCTGGGACTGGAAGCGCAACCAACCGGCCGAGTTCCACAAGGTGAACCCCAAGCGCGACATCGTGATCGAAGGCTCGGGATGCATGAGCCGCGCCAATCGCGACCTGGCGACCTTCGGGGTGTGGATCCGGCTCGATCAGACGGAGCGCAAGCGTCGTGCCGTAGGACGTGACGGCCCCCGGTTCCTCGAGCATTGGGATCGCTGGGCCGCCCAGGAGCAGGCGTTCTTCGCGCGTGAGCGACCCGACGTGCTGGCGGACGCGATCGTGGACGGCCGCACCGGCCACGTGGTCTTCCGTGAGGATGCCGCCGAGGAGTGACCTCCCGCGTCAGCCGACGCGCGTCCAGAGGTTCGTGAACGGGCTCTCCAGCGGGTGTGTCGACAGCGTGTCACCGTCGCAGACGACCTCCATCGCGACCCCCGAACCCGAATCGGCGGGGATCTCGATCGCCATCGACGAGGACTGCCCGCCGATCGTCACGGAGTTGTCGACCGTGATGCCGTTCACCCAGTCGGCGAACACGACCTCGTCACCCTCGACCGACCACGAGCCCGACGACTCACCCGCCTGCAGCTGGCTGATGATCATCTCGAGCCCGGCATCCAGTTGCGCCGTCATGACGTAGCTGATGTCGGAGACGTAGGTCATCGTCGACTCGTCGACGGTCAGCAGCACCGTTCCGGAGGTCTCGGTCGAGGTGACCGGGGTGCCGTTGGCGACGAAGAACTCCTGCATCTGGTCGGCGTTGTTCTGACCGTCGAGGTCCCAGGTGCCGATGAGGCAGCCCGCGATGCCGCCCGACCCCGCGCCGTCGGGATCGGTTCCGGTGCCGTCGCCACCGTCGCCCGACCCCGGAGAGGTGCACGCCGCGAGGGCGAACAAGGAAAGAGCGGCGAGTCCGGTGGTCAGAGCGAGGCGGGTGCGCATGGGATCTCCTCAGGGTGTGGGTTCACCGTATCGACGCGCGAGACCGGGCGATAGGTTGACACTTCGAGACGCGTCGCCTTTGGCGGCGCTCCTCAGTGCAGGCACTCAGGCCCAGCCGAGGCGGTGCAGTTCCTCGTCGTCGATGCCGTAGTAATGGGCGATCTCGTGCACGAGGGTGACGTGGATCTCGTCGCGCAGCTCGTCGAGCGTCTCGGCCACCGCAAGCAGGGGCTCGCGGTAGAGCACGATGCGGTCGGGCAGTTCACCGAATCCGTAGTGGTCGCGCTCGGTAAGGGCGACGCCTTCGTACAGCCCGAGCAGGTCGAGCGTTCCGTCGGCGGGGCGGTCTTCGGTGACGAAGACCAGGTTCTCGAGCCCCTCCACCATCTCGTCGGGCAACTCGTCGAGTTCGTCGATGACGATCTTCTCGAACTCGTCGGAGGTCAGCTCGAGGCTCACGACTCCTCCAGCAGCGTGATGATCGACTCCTGAAGGTGACCGAGCCAGGTGTAGACCTCGCCGGCCGGGGTGTCGGGGATCTCGTCGTCGTCCGCGCGGATGCCGAGCCGATCGGCGATCACCAGTCGCAGGTCGGTGAGTAGCGGAAGCCAGCGCTCCGCCGCATCCGGGCTGAGCCGCACCGTCTCCTCGTCGAGGGCGAGCGACACCTGCGCCGCGTTGGCCGCCTTCCGGTCGACGAGGCCGGCCCGGGTGTAGCGGGTGAACTCCTCGGCGGCGGGCGCGTCGTCGCGGTAGGCGACGGGGAAGAGTCGCTCGTGCGCCGGGTCGCTGCCGACCTCGGAGCCGACGACCTCGAGGTACTGGTCGACGAGGGAGCGCAACACGTCGGACTCACCGTCGGCGAACTCGAGCACGATCTCGCCGCCGGCGCGCGTGACCCTCATCCGTCGCTCGCCTTCGCCACGGTCGCCCAGAGGCCGTACTCGTGCATCGCCTCGGTGTGCCGTTCCATCTCTTCCCGCGGACCGGTCGCGACCACGGCCCGGCCTTCGTGGTGCACCAGCAGCATGAGCCGTTCGGCCTCCGGCTTCGGAAATCCGAAATAGGTGCGGAACACGTAGGTGACGTACGACATGAGGTTCACCGGATCGTTCCAGACGATGGTGACCCAAGGAACGTCCGGCGCGACGACGACCTCGGATTCGAGGTCGGCGTCGGCCGAGGGTAAGGAATTGTGGAAATTGGGGCGACCGACGGGACTTGAACCCGCGACATCCGGCACCACAAGCCAGCGCTCTACCAACTGAGCTACGACCGCCATGCGTTGCATGCGCAACCCATCGATCTTACGACACCCAGGAACGCCATGCCTCCACCGTTTCGGTCGCGGCGTTCTGCGCCTGTTCCGAGGTGGGGCCGGGTGGGGCGACGAACAGGGCCCGACGGTAGTAGTCGAGTTCGCGGATCGACTCGAGGATGTCGGCGAGGGCGCGGTGGCCGCCGGCCTTCGCGGGTGCCTGGAAGTAGACGCGGGGGAACCAGCGCCGGGCCAGCTCCTTGATGCTCGACACGTCGACGCTGCGGTAGTGCAGGTGCGCGTCGACCCGCGGCATGTACTTGGCGAGGAACGCGCGGTCGGTGCCGATCGTGTTGCCGGCGAGCGGCGCGGTCTGCGCATCCGGCACGAACCTCAGGATGTACTCGTTCACCTGGTATTCGGCGTCGGCGAGGCTCACCCCGTGGGGGATCTCGTCGAGCAGCCCGCTCGTGGTGTGCATGGTGCGCACGATGTCGTTCATCTGGTCGAGCACGGGCTGGTCGGCCTTGATGACGACGCGGAAACCGGGGTCGACGGGCACGAGTTCGTAGTCGGTGACGACGACGGCGACTTCGAGCAGCTCATCGACGCTGAGGTCGAGCCCGGTCATCTCGCAGTCGATCCAGACGAGACGGTCGGGGTTGGAGGGCATCCAGCGAGTCTAATCGCGGGCCGCGGCTACTGGCGCTGGCCGACCGGCGTCGGCACCGGCAGCTTCGGTCCGCGCCCGTCGCCGCTCGACACCTGCCGCACCCGACGCGAGATCCAGGGCAGCAGGTGACGCCGCAACCACACGCTCGTCGGCAGCCGGGTGGCCGCACCGGGGTCGGCGTCGGCCGGAGCGGGAAGACCCAGAGCGGATGCCGCGGCAGCGAGCAGGGCGAGGTGGCCGCGCGTCGAGGGGTGCAGCCGATCCTCCGACCACATCGACCGGTCGGCGAGCCCCGGGATGGTCCACAGGTCGAGCACGCGGCAGCCGTGTTTCGCGGCGATCGCGTGGATGTGGGCGGTGAACACCGCCGCGCGACCGCGCAGCATCCGCAGGTAGGGCGAGAATCCGGGGTCGTACGCGGTGGCGAGCAGCACCGTCGCACCGCTGCGCACGAGCTGAGCGATCCCGGTCTCGAGCTGCGCCGCGAGGCGGTCGGGGTCGGGTCGCAGGGCGCTCAGATCGTTGCCGCCGATGAGCACCGAGACGAGGTCGGCGCGCATCGCGATGGCCGCCGGGATCTGATCGTCGACGACGTGGCGCACCCGGCGCCCCCGCACGGCGAGGTTCGCGAACTCGAGGCGCGCGGCCCCGCGAGCCCGCTGGTGGCGGTCGATCTCGAGGGCGAGCCGGTCGGCCCAGCCGAACCACGGCTCGCCCGACCCGATGACCGGGTCGCACCAGCCTTCGGTGATGGAGTCACCGAGAGCCGCGAAGCGTGTCCACTGCCTGGCCGGGGTGTCGGTCACGGCACCAGTGTGGCGAGTCGGCGCGCCCGGCGCGGCGCCACGCGGAGGGGTTCGCCGAGCCGTCACCGAGAGTTCATCGGCGCGGGAAGACGCTGCCGCTCAGGCGAGGCGTGCCCGGATGCGCCACGCGGCGAGGGCGGTGAAGACGACCGCGCAGCCCGCCAGAATGGCGGCCACGACCGGCACCGTCACCTCCCAGTCGCCGACGAACGCGGTGATGCCGTAGTACTCGCGCAGCGCGTCGATCGCCTCGGGTTGCCCGCCGACGAGGGTCGAGAGGGTGTCGCCGGTCAGCTCGCGGCGCATGAGCATCGCGGTCTGGGCGAACGGGAGCGAGTTGACGACGTTGCGCACCGCCTCGGGGAACAGGCCGACGGCGATGAACGCTCCGGCGAGGAATCCGATGACGGTGCCGACGATCGTCGCGAGCGCCGAGAAGGCCCCCGTCGTGCGGATGAACGAGGCGATGAACGACCACAGCGCGGCGAACGCGAGGCAGGCCAGCGCGACCCATCCCAGCGTCGTCGCGATCGGAAGCACCCCGATGACCACCCCGTCGACCACGAACAGGTACACCAGGCTCACGATCAGCACGAGCACGGTCATGATGAGCGCCACCACGAACGTCGACAGCAGGTAGCCGAGCACCAGCTGGCTGCGCCGGATCGGCGACACCAGGAAGTCGCGAAAGCGCCCCGACGCGGCGTCCTCGACGAACACCCCGAGGGCGCCGAGCGACGTCGTGATCGAGGTCATCGCGACGATGCCGGCGAACATCCAGCTGTCGACGAATCCGCGCACGTCGGCCTCATCGGCCTGCGGGAAGGCGTTCGCGATCGACGTCGTCTGCAGGTTGGAGAGGAACAGCGTGTAGAGCAAGAAGACGATGAGCGCACCGAGCAGCGAGAAGAACACGTTGAGCCGGTCGCGGAAGAACAGGCGGAGGTTGCGCCCCATGATGTCGAACACGATGCCCATCAGCCGGCCTCCTCGATGTGTTCGCGGCCGGTGAGAGCGAGGAAGACGTCATCCATCCGCCCGTGCCGGAACTCGAAGTCGACGACATCCTCGCCGTGTTCGGTCAGCAGCCGTCGCGCGACCCCGGCATCCCGCACCCGGATCTCGAGCACGCCCGAGCGCTCGGTGGTGACCAGCCCGGAGGCGGCCGCGAGGGTCGTGAGTCCGCGAAGATCGCGGGAGGTGACGGTGAGGATGCTGTGGCTGTGCTGGGCGCGCAGCTGGGTCGGCGTTCCCTGAGCGATGATCCGACCCTTGTCGATGATGCTCACCAGGTCGGCCTCCTCGGTCTCCTCCATGTAGTGCGTCGTGAGGAAGACGGTCAGCCCGTGGCGGTCGCGCAGGTCGTGCACGGTCGACCAGACGATGGCGCGGCTCGCCGGGTCGAGACCGGCGGTCGGTTCGTCGAGGAAGAGGATCGCGGGGGAGTGCAGCAGCGCCCGGGCGATGTCGACCCGTCGGCGCTGTCCGCCGGAGAGCTTGCCGTAGCGCCGGTCGAGGAAGTCGTCGAGTCCGATGAGCGCCGACAGCTCGGCGACCCGATCGCGGATCTGCGTGCGGTCGGTCAGATAGAAGCGCGCACGGGTCGTGAGGTTCTCGCGGGCGGTGAGCTGGGCATCCAGCATCGAGTCCTGGAAGACGACGCCGATCTGCCTGCGCACCGGCCCGCCGTCGCGCCGCACGTCGTGCCCGGCGACCGCGATCTCGCCCGCGTCGAACGGCGAGACCGTCGTCACGCAGCCGATCGTCGTCGACTTGCCTGCTCCGTTGGTGCCGAGGAACGCGAACACGCTGCCGGTCGCGACCTCGAACGAGATGTCGTCGACGGCGAGCACATCCCCGAAACGCTTCGTGAGGCCGCTCACGCTGATCGCTGGTGCATCTGCCACTCGGCGATCCTGTCAGAAGCTGGGGGTGATGCTCTCGGGACCTTGTGCCCCCGGGTGGATTCGAACCGTGCGGTGTCGGGAGTGCAGGCTTGTGTGGCGCCGTGAAGACATGCATCCGCTGTGGCTGCGAGAAACCTCGCAGCGATTTCAATCGTTCGGCTCGCAACCTCGACGGGCTGCATTCCTACTGCCGAGCATGTCAAAGCGCGCATTATCGCGGCAATCGAAGCCGTCATATCCGGAATGTCAGGCGCACCAGCCTGGCTCGACGGATCAAGATCCGAGGCTACTTGGCAGGTGTGCTCTTAGGCGGCTGCATCGACTGCGGCACCTGCGACATCAGAGTGCTCGAGTTCGACCATGTCCGGGGAACGAAGCTCGGCGCGATCAGCTCGCTCTATCGTGCGGGAAGGTCTCTCGCGACCATCCAGGATGAGGTGGCGAAGTGCGAGGTGAGATGTCGCAATTGCCATGCCATCGCGACCGCCACCCGTCGCGGGTTCACGTGGTTCGACGAGTTCGTCAGCGCGTCCCCCCGGAGAGATTCGAACTCCCGACACGACGGGTAGAAACCGTCTGCTCTATCCCCTGAGCTACGGGGGGGGCAGTTCATTTTAGGGACGTCGCTTCCCCACAGGCTGGCGATCCGACTGGGCTGTCCGACGCGACATGCTGGGTCGCCCGTGTTCCGGTGGCGTCGATCGTCGTCATCCGGGAGGCTAAGGGGGTGAGGCCCCTACCCAAAGTCGTCATCGCCGCCGCCACCCTCGCGGTCGCCTTCGGCGGAGTCGTCGTGCTCGCCCTTGCTGTCTCGTCGGCACCCCACCGCAACCCCGTCGCGACCTTCCAGGTGGTCGACGAGACGTTCAAGATCGAACTCGCCACCCCCGAGCTCGTCGAGCACGCCGAAGCGCTGCTCGCCGGGGAGGCGGTGGCGAGCATCCCGAACGGCATCGTCGTGCGCGACGACCCGGGGGTGAACGCGCCGTGGTCGTGGCACATCGATCCGGCGACCCTCGAATTCGCCGACATGACGATCGAGGTGTGCGACGGACTGCCCTCCCACGTCGAAGAGGGCGTCGTCACGAGCGACCAGTACTGCCCGTGGAGCGCCGAGATCGTCTCGATCGACTGATCGCCCCGTCACCCGCGTGTTGGTCCGCGTTTTGCGTCTTACCCCGCGGTGGATTGTGCGGACCGGGACGCAAAACGCGGGGTGACGCGGTCAGGTCGTCGGGGCGGGCTTCTGCAGCTCGTCGATCGGGATGTTGTCGTAGTCCCAGCGGTCGAGATCCGACGAGAACAGCCGCTTCGCCTTGCGCGGATGCCGCAGCCAGTCGACGAGGCGGTTCTGGTATTCGGCGAGGGTGTCGTCGGCGGCGAGGCTGAAGTTCACCGAGTTGACGCGCATCGCCTCGAGCTGGTGGGCGGCCCAGTCGGCGGCGAGGTCGGCGCCGGGTACCGGCAGCAGGCGCACGGCGACGTGCGCCTCGGTCGCGACCTGCTGAGCGTGCTCGCGCGCGTCGGGGCCCTGGCTGTGCCAGCGCACCGCGTTCTGCCCGGCGGTGACGAGAGATGCGACCGCCGCGACCCGGGTCTCGAAATCGCGCTGGTCGACCAGTCGGTGCACTCCCGCCCGGCCGACGGCGGCGCCGATGATGCCGGCGAGCACGATCGCGACGAACGGGATGATCGCGCCCGACAGGATGCGCCAGCCCTGATCGGAGGCGAGCCAGTCGACGATGTCGTTCCACCAGTCCATGGGGGGACCCTAACCCGGGGCGCCTCGGATGTCAGCTGAAACGCAGCGTCAGCCGAAACGCAGGGCGTCGGTGGCATCCGTCGCGGTGCGGAACTCACCGAGGGTGCGATACCCGCGGTCGCGCACGCTGAACCGCATCGCCCGGTACTCGCCCGACTCGGCGGGCTCGAGCAACCCGAGCAGTGCACCCGACCGGTTGGTGACCCGCCACTTTCCGCTCGCCAGGGGAGTGACGCGCACGCCGGGAGTCGCCACGTCGAGCGCCACGGGTGCCGGAAGGTTCACACCCCGAAACTACGGGCGACCACCGACACCCGGCTCGGCCGGCAGCACGAGTTCGGCATCCACGATGACCTTCTTCTGCCGCGCGGTCTGGGCGAGCAGGATGCCGGCGAGCACGACCGCGGCGCCGGCCACGCCGAGCGGGTCGAGGCTCTCCCCGAGCCAGACCCAGGCGACCGCGAAGGCGAAGATCACCTCCGACGATGCGACGATTCCGGCGGCGGTCGCGCTCAGGTGCTTGAGCGCCGAGAACGAGAGCAGGAACGGCAGGAACGATCCGGCGACGACCGTCACGATCAGCGGGATGCCGAGCGGCAGCACCCAGGAACCCCACTGCCCGCCGAGGTCGAGCGGAGCGGCGAACGTGGCGGCATCCAGCTCCCACCAGCCGCTGAAGAAGGCCCAGAACGTGCCGGCGAAGAGCGTCGTCCAGAAAGCGACGGCGAGCGGGGAGGTGCGGGCGACCTGGCGCTCACCGACGACGAAGTAGATCGTGAGCGAGATCGCGGCGATGAACGCGAACACGACGCCGAGCGGATCGAGTTGGGCATCCCACGGTCGCGCGACGGCGACGAGCCCGAGCAGCACGAGCCCGATCGCGACCCAGAGCCGCGCCTTCACCCGCTCCTTGAACACCAGGAACGCGACGAGGGCGACCATGAGAACGGCGGTGTACTCCAGCAGCAGGGTGATTCCGACGGGCAGCAACCCGAGCGCGGCGGCATAGCTCGCCTGCAGCACGGCGACGCCGGCGAGGCCGAGGATCGCCATCACGAGCATGAGCCGAGGCGACAGCCGGAAGGCGGCACGGTCGGTGACGAGCAAGACGAGCCCGGCGAGTGCGGCGGTGCCGAGGGTGCGGAACAGCGTGAGCTGCGTCGCCGTCAGCCCGCCTTCGACGAGCAGCTTGGTGAGGCTGCCGTTCGCCCCGAAGAACAGTGCACCGAGCAGCGCGTAAAGGTAGCCCACTTAGCTCATCGGGTGAGGCCGTCGACGGCGTGCGGCTCGATGAGGGCGAGCTCGTCGGCCGTGAGCGGCGACGCCGCGAGAGCCCCGAGGCTCGACTCGAGCTGCGCGACGCTCGACGCCCCGATGAGCGCACTCGTCACCTGCGGGTGCCGCAGCACCCAGGTGAGGGCGAGCTGGGCGAGGGTCTGCCCGCGGCCCTTCGCGATCTCGTTGAGCGCCCGGGCGTGTTCGAGGTAGTCCTTCGAGATGTTCGACGCGCTGATCCAGCGGCCCTCGGCGGCGCGGGAGTCGGCCGGGATGCCGTCCAGATACCGGTCGGTCAGCATCCCCTGGGCGAGCGGCGAGAAGACGATGCTGCCCGCGCCCACCTCGTCGAGCACGGGGAACAGTCCGTTCTCGATGTGGCGGTCGAACATGTTGTAGCGGGGCTGGTGGATGAGCAGCGGCACACCCTCGGCCTTGAGAGCAGCGGCCGCGGCGGTCGTCTGCTCAGGGCTGTAGTTCGAGATGCCCGCGTAAAGCGCCTTGCCGCTGCGCACCGCGTGGGCGAGGGCACCCATCGTCTCCTCGACCGGCGTGTCCGGATCGGGCCGGTGCGAGTAGAAGATGTCGAAGTAGTCGAGCCCGGTGCGAGTCAGCGACGCATCCAGTGAGCCGAGCAGGTACTTGCGCGAACCCCACTCCCCGTAGGGGCCGTCGAACTGGTGGTAGCCCGCCTTCGACGAGATGAGCAGCTCGTCGCGATGCGCGCGGAAGTCCTCCGCGAAGATCCGCCCGAAGTTGCTTTCGGCGCTGCCCGCAGGAGGCCCGTAGTTGTTCGCGATGTCGAAGTGGGTGACCCCGAGGTCGAACGCGCGGCGCAGGATGGCGCGCTGGGTGGCGAGGGGCTTGTCGTCGCCGAAGTTGTTCCACAGGCCGAGCGAGATCTGCGGCAGCTTCAGGCCGCTGCGGCCGCTCCGCACGTAGGGCATCCGCTCGTAGCGGTCGGGGGCGGCAGAGTAGGGCTGAATGGTGGCAGACACCCGCCCAGCCTAGGAACTTTCCGCGATGCTCGTCGGTTGTAAGAGATGAACCCCCCACCTCATGGAAAGTAGGGTCCTCACATGCGCACTTTCGTTGTCGCCGGCGGCTGCTTCTGGTGTCTCGATGCGGTCTACCGCACTCTCAAGGGCGTGAGCGACGTCGTCTCGGGCTACACCGGCGGAACAACCGCGTTCCCCTCGTACGAGGCCGTCTGCACCGGCACCACCGGCCATGCCGAGGCGGTCAGGGTCGTCTTCGACGAGACCGTCATCCCGGCGTCCGTCATCCTCGACGTGTTCTTCACCCTCCACGACCCGCGCCAGCTCAACCGGCAGGGCAACGATGTCGGCACGCAGTACCGCTCGGCGATGTTCTACGCCGACGAGGCCGAGAAGGCCGAGTTCGAGGCCGCCCGTGACCGCGCCGCGGAGTACTGGGATGCCCCGGTCGGCGACGGCGGGATCGTCACCACGATCGAGCCGCTCGGCAGGTGGTACGACGCCGAGGAGTACCACCAGGACTTCTTCGCGAAGAACCCCAACCAGGGCTACTGCCTCGCGGTCGCCCTGCCGAAGGTGAACAAGATCCGCAAGTCGTACGCGGAGTACGTGCTCGCCTCGTGAGCATCCTGAAAACCGGCTGGATGAGCCCTTCCCAGGGGTGAGGAGCAGAGCTACCGTCGGGGTATGTCAGAGAACACCACGATGACGGGTCAACGCTGGGTGGCTTTCGGTGCGGCCGGGGCCCTCGGCTCCATCCACCGCACCGAAGGAGGCTTCCTGCTGAAGATGCTCGACGGCTCCGAGGAGCGCGAGTATCCGACGCTGGAGGTCGCCAAGAGCGCCCTGCACGCGACGCTTCCTGCCGGTTCCGACTGGCCGGAGTACCGCGAGCACTGACCCGCTCACCGACATCCGACGGGCAGCAGTGACGCTGTCCTCCCCAACCGACGACGCCCGGCCGCGCTCCGCAGATCGCGTGCCGGGCGTCGTCGCGTCCGCGCGCGGTGACGAGAGTGGGGCGATCGGATGCCGGTCGCCCCTTCCACGGCACGAGCGGGCGCCGGCATCCGAGCCCACCTTCTAGGAACGGAGAAACTCGGATGTCAGACACCATCACCCTCACCGGAATCGTCGCCACCCCGCCCAAGCACATCGTCACGAGCGAACAACTGCAGATCACGTCGTTCCGCCTGGCCTCGACGCAGCGCAAGTTCGATCGCACCGAACAGAAATGGGTGGATGCCGACACGAACTGGTACACGGTCACCGCGTTCCGGTCGCTCGCCGCGAATGCGATCGGCTCGATCCTCAAGGGTCAGCGCGTGATCGTCACCGGGCGCCTGCGCGTGCGCGAGTGGGCCACGGAAGAGAAGTCGGGCATCAACGTCGAGGTGGATGCCGACTCCCTCGGCCACGACCTCACGTTCGGCACGTCGGTGTTCACCCGCACGCCCACCGCCACGGCGACGCCGGACACCCCGGAGAGCGCGGAGGCCGCCGAACAGATTCCCGACGTTCCGGATGCGCCCGAGCCGGCGTTCGACGAACTCGCCGAGCAGCGGGCCAAGCACCCCAGCGAGCTTCCCGTCCCGTTCTGAGGGAGGCGGCTCAGGTGAGGCCGAGAGTCTTGAGCAGGTTCGGCTGCTTCTTGGGGGGCGCCGGGATCGGTTCGCCCGCGTGGTACCGGCGCAAGACCTCGGCCTCAACGGCGGCGTAGAGCTCGTTGAGCGCCCGGTTGTGAATCCGGGAGACCCCACGCAGCTCCGGATACTCGGCGACCGTCGCCACCCAGCGCTTGTCGTCGCCACGCTCGATGAAGTAGCTGTAGCCCTTCACGTCGATCGCCATGTGCAGCCTCCGGTCCGTCGCCACGAGGCTACCTCGCGTGCCGCGCCGTAGAATCGCCATGACCCGCGGCACCCGACGGGTCGGAACGGGGAGTCGGAATGCCGAGCAGCCTCCTGCGCGCGGGCGCCGTGGCGGCGCTGGCTGTGCTGACGTTGACCCTCGCGGGATGCGTCGAAACGCCGACACCGACCCCGACACCCACCTCGACGAGCGGCGAGACGGCAGCCCCGGTCGACCCCGAGATCGACCTCGAAGGGTCGGCGGACGACAACCGCGCCTACTTCGACCAGGTCAACGCCGACTTGATCGCCGCCGGGGGAGCGCTCGACGGGCGTGCGTTCATCGACAACCTCGTCGCCGCCGGCTACCCGAAGGCCGACATGGAGGTCACCCCGGATCGCACCGCGATCAACGGAGCCGCCGACAACATCCAGTTCTCGATCCGCCTCAACGGCACCTGCCTCATCGGGCAGTACGGCAACATCGGCTACGCCTCGACCACCGCCGATCTGCTGAGCACCGGTCGCTGCCTCGTCGGCACCACCCGCCCCATCGACTGGTAGCGGGACTCGGCGTTCTCGCAGTCGGCGCGTCTTGCGTCCGCTCGTGCGCGCCATCCTGATCTGGGCATCGATCACGTTGGCGGCAGCGATCGTCGCTCTCACGATGGCTCTCGGCTTCCGTGCCCTGCAACCGGTGAGAAACCAGCAGCTGACGTTCCTGGTCGGCCCCTTCGACCCGAACTGGACATTCGCGCTCGCGTTTACGTTCTTCGTCGTCGCATTTTGCGGACTGCTCATCGCGGCCTGGTGGCGAGCAGTGAGCCGGGGCGCACGCATCCTGCTTGGCACAGTCGCAACACTCGCGGTCATACTCGCGCTTCCGGTGGTTGGCCTCCTCGGGTTCCTGGTCTTCTTCACGGCCGGGGTGTACACCGAGATCCCGGCCTCCGCGGCCGGCCGTGAGCTCGTCGTGCGCGAGTACGGATTCCTCCGCGCCGGACCCCCCTACGTTTACGAGCGCGACGGGATACTGCTGCGCTGGATCGCCACGATTCCGCCCGCAGGCGACACGACACTTTCTTTCGCGGACGGGAATTTCGACGTAATCCGCGCGGGAGATCACGTCGTGCTGCGCTGGGCGACGGAGGACCCGCCGGGAACCGACTGGGCGCGCTTGCCCTGAGTCGCTCGTCGGGCGAGCATCCCCGGCGCTCCTAAGCTGGAGGGTATGGCCGAATACATCTACTCGATGGTGCGCGCCCGCAAAGCGGTCGGCGAGAAGCTCATCCTGGACGACGTCACGATGGCGTTCCTCCCGGGCGCGAAGATCGGCATGGTCGGCCCCAACGGCGCCGGTAAGTCGACGATCCTCAAGATCATGGCGGGGCTCGACACCCCCTCGAACGGCGAAGCGAAGCTGACTCCCGGATTCAGCGTCGGCATCCTCATGCAGGAGCCGGTGCTCGACGAGTCGAAGACCGTGCTCGAGAACGTGCAAGAGGGGGTCGGGCCGATCATGGCCAAGGTCGCCCGGTTCAACGAGATCTCGCTCGCGATGGCCGAGCCGGACGCCGACTTCGACACGCTGCTCGCCGAGATGGGCACCCTGCAGGAAGAGATCGACGCCGCCGACGCGTGGGATCTCGACTCCCAGCTCGAGCAGGCGATGGATGCGCTGCGCACGCCGCCGGGGGACGCCAGCATCCCGCAGCTCTCCGGTGGTGAGAAGCGCCGCGTCGCCCTCACCAAGCTGCTGCTGCAGAAGCCCGACCTGCTGCTGCTCGACGAGCCCACCAACCACCTCGACGCCGAGAGCGTGCTCTGGCTCGAGCAGCACCTCAAGTCGTACCCCGGCGCCGTCATCGCCATCACCCACGACCGGTACTTCCTCGACAACGTCGCCGAGTGGATCGCCGAAGTCGACCGAGGACGGCTCATCGGCTACGAAGGCAACTACTCGACCTACCTGGAGAAGAAGGCCGAGCGCCTCGACATCCAGGGCAAGAAGGATCAGAAGCTCGCGAAGCGACTGAAGGACGAGCTGGAGTGGGTGCGCAGCAGCGCGAAGGGCCGCCAGACGAAGTCGAAGGCCCGTCTCGCCCGCTACGAGGAGATGGCCGCCGAGGCGGATCGCACTCGGAAACTCGACTTCGACGAGATCCAGATTCCGCCGGGGCCGCGCCTGGGCAACCTGGTGCTCGAGGCGAAGAACCTGAAGAAGGGCTTCGGCGACCGCGTGCTGATCGACGGGCTGTCGTTCACGCTGCCGCCGAACGGCATCGTCGGCATCATCGGCCCGAACGGTGTCGGCAAGACGACGCTGTTCAAGACGATCGTCGGGCTGGAGCCGCTCGACGGCGGCGAGTTGAAGATCGGCGAGACCGTCAAGATCAGCTACGTCGACCAGACCCGATCCAACATCGACCCGAACAAGACGCTGTGGGAGGTCGTCTCCGACGGGCTCGACATCATCATGGTCGGCAAGACCGAGATCCCGTCGCGCGCTTACGTGTCGAAGTTCGGCTTCAAGGGTCCCGACCAGCAGAAGAAGGCCGGCGTGCTCTCCGGTGGTGAGCGCAACCGTCTCAACCTCGCGCTCACCCTCAAAGAGGGCGGCAACCTGCTGCTGCTCGACGAGCCCACCAACGACCTCGACATCGAGACGCTCTCGAGCCTAGAGAACGCACTGCTCGAGTTCCCCGGCTGCGCGGTGGTCATCACCCACGACCGGTGGTTCCTCGACCGCATCGCGACGCACATCCTCTCCTATGAGGGCACCGACGAAGACCCGGCGAACTGGTACTGGTTCGAGGGCAACTTCGAGTCGTATGAGGCGAACAAGATCGAGCGACTCGGCCCCGAGGCCGCGGCCCCGCACCGCGCTACCCACCGCCGCCTGACCCGGGACTGACCGTGTCGCGCATCCACGTTCCGATCCGGTTGCGTTGGAACGACCTCGACGCCTACGGGCACGTCAACAACGCCGCGATGCTGACCCTGCTCGAGGAGTCGCGCATCTCGGTGTTCTGGGGCGCCGGCGACCTGCGGGTCGACGGGGTCAACGACGCCGAGGCACCGATCGCCGACACGCGGGACGCCGACACGATCACCCTCGTCGCCCGGCAGGAGGTCGAGTACCTCGCGCCGATCCCGTACCTGCGGGAGCCGCTCGACGTACAGCTCTGGATCGGCCGGCTCGGCGGCGCGAGCCTCGACGTCTGCTACGAGGTGTGCTCGCCCGAGGGTGCCGAGCCCGCGATCGTGTTCGCGAAAGCGGCGACGACGATCGTGCTCGTGGATGCCGCATCCGGTCGTCCGCGGCGCATCACCGAGCGCGAACGCGAGGCGTGGGCATCCCACATCGACGCCCCTGTGGCATTCACGAAGCGTTCCTAGGGACCGCGCCGCGGGTCAGTTCAGCGCGAAGGTGGTGATCCCGTCCGGGGCGATGCGGGAGACGGTGTCCTCCGGAAGGCCCGCACCGCCGAGCGCAGCGGTGCCCGTCGTGCTGACGACGAGGACCCCTGAGGTCGGCGTGACGAGCCGTAGCCGGTTGTACTCGGCACCATGCCCGGGCGGCAGGTCATCGAGCCGCTGGCCGCGGTCCGCGAAGGCGCTGAGCGGGGCACCCGATCCGCCGCTCGATTGCACGACGATCACTGCGTCGTCCACCAGCACCAGGGCGTTGAGACACGCCGACGGGTAGTGCTCGCGGAGGATGCGCGCCGTCTCGATCGTCGCCTCGAGGGCGCCCGTCCCGGGCGGCGCATTCTCGAGCCGGCGGCGCACGAGAGCGAAGTAGACCTCGCTGTCGGTCGTCCCGACGAGGCCCCTGGTCGTTGCGGGATCGAGCAGTGACAGCGCCGGCTCACGCGGCGTGAGGGCGCCGTTGTGCTGGAAAGCCATTCCATCGCGCAGGAACGGCTGGGAGTTGCCGGGGACGGCTGGTGCTCCGCGGCTCGCGAAGCGAAGGTAGACCAGCCGGGCCCGGGACGGCTGTCGGGTGGCCAGATCGAGTTCGGCCAGGCCCGAAAGCGGCTCGATACTGGTCGAGGCGTGCGCGGTGCCGGTCTCGTCGCACCAGGCCGTGCCCCAGCCGTCGGCGTGCAACCGGGCGAGCCCGGCGAACTCGCTGAGGGCACCGGTGCCGATCGTCTCGGCCGCGCTCAGAGGGCGACGGGCGACGATCGCGAGCATCCGTGACATCGGTCGGCCTTTCTTGGATCCATCATCCTATGGCTTGGATCCAAGCCTCGACGTGACGGGGTCGGGTACGGATTGGGCAAGTGTTGACGATAATGTGTGACACACAGTAACGTGTGGTGCGTGAGCGAGAACGACAGTGCACAACTGCAGGAACTCCGGCGCGGAACAGCCGTGCTGGCCTGCCTGCTGATGCTGCGCACACCCCAGTACGGCTACGCCCTCCTCGAGCAGCTCGCCGACGCCGGCATCCCGGTCGAGGGCAACACGCTCTACCCGCTGCTGCGCCGCCTCGAATCCCAGGGGCTGCTCGTGAGCGAGTGGAACACCGACGAGTCGCGGCCGCGCAAGTTCTATCGCACGAGCCCCGCCGGCGACTCGCTCGCCACCGTGCTTCTCGAGGACTGGAAGAACCTCCAGCTCTCCATCGATCGAATCTCCCGGAAGGAGACATCATGAACGCCGCCCGCAACCCCGTCGGTCGCCCGACGGCCGACACCCTCACCGACCGCTACGTGTGGGCGGTGCTCAAGTCGCTTCCCGAGGCGAAGCGCTCCGACATCGACCGCGAACTGCGCGCCAGCATCGCGGATGACGTCGACGCCCGAGTCGCCGGGGGTGACGAGCCGGCGGCCGCCGAACGGGCCGTGCTGCTCGACCTGGGGGAGCCGATGCGGCTCGCCGCCGGATACGCCGGCCGGCCCCTCGCTCTGATCGGGCCCGACCTCTACGTCGACTACGTGCGGCTGCTGAAGCTGCTGCTCTGGATCGTGCTGCCGATCGTGACCGTCACGCTGTTCGTGATCAACGCGCTCAGCGGCGCGGAGCCGGGCGAACTGATCGGCGGCACCGTCGGCATCCTGCTCGGTGTCGGCGTGCACCTGTGCTTCTGGGTGACGCTCGTGTTCGTGATCATCGAACGCACCGGCGCCACGACGCGCAGCGGCGGGAAGGGCTACCCGGGTTCGACGCCGTTCGACCCCGATGAGCTCCACGCGATCGCGACCGGCACCACCGGTGGCCGCAGTGAGCTCATCGCGTCGCTCGTGTTCGCCCTGCTCGTGCCCGTCGCGCTCGTCTGGCAGCAGAACTCGTCGAACTTCCGGGATGCCGACGGCGCACCCATCCCGGTGATCAACCCCGAGCTGTGGTCGTTCTGGCTGCCCTACCTGATCGTGCTCGCCGTGCTGACCGCGGTCTTCGCGGTGGTGCTCTACCGGGTCGGTCGGTGGACCTGGCCGCTCGTCGTCGTCAACGCGGTGCTCACCGTCGCGACGATCGGACCGATCGCGTGGCTGGTCTGGACCGGTGCGGCGCTCAACGAGGCCTACCTCGACCGACTCGGCTGGACCGACTTCGTCGCCGCAGGCAGCCCGAGCGCGACCCTGACGGCCGTCATTCTGGTGGGGATCGCCGCGTGGACGATCATCGACAGCGTCATCAAGACCGTGCGCGCGAGCCGGGTGGCGGAAGCCGTCTAGACCGTCGGAACGCGGACCATGCCCTCCTGTGCCACCGTGGCCAGGAGGGTTCCGTCGCGCGAGAAGATGCGCCCGAACGACAGCCCGCGGCCGCCGAGGGCGACGGGCGACTCCTGCTCGTAGAGCACCCACTCGTCGACCCGCCCGTCGCGGTGCCACCACATCGCGTGGTCGAGGCTCGCGGCTTTCAGCCCGGGCGTGCCCCAGGCGACGCCGTGCGCCCGCATGATGGGTTCGAGAATCGAGTAGTCGCTCGCGTACGCCAGTGCCGCCCGGTGCAGGTTGAGATCGTCGGGCAGACGGCCGAACGCCTTCATCCACACCGCTTGCCGCGGGGAGCGTTCGCCGTCACCGGGGAAATACACGGGATGCTGAACGTGCCGGATGTCGAACGCGCGCTGCGTCGACCAGAACTTCGCAACCGGATGCTCGGAGCCGCCCAGCACGTCGGCGGTGCTCGGCAGCGACTCCGGGTCGGGAAGACCCTCGGGCATCGTGACCGAGTGCTCGAGCCCTGGGTCGGCATCCTGGAACGACGCGATCATCGACAGGATCGGCTCGCCGCTCTGATAGCACTGCGTGCGCCGGGTCGAGAACGACCGGCCGTCGTGGATGCGGTCGACCGAGAAGGTGATCGGCTGTTCCACATCCCCGGGCCGCAGGAAGTAGCCGTGCATCGAATGCACCCGCCGGTCCTCGGGAACCGTACGGGTCGCGGCGACGAGCGCCTGCGCGAGCACCTGCCCGCCGAACACGCGGCCCCCCGGCATCCACTGGCTCGGACCGGTGAAAATGTCTTCCCTGGTGCGGGCTCCGGTGTCGGTCAGATCGAGGGCGGCCAGAAAGCCTGCCAGGGGATCGCTCACGGGTTGTAGTTTAGGAGTCGCATGAGCACCTTCACTCTGGCCGATGCTCCCTCCCTCGATGATCTCCAGGTCTACCTCTCGCGCGCCGCGCGGGTCGAGGAGGGATCCGTGCGTCTCATCGCCGGCTCCGGGGTGCTCGCCGTCTACTGTTCGGTGTTCGCCCCCGCCGGCCTGCTCGATGAGAGTGCCACCGTTCTCGGGCTGCGAACCCTCGCCCTGACCGAGGCTGCGAACTTCGACGCCGTCGTTCCGGTGCGCTCCCTGCTGCAGCGTCTCGAGCGCGCGCAGGCCGAAGGAGCCACGAAGGTCGGGTTGCCGATGGAGGTCAACACCGCCACCTGGGCCGCCATCTCGCCGCCGCGCGGCGGGTGGCAGCAGCTCGGCGAGATCCCGGCGGCGGCAGTCGAACAGTCGGCTCGCGACGGCATCCGGGATGTCGCGGCGGCCGTGCCGGACGGCGTCGGTGAGCAGATCGTGCGTCGCGTTCGCGGCGAGGTCTGGGGTCGCCCCATTCCCGGCGCGGAACACATCCCCTCCGGCGCCGCCTTCGCCGCCTTCGCCCTCGGCTTCCTGGGCGACGACGCCGTGCGCCTCTATGAATCGGGGCCCTGGACCCGGCTCAGCACCCTCCGCGGCCATGTGTTGGTGAAGCGTCGTGCGTGGAACCTCCTGCGCTGAGGTTGCTCGGGGGCGCCGCCACCCGAACCGATTCGCAAGTCAAGAGCGGGGACCCCTACCCCGATTGACTTGCGAATCGGTTCGGATGTCGACGCTGGCCGGGCGCGCTCGCTTCGTCAGAGCTGGTCGGCGATGGCGCGGCCTGCCTGACGGCCGGTGAACAGGCACGATCCGAGGAAGGTGCCCTCGAGGGAGCGGTAGCCGTGCACCCCGCCGCCGCCGAAGCCGGCGACCTCGCCGACCGCGTAGAGGCCGGGGATGGGGGTGCCGTCGGCGTCGAGGGCGCGCGACGAGAGATCGGTCTGGATGCCGCCGAGGCTCTTGCGGGTGAGCACGTGCAGTTTCACGGCGATGAGCGGGTGGTGGGCGGGGTCGAGGAACTTGTGCGGCTTCGCGACGCGGATGAGCTTGTCGCCCCGGTAGCGGCGGGCTCCGCGCAGTGCGGTGATCTGCGCGTCCTTGGTGAAGGTGTTGTCGATCTCGCGGTCGCGCGCCTCGATCTCGTACTTCACCTCAAGGAAGTCGATCTCGACGTCGGGGGAGAGCTTCTTCATGCCGGCGAAGAGTTCGTCGAGACTCTCGGCGACCACGAAGTCGGCGCCCTTCTCTTTGAATGCCTCCACGGCATCCGTCGCGCCCTTGCCGAGTCGCTGCTTCAGCAGTTCGCGCACGCTCTTGCCGGTGAGGTCGGGGTTCTGTTCCGAGCCGGAGAGCGCGAACTCCTTCTCGATGACGCTCTGGGTGAGTACGAACCAGGAGTGGTCGTGCCCGGTGGAGCGCAGGTGCTCGAGGGTGCCGAGGGTGTCGAACCCGGGGAACAGCGGCACGGGCAGGCGGCGGCCGGTGGCGTCGAACCACAGACTCGACGGGCCGGGCAGGATGCGGATGCCGTGGTCGGCCCAGACCGGCGTGTGGTTCTGGATGCCTTCGACGTAGTGCCACATCCGGTCGCCGTTGACGAGCCGTGCGCCCGCGTCTTCGCTGATGCCGAGCATGCGACCGTCGACGTGGGCGGGAACGCCGCTCAGCATCGTCTCGGGTGCCGTGCCCAGCCACTCGGGCCAGGCTTTGCGTACCAGGTCGTGGTTACCGCCGATGCCGCCGCTCGCGACGACCACCGCGGAGGCTTCGAGGGTGAACTCGCCGACGGTCTCACGCGAGGAGGCTTCGCCTCGGGCGGCATCCGACGGCTCGAGGATGCTGCCGCTCGCCCCGGTGACGGCGCCCTTGGTGACGGTGAGGGCATCCACCCGGTGCCGGAAGCGCAACTCGACGAGCCCCTTCTCGACGCCGGCCTGCACCGCCGCGATGAACGGCTCGAGGATGCCCGGGCCGGTGCCCCAGGTGATGTGGAAGCGCGGCACCGAGTTGCCGTGACCCGTCGCGGTGTAGCCGCCGCGTTCGGCCCAGCCGACGACGGGGAAGAACTTCACGCCCTTCTCGGCGAGCCAGTGGCGCTTCTCGCCGGCGGCGAAGGCGAGGTAGGCCTCCGCCCACTGGCGCCCCCAGGCGTCTTCGTCGTCGCGGTCGAACTCGGCGCTCGCGAACCAGTCCTGCCGGGCGAGGTCGTGGGAGTCCTTGATGCCCATCCGGCGCTGCTCGGGCGAGTCCACGAGGAACAGCCCGCCGAACGACCACCAGGCCTGACCGCCGAGACCGGATTCGGGTTCCTGGTCGAGCACGATCACCCGCTTGCCGGCCTCGATGAGCTCGGCGGTGGCGACGAGTCCCGCCAATCCGGCTCCGATGACGATCACGTCGGCGTGCGCAGTCATGCAGGCCCCTTTCCCTGACTTCCGAGGCTAGCCGTACTACTCGTCGAACGTGTTGACCATTGCGTGGGCCGCGCGCTCGAGGTAATCCCAGAGCATCGTCTCGTGCAGCGGCGAGAGCCCCAGCCCGTCGACCGCGACGCGCATGTGGCGCAGCCAGCGGTCGCGGGCATCCGGGTTCACGCGGAACGGGTTGTGGCGGATGCGCAGCCGCGGGTGACCGCGCTGCTCGCTGTAGGTTCCGGGTCCGCCCCAGTACTGCTCGAGGAACCCGGTGAGTCGCTGGATGGCGCCCTCGAGGTCATCCTGCGGGTACATCGGCCACAACACCTCGTCGGTCTGCACGCCGTCGTAGAACGCGCGGACGAGTTTCTCGAAGGTCGGACGGCCGCCGACCTCGCGCCAGAAGTTGCTGCCGACGGGTTCGCCGCCGGGCCCCGCGCGCAGTGTCAGACGGTCGTTCACTTCTTGCCTCCGGTCGTGGGTGGGCGCGGTGTCGCCTGCGGTTTGACGACTCCCGGGATGACGGGGGTGTCGTCTGAGCCCCCGACCTTCGCCGCGCCACCGGCCGCGACGCCGAGCGCCGGCACGCGGATGCCCATGGCGTCGAGGGTGCGCTTGACCCGCGCCCGCAGTTCGCGCGCCACGTCGTCTTTCGCGCCCGTGCGGGTCTTGACGACGAGTCGCAGCACGATCGCGTCGGCCGAGATCGACTCGATGCCCCAGATCTCGGGTTGCTCCATCATGAGGCGCTTCCACTTGCCGTCGGAGCGCATCTCGATGCCGGTCTGCAGCATCCGCTCCTTCACCGCGTCGATGTCGGCGTCGTACGGGATCGCCAGGTCGAGGATGACGCGAGCCCAGCCCTGCGACATGTTGCCGACCCGCAGGATCTCGCCGTTGCGCACGTACCAGAGCGTGCCGTTGACGTCGCGCACGGTGGTGACCCGGATGCCGACCGCCTCGACCACGCCGGTCGCCTGACCGAGGTCGACGACATCCCCGACCCCGAGCTGGTCTTCGGTGACGATGAACAGCCCGTTGAGCACATCCCGCACCACGTTCTGCGCGCCGAAGCCGAGGCCGGCGCCGAGGGCGGCGGTGATGAGCGAGAACGCGCCGGTGGCGTTCGGGTCGATCGCCGACACGATGAGCACGAGCGACACGAGCACGACGACGGTCGTGACGGTGCTCGACAGCACCCCGCCGAACGCGCGGGTGCGCTGCACGATGCGCATCGCGGCGACCGGGGATGCCTGCAGCGCGGCGGTGTCTTCGACGTTCTGCCGCTTCTTCACGCCGCTGATGACGCGGTTCACGACCCGGCGGATGACGAGTTGCAGCACCAGCCGCACGAGGGAGGCGACGACGATGATCGTGAGGACGCGCACCGGCACGCCGAACGTCCCCGTGTAGAACGCCACCACCGCAGCCCAGAACTCCGCCATCCCCCCATTCTCCCGCTTGCGTGCTGGGTGCCGCCCGCGCGCCCGAGCCCGGGCTGGTCCGCGTTTTGCGTCCCGCCTCGCGATTCTTCTTGAGGGGGCGCGACGCAAAACGCGGACAGAGGCTGTGCCCGTTCGAGTGTGTGTAAAGAATACTTGACATCGTGTCGGGATGTCTTTACAGTCAGTGGTGTCAAAGATTGTTGACACCCGAGAGAAAGAGCCACCGTGTCCTACGAAGAGAAGAACACCTGGGTGTTCGCGTTCATCGCCCCCGTGGGGTTCATCGTCTACCTCGTGCTGTTGTTCACCCAGCTCGACGGCAAGCCTCTCGCCGAAGCGGACTACGTCTGGCCGATGCTCGGCACCATCCTCGGGGCGATCGTCGCCGGCATCCTCGGCGGAATCGTCGTGGGCATCGTCACGGGCATCGCGTCGGGCGGCAAGGATGACGGCAAGTCCGATCAGCGCGACAAGCAGATCAACCGGTTCGGCGAGTACATCGGCAGCGCGTTCCTGGTGATGGGGGCGCTCGGCGCCCTCGTGCTCGCCTGGTTCGAGGCGCCGCACTTCTGGATCGCGAATGTGCTGTACCTCGCGTTCGTGCTGCAGGCGATCCTCTCGTCGATCGCGAAGCTCGTCGCCTACCGTCGGGGGCTGCACTCGTGGTGAAGCCGACGAAGGTGACCAACGGCATCCGGGCCCTGCGGTTCGCCGCGGGCGAGATGACCCAGGCCGACCTCGCCGAACGGATCGGCGTGACCCGGCAGACCGTGATCGCGATCGAGCAGGGCCGGTACTCGCCGTCGCTCGAGATGGCGTTCCAGATCGCCCGCGTCTTCGGGGTGGGCCTCGACGACGTATTCAGCTACGACCCCGAGGAGAAGTGATGCGCGCCATCCGCCAGACCGAGTACGGCACGAGCGATGTGCTGAAGCTCGTCGACATCCCGAAGCCCGACCCCGGCCCCGGTGAGGTGCTCGTCGAGGTGAAGGCCGCGGGGGTCACGATGGGCGACTGGCACCTCATGCGGGGCGAACCCGAGATCATGCGGCTCGCCCTCGGCCGGCGCGGCCCGAACGCGGCGGTGCGCGGAATGGAAGTGAGCGGTGTCGTCGCGACCGTCGGCGACGGCGTGACGCGGTTCTCGGTCGGCGATGAGGTGTTCGGGTGGTCGACGGGCGCGTTCGCCGACTACGCGATCTCGCCCGAGGACCGTCTCGCGAAGAAGCCCGCGAGCATCTCGCACGAAGAGGCGGCGACCTCGCCTTTCGGCGGGGGCACCGCGATCCAGGGCATCCGGGCGGCGCGCATCCGGCCGGGCGACGAGGTGCTCGTCATCGGGGCGGGCGGGGGAGTCGGGGTGTTCCTCGTGCAGCTCGCGCGGCTCGCCGGCGCCCGCGTGACCGGGGTGGCGAGTGCCGGCAAGCTCGACCTCGTGCGGTCGCTCGGTGCCGTCGATGCGGTCGACTACCGGGTCGACGACCTCACTCGCTTCGCCGGACGCTTCGCGGTCGTGTTCGACATCGCCGGGGCGCGACCGCTCGGGCTGCTGCGGCGGCTCACCCGTCGACGCGGCGCGATCGTGCTGGTCGGCGCGGAAGGCGGGGGGCGGATGCTGGGGCGCCTCGGGCGCAACCTGCGGGCGGCGCTGTGGTCGCCGTTCGTGTCGCAGCGCTTCATCACCCTCACCGCGAGCGACGACGGGCGCGACTTCGAGCAGCTGCGGGAGCACTTCGAGGCGGGCGACCTGCGCTCGCCGGTGGGGGTGACCTACGCCCTCGAAGACGCCCCGCGGGCGCTCGACGACCTCGCCGCGGGACTCATCCCCGGCAAGGCCGTCGTCATCCCGTGAGTCACCGCGCGAAGAAGCGGGCGAAGAATCCGATGCGCTCGGACTTCGGGTGGCCGGGGCAACGCTGCGAGGCGGGAACCTTGCGCATCACCTGGTCGACGTGCTGACCGCAGCCCGCCCAGGTCGTCTTGCCGCAGGTGCGACAGGTTGCTGCTGAACACATGATGGTCTCCGATCGTCGGGGGTCGAGATCCCCAGTATACCCCCAGGGGTATCGGATCCAAGACCGGCGGCGTCAGGCGAGCGAGAGGAAGAGCTTCTCCAGCTGTTCCCGGTCGAGTTCGGGCTCGTCCTGCTTGGCGCATTTCTCGACGGTGTCGGCGATGATCGCGAACCCGGCCCGGTCGAGTGCGCTCGAGGCGGCGGCGAGCTGGGTGACGACGCTCGTGCAGTCCTTGCCCTCTTCGATCATCCGGATGACGGCGTTGAGCTGACCCTGCGCGCGGCGCAGTCGGTTGAGCACCGGCTTGAGGCTGGTCGGGTCGAGGTCCATGGCATCCTCCGCTCTCCGTGGGCACGGCAATGGTACCGGGCCGCTCCCACTATACCCCCTGGGGTATCTGGTAGCATGGGTGCATGCCATCCATCACCCTCACCGCCGCCAACTTCGAGCGCACCGTCATCGACAACGACATCGTGCTCGTGGACTTCTGGGCCGCCTGGTGCGGCCCGTGCCGCGCCTTCGCGCCCATCTTCGAGCGCGCCTCCGAGGCGCACCCCGACATCGTGTTCGGCAAGGTCGACACCGAGGTCGAACAGCAGCTGGCCGCCGCCGCGCGCATCCAGGCCATCCCCACGCTCATGGCCTTCCGGTCAGGAGTTCCGGTCTTCTCGCAACCCGGCGCGCTCCCCGCGCCCAGCCTCGAGAAACTCATCGAAGCCATCCGTGCACTCGATGTCGCCCCGCGGTCCGGCTCTGCCGGCGCCGCGGCATCCCCCTCACAAGGAGCAGCATGAGCACCATCACCGCAGCCGACCTGGCTGCTCTCGGCACCGACGCGATGATCGTCGACGTGCGTGAACCCGACGAGTTCGCCGAAGCCCGCGTCGAAGGCGCGACCAACGTGCCGCTCGGCAGCCTTCCGGCACGGCTCGGCGAACTGCCGCGCGATCGCACGCTGCACGTCATGTGCCTGTCGGGCGGGCGCAGCGCCCGCGCGACCGCGTTCCTGCGCGCCGAAGGTTTCGACGCGATCGACGTCGAGGGCGGCATCTCGCGCTGGTATCAGGCCGGCTTCCCGGTCGAATCCGGCGTCGCCGCGTGAGCGCCACCCGGTCATCGCGGCGTGCGCGACTCCTGGTCGCCGTGGGTGTCGCCGCGTCGCTGACGCTCACCGTCGCGGGCTGCGCGCCCGCCTCGGCACCGTCATCCGTCGAGGTGAGCGCCGACACGATCATCGTGGATGTGCGCACGCCCGCCGAGTTCGCCGAGGGCCACCTCGAGGGCGCGGTGAACATCGACGTGCAATCCGCCGAGTTCGACGCGCTCATCGCCGACCTCGACCCCGACGCGGAGTACCTCGTCTACTGCCGATCGGGCAACCGCGCGGCGACGGCGATCGACCGCATGGCGGCCCAGGGCTTCGGCTCTCTGGCGAACGGCGGCGGAGTCGAGCAGGCGGCGCAGATCACGGGGCTCGACATCGTCGGCTGAGTTCTCCCGAACAGCACGAAACCCCGTCGGCTCGGATGCCGGCGGGGTTTCGCTGTGTCGCGTGCGGGTGTCACGCCGGGGTCTCAGGCGGCGACGAGTCGGGTCGCCGCGGCGCTTCCCGCGCTCCAGGTGAGATAGCCCCCGTCGAGGTTGACCGCCTCGCGGCCCAGTTGCGTCAGCAGCCGCACGGCGGTGTGCCCGCGCTGTCCGACCTTGCAGTGCACGATGAGCCGCCCCGCCGGGATCTCGCCGATGCGCTCCCGGAGGTCGTCGAGGGGGATGTTGAGCGACCCGGGGATCGCGCCGCCCCGGTACTCGCCGGGGGTGCGCACGTCGATCAGGGTCGCACCCGCCGCGAGTTCGGCGGCGAGCTCGTGCCACTGGATCGACGGGGTGAGGCCGGCGCGGGCGTTGTGCGCGACGTAGCCGAGCATGTTGACCGGGTCCTTGGCCGAGGAGTACTGCGGGGCGTAGCCGAGTTCCAGGTCGGCGAGGTCGGATGCCGTGAGCCGCCCGGTCATGGCCGTCGCGATCACGTCGATGCGCTTGTCGACGCCGTCGCCGCCGACGGCCTGGGCGCCGAGGATCTCGTCGGTGCGCGCATCCACGAGCAGCTTCAGCGCCATCGGCTGCGCTCCGGGGTAGTAGCCGGTGTGCGAGGCGGGGTGGGTGTGGATGACGCGGATCTCGCGGCCCGCGGCGCGCAGTTGCTTCTCGTTCCAGCCGGTGACCGCGATCGTGAGGCCGAGCACGCCGACGACGGCGGTGCCGAGGGCGTCCCGCACGATGACGGGGGTGCCGGCGATCACATCGGCGACGAGTCGGCCGTGCCGGTTCGCGAGGCCCGCGAGCGGCACGAGCCGCTGGTCGCCACTCAACGCGTCGACCTTCTCGACGGCGTCGCCGATCGCGTAGATCGCCGGATCGCTCGTGCGCAGCTGGTCGTCGACGCGGATGCCGCCGCGCGGCCCGAGCGCGAGCCCGGCCTGCGCGGCGAGGGTCGTCTCGGGACGCACGCCGATCGCGGCGAGGACGAGGTCGGCGGCGATCGTGTCGCCGTCGGCGAGGGTCGCGGTGTCGGCACCGAGCGCCACCACTTCGGCGCCGAGTCGGAGGTCGACGCCGGCGGCGCGGAGGCGCGCGGCCACGGGCTCGGCCATCTCGGGGTCGAGAGGGGTCAGCACCTGCGGGTTGCGTTCGACGAGAGTGACGGCGATGCCGCGGTGCAGCAGGTTCTCGGTCATCTCGAGACCGATGAATCCGCCGCCGAGCACGAGGGCGGTGCGCGGCGCCCGGGTCAGCGCCGCCATCGCGGTGTCGACGTCGTCGATGTCGCGCAGGGTGAGCATGCGGTCGGCGCCGGGGATCTCGGGGCGCACGGGGTTCGCGCCGGGCGAGAGGATGAGCGCGTCGTAGCGTTCGTCGGATTCCGTACCGGCTTCGAGGTCGCGCACGCGAACGGTGCGCGCATCCCGGTCGATCGCGACGACCTCGTGCCGCACCCGAACGTCGAGTTCGAACCGCGACCGCAGTGAGGCGGGGGTCTGCAGCAGCAGGCTCGAGCGGTCGTCGATGACGCCGCCGAGGTAGTAGGGCAGGCCGCAGTTCGCGAACGAGACGTGACCGCCGCGTTCGAACACGACGATCTCGGCATCTTCGAGCAGGCGGCGCAGCCGGGTCGCCGCGGACATTCCGCCCGCGACGCCGCCGACGATGAGGATGCGCTGTGAAGTCATACCCCCAAGGGTATCAGATACCCCCCGGGGTATATCAATCTCGGTGGTCGAGTAGCCGCGAAGCGGCGTGTCGAGACCCACGGCCGGTCTCGACACGCGCCTGCGGCGCTACTCGACCACCGAGGGAGCTACTCGGAGCGGTCGCGTTGCTGGGCCTGCAGGGCGCGCTCGACGCCCGCGAGATTCTCGATCACCAGGCGACGCAGCGCGGGGATGTCGGGGTGCGCTTCCAGCCAGGCGTTGGTGGCATCCACGAGCTCCTGCGACGCGAGCGGCGTGGGGTAGAAGCCGAGCGCGACATACTCGGCGATCTTGTAGGAGCGTTCCTTCCAGATGCGGTCGAGCGCGTCGAAGTACGGCGCGACGAGCGGCTCGAGGGCGCTGGGGTCGTTGACGTGGTGGTAGCCCATCCCCGACGAACGCAGGATGACGTTCGGGATCGAGGCGTCGGTGAGCGCCGCATCCAGCGCCGCCTTCTTGTCACCGGTCGCGCGGGCACGGGCGGCGGCCTGCTGCCCGTTCGCGGTCATGTCGGCCTCGAACTGGGCGGTGATCTCCGCCTCGCCGGCTTCGCCGAGCAGCACGAGGCCTTCGAGCAGTTCCCAGTGCAGGTCGGCGTCGATCTCGAGCCCGTCGAGCTTGATCGACCCGTCGAGCAGCGCCTTCAGGGTCGCCGCGTGCCGGTCAGTGGAGGGGATGTTGGCGAAGAACTTCACGAACTGGAACTGCGCGTCGCTTCCTGCGGCAGCCCCCCGAGCGAGCTCCCACAGGGCGTCGCCGACGCGTTCGATCGTCGCGGCCCGCTTCTCGGGGGCGACGTACAGCCGGGCGACCTGCGTGAGCTGGGTGAGCGACAGGCGCATCGTCGTCGACTCGGTCTCGGTGGCGATGTTGCCGAGCACCAGGTCGACGTAATCGCTCGAGGCGACCTCGGCATCCCGGGTCGCGTCCCAGGCGGCACCCCAGACGAGCGCGCGAGCGAGCGGATCCTCGATGTCGGCGAGGTGTCGAAGCGCGAACTCCCACGACGCGTCGTCCATGCGGATCTTCGCGTAGGCGAGGTCGTCGTCGTTGAGCAGGATGAGCGCGGGACGTTTCATGCCGACCAGTTCCGGAACCGAGGTCGAGGCGTCCGCGTCGATGTCGAGTTCGAGCCGGTGGGTGCGCACGACCTTCGGCGACAGGTCGCCGTCGACACCGGTGTTGCCCGAGCCATCGACGACGTCGTAGAAGCCGATCGCGAGGCGGTGCGGGCGGATCGTCGGCTGCTCGTCGATCGCGGTCTGCGTGATCTCGAACGACGTGATCACGCCGTTCTCGTCGACCGACACGACCGGCTTCAGGGTATTCACGCCCGCCGTCTCGAGCCACGCCTGCGACCACGACGTGAGTTCGCGGCCGGAGGTGATCTCCAGTTCGCGCAGCAGGTCGGAGAGCTCGGTGTTGCCGTACTCGTGCTTGCGGAAGTACGCCCCCACGCCCGCGAAGAACGCCTCGACGCCGACCCACGCGGCGAGCTGCTTGAGCACCGACCCGCCCTTGGCGTAGGTGATGCCGTCGAAGTTCACCTGCACGTCTTCGAGGTCGTTGATCGTGGCGACGATCGGGTGGGTGCTCGGCAGCTGGTCCTGCTTGTAGGCCCAGCTCTTCTCCATCGCCTGGAACGTCGCCCAGGCTTCGGTCCACTCGGTGGCTTCGGCGGTGGCGATCGTCGACGCCCACTCGGCGAAGGACTCGTTGAGCCACAGGTCGTTCCACCACTTCATGGTGACCAGGTCGCCGAACCACATGTGCGCGAGCTCGTGCAGGATCGTGACGACCCGGCGCTCCTTGATCGCGTCGGTGACCTTCGACCGGAACACGTAGGTCTCGGTGAACGTCACGGCTCCGGCGTTCTCCATCGCGCCCGCGTTGAACTCGGGCACGAACAGCTGGTCGTACTTGGCGAACGGGTACGGGTAGCCGAACTTCTCCTCGAAGTAGGCGAAGCCCTTGCGGGTGATGTCGAAGATGTAGTCGGCGTCGAGGTACTGCATGAGCGACTTGCGGGCGTACACCCCGAGCGGGATGACGCGGCCGCTGCTGCTGGTGAGCTCGCTGTGCACCGCTTCGTAGGGGCCGGCGACGATCGCCGTGATGTACGACGAGATGCGCGGCGTCGTCTCGAAGGCGAACACCTTCTTGCCGTCTGCGGCCCGGGGAGTCGGGGTGGGGGAGTTGGAGACGACGACCCAGTTCTCGGGTGCCGTGACGGTGAAGGTGAAGGTCGCCTTGAGGTCGGGCTGCTCGAACACCGCGAACACCCGGCGGCTGTCGGGCACCTCGAACTGCGAGTAGAGGTACACCTCGCCGTCGACCGGGTCGACGAACCGGTGCAGGCCCTCACCGGTGTTGGTGTACGCGAAGTCGGCGTCGACGACGAGGGTGTTGGATGCCGCCAGCCCGCTGAGGGCGATGCGTGCGCCATCCGCAACCCCGGCATCCAGAGCGGTGCCGTTGAGGGTGACGGCGTGCACCTTCGCCGTGAGGGCATCGATGAACGTCGCGGCGCCCTCGGTGGCGTCGAAGACGACGGTGGTGATCGATCGGAAGGTGTCGGGTCCGGTCGTCAGATCGAGTTCGACGTCGTACGACGTGACCGAGACGAGCGTTTTGCGCTCTTGGGCTTCGACGCGGGTGAGGTTCTCTCCAGGCATCCGTCCACGATATCGGGAGGTGGTGACCGGAGGGGCCGAGTCACGGTTCCGGGTAGGCGAGCACGCGGTCGGCGATCCGGATGCGCACGGTGTCGCCCTCGTGCAGCGTCACCGGGGTGGCGAGGCGAGCCGAGATGCGGATGCCGGCGCCGCCGGCGACGTCGAGTTGCACGAGGGCGTCGTGCCCGAAGTAGTCGACGGTGACCACGCGTGCGGCCGTTCCGGGACCGTCCACGAGGTGTACCTGTTCCGGTCGCACCAGCACGGCGACCGGCCCGAGGGCGGGGTTCTCGAGTTGCAGGTCACCGAGCGGTGTGGTGACCCGGATGCCGTCCGCCTGCCCGGCGACCGTGATCGCCTCCCCGACGAAACGGCCGGTCCAGAGGTCGACGGGGTGCTCGTAGACCTCCTGCGGCGATCCGACCTGGCGCACGGCGCCGTCGTTGAGCACGACGAGCCGATCGGCGATCGAGAGTGCCTCGGTCTGGTCGTGCGTGACCAGGATGGCGGTCGTCCCGGTTTCGGCGAGCGCCCGCCGCACCTGCTCACGGACGGCCCCGCGCAGGGTCGCGTCGAGCGCCGAGAACGGCTCGTCGAGTAGCACGACATCGGGCGCGGGGGCGAGGGCCCGGGCGAGGGCGACCCGCTGCGCCTGCCCGCCGGACAGTTCGTGCGGGAGCCGCCCCGCCATCCCGGGCAGTTCGACCAGGTCGAGCAGCTCCTCGACGCGACGGCTTCGGCGCCCGGAACGGGTGAGGCCGAAGGCGACGTTCTCGCCGACCGTCAGGTGCGGGAACAGGGCGCCGTCTTGCGGCACGAGTCCGATGCGGCGGCGTTCCGGAGGCACGCCGTGGAGGTCGCGGCTTCCGGATCGCACGGTACCGCTCACGGTTGGATGCAGTCCGGCGATGCACCGCAGCAGGGTGCTCTTGCCGCTTCCGCTCGGTCCCAGCACCGCGCCGAGGGTTCCCGCCTCGATCCGGAACGAGACGTCGTGCAGCACCCGGATGCGCTCGCCGCCCTCACCGACCTCGGCGCTCAGCGATTCGATGACGAGGCTCACGAGCGGTACCCCGATCGCGCGAGGAGGAAGGTCGGGATGCTCGCGACGATCACGAGCGCGATGGCGTACGGGGTCGCGGCACCGTAGGCGGCGATGGCGGTCTTCTGCCACAGTTCGGTCGCGAGGGTCTCGACCCCGATGGGTCGCAGCATCAGAGTGGCGGGCAGCTCTTTCATCGCGGTGACCGCCGCGAGGAGCCCACCCGCGGCGATGCCCGGAATCGCGATGCGCGCCGTCACGCGCCACCAGGTGGTGAGGCGCCCCAGCCCGAGCGTGCGCGACGTGTCTTCGAGTGCCGGGGGAACGCTCTGGATCGCGGAACGCGAGGAGCCGAGAGCCTTCGGAAGGAAGAGCACGCCGTAGGCGAAGACGAGGGCGAACACCGTCTGGTAGAGCGCGGGAGCGATCGAAAGGGTGAAGACGACGAGCGACAACCCGACGACGACACCGGGCACGACGTGGCCGAGGTAGGCGACCGACTCGAGAAGGGCACCCACGGTCGAGCGATAGCGCGCGGCGAGGGTCGCGATCGGCAGGGCGAGGATGACCGCGACGGCGGCTCCCGCCACCCCCAGGCCGAGCGTCGACGCGGTGCTCTCGGCGAGTCGAGGCCAGTCGAACTCGATTCCCACTCCGCCGACGAGCCGCACCACGAGAGCGCCGAGCGGGATGCCGATCGAGAGGGCGGCGACGAGCAGGAGGCCGGCGATCGCGATGACCCGGGAGCGCGGGGTGCCGGAGAGCGTCGTCGGTTCGGCTCCCGTCGCCGGCACGACGCGCGCCGCCCGACGGCGCATCAGCTGCTCGACGGCGACGAAGACGAAGGCCATGGTCACCAGCACGGCCGACAGTGCCGCCGCCAGCACGCGATCGAGGCTGCCCTCGAACGCCGAGTGCACGCCCCAGGTGAGCGTCTCGAACCGCAGGATCGACACCGCGCCGAAGTCGGCGAGCGTGTAGAGCGCGGCCAGCAGCGCCCCGGCGGCGGCGGCCGGCGCGATGCGAGGGAGGGTGACCCGCAGCAGCACGCGCGTGGGGTCGGCGCCCAGGGTGCGGGCGGCATCCGCGTACCGCGAGTCGGCCATGGTCAGGGCGGCCGCGACGGGCAGGGTCACGTAGGGGGCGCAGGCCAGAGTCATGACGGCGGCGGTCGGCCAGAAGCCGGAGAGCCCCGGCCAGGTCGCGACCCACGCGAAGGCCGCGACGTACGACGGGATCGCGAGCGGCAGGGTCGCGACCGCGCGCCACAGGCCGGGCAACGGGAGTCGCAGCCGGGTGATCGCCCAGGCGGTGGGGATGCCGATCACGAGGCAGCCGATCGCGACGGTTGCCGAGAGCCCGAGCGAGTTGGCGGCGAGCTCGAGGGTGCGGGTGCGCCACAGCGACGCCAGCAGCCGCTCCGGATCGGACTGCGAGAGCCGAAGCACCAGGTACCCGAGGGGGATGGCGGCGACCACGGCCGGCACCGTCGCGGCGACGACCAGCAGCGCGGGAGGCCGACGGGTCGTCCTCCCGCGCTGCGCGACGGTGCCGGTGAGGGTCAGAGGAGGCCGACCTTCTGCAACAGGGCGATCGTGCCGTCGAGGTCGGCGAGGTCGGCGAAGTCGAGCTCGGGGCCGCGGATGTCGTCGAGCGCGGGCGCGTCCGCCGGGGTGGGGCCGCCGGGGACGACGGAGTACTCGGTGGTCTGGGTCACGAAGTAGTCCTGACCCTCCGCCGAGAGCAGGTAGCGCACGAACTCGAGTGCGGCGGCGTCGTCGGCGGAGCCGGCCAGGATGCCGATTCCCGTCACGTTCACCAGCGCGCTCGAGGTGCCCGGCTCGCCGTACTGCAGCTGGGCACGCATGTTCTGCGCCCCCACCTCGGCGGCCTGCTGGAACCAGTAGTAGTGGTTGATCAGCCCGACATCGATGGCGCCGGTGTTGACGGCCTCGAGGATGGCGCCGTTGCGGGGGAAGATCTGCGCCTCGTTGGCGACGAGACCGCGCAGCCAGGCCTCGGTGGCGTCTTCGCCCTCGAGAACGCGGAGGGCGGTGACGAACGACTGGAACGACGCATTCGACGGGGCGATGCCGACCTGGCCTCGCCAGCGCGGGTCGGTGAGGTCGAACACCGAGGTCGGAACCTCGTCCGCGGTCAGCTCGTCGCCGTCGTAGGCGATGACACGGGCGCGACCGGTGAGACCGACCCAGGTGCCGTCGGTGGAGGTGTACTGCGGGTCGACGGAGTCGGTGATGTCACTCGGGAGTTCGGTGAGCAGTCCCTCGGCGCTCAGCGCGCCGAGCGCGCCCGGCTCCTGGGAGAGGAAGACCTGAGCCGGCGTGCGGTCGCCTTCTTCGAGCAGTTGCGCGGCCATCTCGACGCTCGTGGCGTAGCGCACCTTGACGGTGATGCCGCTCTCGGCCTCGAAGGCGTCGAGCAGCGGGCCGACGAGTTCTTCGTCGCGCCCCGAGTACACCACGAGGGTCGATTCCTCGTCGGCGTCGGGAGCGGCCGGGCTCACCGAACATCCGGTGAGCACGAGGGCCGCTGCGGCGAGGGCGATCGTCGGGCGCAGAGCGCGCATAGCGAGAGAACCTTTCGAGGAGGAGGATGCCGCGAATGCGACAAGGTAAGGCTACCCTAATCGATCGTGGGCGCCGCACACCGACGTGAGCGGGGATGCGCCCCCGCTCATGCGGGTCTCAGACCGCGACGAGGTCGGGCACGCGGGCAGGGGCGAGCAGTCGCTCCGCGTCGGAGATCGCGTCGCGCAGCAGGTGGATCAGCAGCGACTCCGGATCGTCGATGCACGCCTCCGCGATTCCGGTGACCGCGAGGCTGATCGCCGCGGCGCAGCCCGAACGCCGCAGGTCGCGTTCGCGCACCGGCTGCCGGCGCAGGTGCTCCCGTGCCCACTGTTCCGCGTGCGGTGCGGCGTCGAGCGCCAGGCGTGCCGTGTGCTGCACCCGCGACGCCGCATCGGCCGGAAGCAGACCGGGAAGCGCGAGTAGGGCTCCCGCGAGCGCCTTCTGCCGACCCGCACTCGCGACGGGCAGCGCGGCCGCCGCGGCGCGCACGGCGATGACCGGGGCGAACACGCGATGGTCACCCCGCAGCCCGATGACGCGCGGGATGTCGCGGGCGATCTCATCGCGCCGGGCGTCGCTCAACTGATCGTTGACGGCGCGCGCGAGGTGGGCGAGCAGCGGGTCGGTGCACTGCGGCGAATCGCTCCACTGCTCGCCGGCCAGGTAGGAGGCGAACTCCATGAAACACGCACCCGTCTTGGCCGACCGGTGTCGTCCGCGGGAGAGGCGCGGCATCCCGTCGGGAACGGTGTGGATCTCTATCGTGCTCATGCCCTGTTCCTTTCCTCGACGACCCGGCCGAGAAGCGACGGCGGGGTCCAGGGCGACCCCGCCGTCGCGATCAGGGGCGCCGGCTTGGTGGATTCCGGCGCGTTGCTGTGATTCTGCTCCCGCTGTCGGGCTCTGGCAAGAGGTGCGGATCGTTAAGCTGGCGGCACCATGCGCATCCATCTGGGCACCGATCACGCCGGCCTCGAGTTCAGCACCGACCTGCAGCATTACCTCGCGGGGCAGGGTCACGAGATCGTCGATCACGGGCCCACCGAGTACGACCCCCTCGACGACTACCCGAGCTTCTGCATCAACGCCGCCCGCGCGGTGGTGCGCGACGAGCAGGCCGGGGTGGCAGCTCTTGGGATCGTGTTCGGCGGCTCGGGCAACGGTGAGCAGATCGCGGCGAACAAGGTGCACGGCATCCGCGCGGCGCTGGTCTGGAGCCTCGCCACCGCGGAACTCGCCCGCGAACACAACGCCGCCAACGTCATCGCCATCGGCGCCCGTCAGCACTCGTTCGATGAGGTGAAGGGCTTCATCGACGCGTTCATCATGACGCCGTTCTCGGGTGAGGAGCGGCACGCCCGGCGTATCGCGCAGCTCGCCGAATACGAGCAGACGGGCGCGATCTCCGGGCACGAGATCGTCTGACGGATGCCGGAGGGTCATTCGGTCCACCGCATCGCGCGGCAGTTCGCGCGGTCGTTCACCGGTCCGCCCGTGGCGGTGTCGTCACCGCAGGGGCGTTTCACCGCCGGAGCCGCTCGGCTCGACGGGCACGCGATCGTGCAGTCCCGCGCGGTCGGCAAGCAGATGTTCCTCGAGTTCGACCACCACCTGTGGTTGCGCGTGCACCTCGGCATGTACGGGGCGTGGGATTTCGCGGGCGACATCGCCGTCGACCCGGTGTCGCCGGGGGAGCGCGGCGGGCGGGCCGCGAAGGTCGTCGGGGCGAACGAGGACTCGCCGTGGTCGATCGGTGCGCCGCGCCGCACCCGGCTGCGCATGGCCGAAAGCGAACAGCTGCAGCCCGAGATCAACGTGTGGCCGCCCGAGCCGATCGGCCAGGTGCGGGTGCGGCTGCTGACCCCGGTCGCGGTCGCCGACCTGCGCGGCCCGACGGTGTGCGAGGTGCAGACCATCGAAGAGGTGGATGCGACGATCGCCAGGCTCGGGCCCGACCCGCTCGTCGATCCCGACGGTGAAGGACGTTTCGTCGAGAACGTGCGGCGACGCAACGTCGCGATCGGGCAACTGCTGATGGATCAGGAGGTGGTCGCCGGCATCGGCAACGTGTACCGCGCCGAACTGCTGTTCCGCGCGCGACTCGATCCGTACACGCCCGGCAAAGACCTGCCCACCGACGTCGCCCGGGCACTCTGGCGGGACTGGGCGTACCTGCTGAAACTCGGGGTCGAGACCGGTCAGATGCTCACGATGGACGGACTTGAGGGCGAGGATCTGGAACGGGCGAAGGCATCCCGCGACGACCGCCACTGGGTCTACCACCGCACCGGCGAGCCCTGCCGGGTGTGCGGCACCCCCATCGCGATGGCGGTCATGGCGGGACGCAACCTCTACTGGTGCCCGAAAGATCAGGTCTGACATGCGCAACACCCCCCACTACCTGCTCACCGATCCGGCGGAGGTGAAACGGCTCATCCGCCGCAACCCGTGGATGACCTACGTGTCACCGGCATCCACCGGACTCGTCGCCTCGCACTACGCGACTCTGCTGGAGGAGACCGACCCTTCGACAGGCTCAGGGCGGCGCGACGACGAGATCGTGCTCGTCAGCCACTTCGGGCGCCCCGACGAGCTGGCCCACGAACTCGGGCAGCACGAGGTGCTCGTCATCGCGCAGGGTCCGCACGGGTACATCTCGCCCAACTGGTACGCGGAGGGCGACTTCGTGCCGACGTGGAACCACGTCACCGCCCACCTCTACGGGGTGCCCGAGATCCTCTCGGATGACGAGAACTTCCGCATCCTCGAGCAGCTCGTCGATCACTTCGAGAAACGGATGCCGACCCCCGTCTCGCTCGACATCGACGAAGAGAAGGCCCGCCGCATCGCCCGCGGGACCGTCGGCCTGCGCATCCGCGTCACCCGCTTCGATGCGCGCGCCAAGCTCTCCCAGAACAAACCCCCCGAGGTGCGGGAGGCGATCATCGCGGCGCTCTCCGGCGACGGCCCCTACTCGGATGCCGCGCTCGCTGCTGAGATGCGGCGGCTGGAGTGATCCTCCGCAACGGCCGGTTCCTGGGCGGGCTGCTGAAGGACGTTCGCGAGTCAAGAGCGGGGACCCCTACCCCGATTGACTCGCGAACGTCCTTCAGCATCCCTGTCTCCGACGTGTCGGTTCCCGGTCCTGCGGGGCTGGTTGTCGATCTCGAGGGGCGGTGGGTTCTGCCGGGGCTCTGGGATCATCACGTGCACTTCGGGCAGTGGGCGATGGCCGCTCGCAGACTTGACGTCTCGTCGGCGACGTCGGCGGCCCAGGCGGCGTCGCTCGTGCGTGACGCGTTGGCCGACACGCCGCCGGAGCCCGGCGTGGTGTTCCTCGCGTCCGGGTTCCGCGACGGGTTGTGGCCCGACGTGCCGAGTCCCGAGCTGCTCGAGTTCGGCGACATCCCGGTCGCTCTGCTGTCGGGTGACGTGCACTGCCTGTGGACGAACCGGGCGGCACTGCGGATGCTGGGGCGCCCGGATGGGGACTGGCTGTTGCGCGAGCAGGCGGCTTTCGACCTCACCCGCCGCATCACCGAGGTGTCGCCCGACGTGCTCGACCGCTGGGCGCTCGACGCCGCCCGGGCGGCGGCAGCGCGCGGGGTGACCGGCATCGTCGACTTCGAGATGGAGGATGCGCCGGGCTCGTGGGCGCGTCGGTTCGCCGGCGGGTTCTCGGGGTTACGGGTGCGCGCTGCCGTCTACCCGCACACCTCGGCCCTGCCCGAGGTCGCGTCGCCGCTCTACGAGGTCGGCCCGTACAAGCTGTTCACCGACGGCTCCCTCAACACCCGCACCGCGTGGTGCTTCGACGACTATCCCGGCGGCGGCGGTCAGGGTCTGCCGACCTACGCGCCGGGCGGGCTGCTCGCCGCAGCGCGCGAAGGGGTCGCGCGCGGGCTCACCCCCGCCATCCACGCGATCGGCGACCGCGCCGTCACCGAAGCGCTCGACGTCTTCGCGCAGCTCCGCGTGCCGGGTTCGATCGAGCACGTGCAGCTGATCCGGGATGCCGACCTCCCGCGTCTCGCCGCGCTGGGGGTGCGCGCCTCGGTGCAACCCGAGCATGCGATGGATGACCGCGACGTCGCCGACCGCTACTGGTCGGGTCGCACGGGCCGGGCGTTCGCGTACCGCTCCCTGCTCGACGCGGGCGCCGAGCTGTCGCTCGGCTCCGATGCTCCGGTCGCACCGCTCGACCCCTGGATCACGATGGCCGCCGCAGTGACGCGCTCGCGTGACGGGCGCGACCCGTGGCATCCCGAGCAGTCGATCTCGCCCGAAGCCGCGCTCGCCGCATCCACCCACGTCCAAGCCGATGACCTCGTCATCGTCGACGCCGACCCGCTCGACCCCGACAACCTGCGCGATATGCCGGTGCACGCGACGATGGTCGCCGGCACCTGGACCCACGGCCCCGACGCCGCGTAGCCCGTGGAGGGCCTCCGACCCCAGAGTTACTTGGTCGCGATGTGCGCGAACAAGAACCAACGATCCTTTTCCAGCCCCCGAGCGATCTCGATGACGACGTCCTGGGAGGCGGGGTCGAGTTCGGCGAGTTCGTCGATCGCGGTGCGCACGCTCTTGAGGGTGGCGTCGATCTGCGCGATGACTTCGGGGATGAGTTTCTCGGACTGCTGGAAGCCGGCGGTGAGCGGCGGCACGGTGGTCTTCGCGGCGACGGTGGCGAGGCGTGCGTCGATGGGGAGGCCGAGGGCGACGACGCGCTCGGCGGCGGTGTCGGCGTAGTCCTGCACGTGGGCGACGAGGGTGTCGAGCAGTTCGTGGATGGCCTGGAAGTTGGCGCCGCGCACGTGCCAGTGCGCCTGCTTGGAGTCGACGACCATCGCTTCGAGGTCGATGACGACCGGTTCGAGGAACTGGGCGACTCCCGAGGTGACGTCGGGGTCGATGGCGCTGGTCGGTACGGTCTTCACGTCGGTCATGGTTCAACGCTAGTCGTGAGGTTCTGTTCCGCAAGGGAGTTGAGCCTGTCCTCATCTTGTGCAGGCGGGGGATATCCCCACCGGGTTCGGGATGCGGGCACGATGTCGCTTCGGAGCCGTCGTCGCGAGGGTGGGGGTATGCCCGCAACAATGGAGACGACCATGAGCCCCGACGCCCGCACCACCCCCCTCTACCTGCGGTTGTGGGCCGGGGTTCCGAAGGAGCTGCTGTTCCTGTTCATCGCCTTCCCGCTCGGGGTGGTGATGTTCGCGGTGAGCATCGGCCTGTTCTCGGCGGCGGCGGGAACGTTCGCGACGTTCTTCCTGGGCGTGATCTTCCTGGTCGGCGCGCTCTACCTCGCGCGTGGGGCCGGCACCGTCGAGCTCGCGCTGCTCGGCTGGGTGGGGCGACCGGTCATCCCGCGTCCCGACTGGAACGACCGCACGGCCAAGACGGGGTTCCTCGGCTGGTTGAAGGTGCTGTTCGCCAACGGGCACTACTGGCTCTATCTGGTGTGGACGATGATCGTGAACTTCATCATCACGACGATCTCGTTCACGATCGCCGTCGTCTGGTTCTCGATCGCGCTCGGGGGCATCACCGGGTGGATCTGGATCGGGTTCGTTCCCGACAGCGACCGTGACTTCTCGGTCTCACGCTGGGTCGCCGATCGGGTGTTCGGCCTGGGCGATCGGGTCGACCCGCTGCTCTTCGATTCGTTGCTCTGGCTGGTCGTCGGCCTGATCTTCACGGCAACCCTGCCGTTCGTCACCCGGGGCCTCACCTGGATGCACTGGGGCGTGGCCCGCGGGTTGCTGGGCGCGTTCCGCACGGATGCCCTCGAGAAGGAGGTCGCGACCCTCACCGAGTCCCGCTCGGCCGCGGTCGCTGCCGAGGGCACCGCGCTTCGGCGACTGGAGCGCGACATCCATGACGGCCCGCAGCAGCGGCTGGTGCGCCTGCAGATGGACATCGCGGCGGCCGAGCGGCAGCTCGACACCGATCCGGATGCCGCCCGCCGGCTGCTCGAGGAAGCTCGCCAGCAGTCGAAGGACGCCCTCGAGGAGCTGCGTGCCCTGTCGCGCGGGTTCGCGCCGCCGATCCTGCTCGACCGCGGTCTCGTCGCCGCCCTGGAGTCGCTCGCGGTGCGGTCGGCGGTCACGGTGCGGGTGGTGTCGTCGCTGCCGGAAGGCACCGACCTGCCGACCGAGTTGGAGCGCAACGCCTACTTCATCGCCGCCGAAGGCCTCACCAACGCGGTGAAGCACAGCGGCGCCACGGCGATCGACCTGCGCATCGACCTGCGTCGCCTGCCGGACTCGGAGGAGACCTGGCTCGATGTCACGGTCACCGACGACGGCCGCGGGGGCGCGAAGGCGGTGCCCGAGCACGGTCTCGCGGGACTCCAGGAGCGCGTGCTCGGCCAGGGCGGCACCCTCGACATCTCGAGCCCCAAGGGCGGCCCCACCGTCGTGGCGGCGCATCTGCCCCTCCCCGCTTCGGTGGTCGAGTAGCCCGCGGAGCGGGCGTGTCGAGACCAGGCACCACAATGGAGCACGTGAGCGGACTGCGGGTTGTCGTTGCGGATGACTCGGTGCTGCTGCGCGAGGGACTCGTGCGGGTGCTCGTAGAAGCGGGCCACGAGGTCGTGGGCTCGTTCGGCGACGCCGACTCCCTGCTCGCCGAAGTCGAGTCGCTCGACCCCGACCTGGCGGTGCTCGACGTGCGGATGCCGCCGACGTTCCGCGACGAGGGGGTGCGCGCCGCGATCCGGTTGCGGTCGCTGGTGCCGCGCGCCGGCATCCTCCTGCTGTCGCAGTACGTCGAGGTCGCCTACGCGCAAGAGTTGCTCGGGTCAGGGACCGGGGGAGTGGGCTACCTGCTGAAAGACCGGGTCGCCTCGCTCGATGAACTCGTGGATGCCATCGACCGCATCGCCGACGGCGGCACGGTGCTCGACCCGGAGGTGGTCGCGCAGCTCATCGGCCGCCGTCATGACCCGCTGGCGACCCTCACGCCCCGCGAGCGCGAGGTGCTGCAACTCATGGCGGAGGGTCGCACCAACACCGCGATCGCCGAGGCCCTCTTCATCGGGGTGGGGGCGGTCGAGAAGAACGTCACCTCGATCTTCGCGAAACTGGCGCTCGAAGACTCCGGCACCGATCACCGTCGCGTGCTCGCGGTGATCGCCTGGCTTCAGCGTTAGCGGCGCAAGCTGCCGGCGAGCAGCGCCAGCAGGATGGTGGTGAGCGCGATCAGCACCGCGCCGAGCCCGCCGATGCCGGAGGTGACGATGAACACCAGGTTGAGCACGAGGCTCACCGAGCCGGCCACGATCGGCACGGCCGGCTTCCGCAGCGCGGCGACCACGAGCATCCCGACCGCGGCGGCGATCACGACGACGTTGCCGGCGATGCGCAGCGGCTCCGCCTGATCGATCGCCACGTGCAGCACGATGTCGCCGAGGTTGACCAGGGCGACGACGATCGTCAGCACGCGGCCGAGGGTGCCCACTGCCGGGGTCAGCGCTTCGGAACGCGGCCGCGCCCGAAGATCAGCCACAGGATCGACCCGAGGATGCTCAGGAAGAACGCCACGACGATCCAGACGAACTTGCCGAAGCCGCCGTGGTTCGGGTTGTTCACGATCGACACGACGGTGACGATGAAGACGATGAGGGCGATCAGGCCGCCGATGCTGGCGGAAATGGGCTCCATGCTGCGAGCCTAGCGACGTTCAGCGGGCGGCGAGCAGCGCCTGCATCTCTTCGATCTCGGCGGTCTGGCTCTCGATGATGCGTTCGCAGAGGGCGATCGTCTCGGGATCGATTCCGTCGTCGATCTCGTCTTCCGCCATCTCGATCGCACCCTCGTGGTGGTCGATCATCGCGGTGAGGAACAGCACCTCGGCGTCCACCCCGTCGAGGTCGCGCAGCCGGTCGAGGTCGCCGTCCGACATCATCCCGTGACCCGGCATCCCGTCGGGCGGCGTCGGGTAGCCGCGGGCGTCGAGCCAGGCTTCCATCTGCTCGATCTCGGGAGCCTGCGCCTCCGCGATGCGGGTGGCGAGGTCGGTGACGTCGGGGTGGATGTCGTCGGCGGCGAGGATGATCTGCGACATCTCGATGGCCTGCTCGTGGTGCGGGATCATCATCATGTTGAAGTGCACGTCGGAGATGTTGAAGTCGACGACATCCGTCGGCGTGCCGGGCCCCGGACCCTGCCCCGGGCCTTGACCGGGGCCGCGCATCCCGAAGCCCACGCACCCGGTGAGCGTCAGCAGCAGCGCGACGCCGATGGCCGGGATGATCGCAGCTCTGGTGCGCATGATCTTCTCCTTCGATCGAGGCCGACGCTACGCCGCTGATTCTCGTGACCGAAGGGCCGAAGGTCCCGGCGCGACGAGTAGCTTGGAGCGGTGAGGATGTCGGCGCTGCGCAACATCGGAGTCCAGGCCGGGCTCGCGGCGGCGCTGCTGTTCGGCGCCGGAACCCCGATCGCGAAGCTGCTGCTGGGTGAGGTGTCGCCGTGGCTGCTCGCCGGGCTGCTCTACCTCGGATCGGGCGTCGGGCTGGGGCTGTACCGCCTCATCCGCCGGTCCCCGCGCGTACGGCTGAGCCGCTCCGAGGTGCTGCCCCTCGCCGGGGCCGTGTTCTTCGGCGGCCTGGCCGGACCGGTGCTGCTGATGTTCGGGCTCAGCGGGATGCCGGCATCCGGTGCCTCGCTGCTGCTCAACGCCGAGGGGGTCGCGACGGCGCTGCTGGCGTGGTTCGTGTTCCGCGAGAACGTCGACCGGCGCATCGCCCTGGGCATGGCGGCGATCGTCGCCGGCGCCGTGGTTCTCTCGATCCCGACGGGCGCGGAGTTCGGATCGGTGTGGCCCGCCCTCGCCATCCTCGGGGCGTGCCTGTGCTGGGGCATCGACAACAACCTCACCCGCAAGATCGCCCTCACCGACGCCACCTGGCTCGCCGCGGTGAAGGGCGGGGTGGCCGGCCCGGTCAACCTGACGCTGGCGTTCCTGCTCGGCGCGACCCTGCCATCCGTCTGGGCCATCGGCGCCGCGATGGCGGTCGGCTTGCTCGCCTACGGGGTGAGCCTCGTGCTCTTCATCGTCGCGATGCGGCACGTCGGCACCGCCCGCGCCGGCGCCTACTTCTCGGTCGCCCCCTTCTTCGGGGCGGCGCTCGCCGTCGTGCTGGGTGAGGCGGTGACCCTGCCGCTCGTGATCGCCGCCCTGCTGATGGCGCTCGGGGTCTGGTTGCACCTCACCGAGCGGCACGAGCACGAGCACACCCACGAGGCGGTCACCCACGACCACTGGCACCGTCACGACGACGGGCACCACGACCACGACCACGACGAACCCGTCGCCCCCGGAGTGCGGCACCGCCACGTGCACACCCACGACCCTGTGACGCACAGCCACGAGCACTACCCCGACGCGCACCATCGGCACCGCCATTGAAGAACCTGTGGTCAATTCCGAACGGCGTCAGGGCCCCCAGCTACCATGGGGGCATGGTCGACCCGGGTTTGCTGTCACAGGCTAAACAGCTCGATGTCGCCGACCGGGTCGAGCTGATCAACGAGCTGTGGGACTCGATCGACCAGAACGACCTGCCCGTCACGCCCGAAATCGCCACCCTCATTGATGAACGGCTCCGGGAGGCCGATGCCCGTCCGCTCGAGGGTCGACCGTGGGAAGAAGTCGAGGCCGAGCTACGCGCCCGGCTGACGTGACCTTCTCCGTTCTGATCCGCGCACCTGCGCGTCAGGACATCGATCGCGCACGCGACTGGTACGCCGAACATGCACCTGAACAGGTCACACGGTTCCTCCATCAACTTGCGGCGGCGATCGACCGCCTTCGGGACTCTCCACAGGTCTTTCGGCCACTGCGGCAGGACGCGCGCCGGGCAACCCTTCGGGTGTTCCCATACGAGCTCTGGTATCGAGTCCACGTCGAGCCACGCGTCATCGAAGTGCTTGCAGTCGTTCATGCACGGCAGGATCCGGGGCGACTAATTGATCGACTTCACTGACCCGCATGAGGTCGCGTCTCAGCTCGTCATGGCGCACCCATGCTGAAGTGGCTGCTGCTCGGCGGCGCGATCGTCACCGAGGTGGCCGGATCCCTCTCGCTCAAGGGGGCGCTCGATCATCGGCTGCTCTACATCGTGGTGGTCGTCGGCTACCTCGCCGCGTTCGTGTTGCTGACCCTGGTGCTGCGCGCCGGGGTTGCGGTCGGGGTCGCCTACGGCATCTGGGGTGCCCTCGGCGTCGCGCTCACCGCACTGCTCTCGGCGATCATCTTCGGCGAGCTGCTCACCCCGCTCATGGTCGTCGGCATGGCGCTGGTGATCGCCGGGGTGCTGTGCGTCGAACTCGGTTCGGGGCACGCCGCCCGCAAGACGGAGGCGGTGGAGTGATCGCCTGGCTGTTCCTCGTCGTCGCGATCCTCACCGAGGTCACCGCGACCCTCGCCCTGCAGGCCGCGGTGAAGGGCAGCCGCTGGTGGTACCTGCTCGTCGCCACCGGCTACGTCGTCGCCTTCACGATGCTGTCCCTTTCCCTGGGTGAGGGGATGCCGCTGGGCGTCGCGTACGGCATCTGGACGGCCGCCGGGGTCGCCTTCACCGCCGTGCTCGGCAAGGTGATCTTCAAGCAGCCGTTCACGTGGATGATGGCGCTCGGCGTCGCCCTCATCGCCGGTGGGGTGCTGCTCATCGAAGTCGGAGCGCACTGAGGCGCGGCGCGATCGAATCGGACCGCGAAAGTCGGGTGCGTGCTGAAGCGGGTGCGCAGAGTTGACGGTGAAAGGGGAACCCGTGATCGCAGCTCTCAATCGGCTCGTCGAACGCATCGAGGACCAACTCGCCGACGACCTGGACATCGCCCGGCTGGCGAGTGACCTCAGCACGACCGAGTATCACCTCCGCCGGATGTTCTCGTCTCTGGCCGGGATGCCGTTGTCGGAGTACGTCCGCCGCCGCCGCATGGCGGTCGCCGCTGCGGAGGTCCTGGGCGAGGGCGACCTGTTGGGAATCGCGGTGCGCTACGGCTACGGCTCAACCGAGGCGTTCGGCCGAGCGTTCTCCGCGGTTCACGGTGCCAGCCCAGGCGACGTGCGTCGAAACGGAGGTCCCCTTCGCACACAACAGCAGCTCAGGTTCCGCCTGACCGTAGAAGGGAACACCCCCATGGACACCCGCATCGCAGATCAACCGGCATTCCGGCTCGTTGGACATTCCACCCTCGTGCCGCTGTTCCACCGCGGCATCAATCCGCACATCCAAGAACACATCGCGTCGCTTCCCGCGGCCGAACACGCGCGCCTGAAGGACCTGAGCAACACCGAGCCGGCGGGTCTTCTGCAGGTGAGCGCCGACGTCGACCCCGACTACGCGGAGGGCAGTGAACTCACCTACCTCCATGGGGTCGCGGTCGGCGAGACGACTCCGGTGCCCGAGGACCTCACCGTGATCGACGTCCCCGCGGGGACGTGGGCGGTGTTCCGTACGGCCGGCCCGTACCCGGACGCGCTGCAGTCCACCTGGGCGGCGACGGCGACCGACTGGTTCCCGTCCAACCCGTGGCGGCTGCGGCCCGGTCCGTCGATCGTGGCCGTACTCGAGCGCGCCGCTGACTTCAGCACGGCGACCTGCGAATTGTGGCTGCCAGTGGAGCACGGCTAGACCTGGGACCTTCGCCCCTGGGATCGGCAGGCTCGGAGGTGGAGGCTCACTGCATGAAACTGCGCGCATCCCACGTCATCGCGTCGGCACTGATCGCCGTTGCGCTCACCGCGTGCGTGAACACGCCACCGCCCGAGCCGACCTCGAGCCCCTCCACGACTCCGACGGCGACGGCCACGGCCACGCCGTCCGCATCAGCGACGCCGACCCCCTCCAGTACGCCCAGTCCCAGCACACCCCCGGTCTCCAACCCGCCACCGCAAAAGGTCGTGGGTCTCACCGCCGAGACGGGAGGCGGAAGTGGCGAGGTGCTGCTGCGCTGGACGCAGAACCCCGAGCCGGATGTCGTCTCCTACATCGTGTTGCGGGCGACGACCCCGGGAGGATCGCTGACGCAGATCGGCACGGTGTCGCGCCTGGAAGTGACCCAATTCCAGTACGTGCCATTCGTCGATTCCCAGGCGACGGTCGCGTACTACCGGGTGCGAGCCGTCGACTCTGCCGGTCAAGAAGGTCCGAAGTCAACGGAGGTCTGCGGCGCCGCCCCGGGGTTCAGCTGCTGAGCGAGGCTGCGACCCGTTGAGTCGGGCGCGACCGCGTTCCTCGGCTGCCTGAAGGGGCGGTGGTACGCTACCAAGATGAGTGGGACGCAGACCATAGTGATGGGAGATCGGGGTCGTTTGGTCGTGCCGGCCGGCCTTCGCGCGCGCCAGCATTGGTCTCGCGGCACTGCGCTCGTCGCGGTCGAGACGTCCTCCGGAGTGCTGTTGACCCGCCGTGACGAACTCGAGCGAATCGTCGCCGGGCAGCTAGCCGGACGCGATCTCGTGACGGAACTGATCGAAGAGCGCCGGGCCGCCGCACGCGGCGAGGCGGGGTGAACGTCTTCGACGCCTCCGCGTTGCTCGCCTATCTGCGCGGGGAGCCGGGTGCCGAGCAGGTTCGCGCCGCACTCGAGGAGGGTGGCGCCTGCTGTGCCGCCAACTGGTCGGAGGTCGCTCAAAAGGTCCGCTCGGCGGGCGCCGACTGGGATCTCGCCCGAGGGCTGTTGCTCGGCTATGAGCTTGTCGTGGAATCGGTGACCGTCGATGACGCCGAGTCTGCCGCCGCCGCGTGGCGTCACGGGTCGCCGCTGTCGCTAGCGGACCGGCTCTGTCTCGCCCTTGCTGAGCGGCTGGATGCCACTGCATGGACGGCGGATGCTGCCTGGCGCGATCATCCTCGAGTGCGCCTGATCCGAGAGCGCTGAACTCAGCTTGGAGGTCCTAACGGAAACGCTCTGGAACAGAGGTCCCGCCCTAGTAGGCCTGCTCGAGCGGTCTCGGCGTATGGGGGTGAAGCGGGTTGAGACGTCGCCGAGGGTCGTTCAGCGTCAGAAGCGCCTCACCCGCAGAGAGCGTGCTGAGGTTGCAAGGCGCTACGCGGCCGGCGAGAGTATGGGCGTGCTGGCTGTCGTCTTCGGCTGCCATCGCAGTGCGATTCGGCGGGCGGTAGATCATGAAGGGATTGAGCGTCGGGACTGGCGGACTCGAAAGGTCGATATCGAGAAGGCTCAGGAGAGATACGAGGCCGGTCAGACGGCGGCGCAGATTGCGTCGGAGTTTGGAGTCTCGGCGACTGCGGTGCTCAATCACCTCCGCCGCGCTGGAGTCGTCCTCAGACCTAGAGGGAAGGTCGCTCGCTGAGTACGGGTGGCAGGCGAGCCCGGGAACTTCAAGCCCCTCAGTCCATCTTGTTTGGCTGCACCGATTTCACCACTCCGTCGATGGCGCGCACAAACATGTCGGGTCGCGGGGCAGACCGCGCAGTGATGGGATCCCACTTCACTACCGCGCAATGCGCGACATAGCGTTGCAGGAGAATGAATGGGGCCGCCTGATAGCCGGGTACCGCGCCCGGGTGTCCGACGATGACAGGACTCTGGAAACCTTGCATCCGCTTGCCGCCGCGCCCGATCGCCCATTTCAGATGCGGGTCGCGTGCGATGGCGAAGTCACCGACAAGAAGCGCCACGTCCCATGCAATCGACACCCAGGAGTAGGTCGGGAGCCCGCTGTCCGCATAGAAGTCGACACCCTCGATGAAGAGGTCGTTCAGGGGCTGAAGGTCCTCTTCCTTACCCGACCAGCGGAGGCCATTTGCCCTCGCGAAGCGCGCGATCATCTCAGCCCGCTCCGACCGCCCATCCATCAAACGAGCGAAGAGAGAACGAGCCTCGGACGGGGTGAGTTCGTCAAAGGCCTTCGAGAGCTCGTGCACCTCATAGCCTGACCAGACAACGTCACCGTCGGACGCGGCCACCCCGAATCCAGGATCCATGAGCTCGTCCGTCAGGCCCCGGCCTCCTCGGCTTTGACACTCCGAGGTCGCCAAAACACCCCTAGCCCTGTCCGCATGGCCAGACACTATCGCAACCCCTCACCCTGTCGCGGGCTGCATCCGGGGGGCGTGCTCGGCGGAAATGCCCACGCACGGGGCGTCCAAAGTTGGGCCGAGGGGATATGGGGAATCGAACTCGCGCAATCAGTCTGGAAGACTGATCCGGAACCTTCGGTTCCGGCCCCGAGCCCGCTTGCTTCTAGAAGCGAAGGGATCTCTCCAGGGAGCAGGCTAACGCCCATGGCTAACGCGTTGGCGATGGGGTGGCCACAGGTCGCACTCTGCCGAAGGCGTCGAACGCTACACGCGGGCGGCTCCCATCCGACACAATGAGCGCTACCCGAACGCGAGGAGATCAGGGCTTGCTCATGCTTGAAACGCCGACGCCCGGCGAGACCGCAAGCATCTTCGACTGGGCGATGGTCGACTGGACCATCGTCGGCTGGACCGTGACGGCACTAATTGCCGTTGCGGCCATCGTGGTGACCGTCATCGTGACGCGGCAGTTCGGCAACAGGCGTGCCGTACTCACGTGGTTCATGGAAGCCACCCCGCTCATGCCGAAGGTCGCGTCACACCTGGAGGTCTCTTATCGAGATATTCCCGTTCCCGAACCTGTGCTGTTGACCGTCGTTCTGGTCAACTCTGGCCCCCGAGACATCGCATCCAGCATGTTCGATGACCGGAGACCGATCCGGGTCGAGGTCGGAGCAAAGTTCTACGGCGTCACCCGAACGGATGGCACAGCGAAGCTGATCAGCCCGGCAATCGGCACTAGTGCGGAAGACGCCGTGGTCACGATGGCCCCCCTGTTGCTAAAGCGCGGAGAGTCATGGTCGTTCAGCGCCGTCATCTCCGGCCATCCGGAGGTGAACGTGGATGCCCCCCTGGTCGACACGGATGTAAAGGAACTGCGTCCGGTCGAGACGGACGGAACAATCTGGTCTCCAGTGGCCAGCGTGCTCGGGGGCGTCGGGGTTGAGTTCGGCGGAATTCTCGGCGCCCTCGCATCAATCTTCATTGGCCGCCGTCGCTAGGGATCAGCCGGGCCTCCGCGTATCGGGCATCGGTGGAGATCAAGAACTAGCCCGCCCCGACTAAAGGGCTCCTGGCACCTGTTGGGGCCAATTGCCCGCCCGTCTCGCTACGGTGTGCGCATGAGCGATCACAGCGCGGTGCGGCATCTGCCGACCGATCCGCCGATGATCAGCTATTGGCGATACGTCGCCCTCGTCCGCCAGTGGGATCGGGACTCGCTGATCCGGCTCGCGGGGTGGGCGTCTGCGAGGAACCAGGGTCGCGTCATCGTCAACGATGCGGCCTCTGACTGGCTGCCGTGGAACATCGCTGGGATGGCTGTCACGGCCATTTGCCGGGGCACGCCGCATGGCCCTGTTCCGTCCGTCGACCAGTTCCGCGAATTGGTCTGGCAGTTCGGCAACATCGAAGACGGGCCGCTCGATGACCAGGACAATCTCCTCCACTCGTTGGAGCGTATGTTCCACGAACAGCTGCCGTATCAGCGGCACGCGCTGAATGAATGGTCGCGCGTTCAGGCGCTCTTCGTGGACACCCCGTTCCCGCCCGAGCGAGTGCCCGAAGTCATGCAGCCGGGTTGGGCTAAGGACCTCCTGGGCGGGGTTACTGTCGCGGAATACTCCGCAACGGGATTCGCCTTGTGGGCGAGCGCGATGGCGTCCGACGGGCGCTTCAACCCGGCGCAATGGGACGACTCGCTGGGCGGGCTCCTCGAAGTGCTCCCCAGCGCGCGTATGCAAGAGATCGGGAGGGCGCACTTCACGACGACGATTGAGAGCGTCAAGGCCGCCAGACGGGCGAGACCCTCACTGAATCGGGCTTCCGAGAAACACGCGCTCAATCCGCTGATCGCTCGACCCTTCCTGACCGACGTTGTCCAGGGCGCCTGGCTCGCCCCGTCGACTGACCTGATTGAACAGAAGCTGAGCGTCGCGGGGATCACCTATCTCGGGATGGATCGCTGGGGGACCAAGTTTTCGCGGGATCTCGGGAGGCTCTTTGAGGCCTACGTCGGGCGCCATCTCATGCTCATTGAGGGGGCGAAGTTGCTTGGCGAGATCGAGTTTGGAACCCGAAGGAATCCCGACACCTCGACCGACTGGATTCTCATCACGGATCAGCTCGTGGTGTTGATTGAGGTGAAGGCTTCATCTCCAACCGAGGCGATCCGGCAAAGCGTTGGCGATCTCTTCGCCGGAGTGAGGGCGAAGGTCGCGGAGGGTATCGAGCAGCTGAACAAGACCGCGCGAGCCATCGTCAACGACCGGGAGGCTTTCGCGGAGGTGCCGACAGATAGGCCCGTCGTCGGCTTGGTCGTGACCCTTGGGGCGTTCCCGAGCGCGGTCATGGCCTACCGAATGGGGCAGCTCGGGAAAAGCGAGATCCCGCTCTCGTTTGTGAACGTGGGAGAGTTGGAGGAACTGGTGATGCGCTCCGCCGATCAGGTGGCCAGCCTCATCTTGGATGGACTCGCAGACTCAGACGTGCCTGACCTGATCCAGAATCTCGAAGGCGTCATTCGCAAGCATCCCGGTGGCCGCAACGCCATCATCGACGGGGCATGGAGAGCAAACCCAATCATGCGCTACTTGGATACCCGCAAAGCCGAGACGCCGGACGCTGGGTCTGATCCCGACTCCGCATGATCGTCATTTCTTGCGAGGCCACGGGCCGGAGGCTCCCAAAGGGGTTGAGCTCTGGGGCTACTTGGGTAGACCTCTGGGGCTAGAAGCGCCTAGGGCTACTGTGAGGGGATGACGGGAATCGAACCCGCGTAATCAGTTTGGAAGACTGAGGCTCTACCATTGAGCTACATCCCCGTGATGCGTCCCCGAGTCTAACCGGAGTCGCCACGGGGTTTCGTCGCCCCAAGGGGTTTCGATACACCGCCTGCGGCGGCACTCAACCCGCGGGCGCCGAGCTCATTCTCCGAGGTCGAAGGGATGCGTGAGTCGCCACCACGCGTCGGGCGGCTCGATCGTGCCGTCGAGCACGAGCGGAGCGGTGACGGTGTCGGGGCCGGCCGTCCAGGTGACGCTTCCCACCGTGTCGCCGTCGGAGCCGGTCGTCAGCGACGTCGCCGTGAACGACACGTCGATCTCGGTATCCGACCAGATGAGCAGCGAGGTCGACGCGCCGAGCACGATGTCGGCAGACTCGCCCCAGGGCGTCGAGTACGTGCCGATCAGCTGACCGGCTTCGCCGAGCGTCACGGTCTGGAAGCCGGCCTGGATGCTGCGCAGCAGCGCCCGCACCTCGCCGTTGACCGAGTCGTGGGTGTAGCCGCCGAGGATCACGCCGACGATGCTCAACGGTTGCGAAGTGCCGACGTCGAGGGTCGACGAGAACAGCAGGTTGGAGCCGCTCTCCTCGAGCGTGCCGGTTTTGAGGCCGGTGATTCCGTCGACACCGAGCAGGTCGTTGGTGTTGAGTGCGGCGGGGATGCTCGGAACGTTGAGCGTCGTCATCCCCACGATCTGGGCGATCGCCGGATTCGCCATCGCGATCTTCGCGAGCGCGACTAGATCGGCTGGGGTGCTCGTGTTGCGGGGGTCGATGCCGGTCGGTTCGACGATCGTCGTCGAGGTGAGGCCGTTGGCGGCGAGCCAGTTCTTCGTGGCGCGCAGGAAGGCGCTCTGCGACCCGTACGCCCAGGTCGAGACCGCCTCGGCGTAGTTGCAGGCCGACACGATGAGCATCGCCTCGAGGGCGTCGTGCAACGTCATCGAGCTGCCGGTGGGCATCGCCGCGATCGTGGCGCCGAGCACGTAGTACTTGTCGTAGAGGGCGTGGTCGGCGCGGTCGAAGGTGAGCGTGGGCCCCGGGTCGCTCGCGTCGGCGAGCGGCTTCGCGTCGAGCACGACGAGCGCGGTGATGAGTTTGCTGATGCTCGCGATGGGCCGCACCCCGTCGCCACCCCCGGATGCCCAGATGCCGCTCGCCGTCGCTCCGAGGTAGTCGTCGGCCCCGGCGATGCTCACGGCGTAGGCGCCGTCGACAGGCAGGGCGATCGGCGCGAGCGGGGGAGCGTCGACGTACGGGGCCTCGGCGTCGAGGGTCGCGGTGCCGATCGGGGCGGTCAGGGCGTAGGCCGCGTAGCCGCCCGAACTCGCCAGGATCGCAAACGTCACGATCAGGGCGATCGTCGTGCGACGCCGGCGTTGGCGGCGGCGCCGCGCGGGGTCCACCGGCGGCGGGCCGACCGGAGTCGGGGTGACGGGTTCGTAGCGCATCAGCTCGGTGAGCTGGGAAATCCCGTCACGCGGCCCCATTCCTGAGACATTATCACCGCCCATCGGGCCGATAGCATCGGCGTGTGATCAGGCGGCGACCCATCTTCGGCTGGATCGCGTTCGCGCTGGTCGTGGTCGCGTATCTGGCGGCGGCGGGCATCGTGTTCTACGCCTACGGGCAGACGGTGGATGCCTTCATCCAGGGTCCGCCGTGGTGGGCGCTCACCTCGCAGCTCGCGGCGCTGCCCGTCGGCATCCTCAGTTTCCTCGGGCTGGTGCTGGGCATCACCGGGGCGATCCGCCGCGAGGCCCCGGGATGGCCGGCGATCACCGCGATGATCTTCTCGCTGCCCGGACTCGGCTACGTCGCGTTCGCCGCATTCATCTGGTACACCGTCATGATCGCCTGCTCAGGGCCTCCCGGCGCCTGCACCCTGTAGAGCCGTTAGACTGTGCCGGGCCGTTTCTGCCTCGGGGCGTAGCTCAGCTTGGTAGAGCGCCCGCTTTGGGAGCGGGAGGTCGCAGGTTCAAATCCTGTCGCCCCGACCACCAGCCCTCACCTTTCATCCACTCAGGAGACGTATTCCCATGGTCACGACGACCGTCGAGCGCCTGTCGCCCACCCGCGTGAAGCTGAACATCACCGTCACGCCGGAAGAGCTCAAGCCCAGCATCACCCACGCGTACCAGCACATCGCCGAGTCGGTGAACATCCCCGGCTTCCGCAAGGGCAAGGTGCCGCCGCCGATCATCGACCAGCGCGTCGGACGCGGCGAGGTCATCAGCCACGCCGTCAACGAGGGCCTCGACAAGTTCTACCGCGACGCCGCACGCGAAGAGAACCTGAAGCCGCTCGGCCGCCCGTCGGCCGACATCGTCGAGCTGCCGAACGAGAAGGACTTCTCGGGCGACCTCAAGATCACCGTCGAGGTCGACGTGCGCCCCGACTTCACGCTGCCGAAGTACGACGGGCTGAAGCTCGAAGTCGAGCCGGTCGCCGTCACCCCCGATGAGGTCGAGACCGAGCTCGAGAACCTGCGCAGCCGCTTCGGCACCCTCGTCACCGTCGACCGCCCCGCGAAGACCGGCGACTTCCTCACCCTCGATCTTCACGCCACCATCGGCGGCCAGGAGGTCGACACCGCGAGCAACGTCTCGTACGAGCTCGGCTCGGGCGAACTCATCGAAGGCATCGACGACGCCCTCGACACCCTCACCGCCGGTGAGTCGACCACCTTCGAGTCGAACCTGCTGGGCGGCGACCACGAGGGCGAGAAGGCGCAGATCGCCGTCACCCTGCTGTCCGTGAAGGAGCGCGAGCTGCCGGATGCCGACGACGAGTTCGCGCAGATCGCCAGCCAGTTCGACACCATCGGCGAACTCCGCGCCGACCTGCGCGCGCAGCTCGAGAAGAGCAAGGCGTTCGGCCAGTCGATCGAGGCGCGGGACAAGATCGTGGATGTGCTGCTCGAGAAGCTCGACATCCCGGTTCCGCAGCAGCTCATCGACGAGGAGGTGCACCGTCACCTCGAGAACGAGAACCGCCTCGAAGACGACGAGCACCGCGCCGAGGTCATCGTGTCGAGCGAGAAGACGTTCCGTCAGCAGATCCTGCTCGACGCGATCGCCGAAGCCGAAGAGGTGAAGGTCGGCCAGAACGAACTCACCTCTTACGTCGTGCAGGCCAGCCAGCAGTACGGCATGGAGCCCGGCGAGTTCGTGAAGATCCTCGACCAGAACGGCCAGCTTCCTGGCGTCGTCGGCGAGATCGCCCGCTCCAAGGCGCTCGCCGTCGTACTGAGCAAGGCGAAGGTCGTCGACACCAAGGGCAAGGCCGTCGATGTCTCCGACTTCCTCGCCCGCGCCCTCGGCACCGGTGACGAGGCCGGCGAGGTGTTCGAGATCGACGAGCACGACGGTCACGACCACGACGACCACGAGGGTCACTCGCACTGACGTTCGTCCCGAATGCCCCGGCCCGCGTGGCCGGGGCATTCGTGTTTCCGGGTCCGCGTCCTAACTCTCGGAAATCCCGTGGTTCATCCATGAGACGTCGACGAAGCCCCGGATTTCCGAGAGTTGCGTCGCAGGCGCGTGGCATCCTGACGGGATGACGCGGTTCGTGGCGCTGCTGCGCGGGGTGAACGTCGGCGGGGTCACCGTGAAGATGGCCGACCTCGCCGAGGTGGTGCGCGGGCTCGGCTACGACGACGTGAAGACGGTGCTGGCGAGCGGCAACGTGCTGTTCACCACGACGGATGCCGCATCGGCGGTCAAAGAGAAGCTCGAGGCCGCCCTGCGCGAGCGGTTCGGCTACGACGCCTGGGTGCACGTGCTCACCCAAGACACGGTGCGGGCGATCGTCGACGCGTACCCGTTCGAGCGCACCGCCGACCGGCACGCCTACGTCGTCTTCGTGCTCAAGCCCGAGCTCCTCGACCAGTTGCTCGCCGTCGAACTCGACCCCGCCATCGACCGGGCGCAGCGCGGCGACGGGGTGCTCTACTGGTCGACCCCGAAGGGCTCGACGCTCGACTCGGCGATGGGCAAGGCGCAGGGTTCGAGCAAGCACAAGCCGTGGCTGACGACCCGCAACCTCAACACCCTCGAGAAGCTGCTCTCTCGGTAGACGACCTAGTCGAGAAGCTCGTCGGCGTAGGCGGTGACGGCGCGCCCGTAGGCCGGCAGGTGCGGGGCGAGGGCGCGCAGCACGGCGACGAGCGCCTCCCGCTCGGTGCCCAGGTCGGCGAGGGCGAGGGCGGCGAACGCGGTCGCCGCGTCGGCGAGTGGATGCTCCTGATGCCCGGCGAACTCCTCCCGCAACAGCGCGAGCGCCTCGTCGGGGCGTCCGAGGTTGCGCACGGTGCTGGCGAGCTGGATGACCGCCTGCCCGTGCTGCGGCTCATCGAGGCCGAGTTCGAGCGCGCGTCGGTACAGCGGTTCCGCCTCGGCTTCACGTCCGACGTAGTCGCGGACACCGGCGAGTTCGAAGACCGCGATCGCGTCGTCGGCGGGACGTTCTGCGACGAGCGACTCGATCGCCGCCTCGACCTCGGGTTCGGGCCGGCTCCCGGCATCCGCCCACACCGCCGCAACTCGCGTCGTCCAGTCATCCACGCGTCGACGATACGTGGTGCCGGTCATGCCTTCATCACGCGACCGGTGAGACTCGTGAGCGCGCGGCGCGGGAGCAGCCGACTCACGGCGGCAGTCAGGTGGTTGCCGAAGCCGGCGATGACGCTGCCCGCACCGTTCGGCCGGTCGAGGGTGCGCATCGCGAACTCCACGAGCTCGGCGACGGGCTGACGCCGCGGGCCGACCTGGGCGTCGTCTCCCGCGACATCGAAGAACTCGGTGCCGGTCGCGCCGGGCGAGAGGGCGAGCACCCTGAGGGTCGAGTGGCGTGCCTCGTACCAGAGCGCCTCGGTGAAGCTGAGCACGAACGCCTTGGTCGCCCCGTACACGGCCATGTGCGGAACCGGCTGGTACGCCCCGGTGCTGGCGACGGTGACCAGCGCGCCCCGGCCGCGGGCCAGCATCCCGGGGTAGAACTCGTGCGCGATGTCGACGACCGCCGCGACGTTCACCGCGATCTCGTCGGCGATGCGGTCGCCGTCTTCGTCTTCGAAGCGTTCGTGGGTGCCGAAACCGGCGTTCGCGACCACGGTGTCGATCGTGATCCCGCGTTCCGAGAGGCCGGCGGCGAGCGCACGGCCGACGCGGGGGGCGGCGAGGTCGAGCGGGATGACGTCGACCGTCACGCCGCGCTCGGCCCGCAGCTCGGTGGCGAGTGCCTCGAGGCGCTCGGCACGGCGGGCGACGAGCACGAGGTTCGCCCCGCGGCTTGCGAGTTGCCGGGCGAACTCCTCGCCGATGCCGGAACTGGCTCCGGTCACCAGGGCGGTCGTACCGCGGTAGTCGATGGTCATGCGTCTTCCCTTCACTGAACGGGTGTTCACCGAGTAAGGTTTACACCTGTACACCGAATGCGTCAAGCCGATCGGAACGAGGAGCGCGAGGATGGCGAACCCACGCGGGCAGGGCGACCTCCTTCGGGCGCGCCTCGTCGAGGCGGCGAGCGCGATGCTCACCGATCCGCAGGCGATCGCCGTCCCGTCGCTGCGTGCCGTCGCGCGGGCGTGCGAGGTTTCACCCGCCGCCGTCTACCTGCACTTCGACTCCCAGGTCGCGCTCATCCAGGCGGTCATCGACGAACAGCTCGCGCGGATGAGTGCCGCCGTCGCCGGCCGTGACGCCGACGGCACCCCCGCCGAACGCCTGACGGCGCTCGGACTCGCGTACGTCGAATGGGGGATCGCGAACCCCGGTGCCTACCAACTGCTGTTCGAGAGCGCCGATCGCCTCGACGTCGCGGCGCCGCACGACGAGTCGGAGTCGCGCTGGGATCTGATCCGCGGTGCCGCCGACCTCATCGGCGCCGCGCTCGGCACATCACCCGAACGCAGTCGACGGCTCGCGTTCCAGGTCTGGGCGGCACTGCACGGCATCGCCTCGCTGCGCATCCACAAGCCCGACCTCGACTGGCCGACGTCGCTCGCCGATGAGGTGGCGGCACTCGTCGCGACCCTCCCGGCGCGACCCGGCTGAGCGAACCGTTCGTCGGAAGGGAACGCGCACCCCACCTCGTGCCTATGCCCAGGGCGAACATGGCAACGGGGCCTCCGGCGCCCCAAGTAGATTCGACCTCGGAATCAAGCGAACGGAGCTTCCCCTCATGGCCGATACGGCATTCCCGCCGAGCGTCTTCGACCGACTCCTCAAGGACCGCATCATCTGGCTCGGATCCGAGGTGCGCGATGAGAACGCCAACGAGATCGCGGCCAAGCTGCTGCTGCTCGCAGCCGAAGACTCGAACAAAGACATCTTCTTGTACATCAACAGCCCCGGCGGCTCGATCACCGCGGGCATGGCGATCTACGACACGATGCAGTTCGTGCCGAACGACATCGTCACGGTCGGCATCGGCATGGCCGCGTCGATGGGGCAGCTGCTGCTCACCGCCGGCACCAAGGGCAAGCGCTACATCACGCCGAACGCGCGCGTGCTGCTGCACCAGCCGCACGGCGGATTCGGCGGAACCTCGTCCGACATCCAGACCCAGGCGGCGCTCATCCTCGACATGAAGAAGCGCCTCGCCGAGATCACCGCCGCCCAGACCGGCAAGACGGTCGAGCAGGTCAACGCCGACGGTGACCGCGACCGCTGGTTCAACGCCCAGGAAGCCCTCGAGTACGGCTTCGTCGACCACATCCGCGAGTCTGCTGCCGACGTCATCGGCGGCGGCGGCACCAAGTAAGGACGATCATGGAGACCCCCACCTTCCGCGCCGCCGGCACCCTGCCCGCCGCCATCGGCGGCACGATGCCGCAGAGCCGCTACATCCTGCCGTCCTTCGAGGAGCGCACCGCCTACGGCTTCAAGCGCCAGGACCCGTACGCGAAGCTGTTCGAAGACCGCATCATCTTCCTCGGGGTGCAGGTCGACGACGCGTCGGCGGATGATGTCATGGCCCAGCTGCTCGTGCTCGAGAGCATGGACCCCGACCGCGACATCGTCATGTACATCAACAGCCCCGGCGGCTCGTTCACGGCGATGACGGCGATCTACGACACGATGCAGTACATCCGTCCGCAGATCCAGACCGTCGTTCTCGGCCAGGCCGCCTCGGCCGCCGCGGTGATCCTCGCCGCCGGAACCCCGGGCAAGCGCCTCGCCCTGCCGAACGCGCGCGTGCTCATCCACCAGCCCGCCGTCGGTGACGCCGGGCGCGGTCAAGCGTCCGACATCGAGATCCAGGCGGCCGAGGTGCTGCGCCTGCGCACGTGGCTCGAGCTCACGCTCTCGAAGCACTCCAACAAGACGCAGGAAGAGGTGAACAGCGACATCGAGCGCGACAAGATCCTCTCGGCCGATGACGCTCTCGCCTACGGCCTCATCGACCAGGTGCTCACGAGCCGCAAGAACATCCCGGCGGCGCTCGTCAAGTAGACGGGTCGTCCCCACTCTCGGGCCGTCGGCGGCGCGCGAGGAGCACGGTGGTGACCACCGCGACTCCGACCGCGCCGGCCGCGGCGGCGATCCACCAGACGTCGGGGGAGAGCGTCGTGCCCCCGGGTTCGGCGGGCACCTCCTCACCGCAGCGCGCCGGTTCGCTCGTGCCGACTGCGGCCTCGGTCGCGACCGCGGGTGCCCACTCGAACGGGATCTCGCCGGTGAGCGGATGCCCGTCCGCCGAGATCAGCGCGTACACGAGGGTGTAGCTGCCCGTCTCCCCGATGACGGGGGCGGCCGACATCCCGCTGCCGCTCACCTCGACACACCCGTCGCCGTAGTAACGGCCGTCGGCGTCGCGCGCCCACAGGCCGAACACCGCGTCGTTGCCGACGTAGAGCATCGCCTCGTTGGTGACGACCTCCCACGCCTCGGGAAGTGCGGTGAGCACCTCGCCCTCGTCGGGGGTCGACTCGACCACGTAGTTGTGCGCCGACGCCGGGGCCGCGGCGGCGAGCACGAGTGCTGCCGCCACGGCCCCGACGAGGGCCGCACTCAGGGTGCGGCGCATGTCAGGCCTTCGCCGACCGGCGGCTGAGCACCGCGATCACGACGGCGACGGTGCCGACGACGAGGCCGCCGATGCCGAAGGCGCGGGCGAGCACATCCCCGCCGGCCGTCGCCACCGTGGCGGGGGCTTCCGCGTCATGCCCGTCATCCTCGATGGCCGCCGTCAGCGTCACCGACGGTGCTTCCTCACCCACCCACTCGGCGGTACCGACCGCACAGGTCTGCACGACGGGGAACTCGACGACGTCGCCGACCTCGCCCTCCGGCAGCCGGAGCGACAGGTCGAACGTGTCGCGATACCCGTCGGCGAGCCCGGCGCCGATCGTCGTGTACGCGACGGCGGTGACGCGTTCGGTGATCTCGTTGCCGTGCGCATCGGTGAGGGGCTCGTCGAGCTGTTCGATCACCTTCTCGACCGTCCAGTTCGGGTTGACCGTCGGGGTCACCGCCGGCACCGACTCGGGGATCTCGATCGTGACGACGGTGGTCGGTGACCCGTCGCAGCCGTGCGGAACGCTGAACGTCACGACGCTCGACGACCCCGCCGCGGTCGAGCTGGCGCTCGCGCTGACATGGGCGCTCGCGGCCGCCGCGGGGGCGAGGGCGAGCAGGGTGCCGGCTCCGAGCGCGAGCGCGACGGCACCGAAAGACTTCGTGGATCTCATGGAATGGGTTCTCTCTCAACGAAAAGTGGCCCGCCGGACCGGGTGAGGCGCGTGCGTCGAGAGACCCGGGTTCCGGGGAGTCGGGTCAGACGCAGGCGAGGGCCGGCGGACCGCGGCCGCGCAGCGCAGAGCGAACGACAGAAGAGACCGGATGCCGCGGCGCGGCTGACTGCGCAGCCCGCAGGACGGCGGGCCGGGGCCCGATCGCGGGCATCCGGTCGACGCGCACCGCCGCGACGGCGTCACGGAGGAGGCCCCACAGCGCCAGTTCCGCGCGACGCAGGAAGACGATGGTGGCGAGCATCGCGAGGGCGTGGGCGGCCCACATCCCCGGGTCTGTTCCGTGGTGCGCGGCCGCGGGTTCCAGCACCGCCGCCGTGCCGTGGTGCGCGCCACCGGTCGCGGTGCCGGGCGTCAGCCACGAGAAGACGAGATGGAACGCGAGCTGCGAACCGGCGACGATGCCGACGAGGCGGGGGAGCGACGCGCGGCCTCCGACCAGGAACGTGCCGAGCACCCCGGCGAACACGAGGGCGCATCCCAGGGCGAGCGCGCTCGGCGCCCCGCCGTCGGCGACGCCGTGCGACACCGCGGCGGCCACCGTGGCGAACGCACCGGTGATCCAGCCGCGGGCGGCCCGCGACGCTCTGCTCTGCACGGCATCCAGATTAGGCGGCTCGGCAGCCTGAACGGCGCGCCGAAGAGGGTTCTCTCAACGCTGCGAGCCCACGACGCCGGTTCGGGTTAGGCTCGAACCCAACCTACGGGGAGGAGTCGCCATGGCGAGGATCGGTGAGAGCGCCGACCTGCTCAAGTGCTCCTTCTGTGGCAAGAGCCAGAAGCAGGTTCAGCAGCTGATCGCGGGCCCCGGCGTGTACATCTGCGACGAGTGCGTCGAGCTGTGCAACGAGATCATCGAAGAGCGTCTCGCCGAGGCCGGCGAGGAGACGCACAGCGAGTTCGACCTGCCGAAGCCGAAAGAGATCTTCTCGTTCCTCGAGGAGTACGTCATCGGCCAGGTGCCCGCGAAGAAGGCGCTCTCGGTGGCGGTCTACAACCACTACAAGCGCATCCGGGCGCGTGGCACGATCAGCGCGGCCGAGTCGGCGATCGACGACATCGACATCCAGAAGTCGAACATCCTGCTGATCGGCCCCACGGGCTGCGGCAAGACCTACCTCGCCCAGACCCTCGCGAAGCGGCTCAACGTTCCCTTCGCGGTCGCCGACGCCACCGCCCTCACCGAGGCCGGCTACGTCGGTGAGGATGTCGAGAACATCCTGCTGAAGCTCATCCAGGCCGCCGACTACGACGTCAAGCGCGCCGAGACCGGCATCATCTACATCGACGAGGTCGACAAGATCGCTCGCAAGGCCGAGAACCCGTCGATCACTCGCGACGTGTCGGGCGAAGGCGTGCAGCAGGCGCTGCTGAAGATCCTCGAAGGCACCACGGCATCCGTTCCGCCGCAGGGCGGTCGCAAGCACCCGCACCAGGAGTTCATCCAGATCGACACGACGAACGTGCTGTTCATCGTGGCCGGCGCGTTCGCCGGGCTGGAAGACATCATCTCGGCCCGGGTCGGCAAGCGCGGCATCGGCTTCGGCGCCCCGCTGCACTCCAAGCGCGACGAGCAGGAACTGTTCAGCGACGTGCTGCCCGAAGACCTCCACAAGTTCGGCCTCATCCCCGAGTTCATCGGCCGCCTCCCCGTCGTCACCACCGTCTCGCCGCTCGACCAGGACGCGCTCATGCAGATCCTCACCGAGCCGAAGAACGCCCTCGTGCGCCAGTACCAGCGCATGTTCGAGATCGACGGGGTCGAGCTCGAGTTCGAGACGGATGCCCTCGAAGCGATCGCGGATCTCGCGAAGCTGCGCCAGACCGGCGCTCGCGGCCTGCGCGCGATCCTCGAAGAGGTGCTCGGCCCGATCATGTTCGACGTCCCGTCGGATGACGATGTCGCCCGGGTCGTCGTGACGAAGGCCGCCGTGCTCGAGAATGCCGCGCCGACGATCGTGCCGCGCGCACCGCGGCGCACCGAGAAATCCGCGTAGCGGACTTCGACCCGAAACGCGGCGAACGCATGTCCGAGGTCATCCGTCCCCGACGGCTCAGCGCGGGCGACAAGGTCGCGGTCGTGGCGCCTTCGCAGTCGCTGGCGTCCGTGTACCCGAAGGTCTACGCCGCGGGTCTCGCCACCCTGCGTGAGACCTTCGGGCTCGAGGTCGTCGAATTCCCGTCCACCACATTCGACCCCGAGTACTCATATCGTCACCCGGAGCTCCGCGCGGCGGACCTCAACGCGGCCTTCGCCGACGATTCGATCTCCGGCATCGTGGCTCAAATCGGTGGCACCGACTCGATCCGGCTGCTGCCGCACCTCGACGTCGACCTCGCCGTGGCGCACCCGAAGGTGCTGCTCGGCTACTCCGACACCGCGACGATGCTCACCACCTACGCGCGGGCGGGCCTGGTGACCTTCAACGGCCCGGCGGTGATGGCCGGGTTCGCCCAACTGTCGAACTTTCCCGAGCTCGAGCAGCACGTGCGCGATGTGCTGTTCGAACCCGCCGCGACCCTCGAGTACCGCCCGTATCCGCACTGGGTCGACCGCTACCCCAACTGGCACCGGCAGCCCGGTCACGAGATCGGCCATCAGCATCCGCACGACGGGTGGCGCTGGCTGCAGGGGTCGGGCGCGGTCAGCGGACGGCTGTTCGGTGGATGCATCGAGGTGCTGCAGTTCCTCAAGGGAACCGCCTACTGGCCCGAGCCCGAGTTCTTCGCGGGCCGCATCCTCTTCCTCGAGACCAGCGAAGACAAGCCGCCCGTGGCGTTCACCGAGCACTGGCTGCGCAGTTTCGGCGTCGGCGGCGGCCTCGACCGTCTCGCCGGGTTGCTGATCGGGCGGCCGCGCGATTACACCCCTGCCGAGTCGCGAGAGCTGGACGCCGTCATCCTTCAGGTGCTCGCCGAGTTCGGCCGCGACGACCTGGCGGTCGTCAGCAACCTCGACTTCGGCCACACCGACCCGCAGTGGATCCTGCCGAACAACGTGCTGTTCGAGATCGACGTCGCCGGGAAGGCTCTGCGGCTGCTCGAGCCGGCCGTCGCCTGAGGTCTTCGGCTAGCGGTCAGGCGGCGCAGTCGTAGACCGCGAGGTCGATGCGCCAGCGACCGCTGTCGTCGTACCAGCCGTTGACCTTCGCGGTGGTGATGCGGCCCTCGCCCGCGGCACTGAGCACCAGCCACCCCGACTCGGCGATGATCACCGCGGACGGCGCCGCCGATCCCACGAGCGACTTCGTGGCCGCGTACCCCACCTTCGTGCAGTCGTTGCCGTTGTAGGCCGCAAAGGCCGGGAGCGCGGAACCCGAACGGTGAGCATCGAAGGCCGCCCGCGCGACCGCCGGATCCTCGTACTGGTACGCCGGGTCGGGCGTCGGCTTCGGTTTGGGCTCTTCGCTCGGCGTGGGCTTGGGTTCTTCGCTCGGCGCCGGCTTGGGCTCTTCGACCGGCTTCGGTTTCGGCTCCGCTCCGGGCGCCACGTCTGCGTCCTTCGACGGCTCAGGGGTCGGCGTCGGCGTGGGCGTGGGTTTGGCGGGTGCTTCGGCGAGCTCGTCGGCCCCGTCCGACTTGACCCCTTCGAGCTTCTCCGGTGTCTCGGAGGGCACCCCACCCGTGAACGCGGCTAGCAGGCCGCCGGGCGTCGTCGCGGCGAACACGGTCGTCGGCACGGCGATCGCGACGCCCGCGACGAGTGCCGCCGCGATGATGAGCGCCCCCCGCGACGCCAGAAGCTTCCTGATCATGATGTCCCCCCGGACCGATCGATGACTCATGGTGCCCGAACCGTCGCCGAGAGCGCGACTCCCCTGTTCGCGGGCCGCCGAGCCCGGCGGGTCACGCGCGGTTCTAGGCTGAGTGGATGCGCCCCGCCGGTCTCGCCCAGCCGATCTTCGCGGGGCTCGTGGCGGGGGTCACCGGTTTCGCGTCGTCGTTCGCGCTGCTGATCGCCGGCCTGCGCAACGTCGGCGCGACCGACGATCAGGCGGCATCCGGACTGTTGGTGCTGTGCGTCGTGCCCGGTCTGCTCACCGTCGTGCTCAGCGCCGTCTCCCGCATCCCGATCTCGATCGTGTGGTCGACGCCGGCCGCCGCACTGCTGCTCGCCTCGGACGGCACCGACGACTTCCGCAGTGCCGTCGGGGCGTTCCTGCTCTGCGGCGTGCTGCTCGTGATCACCGGGCTGTGGCCGTGGCTCGCCCGCACCGTCACCCGCATCCCGAAACCGATCGCGAGCGCGATGCTCGCCGGCATCCTCTTCCCGATCTGCCTCGCGCCGGTGACCGCGAGCGTGCAGGAGCCGCTGCTCGCGCTGCCGATCGTGCTCACCTGGCTCGTGCTCGCCCGGCTCGCCCCTCGGCTCGCCGTTCCGGCGGCGGTCGTCGTGACCGTGGTGGTCGTGGTGATCTCCAGCAGCGGCGTCGACCTCTCGGGGGCGCGGATGCTGCCCGTGCTGGCACCCGTCGTGCCGGGCCTCGACCTGGCGATCGTGCTGGGTCTGGGCATCCCGGTGTATCTGGTCACGATGGCGGGGCAAAACGTGCCGGGCTTCGCGGTGCTGCGCACCTTCGGCTACGAGCACGCACCCGCCCGAGCGATCTTCGTCAGCACCGGCGCCGGCAACCTGGTCGCCGCGCCCTTTGGGGGCATCTCGATGAACCTCGCGGCGATGACGGCGGCGATGGCAGCCGGGCCCGACGCCCATCCCGAGCGCGAGAAGCGCTGGGTTGCCGCCGTGACCGCGGGCGCGACGCTCGCCGTTCTGGGGCTGCTGTCGGGGGTCGCGACGGTTCTCGTCGCGGCGAGCCCGCCCATCCTCATCACCGCCGTCGCGGGGCTCGCGCTGCTCGGCGCGCTTGTGTCGGCGGTGACCGCCGCGCTCGAGGAACCGGCGCACCGGCTGGTCGCGATCGTCACGTTCCTCGTGGCGGTGTCGGGGCTGTCGATCGCCGGCATCGGCTCGGCGTTCTGGGCGCTGCTCGTCGGGGGGCTCGTGATGCTCTGGTTCTTGCCCTGGCGGCGCAAGCACCACCCGGAGTCAGCGGCCCCCTGAGCACGATTGCGGTGGGCGGGGGCTACGCCAAGCCGCGGCGCGTGAGCAGCGGCTCGATGACGGCGTCGCGGCCGCGGAACTCGCGGTAGGCCTCCAGCGGATCCTTCGAGCCGCCGACGCCGAGAAGCAGATCGCGGAAGCGGTCGCCGTTCTCGCGGGTGAGGCCGCCGTTCTGCTTGAACCATTCGACGGTGTCGGCATCCAGCACTTCGCTCCAGATGTAGGAGTAGTAGCCGGCGTCGTAGCCGCCCGAGAAGGTGTGCGCGAAGTAGGCGCTCGAGTAGCGCGTCGGCACGGCGGGATTGTCGAGCCCGACCTTCGCCAGGGCCGCAGCCTCGAAGGCGGCGACGTCGGTGACCTCCGCGGCCTCAGTCGCCGAGAGGGTGTGCCACGCCTGGTCGAGCAGCGCGGCGGCGAGGTACTCGCTCGTCGCGAAGCCCTCGTTGAAGGTCTCCGAGTCGCGGATGCGCTGCACGACGCCGGCATCGATCGGCTCGCCGGTCTCGAAGTGCGTCGCGTACTTCTCGAGAACCTCGGGCCACAGCATCCACATCTCGTTCACCTGACTGGGGAACTCGACGAAGTCGCGGAAGACGTTCGTGCCCGCCAGTTTCGGGTAGGTCACGCGGGCGAACAGGCCGTGCAGCGCGTGGCCGAACTCGTGGAAGAAGGTGCTGACCTCGTCGAAGGTCAGCAGGGTCGGCTCGCCCGCGGCGGGCTTGGGAACGTTGAGGTTGTTCACCACGACGACCGGCTGGTCGAGCAGGAGGTTCTGCGAGACGAGCGGGTTCATCCAGGCGCCGCCGCGCTTCGAGTCGCGGGTGTAGAGGTCGAGCAGGTACAGCCCGACGGGGGAGCCGTCGGCGTTGGCGACCTCGAAGATGCGCACGTCGGGGTGGTAGCCGACGAGGTCGGTGCGCTCGCTGAAGGTGATGCCGTAGAGGGCGTTCGCGGCGCCGAAGACCCCGAGTTTGAGCACCCGCTCGGCCTCGAACCATGGGCGAAGCGCCGCGGTGTCGACGTCGTACTTCTCCTGCCGCACCTTCTCCGTGTAGTACGACCAGTCCGCCGCGGTGACGGGATGCCCGGCGAGCTTCTCGAGGTCGGCCTGCTCGGCTTTCGCGTTCTTCGCCGCCGCGGGAGCGAGCTTGCCGAGCATGGCGGCCACGGCATCCGGGCTGCCGGCGGTCTCGTCCTTCGTGACGTACGCGGCGTGGTTCTCGAACCCGAGCAGCTCGGCACGCTCGGCGCGCAGGCGCACGATCTCGAGCAGGATCTCGCGGTTGTCGAACTCGCCGCCGTGCGAGCCGCGGGCCCGGGATGCCGCCATCACCTTCGCGCGCACCTCCGGCTTGGTGAGGGCGGCGAGGAAGGGATGCCCCGTCGGCAGCACGAGAGTCACCAGGAATCCCTCGAGGCCCCGGGCGGCAGCCGCTTCGGCGGCGGCGGAGATCTCGCCGCCTTCGAGCCCGTCGAGATCGGCGCGGTCGGTGAGATGCACGGCCAACTCGTTGGTGTCGGCCAGCAAGTTCTTCTCGAACTTCGTGGTGAGGGTGGCGAGCTGCTGGTTGAGCTCCTTCAGGCGATCCTTCTGGGCGTCGTCAAGTCCGGCGCCGGCGAGGGTCATCTCGAGGTACCACCGCTCGACGAGGTAGCGGTCCTCAGGGGTGAGCGCCTCCTGCTGATCGATCGATTCGTAGACCGTCTTCACCCGCGAGTAGAGAAACCCGTCGAGCAGGATCGCATCCTGGTGCGCCGCGAGCTTCGGGGCGATCTTCTCTTCGAGCTCGTTGGTGAAGTCGGTGGAGTCGGCCGACGACTTGTTGAAGAACACGTGGCTCACCCGCGCGAGCAGTTGCCCGCTCGACTCCAGGGCGGGGAAGGTGTTGGCGAACATCGGGAAGTCGCGCTTGCGGGTGATCGCCGAGATCTCGGCGAGCTGCTCTTCCATGCCCTTCTCGAAGGCCTCCTCGTAGTGCTCGTCCGCGATCTCGGCGAACGGCGGCAACTGGTAGGGGAGGGTGCTGACTTCGAAGAAGGGGTTCTTCATCGGGCCAGCCTACGTGGGCAGCCCGTGAGTGCAAAGATTTCGTTGCAAAAAAGCCGTTGCAAAGAACTGCTTGCAAAGAATCCTTTGCAACGGTATCTTTGCACCATGGGTCACAAGAGCAAGGACGAGATCGTCCTCGAGACGGCCGCCCTCAAGGGGCTGGCCCATCCGCTGCGCGTCGCGCTCATCGACGCGTTGTCGGCATACGGCCCCGCGACGGCGAGCGCCCTCGCCGAACGACTCGGCGAGTCGAGCGGCGCGACCAGCTACCACTTGCGCCAACTCGAGAAGAACGGGTTCGTGCAAGAAGACACCACTCGCGGCAGCGGTCGCGAACGCTGGTGGGAACGAGTGCCGCGACCGATCTCGCTGAACTCCACCGAACTCGAGCCGTCGAGTGCCGATCGCGCCGCGAGCGACCTCGTCATGGGGGAGTGGCAGCGCAACCGGCAGAAGCGCCTCAGCGCCTATCTCGCGCACGGCCTCGAAGCGGTCGGCAAGGACTGGCTCGAGGCGAGCGGGGTCATGACGGCCAATCTGCAGCTCACCCGTGAGCAGATGAACGACCTCGGGGAGGAACTCTCCGCGGTCGTGGACGGATACCTCAAGAAGTACCGAAACCAGAAGAAGCCAGGTGCTCGACCGGTGCAGATCCACGTCGACGTCTTCCCCCTGATCGACGGTGTCGAGCAGCCCGGGAGTGTCGGTGGTTCCACGGAAGATGAACTGTGATGAACGAAGGGAAGTCGGCCATGACCTACGGGACGTTCATGGACACGGGGCGGATCACCGGGGTGCCCGGGGTCGCCGTCCGGCTCGGCCGGGCACTCGAGAGTTGGGGCCGCAAGGTCGCCACGCCGATCGATCGCGACACGCAACGTCGCGAATACGAACGGCACATCGGCAACGAGGCGAGGATGCTGCATGGTGAGCGCCTCGTTCGCCAGCCCCGGTAGGGCGACAGCACACTCCGGGGATCAGTCGAGCGGACTCTCGACGGTCACCGAGTCGCCGACCGGGTCGTACCGGAGGGTCGTCCCGTCATCGAGTTCCACGACGGGCCGGCCCTCCAGCCATGTCAGGGTCCAGCGCCATCCGGTGGTGTCGACGCCGGCGAGCTCGATCTCGACCGCGGCGACCGCAGCCACCATCGCGGCGGGCAGCCGCGCGGGCGGTTCCGCGCCGATCTCCCACCGGGTTCCGAGTTGCATGGCCTCACGCTAACCTCCCGATCATGGGTATGACGACCAACGCGCAGATCACGATCGCGAAGCCGGCCGCCGAGGTCTTCCGCTGGCTTATCGAGCCCGAGAAGCTCACGGCCTGGGCCGGCGGCCCGGGGCTCATGCCCGCCGATCCCGCGGCGCTTCACTCGGGGTTCGAGACGTCGGGGCCGATACCGGCCCTCGCGGGCGACGCGCACATGCGGATCGAGAACTGGAACCCGCCGCTCGGCTTCGCCGTGACGATGACCTACGCGGGCGGCGACGCGACGACGACGTACACGCTCACCGAATCGGGCGGCACGACGACGCTCTCCTCGTCGTCCGACAGCGACTGGGGCAAGCCCGACCTGAGCGAGCTGGAGAAGCAGATGGCACAGCAGTCGCCCGAGATCCAGGCCGCCATGCACCACGCGATCGACCTGATGAACAGCCAGGTGGGCTCCGGCGCTTACGACGCGACCGCCCAGCAGGGGATGCAGGCGGCGCTCGAGCAGTCGCTCGCGAAGCTCAAGTCGCTGGCCGAAGCGGCCTAACCCTCCGCCACCTCCCGGGCGACGAGCACCCGGTGGAAGTCGGCGGCGGCGTATGCCTCGGCGGCATCCGCCTGGGGTTTGCCGCAGGCGTCGAGCGGCGCGTAGACCGCGATCGTCTCGCCGTTCTCGAGGTCGAGCCACAGGATGAGCGGATCCGGCAGGTCCCCGTCGCATGCCTCCGACGTGCGCACCTCGTCCGGGGCGGCGTAGGCGGCCAGCAACCCCGCCGGATCGCCGCGGAGGTCGTCGACGTACTGCACCTTGTTCAGGACGCCCTGTACCTCGTGGAAGTCGGCGGTGCACCGGTGCACCGCCACGACCTCGGCAGGATCCTCGTCGAAGTGCTCCGTCGGAACGCCGGGGCAGGTCCGCAGCGCGTGCGGGTGGGTGATCGGGATGGGAGGAGTGGGACCGGATGCCGGCGCCGCGCCGGGTGCGCATCCCGCGAGCACGAGGCTCGCCGTCACGATCGCGAGCTGCGCGTACATCCGTGCCGTCATCCCGACCTCGTTACAGCTCGACCTCGTAGGTCACCCAGGTGGTGCGCTTCGCCAGCTTGTCGTAGACCCACTGTGCGGTGGCGTTCGACTCGGCGGTGACCCAGCGCAGCGTGCCGCCGCCCTCGTAGCGCGCGATCTTGATCAGATGCTCGAGGATCGCAGTGCCGACGCCGCCGGCGCGCGCCTCGGGGTCGACGAACAGGTCTTCGAGATACCAGTCCTCGCCGACCGAGAAGGTGGCGACGTGCGTGCGCACGTGGGCGATGCCGACGACCCGGCCATTCTGCTCGGCGACGAAGCCGCGGAGCGCGCCGCCCAGCAGAGCCGACCAGACGTGGTCGAGCACCTCGTCGGAGAGCTCGGTCTCGTAGAAGACTCCGTAGGCGTGGAAGAGCGCCCGCCACGCGTCGTGATCGGCGGGCGCGATGTCGCGCACGAGGAGCGTCATGCGGGAGCCTCGGCCAGCTCGATCGCGCGCACCTCGATCTCGTCGGCGTCCACCAGATCGAGCCGGGCGATGCGGCCCACCGCCTTCAGGTCGTCCGCGGCTTCGGCGAGGATCGCCGGACCGGCGAGGGTCGCGGTGAGCACCTCGGTCTTCTGCGAGGCCTGGGCTTCCGTCTTCGCGCGGCGGATGCCGATGAGGGCGGCGCTCACCGCGGGCAGCAGACCGCGCGGCGCCTCCGCGTCGAGGGTCGGCCAGGCCGCGGTGTGCACCGAGCCGTCGTGGGTCCACGACCACACCTCTTCGGTCGCGAACGGCAGCACGGGGGCGAGCAGCCGCAGCATGATGTCGATCGCCAGGCGCAGCGCCGCGACCGAGGATGAGTCGCCGGCGTAGGCGCGCTCCTTCACCAGCTCCAGGTAGTCGTCGCAGAACGTCCAGAAGAACTGCTCCGTCGCCTCGAGGGCGCGGGCGTGGTCGTACTCTTCGTACGCCTTCGTGGCGATGCGCACGACCTCGGCGAGTTCGGCGAGCATGTCGACGTCGAGGGGATTAGTGATCTCGGTGGTGGTCTCGACACGCGCCTCCGGCGCTACTCGACCGGCGAGGTCGCCGAAGGAGTAGACGAACTTGGCGGCGTTGAGGATCTTGATCGCGAGACGCCGGCCGATCTTCATCTGCTTCGGGTTCTGCGGGTCGAACGCCGCGTCGGTGCCCAGCCGGCTCGATGCTGCCCAGTAGCGCACGGCATCCGCGCCGTGCTCGTCGAGGATCGCGCCCGGGGTGACGACGTTGCCTTTCGACTTCGACATCTTCTTGCGGTCGGGGTCGACGATGAAGCCCGAGATGCCGGCGTTGGTCCACGGGATGCTGCCGTGCTCGAGCTGCGCGCGCAGCACCGTCGAGAACAGCCAGGTGCGGATGATGTCCTGCCCCTGCGACCGCAGGGAGTACGGGAACACCAGGTTGAACAGCTCGGGGTCGGTCTCCCAGCCGCCGGCGATCTGCGGCGTCAGCGACGAGGTCGCCCAGGTGTCCATGATGTCGAGGTCGCCCTCGAAGCCGCCGGGCACGCCGCGCTGATCCTCGCGGAATCCGGGCGGCACGTCGGTCGACGGGTCGACGGGCAGGGCGTGCTCGTCGGGGATGATGACATCCCCGCGCTCGCCGTCGGCGTCGAGGTGGTACCAGACGGGAATCGGCACCCCGAAGAAGCGTTGACGCGAGATGAGCCAGTCGCCGGTGAGACCGCCGACCCAGTTCTCGTAGCGCACCCGCATGAAGTCGGGGTGGAAGTCGATCTGCCGACCGGCGTCGAGCAGCTGGTCGCGCAGCTTCTCGTCACGCGCGCCGTTGGCGATGTACCACTGGCGGGTCGAGACGATCTCGAGCGGCTTGTCGCCCTTCTCGTAGAACTTCACCGCGTGGGTCGTCGGTTTCGGGTCGCCGATCAGGTCGCCCGATTCGCGTAGCAGCTCGACGGTGCGCGCCTTCGCGCTGAACACCGTCTTGCCCGCGAGCTCCGCGTAGGCGGCGCGGCCGGCATCCGTGAACAGGTCGGCGGCCGGGGCTTCGGCGATGAACCGGCCGTCGCGGCCGAGCACGGTGCGGTTGGGCAGGTCGAGTTCGCGCCACCAGACGACGTCGGTCACGTCGCCGAAGGTGCAGATCATCGCGATGCCGGTGCCCTTGTCCTTCTGGGCGAGGCGGTGGGCGACGATCGGCACCTCGACGCCGAAGAGCGGCGTGGTGACCGTCGTGCCGAACAGGTGCTGATAGCGCTCGTCATCGGGATGCGCGACGAGCGCCACGCAGGCCGGCAGCAGCTCGGGGCGGGTGGTGGCGATCTCGATCGTGCCGCCGTCGGCCTGGTGGAACGTCACCGCGTGATAGGCGGCGGGCTGCTCCTTGTCTTCGAGTTCGGCCTGCGCCACGGCGGTGCGGAAGGTGATATCCCATAGCGTCGGCGCTTCCGCCTGGTAGGCCTCGCCCCGGGCGAGGTTGCGCAGGAACGCGCGCTGCGCGACCGTCTGTGCCTCCGCGCCGATGGTGCGGTAGGTGAGCGACCAGTCGACGCTGAGCCCCATTGCGCGCCAGAGGTCCTCGAACTGCTTCTCGTCTTCGATCGTCAGCCGCTCGCACAGCTCGATGAAGTTGCGGCGCGAGACTGGCACCTGATCGGCGGCCTTGCTGGACGCGTTGTCGCCGCCCTCGAGCGGCGGCAGGTAGCCCTCGACGTAGGGGAGGGTGGGGTCGCAACGCACCCCGTAATAGTTCTGCACCCGGCGTTCGGTGGGCAGACCGTTGTCGTCCCAGCCCATCGGGTAGAAGATCTGCTCGCCGCGCATCCGGTGGAACCGGGCCGCGAGGTCCATGTGGGTGTACGAGAACACGTGTCCGATGTGCAGCGAGCCGGACGCCGTCGGCGGCGGGGTGTCGACGCTGAAGACGCTGCCGGCCGCGAGCGCGGCGGTGCGATCGAACCGGTAGGTGCCCTGTTGCTCCCACTCGGCGGCCCACTTGGGCTCGAGCCCTTCGAGGGCGGGCTTTTCGGGGATGCCGTGCGCGGGCTGGGCAGAGGTCATGATGGTGCTCCGGTTCGATATGCGCGGCACCGTGTCAGTTCGGAGGGTTCCGGGGAGGTGCCTGGTTGTGTGCGAGCAGTTTAGCGGCGAGTGCCGGATGAGAGTCCTCTCATCCGTGTTGGCGCCTTCCGCCCGGGCTCGCCGTCGCGGCGTCATACTGGGCACATGGTCGGGGCCGGTCGCCGATGGGGGCTACCGCGCTGGAGCGTGCGGGCCAGAATTCTTGCCGCCATCCTCCTGGTCGTACTAGTCGGGCTGGGGGTGACCGGGAGCGTGAGTTATCTCGTGCAACGCGACCAGGTCCAGCGCGACATCGACGCCGAGCTGCTGCGCCAGGTCGATGCCGCTCGCGGCGTCGTCGAAGCGGAGGCCGGCGAGGTGCTGACCGCGCACGACGCCCTCGCCCGCATCCTCGCTCTCGTGCCCGCCCCGCAGAACGGTTCCGTCGTCGGAATCGTCGACGGTCATCCGGCGCTCGTGCCCGGCACCGCCGTGGCGTTCTCGCTCGAAGACTCCGGCCTGGTCGAGCGGGTCGTGAGCGAGGTCTCCGACGGTTCCGCCCGCATCGGCACGGCGCTTCTCGACGGCGTCGAGATCCGCTACGTCGGCGTGGCGGTGCTCATCGACGGGGCACCCGACACCGGCGTCTATCTCGTCGCCGTCGACGTCGCCCGCGAACTGGAGCCGACGAACCGCGCCTTCACGATCTTCGCGGTGGTCGGGGTCGCGACGCTCGTCGCGGTCGCCCTCGCGGGGTGGCTCGTCGCGGGACGTCTGCTGCGGCCGCTGCGTCGGCTGCGGCGCACGGCCGAACGGATCACCGCGAGCGACCTGCGGGAGCGCATCCCGGTCGAAGGCAACGACGACATGTCGCGCCTCACCGAGACGGTCAACGACATGCTCGACCGGCTCGACGCGGCTCTGCGCAATCAGCGCGAACTGCTCGACGACGTGCGGCACGAGCTGCGCACCCCGCTCACGATCATCAGGGGCCACCTCGAACTTGTCGACCCCGCGGATCCCGGGGACGTGCGGCGCACCGCCGAACTCGCGATCGAAGAACTGGACCGCATGGCCGGGCTCGTCGACGGGCTCGCGACCCTGGCCGAGGTGCGTGCGACCGTTCCCGAGCTTCGCGAGATCGACGTCGGCCGCCTCACTCGGGACGTCGCCGACCTGGCGAGCGCGATCCCCGGTCACCCGTGGCTCGCGACCGAGATCGCGGAAGGCACGGTCACGGTGGATCGGGCGCTCATCACGCAGGCCTGGCTGCAACTCGCCGACAACGCCGCGAAGTACGCCCCGCCCGGCACCCCGATCGAGGTGGGCAGCCGGGATGTCGAGGGCGGCTTCGACCTGTGGGTTCGCGACTACGGCCCCGGGATCGCTGCGGGGCAGGAGACGCGGATCTTCGAACGATTCGTGCGCTCGACCGAGGGCTCGGCGCACGGCTCGGGTCTCGGCCTGGCGATCGTCGACGGGATCGCCCGGGCGCACGGCGGGTCGGCGCGCGTGGAGTCACCCGGCGACGGGTCCCGATTCGTCATCAACGTTCCGAAGGGAGATGCGGAATGACCCACATCCTGATCGTCGACGACGAGGAGCGGATCATCTCGTTCGTGCGCCGGGGCTTGACCGCCGCCGGCTACGCGACCAGTTCGACCGGTTCCGGTCTCGAAGCGCTCGCGCTACTGCGCGCCGGCGGAATCGACCTGGTGCTGCTCGACATCGGACTGCCCGACATCAGCGGTCTCGAGGTGCTCGCTCGCCTGCGCGCCGAGGGCTCGATGGTGACGGTGATCGCCCTGACAGCGCGCGACTCGGCCCGCGATCTCGTAGCCGGACTCGACGGTGGTGCGGATGACTACGTGCCGAAGCCGTTCACCTTCGACGAGCTGCTCGCCCGCATCCGGGCGCGGTTGCGGGATCGGGACCGGGCGGTGCCGACCCGGCTCGAGCATGACGGCCTCGTGCTCGATCTGCTCGAACGACGGGCGACCATCGGCGATCACGACATCGAGCTGTCGGCCCGGGAGTTCGCGCTCGCCGAGGAGCTGATGCGGCACGCCGGCCAGGTCCTCAGCCGCGAGCAACTGCTGAGTCGCGTGTGGGGTTATGACTTCGACCCGGGGTCGAACGTCGTCGATGTCTACATTCGATACCTGCGCACGAAACTCGGGGCCGAACGCATCGAGACGGTGCGGGGGGCGGGTTACCGGCTGGTCTGAGCCGAAGCTACGGCTTCCCCTGGCCGGGCGCACTGCCGCTGTTGCCGGGCGATCCCGACAGCCCTGGCGCCTCGCCGCTGTTGCCCGGGGCGGCCGGTTCGGGCTCAGGTTCGGGGTCGGGGCCGGAGGTGACCGGCTCGGCGGGTGCGGGCGCGACGACGGTCGGCCCCACGGCCGTTCCACCCTGGTCGCCACCGCTCGAGCTGTCGGCTCCCGAGTCGGCGGACTCACCAGCAGCGTCGGCGGCAGGAGTCTCGGGCTCGTCGAGCGGATCGCCCGGTTGCGAGGTGGTCGTGATGGCGCCTTCCGGCAGCACCGCACCCGCACGGTCGACCGGCGACAGCTGGCTCACCAAAGCGGCGACCGTCGCCACGGCGACGAACGTCGACAGTGCGACGATCACGGCGGATGCGCGGGGGAAACGCATGCCCACATCATCCTCGCTACAGACCCCTCAGTCGACCCCCCGGACGAGGGACTCACCGGCACTGAGTGGTGAGCTGGATGAGCCCGTCGGCCGGGCGGCCGTAGATCGACTCGCCGTTGCCCTCGGCGGTATAGCCCAACCCGATCGCCCACGCGGTCGCCCACGGTTCTTCGCCGCCCGCGGCGTACTCCGAGTCGAAGAACAGCGCGTTGCAGTCCGTGCGGGCCAAGACGGCGTGGCCGACCTCGTGCGCGACGAGCGACTGCACCCCGGCCGCGGGCCACATCGTGGCCACGCTGTCGGACAGCGTGATGGTGGCAGAGCCGCCGTCGGCTGAGGACCAGTAGCTGGTGCCGCCGTAGCTGCCCCCGGTGCCGTATCCGTTGACCGTCATCGCCCAGTCGAAATCGAGCAGCACACCGCCGGCCAGCGAGCGCGCGAAGGCCTGCACCACAAGTCGGCGGTCGAGCAGCGGCCCGGCCTTCTCGGCGATCTCTTCGGCGTGTGAGGCCTCCAACGCGTGGGCGGCATCGAGGTAGCTGACGAGGTACTCGGCGACCGCGTCGTCCGGGACGCTGCCGAGATCGGCGACAGCGGTGCGGAAGGCGATGTGCGGGGCGTTCTCGGCATCGAAGTTCGCCGCCTCGACGGCGGGTGCGGCGGCCTGGGTGACGGTGACCAGCTCGTCGAGTGCGGCGACCACCGGGTCGACGTCGTCGCCCACCTCGCGGGCCGCCGCTCGGAGGTCGGCCGTGAGGTCGCGGAGCTGCTCTGTGTCCAGCGGCTCGGGATCGGTGCCGAGGAGGCTCTGCGCCTCGGCGAGCGACCCCGTTGCGGCATCCCGTTCGGTCGCCACCGCGGTGAGCGCATCGCCGGCCAGCAGCGGGTCGGTCGCGAGCGAGAGCACCTGGTCGGCCTCCGCGACGGCGGCTTCGGAGGTCTCGACGGCATTCGTCAGGTGCGTGGTGGCGGACCGGTGGTCGGCGTCGGCATTCTGCCGGTCGATGAGCGAGAGGGTGACGAGCACTCCGACGACGACGAGGGCGACGAACACCAGCGCGCCGGCGATCAGGCCGATGAGAAGCGGGCGCCGCATCCCTCGACCCTAACCGCCGGCCGTGCTCACCGGCGAGGCGTGCTCAGCCCTGCCAGTTGACGTCTTCGTAGACGACGTGGTGGCTGACGTGCTCGCCATTCGGGCCGACGAGGGTGATCGTGACGTCGAGGTACTGGTCGTGGTTGCACGGGAACAGATGCTCGTCGGTCAGGTCGTTGTTGCTGCCCGCGTTCGCGTTCGGGAACTGCATGTAGTTGTCGTTCTTCGCGTCTTCGTCGCTCGGGGTGTACCAGGCTTCGACGGCGTTCGCGGCGGTCCACGAGAACGTGATCTCGGGCTTGTCCTGCTCGCCCGTCGGGTCGCACTCGACGGTGAGATCGGCGGTGAAGTTGGTGAAGCGCGTCGAGTTGTCGACCGGCGCCTGGGTCTCGTCGGGTTCCTCGGACGTCGTCGGGCTCGGCGACGGCGACTCGCTCGCCGTCAGGGTCGGGGTCGGGGTCTCACCCGCACCCGGCCCGGCGGTGCCGCGCCCGATGAGCAGGAACACGATCGCCACCACCGTGAGCAGCAGCACCGCCGCGACGATCCCGAGGATGAGGATGATGCGGTTCTGGCCCCCCGCCGCGGGAGGCGGCGCGCCGGGGTCGGACGTCGGCAGGGGCACGGTGGTCATGCGGGCTCCTCAGTCGCTCAGAATTTGTCGCCGGTGTTCGTGACGGTGAAGGTCTTGCTGACGTGCTGTCCGTTGGTGCCGACGACCGTCAGGGTGAACTTGGCCGTGGCCGCACCGCACGGGTACTCGACGGTGGAACCGCCGTACACGTCGTTCTGGTTGCCGCTGATCGGCATCGGGAATGCCTGCGCATCGGCGGCATCGCCCTCGCCGAACAGGAACCACACCGACGACGCGTTCTTCGCCGTGTAGTTGAACGAGATGCCGGGGGTCGTGTATCCGGGAGGGTTCGTGCTGTTGCAGAACACGGTCTGCCCCTGGCTGAACGAGGCGAAGCCGGGCGAGGTGTCCGGCGGCGGCGGAGGCGGGGGAGCGGAGTCCGCGGTGGGGGTCGGCGTCGGGGTGGGGGTGGGCGTCGGGGTGGGGGAGTCGCTCGGCGTCGGGCTCACCGTGGGGGTGTCCGACGGAGTCGGGCTGCTGTCGGGGCTCGTCTTGCCGCCGCCGAACAGGATGATCAGCAGGACGATGATCGCGATCAACAGCGCCGCGCCGACCCCGATGAGGGTGAACAGCAGCGCCTTCGACTTCTGGCGTTCCTCGACCAACTCGCCGGCGGCGTCCGTCGTCTCGGGGAGTCGCTGCGTGGGAGTGTCGTCGGTCATGCTGATCCTCGCCTCGAGCCGGGCGCTGCCCCCGGACGGGTCACAGCATAGGGCTCGCGGTGAGCTGGCCTCAATACCGGGGAGCGGGCCGCCCTAGATGTATTCGGTCAGAGCGTTGGTGACACGCGGCTGATGGGGGGTTGGCCTCCGCAGGCGGTGTGGGCTCGAGCGTAGTTGTAGTGATCGAGCCAGGGGCCGAGGGCTGTGTTGCGGTCGGCGT
>NZ_BNAI01000002.1 GCF_014653215.1 Pseudolysinimonas yzui | reverse complement strand
CGTCGCCCAGGAACTCAACGGCCGACCACGCAAAACGCTCGGCTGGAATACCCCAGCCGAGCGTCTGCGTGATCTACTGACAACCACATAGGCCATCACGTGTTGCGAGGACCCTTAGAAACCGCCCACGACCGGGGCCTTCGTCTTGTTGCGGGGACAGGATTTGAACCTGCGACCTCTGGGTTATGAGCCCAGCGAGCTACCGAACTGCTCCACCCCGCGTCACAAGGATCGAGCTTAGCACGCGCAGGGGGCCGGGTCTCGACACGCGTCTGCCTTCGGCGGCCGCTACTCGACCACCGAAAGCGACCCGGAGCTCAACCCGCTTCGGCTGCGGCGATGGCGCGTTCGATCGCGTCCTGCATGTCTTCGTCGGCTTGAGCCGCGGCGACGAGGTCGTTGCGGGCGTACGCGGCTTCGCGTGCAGCCAGCGCGGTCTGGTAGTCCGCGAGCGCCTGCTGCAGTTCGGTCAGGGTGCCCGGATCGGTCGGCTCCGTCGGCTCCGTCGGGTCGGTCGGATCCGTGGGCACGTCGCCGTCCCCGGCATCCGCTCCCGAGTCGCCGCCGAACAGGGCGTCGAGGGCCGCATCCAGCGTGTCCTCGAAGGCGATCTCGTCGCCGAACGCCACCAGCACCTTCCGCAACAGGGGGTACTGCGTGCCGCCCGAAGACTGCACGTACACCGGCTGCACATAGAGCAGACCGCCGCCGACGGGGAGGGTCAACAGGTTGCCCAGCTGCACCTCCGAGCCGCCCTGGCTGAGCAGGTTGAGATCGCGTCCGACGACGGGGTCGGAGTCGAACTGGTTCTGCACCTGGCCGGGAGCGGGCACGGTGTTGTCCTTCGGCAGGGTCAGCAGCGTGAGCTTTCCGTAGTCCTCCCCCGCGTCGGAGTTGACCGCCAGATAGCCGGTGAGGATGTTCTGGCTTTCGCCCGAGGTGCGGGGGATGTAGGTCGAGTAGAGCGTGAACGCCGGCGCTTCCGTTCCCGGTAGCTGCATTGTCAGGTAGTACGGCGGCTGCGCGACCTCGGTCGCGGTCTCCGTCGGGTCGTCGGGCGTGGTCCACGCGTCGGTGCGGGAGTAGAACTCGATCGGGTTGGTGATGTGGTACGTGGCCAGCACCGAACGCTGCACCTTGAAGAGGTCGGCGGGGTAGCGCACGTGGGCGAGCAGCTCGTCGCTCATCTCGCTCTTCGGCGTGATCGTGCCGGGGTAGATCGCCTCCCAGGTCTTCAGGATCGGGTCTTCCTCGTCCCAGGCGTAGAGCGTCACCGTGCCGTCGTAGGCGTCGACCGTGGCCTTCACCGAGTTGCGGATGTAGTTGATGTCGTCGATCGCGTACGGCTGAGCCGGAGTGTTCGAATCGACGATCGCGCCCGAGAGCGACTGGACGTGCGAGTACGGGTAGCTCGCCGTCGTCGTGTACCCGTCGACGATCCAGAGGATGCGACCGTCGACCACGGCGGGGTAGGCGTCGCTGTCGACGGTCAGATACGGTGCGACGTTCTTGACCCGGTCGATCGGGTTGCGGTCGTAGAGGATCTGCGACGAGTCGTTGACCTGCTCCGAGAGCAGGATCTCTTCGGCCCCGAACTTGATCGCGTACACCAACCGGGTGAAGAGGCCGCCGAGTTGCGGTCCGCCATCCCCGGTGAAGGTCGTGTAGGCGTTGCTCTCGGTCGACCCCGACGGGTAGTCGATCTCGATGTCGTCGTCGGCGCCCTCGGGGCCGCCGACGATCGAGTAGGCCGGCGAGTTCTCGCCGAAGTACACCCGCGGCTCGTATTCGCCCAGCTCGCCCGTGCTGGGGATGCCCGACTCGAGGAACTGCGGCTGGCCCTGAGCGTCACGCTGGTTGCCGTAGGCCGCGACGACGCCATAGCCGTGGGTGTAGACGAGCGCGTTGTTGTACCAGGAGTCGTCCGCGTCCTGATTGAGTTCGCGCACGGCGATGACGGTGTCCTGGGTGTTTCCGTCGATCGTGTAGCGGTCGACGTCGAGGTGCGACTGGAACTGGTAATACTGGCGCACGCGTTCCAGCTGCGCGAAGGTCGGCGAGACCCGAGCCGGGTCGAGAATGCGGATGTTCGCGGTCGTTTCGGCATCTTCGCGCAAGGCACCGGGCTCGGCCACCGACTGGGCGTCGTACTGCTGCACGTCGACGTCGGCGATCCCGTATGCCTGACGGGTCGCATCGATGTTGCGCTCGATGTAGGGCGCTTCGAGCTGGCCGGCGCTCGGCTGCACTTGCAGCCGATCGACGATCGCCGGGTAGATCGACCCGACGACGAGGCCCGCGATGATGAGCAGTGCGGTGCCGATGAGCGGCAACCGCCAGCGGCCGATGATCGCCGTCACGATGCACAGCACCGCGACGATCGCGGCGATGCCGGCGAGAATCGTGAGCCCGGGGATGCGGGCGTTGTCGTCGGCATACGAGACACCGGTGAGGATGTCTTTCTGGTCGGTGAGCGTCGCGTACTGGTCGAGCCAGATGCTCAGCCCCTGCAGCGCGATGTAGATCGCGGCGGTGATCGCGAGCTGGATGCGCGCGCGGCGGGTGATGCGCACCTCGCGGCCGGTCACCTGGATGCCGCCGTAGATGTACGAGGTGGCGAGCGCGGCGAGACCCGCGATCAGCACGACCGCGGACGCATAGGCGACGACCCCGCGGTACAGCGGCAACTCGTAGACGTAGAACGCGATGTCGAGACCGAACTGCGCGTCGACCTCGCCGAACGGGGTGCGGTACAGGAACTGCTGCACCGTCTCCCAGCGGGTCGCCGTCGAGACGCCCATGAACAGGCCGAGCACGAGCGGGATGCCGATCATCGCGACCTTGCGCAGCGGCTCGATGACCTGCTGGTAGCGGTCGAGCTGCGAGTTGAGCTTCGCGTAGACGGGGCGGGCTCGGAAGGCGAGGGCGATGCTCAGCCACACGATGAACGCCATCGCGACGAACCCGACGCCGAACATGACGGCCTGCGACGCCCAGCGGGTGGTGAGCACGCCGAGGAAGCCGAGCTGGTCGAACCACAGCACGTCGCTGTAGAAGCCGGAGAACACGAAGAACGCGATCACCAGCACAGCGACGATCGCTGCCGCGATGGCGACGGCGGCTCGGGTGCGGCTACGGGCGGGCGGGGCGGCGGGGCGGGTCGTCGACAACGTCGGCTCCTTCGATCACCGAAAGCTTACGTGGCGACTGTGGCGACCCGAGTCGGGCGAAGCTCAGCCCTGGGCGAACTCAGCCCCGGGGTACTCAGCCGCAGCGCGCCAACCCGGCGGTGTCGTCGTCGGCGATCGCCTCGACCGCGTCGATCGCGTCGTCGAGGTCGGCGACCGCGAACACCTCGATCCCCGACGGGATGTGCCCGACCACGTCGGCGCAGTTCGACTGCGGGGCGAGGAACCAGTCGGCGCCGGCATCCCGGGCTCCGTACATCTTCTGCACGATCCCGCCGATCGCCCCCACCTGGCCACCGCCGCCGATCGTGCCCGTTCCGGCGATGTGCTCGCCCCCGGTGAGCTCGCCGCGCGTCAGCTTGTCGTAGATGCCGAGGGCGAACATCATGCCCGCACTCGGGCCGCCGACGTTCTCGAGCTGGATGCGCACCTCGATCGGGAAGTCGTACACCGCCGATACGTAGACGCCGATGACGGCCGAGCCGTCCTGCTCAGACGCGACGGGAGCGAGCACGAGCGTCAGTTCCTCGGATCCGCGCCGGACGCCCAACTCGATGTCGGTGCCGACGCCCGCTGCGGCGAGCGCGGCACGCAAGCCGTCGACATCCGCCACCTCGGCGCCGCCCGCCGTGAGGATCTCGTCACCCTCTTCGAGCACCCCCTCGGCCGGCGTGCCCTCGATGACCCCACCTACCGTCAGGACGCTGCCGTAGGCGATGCCGAGCTCCGTCAGCGCCGCCGCGACGGCATCCTGCTGCGACGTGTCCATCGCCGCCGCGCTCTCCTCGTCCGACTCCTCTTCGGTCTGCCCATCCGGGTACACGAGGTCGATCGGCAGCACCGTGCGACTCGGGTCGAACCAGGCCTGCGCCACCTCGAGCCACGACAGCGGGTTCTCGCGCGACCCGTCGACGTACACCGTGAGCAGGTCGAGTTGCCCCGAGGTCGGGTAGGTGGTCTCATCGGGGATCTCGATGAGCGGCACCGGCTCACCGCTCGACCCGTCGACCTCGCCGAGGGTGTCGTACACCGGGCCCGGCCGCTCGACGACATACGGCGACGGAGCGGTCGCGAACAGCACCGTGCCGACGACCGCGGCGATCAGCAGCCCGAACCCGAGGTAGGTGGTCCACGGCGCGACATCGGATGCCGGCGGCCGCTCCCGGGGAGGGCGCTCGGCCGCGAGCAGATCAGACAGTGACACCGGCCATCCTTCGTGTTCGCTTGGGGCGCAGATGAGAGCCGGGCCAAGCCGAGATGCTCGGGCTAGCGTAGTCGTCATGGCCGATAACCCGCCCGCCGACCGCGACCCCGATGGGGGTGAAGACGGCAGCGGCGACGACGGCAGCGAGGAGTTCCGCGACATGCTGCGCGACTTCCTCGCCGGCAACACCGACCTCGACCCGGCGAAGCTGGCGAGCGCCGCCGGTCTGCCCGACGACCCCGAGATGGTGAAGCGGCTCATCGGGCAACTGCAGCAGGCGTTGCAGAACAGCGGCGACGGCATCAACTGGGGTCTCGCCACCGAACAGGCGCGCGCGCTCGCCGCCCGGTCCGCCGTTCCCGCCACCCCTGCCGAACGCAGCTCGATGGAGCAGGCGCTGCACGTCGCCGCGCTCTGGCTCGACGAGGCCACCGCGATCAGCACCCTCACGACCGAACCGGTGCTGCTCACCCGCGCCGGATGGGCCGAAGCCACCATGCCGGTGTGGACCCAGCTCGCCGAACCCGTCGCCAACTCGATCGCCGACGCCCTCACCGAGGTGCTCGAAGACCAGGCCCCCGAAGAGCTCGGCGGCATGCTCGGCGGAGCCGGCAAACTGATGCGCAACATCGGCGGCACCCTGTTCGCGATGCAGCTCGGTCAGGTCGTCGGGCAGCTCGCCGGCGAAGCCGTCTCCGGCGGGGATGTCGGCATCCCCCTGCTCGACGGCGACACCAAGCAGGCCGCCCTCGTGCCGCAGAACGCCGACGCCTTCGGTGCCGGCCTCGACATCCCGATCGACGAGATCCGGCTCTACCTCGCCGTGCGCGAACTCGCCCACGCCCGCCTGTTCCGGCACGCCAAATGGCTGCGGCTGCATCTGCTCACCCAGATCACCGACTTCGCCCGCGGCATCCACATCGACACCTCGCGCCTCGAAGAGCTCGCCGCCGACTTCGACCCGCAGAACCCCGAGGAGCTGCGCGCCGCCGTCACGTCCGGTGCGCTCATCCCGCCGAAGAGCGACGAGCAGCTCGCCGCCCTCGCCCGGCTCGAGACGATGCTCGCCCTCATCGAAGGGTGGGTGGATGTCGTCACCGCCGCCGCCACGACGCGGCTTCCGCACGCTCTCGCCATCGCCGAGACCGTGTGCCGGCGGCGCGCGGCGGGCGGCCCCGCCGAGTCGGCGTTCTCGACCCTCGTCGGACTCGAACTACGGCCCCGACGCCTGCGCGAGGCCGCCGCGATGTGGCAGGCCGTGCACGACGCCGTCGGCGCCGAAGGACGCGACGCGCTGTGGTCGCACCCCGACGTCGTTCCCGGCGAATCCGACATCGACGACCCGGCAGCCCTCGTCGCCCGCGTCTCCGGCGGCGCGTCCGAGCCCGACGACGTCGACCGTGCCTTGGAAGACCTCCTCGCCGACGACTCCGGCGACCGCCCCTCCGAACCCGCGGGTTGAGCGGTCGGCCACCGGTCGTTCACTGAGCAGCCGGTGACCGGCCACCACCCGTCACCTCTGCGTTACGCGCGCTCACTAGCGTTGCCGGCTCCAGCAACCCACTAGTTGAGGAGACTCTTCGTGCGTATTCGCATCTTCGCCGGCGCCGCCATCTGCGCGACGGCGTTCGGACTCATGCCGGCCGCGGCCGGCCACGCCGCCAATGGTCCGATGGGATTCGATCCCATCGACGGAACCCCGTATGCCGACGCGACGGCCGACTGGACGCAGCCGTTCGTGATCCCCCAGGGCTACACCCAGCAGCTTCTCGTGGATGAGACGACGCTCGACATCTACGGCGGCGGCGTCGACGACCTCACCGACATGAACACCGTCAACGAGACCGGCCCGAAGGCGGGCCGCTACCTGTACCGCACGCACGAGGTCGGCACCAACGGCTCGCTTTCGGTCATCGACCTCCAGACGGGCGAGGCGAAGGTCATCGCGCAGGACCCGAGCTGGCGCCGCCTCGACGGGTTGCGCTGGACCCCGTGGGGCACGATCCTGTTTGCCGAGGAGACCGCCGGCGGACACCTGTTCGAAGCCTTCCTCGACCCGAAGGACCCGACGACGATCGTCAAGGTCGAGACCCGCGCCGAGGTGGGCGTCATGCGCCACGAAGGCATCGAGGCGCTCGCCGATGGCACCGTCTTCGTCATCGATGAGCTCAACGGTGGGTCGATCTACAAGTTCGTGCCCACGACGCGAGGCGACCTCTCGGACGGCCAGCTCTACGCCCTCAAGCTCACCGGCCTCGCCGACGCAGCTCAGACGTGGAACGCCGCCACGGTCAACGACAAGGTCGGCGCCTTCGAGTGGGTCGCGCTGGACATGGACCAGGTCGTGGTCGACACGGATGCTGCGGCCAACGCCGTCGCCGCGACCGAGTTCGGTCGCCCCGAAGATGTCGAGGTGATCGGCAGCACCCTCTATGTCGCCAACACGACGGAAGACCGGGTCGTGGCCATCGACCTCAACCGCAACACGCTGTCGAGCTTCGTGCAAGCCGGAAGCAACGTTCCCCTTGAGAATGCGGCGGCCGGTGTCACCGGATTCAACAACCCCGACAACCTCGCACAGGGCCCCGACGGGCGCCTGTGGATCGTCGAGGACAACTACCTCTCGGATGTCTGGGTCGCGGGCCGCGACACCGACCACGACGGAGCCGCCGACTCGGTCGAGCAGTTCGCGTCGCTGAAGGACACCGGCGCAGAGATCTCGGGGATCTACTTCGGCAAGGACCCGAAGACGCTGTTCCTCAACGTGCAGCACCCCGACAAGGCGCAGGCCGACGGCACCTGGACGATCACGCAGCGCTAGAGGTAGGAGGGACGGGCGCCCCGCGCCCCCGGTAACTCGGGGTCGGAGTGGGGGGGAAGCGACCTCCGAGTGAAGAGAGCGGGGACCCCTACCCCGATTCACTCGGAGATCGCTTCCCCCCACTCCTGTGGATGACGTCCGGTGCGGGTCACCCCGGGTTGGCATTCTGGCGGGCATGGTGTTGCGTCTCGACTCGCGGTGGCCGCTGTTGTGGCGCTCGCCGACGAGCGTGCAGTTCGGGTCGGACGAGCCTGCGGCCGTCCTCTCCGAGGTTTCGGAGGGGGAGGATCGGTTGATCGCGACGCTCGCTGCCGGGATCTCGGAGACGGGGTTCGCGATGCTGGCCGAGTCGCTGGGGGTTTCCGCCGATCGGTCCCAAGCTCTCCTTGAGGTGTTGGCGCCGGTTCTTGAGCGCGAGGGGGAGGCGCCGTCGCGGGTCGCCGCGGTTCTGGGGGAATCGGCGCTGGCGCGGTCGGTCGCGGCACTGTTGTCGGCCTCGAGGGCGTTGGGGTCGCCAGAGGATGCGGCGGTCGTCGTGCTGGTGGCGGATTGGGTCGTGGCGCCGGCGGATCACCTGCGGTGGCTGAACCGGGATGTGCCGCATCTTCCGGTCGTCGTGGGGGAACGGGCGATCACGGTGGGGCCGTTCGTCGAGCCGGGGGCCGGGCCGTGCCTGTACTGCGTGCACCTCGCCCGGGTCGACGCCGATCCGGCGTGGCTGGCGATCGCGACGCAGCTGCTCGGGCGGGCGGCTCGCGAAGCGGGCGCGCTCGAGGTGGCCGAGGCGGCGACGTTCGTGACCCGCAGGGTGCTGGCCCGGCTCGATGCGAACCACCACGATGACGACAGCGGGATGTCGTGGCGGCTCGACGGCGACGGTGCGGTCAGCGCGCGCGAGTGGGGGCGGCATCCCGACTGCCGGTGCGCAGTTCCTGTAGGAACCGACTGGGCTGCCGTTCCCGATCACGCTGACCGCGCCGCGCCCACGACAGCGTCAGCCGTCGGCGCGCCCGTGTGATGCCGACGTAGAACAGGCGGCGTTCCTCGTCGACGGCCGCTTCGCCGCGGGCGTGCGACACCGGCAGCAGCCCCTCGGCGAGGCCGACGAGGTAGACCGACTCCCACTCGAGGCCCTTCGCCGAGTGCAGCGTGCCGAGCACGACGGCGCTCATCGGCAGCTCGCCCTTGGCCTGCTCGCGGTCGTCGAGTTCGGCCGCGAACCGGGCGAGCGTCACGTCCTCGGGTGTGGCTTCGGCGAACCGCACGATCGCGTCGAGCCCCGCCCAGTCCTGCGGGGCGAGTCGCGAGTGCGAACGGTCGACCGTCCACCCGGCCGCCCGGGCGGTGTCGGCCACGAAGCCGCGCACGGGATCGTCGGGAAAGCGCTGCGCCTGCACCGCGAGGGCCGAGGTGAGTTTGCGCACCGCCGGGATCTCGAAGAACGGCGTGCCGGCGAGCGATCGCGTGACGATGCCGCGTGCGCCGAGGGCATCCTCGAAGGCACGCGCCTGGTCGTTGACGCGATGCAGCACGGCGATCTGCTCCGGCGCCGTTCCGGCGGCGAGTTCGGCGACGACCGCCTCGGCGACGCCCGCGGCCTCGGCGGCATCGTCGTCGTAGGCGATCGGCTCGGACACCACCCCGCGCACGGCGGTCGCCGCCCGCAGGTCGAGGGCTCCGGGCCGGCCGCGCATCAGCCGGTTGGCGAGGTCGAGCACCTGCGGGGCCGACCGGTAGTTGCGTTCCAGCCGCACGATCTCGGCACCCGGATGGTCGCGCTCGAAGCCCAGCAGGTAGGCGCTCGACGCTCCCGCGAAGGTGTAGATCGTCTGGTTGGCGTCGCCGACGACGCACAGGTCGGTGCGATCGCCGAGCCACAGCTTCAGCAGCCGATGCTGCAGCGGCGAGACATCCTGGAACTCGTCGACCACGAAGTGCCGGTACTGGGTGCGCACCCGCTCGCGGGCGATCGGCTCCGAGTCGAGCATCCCGCAGGCGACGAGCAGCACGTCCTCGAAGTCGATGCGGCGGCGCTCATCCTTGAGCTCTTCGTACTGCTGCTGCACCTCCGCGACCGCGTCGGCATCCAGCCCTCGCGGCAGCGGTCGCCCGCGCGCCGCCGTCACGTAACCCTCGATGCTCAACTCGGAGGTCTTGCGCCACTCGATCTCGCCCGCGACATCCCGCACCGCGCCCGGGCCGAGCCGCATCTTCGCGCGTTCCGCCGCTTCGACGATGTAGCGCGACTTGTTGTCGAGCAGGCGGGGCGCCGAACCGCCGACCAGGTCGGGCCAGAAGTAGCCGAGCTGCGCGAGCGCCTCGGCGTGGAAGGTGCGCACCACCGCCCCCGGGGCGCCGAGCACCCGCAGCCGGTGCCGCAGCTCCCCCGCCGCCTTCGAGGTGAACGTGAGGGCGAGCAGGGTGCCGGGCGAGTAGACGCCCTCCTGGATGCCGTGCGCGATGCGGTGGGTGATCGCCCGGGTCTTGCCGGTGCCCGCTCCCGCGAGGATGCAGACCGGGCCGAGCAGCGTCTCGGCGGCGTGCCGTTGTTCGGCGTCGAGACCGTCGAGGATGTCGCTGGTGCTCATGCCCTCGACCCGTCGGCGATCTCGCCCCCGTACCAGTGCTCGATGATCGCCCGCGCGATCGACGTCGGGCCGGGCAGCAGCACCTCGCCGGCCTCGACCGCGGCGGTGAGTTCGGCGCGGCTGAACCAGCGCTGCGCGATGATCTCCTCGCCGTCGGGGCGACCCGTCGTGTCAGCGCCGGGCGCGACGCGCGCCTCGAACCCGACCATGAGCGATGCCGGGAACGGCCAGGGCTGACTGCCGAGGTACTGCGGATGTTCCACCCGCACCCCCGACTCCTCGAACACCTCGCGGATGACGGCGGCCTCGAGCGACTCCCCCGGTTCGACGAATCCGGCGAGCAGCGAGAAGCGGTTCGCCTCCCACGACGCGTTCGATCCGAGCAGCAGCCGGTCGTCGTCATCCAGCACCCCGACGATCACCGCGGCGTCGGTGCGCGGGAAGAACTCCTTGCCGGTCTCATCGCGACGCACCCATCCGGCCTGCGCGGGCTGGGTCTCGACCCCGGCGACCGGCGAGAACCGCGAGACGGTGTGCCAGTTCAGGATGGCGAGCGCCTGCGTGAACAGGCCGGCGTCGCGTTCGTCGAGCCGCGCCCCGATGCGGCGCAGGTCGCCCCACTGTGCCGGCCCGGCGGGGATGTCGTCGAGTTCGTCGAAGCCGTCGGTGGAGTCGACGGCGAGCGCGACGATCGGGGTGCCCTGCGGCAGATCGGCGGCGGCAGTCGTCGTGCGTCCCAGGTACACCGCGAGCGCCGCCTGCGGCACCACCGACGGCGGCAGGATCGCGAGCGTCGTCGGAGTGGCGAGCAGCGCGCGTCCCTCGTGCAACACGATCGCGCGGGTGCGGGCATCGTCGAGCAGTGCGTCGATGCCACCCGCTCGGCTCAGATGGTCGCGATCGAGGGCCGCCCGTGACAGCGGCAGCCGCGACGAGAAGCTACTGAGAGCGGGAGTGTCGGACATCCGGACTCCCTTCGGCCCGACCTACCCTGTGGACATGGCCAGATCCCATCTCACTCTAGCGGCGCTCGCAACGTCCGCCGTGGCGGACCTGGACCTCGTCGGCGCCCAGAGCTTCGGCTCCCCCGGCGGCGACTTCGACGCCGCCCTCCTCACCGGACGCGACGGCCGGCACTGGGTGATCCGCGTGCCCCGCAGCGAACGCGCGGAGCAGGAGCAGTCCGCCGACCTCATCGCGCTGCGCGCCCTCAGCGCCGGCGTGCGGGCCCGGCTGCCGTTCACCGTCTCCACCTTCGCCGGGCAGGTGCCCATCGACGGCACCCGCGCCGTCGTCTCGGAGTTCGTCTACGGCTCCAAGGTGCCGCTGGGTTCGATGACCATCGAGCTGGCGGCATCCATCGGATCGGCCGTCGCCGCCATCCACGCCCTGCCGCCCAACGTCGTCATCGACGCCGGGCTGCCCGCGCAATCCCCCGTCGAATCGCTGCGCGCCGTCGTCGCCGTCATGGACCGCGCCGCCGCCACCGGGCTCGTGCCCGCCGCACTGCTCAGCCGCTGGGAGCGCGCGAGCGAAGAAGCGACCCTCTGGCAGTTCACCCCCGCCGTCATCAACGGGGCGCTCAGCTCGGACTCGTTCCTGTCGGCCAACGACGACGTCACCGGGATGCTCGGCTGGCACGCCCTCCGCGTCGGCGACCCCGCCGCCGATCTGCAGTGGCTCGCCGGCGCCTCACTCGACGTCGCCGACTCCGCGTTCGCCGCCTACTCCCGCGTGCGCGGAGCCGTCGACCGGCAGCTGCGGCAGCGCGCGTCGCTGCTCTCCGAACTCGAAGTGGCGAAGTGGCTGCTGCACGGCACCGAGACCCGCTCCACCGAGGTCGTCGACGACGCCGTCGGGATGCTCTCCGCCCTCGTCGACGAAACGCAGCGCGACCTCATGAACCCGATCGGCGGGCCTCAGGTGCCGTTGGGGGTCACCGAAGTCGAAGCGTTGCTCGAGCGCACGTCGCGTCTTCGCTGAGTCGCAGCAAGTTGCTCCGCCGAATCCGCGTTGCTCCGCAAGAATCTCGCGGAGTAGGGCGGATTCGGCGGAGCAAACCCCTCAACGCACCATGCGGATTTCGGCGAGGTTCTCCCAGTCGGGAGCGACCTTGCGGGTGCCGTCGAGGGTGAAGCCGTTACGGCGATAGAAGGCAATCGCCCTCGGGTTGCCCTCGGCGACCCAGAGGAATGCCGGGCGGTCGCTGACGACGGCGTCGAGCAGCGCCTGACCGGTGCCCGAGCCGTGGGCGCGGGCGTACTGGTAGATGAACCACAGTTGGAGGTCGCGCGGAGGATCGGGTTCGTCCTCGAAGGGTGTCGACGCGCACGCGAAGCCGACGACATCCCCGTCGATTTCAGCCACGACGACCGGGGTGCCGTTCTCTATCGACGCGCGGATTCGAGCGGGGTTCGAAGTCATCTGCTCGAGGAAACCCGCGCTCAGCAGGTGGGCGTAGGTCTCGCGCCAGCCGGTCAGGCGGATGTCAGCGATCCTTTCCGCGTCGTCGGGGACGGCGGGGCGGACAGTGATCACGGCTCAGACCAGCTCGGTTGCCAGATGCCGCACGGCGGCTTCGAGGGCGTCGATCGCGAGGGCGACGTCATCCTCGCGCACCGACTCGTCGGCGTGGTGGCTGATGCCGCCCGCGCAGCGCACGAACAGCATCCCGATGTCGGTGAGGTCGGCGACGGCCATCGCGTCGTGTCCGGCGATGCTCACCAGATCGATCGGGCTCTCGTCGCCGGTGGTGCGGATGCCGGCGGCGATCGCCTCCCGCAGGTGCGGGGCACACGGCGCCTCGGGGGCGATGTGGGTCGAGGCGAACTCCAGGTCGAGGCCGCGGTGCACAGCGATGTGCTGCAGCTCGTGTCGGATGAGACCCCAGGTGGCGTCGCGGCGGTTCGCGGTGGCGTCGCGCAGGTCGAGGCTGAACTCCGCGAACCCGGGGATGACGTTGACGGCGTCGGGCTCCACCCGGATGCGGCCGACCGTTGCGTGGCTGCCCTGGTCACGCGCGATGCGTTCGACCGCGACGATGCCCTCGCTGGCGCCGAGCAGGGCGTCGTGCCGCAACTCCCACGGGGTCGCCGAGTGCCGGGCCTCGCCGCGGAACGAGATCATCCGCCGCTCCGCCGCCGCGATCGTCGTGACGACGCCGAGGGCGCGGTCGAGATCCTCGAGCCGCGGACCCTGCTCGATGTGGCATTCCAGGTAGCCGACGAGCGACCCCGGCGGCCGTGCCGCGGCGCCGATGTTCTCGGGGATGAGCCCGAACGTCGTCGCCGCCTCCCGCAGCGAGACGCCATCGGCATCGTGCAGGTCGAGCCAGGCATCCTGCCACCCGCCGGCGAGCGCACGCGACCCGAGCAGCGTCGTGCCGAACCGCGTGCCCTCCTCGTCGCCGAACGCGACGACTTCGAGGGCGAACGGCAGCTCGGCATCCCGCAGCCGGTCGGCCACCTCGATCGCGACCAGAACACCGAGGATGCCGTCGTAGCGCCCCGCGCCGGGCACGGTGTCGAGGTGGGAACCCAGCAGCAGCGCGGGCCGCTCGTCGTCGTCGATCTGTCGCCGCCCGCACACGTTGGCCGCCTCGTCGGGCCAGGAGCGCAGCCCGGCTTCGCGCATCCACGCGGCGGCGATCGCGTTCACCCGGGACTGCTCGGGCGTGAGGTAGGCGCGCAGGATGCCGTCATCCCACGCCGAGTGGAGGCTCAGTTCGTCGGCGCGAGCGAGGACGCGGGCGGCGGTCACAACCCGTAACTCTCGAGCGCCGCGTCGGTGCCCGCACCCGCCGCCACCTTCGCGCCCGCCCGCCGCAGGACCTGCTCGAGCGCGGCGAGGGTGGTGAGCACGGCATCCTTGCGCGCGTTGTAGCCCATCACGCCGACGCGCCACACCTTGCCGTGCAAGGGCCCGAACGAGGTGCCGATCTCGATGCCGTAATCGGCCATCAGAGTCGCCCGCACGCCGTCGGGGTCGACCCCGTCGGGGATGTGCACGCCGATGACGTTGTTCATGCGCACGCTCTGGTCGCCGAACAGCTTCAACCCGGTGGCGACGAGTCCCGCGGTCATCGCGGCGCCGTGCACACGGTGGCGCTCGACGGCGTTCTCGACGCCCTCCTCGAGCAGGATGCGGGCGCACTCCCGCGCGCCGTAGAGCATCGTCGTCGCCTCGGTGTGGTGGTTCAGGCGCTTCGGCCCCCAGTAGTCGAGGATCTGCGCGAGGTCGAAGTAGTTGCTGCGGATCGGCGCGGCGAGCACCGGATCGCCTTCGGTGCGGATGCCCGCCTCCACCGACTTGCGCGCCTCGATGATCGCGACGGCCCGGTCGGAGAGGGTGATCGGCGACGACCCGGACGACCCGGCGAGGCACTTCTGCAGCCCGGCGGTGGCGGCATCCACCCCCCACGCGTCGGCGAGGAAGGTGTTGCCGCCGAGACTGGCCGTCACGTCGGTGTAGAGCAGAGCGCCGTGCTTCGCGGCGAGCGCCCCGAGCTCGTCGAGCGGCTGGGCGACGGTGGTGCTGGTGTCGCCGTGCACGATGGCGAGCAGCTTCGGCTTCACCGTGCTGAGCGCCTTCTCGATCTCGGCGGGCGTGAACACCGTGCCCCACTCGCGTTCGATGACGTGAACCTCGGCGCCGCAGCGTTCCGCGATCTCGCGCAGCAGGCTCCCGAAGCGCCCGAAGACCGGCACGAGCACCTTGTCGCCCGGTTCGAGCAGCGACACGAAGACCGCCTCGATACCCGCCCGGGCGGTGCCATCGACGAGCAGCGTCGCGGCGTTGCGGGTCTGGAACACCCCGCGGAACAGCTCCTGCGTCTCGGCCATGTAGCCCGTCATCGCCGGGTCGTACTGCCCGACGAGCTGGGCGGACATCGCCCGCAGAACCCGGGGATCCGCGGTGATCGGCCCCGGCCCCATCAGCAGTCGGGCGGGCGGGTCGATCTGGTTCGCGGTCACCCCCTCAGGATGCCACCCCGGCGTTTCGCGCGGATAACGTGGGGTAATGGCACTCGAACTGCGAGCGGCGACTGAGGCCGACATCCCCCGCATCGCCGAGATCTGGGGGCCGGCCTGGCGCGACGGGCATCTCGGCGGCGTGCCCGACGAACTGGTGCGGATGCGCACCCCCGAGAACTTCGTGCAGCGCTCGGCGGCCCTCCATCCGAACGCGACGCTCGCCGTGCTCGACGGATCGACGGTCGGGTTCGTCGCGGTGCGCGACGACGAGATCGACCAGCTGTTCGTGGATGCCGCCGCCCGCGGGGCCGGGATCGCCGACGCCCTGCTGCGGGCGGGCGAACAGCAGATCGCCGCGGCGGGCCACCCGGGTGCGTGGCTCGCCGTCGTAGCGACGAACGCCCGGGCCCGACGGTTCTACGAGCGCAACGGCTGGAGCGACGGCGGAGAGTTCAGCTACACCACCGACGCCCCCGACGGCACCATCGAGGTGCCCTGCCGGCGCTACGTGAAGCAGCTCTCGGCCTAGCCTCTTCCGGCGAAGAGTGCCGCGAGGTCGACGAGGGCGAGATCGCTGCCGCGTGGGCCGACGAGGCAGAGGCCCACCGGCTCGGGCACCTCCAGCACCGGAACCGAGAGGCCGGGCCGACCGGTGATGCCGGCGATCGCGGTGAGGCGCAGGGTCGCGCCGCGCACGGCATCCAGAACCTCCGCGGACGCGTCGACTGACGGGGCGGCCGAGGATGCCGACGGCACGAGCAGCACCCGGTCGCCGAGGATGCCGTCGAGGCGCTCGCGGTGGGCGGCGAGGGCCGCTCGGGCTTCGGCCTCCTGCTGCGCGGTGACCGTCGCCGCGAATTCGAAACGTTCCTTCGTGCCGGGGCCCACGGCATCCGGATGTCCCGCGACCCAGCCGCCGTCGGAATCCCATGCTTCGGCGGCCTGCGTCACCCGGAACGCCTCGAACATCGCGGTCGGGTCGCCGAGGTCGATCTCCTCGACATCGAGGCCCTCGATGGCGCGCGCGAACGCCTCGCGCACTCCCGGTTCGGCCAGCGCGACGAGACCGGGGTCGACGACGAAGCCGCCCGGGTCGACGGTGGTGTGGCCGAGGGCGACTTCGACGACGCGGTGCAAGGTGGCGGCGTCGCGGGTCAGCCAGCCGACGGTGTCGAACGTCGGCGCGAGCGGCCAGACACCCGCGAGCGGCACCGCACCGTGCGTCGTGCGCAGACCCCACAGGCCCTGGTAGGACGCGGGCACCCGCACCGATCCCGCGGTGTCGGTGCCGAGGCCGATGCTCGCTTCGCCCAGTGCGACGGCGGAGGCGGGTCCGCTCGAGGAGCCGCCCGGGAGGCCGCCGGGCACGGCGGGGTTCGGCGGAGGCCCGTAGTGCGGGTTGGCTCCGGCGATCGAGTACGCGAACTCGTCGGTCTGGGCGATGCCTTGGATGTCGGCGCCGGCTTCGAGCAACTGCGACACCGCGGGTGCCGTGCCGACCTCGAGCGTCGCCTCGGCGAGGAACGTCGGGTTGCCGACCCCGACCGCGAAGCCTTCGATCTCGTAGAGGTCCTTCACGGCGACGGTCTCGCCGGCGAGCGGACCCTCCGGCGCTCCCGCCACGAGGGGGGCGCCGAGTTCACGCCAGACGCTCGAGTTCATCCGAAGTCCTTCTTCCTGATGCGCGCGTGCACACCCGTGACGCGGTCGACGACCTGCGAGATGTCGAAGTCGGTCGCCGCGGAGAGGTACGCGTAGGCGTGCTCCTCATCCATGTCGTACCCGCCGACGAGGAACGCGATGGCCGCGCGCACGGCCTTCTTCATCGACTCACGGAGGTCTTCGTCGAGCCCGGTCGGCACCCAGTACTCGGGCGTCTCGACGACGGGGCCGTACCGGTGCACGAACGGCGCGAAGTCGTCGTCGGCCGGCACGATCCGGAACCGCAGAGTGGCGCGCAGCGACGCCTCCATCGCGGTGAGTGCCACCTCGCCGTCGCCTTGCGCGAAGTGCGGATCGCCGACGTACGCGAGAGCGCCGGGCACGAGCACCGGCAGGTAGAGGGTGCTGCCGACGGTCAGCAGGTTGATGTCGATGTTGCCGCCGTGCATCCCCGGTGGCACCGAGTGCGGTCGCTCGTCGCCCGGCACGGCGACCCCCATCGTGCCGAGGAACGGGTTCGCCGGGAAGCGCACCCGCTCGGCGGCGCCTTCTCGCAGCGGTATGGATGCTGTTTGCCCGACTTCGTGCCTATCTGGCGTCTCGAAGGCACGATCTTGGGCAGATAGCCGATCATCGGGGGCATCGAGGGTCGCGAAGATGCTGACGGTGGCGTCGCCGCGGGGGAACTCTCCGGGGAGGGCGCCGCGGCCGTGCCGGTTGGAGATGACGCCGTACGGCACCCGCGGCAGCAGCTCGACGACCTCGATCGCGAGGAGGTCGCCGGGCTGGGCCCCGCGCACGAAGATCGGGCCGGTGACGACGTGCGGGCCGTCGTCCGGGTTGCGCGTCCGGGTGGTCGTGAGGGCGACGGCATCCCGAAGCACATCGTCGGGGGCGACGCCGTGCGCCGCGAAGAACGCGATCGGGTCGGATCCCTGATCGTCGAGCACCCCCTCGTGGCTGATCGTGTCGATCGTGACCTCGACGCCGGGGTCGACCTCGAGCACGGGTGCGTCGGACGCGCAGGGCAGTCGACCCCAGAACACCGTCTCCGGGTCAGCCGGCAGGTACACGCCACGCATCGGCCCTTCGCCGGGCTGGAGGATCGCGGTCATCACCCCACGCTATCGGGCGAAGCGCTCGACCCACGGAGTGGCGGGGGCGGCCGCGAGTTCGGCGAGCGTTCCGCGCTGCACGACCCGGCCCCGCTCGAGCACGAGCACCTCGTCGGCGAGCGCGGCGGCATCCTCGCGGTCGTGGGTGACGACGATCGCAGGCCCGCCGAACTCGCGCAGGTGACGGGCCAGGTCGGCGCGCACGTCATCCCGGATCTCGACGTCGAGCGACGCCATCGGCTCGTCGAGCAGCAGCACCGCGGGCTCGGCGGCGAGCGCGCGGGCGACGGCGACGCGTTGCGCCTGCCCGCCCGAGAGGGCGTCGGGATGCCGCTGCGCCAGCTCGGTCAGGTCGAAGCGGGTGAGCCACGGGTCGGCTTTCGCTCGCGCCGCGGTCCAGCCCCCACCCCGCACCCGGGCCGCGAAGGCGACGTTGTCGAGCACGCTCAGGTGCGGGAACAGCAGGAAGTCCTGGAACACGACACCGATCCCGCGCCGCTGGGCCGGCACCGCGAGGAGGTCGGTCTCGCCGAGGCGGATCGCCCCGCTCGCGTCGACCAGCCCGGCGATCGCCGCGAGGAGGCTCGACTTGCCCGCGCCGTTCGGCCCGACGATGCCGAGTACGCGGCCGTCGGGCACCTCGAACGCCGCGCGCACGTCGAACGCGTCGCGGGAGACGGTGACGTCGACGGTGAGCGTCATTTCACAACCCCGGGCAGCCAGCGGTCGCGCAGGCCGAGCAGCACGACGAGCGACACCGCGAGCAGCACCAGGGCGAGGGCGATCGCGGTGTCGGGGTCGGAGTTCATCGCGAGGTACGAGGCGATCGGCAGCGTGCGGGTGACGCCGGGGAACGAGCCGGCGAACGTGATCGTCGCCCCGAACTCCCCCAACGCCCGGGTGAAGCACAGCACCGCCCCGGCGGCGATCCCCGGCGCGACGAGCGGCAGGGTGACGAGCCGGAAGGTCTGCCCCGGCGTCGCGCCGAGCGTCGCGGCCGCGAGTTCGCTGCGCCGGTCGGCGGAGCGCAGAGCCCCCTCGACGGCGAACACCAGGAACGGCATCGCGACGAAGGTCTGCGCGATGACGACCGCCCCCGTCGTGAACGGGATCGTGATGCCGATCTCGGCGAGCCACTGCCCGACGATTCCGCGGCGCCCGAGCAGCAGCAGCAGCGCGATGCCGCCGACGACGGGAGGCAGCACGAGCGGGATCGTGATGGCCGCTCGCAGCAGCCGCCGCGGCACGACACCCCAGTGCACGGAGTGCGACAACAGCACCGCGATCGGGATGCCGAAGGTCAGGCACAGCACGGTCGAGACGGCGGCGGTGCCGAGCGAGAGTCCCAGGGCCTGCAGCACCGCCTCGCTCGCGAGCAACCCGGGCAGCTCCGCCCACGGCGCGCGCAGCAGCAACCCGAGAAGCGGCAGCACGAGGAGCGCGAGGCCGACCGCCGCGAGCACGGCGACGACGGGGCCCGCACGGCCGCTTCTGCCGACGTGCTTAGGGCGCGACGAAACCCGCACGCTCGAACACCTCCCGCCCCTCGGCCGACCGCAGGAAGTCGAGGAACTCCTGCGCCGCGGCGGGGTCAGCGGCATCCGCCAGCAGAGCCACGGGGTACCGGTTCACGACGCTCGCCGCCTCGGGGATCTCGATGCCCTCGACCGCGTCACCGGCGGCGGCGACATCGGTGCGGTAGACGAGGGCCGCATCCACCTCGCCGAGCGCGACCTTGGTGAGCGCCGCCCGCACGTCATCCTCATAGGTGTCGACCGACGCGGTCACCCCGGCGAGGTCGAGCAGCTGCACCGCGGCCGCACCGCACGGCACCGACGGGTCGCACAGGGCGACCACCAGCTGAGGGTCGGCGAGGTCGGCGAGCCCGCGGACCTCCCCCGGGTTGCCGGCGGGCACGACGAGCTCGAGGGTGTTGGTCAGCAGCACCTCCGGGTCGACCGCGAGCGAGGCGTCGACGACGGTCTGCATCGTCGCCTCGTTCGCCGCGAAGAAGACGTCGGCCGGGGCGCCCGACACGATCTGCTCGGCGAGCGCCGAACTGCCGCCGTAGCCGACGACGATCTCGACGTCGGGGTGCTCGGCCCGGTACGCGGCGGATGCCTCGTCGAGGGCGTCCGTGAGGGATGCCGCGGCGAGCACCGTCACGGTGCTGGTCTGGGGGGCGGCGCATCCGGCGAGCACGACGACGCCCGCCGCGACGGCGATCAGGCGCAGCACCCTCAGCCCTCCGCCGGGGTCTCGACGCTCACGACGGTCGCCTTCGCGCTCGCGACGGCGAGCATCCCGGGTTCGAGCCCCAGGTCGTCAGCCGCCTCGCGCGACATGAGCGACACCACCCGGAACGGACCCGCCTGGATCGCCACCTGCGCCATCACCCCGTCCTTCACGACTTCGGTGACGATGCCGGTGAGGCGGTTGCGGGCACTCGCCTTCGCCAGCGGGAACGCCGCGGCGAGAGCGGATGCCGCCTCCGGCTCGCGCAGGAGCGGCAGGAGGTCGCGCCCCGCGATCACCTGGCGGCCGCTGTCGGCCTTGCGGATGCGCAGCTTCCCGGCATCCCCCCAGCGCCGCACGGTGTCGTCGCTCACCCCGAGCAGCGCAGCTGCTTCTTTCACCGTGAACTCGTTCATCCCCGCCTCCGCAAATGCGTACTCAAGCCGTCAGATTACCCGCATGTGCGGGTCACTGGGGGAAGGTCATGCACGAGGGTTCGACCAAATCAAGGAAATGCGTGGACGCTGCGTCCCTCCACCACGGCTCCGGACCCGTCCACGGCCGGATCTCCTTGATTTGGTCGAGGCCCACCCGACAGCTGCGCCGGGGTCCGCCTGAAAGAATCGAGACATGTCCCTCGATCCCGCGTCGCCGCGCTTCGCGCGCCAGCGGATCCTCGCGGGCTTCGGCTCCGACGGCCAGGCAGCCCTCGCGGGCGCGCAAGTGCTCGTGATCGGGGCGGGCGGCCTCGGCAGCGCGGTTTTGCCGCTGCTCGCGGCGGCGGGGGTCGGCATCCTGACGATCGTCGACGACGACACCGTCGCCGAGTCGAACCTGCACCGTCAGACGCTGCACACGGCCGGCGACCTCGGTCGCAACAAGGCCGAATCGGCAGCCGACAGCCTCCGGCGCCTCGCCCCCGACGCCGAGATCCGCGCGCTCGCGCAGCGCTTCGAACCTGGGATGACGTTCGACCTTCTGCTCGACGTCGACGTGCTCGTCGACGCGACCGACAACCCGGCCACCCGCTATCTCGCCAACGACACCGCGACGATCCGCGGCATCCCGCTGGTGTGGGGGTCGGCGCTCGCCTACGCCGGCCAGGTCGGCGTCGCGTGGGACGAGAAGGGGGTGGACTACCGCGACCTCTTCCCAGAAGACGAAACCGATGAGGGCGACACCTGCGACGTCGTCGGGGTGCTGCCCAGCGTCTGCGGAGTCATCGGGGGGATGATGGCCACCGAGGTGCTCAAGCTGCTCACCGGAGTCGGCGAACCGCTGCTCGGCCGGGTCGCCGCCTACGACGCGCTCACCGGCCGCACCCGCGAGATCGAATACCGCCGCGACCCCGAGGCTCCGCGCCCCGGGTCGCTCGAGGAGAGGACCGCGCCACCCGTGGACGCCCCCACCCGCACCATCACCCCCGAAGCCCTGCACGACGCCCTCGCCGGGCCGACGCCGCCGGTGCTGCTCGACATCCGCGAGCCGTGGGAGGCCGAACTGGTGCAGATCCCCGGGTCGGTGTTCATCCCGATGAGTCACATCCCGGAACGCATCGGCGAACTCGACTCCGACGTCGAGATGGTCGTCTACTGCCACCACGGCGTGCGCAGCGCGCGGGTGCTCGAATACCTCGAGCAGAACGGGTTCGCCCACGCCCGGCACCTCACCGGCGGCATCGACGCCTACGCCGCGAAGGCCGACCCTGGGTTGGCGCGCTACTGATGGTTCGGTCCTGATGGCCCGCACCCCGGTCGCCGAGCACGAGGAACGCGTGCGGGCGCTGCTCGCGCCGCTACGCACCCGGGATGCCGAAACGGTTCCGCTGCACGCGGGGCTGGGGCGGGTGACGGCGGTCGACATCGTCACCCCGATCCCGCTGCCGCCGTTCCGCAACTCGCAGATGGACGGATTCGCCGTTCGCGCCGCGGAGGTGGCCGGTGCCCCCGTCGACCTCCCGCTGGTCGGCGAGATCGCGGCGGCGCCCGGTGAGCCTGCCCCGCTCGCTCCCGGCACCGCCGTGCGCATCATGACCGGCGCGCCGTTGCCGACCGGGGCGGATGCCGTGGTGCCGGTCGAGGACACGACCGTGAGCGGCTCCCTCGTCAGCATCCGCGCGCCCCGCGTCTCCGGCGAGTATGTGCGCGACGTGGGGTCGGATCTGGCGGCAGGCGACGTCATCGTTCCCGCCGGGACGCGACTCGCGTCGCGCCACCTCGGCGCCCTCGCGGCGTCGGGCATCGCCGAGGTCGAGGTCGAGGCCCGGGTCCGGGTCGACGTCATCAGCACCGGCAGCGAACTCGTCGATCTCGGCGACGCTCTCGGGCCGGGGCAGATCTTCGACTCGAACAGCACCGCGCTCGCCGCCGCGGTCGAAGCCGCCGGCGCCGAACTGGTCAGCACGGCCCGGGTGGGCGACCAGGCCGAGTTCTTCCGCCTGCTTCTCGACAGCTCGGTCGATGGCGGAGCAGAACTGATTCTCACGAGCGGCGGCATCTCGCAGGGTGAGTACGAGGTGGTGCGCGAAACCCTCGAGCCGCTCGGCGCGCACGTCGACGTGCTCGCGATGCAGCCGGGCGGGCCGCAGGCGACCGCGGTCTACCGCGGCGTTCCCGTCGTCTGCTTCCCGGGCAACCCGGTGTCGAGTCAGCTCTCGTTCCTGCTGTTCGTGGAGCCGGTGCTGCGGGAGATCGCGGGGCTGCCCCCGAGGATGCGCGCGCCGCGCATCCTCGACACGCCCCTCAGCTCGCCGCCCGGCAAGCGGCAGTTCCTGCGCGGGCGGGCGCTGCCGGCCGGCCGCGTCGCAACCCTCGGCGGCCCGTCGTCGCATCTGGTCGCCGCTCTGGCCGCCGCCGACGTGCTGCTCGACATCCCGGAAGACGTCACCGAACTCCCCGCGGGCGCGACTGTGGAAACCTGGGAGCTATGACCGAGCTCTCGCATCTCGACGCGGAGGGCCGCGCCCGCATGATCGACGTCGGCGGCAAGGCGGTCACCCGCCGGGTCGCCGTCGCCACCGGCCGCCTCGACACGACGGCGGAGGTCGTCGCGCTCGTCGTCGCCGACGGGCTGAAGAAGGCCGACGCCCTGGCGACGGCGCGCATCGCCGGCATCCAGGCCGCGAAGCGCACGAGCGACCTCATCCCGCTCGCCCATCTGCTGCCGCTCGAGTCGGTGACGATCGAGTTCGAACCGGGCGAGGCATCCATCGGCATCCGCGCGACGGTCGCCGTCACCGCGAAGACCGGCGTCGAGATGGAGGCGCTCACCGCCGTCGCGGTGGCCGGGCTCGCGCTGCACGACATGATCAAGGCCGTCGACCCGGCCGCCGTGCTCGGCGACATCCGCCTCGTCGAGAAGACCGGCGGCAAGAGCGGGCATTGGACTCCCGAACCCTCCGTTGCCGAAGCCCGCGGCACCGCCGTCGTCATCGTCTCCTCAACCGGGGCCGCCGCGGGCACCCGCGAGGACCGCACCGGCCCGCTCATCGTCGACTGGCTGACGGCACACGGCTACACCGTCGACTCCCCCGTCGTGGTCGCCGACGCCGACATCGAGGGGGCGCTCGGCGGCGCCGTCGCGGGGGCACCCGCGCTCGTCATCACGACCGGCGGCACCGGCATCCATCCCCAAGACCGCACTCCCGAAGCCACCCGCACGGTGATCGACCGCGAACTGCCCGGGGTGGCCGAGGCGATCCGGGCGGCGGGACGCGCCGTGACGCCGACCGCCGTGCTGAGCCGGGCGCTCGCCGGCGTCGCGGGGTCGACGATCGTCATCAACCTTCCGGGGTCGCCCGGCGGGGTGCGGGACGGGCTCGCGGTGCTCGAAACCCTGCTGCCCCATCTGCACGACCAGATCGCCGGCGGTGGCCATGAGTGAGCCCGTCGCCCTCATCGTCGACACCCCGATCGACCGCGCCTGGCTCGAGCAGCAGGTACTGACGGATGCCGACGGCGCGCTCGTCGTGTTCGAGGGCGTCATCCGCGACCACGACCACGGCGCGGGAGTGTCGAGTCTCGACTACCAGGCCCACCCCGACGCGGAGCGCTTCCTCGCCGACGTCTGCGCCGAGGTCGCTACGGCGGCCGGTCTGCGGGTCGCCGCGGCGCACCGCATCGGCCACCTCGAGATCGGGGATGTCGCCCTCGTCGCCGTCGTCGCCGCCCCGCATCGCGCCGAAGCCTTCGCCGCGTGCGCGAAACTCGTCGGCGAGATCAAGCAGCGCGTGCCCATCTGGAAGCGCCAGCACCTCGCCGACGGCCCGTCGGAGTGGGTCGGCCTCTAGCCCCGCGGCGCCGGCATCCGCGTTTTGCGTCCCGCCCCCGCAATCACAACGCGGACGCCGACGCAAAACGCGGGATGTCGGCGGGTTCAGCCGCCGGAGAAGGGCGGCAGCACGTCGACGCGGGCGCCGAGGGTGCGGGCGGGGTCGCGCGTGACGACGCCGTCGACGAGGAACGAACCGCGCTCGAGCACGGCCGCCATGGCGGGGTAACTCGCGAGGAGGGTGTCGCGCAGCTCGCCGACGGTGGATGCCGTGAGCCGTTCTTCTTCGCGGCCGGCGGCATCGACCGCGGCGGCGAAGTACCGCACGAGCACGTCAGCCACCGATCGCGCCCATCGAGCGCACGGGCCGGATGAAGTCGTCGGCGTCGATGCCGTGCCCGGCCTGCTTGTTCCACATCGCACCGCGCCAGCGCTCGGCGATCTCGGCATCCGTCGCTCCGCCGCGCAGCAGGGCGCGCAGGTCGGTCTCGTCGTCGCCGAACAGGCAGGACCGCACCGTGCCCTCGGCGGTGAGCCGGGTGCGGTCGCAGGCTTCGCAGAACGAGCGGGTCACCGAGGCGATGATGCCGACGGTCGCGGGGCCGCCGTCGACGAACCAGTCTTCCGCCGGAGCGGACGGGTCGTCGCGGCCGGCGGGCGTCAGCGTGAATCGGCGGCCCAGTTCGTCGAGCAGCTCCTGTGCCGAGACCAGGTTCTCGCGCCGCCAGGTCTCGTCGGCATCCAGCGGCATCTGCTCGATGAACCGCAGCCGCACGTCGTGGTCGAGCGCCCAGGCGAGGAGGTCGCCGGCATCCGCCAGGGTTTCGCGCAGCGCGACGGCGTTGATCTTGATCGGACCCAGCCCGGCGGCGCGAGCCGCGTCGAGTCCGCGCAGCACGGCGGGCAGCCGGTCGCGCCGGGTGACGGCGGCGAAGTGCTCGCGGTCGATGGTGTCGAGCGACACGTTGATGCGGGTCAGCCCCGCCTCGGCGAGCGCCGCGGCCTTGCGGTCGAGGCCGATGCCGTTGGTGGTCATCGCCAGCGGGATGCCGGGGGCGATGTCCGACGAAGCCCGGATGAGGTCGACCAGGTCGGGGCGGGTGAGCGGCTCGCCGCCGGTGAATCGCACCTCGCGCACCCCGAGATCGTGCACCGCGATGCCGACCAGCCGACCGATCTCGTCGGCCGACAGCAGGTCCCGCGACGGGATGACGGGCAGCCCCTCGGCCGGCATGCAGTAGGTGCACCGCAGCGAGCACGCCGAGGTGATCGACACCCGCAGGTCGCGAGCCACGCGTCCGAACCGGTCGATCAGGTCGGCGGTGTGCGGACGCCCCTCGGTCGACGGCGCGGCAGCGGGATCACGGCGGAACGCCGGGATGCCGAGGGCGACAGGGGGCATCCCCCCAGCCTACGGCGCGGATAATCGCCCTCGCCGGTCAAGGTGAGGTTGACTGTCACTAACAGGGAGGTCGGATGCGACGCGACTCTGCCCGTCGAAAAGGGGCACGTCGGCCGACGGTACGCCGGATCGCGGCGGTCGCCGTCGTCGGCTTCGCCCTGCCGCTGACCGCGTGCTCGACCAGCGCGGCGAGCGGCGTCGGGCTGACGCGCGACGGCTGCCCGGCCGACATCCGCATCCAGACCGACGACATGCCCCGCGTCGAGTGGGGCTTCCTCTACGGGCTGCTCGACCCCGACCAGATCCGCATCGGGGTGAACTCGGTGAGCGCTCCGCTGCTCATCGACGGCGAGGAGTCGGGATCGCAGCTGACGATCCTGCTCGGCGACCCCGACGACGGGGTGAGCGCGAACGTCGAACTGCATGACGACCCGAGCATCCTGCTCGGCGCCGTCGACACCGACATCGCGATCCTCGACGCCCGGCGCTACCCCACCGTGGGCGTCTTCGCCCCGCTGCTGCGTGACCCGCGGATCGCCTACTGGGATGTGCGCGTGCACCCGGGCATCCCGACGGTGCAGGCGATCGGCGGTCAGGCGACTCCCGACGGCACGGCGCTGCTGCCGTTCGTCACGACGCCGGGCGACCCGTTCAGCGACTACGCGGTGGGCGCCCAGTTCCTGACTCCCGAGCAGATCCTGACCGACCCGCCCCCCAGCATCCAGGGCCTCATCGACGCGGACGGGGTTCCCGCGCAGACGGGCGACCTCCTCACCGACCCCTACCGCTTCGAGCAGCTCACCGAGTCACCCGAGTCGCTCGCCTGGCAGCTGATCGACGACGCCGGGTACGAACGCGACGCCGGGGTGCTGTCGGCGCGCCCGCAGTCGCTCGTGCGCTACCCGGAGTGCCTCGCCGTGCTCGTCCCGGTGCTGCAACAGGCGCTCGTCGACTACCTCGACGATCCCGACGAGACGACCGCGCTCGTGGTGGAGCTGTCGGCCCGGCTCGGCGACGTCGAGTACGGCGCCGCCCTGGCCGCCGCCGCTCTCGAGCTGCTGCACGCGGAGGACATCGTCGGAAACGGCGGAAACGCCGCCATCGGCGACATCGAGCTGGGTCGCCTGCGCGACCTCTTCGAGATCGCCGTCCCCGCGTGGAAGCGCGCCGGCGTCGACGTCCCGAAAGGCGTCGTGCCCGACGATGTCGTGACGAACCGGTTCATCGATCGCACGATCGGCCTCTGACCCGCCGCTCAGGTCGTGACGGCGACCTCGAGCAGTTCGGCGATGCGACCGCGGCAGCCGCCGCACCCGGTGCCGGCGCGGGTCGCCCCCGCGATTCCGGCGACGGTCGGCTCGCACGTCTTCGCCGCCTCCAGGATGCGTCCCGCCGTGACGCCGTTGCACCAGCACACGGTCGCCGTCGGGGAGAACGCCCCTTCGGCTTCGGTCAGGCCGTCCGGCCCGTCGAACCGCAGCAGCACCGAGGCGTCGGAGGGCAGTTCGCTGCCGCGCTCGAACAGCAGCGTGAGCTCGGCCGCCGTGCGCGGCATCCCGACGCTGACGAAGCCTTCGAGCACGCCGGCGCGCGCCACGAGCTTGACGTAGCGACCGTGTGCCGGGTCGGCCCACTGGGCGACCGTGCGCCCGGCCGCGCACCCGTCGGCGTGCGGCGCCGACTCGTCGTCGTCCCAGGGATCGGGCGTGACATCACCGGCGGCGACGAGGTCGACCCCCTCGGCCTTGAGCATGACGAGGGCGGGACGCTCGACCACCGCCGGCTCGAGCGCGCTGCCGGCGAGTTCGGCGGCGAACCGCCGGGCGAGCCACTCCGCCTGACGCCAGCCCGCGCCGATCAGGCCGCTCGGCGCACCCCGCGGCGTGCGGTCGTGTGCTTCCCGATCGGCGATGTGGGCGCAGTCGCCGATCGCGTAGATGTCGGGGTCGCCCCAGGAGCGCAGTTCGGCGTCGACGAGCACGCCGCGGGCGACCGGCAGACCGGCGATCCCGGCGAGCTCGGTGCGGGCCGCGACGCCGCAGGAGAGCACGAGCAGGTCGCCGTGGATGACCTTGCCGTCGGCGCAGACGAGGGCGTCGAACCGGGCGCGACCGTTGTCGTCGTGGGCGAGCAGCACCGACTCCGCACGGGTGTGGGCGATCGTCGCCACCCCGGCGCGGCGTGCGGCCGCGGCGAGCACCGTGCCGGCTCCGCGATCGAGTTGACGTTCCATCGGCACGGCCCCGTGGTGCACGACGCACGCCTCGGCCCCCTGGGCCACGGCGGCGAGCGCGAACTCCATGCCGAGAACACCGGCGCCGAGCACGACGATGCGTCCGCCCGCGTCGACGGTCTCACGCACCCGTTCCGCGTCGGCGAGGTCGCGCAGCACGGTCACCCCGTCGGGGAACCGCACCCCCGCGGAGTCGAGGTCGCGCGCGTCCTCGGCGGGGATCAGCCCCTCCCGCCGGATGCGCCGCACCCCGTCGAGGGTCGGCACGAACGCGCGGGCGCCGGTGGCGAGCACCAACCGGTCGTAGGGCAGCTCGGTGCCGTCGGCGAGCCTCACCGTGCGGCGCGACCGCAGCAGGGCACGCACGGTCATGCCGGTCAGCACCACCACTCCGGCCTCGCGCAGGTCGTCGGCGGCGCACACGGTGAGCGATTCCCGGTCGACGCTGCCGACGGCGTACTCCGAGACGAGCACGCGGTTGTAGGCGTCGTCGCCCTCGGCGCCCACGACTGTGAGCGCGACGTCACCGCTGCGCACGAGGGGGAGCAGCTCTTCGGCGAAGCGGGCACCGACCGGGCCGAAGCCGACGAGAACGACGCGTTCAGGCATTCCGGGCCTCCACGAGGTTCGCCTGCACGAGTCGCATCTGCACGACGGTGCGCTTGAACTCGGGCATGCCCGAGATGGGGTCGGTGTCGGATCGGGTCACCAGGTTGGCACTCTCGAGATCGGGGTAGTGGAAGGGCAGGAAGACGGTGTCGTGACGGATGTCGGGGCTCAGTCGCACGAGGGCCTGCACCGTTCCGCTCGGGCTGGTCAGTTCGGCGAGGTCGCCGTCGGTCAGCCCGAGGCGTTCGGCGGCGACCGGATGCAATTGGGCCTCCATGTGCGGATGCACCTCAGCCAGTTCGGCCACCCGGCGCGTCTGCGTGCCCGACTGGTAGTGCTCGAGCAGGCGTCCGGTGATGAGCGTCAACGTGCCGTCGACCCCGGCCGGCTCGGGCCGCGACGCCGGGCGCACGCTCACCAGTCGAGCCCGGCCGTCGTCGTGGGCGAACCGTTCCCGGAACAGCCGCGGCGTGCCGGTGCTGCCTGTCGGGTAGGGCCAGTGCACGGCGGCGCCCGAGTCGAGCAGCGGATAGCTGATCCCCGAGTAGTCGGCGGGCCCGCCGGCGGTGGCCCGGCAGAGTTCGTCGAACACCGCCTCGGCGTCGAGGTCGAACCGTCCGGGGGCGTCGAGCCGCCGCGCGAGTTCGCTGAGGATCCAGAGTTCGTCGCGCACCCCCGGGGGCGGGTCGATCGCCCGACGGCGGCGCAGCACCCGGCCTTCGAGGGAGGTCATCGTGCCCTCCTCTTCGGCCCACTGCGGCACCGGCAGCACGACGTGGGCTTCCTGCGCCGTCTCGGAGAGGAAGAAGTCGCTCACCACGAGCAGGTCGAGCGCCCGCAGTCCCGCGCGCACGGCGCCGGCGTCGGGGGCGGAGATGACGACGTTGGAGCCGTGCACGAGCAGGGCACGGATGCGGCCGGGCACGCCGAGTTCGCCGAGCAGTTCGACGGCCGGCACGCCGGGACCCGGGATGATCTCGGGCTCGACGCCCCACACCCGCGCGACGTGCTCGCGTGCAGCCGGATCGGTGATCTTGCGGTAGCCCGGAAGCTGGTCGGCCTTCTGCCCGTGCTCGCGGCCGCCTTGCCCGTTGCCCTGCCCGGTGAGCGTGCCGTAACCGGAGGTGTCCGAGCCGACGAGGCCGAGGAGGAGTGCGAGGTTGATCGCCGACGTCGCCGTGTCGGTGCCGTCGGCGTGCTGCTCGACCCCCCGGCCGGTGAGCACGTAGGCGCCGTCGGCGGCGGCGAGGCGACGCGCCACGTCGCGAATCGTCGCCACGGGAACCCCGGTGACGCTCTGCACGCGCTCGGGCCACCAGGCCGCGACATCCCGCCGTACCTTCTCGAGGCCCACCGTGCGCGCCTCGAGATAGGCGAGGTCGGCGAGTCCTTCGGCGAGCACGACGTGGGCGAGGCCGAGCAGCAGCACGAGGTCGGTGCCGGGCGCGGGCTGCACGTGCAACCCCGCTCCGTCGTCGGTGAGCCGTGCGGTCGGGGTGCGCCGCGGGTCGACGACGATGAGGCCGCCGCGGCTGCGCACCCCTTCGAGGTGGCCGATGAACGGCGGCATCGTCTCGGCGACGTTGGTGCCGAGCAGCAGGATCACGTCGGCGTCGTCGAGCGCCTCGAGCGGGAACGGCAGCCCGCGGTCGAGACCGAACGCCCGCATCCCGGCGGCTGCGGCCGACGACATGCAGAACCGGCCGTTGTAGTCGATGCGCGAGGTGCCCAGGGCGAGCCGGGCGAACTTGCCGAGCTGGTAGGCCTTCTCGTTGGTGAGCCCGCCGCCGCCGAAGACCCCGACCGCGTCGGGGCCGGACTCCTCACGGATCTCGTGAACCTTCGCCGCGACGAAGTCGAGCGCCTCGTCCCAGCTGGCGGGCCGGAACGTGCCGTCCTCGGTGCGCAGCAACGGCTCGGTGAGGCGATCGGAGGAGCTGAGCACCTCAGCGGCCGTCCAGCCCTTCTTGCAGAGGCCGCCACGGTTGGTCGGGAAGTCCCGGCCGGCGACGCTCAGCGTGACATCCACCGGGGTCGAGACGCGCGTCAGCGTCATCGCGCACTGCAGGGCGCAGTACGGACAGTGCGACGCGGTGTCGACCCCGGTGGATGCCGTGCTCATCAGACGCGCTGCCCCAGCTTGCTGCCGCGGCGCATGTAGAAGAACAGCGTCATGGCGATGAAGACGACGTAGGCGCCGACGAAGCCGTAGATGGCCGTCGCGTAGCTGCCGGTCGACCCGAGCGACGCGCCGAGCACCTGCGGGATGATGAACCCGCCGTAGGCGCCGATCGCCGAGATGATGCCGATCGCGGCGGACGTCTTGCGGGTGGTGCTGACGTCGCCGGAGTTGTTGTGGGCATCCTCGACGCCGCTGCGGGCCGAGAAGATGCTCGGGATCATGCGGTACGTCGATCCGTTGCCGATTCCGGTCGCGGCGAAGATGAACAGGAACGTTCCGAGGAACAGCCAGAAGTTGCCCACCGGGAGGGTCAGCACGACGGCGAGGGCGCCGACGGCCATCGCGGTGAACGCGAACACGGTGATCTTCGCGCCGCCGAACCGATCGGCGAGCTTGCCGCCGAACGGCCGCGACAGCGATCCCACGAGAGCGCCGAGGAAGGCGAGCGTGATGCCGGCGGCCCCGATCTGGAAGTTCGAGAGCTCGGGGAACTGCGTCTGGATGACCTTCGGGAACACACCCGCGAACCCGATGAACGACCCGAACGTGCCGATGTACAGGATCGACATGATCCAGGTGTGCGGGTCGCGCAGCGCGGCCGCCGACGCCGCGAAGTCGGCCTTCGCGTTCGACAGGTTGTTCATGAACTTGTAGGCGCCGAAGATCGCGATGAGGATGAACGGGATCCAGAACCACCCGGCGAACGCGAGGTTCTTGGTCGTCCCGACGGCGCCGATGATGATGACGAACGGCACGACGATCTGGGCGACCGCGACGCCGATGTTTCCACCGGCCGCGTTGAGGCCGAGCGCGTAGCCCTTCTCCCGCTGCGGGAAGAAGAAGTTGATGTTCGACATCGACGAGGCGAAGTTGCCGCCACCGAAACCGGCGAGCGCCGCGATGAAGAGCATCACGCCGAACGGCGTCTCGGGGTTGCTCACCGCGAACCCGAGCGAGATCGACGGGATCAGCAGGAGCGCCGCCGAGATGATCGTCCAGTTGCGACCGCCGACCTTGGGCACGAGGAAGGTGTAGGGCAAGCGCAGGGTCGCGCCGACCAGGGCCGGCATCGAGATCAGCCAGAAGGTCTGGCCGATGTCGAAGGTGAAGCCGGCGGCCGGAAGCTGCACGACGACGATGCTCCAGAGCTGCCAGACGATGAAGCCGAGGAACTCGGCGAAGATCGACCAGCGCAGGTTGCGTTGGGCGATCGCGCGACCGCCGCCCTCCCACTGCACGTGGTTCTCGGGGTCCCAGTTGTCGATCACTCCACCCGGTCGGTGGACGAGTACCGGCGCAGCGACGGCCGGTGCGGTGCTTTCTGCTGCTGTTGTTGACGCCATCAGTAATCCTTCGTCGAGGTGAGGGAAGCGGATGCGGTTGACGCTAGCCATGCCGTGTTTCGGCGACTCGCGGTTGCCGTTACCGTTCGGTCACCACCTGCTCACACCCTCGCGGCGAGGTCGAGAGAGGCTTGTAACACGCTCGACACATGAGCCGCCCGGTGCCGCTCGAGCACGATGTCGACCAGCTCGGAGGGCACGGGTTCTCCGGTCGCGAGCAGCGGTGGGGTCGTGAGGTCGCCGCCGGCCGCCGCCGCGAGGTCGGCGAAGTAGCCCGGGGCGAGCAGATAGCTGAGAACGATGACCCGGTCGGCGCCACCCTCGCGAGCCTGCGCGATCGCCGATCTCAGTTCCGGCTGGGCCGCGGAGATGAAGGCCGCCTCGACCGGCCGACCGGCGCGCTCGGCGAGCGCATCGGCGATGGCCCGGCAGTCGTCGACCGCACGCCCGTCACTGGATCCGGCGGCCGCGAGCACGAGGGCGTCGTCGGCGGCGAGAGGGATGTCGGCGAGCTTGCGCTCGAGGAGCGACACGAGTCGCGGGTCGGGACCGAGAGCCGCGGCCACCACGACCGAGGGGTTCTCGGCGGCCTTCGCGGCACGCGCGAGATCGACCCGCACGTGGTACCCCGCCGACAGCAGAAGGGGAACGACGACGACCGGGTCGGTGGGGATGCCGTCGAGCACCGTCGGCACGTCGGGGGCTTGGACGTCGACGAAGGCCTCGCGCACGTCGACATCCGGCGCCCGCTCGGCGACGGCGGCGACGAGCGCGGCGACGGCACGCTGCCCCGCCGGGTCACTCGTCCCGTGCGGGGCGGTGACCAGCACGGCGGCGGTCACGCGGCGAACTCCTCGCCGGCTTCCGGGACGAGCACCTCGAGGCGATCGTCGACCACCCGCACCGGGTAGCTGCCGAGCCCCGGCCCCTCGGCGCCGAGGCGCTCGCCGGTCTCGAGGTCGTAGACCTCTTTGTGCAGCGGGGATGCGATCGTCGGGCGGTCGCCGCGCGAACCGACGATGCCACGCGACATGACGTACGCGTCGGCGATCGGGTCGAGGTTGCCGACCGCGTAGACCCGGTCACCGGGCAGCCGCACGATGGCGATCTGGTGGCCGACGACGAGCGCCGCCTCACCCCAGAAGGGTTCGAGATCGGCGAGGCCGCAGACATCCATCCATCGGGCGGCGATGGCCGTCATCTGGGTATCGGTCATCGCACACTCCTCTTAAGTCTTGGCGAGGAGCCTAGGGAGCCCGCGTTTCGGGCAACCGCATCCACCGTGACGAATGTGTGACAACTGCCTCACAGTCGCGGCCGGGAACGGTGAGGCGTCAGTCACACACCGTTACACGGGTGCAACGGCGACGAAACGCGAGCCACCTACCGTGGACCGCAACGGCCCGTGAGCACACAGGGCCCGGGAGGAACGGGCATGAGCCAACACGACGGCACGCCTCGGCGGGTGATCGTCGTCGGGGGCGGCCCCGCAGCCCACCGTCTCGCCGATGCGATCGCCGCGCGCGACCTGGTCGACGGATCCCGCGACCTCGATATCACCGTGCTCGGCGACGAGCCCCACCTGCCGTACGACCGCGTCGCGCTCTCCCGCCGACTCGACGACCCGACCGCCGACCTGACGCTCGCCGACGGGTCCGTCTGGCAGCACCCCGCCATCCGCTACCGCGGCTCGAGTGCGGTGGTCGCGATCGACCCCGAAGCCCGCACCGTCAGCCTCGCCGACGGCGAACTCCTCGGCTACGACGACCTCGTTCTCGCCACCGGCTCCTGGGCGACGGTCCCCGCCATCCCGCACGCCGACGCCGGGCGGGTCTACCGCACGATCGACGACGTCGACGCCATCGTCTCCGAGATGCTCGACCTGCGCACGAGCCTCGGCCGCTCCCCCAACGTCGTCGTCGTCGGCGGCGGGCTGCTGGGGCTCGAAGCGGCCGGCGGCCTCGCCCGGCTCGGGGGTCGCGTCACCGTCGTGCACTCGGGCGGCTGGCTCATGTCGGCGCAACTCGACGAAGGCGCCGGCCAGGCGCTCGGCCGCCTCATCAAAGCGCAGGACATCGAGCTCGCGCTCGGTACGCGGCCGTCCGCGGTCACCCTCGCCCCCTCGGGGAAGGTCGTCGGAGTCGAACTCGGCGACGGCCGCGCGCTGCACGCCGACCTCGTCGTCTTCGCGATCGGCATCACCCCCCGTGACGAACTCGCCCGCGACGCCGGCCTCGAGATCGGACCGCGCGGCGGCGTCGTCATCGACGCGGCGTGCGCGTCGTCGGCTCCCGGAATCTGGGCGATCGGCGAGGTCGCGAGCATCGACGGGGTCTGCGTCGGGCTGGTCGCCCCGGCCAACGCCATGGCCGAAGTGGTCGCCGACCGCCTGTCGGGCGGAAACGCCGAGTTCCCCGGCATCGATGACGCCACCAAGCTCAAGCTCTCGGGCGTGGAGGTCGCCTCCTTCGGCGATGCGCGGGCCCTCTCGCCCGGCGCGCTCGAGGTCGTCTACGCCGACCCGGCGCGCGGTCTCTATCAGAAGGTCGTCGTCTCCGACGATGCCACCACCCTGCTCGGCGGCATGTTCGTCGGCGACGCCGCGCCCTACACCTCGCTGCGCCCGCTGCTCGGTCGCGAGCTGCCCGCGGAACCCGGCGCCTACCTCGCTGCGGCGGGGGCCGAGCCTCCGGCGGGCGGCGAACTGCCCGACGACGCTCCCCTGTGCTCCTGCAACAACGTCTCGGTCGGCACCGTCCGCGCCGCCGCGAGTGGAGACCACGGGAGCCACGGCGAGGCGTGCACCGACCTCGGTGCCCTCAAGGCCTGCACGCGAGCCGGCACCCAGTGCGGCTCGTGCGTTCCGCTGGTCAAGAAGATCCTCGAGACCGAGCTCAGCAAGGCGGGCATCGAGATCTCCCGAGCCCTCTGCGAACACTTCGAGCTCAGCCGCAGCGAACTCTTCGAGTCGGTGCGCATCCTCGAACTCACCTCGTTCGAGCAGATCATGGAACGCTTCGGCACCGGCTACGGCTGCGACATCTGCAAGCCCGCCGTCGCCTCGATCCTCGCCAGCCAGCACTCCGAGTACATCCTCGACAACGGCCGCGGCGCGCTGCAGGACACCAACGACCGCGCCCTCGCCAACATGCAGAAGGACGGCACCTACTCGGTCGTGCCGCGCATCCCGGGCGGCGAGATCTCGCCCGAGAAGCTGCGTGTCATCGCCGAGGTCGCCGCCCAGTTCGACCTGTACACGAAGATCACCGGCGGCCAGCGCATCGACATGTTCGGCGCCCGCCTCGAGCAGTTGCCCGACATCTGGCGCATCCTCGTCGATGCCGGCTTCGAGTCGGGCCAGGCGTACGGCAAGTCGCTGCGCACCGTGAAGTCGTGCGTCGGGTCGACCTGGTGCCGGTTCGGCGTTCAGGATGCCGTGGGCATGGCGATCGAACTCGAGCTGCGGTACCGCGGGTTGCGGTCGCCGCACAAGCTCAAGTTCGGAGTCTCAGGCTGTGCGCGCGAGTGCGCCGAGGCCCGGGGCAAAGACATCGGCGTGATCGCCACCGACACCGGATGGAACCTCTACGTCGGCGGCAACGGCGGCTTCCAGCCCGTGCACGCCGAACTGCTCGCGCAAGACCTCGATCACGACACCCTCATCCGCTACATCGACCGGTACCTGATGTACTACATCCGCACCGCCGACCGCCTGCAGCGCACGGCGCGCTGGCAGGAGGAGCTCGACGGCGGGCTGGAGCACGTGAAGGCCGTCGTCTGCGACGACAGCCTCGGCATCGGCGCCGATCTGGAACGCGCGATGGCCGAGCACGTCGACAACTACGAAGACGAGTGGGCGGCCACCCTGGCCGACCCCGAGCGGCTGCGCCGGTTCCGGTCGTTCGTCAACGCACCCGAGACGGCCGACCCCGGCGTCGTGCAGGTGCGCGAACGCGGTCAGCCGCGTCCGGCCACCCCCGAAGAGCGCGAATCCGTGCTCATCGCGGGCGCCACCATCCCGCGGCGGGAGGCGGACTGACATGCAGCTCGACCTCGATCTCGCCGGACGCACCGTGCTCGTCGTCGGCGGGGCGGCATCCGCCCGGCTCGCCGTCGCCCGTTTCGTGCAGGCCGGCGCTGCCGTCTCAATCACCGCGACGGATGCCGGATGCCGGTCGGTCGAGCGCCCGAAACACCTCGCGGGCTGGCGCGACGTCGTCGACGGCATGGACCTGGTCGTGCTGGTGGACGCCGACGCCGAGGAAGAACGGATGATCCGAGCCGTCGCCGGTCGACGCACCTGGATCCTCAGCGAGGCACCCGCCTCCGCGGAACCCATCGGCACCGTGACCCTGATCGGCGGCGGCCCCGGCGACGACGGGCTGCTGACCCTCGCCGCACGCGACGCCCTCGCCCGTGCGGACATCATCTACGTCGACCGGCTCGCTCCGCAGCAGCGGTTGCGCGAGTTCGCGCCCGGCGCCGAGATCGTGGATGTCGGCAAGACCCCGGGTCACCACGCGATCCCGCAGCACGAGATCGAACGGCGCATGGTCGCGAGCGCTCTCGAGGGCCGCACCGTCGCACGGCTCAAAGGCGGCGACCCCTACGTCTTCGGCCGCGGCGGCGAAGAGGTCGCCGCCTGCCGCGCGGCCGGTGTTCCGGTGACCGTCATCCCGGGGGTGACGAGCGCGATCGCGGTGCCCGCGGCCGCCGGCATCCCCGTCACCTACCGCGAGGTGAGCCGCATGTTCACCGTCGTCTCGGGGCACGCCCCGCTCGACGACGCCCAGCTCGCGCACCTCGCCGGTCTCGGCGGAACGATCGTCGTGCTGATGGGGGTGAGCAACCTGCCCCACCTGACCGCCGGGCTGGCCCGCTTCGGCATGCCGGCCGACATGCCGCTGGCGATCATCGAACGCGGAACCCAGCTGTCGCAGCGCACGACCGTCACCACCGTCAGCGACGCCACCGAGGTCAGCACGCGGCTGCGAGTTTCGTCACCCGCCGTCATCGTCGTCGGCGAGGTCGTACGCTTGATGCACCACGGCGAGGAAGCCGACCGGATCTCCCGGGACGTGATCGCCCTCGCCGGCGAATAGCACCGTTCCGCCGATGAACGGAGTGATCGTGGCCGATGTCGAGACGGACGCGGGGTTCGCCGCGGGTTTCCGTCCCGACCAACTCGAGGGATTCCGCATCGGCGTCACCTCCGACCGACGCAGCGAAGACCTCATCGCGGCCTTCGAGCGACGCGGCGCCGAGGTGCTGCACGCACCCGCGATCCGCATCGCCGCGGTCGACGACGACGCCGAACTGACGCGCGACACCGCAGCGATCATCGAGGCGCGACCCGACCTCATGCTCGCCACGACGTCGTACGGGGTGCGGCGCTGGTTCGAGGTCGCCGACGCCGCCGGACTCGGCGCCGAACTCACCGAGGTGCTCACCCGCGCCCGCATCCTGGTGCGCGGCCCGAAGGCGCGGGGAGCGATCCGCGCCGCCGGGCTGGAAGACCGAGGGATGAGCGTCGACGAGACCACGGCGTCGCTCGTCGACCAGGTGCTCGAAGAAGGCGTCGACGGCCTCACGATCGCCGTGCAACTGCACGGGTTCCCCGACGTCGCTCAGATCGACCGGCTGCGCGACGCCGGTGCCCGGGTGCTCACGGCGGCGCCCTACCGCTGGAGCCTCCCCGAGGACTCGACCCGCGTGCTGCGGCTCGTCGACGCGATCTGCACGGGCTCCGTCGACGCGGTGACCTTCACGAGCGCTCCCGCCGTCGACGCCCTGCTCGCGACCGCCGAGCAGGCCGGAAAGCTCGGCGCCGTGCTCGACGCCTTCGCCGACGGCGTCACCGCAGCAGCTGTCGGACCCGTCACCGCGGCGCCGCTCGAAGCCGCCGGGATCCGGCCGATCGCGCCCGAGCGTTTCCGTATGGGCGCGCTCATCCGCCTCGTCTGCGAGCATCTGGAGACCACCGCGATCCGTCGCGTCGCGACCCCGCAGGGCACCGTCGAACTGCGGGGGCGGCTCGTCGTGGTCGACGGTCGCAGCGCCTCCCTCTCCCCGACCAGCCTCGCCCTGTTCCGGCTGCTGCTCGCCGACCCGGGGCGCGTCGTCGCCCGCTCCGAACTCGCGACCGCACTGCCCGACGACCCCGACGATCACGCCGTCGACATGGCGATCAGCCGCCTGCGCCGTTCGCTGCCGGTGCCCGACCTCATCGCCACCGTCATCAAGCGCGGCTACAGCATCCCGGTGCGCAGCCTCGACTGAGCGACGGCGATGGGCCGGTCGGCGACGACGCTCACCGTCTCGACCGACTTCTCGTACTGGAAGGCCACCTGGGCGAGGAACTCGTCGTCGGCCTCGGTGTAGCGGTTCTGCAGACCCGACTCCACGATGCGCCAGGGTCGCACGTTGGACGGGGTCACCGGCGAACCGGTGTCGGGAACGAACTGCCGGTAGTCGTAGTCGAGCCCGTACGACTCCTCGAGTCGCAGCGAGAAGGTGTCGACGGCGATGACCCCGCCGGCGAGGTCGAGCTGCAGCATCCGCTGGAACCCCGTCGCGCGCTCGCCGGTGTGCGTGCGGTACTCCTGGTAGTCGGCGAGGATCTCGACGACATCGTGGCCGGGGATGCCGCCCGCATCCTCGGTGCGCAGCAGGCCCAGCCCGTGGAAGTGGCCCGACAGCACGACGACGACGTTGCGGTTCGGGGCGATCACCCGCTCCCACAGCTCGTCGCCGCGTGAGGTCCAGCGGTTCGAACCGGCTCGATGGGCCGTGCCCTCGAGGGTCAGCGGCATGACGTGCTCGTGGGTCGAGATCACGACGTTGTGGTCGGGGTGACTCGTGACGACCTGCTCGGCCCAGGCCATCTCCTCCTCGCCGTAGGCGTAAGGCAGCGACAGCATGAGGAACCGCGCCCCGCCCGCCGCGAACGTCGAGAAGTTCGCGCGGTTGTCGCCGGGAGCGATCGAGCCGCCGTATTCCGGCATCTCGGCGTAGCGATCGGGACCGAAGTACTCGTTGAACAGCGAGTTGTCGGCGCCGCGCTTGTTGTCGTGGTTGCCGGGCAGCACGCTGTTGGGCACCCCGGCGTCGTCGAGGATCGCCTGGATGTCGCTGGCCAGCTCGTACTCGCGCCGGGCGCGTTCCTCGGTCTGTTCGGGGTCGACCCAGTTCTCGACCATGTCGCCGGTGTGCGTCGCGAACTCGATTCTGCGGGTGGCGGCGTTCGCGGCGATCCAGCTCACCATGCGCGCGTAGACCTCGGGGTACGACTCGGAGAGGTACTGCGTGTCGGTGATGTGCGCGATCGCGAGGTCGTAGTCGGCGGGGTCTTCGAGGCGCGCGTCGCGCTCGTCGACGATGCGCGGCTGGGTGCGCGGTCCGTTCTGCACGAGGATGCTCACCGCGCCGTCCCGGATCTCGCCGTTCTCGAGCGTTCCCGTCAGCACGACGTCGTCGCCCACGTCGGCGTCGAGCAGACGCCATGACGAACCCGTCCACACCGAGAGCTGCAGTTCGGTGGTGCCGCTGCCGTGACCGCTCCAGGTCACGCGCGATCCGGGCGAGAGACCGGAGGCGTCGAGCACGAGACGCTGGTAGGGATAGCGGTAGCCGTCGTCGGACGCCGGCCCGGCGTCCGACGGGTCGAGACGGGTCTCGTCGTCGCCGCGTTCGGCCGTGAGCGGGCCACCGTCGGTCGAGCCGGCCCAGGCTTCGATCACCTCGACCGGGTCGCCCGACACGACAGCGGGTTCGGTCTCGGCGACCTCCGCGATCGCGTCGGGCGCCATCGGCACCCGCGCGGTCGGGTCGGCCCAGGGCACGAGGTCGATCTCGCCCGGAGTCGCCTCGGCCACCGTGAAGTCGTCGGCATCGACGCCGGTGAACCGGGTGCGCTGGAACGTCTCGCTCAGCAGCCGGTCGGGAAGGTGCACCGCGAGCGCGAGACCCTTCGTGCACGGGCTCAGCGCGATGTTCGCTCCGTCGAAGACGCTCTGCGCGTAGACGCCCATGCTGTCGACCCGCTCGCCGTCGGCATCCGCGATCCACACTCCCGTGCCGAGCAGGCTGAGTGCCGTGTCGTAGACGACGTCGGCGTCGGCGGCCGCCGCCGTTCCCGCGAGGGCCGCCAGGAACGTCGCACCGGGCTCGAGCATCGTTCCGCCCGGGATGCGGAACTGCGGGTCGACCGCGCGCGGCCCGTCGACGGTGCAGCGGTAGGCCGTCCACCCGCCGATGTCGACGGGTTCGTCGCCGTAGTTGCCGAGTTCGACGAAGTTGCGCGGCGTCCACCCGGCGGGGAGCCCGTCGGGGCCGGGGTCGTTCGCGATCTCACTGATCGCGACGCCCGGATCGGGTTCGCCGTCGCCCCCCGGGTAGGCGAAGCCGGTGTCGAACACGGAGTCGTCGGTCGTCGCGTTGGCCGCCCCGGGGGTGCGCGGTGCGAGCACCCAGCCGCTCGACGTGCGCTGGTACGACTCCCCCGCGACCGCGTCGAGCACGGGCGGCAGCTTCGGATCTTGGCACGCCGAGTCGCGGATGCCGGCGATCGCGACCCGGTCGACGAGCGCGCCGTCGGCATCCCGCAGCAGCGCCCCGGAGGTCGCATCGGCGAGCGACGTGGCGTACTCGGCGTCGGCGTCGCCGGTGAACCCGGGGCCGCCGGCGACCCAGCGTTCGCCCGGATCGAGCCGCGTGCCCTCGGGGATCGTCAGCTGGAGCGTGTCGGGTCGCACCCGGCCCTCGGCGGTACAGCGGAAGAGCTCCCAGCCCGACAGGTCAACGACCGACGTGCCGTCGTTGCGCAGCTCGACGAAGTCGTCGCCCGATCCGCCCGGCCCCATCGAAGCGATCTCCGAGACGACGACCTGCGACGACGCCGGGCTCAGCGACCGGGTCGCGTTCGCCTCCCCGAGAGTCGCCGGGGCGACCACCCAGTCGCGGGCCGGGTCACCGGTTGCGGCGACGCGCTGCCAGCTCTCGCCCTGTGCGAAGTCGAGCACGTTCGGCAGATTGCCGCCCTCCGGGGTGCACTCGGTCGTCATCGCGTGCGGTTCGTTCGGGAACACCCCGACGAGATCGACCGGTTCGTCGTCGGGATTCTCCAGGTAGAGCCCGAATCCGGTGACGTCGAAGCCGGCGAGGAACCGCGCGTCGCCCGGCATCCCGACACGACTCACCGTGACGATCTCGCCCGGTTGCAGCACGATTCCGCTGAGGTCGCCCTCGGTGCGGCCCGCGTTGCTGCGCAACCCCGCGAACGTGCAGCGGAACACTTCCCAGCCGGTGAGGTCGACGGCGGTGTCGCCCCAGTTGCGCAACTCGAAGAAGCTGTCGGCATCCGAGTGGGCGGATGCGCTTGCCACCTCGTTGATGAGCACGGCGGGCACCGCGCCGGGGTCGGGCTTCGGCAGCTCGGCCGCGGCGGGTGGGGAGGCGGCGAGGCCTCCGCCCGCGAGGACGACGACGGTCAGAAGGGCGACGCAGACCCGGAGCACGCCGCCAAGGTTCCCGACCGGGGGTGAACGTGCGGAAGACACGCACCCCCGTGTCGGGTTAACGAACGGCTAGCGAGCGGCGCTGCCCTCGGTGTAGTCGGCGTCGGTCTGCTTCCACGCGAAGAGCGCGCGCAGCTCCCTGCCGGTGGACTCGATCGGGTGGGCGGCACCCTTGGCCCGCAGTTCCAGGAACTCGGGGGCGCCGGCATCCTGGTCGGCGATGAAGCGCTTCGCGAACGCACCCGACTGGATGTCGGCGAGCACCGCCTTCATGTTCTCCTTCACCGACGGGGGAAGCACACGGGGGCCCGAGACGTAGTCGCCGTACTCGGCCGTGTCGGAGACCGACCAGCGCTGCTTGGCGATGCCGCCCTCCCACATCAGGTCGACGATGAGCTTCAGCTCGTGCAGCACCTCGAAGTAGGCGATCTCGGGCTGGTAGCCGGCTTCGACGAGGGTCTCGAAGCCGTACATCACCAGCTGCGAGGTGCCGCCGCAGAGCACGGCCTGCTCGCCGAACAGGTCGGTCTCGGTCTCTTCCGTGAAGGTCGTCTTGATGACGCCCGCGCGGGTTCCGCCGATCGCCTTCGCGTACGACAGGGCGACATCCCAGGCCTGACCCGACGCGTCGCGTTCGACGGCGATGATGTCGGGGATGCCGCGGCCGGCGACGAACTCGCGACGGACGGTGTGGCCGGGGGCCTTCGGGGCGACGAGGATGACGTCGACGCCTTCCGGGGCGTCGATGTAGCCGAAGCGGATGTTGAAGCCGTGCGCGAAGGCGAGCGTCTTGCCTTCGGCGAGGTTGTCCTTGATCGACTCGTTCCAGATGCCGCGCTGGTGCTGGTCGGGCGCGAGGATCATGATCAGGTCGGCCCACTGGGTCGCGTCGGCGACGTTCTTCACCTCGAAGCCGTCCTCCTTCGCCTTCGCGGTCGACTTCGAGCCGTCCTTCAGCGCGATGACGACCTCGACGCCCGAGTCGCGCAGGTTCTGCGCGTGGGCGTGGCCCTGCGAGCCGTAGCCGACGATCGCGACCTTCTTGCCCTGGATCAGGGCGAGGTCGGCGTCCTTGTCGTAGAAGATCTCAGCCAATGTGTTTTCCTTCGTTTCTCGGTTAGTTCTTGAAGACTCGTTCGGTGATGCTCTTGCTGCCGCGGCCGATCGCGAGGAGGCCGCTCTGCGCGATCTCCTTGATGCCGTAGGGCTCCAGCATCCGCAGCAGCGCGTTGACCTTGCCGCTGTCGCCCGTCACCTCGACGACGAGGGAGTCGGGGGCGACGTCGACGACGCGCGCACGGAACAGCGTCACCGCCTCGAGGATCTGCGAACGGCTGTTGCCGTCGACCTTGACCTTGATGAGCAGGTGTTGGCGCTGCACCGAGGCGTCGGGGTCGAGCTCGACGATCTTGATGACGTTGATCAGCTTGTTGAGCTGCTTGGTCACCTGCTCGAGCGGGAGGTCTTCGACATCCACCACCACGGTGATGCGCGACAGACCCTCGATCTCGCTGTGGCCGACGGCGAGGGATTCGATGTTGAAGCCGCGGCGGGCGAACAGCCCCGCGACGCGGGTGAGCAGGCCCGGCTTGTCCTCGACGAGGAGAGAGAGCACGTGAGTCGACATGGCGGTTACTCCTCTTCCCAGGTCGGGGCCAGATCGCGGGCGTACTGCACCTGCGAGTTGCCGACGCCCTGCGGCACCATCGGCCACACCATGGCGTCACGGCTCACGATGAAGTCGATGACGACCGGACGGTCGTTGGTCTCGATCGCCAGCTTGATCGCCGGGTCGATCTCCTCCGGCTTCGTCACCCGGATGCCGAGTGCGCCGTAGGCCTCCGCGAGCTTCACGAAGTCGGGGATCATGCGGGTCTGCTCGCCCACCTTCGTGTGCCCGGTGTCGAGGTCGGTGAACGAGTGGCGGCCGTCGTAGAACAGCGACTGCCACTGGCGCACCATGCCGAGCGAGGAGTTGTTGATGACGGCGACCTTGATCGGGATGTCGTTGATCGTGCAAGTCGCGAGTTCCTGGTTGGTCATCTGGAAGCAGCCGTCGCCGTCGATCGCCCAGACCAGACGGTCGGGCTGCGCGACCTTGGCACCCATCGCGGCGGGAACCGAGTAGCCCATCGTTCCGGCGCCGCCGGAGTTGAGCCAGGCGTTGGGACGCTCGTACTTGATGAACTGCGCCGCCCACATCTGGTGCTGGCCGACACCGGCGGCGTAGATCGCCTCCGGTCCGGAGAGCTGCCCGATGCGTTCGATGACCGTCTGCGGCGCGAGCAACCCGTCGTCGGGGTCGTCGGTGTAACCGAGCGGATAGTTCGCCTTCAGCTGGTTCAACCGCGTCCACCATTCGGCGGTATCGGGCTTCGCCTTCTTCGCGACCGACTCGTAGGCGTCGAGCAGTTCGGGCAGCACGTCTTTCAGGTCGCCAACGATCGGAACGTCGGCGTGCTTGATCTTGCCGATCTCGGCCGGGTCGATGTCGACGTGCACGACCTTCGCGTCGGGAGCGAACTCGGCGACCTTGCCGGTCACGCGGTCGTCGAAGCGGGCGCCGAGGGCGACGATGAGGTCGCTCTCCTGCAGGGCGAGCACCGCGGGCACCGTGCCGTGCATGCCCGGCATGCCGAGGTGGTGCGGGTGCGAGTCCGGGAACGCCCCTCGGGCCATGAGCGTCGTCACGACAGGCAGCCCGGTGCGATCGGCGAGCTTCAGCAGCTCCTTGTGGGCTCCCGCCCGCACGACACCGCCACCGACGTAGAGCACCGGACGCTGTGACTCGAACATCAGCTCGGCGGCGGCCGTGATCTGCTTGCCGTGCGCCTTCGTCACCGGCCGATAGCCCGGCAGGTCGAGCTTCGGCGGCCAGTGGAACGTCATCTGGCCCTGCTGCGCGTCCTTGGTGATGTCGACGAGCACCGGACCGGGGCGACCGGTGGAGGCGATGTGGTACGCCGACGCGAGCGCCGCCGGCACGTCCTCGGCACGCTTGACGAGGATCGAGTGCTTCGTGATCGGCATCGTGATGCCGACGATGTCGACCTCCTGGAAGGCATCCGTTCCCATCGAGGTCGAGAACACCTGCCCGGTGATCGCCAGCAGCGGCACCGAGTCCATGTAGGCGTCGGCGATCGCGGTGACGAGGTTGGTCGCGCCGGGGCCGGAGGTGGCGATCGCGACGCCGACCCTGCCGGAGGCGGCGGCGTAGCCCTCGGCCGCGTGGCCGGCGCCCTGCTCGTGGCGCACCAGGATGTGGCGGATGGTGGTGGAGGCCATCAGCTCGTCGTAGAACGGCATGATCGCGCCGCCGGGAAGGCCGAAGACGTCGGTGACACCGAGCTTCTCGAGCGAGGCCAGGATGGCGCCCGAGCCGGTCATCACGTTCTTGTCGCGTGGGGGTGCAGCGGGTGAAGCATCCGCAGTCATGCTGTGTCCTTAGAAGGCTCAGGCCCTTTTGTGAAGCGATGGATGTCTGGAAGCGATCGACTACCCCGTGACCGCGCCTTCGGCTGCCGAGTGCACGAGCTTGGAGTACTTCGCGAGAACGCCACGGGTATAGCGCGGAGGCAAGGGAGCCCAGCCGGAACGGCGGCTCTCCAACTCGGCCGGATCGACTTCTAGGTCGATCGACCGGGCTGCGATATCGACCCGTATCAGATCACCATCACGCACGAAGGCGATAGGACCTGCGTCCACTGCTTCCGGAGCGATGTGGCCGATGCACAGGCCGGTTGTGCCGCCTGAGAATCTGCCGTCCGTCAATAGTAGGACATCTTTTCCTAAGCCCGCGCCCTTGATGGCGGCGGTGATGGCGAGCATCTCGCGCATCCCCGGGCCGCCCTTCGGGCCTTCGTAGCGGATGACGACGACGTCGCCGTGCTTGATCTCACCCGCGGCGAGCGCATCCATCGCCCCACGCTCGCGCTCGAACACGCGGGCCGGGCCCTCGAAGACCGCCGCGTCGAAGCCGGCGGTCTTCACGACCGCACCCTCGGGCGCCATCGATCCCTTGAGGATCGTGAGCCCGCCGGTCGCGTGGATCGGCTTGTCGAGGGGCTTGAGCACCTCGCCGTCGAGCGCGGGAGGATTGAGTTCTTCGAGGTTCTCGCGCATCGTCTTGCCGGTCACCGTCATGACGTCGCCGTGCAGCAGGCCGGCATCCAGCAGCGCCTTCATCAGCACGGGCACCCCGCCGCGGCGGTCGACGTCGTTCATGACGTACTTGCCGAAGGGCTTGAGGTCGCCGATGTGCGGCACCTTCGCGCCGACCCGGTTGAAGTCGTCGAGCGTGAGATCCACCTCGGCTTCGTGGGCGATCGCGAGCAGGTGCAGCACGATGTTGGTCGAGCCGCCGAGCGCCATGCCGACCGCGATGGCGTTCTCGAACGCCTCCTTGGTGAGGATCTGCCGCGCGGTGATGCCCTTGTTCAGCAGGTTGACGACGGCCTCGCCCGAGCGGTGCGCGTACATGTCGCGGCGACCGTCGGAGGCGGCGGGGCTCGCGCTGCCCGGCAGGCTCAGCCCGAGGGCTTCGGCGACCGACGCCATCGTGTTGGCGGTGTACATGCCGCCGCACGCGCCCATGCCGGGGGCGAACGCGCACTCGATGCGGTGGGCATCCTCGAGGCTCATCGTGCCGGCCAGCACCCCGCCGACCGCCTCGAAGGAGTCGATGATCGTGATGTCCTTCTCGGTGCCGTCGCTGAGGCGCACCCAGCCCGGGGCGATCGACCCGGCGTAGAGGAAGACGGATGCCAGGTCGAGTCGCGCGGCCGCCATCAGCATGCCGGGGATCGACTTGTCACACCCGGCGAGCAGCACGGAGCCGTCGAGCCGCTCGGCCTGCATGACGACCTCGACGGAGTCGGCGATGACCTCACGCGACACGAGCGAGAAGTGCATCCCCTCGTGGCCCATCGAGATGCCGTCGCTGACGCTCACCGTGCCGAACTGCAGCGGATACCCGCCGCCCGCGTGCACCCCCTCTTTCGCCGCGCGGGCGAGGCGGTCGAGGCTCAGGTTGCACGGGGTGATCTCGTTCCACGACGACGCGATGCCGATCTGGGCCTTGTCCCAGTCGGCGTCGCCCATGCCGACGGCGCGTAGCATCCCGCGGCTCGTGGTGGCTTCGATCCCGTCGGTGACCGTGCGGGAGCGGGGCTTGTGGTCGATCGCGGGCGTGCCTGTCGGGAGCGGTGTTTCCGGCATGTGACGAGGGTACCGTCCGCCCGCAGGGGTCGCTGCGCGCGGTCTGGGGTCAGTGGCCGCCGCGGTCGGAGTCGACTCCGGCGTCGGGACCGGCGTCGAGGGTCGCGAGCGCGGCCATGTCCTCGGCGGAGAGCTCGAATGAGAAGAGGTCGAGATTCTGGGCGAGGCGCACCGGGTCGGTGCTCTTCGGGATGACGACGAGCCCCTGCTGCACGTGCCAGCGCAGCACGACCTGCGCCGGGGTGCGTTCCAGCCGCGACGCGATGCCGACGATCACCGGTTCGGCGAGCAGCGATCGCGCGCCGCTCCCTCCGCCGAGCGGGCTCCACGACTGGGTGACGATGCCGTGCGCGGTGTCGTAGGCCCGCTGCTCGAGCCGCACGATCTGCGGACTGATCTGGATCTGGTTGACCGCGGGCACCACCGAGGTCTCGGCGGCGAGGCGCTCGAGGTGGGCGGGCGTGAAGTTCGACACCCCGATCGCTCGGGCGAGCCCGTCGGCGTACAGCTTCTCGAAGGTGCGCCAGGTCGACACGTACTGGTCGCGCTGCGGCAGCGGCCAGTGGATGAGCAGCAGGTCCACGTACGACATGTCGAGCCGGTCGAGCGCCGCCCGCAGCCCGTCGATCGCCCGGTCGTCGCCCTGGAACTCGCCGTCGAGTTTCGTCGTGACGAACAGCTCCTCACGGGCGATCGCCGAGCGATGGATGCCTTCGCCCACACCGGTCTCGTTGCCGTACCGGGTCGCGGTGTCGATGTGGCGATAACCCAGGCCGATCGCGGTCACGACCGCGTCCGCCGCCTGCGCGTCGTCGAGCGGCCAGGTGCCCAGCCCGACCTGAGGGATGACGGCGCCGGTGTTGAGAGGGATCGACGGGATGCTCATGCCCCCATCCTGCCTACTGTTCGTGCACGTCGCCTTCGCGGAACGTCGCGAGGGTCTTGAGCACGAGGGCGACCTCCTCGGGACCGGCGACGCGGAACGCGGCCTCGGTCGGGCCGGGGCCGCTCTTCACCCCGACATCGTGCGACAGCAGGGCCGCGAAGGCATCCTCGTCGGTGACGTCGTCACCCGCGTAGAAGACGGCGTCGGCGGCCGTGTACCGGCGCAGATGCTCGACCGCCTCGCCTTTCGTCGTCGAGCGCACCGCGAATTCGAGCACATTCTTGCCCTGCCGCACGGTGAGGTTCTCGATCTCGGCCTGCGCCTCGGAGAGGGCGACGAGGTGGGCGAGCCGCGAGTTGTCTTCCGTCGCGAGCCGGGTGTGCAGGGCGAAGCCCGCGGGCTTGGACTCCAGCCAGACCTGATCGATCGAGTCGGCGACCTCGCCGAGCACCTCGTGCAGCACCTCGACCTGTTCGATCTCGGCGGTGTCGAGGCTCACCCGGTCTTCGGGATTGTCGAGCCGCAGTTCGATCCCGTGCGAGCCGACCAGCAGCACGCTGTCGGGGAGGTCCGACACCTCGATGAGGCTGCGCAGCGCGCGACCCGACACGAGGGCGACGCGGGTGTTCGGCAGCTTCAGCAGCGCGAGCACGGCCTCGCGGGCTTCGGGGATCGCACGTGCCTTCTCGGGGGAGTCCACCTCGGGCGCGAGGGTGCCGTCGAAGTCGAGGGCGACGAGCAGCCGGCGGGTGCGGGCGAGTTCGCGCAACGCGCCGACGAGCGACGAGGGGAGGGGGGCCGCGGCGGCGCGGTGCCGGGGTTCGTTCACGGTTTCGGGGGGCGCTCGACGGTCCACTCGAGGTCGCCCAGCGGGTCGAGGTCGGCACCGAGACGGTCGATGCCTCCGCTCGCATCGCTCAGGGCGCGCAGGAAGCTGCGCGACCAGTGGCCGACATCGTTCTCGCGCACCCGCTTGCGCAGGGCGCGCATCCGCTTGCGCCGCTCGGCTCGCGGCATGTCGACGGCCTGCATGATGGCATCCTTCAGCCCGTCGATGTCGTGCGGGTTGATGCGCAGTGACGATCTGAGCTCGTCGGCCGCCCCGGCGAACTCGCTCAACACGAGCACGCCGTCTTCGTCGTGCCGGGCGGCGACGTACTCCTTCGCGACGAGGTTCATCCCGTCGCGCAGGGCGGTCACCAGCATGACGTCGGAGGCGAGGTAGAGCGCCGCCATCTCTTCACGCGGAAAGCCGTGGTGCAGGTAGTTGACGGCCTGGTGCCCGATCGTGCCGAAGTCGCCGTTGATGCGCCCGACCGTCAGCTCGATCTCGTCGCGCAGGTGCTTGTAGGTCTCGACCCGTTCGCGGCTCGGGCTGGCCACCTGCACGAGCGTCACATCGGCGACGTTGAGCCGCCCCTCATCGAGCAGCTCCGAGAAGGCTTTGAGGCGGTGCCCGATGCCCTTCGTGTAGTCGAGGCGGTCGACGCCGAGCATCACGGTCTTCGGGTTGCCGAGCTCGGCGCGGATCTGGTCGGCGCGGGCCTGCACGGCGGGGCTGCGGGCGAGTTCCTCGAACGCCTCGACGTCGATCGAGATCGGGAACGCCCGGGCGATGACCCGCCGAGCCGGCAGGTCGTCGGTGCGCGGCACCTCGATGTAGGGGCTGCGCGTCGTGTAGCCGAGCAGCCGGCGCACGGCGCGCGAGAAGTTGCCGGCATCCGACACCCGCTGAAGGCCGACCACGTCGGCGCCGAGCAGGCCTTCGATGATCTGGGTGCGCCACGGCAGCTGCGAGTACAGGCCGTAGGCGGGGAACGGGATGTGGTTGAAGAATCCGATGACCAGGTCGGGTCGGGCGAGCCGCAGCATCCGCGGCACGAGCTGCAGCTGGTAGTCGTGCACCCACACCGTCGCCCCGATGTCGGCGACCGCCGCGGCCTGGTCGGCGAACCGCTGGTTGACGGCGACGTAGGAGTCCCACCATTCGCGGTGGTAGGTCGCCGGCACGATGACGTCGTGATAGAGCGGCCAGATGGTGTCGTTGCTGAAGCCCTCGTAGAAGTGCTCGACCTCGTCGGCGCTGAGCGCCAGCGGAACGATGCGCAGGCCCGAGTGGGTGAACGGCTCGAGGATGATCTCGGGCTGCCCGATCCAGCCGACCCACGCCCCTTCGGTCTGGCGCATGACCGGTTCGAGCGCCGTGACCAGACCGCCCGGCGACTGCTTCCAGGAGGCGGAGCCATCCTCGGCGACCACACGGTCGACCGGCAGGCGGTTGGAGACGACGACGAAGGCGAAACGCTCGTCGGCCATTCGACGACGGTATCAGCCGCCGCTGGGAGCAGTTCCCGAATCCGTCACACGCCGGACACATGGTCGCGTTAGATTGAAGCGCGATGATTCAGATCGGCATGAGCACATCCTGCAACATCCTCTTGGGTGTGGAGCAGTCGTTCCGGCTCGCACGCATCGCCGGGTACGACGGTCTCGAGATCATGGTGACGACCGATCCGGTATCGAGGGATGCCGCGGCGCTGAAGCAGCTCATGGAGCGGTACTCGCTGCCGATCCTCTCCGTCCACGCCCCGTCGCTGTTCTGGATGCAGCTCATCGGGGGTCGCGACGCCCAGGTGAAGCTGGAGAAGTCGGCCGAACTGGCCGCCGAGGTCGGCGCATCGAGTGTGGTCGTCCATCCGCCGTTCCGGTGGGAAGCCGGCTACGCCAAGAACTTCGAACGCATCGTGCGGCAGACCGCGCAGAACACCGGCATCGAGATCTGCGTCGAGAACATGTTCCCGTGGAAGGTCGCCCACAAGAACCTCAAGGCCTACGCGCCGAGCCCCGACCCGCTCGACCTCGACGTCGATGCGATGACCCTCGACTTCTCGCACGCGTCGCTCAGCGGTCGCGACTCGCTCGAGTACGCGATGGCGATGGGCGACAAGTTGCGACACATCCACCTCTGCGACGGCCGCCGCAGCGTCGACGACGGCAACATGCACGACGAGCACCTCGTGCCCGGCCGGGGAACCCAGCCGGTCGCCGAGACGCTCACCTACCTCGTCGAGAACGGCTTCACCGGCCACGTCGTCGCCGAGATCGGGCTGCACAAGATCCGCAACCCGCAGGTGCGCCTCGACATGCTCGTCGAGACGGTCGCGTTCGCGAAGCAGTACATCGGGCAGGAGCACGCGACCCGCGAGCCCCTCGCGGTCGGTGCCCGCATCAATGGCCGCAGCGTGCGTCGGGCCCGCAAGGCCGCATCCCGCCCGTAGTCAACCGGGTACCCGGCTTCGCGGTCGCGGGGTAGCGTGAGAAGCACGACCTGGGAGGCTGCATGCGCAAGTTCATCTTCAACTTCAGCGTGCTGAGCGCGCTGTTCGGCGCCGTCGGTCTGGTCAAGACCACGACCCAGGGGCCGCGCGACTGGCGCCTCATCCTGTTGTGGATCGCCTGGGGCATCAACGTCGCGATCGCCGTCGGCACGGTGGCCGAACAGGCGAAGGAACACGAACTCGAGGAGTGGTGATGTTCGGCGACCGATACGGCATGGGCTGGTTCTGGCACGTCGGCACGTTTCTCGGCGGGGTGGTCCTCACCGCCGCGATCGTCGTCGTCGCCGTGCTGCTGGTGCGCTACCTGATCGTCGCGACCCGCGCGGCTCAGTTGTACCTCGACACGCACGCCACGACGCCTCCCGCGGCAGCCGAGCCGCCGCCCGCGACCCCACCGGCGAAGCCCACCCCGCGCACCCCGAAGACCCCGCCCACGGCCTGAGGCTCAGGCGAGGAAGCCGCGCAACAGCACGGCGGAGGCCTCGAGGTGTTCGCGCATCGCCTCGGCCGCGCCCTGCTCGTTGCCGGCCAGGATCGCGAACACTATTCGCTCGTGCTGGCGGTTGGAGTGCTCGATCGTGCGGGCGAGCAGCGGAAAGGTGTCGAGCAGTTCGTTGACCCGCGAGCGGTTGTCGGCGAGCAGGGTGACGAGCGACGGCACGCCGACGATCTCGGCGAACGCGAGGTGCAGCCGGGAGTCGAGGCGGCGGTAGTCGTCGGGTGCCGCGGCCTGCACCTCGCCGAGGCGGGTCCAGAGCAGCGCGCGCTCCTCGGCGCCGAGGCTGCGGCTTGCGGCGGCCCGCACCGACCCGACTTCGAGGATCTCGCGCAGGCCAACGACATCCTCGATCTCGGCCGCGGTCGGGGTGACGGCGGGCACGACCGGTGGCGGCGGGAGCGGGTCGGCGACGAAGGTGCCGCCGTAGCGGCCGCGCTTCGAGGTCAGGTAGCCGGCCTCCGAGAGCTCGCGGATCGCCTCCCGCACCGTGTCGCGTGACACCGAGAATCGGGCGGCCAGGTCGCGCTCCGACGGCAGCGCCTGCCCCGGGGCGACGACCCCGAGGCGGATGGTCTGCATGAGCCGGGCGACGGTGTCTTCCAGCGAGTTGCCGCTGCGAACCGGCCGGAAGACCGCCTCGTCGACGAGCGACACCGGCTCGTCGGCCATCAGAGCGGGGTGACGTAGGCGGCGGAGATCCCGCCGTCGACGAGGAACGTCGAGGCGGTGATGAAGGATGCGTCGTCGCTCGCGAGGAACGCGACGGCGGCCGCCAGCTCCTCGGGTTCGGCGAATCGTCCGACCGGCACGTGCACCAGCCGTCGGGCGGCACGCTCGGGATCCTTTGCGAACAGCTCCTTCAGCAGGGGCGTGTTGACCGGGCCGGGGCAGAGCGCGTTGACGCGGATGCCTTGGCGGGCGAACTGCACGCCGAGCTCGCGGGTCATCGCGAGCACCCCGCCTTTTGAGGCGGTGTAGGAGATCTGGCTGGTGGCGGATCCCAGGACGGCGACGAAGGATGCCGTGTTGATGATCGAGCCGCTGCCTTGCGGCACCATGTGGCGCAGCGCCGCGCGTGAGCACAGGTAGACGCTGGTGAGGTTGACCAGTTGCACGCGATCCCATGCCTCGAGCTCGGTGGTCTCGATCGAGTCGTCGTCGGGCGGTGAGATGCCGGCGTTGTTGAACGCGATGTCGACCGACCCGTACTCGGTCGCGGCGGTGTCGAACAGGGCATCCACCTCGGCCTTGTCGGCGACGTTCACCTTGACGAACAGGCCGCCCACCTCGGCGGCGGCCTTCTCGCCCGTCACCGGATCGAGGTCGCCGATCACGACGCGGGCGCCTTCGGCGGCGAAGCGACGCGCGGTGGCCAGGCCGATACCGGATGCACCGCCGGTGATCACGGCGACCTTGCCGGCGAGTCTCTGGGTGAGGTCCATCGGTTACTCCTGACTGAAGAAGACGTTCTTGGTTTCGGTGAAGGGCAGGGCGGCGTCGGGGCCGAGTTCGCGGCCGAGGCCGGACTGCTTCATGCCGCCGAACGGGGTGCTGTAGCGCACCGACGAGTGCGAGTTCACCGACAGGTTGCCGCTCTCGACGCCCCGGGCGACACGGATGCCGCGGCCGAGGTCGCGGGTCCAGATCGAGCCTGAGAGGCCGTAGATCGACGAGTTGGCGAGGGCGATCGCGTCGGCCTCGTCGTCGAACGGCAGCACGCTGACGACCGGCCCGAAGATCTCCTCGGTCGCGACGCGATCGGTGCGGGCGGGCAGCAGCACCGTCGGGGCCATCCAGAACCCCGCACCCTCGGGGGCGGTTCCGCGGAACGCGATGGGCGCATCCTCGAGAAACGCCTGCACCGACTCGCGGTGTGCCGCCGACACGAGCGGCCCCATCTCGGTCGCCTCGTCGGCCGGGTCGCCCACCTTCCACGCCTGCACCGCCGGCTCGAGCAGATCGAGGAACTTCGCCAGCACCGAGCGCTCGACGAGCAGCCGGGAGCGGGCGCAGCAGTCCTGCCCCGCGTTGTCGAACACCGAGCCCGGTGCCGTGGCCGCGGCCTTCTCGAGGTCGGCATCGGCGAAGACGATGTTGGCGCTCTTGCCGCCGAGCTCGAGGGTGACCGGTTTCACCTGTTCGGCGCATCCCGCGGCGACACGCTTGCCGACCGCCGTCGACCCGGTGAAGACGATCTTGCGCACCTCGGGATGTGTGACGAAGCGCTCCCCGACCACCGAGCCGCGCCCCGGCAACACCTGGAAGAGATACTCGGGAAGCCCCGACTCCAGCGCCAGCTCCCCCAACCGGATCGCGGTGAGCGGCGTCCAGTCGGCGGGCTTGAGCAGCACGGCGTTGCCGGCGGCGAGCGCCGGAGCGAACCCCCACGACGCGATCGTCATCGGGAAGTTCCACGGCACGATCACCCCGACCACCCCGAGTGGTTCGTGGAAGGTCACGTCGATACCGCCGGCGACCGGGATCTGCGCCCCGATCAGCCGCTCCGGCATCCCCGAGGCGTAGTTCAGCACGTCGCGCACGTGGCCGGCCTCCCACCGAGCCGAACCGATGGGATGCCCCGAGTTGCGCACCTCGAGTCGCGCGAGTTCTTCGACCGCGCCGTCGACCGCCTCCGCGAACCGCCGCAACGCGCGAGCGCGGTCGGCGGGGGCGAGAGCCGCCCACGACCGCTGGGCGACCACCGCCCGGGCGACCGCCTCATCCACCGCCTCGAGCGGGGTGTGCGGCACCTCGGCGATGACCGACTCGTCCGTCGGGTTGATGACGGTGGTCGAGCCGCCGTCCTGAGCCTGTCGAAGGGTCATGCCTTCGCTCCCGCGTACGTTCTCGCGGCATCCACGAGACCGGCGAACAGCCGGGCGTCTTCGGCGGCATCCTCTTCCGGATGCCATTGCACGGCGACCCCGAACGGCACGCCTTCGAGCTCGACCGCCTGCACGATGCCGTCGTCGGTGCGGGCGGTGACGCGCAACCCGTCGCCGACGGTGTCGACCGCCTGATGGTGGTAGCTCTTCACCGGCAGCTTCGCGCCGACGAGGGCGTCGAGCTCGCTGCCGGGCTCGACGACGACCTCATTGGTGGCGAACTGGCCCTTGCCGATGCGGTAGCGATCGTTGCCGACGAGGTCGGGAAGGTGCTGGTGCAGCGACCCGCCGCGGTTGACGTTGAGCACCTGCATGCCGCGGCAGATGCCGAGGAACGGCAGCTCGCGGTCGATCGCGGCGGAGAGCAGCGCGTCCTCCCAGGCGTCGCGCTCCAGGTGCGGCTTGTCGGTCTCGGGAGCCGCATCCTGGCCATATCGAGCCGGATCGACATCCGCTCCCCCGGTGACGATGAGGCCGTCGAGGCCGTCCAGCACCCGGCCCACGATCTCGGCGTCCACCGGCTGCGGCGGAAGCAGCACCGGGATGCCGCCCGCGCGCTGCACCGCCTCGAAGTACACGGCGGGCAGGAACGCGGCGGTGACGTCCCACACGCCGGTCTGCGCGCGCTGCTTGTAGGTGGTGAGTCCGATGACGGGGCGAACCCCCGTTCCCTGAGCCTGTCGAAGGGTCACAGTCGCTCGAACCCCCGCACGCGCTCCCAGTCGGTGATCGCCGCGTCGTAGGCGCGCTGCTCGATCCGCGCGTTGTTGAGGTAGTGCGCGACGACTTCGCCACCGAACGCGTCGCGAGCGATGTCGGATGCCGCGAACAGGTCGGCGGCATCCCGCAGCGTCGCCGGCACCCGCGGCTTGTCGCTCGTGTAGCCGTTGCCGACCAGCATCGGCTCGAGCTCGAGAGAGTTCTCGATGCCGTAGAGCCCGCCGGCGATGATCGCGGCGACCGCGAGGTAGGGGTTGACGTCGCCGCCCGGCACCCGGTTCTCGACCCGCAACCCATGACCGTGACCCACGACCCGGAGTGCGCAGGTGCGGTTGTCCATGCCCCAGGCGACGGCGGTCGGCGCGAACGAACCCTCGACGTAGCGCTTGTAGGAGTTGATGTTCGGCGCGAAGAACAGGGTCATCTCGCGCATCGTGTGCAGCAGCCCGGCGATCCAGTGCTCCATGAGCTTGCTCATCCCCTTGCCGTCCGCCATGACCGGCGACCCGTCGGTGCCGCGCACCGAGAGGTGGATGTGGCAGGAGTTGCCTTCGCGCTCGTTGTACTTCGCCATGAAGGTCAGCGACTTGCCGTGCGCGTCGGCGATCTCTTTCGCGCCGTTCTTGTAGATCGTGTGGTTGTCGCAGGTGGCGAGCGCCTCGGCGTAGCGGAACGCGATCTCCTGCTGCCCGAAATTGCACTCGCCCTTGACGCCCTCGCAGTACATGCCGGCGCCCTCCATGCCGAGGCGGATGTCGCGCAGCAGCGGTTCCATGCGGGTCGAGGCGAGCAGGGCGTAGTCGATGTTGTAGTCGGATGCCGGGGTCAGCTCCCGATAGCCCTTCGCCCAGGCGGCGCGGAACGAGTCGTCGAAGACGATGAACTCCAGCTCGGTTCCGACGAACGGCACGAGCCCCTTCTCAGCGAGCCGGGCGATCTGGGCCTTGAGGATCTCGCGCGGCGACACCGTGACCGGGGCCGCGTCGGGCGTGCGCAGGTCGGCCATCACGAGCGCCGAACCCGGAAGCCACGGGATGTGGCGCAGCGTGTCGAAGTCGGGCACGAGCACCATGTCGCCGTATCCGGTCTCCCACGACGAGATGTCGTAGCCGCCGACGGTGTTGTTCTCGACATCGACCGCGAGCAGGTAGTTGCAGGCCTCGGCGCCGTGCTCGGCGACATCCTCGCGGAACAGCCGGGCCGCGACCCGCTTGCCCACCAGGCGGCCCTGCATATCGGCGAACGCGACGATGACCGTGTCGATCTCCCGCTTGTCGATGAGGCGGTTGAGCTCTTCGAGCGTCAGGTTTCCCGAGCCGGTGGGCGTGCTGGTCATCGACGGTGCCTCTCCTCGCGGTCGCGGATTCGACCATTACAGCCTAGGGCGACCCGAAGGCGGCCCAGCAGTTGTAACGAGTCGTTAACACCCAAAGGTAGACACCAAGTACCAATGAGGGCCATAGTCGTCGGCAAGCGTGGACGCTGGCGTTCCCGGTCGTCCGCGTACCCCACCGTTGGAATTCGGAAGGAACGTGATGGCTGAGACCAAGGGCACAGGCGGTGTGAAATACACCAGCGCCGGCGCCGAGTACTTCGAGAAGCGCAAACTCAAGAGAAGCGCCGGCGTCTGGGGACTGTGGGGCCTCGCGGTCGCCGCCGTCATCTCCGGTGACTTCTCCGGCTGGAACTTCGGCATCGCCAGCGCCGGCTTCGGCGGGATGGCGATCGCCTTCGTCATCCTCGTGGTCATGTACTACGGCCTCATCTTCTCCATCGGCGAGATGGCAGCCGCAATGCCGCACACCGGCGGCGCCTACTCGTTCGCGCGCTCCGCGATGGGACCGTGGGGCGGCCTCATCACCGGACTCGCCGAGACGATCGAGTACGTCGCGACGACGGCGGTCATCGTCTTCTTCTCAGCGCAGTACCTCAATGGCATCACCACGGAACTGCTGAGTTTCGACCTCAGCGGGAGCATGTGGATCTGGTGGATCGTCCTCTACCTGGTCTTCATCGCGCTGAACTCGGCGGGAGCGAGCATCTCGTTCAAGTTCGCCATCATCGTCTCGATCATCTCGATCGCGATCCTGCTGGTGTTCTCGGCGATGGCGTTGATCTCGGGCAAGTTCAACTGGGACAGCCTGTTCAACATCGCTCCCGACCCGGCGGCCTTCGGCTCGTCCGACTTCCTGCCCGGCGGCCTGCTCCCGATCCTGTTCGTCCTGCCGTTCGCGATGTGGTTCTTCCTCGGCATCGAGGAGCTGCCGCTCGCGGCCGAGGAGTCGCACGCTCCGGCGAAGGACATCCCGCGGGCGGGCATCATCGCCCGCGGCACGCTGATCGTCACCGGTGTCCTGGTGCTCGTGCTCAACACGGGTGTGCTGGGGGCCGAAGCGACAGGGGCCTCGCTGGAACCGCTCCTCGACGGCTTCCGCGCCATCGTGGGCGACCAGCTCGCCGCGCTGCTGGCGATCTTCGCCCTGATCGGCCTGCTCGCCTCGCTCCAGGGGATCATGTTCGCCTACGGGCGCAACATGTACTCGCTGTCTCGCGCCGGTTACTACCCGAAGTTCTTCTCGCTCACTGGCAAGCGCCAGACCCCGTGGGTCGCGCTCGTCGTCGGCGCGGTGTTCGGGTTCGTCGCCCTGGTCGTCGTCGACGTCCTCGCGAGGACCAACGAGGGCGCCGGAGGCGTCGCGGGGGCGATCGTGCTCAACATCGCGGTGTGGGGCGCGGTCTTCGCGTACTTCGCGCAGATGGTGTCGTTCATCATCCTGCGACGCCGCTTCCCGAACGCGAACCGTCCGTACAAGAGCCCCTGGGGCATCCCCGGCGCCGCGATCGCAGCGCTCATCGCACTGTCGATCTTCGTGGGCCTCCTCGTGCAGGAGCCGTATCGCATCGCGATCGTCGCGATCATCGCGGTGTATCTTCTCGTGCTGCTCGGGTTCGCGATCTACGGTCGACACCGCCTGGTCCTGTCGCCCGAAGAGGAGTACGCCCTCTCCGGCGGCCTGCACGGCGACCCGCAGAAGGAGGGCTACGACGCCATGGAAGGCGACGTGCCCGGAACCGGCTCGAAGAAGTAGCAGCACCGTTTCACCGACGGCCTCCCTCCGCTACGTTGGCGGCGGGAGGCCGTCGTGCGTGTTCGAGCAACCGTCGCCGCACTGGTCACTGTCGCAGCGGTGGTCGGGATGCTGACCGCCTGCGTGCGGTCCGAGATCTGCGTGTTGTGGGTCGACTACGAGACCCCGCAGCAGGCCTACGACGACGCCACCCTGGTCGTCGTCGGAACGGCGGAGCCGACTGGGTCGACCCGTGACGTGCTCGGGGTGTCGATGCCGGTCTACGTGATCGACGTCGCCGAGACGCTGAAGGGCGAAGCCCCCGACGCCCTCGAGATCACCCCGACCCCGCTCACCTGCATGGGTGACGCGAGCGAGTTCCCCGACGGGGTGGACCCCCTCGCGACCGACGACGACCTCGTGCTGTTCCTCGACCGTGACGACACCGGCTGGCGTCCGATCACCCCGTACGACGGCGTGCTGTCGGTACCTGCCGACGGGGTGCTGCCGTTCGAGACCACCGACCGCTAGGTTGTCGGCGTGGCCAGTGATCAGGAAGACATCGCCGAGCTCAAGGCACAGGTCGCGCACCTGACGCAGCTCGTCGAGCAGCTCTACTACCGGTCGGGTTCCGCGATGCCGACCTCGGGCATCCCGTCCCTCGACGCGCCGCCCGCCGACATCCTCGATGCCCTGCGTTCGGGGCAGAAGATCACCGCCATCAAGCTGTGGCGGGAACGGACGGGCCTCGGCCTCGCCGAGGCGAAAGACCAGATGGATGATCTCGAAAGGCGGTTGGGACTGTGACGATCTCTGCGGGGCCGGGTTCGGAACCGGTGGATGAGGAGGCTCCGGCGGTCGTCGTCGTCGGGCGCACGATCGGCGGCATCCTGCTGGTGGTGGTCGGGGGCGCGCTCGCGCTCGCCGGCGCGTTCTGGTACTTCATCGTGCCCTGGTTCGGCTGGGCGATGGAGGGCTTCTGGTACGCGATGGCCGACTGGGCCGACCTCGGCGGCATGGCGGTCGGCGTCATCGGGCTCGTGTTGCTCATCGTCGGCGGCGCGCTGGTTCAGCGGGCGCGCAAGAAGCGGTTCGACGCGTTCATCGACGTCTCGCAGTCCTGACGCCCCTCGTCACCGCTTGCGGGCGACCCAGATCTCCTCGGCGGGCCACTGGCGGCCCCACTCGGCGGTGACGATCCTGGGAGTCGCGGTGGTGTGCTCGGGTGCCTGCAGCTCGTGCAGGTCGATCACCTCGAAGCCGTTCTCGCGCAGCAGCCGGATCCAGCGGCCGTGCTCGAGCGTGAACGACACCGAGCCGTCCTCCCACTCGGTGGAGTGGAGGCCGAAGGAGGGTCGCTGCAGCTGCTCGGTCGCCGGATCGTCGTCGCCGGCACCCAGCGGAGTGGTGAGGATGAGCTGCAGCCCGTTCACGAGGAACGCCAGCGTGCCCCCGGGCCGCAGCAAGCGCGCCGCCTCCGGCACCCACGCGTACGGGTCGCACCAGATGGAAGCGCCGTACTCGCTGATCGCGAGATCGAATGACGCGTCGGGCAACGGCACGTGTTCGGCGTTGCCTTCGATCAAGGGAAACGGAAGGTCAAATCGGGTCTGCATCGCCCGGGCCGTCGCCAGCTGGGCCGGCGACAGATCGATCCCGACCGGTCGCGCACCCCGCCGGGCCAGCCACCCCGAGAAGTAGGCCGTGCCGCAACCGAGCTCGATGACATCCAGACCCGCGAGATCCTCGGGCAGTACGCGCAGCTGCGATTCGGGAACCGGCCAGAATCCCCAGGTGATCTCCTCCGACGCCCATGCGCCGGCAGCCCAGGTGGCGTAGTCGACCGACTTGCCCTGCCACACCGCGAGGTTCTTGCTCAGGTAGTCGGCGTTCACGAGCGCCACTCTAGGGCGCTCGTCAGCTCTTGAGACCGCCGCTGAAGCCTTGGATGAACTTCTTCTGCATGATCAGGTACAGCACGGTGATGGGCAGCAGCGCGACGATCAGCACCGCGAAGATGTTGTTCCACTGCACGATGATGCCGTTCACGTAGGAGTAGACGACCACAGGAAGAGTCGCCGAATCCGACCCGTTGAGGAAGATGAGCGGCGTGAAGAAGTCGTTCCAGACGATGAGCCCCGTCAGGATGGCGATCGTGCCGGTCGCCGGCGACAGGAGGGGGAAGACCACCTGCACGTAGGTGCGCAGCGGACTCGCCCCGTCGATCGTGGCCGCCTCTTCGTATTCGGTCGGCAAGGCGCGGATGAAGCCGCCATAGAGGAAGACCGCCAAAGGCGTCAGCATGGCGACGTAGATGACGGCCATCCCGAGCGGACTGCCGAGCAGGCCGACCGTGCGGGCGCCGATGTAGAGCGGAACCAGCCCGAGCTGAGCGGGAACGACGATCCCGGCGAGAATCAGGTAATAGAGCCAGGTGCTCACCCGGGAGAGTCGGCGGGTCAGTACATATGCCGTCACGCCGCCGACGACGATCAGCCCGATCACGGCCCCCGCGGTGATCACGGCGCTGTTGAAGAGCCCGACGAAGATGTTGCTGGTGCCGCCGGTCTGGAAGATGGCGATGAACGAGTCGAAGGTCGGACGCAGCGCGGGCTCGAAGGCCGGCGTGCCGATGGCATCCGCCGGAGTCTTCAGTGCCGTGTTCACCAGCAGGTAGAAGGGCAGGAGCATGATGACGGCACACACCCACATCACGATCTCGCGAGCCAAGGTCCATTTCGTATAGCGGATCATTTCGCCTCCCTCCGGCTCCGGTCGCGGGTGATGAAGAGCTGGAAGGCTGCGGCTGCCAGCACGAGAACGGTGAACACCAGCGAGAGGGCCGCGCCGTAGCCGAAGTTCGCGTTCGCGAACGTCTCGGTGTAGATGACGGTCGACAGGGTCTCGGTGGCTCCGTAGGGGCCACCTCGAGTCATCGCCTGAACCTGGTCGAAGACTTTGAGACCCTGGGTCAACCCGAGTGTGGTGGCGATCGCCACCGAGGGCTGGATCATCGGCAGGGTGATGTGCCAGAACCGCGAGAACACGCCGGCACCATCGATGGCGGCGGCCTCTTCGATCTCGTGCGGGACGGTCGCCAGGCCGGCGAGGTAGATGATCATGGCGAACCCGACGTTCTGCCAGACCATGACCGCGAGAATCGTGTAGATCGCGAACTCCGGATCGGCCAGCCAGGGGCGCTGCCACGCCTCGAGTCCGACGGCCGCGAGAACCGAGTTCAACGGGCCGTCCACCTGGAAGATGAAGCGGAAGATGTAGGAGACCGCGAGCGGGCTCAGGACGACGGGAAGAAAGAGCAGCACGCGCAGGATGTAGCGGGTCCGGATGCCGCGATTGAGGGCGAGAGCGAAAAGCAGCCCGACGACGTTGACGATCACCAGCGAGGCGAGTGCGAGAAAGACCGTGTTGCCGATCGACCCGAAGGCCTTCTTGTCACTCAGGATCTCAACGAAGTTGTCGAAGCCGATCCACTCGAACGAGCCGATGCCCTTGAAGTCGGTGAAGGCGTAGCCGGCGCCGATTCCCGTGGCGACGTAGTGCACCGAGAAGACCGCGAGCAGGCCCGGGAGCGCCCACCACCACGACCCGTAGGTCATGAGCTTGGGCCGGGCACGGGGGCCGGACTGACGTCCGGTCCCCGTGCGCCGGGTACTGCGGGAATCGGCCGAGGGAGTGATCGTGTGCGTCATTGCTCTCGTCGATTCCTCTGGGTGGTGCTTCAGCGTGGTGAGATTCTGCTCCTGGTTACCAGGATGCGTCCATCTCGGCGAGGACGTCGTCGACGGTTGCCTGGCCGGTGAGGATGCCCTGCACGCCCGTCCCGAGTGCTGCGTAGACCTCCGGCGATTCCCAGCCGGAGTTCGGCAGGGCGTAGGTCTTGCCGTCGGTCAGGAGCTGCGCGACTCCGCCGTACTGCGGCGGAAGGGCACCGAAGTCGGCTCCGACGACGGGCAGGTTGCCCGAGACGCTCGGGAAGACATTCGCACCCTCGCCCGAGGCGAAGTTGAGGAAGTCCTTCGCCAAGGCGATCACTCCGGGCGACGACTTGGCATTGATCGCCAGGGCGTAGTTGACGCTCGCCGACACGAACGCGTCGTCGGCGGTAGCGGCCGGGAACGGGTTCACCACGAACTCCGCGTTCGGGTTGGCTCCGCCGAGTCCGAATGCGGCGCCCGACGGGATGGCTCCCGCGTACGACAGCTCGCCGACGAGGTTGTTGGTGATCGTGTCGAAGGTGCCGGCCTCGGGCGAGTCCTGGAAGCAGCCCGCCTCGTTGAGCTCCTCGAAGCGCGAGAGGGTCTCCTGCCAGCCCTCGTCGTCGGCGAAGGTGACCTCATCGGCCTGACGCTCGACGTTCCACGACGGGTTCGGACCGTAGACGAGGTCACCGGCCATCACCATCGAGAAGAAGCCCGTGTTCGGCTGCATCGAACCGGCGATCACGAAGAACGAGTGTCCGTGGTCCCGTGCGACAGCGCAGGCATCCAGAAGGTCCTCGTACGTCGTCGGGTAGCCGTCGAGACCATCGGCCTTCATCAGGGCGAGGTTGGCGACGACGGCGGCAACGGTGAAGTCCAGACCCTGCGCGTAGATGGTCCCGTCGACCTCGAACAGCGCCTCGTTCCCCGCCGGGATGGTCGTGTCGGCCGCGGTGTCGTCGAGCGGCGCGAGATAGCCCGCCTCAGCGAGCGTGAGCACGCTGTGCAGCTGGCCGCGTCCGGGGCCCGTCAGGAAGACGTCGGGCGCGTTGCCCGCCTGAAGCTTGGTCGCGAGACCTTGAGCGTAGGTGTCGCCTCCAGCCTCCTCGACGTTGATCGTGATGTCGGGGTTGGCCTCCATGTACGCGTCGGCAAGGGCCTTGTAGGGGTTGTCGCCCGACTCGGCGACGGGGAAGTAGAGCGAGAACTCGGTCGCTTCCTCGACGGGAGGTGCGGTGCACCCCGTGAGCGCGAGCGCGCCCAGCGCGAGGAGTGAGACGGCGGGCGTGAGAACGCGGCGCAATCTCGGGGTGTGCTGTGACATGAGCAGACCTTTCTTGACGGCATTGTCATGCTCCGGCGGGGTCGCGGAGCCAGTCGCCAACCGAGGTTGACTGCTCTGATCCTACCTACTTGTGCACGTCTCAGACATAAGCATTGTTTTTTCGGACATTTGTGGTGGTGATAGCGATCCAGGGCTAGAACATCGGATGGTTGTTGGCGACCTCGTCCGGCATCCGCTGCAGAACGTCCCAGTGTTCGACGACCTTGCCGCCCTCGAGCCGATAGATGTCAGCCACGGCCGCGACCGGGTTCCCCGGGAAGGTCGCCTTGACGTGGATCAACGCGAAGTCGCCGTCGACGAGAATGCGTTGGATGTCGAAGGCGGCACCCGGCGTCGCGAACTTGTCGGCGAGCATCGCCACCGCCGCGGCTCGCCCGTCGGGTACCGACGGGTTGTGCTGGATGTAGTCCTCGACCACGTAGGTCGCGAAGGCCGTCGGCACGTCTCGCTCGGTGTAGAAGAGGCGAGCGAACTCGGTGACGATGGCGCGGTTGTCAATCATGGTCAGGCTCCCAGTTCGGCGGCGAGACGCCGAGCGCCGCGCACGGCGATCGCCATGCTCATCAGAGTGGGGTTCATCGAGGTCGCGGTGGGGATCAGCGCGTTGCCGCCGACGATGAGGTTCTCGAACCCCCAGACGCGCGAGTACGGGTCGGCGACCGACGTCCCGTCGTCGGCCGCGCCCATGCGCATCGTGCCCTGATAGTGCAGGCTCGAGCCGTTCGGCAACAGCCTCGGCTCGGCGACGAAGGTTCCCAGGGCCGAGCCGGCCCGACGCAGAAGTGTGGTCGCCTCGTCGACTTCGGCCAGCTCGCGGTCGGTGAGTTCGTAGTCGATCGTGAAGTTCGGCATCCCCCGGTAGTCGAGCTCGGCGTCGGTGAAGGTGGCGCCGTCTTCGACGCGGGGATGCTTGCGCAGTCCGTAGCCCATGTTGACGTAGCCCCATCGATTGTCGGCGTGCGGGTGGGCAGGGTCGAGCTGGAACGGCGGGGACTCGGCGTACATCACCTGCAGTGAGAACGGGTGCTCTCCCTCGGTGTAGGGGATGCGGTTGACGGCCGCGACCGGATCGGTCGGGTTGGTCGAGCGTCGCGCGAGCTCGCGATCGAGATCGCCCTCCGTGACGAACCGCAGCATCTTCTCCGCGTCGACCGCAACCGTCGAGATCACCACGGGGTGCTCGGTGAGGTAGCGCCCGAGCGCCGCGGGACGGATGCCGGACGCCCAGAGCAGCTGCGGCGACCGGAACGCGTCGGCGGCGATGATGACGGCATCCGCATCCAGCGTCGTCGTCGTGCCGGTGCGCAGGTCCTCGACGACCACGCCGGACGCCCGGTGACCGTTGTGAACGACGGCACGCACGAACGAGAGATCGCGCAGGTCGAAGCGCGTGCTCAGCGGCGAGCCCGGATCGATGAGGGGGCCGAGCACCGTGTCGGTTCCCGTCCACCGGATCGACCCGTCGGGCTGCGGGTCGCCCGCGACCGGAAGGGTGCTCGGACGGCTCGACTCGGGCAGCTCGGCGAACTCCTCGGCGAGAAGGAAGCGGATCGCACCCCCGATCGGCGAGTCGGCGAAGGCGGCGCTCTGCGCGTGCAGGAGCTGTTCGGCGGCCTCGATCAGCTCGTCCCACTCCGCGTCGTCGATGAAGTCGACCTTCTCGCCGCCCGAAGGGCGCGGGATGGCGCAGGTCCAGTGCGCGCCCTGGCCCCCGACGTTGGTCGACGCCGCGGCAGCGGGGAATCCGTGGGTGTGCGCCGACCCCGCGCCCCCGAAGTCGAAGAGGTGCGTTCCCTGCCGCGCCGTGAACATCCCCTCGACGACGACGGCCGCCGGGATGCCGAGCGACTCGCGGTGGGTGCCGGCCTGTGGCCCCTGGGAGAGTTCGCGGGCGCGCGCCTTCGCATCGGGGTCGGCGATGTTGCGCACGCTCTCCCCCGGCACCTCGGTGAGTTGCGGGCCGGCTTCGAACATCACGACCCGCGCGCTCGGGTTGCGCTCGAGCACGACGCGCGCGTAGGCGGCACCGATCGGACCGCTTCCGACAATGGCGACGACGGGGTGGGACGACATGGCCTCTCCTTCGAGGTTCACGCGGATTGCCTGTGGACGTGGGGTTCGGCGGACGTGGGATCGGCGACCGGGTCACCCGGCTGCTCATCCGTCAGGCGTCCGGACGGGAGGAGGATCGCGGCCACGACGCCCACGGCGTACACGCCGGCGAGGGCTGCGAACACGGGGGCCATGACGGCACCGTAGACCCCGGCGACCTCCTGTTGCAGGCCGACCGCGAGGCCGCGCACGAGTTCGGGGGTCAGGGTCGAGGCGTTGAGGCTCTCGGGCAGCCGAGCCAGCACGCCGATGCCGATGACCGCTCCGACCGCGGCCGTGCCGACCGTGGCGCCGACCTGACGTACGAGGTTGAGGGTCGCCGTGACCGAGCCGGTCTGCGCACGCGGAACCGCGCTCTGCACGACCGCGATGACGAGACTCATGAAGGCACCGGTTCCGATGCCGACCAGGCCCATGACCACCATCGGCACCCACAGCGGCAGGCCGACGGGAAGCAGAGCCATGATCGCCAGACCCGACGCCGCGACCGACGTGCCGGCGATCGCGAAACGACGGTACCGGCCGGTGCGGCTGGCCAGGAAGCCGGTCGCAAGACTGGCCAGCAGCATCCCGAGCACCGTCGCGATCGGGACCAGACCCGAGACGGTCGCCGTCGTGCGATAGGCCATCTGGATGTAGGTGGGGATGTAGGAGACGACCGAGAACAGGCCGATGCCGATGATCGCGCTCAGCGTGATCCCCGCCGCGACCGAGCGGTTCCGGAACAGGCGCAACGGCACGAACGGGTCGTCGACGCGTTGCTCGATGAAGAAGAAGGCGACGAAGGAGACCACGGCCACCCCGAGCAGGACGACCGTCGAAGCGCTGAACCCGCCGACGGTTCCGTTGACGGCGAGAACCAGCGCGACCATGGCGACGGTGAACGTCAGAGCGCCCGCGACGTCGAACCGGCCGCGCGGCTGCCCCGCGATCCGCGGGATGCCGACGATCGCCAGTACGAAGGCGGCGAGCCCCAGCGGGACGTTGATCCAGAACACCCAGTGCCAGCTGAGGTTGTCGCTGATCAATCCGCCGAGCACCGGACCGACGAGGATCGCGACCGGGAACGAGACCCCGAGGATGCTCAGCAGACGCGGTCGCTCACGCGGAGTCGTCACATTCGCGACGATCGTCTGCGACATCAACTGCAGTCCCGCCGAGCTGAGCCCCTGCACGACCCGCGCGGCCGTGAGCTGCACGATGTCCTGGGCGAACCCGCAGGCGATCGACGCGAGGAGGAACAGCGTGAGCGACGCCAGGAACACCCGGCGAGCGCCGAGCCCGTCGGCCAGCTTCCCGATCAGCGGGAGCGACACCGTCGCCGCGAGGGTGTACGCGACGACGATCCAGCTCATCTGCTGCAGGGCGCCGAGTTCGCCGGCGATCGTCGACAGCGAGGTGGAGACGATGGTGTGGTCGAGGGCCCCGAGGAAGGAGACGGTGAGCAGGGAGGCGACGAGGAGGCGCCGCTTCAGGGGAGTGAGTGTCATCGGTTGTCTGCCCAAACGATCGGGCGGTCGACGAGACCGGCTGTGCCCCGCGCGACGACGCGTGCGCGGGAACGGGCTCCGGAGAACCCCTGCGTCCCCGACATTCTATCGGGACTTTTGCCTACTTTCAACCAAAGGTCGCCCGTTCCGAGCTATCACCCGGGCTCCGCCATCTTCGTCGCGATCCCGAAGAGGAGCCCGGGGCGTTCGCGTCGCGGTCAGCCCTGCCCGTGCTTGGCGTACGGGTTGAAGAGGGCGTCCTTGATCTCGTCGGGCACCCCTTCTTCGGTCGCCGAGGGGCCGTCGGCCGGAGGGAAGGATTCCGTCATCGACATCGGCATCGCGCTGTTGCGATAGAAGTTGTTCGAGCCGAGCGACGGTCGCCAGGTGTTGGGCTCCCAGTCCGGCACGTAGTTGCGGTAGCCGCCGGTGTTGAGCTCGATGCGCAGGGTCGAGGGCTCCCGGTAGTACAGGAAGCTCTGCTCGCCGATGCCGTGGATCGACGGCCCGTACTCGATCGGGATGCCGTTCTCGAGCAGCACATCCGCCGCGATGAGGAGTTCTTCGCGGGTGTCGACCCAGAAGGCGTAGTGGTTGATGCGCCCGCCTCGCGTGGAACCATCGAGCACCACCCCGAGGTCGTGCGACTTCTCGTTGGTCGTCAGAACCGAGAACACCGAGATCGGTGCCTCGTCGAGGACGGTCTTGGCCATGATGCGGAAGCCGAGCACGCGGTTGTACCAGGCGGCGAAGTCGTCGACGCTGCTCGTCGCGATGGTGATGTGGTCGAGTTGGCGCGGGGCGCCGGCGACGCTGCTGCGCTTCTCGGGGCGGTCAGGGTAGATCGACGCCTCGGCGGGCGCGGCGACGCGGTGCTCGGCGTCCCAGTGGAGCGTCATGCTGTGGCCCCACGGCCCGACGAAGCGGTACGCCCGACCGATGCCATGACCCTCGAACCATTCGCCCTCGACGCCCTCGGCGTCGAGACGGCGGGCGGCCTCTTCGAGTGCTTCGGCACTCGACGTGCGCCAGGCCATCGTCGAGAGCGCCGGTTCGTCGCCCGGGAGGACGACGAGGCTGTACCGGTAGTAGTCGCCCCAGCAGCGCAGATACACGGCACCGTCGATGCGGTCGACGACCGTCAGCCCGACGCGCTTCTCGTAGAACTCCACGGACGCCTCGACATCGGGCGACGTGATCGCCACGTAAGAGAGGTGCGACAGCAGCTTGATCATCATCGATCCCTTTCGTACAAATCCTGTCTCAATAAGACTGATATCTACCTTGCGAGATCGCGGGCGCATCAGGGAACGCGAGGTTGTCTATCCGCTGTATTGCTTTCCCTGATCCGCGCCTCCTGCTCGCGGATGACCGCGACGAGCGTCACGTCCCGCTCCCACTCGGCGCACTCATCGGTGTCGCGACCGGCGTCGAGGGCCCGACGCACCACGACCCGCTCGGGCGACTCCCACCGCGGCGGCACGGTGAGGCGGCCCGCCGCCGTCGACCGGTCGACTGCGGCGGTGCCGCGAGCGTTGTCGATGGTCACTTCGACCCGGTCGGCACCGATCGCGGCCGCACGGATCCAGGCGGGTGCCGCTCGCCGGGATGCCAGCACCGTCACGGCGACCGGGCCACCGCCGGCATCGGCGGCCGGTCGTTCCAAGAACACGCACAGGCCCCGGGAGGTCGCCGTCACCTTCAGCAGGGTCAGCGCGCCACCGCCGAGCACGCGCGCCCAGCCCAAGGCATCCCTCAGAACCAGGTCGAACTCGGCGCTCGACCCGCTGCATTCCACCTGGATCAGAGCCAGCTCGGGAACCGGCGCCTGTGCGGCATCGAACGCGACGTCGGAGCGCAGCAGGAGGCGTTCGATGACGATCGGAGCCGTGCCAGCTGTGGCTTCCGGGCGGGCGGCGTCGATCACACCGGGATCCCGCACGATGATGGCGGCCGCCCCGTCGGCTTCGGCGCGTCGTGCCGCCTCGCGCCAGCCCGCATCCCCGGGCACGACGACGACCGCCCCGGCGCGTTCGGCGGAGCGGTGCGCGCTCAACGGGAGTTCGGCGACGGCGACCGCGTAGGGTCCGTCGGCGGTGTTCACGCCCCGGCTCATGCGCGCTGCCCGACGAGAACGGCCGCTTCGGCGGCATCGGCGAGGTCCGCGGCGAACACGGCGTCGTCGAGGATGTGGTCGTACTCGAGAACCCGCCCGGGGTGGAGCAGGTCGGCGAGGGAACGCCACTCCGCGAGGTACCCGTCGTCGTGGTCGGGACGGTACTCGGTGAAGCGCCCGTCGGCCGCCCACACCCGTGCGCGTGCACTCCCGGCATGCACGAAGGCCGGCGGGAACTCCACATCCAGCCGATCGATGTCGGTGACGATGCTCATCCGCCACAACGCGTCGGCGCCGCCGGGCACCATCACGGCCGAGGCCGTGATCAACGTCTCACCGCCGCGGATGCCCATGACGTAGCCGAGCGGGGGCACGAAGCGCGCGAAGGCGACCTCGTCGAGGCGGGGGACGACGTCGCGAAGCGCCGGCAGGTCGTGGATGCCGAGCCCGATCACGAGCTGACGCACGATGGCGGCCTGGGTGCGCGCGTCCAGCTCGGCCGGCGGACGACGGGTGGCGGCGAGCTCCCCCTCGAACTCCGTGACCAGCTGGTGATACCGCGTGTTGGGCGGCAGCGCGACCGTGATCGCCACGCTGTGCACGGGCCCGCCCCCCGCGTCGAGATGGTGCTTCGCCCGGCCCCAGGCCGGATCGAAGAGGTGGTTCGTGCCGACGACGAGCACGGTCCCCGCGGCGCGGCAGGCGCTGACCACCCGTTCGGCCTCGGCCACGGTGAACGCGATCGGCTTCTCGCACAGCACGGCGCGTTTACCCGCGGCGACGCACGCCAGGACCTGATCGGCGTGCTCGCTCGGCGGGCTGCACAACGCGACGACCTCGACGGCCGGGTCGGCGAGCAGGTCGGCGATGCCGGTCGACGACCGGGCATCGACCCGTTCGGCGAGTGCGCGAGCGCGACCCGAGCCGGAATCCGCGATGTGCACGACGGCGAATCGATCGGCGAGGCGGGCAAGGGTCGGCAGATGCAGGGCGCTGACGCCCGGGCCCGCGCCGACGAGGCCTACTCCGTGCACCATCATCGGCTCCCGACCGTCGCTCGCGGGCAAGAAGACTCTCGCCTTCTTCTGTCGGAAGCATACCTAAGTTGGCGTGAAGCTCGCTATTCGTAACGCAAAACGCGCTCATAGAACCCTCGCTTGTGTCAAAATTGGCCCATGGCCAGTCAATCGACCCTGCGTTTCGGCGCCCAGACGGACGAGATGACGAGCCTCCTGCGCATCGTCAACATGGTGCGCACGGGAGAGGCGACAACCCGTCCCGAGATCGGGCGGGTCACCGGCCTTGGGCGCGGTGTCGTCACCCAGCGCGTCGATCATGCGATCGACCTCGGCTACCTCGAAGACGGCGACTTCAGCCCGTCGTCCGGAGGCCGCGCCCCCCGTTCGCTGCGTTTCCGCGGCGATCGCGGGATCATCATCGTCTGCGCCCTCGGTGCCCTGCACATCCACGTCGGGATCGCGGCCCTCACGGGTGACATCCTCGACCAGAGCCACCGGGCCTGGGACATCTCGCGCGGCCCGGCGGAGACGCTCGAGGCGGCAACGGCCATGATCGACGAGGTGCTCGCCCGCAGCCCCGAGACCCCGGTCTGGGGGATCGCGGTCGGCGTGCCCGGGCCCGTCGACTTCGCGACGGGTCGCCCGGTGGCCCCGCCGATCATGCCCGGCTGGAACGGCTTCGACGTGCGACGCTGGTTCGAGCAGCGCTACGAGGCTCCCGTCTGGGTCGACAACGACGTGAATCTCCTGGCCTTCGGCGAGCAGGCCCGCCGCCGCGACGAGAGCCCCGACCTCATCTACTGCAAGGTCGGCTCGGGGATCGGCGCCGGGCTGATCTCGCAGCGACGGATCCATCGCGGCGCCAACGGCGCCGCGGGCGACATCGGGCACGTGCGCGTCCGAGACGCCGACGCGCTCTGCCGCTGCGGCAAGGTCGGATGCCTGGAGGCCGTCGCCGGCGGATGGGCGCTCGTTCGGGATGCCGAGCTCGCGATCGCCGAGGGGGCGACCGGCATGCTGGCCCAGTCGGGTCCCGACAACCCGGTGACGCCCGAGCGGATCTCCCGGGCGGCCGAGGACGGCGACGCGCTCGCCATCACCTTGATCCAGCGTTCCGCACGTGACGTCGGCGAGTCGATCGCGGCGCTGGTCAACATGTTCAACCCCGGCGTGATCGTCATCGGAGGAGCCGTCTCCGCCGCCGGCGAACTCTTCCTCGCCGAGGTGCGACAGCGCGTCTACGAGCTGTCGCTCCCCTTGGCCACCCGCGACCTGTCGATCGTGCAGTCGGTCGACGACGTGCGGGAACCGCTGCGGGGCGGGGCCGAGATGGTGCGGGAGCAGTTGTTCGACGTGACGTTCCCGCGCTGGTTCGCCGATGGACGCCCCACGGTGGCCGCCATCCGCGCCAACGGGTGACTCAGCCTTCGCGGTTGTAGTACGGCCACGGCAGGAACCGCCGCTCGCCGCGCCGGTCCGGGCCGGCCAGAATGATCTCACCGGTCGCGGCCCACTCGACGCCGCGCGGGAACATCATGATGAACTCGATCCGGCGGAACGTGTCGATGTCGTGACCGATCGTGATCGTGAATGACCGACCTGCTCCGTACTCGTTGATCCAGGCGATGGGTTGATCGGTGTCGATCCCGGCCAAGCCCGCCAGACCGTCCGGGCCGATCGCCACCGGATAGTGCGACATCGGCCACCGCGGCGCCTTCTCGTACGATTCGAGATCGTCGAAGACGGTCAGCAGCACCTGCGCGCCGTCGTAGAGCTGCACGCCGGTCAGGATGTCGTCGCCGGTGACCGTCCACGTCGCGCTGATGCCCTCGGTGATCGGATGCCGTGGCTCGGCTGTCGTCAGCAGGGCCTCACCCCACGGCCGGGGGCGGAGCCCGGTCGGCACGCTGAGCTTGGCGCCGCGCATGACGTTGTACTCCTCCGGGTAGCCCCAGTCGTCTTCCTGGGCTGCCGACCCGTGGAACCAGACGATGCCCTTGCCGTCGCGCACGAATTTCAGCAGCGCGGCATCCGTCTCGGCCCCGAAGCCGACCGCCTTCTCGTGGTAGCCGTCGCGACCTTCGAACACGACGATGACGACGTCGTACTTGTCGATGATCTCGGCCCCGAGCCCGCGCGGATCCTCGACGACCCGCACCCGGAATCGCCCGGTGTCCTCCAGCAGCGCGGTGATCCACTCGTTGTGCTTCCGGAAGCTGCGGAACTCGTTGTCGTGCTCCTGGGTCATGTGCCCGGACAGGATGAGGGCGTTCAGGACAGCGGTCACGGGATCTTCCTCCGGTCAGGCCACGTCGAGCGACACGCTCGGGATGGGGTCATGGTCGAGCTGCAGGCGGGCCGTCAGTCGGATCGGGAGTTCGAGGGGCCCGCCGCCGGGGCCCGCCATGAGGTACGGGATGAGCAGGCGGAACGACACGACGACGTCGTGCGCGCCCGGAGTCAGCGGTCGATCGACGTCGAGCACGAGGCGATCCTGGCTGAACCACCACGTCGTCTCGTCGACGACCTCGTCCGGGGAGAGTCGTCGCCCGCCCACGACGACGAGCGGTGCGGCCTCGATGCCGTCGATCATGATCGCGGGCGCTCGCAGGCACGCCACGGGAAGCGAGCGGATCCAGGGCAGTCCGACGCGCAGCCTGAAGCCGGTCGGGGTCGTCGTGAGCGCGTCATCGCGCAGGGCCGCCCGCATTCTCGTCTCCTCTGCTCACCCATGAGCTAGTCTTTATCCTGAACTCGACATAAGTCTGTCATGAACCGACACAAATGTCACCGAGCAAGGGACGACGATGACCACGGACCTCAGCACCGTCACGCTGTCGGCGAGCGCGTTCAACTGGACACCTGACGTGACCCGCGCCGAGCGATCGACCATCGACCTCGCCGTCGGCATCGTCGCCGACGGTCTCACCGAGGTCATCGAACTCGAAGCCGGACAGACCTTCCGCGGCTTCCCCACCCCGTCGGATGCCGAACTCGACGGCTTTCGCGCCCGGCTCGACGCCGTCGGGGGTCGGGTGAGCATCTTCGGCGCGAGCCTCGATGACGTCACCCCGCACGGCGGCCGGCTCACGGATGACGAGCGCGAGGCGTTCCTCATCCCCCAGCTCCGTGCCGCCCATCGGGTGGGCGCGTCCGGCGTGCGACTCCCCGTCGGCCAAGCCGGCGAGACCCTGCTGCGCCGCGTCCTTCCCGTGCTCCACGAGCTCGAGCTCACGCTGTTCGAGGAGATCCAGGGCCAGCAGACCCCGGACACGCCGCCCGTCGCCGCCGCCCTGCAGCTGCAGCACGATCTCGGCGACCCGCGCATCCGCATCCTCGTCGACATCTCGATGCTCATGCCCGCGCTGCCCCCGAGCTACCTCGAGCGGCTGCGGGCCGGCGGCGTGGCTGCCGACCTCCTCCACCGCCTCGAGACCGAGTGGCGCTCGCCCGACACGCACGCCGCCGTCGTCGACGTCCTGCGCTCGGGGCAGGTGCCGCCCGAGGTGCACACCCTGTACATGAACCTGATCGTTCGATTCGGTCGCTCGCAGGCCTCTGACCTGCGTGACATCCTGCCGCTGACCGGCGCCTTCCATCTGAAGTTCTGGGACCTCGACGACACCGACGACCGCGTGTCGGCGCCGATCCGCGACCTGGGCGAGGAACTGCGGCGCACCGACTTCGCCGGAACACTGTGCAGCGAGTGGGGCGGCCACGAATGGGTCACCGGCGTGAGCGGAACCGAGATCACCCGCGGGCATCTGGCCCTCGCGCGAGCCGCGCTGGCCGGGTGAGTCGCCTGCTCAGAACCGCAGCAGGCGAATCCGCACGACCCCGACCTCACGTACCGGGAGCAGCTGGAGTCGCTCGTCGCCGTTGAGGACCCGGGAGACGACGTGAACACCGTCCTCGAGTCGCAGCTCCTCTGCGCTGTCGATCTCGATGCGGCGGGTCGGATCGACGAAGTCGAGGGTGACCCCGCGGCCGATCACGAGGAACTCGTCGTCGGATTCGGCGGCGATCAGGGCGAACGGTCGCGGGTCCGCGGCAGCCGGCATCATGGCCCCCGGCTCGGTCTCGTCGGGGAACTCGGGCGTGGTCAGCGGCACTTGCACGCCGACATCCACGAGCAGGTGGTGGAACAGCACGACGGAGCCGCGAGCGTGTAGCTCCGTCTGGCCGAGTGTCAGCTCGACGATCTCTTCCGGTGACTCGATGACGACCGACCCGAGCCCGCGCCGCTCACGGGCCGCGAGGAGCGGCGCTTCGAGCGCGGTCAGGTGTCCGAGCAACTGGGCGATGGTGCCCTGCGACGTGAGCTCGTCGACGCCGAAGGCCGACCACCCGATCGCGGAGAAGGTGCCGAGGGCACGCACGAGTTCGCCGGTGCGGGGCTGCGACTCCGGCACGAACAGCGGTTGGTCCGCCCGCGCGTAGACCGCCATCGCGCCCGCCGCGTCCTCCACGTAGATGTCGGGCGCGACGAGGGCGAGCGTCGGCGCCATCGCCTTCCACACGTCGATCACGGTCGACGTCGGCCCGCCGCTGGGGTACTGCCCCGGCGACTCCTGCCCGGGTTGAGGGCCGAGCCAGGCATTCGTATACAAGGGCAGGATGGATTCGGCTCGGCCTCGCCGGGCGACACCCTCGATGTACGACGCGACGCCGCAGGCCATGAAGATCTCCTCGGCCCTGTCATCATCGCCGAAGACGCTCTCCCAGGTTCCCTCGAGCAGTCCGCCGCGCTCGCGCCAGCGCCGGGCGCTCGGAGAAATGCCATCCCCCGCAGCGAGCGCGGTGATCAGTTCGCGCGGCACGAGGGATGCCCAGACCGCGTCGGCCGTGCCGCTGCGGTCTCGGCTGTCGGTCAGAATGCCCGCCTCGTTCTCGACCTGCACCATCGCGACGATGCCGTCGTGGTCGACCTCCGTGATGCGACGCAGGAGCGCGGCGAACGCGGAGGCATCCGCCTGGAGCAGGTTCTCGCCGAACAGCGAGAGCACCGGCTTGGCGGTCGCTCCCTCATAGGTGAAGGCGGCCTTGCCGCGGCCCGACACGACCGCCCGCGGGAAGCGTTCGGGGTCGGCGCGCACCCAGCTGGGCGCGTATCCGGATCCGGCGTTCTTGACGGCGCCGAACCAGAGCGGAACCAGCCGCAGACCGTTCGCCCGCGCCTCCTCGATCATCCGGTCGATCAGCGTGGTGTCGAACGCACCCTCCTCGGGCTCGAACAGCGCCCAGCTGACCGGCGCCAGCACGGTGTTGGCGTTCACCGCGCGCGCCCTCGCGAAGGACTCCCGGATCGCGGACTCCGTCGAAGTGGAAGAGTTGTGCACCTGCCCGCCGAGCAGCAGGGCCGGCACGCCGTCCCGCCGCAGCACGCCCTGCTGATCGAGGGCCCACGCGCCCCGGCCCTGGCCGCTCACTTCGGGGTTGCGCCGGGGATCGACACCCACGCCGACTCGCGGCCCGAGCTGACCTCGACGGCCTCGAGAACGCGCTGCACGGCCAGGCCCTCGGCGAAGGTGCCATGCGGGTCGGTGCCGTCCACGATGCCCTCGATCAGGTCCTTCACCTGGTGCGAGAAGCCGTGCTCGTAGCCGAGCATGTGCCCGGCCGGCCACCACGCCGAGACATAGGGGTGCACGCCCTCGGTCACCAGGATCTTCGTGAACCCCTGCCGATCGGCGGGTGCGGTGCGGTCGTAGAACTGCAGCGAGTTGAGGTCTTCCAGATCGAACGCGAGAGCGCCCTTCGTGCCCGACACCTCGATCGTCAACTGGTTCTTTCGACCGGTGGCGAAGCGGGTCGCCTCGAACGAGACGAGTGCCCCGTTCGCGAGTCGCCCGGTGAAGATCGCGACATCGTCGACCGTGACCTCGCCGTAGCCGTCCGCGGCGGTCCCCGAGAGCCCGGAGCCCTCGCCGAGCAGCGGGCGCTGCTTCACGATCGTCTCGATCGTTCCCGACACGGCCGAAACGGCGAGGCCGGTCACGAACTGAGTCGTGTCGATCGCGTGCGCCCCGATATCGCCCAGAGCCCCCGAACCGGCGTGCTCCTTCTGGAGTCGCCAGGCGAGCGGCATCTCGGGGTCGACCAGCCAGTCCTGCCGGTACGCGGCGCGCACCTGCTGGATCTCGCCGACCACCCCTTCGGCGATGAGGTCGCGAAGGAAGGTGACGGCCGGAACCCGGCGGTAGGTGAATCCCACCATCGCCCGAACGCCGGTGGCGGCGGCAGCGGCCTGCGCCATCGCCTCGGCCTCCGCGACGCTGTTGGCGAGCGGTTTCTCGCAGAGCACGTGCTTGCCGGCCTTCAGCGCGGCGATCGCGATCTCGGCGTGCGAGTCGCCCGGGGTCACGACGTCGACGATGTCGATGTCGTCGCGGGCGATCACCTCACGCCAATCGCTCGCCGACTCCTGCCAGCCCCACTGCTCGGCAGCAGCGGCCGCGGCCTCGGGCTTGCGGCCCACGACCACGGCCATCTCGACGTCGGCGGGCAACGAGAACATCCGGGGCGCCTGTCGCCACCCGACCGAGTGGGCGGAGCCCATGAACCCGTGGCCGATCATCGCGACCCGCAGTGTCGTCACGCGATCACCACGTCCCGTTCGGTGGGGACGCGGTTGGTCACGTAGCGACCGGGCCCGCCGTCCTGACCGGGCATGATCTGCATGTAGAGCAGCCGCATGGTGAGCACGACCTCGACCGCGAGCTTCTCGCCGGCGTCAGGCGCGCGCCCGAGGTCGATGAGCAGGTCGGGGCGATCGGCGAGGAACCAGAGGGTGTCCCACTGGTCGGGCAGCTCCTCGATGCGGTAGCTGCGACCGTTGAGCACGAACGTCAGCTTCTCGGGGGGAATCGCGACGCCGTCGACGCTCGCGGCGACCCCGTCGACCGCAGAGAGCCAGAGGCTCCGGTACCAGGGGATCTGAAGCGAAACCGCGATGCCGGTATCGGTGCGCCGGACATCCTTCTCGCTGAAAGTGGTGTTGTGGGTGGCCATGACCGATCCGTTCCTCAGAGGTAGGTGTCGGTGAAGGTCGCATGCGGAACCGGCGGAGCCGGCTCGAGCTTCTGCACCGTCTCGGGGCTGTACGGGTGGTTCGGCTCGGCGACCGGCTCGTCGGCGGGCGGCATGAAGACCGGCTTACCGTCCTCGCCGAAGTACATGAGGTCGAGGTCGAACGCGCCCTGGTTCTTGAGGCCGAAGCTCACCCAGTTCTCCTCGAACGGGGCGCGAGCGAGCTCGTAGCAGCGGAACTTCCAGAACTTCCACTCGCCGTCCTGCTTGAGGAAGTCGATCGCGTACTTGCACCACACCCAGTGGGCCCAGACCTTCTTGCCGAGCACCTCTTCGGGCGAGTACATGTCGGGGAACGCCTCGGCGACCTTCGGGTCGGTGAGGCCCGACTCCGTGCCCGCCATCAGCCAGACGCCCTTGGCGGTCTGTCCGTCTCCCGCGACCTCGATCACCGGGGTGGTGGTCGCGTGGAGGATGAGCTTGCCCACCGGGCGGGGCCGGTCGCGGTGGTAGCGGGTCACGCTCTCCCACGTCGTGTACTGGCCGGCGTTGGTGTAGCGAGCGCGGATGCCTTCCGTGCCCTCCTTCACCCAGAGCGGGATGATCTGCTCGTCCTCGAACGCGTTGTGCAGGTGCATGTACCGGTTGAACAGGTTCTCGACCTGGCCCCGGTCCTCGGCACGCTGCGCCAGGTGGCGCACGGCGGCAAGCTCCTCACGCAAGGCCTGGATCTCGGCGGTGGTGTCGGTCACTTGCTTCCCTCTCGTACGGCGTCTTCGATGGTGGCGCGCATGAGCGCGTGCTGCTGCTGGACCTGCTTGATGGGATCGGCTCGTCCGAGGTCCTCGAACGCGTGGCCTTCCCACTCGCTCGACAGGTATCCGCGATAACCGCCCTTGACGAACTGGCGCACGATGCGCGGGATGTCCATCGCCGGCTCCTGACCCGATGCGTCGATGGCGTAGAACTTCGCGTGCACGTGGAAGATCTGCGGCATGATGTCGAGCCACTCCTCCGGCGGCACGAGGCCGTGCATGTTGAACGCGAGACGCGTGAACGGCCCGAACGCGAGGAAGTCGACGCCGTCGGCGGTGAGGACGTCCTCGAACTCCTGGTTGCGCACGTGCATCGGCAGTGGCTTGCGCCAGATCTCGTCCATGATCGGGAAGTACTTCTCGTCCATCCCCATCTCGCCGAGGGTGCGCAGCAGCGTCGGCGAGAGGCTGTGCATCGTCGACGAGAAGTCGGCGGTGAAGCCGAGGCGCTCGCTGCCGAGCTCGTCGTACACCTCGCGGATCTCGAGCACCTTCGGGTCGTTCGGACCCGAAGGTGCGTGGATCTCGTACCCGAGGTACTGGTCGTACTCCTCGGCCAGCGGCAGCAGCCGTCGCAGCAGCTCCTTGCCCGCGGATCGGATGACGATCCGGCGGAAGCCGAGCGTGTGCGCGGTCTTCAACTGGCGGGCGATGAAGTCGTGCTCCTCGTCCGGAGTCATGTCGCGATCCTTGCGGCGACCCATGTCGAGGTTGGTGCCGACGGCGCTCGCCTCGAGTCCGTACTTCTCGAGCGAGTCGAACCAGAGCTTCACGAAGTCGTCGTCGACGTCCGGATAGGTGCGCAGCAGTTGGGCGATGTTGAACTCCACGCCCGGCCCGATGCCCTCCTGCGCCACCGCGGCGATGAGCGTCTCGGGCGTGTAGAGCCCGGCGGCGAACTCGCTGGTCAGCGAGTAGAGGGTCGTGCCGAGCTTGATTCCGGTGCCGGCGATCCCGTCGGTGTCGGTCATGTCGTTCCTCTGGTCAGCCGCGCACGGGGCGCGCGAGATGGGCGGAATGCACGGCGCGTGCTTCCGCGGGGTCGGTGATCATCCGCGAACCCGCGTCGGCCGCAGCGGAGCGCTGGACCGCCTGCTCGGCGCGGATGATGTCGAAGGGGCTCTCCCAGTAGTTCCAGTGCCAGCCCTCGTACTCGCTCGACACCGCGCCGTTGTAGCCGATCGACACGAGCAGCGCGATGAGCTCCCGCACGGGCACCGAGGGCTCCTCGCCGTCGGCGTCGATGCCGAAGAACTTGCCGTGGCAGTGGCGGATGAACGGTGCGATCTCGAGCCAGGTGTCGACGGGGGCCGGCCCGAACAAGCCGGTGCCGTTGATGGCGAAGTCGATCCCGAGGTCGGGGCGGCCGTGCTGGTGGGCGAGACCGATGAACGCACCGAAGCGCTTGCCGTGCTCGGCCTCGGTCGTCGGCGGACCCTCGCGGTACGTCTGGTTCCACAGCTCCGACACCGCGGTCAGCAGCTCCTCGGTGGCGCCGCGTCGGCGGTAGGCCTCGAGCAGCGACGGCGCGAAGCCCTTGACCGTGGCGCCCCAGTCGGCGGTGAAGCCGAGCAGCGGGGAGTCGAGCTTCGCGAAGCGGTCGCGCAGCGCGAGGATGTCTTCGTGCCGTCCGTGGTGGTGGGCGTGCACCTCGAGGGCGAGCGTCACGCCGTACTTCTCGGCGACGGGGAGCAGCTGCTCCATCGAGTCGGGCGTGAGCGAGATCTGCACGCGCGCGATGGGGAAACCGAGTCGGGCGGCCGCCTCGATCTGACGCGTCATGTAGGCGATGAGCTCGTCCTGTGTCATCAGCTTCTGCGGCCGCAGCGCCCAGTCACCGTTGATGGCGAGCGACGTCGGCACGAGGTCGACCTCGGCGACGAGATCCCGGAACCAACCGACGTAGTCGTCCTCGAGCTTCGGGAAGCCCCGGAAGCTGGAGAAGCCGATGATCTCCAGGCCGGGGCCGAAGCCCTCGGCCGCGACCTTTCGGATGAGTCCCTCGAGGTCGTACTCACGGCCGTGGAAGGCCCGCGTGAAGCTGTAGAGGGTCACACCCTGCACGGGGGTGCCGAGCGTGTCGGTCATCGGGTCGCTGCCTTCATGGTCTTGGTGTCGTGCTCCTCGATACGCAGCACGCCGTGATCGGTCACGATGTAGGGGATGTAGAGCTTGAGCTCGACGTCGACCTGGTGCTCGGCACCGGCGTCGGCGACCGCGATGTCACCGGAGAGCTCGACCGAGTCGGTCGGGAACCACCATTCCTCGACCTCGTCGACCAGGTCCGCGAGCGCGAACGTGCGACCGTTCATGGTCCAGCGCACGGACTCGTCGGGGGCCCGAACGCCGTCGACCGTGAGGCTCGCCTCGGAGATGCAGGAACCGGGAATGGCGCGATACCACGGAAGGCGCACCTCCACCGTCGCGCGGGAGCCGTCGGTCGAGAGGGTGCCCTGCTCGATGATGCGATCGGGGATCATGAGACTCCTTTGTCGTCTTTCAACACTCTATTGTCGGATTCTGACGTAAGTCAAATGACCGGTCAGATGCTTCGGATGCCGGCGACCTGCGCGCCGTACTCGAGAGTCATGAGATCGGCGCCAGCACGTGCTGGACCTCCCAGCCGTTGAGCATGACGCTCGTGGCCGGGTGCGGCGAGAAGTCGCTCTCGACGACGACCCACCCCTCGTAGCCGGCCCGGACGAGCTCGGCGACGACGCCGGGCGCATCGACGAGCAGCGGTTCGGTCGCGAGCTCGTTGAACCAGCGCGGTACCACGCGGGCGCCGCCGGCCCGCAGGACGGTGTACTCGGCAGCGGAGGTGAGGTACTCCTCGTCGGTGTCGATGGCCGCCGCGTTCTTCAGGTGCACGTGCACGATCCGGTCGGCGTGGGCGCGCACCGCGGCGACGGCGTCCCGGCCCGCGATCGCGAACTCGGCGGTGTCGAGAGCGAGCCCCACGAGCGTGGGGTCGGTCGCCGCGAGCAGCCGCTCGAGCCCGTCGTCGGCGCGCAGCGACGAGAGGAAGTCGAAGTGCAGACCGAGCCGGATGCCGTGGGCCGCGATCGCGGTTCCCACGGCCTCCCACGACGCGGCGAGCGTCGCGATCGCCGCGTCGTCGAGGCGCGGCACCTGCCCGGCGTACGGCGCGGGGCGCACGACGAGTACGCTGCCGCCGAGTTCGGCGAGCGCCGCGGCGAACCACTCGGCGTGCGCGATCAGACCATCCCGCTTCGCCGGATCCGTCGGGTCGTCGCCGTGGGTGAGGTCCTCGCCGAAACGCGTCCACGGGTCCCAGAACCAGCTGCTGACGGCATCCAGGCCCGCCTCGCGCACGAACTCACCGAAGCCCGCGACCGAGCCGAAGTTCGCCGCGATCTGCGTCGGGTTGCCCAGCGGCTCCCAGCGCCCGGACCCGGACGAGAGTTCCACCCCGGAGAACCCCGAGATCGAGATGACCCGCAGGGCGCGCTGGTGCTGGCGCCGCCGCACGAAGTCGTCGAATTGCGGGTTGAACTGGTTGATCGCATAGCCCCAGCGGATCATCGGGCCACCTCCTCGGCCGCGACCTTCTCGAGCACGTTCTTCGCGTACCAGCGGGCGATCGCGGTGCTCTCGGCGTGGTCGCCGCCGAGCTTGTTTGCCTTGTCGTGCTCGACGCTCAGGTAGCCCTCGTAGCCGTGCCGCACGACCGCGCGCATGAAGTTCTCGAAGTCGACGAGTCCGCCCTCGTCGCCCATCTCGTGGAACCACTTCTCTGTGGTGTCGGCCATGATCTCCGAGTCGGGACGGCGGCGGTAGTCGCCGATGAGGTCCTGGTGGCGGGTGTCCTTGAAGTGGAACCCCGTGACGCGGTCCGCATACGACTCGTAGAAGTCGATCGGGTCGACGCTCGCGATGCAGTGCTGCGCGGTGTCGACGAACAGGTTCACCAGCTCGGGGTCCGTGTGCGCGTAGAAGGTGTCGAGCTCGGCCCGCGACTGGATGCCGCAGAAGAACTCGTGGTGGCACGTCAGTTTGACCCCCGCATCCTTCGTGATCGCGCCGACCTTGTTCCACAGCTCGGCGGTGGTCTTGATCTTGTCCTCGGTGACCGGCTCCATGTCGTAGTAGAGCGTCGCCGGCATCACGATGATGTTGTCCAGCTCGATGCCCGACCAGCGATCCATCGTCACCCGGAAGTCCTCGAGGATGTTCGCGTGCGTCTCCGGCACATGCGGGGCGTACACCCGCGGGTCGTAGTCGGCCGCGTGGAAGGTGTTCACGATCCGTTCCAGGCCGCGCTCCTGCACGAACTCCTGGTAGTTCGCGACCGAGCCGTACTCGCCCATGATCTGGTACCAGCGGAAGTCGAAAGTGTCGATCGCGTCGTAGCCGACCGCCGCCACCTGCTTGAGGAAGCGGTCCATCGAGGTGCGCGACTCCCACTGGTCGATCGGACCGTGCGGCGACATGCTGCGCCAGTGATCCATGTAGCTCCACTTCATGCGGCGCTCCCTTCGAGTTCGCGGGCGATCCGGCGGGCGCCGCGCACGGCGAGCCCCACCGAGGTCAGGGTCGGGTTGCACGCCGTCGGGGTCGGGATGACTCCGTTGCCCGCGACGAACAAGCCGGGCACTCCCCACACGGCGCTGTCCGGGTCGCACACGCTCGTGCCGTCGTCGGCGGTGCCCATACGCACGGTGCCCTGGTAGTGCAGCGAAGCGCCGCCGGGCAGGGTGAACGGCTTCTCGTCGAGCGGCTCACCGACCGCGCGCGCGAGACGCACGATCTCGGCGCGGGCGCGATCGAGCGTCGCGTGGTCGTTCTCGGTGAGCCGGTAGTGCAGGCGCATCGCCGGCATCCCGTAGCCGTCGACCTCGGAGTCGGAGAACTCGACTCGGTCATCCCACTGCAGATCCTTCGCGCAGAACAGCCCGAGGCCGACGATGGAGCCGGGCACGACGGGGTCGTCGACCGGAAGCGGCACCGGCGAGGTGTCGAGCTGCATGATCTGCCCGTGGAACGGCATCGCGTCGGTGAACGGCACCCAGCTGACTCCGCTCGTCTCACTGAGCGCTCCGTCGGCCGCCACAGCGTCACCCTGTGGCTGCGCGTCCCGGATGCGGGTGGCGAAGAGCACCTGCGGCTGGTCGTTGAGCGTGTGCCCGAGTGCCGGAGGGCGGATGCCGGATGCCCACAGCAGCTGAGGCGTGCGCAGGGCGTCGGCGGCGACCACGACGTACCGGGCTGCGACGTGAGCCGTCTCTCCCGTGGTCAGGTCGCGCACCTCGACGCCTGACACCTCACCGTCTTCGAGGGCGACCCGGGTCACCAGCGACTGGTCGAACAGCCGGAACCCCGGATTCGCGCGCGTGACGTCGCCGAAGACGACATCGGACCCCGACCAGACCAGCCGGCCGTCGGCCCGGCGATGCACCGCCAGGGGCATGCGCTGCACCCGTCGATCAGCGGGACGACCCTCGTCGACGACCGCCGCCAGGCGCTCGCGCACGAGCTCGGCGAACGGCGCGCCCTCGAACGCGTCGACCGTCACACCGAGCAGACGGTCGCCCTCGGCGAGCAGCTCGTCGAGGTCGGGGAGGAAGTCGATGCGCTCGCTCTCGCCGGGTCGCGGGCAGGCGGCCGTCCAGTGCGCCCCCATCCCTCCGACGTTGCTCGAGAACGCGGCGATCGGAATGCCGTCTTCACCTGGCGCCTGGAAGCCGTCGGGCAGCAGGTAGGTGCCGGGGCGCGCGCGCCGACCACCCATGTCTGCGGGCGACGCGGCCGTCTCCTGCCCCGCCGCCGGGCCCTCGGACAGTCGCTGGGCGCGAGCCCGGGCCTCGGGGTCGACGATGTTCTTCACGTGCGCGCCCGGCGGGTCGGAGACCGTGGGCCCGACCTCGAACAGGGCGATCGATGCTGCAGGTGAGCGCTCGCTGAGGATGCGTGCGTAGGCGGCCCCGGTCGGACCGCTGCCGACGATCACGACGTCGACGGCATCCGGGTACTGCCGGGGGCTCATGCCTCCGCCGCGACCTTCTGGATGAAGCGCACCGACTCGGCGGACGGCGTCGTCGGGTAGTACTCCAGACCGATCGGTCCGTCGTATCCGGCGGCGCGAAGGATCGCGAGGGAGGCGGGCCAGTCGATCGCGCCGGTGCCCGGCTCGCCGCGTCCCGGGGCGTCGGCGATCTGGACGTACTTGATCACGTCGGCGGCCGCGGCCACTTCGGTCGCCGGATCCTCCGACTCCACGGTCGAGTGGTAGAGGTCGTAGAGCACACCGAAGAAGGGCGAGCCGACTCCCCGTGCGACGTAGGCGGCTTCGGCCGTGCGGTCAAGGAGGGCGCCGGGGTGGTCGACCCGACCGTTGACCGGCTCCAGCACGAGCGTGATGCCCGAGCCGGCGATCTGCGCGCTCGCACGCGTGTAGATGTCGATCAGCTTGTCGAGCTGCACCTGGCGCTTGCTGCCGCCGAATCCGGTGCCGCTTCCGACGACGATGCGCGGGCAGCCGAGCTGCTGTGCGATCGCGACGCCTTCGTCGAGCTTGTCGAAGAAGGGGGAGTCGTCGAACGGCGGGATCATGAACTGGGTGCGGGGCTCCGAGAGCTGCGCGGTGAGTACCAGTCCCGTCTCGTCGAGAGCGGCCTTGAGCGCCGGGATGTCCTTGGGCTTGGCGGGGGCGTCGGCGCCCGTCGGACCCCACATCTCGACCGCGGTGAACCCCGCGGCCGCTGCGGCGCGGACCCGATCGGGGTAGTCGCCGGCCTCGGTGAAGAGCAGCTCGATGTTGGGGGCCAACTGATACATGGGATCTCCTCGGAGACAGTCGTCGTCTGCGGATAAGTCGAAACCAAGCATAACCTTTCCTGATTCACACATAAGACTTCGCGTATCGACCAATGCGATACGCCATCGATCGCGCATCCGTGCGAGCGATACACTGAAAGCCCGATGGAGAGAGGTGTCGCGACCGTGGCAGAGAACTCTCCCCTCTCGCGCCTGGACCTCAACCTCCTGGTCTCCCTCGACGCCCTGCTCACCGAACAGAGCGTCACGCGGGCCGCTGACCGACTCCACCTCAGCCAGCCCGCGTTGAGCGCCTCCCTCGCACGACTGCGCACCCATTTCGGCGACCAGATCCTCGCCCGCCGCGGCAACGCCTACGAGCTGACCCCCTTCGCGATCCGCCTGACCGAACACACCTCGACCGCTCTGGAAGCCGCCCGGCGGGTGTTCGAAAGCCAGGCGCAGTGGGAGCCGACCGAATCGACCCGAGAGTTCTCGATCTACGGATCCGACTACGGCTTCGTCACGATCGGCCGGGTCGTCTCAGAGCTCGCGAAGCAGCGAGCGCCCGGCGTGCGGTTCCGCTTCATGCTCCACAACCCCTCGATCGTCGAAGACGTGACCAACAGGCTGCGATCGGCCGACGGCATGGTCATTCCGCACGGCCATGTCTCCGACCTGCCGTACGCCGACCTGTGGCGCGACGAGTGGCGAGCCGTCGTCGCCGACGAGAGCGAAGTCGGCGAACAGCTGACGATGGACCACATCGCCCGGCTCCCCTGGGTCATGACCTACCAGTCGCGCTCGGCCTACACCTCGGCGGCACGTCAGGTGCAACAGCTCGGCGTCGAGCCGCGGATCGACGTCGTCGCCGAGAGCTTCCTCTCCGTCGCCCACTTCATCCGCGGGACCGACCGCATCGGCCTCATCCAGGCCGCGCTCGTCCCGCTCGCCCAACAGGCCGGCGGCATCCGAATCGTGGGCCTGCCCTTCGAGCCGACACCGCTGGTCAACGCCCTGTGGTGGCATCCCGTGCACGGCCGCGACCCCGAGCACGCGTGGATGCGCGGCCTCTTCGAGGAGGCGGGCCGCATCGTCGAGTCCCAGACGCACCGCGAGGACTGAGCGTCAGGCGGACCGAGCGTCAGTCCGCGTCGAGCCCTAACGAGCGCAGCGCCGCCTCGAGGACCGGCCGCATCACCTCGTACCCCGCGCGGTTCGGATGCACCCCGTCATTGCCGAGACGCTCGTCGAGGCCCGCCCCGGCGTCGGCGAGCGCCGGGAAGTAGTCGGCGTACACGGCACCGCGCTCGGCCGCGAACTCCCGCAGCCAGGCGTTCCAGCGGGCGATGATGGGGGCGGGATCGAGGTCGGGACTCCAGCCCAGGTTCGATGCGGGAATGATGCTGCCCAGGATCACGCGGATGCCGTTGGCGTCGGCGATGTCGAGCATCGACGTGACGTGGCCCTGGAATGTCTCGTCTGACACCGGGCCGAGGTTGCCGCCGATGTCGTTGGTTCCCACCATGACGTGCACGGCGCGCGGCTGCAGGCGCACGACATCCGGGGAGAAGCGGACGAGGAGTTGCGCGGCGATCTGACCGCCGATACCCCGGTTGACGAGGCCGCCGGCGAACAGGCCGGGATCGGCCGCGCTCCAGTTCTCGGTGATCGAGTCGCCGAGCAGGACGGCGGTCGGCGCCGGCCCGCGCCGCACCTCTTCGTTCGCGACGGCGTAGCGGCCGAGGTTGGCCCAGTCCAGCCGGAGGCGCTCCTCTCCCTCGCGACGGGCCTCCTGCACCTCGGGCGAGGCGAAGATCGCCTCGAGGTCCATCTTCACTCCGGGTTCGAGGATCTGCTCGAGGTACTCGGCCATCATGTTCTCGGTGCGCGACTTGGTCATCGGGTGTCTCCTTCGTTTCGTCAGTCAGTCGGTCGGTCGGGCCGCACGGCCCAGTGCGTGATCGCGTCGAGGGTCCGCAGTGCGCCCGGGTCGCCGGGATGGTCGATGTGACCGTGCTCGGCCCCGGGCTCGAGGTAGCGGGTCACCGGCACACCGGCCCGCTCGAGAGTGGCGGCGAAGGCCTCACCCGAGGGCCGGAGCCGGTCGTTCTCGCACAGCGCGATGAACGTCGGCGGGAAGCCGCGGCCGTCGCCGAGTCCGGCGAACACGCGATGGTCGGCGAGCGCCTCGACAGAGCCCGCGTAGTTGAGGGCGAGTTCGTCGAGGGGCGATGCCGGGTCCAGCTCCGCGGAGGGCGCGCTGCCGTTCGGGTGCAGCAGGGGGTAGACGAGCAGCAGTGCCGGCGGACGCCCCGGATCGTGCTCTTCGACCATGCGGGTGACGACGGCGGACGCGAGCGTGCTGCCCGCGCTCGCGCCGCCGAGGACGAGATCTCGCGGGTGCACCCCGAGCAGTCGTTCGGCGTTCTCGTGACCGAAGCGCCAGGCGGCGTGCACGTCGTCAAGCGGCGCCGGGAAGTGCACTCCGGCGAGGCACTTCACGTAGTCGACGGCGAGCACCGGGATGCCGCGGCTCGCGAGCTCGCGCGCCACCCAGTTCGACTCGGGCATCTCGAGGTGGCCGCCGATGAACGCACCCCCGTGCGCCCACACGAGGCCGCGCCCCGAGGGAGCCGCCGTGGGGTCGCGATAGGAACGCATCGGGATCGGCCCGTTCGGGCCGTCGACCGTGAGGTCCTGAGTCTCGACTGCGGCCAGGTGCGGGAAGCGGCGCACGAGGGAGTCGGTGTCGATGTCGGGCCGGGGGTCGGGCGGCTCCCCGTTCGCGGCGAGCCAGGCGAGAGCTTCCCGCACGGGCATCCGCCGGAAGTCGGGAAGCTCAGCCCGCTCGGCGGCCGGCTGGTCGGTCACGCGACCGCCCGCATGCTCGTGCGGATGAGATCGTGCTGACGGCGCACGAGCAGGAGCGGGTCGACCTCGCCGAGTTCGGCGAAGGCGTGACCCTCCCACTCGCTCGACCAGTACCCGCGGTAGCCGCCGTCGACGAACACCCGCACCAGCTCCGGGTAGTCGATCGCCGGCTCCTGACCCGATGCGTCGATGTCGTAGAACTTCGCGTGCACGTGCTTGATCTGGGGCATGATGTCGCCCCATTCCCGCGGGTCGACGTGCCCGTGCATGTTGAAGGCGAGGTGCGCGAACGACCCCAGCCGACCGGGATCGAAGTCGCGGCCCGTCAGGTAGCCGATGAACTCTTGCTGGCGTTCGCGCATCGGGGCATCGGTCGCCCAGATCTCCTGCAGCCGGGCGATGGCCTCGTCGTCGAGCCCGGCACGGCGCACGGCGCGCAGCAGCGTCGGCGACATCGCGTGCATCGTCGACGAGAAGTCGGCGACGAACCCGAGCAGTGGCGAGTCGAGGGTGTCGTAGAGGTCGCGCACCTTCATGATCTCGGGTGAGTTCGGCCCCATCGGCGCGTGGATCTCATAGGCGAGCACCAGCTCGAGCTGCTCCGCGATCGGCAGCAGCCGGCGCAACAGTTCCGGCTTCGCGCTCTGGATGCGCACGAGCGGAAAGCCGAGCTTCTTCGCGCCGCGGAACAGCAGTTCGGAGACCTCGAACTCCTCGTCGGGGGTCATGTCACGATCGCGACGGCGCCCCATGTCGAGGTTCGCCCCGAACGAGCTGGCTTCGAAGCCGTGACGGTCGAACGCCGCCCGCCAGGTCGCGACGAACTCGTCGCTCACCGCCGGATAGCTCGGGATCATCTGCGACGCCACGATCTCGATTCCGGGGCCGATGCCCAGTTCGGCCACCCGATCGAGCAGGCCGTCGAAGTCGTACCAGCCGGCGCGGAACTCGGCACTCGCCGAATAGAGCGTGACGCCCAGCTTGAACGGGTCGCCGCCCGCCTCGGGCACCGGCGGAAGGCTCTCGTGCCCGATGACGGGAGCCGGGGCATCCCGATCGGTCGCCGTCAGCGTCGACGACTGGCGCACGTGATTGGGAACGTACATGCCGGGTGCGCCGTCGGCGCCGGGAGCGATCTGCATGTACGGCAGTCGCAACTCACCCGAGATCGCGACCTCATGGCGCTCACCGAGCGCGATCGGGGTGTCGCGGCGCACGATGAGCAGCGGATGCTGCTGCAGGTACCAGAGCACCTCGCTCTGCTGCGCGAGTTCGTCGAGGCGATAACGGACGCCCGCGAGTTCGAGCGTCAGGTCGTCGGCGGGCACCGCGACGCCGTCGAGGGCGACCTCCAGCCGCACGACCGACGACAGCCAGAGGCTGCGATACCACGGCAGGGTGAGGGAGAGGGCGGCCCCCTCGGGGTGCACGCGAAGACTGTCGTCGGTGATCAGTCCGTTGGGCATGGCGTTTCCTCGTCGGCTAGAGACGTGCGGCGGTCTGACGCATCAGCGAGTGCTGGCGCCGCACCTGTTCGATCGAGCGCCAGGGGATGCGCTCGCCCTCGTACTCGCTGGAGAGGTAGCCGGTGTAGCCGGCGTCTTTCAGGGCCCGCAGGACGGGTTCCCACGGGATCTGCTGGTCGTGGAGGTTCTCGTCGATGTCGTGGAACTTCGCCTGGATGAAGACGACGTAGTCGATGATGTCGAGCACGTCGGCGGGGTCGACCCCGATGCCGTCGAGGAACGCCGGGCGGTGCCCGGGCAGTTCCCCCGGGCGGAGCGGAATGGGGCGATCCTGAAAGATCCCGGTGTCGAGCAGGATGCCGAAGTGCTTGGTTCCGGTGCGCTGGATCAACTCGATGTAGCCGTCGACGACCTCGTGCTTGATCGGGGTCGGCGAGTGGATCTCGGGACAGATGACGACATCCAGCTCGGCGGCGAGGTCGAGGCTGCGCTCGACGGACTCCGTCCAGATCGGGTCGGGCACGAGGTCGCTCGACACGACGCCGATCTTGGGCCGCACGAACGCGAAGCCGAGCTGTTTCGCCAGCCGGAGGTCACGCTGGATCGCCGCGGCTCCTTCGACGGGAGTCATCGAACGGCCCGGGTGCAGGCGGGTGTCGATCCACGAGCCGTAGTTGGTCGGTTCGAGCGAGTACTTCTCGAGCAGCCGGAACCACTCGTCGATCCACGCCGTCGAGGGATTCGGATATCCCGGGATGTGGCCTTCGCCGAGGATCTCGATGCCCGTCGCGCCGACGTCGGCGACGTGAGCCAGGGCGGTTTCCAGGTCGAGCACGGTGCCGAAGTCGCCCATGTAGCTATAGAGCGAGACGCCGTACTTGAAGGGGTCGCCGGCGATGTCGGAACTGAGGGTGATGTGGCGGGTCTCGCGATAGGTGCTCGGCTGGTGCTCGATCGGGATGTACGACATCCGCAGGCGCAGCTCGATCGACACCTCGTGGATGCCCTCCGGCAGGCCGCCGGCATAGGGCACGGTCACGACGGCGGCTTCGTCGAGCTGCCATCGCACGTCATCGCTCTCCCAGAGTTCGGCGAGCGTGTAGGTGGTGCCACCGAAGGTCCACAGCGGCGCGGTGACCTCGAACTCGAGGGCACCGACCTTCACGCCGATGCCGTCGATAAGGGATGCCGCCATGCCCCGGTAGGAGGGCATCCGCACCCGCAGCTGGAAGCCGGTGATCTCGCCCCCGGAGCGGACGTTGCGGAAGCCGGTCGCCTGGATGAGGTCTTTCTCGAGGAGCACGACCTGACGTTATCAGTATTTGTCAGAAAGATACATAAGTAGTCATGATCTACGCATAACATCGGGTGTGGCCCACTTCACGAATCCCGTTCTCGGGGGCGACCGTCCCGACCCGGCGGTCCTCCGAGACGACGACGAGTACTGGATGACCTACTCGTCGTTCGAAGGCGCCCCCGGGCTCCCCCTCTACCGTTCCACCGACCTCGTCACCTGGACCTACGAAGGCAGTGCCCTTCCTCAGCCTCCGGCGAGTGTCTTCGCCGTCGACATCGTCAAACACGGCGGCCGCTACTTCATCTACATCCCGTTCATCCCGACCTCGTGGTCGAGCGAGATCACCGAGCCGTCGATCGCCGTCATCCACGCCGACTCCATGCGCGGCCCGTGGAGCGAACCCATCGACCTCGGCATCCGCGGGGCGATCGACCCGGGTCACGTCGTCGGCGAAGACGGCGCCCGCTACCTGTTCGTCAACGGCATCCGCCGGATCCGGCTGACGGATGACGGGCTCGCCACCGTCGGGGAGCTGACGCAGGCCTACGACGGCTGGCGCTACCCCGACGACTGGGTCACTGAGGCGTACGCCCTCGAGGGGCCCAAGTTCTTCCGCCGCGGCGACTGGTTCTACCTCGTCAGCGCCGTCGGCGGCACGGCCGGCCCGCCGACCGGTCACATGGTGATCGTCGCGCGCTCGACGTCGGTGCACGGCCCGTGGGATAACCACCCCGGCAACCCGATCGTGCGCACGACCGATGCCGGGGAGCGCTGGTGGTCACGCGGGCACGCCACGATCGTCGCCGGGCGGGATGACGACTGGTGGATGCTCTCCCACGGCTACGAGAACGGGTACCGCACATTGGGCCGGCAGATCCTGCTCGAGCCGATCGAGTGGACGCCCGACGGCTGGCCGGTGGCGCCCGCCGACCTCTCCGGCGCGATCGACGGGCCCGCCGGCTCGGCACCACAAGCCGCTCGACCGCCGATCCACGGAGACTTCGCTCCCGTGCACCTCGGCGAGCGGTGGAGCTTCCACGCCCCCCAACCCGCCGAAGCCGAGCGGATCACCGAGGACGGTGGCGCACTGGTGTTGCGTGCGAAGGGCACCGGGATCGCCGACTGCTCCCCCCTCACCATGACCGTCGCCGACCGTGCCTACGAGATCGAGGTCACCCTCGAACTCATCGGCGGCCGGGTCGAGGGCGGTCTGCTGCTCTTCTTCAACAGCCGGCTCTTCTGCGGGTTCGGCATCACCGGCGAGCAGATGACCAGCTACTCCGGGGGCCTCCGTACTCATTGGCGCGAACCCGCCCCCGCGACGCGTCGCATCAGTCTGCGACTCCAGAACGACCACCACATCGTCACCGGCTGGTACCGCGTCGACGACGGCGAGTGGGTCAGGCACGGTGTCCGATACGAGACGTCGGGCTACCACGCGAACACGATGGGCGACCTGGTGAGCCTGCGACCCGCCGTGTACGCGGCCGGTGACGGGTCGGTGCGGTTCACGACGCTCGCGTATCGCGCCCTGACGTAAAAAACCCCGCCGCCGCTGGCGAGAGCGATGACGGGGTTTCGTACACCCCCCGGGACTTGAACCCGGAACCCACTGATTAAGAGTCAGTTGCTCTGCCAATTGAGCTAGAGGTGCGTAGCCCGCAAGCGGGACCGAGGGACAACGATAGCATGACCGCCGTGAGTGATCTCGTGCGTCTCGAAGCGGGTTCGCTCGCCCCCGACTTCACCCTGCCCGACCAGTTCGGGCATCCGTTCACGCTGTCGAGCACCCGCGGGTCGAAGACGATCGTCTACTTCTACGGCGAGGCGGGAACGCCCGCCTGCACCTCGCAGGCCTGCGACTTCCGCGACAACATGGCGGTCTTCGAGAAGGCCGGGTACCGGGTGGTCGGCATCTCCCGCGATGAGCCGAGCGTCAACGCCGGCTTCGCGCGCGACGAGCGGTTGCCGCAGGTCATCCTCAGCGATCCGACGCGCGCGGTGCACGAGCTGTACGGCACCTACGGCGAGAAGCAGCTCTACGGGCGCACGGTGAACGGGGTCATCCGCGCGACGTTCGTGCTGGATGAGGCGGGGCGCATCGACCAGGCGCTCTACAACATCAAGGCGACCCGGCACGTCGCGATGCTGCTCAAGAAGCTTCGTCTCGACCGCTGAGCCACGCGGCGGTCGGCCGGGCGACGGCGAGCACGAACCCGAGCACGGCGACCGCGATGAGCGGCCACCCCCAGCCGGGTTGAGCGAGCGCACCCTGCAGCGCGCCCACCCCGACCGCGAACAGCAGCACCTGGAAGACGACCGCGGCGGCACGCACCCAGGCGCGTCCCCGCCAGATGCCGAACAGCACGGCGCCGAGCGCGAACGCCACCAGACCGGCGAGCACGACGAGCGCGATCGCCGTGCCGGGCGACGCCGCGGGCGCGGTCAGCACCTCGACGAGCAGCAGGATGCCGAGCGCGAGCACGCCGAGGAACTCGGCCGCGACGACCACCATGAGGGCCCCGACGGTAGCCGGGCGGTTACCGGGAGCTGAAGGATCACCTATTGATTCGATGCTTCAAGTATGAAACCCTTACCAACGGTTGATGTGACGCCTACAGAGTCGTAGGTGAGTCCGGAAGGCCGAAACCCCAATCTTTCCGTTCTCACTTCGACCATGCGCGAATGTGCTTCCACAACAAGCAACCCGATTCGCGTCACGCGTCAGCAGCAACAAAAGGAGCACCACCCATGGATTGGCGTGACAAAGCCGCCTGTCTCACCGCAGACCCCGAGCTCTTCTTCCCGGTCGGCAACACCGGTCCAGCTGTCGATCAGATCGACAAGGCGAAAGCCGTGTGTGCACGGTGCTCCGTCACGGAACAGTGCCTTCAGTACGCCCTCGAGACCAACCAGGACTCCGGCGTCTGGGGCGGCCTGAGCGAAGACGAGCGTCGCGCTCTGAAGCGCCGCGCCGCCCGCGCGCGCCGCGCGTCCTGACTCACCCCCGCGTCAGCCAGAGCAGGGGCACGTCGATCGTGACCTCGGTGCCCTCGCCTTCGAGCGTGTGCCAGTCGATCGTGCCGCCGAGCTCACCCTGAATGAGCGTGCGCACGATCTGCGTGCCGAGGCCTGAGCCGACCTTCCCCTCGGGAAGCCCGACGCCGTTGTCGCGCACCCGGATCGTCAGGTGCTCGTTCTTGCGCTTCGCCGAGATCTCGACCTGACCGTCGGCGCGGCCCGCGAGTCCGTGCTCGACCGCGTTCGTCACCAGCTCGGTGAGCGCCAGCGCGAGCGGCGTGGCGTAGGCACTCGGCAGGGTGCCGAACTTGCCGGTCTTGATCGGACGCACCGTGGTGTTGTGGCTCGACGCCACCTCGGCGACGAGCAGCAGCACCCGATCGAACACCTCGTCGAAGTCGACGATCTGGTCGAGACCTTCGCTCAGGGTGTCGTGCACGACCGCGATCGCCGCCACGCGGCGCATCGCCTGGTTGAGGGCATCCTTCGAGTCGTCGCTGCGCGCGCGGCGGGCCTGGATGCGCAGCAGCGAGGCCACCGTCTGCAGGTTGTTCTTCACCCGGTGGTGGATCTCGCGGATGGTCGCATCCTTGGTGATGAGCTCCTGCTCCTGGTGCCGCACCTCGGTGACGTCGCGCACGAAGATCGCCGCCCCCACGCGTTCGCCGCGGAACTTGATCGGGATGGTGCGCAGCGTCACCGTCACCCCGCGGGCCTCGATGTCGGTGCGCCACGGGGCGCGCCCTGAGACCACGAGCGGCAGGGACTCGTCGACGTGCTGCTTGTTGGCGAGCAGGCCCGTCGTCACCTCGGCGAGGGATTCCCCCTCCAGCTCGCCCTGGAACCCCATGCGGTTGAACGCCGATAGCGCGTTCGGGCTCGCGAACGTGACGATGCCGTCGACGTCGAGGCGGATCAGGCCGTCGGAGGCGCGCGGGGCGCCGCGTCGCGGAAGGGTCGGGGCCGACAGGTCGGGGAAGTCGCCGCTCGCGATCATCGCGAAGATGTCGTTCGCGCACTGGTTGAACGTCAGCTCCTGCCGGCTGGGCGTGCGCGCCTCGCTGAGGTTGCTGTGCCGGGTGAGCACCGCGATCGGCTTCTCGGTGACCTCCTGCCCGCTCGGTGCGAGCCGGCGCACGACCGGAACCGCACGCACCCGGGTGGGGGTCTCCTCGTACCAGTCGGGCGCCGCGGTGTCGACGATCTGCGCGGTCTCGAAGGCGTCGGTCACCTGCTGCTTCCACTCGGGCTTGATCGGCTGCCCGACGAAGTCGCGGTAGAAGAGCGTGGCGGCGGATGACGGCCGCGCGTGCGCGACGGCGACGAATCCCCCGTCGGCGGTGGGCACCCAGAGCACGATGTCGGCGAAGGCCAGGTCGGCGAGCAGCTGCCCGTCGGCGACGAGCAGGTGCAGCCACTCGACGTCTGTCGCCGAGCGGTCCTGCGAGAGCATCAGCTCGGAGAGGGTCGACACGGCACCAACGTTACCCGCGCCCGCGGCCGGCAACCGGCGGGGTCAGCGGCGGGCGAGGTCGGCGGCGAGCTTGCGGATCACGGCCCGGGCGGCCGAGCGCGGCGCCGCCTCGGCGAGACTCCGGCCGCTCAGCAGCGCGGCGTCGAATCCGGCGGGATCCCACGGCACGAGATGGGCGGGGGTGACGCCGCCGAACCGCTCGAGGGTCGACCTCACCTGGGCGGCGGGGTCGAGGCCGACCACGCTGGAGCGCACCTTGTTGATCACGACGGTCACCCGATCCGGGGCGACGTGGTCGAGCAACTCGGCGTGCCCGCGCAGGAAGCGCGCCAGCCCGACCGGATCCGCAGCCCCGACGGCGACGACCCGGTCGGCGCGGCGCAGCGTCTCGACGGTCGCCGCGTTGCGGCGCGGGGCGGCCACGTCGCTCACCAGCTCTTCGTCTTGCTCGAGACCCGCGGCCACGTCGACGATCGTCACGCCCGCCCAGCCGCGCACGGCATCCAGAACCCCCGCGATCCGCTCGGCGGTGAGCTCCGGCCAGCGGGCCGGGCGGCCGATGCCGGTCAACACGCGGAACCCGCCGCGGTGGTGCGACGCGACCCGGTCGAGCTCGGCGATCGTCAACGAGCCGGTGCCCGCGAGCCGGCAGGCGGCCGCGAACCCCGGGGCCTCGTCGAGAAGGCCCAGCGACGGCGCGACCGCGGCCGCGTGGGTATCGGCGTCGGCGAGGGCGATCGGCACCCCCGACGCCGCGAGTTCCCCGGCGAGGGCGATCGCCAGGCTCGTTCGCCCCGGCGCTCCCCCGGGACCCCAGACCGCGATGACGCTCCCCCGCTCGACGATCGGCCGGGTGGGGCGACCCGTGGTCTCTTCGGTGACCTCGTGTGCGGGTGCCGCGACAGCGAGTGGCAGGGCGGGTGCGAGAGGCGGCACCACCGGGATGCCGCTGCCGGGGGTCAGCAGCGTCCAGGCCGGCGGCCCGGGCACGGGGTCGACCACCCCCAACCCGGCGGCGAACCGTCGCTCCCGCGGCGAGTCACCCACGACGACGAGCCGCACACCGTGCGCGTCGCACGCGGCGACCAGCCGCGGCGACAGGTGCGGCGCCGACGCGGCCGCGATGACGACCTCGGGTTTCGCGGCGGCGATCCGCGGGGCCAGTGCGTCGGCATCCGCCATCTCCGCCACCACCCGGTGCCCGTACCGCGCCGCCTCCGCACCGAGCCGGTCGGCGTCAGCGCTCGGCAGGGCGAGGCCGACGTCGGTCACAGCGACCCCAGCGGGATTCCCGACGGCACGACCGCGAGCGCGTCGCCGTTCGCGATCGCTTGCAGCAGCCGCGCGACGCGCGTGCGCGGCACCAGCACTTCGACCGTCGATGCGGCGCCGCTCGACCCGGCGATGAGGGTCTCGTCTTCGAGCACCCGCACCACCGTCGCCTGCGAGGCGAGCACGACCGGAGTGCCGAACTCGCCCTGATCGAGCGACGCGGTGCCCCAGACATCCACCAGGCTCCCGGTCTCGACGACGGTGCTCACCGGACCGCTGAGCTGCAGTACGAGCGAGGTGGCCCGCTCGCCGTCGAGTGACCCGGCGGCCGACAGCGGAACCAGCTGCCCGGCGGCGACCGGCTGCGCCACCACGAATCCGTCGGCGGGGAAGGCGTCGACGAGCAGATAGAGGTCTTCGGCACCGTCGAGGGCGACGCTGCGCTCCACCAGATCGTCGGCGTCGACGCGGTCGCCGGGTGCCAGCGACTCGGCGGCCGCGTAGACGGCGACGCGGGTGTCGGCGGCCCCGACGAGCAGGGTGACCGCGACCACGGAGGCGGCGACGAGGGCGAGGCCGATCAGCAGCCGCACGTCGAGCGCGAAGCGCCGACGCGGTGTCGGACGGGCGTCGGTCATCGGTTCCTCCAGATCGCGGCGGGGACGGCCCCCATGTTCACGCGCCGCCGAAACGGGGTGCGGAAGTTGTCCACAACCCCGTGCCGGATGAGCCGCCGGGTCGATAATCGGACCATGACGCACTCCGACACCGGCGGACTCGCGCGCTTCTTCACGCTCGCCGAGACCGCCGAGGTGCTGGCCATCTCGGTCAGCCAGGCGTACGCGCTCGTGCGTTCGGGCGAGCTGCCCGCCATCAAAGTCGGCGGCAACGGGCACTGGCGGGTCGAACGCACCGTGCTGCAGGGCTACATCGACGGCAAGTACGAAGAGAACCGCCGCCGCACCCTGTGGCAGCAGGCCGAGTACGCCGACGTGGCCGAGCTGTTCGTCGAGCGGTAGGCGTCGCTAGAACCTCACCAGGTCGAGGCCCGCGAACGCGACGATGCGGATGCGGGCCACCGCCGTCGTGCGCCGCGGTTCCCCCGGTGCGTGTTCGGCGAGGTCGAGATGATCCCGTCCGACGCGGTCGATCGTGCCGTGCCACCGCTCGGCACCCACATGCACCTCGACCGCGGTACGGCGTCGGCACAGGTCGCGCAGCACGAAAGCCAGCCCGAGGCGCGCCGAGAGCGCGGTGGGCGGTTCGGGCGTCGCGTCGGCCCGCAGGCTCGCCGCGAGCTGGGACCCGACGGGGTCGAGAGTCGTCACCGCAGCGAACGGCACGATCGCGGAACGCAGGATGCCGGCATCCAGCTCGCCCGCGAGCCAGTCGCGCCCGAGGGCGGCGATCGCGAGCGCCACCCGCTCGCCGCCGCGCAACGTCACACCGAGCGGCGACGCTGGGTCGGCGTCGTGCAGTGCTCGGATGCGGTCGCGCAGACTCAGCCGCCCGAGGCGCAGCCGCTCCTCCTCGGCGATCAGGTCGACCTCTTCGGCGCCGAGCTCGGTCTCGAGTTGGCTCTCCAGGTCGTCGAAGAGGTTCTGCCAGCGCACGGCGCGACGTTATCCACGCCCCCGCGCGCTGCCGGGGAGTTATCCACAGGGAGGTAGTTCCCATTTACGACCCGGTGACCGCGTGATCGGATGGGGCATCCCCGCTGGGACGGGAGGCACCGGAACCGATTCAGGGAGTTACCGATGACACATTCCCAGGCGTCTCACGCCGCGTTCGACGGCACCGCTGCGCGCCACCTGGAGCCGCGGTACCCGGCGGATGACTTCTTCGACCAGCAGCCGACCTCCTCGACGGCGTTACCCGATCCGCGACCCCTCATCGAGAACCTCACGCGTTGCGTCATCGAGATCCTGGCCGGCGCCCGCGAACTCGACCAGATCGCCCGCTGGCTCACCGACGACGTCTACCGCCACCTGCTCAAGCGCACCATCCTGTCGAGCCGGGCGCGGCAGGCGAAGGGAGCCCCGGCGCTGCGCCCGACGTTCTCGATCGGGTCGGTCCTCGTCTGCGAACCCCGAGACGGCATCGTCGAGGCGACGGTCGTCGTGCGGGGTCGCGCGCGCGTCCGCGCCGTCGCGCTGCGCCTCGAGGGTCTCGACCGCCGCTGGCGGGCCACCGCCATCCACGTCTTGTAGAGGCCCGCGGAGGGCAGAGCTTGCACGTGCCGAGCCCACCCCGATCCTGTCTCGACGCCCGCTGAGCAGCATTCCGTCGCGACACGCCGCCATTGCTCACCGACGGCGGCGTGTCGCTGCAGAACGGTGCTGAGCATTCGCCTGGCAGTCACTCCCGGTGGAAGCGGCCCTGCCGACACTTCCCGACTTCGGCGCTGTCGCGTTCGTGACGATAGAGGTGTCGGAGGTCAAGAACCGCTTTCATCGGGGTGGTCCCGATGCCATGCTCACCGTCGGACGCCCGCGCCTCGTACATCAAGCTGTGGCGCGGGCCGTACCAGCGCGTGATGCGGAAGCCCATCCGCAGCTACCGGCGCTTCTCCTGCGCGCGACGCTGGGCACGGTTGAGGGGCGGAGCCTGCGGGGCACCGCCTTCCTTCTGACCGAAGGCACCGCGCTGCGCCGCGGGAGCAGCACCTGGACGCCCCGCGGGCTGCTGCGGCGGAGCCGCCTGGCGGGTGAACGCCGCCGCCTGCTGGGCCGCCTGCTGCTGGGCGAGGGCCGTCGCACGGGCTTCGACCTGACCGCGCTGGTTGCGCACCTCGACCTCGCCCGACGCGTCGGCGCTGGGGGCGGAGTACGAGAGGGCCTGCTGCGGCGGCTGGTCGGCGTTCAGGCCGCGCGCGGCGATCCGCGCCTGGCCGGCCGCGTCACCGGTGACCTGCACGTCGAGGTTGAACAGGAAGCCGACCGCCTCCTCGCGGATGGCGCTCATCATGCTCTGGAAGAGCGCGTAGCCCTCACGCTGGTACTCGACGAGCGGGTCGCGCTGCGCCATCGCGCGCAGGCCGATGCCGTCCTTCAGGTAGTCCATCTCGTAGAGGTGGTCGCGCCACTTGCGGTCGATCACCGAGAGCACGACGCGCCGTTCGAGTTCGCGCATCGCGGGGGCACCGAGCTGCTCTTCGCGCTTGCGGTAGGCGACCTCGGCATCCGAGAGGATCTCTTCGGTGAGTCGCTTCGACGACAGCCGGCCCTTGCTGCCGACCTCGCTCAGCACCTCGTCGATCGTCAGCCCGACCGGGTAGAGGGTCTTCAGCTCGGTCCACAGGGCTTCGAGATCCCAGTCGTCGCTCGTGCCCTCGGAGGTGTGCTCGTCGATGACCTCGGTGAGCACCCGCTGCAGGAACTGCTGCACGCGCTCGTGCAGGTCGTCACCCTCGAGGATGCGGCGGCGGTCGGTGTAGATCGCGTCGCGCTGGCGGTTGAGCACGTCGTCGTACTTGAGCACGTTCTTGCGGATCTCGGCGTTGCGGCTCTCGACCTGCGACTGCGCGGAGCGGATCGCCCGGGAGACGAACTTGTGCTCGATCGCGACATCGTCGGGGATGCCGGAGCGCCCGAGCAGGTTCTCGACGGCTCCGGCGTTGAACAGCCGCATCAGGTCGTCTTGCAGCGACAGGTAGAAGCGGCTCTCGCCCGGGTCGCCCTGGCGGCCGGAGCGACCGCGCAGCTGGTTGTCGATGCGGCGGGACTCGTGCCGTTCGGTGCCGAGCACGTAGAGACCGCCGGCCTCCACGACCTTCGCCGCTTCCGCCTCGACCTCGCGCTTCACCTGCGCGAAGACCTCGTCCCACTGCGCCTCGTACTCGTCGGGCGTGTCCACGGGAGAGAGGCCGCGCTCGTGCATGCGCGCGGTGGCGATGAACTCGGCGTTGCCGCCGAGCATCACGTCGGTGCCGCGACCCGCCATGTTGGTCGCGACCGTCACCGCGCCCACGCGGCCGGCCTGAGCGACGATCGCCGCCTCGCGGGCGTGGTTCTTCGCGTTGAGCACCTCGTGCTTGATGCCGCGCTTCGCGAGCAGCCGCGAGAGCTCGTCGCTCTTCTCGACGCTCGTCGTGCCGACCAGGATCGGCTGCCCGGTGCGGTGGCGCTCGACGATGTCTTCGACGACCTGGGCGAACTTGATCGCCTCGTTCTTGTAGACCAGGTCGGACTGGTCGACGCGCACCATCGGCTTGTTGGTGGGGATCGGGATGACGCCGAGCTTGTAGGTCGCCATGAACTCGGCGGCCTCGGTCTCGGCGGTACCGGTCATGCCGGCGAGCTTCGTGTAGAGCCGGAAGTAGTTCTGCAGCGTGACGGTGGCGAGGGTCTGGTTCTCGGCCTTGACCTGCACGCCCTCCTTCGCCTCGATCGCCTGGTGGATGCCTTCGCTGTAACGGCGGCCCATCAGGATGCGGCCGGTGTGCTCGTCGACGATGAGCACCTCGCCGTTCATGACGACGTAGTCCTTGTCCTTCTTGAACAGGGCCTTGGCCTTGATCGAGTTGTTGAGGAACGAGATGAGCGGGGTGTTCGCCGACTCGTACAGGTTGTCGATGCCGAGGTAGTCCTCGACCTTCTCGATGCCGGGTTCGAGAACACCGACGGTGCGCTTCTTCTCGTCGACCTCGTAGTCTTCGCCCTCGACGAGGCGCTTGGCGACGTTGGCGAACTCGCCGAACCAGCGGTTGGCCTCGCCCGACGCGGGGCCGGAGATGATGAGCGGGGTGCGGGCCTCGTCGATGAGGATCGAGTCGACCTCATCCACGATCGCGAAGTAGTGACCGCGCTGCACCATGTCGGCCGTCTGCCAGGCCATGTTGTCGCGGAGGTAGTCGAAGCCGAACTCGTTGTTGGTGCCGTAGGTGACGTCGGCGGCGTACTGCTCGCGGCGCTCGGCCGGGGTCTGACCCGACAGGATGCAGCCCGTGGTCATGCCGAGCGCGCGGAAGACGCGGCCCATCAGCTCCGACTGGTACGAGGCGAGGTAGTCGTTGACGGTGACGACGTGAACGCCCTTGCTGGCGATCGCGTTGAGGTAGGCGGCGGTGGTCGCGGTCAGGGTCTTGCCCTCACCGGTCTTCATCTCGGCGATGTTGCCGAGGTGAAGGGCCGCGCCACCCATCAGCTGCACGTCGAACGGCCGCAGGCCCAGGGTGCGCTTGCTCGCTTCGCGGATCGCGGCGAACGCCTCGGGCAGCAGGTCGTCGAGGCTCTCGCCGTCGGCGTACCGGTCGCGGAACTGGCGCGTCTCGTCGCGCAGTTCGTCGTCGGTGAGGTCTTCGAAGTGCTCTTCGAGGTGGTTGATGGCCTCGGCGTAGTGCTTCAGGCGCCGGAGGACACGGCCCTCCCCGACTCGGAGGACTCTCTCGAGAACGTTCGCCACGGATGCTCCACTCGTCCTATTTCCCAGGCACGCGAGTGCCCGCCGTTACCGGCGCGTAACTCTAGCAAGCGTAGCGTTCGGGCTCCCTGTGAGCAGGGCTCAGCGTGAGCGGCGCTCAGCGCCGCCGCTTCTTCGCCACTTCGTCCTCTTGCTCTTCGAGCGAGATCACCCCGTAGTTCCAGCCCTTGCGGCGGTAGACGACCGACGGGTTGTCGGTCACGGCGTCGACGAACAGGAAGAAGTCGTGGCCGACGAGTTCCATGTGGTCGACGGCATCCTCTTGGGTCATGCGCACCGCGGGGAAGACTTTGTGCCGGATGACGACGGGGCTCCATTCGGGCTCCTCGCTCTCGGCGACCTGCACGGGGATCTCCCCCGTCGCGACGGCTTCGAGCAGCGCGGTGCTCGCCGGCACCAGCTCGGCGACGCGACCGTTGCTCGTCGCCTCCCCGATGGACTCGGGGCGGCGGGCGCCGCGGTGGATCTTGCGGCGATCCTTCGCCTGCCGGATGCGCTCGACCAGCTTCTCGAACGCGAGGTCGAACGCGGCGTACTTGTCGATGGCCGACGCTTCGGCCCGCACGACCGGCCCGGGGCCGATCAGGGTGAGTTCGACGCGGTCCTCGCCGGTCGAGCCGCCGGTCTCGTGGTGGCGGATGACGCGGATCTCGAGGGCCAACGCCTTGTCGGCGAGATGGGCGACCTTCTCGGACTTCTCGGTCGCGTAGTCCTCGAACCGGTCCGGGATCTCGACTCCGCGACCGGTGATGGTGATGTCCATGGGCGTCCTCCTCCTGTTCAGTGGCATTCGCCGTGACCCCAGGAGGCCCCGCCAGCGAGTGCCTGTGGCCCCACCGTAGACCCGCTCCCCTGGGATGTCACGGGAAGATCACGACGAGTTGCTGAGCATTCCCACTGAGCGCCCGTCCCGACGCGGGGTGGCGGCCAATGCGGCCGCTCCGACCACCGTCGCGCCGCCCGCGCGGAGCACGTGCGCGGCCGCCGCGAGGGTCGCTCCCGTGGTCACGACGTCGTCGACGAGCAACACCGGGATGCCGGGCACCGGCCGGGCGAGCGCGAACACCCCGTCGAGGTTGCGCGCCCGGTCGGCGACGCCGAGCGCCTTCTGGGCGGCATGCGGTCCTGCGGGCAGGAAGAGCGGAGAGAGCCGGATGCCGGCGCGATTCGCGAGCAGCCGCACCGGTTCGAAGCCGCGGCGGCGCATCGCCGGTCGTGACGACGGGACCGCCGTGATCAGGGCATCCGGTCGCCCGGCGAGTGCCGTCGAGACCGCGGCGGCGAAGGGAACGGCGAGCGGGGTGGCGAGCGCCGTGCAGCCCTCCTCTTTGAGCGCGAGCAGGGCGGCGCGGGCGACCCCGTCGTAGGCGAGCCCGGCGGTCACCGGTCCGACCCCCGGCAGGTCGATGGCGCGCGGCCGCGGGGCGAGCTGCGGTGTGCAGGCCGCACACAGCGTGCGACCCTCGGTCGCGCATCCCGCGCACGGCACCGGGAAGAGGAACGCGAGAGCGTCGACGAGGTCGGGGACGAGCATCCCGCCAGCCTCGCGCTCCGCAGCCGAACGCAACGAGGCGCGGGGCGAACTGGGGAGGCAGCTACTGCTGGGTGCCGAGGAAGGACGCGAGGACACCGGTGTCGCGCCAGCCGCCGGCCTCGCTCGGCCGGTGCACGGTGCCGTCCGCCAGCCGCACGCGGATGCCGGCGACGAGGTTGCCGCCGACGATCTCGACGGCTCCGTCGATCTCGCCGAGTTGCTCGGGCGGGCCCCCGAGCGCGAGCACGTCGACCTCGGTGCCGTCCTGCCCGGCCGACAGCACCGCGACATGCGTGCCGTCGACCCAGGCGACGTCGATGATCGATCCCCGAGGGTCGAGCTCATACACGGCCCCGAACGCCACCGGTACCAGGTCGGCATTGCGTTGCACCCCGATGACGAACAGCCGGGGACCGTTCGCGGTCGCGAGCGCGACGAGTGCTCGCGCGCCGTCACGCGACACCTCGAGGGCGACGACCTCGCCGTCGACGGCGAGCGGCAGCGGGAACTGCTCGCCGTCTCTCGTCACGATGAGCCCAGTCGGTGCGGAACGCGGCACCGTCCAGACGAAGCCGTACGGGTCGAGGCCGGGGGCGATCAGCCCGGCACGCCCGTCGACCGGTACCGGATCGCCGCTCGCTCCCACCAGGCTGACCCCCGCCGGGCCGAGCACGGCCACCGACTCGCGGTCCCGCGCCAGGGTGGCGGCGCTCGGCTGCAACGCGTCCGCGCGGGTGCGGATCACGGGGAGGGGCGCAACCCCCTCGGCGGTCAGTGACCCGAACTGCCCGTTCGACCCGCCGATCGTCCCATCGCCCACCCGGTAGTCGTCCTCCGGCGGGGCATCGTCCGAGGCCGGGGCGAGGTCGAACTCGCCCGCCGTCACCTCGAACTCGGTCACGTTTCCCAGCGCCCGCAGACTCGACTGGAGCTGATCCAGCATCCGCCGCTGAGTCAGCGCCGACTCGGTGCGCACCTCGGCGCCGAGTTCGACGCTCACCACGGGTGCCCGGTAGACGGCTCGTCCCGTCGTGCCCTGGGGGAACGCGCTGAAGAGCACGCCCGCCCCCAGCCATGCGGTCGGCCCCAGAAGGAGTTCATCGACGATGCGATCGGCGACCTCGCGGGTGATCGGGAACCACCGCAGGTCGGGTACCAGGAGCTCGAACGACGGGTCGTAGAAGTAGAGCGGGTAGGCGGCGAACGCGGTCGTGAACCCGTTACGGCTGAGCACCGTGCCCGGGTCCGCGCGCGCGATGCGGTTCTCGCCATCGACCGTCGTGATGTCGTAGCTCAGGGTCTGCACCTGCGACGGCACCTCGGTGTAGTGCCCCGACCCGTCGACCTCGCCGACCACCGTCACGGTCACGGCCACCGTGTCGGCATCCACGACGATCGGGTTGATCGCGCTCGACGTGACGAGCACGCGGCTCGTTCCGCTCCACTCCGCGCTCGGCGCGAGGAACTCCTGCGCCACCTGGTAGCGGTTCTGAGGCGCGCGACCCGCGTTGAGGAAGCCTTGCACGATCTCGACGGGCGTCTGACCCGGAACCGGGCTCGGCGGAAGGACGACGGTCGGCACCTCGTCGGGGTCGACCTCGATCTGTTCGGAGTGCACGTCGCCCGACATCGGAATGGCGACGCACCCGGCGAGCGCCACGGTCACCCCCAGTGCCACGATGACGGATGCCCGCCGCCTCGCCCTCACGAGAGCACCTCCTCGGGCGGCAGCCCGAGCGGTGAACCCCGCAAGGCCTCGCCCCGGTGCCGCGGCAGGGTGAGCCGGAAGCAACTGCCCTCGCCCGGTCGAGACCAGACTTCGAGCACCCCGCCGTGAACCGTCGCGTCTTCAAGCGCGATCGCGAGACCCAGCCCGGTGCCGCCCGTCGAACGCTGCCGCGAGGGGTCGGCGCGCCAGAACCGGTCGAAGACGTGCTCCAGGTCGCTCTCCGCCATCCCGATGCCGTGGTCGCGCACCGCGATCGCCACGGCATCCTTGTCGCTGTCGACGTACACGTCGATCGGCCGGCCTTCGCCGTGGTCGATCGCATTGCCGAGGAGGTTCTGCAGCACGCGGCGGATCCGCCGGGCATCGACGTCGGCCTCGAAGTAGCCGCCCGGCGCCAGCAGGCGCACCTCGGTCTGCTTCTCCTGGGAGAGGGGCGCGACCGCCTCGATCGCGTCTTCGACGAGCCGCACCAGGTTGGTGGGCTCGAACTCGAGCTGCACGGCTCCGGCGTCGTACCTGCTCATCTCGAGCAGGTCGGCGAGCAGGGTCTCGAATCGCTGAGTCTGCGCGTGCAACAGCTCGGCGGTGCGCGCCGTCGCGGGCGGGAAGGCATCCCGCTGGTCGTACAGCACGTCGCCGGCGAGGCGGATCGTCGTGAGCGGCGTGCGCAACTCGTGCGACACGTCGGAGACGAATCGCTGCTGGACGCGCGAGAGGTCGGCCAATTGCCGGATCTGACGCTGCAGGCTCTCGGCCATGCGATTGAACGACCGCGCGAGCGTGGCGAGTTCGTCGTCTCCGCCCTCCGGGAGGCGCTCTTCCAGCTCGCCCGCGGCGAGCTTCTCGCTCGCCTCGGCGGCGACCCGCACCGGCCCGACGACGAGACGCACGACGAGGTACGCGACGGCGCCGATCAGCAGCACGAGGGCGATGCCGGCGAGCACGAGTGCGCCCTGCACGAAATCGAGTGTCTCCTGCACCGCACTGAGGTTGTAGACGACGTAGAGCTCGTACTGCTGCCCCTGCGGCAACTGCACGAGCGACCCCACGATGATGCCCGGTTGCGCGCCGGACTCCGCGGGAATCGCGACCGACTGCCAGGTGAGGGTGTCGGGCTCGGCCCCGACGACGGCATCCCGAAGGTCCGCGCCCACCAATTCCTCTTCGAAGGAGTCGTTGCTCGCCTGGTCGAGCACGGGGGGCGGTCCGACCTGATCCGGTGCCCGGAACATGCCGACCATCGGGGCGGAGGAGATGATCGCCCGCATCGCCTCGAACGCCGCCACCTGGGTGACCTCGAGGTCGTCGACGATGCCCGCCTCCTCGGCATCCGCGAACACCTGTTGGGCGGCGAGGATCGCCCGCCCGGCCTCGGCCACCACCTGGTCGCGGTTCTGGTCGAAGAGGTTGCCGCGCACACTCGTGACGATGTAGGCGCCCACGATGGTGACGGCGACCGTCGACAGGGCGACCGTCAGCGCGATCGTGCGCAGCTGGAGCGAGCCCCGCCAGAGCCGGATGGCCCTCGCAAGGTAGACCCGCCAGTCGAATCGCATCTTCGGTCGTCGGGCTCCGCCGACGTCAGGTGACGGCGCCGGCGCGGTACCCGACGCCGCGCACGGTGGTCACGATGCGCGGGTCGTCGGGGTCGTGCTCGACCTTGGCGCGCAGGCGCTGCACGTGCACGTTCACCAGACGGGTGTCGGCCTTGTAGTGGTAGCCCCACACCTGCTCGAGCAGCATCTCGCGGGTGAACACCTGCTGAGGCTTCGTGGCGAGCGCGAGCAGCAGCTGGAACTCGAGCGGCGTGAGGCCGATCTTGGTGCTCCCGCGGCGCACCTCGTGGCCGGCGACATCGATCACCAGGTCGCCGATCGCGAAGGTCTCGCTGTCGACGGCGGGCGTCGGGCGCAGCCGGGTCTTGACCCGGGCGATGAGCTCTTTGGGGTTGAAGGGCTTGACCACGTAGTCGTCGGCGCCGCTCTCGAGGCCGCGCACGACATCCGTCGTCTCGCCTTTCGCGGTGAGCATGATGATCGGCACGCCGCTCTCGGCCCGGATGCGTTCGCACACTTCGATGCCATCGATTCCGGGCAGCATGAGGTCGAGCAGCACGAGGTCGGGGTTCGTCGCGCGGAAGGATTCGAGGGCGGCGGCACCGTCGGCGGCGAACGACGGCTCGTAGCCCTCGGCACGCAGCACGATGCCGATCATCTCCGAGATGGCGGCGTCGTCGTCGACCACCAGAATGCGTGCGTTCATCGTGCGGTACAGAGTAGTCGAGGCGTGCGCAGGTTCGAGGCGAGCAGGGCGTCGGGCATGAGAACATGGCGGTCAGTCCGTGACAGGGAAGGGCTCGCGTGAGCGACAGCGGATCCACCGAGGCGCCGATCGCGGCGCCTTCTTGGCGGGCGCCCGAAGTGCCGATCCCGGTCGACGTGACCCCGTCCGAGCTGCCGCGGCGCCGTCGCCTCGGGTGGACGCCGCCCCCGAAACGCGGCCTCGTGCCGTTGCGGCCGATCCCCTTCGGCGCCGTGCTCGGCGCGCCCTTCCGCCTGCAGCGTCGCGCGCCGCGCACCACCCTCGGGCCCGCGCTCGTCATCAGCCTCGCGACGACGACGCTCGCCGCGCTGCTGACCTGGGGGCTCACGGTCGGCCCGCAGGCCGCGCTCGACGCCGCGTACTACCAGGACTACCTGCTGGCCCAGAATCTGCTCGGCACGCTCGGAGTGATCGGCGGATTCGTGCCCCTCGTGCTCGCGCTCACCGGCAACGCCCTGCTCGCCGGTGCCGTCGTCGTCGCGGCCTCGCGTGCCGTGCTGGCCGAGCGGGTGTCGTTCCGCGGCCTGCGCTGGCGACTGCAGGGGCGCACGGGGCGACTCGTGGCGTGGACCGTCGTCGTGTTCCTGCTGACCGCCGGAACGCTAGTGCTCGCGTCGCTGCTGCCGCTGACGCTTGCCGTCAGTTCGTCTGCGGGTGCCGGTTTCGCGTTCGCGGTGGGCTTCCTCGAGGCGATCGCGATCCTGCTGGTGGGCGGGTATCTCGCGGGTCGCGTCGGGTTCACGAGCCACGCGATCGCTCTCGAAGGGCTCGGCGTCGCCGGGGCGCTGGCGCGCTCCTGGCGCCTCACCCGCCGCGCCGGCTGGCGGCTGTTCGGCGCGCAGCTGCTCATCTGGATCGTCGTCGGGCTCGCCGCCGCCGTGCTCACCCAGCCGATCAGCTGGGCGCTGGATCTCGGGGTCGGTCTGGTCTTCCCCACGGGGGCGACGCAGGCGCAGGGCGAGATCTACGCCGCGGCGCGCACCGTCATCCTCACGGCGGTCACGGCGATCGTCGGTGCCTTCGGCCTCGTCATGCAGTCGGTGTGCGCGGCGCTGCTCTACCTCGACCAGCGGATGCGGGTCGAGGGCCTCGACCTGGCGCTCGCGCGGTACGTGGATGAGCGGCAGCGCGGCATCAGCGTCGCCGACCCCTTCCCCGGTGGGGGCGCCGGATGACTCCCCCGACCCCTCGGCTCGACGTCCCGGTCGACCCCGACGACGAACAGGCACGCCGCTGGCTCGAAGACGAGCTGGGGCGCGGCGACGCGGAGTATCAGCCGCCCGAAGCGCCCGGGTGGTGGCAGGACTTCCTCGCGTGGCTCGAGAGCCTGTTCTCGGGTCTCGGCGGCTCCGAGGCCCCGACGCCGGCGTTCCAGACCGGCCAGACGGTCGGCATCGTCGCCCTGATCGTGCTGCTGATCGCCCTGCTCGTCGTGGCGTTCGCGATCTTCGGCCTGCCCCGGCTGCGCAAGCGCAGCAAGGTGACCGGTGACCTCTTCGGTGAAGACGACGACCGTTCCGCCCTTCAGCTGCGCACCGCGGCGCAGCGGGCGGCGGATGCCGGTGACTACACCGAGGCGTTCATCGAGCTGTTCCGCTCGCTGGCCCGGGATCTGGCCGAGCGGGGCATCGTGCTGACCTTCCCGGGCACGACGGCACGCGACTTCGCCCGGCGCACGGGCCTGGTGTTCCCCGCCGCCGCTGATCGGCTCGCCGAGGCGGCCGTGGTGTTCGACGACCTGCGCTACCTCGGCGTCGTCGGCACGCGCGAGCAGTGGCGACGGATGTCGGCGCTCGACGCCGAGCTGCGCGCCGCCCGTCGCCCCCGGGTGCGCGCCGCGGAGGCGCTGGGTCGCGCCGACGTCACCGCGGCCGCCGGGGAGGCATCCCGATGAGCGTCGCCGCCCCGCCCGCGCCGCCGACCCCGGCCGCCCCACCCCGCCGGACCTTGCGCGGGGTGCTCATCGGCGTCAGCCTCGCCGTGGTGTTCCTGCTCGTCGCGGTGATCGTCTACGCGGTGACCCGTCCGCAGCAGCGCGAAGTCGACTACCTGTCGCCGACCTCCGGCAGCCCCTACGGATCACGCGCCCTCGTCAACGTGCTGCGCGACCAGGGCGTCGACGTGGAGCAGGCGACCACCCTCGCCGAGGTGCGGGCCGTCGACAGCGACCCGGCCGAGACGACCCTCGTGCTCTACGACTACTACCTCGTGCTCGGCTCGGATCAGCGACGCGAACTCTTCGAGATCGCCGACCGCATCGTCGTGCTCGACCCCCTCGACGCCGAACTGGACGACTTCGCACCGGGCGTGCTCCACGCCGGCGACGACCTCGGCGACACCTTCCCGGCCGACTGCGACCTCCCCGCCGCCGAGAAGGCCGAGGCGGTCTCGGCGGCCCCCTACCTCTACGACATCGCCGAGGCCGACGCCGAGGTGACCGGGTGCTTCTCGGTCGGAGACGGGCTCTACTCGGTCGTGCACACCCGGACCCGTGGCTCGGAGGTCACGGTCGTCGGCCTCTCACCCGCCTTCACGAATGGCGAGATCCTGAAGGCCGGCAACGCGGCGTTCGCCCTCAACCTGCTGGGCGAGAACGAGACCCTGATCTGGTACCGCCCCGATCTGAGCGAACTGGAATCGGGCGAGATCCCGACCGCCGTCAGCCTGACTCCCCCCTGGGTGACACCGCTCGTGCTGTTGCTGGTGCTGCTCGGTCTCGCCGCCGCGATCTGGCGGGGGCGTCGCCTCGGACCGCTCGTGGCGGAGCGGCTCCCCGTCGTCGTGCGCGCCAACGAGACGATGGAGGGCCGTGCCCGCCTGTACGAGCGCGCGGGGGCCCGCGAGCACGCCCTCGACTCGCTGCGCATCGGCACGATCGCCCGGCTCGCCGTCTGGTGCGGACTGCCGCGACGTGCCACGGTCGACGAGGTCGTCGACGCCGTCGCCGCGCTCACGGGCCGCGATCGCGACACCCTCGCGCACCTCCTCGTCGACCGCATCCCGGCAGGCGACGGGGCGCTCGTGGAACTCTCCGACGAGCTGCTGGTGCTCGAAGCCGAAGTCACCCGCGTCGTGCGGGGACGTTGACCGACATGACCCCTCCCGTATCGAGAGAATGGCCCACATGACCGACAGCACCGACTCGCTCCGCGCCTCCCTCGCCGCCGTCCGCACGGAAGTCGGAAAGGCCGTCGTCGGCCAGGACGGCGCCGTGACGGGGCTGATCATCGCGCTGCTCGCGGGCGGTCACGTGCTGCTCGAAGGCGTGCCCGGCGTCGCGAAGACCTTGCTGGTGCGCTCGCTCAGCGCGGCGATGCGCCTCGACACCAAGCGCATCCAGTTCACCCCCGACCTGATGCCGGGCGACATCACCGGGTCGGCGGTCTACGACCCCAAGTCGGGCGAGTTCGAGTTCCGCGAAGGGCCGGTGTTCACCAACATCCTGCTCGCCGACGAAATCAACCGCACGCCCCCGAAGACGCAGGCGGCGCTGCTCGAGGCGATGGAGGAGCGTCAGGTCTCGGCCGACGGCGTGACCCGCAAACTGCCCGCCCCGTTCCTGGTCGCGGCGACGATGAACCCGATCGAGTACGAGGGCACCTACACGCTGCCCGAAGCCCAGCTCGACCGCTTCCTGCTGAAACTGGTGCTCGACCTGCCCGAGCGCGACGTCGAACTCGAAGTGCTGCAGCGGCACGCGAGCGGCTTCAACCCACGCGACCTGGCCGCCGCCGGGCTCACGCCCGTGCTCGACGCGGCGACCCTCGCGAAAGCCCAGGCGGATGTCGCGACCGTCACCGTGAGCCCGGACGTGCTCGGCTACGCCGTCGACCTCGCCCGCGGAACGCGGCACAGCCCGTCGGTGAAACTCGGGGTGTCGCCGCGCGGCACGACGGCGCTGCTCGCCGCGTCGCGAGCCTGGGCGTGGCTCTCCGGCTCCACGGGCGTGACACCCGACCACATTCAGACCATGGCCGTGCCGGTGCTGCGCCACCGCATCCAGCTGCGCACGGAAGCCGAACTCGAAGGCGTCGCGCCCGACACCGTGCTGCGTTCGGTGATCCAGCAGGTGCAGGTGCCGATCTGATGGGCGGCTGAGGCGTGGCCGTCTCGGGGTGGTTCGTGCTGCTCGTCGCGGCGGGTGCCGCACCTGTCGTGCTGCTCGGCGGCGTGCCCGGGCTCGCGCTGTGGGGCGTCGTGCTGGTGGCCGTCATCGCCGTCGATCTCGCGCTCGCGGGGTCGCCACGGGCGCTCGAGTTCGCGCGCGACCTGCCCCGCCGGTTGCGGCTCGGCGAGAGCGCCCCGGCCCGGCTCGCGGTCGCCAACCCGGGGCGTCGTGCGGTGCACGGCACCATCCGGGATGCCTGGGAGCCGTCGGCCGGCATCCGCCCGATGCGCCAGCGGCTCAGCGTCGCGGCCGGGGATGCCATCGCCCTGACGTTCGGCCTGCAGCCGGTGCGACGCGGCGAGCGGCGTGCCGCGCACGTGACGGTGCGATCCTTCGGCCCGCTGCGGATGGTCGCCCGGCAGGCCACCATCCCGGTGCCGGGCAGCGTGCGGGTGCTGCCGCCGTTCACCGCCCGCAAGCACCTGCCGTCGCGGCTCGCGCGCCTGCGAGAACTCGACGGTCGCACCTCGGTGATGGTGCGCGGCCAGGGCACCGAGTTCGACTCACTGCGCGAATACGTGCGCGGCGACGACGTGCGGTCGCTCGACTGGCGGGCGACGGCTCGGCGGCGTGACCCGGCGGGCGGCGGCGTGAAACTCGTGGTGCGCACCTGGCGCCCCGAGCGCGACCGCCGCGTCGTCATCGTCATCGACTCGTCGCGGACGTCGGCCGCGCGCATCGCCGACGAGCCCCGCCTCGACACGGCGTTCGAGGCATCCCTGCTGCTCGCCGCGCTCGCCACCCGCGCGGGCGACCGGGTCGACATGCTCGTGCACGATCGGGTCGTGCGCGGGCGCGTGCAGGGCGCGACCGGCGCCGACCTGCTGGCGAAGATGGTCGACGTGCTCGCGCCGATCGAGCCGGAGCTGCTCGAGGGCGACTGGCACGCCATCCCGGAACTCGTGCGCAGTGTGACCACGCAGAAGGCGCTCGTCGTCATCCTCACCTCGATCGACACCCCCGGCGGGTCGCGGCCGCTGCTCGCGATGCTGCCCACCCTCACCCGCCGGCACACCGTCGTGGTCGCGGCGGTCACCGACCCCGGAGTCGTCGAGGCCACCCGGGAACGCGGCGGCTCCGACGAGGTGTACCGGGCGGCCTCCGCCGAACGCGCCCTGCTCGACGTCGCCCGCGTCGCCACCGCGATCGGCCAGGTCGGCGCCGAAGTCGTCACCGCCCCACCCGCCGACCTGCCGCCAGCGCTCGCCGACCGCTACCTCGCGCTGAAGGCCGCCGGCCGGCTGTAGCCCGCACGGCGCGCATCCTGGGAAGCGGCTGAGGGCGGGAGTAGCGTTGCGGGTATGGCTGAAATCAACGCTCCCTCGTACGTCCGGCGCCTGATCGCCGAGACGTTCGGCACCTTCCTGCTCGTGTTCGGCGTCATCGGCGTCGCCCTCAACTACGGCGGCGAGGCCAAGCCCCTCGTCGTCGGTCTCGCGGTCGGCATCGCCGTTCTCGGCGGCGCCTACGCCGTCGGGCACATCTCCGGCGGGCACTTCAACCCCGCCGTCTCGATCGGTGCCGCGGCCGCGGGCCGGCTGCCGTGGAAGGACGTGCTGCCCTACATCGCGGCGCAGATCGTCGGTGGGCTCATCGCGACGCTCATCCACTTCCTCATCCTGCTGACCGCGGAAGCGCCGACGGCGGCGGCCTTCGCGGCCGTCTCGAACGGGTACGGCAACGGCTTCGCGGCACTCCTGCCGGTGCTGATCCTCGAGGTCGTCATCACCGCGGTGTTCCTGTGGATCATCCTGAGCGTCACCGCCGAGGGTTCGGGAGCGGGTGGCTTCGCGCCGCTCGTGATCGGCCTCGCGCTCGCCCTGTTCCACTTCATCGCGATCCCGCTCGACAACGCGTCGCTCAACCCGGCGCGTTCGCTCGCGACCGCCGTGTTCGGCGGCGTCGAACCGCTCAGCCAGGTGTGGCTGTTCTTCGTCGCCCCGATCGCCGGTGCCCTCATCGCCGGATTCACCTGGAAGCCCCTCTTCGGGCGCAAGTAGTTCGCTGTTTGCCTGGAAGCGCCCCTTCGGAGCTACTCGAAGGGGCGCTTTTGGGTAGATGGGCGGAATCTACGCCGAGATGGGGACCTTCGCGCCCGCGTCGAACTCCAGCACGTCGCCGGTCTCGCCCGCCCGGGCGGCTCGGCGGCCGACCACCCATTGGTAGAACAGGAACGCGGCGAGGGCGAAGGTGCCGATGCCGATCTTGAGGGGCCACGGCCAGTCCTGCCGCGTCACGAAGCCTTCGATGACACCCGAGACCAGCAGCGACAGCGCGAGGCCCACGACGATCGTGAAGAACGCGCGGCCGTCCTCGGCGAGGGCCTGCCGCCGCGTGCGGGCTCCGGGGGCGACCCATGACCAGAAGATGAGCAACCCCGCCGCCCCCGCGACGAAGATCGAGTACAGCTCGAGCTGTCCGTGCGGCGAGATGTAGAGGAAGAACTGGTCGAGCCGGTCGAACTCGTTCATCACCGCGGCCGAGATCCCCAAGCCTTGGGCGTTCACGAAGAGCAGGTAGACCGGATACACCCCGGTGATGCCGAACATCACGCACTGCGCGGTGAGCCAGGCGTTGTTCGTCCAGACCTGGCCGGTGAAGCCGCCCGACGAACTCTCCGAGTAGTACGAGACGAACTCCTGCTCGGCGTACTCGCGCCGCAGATCCTCGGGACCGAGCAGGTCGAGCAGGCCGGGGTTGACGGTGAACCACACCCCGAACGCGGTCGCGACCGCCCCGAACAGCACCGTGATGACGAGCGACGACCAGCGGATGCGGTAGAGCGCCGCCGGAAGCTGGTTGGCGAAGAACAGGGTGAGCTGGCGCAACGGATTGGTCGGGGCGCCGGTGAACCGCACCCGAGCCTTGGCGAGGGCGAGCGAGATGTGGTCGCCCTGCACGGTCTCGCCGACGGTCGCCTTGATCTCGGCGAGGTGAGCGGATGCCGACTGGTACAGGTCGATCAGCTCGTCGGCATCCCGCCCGCTGAGCCTCCGCTTGCCGGCCAGCACGGCGAGCCGATCCCACTCCGCGCGATGCGCAGCTGAGTAGGCGTCAAGGTCCATGCACTGGAAGGATATCGACATGGCCGCCGATCCCGACTCGGAGTGGATCGACGACTACGCCCCGGGCGAGGAAGGCACCCTCACGGGCGAGGCGGTCACGCTCGACCTGCACCCCACCGGCTTCCTGTTGCGGGCCCTCGGAGCCCTCCTCGATGTCGTGGCGAACGTCATCGTCTTCGTGGTGTTGCTGACGATCCAGAGCATCGCCTTCTTCTCCCTCGGTGTCGAGGAGGCAGTGCGGTCCGCCCTCTCGGTCGTGACGCTCGTGCTGTGCCTGGTCGGCATCCCGATCACGGTCGAGACCCTCACCAAGGGCAAGTCGCTCGGCAAGCTCGCGATCGGCGGACGCATCGTGCGGCTCGACGGCGGCTCGATCAACCTGCGGCACGCCGCCATCCGTGCCCTGGTCGGGGTCTTCGAGTTCTACACGACCCTCGGCGGGGCGGCCGCGCTGTGCGGGTTGCTCACGCCACGCACGCAACGCCTCGGCGACCTCGCCGCCGGCACCTACTGCCAGTACGAGCGGGTCTCGGGAACGGTGCTGCCGCTGTTCGGCATCCCGCCGCAACTGGCCGAGTGGGCGCACATCGTCGATGTCGCCCGGATGCCGACGCAGCTCTCGCGGCGCATCGGGCAGTTCCTCGCGCAGGCGCCGCAGTACGACCCCGAGCGGCGGGCGCGCATCGCCGCCGAACTCGCGGCCGAGGCCCAGGTGTTCGTCGCCCCGGTGCCGCCGGTGTCGGCGGAGCTGTTCCTCGCCGGCGTCACCGTCGTGCGCCGCGAACGGGAGGCCGAGGCTCTCCGCCTGGAACGCGAACGCCTCACCACTCTGCAACCCGCTCTCCGCGGTACCCCGCACGACTTCCCGCTCAGAGACGACTCCCCCGTGGGTCGAGGGCGTCGGGAGCGCGTTCAGTAGCGGTAGTGGTCGACCTTGTACGGCCCGGCAACCGGAACGCCGATGTAGGCGGCCTGCGCGGGGGTCAACTCGGTGAGCTCGACCCCAAGGGCGGCGAGGTGCAGCCGGGCGACCTTCTCGTCGAGCACCTTCGGCAGCACGTAGACGCCGACCGGGTACTGGGCGGTCTTCGTGAACAGCTCGAGCTGCGCGAGCACCTGGTTCGAGAACGAGTTGCTCATCACGAACGACGGATGCCCGGTCGCGTTGCCGAGATTCATCAGCCGACCCTCGGAGAGCACGAGGATGCTGCGGCCGTTGGGCAGGCGCCACTCGTGCACCTGCGGCTTGATCTCGACCTTCTCGGCTCCGGGGAGCGACTCGAGTCCGGCCATGTCGATCTCGTTGTCGAAGTGCCCGACGTTGGCGACGATCGCCTGGTGCTTCATCCCCTGGAGGTGCGCGACGGTGATGACGTCTTTGTTGCCGGTCGTCGTCACGAAGATGTCGGCGACCTCGAGCACCGACTCGATGCGCGCGACCTGGAAGCCGTCCATCGCCGCCTGGAGCGCGTTGATCGGGTCGATCTCGCTGACGATGACGCGCGCGCCCTGCCCGCGCAGCGCCTCCGCGGAGCCCTTGCCGACGTCGCCGTAGCCCGCGACGAAGGCGACCTTGCCGCCGATGAGCACATCGGTGGCGCGGTTGATGCCGTCGGGCAGCGAGTGGCGGATGCCGTACTTGTTGTCGAACTTCGACTTGGTGACCGAGTCGTTGACGTTGATCGCCGGGAAGAGCAACTGCCCCGCGGCGTGCAGGTCGTAGAGGCGGTGCACGCCGGTCGTCGTCTCTTCGGTGACTCCGAGGATGCCCGCGGCGATCCTCTGCCAGCGGTCGGGGCTCGCGGCGAGCGAGCGGCGCAGGGTGTCGAGGATGACGGTCCACTCGTGGCTGTCGCCGGGGGCGGCATCCGGCACGGCGCCGGCGAGCTCGAACTCGCGGCCCTTGTGCACGAGCAGCGTGGCATCCCCGCCGTCGTCGAGGATCATGTTCGGCCCCTCGAAGCCTTCCGCGCTCCAGTCGAAGAGCTGCTCGGTGGCCCACCAGTACTCCTCGAGCGTCTCGCCCTTCCAGGCGAACACCGGGATGCCGGCGGGCGCCTCCGGGGTGCCGGTCGGGCCGACGGCGACGGCCGCCGCGGCGTCGTCCTGCGTCGAGAAGATGTTGCACGACACCCAGCGCACCTGCGCGCCGAGCGCGACGAGGGTCTCGATCAGCACCGCCGTCTGAACGGTCATGTGCAGCGACCCGGCGATGCGGGCGCCCTTCAGGGGCTGCGACGGTCCGAACTCCTCGCGGAGCGCCATGAGGCCGGGCATCTCGTGCTCGGCGAGGCGGATCTGGTGGCGGCCGGCTTCGGCGAGGGAGAGGTCGGCGACCTTGAACGGCAGCGCGGTAGCGGTGGTCACTGGGGCGGTCATCCCCCCATCATCCCAGGCTCAGCCCCGTGTTACAGGGCCCGCGGTTTCAGCTCAGGCGCCGGGAGCCAGCTCTTCGACGACGACATGCCGCACGACCTGCCAGCCGAGGGGAACCGAGAGCCGTTCCGAATGTCGCGGGCACAGGTCGTAACTGTGCGGCTCGGGACGGTAGCTCAGCGGGCCCAGCACCGCCATCGCATCCGCGTAGTCGTAGGTGAGCGTGGCGACGGCATCCTCACCGCACGCCACCTTGCCGCACGGTCGTCCCCTCACCATGCCCCTTTCGCTGTTCGAGATCACGGTAAGCCCCCCGACCGCCATGGGCCGTCCGGCACGCCGCCGACACGGTCGCGCTTCGCGCCTAAACTGGGGCGCATGGCGAGGATCGGGCGGCGCAGCACGCCGAGCGCTCGCGCGACGTCCCGCGACCGGCACGGTCGCGGGATCCGCTCGTCGGTGACCGGACCGCTCCTTCGTCGCCAGCGCACCCGGCTTGACTTCTTCGACTCATGCATCGCCTCGGCGGTCGAGTACCTGCGCGACCTCTGGCCTGACGAGATGGGGCGGGTGCGGTTCGAGGTCGCCGCCGTCCCTCCCGGTGAACCGTCGAAGCACGGGGTCGATCGCTGGCGGGTCGACGTGGCGCGCCGCATCGTCCTGCTCTACCGGGTACCGATCGAGCGGCTCGCACACCTGCATAAAGACGACGAGTGGCACCGCCGCTCGCTCATCGAGAGCTGCGTCTTCCGCGCCGTCGCCGAGTTGCTCGGCAAAGACCCCTGGGACATCGCGCCGGAGCGCTACCGGCACTTCTGACCCGATCGGGACGCCGGTCAATCGGGGTGGACGACCAGCGGGCCCGCGACGGGTCGCGCTGGCGACGCGACGAAGGATGCCAGGGCGCCGGGCGCGGCGAAGGTCACGGCGATCGACAGCTCCTGAGCGCCCGACACCATGTATCCACCCGGTTCGACGCCGACCGACACCGCTCCGCCCGCGGGGATCGCGACGAGAATCGGGGTCGCGCCGGCACGGAGCGGGGCGAGTTCCACCTCGACGTCGCCCTGGGTCGGGTTGACGATCGACACCAGCGGAGAGGGAGCGTCGGGCACGACGACGAGCGCCTCGCCGTCGAGCGGCGGAGCGGCCGCGAACCACGCCAGGTCGCTGTCGGGGGCGTCGAGGATGGCGTCGGGTTCGGGTTCCACGCCGGAGTCGACAGCGGTCGAGGCACGCACCCCGGCCACGACCGGCACATCGGCGTCGACGAAGACCGTGTAGACGCCGTCGCCCAGACCCCCGACGGCCAGACCACCTACGCCACCGGTCTCCTCACCTGCCTCGCCGGTCACCTCACCCTCGCCGAACCCGGAGTCGAGCGGCACCTCGGTCACGGTGCCCGGTTCGAGGTCCAGCACGAACGACGTGCCCACCGACCCGGGGGTCTCGGGAACGACGCGCACGGTCGCGCGCCCCTCGGCGTCGCCCGGCGCGGCGATCCGGATCACCGGCCCGACGTCCTGCCAGTCGGCGAGGGCGCTCGCCCGGTTGGTGCCGATGGTGTCGACGACCCGCACACCCGGCACGACGAGACTCGCGGCGGGGTCGGTGCCGCCGCCCGTCGCCTCGACCCCCACGGCGTCGAGGCCGCGCACGATCGACTGCTGCAGCGTCGCCACCACCCGGCCGCCGCGCGCCGTGACGTGCACGATCGGTGAGGCGACCCCGGGGGCGAACCCGGCCAGGGAGAGCACCGTCTGCCCGTTCGCCGGCACATCGATCCCCGCCATGCCCGGTGCCGAGATCGGCCCCTCCTCGCCGAAGATCTCCAGGGTCACGCGCGACGGCACGTCGGTGGGATTCGCGAGCACCAGAAGGGTCGTGCGGCCGACCGTCATCGCGCCCCCCACGAGCCAGATCGATCCGCTCGGCTCGGCGCACGACGCGGCGGCCAGGCCGCGGAAATCGGTCGCGTCGACGCTCTGAATCTGTGCGCCGCCGATGAGGGCGCCGTCTCCGGGCGCGGAACGCAATTCCTCGGGAGCGGCCGCGGGAGATGCGCTGGCATCGGCGGAGGCGAGGCGAGTCCGTTCGAGGTCGCCCGTGAGAACCGCGCCGTCGGTCGTCGCGGCTCCGATCGCGAACGCGGTGTCGGCGCTGCCGCCGGTCTCGTCGCCGATGCGCATCGTCGCGCCCGGGCAGACCCGCACCTGGTCGGCGGGCGCGGGTTCGACGGTGACGGAGCGCGGCTCCGGGCCGACCGTCGGCAGGGGCAGGAAGGCGACCGCCGCGATGACGAGAGCGGCGACCCCGGCGGCCACGGTTCCGCTCGCGATCCGCGCCCCGATCACGAGACCCCGTTGATCAGCCACGGTCATCCCCGAATCCGTCATCGTCGAAGCCCGCCGAGTCGAAGCCCTCGTCGTGGTCGTCGTCGAGCTCATGGTGGGTTCCGGGGCCGGCGAGGCGCCGTCGACGACCGGTCGGCAGCGCGAGCAGCACCGTGAGACCGACGACGACGGCCTGGGCGGAGAGGGCGAGCGCCCCGAGCGACGAGGACCCTTCGGATGCCGCGACGGGCACGTGATCGGGGTACCGCCAGAGCGAACCCCGGCCGGTGTCCCCGACGGCGTCGAGGGCGGGCTGTGCGTCGAGGGCCTCGGCGGCCCGCTCGCGCACGAGCTCGCTGTCGCCCCCCGTGCCCGGGGTCAGCACGACGAACTCGATGCCGAGCCGGTCGAGGACGGGGGCCGGATCGAATCCGCCCCGCGACGCGAGGTTGCCCGCGAGTTCCGCGAGCTCGCGCTGACTCTCATCGGGGGCGGGTCGCGTCGCCGCGAAGGTCGACATCTCGTCGAGGGTCGTCCCCGCCCCGCGGTCGATCGACGCGGCGAGCGAGCCGTCATCCAGCGGACGCAGCACCAGCGTGCCGAGATCCGGATCGCCGACCGCCTCGGCCGCGACGATCGCGGGGAGCGTGCGGCCGTCCGTCGCGATGACCGGCCCTGCCCCCGTCGCGAGAGCGACGAGTGAGGGCGTGACCGCGAGGGCGGTCGAGAGCAGAACGGCGGCGCCGACTCCGACGGCGAGCCTTCCGAGGGCGGCCATCGCGACGACCACGGCCGCGATGAGGCCGGCCCAGTAGAGGCTGAGCCCGGTGCCCGCCCAGATGGTGACCGCGGAACCGCCCGAACTCGACGGGGCGAGGTGAACGGAGGCGACGGCGGTGAGCAACCCGCCGAGCGCGAGGACCGTGGCGGGGAGGGCCCGACCGGCGCCGGGCAGGAAGAGCGCGAGCAGCACGACCGCGGCGAGCGGCGCGAGCAAGGCGATCGAGGCCGGCGTCGCGACGAGTTCGGGAAGCCCGAGAGCGGAGGCGAACTGCGTCCACCCGCCGACCCCGGCGCTCGGCGACCCGAGCAGCAGCTGCCAGCCGCTGGGCACCGCGCTCGGCACGGCGACCCCGGGGTCGGCGAGCAGGCCGAGCGGGGTCCCGCGGGCGAGCTGTGCGGCGATGAGCGGAGCGGCGAGTACGAGCGCCGGGAGCGGGATGGCGACGATTCGGATGAGCGCCCGTGGATGCGCGACGGCCCACGCCACGATCGCCGCGACGAGCACCGGGGCGAGAACGGGAGCGCAGGCCACGACGGCGGCGAACAGCAGCCCGGCCGCCCCTGCCGCGCTCCACGACCGCGGGGCTTCGAGCAGGGCGAACAGCAACCAGGGCAAGAGCACGTGCGCGAGCACGGCCCCCGGACGACCCTCGATCAACGCCGCGAGGAACGACGGGGCGAGCATCCACAACGCTGCCGCCAGGATCGGCGGCCAGGTGCGCGTGCTCAGCCGCGTGGCGCACCACCAGGCGGCGAGTGCGGCGAGCGGGAGCGCGACGACCCAGAGCGCGACGAGCGCGAGCGACGGATTCCAGGGCGTGAGCGAGCCGAGGACGGCCAGCACGGCACGGAACGGGTCGACCGGGCCGTCCTGGGCGCCCCCGGTCAGCCCGGCCCACAGCGTGCCCGGGTCGACGGAGAGGGGGAGCAACGCGCCGCCGGTGATCGCGGTCGAGCCGAGGAGCCGAAGGGCGAGTACGGCCCCGAGCAGGGCGGCGACCAGGGTGACGGCGAGCCCCCCGGGGAAGAAGCCGGCGCGCACGAGGTCGGGAGGCCCGGTGCGCGCGTGTTCCCGATCGCGGGCGCTCGCGCGTCGTTCCCGCACGACGTCGGGCGGGATGCGCAGCGGCGCGATCGCCGTCCAGCCCACGCGCCGGGATCGGCGGAAGGTGCGCCGCGCTCCGGCCACGGACCCGTCGAAGATCGCCGTCAGCGCGGCGGCGATCTCACCGGGAATGGCGGCGGGACGCTTTCCGAGCAGCAGACCGAGGGACCGCACGAGCGCGAGCGGCAGGAGCGACAGCCAGTGCAGCGGCACCGCGGCACCAGGGGCGTACGCCATCCGACGGTGGAGCTGAGCCGCCCGCCGCGCGCGATACTGCGCCGCGGCGCCCAGCGGGCGACGACGGGTGAAGTCCTGCGGACTCGGCGCCACCGCGACCCGGGCGCCGGCGACGCGCACGACGCGGCCCCCGGCGAGGCGAGCGCGGATCGAGAGGTCGAGGCCCGCGTCGCTTCCTCGCAGGCCGGGGTCGGGTCCGCCGAGCAGATCCCACATGGCGCGTCGAACCAGCATCCCCGGGAGCACGACGCCGAGCACGTCGTCATCGGCGTCGTGCTGCGACTGGTCGAGTTCGTCGTCGGCGAGACCCACCGTCGCGCCGTAGCCCGTGACGCTCTCTCCGAACGATCGCAGCAGCGCCCGGTCGCCGGGATCGACGAGCTTCGGACCCGCGATGACGACGGAGGGGGCGACCTCGACGGCGGCGAGCAGTCGGGCGAGGGCATCCGGCTCGGGGACGGCGTCGGCAGGAAGCAACCACAGCCATTCGGGGCCGTCGGCCGTCGGCAACCCCGCGACGGCCCGGGCGAGCGACGTTCCCGCCGACACCACCACGACGGCATCGGGGCGTCGGGTCTGGGTGTCCAGCGCGCGCTCGGCGGTGTCGCCGCCGTCGCGGGCGACGAGGATCGCACTCACCCCAGGCATCGTCTAGAGGCTAGGCGGGTCTCCGCCCGTCGTGGGGACGACGCGCCCGCGCCCGTCCCGTTGGTGCAGTGCGGCGCGGAGCGCGGTGTATCGAGACCCTTACGCCGACTTCGACCGGCGGAGGCGGCGACGCTCCCGCTCGGAGAGCCCGCCCCAGATGCCGAAGCGCTCGTCGTTCTGCAGGGCGTAGTCCAGGCACTGCGCCTTGACCTCGCAGGTCGTGCAGATGCGCTTCGCGTCCCGGGTGGAGCCGCCCTTCTCGGGGAAGAACGCTTCGGGGTCGGTCTGCGCGCACAACGCGTCGGTCTGCCAGGCGAGCGGGTTGTCGTCATCGATCGGCTGGGGCCGCAGACCCGGGATGCCGAGCCGCACGGGGTCGACGAACCAGTCGTCCGGAACGGACGGCTTGTAGCTGCTGTGAGCCATCTCGTTCCTCGTCATGCGTGTTGCCCCTTCGGTTGTAACCGCCACCCCCCGCTGGGCGCCTTGGTGATAATTACACTGCTGTCATTCACCCGAAGTCAAGTCGCGGATCATAAGTCGCAGCTCGGGTTGAAGGTTGGCACGACGCGCCGACGACACCGGGATGCAACCAGCTAGTTCCCAAGCAACGCTCAGCTCGGGCTGACGGCGGCGCGTGCCGCCCAGGCGCTGGCGACCATCTCGTCGAGGGTGTGGCGCATCTGCCAGTCCAGATCGCGTGCCGCGAGGTCGCCGTTGGCGACGATCCGCGGCGGATCTCCGGGCCGGCGCGACGCGATCTCAGGCTCGAACGGGATGCCGGTGACCCGCGCGACGGCGGCCATGATCTCGGCGACCGACACCCCCTCGCCGCTGCCGAGGTTGTAGGCCGGTTCGATCGGCTCGCCGGCATCCAGTCGTTTCGCCGCCGCGACGTGCGCGCGCGCGATGTCGGAGACGTGCACGTAGTCGCGCACGTTGGTGCCGTCGGGGGTCAGGTAGTCGTCGCCGTTGATGTGCGGGGTGCGACCCTCGACCAGCGCCTCGAACACCAGGGGGAAGAGGTTGTGCGGGCTGGTGTCGCGGATCTCCGGATACCCCGACCCGACGACGTTGAAGTACCGCAGGCTCGTGTGTTTCAGCCCCGCCGCGATCTCCTGATCGCGCAACAGCCACTCGCCGATGAGCTTCGACTCGCCGTAGGGCGACTGGGGGGCTTTGGGGGTGTCTTCGGTGACCAGGTCGACGTCGGGGGTGCCGTAGACGGCCGCGCTCGACGAGAACACCATCTTGCCGACGCCGCGGTCCTGCATCGCGGCCAGCAGCACCGTCGTGCCGTCGACGTTCTGCTCGTAGGTGTGCAGCGGGCGTTGCACCGACACGCCTGCGTACTTGAAACCGGCGACGTGCACGACCCCGGTCACGTCGTGTTCGTCGAAGATCCGCTCGAGCAGGGCTCCGTCGAGGATCGTGCCGCGGGTGAACGACACCCGCCCGGGGATGAACCCGAGTTGCCCGGTGGAGAGATCGTCGAGCACGGTCACGTGCATGTCCGCCGCGAGGAACTCGCGCACGACGTGCGCGCCGATATAGCCGGCGCCGCCGGTCACGAGCCAGGTCACGACTCCAGGGTAGAGGCCGTGCGACGGGGGATGCGACGGTAGCCGTCGCGGCGCACGACGACGACGGTGGCGACGATCGCCACGACGGAGAGCAGGGAGAGAAGGATGAGCAGCACCATGGCAGAAACGGTATGACTTGTGCGTTTCCGCCACGAGTGGCAGGATTGCCGCAGTTCGTCGAAAAGCTGCCAGGAGGCGCTCGTGCTCAACAAGGTCGTCTGCCTCGTGCTTCCCGGCACCGCCCCCTTCGAGTTCGGCGTCGTCTGCGAAGTGTTCGGCGTCGATCGCAGCGCGATGGGCGGTCCGGCCCTCGACTTCCAGATCGCCACCGCCGACCCCGGGCCGGTCGCGACCAGCTTCGGTTTCACCCTCCAGGTCGACAACGACCTGTCGATCGCGGCGGACGCCGACCTGATCGCCGTTCCCGCCCACCTGGTCGGCGGCGAGATCATCGACGAGCGCTACCTCGAGGTCGTGCGCGCGGCCGCCGCCCGCGGCGCCTGGGTGCTGAGCGTCTGCACCGGAGCCTTCGTGCTCGCCCAGGCCGGCATCCTCGAAGGGCGCCGTGCGACGACGCACTGGATGCACGCCGACCGCCTCGCCGAGGCCCACCCGAACATCGACGTCGACCCCGACGTCTTGTTCGTGCAGGACGGCACGATCGTCACCAGCGCGGGCACCGCATCCGGAATCGACGCCGCCCTCCACATCGTGCGCGTCGAACACGGCGCCGCCGCCGCCAACGTCATCGCCCGCCGCATGGTCGTGCCTCCGCAGCGCGACGGCGGTCAGGCCCAGTACATCCCCACCCCGATGCCCGAGAACCGTGCCGACTCGTTCGCCGAGGTGACCGAGTGGATGCTGGAGAACCTCGACCAGGACCTCACGATCGACCAGCTCGCCCGCCGCGCGCTCATGTCGTCACGCACCTTCGCCCGCCGGTTCCGCGCCGACCTCGGCACGACCCCGGCGGCGTGGCTGAACCGGCAGCGCATCCTGCGGGCCCAGCAGGCGCTGGAACAGACGGATGCCGGCCTCGAGGAGGTCGCGCAGCTCGCCGGGTTCGGCACCGCCGCGGTCATGCGGCACCACTTCCTGAAGGTGCTGCAGACCACCCCCACCGCCTACCGGCGCGCGTTCACCTGCCGGCTCGACGAGGTGATGGCGGGCTGAACCTCACGGTGTCGCCCCGTTGCGCTGCCTGCGATCCGCTCGCACCTGGCTCGAGCTCGACAGGTACAGATCCGGATTGAGTCGGGGCCTGAGGTACCGAGGCAGTCGTTCGACGGCCGCGAGCATCCGGCGAAACCGACGAGGGTTGCGCATGAGTCGCAGCCCGAGGCGCCGCCGCCACGACATCTTCGAGCCGTCGATCCGGGCGATGTGCTCGAGTGCCCGGAGCGTGACGGATGCCCGGTCGTACTCCTGGAACGCGAGCGCCTGGGCGTAGTCGCGGATCGTCGCCTGGAAGAACCTCGGCCCGATGTACTCCGCCGACAGATACAGCCCCAGACGGTGATCATCCGGGATCGACCGCAACAGGTTCGTGAGGAACAGAAGGCGGCTTCGGAGGAACAGGGCGGTAGACGACGCCCCGCCGACGTGCATCCGGTAGCGCACGGTCGACTTGGCCACGTGGCGGTAGGTCCACCCGCGCCGAAAGAGGCGAACGAACAGGTCGTCATCCTCGTATCCCACGAGGCGACGATCGAATCCCTGCACCGACAGCAGGGCGCGACGGCGCAGGAGACTGGCGGAGGGCAACGCCATGATGTCGGCGGAGATCACCCCGGTCACGCTGTTGCGGGGGTGCTGCACCTGCGTGTCCTCGACGAAATTGCGCACCAAGGTGCGGCCATCGTGGTCGACCGCATCGAAGTCGGTGAAGACCCAGGCCAGCTCGTCGTCCCCGACCAGGGCTTGCTGAAGCGTCTCAAGGTGACCGGGGCGCCACTCGTCGTCCTGGTCGATGAACGCCACGAACGCGCCGCCGGCGGCTCGGATCCCCACATTCCGGGCCGAAGACTGGCCGCCATTGGGGCGGCGGATGATCACGACCGGGAACGGCACCACCATCGCCGCGACTGCTTCCGCCCCTCCGTCTGTCGAGCCGTCGTCGACGACGATCAGCTCCGCCGGCGCGACCGTCTGCGCGACGACCGATCGCACCGCTCGCTCGACGTAACGCACGCCGTTGTACAGCGACAGGACGACCGAGATCTGCGCCCTCTTCTTGCCCCTCGAGGTCGTGGGGCCCGCCGCGGCCCACAGGAGCGTCTCGTCGGATGGCGTAATGGACGGTGTCTCCGAAGGATCGACCGAGTCGGCGAGCTCGCTCACCGTGGCTCGGAGGTCGGCGAGCGCGATCCGCCGCGACGCGATCTCGTCGTCGGTCAGCACGCCGGGTGCGCGTTCTGCGAGCAGATCCTCCTCGAAGCCGATCCACCCGATCGCCGTCCAGCGCTCGCTCTTGGACCGTGAGATCGCGGCGAGGCCCCGTGCGGTGTTCATGGCGATGCGGACGCCATGAGCATCGGCCGGCAGGTGGGCGAGCCCGAGCTGGGCGTCAACCGCCATCCGGGACGCCTCAGCCAGGTGCCCATTGAGCGCGAGTTCACAGAATGTCCGGGTGACCCACTCCGCGGCCGCCTCCGGACCGAGTTCGGACAGGAGGCTCCTGGCCGCCTCCGGTGCCCGCTCGGGATCCACGCGCGCCAAGGCGATCGTGCGGTTGCGCCGTGCGCTGTCGAGCAGCGACTGGCTGCCGGCGTCGAGACCCACCTCCCCGCTCCTCAGCTGGTCAGCCGCTCGTTCGCACAGATCGAACAGCTCGACGACCCTCGCGGGTTCGCGTCCGCGGGCGAGTCGTGAGAGGGCGACCCCGTGCGCAAGGGCGAGCAACCCGCCACTCCCGCGCCTCGCATCCACCCCACGAGGCTTCGACAGGTCGTGGTCGTAGCGCGAGCTGAGGGCCGCGAGGGCGTCCGCCTCGCACGCATCCGCGGATTCCCAGAGGCCCTGGGCGACCAGCGAGGTGAAACGCCGGATCCGCATGCCGAGTCCGAGGGCGCCCGACAACTCCGCCCGACCGATCAGGTCGGCATAGTACTCGTCGAGCTCAGCGGCCGACGGACCGCTCGCGATCGTCGAGAGAGCCTCCCCCTCCCCGGCAGCGGCCACCGCCACGAGGCTGTCGCCATCCGTGGCGACCACCACGCTTCCGAACCCGGCGGCGGTCAGCATCTCCGCCATGGCGCGATCACTGTAGAGGGTCAGATGGGCGCCGAGCGCAACGGCCCGCTCCGCCGCGCGAGGACGGCGGGGCGTGACCGAAGCCGCGTCGGGGGTGGTGAGGACGAGGCGACCCCGGTCGGGGAGGTGCGCCCGGGCAGCGACGAGGAACCCCAGGGGATCAGACACGTGCTCGAGCACCTCGGACGCGATGATGAGGTCGAACGTGCGACCCAGCCGAGTGTCGGCCCGCAGCGGTTCCGAGCGGATGACGAGGCCGAGCTCCTCGGCTCCCCGGCGCGCTTCGGCGCCTGGATCGACGCCCACGGCGTCCCATCCGTTCCGGAACACGGCGTAGGCGATCGCCAAGCCGAATCCGCACCCGACGTCGAGAACCGATCTGACCCCGCCGACGCGGAAGAGATTCGCCAACAACGCGTCCACGCCGGCACCGAACTCCAGATAGTCATCGATCGCGTCGTCGGTCGCGATCGGATCCCCGTCGGCACCCACGATCTTGAGCGAGCCGCAGACGCTGCAGGCGACGACGTCGAGCCGCGGATTCGCACCGCGACGGGCGATCGTCGTGCCGTGCGTCCTGCGGCGGCACACGACGCATTCGGCCACGCTGGGTTCAGCGATCCAGTCGAGCATGCCGGCACTCCATGACGTTGTCGTTCCTCACGCTAGCAACACACGAGAGCGCGCCCCGCGGCGGAGGGCGCGCACGCAGCTGGACACGCATCCGCGCGCTCTGATTTCATGTCTCACCCGAGCAGTTCTCACGCTCGGCTCCCCCATGATGGCCGACTCCCCCGTCCCATCGCACCCGTCAAGGACTCCCCCTGCCTTCGCCCACCGTCGCCGCCCCACCCGAGCGGTCCCCTGCCGAGGCAGCCGGCGACCCCGTTCGGCGCGCCGTCGGCGTGTCACCACGCACCGTCCTCATCTCCTTCCTCGCGGTCGACGTGATCCTGCTGATCGGCTACCTGGTGAGCCGTGAAGTGCTGTACTCGGTTCCGCAACCGAGCCACTTCCGGTTCCACGCGACCCGCCTCTTCGACATCGGGGGTGAGCCGACCCTCGCCACGTGGTGGGCCGTCGGCCAGTTGCTCGTGGGCGCCGCCCTGATGGTGTGGGCCGGTGTCGCCGCGCGCCGTCGGCGACAGCCGGCCGTTCACTGGTTCGTGTTCGGCGGCATCCTCGCCTACATCTCGATCGACGAGCAGGCGGAGATCCACGAAACGCTCGTCGAACCCGTGCGCAAGCTGTTCGGCATCACGACCGGCCCCCTGCTTCTCGCCTGGGTGATCCCGGCTCTCGTCGCGGTCGCCCTCGTTCTCGTGTTCGTCGCCGCCGTCGTGCGCGCTCTGCCTCGGGTCACGTTCATCCGCCTCGCGATCGGTGCGATGGTCTTCCTGGTTGGCGCGATCGGCATGGAGATGGTCGACTCTGCGACATTCGAGACCCTTCAAGCTCAACCGACGGAGACCCTGCGTACCGCTAAGCACCTCATGACCGCGATCGAGGAGGTGCTCGAGCTCGTGGGCGTGACCCTCGTCGTCTGGGCCGTGCTCAGCGAACTCGCGGCGGGGCGACGAGGCGATGAAGTGATGCAGATCGCGCGAAACGACTCGGCCGTCGGCCAGGCGGTTAGCTAGTGGCCGTGCGTGTCGCGGTCGTCGGAGCAGGGATCGTCGGCACGCTGTCGGCGCTCTTCCTCGCCGGGCGCGGGCACCGCGTCGACCTGTACGAGCGCGACGCCGAACTGTGGTCGGGCGCCAGCGCCGTGAACGAGGGGAAGGTGCACCTCGGCGGCGTGTACGCCCTCGGCGGTGCGCGGACCCACGAGGTCATGATGCGCGGGGCCGTCGAGTTCGCGCCCTGTATCGAAGCCGCGATCGGGCAGCGTGTCGACTGGGACGCGGTCACGGGCGACCCGTTCGACCACCTGGTGATGCCCGACTCGCTGGTGAGCGTCGACGACCTCTCCCGGGCCTACGCCGCGATCAACCAGCGGGCCGCTCGAGTGATCGGGCCGTCGGAACGCTACCTGGGTCGCCGGGTCGACGAGGTCGTCGACCCCCGGCCGCATCAGGACGCCGACACCGGACTCGTCGCGTTCTCGACGCAGGAGCGAGCGGTCGACCCGCTGCAACTGCGGGCGCTCGTTCTCGGTGCGATCGCGGCGCAGCCGGGCATCCTCGTCAGGACCGGCACGCCGGTGACCGACATCACCACCGACGACGACCAGGCGACGCTTCACCTGTCGGCCTCCGCGGAGGGTTACGACGCCGTCGTCAACGCCACTTGGGCGTGGCAGAACCGTTTCGTCACGGCGGCCAGGCCGCGCAACTTCCGGGTGAAGGCGGCGGTGCGACTGAAGCCCGGCATTGCGCGACGCACGGTCACGATGGTTCAGGGACCGTACGGTGACGTCGTCGCCCACCGCGACCACGGCTACGCCTCGTGGTATCCCACCGGTCGGCTGATCACCGAGGAGGGCATCCATCCGTCGGCCCACGCCGAAGCCGCCCTCGACTCGATCTCACAACGCGACGACCTGGTGCGGAGCCAGCTCGACGCGCTCGCCGCAATCGGGGTCCTTCCCGCCGGATGCGACGGAGAGTCGATCGGCGGGATCATCGTCGGCGACGGCGCCCCCGACATCGACGACCCGACATCGCTGCTGCACGACCGCCCCGACTTCGGGGCGGAAGCGAACGGTCGGATCGTGACCCCCGTCACCTTCAAGTTCACGACCGGCCCCCTCGCTGCGCGTGTCGCGGCCGACACCATCGAGGCGTGGGCATGACGACGAGGCTTCGCACGACCGTCGCGATCCCCCTGCACGCCTCCGCACGCTGGTTCGAGGTCATCGACGCGAACCTCGACCGGCTGGTCGGCCACGCGCACCTCGTCGTCTCCGACCCGACGGGTCTCGACGACACTCTCGCCCGCCTCCGGGTCGGGCGGGAGCACCTCGCCGGGATCGAGTGGCGCACGACTCCGACGGCAGCGGGATGGGTGGCGCACTGCAACGCCCTCCTCGCCGAGGCGACAACCGAGTACTTCATGTGGTTGCCGCACGACGACGAAATCGGTCCGGAGTGGATCCACCTCGCCGAGCAGGAGCTCCAGGGCGACCCGAATGCGATGCTCACCGTCGGCGAGATCGTTCCGGTCGGCACGGGCGTCGAGTTCCCGTTCAACCCGGCGTTCACGCTCGCCGATCCCGAGGAGCGCGTGGCGGCCGCACTTGCCGACGTCGTCAACGGACGGGCGAGAACTCTGGGACTTCTCTACCGATCGGTGTTCCGACGCGCGGGTGCGAGCCCGCTGCCGGACACCGACTACGCAGATGTCCCGTGGGCGATCGCGATGCTGGCCACGGGTCACGCCGTGCAGATCGCCGCCCGCTACGGCAAGCGGTGGCATCCGACCTCGGTGAGCGCGTCGTGGTCGGGCATGTTGACCTCACCGCGGTTCCGCTCGACCCACATCGCCGACGCCGTGTCCCGGGTGGGCGCGCGCGCACCCGCCCTCCTGGCTCAGGCCTGGGAGAGCGAGACCACCGCGATCGCCACTCGCCGAGAAGCCCTTGCGGTCGAGCTGTACGCCCTGCAGCGTTCCCGCAGCTGGCGAGTCACCGCGCCGTTCCGGTGGTTGGCCACCCGGATGCGATCATCACGCGGGGGCGGCTAGGCCGCGCGCGCCGCCAGGAGTTGAGCGACCTGCGTCGACCAGTCGAGGAACTCGTCCCGACTGGCCGCTCCCGCCCCGAAGGACACGAAGCTCCCCTCGAGCGCGAACAGGATGTCGTAATAGCCTCCGTCCTCACCGAGGTAGGCGGTACCCAGCCCCTCGAGAGCGATCGCCTCACGCGGGGTTTCGTACCACTGCGTCGGCGGGTCGATCTGCCACTCCTCGGTGACCCAGCCGCCGCCTTCGACCACTACCAGACTGAGGTACCGTTCCGGGGCGCCTGCGGACGTGAGGGTGCACCACGACGGGGCGACCGCGTCGACCATGGCCGAGAAGGTCGGATCTTCCCAGTCGGTACCCGTCGGGTTTGGATCGGGCAATCCAGCGATGGCGCCGAGTTCGGCAATCGGGGCTTCGTCGCCGCATGCCCACCCCCACCCCGGGAGGGCGGACTCGGGCGCGGCCCACGCTGGGCGTTCGTGGGGAATGGCTTCGGCCACCGAACCGGCGACATCCTCGAGAACCGGCAGCATCAGCGGCTCGAGATCGAGTTCGTCCATGAGGTCGGGACGGTTCGCGTATCCGCCGATGAGATAGTCGCCGACGAGGATGCTGAAGCTGCATTGACCGTAGGCGCAGCGATGAACCGATCGGTCACCCACGGCGTCGTAGCGCTCGTAGTAGCTGGGGAAGACCGAATCGATGTAGCCCGTAAAGAATCGCCCGGCGTCGGGCATCACCCCGACTGAGAGCGCGACCCGTTCGCGATCCGCCCCCCATCCGCAGGTCAGCATTCCCGCCTGGCGCTGGGCGACCTCCACCCAGGAGTCGGGTGAATCGTTCTCACTCCAGAGCAGCGGCGCCGACTCGCCGGCAAGACCTGCGACGGTCGCCGGAGCGACGAGATCGTCGCAGGTGATCGGAAGCCGCGGGAGGGGCGCCTCGACCGCGACTGAGGTCGCCGTCGGCGACACGGTGGGGGTCGGCGTAGCGGGGCCGCATCCACTGATCGTCACGGTGAGGGCGACGACGCCCGCGAGATACGAGAGCGTCCTGGTCCGCATGACGTCACGCTATCGATCGCACGAGTTGCATGCGATCACGATACGGTGACGATTTCTCGACTGCTGGATCGGGTCATCACGCGCCTCGATGCGCCGCGACGCCAGGTGCGCAAGACTGTGCGCCATCACGACTCACCCGCCCACTTTCGCCCGGCCCCAGAGCACGTCGGGTGTCCTGGCGCATCGCGACGACATCCAGGGCCTGCGCGGACTCGCGGTACTGCTCGTCCTCGCGTTCCACCTCGCGCCCCGCCTCCTCCCGGGAGGCTTCGTCGGGGTCGACATCTTCTTCGTCCTCTCCGGCTTCCTGATCACCGGGCTGCTGCTCAAGACGCCGGGACCCGGCCCCGGGCTCGGCGCCTTCTTCGCCCGTCGGGCGCGTCGCCTTCTCCCGACGGCGGGTCTGGTCTTGCTCGCCACCCTCGGGGCGAGCCTGCTGGTGCTCCCCCGCACCCGCTGGGAGCAGGTCGCGACGGAAGCGGTCGCGTCGGCCCTGCAGTTCGAGAACTGGTGGCTGGCACGATCGGGGGCCGAATACTCGGCCGCCGAGGTCGCCAGCCCGCTGCAGCACTTCTGGTCGCTCTCCGTCGAGTGGCAGATCTATCTCATCTGGATGCTGCTGTTCGGGGTCGCGACCATCGCCGTCCGGAATCGGGTGCGGGTCGCCCTCCTCGGTGCGGTCGCGCTCACGGTCGCCTCGCTCGGGTTCACGCTCCTGTCGGGACCGCTCGACGCCGACCTCCGGTACTTCGCTACGCCGACCCGGGTGTGGGAGTTCGGCGTCGGGGCGCTCCTCGCCTTCCTCCCCGCGCTGCGCGGAGCACGGTGGGTGCGCGAGGCGGTGGCCGCTGCCGGGTTGGTCGCGATGATCGGCGGGGCCGTGCTGATCGACCTCGCCGCCCACCCGGGCGCTTCGGCGCTGCTGCCGGTCGCGGGAGCCGCCGCCATCATCCAGGTCGGTCGAAGCGGGCAGGCGACGGTGATCGGGCGGGTGCTCGCGGCCGCCCCCCTCCGGACCATCGGAGACCATTCCTACGCCGTCTACCTGTGGCACTGGCCGGTGCTTCTGCTCGTGCTCGCCGCGATGGACACCACCTCGCCCGGGATCGGGGAGATCCTCGTGGTGCTTCTCTTCACCGCCGTCCTTTCGATGGCGACGAACCGCTGGCTCGAGCGTCCGGTCCGAGAGCGGATGCCGCTGCGGCGAGCGCTGGTGACCGCAGGTCTCGCGGTCGTGCTCCCGACCCTGGCGGCCCTCCCGGTGGTGAGCGCGACGGCGGCCCTCCGCGCCCAACTGGCGGTGACCGCGCCCAGCGCCGAACATCCCGGGGCACTCGCCCTCGGAGCCGGAGCCGACGAGACGCTCCCCGATGTGCCGTTCATCCCCGACGTGGCGGTCGCCGGCGAGGATCGCGGCGATACCGGACCCGACCTGCACTGCCTCACACCGCGCGTGACGCCCGTCGTCTGCGACTTCGGCGACCCCACTGCCGATCGCGTGATCGTGATCGTCGGCGACTCCCACGCCTGGCAATGGGTGCCCGTGCTCGACCTCGTGGGGCGCGACCTCGGATGGCGGGTCGAGAGTCTGGTGCGGCCGTCGTGCCCGCTGGCTCCGACCGGCGTCGACATCCCCGGGATCGGTGACGACGGCGACTGCGCCCTGTGGCGGGAGAACGCCCTCCGTCTCCTGGAGTCCGAACGGCCCGACGTCGTGCTGACCACGGGTCTCACCCCGTCGGGTTACGAAGCCATCGACTTCCACGTCGCCGATGTCGCGACCTTCGCCGACGGGTACCTCGACGTCTGGTCGCGGCTGACCAACGCCGGGATCACCGTCGGAGCCATCCGGGACACACCGTACTTCCCGGTCGACGTGCCCGGATGCGTCGCCGAGCACTTCCGGAACCCGGACGTCTGCGACAGCTCACGCGCCGAGGTGCTGGATCCGACCGACGACCCGCTCGTCACCGCCGCGAAACGGGCGGGGGTGCCGCTCATCGACCTCTCCGACGCGATCTGCCACGCCACGACGTGCCCGGTCATCATCGGCAACGTGCTCGTCTACCGCGATCGACACCACCTCACGGCGACCTACGCCCGCACCCTCGAGGCCGCCCTGATCGAACGCTTGGAGGCTCACGGCCTTCTCGGATGAGGTGGGCGGATGCCGGGTGACTATCCGTGATCCCCGACGACGGTCGCTGCGGCCGCGAGCGCGGCCAGGAAGGCCTCTCGCGTTCCGCCCTCGACTGAGAACCACGCGAGGCTGCCTTCGATCGGCACATATGCGTCCCATCGTGAACCCTCGTCACCGAGATACACGACGCCGACGCCGTCCACCTCGACGGGCTCGTAGAACCCCGAGTCCCACTGCGCCGGGGGCTGGATGGCCCACTCGGCGGTGACCCAGGCACCGCCCTCGACGACGACCGCCTCCCCGAGGTAGGTGGACGTCCCCGGATTCAGCAGGGTGCAATGGGGAACCGCGATGCGAGACGTGACCAGTCCCCACGCCCCACCGTCGCTCTCGAGCGGACTCGCAACCACCGGATTCGAGACTCCCAGGGCGGCCGCAAGATCGGCGACCGGTGCCGTGTCGTCACACCCGGCACCCCAGCCGGTGAGCACGCCGGCGGGCACCTCCCACGGTTCGCGCCGTTCGGACAACCCTGCTTCGATCGCGGCGGCGATCTCCGTGAGCACGGGCAGGAACAGGGGTTCGAGGTCGGCGTCGTCCATCATCGTCGGCCGGTTGGCGAAGCCGCTGACCCAGAAGTCTCCGATGAGCACCTCGAACCGGCACTGCCCGTACCCACACTGGTGTACCGACTGATCGCCGACGACATCGAGTCGGTCGTAGTGATTCGGCACGAGCCCCGCCCGGTAGGCGGCGAAATCGGTCGCGGCGTTCGGGATCGCGATGACCGTCAACGGAGCCAGATCGCGGTCCGCCGACCACACGCAGGTCAGGATCTGGTGCTGGCGCTTGGCGACCTCGTACCAGCTATCCGGGGTGGATCCTGCATCCCGGTGCACCGGAACCACCTCCCCGGCGAAGGCCGCGAGAGTCGACGACGTGACGATGTCACCACAGGCGAGGGGCAGGGCGGGCAACGGCGGTTCGACCACACTCGAGCCGGCGGTCGGGGTCGGACTCGGGGCGGGAAGCGGTGCGACGCCGCACCCCGCCAGAGACACGACGACGAGGAGGACGAGGGCGACCCTGAGACGCATGGCTCTGAGGATAGTTCAGGCACAAGTGACGCGAGCCCGGCGCATCGTCACGATCCGGACACGGTCATGAGCTCGTCGCGACGACAGCCAACCCCGGGCTGTCCGTCGCGATCAGGTCCCCGTCGACGAAGGCGAATCGCCCAAAGCCGAGTTGCACGTCGCCGAGTCGCACGGAACCCGAGAGCACGGTCACGATCGCGGGCGTCGCGGGCGACAACCGAGCCCCCGGCCCCTCCAATACGGTCAGCACGAAGCCGGCGCCGGCCGGCGCGAACACGCTTGCTCCGTCGGATCTCGAGGTCGGACGCAGCCGCGGATCGCCAACGGGGGTGAAGTCGACGACCCGCAACAGCTCGGGCACGTCCACGTGTTTCGGCGTGAGGCCGCAGCGCAGCACGTTGTCGGACGGGCCCATCAGCTCGATGCCGAGCCCCGACAGGTACGCATGGATGTTTCCCGCAGGCAGGTACAGCGCCTCCCCGCGGCGCAACACGATCGTGTTGAGCAGCAGCGAGATCGCGATCCCCGGGTCACCCGGATAGTGCTCGGCGAGCAACCGCACGGTCGCCCACGAGTCGCCCTCGGCATCCTGCGCCGCCGCCGTCACCGCCTCGACCACTGATGCGACCTCGGGATCAGCCGACAACAGCCATTCGAAGACCGGGCGGATGTCGGCATCCGTTCGCAGCTCGGGGAGGAGCCCGGCCCTCCCGGCATCCAGCACCGCGCGAGTCGTGGTGACGGGACGGAAGCCGCAGAGCGCCCGGAACTCGTCGCTCAGCGCATAGATCATCTCGGGCTTCGCGTGCGGGTCCTTGTAGTTGCGATGGGGGGCGTCGATCGGGATGCCGGCGGCGTTCTCGCGGGCGAACCCCTCCTGCGCCTGCGCGGTCGTCGGGTGCGCCTGCAGCGACAGCGGGGCACCCGCCGCCAGGATCTTCAGCAGGAACGGCAGCTCGCCCGCGACATCCCGCAGGTCGCCGTCCCGCCCGACCAGCCGCGCCGGCGAGCCCGGATGGGTGCCCAGCCAGATCTCCGCCTGGGGGCGACCGTCGGGGGCGACGCCGAGCAGCTCCGGGATCAGCGTCGGCGAGCCCCACGCGTAGTCACGCGGCTCATTGGTGATCTCCACGAACAATGCGGCCACACATCCCCTCGGTGATTGCACCAAAGTACCAACGCCGTTGGTGCTCCCTCGCCACGCTCCTAGGCTCACGCCATGAACCTCACCCCGCTGGCCAGTGACTTCTACGGTTTCGAGAACGCACTTCAGGACCGCGAGAAGGCCGTGCTCGCGAAGCTGCGGCACTTCCTCGAGACCGAGGTCAAGCCGATCGTCAACGACCACTGGGCCCGGGCCGAGTGGCTTCCGGCGTCGGTCGTGAAGGGCCTCGCCGAGATCGGGGTGTTCGGGATGCCGTGGAAGGAGACCCAGCCGTTCGAGAACTCCGCGGTCTTCCGCGGCTGGGTGGCGCTCGAGCTGGCGCGCATCGACGCCTCGGTCGCGACGCTCGTCGGAATGCAGAACGGCCTCGTGATGGGCGCCGTCGGCGTCGCTGGCTCGCCCGAGCAGCGCGCCGAATGGCTGCCGAAGTTCGCCAGCGCCGAGTGGCTGGGCTGCTTCGCCCTCACCGAGCCGCTGTCGGGCTCGGACTCGGCACGCGGCCTTCGCACGGTCGCCGAACGTGACGGCGACGACTGGGTGATCACGGGTGAGAAGCGCTGGATCGGCAGCGGAACGATCGCGACGCACGCGATCGTCTGGGCGAAGAGCACCGAAGACGGCGAGGTCAAGGGCTTTCTCGTCCCCACCGACACCCCCGGCTGGTCGGCCTCGAGAATCGAGAACAAGCAGGCGCTGCGGATCGTTCAGAACGCCGACATCACTCTCGACAAGGTGCGGGTGCCCGCGGGGATGAAGCTGGCGAACGCGAACTCGTTCCGCGACACCGCCTCCGTGTTGCGCCTCACCCGTGCCGAGGTCGCCTGGGCGGCGGTCGGCAACTCGATCGGCGCCTACGAGGGCGCCGTGAAATACGGCGCCCAGCGGGAGCAGTTCGGGAAGACGATCGACGGCCACCAGCTGATCCAGGAGCACTACGCCAAGATGCTCGGCAACATCACCTCGTCGATCGCGCTGTGCACCCGCGTCTCGGCGATGCTCGACGAGGGGACCCAGAAGGACGAGCACGCGGCACTCGCGAAGGAGTTCGCCGCCTCACGGATGCGTGAGACGGTCGCGTGGGCGCGCGAGAGCATGGGCGGCAACGGCATCGTGCTCGACTACGACGTCATGCGGCACTTCGCCGACGCCGAGGCGCTCTACTCGTACGAGGGCACGCGAGAGATGAACGCCCTCATCGTCGGCCGCGCGATCACGGGGAAGGCCGCTTTCGTCTGACCCTCCGGTCGTTATGCTCGTCGCGACAGCCCGACGAAGGAGACCCCCGATGACCCTCGGACAACGAGACCAGGCGACCGTCACGAGTGCCGGTGTCGCGTTGGCGAAAGCCATCGTCGGCGTCAAGACCCGGTCCACCCCGAACCACGTCGACCACCGCGGCACCGTCTTCGAGATCTACGAAGGGCTGAACGACTACTGGGACGAGCCCGTCGTCTACGCCTACCAGTTCTCGGTGCATCCGCATCAGATGAAGGGCTGGGGCCTCCACGAGCGGAAACTCGACCGCTACACGATCATCGCGGGAGAGATCCTGCTCTTCCTCTGGGACGATCGCCCCGACTCCCCGACCCGCGGCGTCGTGCAGAAGGTCGTGATGTCCGACCGCGGAACCCGACAGGTCACCATTCCCGTCGGCGTCTGGCACCTCTCCGTCAACCTCGGCGACACGGAGGCGCGCCTCATCAACTTCCCCACCGAGGTCTACCATCACGACTCGCCCGACCGGCTGCTGCTCGGCTGGGACGACCCGGCGGTGCCGGTCGACATTCGCGCCCACCTGCCTCGCTTCTGACGTGCTCGTCACCCTTGAGGATGACCCGCAGATTCTCGCCGTCATCCCGACCCTCGGCACCCGGCCGGCCCGGCTGGCCCGGTGCATCGAGGCACTGCGGGAGCAGACGTCTGCCACTCGAGTCGCCGTCGTGGTCGTCCTCAATTCCGACGACGAGACCGCGATCGACGCTTCCGTCATAGCTGACTGCTCCGTTCTCCTTCCAGGTCTGAACCTGGGATGGGCCGGGGGCCTGCAGCTCGGCCGGGCGAGTTCGCCGACGGCCAGCCGGCTGTGGCTGATCCAAGACGACATGACCCCGGAACCCGGTTGTCTGGCAGCCCTCGAGTCGGAGCTCGAGCGTGATCCGGATCTCGCCGTGGTCAGCCCCCTCGTCGTCGACGAGGCAGGGATGGTGCCGCCCCGGTCGTGCGGCGGTGTTCTGCGCCGCGAGCCGCTCATCGACATGGACCACTGGTATCCGGCTCGGCCGACGGCGCCCGCGGATATCGACGAACTCGACACCCTCGACTACGTGCCCAGCAGAGGCATGCTCATCGACATCGCTGTCTGGGACACCGTCGGCGGCATGTATCCCGGCTATTACCCGGTGATCTGGGCCGACGTCGACTTCTGCACCGCCGTTCGGGAGGCGGGGCGGAGCTTCGGCATCGCCCGCGAGGCCCGCACCCGCCATGAGGGACACGGCTCGACGCCGAGCCCGTTCGTGCGGCTCCTCTCCGAACGGCATCGCGACCTCTACCGATCGCGGTGGAGTGCCGGCGGTGAGGAGCCGCGCGCCGCGCGGACGCCGATCCCCGCGGAGTTGACGGAGGTCATCGCGCGTGCGGCGGCAGCTCTCGCAGCAGACCTTGCCGTGCGGTACAGCGACCTGGTGGGCGAGAACGAGCGCATGGCGGGCGCCACCGAGGAGATCCGTCAGCTGCGCGCCTCCACGTCCTGGCGGGTCACCCGGCCTCTCCGTCTGCTGGGCCGCATCATCGGGCGAGGGCGGCCTCCCGGCTAGCCTGGTGGACATGACGCCCGCGAGCTCCTACCGCCTGTTCTTGGCGACGTTGGGGTTCTTCACCCTCGTGGCCGGCGACGCGTGGCGCTACCTGCTCTCGTGGTGGGGCTGGGGTGCGATCGTCGTGATCGTCGTCACCCTCGCGGTGATCGAACTGGTGCGCAGCCGAGTGGATGTGCGCCGCCTGCCGATCCTGCTGCTGGCGACTCTCGCGCTCATGACGCTGTCGATCGCCTGGTCGGCCTATCCGGGTGCGAGTGCGCTCGGGGTGGCCGCGACGCTCGCCACGACGGTCTTCGCCGTCTTTCTGGCGACCTGTTTCACCTGGGCGGAACTGGTGGATGCCCTCGCCCGGGCCGTGCGCATCGTGCTCGTGCTGTCGCTGCTGTTCGAGCTCGTCGTGGCGGTATTCGTGCGCGGCCCGGTACTGCCTCTGTGGGTCGACCACTCGGGCCTGGAGGAGATCCCGAAGGCGTTCTACTGGTCGCGTGACGTGCTGTTCGACGGCGGGCGCATCCAGGGCATCGTCGGCAACGCCAACATCCTGGCGATGGCCGCGCTGCTCTCACTCATCGCCGAGATCGCGCGCCGGGTCGCGGGGCGCGGAAGCGGCCTGGGCTTCGTCACCTGGGTGGTGCTCGCGGCCGGCGTGCTCGCCCTCACCCGATCGTCGACCGTCTTCGTCGCCGCGGCGGTCGTCGCCGTCGTCTGCCTGGCCGCCTGGTTCGCCCGGCGCGGGTCGGGTCCGCGGCGGGTCGCGACCGCGATCGGGCTCCTTGCGCTCACCGCCGGGTCCGCCGTCGCCGCCGTGATCTTCCGCGGCCCGCTGCTCGAACTCCTCGGCAAGAGCGCCGACCTCACCAACCGGCTCGACATCTGGGCGGTCGTCGCCGACCTCTCGGGCCGACGACCGATCGCCGGATGGGGCTGGATCAGCTACTGGGCACCCTGGGTGGAGCCGTACGACGACCTCGTGGTCATCAAGGGCGTCACCTACCTCCAGGCCCACAATGCCTGGCTCGATGTCTACCTCCAGCTCGGCATCCTCGGCCTGGTCGTCGTCGGGCTGTTCGCGCTGACGACGCTCGCCCGCACCTGGGTCTACGCGCTCGACGGGCCGCGCGACAGCGCGCTCGTGCCGATGGCGCTCCTGGTGGCCGTACTCGTGCAGGGCCTGGCCGAGAGCCGGCTGCTCATCGAGATCGGCTGGGCGATCCTCGTGCTCGTGAGCATCCGCACCGCGACCAACCGGTGGGAGCGCCGGTGATCGGCGCCGCCCTCGAATTGCTCCGCTCGCCGCGAGCCACCGCGGCTCTGACCACGACCGGCGCGGGACTCGTCGCGATCGCCTTCACCCTCCAGCAGGTCATCGGCTGGCCCGGCTACCTCGCCGCTCTCATCGTCCTCACGCTCCTTCTCGTCGCCTCGCTGATCGCCCGGCGGGACGAGATCGACTGGCACTGGGCGATCCTGCCGATCTCCCTGCTCGCCTACCTGGGGTGGGCGGGGCTCTCACTGCTCTGGAGCGAGTACCAGCGCGTCACCCTGATCTCGTTCAGCTACCTCGTGCTCGTCACCTTCGTCGGCGTCTTCATCGGACTCTCGCGCGACACGATCCAGGTCATCCGCAGTTTCGGTGACGTCCTGCGCGCGGTGCTGCTGGTGTCGCTCGTGCTCGAGGTGCTCTCGGGCATCATCTTCGACGCCCCTCTCGCGGTGTTGAACATCCACGGAGAGCTCGCCGAGGGCGGCCCGATCTCGGGGCTCGTGAGCACCCGCAACCAGCTCGGGCTGCTCGCGGCGATCGCGGTCGTGACCTTCGCCATCGAATGGCGCACCCGGTCGGTCACCCGCTACGTCGCCATCCCCTCGCTCGCCCTCGCCGCCGGAACCATCGCCTTCACGCGCTCACCGGTGGTCGGGATGGTGACGGTCGTGCTGTTGCTCGCCGGTGCCGCCCTCTACGGCATCCGCCGTCTGCCCGAAGAGCGCCGCCAGTTCGCGCAGTACGCCATCCTCGCGGCGCTCGCGCTGTTCGCCGTGCTCGCCTGGGTGTTCCGCGCGCCGATCATCGCGCTGTTCAACGCCACCGGCGAACTCGAGTTCCGGCTCAAGCTCTGGCAGCGCGTCCTCGATTTCGTGCCGGTGCATTGGCTCGAAGGGTGGGGCTGGATCGGCATCTGGAACTCCGCGTCTCCGCCCTACTCGGGGCTCACCCCGACCGGCGGACGGCCCCACGACTCCGCGCTCAACGCGGTGGTCGACCTCTGGCTGCAGGTGGGCGCGGTCGGAGTGTTCCTGTTCCTCGCCGTCGTCGGGCTCGCGTTCGTGCGCTCCTGGCTCCTCGCCGGACGCCGCCGCAGCGTCGTGCACACCTGGCCGGCCCTCGTGCTCGTCGCCCTCATCACGGTCTCGGTGGCCGAGAGCTCGATCCTCACCGAGTTCGGCTGGCTGCTCTTCGTGATCTGCGCGGTCAAGGCCTCGGCCGAGCTGAGTTGGCGCTCGGCGTTGTCTCCACGGCCGGAGCGGCCCGAACCGCTCCCCCACGAGTAGCGAGGGTCAGGCGGGCCGGAACAGGTCGCGCACCGCGTCGAGTGAACGCTGACTGGCGAACCGTCGGTAGCCCCCGCTGAACAGCCCGCCCAGGATGCCGGGCACCCGCGCGATCTTCAGGGCGGGCAGCCGCGAACGGCGACCTTCGAACCGGGCCTTCGCGGCGGCCTGCGCGGCGTGCTCGGGGAGCCCTCGGGCGGCGAGCCGCTCCGCAAGCACCTGCGATCGTCGAGCCAGGAGCGCCGCGCGGTCGCCCGAGTCGCCGAGCACCCGCGCGATGCGATAGCGCAGGGTCGGCTCGGCGACGCCGATCTGATTCGCTCCGTGCAGCCGGTAGTCGATCTCGACGTCGCGCACCATCCGCACGGCCTCGCGCGCCGCAGCGAGGATCGCGAGCCACTCGTCGTGCACCCACTCCGCCGGAAAGGGCAGCGCATCGTCGAGCAACTCCCGACGGAAGGCGGTGGTGGCACCCGTCGCGAGGTTGCGGCGAAGGTAGGTCGCGAAGGCCCGGCCGCCATCGATCGCGGCGGCCTCGGCGGCGCCCACCCGCAGACGCGCGAACAAGGTCGTGCCGAGGTCATCCCCGACCTCGTCGACGAGGCGGGCGTCACTGTGACGCAAGAGCACGCCGACGCCGCCGAGCTCGGCTTCGATCCGGGCCAGGCGCGACGGATGCCAGACGTCGTCCTGATCGGCGAGCGCGATCAGGTCGCCCGTCGTGGCACGCACGGCCTGCTCGAAGTTCGCGGTGACCCCGAGCGCTCGGGGGTTCTCGAGGATGCGGTGCGCCACCCCGGCCGAGCCGAGCACGGTGCGGGCGACCTCGAGTGTCGCGTCGGTCGACGCGTCGTCGCTCACGACGACCTCGTCGGGAACGCGCGTGCCGTCGAGGATGCTGCGCAGCTGCGCCTCGAGATAGCGCTCGCCGTTGTGGGTGCACAGGGCTACCGAGATCCTCATGCCGCCACCTCGACGCGTCGGGCCGCGAGGGCGACGAGCTGGACGAGCAGCGCAGCCCCCGGGCCGGCGAGCGCCGCGACGACGATCCGAGGTTCGGCGGGGAGCGGCAGTAGGAAGGCCGCGACGGTGACCACGACCGCGACGACCCATCCGGCGACGTAGACCGAGTGACGCGACGCCGCGAGCAGCCCCGCCCCTCCCACGATCACGGCGGCGATGAGCCCCGACGAGGCGACGAGCGCCGCGAGCAGCGCGCCGTCGACCGCGTAGTCCGGGCCGAAACCCGCGAGGAGGAGGGCAGGGCCGGCAACGGCTGCGAGTACCGCGAGGAGGGCCGTCGCCACCCCGACCAGCGCGACCGCGAGCAGCACGAGACGAACCCCGGCATCCCGGAACCGCACGATGAGCAGGCTCTGCATCGCCATCGCGGGGATCACGATCGGTGCGCGGGTGATCATCAACGCGAGCAGCAGCGGTGCGAGCGCGGCGGCCGGCTCACCGGGCGTCGCGGCGCTCACCAGGGCCGGGAACCCGCTGATCAACACGGCACTGGCCCCCGCGGCGAGCACGGCGAGCAGGGTGTTGCGGGCGAGGCGGGCGAGCGGCACGTCGGCTCGGATCCCACGCAGTCGGCGCGCGACGACCGGCAGCACGATCGCCAATGCGAGCGGGAAGGGCAGCACGACGGCGATCTCGAGCGCACGCTCCGGTTCGGGGAGCGCGAGGGAGACGAGCACTCCCGCGAGACGCAGGACGCCGTCGACGAGGATGAGGGTCGCGATCGGCAGCCATGCCCGTGCCCCGTAGAGCGCGCCACTCGTCACCGCGACGAGGCAGTAGGCGCCCGCACCGGCCACGAGGGCGACGACCGTGAGCGGATGTCCGCCGGCGACGAGCGTCCACAGCGGCGCGGTCGCCAGCAGCACGATGACCGCTGCGAGCGCCGCCGCGACGGCGAATCGGCCGAGGCTCGCCATGCCGTCGACAGCATCCCTCACCCCGGCTGCCCGGGTGATCTCCTGCTGGATACCACCCAGGGCACCGACGACGAGGAAGAGCGTCGACCAGAAGACCGCGAACGTGGCGTACGCCGCCGGCGTCACCGCCGCGGCGACGAAGAAGGTCACGAGGTAGCCGGCCAACCCCGAGACCGCGGTCGCGGCGAGCAGCACGACGGCAGGCCGGGGCATCGTCATCCGTTCTGTCGCTCGCCCGGCTCGACGAGCACCGCCTCGTCGCTGGGTTCCTGATCCCGCTTCCGAACGCGACTCACGATCCGGTCGCGCCAGTGCGAGATGCCCCGGCCCGGTCCCCAGTCCTTGAGTTTCAGGGCCTGCTTCTCGACGCCGTGCCAACTGAGCCACGCCAACGCGAACGCGCCCAGCAGGGCGAGCAGGACGTAGGGCAGATAGCCCCACTCGTTGACGCCGAGGAAGGAGAGGATCTGCTGCACGACCCAGCCGTAGAGGTAGACGCCGTACGAGTAGTCGTTCTTCGCCCCGACCCGCTGGAGGGCCTTCGGCAGCCGAGCCGCGAGGTAGAGCACGAAGTAGGTGAAGGCGATGTAGCCGACGGTGTTGAACCCGCCGAACCGCAGTAGCGCGATCGACGTGATGCCGGAGAGCACCCCCAGACGATCGTCGAACGGGATGCGATCGGCATACATCGCGATCGTCGCGCCGATGAAGAAGACCAGGCCGAAGTTGATCCGCCACGGGTCGCCGAACGTCGGGAAGAGCGGGGCGAGGGCTCCGGGCTCGAGCAGGAGCGCCGCGACCTGGGCGACGAAGAAGAACGCCGCGATCAAGGGCACGACGATCTTGGCGCGCTTCATCACGCCGAAGGCGACGAGCACGGCGATGACCAGATAGCAGCCCCACTCGTAGACGAGAGTCCAGATCGAGCCGTTGATGGCGCCGCCCGGATAGGGCGTCGTGTCCAGGTAGACGTCGTGGATGCCGTATTGGCCGATCGCGAGCGTCCAGTTCGAGTACAGGTACGCGATCGGACCCCCGGGGCCGAGCGTCAGGTAGTCGCCCAGGGCGTTGCCCTCCGCGACCCAGATCGCGGGGCCGACCAGGAAGGCGCCGACGAGCAGCACGAGCCAGTACCCGGGGAAGATGCGCAGGAACCGTCGCCACATGAACTGGACGACGTCGGAACTCATCCCCGACTTCGCGATGAGGTAGCCGCTGATCGCGAAGAACCCGACGACCGCGAGACCGCCGAGCGACTGCTGGTTGTCGGTGTAACCGAGGAACGGAGCCGTGCCCCACCCGCCGAGCGGGAACGCGTGGTCGAAGATGACCGCGGCGGCGAAGACCAGGCGCAGCAGGCCGAGGGAGTTGCGGTGGCCGCCGAGCGCTTCTTGCAACGACATCCGTCGCTCGTCCTTCCCGGCTCTCCGCCGGTCCGGAGGCTCCTAGGATTATAGGAGCCGCACGCGGAGCCCCTCGGCGCCGACGGCATTCGTAAGGAGTCCTGTGCCCACGCCTGCTCTCGAGTTGTCGATCGTCATGCCGTGCCTCAACGAGGCCGAGACGCTCGCCGTCTGCATCGACAAGGCACAGGCATACCTCGATCGCACGGGGATCGCGGGCGAGGTGCTCATCGCCGACAACGGCAGCACCGACGGGTCGCAGGCGATCGCGAGGGAGCACGGCGCGCGGGTGGTCGACATCCCGCTCAAGGGCTACGGCGCCGCGCTCATGGGCGGCATCGAGGCCGCCCGCGGCACCTACATCATCATGGGCGACGCCGACGACTCCTACGACTTCTCGAACCTCGACCTCTTCGTCGAGCGGCTCCGCGCCGGCGATCAGCTGGTGATGGGCGATCGCTTCAAGGGCGGAATCGCCCCGGGCGCGATGCCTCCTTTGCACTACTACCTGGGCAACCCGGTTCTCTCCTGGCTGGGCCGGGTGCTGTTCCGGTCGCCGATCCGCGACTTCCACTGCGGGCTTCGCGGCTTCTCGCGCGACGCCGTGCGGGAACTCGGCCTGCGCACGACCGGAATGGAGTTCGCGAGCGAGCTCGTCGTGAAGTCGACGTTGGCCGGGCTGAAGGTCGGCGAGGTGCCGACGACGCTGAAGAAGGACGGTCGCAGTCGGCCCCCGCACCTGCGGTCGTGGCGCGACGGGTGGCGGCACCTGCGGTTCCTGCTCATCTTCAGTCCGAAGTGGCTGTTCCTCTACCCCGGCCTCATCGCCTTCGTCATCGGCGTGCTCGGCTCGGTCGCGCTGCTCTTCGGTCCCCTCGAGATCGGCCCGGTGGGCTTCGATGTCTCAAGCCAGCTCTACCTGTCGGCATTCGCCGTGGTCGGCTATCAGGGCGTCATCTTCTGGCTGCTCACCAAGATGTACGGCCAACGCGAGGGCTTCGCTCTGCCGCGGGGACGGCTGTTCTCGCGAATCGCCGAACGGGTATCGACCGAGAGCGCCGCGTTCTTCGGGGCACTCGCGTTCGTCGCCGGCCTGGCGATCGCCATCACCCAGGTCGCCATCTGGGGTGCGTCGGGATTCGGTGCGCTCGACCCTCTCGACACGATCCGGCTCGCCGTGCCGGCGACCCTGCTGATGATCCTCGGCGCCCAGACGGTGATGGCGGGAATGTTCCTCGGCATCCTCTCGATCGACCACCGGCCCGCCACCTGAGATGGCACGCATCCTCGTCAACCTCATGTCGTTCACCGGCACGAAGGGCGGAATGGAGACGTACACGCGCGAGCTCTACCGCGAGTTCGGCCGACGCGCGACCGGTCACGAGTTCATCGGCTACGCGAGCAACGAGTTCATGGCGCGTGATCATTCCTGGTTCCCCGGAACGGTGATCGCCTCGGGGTTCAGCGGAGAGAACCGCTACGCCTGGGCCTTCGCCGAACTGTTCATGGTCTCCCGCGCCGCGAAGAAACACGGCGCCGATCTCATCCACTCGCCGGCGACCCTCGGCCCGTGGCGGTCGAAGATGCCGGCCGTCTACACGATGCACGACATGCTCTACTTCCGTGCGCCGGAACTCATGGCGACGCCGCACTACACCGAGCCGATGAAGTGGCTCGAGAAGCGGGCGGCGAGCAATGCGACCCTCATCCTCACCGACAGTGTCGCCTCCGCCGAGGACATCGAGCTCTACCTGAGATTCCCGCGCGAGGCGATCGACGTCATCCCGCTCGCCGGCACCGCACCCGTCGAGGTGCCGAAGGTCGCTCCCGAGCGCGAACGCGACCTGCTGCTCGCGGTCGGCAACCGCCTGCCGCACAAGAACTTCGCCGGGTTGATCCGGGCGATGGCGCTCATCCCGCCCGCCGAACGCCCGCGACTGGTCATCACCGGCAGCCGTGGCGACGACCCGTTGCGCCCGTTGGTCGAGCAGCTCGGCGTGGGCGACGCGGTCGAGCTCAAGGGTTGGGTCGATCAAGACGAACTCGAGTGGCTGTACACCCACGCGAGCGCCCTCATGGTTCCCAACTATTGCGACGGGTTCTGCCTGCCCGCCCTCGAGGCGATGATCGTCGGCCTTCCGGTGCTGATGAGCGACATCCCCGTGTACCACGAGGTCGGCGGGGACGCCGTCGACTACTTCGAGCCCACATCCGATCAGTCGATCGCCGACGCCATGCTCGCCGCGGTCGCCAACCCGGAGCGTCTCGCGGAGCTCTCCCGCCTCGGCCGCGAGCGTACGGCCCTGTTCACGTGGCCGAAGACCGCCGACCGCACCCTCGCCGCCTTCGATCGCGCGTTGCGCGACCCGGCCCGAGCGAAGTCGCGGCGGCGACGGCGTGCGCGATAGCATTCAGCACCGAATTCCCGAACCCCTTCGACCAGAACGGCACCGATGCCCGAACGAGTAAGCGTCGCGCGCGCCTACCCGTCGGACGACGACGTCCGTGCGGAGTATCAGGCGATCGTCGAAGGGCACCGACGCACCGGACCCCGCGGCAACCTGCTCTTCATGGTGTCGACCGCCGACCTGTCCGCGGGCCGCGGTGACCTGTACGTCGGACTCGGCCTTGCGCGTGGCCTGTCCAAGGCGGGCTGGGGTGTGTCGTTGTGGCCCACCGAGCGGATGACGGAAGAGACCCCCGACGACATCGACGTGGCGATCGTCATGGTCGAGTCGTTCGTGCCGGGCCTGGTGCACGAGCGCACCCACGTCATCGCCTGGGTGCGCAACTGGGCCGACGAGTGGGCGAAACTGCCCTACCTCGACCGGTTCTCGCAACTGTGGTGCAGCTCGCAGGCGTCCGCGGACCGCATGGCCGACGTCTTCGACGGGCCGATCCACGTCGTGCCGCTCGGCACCGACACTGAGTTGTTCCGCCCGAGGCCGATCGAACGCACCGAAGAGGTCGTCACGACGGCGAACTACTGGGGTGTCGCCCGCGGTCTGACCGCGGCGCTCGAATCGCTCGCGACGAAGGCGCGCGTGACGTGGTTCGGCGCGAACTCGAAGTATCTGCAGTTCCAGGGACCGATCACCCACCGCGACGCGATCGACTACTTCGCGCTGCCCTGGGTCTACTCGCAGTGGTTGATCGTCATCGACGACGTCATCCCCTCGGCGGCGCTCTACGGCAACCAGAACAGTCGACTCTTCGACGCGCTCGCCAGCGGGGCCATCGTGATCAGCAACGAGTCGCGGGGGTTGACGGATCTCGCCCTCGACGAGGTTCCGGCGTATTCCGACCCGCTCGACCTCGCGGCGATCGTCGGCCGCCTGCTCGCCGACCCCGCCGGCACCGCCGCGACCGCCGCCCGACTGGGCGCTCTCGTGCGCGAACGACACAGCTACGACGCCCGGGCAGCCGCGGCGACGGGGATGCTCGAAGCGGCGATCGCGAGCGGCGCGCCCCCGGCACGCTCGGCGTTGTTGCGCTGGGCGACGCTGCAGCGGGAGGAGTTGCGTTCGATGGAGATCGAGCGCAGCGATTGGCGCACCCGCTTCTTCGACACCCAGGGCGACTCGGAGTCCGCCCGCAAGGCGGTCGAGGAGATCCGCGCGTCGCGCACCTACAAGGCCGGCCGGATGGTCACCGGGCCGATCCGCGCGATCCGCCGCAAGGGCGACTGACGGCGCTGATCAGTCACCGGTCAGGCGCGGGCCGAGGTAGGGCATGAGGCTCAGCGCGTAGCTGCCGGAGATGTGATTGTGGTCGGCGTACACGACCACTCCGCCCACCACGGCGTAGCACCGCGACTCGTCACAGTAGGCATCGGAGAGGTCGATGCCCTGCACCTCCGGCGTCAGGGCCAGGGCCGCGTCCTGCGGGTCCTCAGGAAGGCTGACGGCACGATCGGTCGAGCACGGCCCGGTTTCGCCGACGTGCGACGTGAGGCAGACCGGAATGCTGTCGCCGTCCGTGCGGGGCCAGTCCTTCACGACGTGCACGTCCTTGCCGGCCGCAAGCATCTCCTGCCAGGTGGCGACGATGTCGTCGACCGTGAGCACATACTCGGGAGCGCGATCGAGATAGCTGCTGGTGTAGTTGAGGTAGACGATGTCGGTGATGTCGTCACGCGCGACCAGTTCGGCGCGAACCCGCTCCGACCAGACTCGGCAGGCGTACTCCTTGCGACCCTGCTCGGTCACGTCGTCCGCGCCGGCGAGTCCCTGGTTGAGCCCGGAGCAGCCGAACCGCGTGTAGGTGACGACCTTCCAGCCCGCGGTCGCGAAGTACTCGTCGAACGCGGCCACCATCGAGGCGGCGTGGGAGTCGCCGACGAGGGCGAGGGTGCCGTTCGTCGCGGCGAGGTCGCCGAACTCGCAGCTCGCCCACTCCTGGTCGAACCAGGTCAGGCACCAGTTCTGGTAGTCGAGGTCGTACGCCGCCGCCGTCAGGTCGGTGTCGGCGCCGAGAACGAAGGGGTCAGGGCACGCGGTGTCGCCGAGCAGGGCGTTGGCGCCGAAGCATCCTGATGTGTTCGCGGCGTTCTCGATCAGCTGCTGCCGGTCGGCGACGCGCTGCGCCGCGGTGACCTCCCGGTCGACCAGGTAGGTCCCGACGAACGCCGCCCCACCGATCGCGGCCAACGCGAACGCGGCGACGAGACGACGGGAGAGCAACTGCGAGCGTCGCGCGGGATCCTCGACGAGCACCTTGGTGAGCGCCGCCAGCACGATGCTCGCGATCACGATCGCGACCGCCTCGATGATCGCCGGGCGCCGACCGGCGATCAGCACGAAGCCCATGATGAGCGGCCAGTGCCACAGATAGAGCGAGTACGAGATGTCACCGAGGAACTGCACCGGCCGCCAGCGCACGGGAGCGCCGAGGATGCGTGGTTCGGGCATCCCGCCGAGGATGAGCAGCATCGTGCCGACGACGGGGAAGGCGGCGAAAGCACCGGGGAACGGCGACGCCCCGTCGAGCAAGAAGGCGGCCCCGACGACGAGCACCGCCCCGATGACCGTCAGCAGGCCGGTGCGCACCCCGGCGACTGACGCGCGGACGCGTTCCCAGAGGGCGGGGGCGACCAGCGCGGATGCGGCCAGCGATCCGCCGGCCGCGAACTCCCACGCCCGGGTGAAGGTCGAGAAGTACGCGAACGCCGGGTTGAGCCAGGTGAACACGATCGAGTAGGCGAGCGACACCACGACGACGACCGCCGCGACGACGGCGACCAGACGCGCGGGATGCCCGACCTTCCTGCTGCGCGAGAACCGGGCCGCGACGAATGCGGCGACGACGAGCACCAGCGGCCACAGCACGTAGAACTGCTCCTCGACCGAGAGCGTCCAGTAGTGCTGCACCACGGTCGCGGTGTCCCCGGCGGCGAGGTAGTCGACCGCGTCGATGGCGAGCACCCAGTTCAGGCCGTAGAGGGATGCGGCTGCGATCTGCCGGAGCGCGTCGGAGCGCACGACGTCGGGCAAGACGAAGAACGCGGCGATCGCGCACACGGCCAGCACCAGGAACGCGGCGGGAAGGAGTCGCCGAATGCGTCGCGACCAGAACGCCGCCACCCGGATGCGTCCCTCCGCGGCATACTCCCGCAGCAGGTGCGCGGTGATGAGGTAGCCGGAGATGACGAAGAAGACGTCGACCCCGACGAATCCCCCGGTGAGTCGGCCGGGCCAGACGTGGTAGACCACGACGAGCATCACCGCGAGCGCGCGAAGCGCCTGCACCTCGAGCAAGAGCGGTTCGCGGTGGAGCGTCCCCTGCTCGGTGCGCTGCGGAACGGTCGTCGTCACGGGCGGCTCTGCCTCGGACGCAGCCGGTTCCGGAAGCGGATGAGGCGCTGGGTCGCGTCGGGGTGGTATCGCACCAGCCACTCCTTGACGAAACCCCGGAATCCCTGGGCGAGGCGGATCGACGTGTCGGCGTGTTCACGCACGACGCGCGCCTCGTCGATCGCATAGCCCTGCACCGGGCGGCTGAGCTGGTCGAGCTTGAACTCGAGGAAGGTGTGGCTGATCGCCGCATACTCCGGATTCGCGACGGTGCGGGTGTGATACCCGAGCTCGCCCGCGACGTAGGCGACGGCGCGCTCCTGCACGTGTGCGAGGCTGCCGTCCCCGTGCTCGGTCTCGGGCTGGTAGTCCTCGTAGGAGTACTCGATGTCGGTCAGCAGCTTGAGCGCCTCGGGGCGGGCGATCCACATCGCGCCCATCGCGCCGAGGGGCGAGACCTCGTCGAGGGGGATGTGCACGCCGATGCGCTCGAACAGCTCTCGCGTGGGCTCCTTGTTGGTGAACCAGGCGCCGCCGAGGGTGGGAAAGCCGATGTGCACCGTCGGCGGGAACACGATGCCGAGGTGCTCCTCCCGCTGGAACAGGGCGAACAGGTTGGCGGCGTAGCCCGGCGAGTTGAGGAGGTTGTCCAGCTGCTGGCGTTTGAAGAACGTACCGACCCCGGCTCCCTGCTGCACGGTCTTCTTCGAGTGGATCTTCACCACCAGGTCGTACCCGCCGCCGACCACGACATCGCGAACCCCGATGAAGAACGCGCTCAGGTCACGGCCGCGGTTCGACGGCAGAACGCGCACCTCGCTCGAGCCCACCTGCGCGTCACCGCGCGCGGCGATCCGTTCGCGGATGAAGGCGGCCTTCGTCTCGTCGGTCGTCGTGACGTAGAGGTCGTAGGCGCCGGGGAGCATGGCGAGGCGGTCGAGCAGCTCGTCGGTGAGGTCCTCGTAGAAGATGTGCACCGTCGCGGCGACCCGGAAGGGGCGCGCGCGGTCGTACCCGCCGAGATCGACGTCGGGCAGGATCTCGAGCATCGACGCGTTCGTGTTGAGGATCTTGGGCGCCGCGGTGTGCGCCATGTTCTGCAGGATGTGGCCACCGGGGTAGCCGGACTCCTCGGCCGCGTCGATGATCCACCTGCCGATGATCGCCTCGCGATCGAGGTACAGCGGGTCGTGGAAGAACGTGCGGCGTTTCAGCACCGGGCAGCCGTCGTGGATGAGCTGCAGGGCCGCGTCGAAGGCCGCGTGCGGCGTCGAAGGGTAGTCGGCTGCCGGAAACGCCGCGATATGCCGGAACCCCGCCTCCTCGAAGTGCCGGGTGAAACGGGACTCGTGCTGCAGGATCGACTGGTCGTACGAAGTGATGAGCGGCATCTCATCCCAGTAGCGGCGCCAGGTCTCCGACGTGAACATCCGCTTGCGCACCGCGATCCAGTGCGACTGGAGGTGCAGCGGCATCGGCTCGTCGAGCCCGTGCGGGTGCGGGTCGACGGCGTCGTGCTCGGTGATGCCCCAGAAGTCGGCCTCCGCCGCATCCATGCGCTCGAAGATCGGCTCGAACGGGCGCACCGGACCGAACCAGGTGTAGTTCATGAGCACGACCTCGTCGTACTCGGCCAGCCGTTCCGCACCGAACCGGTGCAGCACGGCCTGATACCCGCCCACGTCGAAGCCCTCGTTCGGGCGCTGCCAGACGTCGTCGGCGACCGCCTCGAGCCGCTGCCTGCTCTCTTCGGTGAGGTCGCCGTTGACGACGACGACGATGTCCTCGGCGAAGGGGCGCAACCGCGCGAGCTTGTACGGGATGTAGTCGTCGACGACGCCGCGCACGTCATAGAACAGATAGAAGATGATCCGGCGACCCCCGGCGGGGAAGGATGAACCCTGGGTGGTCACGTGGTGTGCTGCTCCCGATCGGGCGGTGCCCCCGGATCGGGACGGCGACGCGCGCGGATGGATATCCTGAGAATCCTACTGTGGGCCTTCCTGCATACCTGCCGAGCGCCCGCCCTCGCGATCCCAGGAGAACCATGCCGGCGGATGCCGTCCTCGTCACCGGAGCCGGCGGTTACCTCGGCCGCCACGTCGTCACCGCCCTCGCGGATCGTGGCCACCGGGTGCTCGCCGCGGTCCGTCCCGGCTCGACCGCCGACCTCGACGCCCGGGCGGAGGTCATCGAAGTCGACGTGCTCGACCCCGGCCTCGATCTCGCGGTGTTCGGCGCCGACCTCCCGGGCACCGTCATCCACCTCGCCTGGCAGGACGGCTTCACCCACAACGCGCCCTCGCACATGCTCAACCTCTCGGCCCACTATCGATTCCTCGATGGACTCGTCGGGGCCGGAGTGGGCCGGCTGGCGGTGCTCGGCACGATGCACGAGGTCGGCTACTGGGAGGGCGCGATCACGGCCGACACCCCCACCAAGCCGCTGTCGCTCTACGGCATCGCGAAGGACGCCTTGCGCAGCGCCGCCTTCACCTCGTGGGCCGAGAAGACCGAACTGCAGTGGCTGCGCTGCTACTACATCCTCGGGGACGACCACCGGAACCGATCGGTGTTCACCCGCATCCTCGAAGCGGCCGAGCGGGGTGAACGGGAGTTCCCGTTCACGAGCGGCAAGAACCGGTACGACTTCATCGACGTCGCCGAACTCGGACGCCAGATCGCCGTCGTCGCCGGCGCACCCGACGTGAGCGGCATCATCAACTGCTGCACCGGCGAACCCCGGTCGTTGCGCGAACAGGCGGAGTGGTTCATCGCCGACCGCGGTCTCGATATCGAGCTGAAGCTCGGAGCGTTCCCCGACCGCCCCTACGACTCGCCGGGAACGTGGGGGGATGCCACCCAGATCCGCGAGCTGATGGCGCGCTACGCCTGAGAGCGACCGACGGCGTGGCGGAGCAGTGATCGCACCGAGCCGCCGCCGGAGCGCGCCGCCGCGGGGAGCTGCGTCAGGGCGTTGAGGCGTGACGACCAGTGGTGTCGCGCCGCCCGCGCGGCACGGGGCCAGCCCAGCACGGTGAAGCGCCGCTGCTGACGCGCGAACAGTTCACGTTCCTGGGCGAATCGCGTGCCGTCGACGGCGGTCGCCGACGACACGCTCGAACGGTGCCTCCGATACTGGAACACGACCCGGTCGTCGAGCACCATGGTGCCCCCGTCGGCGACGATGTCCAGCAGCATCCCGAGGTCTTGCACGACGTCGAGGTCGGGATCGAATCCGTGACGACGCAGTTCCGACACCCGCCAGACGAGCGACGGGAAGTAGGTCCAGTTGCCGCGGAGAAGACTGGCCGCGAGCGGCTCGCCACGCAGCACCCGCACGCCGCGGCCGCCGGGACGCAGCAGGTCCTTGATCCGGTCGCCGAGGGGGCGGAAGGGCCTCCCGTCGGCGTCGATCACCTCGGCCCCGGGCTGCACGATCGACGCGTCGGGGTGGGCGGCGAGGAGTTCCGCCACGCGGGCAACGAAGTCCGGCAGCATGACGTCGTCGCAGCCGAAGAGCATGGAGTGCTCGCCGGTCATCAGCTCGACGCAGCGGAGGTAGTTGCGGCTCACGCCGAGGTTGACCTCGTTGCGCAGATACTCGATGCGCGGGTCCCCGAGTCCGGCGACCCACCGCCCCGGCTCCTCGTCAGGGTAGCGGTCGTCGACGACGGTGAGCCGCCAGTCGGCGTCGGTCTGCGCGAGCACGCTCTCCACCGCGATGCGCAGGTGGTCCGGCCGGCCGTAGAACGGCAGCAGGATGTGGAAGGTCATCGACGGCGGCGCGGGCGGGCTCAGGCGAGACCGGCGAGCACCTCGTGCACGAGATCGATCCCCTCGTGCACCGGGTAGTGGTGGTTGCCGACGAACAGGCCGTCGACGTGAACCCGGTCGGCGGCCGGAAGCTCGTCGGGCACGATCGCGTCGAGGTACGCCATCACCGGATTCCGGGTGAAGTTGCCGGCGACGATCGGGCGAGACTCGATGCCCGCCGCGCTGAGCGCCGCCACGGCGTCGGCGCGGCGACCCGCGAGACCCTGCTCAAGGATGAACGAGAACCCGAACCAGCTCGACTCGCCGGTCTCGCGCTGGATGCGCACGAACTCGGCACCGTCGAACTTCTGCTGGAAGTAGGCGGCGTTCTCGCGGCGGCCGGCGACCAGCGCGGGGATCTTCTTCACCTGTTCGACGCCGATCGCGCCGCTCATCTCGATCGGTCGCACGTTGTAGCCGGGCAGGACGAACCGGAACAGGTCGTCGAACGCCTCACCTGATTTCGGATGCACGAAGTTGTCGGCCGGCAGTTCGCGGGTCCAGCCGTGCGCCCGAAGTGACACGAGCTCCTGATAGAGCTGCTCGTCGTCGGTGAGCACGACGCCGCCCTCCATCGTCGAGATGTGGTGCGAGAAGAACGCGCTGAACGTGCCCATCAGTCCCGCGGTGCCTGCCCAGATCCCGTCGGAGCGGGCGCCGAGCGACTCGCAGTTGTCTTCGAGGATCACCAGCCCATGACGCTCGGCGATCGCCCGCAGCCGGGTGAAGTCGATCGGATTGCCGAGCAGATTCACCCCGAAGACGGCCTTGGTGGCCGGGGTGATCGCCGCCTCGAGCAGGTCGAGGTCGATGTTGAGCGTGTCGAGGTCGACGTCGACGAATCGCAGCTTGAGCCCGTACTGGGCAAGCGGGTAGTAGGTGGTCGCCCAGGAGACCGCGGGCACGAGCACCTCGTCTCCGCGATTCAGGTCGATCCTCGGGTCGAGCACCGCCGCCGCGACGGCGATCAGGTTGGCGCTCGACCCGGAGTTGACCATCACCCCGAAGCCGGCGCCGAACAGGTCGGCGAAGTCCCGCTCGAAGCGTGCGACCTCGGGACCCATCGTGAACCGGCGGGAGTCGACGGTGCGTTGAATCGCGGCGTACTCGGCGTCGTCCCAGGATGAGGTGGCAAGAGGGAAGGCCGGTTCGGTCGGCTGCGTCATAGGGCTGCTCGTTTCGAGGTGAGGAGATCGGTGTAGCACGCGGCGAACCCCTCGTCCCACGAAGTCGTGGGCTCCCATCCCAGGGCACGCGCCGCGGAGGAATCGAGGAGGCGCCGGGCGACTCCGGATGGTCGCTCGGGATCGAACACGAGCTCCCCTGAGAATCCGGCCGCCGTCGCCGCGTGCTCATAGTACTCGCGCACGGTGGCCTCCATCCCGGAGCCCGCGTTGAGCAGCTCGGGCCACGCGGTGAGCCGGCCGACCTGGGTCACCAGCCAGCTCGCGAGATCGGGCGCGTACGTGAACTCCCGGCGTGCGCTGCCGTCGCCCCACACCTCGACGACATCCGAGCCCGCCGCGGTGGCGGCGTGTGCCTTGGCGAGGGCGGACGCCACGAGGTGGGCGCGACCGGGGCGGAAGTCGTCGCCCGGACCGTACAGATTGCTCGGCAGAACGGCACGGTAGGCCCAACCGTGTTCGCGCGAGAGGTAGGAGCAACGTCGGGTGCCGACGATCTTGGCGAGGCCGTAGCCTTCGTTGGCCGGTTCGAGCGGCCCACCCAGAAGCGCAGACTCGGGGATCGGCTGGGAGGCTTCCGCGGGGTAGACCGCTGCGCTCGAGACATAGAGGAACTCGGGAACCTCCGCGGCCACGGCCGCCGAGAACACCGAGTCGTCGAGACGCAGATTCGCCGACAGGAATCCGTCGGGCGAGCGCAGCTTGTCTTCGATCCCGGCGACGTGCGCGGCCGCGTGGATGACGGCGTCGGGGGCATGTCGGGCGACGACGGCAGCCGTCGCGTCGGCATTGCTGAGGTCGACGTCCGCGCGGGTCAGCGCGACGAGCTCGTCACCCGGCCGGGTCGCGCGCCAGGCGCGCACGATGCTCGAGCCGAGAAGCCCGGCTGATCCGGTGAGGACGACCTTCACTCGGAGACGACGACGTCGACGTGGTGTTGGCCCTCGATCGCGAGGGCGGCGACATCCGCATCGACCATGATCTGGGCGAGTCGCGGCGTGTGCACCTTGGGCACCCACCCGAGCAGGTCGGCGGCCTTCGACGGGTCACCGATGAGCGCGTCGACCTCGGTCGGACGCAGGTAGCGCTCATCGAACTTCACGTACTTCTCCCAGTCGAGACCGACGTGCTCGAACGAGAACCGCAGGAAGTCACGCACCGTGTAAGCGGTGTTCGTCGCGACCACGTAGTCGGTCGGCTCGTCGTGCTGCAGCATCCGCCACATCGCCTCGACATACTCCGGGGCGTAACCCCAGTCGCGCACCGCGTCGAGGTTGCCCAGGTAGAGCTCCTTCTGCTGGCCGGCCGCGATCCGGGCCACAGCGCGGGTGATCTTGCGGGTGACGAAGGTGCCGCCGCGCCGCGGGGACTCGTGGTTGAACAGGATGCCGTTGACGGCGAAGAGCCCGTACGCCTCCCGATAGTTGCGGGTGATCCAGTGCGAATAGACCTTGGCGACGCCGTAGGGCGAGCGCGGGTAGAACGGGGTGTCCTCGTTCTGCGGCGGCGGCGACGCCCCGAACATCTCCGAGCTGGAGGCCTGGTAGAACCGCGGGGAGACGCCGGCGGTGCGGATCGCTTCGAGCAGGCGCACCGTGCCGAGGCCGGTGGTCTGGCCGGTGTACTCGGGTTCGTCGAAGCTCACCCGCACGTGCGACTGGGCCGCGAGGTTGTAGACCTCGTCGGGGTTGATCTCGTTGAGCAGGGTGACCAGTCGCGAGCCGTCGGCGAGGTCGGCGAAGTGCAGGATGAGCCGCTGGTCGTCGACGTGCGGGTCCTGATAGACGTGATCGATGCGCTCGGTGTTGAAGGTCGAGGAGCGGCGGATGAAGCCGTGGACCTCGTAGCCCTTCGCGAGCAGCAGCTCGGCGAGATAGCTTCCGTCCTGACCGGTGATCCCGGTGATCACGGCCTTCTTACGGGGAGTGTCGCTCATGTCGCTCTTTCGTTCCGCCGACGCCCAGGACGGCGCCCCCGAGAGTCTACCGAGCCGGTCAGCGGGGATCGACGCGGGCGATCCACTCCTGCAGGCGGGCCACACCGTCGACGACGTCGACAGCGGGCTCCCAGTCGAGAGCGGCGCGCGTGAGCGCGATGTCACTCGACGCGTGGCGCACATCCCCGTCGCGGAACCGCCCGGTGACGTGCGGGGCGGGCGCGCCGTGGAAGGCCGCGATCGCCTCCGCCAACTGCGCGATGGTGGTTCCCGTGCCGGTGCCGACGTCGAGCGCGTAGGGGTATCGGGCATCCGGCCGCCGGAGGGTCGCGACGACGGCTGCGGCGACGTCGTCGATGAAGACGAAGTCGCGCGTGATCGCTCCGTCTTCGTAGAGCGGGATGGACTCTCCCCGTCGAGCCAGCTGCGAGAACAGCGAGACGATGCCGGTGTAACTGTTGGTGAGCGACTGCCCGGGGCCGTACACGTTCTGGAACCGCAGCACGTGCAGGTGGGTCGACCGGGCGCCGGCCCAGGCGGAGAGCACGTGCTCCTGCGCGAGCTTCGTGGCACCGTAGACGCTGGTGGGCGCCGCCGGCGTCCGGTCCGCGCGGCTCGGCAGCCCCTCGGAGTCGGGGAAGTCCCACTGGCCCGCCTCGAGTTGGGCGTGCGACCGCATCGGCGCGGCGAAGACGCTGCCGTCGGTGCGTCGCCACTGACCCTCGCCGTAGACCGCACGACTGCTCGCGAGCACGATCTGCGCAGGCTCGACGCCCGCGCGGCCGAAGGCGTCGAGCATCTGCGTGGTGCCGACCAGGTTGACCATCGCATGACGGGTCGCCTCATCGAGCGACTGCGCCGTGCCGGTCTCGGCGGCCAGGTGGATGACGACGTCGGGGCGCACCTGCGCCAACAGCGCATCCCAGGTCGCGGCATCCGACACGTCGCCGACGACGAGCTCAGCCGCATCAGGGAGGTCGGCGGGGCGCGCGCCGCTCGCGTGCACCTGCGGATGCAGGTTGTCGAGCACGACCCAGCGGCGTGCTTCGGCAGCGACACGCTGAGCGAGCGCGCAGCCGATGAAGCCGGCGCCGCCGGTGACGAGGACAGTGGCTTCGTTCATCGGGACTCCTCGGGGACGATGCGATAGATCTGGAAATCGGTACGGCCCTGCTCGACGTCGTCGAGTTCCTCCAGGCACGCATCGGAGGGTGGTGTCTCGTCACTCACGACGTATGAGACGTGGGTCTGCGCGAAGTCCGAGCAGGCGTCGAACTGCCCCAGGATCTGGTCGCGCTGCGAGGCGGTGAAGACGGGGTCACCCGACCCCCAGGTCCAGCGCACGTGGGCGAGGCGATTCCAGACGTTCTCGTCGGAACCGTCGGGATCGATCTGCTCCCAGGTCTCCTCCGGCGGGTACATCTGCACGCCGTTGTATCCGTCGACGCCGGTCTGCATGACGAGTGCCATCGTCAGGTAAGAACCGACTCCGACCCAGGCACCGCCATCGTCGACGGCGTGGATCGCCTCACCGATCTCGGTGTCGTTGAGGTCGTAGACCCCCCGGTAGAGCGGGTTCACGGCGGCGCCGATCGTCAAAGAAGCGACGAGCAGTACGCCAGCGGCAGCCGGTGCCAGCCGGGGCACGAAGACCAGCCCGCAGGCGAGGGCGATCGCGACCGCCGCCACCGGCCAGAGCCGCGCCGAGTCGAGCACCTCGGGGCTGACCTCGCGCAGTTCGAGATAGAGCAGCACGGTGATCAGTCCGACACCGACCGCGGTCGCGATCGCGGGGATCCACAGCCGCGGCGAGGGGAGCCGGTCGACGTGCCGGACCACGAGCGCGAAGAACACCGGCAAGAGGGCGGCGAAGCCGACCCGGAACCGGGAGACCGGAACGCGATCGAGGAGCAGGAGCCGCGCCAATGGATCCCACCCGGGGATCAGCAGGAAGGCGAGGAGCAGGAGCAGCACGGCGACGGCGGCGATGTCGAGCCCGTCGAGCCGCCTCTCCCGCCGCCACGCCCGCACGATGAGGTACCCGAATCCGGGAAGCACGAAGAGGGCGAGCAGGATCGCGGTCGACGCCTCCGAGGGGTTGGGGCCGAGCACCGTCGGGCCGCCGACGGTGGCGAACGACTGCCCGAAGGGGGCGCCGAACAGGCCGAGCAGAGTCGGGTCTTCGCGCAGGAGCGCGCCGCTCGGGTCGGATCGCGCGCCCGGGTAGACGGTCTCCCCGATAGCGGCGAAGGACGACAATCGAGTCGCCACCCAGGCCAGCACGACCGCGATCGCCCCGACGCCCGCGAGCAGCAGCGGGGCGAGGGCGCGAACGGTCGGCCGGAACCGGGCGCCCCACGGGCGGCGAGCCAGGACGAGGCCGAGGAAGAGCCCGACGAACATGAGCACCGGCGGCACCAGGAACGGCACGTACAACCCGATCGCCGCGGTGACCGCGAGCCAGCCGACGACGACCGCCCACGCGACGCGCACGCGCAGACGCGGGTCGCGCAGCATCCAGATCGTCGCTGTCGTGGCGAGCAGCGCCCATGCGGTCGGCCAGAGAGCGTTGGGGCCGTACCACCACTGGAAGATCGGCGAGAAGTAGACGACGCACGCGATGAGGGCCGCCGTGATCGGCCGTCGCGGCAGGATCGTGACGACGAACAGGTACACCGCGGCGACGAGCCCGAGCGCCGGGATCCACCACTGCCACGCGGTGCCGATTTCGGGGCCGAACAGCAGGTGCCCCCACAGGTGCGGACGGAATAGCGTCACCCAGTCCCAGGCGGGGAGCTCCATCCCGACCGTCGCGTCCATCCCGCCGGGGAACGTTCCGTTGACGCTCGGATACCCCTGCTGGGCCTGCGAGATGATCCACGACTGATTGACGAGCCATTCGTCGGATCGGATGAGCCGCGGGCCACCGAGCACCGCATCGGGATCGACGCCCTCGCCGAATTCGAGCCAGTAGGCCCCGGAGGAGGTCCCGCTGATCCCGAGCGCGATGAGGACCAACGCACCGAGCGCGACGATTGCCGGGAACCAGACCATCACCCGCCAGGTCGGCAGCCCGGTGACGGCGGGTTCGACGAAGCGGTTCCAGCGTGACCGGAGGCTCGTCGGGCGGAGCGCCGTCACCGTCGCCGCCCGAGCCGTCGTCTGATCTTGGCGAACACCACCCCGGGTCCGCCGTTGCGCAGGTAGTGCGCGGCCTGACCGAGATCGTGCCGCAGCCCGGAATGCGTGCGCCGCGCCCGTGGCCCGCGCACCCCCACGGAGGCCCGGGGGCCGACGCGGTCGGCTGCCGGACGCGCGTGCGCGATGAAGCGCTCCAGCGGCTCGAGCACACGCTCCCAGGTGTAGTCCTCGCGCACCCGCGCGACGTTGGCGATCGCGGCGGAACGGAAGGCGTCGTCGTACAGCACGCGCTCGATGCCCGAGGCGAGCGCGTCGACGTCTTCGGCCGGAACGACCACCCCGAGTCCCTCCCGGGCGATCAGCTCGGCGAAGTGGTCGCCGTCGGTGACCACCATCGGCAGCCCGGCCCAGAGGTAGTCGAGGATGCGCGTGCGGAACGAGAACGTCGTCTCGATGTGCTCGAAATGGGTGCTCACCCCGGCGTCGGCCTCGAGCAGGTAGTTCTGCCGGTCGGCGTACTCCACCCAGGAGTCGTTGAAGAACACCGCGCGATCGAGCACGCCGAGCTCCTCGGCGAGGTGCCGCGACCGGGCGACGACCTCCATCTCGGGAACGTCGGGATGCGGGTGCTTGGTGCCCTGGAAGAACAGCCGGATCTCCGGGTGGCGTTCGGCGACCTGCGCGACGGCGCGGATGAGCGTCTCGGGGTCGAACCAGTTGTAGAGCCCCCCGCCCCAGAGCAGCACCTTGTCGTTCGCGCCGATCCCCGGACGCACGCCCTTCAGCACGTCGCGCTCGTGCACCGGCGGGGTCGACGAGAGACCGAAGGGCACGACGTCGAGCAGCCGGCGCAGGTCGGGGTCTCCGTCGTAGACCGCCGGGCTGACGCGACCGAGCGCGGCGAGCTGGCCGAGGTAGAAGTGTCGTTGCCGCTCGGACGCGGCGAGGAAGAAGTCGCCTCGCTCGAGCTGCTGGTTGAGCACGTCGGTCGCGTCGCCGACCGCCTTCTGCCAGGTGGCCTTCCCGAGTTCGCGGGCCTGCTCGAGCTGTTCGAGGTGCATCGGGTCGTAGATGTCGACGACGACGATCTTCGACGTGCGCCGCAGGGCGTCGAAGACCGCCATCGCGTGGCCCTGGAAGAGGATGACGTCGGCCCAGGCCTCGAACGGAGCGAAGCGACGGTCGTCACCGGGGGCGACGTGCTCGACCGCGAACGGCGCCGACACCGCCTCGGCGCCGGAGAGCGTCAGCAGGGTGACATCGTGCGAGACGCTCAGCCGTTCGGCCATGTTCCACGCGCGGATGGCGGGGCCGGCGAGTTTCGCGCCGATCGGGTCGCCGGTGATGATGAGCACCTTGGTCGAAGTCGGACCTTGGGTCACGTCGAATGTCGTCGCGATGTTCTCGTAGCCGCGCACGTAGTCCGCCTCCTGGGTGATGGGCGCATCCGCCTTGCCGAAGAGCCGCCAGATCGCCGCGTCCGACACGACGCGGGATGCCTGCACGGCATCCCGATCCGCCTTCAGCTCCGGCAGCTCCTCGACGAGCCGGTCGATCGCATAGAGCGGCACGAGCCCGAGTCGTGGCACGGTCTGGTCGGCGTCGTCGGGCCCGCGGCGCACCAGCTCGAACTCCTGCGAGTCGAGCCCGGCACGCACGACCCCGCGCCGCACCGCGAGCGCCATCGCCGCCGGGAGCGCCTCGGCGAGCATCGCGTCGCCAGCGTTCTTGTAGAGCGTGAAGAGCGCGTTGCGTTCGAGGAGGTAGGCCTCCTTGTGCGAGCCGTACGACGACATCGACGCGTGATGCTTGTGGTACGCCGTCGATGCCGGCACATAGGCGTACCGCCAGCCGCGCAGATTGAGCCGCCAGCCGAGGTCGACGTCCTCGAAGAACATGAAGTACCGCTCGTCGAAGCCGCCGAGCTCGAGGTACACGTCGCGGCGCACGAACATCGCCGACCCGGTTCCGAACAGCACGTCGCGCGGCTCGTCGGGGGTGGACGGGATGGGGTCACCGGTGAGCGGCTTGTAGCCCATCCCGTACCAGGTCATCGCCGACCCGAGGTAGTCGACGAGTTTGCCGTCCCAGTCGAGCACGCGACTCGCGACCGCGCCGATGCGCGACGACCTCGCGAAGGCGGCCATCGCCTCGGAGATCCAGCCGCGGTCGGGCCGTGCGTCGTTGTTGAGGAACGCGACGACGTCACCGGTGCTGTGGGCGACGCCGAGGTTGCAGCCGCCCGCGAAGCCCAGGTTGTCGGTCGACTCGACGAGCACGATGCCCGGCACGGCACGCAGCCGCGCGGCGCTGTCGTCGCCCGAACCGTTCTCGACGACGACGATCTCGAGCCGATCCGCGGGCCAGTCCAACTCCCGCAGTCCCGCGACGGCGGTGATCGTGTCGTCGGTGCCGCGGAAGTTCACGAGCACGACCGAGACGACGCCGGTGCCGAGGTCAGGCATCGGGAACCTCCCCGCCGGAGGGCAGGCGCTTGCGGATGCCGAGGCCCAGTTTGAGCGCGACGCGCAACGGCCAGAGGTACCAGGCCGTGTAGCGCCGGGCGAGGTAGCGATACGCGCTGTCGTGATGCGCGGCCCGCATCCGGGACGCCGAGCGACGTGTCGAGTGGGCACCGGTGTGCGTCACCTCGGCGTCGGGCACGTAGAGGTTGACCCGACCGGCTCGCGTGATCCGCGCCCCGAGGTCGACATCCTCGAAGTACATGAAGTACGCCTCGTCGAAGCCGCCGAGCTCGGCGAACACGTCGCGCCGCACGAGCACGCACGAGCCCGAGAGCCAGCCCGCCTCGCGCTCGCGGATGTCGGCCGCCGCCTGGCGGTAGGCGCGGGTCCACGGGTTCATCGGCCAGAGGTTGACGAAGAGGGCGTGTCCGAGGCCTTCGCGCAGCGACGGCAGGCGCCGGGCCGACGGGTAGACGGCACCCCCGGCATCCCGCACGAGGGGGCCCAGCGCCGCCGCCTCGGGGCGGCTGCGCCCGCGGGCGACGAGCGTGTCGAGCGAGCCGGCGCCGAGCACGGTGTCGGGGTTCGAGACGAGCACGAACTCGACGTCGCCGAGCAGCTCGACCCCGGCGTTGACTCCGCCGCCATAGCCGCGGTTCTCGGCGAGCTGGAGGAACCGCGCACCGTGACGCTCGGCCGTCGCCCGCGCCTCAGCCGCGCCCGCCGACGCGTTCTCGACCACCACGACCTCGACCGGCTCCGAGGCGGCGCCCGGGATCGAGGCGAGGAAGGCCTCGAGAGACTCCCCCGACTCGTAGGCGACGGTGACGACGCCGACGCGTGCGGCCGTCATCCGTCGACGATCTCGAAGCGGGGCTCGATGTGCACCGTTCCGAACGACGTGCGGTAGTCGTGCATGTCGAACGAGATCGCCTGCGGCCAGTCGTAGAGGTGCACGCCGATCTCGTCGATCACCGAGATGTGCACGAAGTACTTGCCGGGGCCGAACTGGCAGTCTTCGAGGCGGAACCGCACCCGCCTCGTTCCGGTGAACGGCTCGAGGTCGACGCCGAGCAGCCGTGTCGTGGTGCTGTAGGCGACCTGGCCGCGCGAGCTGTCGATGCCGATCGCCAGGATCATCCCGGCCTTCGGTGCGTCGCAATGCAGATCGAACTCGATGTCGAGGTCGGTGCCGGCCATCAGCTCGCCGTCCGGCCCGGGCGCGGAGGGCGTCGCGAGCGCCGAATCGACCCACTGGAGGTACTGCGGGGCGGCCGCGCCGCCCCCCGCCTGGACCTCGGCCTTGCGTCGGGTCTCGAGGATGCCGCGGAACTCGCGCACGGCATCCCGGGGGTCGCCGTCGAAGACGACCTCGCCGTTGTTCAGCAGAACGGTGCGGTCGCACAGGTCGACCACCTGGTCGAGCGAGTGGCTCACCAGCACGATCGTGCGGCCCTCCTGTTGGAAGGTGCGGATCTTGTCCATGCACTTGCGTTGGAACGCCTCGTCGCCGACCGCGAGTACCTCGTCGACGAGCAGCAGATCGGGGTCGGTGTGCACCGCGACCGCGAAGGCGAGTCGCACGAACATGCCCGACGAGTAGAACTTCACCTGGGTGTCGATGTGGTCGCCGATGCTCGCGAAGGCGAGGATCTCGTCGAGCCGAGCCTCGGTCTCGGCGCGGGTCAGCCCGAGGATCGCGGCGTTGAGGAAGACGTTCTCGCGCCCCGTCAGGTCGGGATGGAACCCCGTGCCGAGCTCGAGCAGCGCCGCGATGCGGCCGCGACGCTCTGCCGAGCCCGATGTCGGGTCGATGATGCCGCCGAGCACCTTCAGCAGCGTGCTCTTGCCCGAACCGTTGTGGCCGATGAGACCCACCGTCGTGCCGGCGTGGATCGTCAGGTCGATGTCGCGCAGTGCCCAGAAATCGCTGCGGTGCTTGCGTCCGATCCGCCCGAGCGTGACGAGACGCTCCTTGAGCGAGTTGTCCTGACGCACGATGAAGCGCTTCGAGACACCCCGCATCCTGACGATCTCGGGGGCGGCGGGGGGCGCCTCGGGGGCGGGCTTCTTCGCCATCACAGCTCCTGCGCGAAGTTGCCCTGCAGACGGGCGAAGACGAACTGCGAGAACACGATGAAGATCAGGCCGGCGACGAGGGCGACGCCGATCCGCATCAGCAGGAACTCCGGATAGGCCGACTCGGCGCCGGCGATCCAGAACGCCTTGTGGAAGGCGAGCACGGCGAGGGTGACCGGGTTGTCGGTGTAGATCTCGAGCAGCAGGCTCGGGCCGACGGCATCCCGCACGAAACCCCAGCCGTACACGATCGGGGAGGCCCACAGCATGAGCAGCAGCACGACCTCGACGAGGTAGCCGATATCGCGGAAGTAGACGTTGAGCGCCGCGAGCAGCAGCCCGAGGGCGTACCCGTAGATGAGCAAGAGCGCGAGGCCGGGAAGGGCGTACCAGAGGTCGGCGTGCAGGGGGAAGGTCCCGAGCAGCAGTGTCGCGCCCACGAGGATGACCAGTTGCATCGCGAAGTTGAAGAGCGCCGAACCGACGCTCGCGAGCGGGAAGATCGCGCGCGGCAGATAGACCTTCTTGACCAGCCCGGCGTTGTTGAGGATCGAGCTGGTGCCGCTCGACACGATCTCGCTGAACAACCCGTAGGCGATGAGCCCGGAGAAGATGTAGATCGCGAACTCCGGCAGACCGCGTTCGGCGCCGAGGAACTTGCCGAGCACGACGTAGTAGACGACGAGTTGCGTCAGCGGTCGGATGAGCGTCCAGACCACGCCGAGCGCGCTGTCCTTGTAGCGCGACTTCAGGTCGCGCCGGACGAGCAGACTCAGCAGGTCGCGTCGGCGCACGATCTCGAGCGAGGTGCGGAACACCCCGCGGATGGTGGAATCCGACGCTGTGGAGATGAACGGTTGCCGTTCGAGGACTCGGAAGCGATCGTGGGCGGCGGTCATCGTCTCGTCTCGGCGCCGGGCAGGCGCCCGTCAGGTGTCCGGGCGGAGCGCGTCAAGTATACGGGTGCCTCAGCGGCCCGGGTTGGGAGCGGTACCGGGGCCGATCTCGACGGGAGCGTCGAGCGCGCGCACCAGTCCATCCAGCCCGTTCGCCGGCACGACCCAGGGCGTCGAGCTGACCCCGTAGGTCGAGGAGTACCAGGCGATCGCAGCGTCGTTCATCGCGGTCAACCCGTTCGAGCCGACGAGGTAGACCTGGGCCGAGTCCTGCTCGCGGACGAAGAACGTCGACGTCGTCGTGCGATTCGCGAGGGCGCGACGCAGCTCGTCGGTTCCGGCAACGAACTCCGCCGATCCCAGCGTCGTGCCGTTCACGTCGAGCCAGCCGAGCGTGGTGAGCAGGTAGAACCGCCCGCCCGTCGTCATCCGCGACGGAGCCGTCGTCGAGCTTCCGACGAGGGCGAAGGATGCGGCGGTCAGCCGCGTCGCGGTCGAGGTCACGGCGGGATCGAGGAAAGCCGGGGGCACCGCGTAGCCGGCGTTGGCCGCGAGCTTCAACCCTCCGGCACCGTCGGTCACCAGGCTGGGGGCGAGCAGCGGTGGGCCGATCGTGACGGGCGCGATCGTGCTCTCCGACACGTAACTGAACGTCGACGGGATCCCGAAGGGGACGAGCAGCGACGTGTCGGGCATCTCACGCCGCGTCCCGTTCTGCACGAACCAGTTCGCGCCGTCCGGGCCGCGCACGATGTGCTGCAGGTAGCCGGCCGACACGACGGGGTTGAGTTGAGTGCTGGCGACCACCGGGAGCTGCCCACAGGTCATGCCGTACGACGCGAGTTGCTCACAGTTCTGGAACGCGTATCGCTTGACATCGATGAGCCAGATGCGGCCGTCGGTTGTCGCGACCGCCTTCTGCACCGTCTGACCGCCCCAGTAGTAGTTGCCCAATTCGCTGGTCGTCATCGTTCGGATCGTGCCGAAGGCGCTGTACCGGGCGAGGGTTGCGGCGTCGCCGAACCGGTAGCGAACCCCCGGGCCGAGCAGCCAGACATCACTCGAGCCGCTCACCTGCGCCAGCGAGGGCGACGTGCCGGTGGTCGGGCCGAACCAGTCGGTCCACAGCCGCCAGAAGTTGCGGTTGCCGTACGACGCGCAGCCGTCACCCGTGCCGTACATGTTGGCGAGTGCGGAATCATTGGGACGGTAGGGCGTGTAGTTGTACAGGCCGGCGGTGGCGGCGTTGCGAATGTAGGTGTTCACCCGGCCGCACGCCGCGTTCGGATGCCACAGGATGGCGTTCCACTGGCCGGCCTGGTGGTTGAAGTTCTGAGGCCGGATCTTATAGATGTTGAACTGCCGAGCCGCGTTGTAGATCTGGTAGAAGAATCCGGCGTAGGCGGGATCGCAGGGCGCCGTGTCGGGACAGGCGAATCCCGTCGCCTTGTTGAACCGGCTCGCGCTCGCCTCGCGCAACGTCACGAGGCTCTGCTCCTTCTGCAGGATCACGAGAAGCGCCTTCTGGCTGATATTGCACGCCGCGCCGACGCGCGCGATGATGCTCGCCGCCGATTCGTTGGCGATCCCCGGCATCGCCTGGCAGTACGAGGTCGCCGCCATGCTCGGGGTGTTCTGCGTGTAGTTGAGCAGGCACGTGGTTCCCGCGTAGCATCCCGGATTCTTGCTCGCGATGAAGAGCTGCACCGCTCCCGCGTCGAGCGCACCGCCGTTGTAGAAGTTCTCGTCGCTGACGATGTAGCCGGGATCGAAGTCGGCCGCGTTGGCCGCAGCTGCCGGGGTGGTGGCGCCGGGCAGGGCCGGAAGGACGGTGACCACGACGGCGAGGGCAACGATCATCGTCACGATCCGCCGGAGCAGACCGGGGCGCGACGGCGCGCTGGGAAGAGACGTCATTCCGCGTTCACCCCCGCTCACCGGACCCTTCATTATGCGCACGAATGGCGGAAATCGGGGGAAATCCGCTGATCAGGTGTCGGAGCGCATGCGAGCGAGGCTCTCGGGGGTGTACGTCGCGGCGATCTGAACGTCGTTGCCGCCCCCCACGATGTTGGTGAAGTACAGGCCGCCGGACTGGGTCCCCGGCACGAACGGGAAGTGTTGCGACTGCGGCCGGGTCTGCACCACGCGTCGGCCGTTGAGCACCGCCACGTGGTGCAACCAGAGGTCGTCGTTGTTCGGGGCGACGGTGAGGAAGGTCTCCCCCGCCTCACGCACCTCGTCGAGGAACGCGGGCGGATAGATCTGCCCCGAGACGCTCGTGCCGAAGTTGCGGAAACTCGGACGATCGTCGCGCACCGGCTGCCACGAGGCATACGGGGCGACACGGTCGCCGTCGAAACCCACCTTGTGGGCACGCGGGGTCGCGAGGTCGCCGGGATGCTTCTCGAGCGTCGCGACGAGTTCCGCCAGCCAGTGCGGCGGGAACAGGATGTCGTCTTCGCTCGTCGCGAGGGGCACCTCGTGGTGATCCGTCGAGTTCACGTAGAACCAGTGCTTGGTGTGCACCTTGTAGCCGTGCGGCACCTCGACGATCTCGAGCCCGCGCCGCTGCAGTCGTCGAAGCTGGGGCGTCAGGCGCCGGAACGCCTCGGGATCGTCGAGGTAGAGCACGTGGCGTCGGGGCCGGAGGTCGCCGCGGGCGACCGACTCGATCGCCAGATGCACGGTGCGCAGCCGGGGGCCGTACGTCGTGGTGCAGACAGCGACAGGCGAGTCGGGATCGACGATCGACCGGCGGGAGAACCGGTTGGCGAATCGCAGCCGTCGTAAGAGTCGGCGCGTCTGTCGGTCGGGACGGTCGTCGTAACCGGTCGGGGTCGGGGGATCGACGATCCGGCGCCAGGCACCGTAGACCGTCCGCCACGCCTCGCGGACCCCGGGAATGCGCCCGAGGAGCCGGCGGAGTCCGCTCACTGCGGCGGGCCGTCGAGCAACTGCTGGAGATAGACGCCGTAGCCGCTCTTCGCGAGCGGAGCCGCGATCTGTCGCAGCCGATCGTCGTCGATCCACCCTGCGCGCCACGCCACTTCTTCGATGCAGCCGATCTTGAGTCCCTGGCGGTCTTCGATGACGCGCACGTACTCCGACGCCTGCATCATCGACTCGAACGTTCCGGTGTCGAGCCACGCGGTGCCGCGGTCGAGCACCTGCACGCGCAGGCGACCCGCGTCGAGGTAGCGCTCGTTGACGGTCGAGATCTCCAGTTCGCCGCGGGCGCTCGGCGTGATCGTCTTCGCGATGCCGACGACGTCGTTGTCATAGAAGTACAGCCCGGGAACCGCGTAGTTGCTCTTGGGTCGCTCGGGCTTCTCTTCGATCGAAAGGGCGCGCATCTCGGCGTCGAACTCGACGACGCCGTACGCCTTGGGATTGGCGACCGGATAGGCGAAGATCATCCCGCCCTCGAGCGCGCCGTCCTGCTGCAGAGCGGAGCCGAGGTCGGCGCCGTGGAAGATGTTGTCGCCGAGCACGAGGGCGACCGACTCGTCGCCGATGAACTCCTCGCCGATGATGAAGGCCTGGGCGAGCCCGTCGGGTGAGGGCTGAACGGCGTATTCCAGGCGGATGCCGAGCTCCGAGCCGTCGCCGAGCAACGCCCGGAACTGCTCGTTGTACTCGGCGGTCGTGATGATCAGGATCTCGCGGATGCCGGCGAGCATGAGCGTCGACAGCGGGTAGTAGATCATCGGCTTGTCGTAGATCGGCATCAGCTGCTTCGAGATGCCTTTGGTGATCGGCCACAGCCGCGTGCCGGATCCGCCGGCGAGCACGATGCCGCGCATCAGCTGGTCGCCCCGAGCGAGTCGTAGAACGCGCGCACGTCGTCCCACGCGGGCAGCAGGCCGGTGGCTGCGGCGTCGGCCAGGGTCGGGGCCTCGAGATCCTTCGGCGACAGCAACGGCTCGCCCGCGGCCTCGGGGAAGACGAGTGCGATCTGCGGATCGAGCGGCGAGATGCCGTGTTCCGCCGTCGGGTTGTAGACGTCGCTCACCAGATAGCTCACCGTGGCGTCGTCGGTGAGCGCGACGAACGCGTGACCGAGGCCCTCGGCGAGGTAGATCGCACGACGGTCGACGTCATCCAGCAGCACCGAGTCCCACTGTCCGAACGTGGGCGACCCGACGCGGATGTCGATGGCGAAGTCGAGAACGGCACCGTGGGTGGCGGTGACGTACTTCGCCTGCCCGCGCGGCACATCCGCGAAATGGATGCCCCGCACGACGCCACGCTTCGACACCGAGGTGTTCGCCTGCCGGAGATCGAGCGGATGCCCGATCACCTCGGCGAGTCGGTCGAATCGGTACCACTCCATGAAGACGCCGCGGTCATCGGCGAGTTGCTTCGGGGTGATCTCGTAGGCGTCCGGGATGGAAAGCTCGCGGATCTGCACCGGGGAAGTCTACCCGGGCGAATTCGAGCCCCCGCCCCGGGCCGCGTCAGCAGCGCTTCAACGCGGCGACCTCGGCCGACAGGCTCGGCGTGTTGCCGAGCAGCGAGACCTCGGTCACCTTGAGTCGCGCCAGCTCCGCGTAGATCTCCGCCCGGATGCAGTTCTGCACCGTGATGTACAGCGGAGCGCCCCACTCGCCGGCGAGCGCCGAACCGGCGAGCGCGTCCGGGTAGTTGGTGCCCGTCGCGAGCAGGGCCCGGGTCTCGGTCGGCGAGAACCGGTACGCGTTCACGGCCGCGGACGTGCCGAACCTGTCGGCTCCGGTCTGACGGATCACGGTCGAGAACTCGGCATCCAACTGCGCGAAGATCCCCGCCGACACGCTGTTCGTGCCGCCGGTGACGACGATCTCGGTCACGCCGAGGTCGGTCAGCAGGTCGATGGTCTCGGTGGGAACCGTCGACGCGGGCCCGTTGACCAGGATCACCGGGGCGTCGACGGATGCGGCGGCCCCGCCTGCCGACAGCGCGTCGGGGAAGTTGAGGCCGTTCGAGATATAGGCCACCGTCGAGCCGCCCGGATCGGTGTCGGAGTCGAGGAAGGCGTCCCGCGCGATCGCCCGCGACGTGGCGAACCGGTCGGGTCCGGTGATCCGCTCGGCGTTGACGCCGGTCGCATCGAACACGGCTTCGTCGATCTGCGCGAACGAGGTCGCCGAGACCGAGTTCTCGCCGCCGAGCACGATCACCCGCTCCGGCTGGAGCGCGACGATCTGGTCGAGCACGACCTGGCTCACCCCGCTCGGCTGCACGAGCATGACCGGGCCGCCGAGGTGCGCAGCGGCCGGTCCCGAGCTGAGCGCGTCGGGGTAGTTGAGGCCGGTCGTCAGGTACAGCACCGGCACGGGAGCGGTGAACTCCTGCGCGATGTCGATCGAGGTGCCCCAGCGGTCGGTGCCGGTGAGCCGGGCGACGGTGACGCCCTTCGAGAAGTAGCCGTTCGCCGGGCTGGAGAACGAATTGGCTCCGTACTGGGTCACCGCCGTGAAGGTGTGGAGGCCTGCGGCGACGCTCGAGACGTCGACCGACCAGGTGCCGCTGGTCACCGACGAGTCGGACAGGATCGATCCGTCTTCGAAGGTGACGATGACCGAGTTGGTGGCGGTTCGCGCCGACAGCGGAACAGTGCCGGTGAGGGTCGTCGGGTTGACGGCGCCCTGCGCGGTCGTGATCCCCGGGGTCTCGGGGCGCACCTCGAGCTCCCAGTCGGTGTAGGCCGTCGCGACCGTCGCCTTGGCCCCGTCGGTGGAGACCATCGGGAAGAACCCGGCGACGTCGGTTGACTGGCAGCTCGCGCCGTCGGCCGTCGACCAGGAGGTGATGCCCACCGCGTTGGTGCCGACGATCGCCGACCCGCCGCTGTCTCCGGGGAGGGTGCACACCTGCGCGACGATCGAGTTGACGTGCAGGTCGGGCAGCGGGTCGCCGTTCTCGTCGACGAAACTGTTGGCGTCGTAGTCGACTTCGAGAATGGGCCCGCATCGCCAGCCGGTGCGCATCCCCGAGGCGCACAGCGTCGCCCCCACGATCGTGGCCGTCTGGCCCGTGATGTACGTGCGCGGCGTCGCTCCCGGCGCACCCGCGCCATAGCCCCAGGTGAGCACGCCCGGCTGCGGCGTGACGCCCGCCTCGGTGACCGCGATCCGGGACACGTCGTAGTTGACGTTGCCCGCGCCGGTACCCCACTTGCGGGTCGAGACGAGCGGGGCGCCGATGTCGAAGAAGCCCGTGACGGTGTTCGGCGCCGAGAGCACGAGAGCGCTCACCGGACCGACGATGCCTTCGGCCCCCTCGAGGCAGTGGCCGGCGGTGACGAACTCCGGGTCACCGGTCGTGTCGTTGAAGCCCTGGAATCCGGTCGTGCAGACGTAGCCCGACTGGTCGAGCGGGTCGTCGCTCCAGTAGTAGGCCTGGCCATCCCAGAGGTCGGTCGTGGTGCGGATCGGCTTGTCGAGCACGAACGGCTCGGGCTCACCGAGTTCGGCCGTGGCTCCGGCGTCCTCGACCACGGCGGCGGCCGCCTCGTCGCCGACGTTGACGACGAGCTCCGTTCCCTCCATGCGCGAGCCGAGCACGTCGATGCCGGCGTCTTCCTCGAGCGACTCGACGACGAGGACGGCCTGCGTGGCCGCGGCAGCTTCGGCGAGGTACTCGGCCCCCGTGACGTCGACGTCACGGTCGAGCGCCTCGATGAGTTCGGCAGGAAGCTGCGCCGCCTGCTGGGCGAACATCGCCGGCGAGTACTCATCCATCTGTTCGACGTCCGGGTCGGTGACCGGAGCGGCGTTGGCGATCACCCCCGGAACGAGAGCTGCACTGACGACGAGCGTCGCGACCGCGACGGCAGAAGTGAACAGACGACGACCCACCAGAAATATCCCCTCATCCGCGAATGCTTCCCCGACGCGGGCGAGGCGCAATGCGTTCATCGTAAAGGCATCCTCGCGTTTGCGCACTCCCCCCGACCGCGCGTCGGGCGGCCGCGACACGCCGTTAGACTCGCGGGGGACTTCGCCTAGGAGGCTTCGTTGAAAATCCTCGTCACCGGGGGAGCCGGGTTCATCGGCTCCAACTTCGTGCGGCGCACCCTCGAAGACGCGTATCCGGGGTTGGAGGGCGCCGATGTCGTCGTGTACGACGCCCTGACCTACTCCGGCAACCTCGAGAACCTCGCGCCCGTCGCGGACTCACCCCGCTACTCGTTCGTGCACGGCGACATCCGTGACTCCGCACTGCTCGACGAGGTGCTGCCGACGGTCGACACCGTCGTGCACTTCGCCGCCGAGTCGCACGTCGACCGCTCCGTGCGGGACGCCGGCCCGTTCGTCGAGACCAACGTCGTCGGCACCCAGCGTCTGTTCGACGCGAGCCTGCGCGCACAGGTCGCGCGTTTCGTGCACGTGAGCACCGACGAGGTGTACGGCTCGATCGCCGAAGGCTCGTGGGACGAGGAGCGCCCGCTCGAGCCGAACTCCCCGTACTCCGCGAGCAAGGCCGGCAGCGATCTGCTCGCCCGGTCGTTCCACCGCACGCACGGGATGAACATCTCGATCACGCGCTGCTCGAACAACTACGGGCCGTACCACTTCCCCGAGAAGGTCATCCCGCTGTTCGTCACGAACCTCATCGACGACAAGCACGTTCCGCTGTACGGCGAAGGCAACAACATCCGCGACTGGCTGCACGTCGACGACCACACCCGCGGCATCGCGATGGTCACCACGCGCGGGCGGGCCGGCGAGATCTACAACATCGGCGGCGGCACCGAGCTGACCAACAAGGAACTCACCCAGCTGCTGCTCGACGCGACCGGCAAGGACTGGTCGTACGTCGACCGCGTCGAAGACCGCAAGGGCCACGACCTGCGCTACTCGGTCGACATCTCGAAGATCCGCAACGAACTGGGCTACGAGCCGCTCGTTCCGTTCGAGCAGGGCCTCGCCGACGTCGTGCAGTGGTACCGCGACAACCGCGGCTGGTGGGAGCCGCTCAAGACCCGCGCCGCGCTCGCCTGACCATGGCCGCGCTCCGGGTGATCGCCGACGACATCCTCGACCCCGGCGCGGGCGAGCGGTCGGTGCTCGCCGAGCAATGGCTGCGCGCCCTGATCGCCGTGAAGCCGCGCGGGATGCGGGTGACGGCGTTCGTGTCCGCGTCACCGGAAGGCGACTACGACCGGCTGCGCGACCTCCTGCCCGGCCTCGACGGCATCCTCAAGAGCGCCCTCGCGCGGCGCGAGCTGCAGGCCGCCTGGGCGCACGGCTTCACCCCGCTCCCCGGCGAGGGCTTCGTCCACGCCCTGTCGCCCCTCGCGCCGCTTCGCCGACACGATCGCGACGTCAATCCCGAACTGCAGACCGTGGTCACCGTGCACCGTGCGACGGCGTGGACCGATCCCGACCTGTTCGACGGGCGCACCCTGCGTCGGGAACTGCAGTTGGTGAAGCGCGCCGTGAAGTACGCGGATGCGATCGTCACCCCGACGCACACCGTGGCCGCTCTCGTCGCCGAGCAGTTCGACGTCGGCGATCGGGTGCGGGTCATCGGGGCGGGCGCCGGCATGGCGGGAACGCCGACGACCCCCGGCGACGACCGCTCGGCGGGCGCCGTCGTCGCGGTGGCGGGTGACAGTCGTGCCGACGGGCTCGACGCGCTGCTGGAGGCGTTCGGCTCCCCCGTCCTCGCCGACCGTCGACTCGTCGTCGTGCGCACCTCCGCCGACCGCGCCCTGCCGCACGAGGCCGAGGCGGCGCTCGGCGAGCGGTTGCTCGTCGTCGACGCGGGGGACGCCGCGCAGCTCCATGCCCTGGTACGAGGTGCGGCCGTCGTCGCCGCCCCGCACCTCTCCGACGGTCCCGGCCTCGCCGTGTTGAGCGGCTTCGCGGCCGGGGTGCCGGTCGTGCACTCCGATGAACCGTCGCTTCACGAGATCGCCGCCGACTCCGGAGTCGAGGTCACCCGCGGCGACGGCTACGCCGACCGGCTCGCCGACGCGATCGCGACGACGCTCGACGATGCCGACGAACGCGCCCGGCTGAGTGTGATGGGCGAAGACCGGGCGAAGGCGTTCACCTGGCGGGATGCCGCCGAGAAGATCTGGCAGCTGCACGCCGACCTCTAGGGGCTGGGCGAAGGCGACGGGGTGTAGGGCACCAGCGCGGCGTCGACGGTCGCCTGGATGAGCGCGAAGTCGGGATTCGCCTCCTCCTCGATGAGCGGCGGCACGAAGTCGATCTTGGTGAGCGGCAGCTCCTTGGTCTTCGCCGCGAGTTCGACGAAGTAGCCGAGCATCGACTGCGGGATGTCGGTCGAGACGACCTGTGAGCCGGCCTGCGCGATGCCCTGGAACTTCAGCAGCACGTTCGCCGGATCCATCTGTCGCAGGATCGCCTCCTGCACCTGCCGCTGCCGCTCCATCCGCTCGTAGTCGGTCGTGCCGTAGCGCGACCGCGCGTACCAGAGCGCGTTCTGCCCGTCCATCCGCTGTAACCCCGGTTCGATGTACCCGATCGGGTCGGCGGGGCTGCCGTCGTCGAAGGTGTTCGACCCGAGCGGAACCCGCTCGGTCACGTTGATCTCGACCCCGCCGAGGGCGTCGATGAGTTGCGCGAAGCCCTGCATGTCGATGAGCACGTAGTACGGGATCTCGAGGCCGAGGATGCCTTCGGCGGCGTCGCGCATGGCCTCCACCCCCGGACGGCTGTTCTCGGCGGCGGCGTCGGGGTAGAGGTCGGGATGCTCCTCGCCGTAGGTGTAGAGGTAGCTCACGAGGCATTCGGTGCCGCAGTCGTACCCGTTCGGGAAGGGGCCCCAGAGCGGGGAGTCGGCGGCGAACGGAACGTCCTCCATGTTGCGCGGGATGCCGAAGATCGTCGCCGCCCCGGTCGCCGCTTCGATGCTGACGACCGAGATGCTGTCGGGGCGCAGGCCCAGCCGGTCGGGGCCGGCGTCGCCGCCGAGCAACAGGATGTTGTACCGTCCGTCGATCGGCGGCTCCGAGGCGCCCGGGGCGAAGATGCCGAGCAGCCCGATCGCCGCGATCGAGTTGGCGACGACGAACCCGCCGCCGGCGAGCGACACGACGAGCGACAGCACCCCGATCCCGGCGACGACACCGCGCGCGCGCGGAGCGAGCCGCACGAAACGCACGAGACGCAGGGTGTCGAGGGTCAGCACGACCCACAGCACGACATAGAAGACGGCGAGCGCGGCGAGCGCGACGAGGGCGGGCGTGAAGGTCACGATCGCCAGCAGGACGCCACGTGCGGCGAGAGCCAGCACGATGCCGACGGCGACCAGCATCCAGAAGAGGATCGTCGTGGCGAGCCCGAACCTGCCGAGGCGGCGGTTCCCGGCCAGCACTTGAGCAGAGCCGGGGATGAGCAGGTTGAGCACCACCAGCCACCAGCCGCGCCGGGACATGAATCGGGGCGAGCGGAGGTCCGGGTTGCGGACCGTGGGAGTGGACTGACTCACGAGCCGTCTGCGAGGCGCGCGTTCTTCTCGGCGACCATGCGCTCGAGACCGGCCGCGAACTCGACGAGCTTCGCGGTGAGCGCCTCGTCGCCCGACGCGAGGATGCGCACCGCGAGGATGCCCGCGTTGCGGGCGTTGCCGATCGCGACGGTCGCCACCGGGATGCCGGCCGGCATCTGCACGATCGACAGCAGCGAGTCGAGGCCGTCGAGATTCTTCAGCGGCACCGGAACGCCGATCACCGGAAGGGTCGTGACCGAGGCGATCATGCCCGGCAGGTGCGCGGCGCCGCCCGCGCCGGCGATGATGACGCGGATGCCGCGGCCGGCCGCGTCGGCGGCGAAGTCGATCATCGCGCGCGGGGTGCGGTGCGCCGAGACGATCTTCACCTCGTGCGGGATGCCGAACTCGGCCAACGCCGCGACGGCGTCGTTCATGACGGGGAGGTCGGAGTCCGATCCCATGACGACGGCGACGAGCGGAGGCACGGCGCCATGCTATTGCTCAGGCCTCGAAGAACCCTGCCGCGGCACGCGCCCGTGCCCGCACCTCGGCGAGATCCGCCCCGGTCGCGGTCACGTGGCCGACCTTGCGGCCCGGGCGGGAGGCCTTGCCGTAGGAGTGGAATTTCACATCCGGGTGGGCCGCGAACGCCTCCGGATAGCGGTCGGGCATCGTCGCCGCGACGGGGCCGCCGAGCACGTTGACCATCACGCTGACCGGTGCGAGCGGGGTCGGGTCGCCGAGCGGCAGGTCGAGCACGGCGCGCAGATGCTGTTCGAACTGGCTCGTGACCGCGCCCTCGATCGTCCAGTGCCCGCTGTTGTGCGGGCGCATCGCGAGTTCGTTGACCAGGAGGCGGCCGTCCGTCGCCTGGAACAGCTCCACGGCGAGGACTCCGGTCACTCCGAGCCCCTCGGCGATCGCCTCGGCGATCGCGCGCGCCTCGACCGCGGCATCCCCCGCGTCGGGTGCCGGAGCGAGCACCTCGGCACACACCCCCTCGCGTTGGATGGTCTCGACCAGCGGCCAGGCCGCGGTCTCACCCGACGGGCGGCGCGCGATCAGCTGGGCGAGTTCCCGGCGGAAGTCGACGAGTTCCTCGGCGAGCACGTCGCCCTCGGCGAGCCAGTCCGCGGCATCCCCGGCGGAGCGCACGACCCTGACGCCTTTGCCGTCATACCCGCCGCGCGGCGTCTTCACGATGGCGACCCCGCGATGCGCGGCGAGGAACTCGGCGAGGTCGGATTCGCTGCGCACCGCCGCCCAGTCCGGGATCGGCACGCCGAGCGCCGCGAGGCGCTCCCGCATCCGGATCTTGTCTTGCGCCGCTTCGAGCGGGTCGCGTCCCGGCCGCACCGCCACTCCCGACGCCTCGAGGCGGGCGAGCACGTCTTGGGGCACGTGCTCGTGATCGAACGTCACGACGTCGATGCCTGTCGCGAAGTCGAGCACCGTCGCCGCATCCCGATAGTCGCCGACGGCCGTCGCCGCGATGCGGGCCGACGAGTCCGCCGACTCGGCGAGCACCCGGATGTCGATGCCGAGCGCGACCGCCGGCGGCACCATCATCCGGGCGAGCTGGCCGCCGCCGATCACTCCGACGCGCACGGCTCCTCCTCCGGGCGGATTACGCTGGTCCCCGCCCGTACTCGACCCTAGTCGGGCCGACGAGTGACGAGATCGAGACGAGAGCGATGCGTGGCCTGATCGCCCAATTCACCCGCTTCGGGCTGGTCGGGCTCGTCGGGCTCGTCATCGACGTCGGGCTGTTCAATCTGCTGTCGGTCACGGTGCTCCGCCCCGACGACGTGCACGAGGGGCCGATCATCGCGAAGGTCATCTCGACCTCGGTCGCGATCCTGTGCAACTGGATGGGCAACCGTCACTGGACCTTCCGCGCTCACCGCGGTCGCCAGCTGCTCCGCGAAGGCGTGGAGTTCGCGCTCGTGAGCGTCGGCGGCATGCTGATCGGCCTGTTCTGTCTCTGGATCTCGCACTACGTGCTGGGCTTCGACAACCTGCTGGCCGACAACATCTCGGGCAACGTCGTCGGGCTCGGGCTCGGCACCCTGTTCCGGTTCACGCTCTACAAACTGTGGGTCTTCGCCCCTCGGCGCGGCGAGAAGATGCCGGTGTTCCCTCCGACGACGCACGACCTCGAGGTGGCGGCCGACATGCCGGAGGAGGATCAGGCCCGACCGAGCCCGCGGTAGACCCAGCCCTCGGCTCGCCACGCCGCCGGATCGAGCACATTGCGACCGTCGATCATGACGCGGGTCGCGGGCTCCAGGTCGGCGGGCTGGAGCCCGCGATACTCGGCCCACTCGGTCAGCAGCACGACGACGTCGGCACCGCGCGCGGCGGTGGCGGCGTCGACGACGTACTCGAGTTCCGGCAGCAGCCGCTCGGCACCGTGGCGGGCGGCGGGATCCGTCGCGACGACGTGGGCGCCCGCGGCGCGGAGCTGCCGCGCGACGTCGAGAGCGGGCGAGTCGCGCACGTCATCGGAGTCGGGCTTGAAGGCGAGGCCGAGCAGGGCGACCCGGGCGCCGGCGAGGTCGCCGACGGCGTCGGCCACCAGCTCGACGACTCGCGCTCGCCGACGGAGATTGATGGCGTCGACCTCGCGGAGGAAGCCGACGGCGTGACCGACCCCGAGCTCTTCGGCGCGTGCGGCGAACGCCCGGATGTCCTTCGGGAGGCAGCCGCCGCCGAAGCCGACCCCCGCGTTGAGGAAGCGCCGGCCGATGCGGGCGTCGTGGCCGATCGCGTCGGCGAGTGCGGTGACGTCCGCCCCCGTGACCTCGGCGATCTCGGCCATCGCGTTGATGAACGAGATCTTCGTCGCCAGGAACGCGTTCGCGGCGACCTTCACCAGTTCGGCGGTGGGCAGATCGACGACGAGGCGGGTGACGCCCTCCGCAAGGGCCTGCGCATAGACGGCGTCGAGACGGTCGACGGCGGAGGTGTCGCCGTCGGCCACGCCGTAGACGATGCGGTCGGGTTTCAGGGTGTCCTGGATCGCGAACCCTTCGCGGAGGAACTCGGGGTTCCAGGCCAGCGCGATGTCGCGGGCGGTGAGGTGCGCGGCGAGGCGAACCGCCGTTCCGACCGGCACGGTCGATTTGCCGACGACGAGGCTGCCCGGGCGGGCGTGTTCGGCGAGGCCCGCCACAGCGGCATCGACGTAGGTCAGGTCGGCCGCGCCGTCGACGCCCTGCGGCGTCCCGACGGCGACGAAGTGCACCTCGCTCCCCGCCACCGCGGAGAGGTCGGTCGTGAACGTGAGGCGGCCCGAGTCCAGCGAGGCGCGCAAGAGCTCCTCGAAGCCGGGCTCGAAGAACGGCGGTTCCCCCGCACTCAGAGCGCGAACCCGTTCGGGGTCGACATCGACCCCGACGACCTCATGTCCCAGCGAAGCCATCGCTGCGGCGTGGACCGCGCCGAGGTACCCGCATCCGATCACCGACAGCAGCACTCGCGCACCCTAACATCGGCGGGCGGGATGCGGGATTCAGCTGCGGACGTGAACGACGTCACCGGCGGCGACGGCGACCTTTCCGCGCCCCGCGACATCGACGACGAGCCGCCCTTCGACGTCGATGCCCGTCGCCCAGCCGGTGAGGATGGAGCCGTCGGGAAGCCCGATCCGCACGGTGCGTCCGCGCGTCGAGAGCCGAGCCATGACCCGTTCGCGGAGCTCCTCCGGCGTCCGGGCGAGGTGTCCGCGCAACGCGGTCAGATAGCGGGCGACGACCGCATCCGCCTCGACGGGAGCAACCCCGGCGATCTGCAGCGACGTCGCAGTCGGCACCGGCAGTTCCGCCACGGTCATCGCGGTGTTGAGCCCGGCGCCGACGACGATGCCGTGGGGCGTCCACTCGGCCAGGACGCCGCAGATCTTGGCGTCGTCGACGAGCACGTCGTTGGGCCACTTCAGCGTCACCCGGTCTCCGAGCAGCGGCCGCAGGGCCTCGACCATCGCCAGACCCGCGGCGAGAGCCGTCCACCCTCCGAGGGTGTCGGGAACGAGGGTCGAGACGGCGACGGAGGCTCCCCGCGGCGCGACCCAGGTGCGATCGAGGCGCCCGCGACCCGCCGTCTGGTCTTCGGTGAGGACGGTCGTGAACCACTCCAGTCGTGGCGTGGCCGCACCGACAAGCACGGCGAGCTCGGAGTTCGTCGAGGCACAGGAGTCCAGCGCCTCGAGCCGCGGCACGGCCGCACGCACCAACGGGAAGTCCATGGTGCGAGCCTAGGATGTCGGTCATGCCGGAGCACGCGAGCGCCCCTCGCGACGGCACCCCCCGCATCCTCGTCGTCACCCCCACCTACAACGAAGCGGGCAGTCTGGCCGACACGGTCGCGGCGATCCTGTCGGCGACACCGGAGGCGCACGTGCTCGTCGTCGACGACGCGAGCCCCGACGGCACCGGGGCCATCGCCGACGGTCTCGCCGCCGCCGAGCCCCGGGTCAGCGTGCTGCACCGAGCCGGCAAGCAGGGCCTGGGGCGCGCCTACGTCGCGGGATTCCGGGTCGCCCTCGACCGCGGGTATGACGTGATCGTCGAGATGGATGCCGACGGTTCGCATCCGGCATCCGCCCTGCCCGCCCTGGTGGCCGCCCTCGCCGACGACCCCGCGGTCGGTCTCGCGATCGGGTCGCGCTACGTGCCGGGCGGCGGGCTCGCCGACTGGGCCGCGGGCCGGCGCCTGCTCAGCCGGGCCGGCAACGCCTATGCCCGCTTCATGCTGCGGCTCGGCGTGCGCGACGTCACCGCGGGCTACCGCGCCTACCGGGCAGAGGTGCTGCGCGGCCTTCCCCTCGACGAGATCGACTCGCGCGGCTACTGCTTCCAGATCGACATGACGCTGCGCACCCTCGACGCGGGCTGGCGGATCGTCGAGCGCCCGATCGAGTTCCGGGAGCGCACGGCGGGCCGGTCGAAGATGAGCAAGGCCATCGTCGCCGAGGCGATGCTGCGGGTCACGGTGTGGAGCTTCGCCCGGCTGCTGCGCCGACGCACCCCGGTCAGCCGGCCGATGCCCGGAGCGAACGCCACGCGCTGAGCCGCCCCCGCACCCGCCGGTGCAGACGCACCACCCCGCGCGCCGGCATCCCGACGGCGAGCGCGACGAGCCCCCCGAGCGACCGGTCGGCTTCCCCGAATGCGCGCTTGCGGTCCCAGGCCGCACGCAGCCGACCCCCGGGCGGCAGCTGCGCCGGGCGCGGCTCGAGCTCTCCCGCTCGCCGCGCGGCGACGAGCGTCTCGAGGGTGATCGCCCAGTCGTCGGTCGCCGGGTTGTGGAAGTAGTTGTCGTCGAGCCAGCCGGGGTCGGGATGCCGGAAGTCGCGACCGACGACGGCGTCGCGACCGCCGAACAGCCCGCTTCCGACGAAGACCGGGTTGATGAGCGAACGCCGCACGCCGAAGGTGGCGATGACGACGGCCGGGATGCGGCGGGCGATGGCTTCGACCACGGCGGTCGACGACACGGTGACGAGTCCCGCAGCGGTGTCGAGTGCCTCCGCCATCGGAGCGGCCGAGACGACGAGATTCCGCGGCACCGGCCCCAGTTCGGCGATCAGGTCGGGGTAGCCGTCACGTTCGGGATGCGTCTGGTTCTCGCCGGCGAGCGCGCGCACCTTCACCACCACGCGACGCGTCGGATCGGCGAGCGCGGCATCCCGCAGCATCGCCGCGACGAGGAGCCGGTCGCTGCGTTCCGCGGGCACGATCGCTTGAGCCGCGAAGACCAGATCGCTGCCGGCCGCGGGTCGCCGCGACGCGAAGGGCAGTGTCGCGAGGCCGAAGCGGTGATCCCAGCCCTTCGCCTGCGCGAGTCGAGCGAACTCGCGCACCTCGCGGCGGGAGTGCAGCACCACGAGATCCGCCTGACGACGGTAGAGCAGCGCCTTGCGGGTCGTCGGGATCGAGATGCCCGGCAGCCCCGTGACGACCACGGGCCTCGGCGACAGGTCGGCGACGATCCGGGTGAGCACGCGCGCGATCGGCCCGGGGGTCGCGACGAGCACGGCATCCGGCGGATCGACGGCGAGCCGTGCCGCGATGTCGGGAAGCACGATCCGCTCCCCGGCGGCGATCCCGCTCCCGGCCAGCGCGGTCGCGAGCTGGGCGTCGCTCACCACGATCGGCGACTCGACGACCAGGAGCTCGCGCTCCCACTCCGGCGGAAGGGTGCCAGCGAGCGCCGCCCCCCACTTCACGTACGAGTCGGAGTCGGCGAGAACGACGAGTCGCACTACGCGGTGACCCGGCGCAGCTTCGCCATGGGCGCCTCTTCGCCGGGCATGATGCGCTTCACGCCGTCGCCCAGCGCCGCCTCGATGATGCGGATGTCGCGCACCAGATGCTGCAGCCCCGTCGGTTCCAGCGATGCGGCGTGGTCGGAGCCCCACATCGTGCGGTCGAGGGTGATGTGCCGTTCGATCGCGGCGGCCCCGAGCGCGGCGGCGGCGAGCGAGATCTGCAGGCCCGGCTCGTGGCCGGAGTACCCGACCGGCACGCCGGGGAAGCGATCGCGCAGGGTCGCGATCATCCGCAGGTTGGCCTCGTCGGCGGGCATCGGGTAGGTCGAGGTGGCGTGCAACAGCACGAGGTTCTGCACCCCGAGCACATCCACCGCCGCCTCGATCTGGTCGAGGGTCGACATGCCGGTGGAGAGGATGATCGGCTTGCCGGTCGCCGCGAGCGCGCGCAGCAGCTCGAGGTCGGTGACGGATGCCGACGCGACCTTGTGGGCGACGACGTTGAGATCTTCGAGGAACTCGACGCTCGGCACGTCCCACGGCGATGCGAACCAGTCGAGGCCGCGCAGGGTCGCGTGGTCGCCGACCTCGATGTACTGGTCACGGTCGAACTCGACCCGGTAGCGGTACTCGAGGTAGCTCATCGTGCCCCACGGCGTCTCGCGTGGGACGTCGCGCATGTGCGCCGGGGTGGAGATCTCGGGGGTGCGCTTCTGGAACTTCACGGCCTGCACTCCCGCGTCGGCGGCCACGTCGATGAGACGCTTGGCGATCTCGACATCGCCGTTGTGGTTGAGGCCGATCTCGGCGATGACGTAGGCCGCGAGGCCCTCTCCGACGGTGGTGCTTCCGATGCGGACGTTCATGGTGTGCTCCTCGTGGTGTTCGCTGTGGTCGATGCGCGGGCTGCCCGCTCCCGGGCGGCGAGGATGCGTTCCGCCGCCTCGCGCACGGCCCCGTGCCCGCCGCTGCTGCCGAGCACCAGCCGCGCGGCGGCGAGCACCCGCGGGTGCGCCTCCGGCACGGCGAGCGGCCAGCCGACGAGGTCGAAGCAGGCGAGGTCGTTGACGTCGTTGCCGAGATAGGCGACCCGGTCGAGGTCGAGGGAACGCTCGGCCGCCCAGGCACGCAGCACCGCCGCCTTGTCGCCGAGGCCTTGGCGCACCTCGACGCCGAGCTTCGCGGCTCGCGCCCCGACGACCGGATTCGTCTCGGTCGACAGGATGAGGGTAGGCACCCCCGCCGCGCGGAGCAGAGCCACGCCCATCCCGTCGCCGCGGTCGACACGCACGTACTCGCTGCCGTCCTGCCCGACCAGCACCGAGTCGTCGGTGTGCACCCCGTCGAAGTCGGTCACCAGGGCGTCGACGTCGAGCGCCCCCACCGGCGACGCGAGCGGCGCGATCGCGTTCGCGAGCCGCAACTGCTCGACGGTGTCGATCTCGAGCGCGTGGCGCTCCTCGACGAGCGCGACCCCGGTGCGGCCGAAGAACCGGTGCCATGCGACCCGGAACCCGGCGGCGTCCAGCACGTAGAAGGCGCCGGTCTCGAGGTACTCGGGCGTGCGGTCCTGCCGACGCGGACGGGCGGCGGGGTCGTGGTTGATCCCCGTCATCCCGTCGCCGCCGTGGCGCCAGAGGAACCCCCACGACTCCACCGCCGAGAAGACCACGTCCTCGGATCCCGCGGCGACCCGTCCGATCGCGTCGTCGAGGTCGGCCGGGTCGATGAACGGCGACGTCGCCTGCAGGAAGACCAGGATGCCGGCCTCGACGCCGCGCACCCGCAGCGCATCGAGCGCATGCACGAGCGCCGCCTCGCTGGATGCCGTGTCGCCGGCGAGTGCCGCGGGGCGGTCGACGATCTCGGCCCCCCACTCCCGGGCGACGGCGGCGATCTCGGCGTCGTCGGTCGACACCACGACCCGGTCGACCCGCGCCGCACCGCGTGCGGCAGCTACCGCGCGCCCGATGAGGGGGATGCCGCCCACCCGACGGAGGTTCTTTCCCGGAACGCCCTTCGAGCCGCCGCGCGCCGGGATCACCGCGACGACCTCTCCCCGGATCTCCGGTCCTGAGGTCACGCGGCACGCCCCACCGGACGCGGCCGACCCAGCACGTGCGCGAGCGTGGTGTCGGCGCTCGACCCCGACGACCGGATCTCGAGCCCGTCGAGGCCGGCAAGAAACAGCTCGACCGGCAGCCCCGGCTCGACGACGGTCACCCCGGGGATGGCGCGGATCGCATCGACTTCCCTTGCGGGTTCGCGACGGTGCGGCAGATAGACGGCGCTGCCGAGCGCCGCGAAGCGAGCCACCTGCTGCCGATGTTCGGCGCCGTCGAGCAACCCGTCGGCGACCCGCGCCGTGCCGAGCAGCACCCGGGTGCCGGGCAGCTGCGGCGGCCGCGCGGTACGGCGGATCCACGCGAACCGATTGGCGCGCAGCCGCACCCCGAGGGCGGCGGCAGCGCGGAACTCGTCACGCTCCGTGCCGAAGACGCTGAAGAACACCAGGCGTCCCATGCCGGCGAGGCGCAGCAGGTGGTCGCGGGCAAGACCGCCCAGGAGTCCGCGCAGGCCCGGGGCACGTTGCTCGGGCCGCTCGAACGAGCACTGCCCGGCCAACGCGGCCGCTAGTCGCAGGCTCATCGTGCCGTCGTCGAGCAGCGTGATGGCTCGCGGCCGAAGCACGGCAGCGGCGAGACGGAACTGTCCCGACAGCCCGTCGCCGACAATCCACTCCGATGCGCGCGCGAGCTCGCTCCACGGGATCCCCACGTACGGCACGCAGGATGCGAAGTCCGCACCGCGAGCGAGCAACTCGGCGGCCGTTTCCGGCATCTGCGGGCCGAGGCGGAAGACGACGCGCATCCGCACTCCGCGCTCGGCGGCGAGCTCCGTCGCGGCCACGAACTGCAACGGTGACTCCACCCACACCACGGGATACCCTGCCGTCACGTTCGCCTCATCCCCCCGCTTGCTGAAGGCGGGTTACGGCTCCACCGTCACTCGCGACGGTTGACGGCAGCCCTCCCCGATGTGTCCGGCGGGTGAACCGCACGTGACCGGTCCTCCCGAGGGGTTCGGCATCCGGTTCTCCCCCGTCCATCGCGACGTTCAGCCCGGCAGGTGGCGCTCGCCGTAGCGTCGATCACACGATCCGGAGACAATGGAAAGGTGATCGACGTGACCGAGCCGCAGGTGTGGGTGCTCATCGGCGTCTTCGCGACGGCGATCTTCGGGATGCTGACCTGGCAGACGATCAGCTTCAACCGCGCACTCAAGGCGACGATCGATGGCCTCGCGGCGCGCATCGACGGGCGATTCGCCGCTGTCGACGCGAAACTCGATGGCCTCGACCGCGATGTGCAAGCGCTCACCCGCCACGTGTTCGGCACCGACCCGCGCTGAGGTCTTTGGAGGTTCCCGCCAAGGGCGGCCGGTGAACGCTCGGTAGGCTGAGGGCCGTGACTGCCGACCCGACCTCCACGCCCCAGCCCGACATGTCGACGACGGCGGGCAAACTCGCGGACCTCAAAGTTCGGTACCACGAAGCGGTCACCGCCAGCGGCGCGGCCGCGATCGAGAAGCAGCACGCGAAGGGCAAGAAGACCGCCCGGGAGCGGATCGAACAGCTGCTCGACCAGGGCTCTTTCGTCGAGCTCGACGAATTCGTGCGGCACCGCACCACCGCCTTCGGCATGGAGAAGAACCGCCCCTACGGCGACGCCGTCGTCACCGGAACCGGCACCATCCACGGGCGCCAGGTGGCCGTCTACTCTCAGGACTTCACGATCTTCGGCGGCTCGCTCGGCGAGGTCGCGGGCGAGAAGATCATCAAGGTCATGGAGCTCGCCCTGAAGACCGGCGTGCCGATCATCGGGATGCTCGACTCCGGCGGCGCGCGCATCCAGGAGGGCGTCGTCGCCCTCGGCAAGTACGGCGAGATCTTCCGCCTCAACACCGCCTCGTCGGGCGTCATCCCGCAGATCTCGATCATCATGGGCCCGGCCGCGGGCGGTGCCGTCTACGGACCGGCGCTCACCGACTTCGTCATCATGGTCGACAAGACCTCGCAGATGTTCGTCACCGGCCCCGACGTCATCAAGACGGTCACCGGCGAAGACGTGGGGATGGATGAGCTCGGCGGCGCCCGCACCCACAACGAGCGCACCGGCGTCTCGCACTACCTCGCCGACGACGAAGACGACGCCCTCGACTATGCCCGGGCGCTCATCTCGTTCCTGCCCGACAACAACCTCGTCGATGCCCCGATCTACGAGTCGGAGACCGAGCTCGAGATCACCGACGAGGACCGCCGGCTGAACACCGTCATCCCCAACTCCCCGAATCAGCCCTACGACATGCGCTCGATCATCGAGCTGCTGGTCGACAACAACGACTTCCTCGAGGTGCAGCCGTTGTTCGCGCCGAACATCCTCATCGGGTTCGGCCGGTTCGAGGGGCGCAGCGTCGGCATCATCGCCAACCAGCCGCAGGCCATGGCCGGCACGCTCAACATCGACGCCGGCGAGAAGGCCGCCCGCTTCGTGCGGTTCTGCGACGCGTTCTCGATCCCGATCCTCACCCTCGTCGACGTTCCCGGCTACCTCCCCGGCACCGACCAGGAGTGGACGGGCGTCATCCGCCGCGGCGCGAAGCTGCTGTACGCCTACGCAGAAGCCACGGTGCCGCTCGTCACCGTCATCACCCGCAAGGCCTACGGCGGCGCGTACATCGTGATGGGCTCGAAGCAGCTCGGGGCCGACCTCAACTTCGCCTGGCCGACGGCCGAGATCGCCGTCATGGGCGGCCAGGGTGCGGTCAACATCCTCTACCGCGGCGATCTGAAGAAGGCCGAGGAGGCCGGTGAGGATGTCGCCGCCGTGCGCACGCGCCTGGCGAACGAGTACACCTACAACGTCGCGTCGCCGTTCCTCGCCGCCGAGCGCGGCGAACTCGACGGCATCATCGAGCCGGCCGCGACCCGGGTCGCGATCGTCAAGGCCCTGCGAGCGCTGCGCACCAAGCGGGCCTCGCAGCCGCCGAAGAAGCACGGGAACATCCCGCTGTGAGCGTGCCCGAGATCCGCATCCTCGGCGGGAAGGCGACGGCCGACGAGATCGCTGCAGTCACCGCCGTGCTCACCGCCGCACTCGACGAACTGGCGAGCGCGAGCCGGCGCAGCAACGAAACCGGCCGCACGGCGTGGCAGGTCAGTCAGCGCCCCGTGCGCGTCCCGCTGGCCCACGGGTCCTGGAGCAACTTCCCGCGCTGACCGCTCACGACGGAATCCGTCGTGGCCGCACTTGATTCCGTCGAAACCGTGAACATCGGCGGTGGAACACCCCCGCGTTGTCCCCCGAACTCACGTCGGAATGCTCCGAAATGGCGCCTGATCGTCGGACTCCCGGACTATTCCTGTCCCCCGAAATGATGACTTGGTGTCTCTGCCGTCCGCCGGTAACTTGGCAGTCGAAGGTGCATCTCATCGAGATTCACCGCCATAGATCGGCGTCAAGGGTAAGCATGCCGATCATGTGGGGGCGAGTCAGGGCGATATTCGGGTTGTCGCCCTGACTCGATTATTGGACGGGGCCGGATCTCTCACGGAGACCGGCCCCGTTTCCATGCCCCGTGAGTCCGTTCCCCCGCGAGAAACGGTCCGGGCCATCGGCATTAGAGTTGTCGCGACCCGCCCGCCGCCCTGATCGAGGTACCGTGACCGAAGCCGCCGCCCCGACGGCCTCCGCCCTCTCCCGGCCGCCCCGCCGCGGCGGGTGGCGCTCCCGTCTGGGCACGTCGCTGTACATCGCGGCGAGCCGCATCGACTGGGCCGAACCCGAGATCAAGGGCCTCGCCCAGGTCGTGAAGCCGGGCGATACCGTGATCGACATCGGGGCCGGCCTCGGCATGTACACCGTGCCGTTGTCCTACCTCATCGGGCCGACCGGGAGGATCGACTCCGTCGACCCGCAGCCGCGCAACTTTCACGTCGTGCGGTTTCTGCGAGCGCTCGTCGGCACGGCACGCGGCAAGCTGCGTCGCGTGGCGATGGGTCCGAGCGCCGGCGAGGGCGAGATCGTCGTGCCGATCCACGGCCCGTTCCCGATCTTCGGCCACGGTCACCTGCGACCCGTCGGCACGCCGTCCCCGAACCGGGTGCACCGCATCCGAACCGCGATCGACACGGTGGATGCCTGGGTGGAGCGGGAAGCCCTCGGCCGGGTCGCGTTCATCAAGATCGACGTCGAGGGTTTCGAGCCCTCCGTCGTCGCCGGCGCCCGGCAGGTGATCGACCGGGATCGGCCGAGCCTGCTGATGGAGATCGAGGATCGCCACCTCATCCGCTACGACCGCGACGCGGCCGGATTCCTGCAGGAGATCGCCGACCGCTGGCCCGAGTACCGCATGTACACCTGGGTCGATGACGCGTGGAAGCGCACCGACGAGGTGCGTCCCGAGGTGCGCAACTACCTGTTCTCGACTCAAGCGCCCGCTTAGGCCGACCCGAGGGCCGAGACGGCCCTCGGCGCTGGCACCCGCGCGAAGGCCAGAAATGGCCTTCGCTCTATGCGGGAGTGCGCGGGATCTCCAGCCAGAGCTCGACCTCGTCGTCGTCGAGGGAGTCACCGAGCAGGCTGGCGCTGCCATCGTCGCTCGAACGCAGACCGACGACGGTGACCGCCACATCCGAACCCTCCGGAACGGTGCGGGCGATGACCTTGTCGGCATTGGTGCGGCGAAGCGCATCGGCGAGCGCTCCGAGCACCCGGTCGAGATCCTCGCCCTCGAGGTCGTCGAGGCCGCCCTCGTCGAGCAGGGTGACCGTCGTGCCGCGCCGACGGGCGAGCATGACCTGCTCGCGCACCGCGTCATTCAATAGCTTGCGCCCGCGGATCTCGTCACGGATCGCCCCCTCGAGGTGCAGGCACTCGGCGCGCTGCGCGGCGGTGAGTTCGCCGCCGCTTTGCTGAATCGTGCGCAACATCGGCAGGGCCATGACGGTCGTCTGCCCGAGCCGGAACTGCCGCTCGTTGAGGTGGGCCTCCTGCGCGGCCTGCCACTCCGCGGCCCCCCGCTCGGCGATCGCGAACCGCTGCGAGTCACGCACCGCCTTGGCGAGCGCGTTGGTCAGCAGATGGGCGACGCCGACCCAGGATGCCGAGCCGATGACCCCGAGTGCCGCGAGATACCCCGGCCCCGCCCACAGCACCGTCTGCACCACGAGGAACCCGATCCCGAACCAGGCGAAGCCCGGACGACGGCGCACCGCGGTGATCGTCATGAGGGTGCCGACGGCGGCGACGTACCAGGTGCCGTAGCCGTTGCCGCCCTCGCGGTGCGGGTCGAGCACCGACGCGACGAGCAGGGGCAGCACGACCGAGATCCCGACCGCGAAGGCCGCCAACCAGACCGGCATCCGCGGCCGCTTGTCGGGGAAGAGCACGGCGAACGTCGCGACGGCGTAGATCGCCATCGCGGCGATGACCGGTTCGGCGGCCGAGGCGAACCCGAACCCGAGCGAGTACCCGGCGAGCACGATGATGTACGCCGAGAACAGCGCGGCGACCAGAACGATCAAGGGCCGCGGGACGGAGACTCTCATCGCGCCTCCTCGACATCGAGCGACTCGGATTCGGATGCGGAATCCTCGACCGGAGCATCCCACTCGAGGGTGATGACGGTGCCTTCGCCGGGAGAGGTGTCGATGCGCGCGTGGCCCCCGGCACTCGCGACCCGTTCGAGGATCGAGACCCGCACCCCGAGGCGTTCCGTCGGGATGAGGTGGGGGTCGAAGCCGGCCCCGCGGTCACCGATCTCGATCGTGAACGCCTGATGTCCGTGCGACCGCACGTCGATCCAGCGGTCGACTCCGGCACCGGCATGCTGGAGGCTGTTGACCATCGCCTGCACCGTTGCGGAGTACGCCGCTTCGGCCACGTGTACCGGAATGTCGCACCATTCCTCGGCGAACAACCGCACCTCGAACCGCTCCGACATGCTCTCGGCGGCCGTGACGATCCGCTTCGCGACGGTCTCACCCGACACCGTCGCCTCCGAATCCGGCGCGACGGTGACGGCTTCCCGCAGGTGTCCGATGGCGTTGCCCGCCATCGTCGCGGCGAGGGTCTTCGCCTCGGGGCTGAACGCACGCGCGGCCGACAGCAGGGTGGTGAGCACGCTGTCGTGCACGATCGAGTCGACCTGCACGCGCTCGGCCTCCGTCGCGTGCTGCCGCACGGCGTGCGAGTAGCGTTCGAGCGCGTTCTGTTGTGCCGTGTCGACGCCGCTCGCCGCGGAGCGCAGCACCGCGATCATGATGAGGATGCCGCCCCCGAGGAGCATCGAATAGACCGAGTCCAGAACCGCGGCCACCGGATCGGCACCGCCCCCTGGCGGCGTCACCCGGATCACGCCATAGAGGATCGGGGCACCGATCGTGTAGACGACGGCGATCGGGATCTCCAGCGCGACCGAGGCCATGGTCGTCGCGATCGTGAGCAGAAAGTACAGCCAGTAGCTGTCAATCGGCGCGGCCTCCTCGCTGAGCACCGCGAACGGCCAGCTGACGAGGGCGATGAGGTAGGCGGCCGCGAACGTGACATAGGTGACCCGCACCCCTCGCTTGATGATCGCGGCGATCACGCACGCGACGAGCGACGCGACCAGCAACGCGATGATCGTGATGCTCCAGGCGGGAGCCATGTTGCCCAGTTGACCGAGCTGCAACGGGATCGACTGAAGGAAGAAGGCGACGCCGATGACGGCAGCGAGCCGGGCGATGGCCGCATCGACGCGGAGCAGACTGAGCGGGTTGCGGACCGGGCGCCCGAATGCGGGCTGGCCGGCGGCCTGGTTAGTTGTCGCCACCGTCGGGGTCGAGCCCCGGCAGAATGCCGTCTTCGACTGCGCGGCGGAGCAGGTCGACCTTCGTCGGGGCGGGTCGGCCCACCTCGACATACTTCACGCGGATGCGGTCGAGGTACTCCCGGGCTGTCGAGTAGCCGATGCCGAGTTGTTCGGCGGCGAGCTTGAGCGGCAGACCCGAGGCGTAGAGGTGCAGGATCTCCCGCTCGCGGCGGCCGAGCTGCGCCTTGGCGAAGTCGCGGTCGGCGTCGATCGCGGTCGCCCATTCGAGGTTGTTGAGCACCTCACCCCGCGCGACGGTGGCGGCGGCGGCGATGACGGTCTTGGTGGCCGACGACTTGGGGATGACCCCCGCGGCCCCGGCGGCGAGCGCCTCACGCACGAGGCCGACCCGGTCGGCGATGCTGTGGATGAGCACCGCGGCTCCCGCGGCCTGCACGCGCTTGACGTTCTCGGTGACACTCGAGCCGTCGCCGAGCGAGAGGTCGAGAACGACCACGTCGACCTCGGCGCCGGCGAGCGACGCGATGAGATCATCGACGGTCGGCGCGACGGTCACGACGTCGAAACCCTCGTCGGCGAAGGCGGCCTTCAGCCCCAGTCGCACCGATTCATGGTCGTCGACGATCGCGACCCGCGCGCTCGCGGTTTCCGAACCGGATGCTTGGTCCTGGTCGACCATGTGCGTCACGCTCATCCCGCTCTCCTCCGCAGTCGGACAACGTTCGTCCGGGGCGGTCCTGATCCGTGCCCATCGTACCCTCCCGCGGGGTGGACGAACCGATCTATCCATACCCCGAATTCGGGCGGCATGCCGTATTCATGCTCGACGGAAGGAACCGACCGCCTCGACATGATGCGTGTGCGGGAACAGATCGAGCGCGCGAAGCCCGGTGAGTTCGTACCCGTGCCCCGCGAGCAGGGCGACATCGCGCGCGAAAGCGACCGGATCGCAGGCGACGTAGACGATCTGGGCGGGTCGGAGGGCGGCCAGCGGGTCGACCACGGCGGCCCCCGCCCCTGAGCGCGGCGGGTCGAGCACGACCGTCGCCGCGGCGAGCCGCGCCGCCTCCCCGACCGACGCATCGCGCAGCCTGCGCAGGTAGCTGTCGACCCGCGCGGTGACGACGGCCGCCCCCAGCCAGTCCGCGAGGTTCTCGGCGGCGTGCTCGGTGGCCCGCGCGTCGGATTCGACCGACGTGATGCGCACCCCCGAACCGAACCGGTCGCCGACGGCCGCGGCGAGCAGCCCGACGCCGCCGTAGAGGTCGAGGTTCGCGGCCTTCGGATCGAACAGCTCGACGTCGATCGCGTCCTGCACCGCGGCGCTCAGGGTGGCCGGAGCGGCGGCGTGCACCTGCCAGAAGCCGGTGTCGTCGACGCGGAACTCCCGGGTCCCCACCCGCTCGCGGATCACCGTGGGCTTCTGCGCCCCGATCACGAGCCGTGCCCCGTCCCCCACGCTCGGCGCGAGCACGGTGACGTCGCCGACCCCCGGCATCCGCTCATCGAGGGGGGCGTGCTCGCGCACGGCGGCGACCGCGAGCGGCAGGTCGGCGACCGGGATCACCCGGTGCGAGCGGGCGGCGTACGGGCCGAGGGTGCCGTCGGCCGCGGCGTGCAGCCGTTCGCGGGTGCGCCATCCGGTGCCGTCCGCCTCGCCGGGAAGCGCCTCGACGACCACGTCGCGCTCGATCTTCGCCATGCGGCTGAGCGCGTCGGTGAGCACGTGGGTCTTCAGCGTGCGCTGATGACCCAATTCGATGTGGCCGTAGTCGGCGCCACCCGGGCGGTCGGCGGGATCCCGGTCGACCGAGGCCTCGGGCCAGACGTGAGCACGCCGGTGCGGGCTCGGCTCGAGCACCCGCAGGGTCTCGGCGCGCCAGAAGCTCTTCTTGGCGTCGTCGGTGACGCGGGCGACGACGCGTTCCCCCGGGATCGCGTCGGCGACGAACACGACCCGTCCCTCGTACCGGGCGACCGACTCGCCCCCGTGGGCCATGTTGGTAGCCTCGACCTCGATCTCACGGCCCTGCATTTCGCCCATCCGTGAAGCATAGGAGGCACGCCCTGTGAGTACCGGTGCCGTGCGGCTCTACCTCGCCTCGACGTCGCCGGCGCGACTCGCCACCCTGCGGGCGGTCGGAATCGAGCCCGTCGCGCTGCCGCCCGGCGTCGACGAGGATGCCGCGGTCGCCGCAGCCGGACCGCTCGCGGTGCCCGAGATGGTGATGCTGCTCGCCCGGCTCAAGGCGGAAGCCGTCGCGTCGGCGCATCCCGACCTCGACGGGCTGGTGCTCGGCGGCGATTCTGCGTTCGAGCTCGACGGGGTCGTCTACGGCAAACCTCACCTCCCGGAGGTCGCCCGCGAGCGCTGGCACGCCCAGCGCGGTCGGTTCGGGATGCTGCACTCCGGGCATTGGCTCATCGACACCCGCACCGGCCGTGCCGTCGGAAGCCCCGCGGTGGCGCGCGTGGAGTTCGCCACCGACATCAGCGACGCCGAGATCGACGCCTACATCGCGACCGGAGAGCCGCTCGAAGTGGCGGGAGCGTTCACGATCGACGCACGGGGCGCCGCGTTCATCGAACGCATCGAGGGCGACCCGCACGCCGTGGTCGGGCTCAGCATCCCCCTCTTGCGCACGATGGTGCGGTCGCTCGAGATCGAATGGACGGATCTCTGGACGTGACCCACCGCATCCCGTGCCGCTTTCTGTGGAACCCCCACAAGAGGCGGCGCCCGCAACCCTGACTAGGCTCGGTTCTTATGGTCGCCGCCCCCGCACGTCGTATTACCAAGGTGCTCATCGCGAACCGGGGGGAGATCGCCGTACGCGTCATCCGCGCGGCGCGCGATTCCGGGATCGGGTCGGTCGCCGTGTACGCCGATCAAGACCGGGATGCGCGTCACGTGAAGCTCGCCGATGAGGCGTACGCGCTCGGCGGCACCACCTCGGCAGAGACCTATCTCGTGATCGAGAAGCTGCTCTCCGTCGCCCGCCGCTCCGGCGCCGACGCCGTGCACCCCGGGTACGGCTTCCTCGCCGAGAACGCCGACTTCGCCCGCGCCGTCATCGATGCCGGCCTCATCTGGATCGGCCCGAGCCCTGACTCGATCGAGCGGCTCGGCGACAAGGTCTCGGCCCGCCACGTCGCCGAGAAGGTCGGCGCCCCGCTCGCCCCCGGAACCCTCGAGCCCGTCGCCGATGCCGCCGAGGTGCTGAAGTTCGTCGACGAGGTCGGGCTGCCGGTCGCGATCAAGGCGGCCTTCGGCGGCGGCGGCCGCGGCCTCAAGGTCGCTCGCACCCGCGAAGAGGTGCCCGAGATGTTCGACTCGGCGGTGCGGGAAGCCACGGCGGCGTTCGGGCGCGGCGAGTGCTTCGTCGAGAAGTACCTCGACGAGCCGCGCCACGTCGAGACCCAGTGCCTCGCCGACTCCGCCGGCACCGTCGTCGTCGTCTCGACCCGCGACTGCTCGCTGCAGCGCCGCCACCAGAAGCTGGTCGAGGAGGCTCCGGCGCCGTTCCTGACGCCCGAGCAGACCGAACTGCTGTACACGTCGTCGAAGGCGATCCTCAAGGAGGTCGGCTACCTCGGGGCGGGCACCTGCGAGTTCCTCATCGGCAAGGACGGCACCGTCTCCTTCCTCGAGGTGAACACCCGTCTTCAGGTCGAACACCCCGTGTCGGAGGAGGTCACCGGCATCGACCTCGTGCGGGAGCAGTTCCGCATCGCCGAGGGCGGGCTGCTCGACCCCGTGGATCCCGTCACCCACGGCCACTCGATCGAGTTCCGCATCAACGGCGAAGACCCGGGCCGCAACTTCATGCCGACGCCCGGACCGGTGCACGTGCTGCGCTTCCCCGGCGGTCCCGGCGTGCGCGTCGACTCCGGGGTCACCACAGGGGACGTCATCTCCGGCTCGTTCGACTCGCTGCTCGCGAAGCTCATCGTCACCGGCCACACCCGCGCCGACGCCCTCGAGCGGGCCCGTCGCGCCCTCGACGAGTTCGAGGTCGCCGGGCTGCCGACCGTGCTGCCGTTTCACCGCAAGATCGTGCGCGACCCGGCGTTCATCGCCGCCGACGGCCACTTCGGGGTCTACACCCGCTGGATCGAGACCGAGTTCGTGAACGACATCGAGCCGTGGGGCGGGATGCTGACCGACTCCGGTGCTCCCGAGAAGCGCCACGATGTCGTCGTCGAGGTCGAGGGCAAGCGCATCTCGGTGTCGCTGCCGACCAAGCTGCTGCCGTCATCCGGTTCGGTCTCGGCCGCCCCGGCGCCGCGACGTCGCGCGGGCGGCGGGAGCGTCGCGACCGCGACCGGAACGACGATCGCCTCGCCGATGCAGGCGACGATCGTGAAGGTCGCCGTCGCCAACGGCGACAAGGTCGTCAAGGGCGACCTCGTGCTCGTGCTCGAGGCGATGAAGATGGAGCAGCCGATCTCGGCCCACCGCGACGGCACGATCTCCGCCCTCGACGCCAAGGTCGGCGCGACCGTCTCCGCCGGCCACCGGCTGCTCGCGATCGAAGACTGACTCGACAGGGCGGCCCGCGGCGCTGCGAAGGTCCGACAATCCGCGTTTTGCGTCGTAACCCACGAAGCAGAACGCGGACTTCGACGCAGAACGCGGACTACGGAAGTCAGCCGACGATGTGCATCGCGCGGGCGGCGTCGGTGATCGAACCCGAGAGCGACGGGTAGACGCTGAAGGCGCGGGCGAGCTGGTCGACCGTGAGGCGGTGCTCGACGGCGAGGGCGATCGGCAGGATGAGGTCGCTCGCCTTCGGGGCGACGACGACACCCCCGATGACGGTTCCCGAGCCGGTGCGGGCGAACAGCTTCACGAAGCCGTCCTTGATGCCCATCATCTTCGCCCGGGGGTTGCTCGCCAGCGGCAGCTTGTAGATCTCGCCCTGCGCGATGCCCTGCTCGATCTGGTGCTGCGACCAGCCGACGGTGGCGACCTCGGGCTGGGTGAAGATGTTGCTCGTCACGTTGCGCAACTCGGTCGGGGTGACCGCGTCGCCCATCGCGTGGAAGACGGCGGTGCGGCCCTGCATCGAGGCGACGGATGCCAGCGGCAGGAAGTCGCTGCAGTCGCCGGCCGCATACACCGACGGCATCGACGTGCGCGCGACCCGGTTGACCCGGATGTGTCCCGATTCGGTGAGCTGGATGCCGGCCTCGGCGAGCCCGATCCCGCCGGTGTTCGGCACCGAGCCGAGCGCGAGCAGCGCGTGCGAACCGGTGACCTCCCGCCCGTCGACGAGTTTCACGATGACGCCGTCGCCGTTGCGCTCGACGGAGGCCATGCGGCTCTTGTTGAGCACCGTCATGCCGTTGCGCCGGAAGACGTTCTCGATGACGGTGGCGGCGTCGGAGTCTTCCCCGGGCAGCACCTGGTCGCGGCTGGAGACCAGCGTGACCTTCGCGCCCAGGGCGAGGTAGGCGGAGGCGAACTCGGCTCCGGTGACCCCCGAGCCGACGACGATGAGGTGCTCGGGGATCGACTCGAGCGAGTAGAGCTGCGTCCAGGTGAAGATGCGTTCACCATCGGGCTTCGCGGTCGGCAGCACCCGCGGCGAGGCGCCGACCGCGACGATGAGGGTGTCGGCGGTGATCTCGTCGAAGTCGGTGCGGGCTTTGCCTCGTCCGGTCGACGCGATGATCGTGTTCGCGTCCTCGAGCCGGCCGTCGCCCTGCACGATGCGCACCCCGGCGCGCACCAGCTGGGCCTTCATGTCGGCCGACTGCTGCTGGGCGAGGGCGAGCAACCGCTTGTTCACCGCGCCGAGGTTGACCGCGACCTCGGGACGCACCGGCCGGTCCCGGTCGTTGCGGGTGAAGAACTGCACTCCGAGGTCGGCCGCCTCGCCCACCGCGGTCGCCGCCTCCGCCGTCGCGATGAGCGTCTTCGACGGTACGACGTCGGTGAGCACCGCGGATCCGCCGACCCCGGCCCGCTCGACGAGGGTGACGTCGGCGCCGAGCTGCGCGCCGGTGAGAGCGGCTTCGTAGCCTCCGGGCCCACCGCCGAGGACGGCCAGGCGGTGAGTGCGCTCGAACTCATACGACATGCGTTCATTCTCACAGCTATCGCGGGCGGCCCCGGCGCGGGTGCGTTCTAGAGTGAACGGATGGTTCACGCATCCAACCCCCTCGACGATCCCGCGGCCGACCCGTTCGCCATCGCGAAGGAGGCCGCGGCGCAGCTCGCCGCAGCCACCGGTGTCGTGAAACACGACATTGCGCTCACGCTCGGCAGCGGCTGGGCGAAGGCCGCCGATCTGCTCGGCGAGACCGTCGCGACGGTTCCGGCAACCGACATCGTCGGTTTCAGCCAGCCGGCGGTGGTTGGGCATGTCGGCACCATCCGCAGCATCCGCCTCCCCGACGGTCGGCACGCTCTCGTCCTGGGCGCCCGCACGCACTACTACGAGGGCCACGGCGTGCGCCGGGTCGTGCACTCGGTGCGCACGGCGGCCGCGGCAGGGGCATCCGTCATGGTGCTCACCAACGGGGCCGGCGGCATCAAGGAGCACTGGACGCCGGGCACGCCCGTGCTCATCAGCGACCACATCAACCTCACCGCGAACTCGCCGCTCGAGGGCGCGACCTTCATCGACCTCACCGACCTCTACTCCCGCCGGCTGCGGGACATCGCCCGGTCGGTGCAGCCCGACCTCGACGAGGGCGTCTACACGCAGTTCCGCGGCCCGCACTACGAGACCCCCGCCGAGGTGCAGATGGCGAAGGCGATCGGGGGACACATCGTGGGGATGTCGACGGCGCTCGAAGCAATCGCGGCCCGCGAGGCGGGGATGGAGGTGCTCGGCTTCTCACTCATCACCAACCTCGCGGCCGGAATCTCGCCCGATGCGCTCAGTCACGCCGAAGTGCTGCAGGCCGGTAAGGACGCCGAACCGGTGATCTCCGACCTGCTCGCCCGCGTGGTCGCGGAGCTCTAGGTGAGCCTGCTCGACGACGCCCGGGCCTGGATCGCGCAAGACCCCGACCCGGTCACCCGCACCGAACTCGACGCCCTCGTCGCGCGGGCGGAAGCGGGAGAGGATGCCGCCACCGCCGACCTGGCCGAGCGGTTCTCCGGCCGGCTCGACTTCGGCACCGCCGGCCTCCGGGGCGAGCTGGGCGCCGGCCCGATGCGCATGAACCGGGTACTCGTCGCGCAGGCCGCCGCCGGACTCGCGGCGTACCTGCTCGAACGCGAGCCGAACCCGTCGGTCGTCGTCGGCTACGACGGGCGCCACAACTCCGCCGTGTTCGCCCGCGACAGCGCCGCGATCCTCGCCGGTGCGGGAGTGCAGGCGACGATCCTGCCCCGCCCCCTGCCGACCCCCGTGCTCGCCTTCGCCGTGCGGGAGCTGCGGGCATCCGCCGGGGTCATGGTCACCGCGAGTCACAACCCCGCCCGCGACAATGGCTACAAGGTGTACCTCGGCGGCGCCGACGGCGGCTCGCAGATCGTGTCGCCGGCCGACGGCGAGATCGCCGCCGAGATCGAGCGGGCCGCGACCGTGGCCTTCGCCGACCACCCGACCTCGACGGATGTGCACACCGCCGACGAGTCGCTCGTCGACGCCTACATCAGCCGAACGGCCGAGATCGCGAGCGAGCCCGCACCGCTGCGCTACGTCTACACGGCGATGCACGGCGTCGGGCGCGAGGTCGCCGAGAAGGTGTTCGCGCAGGCCGGCTTCGCCGCCCCCGTCGTCGTGGCGGCGCAGGCCGACCCCGACCCTGACTTCCCGACGGTCGCGTTCCCGAACCCCGAGGAGCCGGGCGCCATGGACCTGGCGTTCGCCGCCGCCCGCGAGTCGGGCGCCGACCTGGTGATCGCGAACGACCCCGACGCCGACCGCGTCGCCGTCGGCGTTCCCGACGCGGATGCGGCAGGCGGCTGGCGACGGCTCACCGGCAACGAGGTGGGCTGGCTGCTCGGCTGGAAGGCCGCTCGGGCTTCCCGCACGGGCACCCTGGCCTGCTCGATCGTGAGTTCCCCCGCCTTGCGCGAGGTCGCGCGGGTGCAGGGCCTCGACTTCGTCGAGACCCTCACCGGCTTCAAATGGATCTCCCGGGCGCCGGGGCTGATCTACGGCTACGAGGAGGCCCTCGGCTACCTCGTCGACCCCGATAAGGTGCGCGACAAGGACGGCATCTCGGCCGCCGTCGCGGTGCTCTCGCTGTTCTCCGAACTGCGGGCGGCGGGCGAGACCCTGGAGTCGCACCTCGACCACTTCGCCCTCGAGTTCGGGGCGTTCGCGTCGGCTCAGATCTCGATCCGGGTCGCCGACCTCGACGAGATCCCGCGCACGATGGCCCGGCTGCGTGCCGCACCGCCCACCGAGGTGGGCGGCATCCTCGTCGAGGGCGTCGACGACTACCTGCTCGGGGTCGACGGCTTCCCCGCCAACGACATCCTGCGGCTGCGTCTCGCGGGGGGCGGACGGGTGATCGTGCGCCCGAGCGGCACCGAGCCGAAGCTCAAGTGCTACCTGGATGCCTCGTCGGCGCACGGGTCGGCATCCGAGCGCCGGGCCGCCGCCGCCGCGACCGTCGCAACCCTCGAAGCCGGGATGCGGGCCCTGCTCGAGTGACTACGCCCGGCCGAAGCCCGCGATGATGCGCTCGATGAGCTCTTCGCGGTCTTCGAGCGGCAGGAACGCCGCCTCGGCCGCGTTGACCATGAACTGCTCGACGTCGTCGGCGTCGTAGCCGAAGGCATCCACGAGCAGCGCGACCTCCCGCGTGAGCGAGGTGCCGCTCATCAGGCGGTTGTCGGTGTTGACGGTGACCCGGAATCCGAGCTGGTAGAGCACGTCGAACGGATGCCCGGTCATGCCCGGCCCCCACGCGGTGAACGCGGCGGTCTGCAGATTGGATGAGGGGCTCGTCTCGAGCGGGATGCCGCGGTCCTTGATCCACTGGGCGAGCCGGCCGAGCGTGACGTAGCTCGCGTCGTCGTCACCCTCCTCGAGTTCGATGTCGTCGGCAATGCAGACGCCGTGGCCGATGCGCAAGGCGTGCCCGTCGACGAGGGCGCTGCGGATGCTCTCCAGCCCGTCGGCCTCGCCGGCGTGCACCGTCACGGGGAAGCACTCGCGCGCGAGCAGGTCGAAGGCGTCGGCGAACCGCGACGGCGGGAAGCCCTTCTCGGGTCCGGCGATGTCGAAGCCGTGGGCACCGGCATCCCGGTGGCGCAAGGCGAGTTGGGCGATCTCCATGCCGCGATCGTTCTGCCGCATCGCCGAGATGAGCTGCCCGGCCCGGATCCAGCCGCCGTCGGCCTCGATCGCCTCGACGGCCTCATCGATCCCGGCCTGCACCGCCTCGACGGCCTGGTCGAGGGTGAGCCCCTGCCGCTGATGCTGCTCGGGCGCCCAGCGCAGTTCGCCGTAGATGACGCCATCCTTCGCGAGGTCCTCGACGAACTCCTGCGCTATGCGGGTGAGGTTCTCGGCGGTCTGCATCACGGCGATCGTGATGTCGAAGGTCTTCAGGTAGTCGACCAGTTCGCCCGACGAGCACGACTCGACGAACCAGGAGGCGAGGGCATCTGCGGTGTCGGCCGGCAGCTCGACCCCCGCGGCCGGCGCGAGGTCGATGATCGTCTGCGCCCGCAGCCCCCCGTCGAGATGGTCGTGCAGCGAGATCTTGGGCAGCTCGCCCAACGGAACCCGGGTGCCCGGAAGGATGCGCTCAGCGTCAGTCGTCACCCGTTCAGCCTAGGACCGCAGACTGAGGGGTCGAAAAGGGTCGCGAAACGCTGCGCGTCGCGACCCTTTTCGACCCCTCAAACCCCTCCACAACCCACGTCGCTCGCAGTGTGCTCGCAATCATCGTCGGTTCGGCGTGGGGCGCGGCACCTGTCGGCGACAGTTCGCGGATGACGAGACCGCATTCCGTCCCAGAAGACTTGGGGGCCCACTTCAGCATCCGGGCCGCCCGCGAGCAGGGGGTGGGCCGCTCACGAACCCGCCATCCCGATCTCGCGCGCCCCTTCCATGGCACCCGCTCCCTGAGTCGCCCCCTGACAACCGATGAACGAGTGGCGGCGTACGCACCACGCCTCCGGGACCACGGCTTCTTCTCCCACAGCACAGCCGCCGCACTCTGGGGTCTTCCCCTGCCGCCCTACATCGATCCACGTCTCCACGTCAGCTACCCGCACGGCCGCCGTGCCGTTCGGACGACGGGCGTTGTGGGACACCACCTGGTCATGCGGGATGAAGAGCTGACGCTGCTCGATGGGATTCCGGTCACGACGCCCGAGCGCACGTGGTGCGACCTTGCGGGTCTGGTCGGCTTCGAAGACCTGATCGCCGCCGGAGACCGCGTCGTCTGGCATCGTGATCGCTTGGCCCCGCTCGATGCGCTGGCCGAGCTCGCGCGACGTCACCCCGGCCGACGCGGCCGGGCCGTCCGACTCGCCGCGCTGAACTGGATCTGCGACCGAAGTGACTCCCCTCCGGAGTCGGTGCTTCGCGTCCGCTTCACTCGCGCCGGCCTTCCCCATCCTGTCGTCAACGTCGACGTCTTCGATGAGCACGGAACCTTCGTCGGTCGACCGGACCTCGCCTTTCCGGACTACCGAGAGCTGGTGGATTACGAGGGCGACGGACATCGCACCAGTCGGAGTCAGTGGCTCAGCGATCTGGCGCGTGTTCCGCGATTCGAGGCCATCGGCTGGCACACGACTCGGGCGGCAGGCCCCGACCTCGCCGATGGCTCGCGTCGCCTGATTCTCCTCGTAGCCACGAATCTTCGAGACAAGGGCTGGCGCGGCGAACTCACGATCTGAGGCGTCGAAAAGGGTCGCCGCGTGCCCCATCACCCGACCCTTTTCGACCCCTCACGCTGGGAAGGGCTACTCCACGCGACCGGCGATGAGGGGGCCGCCGTCGTCGACGGGGGTGCCGGGGTCGCCGATCGCCCAGGCGCCGTCGAGGGCTTCGAGGGCGCGGGCGAAGCGCTCGGGCTCGTCGGCGGAGAGGGTGAACAGCGGCTGACCGGCGCGCACGGTGTCACCGGGCTTCGCGTGCAGGTCGATGCCGGCGGCGTGCTGCACCGGGTCCTCCTTGCGAGCGCGCCCGGCCCCGAGGCGCCAGGCGGCGATGCCGAACGGCAGCGCTTCCTGCTTGACGAGGATGCCGTCCCGGTCGGCCGTGACGACCTGGGTCTCGCGGGCGGTCGGCAGCGCGGCATCCGGGTCGCCCCCCTGCGCGGAGATCATCGCGCGCCAGGAGTCCATCGCGCGGCCGTCGGCGAGTGCCGACTCGACGTCGGCGTCGGGCAGCCCGGCGAGGGCGAGCATCTCGCGGGCGAGGGCGACGGTGAGCTCGACGACATCCGCCGGCCCGCCCCCGGCGAGCACCTCGACGGATTCGCGCACCTCGTTGGCGTTGCCGATCGCGAGCCCGAGCGGCACGTGCATGTTGGTCAGCAGCGCGACCGTGCGCGTGCCCGCGTCGTTGCCGAGCCGCACCATCACCTCCGCCAGCTCCCGGGAGCGAACCGGGTCCTGCATGAACGCGCCCGAGCCGTGCTTGACGTCGAGCACGAGCGACGCCGTGCCTTCGGCGATCTTCTTCGACATGATGCTCGACGCGATGAGCGGGATCGCCTCGACCGTTCCGGTGATGTCGCGCAGGGCGTAGAGCTTCCCGTCGGCCGGCGCGAGCCCGGCTCCGGCCGCGCAGACGACCGCCCCGACTTCCTCGAGCTGGCGCATGAACTCGTCGTTGCTGAGCTTGGCGCGCCACCCCGGGATGCTCTCCAGCTTGTCGAGCGTGCCGCCGGTGTGCCCGAGCCCGCGGCCCGACAACTGCGGCACGGCGACGCCGAAGGATGCCACGAGCGGCGCGAGCGGGAGGGTGATCTTGTCGCCGACCCCGCCGGTCGAGTGCTTGTCGGTCGTCGCCTTCGACAGACCCGAGAAGTCGAGGGTCTCGCCGGTCGCGATCATCGCGAGCGTCAGGTCCTTGATCTCCTGCGGCTGCATCCCGTTGAGGAAGATCGCCATCGTCATCGCCGACATCTGCTCGTCGGCGACATACCCGCGCGTGTAGGCGTCGACCAACCAGGAGATCTGGGGGGTGGAGAGCGTCCCACCGTCGCGCTTGGTCTTGATCAGATCGACGGCGTCGAAGGGCTCGATGCTAGCCACGCCGCCGCCGCTCCTGCGGCGTCGAACCGCTCCGCGGCACGAGCGCGGTCGCGCCGCTCCGTCGGCTAGCCACGCGAATACTCCTCGAGCTGGCGCGGGCCGAACGCGTCGGGCAGCACCTCGTCGATCGTCTTGATCCCCGACACCGTCTCGAGCAGCATCCCGGGCGCGGAGAACTCGTAGAGCAGCTGACGGCACCGGCCGCACGGCATCAGCACGTTGCCGTGCCCGTCGACGCACGAGAACGCGACCAGCTTGCCGCCGCCCGTCGCCGCGAGGTTCGAGACGAGCCCGCATTCGGCGCACAGCCCGACGCCGTACGAGGCGTTCTCGACGTTGGCGCCCTGCACGATGCGACCGTCGTCGACGAGCGCCGCCGCCCCCACCGGGAAGTTCGAGTACGGCGAATACGACCAGCCGAGTGCTTCGTTGGCCTTCGCCCGCAGCACATCCCAATCGACGGACACGGTCACTCCTTGACGTAGGGCCGGCCGACCGCCTTCGGGGCGACGGCGCGACCGACGAGCACCGCGACGGCGATGAGCGTCACGAGATACGGCGTCATCGCGATCAGGTCCGGCGGGATCGTCGATCCGGCCTGGCCCGCCCAGATGCGGAAGTTACGCGAGAACCCGAACAGCAGCGCCGCCGAGGCCGCGAGGAACGGGTTCCAGCGACCGAGGATGACGCAGGCGAGCGCGATGAAGCCCTGGCCGGCGCTCATCTCGCGCACGAACGGACCGATCGATCCGAGGGTCAGCGCGGCGCCGCCGAGGCCGGCGATGAGCCCGGCGACGGTGACCGTCCAGAAGCGCCAGCGGTTGACGTTGATGCCGACGGTGTCGGCCGCGAGCGGGTGCTCGCCGAGAGCCCGGATGCGCAGGCCCCACCGGGTCTTGAACAGGAAGAACCAGACCGCCGGCACGAGGATGAACATCGCGTAGGTGGTCGGGCGCTGGTCGAACAGCACGGGCCCGATCACCGGGATGTCGGAGAGCAGCGGGATCGGCAGGAACGGCAGGGTGCCGGGGAAGTTCAGCTCCTCGCTGTTGCCGGAGAGCGCGGCCGAGTAGAAGAAGTTCGTCAGGCCGATCATGAGCGCGACGAGCACGACGCCGACGATCACCTGGTCGACGAGGTACTTGATCGAGAACCCGGCGAGCACCATCGACAGCAGGGCGCCGGTCACCATGCCGGCGACCAGTCCGAGGATGAGGCTGTCGGTGACGCTCGCGACGACGGCCGACGTGAATGCGCCGCCGAGCAGCTGCCCCTCGATCGCGATGTTCGTGACGCCGACGCGCTCCCCCAGCACACCGGCGAGCGAGCCGAAGATCACCGCGGTCGAGAGTCCGATCGTGCCGGTCAGCAGGAAGACGACCGGGATGTTGCCGCTCTGACTTCCCGCCGCGACCGAGGCGACGAGGGCGATCAGGAACGTGAACGCGACGACGAACGTGAGGATCAGCGGCGCCTTGCGACGCATCCCGACGAACACGAACGCCGCGACGGCGCACAGCTCGGCGATGACGGCGAGCACGAGGCAGATCAACTGGGCGTCGACGACGGTGGCGGGGATGACGGCGGGCTGACCGGTGTCGTTCCAGGAGAAGAACACCTCGACGGATCCCGTGGTGAGAGCGAAGGCGAGCGTGATCTGGGCGACGACCGCCATGACGATCGCGCCCTTCCAGTTGCGGGGCGCGACGACGACCGGTCCGACGACCGGCGCCTCGGGGGCGAGGGTCTGGGTCATAGCGGGGACTCCTTCTTCGCCGTCGCGGTGCTGTCGCCCGCACCATCGCCCTGGGCCGTGTCGACCTGCGCCACCGGAGCCTGTGTCGCCGGTGCCTCCGCAGCCGTCGCCCTGAGCGACCGCTTGGGCGCCGACGTGCGGACCACGACGCGCGGCTCCGGCAGGAACCGGAAGATCGACCGCACGAGCGGCGGTGCCGCGACGAACAGCACGATGAGACCCTGCATGACGACGAGCACCTCGGGGGCGACATCCTGCACCTGCATCGACGGGCCCGCGGCCTTCATCGCGCCGAACAGCAGTCCGGCGAACAGCACCCCGAACGCGCGCGAGCCGCCGAGCAGGGCGACGGTGATCGCGTCGAAGCCGATGCCGGCGTCGATGCTCGGGCCGAAGGTGCCGGTGCGGCCGAGCGCCTGGTTGATTCCCGCGAGGCCGACGAACAGACCCGACAGCACCATCGCGACGATGAAGACGGCCTTGACGTTCACCCCGGCAGTGCGCGCGGCATCCGGATTCAGGCCCACCATGCGGAGGCGGAAGCCGAGCTTGCTGCGTTCCATCAACCACCAGAAGACGAACACCGCGGCGATGCAGAGGAGGAAGCCGAGGTGGAGCGAGAAGTCCTGCCCGAGGATCGTGGGCAGCTGCGCGGTGGGCTGCGGGGCACGGGCCGTCGGGTTGTTGCCGGAGTCCATGTCGTGCAGCACCGGCGTGCGCATCAGGTAGGTGATGAGGCTCACCGCGATGTAGTTGAGCATGATCGTGACGATCACCTCGTGAGCGCCGGTGAAGGCCTTGAGAAGTCCGACGATTCCCGCCCACAGCCCCGCGCCGATGAACCCGAACGCCATCGCGACGAGCAGGTGCAGGCCCCACGGCAGCGAGAGGTTGGCAGCCGCGAAGCCCGCGAACGCGGCCCCCATCAGCATCTGCCCCTGACCGCCGATGTTGAACATGCCGACCCGGAAGCTCAGCGCGATGCCGAGCCCCGCGGCGATGAGCGGTCCGGCGAAGCGCAGCGACTCGGTGAGCGGCCGGATCGCGGCTTCGAAGGAATCGGCGCGGTAGTTGAACACCGCGCCGCGGAACAGCGCGGCGTACGCCTCGCCGATCGCCTTCCCCGCCGCACCGAAGAAGTCGGTCGGTCGCGCGCCGAAGTAGCCGAGGGTGTCGAGCACGTCTTCGTTGGTGAAGACGATCAGGAGCGAGCCGACCACGAGCGACAGGAAGACCGCGAGGAGGATGCGCAACGGTCCGCCGCTCGCGATGTCGGAGAGCACCTCGCGCGCCGTCGGCCGCTTCCGCGCCGCGGGATCGACCTCGGCGTCGACGGGCAGCGGCTCGAGCACGGGGGCGCTCACGCCGCGACTCCCGCCATCAGCTGGCCGAGCTTCTCGCGCGGGGTCCCGGCCGGGACGATGTCGATGATCCGGCCGCGGTACATCACGGCGATCCGGTCGGCGAGGGCGAGCACCTCGTCGAGTTCGGTGGAGATGATGAGCACGGGCACCCCGCTGTCGCGCACGGCGACGATGCGCTCGTGGATGAACTCGATGGAGCCGACGTCGACGCCGCGCGTCGGCTGGGAGGCGATGAGCAGCTTGAGGTCGCGCGACAGCTCGCGGGCGAGCACGACCTTCTGCTGGTTGCCGCCGGACAGGCGGCCGACGAGGGTCTCGCCGTCCGGGGTACGGATGTCGAACTCGTCGATCGCGTCGGCCGCGAACTGGTCGCGGTACGCGAAGTCGATGTTGAGCCCCTTGGTGAACGGACCAGAGACGCTGCGGTCGAGCATGAGATTCTCGGACACGGTGAACTCGGCGACGAGACCGTCCTTCTTGCGATCCTCCGGCACATAGCCGACGCCGGCGTCGAGGGTGTGCCGAACCGCCGCGTGGGACAGCTCCATCCCGCTGAGCTTGATCGAGCCGTGCACCTTCTCGCGGAGGCCCATGATCGCCTCGGTGAGCTCGGTCTGCCCGTTGCCTTGGACCCCGGCGACCACGAGGATCTCGCCGGCGCGGATCTCGAACGAGATCTCGTCGAGCAACTTGCGACCGAGGTGGTCGAAGAGGTTGACGTCCTTCACGACGAGAGCGGGGTCGCCGAGCCGGGCGGCAGCCTTCTCGACGGTGAGCTCGACCTCGCGGCCGACCATCATCGTCGCGAGTTCCTCGGTCGAGGCGCTCGGGTCGGCGGCGCCGACGACCTTGCCCAGCCGGATGACGGTGATGGTGTCGGCCACGGCCTTCACCTCGCGCAGCTTGTGGGTGATGAACACGATCGAGGTGCCGGCATCCGACAGCTGCCTCATCGTCTCCATGAGCTCGTCGGTCTCCTGCGGGGTGAGCACGGCGGTCGGCTCGTCGAGCACGAGAACCTTCGCCTCGCGGGAGAGCGCCTTCACGATCTCGACGCGCTGCTGGGCACCGACGGGCAAGTCTTCGACCTTCGCGTCGGGGTCGATGTCGAAGCCGAACTTCGCCGAGATCTCCCGCACGCGTGCCCGGGCGGCGTCGAGGTCGATGATGCCGAACCGGGAGGGCTCGTGGCCGAGCATGACGTTCTCGGCGACGGTGAAGACGGGGATGAGCATGAAGTGCTGATGCACCATGCCGATGCCGGCGGTCATCGCCTGGCCGGGGCCGCTGAACTGCACCGGTTGGTCGTCGAGCAGGATCTCGCCCTCGTCGGCGTGATAAAGGCCGAAGAGCACGTTCATCAGCGTCGACTTGCCGGCGCCGTTCTCACCGAGCAGGGCGTGGATCTCTCCCGGCTCGACCGTGATGCTGATGCCGTCGTTGGCGACGAGACTCCCGAAGCGCTTCGTGATGCCGCGGAGTTCGAGTTTCATCGGGTCCATCCTGCACGAGGGGGCGGGCCGACGCGAGGCCGGCGGAGAAAGCGATGTGCCGGGGCGGCCGAAGCCACCCCGGCACATCAGTCGATCAGCGCGGACGCCGATCAGGAACTACGGGATCAGGCGAGCGGGTCGATCGATCCGTCGATGATGCCGGCCTTGAGCTCGTCGAGCTTCGCGAGAAGCTCGTCCGAGATCTTGTCACTCTGCGACAGCGCGGTGCCGTCGTTCTCGAGGGTTCCGACGTAGGCGTCGACGTTGAACTCGCCGCCCGACGACAGGTCGGAGATGATGTCGAACACGGCCTGCGTCATGCGCTTCTCGACCGAGGTGAGGACGAGGTCCGCGTACTCGGGCGAGGTGACGGCGATGTTCTTGTCGACGCCGAGGAAGACCGCGGTGGTCGAACCCGACTCGGTGATCGCCTCGGCGGTCGAGGCGAACAGGCCACCCGCGACCGGGAAGATGACGTCAGCGCCCTCGGCGAGGAAGCCCGCCGAGATCGACTTCGCGCCCTCGGTATCGCCGAACGACAGGGCCGGGTCGGTGAAGGTGCCGGTGCCGGCGATCGGGTCGCGGCCGAGCACGGTCACGGCGGTGCCGGTCTCCGTCTCGTACGCCTTCGCGCCGTAGTAGAAGCCGTCCATGAACGCCGTCACGGCCGGGATGTCGAGTCCGCCGTAGGTGCCGATGACCTTGCTGGTCGAGTACGCCGCGGCGAGGTAGCCCGCGAGGTACGACGACTGCTCCATCGCGTAGGTGATGGGCTTGAGGTTGGTCTGGCCCTGGTTCCAGCCGTCGATCCAGACGAACTGCGAGTCGGGGTTGGCGTCGGCGACCGTGAAGATCGTGTCGTTGATCGAGAAGTTGAAGCCGACCGCGAACGTGACGTCGCATCCGGCGTCGATCATCGTGGTGAGGTTCGGCTCGAAGTCCTCGATGGACTGCGACTCGGCGTCGTTGATCTCGACGCCCAGCTCGTCCTCGGCCTTGAGCAGGCCGTCGTAGGCCGCCTCGTTGAAGCTCTTGTCGTTCCAGCTGCCCTCGTCGGAGACGGCGCAGGCGAGGTAGTCGACGGCCTCGCCGCCGTCGCCCTCTTCGGGAGCAGCGCCACAGCCGGCGAGCACGAGCGCGCTCGCGCCGGCGAGCACGAGGCTCGCGAGGGCGCGCTTACGGGTGATCAGGTTCACTTGGGATCCTCCATGTGCAAAAGCCCCGGCGGGACGCCAGGGTGTGATGGGCTCAGGCTAACCCCCGGGTCACCCCGGCGACCAGTGGCCAAGGTCCTACCGGAGGATTAGTTACCAAAGCGCGACACATGCGAAATGTGGCCGAAATGATCTCCTAGAGTGCGGGATCGAACGGTCGAGGTGGGGTCGTCGCGGTGCCGAACAATCCGATGAGGTACTCGAGGAAGGCGAGCCGGTCGACGGCTTCGACGACCGTCGCGTTCGGCTCCAGCCCGTGGACGCCCCAGGACATCGCCGAGTAGCCCCGGGTCAGCTCGGAGTCCGCCTCCACGTCGACCGCGTAACGCGAGCTGGCGGAGATCAGCTCCGGGTGCAGCAGCACGGCGGCGGTCAGCGAGTCGGGATGCGTCGAGCCCATGATGCCGACCGACTCGTCGAAGGCGAGGGTGGCCTCGCAGACCCGCACCACGAAGCGCGCGAGCGGGGTGCCGACCGCGGCGATGCGGGCGATCTCGTCGCGGCTGAAGACGCCGTCGACGAGGGTGAGCGGCGCCCACGGCACCACGACGATGTCGGCGAACCCGGCGGCGAACACGGTCTTGGCGGCATCCGGGTCGACATAGAAGTTGAACTCACCCGCGGCGGTGATGTTGCCGCGGGCGTTGTTCGAGCCGCCCATGATGTAGAGCGACTTGACGTTGGTGACGAAGCCCGGATCTTTGATGATCGCCATCGCGATGTTGGTGAGCGGGCCGATGCAGACGATCGTCAGCTCCCCGGGCGATTCGGCGGCGAGGCGGATGAGCGCATCCACCCCGTGCTCGGGCTGCGGCGCGAGACCCGACTCGTCGATCGCCAGCCCCCCGCCGCCGTCGCCGTGCACGTTCTCGGCCGACACCCACTCGCGCACCAGGGGCCGCCGGCAGCCGAGGTGGACGGGCACGTCGAGCCGGTCGGCGACGTTGAGCGTCATCCAGGCGTTCTTGACCTGCTTGTCGAATCCGACGTTGCCGGCGACCATCGTGATCGCCCGCAGGTCGGCCTCCGGGTCGAGAAGCCCGACGAGGATGGCGACGCAGTCGTCTTGGGCGGTGTCGGTGTCGATGACGAGGGGGAGGGGCACAGTCCAACGGTAGGACAGTGGCCGTGGCCGCGCGCGCCCGGCGGGGATAGCGTCACGGCATGTTCGATCGCTTCGCGACCCTGACGACCCCCCACCTGGCCGATGCCTGCCTGCGCGCGGGCATCCCGGTGCGCTGCGCTCCGACGGGGGTGCGGGCGTTGGCGCCGGGCATGCGGATCGCGGGGCGCGTTCTGCCGGCCGTGCATTCCGGAAGCGTCGACGTCTTCCTCGAAGCGGTGTCGGCGGCGCAACCGGGTGACGTACTGGTGGCCGACAACGGCGGGCGGCTCGACGAGGCGTGCATCGGCGACCTGGCGGTTCTGGATGCGGCCGCGGGTGGGGTGAGCGGGATCGTCATCTGGGGACTGCACCGTGACAGCGCCGACATCGCACAGCTCGGGATGCCGCTGTTCAGTCTCGGCACGCTGCCCACCGGGCCGCAGCGGCTCGACCCGCGCGTTCCGGACGCCCTCACCACGGCCCGGGTCGGCGAGTGGGCGGTCACGAGAGCGGATGCCGTGTTCGGCGACGACGACGGCGTGCTGTTCGTGCCGCTCGAGCGGGTGGAGGAGCTACTCGAGGTGGCGGCAGGCATCGCGGCGACGGAGGGGCGGCAGGCCGACCTCATCCGGGCCGGCACCTCGCTGCGCGACCAGGTGCGCTTCGGCGACTACCTCGCCGCTCGGGCCATCCGGCCAGACCTCACGTTCCGCGACCACCTCCGCGGCGTCGGCGGCGAGATCGAGGTGTGAGGTCTACAGCACCTCGGAGCGACCGCTGAGCTTGAGGGCATCCACGACGCTCTTCACCCGCTGGGCGTTCGCGCTCGTCGTGACCAGCAGGGCGTCGGGGGTGTCGACCACGATGATGTCGCGCACGCCGATGAGCGAGATGATGCGGTCGGTCTGGCTCACGACGATGCCGCTCGAGGCGTCGGCGAGCACGCGGGCGTTCTCGCCGAGGATCGCGAGGTCGTTCTTGCGCCCCCCGGAGTGCAGTTTGGCGATCGAGGCGAAGTCGCCGACGTCGTCCCAGTCGAAGGTGCCGGGCACGACGGCGAGGCGTCCGGCCCGGGCGGCGGGCTCGGCCACGGAGTAGTCGATGGCGATCTTGGTGAGTCCCGGCCAGATGCGGTCGACCGCCGGGCCGCGGCGTGCCGGATCGTCCCAGACGGCCGCCAGCTCCTCGAGGCCGCTCACCAGTTCCGGCTGGGTCTCGCGCATCTGGTCGAGCAGAACGTCGGCCCGGGCGACGAACATGCCCCCGTTCCAGAGGTGCTCACCGCCTTCGACGTACTGCTCCGCCGTCGCCAGGTCGGGCTTCTCGACGAAACTCTCCACCCGCAGCGCCTTCGGGGCCCCCGGGATGTCGAGCGACTCGCCGCAGTGGATGTAGCCGAAACCGATCGCCGGTTCGGTGGGGGTGATGCCGATCGTCGCGATGTAGCCGGCGTCGGCGACGACGACGGCCTGCTCGATCGCGCGGCGGAACGAGCGCACATCCCGGATCACGTGGTCGGCGGCGAACGACCCGACGATCACGTCGGGCTCGCGGCGCACCAGGATGGCGGCGGCGAGTCCGACCGCGGCGGAAGAGTCCTTCGGTTCGCTCTCGAGCACGACGTTGGCGTCGGCGAGCTCGGGAAGCTGCTCCTCGACGGCGGCGCGGTGGGCGCGCCCGGTGACCACCATGATCCGCTGGTCACCCGAGAGCGGGGCGAGCCGGTCCCAGGTGCTGCGCAGCAGGGTGCTGCCCGATCCGGTGAGGTCGTGCAGGAACTTCGGGGCGTCGGCGCGCGAGAGCGGCCAGAGCCGGGAGCCGATGCCGCCGGCGGGGATGACGCTGTAGAACCGGGCGAGCGCGTCGGGGGTGTCGGCCATGCGCCTCAGCGTAACCGTGGGGCATGAGCGCAGTCTTCAGCCGCCGTACACCCGCACGTCACGCCGAGGTCGCCTGCCCCCGCCCGAGCGCTCCGTAGCGTCGCGGCATGAGGGTCGCCGTGGTGAGCGAGAGCTTCCTGCCGACGGTCAACGGCGTCACGACGTCGGTCGTCCGCGTGCTCGACCACCTCGCGATGCGTGGGCACGAGGCGACGGTCATCGTTCCCGCGGCGGGTTCGCCGCGCGAATACGCCGGATTCCGCATCCATCAGGTGCCCGCCCTCGCCTACCGCCAGTTTCCGGTGGGCCTGCCGAACTCGCAGGTGAGCGGACTGCTCGCCGCCTTCCGGCCCGACGTGCTGCATGTGGCCTCCCCGTTTCTGCTCGGCGCGCAGGCGATCGCGTCGGCGAACCGCCTCGGCGTGCCCAGCGTCGCGATCTACCAGACCGACGTGTCGGGATACGCGCGGCGCAATCGGCTCTCGGCCGCGAGCGCGTTCGCCTGGCGCCTCGTGCGGTGGATCCACGAGGGCGCGGATCTGACCCTCGCCCCGTCGACCACGGCGCTCGCCGACCTCCGCGCCGCGGGCGTGCCCCGCCTGGAGCGCTGGGGTCGCGGCGTCGACATCGAGCGCTACCACCCGAGCCGGCGGACGGGCGCCGGCGCAGCCGACCTGCGGGCACGACTCGCTCCCGACGGCGAGACGATCGTCGGCTACGTCGGCCGGGTCGCCCCGGAGAAGAGCCTCGAGCGGCTGGCCGAGCTGCGCGACATCCCCGGGATGCGGCTCGCCGTCATCGGGGACGGCCCCGCGATGCCGCAGGTCGTGCGCGCGCTCGACGGGATGCCGGTCACCTTCCTCGGCGCCCTCGGTGGCGACGACCTCGCCGACGCCTACGCCGCGCTCGACCTGTTCGTGCACACCGGCACCGAGGAGACCTTCGGGCAGACCCTTCAGGAGGCCCACGCGAGCGGGCTCCCCGTCGTCGCTCCCCGGGCGGGCGGCCCGATCGACCTCGTCGAACCCGGCGTCGACGGGTTGCTCTACGACCCCGCGTCCGACTCCGACCTGCGGACGGCCGTGGCGGGACTGGTCGCCGCTCCGGAGCTGCGGGCCCGGATGGGCGAGGCCGGTCGACGGCGGGTGCTCGGCCGGTCGTGGGCGGCGATCTGCGACGACCTGCTGGAGTTCTACGCTCGCGTCATGACCGACCGCGCCCTCGCCGGCGCGCGCATCTGAGGCTCGCCGGTCGCCTAGACTGACGAGTACTGATTCACACTGCGGCGCGCCACCCCGCGACGGAGCACAAGGAGGAATCCGTGTCCACGACTGACGCGGCGAAGATCCGGGCTCCCAAGATCACAGCCCCGAAGCGACCGGTCGGAACCCTGTACCGCGGCCGCGAAGGAATGTGGTCCTGGGTGCTGCATCGCATCACCGGGGTCGCCATCTTCTTCTTCCTGTTGGTGCACATCCTCGACACCGCGCTCATCCGGGTCAGCCCGGAGGCGTACGACGCGGTGATCGGCACCTACAAGACCCCGATCATGGGCCTCGGCGAGATCGGCCTCGTCGCCGCGATCGGCCTGCACGCCCTCAACGGCCTGCGCATCATCGCGATCGACTTCCTGAGCATCGGCCCGCGCATCCAGCGCCTCATGTTCTGGATCGTGGTCGCCGTGTGGCTTCTGCTGCTCGCCGGCTTCATCCCGCGTCAGCTCCTGCACGTCTTCGGAGGCGAGTGATGGCCACCTCGACCGCGATCCCGGCGCCCAACACTCGTCAGCTCAAGCGCCGCAGGGTGAACTGGGAGATGTGGGGCTGGCTCTACATGCGCGTCTCGGGCGTGCTGCTCGTCGTGCTGATCTTCGGCCACCTGCTGGTGAACCTCTTCCTCGGTGACGGGGTGAAGGCGATCGACTTCGCGTTCGTCGCCGGCAAGCTCGCCGACCCGTTCTGGGTGGTCTACGACATGCTGCTGCTCTGGTTCGCCCTCATCCACGGGGCCAACGGCATGCGCACGATCATCAACGACTACGCCCACGGGCGCCTGCGGATCGTGTTCCTGGTCGCCCTCGCGGGCGCCACGATCGTGCTCCTCACCCTCGGAACCCTCGTTCTCACGACGTTCGACCCGTGCATCGGGGAACCGTCGGCAACCCTCGCTCCGCTCTGCGCGGCGCAGTGATCCCGGAGCACACACGCATGGATTTTGAAGACGGCGACGTCATCGACGGCGTTCACTATCACCGCTACGACGTCGTGATCGTCGGGGCCGGCGGCGCCGGCATGCGCGCGGCGATCGAGGCGGGACCGAAGGCGAAGACGGCGGTCATCACGAAGCTCTACCCGACCCGGTCGCACACCGGTGCGGCGCAGGGCGGCATGGCTGCGGCCCTCGCCAACGTCGAGGAGGACAGCTGGGAGTGGCACACCTTCGACACCGTCAAGGGCGGCGACTACCTCGTCGACCAGGATGCGGCCGAGATCCTGGCGAAGGAAGCCATCGACGCCGTGCTCGACCTCGAGAACATGGGCCTGCCGTTCAACCGCACGCCCGACGGCAAGATCGACCAGCGGCGCTTCGGCGGCCACACCCGCGACCACGGCAAGGCGCCGGTGCGCCGGGCCTGCTACGCGGCGGACCGCACCGGCCACATGATCCTGCAGACGCTGTTCCAGAACTGCGTGAAGCTCGGCGTCGAGTTCTACAACGAGTACTACGCGCTGGATGTCGTCATGACCACGGTCAAGGGCAAGGAGCAGCCCTCGGGCGTCGTCGCCTACGAACTCTCCACCGGTGAGATCCACGTCTTCCAGGCGAAGGCGATCGTCTTCGCCACCGGCGGCTTCGGCAAGATCTACAAGACCACCTCGAACGCGCACACCCTCACCGGTGACGGCGTCGGCATCATCTGGCGCAAGGGTCTGCCGTTGGAAGACATGGAGTTCTTCCAGTTCCACCCGACCGGACTGGCCGGCCTCGGCATCCTCTTGACCGAGGGCGCCCGCGGTGAGGGCGCCATCCTGCGCAACGCCTCCGGTGAGCGCTTCATGGAGCGCTACGCCCCGACCATCAAAGACCTCGCGCCGCGCGACATCGTGTCGCGCTGCATGGTGCAGGAGGTCGCCGAGGGTCGCGGGGCCGGACCGCACAAGGACTACGTGCTGCTGGACTGCACCCACCTCGGGGCCGAGGTGCTCGAGACGAAGCTGCCCGACATCACCGAGTTCGCCCGCACGTACCTGGGCGTCGACCCGGTCGTCGAGCCGGTGCCCGTCATGCCGACGGCGCACTACGCGATGGGCGGCATCCCGACCAACGTCAAGGCCGAGGTGCTGCGCGACAACGACACCGTCGTGCCCGGTCTCTACGCGGCCGGTGAATGCGCCTGCGTGAGCGTGCACGGCTCCAACCGCCTGGGCACCAACTCGCTGCTCGACATCAACGTGTTCGGCAAGCGGGCCGGCAACAACGCCGTCGAATACGCCAAGACGGTGGACTGGACGCCGCTGCCGAAGAACCCCGCCGCGTTCGTCACCGGGCTCGTCGCGCAGCTGAAGAACTCGACGGGCACCGAGCGCATCGCGCATCTGCGCAAGGAACTGCAGGAGGAGATGGACCGCAACGCGCAGGTCTTCCGCACCGACGCGTCGCTCGAGAAGGTCACCCACACGATCTACACGCTGCGCGAGCGCTACAAGAACGTGTCGATCCAAGACAAGGGCAAGCGGTTCAACACCGACCTGCTCGAAGCGATCGAACTGGGCTTCCTGCTCGACCTCGCCGAGGTGGTCGTCTACAGCGCGCGCAACCGCAAGGAGAGCCGCGGCGGCCACATGCGCGACGACTACCCCGACCGCGACGACGCCACCTACATGAAGCACACGATGGCGTACCTGACCGGCGACCCGCATTCGCCCGACGCGTCCGACCACATCACGCTCGACTGGAAGCCGGTCGTGATCACCAACTACCAGCCGATGGAGAGGAAGTACTGATGGCCGTCGCCGAGGCGCCCGTGCAGGCATTCACCGTCACCCTCATCATCCGCCGCTTCGACCCCGAGGTCGACGAGGAGCCGCGCTGGGTCGACTACGACGTGCAGATGTACCCGACCGACCGGGTGCTCGACGCGCTGCACCAGATCAAGTGGGAGCAAGACGGGTCGCTGTCGTTCCGCCGCTCGTGCGCGCACGGCATCTGCGGTTCGGATGCGATGCGCATCAACGGCAGGAACCGGCTCGCCTGCAAGACCCTCATCAAGGATCTCGACATCAGCCAGCCGATCTACGTCGAGGCGATCAAGGGCCTTCCGCTCGAGAAGGACCTCATCGTCGACATGGAGCCGTTCTTCGAGTCGTACCGCGCCATCCAGCCGTTCCTCATCGCGAGCGACAAGCCCTACAAGGAGCGCATCCAGTCGGTCGCCCAGCGCGCGATCTTCGACGACACCACCAAGTGCATCCTCTGCGCCGCGTGCACCTCGTCGTGCCCGGTGTTCTGGACCGACGGCCAGTACTTCGGCCCGGCCGCGATCGTCAACGCGCACCGCTTCATCTTCGACAGCCGCGACGAGGGGTCGCAGGTGCGCCTCGACATCCTCAACGACAAGGAGGGAGTGTGGCGCTGCCGCACGACCTTCAACTGCTCCGAGGCCTGCCCGCGCGGCATCGAGGTCACCAAGGCGATCGCCGAAGTGAAGCAGGCCGTCCTCCGCGGAAACCCCGGCCTCCCCCGCCTCGACCTCACCGTCGTTTAACGAGGAAGGCCCGGCCCCGCGAAGGCTGGGATCACCGCGGGACCGGACCGAGTGCCCTCGGATGGGACGTCGAAGGGCTGAGACCCGGAGGTCTCAGCTGAAGAGACGTGAGCACTCGGCGGGTATGACGCGGCTTTCGCGACTTTCGTCCCCCGAGTTCGGGGGACATCGATCAGCCGATGAGGTTGACGTCGACGGTGCCGCCGCCCGACGACAACCCGAGGGGCTGGATGAGCGCGTTGATGAGTCCGTCGAGCAGGCCGAGCACTTCGGCGAGCGGGTTGCTGCCGAGCACGAGGGCGCCGAGGTAGTCGCGGTCGACGGTCTGCACCAGGTCGATCGATGAAAGCCCGCCCGGGAACGCCGCGATGTCGATGACGTAGTTGCCTGCGGCGTTGACCTGCACCGTGGCGTAGACGGTGCCGGCCGCCTGCGCGGTGATCGTGGCGCCGGGGGTTCCCGTACCGGTGAGGTGAAGGGCGATGTCGGCGTCGACGATGGAGCCGTTGTCGTCGGTGATCGTGTCGATGACCGAGTCGACCGTCTCTTCGAGCACCCCGCCGACGGTGTCGGCATCGCCGGCGACGACCTCTTCGATGTCGACGACCCCGTCATCGGATGTCGTCGAGCCGGCGTCGTCGGTCGTCTCGTCCTGCTCGACGGCGGCGGGCGGCGGGGCGGATCCCCCGTCGTCGACGGTCGGCGCGACGCCGAGCGCGACGCTGCCGACGATCACGGCGGCGACGGCGAACCCGCCGACGAGCGTGCCCGTTCCGGCGGCGGCTCCCATCGAGAGTCCGCCGACGATGGGCGCCGCGAGCACTCCGCTGCCGGCGATCGTGTCGAGGGCGACGGGCACGTCGGGGATCGGCAGGGTGGCGGCGGAGGCTCCCGACGCTTCGCTGAGCGACGCCAGCAGCGACCCCCCGGCGACGCCACCGAGGAGCAGCGGGAGCAGCACCAACGCGAGGCGGGAGCCGACCTCGTCGACCTCTTCCGACACGATGGTGCACTTGGCGCAGCCGGCGAGGTGCGCGGTGAGCCGCTCGCGATCGCGGTTCGAGAGACCGTCGCGGGCATGCTCGCCGAGCCGCGACATCGCCCACTGGCATTCACCGGACGCGCTGGCATCCGACACATGCGCCTGCAGCCACGCCTTGCGCAGGCCTTCCCGGGCGCGGTACGAGAGGGCGGCGACGCCGTTCGCGGTCATGCCCATCAGGGGCGCGACCTCGTGCGGGTCCATGCCTTCGACCTCGGTGTACCAGAGCACGGTCTGCCACCGCTCGGGGAGGGAGCGGAAGGCGCGCGCGGTCAGTGTCCGGTCGAGGGCCCACGCGGCCGGGTCGTCCGGAATCCTGTCGTCTTCGAAGTCTTCGATGATGTCCACCTGGACGTCACGCGAGGCGGCCCCCCAGGAGCTCGCTAGGTTTCGGATAGTCGTGTACAGGTAGGGACGAAAGGCGCCGGTAGGTCCGCCGCCCGCCAGAACACGTTGGTAGATCCGTGCATAAGCCTCGCTGACGAGGTCATCCGCATCGATCGACGACGTGAACTGGCGGGCGACGCGAGCGGCAGAACGATAATGACGGCGCCACAATTCCCCGAACGCCCGCGTATCCCCCGATCGCGCGCGTTCGATCAGCTCCGCATCCGAAGTGGTTAGCTTCGTATCCTGCTCGCTCATCCCCCTGATCCATTCCCGGGCCTCTCTGTGTCCCTCATTCAGGAATCGAAACCCGTCGAGAGCGTTGCCGCGACGCGACGGCTTTCACCAAAAGAGACAGCCCGTTCCGTCTACTATGACGCCGATGTTCACCCGCGACTCACCCCCCGAATGGGGGGCACCTAGGCCCCGCCTAGGCTGACACCCATGCGACTGACGGATCGGATCGCTGCCGCAAACGCCTGGGCGCAACGCCAGAAGGCCGTGCGGGTGTTCGTGCGCTACGGTCGCGACCGCGGCCCGATCCTGGCGAGCGGACTGGCGTATCAGGCGCTGTTCGCCGTGTTCGCGGGCCTGTGGGTCGCCTTCTCGGTCGCGGGTGTCGTGGTGAGCGGCGACACGCTCCTTCGACAGACCCTGCTCGACTTCCTCGCCGGGGTGGTGCCGGGTCTCATCAAGGACGGCTCGCGCAATGGGGCGATCGACCCGGAGGTGTTCTCGGCGGGCGTCGAGTTCGGCGTTTCGGGCCTGGTCGCATTCGTCGGGCTGCTGTTCACCGCGCTCGGCTGGCTCGCCTCCGCCCGCGACTCGGTGCGCACCCTGTTCGATCTGCCACCCGCGTCGACCAACGTGGTGCTGCAGAAGCTCATCGACCTCGCCCTCGGCGTCGCCTTCGGCGTGCTCCTGCTGATCGCTGCGGGACTGTCGTTCGCCGGCACCACCGCGACGGAGGGCGTGCTCGGCTGGCTGGGCATCGACGCACGGTCGGTCATCGGCCTGGTGCTGAGCCGCACGGTCACCCTGGTCGTCGCGGTGCTCGTGTACGCGACCGCCCTTGCCGGGCTCTACCGGCTGCTCGCCGGAGTGAAGGTGCCCGCCCGCATCCTGCGGCACGGGGTGATGCTCGGCGCGATCGGGCTCGCCGCGCTGACCGTCGCCGGGGGCCTGCTGCTCGGCGGCGCGCGGAGCAACCCGCTCATCGGATCCTTCGCGGTCGTCGCCGGCCTGCTGATCTACTACAACTTCGTGTCGCAGGTGATCCTGATCGCCGCCACCTGGATGGCGGTGGACGTCGACGACGAGGGGATCGTGATCGACCGGAAGGTCTTCGAGGCCCGGCTCGAGCAGGCACGAGCACTCGTCGCCGCGCACACGCCGCAGCCTCCCCCGAAGCGCGGATTCTGGCAGCGGCTGTTCGGCCGTCGCTGAGCGCCGCCGTCTCGGTGGTCGCCGCTACCGTAGATGCGTGACTCGCCTCCGCATCGCCAGTGTCAACGTCAACGGGGTGCGCGCCGCGTTCCGCAAGGGGATGGGCGACTGGCTCGCCGGCCGGGATGTCGACATCCTCGCGATGCAGGAGGTGCGGGCCGAGACCGAGCACCTCGACGAGCTGCTCGGCGACGAGTGGGACATCTTGCACGACCCGGCGACGGCGAAGGGCCGGGCAGGGGTGGCGATCGCGTCGCGGCGCGCGGCGTCGGTGCACCGGGTGACCTTCGGCCCCGACGACTTCGACTCCGCCGGTCGGTGGCTCGAAGCCGACTACGACGTCGACGGCACCGTCGTCACCGTCGTGTCGTGCTACGTGCCGTCGGGGGCGGTCGGCACGCCCAAGCAAGACGAGAAGTTCCGGTTCCTCGAGGGGATGCTCGTGCACCTGCCGGAGCTGCGGCAGCGCAATCCGCTGTCGGTCGTGATGGGTGACCTGAACGTCGGGCACCGCACGCTCGACATCCGCAACTGGAAGGGCAACGTCAAGAACGCCGGGTTCCTGCCGGAGGAGCGGGCGTACTTCGATCGGTTCTTCGGGGCGGAAGACGACCCCGGCTACAACGCCGGGGCCGGCTTCGGCTTCGTCGACGTCGGGCGCCGCTTCGCCGGCGAGGTCGACGGCCCCTACACCTGGTGGTCGAACCGCGGCAAGGCGTTCGACACCGACACCGGCTGGCGCATCGACTACCAGGCGGCGACCGTCGAGCTGGCCGCTAAAGTCGTCGATGTGAAGGTCGATCGGGCTGCGGCATGGGACGAGCGATGGTCGGACCACGCTCCCCTCGTCGTCGACTACCAGCTCTAGAACGGACCTTCCCATGACCAAGCCCCGCCTCTTCTCGGGGATGCAGCCCTCTGCCGCGTCGCTGCACGCCGGCAACTACATCGGCGCGCTGCTGCAGTGGCGCGACCTGCAGGTCGAGTACGACGCCGTCTTCTGCGTCGTCGACCTGCACGCGATCACCGTTCCGCAGGATCCGGCGGAGCTCCGCGAGGCGACCCGCCGCACCGCCGCGCAGTACATCGCGGCGGGAATCGACCCGGCATCCTCGATTCTGTTCGTGCAGTCGCACGTGCCCGCCCACGCCGAACTCGCCTGGGTGCTCAATACCCTCACCGGCTTCGGCGAGGCGAGCCGCATGACGCAGTTCAAAGACAAGTCCTCGAAGCAGGGCTCGGATGCCGCGTCGGTCGGGCTGTTCACCTACCCGATCCTGCAGGCCGCCGACGTGCTGCTCTACGACGCCGAGATCGTGCCCGTCGGCGAAGACCAGCGCCAGCACATCGAGCTGACGCGCGACCTCGGCCATCGGTTCAACACCCGCTTCGGCGAGACGTTCGTGCTGCCCGAGGTGCGCATCCTGCCCGAGACGGCGAAGGTCTACGACCTGCAGAACCCGGGCTCGAAGATGTCGAAGTCGGGCGAGTCGCCGCAGGGCATCCTCTGGCTGCTCGACGAGCCGACGGTGCTGGCGAAGAAGGTGAAGTCGGCGGTGACGGATGCCGACCGCGACATCCGCTTCGATCCGGCCGAGAAGCCCGGGGTGTCGAACCTGCTGTCGCTGCTGTCGGTGCTCGGCGGTCAGCCGGTGCCGGCGCTGGTCGACCAGTTCGCCGGCCGCGGCTACGGCGACCTCAAGTCCGAGACGGCGGATGCCGTGGTCGCCGCGTTCGCCCCCGTGCGCGAACGGGCGCTCGAGCTGCTCGCCGACCCCGCCGAACTCGACCGGCTGCTCGCGGGCAACGCCGATCGGGCCGAGGCGATCGCGTCGGCGACCCTCGCGAAGGTGTACGACCGCATCGGATTCCTCCCCCGCCGCTGAGGGCGCGGAAGCTACTCGAAGACGATCGGGATTCTGACAGAGTCGTCATTCTCCGGCAGCCCCGACGCGTTCGCCTTCAGCAGCACGAGGAACCCGGAGGGATTCGTGCCCGGCGGAGGCTCGAAAGTCAGGGTGACGCTGAACGGCACCATCTCGTCCGTCATCCAGTCGCCCTCGAGCTGCGCGGGGGCTTCGACGAGCACGTTGCCCTCCGCGTCGGTCAGCTGCACCGAGAAGCTCGCCTCGAACGACCAGTTGCCCGGCACCTCCCCCGTGATCGTCAGCGGGCTGGCGACGAGGGCGTCGGTCCACCCGTCGAGGGTGATCGTCGTGCCGCCCTCCGAGGTGAACTCCCCGGTCGGCCCGATCGGCGTCGCGTCGGGGTTCACGAACGTTCTGCCGTCGGGCGTACGGCACTGTTCGGGGTAGGTCTCCAGTACCGGGTATCCGGCGGCGACGCATTCGGCGTAGCTGTTGACCGTCGGCGGAGCCGACTGCCGCAGGAGCAACCAGGTCACGAGCGCGCCCGCGAGGGCGGCGAGCACGATGACGACGACGATCAGTGCACGTTTCATGCCGCTTCTCCTTGACGGAACGGTACTCCCGAGAACGCGGGACGAACAGGCCCCGCACTCGGCCGCCGACGGCGGGAATGCCGGCCGCTCGACGTGAGTTATAGGCTGGTGACACGAAGCACGTGCTCCAGGGGCGGTGAAATCCCGCACCGGCGGTCATAGTCCGCGAACTCCTCGCCTGCGAAGGCGGGGAGCCGATCCGGTGGAAATCCGGAACCGACGGTTAAAGTCCGGATGGGAGGATGCACGCTGACCGAACACGCCGCGCGTGCTCGGATCGCACCCCTCCCGTTGCCCTGGACTGACCAGGAGTGAACGGGATGAGCGAGACCTCGCGGTACGAGGCGCCGATGCGCCGCGCACTGGATCTCGCCGCGCGCGGGCCGCTCGTCGGCGGCAATCCGCAGGTCGGTTGCGTGCTGCTGGATGCCGACGGCCGCATCGTCGCCGAAGGCTGGCACCGCGGCGCGGGCACCCCGCACGCGGAGGTCGACGCGCTCAGCAAGGTCACGGATGCCGCCGGCCTCACCGCCGTCGTCACCCTCGAGCCATGCAACCACACCGGCCGCACCGGACCCTGCTCCGAGGCGCTCATCGCGGCGGGCATCGGCAAGGTCGTGTTCGCGGTGCCCGACCCGGGCGCCGTGTCGGGTCACGGCGCGCAGCGACTCGCGGAGGCCGGCATCCCGGTGGTGCACGGCGTGCTGCACGACGAGGCCGAAGCCCTGCTGCGCCCCTGGCTCGAGGCGATGCGCCGCGGTCGGCCCTGGGTGGTCGTGAAATGGGCCTCCACCCTCGACGGTCGCGCCGCCGCCGCCGACGGTTCGAGCCAGTGGATCACCGGCGCGGCCGCGCGCCAGAAGGTGCACGAGCAGCGCGCGCAGAGCGACGCGATCCTCGTCGGCACCGGCACCGTGCTCGCCGACGACCCGTCGCTCACCGCCCGGGGGGATGCCGGCGAGCTGCTGCCCGCCCAACCGCTGCCAGTCGTCGTGGGTGAGCGCGCCATCCCGGCCGACGCCGCCCTCCACGCACACCCGCGCGGCGTGCTCCAAACCGGCACCCGCGACCTGGCCCGCGTCATGGCCGACCTGCACGCCCGCGGCATCCGCCGGGTGTACGTCGAAGGCGGGCCGACCCTCGCGAGCGCCGTCATCGCCGCCGGGTACGCCGACGAGTTCGCGATCTACCTGGCCCCCGCCCTGCTGGGTGGGCCGAAGCTCGCGATCGGCGAGCTCGGCATCCCGAGCATGGATGCGATCCTGCGCCTGCACGTCGACACCGTCGAGCAGCTGGGCGACGACCTCTATCTGCACGCTGTTCCGAAGGAAGGCTGAGATGTTCACCGGCATCATCGAAGAGTTGGGCGAGGTGCTCGCCTGGGATCGGGCGGGCGACTCCGGGCGCCTCACGATCAAGGCTCCGCTCGCGGTGAGCGATGCGAAGCACGGCGACTCGATCTCGGTCGACGGCGTCTGCCTGACCGTCGTCGACCAGGGACCCGACTGGTTCACCGCGGATGTCATGGCCGTGTCGATCGCGATGTCCACTCTGGGCGAGCGGAAGGTCGGCGACCGCGTCGACATCGAGCGCGCCGCCGCCCTCGGCGACCGTCTCGGCGGCCACATCGTGCAGGGTCACATCGACGGCACGGCGACCCTGCTCACCGTGACGCCGGGCGACGCCTGGCGCGTGCTGCGCTTCACCCTCGACCCCGAGCACGCTCCCCTCGTCGTGCGCAAGGGCTCGATCGCGGTCAACGGCGTCTCGCTCACCGTGAGCGACGCCGGCGACGACTGGTTCGAGGTCTCGCTCATCCCCGAGACGCTCGCCGCGACCACCCTCGGCACCCTCACCCCCGGCGACCGGGTCAACATCGAGACCGACATCGTCGCCCGTCACGTCCAACGCCTCATCCACTTCGGAGCGGGCGCACTCGAGTCACCCAGCGGGGCTGTCGGCGCTTTCGCCGCGGGTTCGGTGGGCATCTATGGGCACGGCGGAAGCGCCGACAGCCCCGCAACAGGAGGAAACGCATGAGTCTCGCCGACATCCCTACCGCCCTTCAGGCGCTGCGTGAGGGCAAGCCCGTCATCGTCGCCGACGACGAGGGCCGCGAGAACGAGGGCGACGTCGTGATGGCGGCGCAGTTCGTGAGCCAGGAGTGGATCGCCTGGACGGTGCGGCACACCTCCGGGTATCTCTGCGCGCCGCTGACGAACGAGATCGCCGACCGGCTCGAGCTGCCCCCGATGTGGGCGCACAACGAAGACCCGCGCGGCACCGCGTACACGATCAGCGTGGATGCCGCCGACCGGTTGTCGACGGGCATCTCGGCCTCCGACCGCGCGCACACCCTGCGTGTGCTCGCCGACCCCGAGTCGACGCCGGCCAGCCTCATCCGACCCGGCCACATCATCCCGTTGCGTGCCGTCGACGGTGGGGTGCGGGAACGCGACGGCCACACCGAGGCGACCGTCGACCTGCTGAAGCTCGCCGGGCTGACCCCGGTCGGGGTGATCGGCGAGATCGTCGAAGACGGCGGCGAGATGATGCGTCTGCCCGGGTTGCTCGCGCTCGGCGCGGAGCACGACATCCCGGTGATCACGATCGAAGAGCTCATCCGGTTCATGGAGGAGCGCAAGTGCGAGAAGGATCCGACGGCGGTCGTCGAGATTCCCGAGACGGCCCGTGTGTCGTTCGAGGTGGAGACCAACGTGCCGACGGCGCACGGCACGTTCCGGGTGCGGGCGTACCGTGACCGGTCGACCGGCGCCGACCACGTCGCGTGGATCTCGGGTGAACCGAAAGACGGCGCGCTCGTGCGCGTGCACTCGGAGTGCCTCACCGGCGAAGCCTTCGGGTCGCTCAAGTGCGAGTGCGGCCCGCAGCTCGATGCGGCGCTGGAGCGCATCCGGGATGACGGCGGCGTCGTCGTCTACCTGCGCGGCCACGAGGGGCGCGGCATCGGTCTGATCAACAAGCTGCGCGCGTACAAGCTGCAGGAGGAGGGCCTCGACACGCTCGACGCCAACCTCATGCTCGGGCTGCCCGCCGACGCCCGCGACTACGGCGCGGCGACGGCGATCCTGAAGGACCTCGGCCTGAGCTCGGTACGGCTGCTCAGCAACAACCCCGAGAAGGCCCGCCAGCTGCAGGAGCGCGGCGTGACGGTGACCGAGCTGGTACCGCTCGTCGTCGGTGTCGGCGACTTCAACGAGGGCTACCTCGAGGCCAAGCGCGACCGCATGGGTCACGCCCTTCCCGACCAGGAGGGCCTCGACGCGGCCCGCCTCGCCGACGAACTGAAGGCCGACGAACTGAAGGAGACGACGCGATGAGCGGCGAAGGAATGCCCGAGCTCGACACCGACGGCACGGGACTCAACGTGACGATCGTGTCGGGGCTGTGGCACACCCGCATCTCGGAGGGGCTGCTCGCGGGTGCCCGCGGCGTGCTCGCGGCGTCCGGGGCGACGGTGACCGAGATCCAGGTCGCCGGCAGCTTCGAGTTGCCGGTCGTCAGCAAGGTCGCCCTCGAGACGGGGGCGGATGCCGTGGTCGCGTTGGGCGTGATCGTGCGCGGCGAGACCCCGCACTTCGACTACGTCGCCGCCGCCGCGACCGACGGGCTGACCCGGGTCGCCCTCGACACCGGCAAGCCGGTCGGTTTCGGGGTGCTCACGGTCGACACCGAGCAGCAGGGACTCGACCGCGCCGGGCTGCCCGAGTCGAAGGAGGATGTCGGCGGTCGCGCCGCCGAGGCCGCCCTCGCCACCGCGAAGGTGCTGCGAGCTCTGCGGGGTTAGCCGGCGCGCCGCAGGAGGCGCACGACGACGGATGCCGCGAGTGTGAGCACGAGAATCGCCGCACCCGCGAGGGTGCCGGCGTCGAAGGCGGTGTCGCGCAGCTGCGCGTAGCTGCCGGGTACGCCGTCGCGGGCGACGTGTGCCGCGAACGATCCGAGAAGCAGCAGGCCCGCCGACATCCACGCGGCGACCCGCACGATGCCGACCGCCGGCGGGTCGGTGCGGTGCACCACTCCGGCGCGACGCAGCGCGAGCACCGCCCAGGCCGCGACGACCGCCAGGCCGAGTGCCGAGAACCCCTGCTGCAGCCAGGTGGTGCCGTCGACCGGCCCCCACTGTTCGCCGAGCACGGGGAACCACTCCGAGCCGAGCCGGTCGGGATGCGTGAACAGGTCCCAGAAGACGTGGGTCACGACGCCGATGAGGGCGGCGACCACGAGGAGCACCGCCGACCGTACCGGCCGCTCGGGGCGACCGACGCGATCCCAGGCCCACGGCATCCGCGCCCTCAGCGCTTCCGGAAGGAGCAGCGCCGACGCCGCCGGGCGGATCACCAGGCGCCACACCGCGTAGAGCACCAGCGCGAGCGGCACCGACACCACGAGCAGTCCGGGGAATCCGTGGGTCACCGAGTACGGCGCCACCCAGGGGAAGAACAGCGGCAGGTCGGGCGCCATCGCCCCGACCGCCACCGCCCCCGCCGGGATCGGGGTTCGGATGAACGGCAACGCCACGATCGCGTGACTCGGCGTGAACGGCACGCGCTCATCCTCATAGGCCGAAGCTGGGCGTTTGCTCCGCCGATTCCGCGCCGCTCCGCCGGATTCGCGCGGAGCAACGCGAAAGCTGCGGAGTAACCCCGATTAGTCGAGGAAGAGCGCGCGCAGGCGGCGGGTGGTGAAGATCAGGCCGACGGCGATCATCACGAGGTAGTAGGCGAGGTGGCCGAGCATCGCGACCGAGAGCGCGCCGGTGGTGAGGCCGCGCACCAGCTCGACGCCGTGCCACAGGGGCAGCGCCATGATGAACCACTGCACGGTCTCGGGGTAGACGGTGATCGGGAAGAACGTCGCCGAGAGCAGGAACATCGGCAACAGCACGAGCGGGATGACCTCCATCTGCTGGAAGGTCTTCAGGTACGACGTGATGCCCATGCCGAGCGAGGCGAACCCGAACGCGATCACCAGGATCGCGGGCAGGGCGAGCAGGGCGGTCCAGGCGAGGTTGAGGCCGAGCGCCTGCATGACGAGCAGGAACGTGACGCCGTACGCCGCACCGCGCAGCAGGGCGAGCGAGATCTCGCCGAGGGCGACATCGAGCGGGCCGAGGCGGGTGGCGAGCATGCCCTGGTAGAGCTTCCCGAAGTGCATCTTGAAGAACACGTTCCAGGTGGAGTCGTAGATCGCGCCGTTCATCGCCGAGACCGCGAGCAGGGCGGGGGCGATGAATGCCGCATACGGGATGTCGTTGCCGGCCGAGTCGGTGACGGTGCCGATCAGCCCGCCCAACCCGAGGCCGAGCGAGAGCAGGAAGAAGATGGGCTCGAACACCCCGGTGAGCACGATCCACCAGTTGGTGCTGCGGGTGGCGAGCAGCCCCCGACCCAGCACCGCGCGAGCGTTGCCGGAGTAGAGGGCGCGCACCCCGCCGGTGTCGCGGCGCTGCGCCGCCCGGTACGTCGCCGCGGTCGTCATCGGTCGAGCCTCTTCACCGAGAAGTGCACCGTGAGCCGCCAGCCGACGATGGCGAGCGCGAGCAGGAACAGCACATGGATGACGCTGAGCCAGATCGGCTCGGTCGGCCCGTAGGAGAACTGGCGGGAGAGTTCGCTGCCGTGCCAGATCGGCGAGATCCAGCCGATCCACTGCAGGAAGACCGGCAGCTGGCTGAGCGGGAACACGGTGCCGCTGAACAGCGACAGCGGCATGATGATCAGCCGGTTGACGATGTTGAACTGCCCGCGGTCTTCGGTGATCGTCGCCGACCAGGCCGCGACGGGCGAGAACGCGAAGGCGGTGAGCATCGCGATCGGCACGACGAGCACGCTCCACGGCGAGATCACCCCGCCGAACAGCGCGACCGCGGCGAAGTAGATGCCGGCCGTGAACGCCGCCCGGATGGCGACGAACAGGAACATGCCGTCGATGATCTGCCGCCCGGTGAGGGGGGCGGAGTTCATCCCGATGAAGATCGCGTTCCACTTGAAGCCCAGCAGCATGCCGAACATGTACTCCTCGGCGGCGACGAGCACGGCGGCGTTGACGATGAGCGCCGGGGCGACGAACTGCAGGTAGCCGACGCCGTCGACGAACTCGTCGCCCTGGCTGTCGACGACGAGCGACGCGAGCCCGACGCCGAACGCGAAGAGGTAGAGGAACGGCGTGCCGAACGCGGTGACGAGCATCGTCCAGAAGTAGGCGCGCACGGCGCGCAGCTTGTGCTCGACGACGTACCAGGCGCCGTAGCGCCGGCTCTTCGCGGGGTCGGCCCGCACGGCGGCCCGGGGTGGGATGACGGAGGTCATTCGATCAGCGACCGTCCGGTGAGGCGCAGGAAGACGTCTTCCAGCGACGACCGCCGCACGAGGCTGGTGATCGGCTCGAGGCCGCGGCGGGTGACTTCGACGAGGGCGGCCTCGCCGTCCTGGGCGTAGACGAGCACCCGGTCGGGCAGCACTTCGAGTCGCTCGCCGATGCCGGCGAGGTCGGCCGCGGCGGTCTCGTTGCGCTCCGACCCGAACCGCACCTCGAGCACCTCGCGGCTGGAGTGTTCGCGGATGAGCGCCGCGGGTGCGCCTTCGGCCATGATGCGGCCCTTGTCGACGACGATCAGCCGGTCGCAGAGCTGCTCGGCCTCATCCATGTAGTGGGTGGTGAGCACGAGCGTGGTGCCCTGCTCCTTGAGGCGGAACAGCCGGTCCCAGAGGATGTGGCGCGCCTGCGGGTCGAGCCCGGTCGTCGGCTCGTCGAGCAGCAGGATGCGGGGGTCGTTGATGAGGGCGCGCGCGATCGTCAGGCGGCGCTTCATGCCGCCGGAGAGGTCGTCGATCTTCGCCTTCTTGCGGTCGGCGAGCTGGGCGAACTCGAGCAGCTCGTCGGCGCGCTGCGCGACGTGCGACCGCGGCAGCCCGAAGTAGCGGCCGTAGACGATGAGGTTGTCGCGCACCACCAGTTCGGTGTCGAGGTTGTCCTGCTGCGGCACGACGCCCAGCTGGGAGCGGATCTCGGGGCCGTGGGCGTCGGGGTCCATGCCGAGGATGGAGAGGTGACCCGACGTGCGGGTCGACACCGCGCCGACCATGCGCATCGTCGTCGACTTGCCGGCGCCGTTCGGGCCGAGCAGACCGAACGATTCGCCCGGCGCGACCTCGAACGAGATCCCGTCGACCGCAGCTGTCTGCTTGTAGGTCTTGACGAGGTCGGTGGCGACGATCACGGGGGCTGACACGAGAGTCGAGTCTAGGTCTGCCCCTCCGACACCGCGAGGTTCCCTCCGTTTCGGTGTCGCCCGCCGCTCAACCGCGCCGCATACGCTGGCTTCATGCGCATCCGATCGCTGGCCGTCACCGGTCTCCTCGCGGGAGCCCTGCTGCTCACCGGCTGCGGGCCGGCGACCCCCGAGCCCTCGGGCACGTCGTCCGACCCGGCGGCGACTCCCGACGCGACGCCGACCGAGGGTGCGCTGGTGCCCGCCGAGCTGGTGCTGCCCGACGACGCGCTGCTCGGGCTGGTCGGCATCCTCACCGCCCCGAACGGCGCGACCGCCGACCTCGCGGTCATCGTGCACGCCTCGCTTCCGCACATGGTGCCCGAGGCGGCGGATGCCGTGGCCGCGACCGCCGCGTGGTGCGCCGGCGAGGTGGATGAGTCGGTGATCAGCGGGCGCGGCTTCACCTTCACCTTCGTCGACGTCACCGTGACCCCGCGCGACGGCGACTGGCCCGACGACCTGTCACTGCTCGTGCTGCCGGTCGCGAACCCGGAACTCGGCTCGACGATCGTGGCGGGTGCGGGCCTGCGGCAGGTGGAGGAGGCGACGGACGAGGTGTTCGCCGACTACGTGCCCCACTGCCAGCAGCCCGCGGTGCTCGACGGCGCGGGCGCCGGCACCCTCTACCTGGGGATCCCGCAGGACATCGCCGGGGCGAACGACAACGCGTCGTTCACCGCCTGGGCGCTGCACGACTTCGGGATGACGGCGGTGCTTCCCGGCGACCTGGGGGCATCGGATGTGGAGTTCAGCATGTGCGAATCCGAGGTGACCCTGCTCGGTGAAGAGTTCGGTGCCGTGATCGAGAGTTGGGCCGAGGGCTTCTCGTCCGCCGGCTGCTTCGTCGGGGGCGCCTCGTGAGCGACGCCCGCGGCGGCGTGCTCCGGCGGAGCCGGAAGGATGCCGACACCGGCCCCCGCGCGAGCTTCCGCGAACTGCTCCCCTATCTCTTCGAACACCGTGCCGCGCTCGTCGCCGTCGCGTTCCTCTCGCTCGCGAGTGCGGCCGCGGGTCTCGCGCAACCGCTGCTCGCCGGACAGGTCGTCGGCATCGTCGAGGCCGGCGGAACGCTCGGGATGCTCGTCTGGGTACTCGTCGGACTCGTCGTCGTCGGCGCGATCCTCGGCGGCATCCAGCACTACCTGCTGCAGCGCATCGGCACCGCCGTCGTCTTCTCGGCCCGGCGCTCCTTGGTGCGCCGGATGCTGCGCCTGCCGATCTCGGAGTTCGACCGTCGCCGCACCGGCGACCTCGTCTCGCGGGTCGGGTCGGACACGACGCTGCTCTACGCCGTCATCACCCAGGGCCTGCTCGATGCGCTCGGCAGCGCCATCCTCTTCGTCGGGTCGCTCATCGGCATGCTGCTCGTCGATGCCGTGCTGCTCGGGCTGACCCTCGCGGTGATCGTGATCGCGCTGGCCAGCGGCATCCTGCTGTCGTCGCGCATCCGGCCCGCGTCGCTGCAGCAGCAGGAGCGCGTCGGCGCAGTCGCCGCCGCCGTGGAGCGCGCGATCGGCGCCATCCGCACGGTGCGCGCCGCGAACGCGACCGAACGCGAGACCGACGCGATCATCGTCGAGGCCGAAGCCGCGAAGCGCGCCGGGTACAAGGTCGCGAAGATCTCGGCGATGGTCGTGCCGATCGCCGGCATCGCGATGCAGGTGGCGTTCCTCGTCGTCATCGGCGTCGGCGGATTCCGGGTCGCCTCGGGGGCGATCTCGATCGCGTCGCTCGTGACGTTCATCCTGTTCCTGTTCATGCTGATCATCCCGCTCGGCTCGGTCTTCGGCGCGGTCAACTCGATCAACCAGGCCCTCGGAGCGCTCGGCCGCATCCAGGAGATCACCAACCTGCCCGGCGAGACCGACGAGGATGCCGCGATCGAGCCCGCCGCCCCGGTGTCGACGTCGGCGGCGATCCGCTTCGACGACGTGCGGTTCACGTACGCGGTGCCCCCGGTCAGCCCCGAGGGCACTAATCCGCCAATTTCGGGTGGGTCGAGCGTGCAATCCGTCACAAATGCCACGGATTCGGCGGCAGGCACCCCCGAACCCGAGATCCGCGAGGTGCTGAAGGGCGTGACGTTCGAGGTGCCGCGCGGGTCGCGGGTCGCGCTCGTCGGGCCGAGCGGCGCGGGCAAGAGCACGGTGTTCGCGCTGATCGAGCGGTTCTACGACCCCGACGCCGGCGTCGTGCGGCTTGACGGGCGGGATGTGCGCGGGATGCCGCGCGACGAGTTGCGCGCGCAGATCGGGTATGTCGAGCAGGACGCCCCGGTGCTCGCCGGCAGCCTGCGCGACAACCTGAAGCTGGCGTCCCCCGAGGCGACCGACGCGCAGTGCATCCAGGTGCTGCGCGATGTGAACCTCGGCGCGGTGCTCGACCGCGACCCCGCGGGGCTCGACGCTCCCGTCGGGGAGGACGGCATCATGCTCTCCGGCGGCGAACGTCAGCGCCTCGCGATCGCCCGTGCGTTGCTCGCGGCCCCGCCGATCCTGCTGCTGGACGAGTCGACGTCCAGCCTCGACGGCATGAACGAGCAGCTGCTGCGCGAGGCGATCGACGCCGTCGCGCACGACCGCACGCTGCTGGTCATCGCGCACCGGCTCTCGACGGTCGTCGACTCCGACATCATCGTCGTGCTCGAGCACGGCGAGGTGGTGGGCATCGGCACGCACTCCGAACTGGTGTCGAGCACGCCGCTCTACCGCGAACTCGCCAAGCACCAGCTGCTGGTGTAGCCGGTGGCCGGGCGGTCGGGCGAGCCGGGCGTCTCGCTGCTGGAGCGGGCGTTCCGGATGCTGCGCGCCCTCCCGGCGGACGGCACCGCGATCGCCGTACCCGACCTCGCGCACGCCGCGGGGCTCCCGGTGTCGACCACGCACCGCCTGGTCGCCGAACTCGCCCGGCTCGGCGCCGTCGAACGCACCGCCGACGGAGTCTCGATGGGACTCGGGTTGTGGGAGCTCGGCGAGCGCTCCGCCGTGTTGCGGCAGCTGCGCGAAGCCGCCCTGCCCGAACTGATCGAGCTGTACGAGGGCACCGGCGAGAACGTGCACCTCGGGGTGCTCGTCGGCCACGAGGTGCTGTACGTCGCGAAGGCGAACGGCAAGCGCGCCATCCCGACGCTCAGCGAGGTGGGGCAGCGGCATCCGCTGCACGCCACCGGCGTGGGCCGGGCGATCCTGCTGACCCGCACCCCCGCGTGGCTCGACGAGTACCTGCGCGCACCGCTCGAAGCCGAGACCCGGCACACCATCACGGATGCCGCGAAGCTGCGCGAGGTGATCGTCGCCGAGGCGGGCAAAGGGTGGGCCTACACCCGGCAGGAGATGACGCTCGGCAACATCTCGATCGCGATGCCCCTTCGCGACCGGCCCGGGCTGCCCGCGGCCGCGATCGGCATCGTCGCCCACGCCTCCAGTGCCGACGAGGTGCGTCTGCTGCCCCTCCTGCGCCGTGCCGTCGCCGCGATCGAAGCCCGGTTGGACACGACTTTCGGTGGTTGAGTAGCCGCCGCAGGCGGCGTGTCGAAACCACCCCGACGGGTTACTCGGGTTGTGGTTTCGACACGCCCGCTGCGCGGGCTACTCAACCACCGAGGGGAGGGGGATTCCACTGAGTGAGACGGGATGCGTGGTCGGCAACCCCCGGGCGGGAGAATCGCTGCGACCACATTGGAGTGACATGGACGACATCCCCAAGAGCGCCGCGACGTATCCGCCGGGGCATCCCACCCAAGCGGACATCGACGCCGAGATCGCCGACATCCGCAAGAACAAGCCGACGAGCAGCGACCCCAACTGGGGAGATCACCGCACGCTCATCGACTACCCGCCGTACCGCTCGAGCATCCTGCGGCATCCGAGCGCCAACCTCGAGCTGGTCGACCCCGAAACCATCGAACTCGCGAGTCCGGCGTTCGGGCACCGCGACGTGCACTGGACCGAGTACGACCTCACCACCCAGGTGAACGGCGAGCCGCAGGGCGAGCGCATCATCGTCACAGGCAGGGTGACGGATGCCGACGGTCGCCCGGCTGCAAATCAGCTGGTGGAGATCTGGCAGGCGAACGCGGGAGGCCGGTACCGGCAGAAGAAGGAGCGCCACCCCGCGCCGCTCGACCCGAACTTCAACGGCGTCGGTCGCGTGATCACGAACGACCAGGGCGAGTACAAGTTCGTCAGCATCAAGCCGGGCGCCTACCCGTGGCCCAACCACGAGAACGCCTGGCGGCCCGCGCACATCCATTTCTCGGTGTTCGGCAACGAGTTCACCGAGCGCATGGTGACGCAGATGTACTTCCCGGGCGACCAGCTGATGCCGCTCGACCCGATCTTCCAGTCGATCACGAGCCCGATCGGGCAGAAGAGCCTGATCGCGAAATACGACCACGACGTCACGGTTCCGAACTGGGCTCTCGGATACCGTTGGGACATCGTGTTGAACGGGCGCAACCGCACCTGGTTCTCGAGCGTCGATGGGCCGGAGGAGGACGAATGAGCACCGCCAAGGCAAGCGCCCCGAAGCTGTTCCCGACCGCCGACCAGACCGTCGGCCCGTACTACGCGATCGGCATGGCCTTCGACGGCTCGGAAGAGATCGTGCCCGCCGGCAGCGCCGGGTCGATCGTGCTGAGCGGTTACGTGTACGACGGCAACGGCGACCCGGTTCCGGATGCGGTGGTCGAGATCTGGCAGACGGATGCCGAGGGTCACGTTCCGGCGGTGTCGGGCTCGATCGTGCGCAAGGCCGACTCGTTCTCGGGCTTCGGCCGCAGCGGTTCCGACGAGGAGGGGCACTACGAGTTCACGACGGTGCTGCCCGCACCGACGGAACCCGGCAAGCCGGCGTTCTTCGCGGTGATCGTGTTCGCCCGCGGCCTGCTCGCGCGCCTGCACACCCGCATCTACGTGCCGGGGCCCGAGCTGGAGAACAGCGAGTTCCTGGGCCGGCTCACCCCGGAGCGCCGGGCGACCCTCATCGCGACGGAAGTTCCCGGCGGGCTGCGCCACGACATCCATCTGCAGGGTGAGAAGGAGACCGTCTTCCTTGCCTTCAACTGACGCCGACGTCGGCCTGCTCGACCCCGTGTGGGCGGGCAGGCCGGTCGCGTCAGTGACCTCGGATGCCGCCATCCTCGACGCCCTCGTGCGCTTCGAGTCGGCCCTCGCGTCGGCGTGCGCCCCGGCCGGGGTGGCCGCCGCGATCGACGCCGCCGGGTCGGATCTGGATGCCGCCGCCCTCGCCGCGGAGGCGCGCGCCGGGGGCAACCCCGTCATCCCGCTGCTCGCCGCCCTGCGATCGCGCCTCGAGGGCGATGCCGCGCACTGGCTGCACCGGGGGGCGACCTCGCAGGATGCGCTCGACACCGCGCTCGCGCTCGTCGCCCGGGATGCCGCCGCCGTCACGGTGACGGATGCCACCGGCACCGCGCGGATGCTCGCCGAGCACGCCACCGCTCACCGCCGCACGGTGATCGCCGGCCGCACCCTCACACAGCCGGCGACCCCGACGACGCTCGGGCTGAAGCTGGCGGGCTGGGCGTGGAGCGTCGCGCGCGCCACCTCGGCGGTGCGCACGGCGGCGGATGCCCTGCCCGTGCAGCTCGGCGGAGCGGCTGGCACCCTCGCCGCGTTCTCGGCGTCGGGTCTCGACGGCGTGTCGATCGCGTCGCGCGTCGCGCGGGAACTCGGGCTCGCCGAGGCGATCGCCCCGTGGCACGTGCACCGCTCCCCCGTCACCCGGCTCGGCGACGCGCTCGTGGAACTGACGGATGCCACCGGCACGATCGGGCGCAACGTCGCCACCCTCGCGCGGCTGGGCGAACTCGACGACGGTGCCGCGGGCGGGTCGTCGACGATGCCGCACAAGTCCAACCCGGTGCGGGCGGTGCTGCTGACGGGTGCCGCGACCCGGGCGCCGTTCCTGGGCGCGTCGCTGCACGCCGCCGCCGTCACCGTCGACGAGCGTCCGGATGGTGCCTGGCACGCGGAGTGGGCGCCGTTCCGCGATCTGCTGCGCCTCGCCGGCGGGGCTGCCGCGACGGCACTCGAACTCGCGGAGGGCCTGCGGGTGTACCCGTCGGTGATCGCCGCGCACGTTGCCTCGTCGGCTGGGGATCTGCTCGCCGAACGCGCGAAGTTCGCAACGGGGCCCGCCGCGCCCGCCGACGCTGTGCCCTCTAACTACCTCGGCTCGTCGGACGTGCTGCTCGACCGACTGCTGGTCGCCATCGAGGAGGAGCTCACGTGACCGTGCCCGACATCCGCCTGGTGCCTCTCGCGACGGGAGGCGGCGGCCTGCCGTTCGTGCTCGGCCCGTCACTGGGCACGCGTGTCGCCCGCGTCTGGGACGGTGTGCGTCCGCTGCTGGCCGACCGGCATCCGCTCTTCGGTTGGGACCTGCCGGGCCACGGCGTCTCACCCGCCGCGACTTCTGGGTTCACGGTCGACGAGATCGCCGAGGGCGTGCTGAGGGCGGTGGATGACGTCGGCCTCGGTCGCTTCGCGGTGGCGGGCATCTCGCTCGGCGGCCTCGTGTCGCTCGCGCTCGGACTGCGCGCCCCGGAGCGCATCGTCGCCACGACGATGATCTGCTCGCTGCCCCGCCTCGGAACCGCTGAGGGCTGGGCCGAGCGCGCCGCATCCGTTCGCGCGTCGGGAACCCCGTCGCTCGTGCAGGGCTCGGCGTCGCGGTGGTTCGCCCCCGGGTTCATCGACGCCTCGCCGACGGTCGCGTCGCCGCTGCTGAGCGACCTGATGGATGTCGACGACGAGAGTTACGCCCTCTGCAACGAGGCACTCGGGGCGGCCGACTACCGCGCGCGGGTGCGCGACCTCGCGATGCCGCTCACCGTGATCGCCGGCGAACTCGACCCGGTGCTCACCCTGGCCGCCGCCGAGGAGACTGCGGCTGCGGCGCGCACGGGTTCGTTCCACGTCATCGCCGGGGCGTCGCACCTGGCGCCCGTCGAGAAACCGGCCGAGGTGGCCGCGATCCTGCTGTCGGAGGTGCCGCTGTGAGCTCGGATGAGGAACGTCGCACCAACGGGATGCGCGTCAGGCGTGAGGTGCTGGGCGACGCGCATGTGGATCGTGCCGTCGCCAACGTGAACCCCGACAACGCCGACTTTCAGGACTACATCACCCGCGTCGCCTGGGGTGACATCTGGTCACGCCCCGGGCTCGACCGCCGCTCCCGCTCGATCGTGACCCTGACGGCGCTGATGACCGCGGGCTACTGGGAGGAAGTGCCGATGCACTTTCGTGCGGCTATCACCAACGGCCTCACCCGGGAGGAGATTCGCGAGATCATCCTGCAGGTCGGCCTTTACCGCGGTGTGCCTGTCGCGAACCACGGCACTGCGCTGTTGAGAGAGACGTTGGGCGACTCCGCCTAACCCGCTGGTTGAGTAGCGCCCGCCGAAGGCGGACGCGTATCGAAACCTCTCCACAGACTTCGACCAGCCCGCCTTGAAAGTGTCTAGTGTTCCTAGACTATATTGGTGGGATGACCGCGTACCGCGTCGAGGTGACCCGCGACGGCAAGTGGTGGATGGTCGCTATCCCCGAGGTCGATGGCCTCACCCAGGCTCGCCGGCTCGAGGAAGCCCCGCTCATGGCCCGCGACTACATTGCCGTCAGCCTTGACGTACCGATTGAAGAGGTCGACGTGGCGGTCGCCGTCATCGACGTCGACGGCATCAACATCTTGGACGCGATCACAAAGCTTGAGGCGGAGAGGGCGGAGGCAGAGGCGGCACGTGATCAAGTCGCCGAAGACACTCGCCGCTTGGCGCAGACGCTGGCCGGAAAGAAGATTCCCGTTCGCGACATCGGGGCGATTCTCGGCGTCTCCCACCAACGCGCTCACCAGCTCGTCGGCTGACGAGCCCGATCTTGGAACCGAGAAGTAGCGTGAGCCGAGCACCAACGAGGGGACACCGATGAAACTCGCGCTCACCGGATCGAACGGAAAGCTCGGCGCCGTCGTCGAACGCGAACTGCGGGAAGCCGGCCACGACGTCGTCGCCCTCGATCAGGCCGGACCCCGCCGCGCCGGGTTCACCCGCATCGACCTCACCGATTCCGGATCAGTCTTCGACGCGCTCAGCGGCATCGACGAACGGCACCGCGGGCTCGACGGGGTCGTGCACCTGGGTGCCGTTCCGGCGCCGGGGATCGAAACCGACGTGGCGACGTTCCGCAACAACATGCTCGCGACGTTCAACGTCATCCACGGGGCCCGCAAAGCGGGCATCCGTCGCGTCGTGTTCGCGTCGAGCGAGACGGTGCTCGGCCTGCCGTTCGCGATCGACCCGCCCTACGCGCCGGCCGACGAACAGTACGACACCCGCCCCGAGAGCATCTACTCGCTCACCAAGCACCTCGAAGAGGAGCTCGCCCGCAAGGTCGTGCGCTGGGATGCCGACCTCTCGATCACGGCGCTGCGGTTCTCGAACGTGATGACCCCCGACGACTACCCGGGTTCGCCGCCTTCCAGAGCGACCCGGAGAGCCGCAGGTGGAACCTCTGGGGCTACATCGACGCCCGCGACGGGGCGCAGGCGATCATGAGAGCTCTGGATGCCGGCCGCCCCGGGTTCGACCGGTTCATCATCGCGGCGGCAGACACCGTGATGGAGCGCTCGACTGCCTCGTTGATGGCGGAGTACTTTCCCGACGTCGAGGTGCGGCGCGAGCTCGGGGAGCACGAGACGCTGCTGGGGATCGACCACGCCCGCGAGGTACTTGGGTACGACCCGCGGTACTCATGGAGGGCCCAGCACTGAGCCTCCCATGACGCGCGCCGGTGCGGCTTGCGTTGGCGGGGCGACGGGTCGAAGTCGGAACTGTCACGAATTGGTAAGCGGTACGCCGCTGCGCCGTCTCCTGCGGGCTTGCCGCCTGAGCTGCGCTATTCCTCGTAGATGGAGATCCCGTCCCACGCGTCAGACTTCGGCGAAAGGTAGAAGGTCCAGGCCCAGTCGATCGCCACCCCGCGCAAGCCCTCCACGTCTATTGGAAGGTCTTCGAGAGGGCGGCCCTTGTCGGCAACTCGAATGCTGAGCACCAGACCGCCATGAACCTGCACGAACTTCAAACTGAAGGCCACCCCAATGTGCTCCTCGAGTGCATCCCGAATCTCGCTGAAGGCTTGGCGCTTCGAACCCCGGTTGGAGAGTTCCCGCACGGCCAGCAGCACCTCCTCCATCGTGTCCTCGGGGGCTCGTTTCGCCTTCACTGGCTTGTAGTTCAGCGCCTCGGTGACCGCGGTTTCCAGCGTCGGCCACGCCGCCTCATACAAGGTCCGCCGCGGCCCTTCAGGGATTGCCAGGTCAATGTGGGCGTTCAGGTCGGAGACGAGTTGCCAAACGTCCTCCTTGTCCGTGAGTGTCGTCATCTGAAACTGGCTCAAGGGGCCTTTCACATCACCCTCGGGAAGGTCGAGCAAGAGCGGCGAGACCTTCTCGTGGCCAAGAGTCCGCCCGAGCGCCCCGGCCTCGAAGTTGATCCAACTCGAACCCAAGTTCGCGCGAGTGACGACGACGAGGCCGAAGTCCGAGTTGTTGAGGTTCTCCGCGATGACGTTTAGGCCGCGCGCACCCTTCGCGATGTCCTTGCTCGATACGAAGCACTCGACCCCATTGAGCACTTCGGCTAGCACGACCTTCAGGGTTTCTGCTACCCGACGTGCCGGACGACCCGACCAGCTAATGAACACTCTCACCGCGTCAGGATAGCGATGCCGTGTTCGAGCGGGGCGAAGGCGCAATCACTCAGTCGCCCAAGCCATCCCCGTCCTGGTCTGGGTCCGCCACGAGTCGATCGCCATCCACGTCGAAGCGTTCGCCTCGAAGCGGAAGGTACGCACACCGAGGTTGTCTGGCGACGCCGAACGGCTTCAGAGATCCGGCGTGGTTTCGGACCACTGCCGTACGAGTCACCCCCGGTCGATTTAGTCGGTGCTCGGCCGCGGAATCGGCCATCTGGGGGACGCTCAGACGCTATTTGCAACCTCCGGCCCGCCCGGTGCCTTGCCTAGACGGATGCGCTCCATGCGCTCTTCACGCTGCTGGTCATCCTCCCGCTGCGCCGCGACGCGCTGAACAATGTTAGAGACCATCAGGCTGGCGGCCGCTACTCCAGCCCCGATTAGGACGCCAAGCAGGGAGGTCAGAATCGAGTCCTCGATACCGAAGACCTGATAGGTGATGAAGAGGCCCGCGACTCCGAGGATGTAGAGCGAGCCAGCGATGAACCGGACGACCGCACGTTGCGCCTTCTTCGCCGGGGAGACCCACTCATTCAGATCCGCGACAGCGCGCCGAAGGTGGCCCTCGAAATCCTTCTTCTCCGGCGACTCCGGCATCACAGCGAAGGCTGACCCGAGGCGATGGACACGCAGCAGGAGCCGACCCTCGCGGGTGAGTCGTTGAGATGACCATGCGAAAAGCGGGATCAGGACGACGGCGGCGCCACCGATGACCGCCGCGACGATCTCGTTCATGTGAGGACCGTATCGGGAGCCTCAGACGGTGGACTCGGCTTCGCGATGTCGTCGCGCGCGACCAAGATGGTTGCCAGCCGAAGGAGAATCGCGTGCCATCTATCATCACCGCCGAGATGAGCGTCCGAGAGCTGCTCGGCGTATACGTGGCCGTGCTCGACGAACTCCTGAAACGCGGCATCACGCGAACCCGGAATGCTCCTCTCGGTGACCTTGCCGAGTACATCGCCTGGCGCGCTTATGGCGGCGAGATCGAGACGAACTCCAAGAAGTCCTACGACATCCTCGACTCCGAGGGTAGGAAGCTCCAAGTGAAGGCCCGCTTGGTCGCGGGCGCGAAAAACACCGACTTTTCCGCAATCCGAAGCTGGGACTTCGATGCGGCGGTCTTCTTGGTGCTGGACGCCCGCACCTACGAGGTGACCTGGGCGCGAGAGCTTTCGTTGGCGGAGACCGAAGCGCTTGGGAGGCACGTGGCGCTGACGAACTCACACGCGATTAGTACCCGCCATGTGCTCCCACTCGGCATCGATGTCACTGATCGCATCCGCGGTGCATTCGCGGAAATGGATCTGACGTGAGCACGCCGACCGCGCGGGAGCTCCTGGCCCAATACGAGGCGGCTCTCTCAGCTCTCATAGATCGCGGCGTGATTCGAACACGCAACGCTGTTGGAGACATCGGAGAGGCGATCGCGGCGGCGACATACGGCGGGAAGCTCGAAAAGAACAGCAACGCCGGCTTCGACTTCCTTTCCCCCGATGGTCGGCGGTTCCAAGTCAAGACGCGAGTGATCCGCCCTGGCTATAGCCAAGCCACCATCTTCAAGAACTGGGATTTCGATGTTGCGGTCTTGATCGGGCTTAGCCGCGAGGACTACGGCATCGTATGGGCACGCGAGGTTGACGTAGTCGAAACTCGCGCTCTCGCTCGCGGAGGGTTGCGCTTCAACGTCACACAGGGCGCGAAAGCCGGCATGGATGTGACAGCGAGGCTGCGCGATGCTTACGCGAAGCTCTAGTGAGTCCGGCGCGGTTTGCCGCGGGCCCCGGAACTCTCCTACCTCTCCCCGTCCACCAGCTCGCGCCTCCGTCTCAGATAGTCAAGGTTGGGCTGCTCAATGGAAGGCAACGACAGTGCGTGACCGTCGTAGGGAAGGAGCGAGTCGAGGAGCGCGGCGTCGCCTCCAACTCGTTCGCGATCAACCCGGAGTGAGAAGTCGTCCTCGATTCTGAGGTAGCCGGCTTCAAAGGCGCGGTCGACCATCAACGAGAGACAAATCCCGTTCGACGGATCGAGGCGGATCGACTGGTCTTCGCTCCACGGCACAATGTGGGATGCGACCAAGAACCTTCGTGTCGTGATCCCTGTGACAGCACACCGGTATCCGTAGTTCGCCTTGACCGCGTCGGCGAATGCACGCTGAGCACTGCCGCGAGTCTTCACCGACGCCGTCGCATCAAGAACGGAGTAGTCCTTCGATTCGATCTGACCGCGGAGTTCTTCCACTTCGGTCGAATCGGTGGCAAGGTATTCTGCCGCAATGTCATCATCCGTACCTACCGGAGGATGTCCGGCCAGAAGATCCAGAATCGCGGGCGCCGCGGCTAGAAGTTCATCTGCCAGGGCGGGTGCAAGCGTCCAAGCATCGTGATTCTTTGATGGGTCAAAGAACAACCCGTGCCCTGGATCACGGAGGTAGTCCGAGAGTTGGGTGCTGTCGACGGAGTTCAGTTGGCGCGCAGTCGCAGAAACATCGGCTGACTGCAACAGCGCCGCAATCGCGTTCTCAGTAGACGAAGTCGGAGCCACCCCTCGGCTATCAAAAAGCTGCCACGCGAGCGCCCGTCGCTGCGTCGTCTGTCGAGCGAGGTCCGCGATCGGAGTGGGAACGCGATCGAGCTCAGCGAAACCGAAGTCGCTCGACGCTCCATCCAGATACGCGCGAACGTGCAAAGTGCCGGGCTGATCGCGCAGCTTCACGGCAACAAGGTAAGGCTGACCAGCCCCCTTCGCTGCCAAGGTTCGATACTCGCCTTCTGCAGCTTCGAACTCTTCCAGACCCGGGGTTCCTGGAATAGTTTCAGCCGTCGACTCCGTTGGTGACTGTGCCATTCTCCAAGCGAGCGGCGCTCCGTCACGCGTGTCCCACTTCAGGTGCGGACGATCGGCAGACTTGTACACAAAATCCCCGCGCCGAGACCCGCCTGGCCACTCGTACGTGAGCGGAACGCTGACCTCGGCACCGGGCGGCCGCGGGAACAGTCGCTCAGCCCAGTCGATGAACGCAGGCATCCGTGAGAGCTGAATGTAGTCCTTGGTGTACCCACCGCCTCGAACCTGTCGACCATAGGTCACGTGGTGTGCCTCTGGCCCATAAAAGACGACGAGAACAGCTTCGACGGGCAGAGCAGCCATTAGAACCTCCCGATCACGATCGCTTCTGGCGACTGCGGTGCCTCGACCTGCCGCTTGCTTTGCGCACCCAACGAGCGATGAGTGGTAAATGACACGATGTCGGCGCCCGAGAATAGCTCGCGAACGTACTCAGTGTCGCGGTTGGACATAACCCACGCAACGCCCCGCTCCGTCAGGTGCTCACAGATGCGGGCAAGATCCTCCAGGTCCGGCTGCTCAAAGGTCTTCGCTGTGTACTTGTTGAACTTGGAGGTCGGTTCCTTCTCGACATCGGGTCGACTGTAGATGGGGAGGTACGGCGGATCGAGATAGACGAAGTCGCCGCCCTGCGCGTCCGCCAAGACCTCTCGAAAATCTGACGCTCGGATCACCGTGCGCTCGAGCGCAACTCGCAGCGCCTCGTATGTCGATGAATCGAAACCCTTGAACGAGCGATCCCCCCAGGGGACGTTCATCGCACCCGTCTTGGAGTTCTCGCGCCAGAGGTGATTCCAAGAGACCCCATTCAGGTAGAGGAACCTTGCCGCGCGATCGATCAATCCAGCGGGGGAAGCGGCCCTGACCTCGTAGTAGAAGTCCTTCGAGTCCCGATCCTGGTACCACTCGAGCAAAGACTTCAGTTCGTCCTGATGGTCCCGCATAGCGACCCACGCCGCGACGAGGTGCTCGTTCAGATCAGCGAGGAAGGCGTGCCCAGCGACTCGATCGTTGACGGCCAGAAAGACCGCGCCACCGCCTAGAAAGGGCTCGAAGTAGTTCTCGATTCGATCGGGGACGTGCGGCAAGATCCGGGGCAAGAGTCGGGACTTGCCGCCCGCCCATCGCACGAAGGGTCTAAGGGGACCTCGGGTCGACGGGCGCTCGCTCACGGAGTCAGTCGACCACGATTTTGGTTCGGCGAGTTTCACGGTCCCCCTCGCGCCTATCCCCGCTCATCGGTGGCTCGTGACATCGTATTCAAGACGCTGCGACCGTCGCGCCTGGCTCGCCGTCCAAACGCCCAGGGGTTCCCACATGTCCGAAGTTCAGCTGATCTGGCCCAACAAGGATCTCTCGCTGCGTGCGTCGGGAGTCGACGGATACGAGTGGCTTCCCGCTTCCGACGAACGGCTGAAGGTAACACCACCGCTGAACGTGCTGACAGGGAACGAGCTGGCTCCGCGGGCGAACGCCGTTGTGATTGGGGACGGCCTCGACGCACTGGAGGCACTCCGCGAACACAGCGTCCTACTCGACGGCGGAATCCGGCTCGTGTACATAGACCCTCCGTTTAACACCCAAGTGAACTTCCGCCAGTACAACGACTCGATGCAGCGCTCCATGTGGCTGAGCATGATGCGTGATCGCCTTGCGGCAATTCACCCGCTGCTTGCCGAGGACGCGAGTGTGTGGGTTCACTTGGACGACGCAGAGGTCCATCGGGCCCGGTCGATCATGGACGAAGTGTTCGGCGAGAAGGCTTTTGTCACGTCCGTGGTCTGGCAGAAAAAGACGACGCGGGACTCCCGGGCAGCCTTCTCTTCCAATCACGACACGATCCTGGTGTACGCACCCAGTGGCCCGCAGAAGTGGAAGACCTCGCGCAACTTGCTGAGCAAGGACGAGTCCCATCTCCGCAACCGCGATGACGACCCCAGAGGCCCTTGGGCCGATGCCCCTTTCACAGCTCCAGGCTTTCGCAAGGCTCAGCAGTACGACATCGTGACGCCGACGGGCCAGGTTCTCCGACCGCCCCGGGGTCGGTCCTGGTACGCAACGCAGCCCACGTACGAGGATCTCCTCGCCGACGGGCGAATTTGGTTCCCAAAGGGTGGCGAAGGGTCACCACGACTGAAGTTGTTCGCCCATCAGCTGCGAGGGTTGGTCCCGTTCACTGTGTGGGGATCGAGCGATACGGGCACGAACGACGACGCGAAGCGACACCTGATGTCACTCTTCCCCGAGATCGAAGTTTTCGACACTCCGAAACCCGAGTCGCTTCTGGAACGAATTATTCACATCGCGACAAATCCGGGCGAGTTGGTCGTCGACATATTTGCCGGCAGCGGCACCACTGCCGCCGCGGCGCACAAGATGCGGAGGCGATGGATCGCGGTCGAGCGAAACCTTGAGACGGTGCTCGGATTCATCGTTCCCCGACTCAACCGAGTCATCAATGGCAGCGACGGCGACGGGATATCGGAAGCAGTGTCCTGGCACGGAGGAGGCGACTACGAGGTCGTCTGGGTACCTCCGCGACTGGGTTCGCTAACGGCCGATCACCAACCGACACGCATCCGCCAGCGGATAGAGCGTTTACCCGCTGAGGACGTCCGCGCAACCGCCGTCTGACGGTAGATCACCTTGGCAACGTCACGGAAGGCTGACACAATTCACTCGCCGTGACATGCGTGCCGCCGCTACGGGGGAGACGATCGCGGAAGACGCCGCACTAGGGTCGCGGATACGCGAGCGAAGCACCGAGGTGCGCAGCGATTCCGACCGACGTCAAGCGGACAAGGCGGTTGAGGAACGAAACACATTGCTCCGCATCAGCGAGCTGAAGCGAGGGGTCGCGCGAAACGCCCTTGATTCGTACCGCTAGAAGGGCCTGAACAACGGGCAGCGAATCGTGCCCATGCGCGACTGCGTGCCTCACTTTGAGCCACTCATCTAAGCGCGAATCGACCATCGACGGCGTCCAAACGAGTCGTTGCCGCCCCCTCCCACCCGCCAGCTCGTAGGTCCAGAGCGGCCGAGGGTCGAATCCCGCGCTCACCATTAAACGGCGCGTGTTCTGAGCGTTGGGTGTCGCGAAGTCGCTGATCGCCTTGCGCACTGGCCCGGTGACTACGTCATACCGCGCAATGTCGATGGATGTGGGACCCGCGGGTCGGGCCGTATCCAGCAAGGCGGCAGTCAGATCTTGAATCGCTGCCTGCCACGCAGCAACCGCAAGAACAATCACTGCACGGTCGAGCGAGACCTCCGAGAAACGTCGGCCCCGACTGGTCCCGCCATGCCTTCGATGGACGGCAACTATGTTGTCGCAATGCCGAAGAGCGTTGTCGAAGCTATTCACTGCTCCCTGGACGTCCACGCTCGTAGTGTCGCAGACTATGTGGACGTCGCCCACGGCTACTCGGGCACGTCTCCCAGTGCCCGGCTACCCGAGCGATTCTGTTAGCGCACGCTCGCAAGCGTTTCGCCCTTGTGTTGCAGGAACGAGACGACAGATCGCTCGCCACAGAGTAGGCACGCAAACTTGAGCACCAGGCGGTTGCGGCGTCCCGCACCCTGTGCGTCATTGCCCAGGCTAAGCGTGATGCGAGCACCGTCGTCTTCCCCACCGGCCCTCGCGGCTAGCCGCTGACCACTCGCTGAATGCAGTTCCAACTGCTCGAAATGCATATCTTCGACCCGCCCGCATTTTGGGCACTGAAGCGAACCTTCGCCGGCGTCGCTTAGCGACTCAGCGACAAGCACGGGAATCTGCGTGCCCTTGCTCGGGAGCCTGTCCACTAATACCTCCAGATCGGTGCGGGCAACTTTCACTGCGCTAGCACCCTACGCGTGAAGTCGAGCGACGAGAAGCGGAGCGATGCGCTTGCCTCAAGTTGATCCGAGGCCTACTGCGGCGGGTGACAGGAGCGACGTGCAACGGGTACCTTGTTCTCAGAGAGAACGCTCGTACGCATCCCGAACGAGCGGTGAGGAGCAGACATGCGGACGAAGATCGTCCCCGACGTCGCTGCCGCACTCGACGGCATCCCAGACGGCGCGACGGTACTCGTGGGCGGCTTCGGCCTCGCGGGCCAGCCGATCGCGCTGATCGATGGGCTGCTCGAGGTCGGCACGAAGGATTTGACCATCGTCGCGAACAACGCCGGCAACGGCGACACCGGCCTCGCGGCACTGCTGAAGGCCGGTCGCGTCAGGAAGGTCGTCTGCTCGTTCCCGCGCCAGGTCGACTCCTGGGTGTTCGACGAGCTGTACCGCGCCGGCAAGATCGAGCTCGAAGTCGTGCCCCAAGGCAATCTCGCCGAACGAATCAGAGCAGGCGGCGCCGGGATCGGCGGCTTCTTCTCCCCCACCGGCGTCGGCACCCTGCTCGCCGAAGGCAAAGAAGAACGAGTCATCGACGGCAAGACCTACGTGCTCGAATCCCCCATGAAGGGCGACGTCGCCCTGATCGGCGCGTTCAAGGGTGACCGGCTCGGCAACCTCGTGTATCGCGAAACGAGCCGCAACTTCAATCCGGTGATGGCGACCGCCGCGACCCTCACGGTCGCCCAGGTCGACCAGATCGTGGAGGTGGGCGACCTCGACCCCGAGAGCATCGTCACCCCCGCGCTCTACACCGACCGGGTCGTCGAAGTGGGGATGAGGGAGTGGCTGCGATGAACCGCGACGAACTGGCGAAACGGATTGCCCAAGACATCCCGTATGGCGCCTATGTGAACCTCGGAATCGGCGCGCCGACCCTCGTCGCCGACCACCTCGACCCCGAGCGCGATGTGACGCTGCACACCGAGAACGGGCTGCTCGGAATGGGCCGCGCCGCGAAAGGCGACGAGATCGACCCCGACCTCATCAACGCCGGCAAGATTCCGGTGATCGCGGAGCCGGGGGCGGCGTACTTCCATCACGCCGACTCGTTCGCGATGATGCGCGGGGGGCATTTGGATGTCTGCGTGCTCGGCGCCTTCCAGGTGGCCACCAACGGCGACCTCGCCAACTGGCACACCGGTGAGCCCGACGCGATTCCGGCGGTCGGGGGCGCGATGGATCTCGCCATCGGCGCCAAACAGGTGTGGGTGATGACCGACCTGCTCACCAAAGACGGCTCGTCGAAACTGGTCGAAGCGTGCACCTACCCGCTCACCGGCAAAGGATGCGTCAGCCGCGTCTACACCGAACGTGCCGTGATCGCCGTCGGTCCGGGTGGCGCGAGCGTGATCGAACTCTTCGACACCACCCTCGACGAATTGAACGAACTGACCGGCCTGAAACTGGAGATGTCATGACCGCCGCCTACGTCTACGACGCCGTGCGCACGCCGTTCGGCCGCTTCGGCAAGTCGCTCGCCGGGGTGCGACCCGACGACCTCGCCGGCTCGACCTTGAAGGCGCTGCTGGGGCGGCATCCCGACCTCGACCCCGCGCGCATCGACGATGTCATCCTCGGCGACGCCAACCAGGCGGGCGAAGACAACCGCGACGTCGGCCGCTTCGCCGTGCTGCTCGCCGGGTTGCCCGTGTCGGTGCCCGGCAGCACCACCAACCGGCTCTGCGGATCTGGGGTGGATGCCGCCATCCAGGCGTCCCGCGCTATCGAGACCGGCGACGCGTCGATCATCGTCGCCGGCGGCGTCGAGTCGATGACGCGCGCGCCCTACGTGATGCTCAAGCCCGACGCCGCGTTCCCGCCGCGCAACTCCGAGCTGGTGTCGACGCACATCGGCTGGCGGTTCACCAACCCGAAACTGCCCGCCGAGCAGACCATCTCGAACGGGCAGTCGGCCGAACTGCTCGCCCAGATGTATTCCATCTCGCGCGAGGAACAGGATGCCTTCGCCCTGCGATCGCACCAGCTTGCGGCGGCGGCGTGGGCGGCGGGCACCTTCGCGAACGAGATCGTGCCAGTGCCCGGCGTCGACCTCGCCATCGACGAGGGCATCCGTGCCGACACGACCCTCGAGGCGCTGGCCGGGTTGAAGCCCGCCTTCGCCGCCGACGGCTCGGTGACCGCGGGCAACTCGTCGCCGATCAACGACGGCTCGTCGATGGTGCTCATCGGTGCCGAAGGTGCCCTGTCATCGGAACCGTTGGCCCGCATCACCGGCCGCGGCGTCTACGCGAACGAGCCGCAATACTTCGGCATCGCCCCGGTCGAGGCCGCGAACCGTGCCCTCGCCCGCGCGGGTCGCACCTGGGCCGACGTCGACTTCGTGGAACTCAACGAGGCGTTCGCGTCGCAGTCGCTCGCGTGCGCGAAGCTCTGGCCCGAACTCGACCCGGCGAAACTCAACGAGAACGGCGGCGCGCTCGCGATCGGGCATCCGCTCGGCGCCTCCGGCGGACGCATCATCGGCCGCGCCGCGCACGAACTCGCCCGCCGCGGCTCCGGGGTCGCCGTCATCGCGATCTGCATCGGCGTCGGGCAGGGTCTCGCGATGGTGCTGGAGCGCTGAGCGGATGCTCGAGCCCGACGGCAGCACGTACGTGCAGTCGCTCGCGCGCGGGCTCGCCGTCATCCGTGCGTTCGGAGCGGAGCGGCCCCGCCTCTCCCTCTCGGACGTGGCGCGCGCGACCGACCTGACCCGGGCATCCGCTCGTCGTTTTCTGCTGACACTGGAATCCGAGGGCTACGTGCGGGCGCGCGACGGGATGTTCGAGCTCACCCCGCGGGTGCTCGAGCTGGGGTTCTCGTACCTGTCGGCGCAGTCGCTGCCCGAGGTGGCGCAGCCCCACCTCGAGGCGCTGTCGCACGCCGTCGGAGAGTCGTCGTCGGCATCCATTCTCGACGGGTGGGACATCGTCTACATCGCCCGCGTGCCCACCCGGCGCATCATGTCGGTGGGCATCACGATCGGCACGCGCTTTCCCGCCTACGTCACGTCGATGGGCCGGGTTCTGCTCGCAGCGCTAAGCGCCGCCGAACTTGACACCTTCTTCGAGGGTTTCCGCGGGGAGGCGTTCACCGCCCGCACCATCGTCGATGCGGGTGCCCTGAGGGCCGAACTCGACCGGGTGGCCGACCAAGGCTGGAGCCTCGTCGACGGCGAACTCGAGACCGGCCTGCGCGCCCTCGCCGTACCCGTCGCCCGGGGCCCCGCGACGGTCGCGGCGATCAACGTGTCCATGCCCGCGACTGGCGAGGACCCGACCGAGCAGGCACTCCGCCTCCTCGCGGCGATGCAGGAGTCCGCCGCCGCCATTTCTCGCGACTTGGACTTGACGGGATGACCCGGGCGAACGCTCAGAGGATCTCGTAGGGGCGCAGCGCGGTCCCTCCGGCGCGCATCACCTCGAGATTGTGGATGGCCGGCAATCGGACGTCACCGGCGCCGACGTCCGACGCACGCGCAATCGCGACCTCCGTCTCGCGAATAGCCTCGCCGATTCGGCCGTCCTGGAAGGCGACGAGTGCTCGACCGGCAACGACTTTGGCTTCGCCGCGCGCATCACCGGCGGCGAGGATCAAGGCCGCGTCGTAGCTCTCTCGAGCCTCGGTATGGCGACTGAGCAGCATGAGCAAGAATCCGCGCTTCTCGGCATAGAAGCGACTGATCCGCTGTCGAGTCGGCGACTGGCCGCCGATGTCTCGGCCGCTCGCCTCCCGTGAGACGTACGGTGCCATCTCATCCAGGATGTCTAGGGCACCCCTGCTCCCTTGTACCGAACGCAGCGTCCTCCCGGCAGGGTACGAGTCGTTGTCCTGGGAGAGCCTCGCAAACGCAAGAGACATGATGCAGGCCGCGACACCCTCATGCCAGCCCGTAAGCACGAAGCGAGAGAAGGCGCGCACGCGCCAGATTTCGACCGCGCTGCCCGCGCCCTGTTGGGCGGTCGCGAGCATGACGAGACGACATGACTCTGCGTCGTGCGGCACGGGTGAACGTCGGGACATGTCGCCCCACGCGGCCGACCCGAACTCGCCGACACCCGCAAAGTCTCCGGCGTCGAAGAGCTCGGCGATGCATCGGTGGACGGCGGAGGGGTCCGCCAGCGGAGATGACCCCATCAGTGCCACACCACCGGCGAGTCAGTCTGAGTCACCGGTGGCGGCGCCTGCTTGGGCGCCGGCCCTTCGAGGGAGTACCCCATCGCCAGGACCCCCATGAGGTCGCCTTCGATCCCGAGCAGCGTCCGCGCCTCGCCTTCGGCGATCACGAGGTCGCCGAGGAACGCGGCGTCGATCCCCAGCGAGTTCGCAGCGAGCCACATGTTCTCGAGCGCCGTTCCGAGCCCCATCGTCTCGAAGCCGTAGGCGGTGAGGTTTCCGATGAGCGCTTCGTGGCTCGCCGCGTACAGGGTGGCGCGCCCGCCGCTAAACACTCCGCGGTTCTCGATCGCGATCGCAACAGCTGCTGTCCGAAGCACCGCGGAGGATTCAAGAACGGTCGAGCTCCAATGCGGCGAGGGGTTCCCGGTGCGGGGATCGTGCGGGACGTACTCCTCGATGCCCGACGAGCGGTCGACCGCGTCCGCGATGCGGGTCCGGAGTCCGACAGTCTCTAGAACATGGAAGCGCCAGGGCTGTGCATTCTTGGAAGAGGGCGCTGCAAGACCGCTCGCGAGCACCAGCTCGACGTGGCCCCGCGGGACGGGTCGGTCGTGGTACGGACCTCGGATGCTCCGACGTCGGAGGATCGTCTCGATCACCGCGTTGCCTGCGGTCGTCTGCTCCTGAGCGCTCATGGGACGAATGTATCGGGGTAGCTGCGCCTCGAACCCGCCGATGCGCTGCCGGGCTAGGATGATTCGCGCCCCAGACCGAAGAGAGGCCGAATGGTTGCGGATCTCTCCGACGCCGAGCACCTGAAGTTCGTCCTGCTCGCTGAGGGTGCCGTCGTCAGTGCCGCCGCCGAGCGCGCGATCGAGGTGATCGTCGACGGCGGGCCCTGGTCACCCGACGACTACGCGTCGACACGTGGCGTCATCCTGCGCCTCGACGACGACGTTTGGGTCAACGTCCCCATCGAGCGCTACAACGCCAACTTCGTGGCCGGCTCGACCATTACTCTCGACCTCGGCCCGGACGGGTTCTTCGTCCATGGCCGCGGATGGGAGAGTCGCGCCGCCTTCTGGGCCCCGGCCGCCTTCCACTCCCGTGTCAACGGGGCCGGGCGGCCGTACCGCCACTTCGTCGTCACCCACGGAGACCGGTCCCGGCTCTCGCCGACGATCGGGTGCGCGATGGTCTGCGACTTCTGCAACATCCCGTTCGATGACGCCTACGGCGGGGTCAAGCCCGTCGACCCGATGATCGACGCCATCGAGGTCGCGCTCCGCGATCAGCAGCAGCCCGGGCACCATCTGCTCATCTCCGGGGGCACCCCGGGACCGAAACATGTTCCCGCTCTGCAGCGCGTCTATGAGTCGGTGCTCGAGTCGTTCCCCGGGATCGCCGTCGACATCATGATGGTTCCGCTCCCCGGCCTGTTCGACCTGCCCAGGCTCGACGCGCTCGGGTTGAACGAGATCTCGGTGAACCTCGAGGTATTCGACGAAGGCATCGCGGCGAAAGTCATGCGTCACAAACATCGGCAGGGCCGCGAGTTCTACCTGAACTTTCTGGAGGACGCCGCCGCGACGCTGGGCGGCGACCGCGTACGCTCGATGCTCATGGTCGGCCTGGAGCCGATGGAGAGCACCCTACTCGGGGTGCGAGCGATCGCTGAACGCGGCGCGGTTCCGGTGCTGAGTCCGTTCAAGCCGGATCCAGTCACCCCCCTCGGACACTCGCAACCGCCCACCGCCGACGAGACGCTCGAACTCTACCTGCGGGCGCGCGACCTCATCGACGAGCTCGGCGCCTCACTCGGCCCGACGTGCCCACCCTGTACGCACAACACTCTGACCTTTGTGCGCCACAACGTCACCCGCGGCGACTACCAGCACCCGCTGCCGGTCCTCCACACCGGGGCCTGAAATGGCCCGTCGCATCCACGCGGTGGCCGACCTGTCGGATGCGGAGATCGACGCCGTCCTGGATCGGGCGCGCGCACTCGCGCGCAAGGAGGTCTCGCCCCGTGCACTGCGGGCATCAATCGGTCTCGTGTTCTTGGAGCCCTCCCTCCGCACACGGGTCGGATTCGAGGCCGCCGCGTACGCGGTCGGTGCGACGCCGATCCTGATCCAGGAGCGCCGCACCTCGGAGCGGTCCGTCCCGGAACGGCTGGAAGACACCCTCCGCACCGTGAGCGGCTACGTGGATGCGCTCATTGTGCGGTCCGGGCGCCCGTCGGCCGAGCTCGCAGTCGCGACGCGGGACGACCGCGGCTGGCTCAACGGGGGCGACTCCCGAGACCACCCGTCGCAAGCGCTCATCGACCTGTTCGCGATCGAGATGCTGCAGGGGCCGGTCGACCGCACCCGGATCGCGATCGTCGGCGACCTGCGGATGCGCTCCGTCACCAGCCTGCTGGAGCTGCTCGAGCGCCATCCCCCGGCTGCACTCTCACTCGTCACGTCCGCCGGACTCACCGACGGGGTCGTTCTTCCTCCGCAGCTCGCAACCCTGTGCCGCTTTGTCGACGCCCGGGAGCTCGACGACATCGACGTCGTCTACGCCGCCGGAGTCCCCGACGGCGCCATCCCTGACGAGGCGCGGCCGGCGCTGCGGGTGGGGCGCGAGGTGCTCGCCGCCCTGAGGCCAGACGGCGTCGCGCTCTCCCCGATGCCGGTCATCGACGAGATCGCCTCGAGCGTGCGTGACGACCCGCGGGTGCGCTACTTCGAGCAGAGCGATCTCGGACTCTTCGTACGCATCGCCCTTCTCGAGCTGCTACTCGCCTGAGAGCCCGACAGCCTCGTCGATCGTGTCGGCGTCGCCCCGGTAGTCGGTCGTGCGCGACAGGAAGCGGAGACGATCCCCCTCCCCTCCGAGGTTCCATGCGTCCGGCTGATCGCCCGATCCCGGCGGAGGCTCGATGCCGATGTTGACCAATCCAAATCCTTTCGAGGCTCGGACATTCACAGCGGCGCCAGTTGCGAGCTCGTCGTCGAACGAGAAGGTGAAGTCGTCACTGGTGCCGGCGTGGAGAACCTGCCAGACGACGCTGTCGACGATGGTGAGGTGCCCGCGCACTCCCTCGGAGACCCAGATGTTCCCCGCGAGGCACTTTGCGATGCGCACCGCGAGCCGGGCATCCGGCGCCGGAGCCGTCGCGTAGGCCGGGCTGATGCTGAACCCTCGGAGCACGACATCGCGGAGGTAGAGGCTGCCCGCGCCCTGTTCGGCGAACTCAAGGGAAGTGCCGGAGCTGTAGAGCAGACCCACCGCGCTGCCGTGCCCGAACTGGCACCCAGCGAACATCAACGAGCTCAGCCGACTGCCGAGGAGGAACAATCCACCCGTGCGGCGTGAGATCTCGCGGTCGCTGTCCGCGGGTGCGCCGGGGGAGGCGGGGCCCAACTCGGACCGCAGACCCGAAGGCTCCATATCGGACTCGCGATACCGGGAGATGATCCTCGCCTCGGGCTCGGCGGGAGTATGGAACGTCGGGTGCCCCGTACTCGGCGCTTCTTCCTCGCCCACAGTCAGATCGCCCACGTCACCCACGATCGCGCACCCGCGGAACGTCACCCCGTCGAGGAGACAGTTGACGAACTGGACGCCTTCGAAGGCGCACCCCTGGAACACCGACTCGCGGAAGTCGCAGTTCAAGAAGACCACGTTGCGGAACTCGACCTTGACGTGACAGGCGCGCCATCGCAGGTTCGCCACGAGACGCGGTGTTTCCGGGTCGGCCCCCTCGACAGATACCGACCAGTCGATGCGGCGTCCGAGCAGTGCCGTCAGAACACGGAGGTCGCGCTCGGGATCCGCCTCGTTGCGAGCCGCCCACTCGTCCAGGCCGCGCCCGATGGCGTCGTGGGTGAGGAAGACGATGGTACGGAACGGGTTCACCGTCGACTGACGCACGATCGCCGCTTCGTCGAGCCACTCGAGCGCGAGGAAGAATCGGCGGAACTCCTCGACCAGGGCGTGGGCTGGCGGGAGGTCCATCACAGGCCCCGAGGTTGACTCGTTTGAGTCCCGCCCGCTGGGAATAGATCGTAGCAGGTAGGTCGCGTCATCACCCGAGTACGACGGCGCGCGCGCGGCTCTCGGAGCGTCGACGAGGTCCCGACGGTGCATGGTTAGCCAGTCGGCCCCGGGTTCGTGGCCGTGTCGCGCCTGGTGCTCTGCGTCGACCGACCACGCGACCTGATGGAAGACCCGGCCCGCGTCGTCGGGGTCGATCTCCAGGATGCGGATCTCGTCGGCGAGCACCTGGCGGGCGAGATGCCAGCGATCCTGATCCACCTTGAATCCCCCGCTCGAGAGCATCCGCGCCATCCTCACGACGTGACTGCGAGCCCCGGCGATGAGATACGGGTCACCGATCGCGTCGAAGGACGTCTTCGCATGCTGGAGGCCGAGAGCGACCGCCCTCCGGATCGAGGACTCGAAGGCGTGCTCGGCGATCTCCTCCGACAACGCGAAAGAGGGGTTCCCGCCGCTCTCTGCTCCCGTCGCGAAGCGGACGACGTCGCCCGCTTCGATCACCGTGCGGCCATCTTCCGCGACGCCACCCCACAAGGCGTAGAGCAACGCTTGCAAGTGGGGAAGACCGACCCGGGCCCACCCCTCGTTCCCCTTCGCGGCGGTCCAGAGTTCGAGCACTCGGGCGACTGCATCCTTCGAGATCGCGGCCGGGCCGGCATCGACGATCTCGCCGATGTGCTCCTGCTGGATCGGGCCGAGATAGAGATCGATCCGCTGGTATGGAGCGATCTTGAGGTTCCGAAGACGGTGCTCGTACTCCGATCGCAAGGCGATGACGATGCGGAAGTCGTAGCGTTCGGTCGCCTCGACGACCCACGCTTGGACCCGCTCTGAGAGCTCGGGCTGGTGGCGGATTGCCTCCTCGAACTGATCCAGGATGAGGACAAACCGGCGACCGTACCTGTCGTCCAGCTCCTCGAACCCGCCCTCGCTCAGCTGCGCCGCGACCTGGGCGTCGAGATAGGGCTCGACATCGCCGCTGACCTCGCGCCACTCGCGGAACCAGGCAACCCTGAAACCCTCGTCGGCGAGCTTCGGAATGACCTTGACCGCGAGTAACGAGGTCTTGCCGACACCCGAGTCGCCAAAGAGAACCGTGAGTCGATGGTCACGGATCTCGTACATGATGTCGATCGCGTCGGTGTCGCGGCCCTTCAGCTGGCCTGCTCGCGCGCCGTCGACGATTGGGCGCAGACCCGGCCACGGGCACGCGTCCTCGATCCGGCGCAACGCCTCCCAGCTATCGCGGAGGCTCCCGTCTCCTGCGGTCATGCTCCCCACTCCTTCGCGAACAGCCGGTTGAACTCCAAGAGCGAGGGGGTCAACTCCACGCTCGTCCCGAGCACGGGCTCAAGGCGATACCACGCGAAGGCGTCGGTGTCTTCCGGGGTCGAATGGACGTTCAGGACAATGCCGGCCCTCCACGCCTCCTGCTCGCTCGCCACCGGGGTGTTGGAGGCAGCGGCGGCGATCTCGTGGGCGAGCAGACGCAACCGAACCGCGGGGTCGCCGAGCTGGACTCCGACAAACGTCCAGAAGCGCCGCGGGCTCTCCGCGTCCCCCGAGGAGGTGAGCTGATGTGCGAGCTCACCGGTTCGCAGGTCGAGCGCCGCCAGGTTGTACGCGGAGTAGTCGTCGAGAAGGAGTGCGTGATAGACCGTCTCGCCGCCATCCTCGAGCTGTGCGGCGACCGCACGACCCTCGTTCTCGAAGGTCATGAGGGGCGACCCGGCAAGCCGGACGATCACCGGATGCGCCGTGACGCCGCCGCGCCCGTGACGGAAGCTCGTCGCTCGGAGCGGCTTCCACTCAGCGGGCGTGAGCAGCCCCGCCGGGACTGCATCGGACGGGGAACCGGTGGGGGTGATCGTCGTCGTGACCCACTGGAAGGTTGCGTCGCGCGTCAACTGACGCTCGTTGACGCTGATTACAGGGACGACCACCGAGAAGGGCTTTCCGGCAGCCCAGAAGGCCATCTCGAGTTCAAGATCGAATGAGCTCACGAAGACCGTGGGAAGAGGAAGACTCTCCGAGGCTTTCGACCGACGGTGCAGCTCGGCTTGCGTGTGCACGGTGGCGACCACCGCGTCGTAGAACTTTTGGCGACTCGATGTAGCTGCGCTTCGTCGTTGCGCCCACGACCGAGTCGTGGCGAGGTGGAACCGCTTCGTCACCGAACCCGCAAACGGCGTCCGCTGATTCGAACGACGCGGCCGCAGGGAGATGTCCGTGCCGACCTCCTCCGTCAAGCCCTGCAGCAGCAACAACTCCCCCCACCCCGGGTAGGTCTCCGCCCCCTCTGTGACGAAGTACCAGGCGATCGAGCTGAAGAGATCGACCTCCTGCCGCACGATCTGGTGCTGCTTCAGCCGCGTGGCAATGGCTCCGGCGAGCGCGGCGAGTCGACCGTGCGGCGGTTCACCGGTTCGCTCGTTCAGCGCCGTCAAGACCGTCGTGAGCGGCTGGACCACGTGGTAGTCGACGGCGGACCATCTACCATCCGTAGCGAGGAAGCCGACGGGTGAGCGTCGACTCGCGGTGATGACGTGCCCGAACTTCGCGACAGCCTCCGCGTAGACGCGCCCCAGGAGAGCGGCAGCAAGCACGACCTCGAATACGGCGCCCGCGTCCCAGCTGACGAGATCGCCAGCCGTCGTGTCTGCGTCGACCGATTCAAGGGCGACGCCGCCTTCGTCGGCAACCGTGGCGACCCACTGCTTCACCAGTTCCCCGACCGCACGGGCCGGATCGGCTGCCGTCGCGGCGTCCGCGTGGGTCGCCAGCGCCCGCAGACGTTGAGCGACGACGGGTACATCAGACGATGTGTCATCGGTGAGGCATCCGTTGCCGAGCACGAACGTCGGCCAGGGCGTCACCCCGACGCCCTTCGACTCGGTCACGTGCTCAGTCTTTGCCGTGTCCGGGCCGGTCAGAGGCCGACGCAGAGCGTTCTTCTTGACAAGCCGGTAGAAGCGTTGTCCCTCGTCGGCATCCGTCCCCGCTGATTGCAGGTAGGTCTTCAAGTCCGGCGGGGCCGTCAACGTCGCGGGGTGTCGCATCGACGGCACCCGGAAGATCCCGTTGCCTACTTGGACGTTGCTGCTCAGACTGCTCACGGGTGCTCCTGTCGCTCTGCGCCGAGAACCGCGCTGAGATGGTTGAAGGGGTCGAGGAGTTCGTAGCCCGAACGCGTCACCGTCTGCCACGTGGTCCACCGGAGCATGGCGGCGCCGGGCGCGCATTCGATCTCAGAGGGGAGTACGAGTTCCGTCCCGTTCCGGCCCGGAAGCTCGCGGATGCTCCGCACGAGCGGGGTGATGTCGAGGACGTCCGGCTCATCCGCGATTCTGTGGAAGACGACGTGGGAGAAATCGGAAGCGGCAGCGACACGATCACGTAGCGGCGGAGCCGCTGGCCGGTCGAGGTCGAGCCATGCGGCGAGGTGCTCAAGCATCAGGTCCGGGAGTCCCTGCTCGATGTCGAGGCGAGCGGATGCGTGAGTGGACCCCTGGAATCGCGGATTCACCTCGAGGAAGAGCGGCCGACCGTCTGCGACCAGGAAATCGACACCGAAGGAACCCCGGAAACCGTACGACCGCAGCCAGTCGCCGATGCGTGTCGTCGACTCCTCGATCTGATCGAGCACCTCCGCGCCCAGATCCTTGGCCCGCGCGAAGTCGTTGCCGCAATAGCCGAACTCGCGACTCACCAGGCCCGGGATCCCGATGAGCTGCACGGACGCATGGTGGACGGTCACACCGTCGCGCCAGACCGTGGCTCCCACGTTGACCGGGATGGCGTCGTCGATGAACCGGGAGATGCTGGCAAAGGCGTCCGCCCCGCGAGGCCAGTTCGAGCGGACGTCGTCGGGATCGCGGACGTGAACGATGCCCTCGCCGCCAGACGTGCGGCTCCGCCGGAGGACCACCGTACCGTCGCCGAAGAACGACCGGGCGAGCATCTGATCTTCGTCGGCGATGTAGGTCCACGGCACGTACGGGACGTCACCGAGCGCCGCGATTGAGGATTCGACCCACGGCTTGTGCTCGAATGCAGACTGGAGCGACGGGAACAGGCCGAGACAGGCGACACGCTCGCGTTGGGAGAACGAGATCGCGCTGAGCAGCGCGGATGGGCGATACGGGAGGATCGCTGACTCCCGCGAGAGCGCACGCAACAGCGCGTGCCGGAAGGCGACCACGGGTTCGTCGTTCAGGTGGTCGTCGATGTCCCAAGTCTCAGGATCGACGCGGGCTCCGGAGAACTGCTCGTAGCTCTCCGACACGACGTCGCGGCGGCGGACGTAGCGCCCGATCAAGCTGAAGGAACCCGCGAACTGCTCGAGATCTGAAAGAGGCTCAGCATCGTCACCCCGTAGCCCGACCCAGAGCAACTGGCGTGCGCCGAGCCTGCTCTCGACGGCGGTCTTCAGAGCATCGCGTTCCACTAGGCGGCCGCCATGCCCACGGAGTCGGCGGCCGCGTCGAGGGAGCGAACGAGTCGACCGGCGGCGACCTCGGCGTCGGTCTCGGTGACCACCCAAGACCCGTCGCGCCACGATGCGATGCGCGCGGAGCCGCCTGGCAGCCCGCCCACGAGCACGGGTCCGTCGGGGGCGTCGATGCCGTCGAGAGACACGATCCCGCCGAGGTTGCCGAAGGGCACGACGCTCGTCGCCTGCGGCGCGCGACACGTCCCCTCGATGTCGAGAACAAACACCCCGAGCGAACAGTGGACGGCTGCCGACACAGGCCGCTTGACCAACGTCGACACGACGATAGACCGCGTTCCGTCCGCTGAGAGCACCGCGAGGTGAGTGACCGTCGCCGTGCTGATGACGGTCACGATGGCGTGTCCGAGCGAGCGGCACGCGAGCAGCGCACCGCCGTCCCGTGCTTCGTCGATCACCACGCTCGCCGCACCCGCGAGATGGAGACTGTCCGCGCTCGGCCGCACCCAGGCGGTGGTGAGCACGGTTCCGATCAGCGCGCCCACCAACCGGCCGTCCGAGGACACCGCCGTCGAACCAACCCTCGACGCGGAGGGCGCGTCGACCTCTGGAGCCGAAAGCCGGTCGCGAACCGTGAGTTCGAGGTCTCCCGATGCTAGCGAGGGCGTCGCGAGATGCGTCCCAAAGGCGATGAACGTCGCCGCACCGTTCTCCTGCGTCCGAGCAGGATCGTCCGCGATCGACGAGTCCGCGTTCGCGACGATCCGCCGTGCGATCCAGTCGGCGATGAGGTCGAGGTTGGACTCCAGGACATTGCGGCCGCCGACTTCGGGAAAGGCCCCACGCCTTCCGCTGGCGAATCGCAGCTCGCGCTTGCGTGTCGCGAGGTCGACGGAACGCGGATCGGACGAGACCGGGATCAGTCTCGCCTCGGTCGGATGGATCGCGAAGGGCGCATCGAGTGAGAAGTCCAGCGCCCACCCGACCTGGACCGATCTGACGAGGATCTCCTCGGTGACGACGGCCACCCTCTCGGCGCGACCTAATGACTTCCTCAACGTCGCGTCTCGGGCGGCACTGATCACGTGCTCTCGGAGCTCGCGCTTGAACTGCTCGACGTCGAGCAGCTCGTTCTCGATCGGCAGGTACCGGGCGACGGTCTCGGTGGCGGCGATCTGCGGGCGAAGGTCCTGAACTCCCCTTCCTCTGTTGAGCCCGCAGAAGAAGGCTGCGAGCTCGCTCACGACCTCCTCCTCGCTGATGGGAGGCTCGGGGACGGGACGACTGGTCGCCGATTCCGAGAACCCGCCGGCCGAGTGAGTCTGCATCGCCTTGGAGTCCGACGCCCACATGGCCACGGCCTTCTCGATCAGCAACCGAGAGATCGTCTGGACGGTCTTCCGGTCTTTGCCGACCGCGTGTATGCGGGTCGCCCACGGACCGCTGCCCCACGAGGCGGCCCAGATCTGCTCCTGGTCGGCCGAGATGCTCCCGAAGCGGTCATGCGCCGACTGGAGCCGCGCCATCAACTGTGGCAAGTCGACGTAACCGGAGCCGTCGTCCGGGAGGTCTGTGAGCAAGTGGGCGGGCACCTTCAGGACGCCTGCCTGCGCCTCGATCCCATCGCCCGTTCGCAGCTTCATGAGGAACTCAACGAGCGTCAGCGGCTTACCGGCCTCGCGCATCGACATGCCCGAATTCTGACATGCGCGGGACCTCTGGATGAGCGAGCCGGAGCCCGCGCCCGGAGAGCACCCCGAATCTCCCCAAATCACCCCAGATCCGTCCCGAATCGGGGTCGATTCATCCCGTGCCTGCTGAGCGAATGGGGTGTCGCAAACCGACGGCGCCGACTATCGCAGGAGGACTCCTTGACGAGAACCCCGACGACGAAAGAGTCTCTGACCAATCCCGGTCAGATCCCCGAATCGCGCTGGTACACGTTCGACCTGGTCTCCGCCGAGGGTGAGATCGGCGGCTGGGGTCGCGCATTCGCCCCGTCGCCCGCCGCCGCCCACCGCTTCGCCACCTCCTTTCTCGCCGGAACGTCTAGCGTGCGACTGCGTGGGGCGGCCAACCATGACTAGGGCGTTCACCGCAGCGGCCGTCGTCGTGCCCGGCGCCGAGAGCGTCTTCATCGCACAGCGCGAGCTGTTCGCCGAGCAGGGCGCGGCCTTCGTCGGGCTCCTCGAGGTCGCGCGGTTGTGCGAGCCCCGGCTCCCCCTCCTCGTCGAGGTCGTCACGCGCACGGTCTTGCCGATCGCCAGCGCGGGGGCCGAGCGCCGCTCCGGCTTCACCGTCTCCGCCGACGCGTGGGAGTTCGGCGGAACGATCCGGGTCAGCGAGCTCGTACTCGTGGGCGACAGCATCGACGGGCTCTCGCGCGGCGAGAACCTGCTCGTCCGGATGCTCCACGGCCTCGCCCACGTCTACAACCACTGGGCCGGCGTGAAGGACACGTCCAACCGCGAGCGGTACCACAACGCCCGGTTCGCCCGCACCGCGAGTCTCCTGGGCCTCGACGTGACCCGGGGAGACTCGCTCACCGGCTTCGTCGTGACCGGGATCTCCCCGGTCACCGCCACGGAGTACGGCCCGATCATCCGCGCACTCGACCAGGCGCTCGTGCTCACGACTCCGACGGGAACGGACGACCCGCTCGCCGCCGCGTTCGACGAGATGCGCACGGCCCGGGTCGTGACGCCGAAGACGTCGCGCTACGTGTTCGCGTCGTGCTCGTGCCTCGGCGACCGCGGCGCCCCGCGTACGATCCGGATCGCCGTCGGGTCGTGGCAGGCGGACAGCATCCATTGCTCCCTCTGCGGCACGCCGTTCCGGGCCCCCGGCGGTGAGTCTCTGACCACCCCCGGTCAGAACCCGGCGGACGGCGGGCTCGAACGGCTCCCCGCCGTGGGCCGGGTCGAGGCACGGCGAGGCCCGCCGTGACCTTCCTGCCTCACGTGCCCCGGACTTCCATCGCAACTGCAAGGACGCACACCCCCACTCACACCCCCTGGAGACACACCATGACGAAGACCCCCGCCTCCCCGCTCCGCCACCGCACCCGCCGCAGCCGGGGCGAGAGCTTCCGCAAGCACGCCGTCGACACCTGCCCGGTGACCGGGGCGGCCCGGTACCGCGACCGCAAGCAGGCGCGCGACGCGGCGAACGCCACCATGTGGAGCCGCGAGAAGAAGGGCGGATCTTCGTCGCCCATGTCGGTGTACCGCTGCCCCGAGGCGACGTGCGGCTACCACCTCGAAAGTCGCGCGGCCGCGGCCGAGCGCGCCGGCACGGCCGCGGCCGCATCCACCGTCTCTCCCGCCGACCGAGCGCCGCGCCCGGTGGTCGCCCCCGTCTACTTCAGCCACGCCACCGCGATCGCCGCGTAAGGGAAAGGAACAGACCATGAAGAAGTTCTTCGCAGCCCTGATGGTGGTCGCCGTGATCGGCGGCTTCGCCTACCTCAACTGGGATCGGGTCGGCCCGATCGTCGGGCCCTACCTCGGGATCGAGCCCGAGGCGGGCCCGACGACGCCTCCCGAGGCGTTCCTGCTCCCGCCGGCACCGGACCCCCGCTACCGCTTCGTGCTGCTCGACCCGTCGACCAGCACCGACACCTCGTTCCGCGAGTCGATGAAGGCGCTCCTGATCTCGGTCGTCGAGGGCTACCTCCCCCCGAAGCCCGAGGACACGCGCCCCGGGGTGCCCGAGATCGTCGGGCTGGAGCTCACCGTGCGCCTGGTCGCAACCGACTCTCTGGCCTATGGGCAGCCGAACTACACGGTGTCCATCCCGAGCGTCCCGGCGCTGTCGGCCCGCGCGGACATGACCGAGGAGGGTGCGCTCGACGCCGACGGCACCTACGACACCTGGGTCGAGTCGGAGGCGAGCTGGTCGGAGGCCTACGACGCCGCGGTCGCAGCCGCCGCCGACGCGGTCGCCGCGATGCAGAGCATCAACGTGAACACCGACGAGTCGTCGGGCATCACGGCGGGGGCCGCGGCCCTCACGCTGCTCGCCCCCGCCGAGGGGGATGTGCAGTACGCCGTGCTCTCCGACCTGGCCGACAACCGTCCAGTTCAGGCGGCGACGTTCGCCGGGCGACCGGTGATCTGCATCCAGCCCGACGCGGTGGGAAGTCGCGCCAACTGGGACGCCCTCTTCAACGACTTCGCCGCCTGGGCCGCCGCCGGCGGCGCCGGACCCGTCACCCACGTGCGCCCCGAACTCGCGGCGGCCACCCTCACCACCTTCCTCACAGGAGCCTGACCATGATCCTCAACATCTTCGTCACCGTCCTCGTCCTCGGTGCCCTCAGCTGGGCCCTCTACTGGGCGGCCCGCCGCTTCGGGCCGCAGATCCCGGCGCTGCTCGCGCTCCGTCACGCCTCGCGCGAGCGGATCCGGCAGAACCCGCTGGATGTCGTCCGCGCCTGGGTCGCCCGCATCGCTCCGTCCCGGCTGCGCAGCGAGCAGCGCACCGCGAAGGCACAGGGCGTCGTCGAGGCCGCGACGGGCCGCGAGACCCGCCTCCTCACCGGCTTCCCGGACGGGGTCGAACCCTCCCACCGGCGGGCGATCTTCCTCCTGGCGATGCTCGTGCTGTGGATCATCGCGATCTGCGCGGCGGCGCTCATCGACCTGCCGATCGTGACCGCGGTCTCCGGCGGCAACGTCCTCTACGGCGTGCTCGGCACCCTGCTCGCGCTCGGCGTGCCCGTGGTGTGCTCGTTGCTCTTCGGCGATCTCATGCTCAAGCGCCGCGACGGCATGCGGCCCGTCGTGTTCAGCCTCGCGGTCGCCGGGCTGCTCACCGCCTTCGCCGCCGTCGTCTTCACCCTCACCGCCCTCGCGCCGATCCGGGCTCAGATCGAGTACGCGGACGAGATCCGCGCCACGAACCAGCAGATCGTGCAGTTCACGGAGGACGAGGACGACATCGCGCTCGTCTTCGCCGAGCAGAAGCTCGCCGAACTCGAGGCGGACCAGACCCGCTCGGCCGAGTGGAACAGCGCGCTCGTGCCGATCGCGGCCGGCGTCGAGTTCGCGAGCGGCTTCTTCGTGCCGCTCGCGATCCCCGTCGTGCAGTTGCGCACGACGCGCCTCGCGAAGGGCAAGGCGCAGGACAAGGTGCGCAAGTCCGTCGACGCCGAGACCCGCCAGCGGGCAGGCCAGTACCGGCGCCTCTCCCGGGCGTTCGAACGTGCCGGAGTGACGCAGGGCGACCTGCAGCGGCACCTCGCTCTGGTCGTCGCCGAGAGCCAGGTCGCCGCCCCGCCGCTGAACGTCCTCGAGGACGCACCTCCGGCCGGCGAGTCCGACGTGTCCCCGGCCGAACCGCCACCCGGCGCCCCGCAGGACACCCCGCGTCCGCGCGAGAACGACCTCGTCGACCCCACGTTCGACGCGTCCTGAAACACCCCCACCTCGAAAGGCACCACCATGTCCACTTACACCAATTCCGAGACGGCGTTCCAGACGGACGTCGCGGGCGCGTACGACCTCTCCACGAGCGAGTACTCGGCCCTCTTGAACGGGATGTGCTCGCTCGACGTCGCGAAGCTCGCGACCGAGGCGTTGCAGGTCCCCACGTCCGGCCTGAACAGCGACGCCATCGGCTGGGAACGGGTCGAGCAGGCGATGCCGGCCTGGCGACAGCAGTTGCCGGCGACATCCACGGCGGCTCTCGAGTCCGCGCGGACGGGGGCGATCCCGCTGGGCGTCGCGCTGTCCACCGTCGCGCTGGAGCTCGGGACGCTCGAGCGACTCGCCGTCGCCGACACGTCGGTGCCGGCCCTCGTCGGCCTCGGCTACGCGGTGACCCGTGTCGACGGGATCCGGACGAGTGCGATCGAGGCCCGGCGCGGTCACGAGACGCTGCTCGTCGTCGTCGGCGACCAGGGCACTGTCGCGACCGACCACCTCGGTCTCGTCGGCGACGCGTGCGACGCGCGGCAGAGCGACTTCGTCGCCGCGATGGATACCCGCGGCGTGCTGTTCGACGAGAGCGTCCGCGTGCGCCACGACGACCCGCGCGGGGGCAGCCCCGTCGACAACGCGGTGCGCAGCGGCGGCGCTTCCCTCGCCGAGGGCGCCGTGCGCCACGGCGACGCGAAGGTCCCCGAGCTCCGCACTCGCCTCCTGCCCGCCGCGACCCGCGCGACGCGTCTCGCTCAGCGAGGTGCCCGGTGAGCGACACCCTCGTACTCGGCGCACGGCGTGCCGGACAGGTCGTCCGCGCCCTCGAGGAGGCGCGCGTCGATCGGAGCGTCATCCTGATCGACGACGCCGACGGCGACTTCTACGTCGACGGCGACGCCCTGCGCGAGATCACTCGCGTGCTGAGCGTCCACGCGGCGCTGTGGGGGATGCCGACCCTCCTCTACACGCTCGCCGGCGGCGCGGAGGTGGTCGTGGCGCCGGGCGGTCCGGCCGCCAACCTCCCCGAGGGGATCGCCGACCACACCCCGGCGACGGTCGCGATCGACATGTTGCGCGAGGCCTGCCTGCGCGAGAGCACGCCGCACCTCCTCGTGCTCGACTTCGCCGAGCACCTCCTCCCCGGCGACGAGGCGGGTCCGGCGGTCGGCGACACCGCGCGCGTCATCGAGCAGGTGGCGGACTTCACGAAGAACCCCGCGTGGGCCGAGGGCGGTCATGTGCTCGTCCTCATCGGCCGTACCGCCCGGATCGATCAGCGGGTCGCCCGGCTTCCCGGCGTGCGCGTCGTCGACGTGGGACTCCCGCAGCTCCCCGAGCGCCGGGAGGCTCTCGCGCTGATGGCCGGGAGCAACCGGCACCCTCTCGCGTTCGCGCCCGACCTGCCCCTCGACCGCGCGGCGCGATTGACCGGCGGCATCTCGCTGCACGCCCTCAGCTCGCTGAGGTATCACACCTCGCCCGAGCGGCCCCTCGAGGTCGGCCACATCCTCGAGCTCAAGCGGGCCGCCATCCGCCAGATGGCGGGCGACACGCTCCTCGTGCACGACGATCTGTTGAGCCTCGACGCCGACGTGGCCGGGCTGCCTCAGGTGCGGCGGATCCTCCGCGAGGAGGCACGGCGCGGCAACGACACGCTGCGACTGATCCTCGCCGGCCCTCCGGGCAACGGCAAGAACCGGGTCTCGACCGCGATCGCCGCGGCGCTGGGCGTGCCCGCGATGCAACTCGGGCGCATCCGGGGCCGGTATGTCGGCGAGAGCGAGGACAACCTGCGTCGCGCCTTCGACACGGTTGAGGCCAACGCCCCCGGGCTGCTGATGCTCGACGAGGTAGATCAGTCGGGGCTCGGCCGCCGCGGCGAGTCCGCGGGAGCCGAGGGCAGCGAGGTGACCGCCAACCTGCGGGCGGAGCTCTACACCTGGCTCGGCGACACGGGTTCGCGGCTGGGCATCTCGGTCATCGGGCTCACCAACCGCCCCGACCTCCTCGACGAAGCCGCGACCGACAGGTTCACGATCGTGCCGGTGCTCCATCCGTCGCCGACCGAGGCGGCGCAGATCATGGCGATCCAGGCGCGGCGCGTCGGCATCGACTTCGACCTGGAGGGGGCGACTGAGGCGCTGATCGGCTCGAGCGCGGCCTTCTCGGGCCGCGAGGCCGTGCGCATCCTCGACCGGGCCCAGGTGCACGCCCAGGAAGCCGGCCGGGAGCGGATCACCGGGATCGATGTCGCCTCCGCGATGGCCGAGTCGCTGCACGCGATCGGTCCCGAGGAGGAGCGCCAGTCGCTCCTAGCCCTCCGTGCGACGTCCTGGTCCGGGCACCTGCCCTGGATGGCCGAGCGGTACATCGGCGGAGGCGACATCGCCCCTCCCGGTTACGTGCAGCCTTATGTCGACGCGTCCGGGTCGCTCGATGTCGCCGGGATCGAGACCCGCATCCGGGCCCTGGAGTCGCTCCGTGGCTATTGAGCATCCCGACCGGGAGTGGATCGAGCGCACGATCGCGTCGCTCGAGGCGTGGCTGCGCACGGACGTCGACACGCCGACGAGCCAGATTACCGGCGGCGGAGCCATCGGACGTGTCGAAGCGCGGCTCTCCGCGCTCCACTCCGATCGCCCCGTCGTGCTGATGCCCAGCGCCACGGGCGCGCTCCACGCGGTGCTCTCGGCCGTCGGGGTCGGGCCGGGCGACGAGGTCCTCATCCCCGACCACGACTGGACCTCGTCGCTCGCCGTCGTCCGCATGCTCGGCGCGACGCCGGTGGCGGTGCCGGTCGACCCAACAACCCTCACGATCGATCCGGCGGCAGCGCTCGTTCGTCTCAGCGCCGCGACACGTGCCGTCATCGCGACCCATCTCTTCGGGATCGCCGCTGACGTGCCCGCACTTCGGGTTGCCCTCCCCGGGGTCGTGATCGTCGAGGACTGCGCACAGGCGCTCGGCTCAACGCTCGACGATCGACCGGTGGGTTCGCTCGGCGACGCCGCGGTCCTCAGCATGGGGCCGGGCAAGCGACTTGACGTCGGCGAACTCGGCGCGTTGGTCCTGTGCGACGCGGACCTTCGCACGGCCGTCCTCCGGGTGGCCGCGCATCCTGTACGCCAGCGACTCGGCGGCGTGCGCCTTCCCCGCCTCGACGCGTTCGCCGTGCGCCCTCATCCGCTGGCGGCCGTCCTGCTGGATGCGGCTCTCAGCGACGACGATCCGGGCGCGGTCATCGAGGCGCACCGCCGCACGGCGAGGGCGCTCGCCGCGAGAGGTGTCCGCGTGCTCGGTGCAGACGAGCGACGCGGAGTCGCCGCCAACACCCTCGTCCTGGCGCCCGACCGCTACACGTCGACGACCATTGCGGCGCACGTCGGGCACGTCGACGTGATCGACATCGGGGCACTCGCCTCAGGGTCGTCGACTCTGCGACGGTATCCCGTCGTCGCGGTCGATGCTCCTGTCATCCAGGACGTCCGCGGATGAGCGGCTCAAGCCTCGGCGGCTTCGTGCTCGGCGTAGCCGTGACGGTGGCGCTCCTCAACCCGCTCGACTGGGCCCTCCCCTGGGATCCCTGGGTTGACGGTCTGCTCACCGAGATCGATGGGGCGGTGGGTGCCGCGGCCGACCCGGTGCCACCCATAGGACTCGTCGAGGGCGTTGACTTCAGCTTCCTAGTCGACCGGACGGGCACGCAAGTGCGCTGGGACTGCGTGTCCGAGATCTCGGTGGCGACCTCGGGCGTGGTCCCGCCGGGTACCGACCCCGCCCTCGAGACCGCCGTGTCCCGGCTGCGCGAGGCGTCGGGCCTTCCGCTCGTGATCAGCGCGTCCGACCAGCCCGCCGACATCACGGTGAACTACGGGCCGCTCGGCTCGAGTGTCGGGACGATGGTGCTCGATGAGCCGTCGGTGCTCGGTGTTGGGGGCCCGAGTTCTGTTCTCGGTCGGATCATGCACGGCGACGTGCTCATCCGATCCGATACGCCGAGCGCCGACCCGGCGACGGTCATCGGCGTGAGTGTCCTCATGCACGAAATCGGGCACGCTCTCGGCCTCGATCATGCGGCCGAGGGGACCGACGAGATCATGGCTCCGGCGATCCGGCCCGACGAGGATGCCGAACTCGGTGACGGCGACCGCTGGGCGCTCGCGGCGATCGGCTGCCACGGTGTGGCAGGATGATCCGCCGTAGCGTCGCCGTCTGGACGGCGGACACCTTCGCGCGGCTCGTCCGCGCTGGCGGCCGCCGGCCTATACCCCGCACTTGGGCGCATCTGGTGGTGACCGGCCCGTTGCCGCTCGTCGCGATGGTGGCCGGCCAGGCGGTCGTCACGACGTGCTTCATCTCCCCGCGCACCGTCTCCGATCGCTACGGGATGCTCACCCGCGCCCTGGTCCCGAGTGACGTGCTTCTCGTCGTCGGCGTCGGACTCGCCGCGGCCCTCATGACGGTGCTCGTCGCACATCTCGCGATTCGATCCCGTACGACCGTCGCGCAGAAGGTGATGCAGGTCGCGGCAGTGTCCGCCTTGGGGCTCGCCGTGCCGCTGCTCGACCAGGTGGCGACGGCATCCATCGTCGCCGCGGTCGGGTTCATCGCTTGGTCGATCTGGCCGCGGGTCGCGCTCTACTTGGGCCTCGGCGAACGAGCGGCGTTCTCACTCGACTCGGATCACGCCGGGAAGCTTGCCCCCTCTCACGGGAAGGAGGTGATGAGAATGTTCGACCATCTCGAGTTCGGGCGCTCCTGGGCGCCCTACGTCTGCCGCGGCTGCGGCACCGAGATCTCCTACAAGGATCGCTTCTTGAAGTGCCCCGTCTGCGGCATCAAGTTCAATTGATCGACTCGGCCCGGCGGACCCTGCCGCTGGGCCGAGTCCGGGCACGGCGGGTGCGGTCGCATCCCCGAGTGCGCGACCGCACTGCTGACCCTCTCGGACGTGGCGCGCGCGACCGAGCTGACCCGGGCATCCGCTCGTCGTTTTCTGCTGACGCTGGAATCCGAAGGCTACGTGCGGGCGCGCGACGGGATGTTCGAGCTCACCCCGCGGGTGCTCGAGCTCGGGTTCTCGTACCTGTCGGCGCAGTCGCTGCCCGAGGTGGCGCAGCCCCACCTTGAGGCGCTGTCGCACGCGGTCGGGGAGTCGTCGTCGGCATCCATTCTCGACGGGTGGGACATCGTCTACATCGCCCGCGTACCCACCCGGCGCATCATGTCGGTGGGCATCACGATCGGCACGCGCTTTCCCGCCTACGTCACCTCGATGGGCCGGGTTCTGCTCGCAGCGCTAAGCGTCGCCGAGCTTGAAACCTTCTTCGAAGGTTTCCGCGGGGAGGCGTTTACGACCCGCACCGTGGTCGATCCGGGAGCGCTGCGGGCCGAACTCGACCGCGTGGCTGCCCAAGGGTGGAGCCTCGTCGACGGCGAACTCGAAACCGGGCTGCGGGCGCTCGCGGTACCCGTCACCCGCGGCACCGCGACTGTGGCGGCGATCAACGTCTCGATGCCCGCAACCGATGAGGATGCCAGCGTCCAAGCCCTGCGCCTCCTGCCCGCGATGCAGGAGGCCGCCGCCGCCATCTCGCGCGACCTCGAACTGACCCCCACCGCGGGTTGAGGAGCGCGCCTCAACCGGCGGGCACGGTGCCGATGACCGACAGCAGTTGCAGCTTCTCGTACGACTCGCTGCCCGGCGCGGCGGTGTAGACGAGCAGGAGGTGCGACTGGTCGGGGTCGAGCAGGGTCTGGCAGGTGAGCTCGAGCAACCCCACCTCCGGATGCCGATAGCGCTTCGTCGGCCCCGGCCGCACGCCCACCTCGTGCAGCGACCAGACGTCGCGGAACTCGGCGCTCTCATCCATGAGCAGCTCGACGTACTGCGCTGCCCGCGAGCCGGGGCCGCGCACCCCGACGAGTTCGCGCAGGCCCGACGCCCACAACCGCGAGAGGAACGGGTGATCCTCCTCCGGATAGAGCTCCCGCATCGATGGATCGGTGAACCAGCGGTAGCCGAGGCTGCGCGCCGGCCCGGTGTACCGGGTCAGGTCGCCGGTGAGGGCGACCCCGAGCGGGGTCTGGCGCAAGGTCTCGCCGAGCTCGGTGACGATCTCGGCGGGGGTGTCGTGCAGGCGATCGAAGATGCGCAGCATCCCGGGGCTGATGTGTTCGCTCGATGCCCCGCGCTCCGGCGGAGCGTGTCCGGCGAGCCGGAACAGGTGGTCGCGCTCGTCGAGGGTGAGGTGCAGGCCCTGCGCGATCGAGGCGATCATCTGCTCCGACGGCTGCGGTCCGACCTCGCGTTCGATGCGTGCGTAGTAGTCGGTCGACATGTGGCTGAGCGCGGCGACCTCTTCACGACGCAGCCCCTCGGTGCGGCGACGCTGCCCGCGCGGGAGGCCGACATCCTCGGGCTGCAGCGCCTCCCGGCGGAGTCTGAGGAAGCCCGCGAGGCCGGCCCGATCGATCGCCATGACTCGTTTCTACCCCGCCTCGGTCGGCGCAACCACGGATCGGCGAGTCCTGGATGCGATCGGCCGGGCGTCGCAGGGTCGAACCATGACACGCAATCGACACGACATCCAGCTTCCTGACCTGACCGGAAAGCGCGCCCTCGTCACGGGCGCGAGCGACGGGATGGGTCTCGTCATCGCCACGAGGCTCGCCGCGGCCGGCGCCGAACTCGTGCTGCCGGTGCGCAACCCGCGCAAGGGAGAGGCGGCGGTCGCGGCGATCCGCGAATCGGTGACGGGCGCGACGATCACTTTGCGCGACCTCGACCTCTCGTCGCTCGCCTCAATCGCGGCGCTCGGGGCGACGCTGCGGGATGAGGGTGACCCCATCCATCTGCTCATCAACAACGCGGGCGTCATGACACCGCCCGAGCGCCAGACGACCGCCGACGGCTTCGAGCTGCAGTGGGGCACCAACCACCTCGGCCATGTCGCCCTCGTCGCCCACCTGCTGCCGTTGCTGCGCGCCGGCCAGGCCCGCGTCACGTCGCAGATCAGCGTCGCCGCCGCGCGCGGCACCATCAACTGGGACGACCTCAACTGGGAGCGCTCATACGACGGGATGGCCGCGTACCGGCAGTCGAAGATCGCGTTCGGGCTCTTCGGGCTCGAGCTGCAGCGGCGCAGCATCGCCGAGGGCTGGGGCATCACGAGCAACATCTCCCACCCCGGCGTCGCCCCGACGAACCTGCTCGCCGCACGACCCGAAGTCGGTCGCGCCCAGGCGGTCGGCTCCCGGCGGCTCATCGTCGCCATGTCGCGGATGGGGCTCGCGGGCACCGTCGCGTCGGCGGGGCTTCCCGCGCTGCTCGCGGCGACGACTCCGGATGCCGGCGGCCTGCAGTTCGGTCCGAACGGCCCGGGCCGCGTCGCCGGTCGTCCCGGGGAGCAGTCGCTCTACGCTCCGCTCACCGACGCCGCCGAGGCCGCCCGCGTCTGGGGCGTCTCCCAAGAACTCACCGGCGTCGCCCTCTCGGTGGTCCGGTAGCGCCCGGAATCAGGCGAGGAAGAAGACCTGCAGGGTGAAGACCACGGCGATGAGGATCGCGCCGACGACGGCGGCGACCATGAGGAGTTGGGCTGCCATCAGGCGTCCTTCCGGATCGGTACGGGTCCATCATCTCGCGACAGGCGCGACGGCCACCAACTGATGCGGCCGAGGTCGTGGATCGCGGCCGGCACGAGCAGCGACCGCACGACGAGGGTGTCGAGCAGCACGCCGAAGGCGACGATGAACGCGATCTGGGCGAGGAACAGGATCGGGATGACGCCGAGCGCCGCGAAGGTCGCCGCGAGCACGATGCCGGCCGAGGTGATGACGCCGCCAGTGACGGTGAGACCACGCAGCACGCCCTCGCGGGTGCCGTGCTTCAGCGACTCCTCACGCACGCGCGTCATCAGGAAGATGTTGTAATCCACGCCGAGCGCGACGAGGAACACGAACCCGAACAGCGGCACCGACGGGTCGGCTCCCGGGAAGTGGAAGATCCCCTCGAAGACGAGCGCCGACACCCCGAGCGCGGCGGCGAACGACACGATGACGCTGGCGACGAGCACGAGCGGGGCGACGAGCGACCGCAGCAGCAGGATCAGGATGACGAGGATCACCAGCAGCACCACGGGGATGATGACCGTGCGGTCGCGGATCGCCGTCTGGTCGGTGTCGTACGCCAGCGCCGTGACGCCGCCGACGAGAGCCGCCTCATCGACCGCATGCACGGCATCCCGCAGCTCGCGGATCGTGGCTTCGGCCGCGGCCGAGTCGGCGGCATCCGTCAGCGTGGCCCGCAGCATCACCTGCCCGTCGACCACCGTCGGCTCGAGCGGCACGAGCGTCGGGATCGGGAACGGCTCGGCGTCGGTTCCGACCGGCATCGTGCCGGTCGGTGAGTTGTCACTCAGCGCCTCCACTCCGTCGACGCCGTCGAGGCCGGCCGCGGCATCCGCGAGTTCGGTGATGAGGTTCTCGTCGCCGACGATGACGGCGGGCGAGCCGGATCCCGCGGGGAAATGCTCGCCGAGCAGCACCTGGCCGTCACGGGCGGGGCTCTCGCCGAGCACCAGCTCGCTCTGCGGCACCCCGTCGGCCTTGAAGAGCGCGAGACCGGCGGATGCGATGAGCAGCACCACGAGGGACAGTGCCCAGACGAGGCGGGCGCGCTTGGCGATGAGGCGGCCGACGGCGGGCCAGAGTTTGGTGGAGGTGGGGTTTCGAGATGCGTCGCCTTCGGCGGCGCTCCTCGACCCGCGAACTTTTCGCGGCCAGAAGGCCACCCGACCTGCCGCCAGCATCAGGGCGGGGAGAAGGGTGAGTGCGGCGAGGAGGGAGAAGGCGATGCCGATCGCGGCGACCGGGCCGAGGGCCTTGTTGGAGTTGAGGTCGCTGAGCAGCAGGCACAGCAGCCCGGCGATCACCGTCAGGCCCGACGCGAGGATCGGCTCGAACGACCCGCGCAGGGCGGCCCAGGTGGCATCCCAGCGCTTCTCGTGGTCGCGCAGCGCCTCGCGGTAGCGGGCGACGTAGAGCAGGGCGTAGTCGGTGGCGGCGCCGATCACCAGGATGAACAGGATGCCCTGCACCTGCCCGTTGATCGTCACGAGGTCGGCGGCGGCGAGCCAGTAGACGACGAGGATCGCGGCGCACAGCGCGAAGACGGCGGTGCCGAGCACGATGAACGGCAGCAGCGGCGAGCGGTAGACGATCACCAGGATGACGAGCACCGCGCCCAGCGCTGTGAGCAGCAGGATGCCGTCGATGCCCGCGAAACCGGCGACGAGGTCGGCGGTGAATCCGGCCGGTCCGGTGACGTAGGCCTCGAGGCCGTCGGGCGCGTCATCGAGCAGCGCGGTGAGGGCCGCCACGGTGTCGGCGATTTCGGCGGAGATCGGCACGACGATCTCGGCGGCGTCGCCGTCATCCGAGGGGATCACCGGGCTCAGCCCGTCGCCGACCCCCTCGACGTCGGCGGCGTCGGCCGCGAAGTCGTCGAGGAAGGCGAGGTCGTCGTCGGTGAGTCCGCCGTCACGCGCGGCGATGACGATCGCCGGGATATCGTCGGCACCCGAGAACTCCGGAACGAGCTCGGCCACCTGCGTCGACTCGGCCGACGCGGGCAGGAAGCTCGCCTGATCGTTGGTGGAGACATCCGAGATCTTGCCGAACGTCGGCCCGCCGAAGCCGGCCAGCGCCAGCCAGCCGACGATGAGCAGGGCGGGAACGACCGCGCGCAGGATGCGCCGCCCCAGCGTCGGGCGCATCAGCGGGTCTCGAGCAGTTCGGCGCCGGCGGCCTCGAGCTCGGCGAGCGCGGCCGTCGACGACTCCGGGGCGACTCCGGCGACGAGGTCGGTCAGCACGGCCACCTCGCGCCCCGCATCCAACGCGTCGCGGGCGGAGGCCAGCACGCAGTAGTCGGTGGCGATGCCGGCGACGTGCACGACATCCACGCCTTTCTCGTCGAGCAGGTCGATGAGGTCGCGGCCATCGTCGGTGACGCCCTCGAAGATCGAGTACGCCGGAACGCCCTGCCCCTTCTTCACGTGCACATCGATCAGGCTCGCGTCGAGCGCCGGGTGATACTCCGCCCCGGGGGTGCCGGCGACGCAGTGCCGCGGCCAGGTCTCCACGAAGTCGGGCTCGGCACCGGCCGCGAAGTGCCCGCCGTTGTCGTTGTCGCCGTCGTGCCAGTCGCGGCTCGCGATCACCAGGTCGTAGCTGTCGGCGTGCTCACGCAGGTACTCGGTGATGCCCTCGGCGACGGCGGCCCCGCCGGTCACGCCCAGCGCACCGCCCTCGGTGAAGTCGTTCTGCACGTCGATGACGAAAAGAGCGCGCACGATCTGCTCCAGCTAGTTGTTCGAAAGGTTGTCGCCGCAGGTGAAGACCCCGGTGGTGAGGGTGTCGAGCGCCGCGCGGGCATTGCTTTGGATGCCGTCGCCGATCGCGTAGAAGGCGAACGCGAAGACGGTGCCGTCGGCGGCCTGCACGAGACCGCCGAGCGAGTACGAGGTGTCGATCCAGCCGGTCTTGGCGAACACGTGGCCGCGGGCGACCGCATTCGCCCCGGTGAAGCGCCCGGCGAGCGTGCCCGACTGCCCGGCGACCGGCAGCCCGTTGAGGATCACGTCGAGGTTCGGCGCGGTGGCGTTGTTCACCGCGATCATCAGCTGGGTCACCGTCGCCGGCGGCACGGCGTTGAACTCGCTGAGCCCCGACCCGTCTTTGATCGTGATGCCCGTCGCCGGAATGCCGATCGTCGACAGCGCGCTCGGGATGGCCTGCTGCAGCGAGGCGGCCGACCCGTTGAGGGCCGATTCCTTCGACGTGATGCGCGCGATCATCTCGGCCATCGTGTTGTCGCTCACCAGCAGCATGTGCGGGATGATCACGCTGAGCGGCTGCGACTGCACCTCGCCGAGCACGGTCGAGGTGTTGACCGCGCTGCCGGTGCTCAGCGTGACGTTGCCGGCGACCTCGCCTTCGGTGTCGGCGGCGCGGAGGGCATCCAAGAAGTACTGTCCGGCGCGCCCGACCGGGTCGGTGCTGCGCGGGCTGTCTTGCGCGGCCGGGTTGGCGCGGTCGCCGTCGACCTGCAGCGCCGTCACCTCGGAGTGGTAGCCCTGCGTCTGCTCGGAACGCTTCCACGCCGGGTCCCACTTGTCGGCGGTCGACCAGTAGCTGGCGTCGAGCACGATGTTGGTGATCGGCGCCCCGCTGTAGTTGGCGAGCACCTGCGCGGCGAGATCGGCCAGCTTCGGGGCGCCCTTGTAGACGCTCTCCTGACCGGCGGGCAGGCGGCTCAGGGTCGCGTCGCCCCGACCGACCAGCACGATCGAACCGGCCTGGCTTCCCGGATACACCGAGGTGCGGATGCGGTAGTCGGGGCCGACCGTCGCGAGCGCCGCCGCGGCGGTGAGCAGCTTCAGCACGCTCGCGGTGCGGGCGGGCGTCGTGCCGGCCCGGTCGAACAGCACTTCCTGCGTGTCGACCCGCACGACGTATCCCGAGAGGGCCATCAGCCGCGGGTCGGCCGCGAGACCGGCGATCGAACAGGTGCGCAGCCGGCTCGCCGCGAGATCGCCCTCGGGCACGTCGCGCGGAGGTTCCGGAGTCGGGGTAGGGCTCGGAAGCACCGCGGCGGCCGATCCGACGCTCACGCCGGCGAAGACCGCCCCGGTGCCGAGCAGGGCGAACACGACGACGATCGCCCCGATCAGCCATCCGGTCGGATGCTTGGCGAAGAACGCCCCGGTGCCGCGCGGCTTCTCGCCCTCGGCATCCATCGACGGTTCGCGCTTCGATGGCTTCGGCCGGGTACCGCGTCCCGACGCCGGAGCCGCGGCTTCGCGGGCCGCGCGGCGCGAGATCGGCTGCTCGTCGGTCACCTAGCAATGATAGGTGACCGTCGCGCGGCACATTCTGAGTGGGAACGACGCCGGAGGCCTCACACCCGCCGCACCCGGACCCGTTCCGGATGCGGCGTGTGAAAGACCTCCGACGCCGATCAGTCGGTCAGCAGCCGCCCCAGCGGGCCGCGGCCCGGGTGAAGCTGTAGGGCTCGTTCGGCACGCCGCCGTGGGTCATCGCGAAGTAGATGCACACCCCGTTGACGGGACCGGTGATGCTGGGCCGGTAGAGCGAGTTGCGGTGAGAGGTGGAGTTCCACCACTTCTGCGCGACTGTCGCTCCGCTGTTGCCCGAACCGCCCGCCAGGTTGCCATCGCAGCCGTACGAGGGAACGCCGTCACTGCGCTGCGAGCCGATGTGGCCCCAGGCACTGGCGGGGTCGGTGCTGGGGTCCTCCGCCATCCAGAACAGGCGGTCCTCCATGCAGGAGTCGTACCGGATGTTCGCCATCGGCACCGGGTACAGGCAGTTGGCGACGCGGATCGCGTTGTAGGCCGCCGCGAACGAGGCGAGGTCGTCCGACGTGGTGCCCTGCACGCCGCCACCGGAGACACGACCAGGAGCACCGCCGGTGCTGCCGCCGACGTTGCCCGGGCACGACAGGCCCTGTGCCGCGAGAACCGCGCGCCGCTCCTCCGTGCCGCTGGCACGGCCGGCTGCGGTGACCGGCGGAAGCGGCTTCGGCACCGGCTTCTGCGCGAAGTGCTCGGAGTCGACCGTGAGCGTCGCCTCAGCCGACACCGCGACATTGATGGCCTGTGCCGCTGCGGCGAGCACTGTCGGCGTCGTGTCGGTGGTGATCGTGGTCGCCACGACCGGACTGGTCGCGGTCGTCGGTGCGGTCGCGGCGTTCAGCCCGCTCGCAGCCGACACGGCAGTGGTCGCCGCGTTGGCGGGAGCGAGGAACGAAGGACCCCCGCCGCCGACGAACGGCAACACGAGAACCATGACCGTCGTGAAGACGACCCCCAGAAAAATGGTGCGTTTCATTGCGTGAGCCCCCCGACTCGGGTGACGCGGTCCCCCCGGACCGTGTGCGTCGAGCGCATAAAGCGCTGTGAAGGGGACGCTACGCCTTTCTGTGGGCCGGAAACAACCCCGCGACCCTCAAAAGACGGCCTTCTGCCCGCGAACTGGGGGCACGACAGCGCGCTTCTGGGGCGAATCCGGGCTGCTGTCGAGCCGGATCGCGGACGGAATTGCGATCGGAGCCGCCTGTGGGAATCGAACCCACGACCTTCTCATTACGAGTGAGATGCTCTGCCGACTGAGCTAAGGCGGCGGACCCGGCGGGCCGGGAACCGTCGAGAAGTTTAGCCGACGCGCGTGGGCGGGGATGACGCGATCAGATCCGCCCCGAGTCGGAAGGCCCGCTCCACCAGGTCGGGGAGGCCCGGAGACGCGTCCGGGTGGTCGAGCCAGGCGAACCAGGCGTGCCGGATGAAGGCGAATGCGGTGAGCGCGACGAGACGGGCGCGATCACGGGCCTCGTCATCCGGCAGTTCCGGATGCTCGGAACGCAGCCGACGCAGGGCGAGGTCGGTGAGCTCCTCCTCGAAGCGATGCACGTTCGCCATGCGCCGCACGCCGAGCTCGGGATACCGCTTGCCGAGGGCGCGGCGTTCCATGAGCAACTCGGGGTCGCTGAGCAGCCGGGTCGAGCCGTGCACGACGACCCGGGCGAGTCCGCTCAGGATCGGGCCGCGGTCGGCGACGAACCACTCGATCTCGGGGTTGCCGTCGAGCGTCGGAGCGTCGCCGAGGATCGCGTCTTCCTTCGAGGGGAAGTAGTTGAAGAACGTGCGCGGCGAGACGTCGGCGATGCGCGCGATCTCGTCGACGGTCGCCCCGTGGAGCCCCTGTTCGCGCACCACCTGCAGCGCCGCACGCTGGATCGCGTGGCGCGTCGCGAGCCGCTTGCGTTCGCGCAGGCCGAGCTGATCGGGCTGGTCGGGAGACGTCATCCGCTCATTTTATTGCATCGACTGCAAACTTGCATCCTGGGTCTCGACACGCGCCAGCGGCGCTACCCGACCACCGAGCAGCTCAGCAGAGGGGGTCGGATGCCGGCACCGTGCCGTCGATGAAGTAGGCGTCGACGGTGCGCTGCACGCACGGGTCACCCGTCGTATACGCGGTGTGCCCCTCGCCCTCGTAGGTCACGAGGTGCCCGTTCTCGAGCTGATCGGCGAGGGCGACGGCCCAGACGTACGGCGTCGCCGGGTCGTTCGTCGTGCCGACGACCAGGATGTCGGCCGACCCCTCGGCGGCGATCGCCACGCGATCCCGGGTCGCCGGGAACGGCCACGCGTCGCACAGCGTGCCGCCGTACGACATCACCGGGCCGAACACGGGTGCCGCCTCCTTGAGCAGCGCCGCCTCCGCCCTCATCGACTCGGGGGTGATCTCCGTCACGTAATCGAGGCAGTTGATCGAGAGGAACGCCTCGGTCGAGTTGTCGGCGTACGTGCCGTCGGGGTTGCGGCCGTTGTAGTTGTCGGCGAGGAAGAACGCCGTCGTGGTCTCGCCGGCGAACACCTCGCTGAACAGGTCGTCGAGGTAGGGCCAGTTGCCCTGGTTGTACAGGGGCAGGATGATCGCGATGAACATCGTGCTCGACCCGAGCATCCTGCCGTCGACTCCCGGCAGCGGCGTGACCGCCAGCTCGCTGAGCAGCGCTCCCGTACGGGCCATCGCGTCGTCGACGGAACCGGTGAACGGGCACTCTTCGCGGGTCACGCAGTCGGCGAGGTAGGCCTTGAACGCGTTCTCGAAGCCCACCGCCTGCGTCTTCGTGACGTCGAACTCGGTCGTCGACGGGTCGACGGCGCCGTCGAGCACCAGGCGCCCGGTCTTCTCGGGATAGAGGTCGGCGTAGGTCGCGCCCAGGAACGTGCCGTAGGAGAAGCCGAGGTAGTTGAGCTTCTCGTCGCCGAGCACGGCGCGCAGCAGATCCATGTCGCGGGCGGCGCTCACCGTGTCGACGAACTGCAGGAGCGCCCCGGTGTGGGTGAGGCAGCTCTGCGCGAACTCGGCGTTCGCGGTGGCGAGATCGGCGATCCACTGATCCGATCCGACCGTTCCCGGGATGATGCCGTAGTTGTACTCGTCGAGGAAGGCCGGATCGTCGTAGCAGGAGACGGCCGACGACCGGCCGACGCCCCGAGGGTCGAAGCCGACGATGTCGTAGCTGCGCTGAAGCGTCGCACTCGTCGCGTAGTCGGCGCTCTCGAGCACGAAGTCGTAGCCCGACCCGCCCGGTCCGCCGGGGTTCACCAGCAGTGACCCGATCTTCGTGCCGGTCGCCGGCTGCCGCACGAGCGCCAGCTCGATCTCGGCCTCGCCGGGGTTGCTCCAGTCCATCGGGGCTCGGGCCGTCGTGCACTGCATGCCCCCGCCGCAGGAGTTCCACCGCAGCACCTGGTGGTAGTACTCCTCGAGGTCGGCGGCGACCTCCTCGCCGGTCGGCTGCGAGGTCGACTCCACCCGCGGCGGCACGAACCATTGCAGGCATCCGGTGAGGGTCGCGACGACGGCGACGCCCGCAAGCACGGCGAGGCTCACGCGAGTGGTCTTCATGGCGACCTTTCTAACGCACGGGAGCGGTGTCGCGCACCGCGGTGATCAGCATGGCTTCGAGGGCCAGTGCGGGGGCGACGTTGCCTTCGATGCGCGTACGGGCCTCGGTGATCGCGTCAAGGGTGGCGAGGGTGGCGGCGGGTGTGGTCGCCCGCGCCGCCGCGTCGAGCTCGGAGTAGATCGCGAGGTTCACCGGGTCGGACGTGACCCCCAGTTGCATCAGCAGGATGTCGCGGTAGAGCGACAGCAGATCGACGAGGATGCGGTCGAGCCCGTCGCGCAACGACCGGGTCGCCCGGCGCTTCTGGTCTTCTTCGAGGCTCTTGAGTTGGGCCCGCAACCCGGCAGGCACGGTGCCCCCTGGCTCGATGCCGAGCGACCGCAGCGCGCTCGCCCGCTCCTCGGCGTCGCGTTCCTCGGTGATGGCCTTCGCGTCGGCTCCCGCCACCTCGAGCAGCTCGGCGGCGGCGAGCACGGCACCGGACACGCTGCGGATGCCGAGCGCGAGTTCGAGCGTACGAGCCCGGCGATCGCGGGCCTCGGCGTTCGTCGCCAGGCGATGCGCCATCCCGATGTGGCTCTGCGCTTCGCGGGCCGCGCGCGTCGCTTCGGGCAGGCTCACCCCGTCGCGGCGCGAGATCAGCTCGGCGACTTCGGCGACGTCCGGCACGCGCAGCCGCACGGTGCGCACCCGGCTGCGCACCGTGGGCAGCAGGTCGGCGTCGCTCGGCGCGCAGAGAATCCAGATGGTGCGCGGCGGCGGCTCCTCGAGCGCCTTCAGCAGCACGTTGCTGGAGAGTTCGGCCATGCGGTCGGCGTCTTCGATCACCATCACGCGGTAGCGACCGACCGACGGCGAGAAGTAGCTCGAGGTGACGAACTCCTTCACGTCTTTGCGCAGAATCGTGACGCCTTCGGTGCTCAGCACCCCGAGATCGGGATGCGTGCGTGCCGCGACCTGCGCCTCGGTCTCGGCCTCATGCCCCGGGCGCGCGATGAGCGCGGCGGCGAAGGCGTAGGCGAGAACCGACCGCCCCGAGCCGGGGGGACCGGTCAGGAGCCAGGAGTGCGTGAGGCCGTCGCCCGCGGCGGCGGCGCGCAGTGTTGCAACCGCCTCCGCCTGCCCCGTCAGGTCGTCCCAGCTCATACGCTCACCGTATCCGTCGGCGACGACCTCAGCCGACCGAGGGTGCCGAGGCTCGGCGACGAGCGAGGCGGAGCGCGACGGCCCCGGCGAGGAGCAGCGCCAGCGCGGCACCTCCGAGGAGCCCGGGCGTCTCGCCGGTCGGGGGCAGCAGTGCGGCCAAGGTGACGCCCGACGTGGTCGCGACGGTCGGGCCGGCGCCGACGGCGTTCACCGCGGAGACCCGGAAGAGGTACGCCTGACCCGCGACGAGCCCGGTCACCCTCGCCGTCGTCGCGGTCGAAACGCCGTCCGCGAAGATCGACCAGGTGGTGCCCCCATCGGAGGAGTACTCGACGACGTAGTCGGTGATCGGGCTGCCCCCGTCGGACGCGGGCGTGACCCAGGCGAGCACCGCTTCGCCCGAGGCGGGGTCGGCCGTCAGGGCCGTCGGCGGGCCCGGCACCGTCGTGAGCGGGGTGCCCGTGTTCGACGCCGCGCAGGCATCCGCGAGTTCGGTGCCCGTTCGGGCGACGTTCGAGATGCGCATCGCGTCCACGTGCCCGAGGATGTTCTCGTTCGGCACCGACAGGTCGTCCATGAAGAACCACGCCTGGGTCGGCACGGCGTAGGAGCGCCCGACCTGCCCGAGGTAGTCGCCGTCGAGGTAGAGGTCGAGGGTGTTCACGGGGGTCTCCGGCGCCGACCAGGCGAGACAGTGCAGCGTGTCGGCGGGAAGCGAAACGCCGGCGAGAGGCGCATCGGGGTAGTTCTGCAGCCCACCGTCGAAGTAGTACAACCCGTTGTCGTCGAGGTTGTCGTGCGTGAACAGGCGCTTCCACGAATCGATGTCCGTGGGGTGCACGAGCACCTCGACGGTGTAGGGCGGAGTGAGGAGAGAGGCGTAGGCGCTCCAATCGATGCCTTGCGCCTGGTCGTCGATGCGCGGCAGCACGAGTCCCTGCCCATAGGTGCTTGCGACGTAGGTCGCCGACGGATCGAGCAGCGTCGCGTGCCGGCCGTTGCCGCTGGAGTCGAGCACGTCGCCGTTGAACTCGAAGATCGCGAGGGTCGCCGGGTCGGACGGAAAGAAGACGTCGGGGTCGGGCGCCGCGGCGACGCCGACGGGTGCGAGACTCACCGCGACTCCCAGCACAACGGCCGCAGATGCCCGGGCGGTGAGTGCGGCGCGACGCGTCATGGTGGCGTCATCGTCCCACACCGCACGCCCCGTCGGGCGACAGCCGCTACTTCTTCTTGGCTGCGGCTTTGCGCGGCGGTGCCTTGCGCTTCGGGGCGGGGCCCTTCGCGCGCTTGTCGGCGAGCATCTGCACCGCCCGCTCGAAGTCGATCGACTCGATGTCTTCGCCGCGCGGGATCGTCACGTTCGTGATCGAGTCGGTGACGTAGGCGCCGAACCGGCCGTCGCGGATGCGGATCGGCTTGCCCGACTCGGGGTCGGCCTCGAACTCTTTGAGGGCGCTCGAGGTGCGCGCAGCGCCGTACTTGGGCTGCGCCAGGATCTCGAGGGCCTTGTCGAGGGTGAGGTCGAAGATGAGATCCTCCGACTCGAGCGAGCGCGAGTCGGTGCCCTTCTTCAGGTACGGGCCGTAGCGCCCGTTCTGCGTCGTGATCTCGACGCCGTCCGCCGGGTCGACACCCACGACGCGCGGCAGGCTGAGCAGCTTGAGGGCCGTCTCGAGGTCGACCGTCATCGGGTCCATCGACTTGAAGAGGGATGCCGTGCGCGGCTTCACCGCGGGCGCCTTCTTCGCGGGCTTCTTCTTCGGCGTCTTCACCTCACCCGTCGCGATGTCGACGACAGGCTCGGGTTCGGGAGTCGGCTCCGGCTCGGGCTCGAGCTCGGTGACGTACGGACCGTACCGGCCGTCCTTCGCCGCGATCTGCTTGCCGGTCTCGGGGTTCACTCCGAGGATGCGGTCGCCCACGACCGGCGCGTCGATGAGCTCCTGCGCCTTGGCGGCGGTGAGCTCGTCGGGCGCGAGTTCCGGCGGAACGTTGACCCGGCGCGGGGTGCCGTCGGCCGACTCGGGGTCGGGCGTCTCGAGGTACGGCCCGTACTTGCCGATGCGCAGGGTGATGCCGTTCGCGAGCTTCACCGAGTTGATGTCGCGCGCGTCGATCTCGCCGAGGTTGTCGACGACGGTGCGCAGACCCTTGTGATGTTCGTTGCCGAAGTAGAACCCGGTGAGCCAGTCGACCCGGTTCTGCTCGCCGTCGGCGATGCGGTCGAGGTCGTCTTCCATCTCGGCCGTGAAGTCGTACTCGACGAGGTCGGCGAAGTGGTCTTCGAGCAGCCGCACGACGCTGAACGCGATCCAGTTCGGCACGAGGGCCGTGCCGCGCGGAGTGACGTAGCCGCGGTCGATGATCGTCGAGATGATGCTCGCGTACGTCGACGGGCGCCCGATGCCGAGCTCTTCGAGCGTCTTCACCAGGCTCGCCTCGGTGTAGCGCGGCGGCGGGCTGGTCTCGTGGCCCTTCGCCTCGAGCTGCTGCAGCGGAAGCTCCTGCCCGACGGTGAGGTTCGGCAGGCGCTTCTCGTCGTCGGCTTCCTTCGCCTCGGGGTCGCGGGCCTCGTCCTTGCCTTCTTCATACGCGGCGAGGAAGCCGCGGAAGGTGATGACGGTGCCCGATGCGGTGAACTCGGCCGTGCCGGCATCCGCTGTCGTCCCGGCGATCGTGACGGATGCCGTCGACCCGCGCGCGTCGGCCATCTGCGAGGCGACGGTGCGCTTCCAGATGAGGTCGTACAGCTTGAAGTCGTTGCCGCGTAGCACGGTGGAGAGTTCCGACGGGGTCTTGAAGACATCCCCGGCGGGGCGGATCGCCTCGTGCGCCTCCTGCGCGTTCTTGTTCTTGCCGGTGTAGACGCGCGGCTTCTCGGGCACGGTCTCGGCACCGTACAGCGCCGCGGCCTGGCTGCGCGCGGCATCCGTCGCCTGCTGCGACAGCGTCGGCGAGTCGGTGCGCATATAGGTGATGTGTCCGTTCTCGTAGAGCCCCTGCGCGACGCTCATCGTCTGCCGGGCCGAGAACCGCAGCTTGCGCGCGGCCTCCTGCTGCAAGGTGCTCGTGGTGAACGGGGCGGCCGGGCGGCGCGTGTAGGGCTTGGTCTCGAGATTGGTGACCGTGAAGGATGTCGTGTCGGCGCGCAGGGCGGTGGCCAGCTTCTCGGCGGCGGCCTCGTCGAGGGCGACGACGTCGCCGGTGAGCTGACCCTTGTCGTCGAAGTCACGACCGCTCGCGACGCGCTTGCCGTCGAGGCGGGCGAGTCGGGCCTGGAAGGTCTCGCTCGAGGCGCCGAGTTCGGCGGTGAGATCCCAGTAGACGGCCGAGACGAAGGCGAGGCGCTCGCGCTCGCGGTCGACGACGAGCCGGGTCGCGGCCGACTGCACGCGGCCGGCCGAGAGTCCCGGGCCCACCTTGCGCCAGAGCACCGGGCTGATCTCGAAGCCGTACAGGCGGTCGAGGATGCGGCGGGTCTCCTGCGCGTCGACGAGTGCGGTGTCGATGTCGCGGGTGTTCTCCTGCGCCCGCTGGATCGCCTCCTTGGTGATCTCGTGGAACACCATGCGCTTCACGGGAACCTTGGGCTTCAGCTCTTCGAGCAGGTGCCAGGCGATCGCTTCGCCTTCGCGGTCTTCATCCGTCGCGAGGTAGAGCTCGTCGGCGTTCTTGAGCGCCTTCTTGAGGTCGGCGACGGTGCGCTTCTTCTCGTCGCTCACCACGTAATAGGGAGCGAAGCCGTTTTCGACGTCGATCGAGAACTTGCCGAGCGAGCCCTTCTTCAGCTCCGGCGGGAGGTTCTTCGGCTCGATCAGATCGCGGATGTGGCCCACCGAAGCCAGCACTTCATAGCCGTCGCCGAGGTACTGGCCGATGGTCTTCGCCTTCGCGGGGCTCTCGACGATGACCAGCTTGCGGCCGGCGGACTTCGACTCGGGCACTGTTCTCCTTCTATCCGGTGCACACCATACACACACTTTTCTCCTGCAAGCCGGGGCGGCCCGTCGGGCGTCATCGTGGCGTCATCGTGGCGGGCCGGCGCGCGCCTCGGCGGTGACGAGCACTCCGGCGACCCGCGCCGACACCGTGATCGTCGCCACGACACCCTCCAGCTCGCAGGCGACGAGGGCCGCCCCCGAGGTCTCGACGACCTGAGCGGCCACCTCGCACGGGATGCCGGGATGGATGCCGAGAGCCGTGTCGGCGGCGGCGAGCGCCCCGGCATCCGCGGCCGCGATCACCCGCTGCCGCTGCGCGAGCGCCGCACCCACCCCGACCGCGGCGAGGGTCAGCACCGCGAGCATCGCGAGGGCGGCGAGCGCCAACACGCCGCCCGAGCCGCGTTCTTTCTGGCGAGTCATCGCCCGTCGTCGTGCCGCCTCGACGCCGGTCATCGCCCGTCGTCCAAGGCGCACGCCCCCGCGCGGGCCTGCAACCCGAGCACGGCCGCCGGCCCTATCGGCGCGACTTCGACCCGCACGCATCGGAGGTCGCCGTCCACCCAACTGCTGAGCACCGCGCCCGGAACCTGACGCTGCAGTCGGGCCGCCACCGCCGCCGCGGAGTCTCCGCGACCGAGCCCGCGCGCGGCGTCGGCCGCGGCATCCTGCGCCCGCACCTGCAGCCCGGCGACCTGCACCCCGCCGAGCAGCAGCGCGACGACGCCCAGCACCGCCGGAAACGCGAGCGCGAACTCCGCGGTCGCGCTGCCCCGCTCGGCACGCCACCGGGCCACACCGCCGCGTGCGGTCATCCCGCCGAGTTCAGTGCCCGTTGCACGAGATCGGTGAGGATCGCCTGCACCTCGCCCGACCGCAGGATCACCACGAGCAGCCCGGCGAAGCCGACCGCCGCCATGATGACGATCGCGTACTCCGCCGTCGCCGCTCCGGTATCCGCGCGGAGCCTCGCCGCCATCCGCTGCCACATCGATCGCATCGCGTACCTCTTTATCTCTCCGCAGAGGCGGAGGGTCGGGGCACGAGCACTCCGATTCTGCGCGACCGGCGCGTCATCCCGTCGTCTTCCCGGCTCTCGGGTCGAGCAATCGGGCCGGGCCGGCGTTGTGCAGGACGAGACCCGGATCGGGGCTCACAACGAGGCGATCGTCGAGGAGATCATCGCGAGTAAGAGAGGAGCGACGCCGAGCGCGACGAACGCGGGCAGCACGCACAGCCCGAGCGGCAGCAGCAGCCGGGTGCCGAGGGCGGCGATGCGCATCCGCACGGCGGCCTGCGCCTCGCGTCGGGCCCCCCGGGCCTCGGCGCGCAGCAGCGCGGCCACCGGCACCCCCGCGCGTTGCGCGAAGGTGATCGCCGGAGCCGCGGAGTCGTCGGGCGGCAGACCCGCCTCGGCGAGCGCCGCCGCGGCCCGCTCGAGTGCGGTCGACGCCGGCGCTCCCCCCGAGACGGCGACGGCGACGAGCTCACAGCCGAGGCCCGGCGTCGGGTCGGCCTCCCGCGCGCGGGCGACCAGCCGCCGCATCCACCGCCGGGCGATGAGCAGCAACCCTCCGCCGGCGACCAGGCAGAACCACCCCGGCGGTGTCGTGGCGAGCACCCCGAGGGTGTCGACGCCGAGCAGCGCCCCGCCGAACAGACCCAGCACGGGCAGCGCGAGCACCACCCGCGACGTCGCGAGCGGGCCGGCGAGCGCGATCTCCACCTCGCGACGCGCGTCGTCGGTCGCGATGAGCACCTCGCCGAGACGGGCGAGGGTCGCGGCAAGCGGAGCCCCCGCGTCGGTCGCCACTCGCCACGCCGCCGCGACGCACGCCCAATCGGATGCCGCCGCGGCATCCCGGGTCGCCTCGAGGATCGCGGCGGGCAGCTGGTCGGCGCCACCGCCCTCGGCCACCCGGGCGGCGACGGGGTCGGACTCACCGAGGTGCCGCCACGCGGTGAGGGGCGGCAACCCCGCTTCGAGCAGCACGGCGAGCCGCAGCACCGCAGCCGCAGGAGTCGACGCCGTCACGTGCGCACCTCCAGCCGGCCCCGACGGTCGAGCCCGAGCCTCCCGAGGGCGGCGAGCCGTCGACCCTCCGGGACACGCTCGACATGCAGCACGACGTCGAGTGCGCTCACCGCCTGCCGGGCGACGGCGTCGGGCGACATGCCGGCGAGCGCGCCGAGGGCTTCGAGCCGGGCGGGAACGTCGGCGAGCGAGTTGGCGTGCAGGGTGCCCGCTCCCCCGTCGTGTCCGGTGTTGAGCGCGGCGAGCAGTTCGCGCAGCTCAGGTCCGCGGCATTCGCCCACCACGAGGCGATCGGGGCGCATCCGCAGCGCTTCGCGCACCAGCCGGTCGAGTCCGACTCCGCCAGCACCTTCGAGGTTCGGCTGCCGCGCCTCGAGCGACACCACGTGCGGATGGGCGATGCGCAGCTCGGCGACGTCTTCGAGCACGACGATGCGTTCGTGCGGGGGCGCGGCACCGAGCAGCGCGGCGAGGAATGTGGTCTTGCCGCTGCCGCCGGCCCCGGTCACCAGGAGGTTGGCACGGCGCGCGACGAGCTGCCGGATGCGCCCCACCGCGACCTGCGCGAAGAATCCCACGGCGTCGAGATCGTCGAGCCCGGGACGCACCTCGGCCGGTAGCCGCACCGACACCAGGGCCCCGCCACCCGACACCGGAGGCAGCACGGCATGCACGCGCACGCCGTCGCCGAGCCGCACATCCACCGCCGGGGTCGCCTCGTCGAGGTGCCGCCCGCCGAGGGCGATGAGTCGCACCGCGAGCTCCCGCGCCGCCGCGGCAGGCACCCGCACCGCCTCGACGGCGGCCGCCCCCGTACCCCGATCGACCCACACCGTGCCGTCGCCGTTGAGGAAGACATCCGTCACCCCGCGCTCCGCGACGGCCGCGGCGAGCGGTCCGAACGCCCCCGCGGGCACCCCTCGTGCCACGCCGCTGCCCTGGGCGACGAAAGCGGTCATGCGTCGATGATTCGCCTCGGAGCGTCGCGCCCCCAGTTCGGGGCATCCCACGTGCACAAAGCGCGCCGACCGGTGGACGGGGAGGACGCGACGTGGTCGGCGCGTTGTACCCCATCGGGGCGCAACGCATCGGGATCAGCCGGCGCGCCTCTCGACGGTGAGGCCCTGCTGTTCGATGCCCAGAACCGCACGACGAACGGCAGAAAACCGCGTCGTTAAAAGGAGAGGGGCGGCGCCCATTGGGGGGAACAGGCGCCGCCACAGCGACGTTGGATTGGGGGGAATCGCGCACGTCGCGAGCCGAGATTGCGCTCGGATGGTCCCGAGTGTACTCCAAATGGAGGACACCGCAATGGGCAGAAATGATCACGAATTCCCCAGAACCCGCAAGAGGCCGAGCACCCCCTATCCAGGGCACGATCACGGGCCTCGGAACGCTGGCTAGGATCGATCACGGACCCCGTCGCGGGGGCCCCCGGCAACGCCGCCCGGCCGGTCGAACAGACGCCGCGGGAGCCTGCTCCCGCAGAGAGGCCCATCGTCATGACTTCGATCGACAACCTGCTCCACGAGGACCGCCGGTTCCCGCCGGGCCCGGAGTTCGCGGCGGCCGCGATCGCCCAGCCTCGCCTCTACGAGGAGGCGGCATCCGATCGCCTCGCCTTCTGGGCCGACCAGTCGCGACGGCTGCTGCACTGGAACGAGCCCTTCACCGAGGTGCTCGACTGGTCGGCGGCTCCCGTCGCGAAGTGGTTCGGCGACGGGAAGCTCAACGTCGCCTACAACTGCCTCGACCGGCACGTGCTCGCCGGCCACGGCGACCGGGTCGCCTACCACTGGGAGGGCGAACCCGGGGATGCCCGCACCGTCACCTACGCCGAGCTCACGAGCGAGGTGAAGAAGGCCGCCAACGCCCTCGCCGCCCTCGGCGTCGGCCAGGGCGACCGGGTCGCGATCTACCTCCCCAACATCCCCGAAGCCGTCGTCGCGATGCTCGCCGTCGCCCGGCTCGGCGCCATCCACTCGGTGGTCTTCGGCGGCTTCAGCGCCGAGTCGCTGCGTGCCCGCATCGACGACGCCCAGGCGAGACTCGTCATCACCGCCGACGGCGGCTGGCGCAAGGGCAAGGTGTTCCCGCTCAAGCCGACGGTGGATGCCGCGGTCGCTGGTGAGTCGCCCGTCGAGCACGTGCTCGTGGTGCGCCGCGGCGAGAACGAGGTCGAGTGGACCGACAAGGATCTGTGGTGGCACGACGTCGTCGACGCCGCGAGCAACGAGCACGAGGCCGAGGCGTTCGAGGCGGAGAACCCGCTGTTCATCCTCTACACCTCGGGCACCACCGGAAAGCCCAAGGGCATCCTGCACACCTCCGGCGGGTACCTCACCCAGGTCGCGTTCACGCATGAGAACGTGTTCGACCTGCACCCCGAGACCGATGTCTTCTGGTGCACCGCCGACGTCGGCTGGATCACCGGCCACAGCTACGCGGTCTACGGCCCGCTCGCCAATGGCGCGACCTCGGTGATGTACGAGGGCACCCCCGACACCCCGCACCCGGGCCGCTGGTGGGAGCTGATCGAGAAGTACAAGGTCTCGATCTTCTACACGGCGCCCACCGCCATCCGTTCCTTCATGAAACTCGGCGGCGCGATCCCGGCGAAGTTCGACCTCACGTCGCTGCGCGTGCTCGGCAGCGTCGGAGAGCCCATCAACCCCGAGGCGTGGGTCTGGTACCGCGACATCATCGGCGGCGGGAAGACCCCGATCGTCGACACCTGGTGGCAGACCGAGACCGGCGCGATCATGGTGTCGGCGCTGCCGGGCATCACGACGCTCAAGCCCGGGTCGGCGCAGGTGCCGGTGCCCGGCATCTCGATCGCGATCGTCGACGACGACGGCACCCCCGTCGGCAAAGACGAGGGCGGTCTGCTCGTCATCACCGAGCCCTGGCCCGCCATGCTGCGGGGCATCTGGGGCGACATGGACCGCTACGCGGAGACCTACTGGTCGAAGTTCGCCGACCAGGGCTACTACTTCGCCGGCGACGGCGCCCGGTACGACCGCGACGGCGACATCTGGCTGATGGGACGGGTCGACGACGTCATGAACGTCTCGGGCCACCGGCTCTCGACCGCCGAGATCGAGTCGGCCCTCGTCGGCCACGCCGCCGTCGCCGAGGCCGCCGTCGTCGGTGCGCACGACGAGACCACCGGTCAGGCGGTCGTGGCGTTCGTGATCCTGCGCTCCGAATACGCCGAGCTCGAGGATGCGTCCACCGAGTTGCGTGCGCACGTCGCGACCGCGATCGGCGCGATCGCCCGCCCCCGCGAGCTGTACGTCGTCGCGGAACTGCCGAAGACGCGGTCGGGCAAGATCATGCGCCGCCTGCTGCAGGACATCGCTGAAGGCCGCGACATCGGCGACACCACCACCCTCGCCGACACCTCAGTGATGTCGATCATCTCGGACAAGTACGCCGCGTCGCCGAAGTCCGACTGAGGGTCAGGCGCGGTCACAGTTCGAAGGGCTCGAGTCCGCCCATCAGTTCGACCGCGCCCGCAGGGCACTCGGCGTTGGCGGGTTCACCCACCGTGCGCGCAGGTAGATCGACCGGGAGTGACCAGCACGCGTAAGCCGCGGCTTGACCGTTGCCGAATCCGACGCCCCCCTCAACGACGCTCTTGCTGAGCAACGTCAGTTCGCCACGGCCGCCGGCTTCGTCGATCTCGAAGGTGATGGTGAGGGTGCCGCCGGGAATCGTCTGCAGCTCAAGCTCCTCCGGGCTCAGTCCCGCGAATGACGGTCCGATCCGGATCTGGTTGGTCTCGATCGCTTCGTGCAGAGTCGACGCCTCCGCGATCGCGACATCGCCGGACACGCGCTCAGCGATGACCTCGATCTCGTTGCGCACACTCGCCTGCGCCGCCTCCTCCATCGATCGCGAACTCGCGCAGCCAGTCATGGCCCAGAGGGCCACGGCAGCGACCGCAAGAGCCACCGCGTTACGGGCAGATCCCGGCAAGCGCCGTTTCTCCTGTCTAGGCGAATTCGAGGATGAGCTCGAGCTCGACCGGGGAGTCGAGGGGGAGTTCGGAGACGCCGACGGCGCTGCGGGCGTGACGGCCGGCGTCGCCGAAGACCTCACCGAGCAGTTCGGAGCCCCCGTTGGCGACACCGGGCTGGCCGGTGAATCCGGGGGCGGAGTTGACGAAGACGACGGCCTTCACGACACGGGTGACGCGGTCGAGCGACCCGATCGCCTCGGCGGCGGCGGCGAGCGCGTTGAGGGCGCAGCGCCGGGCGAGGAGTGCGGCTTCTTCGGGCGTGACGGCATCCCCGACCTTGCCGGTCGCGAGAAGGGCCCCGTCGGCGAACGGGAGCTGGCCCGCGGTGAAGACGAGGTTGCCGGTCACGACGGCGGGAACGTAGGCGGCGACGGGTTTCGCGACGACGGGCAGCTCGAGTCCGAGTTCGGCGAGCCGGGCAGCGATGACGCTCACTGCGCGGCCTCCGTCGAGAGCGGACGCTTCAGGTAGGCGACGAGGCCGCCTTCGGGGCCGGTGACGATCTGCACGAGCTCCCAACCCTGCGATCCCCAGGTGTTCAGGATGGCCGTCGTGTTGTGGATGAGAAGGGGCGTCGTGACGTATTCCCACGTGGACATTCCAGGGTTTCCTTCAGGTTCGCGGCGTATTCCGTGACGTAGCCTCACCATATGGCGGACCAGAGATCGACGGCGACGAGTCTTCTGAGGGCCATTGCCGGAACCCTCGGGTTCAGCGTACTCGCCGGTTTTCTCGTGACCATCCTGGTCGCACCCGCCATCGCTGTCACCGGCGTCACCGCGACGAACACGGTCGGCATCTTCAACGAGCTGCCCGAGTACATCCAGCTCGACTCCGCCAGCCAGCAGAACACGATCGCCGTGCGCAACGCCGACGGGACGCTGACCACCGTCGCGACGATCTACCGGCAGAACCGCCAAGAGGTAGGTCTCGACCTGATCGACGACGACCTCGAGTGCGCCGCTCTGGCAGGCGAGGACCGCCGTTTCTACGAGCACGCCGGGGTCGACCTGCCCTCCCTCGTGCGTGCGGCCATCGGTCAGATCACCGATACCAGCGATTCCGGTGCCTCGACCCTGACGATGCAGCTGGTGCGCAACATCCTCCAACACGAAGCGCTCAACAACGACGAGTGGACGCAGGACGAGAAGAACGAGGAGATCGCGGCCGCGCTGGCCCCCACCCTCGACCGCAAGATCAAAGAGATGAAGCTCGCGATCGGGCTCGAGAAGAACTACACGAAGGATGAGATCCTCCAGGCGTATCTCAACATCGCGGGCTTCGGCGGCAACACCTACGGCGTGCAGGCGGCGGCCAAGGAGTTCTTCGGCAAGTCCGCGGCGGACCTGACGATCGCCGAGGCTGCGAGTCTCATCGCCATCGTGCAGGAGCCGAACTCGCGCAGCCTCAACGATCCCGAGAACTACGCCGACAACCAGGCCCGCCGCGACGTCATCCTCAAGGAGATGAAAGGGTACGGCTGTATCACCGCCGAGGAACGCGACGAGGCGCTCGCCATCCCGGTCGACGAGGAGTTCGTCAACATCCAGCCGTCGACCGTGGGATGTCTCAACGCGTCGCAGGGATACGGGTACATCTGCGACTACGCACTGCACGTCGTCGACGAACTCGGCGCACTCGGTGGCACCCCGGAAGAGCGACAGGATACCTGGGACCGCGGCGGCTTCACGCTCGTGCTGACCATCGACCCCGGCCTTCAAGCCGTGGCCTGGAACACCGTCCATCAGTGGGCGCCCTCGAACGAAACCCGCTTCGATCTCGGCGCCGTTGCCACCTCGGTCGGAGTCGGCACCGGCAACATCCTCACGATGGCGCAGAACAAGACCTTCGACGACTCGCTTCACCCCGCCGACCCGCTCACCACGAACGCCGTCAACCTCGCCGCCGACCTCGCCCATGGTGGGTCGCTGGGCTTCCAGCCCGGCTCGACGTACAAGCCGTACGTGCTGCTCGCGTTCCTCGCGGCCGGGCACGGCCTCAACGAGTCGTACAACGCCAGCATCCGCGAGGTGAACCAGGCGGAGTTCGCCGACAGCTGCGGCCCGGCCCTGTTGGCCAACGGCGAGCCCCGCACCGACGAGAGCGGCAACGTGGTCGCTCCGCCCTGGGGCGGAAAGTACAAGTTCCGCAACGACTCGAACGAGCAGGGGTCGTACAAGATCGAGCGGGGCACCGCGCAGTCGGTGAACTCCGTGTTCATCCAGATGGCGAAGGCCGTCGACCAGTGCGACATCAAGAAGATCGCCGAGTCGATCGGCGTGCACGACGCGGGTGGGCACGACCTCGTCACCCGTCCCTCCTGCTCGATCGGCGGGTGCGAGAACAACATCGCGCCGCTCACCCAGGCGGCCGCCTACGCGGCGATCGCCAACGGCGGCGTCTACTGCGAGCCGATCATGATCGCCGCCGTGATCGACCGGGCCGGCGAGACGCACGAGGGCCAGGCGAAGGATTGCAGCCAGTCGCTCGTGTCGCCGAGCGTCGCGAACACCGCGGCTCACGCGATGGCCGCCGTCATGAGCGGCACCGGCTCGGCGTCGAACCCGAACGACAAGACCCCCTACATCGGCAAGACCGGAACGACCGACGAGTCGGTGCACACCTGGATGGTCGGCTCCTCGACGCAGGTCGCGACCGCCGTCTGGGTCGGCAACATCACCGGGAAGCAGGCGATGCGTAATGTGCGCGTCAACGGCCAGAGCGGCGGTCTGCTCCGGCACCGGATCTTCAAGACGATCGCTCAGGCGATCGACGTGGTCTACCCCGGTGGCGCGTTCCCCGGTCCCGACCCCGCGTTGCTGACCGGCACCACGGTCGACGTGCCCGACGTCATCGGCCACACCCTCGAGCAGGCGAAGCGGGCCATCGAAATCGCCGAGCTCAACTTCGAGCACGGCGGCGACATCGACTCCGACCTCCCTGCCGGTCAGGTCGCGGCCACCGACCCCGCGCCGGGCACGGCGGTCTCCCGCGGTGCGACGGTTCGTGTCTACACCAGCAACGGGCTCGCCGTGCCGGTGCCCGACGTCATCGGAATGTCAAGGGGTGATGCGGAGAGCGCGCTCGACGCCGCAGGTTTTGGCGTCAACGCGGTGTGTGTCGACGACTCCGACCTCGGCAGCCCGTTGCCACCGCCCACGGTCGACGACGTGACCTCGCAAGATCCGCCGGGCGGCACCATGCGCAACCCGGCGAGCACGACGGTGAGGATCAGCTACTACCGGCCGATCTGTCCCTGAGCGTTCCGGGGCTTCCTTCAGGTTCCTGACCGGACCCATCGCGTACCCTAACGCTATGCCCGCCCAGAAAACGACGGCCACCAGTCTGTTCACGGCAATCCTCGGAACCCTCGGGTTCAGTGCCCTCGCTGGTGTTCTCGTGACCGTCATGATCGCCCCCGCCATCGCTGTCACGGGCGTCACGGCCAGCAACACCGTCGGCATCTTCAACTCGTTGCCCGAGTACATCCAGCTCGACCCCGGCAGCCAGCAGAACACGATCGCCGTGCGCAACGCCGATGGCACCCTGACGAACGTCGCGACGATCTACAAGCAGAACCGTGAAGAGAAGACGCTGGATGAGATCAGCGACTACCTCGAATGCGCCGCGGTGGCCGGTGAAGATCGCCGCTTCTATGAGCACGGCGGGGTCGACCTGCCGTCGCTGGTGCGCGCCGCGATCGGCCAGGTCACCGGAGACGACGGGGCCGGTGGTGCCTCGACGCTCAGCATGCAGACGGTGCGCAACATCCTCCAGCAGCAGGCGCTCAACGACGACAGCCTGACCGAGGAGGCGCGCAAGAAGGCCATCCAAGATGCCCTCGACCCGACCCTCGATCGAAAGATCAAGGAGATGAAGCTCGCGATCGGGCTCGAGAAGAACTACACGAAGGACGAGATCCTCCAGGGCTACCTCAACATCGCGGGCTTCGGGGGCAACACCTACGGTGTACAAGCGGCCGCGAACCAGTATTTCAGCGTCGACGCAGCAGATGTCACGATCGCCCAGGCCGCGAGCCTCCTCGCGATCGTGCAGTACCCGAACCTGCGTGACCTCAGCGATCCCGAGCATTACGCGGCCAACCAGGATCGCCGCGACGTGATCCTCACCGCGATGGAGGACTACGGCTGCATCACGAAGGCGGAGCGCGACGAGGCCATCGCCATCCCCGTCGATGAGAACTTCGTGCTCCCGTCGCCGTCATCGGTCGGGTGCCGGAGCGCCTTGCAGGGCTACGGCTACGTCTGCGACTACGCCCTGCACGTCGTCGATGAACTCGAGGCACTCGGCGGCAGCGCGGAAGAGCGTGAGCAGGCGTGGGACCGCGGCGGCTACCAACTCGTGCTCACCATCCACCCCGATTTGCAGGCCGCGGCGTGGAGCACGGTCCATCAGTGGGCTCCGTCCAACGAGACCCGGTTCGCGCTCGGTGCCGTCGCCACATCGGTGGAGGTCGGCAGCGGCAAGATCCTGACGATGGCCCAGAACAAGACCTTCGACGACTCCCTCGAACCCGCCGACCCCCAGAACACCAACGCCGTCAACCTCGCCTCCGACGTTGCTCACGGCGGATCCCAAGGGTTCCAGCCCGGGTCGACGTACAAGCCGTACGTGCTGCTCGCGTTCCTCGCCGCCGGCCACGGGGTCAATGAGTCGTACAACGCGAGCATCCGCGAGGTGAACCAGGCGGAATTCACCGACACGTGTGACCCGTACTACAACGCCGAGGGTGTTCTTCAGGGCCCGCCGTGGGGCGGCATCTACAAGTTCCGCAACGACTCGAACGAGTCGGGCTCGTACAACATCGTGCGTGGCACCGCCGGGTCGGTGAACTCGATCTTCATCCAGATGGCGAAGGCCGTCGACCAGTGCGACATCGCGAAGATCGCCGACTCGATCGGTGTGCATGACGCGAGCGGCGCCGAACGACTCATGACGCGGCCCTCCTGCTCGATCGGTGGCTGCGAGAACAACATCGCCCCGCTCACCCAGGCGGCGGCATACGCCGCCATCGCCAACCAGGGCATCTTCTGCGAGCCGATCATGATCGACGCGGTCATCGACCCGACGGGAAACTCGCAGCCCGGGCAGAAGCAGGAGTGCGGGCAGTCGCCGCTCGTCTCCCCTGGGGTGGCGAACACCGCCGCCTACGCCATGGCCGCGGTGATGGGCGGCACCGGTTCGGCATCGAACCCGAACGACGGCACCCCGTACATCGGCAAGACGGGAACGACCGACGAGTCGGTTCACACCTGGATGGTCGGCTCCTCGACCCGTGTCGCGACCGCGGTCTGGGTGGGCAACATCACCGGCAAGCAGGCGATGCGTAACATCCGCGTCAACGGCACAAGTGGTGGCTTGCTACGACACCGCATCTTCCGACCGATCGCTCAGGCGATCGACGCGGTCTACCCCGGCGGCGCATTCCCCGGGCCCGACCCCGCATTGCTCACTGGATCGCCGGTCGAGGTGCCGAACGTGATCGGCAGCACCCTCGAGCAGGCGAAGACCGCGATCGAGCTCGCCGAACTCGGTTTCGAGCACGGTGGTGACATCGACTCCGACCTCCCCGCCGGCCAGGTCGCCGCGACCGATCCCGCTGTGGGCTCGGGCGTGCCGCGGGGTACCACGGTGCGGGTCTTCACCAGTAACGGCCTCGCCGAACCGGTACCGAACGTCGTGGGGATGTCGAGGAACGACGCCGAGGACGCGCTCGATGATGCGGGCTTCAACGTCGATGCCGTGTGCGTCGACGACGAAGATCTCGGCAATCCGTTGCCACCGCCGGCCGTCGACAACGTGACCTCACAGGATCCGCCGGGCGGCGCGATGCGCAACCCCGGGAGTACCACGGTGACGATCAGCTACTACCGGCCGATCTGTCCATGACCCGTGTGCGCGCGGCGGGCGTCGTCCTCGGAGCGACGACCGCCGCGGCACTCGGGGCGCTCACCTGGGGCGTGTTCGTCGAACGCACCCGCTTCACGGTGCGCCACGAGGTGCTGCCGATCCTGGAGCCCGGGGCGCGGTCGCTGACGATCCTGCATCTCAGCGACCTGCACATGGCGCCGTGGCAGCGCAAGAAGCAGGACTTCGTGCGGTCGCTGGCGCGCTATGAGCCCGACCTGATCGTCGACACCGGCGACAACCTCGGACACGCCGAGGGGCTGGTCGGCATCCGTCGTGCGTTCGAACCGTTCCACGGCATCCCGGGCGTCTTCGCTCACGGGTCGAACGACTATCACGGCCCGGTGCTCAAGAATCCGTTCTCGTACTTCGGGGGCCCGTCGAGGAAGAAGAAGCAGCAGCCCGATCTCGACGTGGGTGCGCTCAACGCGTTCCTCGGCGACGACCTCGGCTGGCTCGACCTCAACAACACCGCGCGGGCGCTCGAGTTCCGCGGTCACCGGATCGAACTGTTCGGCACCGGTGACGCCCACCGCGGCTGGGACCGGCTCGACACCCTGCCCGGCGCGATCGAGGCGCTGCGCGAAGAGGTCGAGTGGGATGCCGACGCTCACGCCGTGCTCAAGCTGGGGGTCACCCACGCCCCCTACCGCCGGGTGCTCGACGCGTTGACCAACCAGGGCGCCGACCTCATCCTCGCCGGACACACCCACGGCGGGCAGGTGCGCATCCCCGGCCTCCCCGCACTGGTCACCAACTGCGACATCCCGCACCGCCAGGCCCAGGGCCTCTCGGTCTGGAACGGGCAGCGTCGTTCGGCGCTGCTCAACGTCTCCGCGGGCCTCGGCACCTCGATCTACGCGCCCGTCCGCTTCGCCTGCCCGCCCGAAGCCGTGGTGCTCACCCTGGTTCCGGTCGGCTATCCTTGACAGGTTGCCGCGACAACGCAGTAACGGGGTATGGCGCAGTTTGGTAGCGCGCGTCGTTCGGGACGACGAGGCCGCAGGTTCAAATCCTGTTACCCCGACCAACGTGGAGAGGGCCGCCCGACGGGGCGGCCCTCTCCACGTTTCGTTCCGCGGAAACTACCGGGCCCCCGCTGCCGGTTCCGGCGCGCCGCCTCCGGCGGCGTGACGGCCGTGCACGTCGGGGCGTACCCCGACGCCACCCAGCGGAATCGCATCGCGATTCCGCGTCACGTATTGCACACAGCCTTTCCACGCTTAGTGAATAGGCCGCTAAACTAATCCCCGGATCTGGAAACCTCAGATGGGCGGGAAAACAAATTGAAGAAGCAAATCACGCAGCTGGTCGACGATCTCGACGGCACCGTGCTCGAATCCGGTAACGGCACCACGATTCGTTTCGCCCTCGAGGGCCGCCAGTACGAGATCGACCTCTCGACGGCGAACGCTCAGCGGCTCCGGGCGGCGCTTGCCCCCTTCATCTCGGCCGGCCGTTCCGTCGCCGGCACGCGGGGCACCTCAAGCCCTCGTCGCTCGAGCCGCAACGCGAGCGGCGAGCTCGCCGCCATCCGCTCCTGGGCGCAGGGCCACGGCTATGCGGTCGGCGACCGCGGTCGCATCTCGGCCGAGGTGCGCGAGGCCTACGAGCGCGCGCACTGACGGGTCTCGACACGCCGCTACGCGGCTACTCGACCACCGAGGGTCAGCTGAAGTCGGTGTCGGGCCCTGAGCGGTACGAGAAGTCGTACTTGGGCCGCCAGCCGCGGTTGAGCACGCCGCCCGACTCTTCGAGGTAGCAGGCGCCGCACAGCGACTCGTAGGTCACGTCGACGCCGTCGATGGCGACCTGATCCCCGTCGAAGACGAATGCACCTCCGACGGTTCGCGCGTTGAAGATCGCTTTGCGCCCGCAGCGGCAGATCGTCTTGAGCTCTTCGAGCGAGTGCGCGATCTCGAGCAGCCGACGGCTGCCGGGGAACGCGATGGTCTGGAAATCGGTGCGGATGCCGTAGGCCAGCACCGGCACGTCTTCGTCGATGGCGATGCGCAACAGGTCGTCGATCTGCTGTTCGCCGAGGAACTGCACCTCGTCGAGCAGCAGGCACGCGACATCCGACCCGGTCTCACGGATCACCTGCTCGCGATGGGTCATGAAGGCGGCGAGCACGTCTTCGTCGGGGGCGATCGTGAAGTCGACGGGTCGTGACACCCCGAGGCGCGAGACGATCGCCGCTTCACCCTTGGAGTCGATCGCCGGCTTGGCGAGCAGCACGTGCTGCCCGCGCTCCTCGTAGTTGTAGGCCGCCTGCAGCAGGGCGGTGCTCTTGCCCGAGTTCATCGCCCCGTAGCGGAAATACAGTTTCGCCATTCGCGCTACTCGAGGTATCCGTCTTCCGCGGCACGGCGGATGAGATCCGCCTTCTTGCTCGCGGGACGGTCGACGCGTGCGTATTTCTCGCGCACCCGTCTCAGGTAGGTCTTCGCGGTCTCATATTGCACATTCATGCGCGTCGCGACCTCCGAGGTGCTGTACCCCGTCGCGTAGAGCCGCAACGCCTCGGCCTCCCCGGGGCTGAGCTTCGGCCGGTCACGTGCCGCCTGCCCGCCGGGAGCGGGGCGCCACACTCGCGCGGCGGGGTCGCTCTGGATCCCCATCACGCGGCGCGCGGTCTCCATGACGGCCGCCATGCTGAGCGACTTCGACAGGAAGGCGGCGGCCCCGGCGGCGAGGGCGCGTTCGCGGGCTTCCCGGGTGTCGACGCTGGAGAGCACGATGACCTTGGCCCCGGCGGCCCGGCAGGTGCGCACCCGCGCTTCGATCGAGATCGGCTCCTTGAGTTGGAAGTCGATGAACACCAGGTCGGTGGGGAATGCCGGGCTGTGCACGAGTTGCAGCCAGGTGGGTGCCATCAGCACGACCTCGAAGTCGGTGGCGTTGGCGCTGATCCAGCTGCTGAGGCTGTCGAGCAATACCTCGTGGTCATCGAGGATGGCGAGTCGCACGGCGGCACTGGCGTGCCCAGCGCTGCGCCCGCCGGCCGGGAGCGCCGACGATTCGGGTCGATGCTCGATGGTGCTCACCGAACAAGCCTATGGCTCAACCCTGCCGATCGTCTCGACGTCAGAACAGTGTCGGCTGGATCCCGGCCGCCGCGGGCGGGGGCGCGGGCGCCTCGGGACGCGGGCGATCGAGACCGTAGGAACGCAGCATCGGCCGGATGCGGGCGGCGAGCCACCGCCGATACCCGGCAGGCGCGTAGACCTGTCGCATCGGGTACAACCGCCCGTATCGGGGCAGCAGTTCGGGGTGCTCGCGCGCCAGCCACGCGAAGAACCACTCCCGGGCGCCGGTCTTGAGGTGCAGCGCCGAGTAGGCCACCGACTGAGCACCCGTGGCGGCGATCGCGGCGAGAGCGCGGTCGAGATGCTCGACGGAGTCGGTGAGGTAGGGGAACACCGGCATCAGGAACACAGCGCAGGGAAGGCCCGCATCCCGTACCGCACGCACGGTGGCCAGCCGGGCCTCGGTGGTCGGCGCCCCCGGCTCGATCGATTCACGCAGGCCCGCGTCGAAGATGTCGATCGTCATCGCGACCTCGACCGGCACGCGTTCGGCCGCCTGCTGCAGCAGCGGGATGTCGCGGCGCAGCAGCGTGCCCTTGGTGAGGATGCTGAACGGCGTGCCCGAGGCGGCGAGCGCCTCGATGATGGCGGGCATCAGCCGATAGCGGCCTTCGGCGCGTTGGTAGGGGTCGGTGTTGGTGCCCAGCGCCACCGGATGCCGCCCCCAGGACCGACGGGCGAGCTCCTTCGCGAGCACCTCGGCGACGTTGATCTTGACGACGATCTCGGAATCGAAGTCACGGCCCGCGTCGAAGTCGAGGTAGGTGTGGGTCTGCCGGGCGAAGCACATCACGCAGGCATGCGAGCAGCCTCGATAGGGGTTGATGGTCCAGCCGAACGGCAGGGCGTTCGATGAGCCGGGAACCTGGTTGAGCGCCGACTTGGCGAGCACCTCGTGGAAGGTGATGCCGGCGAACTCGGGGGTCTGCACGGAGCGCACGAGCCCCCGCAGGGTGCCGAGCCCGGGCAGCGCCGCGGCGCTCTCGGCCCCGACCGCCTGCCCACTCCATCGCATCCCCACATTCGAACATACGTTCGAACCGATGGCAAGGGTCAGGCGGGGATGCCGAGGGCCTCCGCGGTACGCGACAACGTCGACTGCGCGACGGCCGGGTCACTCGACAGGGTGCCGCCGTAGGAGGGGATCATCGCCTCGAGCTGCGGACGCCAGGCATTCTTCTTCCCGGGGAAGCACTTCGCGATCACGTCGAGCATGATCGGAACGGCGGTCGACGCACCCGGCGAGGCGCCGAGCAGCCCCGCGATCGTGCCGTCACCGCCGGCGACGACTTCGGTGCCGAACTGGATGATGGCCTTGCCGTCGGCGTCGCGCTTCATGATCTGCACCCGCTGCCCGGCGGTGATCAGGCGCCAGTCCTTGCCGTCGGCGGTCGGCGCGAACTGCTGCAACGCGCGGATCTTCTTGGCGCGGGTCGCGAGCACCTCGGTGACGAGGTACCAGACGAGCGACAGGTTCTTGAGCCCGGCCCCGATGAAGGTGAAGAGGTTGTGCCAGCGCAGCGCCGCGAACAGGTCGAGGTACGACCCGGTCTTAAGGTACTTCGTCGAGAAGCCGGCGTAGGGGCCGAAGAGCAGGCTCGCCTGCCCGTCGATGACCCGGGTGTCGAGGTGCGGCACCGACATCGGCGGTGCGCCGACGGACGCCTTGCCGTACACCTTCGCCGAATGCCTGCGCACGAGAGCGGGATCGTCGGTGTGCAGGAACTGCCCGCTGATCGGGAACCCGCCGTACCCCCGGATCTCGCGGATGCCGGAGCGCTGCAGCAGGTTGAGGGCGTTGCCGCCGGCGCCGACGAACACGAACCGCGCGGTGAACTCCTTCGGCGTCGACCCGACGTCGTGCTTCACCCGAAGCTTCCACAGGCCGGTGCGGCGCGACCGGCGCAGGCCGGTGACGCGGTGGTTGAGGTGCAGCGACGCGCCCTTGTCGACGAGACCGTCGATGAGGATGTGGGTGAGCGATCCGAAGTCGACGTCGGTTCCCGAGGGGATGCGGGTGGCCGCGATCGGCTGATCCTTGCGCCGACCCGGGATGAGCAGCGGCGCCCACGAGCGGATGACAGCGGCGTCTTCGGAGTACTCGAGGCCCGCGAACAGCGGGTGGTCTTTCAGCGCCTCGTACCGCTTCTTCAGGTAGGCGACGTTGTCGGCACCCCAGACGAAGCTCATGTGCGGAACGGGGTTGATGAAGCTCTTGGGCTCCGGCAGCAGCCCCTCGCTGACGAGGTACGACCAGAACTGTCGCGATACCTGGAACTGCTCGTTGACCTTCACCGCGTTCGCGATGTCGATCGTGCCGTCGTCGCGTTCGGGCGTGTAGTTGAGCTCGCACAGGGCCGCGTGGCCGGTGCCGGCGTTGTTCCACGCATCGGAGGACTCGCGAGCGACGCCGCCGAGGCGTTCGAAGATCGCGATCTTCCAGGTGGGTTCGAGTTGATTCAGCAGGGTTCCGAGGGTGGCGCTCATGACCCCGCCGCCGATGAGGGCGACGTCGAGGGGTTCAGTCACCCGACGAGTCTACCGAGCCGACGGGGCCTGCTTCGTTCGCTGCGCCTCGAGTGACCCGCCACCTTGTCGTCAGCCGACGGGGAGGCGCGCGGCGACGAGCTCTGCGATCTGCACCGCGTTGAGAGCGGCGCCCTTGCGGAGGTTGTCGTTCGAGATGAAGAACGTCAGGCCGCGGCCCTCGGGGGCGCTCTGGTCGGTGCGGATGCGCCCGACGAGGCTCGGGTCGGCGCCGGCGGCGTCGAGCGGGGTCGGAACGTCCATCAGCTGCACCCCGGCAGCCGTCGAGAGCAGCTCGGTGGCGCGCTCGGGGCTGAGCGGACGGGCGAACTCGGCGTTGATCGACAGCGAGTGGCCGGTGAAGACCGGCACCCGCACGCAGGTTCCCGAGACCCGCAGGTCGGGAAGCTCGAGGATCTTGCGGCTCTCGTTGCGGAGCTTCTTCTCCTCATCGGTCTCACCGAGGCCGTCGTCGACGATCGAGCCGGCGAGCGGCACGACGTTGAAGGCGATGTTCTTCGGGAACTTGACGGGCGCCGGAAGCTTCACGGCATCCCCGTCATGCACGAGACCGAGGAGGTCCTGCTCCGTCGCGGCGCGCGCCTGCTCGGCGAGCTCCTCGCCGCCGGCCAGCCCCGCGCCGGAGACCGCCTGGTAGGTGCTGACGATGAGGCGTTCGAGGCCGGCCTCGGCATCCAGAACCTTGAGCACCGGCATCGCGGCCATCGTCGTGCAGTTCGGGTTGGCGATGATGCCCTTCTTCGCCTCGTCGAGGGCGTGCGGGTTGACCTCGCTCACGATGAGCGGAACGTCGGGATCCATGCGCCACGCGCTCGAGTTGTCGATCACGAGCACGCCGGCTGCCGCGAAACGCGGTGCCTGCACCTTCGACATCGTCGCGCCTGCCGAGAAGATCGCGACGTCGAGCCCCGACGGGTCGGCGGTCTCGGCGTTCTCGACCACGATCTCGTCGCCGCGGAACGGGAGGGTCGTGCCCGCGCTGCGCGCCGACGCGAAGAACCGGATCTCGGCGATCGGGAAGTTGCGCTCCTCGAGGAGGCGACGCACGACAGCGCCGACCTGTCCGGTGGCGCCGACGACGCCGAGTCGAAGGCCGTCCGGCCGCGATCCGTTGGTGTTCATGAGGCGAGAGCTTAGCCGCGCACGCGGCGACGTGCCGCGCGGCAGGCTCCCCCGAGCGCCACCGCGCGGCACGTGATCCCGCGGATCAGCGCCCGTGCCCGTTGCCGGGCTGCGAGCCGGAGTGACCGGGTGCGTCCCCGGATCGTCCGGGCGACGCCGGTTCACCGTTCGACGGTGCAGAGTCATCCCCCGATGTCTCCTCGCCGTCGTCGACCGGTACGTCGTCGACCGGAGCGTCGTCGTCCTCGGACTTCGACTTCTTGTTCGCGTGGGTCTTGGCCCATGCGGAGATCGCGGCGCCCTTCTCGGCACCCGTGAACTCGTCGGAGTGCGCGAGGTAGCGGGGCACCAGGGCGACTTCGGAGCTGCGCTCGTTGCCCGTTCCGCTGCACTCGATCGTGTTCACCTCGAGCAGCTGCTCGATGCTCAACGGCTCGGTCTCGGTCGGCTCGCCTTCGGTCGGCTCGGACTCCGTCGACTCGGACTCCGTCGACTCGGATTCGGCATCGCCTTCGACCGGCTCCGACTCGATCGGCACCAGCACACACACGAGGCCGTTCTCGTCGGCCGGGGCGTCGGGTGAGGGCACGTCGTCCGACGCTTCCTCACCCGACACCTCATCCGGCTCAACGGTCGCGGTGATGGCCGCGACCGGATCGCCCGGGTCCTCGGCTTCGACGGCCATCGCGAACCCCCCGTACGCGACAACCACAAGCGTGCCGGTCGCGAGCGCGACGGCGAGAGAACCCTTCATCTTGCGAACCCCCCGATTCGATGAGCGTGTTGTCACACTAACCACGCACTTCGGGGCCGCGCCCCGAAGGTGAGAGCACTCTCATCGAAGCCGGGGCCCCAGTCCGGGGGACGACGTCAGCGGCCGGTGCCGCCGTGCACGACCGCTTCGCTGTCGGCGTCGAGACCGAACGCCTCGTGCACGACCCGCATCGCGTGATGCAGGGTGTCGGCGCGGGTGACGACCGAGATGCGGATCTCGCTGGTCGAGATCATCTCGATGTTGATGCCGGCCTCCGACAGTGCGCGGAAGAGCTGGGCGGACACCCCCGCCGAGGTGCGCATGCCGGCGCCCACGACGGCCAGCTTGCCGATCTGGTCGTCGTACTGGAGCGCCTCGAAGCCCACCGCTGCCTGCTCGCTGTTGAGGGCGGTGACGACCTTCTCGCCATCCGCCTTCGGCAGGGTGAACGAGATATCGGTGAGACCGGTCGCGGCAGCCGACACGTTCTGCACGATCATGTCGATGTTCGCGCCGGTCTTGGCGACGATGGTGAAGATCTCGGCGGCCTTGCCGGGCACGTCGGGAACCCCGACGACGGTGACCTTGGCCTCGTTCAGGTCTCCGGCAACACCGGTGATGATCGGCTCTTCCACCGACTCCCCTTTCTTCGGGTTGCTCTGCTGCACGTCGTGCTGCTCGGTCGGCAGCACCCAGGTGCCCTCGTTGTTGTTGAAGCTCGACCGTACATGGAGCGTCACGCCGTGCCGGCGGGCGTACTCGACGGCGCGGATGTAGAGCACCTTCGCTCCCGCGGCCGCGAGCTCGAGCATCTCCTCGCTCGTCACCCTGTCGATCTTGTGCGCCTTCGGCACGATCCGCGGGTCGGCGCTGAAGACGCCGTCGACATCCGTGTAGATCTCGCAGACGTCGGCGCCGAGGGCGGCGGCGAGCGCCACCGCTGTGGTGTCCGACCCGCCGCGGCCGAGCGTGGTGATGTCTTTGCTGTCGCGGTTGAAGCCCTGGAACCCGGCGACGATCGCGATGGCGCCGTCGTCGAGCGCCTCACGGACCCGGCCGGGGGTGACGTCGACGATGCGGGCCGACCCGTGACGGTCGTCGGTGATCATGCCGGCCTGGCTGCCGGTGTACGACCGGGCGTCGAGACCCATGCTCTTGATCGCCATCGCGAGCAGCGCCATCGAGATGCGCTCCCCCGTGGTGAGCAGCATGTCCATCTCGCGCGGATCGGGCTGCGGCGTCACCTGATGGGCGAGGTCGATGAGGTCGTCGGTCGTGTCGCCCATCGCCGACACCGCCACGACGACGTCGTGACCGGCCCGGCGGGTCTGCACGATGCGCTTCGCGACCCGCTTGATGCTCTCGGCGTCGGCGACGCTCGATCCCCCGTACTTCTGCACGATGAGGCTCACGGTGGTGCTCCAGGGAAGAGAGGATGTCGGGCGAGCGGCCCGAGGGAAGTTTAGCCGCGCCAGAATGGGGCTGTGTCCCACCGGCCTGCCCTCACTGTCGTCGGTGCGATTGCGGCCCTCGTCACGCTCGCCGGGTGCGTCCCCGCGACAGAGGCCCCCGACATCCGGTTGCCCCCTGCGGGTGCCGCGTTCGACTACCAGCTCGGGGGCGGCTACGACCCGCCCGAGGGCGTCACCGTCGTCGCGCGGGATGCGACCGACGCGTCGGTCGGCGAGGGCGTCTATGACATCTGTTACGTCAACGGATTCCAGACGCAGCCCGGCGAGGGCGATCACTGGGTGGCCGAGCATCCGACGCTCGTGCTGCGGGTTGCCGACGGCTCACCGCTCGTCGATCCGGGGTGGCCCGACGAGTACCTGCTCGACACCTCCACGCACGCGAAACGCGACGAGATCGCGGCGCTGCTCGGCACCGTCGTCGCGTCGTGCCTCACCGGCGGGTTCGACGCCGTCGAGATCGACAACCTCGACTCGTACACCCGCTCCGACGGACGGCTCACGATCGAGAACAACATCGCGCTCGCGGCGGCATACGCGCGGGTCGCCCACTCGCTGGGCCTGGCGATCGCGCAGAAGAACGAGGCAGGGGACTCGGAGCGACTGCGCGACGAGGTGGGATTCGACTTCGCGATCACCGAGGAGTGCGCGCGATACGACGAGTGCGCCGACTACACCGACGCCTACGGCGACCTGGTGTTCGACATCGAGTACTCCGCCGAGTACCTCCCCGCCGCGTGTGCCGCCGTCGGCACGGCGGTGCTGCGCGACCTCGACCTGACGACTCCTGACGATCCGGGATACGTGTTCACGAGTTGCTGACCCGCGCAGGATGCGCGGCCCGACGCCCGGTCAGCACCGCTCGAGACCGACACGCCGGATCGGCGCCCTCCTGCTCGGAGAGTCGTACGGAACGGTGCTCAGCGGGCGCTGAGTCAGCGAGCGGCGAGGAACTCCTCGACGACCTCGGCGGTGTCCTCCCAGCCCTCGACGGCACGGGTCGGGATGCCGAGCGCGATCACCGGGAAGTCGTTGCCATCGGGGTCGAGACGGTCGCCGACGAAGAGCATCTGCTCGAACGGGATGCCGGTGAGCTCGGAGAGGCGGGCCATGCCGTAAGCCTTGTCGATGCCGCGCCGGGTGATGTCGACACTCGTCGACCCGCCGGAGCGCACCTCGAGGTCGGGGAGGTGCTGCTGCACGGCGGCGCGCAGGGCGTTCTTCTTCTCGCCCGTCGGGTCCCAGGCCTTCTTCGCGTCCACCGGAGCGGCCTGCCCGAGCGCCGAGAAGGTGATCTGCGAGCCGCGGTCTTCGAGGATGGGGCCCCACGTCTCGGTCTCCCAGAACCCGAGCCGTTTCGCCTCCGACTCGACGGCCGCGAGCGCGGCCCGCTTCTGCTCGTCGGTGAGGTTCTCGGCGTACTGCCGCACCCACGCTCCGTCGCGGAACAGGAAGTACTGGGTTCCACAGGTCGGCATGAGGTGCATCCTCGCGAGCGCCTCGGGGTGGTCGAGCGGCAGATTGTCGACCAGCTGGCTCTGGAACTGCCCGAACTGCCCACCCGAGATCACACACACCTCGACGGCACCGAGCAGCTTCACGAGTAGCTCCGCCATGCGCGGGTCGACCGGCGACTTCGATGGGGCGAGGGTGTCGTCGAGGTCGAAGGCCACGAGACGCACGGGAGAAAGGGTCACGGGAGACCAGCTTGCCAGGGGATCAGGCCTCGACCGTACGCCGGCCCTCGAAAGCACGGCCCAGCGTGACCTCGTCGGCGTACTCCAGGTCGCCACCGACGGGAAGCCCCGAGGCGAGGCGCGTCACGCGCAGGCCGGGCTGCACGAGCAGACGGGTCAGGTAGGTGGCCGTTGCTTCGCCCTCGAGGTTCGGGTCGGTCGCGATGATCACCTCGGTCACCGTCGAGTCCGCCAGCCGCTTGACCAGGGATGCGATGCGCAGGTCGTCGGGTCCGATGCCGTCGATGGGGCTGATCGCCCCGCCGAGCACGTGGTACAGCCCCCGGAACTCGCGGGTGCGTTCGATCGCGACGACATCCTTCGCCTCCTCGACGACGCAGATCGTCGCCGGGCTGCGGCGCGGATCACGACAGATCGAGCAGGTCTCCTGTTCGGCGACGTTGCCGCAGATCGAGCAGAACCGCACCTTGTCGCGCACATCCATGAGGATCTGCGCGAGCCGTTTCGTGTCGAACGACTCGGTCTGCAGGATGTGGAAGGCGATGCGTTGCGCCGACTTCGGCCCGATGCCGGGCAGCCGACCGAGTTCGTCGATCAGCTCCTGCACGATGCCCTCGTACATGCCGGGCTCCTAGTCGTCGAGGGAGTCGAGCGGTGGCGGCGGATCCGCCGGGTGCAGGGTCTGCTCTTCGATGAAGCTCGCGCCGAGGATCTCGCGCACCACCGCCTCGCCGTAGCGGGCCTTGCCGTCGGCGGTGTGATGCTGCGGCGCGCGGCGCTCGGAGACGCTCGTCGCGGGAGCGGGCGGCGGCTCGACGGGCGCATCCGGTTCGGCCGGTGCAGCAGGCTCGGATGCCGCAGGCTCGGACACAGCGGGCACCGGCAGCACGGGCTCGCTCGAGGGGATCTGCACCACGTTCCACTCGGGGGCCGGGGGAAGCGGGTTCTCGTCGGCGGGGTTCTGCGACGCCTCCGGCTGCGCCGGGCGCTCCTCGACGCGCGGAGACTCGGCCTCGTGCCGGGCGAGGAACTTCACGCGCACCCCGAGCACCTGGTGGATGGCGCCGCGCAACTGCTCGCTGACGCTCTCGCCGGGGCTCTGCGGCTGCTTGAACGACGCGACATCCGCCTCGGTCGCGAACGCGACGGTGAGCACGTCGCCGGCGAACGCACGAGGCGTCGAGGCGGCAAGGGCCATCCAGGCGTTGCGCTTCGAGTCTTTGACGATCTCGAGGATCTCGGGCCAGGCATCCTTGATCTGATGCAGGGTGACCGGCGAAGCCGGCTCGGGCGCGGAGATCTCGGCGGGCGGCGGGGTTTCGACCCCGGTTTCGATGTCGTCGACGGGCTCCTCGTCCCGCGGTTCCGGCGATGCCTCTTCCTTCGCCTTGCGGGCGCTGCGGATGTCGACGGGTTCGACCGCCGGGCGGTCGGGCACCGCGCGCATCGACGGGTGCTCGTCGATGCCCATCCGCCGCTCCAGACGTTCCACGCGGGCGAGCGCCCCGCGATCGGTCTCGTCGGCGGCCGGCACCAGCAGACGCGCGACCATGAGTTCCAGGTGCAGCCGCGGCGAGGTGGCACCGGTCATCTCGGTGAGCGCCGTGTTGACGACATCCGCCGCCCGGGAGAGCTCTGCCGCCCCGAAAGCGCTCGCCTGCCCCGCCATCCGGTCGATCTCGTCGAGGGGCACGCCGCGCAGCACGGCCGATGCCCCGTCGCGGGTCGCCGCCACGACGATGAGGTCGCGCAGCCGTTCCAGCAGGTCTTCGACGAACCGACGCGGATCCTGCCCGGTCTGGATCACCCGGTCGATCGCCCCGAAGACGGCCCCGGCATCCCGTGCCGCGATCGTGTCGACGACTTCGTCGAGCAGGGCGCCGTGGGTGTAGCCGAGCAGCGCCACCGCGCGCTCGTACCCCAGAATGACGGTCCCCGAGCCTGTCGAAGGGTCGGATCCCGCGATGAGCTGGTCGAGCAGCGACAACGTGTCGCGCACCGAGCCGCCTCCGGCCCGCACCACCAGCGGCAGCACCCCGCCTTCGACCTCGACCGCTTCGTCGGCACACATCTTCTGCACGTAGTCGAGCATCTGCGCGGGCGGCACCAGACGGAACGGGTAGTGGTGGGTGCGGCTGCGGATCGTGCCGATGACCTTCTCGGGCTCGGTCGTGGCGAAGATGAACTTGATGTGCTCGGGGGGCTCCTCGACGAGCTTCAGCAGCGCGTTGAACCCCTGGGGCGTCACCATGTGCGCCTCATCGAGGATGAAGATCTTGTACCGGTCGCGGGCGGGGGCGAAGGCCGCACGCTCGCGCAGGTCGCGCGCGTCATCCACGCCGTTGTGCGAAGCCGCGTCGATCTCGACGACATCGAGCGACCCGCCGCCGTCGCGCGCCAGCTCGACGCACGATGCGCACGTCCCGCACGGGGTATCGGTCGGCCCTTCCGCACAGTTCAGGCAGCGGGCGAGGATGCGGGCGCTCGTCGTCTTGCCGCAGCCGCGCGGACCGGAGAAGAGGTAGGCGTGATTGACCCGGTCGGTGCGCAGAGCCGTGCGCAGCGGATCGGTCACTTGCGCCTGGCCGATCAGTTCGGCGAACGTCTCCGGCCGGTAGCGGCGATAGAGGGCGGTGACCACGGTACGAGAGTAGTCGTCGCAGCTGACGTGCTCCTGCCCGCGTACCGGCGCCCGGGTTGAGGCCCTACACTGGCAGACGGCTCTCCGCGTGGCGCCATCCAGGCCAACTCCCCCAGGACGGAAACGTAGCAAGGGTAACCGGGCTCTGACGGGTGCGCGGAGAGTCCTTCAGGAGGATTCGCCTAGTGGCCTATGGCGCACGCTTGGAAAGCGTGTTGGGTGAAAGCCCTCGGGGGTTCGAATCCCCCATCCTCCGCTGAAATCCCGCACCGAACGCACCACCGCCACCCCGTACACCACCCGCTCAAGAGGCGGGTTTTCATCAGGGAGAGCACGCCCGTGACGGACGCCGAGATCGTGCGCATTGTGCCGCGCCGCTCGCTCATGGTGTCCGCCCTCATCTCGATCCTCGTGGTGCTCATCCCCGTCTCGGCGGTGCTGTACTGGTTCGCGATCCCGCGCGGCCAGGCGGCGTGGGTCGGCCTCATGCAGGCGATCGTCGTCGTCGCAGCGCTGGCCCTGCTGTGGCGGCAACTCACGGTCGACACCGTCGTCGCCGACGGGGAACTGCGCGGGCGCGGGATCTTCAGCCCGATGGTGCGCGTGCCGCTCGAAAGGATCGCGACGGTCGACATCGTGCCGGTCTATGTCGGCCAGTCTCCGGAGACGGTGCCGCAACTGCTCGTGCGCGACGCCGAAGGACAGCGGCTTTACCGGCTTCGGGGGACCTTCTGGCATGAAGCCGACCTCATGAGGGTCGCGGAGGCGCTCCCGGTTCCCGTGCGGATCGCGCCGGAACCGATGTCGTTCCCCGAGTTCTTCGCTGCCTACCCGGGGAGCGCGTACTGGTTCGAGAACCGCCCCTGGCTCATGGCCGGGCTCCTCGCGGCCTGCATCGCGGCCGCCATCGCGGTCGCCGTCGGAGTCATGGTGCTCCTCGGCATGCCGATCATGGCGTGACGCGGTTCAGCGCGCGCGACCGAACAACTTCTCGACGATCACGCCGATGATCGTCGTGCGTCGGCGGCCTCCGGACGGCTTCGTGCGGGCGCGGCGCGGGTTGTTGGTCGCGCGGCGGGCCGCGGGTTCGGCGACGGTTTCCGCGATCTCCGGCTCGGGCGTCACCGGTTCCGGGGTGACCGGTTCCGGGGTGACCGGTGCCCGCGCGGCGAGGATGTCGTGCGCCGACTCCGGATCGGCGGGGGTCCCGTAGCGCGCGAGCAAGGGCGAGGCCCGAACGGTGGCCTCGATCCGCTCGGGCGGGGTCGGCGACATCGCGCTCTGCGGCGCTCGCAGCCGCGTCCACGCGACCGGCGAGGGTGCGCCCTCCTCGTTGAGCACCGTCACGATCGCCTCGCCCATCGCGAGCGTCGTGAGCACCTCGATCAGGTCGTACGCCGAACTCGGGTAGGTCGACACCGTCGCCTTGAGCTCTCGCGCGTCGTCGGGGGTGTGAGCCCGCAACTGGTGCTGCACGCGGCTGCCGAGCTGGGCCAGCACGTCGCCCGGAACATCCTTCGGGGTCTGGGTGACGAAGAAGATGCCCACACCCTTCGAGCGGATGAGCCGCACCGTCTGGGTGACGACCGCCAGGAAGTCTTTCGAGGCATCCCGGAAGAGCAGGTGCGCCTCGTCGAAGAAGAACACCAGCTTCGGCTGGCGCAGGTCGCCGACCTCGGGCAACGTGCGGTACAGCTCTGAGAGCAGCCACATGAGGAAGGTCGAGAACAGGGCGGGCTTGTCCTGCACGCTCGACACCTCGAGCAGGCTCACGACACCGCGCCCGTCCTGGGCGAGGCGCAGGAACTCGCTCACCTCGATCTCGGGTTCCCCGAAGAAGACGTCGGCGCCGTGATCCGCGAAGGTGACCAGTTCGCGCAGGATCACGCCCGCGGTGGCCTTCGACAACCCGCCCAGCTCGGCCAGCTCCTTCTTGCCGGCCGGGCTCACCAGATGGCTCACGATGGCACGCAGGTCGGCGAGGTCGACGAGCGGCAACCCGGCTTTGCGGGCGTAATGGAACACGAGCCGCAGGCTCGACTCCTGGGTGGGGTTGAGGCCGAGCACCTTGGCCAGCAACACCGGGCCGAAGCGTTCGACGGTGGCGCGCACCGGGATGCCGGCGCCGAGACCGCCGAGGCTGAAGAACTCGGTCGGCGCCGCCTGCGGTTGCCACGGCTGCCCGATGCTCGCCGTTCGAGCCCGCAGCTTGTCGTCGGCGGTTCCCGCGGTCGCGATTCCCGACAGGTCGCCCTTCACGTCGGCGGCGAACACCGGCACCCCGGCGGCGCTCAGCTGTTCGGCGAGCACCTGGAGCGTCTTCGTCTTGCCGGTTCCGGTGGCGCCCGCGACCAGACCGTGGCGGGTGACCATCGCCAACGGGATGCGCACCGGCACGTCGGGCAGGACGGCGCCGTTGACCAGCGCCCCCATCTCGAGAGCGGGGGCGTCGAAGGCGTACCCGGTGCGCACGGCCGCGACGGCATCCGCAGTCAACGGCCCGGCCCCCAGGGTCGGCGCCGGCTCAGTCACGCCGTCAGCCTACCGGCGTCACCGCGGGGGCTCCCGGGCGCTGACCGTGCCGACGCGCCGTCTCGGCCTCGGTGGGCAGCACGATCGTCGGGTCGTCGAGCAGCCGTTGGAAGACGAGCTCGGCGGCGCCGATCAGCAGGTTGTCGCGCCCCAGCGTCGACGGCACGAGGGTCAGGTCGCGCACCCCCTCGGGCAGCGTGGCCCCGATCGCACGGATGATCTCGTCGGCTCCGACGACCCGCAGGATCGCCGCGAGGAAGCCGCCGAACACGACACAGCGCGGATTGAGGGCGTTGACGATCGTGCGCAGCGCGACGCCGAGACTGGCGATCTGACGCGCGATCTCGCGACGGCCGGCGCTCGCGGGATCGCTCCACGCGGCGGCGAGCGCTCGTTCGAGGTCGTCGAGGTCGGAGCTGTCGGCCCCCAGTGCGGCGATGAGCCGCTCGCGACTGACCTCGGTTTCGAGACACCCGATCGCGCCGCAGTGGCACTCGATCCCCGCGGGGTCGACGAGGGTGTGCCCGAACTCGCCGGCCTGCCCGTTGTGCCCGATGACGATCGACCCGAACAGCGAGATGCCGCCGCCGATGCCGCTCGCTCCCCCGTTCAGGTACACGACGCTGTCGACGGAGCGACCCGCCCCGAAGGCGCTCTCGGCCAGCACCCCGCAGTTCGCGTCGTTGCCGGCGACCACGGGAAGGCCGGTCGCCTCGGAGAGCAGAGCCGACACCGGCGCATCGCGCCAGCCCAGGTGGGGAGCGATCGAGACGCTCGCATCGTCGGGACGCACCAGCCCGGGCACGGCGACGCCGACCCCGACGATTCGTGACTCCGGAGCGAAGCCGGGTCGCATCCCGTCGATGATCGCCGCCACGACGTTGACGAACTCGCGGAAGGTCGGGATGCGCTCGTGCCGGTGGCGCACCGTGCGCAGCACCCGTCCGCCGAGGGCGACGATCCCCACCTCGGTCGCGTCGATCTCGGGGTTGACCGTGATGGCGAAGGTCGTCTCGGCCGGATTCACGATCGCGCTCGGTCGCCCGACGCGCCGGGTCTGCAAGGCCTCCGATTCGACGACGAGTCCGCGCTCGCCGAGTTCCGCGACGAGCCCGCCGACCGTCGAGCGGTTGAGTCCGGTCGCCCGGGTGATCTCGGCGCGGGAAGACGGACCGCGGTAGTGCACGAACCGCAGCACCTGGGAGAGGTTCTGGCGGCGCACGTCGTCGAGCGTCGTGCCCGGGGAGACCCGGCGGGGCGCGCCGCCGGCCTCGATGGGGAGGCGTGGGTCGGTCACCGTCGCACGTCATCATTCGACGGTGTGGTGGCGAGGGGCCCGCAGCCCGACATCTCGCGGGCCCCCCGCACCGAGATCACTTCGTCGAGAAGGCCGCGTCGAATGCGGCTGCCGGAGCGGCGAAAGCGTTGCGCTTGACGAACTCGAGCGCCTCGGGCGCGCCGAGCAGCCGATCCATGCCGGCGTCTTCCCACTCGACCGAGATCGGGCCGTCGTAGCCGATGCTGTTGAGCGCCCGGAACGAGGCCTCCCAGGGAACGTCGCCGCGACCGGTGGAGACGAAGTCCCACCCGCGCCGCAGGTCGGCCCACGCGAGGTGCGACCCGAGGCGGCCGTTGCGGCCGTTGCCGAGGTTCAGCTTCACGTCCTTGCAGTCGACGTGGTAGATGCGGTCCTTGAATTCGAGGATGAAGTCGACCGGGTTGAGCTGCTGCCAGATGAAGTGCGACGGGTCCCAGTTGAGCCCGAACGCCTCGCGGTGGCCGATCGCTTCGAGGGTGCGCACGGTCGTCCAGTAGTCGTAGGCGATCTCCGACGGGTGCACCTCGTGGGCGAACCGCACGCCGACCTCGTCGAAGACGTCGAGGATGGGGTTCCAGCGGTCGGCGAAGTCCTGGTAACCGGCGTCGACCAGTTCCTGAGAAGCCGGCGGGAACATGGCGACGTACTTCCAGATCGACGAGCCGGTGAAACCGATGACCGTCTTCACCCCGAGCTTCGCGGCCAGGCGGGCGGTGTGCTTCATCTCCTCGGCGGCCCGCTGCCGCACGCCCTCCGGGTCGCCGTCACCCCAGACGGTGTCCCGGAGGATGCCGCGGTGACGCTCGTCGATCGGGTCGTCGCAGACCGCCTGACCCGTCAAGTGGTTGGAGATCGCGTACACCTTGAGGTTGTACTTCGCGAGCAGGTCCAGGCGCCCCTGCACGTAGGCGGGGTCGTCCCACTGCCACGGGTCGAGGTGGTCGCCCCAGCAGGCGAGCTCGAGGCCGTCGTAGCCCCAGCCGGAGGCGAGGCGCGCGACTTCTTCGAGCGGGAGATCGGCCCATTGGCCGGTGAACAGGGTGATCGGTCGCGACATCGCTTCCGCCTCTCTTTCTCGGTGAAGGTGCCGTCAGGCGACGGTCGGCAGCCAGGAGCTGCCTGCGAGCGAGCTGCGCTCGACGGCGTCGAGCACCCGCTGCACGTGGAGTCCGTCGGCGAACGACGGCCGAGGCTGCTCGCCCCGGGTGATGGCCTCGACGAAGTCGACGACCTGGTGGCTGAATCCGTGCTCGTAGCCGAGCATGTGGCCCGGCGGCCACCACGGGGCGAGGTACGGGTGGTCGTGTTCGGTGACGAGGATCGTGCGGAACCCCTGCTCGGTGCCGGCGGCCGTCGCGTCGTAGAACCGCAGCTCGTTGAGCCGTTCGAGGTTGAACGACACCGCGCCGAGGGAACCCGAAACCTCGACCTGGAGCCCGTTCTTGTGGCCGGTCGCGAACCGGGTGGCCTCGAAGATCCCGAGCGGTCGGTAGCCGTCGCCGCCACCGAACCGACCGGTGAACAGCGCGATGTCGTCGACGGTGACGGTTCCCCGCTCGGAGGATGCCGTGCCCGACAGGCCGATTCCCTCACCCAGCAGCGGGCGCTCGCGCACGACGGTGTCGAGGATGCCGGAGACCTCCGAGAGCGTCAGCCCGGTGATGTGTTCGGCGAGGTCGACCGCGTGGGCGCCGATGTCGCCGAGCGAGCCGGAGCCCGCGCGGGTCTTGTCGAGCCGCCAGGTCATCGGCGATTCGGCATCCATCAGCCAGTCCTGGAGATAGGCGGCGCGCACCTGACGCACCTCGCCGATGCGCCCGTCGGCGACGAGCTGCTTCGCGAGCGCGACCGCCGGAACCCGGCGGTAGGTGAAGCCGACCATCGAGCGGGCTCCTCCGGCGGCCGCCCGTTCGGCGGCAGCGGTCATCGCCTCGGCCTCGGCGACGGTGTTGGCGAGCGGCTTCTCGCAGAGCACGTGTTTGCCGGCGTCGAGGGCCGCGATCGCGATCTCCGCGTGGCTGTCGCCGGGGGTGACGATGTCGACGATGTCGATGTCGTCTCGCGCGATCACCTCGCGCCAGTCGGTGGCCGACTCTTTCCAGCCCCACTTGTCGGCCGCCGCGGCGACCGCCGCCGCGTCTCTGCCGACCACGACCTCCATCGTGGGCTCGGCGGGAAGGTCGAAGAAGCGGGGGGCGACCCGCCACCCCTGGGAGTGAGCGGCGCCCATGAATCCGTAGCCGATCATGGCGACCCGAAGTGTGTCGGTCACTGGTTCTCCTCGGACTGCTTTCAGCGTAGTGATCGCTCAGGGCGCCCGTCCGACTGGGGACGGACGCCCTGAGCGGGGTTCAGTGCAGGGTCAGGACGCGAACGCCAGGTCGATGAACTGGTCGACGTTGTCCTTGGTGACGACCGGCGCGTCGAGCACGATCCGGTTCGGCACGCTCGGCGTGATCAGGTCACCCACGGTCTTGGCCTGCGCGATGAGCCGCGCGAGCGCGATCCCGTCGGCCGCCTGAGTCGACGGGTAGATGATCGTCGCCTTCAGCACCGAGTTGTCGGCCGCGATGAGGTCCATCGCGTTGCGCGAGCCCGCGCCACCGACCATGAAGAACTCGTCGCGTCCGGCGGCGTCGATCGCGGCGAGCACGCCGATGCCCTGGTCGTCGTCGTGGTTCCAGATGGCGTCGATGTGCGGGTTGGCCGAGAGCAGCTGCGAGGTCACGGCCTCGCCGCCCTGCACCGTGAAGTCCGCGGCGACACGCGCCGAGACCTCGAGGCCGCAGTCGCTGAGTGCGTCGTTGAAGCCGCGCGTGCGGTCCTGCGTCAGCGGGAGCGCGTCGATGCCGGCGATCTCGGCGACGATGGCGTCGGTGCCTCCGAGTTCGGCGCAGATATACGTACCGGCGCTGACGCCCATGCCGTAGTTGTCACCGAGGATCGTGGTGCGCGCGGCGAACGGGCTCGAGAACTCGCGGTCGACGTTGATGACCGGGATGCCGGCCTCCATCGCCTTGATCGCGACCTCGGTGAGGGCGGCACCGTCACTGGGCAGCAGCACGATCGCGTCGACGCCTTCGTTGATGAAGGTCTCGACGGCCGCGATCTGCGCGGTCACGTCGTTGGTGCCCTCCGCGATGCGCAGGTCGACGTCGTCGAAGCTCTCGGCCGCGGCGATCGCGCCCGAGTTGATCGCGCCGAGCCAGCCGTGGTCGGCGGCCGGTCCCGAGAAGCCGATGACGACGGTCTCACCCGACGCCGCGTTCTCGTCGTTGCTGGTGCCCTGATCGACGACGGAGTCGCCTCCCCCGGACGTACATGCTGCGAACAGGCCCATCGCGACGATGCCGACACCGGCACTCATCGCGAATCGCTGGCCTAGGGTACGTGGCTTTGCCATGCTGTCTCTCCTTTGAGGAATGGTTGCGCCGTGGTCACTTCGGGTCCATGGGGAGCCCAATTGACGTGGACGACAACATAACAGCGAACCGAGAAGACGTCTAGCATCTCTGTGCTGAGACGGAAACTGGGGCGATGCGCACCGGCTATGGCATCTGTTATGTTGCCGCAATGATCAAAGTCGACCAAGACTTGTTGCGCGTCCGCGGGGTCACCAAGTCATTCGCCGGCGTTCGGGCGCTCAAAGGCGTGGAACTCGACGTGCGACCTGGCGAGGTGCACTGCATCCTCGGCCAGAACGGTGCGGGCAAGTCGACTCTGATCAAGGTGCTCGCCGGGGTCTACCGGCACGACGACGGAGACATCATCTGGAACGGGGAGCCGTTCCAGGTCTCCAGCCCCCAGGACGCGCTCGCCCTCGGGATCGCGACGATGTATCAAGAGCTGGATGTCGTCGACGGTCTGACCGTCGCCGAGAACATCTTTCTCGGGCACGAGATCGCGCGCGGCGGATTCACCCGGCAGGCGACCCTCGTGCGTCGCGCCCGCGAACTCATGAAGCGACTCGGCCACGGGTCGCTGTCACCGACGACCGAGGTCGGACAGCTCAGCGCCGCGAACAAGCAGATCGTCAGCATGGCGCGCGCTCTGTCGCACGACATCAAGTTGATCATCATGGACGAACCGTCGGCGGTGCTCGACAACAAGGAGGTCGAGAACCTCTTCCAGGTCGTGCGCGAACTGACCGCGTCGGGAATCGCGGTCGTCTACATCACGCATCGGCTCGAAGAGATCCGCCGGATCGGCGACCGCATCACCGTGCTCAAAGACGGTCGCACCACCGCGAGCGGACTTCCCGCCGCCACGACCTCGACGAGCGAACTCATCCACCTGATGACCGGCCGCGACGTCGGCAACGTCTTCCCGCCGGCCGCGCCGATCCCTGCCGACGCCCCGGTCGCCCTCACCGTCGAGAATCTCACTCTGCCGGGGAGGTTCGAGAACGTCTCCTTCACCGTCCGAGCCGGCGAGATCGTCGGACTCGCCGGTCTCGTCGGGTCGGGGCGCACCGAGATCCTCGAGACCATCTACGGCGCTCGGCGCGCGTCGGCCGGCACCGTTCGCGTCGGCGACTCCGCCCTGCGCCCCGGGTCGGTCGGGTCGGCGGTGCGTGCCGGCATCGGCCTCACCCCCGAAGAGCGCAAGAGCCAGGGCCTCATCGGCGAGCAACCCATCTTCGTCAACGTGACCCTCTCGTCGTTCGAGCGCATGGCGCGGGCGGGTTTCCTCGACGAGCGCGCCGAACGCAGCGTCACGCGCGAGCAGATCTCCGCCCTCGACCTCCGCCCTGCTGATCCCGACCGGCCCGCGATGACCCTCTCGGGCGGCAACCAGCAGAAGATCCTGCTCGCCCGATGGCTCGTGCACGGCACGCGCATCCTGCTCCTCGACGAACCGACCCGCGGGGTCGACGTCGGCGCCCGCAGCGAGATCTACGGCCTCATCCGCCGACTCGCCGCGGAGGGCAATGCCGTCGTCGTGGTGTCGAGCGAGATCGAAGAGGTGCTCGGCCTCTCCGACACCGTCCTCGTCATCTCCGACGGACAGGTTCTGAGCACCGTGCCCTCCGACCAGATCGACGAGCACGGCGTGCTCGACCTCATCATGAAAGGAGCCGCCGCGTGAGCGACAGCACTCCCGGGGCACCGGAGCCCACGGCATCCACCTCGACCGTCGAGACGAGCGAGCCCGCCTGGCGGCGGGTGCTGCGCGGCCCGCTCGGTCGCAACGTCGGTCTCGTGCTCGCGCTCGTGCTCATCGTCGCGGCCGGAGCGGTCACCGCGGGCAACGACTTCACGAGCTGGAACAACGCGCTCGTGATCCTGCGGCAGGCCTCGATCATCGGCGTCATCAGCATCGGCATGACCCTCGTCATCACCGCGGGCGGCATCGACCTCTCGGTCGGATCGGTACTCGGCCTCGCCTCGATCGTCGCGACCCTCGACGCCACCCAGGCGTTCGTGCGGGAGTCGCACTGGGTCGTGATGATCATCATCGCGATCGCCGTCGGCATCACCGCGGGATTCATCAACGGCGTCGTGATCGCCTACGGCCGGGTCGCCGCCTTCATGGCCACCCTGGCGATGCTGGTGGCGGCCCGCGGCCTCGCGGAGATCCTCGCGGAACGCCGCACGCTCATCGTCGGCTCCCGCCCGTTCATCGACTTCATGAACGCCGACTACATCGGCGTCGACGTGCTGATCTGGATCTTTATCATCGTCGCCGCCGCCGGATGGATCCTGCTCAACCGCACGACCTTCGGACGGCGCACCGTGGCGATCGGCGGCAACCGAGAAGCGGCGCGCCTCGCCGGCATCAATGTCAACCGTCACATGGTGTGGCTCTACCTCATCGCCGGGCTCACCGCGGGCATCGCCGCCGTGATGATGCTCGGGCGCACGACGGCCGGCACGTCGACCCACGGCACCCTCTACGAACTCGACGCGATCGCCGCCGTCGTCGTCGGCGGAACGCTGCTCATCGGCGGCCGCGGCACGATCGTCGGCACCGTCTTCGGAGTGCTGATCTTCGCGACGCTCACCAACGTCTTCGTGCAGAACAACCTTCCGTCGTCGGTGCAGGCGGTCGCGAAGGGCGCCATCATCGTCATCGCGGTTCTGCTCCAGCAGCGGTTCGCCCGGCGCGAGACGCGCACCTAGCCACACCCCTCGCGCGAAACCACGCGAACGACCCACAAGAAGGACACGAATACCCATGACTCTCACTCCGACGCGCGCCGACAAGTTCTCCTTCGGCCTGTGGACCTTCGGCTGGCGTGCGCAGGACCAGTTCGGTTCCGCGACCCGCGAGCCCGTCGACACGGTCGAGGCCGTTCACAAGCTCAGCGAGCTGGGCGCCTACGGCATGACTTTCCACGACGACGACCTGTTCGCGTTCGGCAGCACCGACGCCGAACGGCAGCACGAGATCGATCGGCTGAAGCAGGCCCTCGCCGACACGGGCCTCATCATCCCGATGATCACGACCAACCTGTTCAGCCACCCGGTCTTCAAGGACGGCGGGTTCACCTCCAACGACCGTGACGTGCGCCGGTTCGCGCTGCGCAAGGTGCTGCGCAACATCGACCTGGCGGCGGAGCTGGGTGCGACCACGTTCGTCATGTGGGGTGGCCGCGAAGGCAGCGAGTACGACTTCGCGAAAGACATCCGCGGCGCGCTCGAGCGCTACCGCGAAGCCGTCAACCTGCTGGGCCAGTACGTGCTCGACAAGGGCTACGACATCAAGTTCGCGATCGAGCCCAAGCCGAACGAGCCGCGCGGCGACATCCTGCTGCCGACCGTCGGCCACGCCCTCGCCTTCATCGAGACCCTCGAACACCCCGAACTGGTCGGGCTCAACCCCGAAACGGGCCACGAGCAGATGGCGGGGCTCAACTACACCCATGCGATCGCGCAGGCGCTGGATGCCGGGAAGCTGTTCCACATCGACCTCAACGGTCAGCGCGGCATCAAGTTCGACCAAGACCTCGTCTTCGGCCACGGCGACGTGCTCAACGCGTTCTCGCTCGTCGACCTGCTCGAGTTCGGCGGCGCCGACGGCGGCCCGAGCTACCACGGCCCGCGGCACTTCGACTACAAGCCGTCGCGCACGGAAGACCCCCAGGGGGTCTGGGAGTCGGTGTCGGCGAACATGCAGATGTACCTGCTGCTCAAGGAGCGCGCCGCCGCCTTCCGCGCCGATCCCGAGGTCGCCGAGGCCCTCGCGGCCGCCAAGGTCGACGAGATCAGCCGCCCGACGCTGTCGGCGGGTGAGGGCTACGCCGAACTGCTCGCCGACCGCTCGGCCTACGAAGACTTCGACGCGGAGCCGTACTACAACGGTCGCGGCTTCGGATTCGTGCGCCTGCAGCAGCTGACGCTCGAGCACCTGCTCGGCGCGCGCTGACGTCGGTGAGTCTCGTCGCGGGCGTCGACTCCTCGACGCAGAGCTGCAAGGTCGTCGTCGTCGATGTCGAGTCGGGGCGGGTGGTTCGCTCAGGGCGCGCCGCCCACCCCGAGGGCACCGAGGTGGCTCCGGCCGCCTGGTGGGAGGCGCTGCTCGCGGCGATCGCCGACGCGGGCGGCCTCGCCGACGTCGAGGCCGTGTCGATCGGCGGGCAGCAGCACGGCATGGTGGCGCTCGCCGCCGACGGCGACGTCATCCGCGACGCGTTGCTGTGGAACGACACCCGCAGCGGCACCGCAGCCGAGGCGCTTCGGGATGAGGTGGGCCGCGACGCCTACGCCGCCCGCACGGGTCTGGTTCCCGTCGCCTCCTTCACCGCGAGCAAGCTGCGGTGGTTGCGCGACGCCGAGCCGCAGAACGCGGAGCGCGTCGCCGCCGTGGCTCTCCCCCACGACTGGCTCACCTGGCGGCTCCGTGGCTTCGGGCCGGGCGCCGCGGCGCTCGACGAACTGACCACCGATCGTTCCGACGCGAGCGGCACCGCGTACTGGTCGCCGCAGACGGGCGACTACGACCGGGAGCTGCTGCGACTCGCGCTCGGACACGACGCGATCCTGCCCCGCGTGCTCGGTCCCGCCGAGCGCTCGGGAGTCACCGCCGCCCACCCGGGCGTCCCCGCGGGAATCCCCGTCGGAGTGGGGGCCGGCGACAATGCGGCTGCGGCGCTCGGACTCGGCGCCCGCAGCGGCGACGTGGTGGTGTCGATCGGAACCAGCGGCACGGTGTTCGCGGTGACCGACCGTCCGGTGATCGACCCGACCGGCACGATCGCCGGGTTCGCCGACGCCGGCGGCGCCTTCCTGCCGCTCGTCGCGACGCTCAACGCCGCGCAGGTCGTCGACACCGTCGCGGCGCTGCTCGGCGTCGACCACGCCGAGTTCGGCGCCCTCGCCCTCACCGCGAACCCCGGGGCGGACGGGGTGACCCTGGTGCCGTACTTCGCCGGCGAACGCACCCCCGACCTCCCGGACGCCACGGCGACCTTCGCCGGCCTGACCTACCGCACCACGACCCGACCCAACATCGCCCGCGCCGCGATCGAGGGGATGGTGTGCGGGCTCGCCGCCGGGCTCGACGCCGTCGTCGATGCGGGGGTCGCCGTCGAGCGCATCCTGCTCATCGGTGGCGGGGCACGACTCGAGGCGACTCAGCAGATCGCGAGCGAAGTCTTCGCGCGGCCCGTCACCGTCGTTCCCCCGGCCGAGTACGTCGCCCTCGGCGCGGCGGCACAGGCGGCGTGGACGCTCACCGGAACCCGGCCGTCGTGGGAGCTGGAGGGCACGACCGTCGTCAGCTCACCGCCGCATCCACAGACGCGATCGGCCTACCTCGCAGCTGCGACGCGCTGACCACTGTCGGATTCTGCAGCACCGCGCGGAAAGCGAGTTCGGCCGCGCCCACCAGCAGGCTGTCCCGTCGCAGCTCCGACGCCAGGATGTCGACCGAACGCCCCGGCCCGCGGAGGGCCGTCGCCCGCACCCGTTCGGTGAGCAGGTCGCCGCCGACGCGGTGGAGGTCGGCGAGGAAGCCGCCCAGGATGATGCGCCCCGGGTTGAACGTGTTGGTGATGTTGCGCAGCGCGACCGCGAGGAACTCGAGTTGTCGCTCGATCTCCTGGCCGCTCATCACCGCAGCCTGGGTGATCTCGGTTTCCAGGCAGCCCGAGGCTCCGCAGTGGCAGTGCTTGCCGTCGGAGTTCACGAGGGTGTGCCCCAGCTCGCCGCCGAACCCTTCGTGGCCCGCAAGGAGCGAGTCACCGACGATGACCCCGCCGCCGATGCCGCTCGCGCCCCCGTTGAGGAACACCAGGTGGCTCTGCCCCCGACCGGCCCCGAACATCCCCTCGGCGATGACACCGCAGGCGGCATCGTTGCCCGCCGACGTCGGAAGCCCGGTCGCCGCCGAGATCATCTCGGCGAGCGGCTCGTCGACCCACTCCAGGTGCGGGGCGAGGTTGACGAAGCCGTCCCGTGACCGCACCTGCCCGGGCACCGCGACGCCGATTCCGGCGAGGTGATGGCGCCGCTCCAGGTCGGGACGCATGCCGGCGACCACCGCCGCGACGGCGTTCGCCACCTCCCGGGCCGACGGGATGCGATCGTTCTCGTACCGCACGACTCGCAACACCCGCCCGCCGAGGGTGACGACGCTGACGGTCGTCGCGTCGAGTTCCGGGTTGACCGCGATCGCGGCGACGCGTTCGGTGGGGATGATGGTGGCGCTCGGCCTGCCGACGCGCTTGGTGGCGCGCGGGTCGGCGGCCTCGACCAGTCCGCGCCACTCGAGGTCGGCGACGATGGTGGCGATGGTCGACCGGTTGAGGCCGGTCGCCCGCGTCAGCTCGGCGCGGGAGATCTGACGGTTCGCGTGCACCAGACCCAGCACGATCGAGAGGTTGCTGCGGCGCAGATCGTCGAGACTGCCACCCGCGGGGGCATGGCCGGCCGCACCCGCGAACGGGCGGATCACATCCATTCGGGTTCCGCTCAACGGTCGTCGAGACCCCACGCCTGCCCGTAGCCGCCGTCGGCTTCGGGCTTCGCCATCAGCTCGAGGAACGGGGTCGCCGGGAACGCCTCCGGGCCGAGCACCCCGGTGCCGCTCCACACCCCCGTCGCGAGCAGCTCGAGCGCGATCACCGGGTTGAGGGCCGTCTGCCACACGACGCACTGGCTGTCGTACTCGGCCATCGTCCACTCGTTGTCGCTCACGTGGTACAGGTACACCTCGCGCGGCGTGCCGTCCTTCCCGGTGCCGGTGACCCACACCCCGGCGCAGGTCTTGCCGGTCATCCGCGGCCCGATGGATGCGGGGTCGGGCAGCGCGGCGGCGACGACATCCCGGGGCGCCACCTCGACGGGACCGTTCGCGCTGCGCACCCGGATCGGCTCGGTCGCGTCGAGATGCAGCTTGTGCAGCGTCTTCAGCACGCCGATGAACTCATCGCCCAGGCCGTACTTGAAGGTGACCCGCTTCGCGTCGACCCAGCGCGGCATGAGCAGCACCTCTTCGTGCTCGACGTTGACGCACTCGACCGGCCCGATGCCTTCGGGGAAGTCGAACACCTCCGGCTCCGAGAACGGCGGGGTGGTGAACCAGCCCCGGTCCTTCTCCCAGATCACCGGCGGGTTGAGGCACTCCTCGATCGTCGTCCAGATGCTGAACGACGGCGCGAAGATCTCCTCGCCGTTCTCGTCTTGCACGACCAGGTTCGCCCCGTCACGCACCCCGAGCTCGTCGATCGACGAGAACAGTTCGTCGGCCGCGTAGCGGGCGAAGACATCGGAGAGGCCCGGCTCGACGCCCATCCCGACGAGGGCGAGTCGGCCCGCGCTCTCCCAGTCGCCCGCCTGCCGGAACTGGTCGTCGCCCAGCTTCACTCCGGTGAGGGCGTACGGGTCGTCGGGATGCGGCTCCGACAGGCTCATCGCCATGTCGAGGTAGTCCGCCCCCGCGGCGAGCGCCCCGGCGAAGATCGTCGGCACGAACTTCGGCTCGACGGCGTTCATCACGTGCGTCGCGGCGTGTTCGCGGGCGACGGCGGCCACCGACTCGGGGTCGGACGCGTCGATCTTCGCCGCGACGAACCTCGCGCCCTGGTCGCCGTGCTTGGCGGTCACCGCGGCGATGGTGCGCTCCGCCCGGGAGACGTCGTAGTCGCTCACGACCATCGTTTCGAAGAAGTCGCGACGGGCGGCGATCTTCGCGATCGCGTCGCCCACGCCGCCGGCACCGACGAGCAGGATTCTCATGTGCCGACGCTAGCGTGTGCGCCGGTTCGCTCGCGATGGAGCTGCGGGGCGAAAACCGCCCAGGCGGCGAGGGCGACGGATGCCCCGAGCAGCGCGCCGCCGACCGTGTCGGTCACCCAGTGCGCCCCGAGGTAGGTGCGGCTCAGGGCCATGAGTACGACGTAGACGGCTCCGACGACGGCGAGCCACCAGCGGCCGAGCACCACCACGAGAAGCACCGCCAGGGTCGCGGCGTTCGCGACGTGCCCCGAGGGGTAGGCGCCGTTGTCGAGTTCGAGCAGGATGTCGGCGGGCCGCTCCCGCCCGAAGAGCGCTTTCAGCACCTGCACCAGACCGGCGCTCAGCGCCGAGGCCGCGATGAAGACGAGCGCTGCCCACGGACGCCGCACGATCAGGAAGACCCCCGCGACCGCGAGCGGCACCAGCCAGACCGCGAACCAGCCGCCGCCGAGGAAATCGAAGACCCGCGACACCGCTTCCCATCCCGGGCCGCGCATCTCGAGGACCTCCTCCATCCACTGGCCGTCGATCTCGTCGGCGATCGCCTGGACGCGCACCAGCAGGCCGAGCAGCACGACGGTGACGGCCCCCGCGCCCGCCGCGATCCCGCCGATCCGGCGCCACGGGAGGCCACGGCCGACGGCGGGAGACTTCATCCCGCCACGGTAGCCCGCAACTCAGTGGGCGGCGACCGCGAGCTCCGCCGATTCGTCGTCGATGCGCCGCGCGCGCAACGGCCGCACGACGATCCACAGCAACAGGGTGGCGAGTGTGAGCGCGCCCGCCATCACGAGACCCATGGGGATCGCGCTCTCGGTGCCGAAGATGCCGATGAGGGGTGCCGAGAGGCTCGCCACGCCGAAGTTGATCGCCCCGAGGAGTGCGGCGGCGGTACCGGCCTCCGCACCGTGCGGGGCGAGCGCCGTCACCTGGATGCACGGGAAGCTCAAACCGGCGCAGCTGAGGAAGACGAAGGTGCCCACCACGACCGGCCCCAGTCCCAGGTCGAGGGCCGCTGCCGCCGCCGCGGTGACGCCGGCGAGGGCCATGATCGGCAACGAGACGGCGAGGATGCGGGCGGGCGCGAAGCGGCGCATGAGCCGAGACGCGACCTGCGACGACAGGGCGAGGCCGATCGAGTTGACCGCGAAGAGGATGCCGTACTGCTGGGCGTCGAAGCCGTAGACATCCTGGAACAGGAACGACGACGCCGACAGATAGGCGAACAGGCCCGAGAACATGAGGCCCGCGATGAGCGCCACCCCGATGAACACCCGGTCGGAGAGCACCGCGCGGTAACGCTGCGCCATCGTGCTGTGACCGCGCACCCGTCGACGCTCGGGCGGGAGGGTTTCGGTGATGAGCGTCGAGGCGAGCACGAGCACGAGCACGCCATACGCGGCGAGCGCGAGGAAGAGCCCGCGCCAGTCGAGCAGCACGAGCAACTGCGACCCGATCACCGGGGCCAGGATCGGCGCGAGGCTGGTGACGAGCGCGAGGCGCGACAGCATCCGCACCAGGGGTTGCCCGCCGAACAGGTCGCGCACGGTCGCCATCGCCACGACGCCACCCCCGGAGGCACCCACCCCCTGCAGCACCCGGAAGACGAGCAGCCAGGTGATGTCGGGCGAGAACGCCACCCCCAGGCTCGCCCCGACGTGCACGGTCGTGGCGAGGATCAACGGCAGTCGCCGCCCGACGGTGTCGCTCCACGGGCCGACGACCAACTGACCCAACCCGAACCCGATCATCGTCGCGGTCAGCGTGAGCTGGATCAGCGTCTCCGACCCGGCGAACTCCTCGGCGACCACCGGGAAGGCCGGCAGGTAGAGGTCGATCGTGAACGGCCCGAGCGCGACGAGGGCGCCGAGCACGACCACGTAGAGCACGCGGGAGGAGCGCGACAGGGCGTCGCCCGGATGGGTCAGAGTCGTCATGGGATGCGTTTCTGGGTGGCGGCGGAGCGGGGCGCCGGCTCCCTCGGCGACGTATCCCGCCTCGACCCTAGCGCGCGGCGAGGTCGCTCTGCAGGCTGTTGCCGGCCCGCACCGGGGCAGGTGCCGAAGTGACGGCGTGAAGCCGACCGCTCAGTCGGCGGCGCGCGCCTCTTCGACCCCGCGCAGCGCCATCGGCAGACCAAGGGCGAGCATCGTCCCGATATTGGTGTACCGGGTGTCGAGGCCCACGCCCTGTCGCAGGTCATCCCCATGCAGGATGACCAGGGTCGCCGCATCGCCCTCGAGGTCGAGCAGAAAGTACCGGTTGATGGTCGGAATGCCGGCCGTTGCGAGCGCGTCGATGAGATCGTCGGTCAGCGTGTTGAACAACACGCTGGCCCCGGGCTGGGGGTTGTATGCGGCGATCGACTCACCGGTTTCGGCGATCCAGATGTCGGTCGCCAGCAGCCCCGGCAGCCTCTCCTGCATCTCGCCGACCAGCTTCTCGAGACGTGCGACATCGACGTTCACTGCCGCACCCGTTGGCGCGTCGCTCGACTTCACAGCGAAACGATAGGGGACTCATCGTTGCCGGTCGAGAGGGTCGACCCGAACTGGGGGTAGGCCGCCGAGGCTAGTTCGGGATGCCGGGAATCGTCGCGAACGCCCGCACCGGAAACGTGCCGAAGCCACGCACCGCGGGCGGGGCGGCGGTGAATCGGGCGCCGTGCGCGGGCAGGTCGCCGAGTCGCGTCAGGTGCTCGACGACGTGGATTCCGGCGGCGAGCAGGCCGGTGTGAGCGGGCCGCTCACCGCCCGACTCGGTGTCGTCGATGTTGAGCGAGTCGATGCCGACGAGCGTGACCCCCTGCTCCACGAGGTACTCGACCGCTGCCGGCTCGAGGAACGGCGCCCCGTGCAGATACTCCGGGGTGCCGAAGTGCCGATCCCACCCGGTGTGCAACAGCACCGCGCGTCCACGCACCTCGCGATCGAGGAAGACGCCGACCGGGATGCCGCGGGTCGCCAGATCGGTGAGGTGGAACACCTCGGCCGGAAGGTCGACGAGGGTCGCCAGGTCGAGACCCGCGAGGTCGGCGCCGTCGCCGTACCGGTGGAACGGGGAGTCGAGGTAGGTGCCGGTGTTGCCGATCATCGTGATGACGTCCATCGCGAACTCGGTGCCCGCCGCATACTTCGCCCGCGAATCCTCACGGGTCAGGAACGGGGTGACGACGGGAGCCGGAAGCCCCGGGTAGGTGATCAGCCCCTCGTGGATGATGTGGCTGAGATCCACGATGCGGCCCGGCGCCTCGGCGGCCGGCTTCTCGATGCCCCGCGATCCCTTGTGGGGCTCCTCGACGATCGCGAGTCCGTCGATCGTCACGGAGTCGACCATCGCGAGGCCGAGGTGGCGCACGAAGAGCCGCCCGACCTCTTCGGACGACTCGGCGCCGGTCGGCAGGTCGAGACGGAAGCCCTCGGCGGTGAGACCCCCACCGTTGGCGAACGTCACCCGGGCATCGAAGTGGGCACGGAACTCAGACAACGGCTTTCTCCTTGCGGGTGACGAGGGTGATGACGAGGGCGACGACCGCGAGGATCGCCGGGATCAGCAGGTTGGCGCCGGCGAGCACGACGAGCCCGCCGACGAGCACGACCGAGACCACCGCCATCCACCAGCCGACGGTGAAGCGGTCGAGCAGGCGCACGGCGGCGACCATGCCGAGCAGGTAGACGGCGACCATCGACGAGGTGTGGATGAGCACGAACACCTCGAGGTCGAGATCGAACGCGAAACGGATGGCGGTGTAGCCCAGGCAGAGCACGGCCGTGAGCAGCAGCCCGCGCCGCGGCACCTCGCCGCCTGCGGCGCCGGGGGCGAACCAGCGCGGAAGGTCGCCGTCGCGACCGAGCGACGCGGCGAGGTTGCCGAACGCCGGGATGTAGACGTTGAGCACCCCGAGTACGACGATCACCGCGATGCCGGCGACGACCGCCGGGCCGAACCCGGGCAGGGTCACGGCGACGAGGTCGATGAGCGGCACGAGGCTGCTGCCGCCCCGGGCTCCCGACACCATCACCGTCGCGACCTGGAGGGCGAGGTACGCGGCCCCGACCACGACGACCGCGATCGCCGTGGCGAGCGGCAGCGTACGGCGGGGGTTGCGGAACTCGCTCGCCCAGTGCGTGATCGCCTCCCACCCGGCGAACGCCCAGACGAAGAGGCTGATCGCCAGGCCGACGCCCGCCCAGCCGTGGGGCAGGAACGGCTCGAGGTTCGCGGGGTCGGCCGCGGGCGCGGCGCTCGCGACCACGAGCACGACGACGACCACGAGCAGTGCGCTCAAGCCCAGTTGCACGCCGCTGCTGACCCGCAGCCCGATCCAGGCCAGGCCGATCGCGAGGAGCAGGAAGGCGGCACCGACCACGCCGATCCACTCGCGGGTCAGCCCGACGACGGCCGCGAGATACTCGCCGCCGAGCGTCGCGACGACGGGCGCGCCGAACCCGCAGCCGAAGAAGAACCAGTAGCCGGTCATCCGGGCGGCGGTCGGGCCGAGCGCGAGCCGCACGAACGTCGCCACCCCACCCGCGTCGGGGAACCGCGCGGCGAGCGCGGCGAAGGTGCCGGCGAGCGGGATCGAGATCACGAACACGATCGCGACCGCGAGGATCGAGGCCGGCCCCGCGACATCGGCGGCGAGGCCGGGCAGCACGAGGATGCCGGTGCCGAGCACGGCGGCGATGTAGAGGGCGGATGCCGACGGCAGCCCGATCCGCCCTTGGTGTGTCACCTGTCCAGTCTGGCGGGGAGGGACTGACATCGGCGCGCGAGATTCGGCCATCTCGTCGGGGCTAGAGGCTCCTGGTCTGGATGAGTTCGGCGTAGCGGCGGCCGGAGTCCTTCACGATGCGCTCCTGGGTGTCGTAGTCGACCCGCACGATGCCGAAACGCTTCGAGTAGCCGTAGCCCCACTCGAAGTTGTCCATCAGCGACCACACCAGATAGCCGCGCACGTCGACGCCGGCCTCGCGGGCACGGATCGTCGCGGCGAGGTGCCGCTCGATGAAGTCCTGTCGCGCGGAGTCGCGCACCCGGCCGTCGACGACGACGTCGGGGAAGGCGGCACCGTTCTCGGTGATGAGCAGCGGGGTGCCGGGGTAGTCGCGGGCGAGGCGCAGCAACAGCTCTTCGAGGGCATCCGGGGCGATGTTCCAGCCCATATCGGTCTGCGGACCGGGCTGCGGCAGGAACTCGACGTGCTCGCTTCCGGGCCACGGCGAACCGCTCGCGGCCCCGTGCCCGTCGTTGCCGACGCGCGGCGAACGCCCGTCCCACTCCTTCACCGTGACCGTCGAGTAGTAGTTGACGCCGAGCACGTCGATGGGGGCGGCGATCTTCGCCAGGTCGCCGTCGCGCACGAACGCCCAGTCGGTGACGCCGGCGGTGTCGAGCAGCAGGTCGTCGGGGTAGTCGCCTCGCAGGATGGGTTCGGTGAACGATCGGTTGGCGAGCGCGTCGATGCGGCGCACCGCCTCCTCGGCGTCGTCGGAGCCCGGACGCGGCACATGGAAGTTGAGCGTCGCCGACACCTCGGGCGAGTTGCGGGCGGCCCGGCGGATCTCGGGCACGGCGAGCCCGTGCGCGAGGTTCAGGTGGTGCATCGCGGCGAGCGCCGCGGCGCCGTTCGTCCGACCCGGGGCGTGCGCGCCCGCCCCGTAGCCGAGGAACGCTGAGCACCACGGCTCGTTGAGCGTCGTCCACATCGCGACGCGGTCACCGAGCACCTCGACGGTGCGCGCCGCGTACTCGGCGAAGCGTTCCGCGGTGTCGCGCGCCGGCCAGCCGCCGGCATCCTCGAGCTCTTGCGGCAGATCCCAGTGGTAGAGGGTCGCCACCGGGCGGATGCCGCGGGCGAGCAGACCGTCGACGAGCCGGCTGTAGAAGGCGACGCCCTTGGCGTTGAGGGAGCCCCGCGCTCCGGGCTGCACCCGCGGCCAGGAGATGGAGAACCGGTAGGCCTCGAGACCGAGCGACTGCATCAGGTCGAGGTCGGCATCCAGGCGGTTGTAGTGGTCGGCCGCGACGTCACCGGTGTCGCCGTTCCAGGTGCGGCCCGGGGTGTGGCTGAAGGTGTCCCAGATCGACGGGCCGCGGCCATCCTCGTGGGCGGCCCCCTCGATCTGGTACGCCGCCGTGGCGGCACCCAGCAGGAAGTCCTTCGGGATGACGCCCATGCCGGTCACAGGGCGTCGAGCGCCGTCACCAGATCGTCGATGAGGTCGCCGACATCCTCGATGCCGACCGAGAGCCGCACGACCGAGTCGGGGATCTCGAGCTCGGTGCCGCGCACCGATGCGTGGGTCATCTCCGAGGGGTAGCAGACGAGCGACTCGACGCCGCCGAGCGACTCCGCCAGCTGGAACAGCCTCGTCGACTCGGCGAACCGACGCGCGGTGGGGCCGTCGGCGAGCTGCACCGAGATCATGCCGCCGAACGCGCTCATCTGAGCCGCGGCGAGGTCGTGACCGGGATGATCGGGAAGGCCGGGGTAGTACACGGCGGTGAGTTTCGGATGCCCCACCAGGCGTTCGGCGATCGTCGAAGCGTTCGCCGAGTGGCGATCCATCCGCACCGCGAGCGTCTTGATGCCGCGGATGGTGAGCCAGGCATCCATCGGGCCGGAGACCGCACCGACGCCGAACTGCAGGAACTCGACCTTCTCGACCAGGCTCTGCCCGCCGACCTCGGTCGCGTCGCGCAGGATGAGCGCACCGCCGAGCACGTCGCTGTGACCCCCGAGGTACTTCGTCGTGGAGTGCACGACGACGTCCGCCCCGAGATCGAGCGGCTGCTGCAGGTACGGCGTCGCGAAGGTGTTGTCGACGACGACGATCGCGCCCACCTCGTGCGCGATGGCGACGACCGCGGCGATGTCGGTGATCTTCATCAGCGGGTTGCTCGGCGTCTCGACCCAGACGACCTTGGTCGCGTCGGGACGGATCGCCGCGCGCACCGCATCCAGGTTGCTCATGTCGACCGTGGAGAGCGACGCGCCCCACGGCACGAACACCCGGCTCACCAGCCGGTGGGTGCCGCCGTAGACGTCGTTGCCCATCAGCACATGCGCGCCCGGAGTGAGGATCGCCCGCAGCAGGGTGTCTTCCGCGGCGAGCCCCGACGCGAAACTGAACGCCCGGTCGCCACCCTCGAGGCTGGCGAGGAGGGTCTCGAGCGCCGTGCGGGTCGGGTTGCCGCCCCGGGCGTACTCGTAGCCGTTGCGGAAGCCGCCGATGCCGTCCTGCACGAAGGTCGTCGTGAAGTAGACCGGCGGGATGACCGAGCCGGTCGTCGGGTCGAAGTCCTGCCCCGCGCGGATCGCGCGCGTGGAGAACCGGTGGGTTGCGTCGTTCATGGTGGGGGTGTCCTAGGCGCCGAGGAAGGTGAGCAGGTCGTGCCGGGTCAGAACGCCGGCGGGTTTGCCGTCGTCCACCACGAGCAACGCGTCGACCGTCGCCAGGGATTCCCGCGCCGCTTCGACCGACTCGTTGACGCCGATCAGTTTCAGCGGCGGCGAGACGAAGGCCTCGAGGGAGTCGGTGAGCTGAGCGCGCCCGGAGAAGACGGCATCCACGAGCGCCTTCTCGTCGATCGACCCCATCACCTCGCCCATCACGACCGGCGGTTCGGCGGTGAGCACCGGCATCTGCGAGATGTCGTAGCGCCGCATCTTGTCGATCGTGTGGCGCACGGTGTCGCTCGGGTGCACGTGGATGAGGTCGGGCAGGTCGCCCTCCTTCGCCCCGACGACGTCGGCGACGGTCGCGCCCGACTCGGCGGGCAGGAAGCCATAGGAGCGCATCCACTTGTCGTTGAAGACCTTGCCGAGGTAGCCGCGCCCGCCGTCGGGCAGCAGCACGACGACGACGACGTCGGCGGGGAGGTCTTTCGCGGCCTTGAGGGCGGCGCTCACCGCGAGTCCCGAGGAGCCGCCGACGAGCAGGCCCTCCTCGCGGGCGAGGCGGCGGGTGATCTCGAAGGATTCGGCATCGCTCGACGCGATGATCTCGTCGACGACGCTCGGGTCGTACGCGGTCGGCCAGAAGTCCTCGCCGACGCCCTCGACCAGGTACGGGCGGCCGGTGCCGCCGGAGTACACGGATCCCTCGGGGTCGGCCCCGATCACCTTGATGTCGGGGTTCTGCTCTTTGAGGTACTTGCCGGCGCCCGAGATGGTGCCGCCGGTGCCGACGCCGGCCACGTAGTGGGTGACCTTGCCGTCGGTGTCGCGCCAGATCTCCGGCCCGGTCGTCTCGTAGTGGCTGAGCGGCCCGTTCGGGTTGGAGTACTGGTCGGGCTTGAACGCGCCGGGGATCTCCGTCACCAGCCGGTCGGAGACGGAGTAGTAGGAGTCGGGGCTCTCGGGGGCGACGCTCGTCGGAGTGACGACGATCTCGGCACCGTAGGCGAGCAGCACGTTGCGCTTGTCTTCGCCGACCTTGTCGGGCAGCACGAAGACGCAACGGTAGCCGCGCTGCTGGGCGACGAGGGCGAGGCCGATGCCGGTGTTGCCCGACGTCGGCTCGACGATCGTGCCGCCGGGCGCCAGCTTGCCCTCACGCTCGGCCGCGTCGATGATGCGCGCCGCGATGCGGTCTTTACTCGACCCGCCCGGGTTGAGGTACTCGATCTTGGCGAGGATCGTCGCCTGGATGCCGTCCGTCACGCTGTTGAGCTTGACGAGCGGCGTGTTGCCGACGAGGTCGAGCACCGTCTCCGCGTACTTCATCCCTCGATCCTACGGGCGCGGGTTCTCGTGTTACCGAGGGCGCCGCGTCAGCCGACCGGGAGGGAGACCGGCGGAGGCTCGCCCGCATCGCGCAGGGCCTGGGCGACGAGCTGGTGCCGGGCGTCGATCGCCTGGCCCATGTCGCGGGCGAGGTCGGGATGCGAGCGCACCAGTTCGTCGATGACCGCCAGCGGCACGAACAGCACGGCGAGGTCGACGAGGGCGACGACCTCGGCGCCGGCGACCTGCCGGGTGAGCGCGGTGACCCCGAGCACGTCGTCGCGCCCCAGCTTGCCGACCGGGAGCATCGCGCCGCGAGAGGCGGGCACCGAGAGCTCGACGTTGCCACTGATGATGATCCGCACGCCGTCGGGAACGGTGTCCGCGCGTTGCACGATCTCGCCCTCGCCGTACTGCTGGAGGCACGCCCCCCGTTCGACGAGCGCCAGGGCCTCGGGAACGCTGAGGTAGAACCGCGGAGCGAGCCGCGTCAGGTGCTCGCGGGTGCGCTGCGGGGTCGCGAAGTTGTCGGTGAGGTCGCGGTCGAGGTGCAAGCCGGCCCGACGTGCGGCGTACCAGAGCCGCTTGCGGAACAGGCCGAGCGACATGTACCGGCGGGCCGGTGAGGTGAGAGCGAAGTTGATCTCGTACTTCGACTTGCCGAGCGGGATGGCGTACGGCGTCTCGTCGGGATGGCGTTCGGGCAGTCCCGACGCGACCTCGACGAGGACGTCGATCACCAGCTGCGGCGGATCGTCGGTCGCGAAGCGCACGATGTCGGAGGCCTCGAACGGGGACGTCGCCTGCGAGAGGTTCGTGAACGACGCACCCGACAGGGTCGAGTTCGGGATGACGAGAATGCCGTTGCTGGTGTCGAGGTGCGTCGCCCGCCAGTTCACCGCGATGACACGACCGCGACCGTCGGGGGTGACGATGTAGTCGCCGATTTCGAACGGCTGCTCGAACAGCAGGAAGAGCCCCGAGAGCACCGAGCCGACGGCGTTCTGCAGCGCGAGGCCGATGACGATCGACCCGATGCCGAGTGCCGTGAAAAACCCGCCGATGTCGGCGTTCCAGATCCAGCCGAACAGCACGGCGAGGCAGATGGCGATGAGCAGCACGCGCGCGATGTCGACGAAGATCGACGGGAGGCGGTTGCGCCAGGTGCCCTGCTTCGCGGTGACGAAGATCGCCAGGTTGAGCCCGTTGAGCAGCACCAGGATGAGCACGAAGCCGAACGCGGTGGCCGCCACCTTCGGCCAGGTGAACTCTGCGTTCCCCGCCTCCTGCGGGATCTGCGTGAACAGGATGATGATCGCCCCGAGCGGTGCGAGCACGTTGCGGATGAGCAGCACGATGCGCGTGCCCGGTGAGTCACGTCGCACCATCGCGGTGTGCACTTCGCCGAGCACGAGCAGAACGATCGGCAGCCCGACGATCACCGAGACGGCCGGCCAGAACCAGGGTTCGGCGGCGATGTCGGCGAGGATCTCGATCATCGGTTCATCTCGGTCGTCGCTTAGAGCTCGGCGGCGGCCGGGTCGATGCGCCAGACCCGCTGCCAGCCCGAAGCGGTCTCGACGACACCCGCGTCGCCGTAGGGAAGGGCATCCGGGATCTTGTCGACGACCCGTTGGGTGAGGAACACGCCCGACTCGGTCGCTCCGCCTTGCAGCCGGAAGGCCAGACTCACGGCGTCGCCCCACAGGTCGTAGACCATCGACGAGCGCCCGACGAGTCCGCTCGTGACGGTGCCGGTGTCGATCCCGACGCGCACGTGGATGTCGGCGCCCTGCTGGGCGCCGAAACGCTCGACGATGCGCGCGATGTCGAGCGAGAACGAGACGGCGCGACGGGCGTTGTCGACGCGGGGGATGGTGAGTCCGCAGCTGGCGAGATACCCGGCGCGCGTGCTGCGCACCCGCTCCACGCCGTGCTGTTCGGCGGCGTCGTCGAACGCGCGGAAGATCTCGTTGAGCAGGTCGAGGGCCTTCTCGGAGTCGAGACCCCGGCCGTACTCCTCGAAGCCGACGACGTCGGCGAACAGCACGGTCACCTCCTGGTGATCCTGCACGATCGTGCGGGCGCCCTCGCGATACCGCTTCGCGATGCTCTCGGGCATGAGGGTGCGCAGCAGACGCTCGTTCTCGACGCGTTGCTCCTCGAGCAGGGCGTTCTTGAGTTCGAGGCTGCGGCTCATCTCATTGAACGCCGCGGCGACGTCGGCGAGTTCGTCGCTCTCGCCCGCCTCCACCTGCACGCCGCTCTCGCCCGCGGCGATGCGGCGGGCGGCATCCCGCAGCCGGTAGAGCGGACGCACCGCGAAGCCCGCGATGAACACCGACACGAGCGACACGATGGCGACGAGGATGGCGGACGAGATGGCGAGTCGACTCGTGAAGTCGGAGACCGGCGCGAGCGCTTCGTCGGCGTCGATCTCGGCGATGATCGCCCACTGGAATCCCGCGGGCTTGACGGGGGCGTATGCCGCGATCGACCGATCCCCGAGGTAGTTTGCTGAGGTCTCGACCCCCGACCGGCCGTCAAGCGCGAGCTCAGCGGCCTTGGTGTCGACCCGCTGGATGAGCATCGTCTGCCCGGTCTCGACGGCGCGCTCGGCATCCTCGAGCTGCAGGCCGGCGCTGGTCGCGGCGGTGAGATAGCCTCCCGGGTCCTCAGCCAGATCCCGCGACAGCGATCGCATCGTTCCGTCCCGACCGACGAGGTAGGCCTCCCCGGTTTCGCCGAGACCGCTGTTCTCCCAGTCGCCTCCGCCCGTCATGATCGCGTCGATGCGTTCGGACGGCAGCCGCACACCGATCGCCCCGACGATCGCGTCGTTGCTCGCAATCGGCGCAACCGCCCATCCGGTCGGAGCATCGAGCGCGGGCGCGTACTTCTCGAAGTCGGCGAAGGTCACCGCATCGAGGCGGTTGCCCGACATCGCTTGCTGGAACGCCAGGGCGAGGTTGGTGTAGCTGTAGGGCCCGTCGACGAGGTCGGCGCCGAGGTCGACATCCTTGTTGACCGTGTAGACGACCTGACCCGAGGTTGAGATGAGCACGAGGCCGGGGTAGTCCGACAGGTTGGCGAGCCGGCGCAGGTAGTCGTGGTGCTCGGCGTGCGCCGCCGACCACGCGCTGCCGTCGCCGGCGTCGTCGACGGCGGAGGCATCCTCGCCGCCCTTGACCGTGTAGTGGTACAGCAGGTAGCGGGCCGACGCCGAGTCGGGGATGAAGCTCGAGGCGTCGTTCTCTTCGCCACTGGCCTCGTTGAGCCGCGGCCCGAAGTCGTCGGTGAAGTAGGCGACCAGCTCGGCCTCCTGCTCCGGGGTCAGCACCGGGGCGGGCTCGCCCCCGGCTGCGGCGACGGCGTCATCGGCGATCGCCGCGCTGTCGAGCTCGGCGACGCCGGCCGAGAACGCGAGCTCGGCATCCACGACGGCGCTGTCGCGGCTGGCCAGCAGCAGCGAGGCCTCGATCGAGTCGAAGAGGTTGAGGATCTCGCGGGCCCGGGAGTCGCGCACCTCGGTGAGACGATCTTCGGCGGCCTCGGTGAGGGACTCGGTGCCGTTGATGTAGCCGATCACGCCGACCACGACATTCGACCCGACGCTGACCAGCAACAGCATGAGCAGCAGCAGCGACTTGATGCTCAGCGAATGACGACGGCGCACCCGCGTGGCGACATGGTCGCCGTGCGCATCATCGACCGTCACCGCAGGCCTCCTGGGGGCATGAGTAAGCGCTCTTCACGAGAGTTTCCCCACTTTAGCGGCTGGCGCGTTCAGCGCATCCTCTGCCGGATCGGGGATGATGAGGGGACACGTCCACTTTCTTCCAGGAGCGCGCATGGCCACGCCCCCCGATCGTCCCGATCAACCCACCATCAAGGAGCAGCGCGCCCAGAAGCGCGCCGCCCAGTTGGAGGCCTTCAAGAAGAAGGAGGCGGCGGCGAAGCGCAACCGCCTGCTCGGGATCATCGCGGCCGTCGTCGCCCTCGTGCTGGTGGTCGGCACGGTCGCCACCGTGCTCGTGCTGAACTCCATCCCCTCGCAGCGAGAGGTCATCAGCGGCGACTACGAGGATCGGCTGCAGCTCTACCCCGACCTCGACGCGACCCACACCGACACCCGGGTGAGCTACGACCAGTCACCGCCCGTCGGCGGCCCGCACAACCCGGCCTGGCTCAACTGCGGCGTCTACGACGAGGAACAGCAGAACGAGAACGTCGTGCACACCCTCGAGCACGGTGCGGTGTGGATCGCGTACGACCCCGCGACGACGACCGACGACGAGATCGCGGCGCTGATCGCACTCGCCCCCGACACGTACACCGTCATCTCGCCCTATGAGGGGCTCGGCGACGCGAAGGCGATCTCGGCCTGGGGCGCCCAGCGGCTCTTCACCGAGGTCGACGACCCGGCGGTCGAGGACTTCCTCAACGAGTTCTGGCGCTCTCCGAGCTCTCCCGAGCCCAACGCGTCCTGCACCGGAGGGGTCGACGGCCCCGGCCGGGTCTCGTGACGTGATGACCCGCGGACGCGTCGTCGCCGTCATCCTGGCGGCGGTGCTCCTGATCGCGGGCGCGTTCGCGCTGGGTCGGGTGGCGGCCGGCACCGCGCCGACCCCGACGACCGACAGCGCCGCCGCCGGCTTCCTGCGCGACATGCAGGTGCACCACGCCCAGGCGGTCGAGATGGCGCTGCTCGTGCGCGACCGCACCGACGACGAGACGGTGCGCACGATCGCCTACGACATGGCCGTCACGCAGGCGGGCCAGTCGGGGGCGATGTACGGACTGCTCGACGCCTGGGACCTGCCGCAGCGCTCAGCACAGCGGGCGATGGCCTGGACCGAGTTGCCCGCCCTCGACGGCTCGGACAGCGGTCACCAGATGGACCCCGACGCCCCCGGGGGGATGCCGGGACTCGCGACCGACGCCGAGGTCGCCGAACTGGAAGCCGCGACCGGCGACGCCGCCGTGCGGTTGTTCCTGAAGCTCATGATCGCCCACCACGAAGGGGGGGTCGAGATGGCGGACGCCGTTCTCGCGCGCACCGACGTGCCGCAGGTGGTCACTCTCGCGGAGGGGATCCGGCGGGCCCAGCAGGCCGAGATCGACGCGATGACGCAGCTGCTCGCGGCCCTTCCTCCGGAGTGACGCCGGTCTCCATCGCGTCGGCTAGCTGTTCCGCGAAGAGTCGCGCGTAGACGCCTCCGGCGGCGAGCAACTCGGCGTGCGTGCCGCGCTCGACGATGCGGCCCGCCTCGACGACGAAGATCACGTCGGCGGCGACCACCGTCGAGAGCCGATGGGCGATCGCCAGGGTCGTGCGACCTCGCGAGGCATCGTCGAGGGCGCGCTGCACGATGCGCTCCGAGACGGTGTCGAGTGAACTGGTCGCCTCGTCGAGGATGAGCACCGCCGGATCCTTGAGCAGCACCCGCGCGATCGCGACGCGCTGCTTCTCGCCCCCCGAGAGGCGGTAGCCGCGTTCGCCGACGACGGTGGCGTACCCCTCGGGGAACGAGGCGATGGTGTCATGGATGTTCGCGGCGCGCGCCGCCGCCTCGAGTTCGCCGTCGGTGGCATCCGGTTTGGCGTACCGCAGGTTCTCGGCGATCGTCGCGTGGAAGAGGTAGGTCTCCTGGCTGACGATGCCGATCGCATCGATGAGCGACGCGTGGCGGAGCCGGCGCACGTCCTCGCCCGCGAACAGCACGCGACCGTCGGTGACTTCGTGCAGCCGCGGCACCAGGTACGACACCGTCGTCTTGCCTGCACCCGACGGCCCGACGAATGCGGCGTAGGTGCCCGGCTCCAGCTCGAACGAGATGCCCTTCAGCGTCGCGGGGGCATCACCCGTCTGATCGGGATAGCGGAACACGACGTTCTCGAACGCGACCGCCCCGAGCCGCCCCGCATCGACGGGCTCGGCGTCGTCGGCATCCCGAATCGCCGGCACCAGATCGAGATACTCGAAGATGCGGGCGAACAACGCCTGCGACGTCTGCAGATCGAGGGCCACCCGCAGCAGCCCCATGAGCGGCCACATGAGACGCGCCTGCACCGTCGTGAACGCGACGATCGTGCCGGCGGTGACCGGCACATCCTGGACGATCAGCCACGCCGCGACCAGGTAGATGACGGCGGGGATCACCGAGAGCACGACGTTCACGATCGCGAAGAACCACTGGCCGGTCATCGCCAATTGGATCTGCAGCTTGATCTGCCGACCGTTCTCGTCGCGGTACCGGGTGACCTCGGCCTCTTGCTGGTTGAACGCCTTCGCCAGCAACACCCCCGAGACGCTCAGCGTCTCCTGGGTGATCGCCGTCATGTCCGAGAGCGACTCCTGGGTCTTCGTCGCGATGCGCGCGCGGGCCTGCCCGACGCGTCGCTGCACGAACACCAGGATCGGCATCAGCACGACGGCGACGATCGTCATCTGCCACGAGAGCAGCAGCATCGCCACGACCGCGGCGATCACCGTGACGGTGTTGCCGACGACGCTCTGGATGGTGTTGCTCAGCACCCCCGCGACGCCGCCGACGTCGTTCTGCAGGCGCGACTGGATGATGCCCGTCTTGGTTCGGGTGAAGAAGCCGAGCTCCATCGCCTGGAGATGCGAGAACAGCCGCACCCGCAGCGCGCCCATGACGCTGTTGCCGATGCGGGCGGTGAGGAAGGTCTGCCCGACCCCGAGACCGGCCGAGGCGAACCAGGCGAGCAACATGAGGCCGACCAACTCGACGAGCACGGGAACGTCGGGGCGCCCTGAAGGCGGGAAGAGCCCCCGGTCGAAGGCCTGCTGGGTGAGCAGCGGCGGCAGCACTCCGAGGGCGGCGCTCGCCAGCACCAGCACGATCGTGATGACGAGGGTGCGGCGGTGGGGCCGGAACAGGTCACCGATGCGCTGGATCAGGTCCGGGATGCGCGGCGCCTCAGCGTTGAGTTGACGCTGCGCCTGCGCATCCCTGCCCCCCACGTGGGAACCGCCGACACGCGGGACCCCCGGAGGTGCCGCCCCCCGGTTTCCCATGCTCACCGGGGAAGCCTACGCGACCGTCCCCCCGCCCCACTGGGGCGCTTGTCGCCGCCGAGCCGCGCATGGTGGACAGATTCGCGCTCCCGCAAGTAGCCTCGTGGCGACTGCACCACCCCGTTGGTTCGAGCGCTGGGAGTCATCCCGACGGGTACCCGATGCTGCTGTCGCAGATCACGTACCGCCGCGTCGCCAGACCTCACCATCCCTGGTCGGACGCATCCGCAGGAGACCAGTGCCGCATCCCGCCTTCCCTGACGTGCGTCGTCGGGTCGTCGCCGCTCTCGCGGCGGGCGACCCCACCGCCGCTGTGGAGGCTGTGCGCCCGGGAGCCCGGGCCCTCGCGGTGGAGCACGGCGCCGACTTTCGTGCCCTGATCGCCGAACTGCCGGAGTCGGCGTGGCACGCCGACTCCGCGATCGCGAGCGCGATGGGCGCGAGCTACCGCGCCGCCGGGTCGCCGCGCGGATCCTCGGCGATCGGCTACTTCCGCGCGGCCGAGGCGGGGTTCGTCGCCGCCGGCCCCGAGGCCGACCCGGATCGGGTGACCGTGTGGCTCGGACACGCGGCGGCCCTACGTGTGCTCGGGCGCCTCGATTCCGCGCAGCAATTCGTGCAACGGGCCCGCGACCTCGACGTTCCCGGCAGCACCCTCTCCCTGTCGGTTCGGGTCGAGTTGGGCGCCCGCTGCATGCTCGAGAGCGGGATGCTCAATCTCCACCTCGGCAACCTGGACACCGCCCGGAGCCAACTCGAGTACGCGAACGGCCTCGCCGCCGAACACCTCACCCGCGCGGAGCGCATCGAGGGTCTCGGCGGCCTCGCCCTCGTCGAGTACGTCCAAGCCGGCATCGACGCCGCGGCCCGCCACAGCGCCGAAGCCCGAGCGCTCGCCGCCGGCACCAGCCTCCTGCAAACCGGCTTCGGCGCCCCGGCGATCCTGGCCGAGGCGCTGGTCGCCATAGACCGGCACGATCTCGACGCCGCCGCCGCGGTCGAGGCCGAGATGCTCGAGGCGGCGAGCCACACCGACTGGGAGCCGTTCTCGTCCATCGCCGCCGGTTACCTGCGGCTCGCGGGACGCCGACTGCCCGAGGGCCTCGACTTCCTGCAACGCGCCCAACGCGGCTACCGCACCTGGACCCCGCCCGGACTCGGGCTCTCGGTCGGCGAACTCATGCGTGCATCGCTGCTGATGCACCTCGACCAAGGCGACGAGGCGTGGGCGATTCTGCGCGACCTGCCGGCCTATGAGCACCACATCCTGTGCCCGGCCCGGGTCGTCGCCCAGCTGCGGCTGCGCCACGGCGACCTGCGGGGCGCCGCCCAGGCCCTCGAGGGCTGCGAGCAGATCGCCGCGGACCACTCGCAGCGCACCCTGGTCGACGTGCGCATGCTTCGCGCCGCGATCGAGTTCGAGCGCGCCGACCTCGCGCTCTCCGACGTCATGTTCGATCGCGCGCTCGTCGCGATGGCGTCGAGCGGTTCACGGGCACCCCTGCGCCTGGTCCCACCCGGGACGCTCGCCGGCCTCACCGCGCGCGCCCTCACCCGCGACCACGGCGACGAGGTGACGCGCATCCTCACCCGGATCGCCGAGGCCACCGACGGTCACGCCCGACTCATCGAGCCGCTCAGCCACCGCGAGCTCCTCGTGCTCGCCGAGGTCGAGAAGGGTTCGACCGTCGTGAGCATCGCGACCACGCTGTTCATCTCTCCGAACACGGTGAAGACCCACCTCCGGCGGCTTTACCGCAAACTCGGTGTCACGACCCGGGCCGACGCCATCCGCAAAGCCAAGTCCCTCGGACTGGGGCGCGCTGTCACCCGCGATTCACCCGAGTAGACAGATCGGTCGCTCAGGGCGGGATGCTTTGATGTGACCGTTGCATGCGGGCGCCGTCCCTGATCCCGGCGCCCGGTTCGACACGGGTGGGGCCGAATGGCTGGTTACCGGAGGCCTCACCCCCCGCACCTGGAACACGAAGAAGGCGCCGCCCCTTTCGGAGCGGCGCCTTCTCTCGTGAAACGGGTGACTACTTGAGGGTCACCGTGGCGCCGGCGCCCTCGAGAGCGGCCTTGGCCTTCTCGGCGGCGTCCTTGTTGACACCCTCGAGCACGTTGCTCGGGGCGCCGTCGACGAGGGCCTTCGCCTCGCCCAGCCCGAGGCTGGTGAGGGTGCGCACCTCCTTGATGACGGCGATCTTGCCGGCACCGGCGGACTCGAGGACGACGTCGAACGAGTCCTTCTCCTCCTCGGCTTCGGCAGCGCCACCGGCACCACCGGCGGCCGGGGCGGCAGCGACGGCGACGGGGGCGGCGGCGGTGACCTCGAAGGTCTCCTCGAACTTCTTGACGAACTCGCTGAGCTCGATCAGCGTCAGGTCCTTGAACGCCTCGAGAAGGTCGTCAGTGCTGAGCTTGGCCATTCTTTACTCCTTAGTTGGTTTCCTGCTTGGCGCGCAGCGCGTCGACCGTACGAACGGCCTTCGCGAGCGGTGCGTTGAACATGTAGGCGGCTCCGAACAGCGAGGCCTTCATGGCGCCAGCCAGCTTCGCCAGCAGCACCTCCCGGCTTTCGAGATCGGCGAGCTTGCCCACCTCGGCCGACGTCAGCGGGTTGCCATCGAAATAGCCCCCCTTGACGACCAGCAGAGGGTTCGCCTTGGAGAAGTCACGCAGCGCCTTCGCGGCGGCGACGGTGTCGCCGTGCACGAAAGCGATCGCAGACGGACCAGCGAGCTGGTCGTCGAACGAGCTGATGCCAGCCTCGTTCGCCGCGATCTGGGTGAGCGTGTTCTTCACCACGGCATAGCTCGCGTGGTCACGGAGGTTCGCGCGAAGCTCCTTGAGCTGCGCAACCGTGAGCCCGCGGTACTCGGTGAGCACGATCGCGTTCGAGCTGCGGAATTTCTCCGCGAGCTCGGCGACAGTGGCTTCCTTGTTCGCCATGGCGTTCCGTTCTTTTGTGTATGAGTGACGGTCGGAGACCCACGAAAAAAGCTCCGGCGCAGACGCACGGAGCTTCGGATCCCAGAAAGGACAGTCACTTCACACACCTGCGCAGGCTCTTCCTTGCGGAAGCTTCGTCCCTCGCGAGCGAGAGAAACCGGCGGTCTACGGCCTCGTGAAGGATACGCGACGGATGCCGTTACAGCAAGGCGGCGTTCAATCGGCCGGCGGGGGCGGCGTCTTCTTCTTGCGCGGGGCGGGCTTCTTCGGCGCCGCCTCGGGCTCCTCGGGCGCCGCCTCGGGCTCCTCGGGCACCGTCTCGGGCTCCTCGGGCACCGTCTCGGCGGCGACGGGCGCGACTTCGATGTCAGCGACCTGCTGAGCATCGGCGTCGGGCTCGGCGTCGGCATCCGGCTTCTTCGCCCGCAGCCCCGGCAACACCAGGGCGACGACGATGATGACGAGGAGCAGCAGCACCACGGCGATCGCGAACCCGACGCCCGTGCCCGGATCGCCGCCCGCCCCTGCAGCACCGCCGGCGGGCGGCAGCAACGCGACGTCGTCGATCGGCACCGGAGTGGTGAGGCCCGTCGTGCCCGGAACGAGCGGGGTGAGGGTTCCGTCGGCGGCGAGCGCGAGCCACGCCGCACTGTCGAGATCGTGGACGAGCGATGATCCGTCGGCCACCGCCGAGAGCGCGGTCGCGAGATCGGCATCGGCTTCGAACAAGGCGAGTTCGGGGCGCGCGGTAGCCGGATTGATCCAGATGGTCGCGAGACCGACGGGCGCATCGGCGATCGTGATCGGAACGACCCACTCATTGAGCAGATCGAGAGGATGTTCGGTGTCCTCGCCTTCACGCAGCTCTGCGCTCCAGACGTGAACCCGCTCGATCACGCCGGTCTTCGTCGTCTCGTCGAAGTCGATGCCGTCACCATCGGCATCGACGCCGTAGACGTCGTTGAGCTGCGCGACCAGCGAGCCGTCGGTGACGTACGCGGCCACCTCGGAGGGCACGGAGCCTTCCGCTCGCGCGAGGGACGCAGGAGCCAAGACGAGCAGAGCGGCGAAGGCAACCGCGAGCACGCTGCGGAAACGGGTCATCCGAGGGCGGCTTTCGAGAGGGGACCGGGACGACTCATGTTCTCATTGCTCAGGGCGCGCGAGCGGGAGGCGCACGACGAATCGGGCTCCTGCCGAATCGCTCTCCAGGGCCACCGAACCGCGGTGCGCCTCGACGACGGCGGCGACGATCGCGAGGCCGAGACCGGTGCTGCCGGTCCCCCGGGAGCGCGACCCGTCGCCGCGCGCGAAGCGTTCGAACAGCACGGGCCGCAGGGCTGCCGGGATGCCGGGGCCGTCGTCGGCGACCGTCAGCACCGCGTCGTCCCCGGCCCTGACCAGACTCACCGTGACGACGGTTCCCGCAGGGGTGTGCACGCGGGCGTTCGCCAGCAGGTTGGCGACCACCTGATGCAGCCGATTCGCGTCGCCGGTGACGACCAGCGGATCCTCCCCGGTCTCGATCCTCCAGTCGTGCTCCGGCGACGCGGCGTGCGCGTCTGAGACGGCGTCGGCGATCAGCGGCACGAGGTCGACTGTGCCGTGCGCGAGCTCCTGCCCGGCGTCGAGCCGGGCGAGCAGCAGCAGCTCCTCGACGAGGGAGGTCATGCGCACCGACTCCGACTCGATGCGGGCGAGCGCATAGACGATGTCGTCCGGCAGCTCGAGCCCCGAGCGCCGCGTCAGCTCGGAGTACCCGCGGATCGATGCGAGCGGGGTGCGCAGTTCGTGGCTCGCATCGGCGACGAACTGGCGCACCTTCTCTTCGCTGTCCTGACGGGCGCGCAGCGACGACTCGACGTGCTCGAGCATGCGGTTGAACGCGGCACCGACCTGACCGACCTCGGTGCGCGGGTCGGAGTCGGGCACCCGCTCGGCGAGCGCGACCTGACCGCGGGCGAGCGGCAGTTCGGCGACCCGGCGTGCCGTCGCCGTGACCCGGTCGAGCGGGCGCAGCGCGACCCGCACGACCTGGGTGCCGGCGAGGGCGGCGACGACCAGCGCGGCCAGGGTCACGAGGGCGAAGATGAGGGCCAGGTTGCTGGTCGTCGCGGTGACCTCGGCCGTCGGCAGACCCGCGATGGCCACGTCATCCCGCCCGGGCAGTTCGCGCGCGCCCACCCGGAACTCGCCGAGCTCGCCGAGGTCGACGGTCATCGGCTGCTGCCCCAGATCGAGCGCGCGCAACTGGGCGATCTGGGCATCGGTGAGCTCGACGTCGACCCCGCTCTCGGTGACGTATTCGGCGCGCACCACGACGCCGTCCCGGGTGCGGAGCACGAGGGTTCCGATGCGGTTCCCGGGTTGGTCGCCCTCCGCCTGCGGCGCGCCCTGCAGCGGTCCCGCGGCGCGGGACGCGGCATCCATCACCTGCTCGTCGAGCCGAGCCATCAGCGTCTGCCGCAACGCGACGACGCTCGACACCCCGACGACGACGCTCACCACCGCCAGCAGGCCGACGATCCCGACCACCAGCCGGCGGCGCAGCGACCACGAGCCGCGCGCGGCCACCGTCACGCCGCCGGTTCGGGAGCCGACGGCTTGATCGTGTAGCCCACGCCGCGCACCGTGTGGATCATCGCGTCGCGCCCCTCGTCGATCTTCTTGCGCAGGTACGAGATGTAGATCTCGACGATGCTCGACCGGCCGCCGAAGTCGTAACTCCACACCCGGTCGAGGATCTGCGCCTTGCTCAGCACGCGCCGCGGGTTGCGCATCAGGTAGCGCAGCAACTCGAACTCGGTCGCGGTGAGCGCGATCGGCTCACCGGCCCGCTCCACCTCGTAGGTCTCCTCGTTGAGCACGAGGTCACCCACCCGGATCTCGGGGCCGGTCGCCGCCGAGACGATGCGCGCGCTCCGCCGCAGCAGGCCGCGCAGTCGGGCGATGACCTCGTCGAGCGAGAACGGCTTGGTGACATAGTCGTCACCGCCGGCCGTGAGCCCCGCGACGCGGTCGTCGACGGCATCCTTCGCGGTGAGGAAGAGCACGGGGGCATCGCTCCCGGCGGCGCGCACCCGCTGCAGCACCTGCACGCCGTCGAGGTCGGGCAACATGATGTCGAGCACGATGACATCCGGTGAGAAGGTGCGGGCCAGGGCGAGAGCATCCTGGCCGTTCGCGGCGGTCTGAACGTCCCAGCCCTCGTAGCGCAGCGCCATCCGCAACAGGTCGCCGAGCGAGGCCTCGTCGTCGACGACGAGAGCGCGCACCGGCGAACCGTCGGGGCGGGTCAGGCGAACAGAGGCGACGGGCGTGAGGGTGGGCATGCTCTCCAGTCTGGCGTCGATCCTATGAATCGTCTGAGCCGCGCCTTGGTGCCTGCCAGGAATCGCCTCGGGCGCGTCAGTCACCCGGGCGCGTCAGGGCCCCGGATGTCTGCTCCGTCCCGCAGACTGGACGGGTGACGATCGCGCAGCCGACTCTCCCGCTCTGGGACGAGCCGCCGCGCACGCACCGCGACCGGATCGTCGCCGACCAGACCGATCGGATCGGGTGGCTCAAGGCTCGGGCCCGTGGTGTCACGGCGACCGATGTCGCCCGGCTCACGAGCGAACGCGCGGTGAAGGCGCTCGCGATGGAGAAGCTGCTCGGCTCACGGTTCGGGGGCAACGCCTACACCGAGCACGGGCGGCTGCGCGAACCGGCGATCGGCCGCTGGGCGGGCAACGTCTACGGGATGCGAGCCTCGAGCGCGTTGTTCCACGCCGACGGCAACCGCGACCACCTCGCCACCCCCGACGGGCTCCGCGAAGTCGACGGTCGCGTCGAGCTGTGCGAGATCAAGACGACGTCCCACGCGTGGCGCGGCATCCCCCGCAACTACCTGCGGCAGGTGTGGTGGCAGCAGTACGTCTTAGGCGCTGAGCGAACGCTCGTCGTCTGGGAGCGACACGAGGAGTTCGTTCCCATCTCGAGCGAACCCGAATGCCGTTGGGTCGACCGCGACGACGCCGAGATCGGCCGCCTCATCGTGCTCGCCGACGACCTGCTGCGGGCGATGCGCCGCGAGCGCTGACCGCCGCTCGAAGGTCAGCGCGATCCCGTAGACGGCCACCCAGGCGATTCCGAGCGTCGTCGCGACGAACTCGAGTCGGCTGCCGAGGTTGGCGTAGAAGTCGAACACCGACATCAGCCCCCCGGTGGCGGCGATGACGGCGACCGAGACGGCGGCGATCAGCGAGAACCGCCGGATGGCGCGGTGGCCGACCGCGAAGGCGCACTGCAGCATCGTCCAGGCCGCGAGCGCGAATGCGAGGGTCGCGGCGCTGACGTGCCCGAGATCCTGCCACGACAGCCCCGGGCCGAACTGCGGCACGGGACAGCCGCTCGTGCACGGCACCTGCGAGGCGACGAGGAACAGCGCACTCGCCGCCCCAAGGGTCACCGACGGCGGCCACGAGCGCAGCACGGGAATGCGAGAACGGATGCGGCGGCCGGCCCAGGCGACCGCGAACCCGCCCGCCACGAGCAGCAGCAGTGCCCGCTCGAACCACGCCGCGGTCGGCTCCCCGTCGGCGCCGAGTTCGCTCACGTACAGGTCGCGCGGCACGCCGAGGCGGGCCACCCAGATGATGACGAGCGAGGCGAGCACGAGCACCGTGCCCGCCGCGGCGGCGAAGCGGTCGAGCATCCTCGGCGTCAGCCCTTCGGGGCCGGGAGAGGCCAGCGGTCGCGGCGGGACACCCAGATCACGGCGGCGCCGACACCGCCGATGACCGCGGCGATGAGCACGACGTAGAACGCGACCGAGACGTAGCCCTGCGCCGACGTGTCGGGGTTGAGGAACGGGTACGGGTACCAGCCGCCCACGTAGTCGGGGTTGAGCACGGCTTGGGTCGGATCGTCGACGAAGGGGCCGCGGATCATCGTGTAGACCGCCCAGACGATCGGGAAGATCACGATCACCCAGATGTGCACCCAGTCCAGCTTGCGGCGACCGGGGGCGAACAGCCAGTCGAGCACGACGAGGACCGGGCCGATGACGTGCACGATCTCGTTCGACCAGCCGAGGGTCGCCCCCTCGCTCACCTCGACACCGCGCAGCAGGGTGTTGTAGACGATGCCGGTCGTCGCCATGTACGCGGTCACCGCCGCGCGGCCCACCCCGAACCAGAGCGGATCGGGGTCCGACGAACGGATGAGCAGGATCGCGCCGATGAGGAACACCGCGATCGTGAGCACGTTCGACTCGATCGTGAAGAAGCTGAAGAAGTTGACCGCGGGAACGCCGTTCTCGGCGATGCCGTGCTCGGCGCGGAAGTTCAGCGAGTGGATGTACTGCCCGATGATCGCGGCCGCGATCGCCGCCGCACCCGCCAAACGGAACGCGATGAAGAGAACCCGCATGTCGACCCCGACCTCCCGGAGCCGAACGCCCCGCTCGATGCTAGCGGAGCCAAGTTTCACGAGGCGATGACATCCACGTAACACCGGCGACTCATCGGCGGCGTTTACTAGGGGAGGAAGACGGGGAGCGGATGATGGCGACGATGCGGGCCATGGCGATGACGCAGGCCGGTGGCCCTGAGGTGCTCTCGCTCACCGACGTCGAGCGTCCCGTGCGGGTCAACGCCGAACTGCTCGTGCGCGTCGTCGCGGCGGGCATCAACCCGATCGACGCGAAGACCCGGGCGGGCAAGGGGGCGTTCCCCGGCATCAGCGCGTTTCCCGTGATCCTCGGCAACGATTTCAGCGGAATCGTCGAGGAGGCGCCCTACGAGGCGCACCCGCTGCAGCCCGGAACCGAGGTGTACGGCATGGGGATGGTGCCGCGCATGTCGGGCGCCTACGCCGAGTACCTCAGCATCAACGCGCTCTCGGTCGTGAAGAAGCCCTCGGCCCTCTCGCACGTCGAAGCCGCGGCCGTGCCGCTCGCCGCGCTCACCGCCTGGGGCATGGTGGTCGAGACCGCGAAAGCGCACGAAGGCCAGCGGATGCTCATCCACGCCGGTGCCGGCGGTGTCGGCCACTTCGCGGTGCAGTTCGCCGCCTACTTCGGGGCTCACGTCATCGCCACGGGGTCGGCGCGCAACGCATCGTGGCTGCGGGAGCTCGGCGCCGCCGAGGTGCTCGACTACACCGCCGTCAGATTCGACGAGGTGCTCGACCCGGTGGATGCCGTCATCGACCTCATCGGCAACGTGGCCGACGACACCGCGTCGCGATCGCTTCGCGTGCTGCGCGCGGGCGGCACGATCGTCAACGGCCCGACGGGATCGTGGCCGTCGATGGCGGCGGAAGCGGCGGATGCCGGGGTGCGCGCCACCGGCTACCGCGTGACGCCCGACGGCTCCACGCTCGCGGTCGTCTCGCGCCTGCTCGAGTCCGGAGCCGTGCGGGTGTTCGTCGACCAGGTGTTCGACTTCGAGAAGGCCGCGGATGCCCACCGCGCGATCGAGTCGGGTCACACGCGCGGCAAGCTCGTGCTCAAGGTCGCCGAGGGTTAGAAGACCCGCTCCATGACGAAGTCGTCTTCGTACCGGTCGCCGACGAGGAAGCGCTTACGCCCCACCCGGGTGAAGCCGCTCTTGTCGTAGAAGCGCTGCGCCTTCGCGTTCTCCTCGTTCACCCCGAGCCAGACCGCGGCGGCGCCCCGAGCACGCGCGGCCTCGAGGGTCGCCGTCATCAGTGCCGACGCGATCCCGGCGCCGTGGTGGCCCGGCAGCACGTAGCACTTGCTCAGTTCGGCGGTCGGACGCGTGGTGAGGGATGCCGCGACGTCGGGGTCGGTCGGCTCGCCGGCGATGAGCATCGTGTAGCCGACCGCCTCGTCGCCCGACTCGGCGAGGAACAGGTCACGCGCGGGGTCGGCGAGGTAGTCGTCGAAACGGGCCGGGGTCAGGTGAGTCGCGATGTGCGCCGCCTTCGCCTCGTCGGTGGTGTGCGGCGGGCAGGCGAGGGGGAAGGTCGCCGCCGCGACGACAGCGAGCGCCGCGGAATCCGCGGCGCTCGCTGGTCTGATGCGAATGTTCAGTGTCAGAGCACGCTGACGTCGAGCGGGATGCCGGGGCCGAACGTGGTCGACACCGAACCCTTCTGGATGTAGCGACCCTTCGACGATCCGGGCTTGGCGCGGTTGATCTCGTCGAGCGCGGCCTTGAGGTTCTCACCGAGCTGGTCGCTGCTGAAACCGGCCTTGCCGATCACGAAGTGAACGTTGGCGTGCTTGTCGACGCGGAACTCGATCTTGCCGCCCTTGATCTCCTCGACCGCCTTCGCGGGGTTGGGGGTCACAGTGCCGGTCTTCGGGTTCGGCATGAGCCCACGCGGGCCGAGCACCTTGCCCAGGCGACCGACCTGGCCCATGAGCTCCGGGGTCGAGACGGCCGAGTCGAATGCCGTGTACCCGGCGGCGACCTTCTCGATCAGCTCCGTGCCGCCGACCTCATCCGCGCCCGCGGCGAGCGCCGCTTCGGCGGCGGGGCCGGTGGCGAACACGATGACGCGGGCGGTCTTGCCGGTGCCGTGCGGGAGGATGACGGTGCCGCGCACCATCTGGTCGGCCTTGCGCGGGTCGACCCCGAGCTTCAGGGCGACCTCGACGGTCGAGTCGAACTTCTTCGAACCCGTCTCGCGGATGACCTCGACGGCCTCGGTGGGGGCGTAGAACTTGCCGGGCTCGATCTTCTCGACGGCGGCGCGGTATGCCTTGGAGTGCTTGCTCATGATTACGCCTCCACCGTGATCCCCATCGACCGGGCGGTGCCGGCGATGATCTTCATGGCCGCCTCGACGTCGTTGGCGTTGAGGTCGGTCTGCTTCTGCTCGGCGATCGCGCGCACCTGGTCACGGGTGAGCTTCGCGACCTTCACCGTGTGCGGGGTCGGCGACCCCTTCTGCACGCCGGCGGCCTTCTTGATGAGTTCCGCGGCCGGCGGGGTCTTGAGGATGAACGTGAACGAACGGTCCTCGTAGACGGTGATCTCGACCGGGATGACGTTGCCGCGCTGCGACTCGGTCGCCTCGTTGTACGCCTTGCAGAACTCCATGATGTTCACGCCGTGCTGACCCAGCGCCGGGCCGATCGGCGGGGCGGGGTTCGCGGCGCCGGCGTTGATCTGGAGCTTGATCAGGCCGGTCACCTTCTTCTTCGGTGCCATGTGCTTCTTTCTTGTCGTGCGTCACTCAGGACGCGCTCCCGCGAACCAGGCCGTTCCTGGCAGCGGTGGGATTTCGGTGGTCGAGTAGCGGGTTGAGGAGCGCCGCCGCAGGCGACGCGTCTCGAAACCAGCGTGTCGAGACCGACCAACGGGATAGTGTAGCCCCTTTGCGGAGATCTCGACACGCCGGTCTTCGACCGGCTACTCGATCACCGAGTGGTGGGATCTAGAGTTTCGTGACCTGGTCGAACGAGAGCTCGACCGGGGTCTCGCGCTCGAAGAGCGAGACGAGCACGGTGAGCTTGCCGCTCTCGGGCTTGATCTCGCTGATCGTGCCGGGCAGGCCCGCGAACGAGCCTTCCTTGATGGTGATCGTCTCGCCGACCTCGAAGTCGATCTCGGCGGGGATGACCCGAGCGGTCGCGCCCTTGCCGGTTCCCTTGCCGCCCGCGCCGCCCTTCGACGGTGCTTCCACGACCTGCACGAGGCTCTTGAGCATGTTGAAGGCCTCTTCGAACCGCAGCGGCGTCGGGTTGTGCGAGTTACCCACGAACCCGGTGACGCCGGGGGTGTGCCGCACGACCGACCAGGAGTCTTCGTTGAGGTCCATGCGCACCAGCACATAGCCCGGGATGCGCACGCGGGTGACCAGCTTGCGCTGGCCGTTCTTGATCTCGACGACGTCTTCCATCGGAACCTGGACTTCGAAGACGTGGTCTTCCATCGCCATCGAGATCTTGCGGCTCTCGATGTTCTGCTTCACGCGCTTCTCGAAGCCGGCGTACGAGTGGATGACGTACCACTTGCCGGGCTTGCCCCGCAGTTCGGCGCGGAACTCCTCGTAGGGGTCGACCGCGGCCTCTTCTTCGGCTTCGACGGTCTCCTCGTCGGTCGCCGCGGCCAGGGCGGCGTCGGCCTCTTCGACGGAGTCGATGTCGAGGGCATCGTCGACGATCGCGTCGGCCTCGGGGTCGTTGGCGGCGTCGAGGGCGTCGAGCAGCTGTTCGAGGCCGGCCTCGACCGACTCCTCGTCGTCAGCTTCGTCATCGATCACGTGGATCGCGACATGCTCGGCGGCGTCGGCGGAGTGCACATCCTGATCCAGGACGTTGCCCTCCTGAGCCTCGTCCTCTTCAGAGGACTGCTCGGCGGCCGTCGCGAGGTCGATGTCGCGGCGCTCTTGTTCAGACACGTTTTCAGATTCCTTCTCTGTACTGCGGAGGCACTACCTGCGGATGACCCCAGGGTGCTGAAGCTTGGGCGAAACGGTGATGGGCTCAGGGAATGAAGGCGGCGCCGTCACCGAACACCCACGCCACCGCCCAGCCGAACACGAAGTCGAGGCCGTACACGATCGCCATCATGATGACGACGAACACGATCACGACGCCGGTGTAGCTGAGCAGTTCGCGCCGGGTCGGGCGCACCACCTTCGAGAGCTCGGTGAGCACCTGCCGGATGAACAGGGCAATCCGCGCGAACGGGCCCCGCCGCTCGGCGCGGTCGCGCTTGGCGTTCGCGACGAGATCTTCGCTCGGCTCGTCGATCACCTTGCGTGCCACGACATCCAACCTTTCGTCGATCCCCGGCCGTTGTGCCGGGGCTCTGTTCAGCTAACGCTGCGCAGGGCGGACAGGACTCGAACCTGCAACCTGCGGTTTTGGAGACCGCTGCTCTACCAATTGAGCCACCGCCCTCGGTTCGCGCCCCCGTCCGCGACTTCCGGAGCGCGGGCACGACGAAGCTTGGCGTTTTCAGCCAACCGCATCAGTGTACGTCATCTGCAAATCGGCTCGTGAACCCGCGTCATAGCCCCAGGGGTAGACCGTCTCTTCTGGTGACGGGGGCCAACCACCCCCGTTCCAGCATCACCACAACTGCATACGGGCGTAAGAGACTGTGATCAGGTTTCAACGAAAGAAGTCGTCGAACGCCGAAGCCGAAGCTTTTCCCGGACGGCCCAACCAGCCGTAGCTCCGCCGAGGCCCACCCTGACCGCAGCCTCCTCGTCCGCATCGGACCAGGAAGGCAAGAGACGTGTTCACCACTGCATACCCGCGCGTGGCGACTCCTCGAGGGGGATCGGCAGCTCGGAACAATCACCGGACGGCAACGCGCATCGTCGCGACCGTCACCGCACTCGCCCTCGGCGGGGCGTTCACCCTCGCTGCACCGCTCGCCGCTTCGGCGGACGAGCACACGGAGTCCTACGCGAAGGGGCAGTTCCTCTCCGGAACCATCGCCGGTTTCGACCTGGACCAGATCGTCTCACTCGGCGCGGCTGAGGCGTCAAACGACGGAACCCAGAGCGCGCAGATCGAGAAGGACCCGCTCGACGCTGACGTCCTCGACGGAACCGTCGTGGTGGAGGAGACCGACTCGCCGCAGATCGAACTCGACGGCGTGCAGATCGGCCCGGCGGCCCAGTACGCCGAGGCGAACAACGACGGAACCTCGCTGGGGGCGAGCGGCGCGATCGGCGACGACGGCGCGATCGGTGTCGGGAGACACCAAGACACGCCGCCCGCGAATGCGACGCTCGATCTGCAGGCGTTGCTCGGGAACGAGTTCGCCTCGACCCTTGCCGATCTGAAGCTCGAGCTAGGCGCCCTGGCCGCGTCGGCAGAAGCCGACCTGGAGGTGGCATCCGGTGACTACCAGATCGCCGACGCAGTGCTCACCTTCTCGAGCCCGGCGATCGCGAACCTCACTCCCAAGGTGGATTCCGCCCTGCAAGAGATCGAGGATGCACTCGGCGACCTGGTGGGCAGCAATGGTGCCTTGATCGACGACGTCAACGGGCTGCTCGTCGACCTCGACCCGGTGCTCAACCTCCTCGGCGGCGACGCAAACGTCACGGCCACGATCAACGCGGGCAACCTCGAAGAGATCGTTCACTCGATCCTCGAAGATGCCTACGGCAACGGCGCTGTCTGGTTCGACCTGGAGACGGGTGAGGTGCACGTCGACCTCGAGCTGCTGCTCGGCGGGGACCTCAACAACCTGGCTCCCGGCACCGAGCTGCTCTCGGATGCTGTGGTCAACCAGATCCTGGAGGGGATCACCACCACGGTCGCGACGATCGCCGACCAGGTCGTCGACAAGGTCGAGGATGCCCTCCACGACGCGACGGTCGACATCCACGCCGACCTCTCGACGAACGTCGCGCAGTCGCCGATCGTGCAGGAGGTCTGCCAGCTGGTCGACCGCGTGCTCACCACACCGGTGCTCACCGACGTGACGGCCGTCGAACGGTTGCTGAACGGCCTCACGGGCGACCTCGGCGGCCTGCTCAACGCCGGCATCATCGGGAGCCTGACCGACAGCCTGCCCGACGGAGTCGGTGACTACGTGCTCGATGGCAACGGGGTACTGAAGCGGATCACCGGCTTCGTCAACCAGACGGTTCAGGAGACGGTCTGCAACACCACCTCGACGCCGGTCGCGCCGCTCACCACGAGTGTCACGCTCGACATCGAGGCCACGGTCGACGAGCTGATCGACGGTGCCGCGGCACGGGCGGTCGCGGCCGTGGAGATCCTCGGGGTCGACGCCAACCTCGACCTGTCGCTCCTGATCGACGGCCTCGGAGATTCGCTGCTCGACGGTCTGTTCGACGGCGACGGCGCGGTGCAGGATCTCGTGGATGCCCTCGAGACCGGCCTCGTGCACCCGGCGACGGAAGGCCTGCTCGGGACGGGAGTCGGCTCGGTCGGCGACGCCCTGCGGGACGTGCTCTCCGTTCAGGCCAACGTGCAGGAGCTGGACGACGGGCAGTTCACCGAAACCGCGGTGCGGGTATCGGTGCTCGGCGACGACCTCGCGACCTTGAGCCTCGCCGAAGCGATCGTCGGACCGAACGTCACGACGATCGTCGACCCCGAGTGCACCGACCCTGACGGCTGCGACACCGGCGGCGTGACCGTGACGCCCCCCGGCGGCGGCGGCTCCGGTGCGGGCAGCCTGGCCTACACCGGCATCGGGATCGCCACGCTCATCGCCGTGATTCTCGCACTGCTGGCAGCGGGTGCCTATCTGGTGCGGGAGAGCTACCGTCGCAACCACCCGGTGGTCACGACCATCGGGTAACCGGTAGCAACCGCGAAGCCGGAGTCGTCGGGCTAGTCACGTCGACGACTCCGGCTTTGTGCTGTCCGAGCCAGGACGATCCGCGATGTCACCCCTCCTGGTGCCACCACTGTTGGGGGATGATCTCAGACCTCGCACCTCGCTACCGTTGAGGTAGCGGCTCGAATCTGAGCCACGCAGCGCGAGACCCGCTTCGCTCGGCGGCTTAGTCAGTCCCTGAGTCCGAGACGCGCCGTTCATAGCGAAAACTCGGAGTCTCACATCGTGTCAACCGTCACTCAGACGGGCGCGCCATCGCGCGCTCGCATCCTTCTCGTTGCGGTCTTCACCGTCCTGGCGATGTTTCTCACCGTGGTCGCGCCTCAGGGCGCGCGGGCGGAGACCACCGTCACCTATGCCCAGATGATGCAGCGCGTCGTCGACGACACCAACGCGGTGCGCGCGGAAGTCGGCCTGCCTCCGCTTGTGCGCGATGCGGGTCTCGACTCGGTGGCCGCGGCGTGGTCGTTCCAGCAGTGGACGACCGGCGTTATGAGCCACAACCCGTCGTTCTCGGTGCAGATCGCCAGCGGATGGCTGCGTGCCGGGGAGAACGTCGCCAAGGGGTACACCTACACCCAGGTCGTCCCGGCGTGGAAGGCTTCGCCCACCCACTACGCGAACATGGTGAACGACTACACCTCGATCGGCATCGGCTACTTCGAGCAGGACGGGCGGCGTTACTGGACGCAGCTGTTCGCGAAGTACCCGGGAGTCGTGCCCCCCGCTCCGACGTCCGTCGCACCGGTGAACACCGTCGCGCCGACCGTGTCGGGTGCGTCCGCAGTCGGAACGACGTGGAGTTCGACCACCGGCACCTGGACGGGCGCCCCCACCCCGACCTACCAACGCACCTGGTTGCGGTGTAGCCAGGCCGTGACCACCACCTACTCCGCGATCCCCACCGGGTGCACCGCGATCAGTGGCGCCACCGCGGCCACGTACGTCTCGACGACCGCCGATGTCGGCAAGTACCTCACCGTGCTGGTGACCGCGAGCAACAGTGCGGGCAGCGCGAAAGCCGGCGCCCGCACCACTGTTGCCACGACCGCCACGACGACCCCGGTCGCGCCGGTCAACACGGTCGCGCCGACCGTGGCGGGATCGAGTTCCGTCGGATCGACGTGGACCTCGACCACCGGCACCTGGGCCGGCACCCCCGCCCCGACCTTCCAACGCACCTGGTTGCGGTGCACCCTGCCCGTCCTCACCGCCTACTCCGCCACACCGCTCGGATGCGCCGCGATCAGTGGCGCCACCGGGGCCACGTACGTCTCGACGTCCGCCGATGTCGGCAAGTACCTCACCGTGCTGGTGACCGCGACCAACAGCGCGGGCAGCGCAAAAGCCGGCGCCCGCACCACTGTCGCCACCACCGGCACCGTCGTCGCCGTGGGTCCGCTGAACATCGCCGCCCCGACCGTCTCGGGCTCGAGCTCTGTCGGATCGACATGGACGTCGACCACCGGAACCTGGACCGGCGCCCCGGCCCCGACCTACCAGCGCACCTGGCTGCGCTGCACCCAGCCGGTCACCACCTCGTACTCCGCCATCCCGACCGGATGCACCGCGATCACCGGGGCCACCGCCACCAGCTATGTCTCGACATCCTCCGATGTCGGCAAGTACCTCACCGTGCTGGTGACCGCGACCAACAGCGCCGGCACCACCAAAGCCGGCGCCCGCACCACCGTCGCCACCACCGCCGCCGTAACCCCGGCCGCTCCGGTGAACACCGTCGCGCCGACCGTGTCGGGGGCGTCGGCGGTCGGATCCACTTGGACCTCGACCACCGGAACCTGGACCGGCACGCCGGCCCCGACCTTCCAACGCGTCTGGTTGCGCTGCAACCAGCCCCTAACGAGTGCCTATTCCGCCATCCCGGCGGGGTGCGCCCAGATCAGCGGCGCAACGGCTGCCACCTACGTCTCGACCTCGTCCGATGTCGGCAAGTACCTCACCGTCTTCGTGACGGCGACCAACAGTGCCGGCACCGCCAAGGCCGGCGCCCGCACCACCGTCGCCACCGGCTAGATGGGATGTGCCCCCTACCAGGGGCACCCCTGGTAGGGGCACCCCTGTTGGGGCGTTGGCCCCCGCGCCATCGCCACGTAGCGTCGGTTTCACGAGAGCGGCCCCGCCTCGTGTGCGTGAAGCCCGCCTCTTCCCGTCGTACGGCACCGATCCGTGCGGCTGAGTCGCGCGCCTCGAAACTATTCGAAAGACGCACACTTCGTGACTTCCAGGTCTCTCTCCAGCGCGCCCGCGCGCGCCCGTTTCATCGCCCTCGCCTCCGCGACCATCCTCGCCTCAGCTGCCGGTCTCGTCGCCGCGGCCGCGCATCTGGCACCGCCCACGGGCCCGCTGAGCGCGGCCTCCGACACGTCGATCGAGACGGCGGCCCTCGCGTCGGCGACCACGACACCGACCGTCGAGCAGATGACCCAGCGGGTGGTGGCCGACACCAACGCTGTGCGGGCCGAACGTGGCCTGCCCGCCCTCGTGCGTCATCCCGACCTCGACCGCGTCGCCGCCGACTGGGCTCACCAGCAGTGGGTGAACGGGGCGATGAGTCACAATCCCTCGTACGCGCAGCAAATCCCGCCCGGGTGGGAGCGCGCGGGGGAGAACGTGGGCAAGGGCTACACCTACACGCAAATCGTGCCGGCGTGGGTGGCCTCGAGCAGCCACTACGCGAACCTCGTCCACGACTACACCTCGATCGGCGTCGGCTACTTCGAACAGGACGGGCGTCGCTACTGGTCGCAGGTGTTCGCGAAGTACCCGGGCGTACAGCCGCCCGCTCAGTCGGCGCCGGTGACCTCGCCGTCCCCCGCGCCGACCGCTACCGCGGCACCCGCGCCGGCTCCGACGTCTCCGCCGCCGAGTACGGTCACCGTGAACCCGGCGCCTGAACCGGCCCGGCCCGCCGGCGTCGCGCTCGCGCTCAGCTCGCCGTCGTTCGAGAGCGGTCTCGGCACCTGGTCGGCGCCCTCGGGCACCGTCGACGGACCGAACACGCTCGCCCGGGGCGGCACCCGCTCGTTGCTGGTGCCCGGCGCCTACGGTCGGACGATCACCCAGAGCCTCGCGGCGGAGGTCGCGAAAGGTTCGACCCACACGGCGACCGTGTGGATTCGGTCGGATGGCTCCGCCAGCGGGATCGTGCGACTGCGCGCGACCGGCGGCGTCGCGGAGGTCGCGTCGGTGTACTTCACCGCCGGGAGTTCGGGATGGCTGCGCGTCCCGGTGGCCCTGACCGCGAGGGCGGCGCACACCGGACTGACGATCGAGATCGTGCTGAGAACCTCGGGTCGCACGTACCGGATCGACTCGGCCTCGCTCGTGCGCACCGGTGAGCCGGCGCCCGCTGCGGCGCCCGCGCCCGCCCCCACGACGTCGACGACGGCTCCCGCACCGGCACCGAGCCCGACGACGGCTCCGGCACCGGCACCGAGCCCGACTCCGACCCCGACCCCGACCCCGCTACTGAACCTCGGCGGGCTGCTCGGCGGTGGGGGCTGACCCTGACCGACCGCTCCCGCTGCACCCTGCGGCCCCGCGCACCTCGCGTGGCGGGGTCGCAGGCGGCCTAGGCTGGAGCCTCGTGGGACGCATCTCGAAGCGCATCGGATCCATCGCGGAATCGGCAACTCTCAAGGTCGACTCCAAAGCGAAGGCGCTCAAGGCGGCCGGGCGTCCGGTGGTGAGTTTCGCGGCGGGGGAGCCCGACTTCCCGACACCGGCGCACATCGTCGACGCCGCGGTTGAGGCCGCGCGCGACCCGAAGAACCACCGGTACACGCCCGCCGCCGGGCTCCCCGAACTGCGGGAGGCGATCGCGGCGAAGACCCTGCGCGACAGCGGGCTCGAGGTGTCGCCATCCCAGGTGATCGTCACCAACGGCGGCAAGCAGGCCGTGTATCAGGCGTTCGCAACGCTGCTCGACCCGGGCGACGAGGTGCTCGTGCCGACGCCGTACTGGACCACCTACCCCGAGGCGATCAAGCTCGCCGGCGGCGTTCAGGTGGATGTCTTCGCCGGCGCCGACCAGGGCTACCTCGTGACCGTCGAGCAGCTCGAGGCCGCGCGCACGCCACGCTCGAAGGTGCTGCTGTTCGTGTCGCCGTCGAACCCGACAGGCGCCGTCTACTCACCCGAACGGGTCGCCGCGATCGGCGACTGGGCGCAGGAGCACGGTCTCTGGGTGATCAGCGACGAGATCTACCAGAACCTCACCTATGACGGCATCCGCGCCGTGTCGATCGTCGAGGCGACGCCGGCGCTCGCCGACCGCACCATCCTCGTCAACGGGGTCGCGAAGACCTACGCGATGACCGGATGGCGGCTCGGCTGGATGGTAGGACCCGCCGACGCGATCGCGGGGGCGGCGAACCTGCAGTCGCACCTGTCGAGCAACGTGTCGAACATCTCGCAGCGCGCCGCCCTGGCCGCGCTCACCGGACCCCAGGACAGCGTCATCGAGATGCGCGCGGCGTTCGACCGCCGCCGCCGCCTGATCGTCGACGGCCTCAACAGCATCCCGGGGATCGTGTGCCCGCTGCCGGAGGGCGCCTTCTACGTCTACCCGGATGTCTCCGGGTTGCTGAACCGCGAGTGGGGCGGGGTCACCCCGACCTCGTCACTCGAGCTCGCCGACCTCATCCTCGAGCAGGCGGAGGTCGCGGCGGTTCCGGGCGAGGCGTTCGGCCCGAGCGGCTACCTGCGCTTCTCGTACGCACTCGGCGACGACGACATCCGCGAGGGCGTCAGCCGGCTGCAGAAGCTGTTCGGCTGACCCCCGGGGGTCTCGACACGCCGCCTTCGCCGGCTACTCGACCACCGAGCACGGTGTGCGCGGTCGCGACGATCTCGGCGGCCACGGCGTCGAGCAGCGGCGAGCGCAGGTTCCACTGCTGCCAGTGCAGCGCCACCGCGATGTCGCGCCGGGTGTCGACCAGCACGGTGCCGTCGGATTGCGCGTCGGGCAGCATCCCCCAGCCGAGCCCGAGCCGTACGGCGGCGGCGAAGTCGGCCGAGGCCGGCACGCGGTGCCGCGGCGGGTCGAGACGGCGGCGGGTGACCATGCCGAGGTAGTCGCTCTGCAGCTGGTCCTTCTCGTCGAAGACGACGACGGGGGCGAGGGCGAGGGATGCCGCATCCGCTCCGTCAGGGAACCAGCGGGCCGCGAACGCCGGCGCTGCGCGCGGGCGGTACCGCATCCGCCCGAGCGGGGTCGAGGTGCAGCCCGGCACCGGCTCGGCCTGCGAGGTGACGGCCGCCATGACGGTTCCCGCAGCGAGCCACCCGGCGGTGTGGTCCTGGTCGTCGCGGTGGATCTCGAAGACGACCGGGTGCGTGCGCGCGACCCGCTCGAGCGCCGGCAGGATCCAGGTGGCGAGGGAGTCGGCGTTGACCGCGATCGGGATCGTCGTCGGTCCATCACCGGTGCCGAGTGCCTGATCCGCTTCGTGTTCGAGCAGAGCGAGCTGACGCGCCATCCGCACCAGCGCTTCGCCGGCCGCCGTCGCCCGCGCCGGCTTGCTGCGCACGACGAGCACGCGGCCGAGCTGCTGCTCGAACGCCTTGAGCCGCTGACTCACCGCCGACGGGGTTACCCGCAGCCGCCGCGCGGCGGCGTCGAGCGTGCCGTGCTCGACGACGGCGAGCAGGGTTTCGAGGTGTTCCCGGTCGTACCTCATCTGTAGCAACGCTAATGCTTCGACAGAATCTTGCGCTGGATTGATGGTAGTGCGACCCCTACCGTCGGGATGTGACCGCCGCCCTCCTCGCCGCCGTAGCCGGCCTCGGCCTGGGCCTGTCGCTCATCATCGCGATCGGCGCGCAGAACGCCTTCGTGCTGCGGCAAGGGCTTCGCCGCGAACACGTGCTGGCCGTCGTGGTGATCTGCGCGGTGTCGGATGCCGTGCTCATCATCGTCGGGGTCGCCGGCGGAGGAGTGCTCTTCACCGCGCTGCCGTGGCTGGTCGAGATCATCCGCTGGGTGGGTGCCGCGTTCCTGATCACCTACGGGGTGCTCGCCGCGGTGCGTGCGCTGCGCCGCCCGAAGCCCGACGCCGATGGGCTGCGCGCCGAACGCGGGGCCGGCGCGACCAGCCTCGCCGTCGCGATCACCACCTGCCTCGCGCTCACCTGGCTCAACCCGCACGTCTACCTCGACACTGTGCTGCTGCTCGGCTCGGTCGGCAGCACGCATGGCGACGAACGCTGGTGGTTCGCCGTCGGCGCGACGCTCGGCAGCATCCTCTGGTTCACCTCCCTCGGGTTCGGTGCCCGCCTGCTCGCCCCGCTCTTCGCGAGGCCGCTCGCCTGGCGCATCCTCGACGGGATCATCGCCGTCGTCATGATCGCCATCGCGCTGAGTCTGGTGCTCGTGCGATAGCGGGCGGAAAGCCCGGACGCGCCACGCCCGGGCTTTCCGTAGGGGCAGGTCAGGCGAAGAACGCCCGGATGTCGCCGACCACCACGTCGGGAACCTCGAGCGAGGCGTAGTGGCCGCCCTTGTCGAACTCGCTCCAGTGCACGATGTTGTCGTTGTCGCGCTCGGCGAAGGTGCGGATGCTCTTGAAGTCGTCCTGGAAGACCGCGACCCCCATCCGGCCGTGGTTGACGACCGGCTCGCCCGCCGCCCGGCCGTCCTCGAAGTGGTACCGACCGGCGGAGGCCGAGGTGTTGGTGAACCACTCGAGCGACACCTCGGCGAGGATCGACTCCAGCGGCACCAGGCTCGTGCCGTTGCCGAAGTTCATGAACAGCTCGTTCCAGGCGAGCTGGCCGACCGGGGAGTCCGACAGCGCGGCCGCGACGGTCTGCGGACGCGACGCGTTGAACGCGTTGTAGCCGCCGACCGACTGGAACCACTGCATGTGCTCGAGGGCCGCGTAGTCCGCAGGCGCCAGCTTCTCGAACTCGGCGGGGTCGCCCGACGGGAACGAGAAGGCCTGCAGCACGTGTGATCCGAGGTACCCCTTCGGGTTCAGGATGCCTAGCTCGCGTCCGACGATCGCGCCGGCGTCGCTGCCGTGGGCTCCGTAGCTCGCGTAGCCGAGGCGGCGCATGAGCGCGTCGAAGGTGCGGGCGACGCGGGCCAGGGTCCAGCCGCGGTCGACGACCGGGGTGCTGAACCCGAAGCCCGGCAGCGACGGGATGACGACCGAGAACGCGTCTTCGGCGCGGCCCCCGTGGGCGACCGGGTCGACGAGCGGGCCGATCATGTCGAGGAAGTCGATGACGTTGCCGGGGTAGCTGTGCACGAGCAGCAGCGGCGTCGCATCCGCTTCCTTCGAGGGCACGTGGATGAAGTGAATCGTCTGCCCGTCGATCTCGGTGAGGTACTGCGGGTGGGCGTTCAGGCGCTCCTCGACGGCGCGCCAGTCGAACGTCTTCCACGCGTCGAGGGCTTCGGTCAGCCAGGCGTTCGGAGTTCCGTAGTCCCAGTCGTCGCCGGGCGCCGGCTGCGGAAGCCGGGTGCGCGCGAGGCGGGCCTGGAGGTCGTCGAGGTCGGCCTGGGCGATCTCGATGCGGAAGGGGCGGATGTCGGCCTGAGCCGTCTTCTTCGTCATGATTCGACGGTAGAAGTCATATAGGAACGTTTGATTCCTATACTCGGATATTCTTTTCCCATGCCCGATACCTCCGCCCGGCTCCTCGCTCTGCTGGGCCTCCTGCAGTCCCGTCCCGAGTGGCCGGGCAGCGAACTGAGCCTCCGCCTCGGTGTCACCGGCCGCACGATCCGCAACGACATCGACCGCCTGCGCGCGCTGGGCTACCCCGTCGACGCCGAACGCGGCCCGGCCGGCTTCTACCGGCTCGGCGTCGGGGCGCACCTGCCTCCTCTGCTGCTCGACGACGACGAGGCGATCGCCGTCGCGATCGGGCTGCGCAGTGCCACCGGCATCGCCGGCGTCGAGGAGTCGAGCACCCGCGCGCTCGCGAAACTCGACCAGGTGCTGCCCGGGCCGCTGCGGGCGCGCGTCGACGCGATCGCCTCCTCGGTCGACACCGGACCGGCGAACACCGACAGCCCCGTCGCCGACCCCGAGATCGACCCGGCCGTCCTCGGCGGAACCGCCGAGGCCATCCGTCGCGAGGAGTGGCTGCGCTTCGACTACCGCGACGAACCGCGGGCCGTCGAGCCGTACCGCGTCGTGAGCTGGCAGCGCCGCTGGTACCTGGTCGGCCGCGACACTGGAACGAGCGAGTGGGCGACCTTCCGACTCGACTGGATGACCCTGCGGATGCCGACCCGCCGCCGCTTCACCCCGCAGCCGATGCCCGAAAGCGACTACGTCGACTTCGTCGTGCGCGAGGTGGCCTCGACCGGGTGGGCGGTGCACGCCCGCATCCGGGTGCTCGCCTCGAGCGCCGAGGTGCTCGCCCGCATCAACCCCGCCGTCGGCGTCGTCGAGGCGATCAGCGACGCCGAGTGCGTTCTCGTCACCGGCGCCGACAGTGTCGAGACGATCGCCGTCTACATCGGGATGCTGGGGATGCCGTTCCGGGTCTCCGACCCACCCGAACTCGTCGAGGCGGTCAGGACGCTCGGCGAGCGGTACACAGCAGCAGCCGCGGCCTAGGGTGAGGCTGTGGCCCTCGGTTTCGAAGAGCTGGACTTTCAGCAGACCCCGATGGGAGAGCTGTTTCTGCGGCGACGGGTCGAGCCGACGCTCGGCGCGGATGTCTACGAGGTGAAGCTCGGCGACGAGTACCTGATGTCGAGCCTGTTCACCGAAGCCGAGGAGCAACTCGCCCACCTGGGGCTCGCCCCGCTCGACGGCAGCGACTTGGCCGTGCTGGTCGGCGGGCTGGGACTGGGCTACACCGCCGTCGCGGCCCTGTCTCACGACGCCGTCGGCGCGATGACGGTCGTAGACGCGCTGCCGGCGGTCATCGACTGGCACGAGCGCGGGCTGCTGCCGGTGTCGGCGCAGCTGACGGGCGACCCCCGCACGCGCCTCGTGCTCGACGACTTCTTCGCCCTCATGCGGCGCGACCCCGAGGCCCGGTACGACGCGATCCTGCTGGACGTCGACCACTCACCCCGGCACTCGCTCGACCCGTCGCACGCCGACCTCTACACGCCCGACGGGCTGCGGCGACTGGCCCGGCACCTGCGCGAGGGCGGGGTGTTCGCCCTCTGGTCCGACGATCCGCCGGATGACGACTTCATGGCCGACCTCGGCACGGTCTTCGCCTCGACGCGCGCGCACGTCGTCGAGTTCGCCAACCCGCTCACCGGCGGCACCTCGACGAATACCGTCTACGTCGCCCACTCCGCGGGTTGAGTAGCGCCCGCCGACGGCGGACGCGTATCGAAACCCACCAACGAGTCATCGTTCGTGCGACGTCAACCCTCGCGTCTTCTTCCGAAAAGGTGGCGGACTTCGTCGACCAGCGACAGCCTCAGGGTGACAGCGTTGCCGCCCGATCCGACGCGCACCGACGGGATGCGGAGCAGTTTCGATCGGACGTTCTCCCTGTCGCCGGAAAGGTACCGGAGCCCGATGGAGAGGTAGGAATCCAGCCGCTCCCTCACCTCGTCGCCCGGTGTCTCCTCCTCGATGTAGACGAGCGAGAAGCCACCGGCGACATCAAGGGAGAACCAGCGATCGCCAGGCGTCCAGACGACGGCGAAGTCGGGCGGATCGGCCTTGTTGGCAACCTTGAGATAGGCGGCGTCACGACGAGTTCCGAGTTCGGTGTCCAATCCTGGACCGACTTGATCGCGAAGCTGCGCGAGAACCTGCAGCGCCTCTTGCGTGTTCATCAGTACTGCGAGGGCACCGCGAGCACGGCCATCGTGCAGCGCGAGATGCACACGAGCTTCCCGTCGTCGTTGGTGATGCGGATCTCCCAGACCTGCGTCGTGCGACCGATGTTGATCGGCCGGGCCTCGCCACGCACCCACCCTTCGGCAACCGGACGCAGGTGGTTGGCGTTGATCTCCATCCCGACGCAGTAGGACGTCGCGGGGTCCGTCGCGAAGGTCGCCGCCCACGACGCGAGCGTCTCCGCGAGCACAACGGAGGCCCCGCCGTGCAGCACCCCGCCGGGTTGCCGAGTGCGGTGATCCACCGGCATCCGTCCGACGAGCGCCTCGTCGGTCAACTCGACGAACTCGATGCCGAGATGCTCGATCATCGAACCCGCCCGCTTGGCGTTGGCGACGTCGATCGAGGGGGTGCCGAACCAGATGCTCATCCCGACATCATGCCTCGGACGTCGGGTCGGCGAGGAAAGTCAGCCGCGAACCGCCCCCCTCGACGAGCGGCGCGAGGGCCGCGTTGAACGTCGCGCCGTACTCGGCCGCGAGGTGCTCGCGGAACGCCGCCTCATCCCGGTACACCTCGTAGACGAACCATCGTCGCGGCTCGTCGCGCAGGGTGTGCGGGTTGAACGCCACGTTGCCGGGCTCCGCGCGCACCCGGGCGGTGAGCTCGCGCACCAGCTCGGCGACGCGCTGCTCGGCTCCCCGAATCGCGGTGAATTCGGCGGAGAGCGCCCAGGTCATGCCGCGGCGGCGCCGGTCATGATCGCGACCGCGTCGGTCATCGAGTGGCTCTTCGGCGTGATCGTGGCGGCACACTTGCCGAGCCGCTGGATGTGGATGCGGTCGGCGACCTCGAACACCTGCGGCATGTTGTGGCTGATGAGAATCACCGGGATGCCGCGGTCGCGCAGGCTCTTCACCAGCTCGATCACCTGCTTCGACTCACGAACGCCGAGCGCTGCGGTCGGTTCGTCGAGCACGACGACTTTCGACCCGAACGCTGCCGCCCGGGCGACGGCGACCGCCTGGCGCTGTCCACCGGAGAGGTTCTCGACCGGAACCGTCACGTCTTGCAGCGTCGTGATGCCCAGCCGGGTGAGCTCCTCGCGGGCGCGCACCCGCATCCCCTTCGTGTCGAGCACCCGGAAGACCGAGCCGAGCACGCCCGCGCGACGTTCCTCCCGGCCGAGGTAGAGGTTGCTCGCCACGTCGAGCGCGGGCGAGACGGCGAGGTTCTGGTACACCGTCTCGATGCCGGCGTGCCGGGCATCCTGGGGTCGCTTGAACGACACGGGCTTGCCTTCGAGCAGGATCTCGCCCTCGTCAGGCGTCTCCGCGCCGGTCAGGCATTTGATGAGCGTCGACTTGCCGGCGCCGTTGTCGCCGATGATGGCGAGCACCTCGCCGGGCATCAGCTGCAGGCTGACGCCGTCGAGCCCGACCACGCGGCCGTACGTCTTGACGAGGGATCGCGCCTCGAGAACCGGGATCACTTGCGCACCTTCCGAATCCACTGGTCGACCGAGACGGCGACGATGATGAGCACGCCGACGGCGAGCGTTTGGTAGAGCACGTCGAGTCCGGCGAGCGACAGCCCGCTGCGGAACACGCCGACGATGAGTGCCCCGAGCAACGTGCCCCAGACCACGCCGCGACCACCGAACAGGCTGGTGCCGCCGATCACGACGGCCGTGATCGAGTCGAGGTTGAGGTCGATGCCGGCGTTGGGGCTCGCGGCGTTGGTGCGGCCGATCTGCACCCACGCCCCGATCGCGAGGATGGCGCCCGCGGCGAGGTAGACGCTCATCAAGACCTTGTTGACCGAGATGCCGGCGAGTCGCGCGGCCTCCTTGTCATCGCCGACCGCGTAGACGTGGCGGCCCCACGCGGTGCGCCCGAGGATGAAGGCGACGACGATGTAGAGGACGAGCATCACGAGCACGCCCACCGTGATGCGCACGTCGCCGATCGAGATGGGAAGCCCGGTCGCGGTCAGGATGCTGGGCATCTCGGCGCCGCGCACGGTTGCGCCGTTCGAGTACAGCAGCGTCAGCGCGATGAAGATGTTGAGGGTGCCGAGCGTCACGATAAATGGGGGGAGGCGCAATCGGGTGACGAGGAACCCGTTGAGCGCTCCCGCCGCGAGGCCCACGAAGAGGCCGATGATCAGCGCGAACTCACCGGGCACGCCATTCACCGACGCCGTCTGAGCGACGACCATCGACGAGAAGATCATGGCGGCGCCGACCGAGAGGTCGATGCCCGCGGTGAGGATGATGAGCGTCTGCGCGAGCGCGAGGGTGCCGACGACGGCGACCTGCTGCGTGATGAGCGACAGGTTCGCGGGGTAGAGGAACCGGGGGTTGATCAACCCGAAGACGATGATGGCGATCACCAGCACGACGGCCGGGCTGATCGCGGGGTAGCGGTGCAGGATGTTGCGCAGCCGACTGAGTGGCGTGCTGCGGTCGAGGAACTCCTCGGCCAGGTCGTGCGTCGGCACGTTTCCGGTGAGCGCGCTCACGGTGACTCCTTGTACGTCGGTGTAACGGTGTCGGTTCGAGGGTGGCACCCGGCGGCGCCGGGCGCCACCCCCGAATCAGACGGAACTCAGCCCCAGCAGATCTCCGAGGCGGCCGCGGTGTCGATCGAGTCGACGCCGTCGGCGGGCTTGTCGGTGACCAGCGCGACTCCGGTGTTGAAGAAGTCGAGACCCGAGGTGACTTCGGGCTTCGTGCCGTTCTTCACGATGTCGACGATCGCCTGCACACCGAGTTCGGCCATCTTCACCGGGTACTGCTGGCTGGTGGCGTCGATGACGCCGTCGACGACACCGTCGACCCCCGCGCAGCCGCCGTCGACCGACACGATGATCACGTCATCGAGGTTCTTGCCCGCAGCCTCGAGCGCCTGCGCGGCGCCGTAGGCGGCCGGTTCGTTGATCGTGTAGACGACGTTGATGTCGGGGTTCTTCGACAGCAGCGTCTCCATCGCGGCGAGACCACCGTCTTCGGCGCCGTTGGTCGCCTCGTTGCCGACGATCTCGTACTCGCCGCCGGAGTAGCTGCCGGTGGTCGCTTCGTCACCGTTGGTGTTGCCGTCGGCGACGTCGACCCCCAGGCCTTCGAGGAAGCCCTGGTCGCGGTTGTAGTCGACCGAGACGATCTTGTCGTCGAACAGGTCGAGCAGCGCGATGGTCGCCTTCTCGCCGCCGAGCTGCACGGCAGTCCACTCGCCGATGAGCTGGCCGGCGAGCCGGTTGTCGGTCGCGAAGGTGATGTCGACGGCGTCGGCCGGGTCGGGCGGCGTGTCGAGGGCGATCACGTAGAGGCCCGCGTCGCGCGCCTTGCTGATGGCGTCAAGGACGCCGGGGCCGTTCGGGGTGATCAGGATGCCCTGGTCGCCGCGCGCGATGGCATCCTCGATCGCCTTGATCTGGGTGTCTTCGTCGCCGTCTTCCTTGCCGGCCGCGAGGGTCAGCGAGACGCCGGCGTCGGCTGCTGCAGCCTCGGCGCCTTCCTGCATGGCGATGAAGAACGGGTTCGAGTTGGTCTTGACGATCAACGAGACACCGATCTCCTCCCCGTCGCCTCCGGTCGAGCCGGCGGGCGCGCACGCGGCGAGCCCGAGGGACGCGGTGGCGAGGACGACGGCGCCCGCGAACAGCCGGGATGCGGGGGTGCGGAACTTCGTGTGATTCAGCATTGAATCCTCCTGGTGTGGGCGGCTGACACCGTCACTGACAACGATGTCATGGTTAGGTCTAGTCGATCGATGTCGATATAGTCAAGGCGAAACCTTCCTTTCTCAGAAAGTTCCTGACAACGATGTCTACCGACTCCAAGGCCCGCCGGCCCGACACTCGCGCGACCATGCGCGATGTCGCCGCGCTCGCCGGGGTCGGCATCAAGACCGTCTCGCGGGTCATCAACGACGAGCCGAACGTCTCCCCGGCCACGATCGCGAAGGTGCGCGATGCCGCCGAGCGGCTCGACTACCACCCCGATCTGAACGCCGGGAACCTGCGGCGCACCGGACGCCGCACCCGCACCATCGGCCTCGTCGTCGGCAGCGTCGCCAACCCCTTCTCGGGTGCCGTTCATCGCGGCGTCGAAGACACCGCCGTCGAGCGCGGCGTCGCCGTGTTCGCCTCCAGCCTCGACGATGATGCCGCCCGTGAGCAGCGCATCGTCGGCGAGATGCTGCGTCGCCGCGTCGACGCCCTCATCCTCACCACGGTGCGCAAGAACCAGAGCCGACTCGTCGCGGAGCAGGAGCGCGGCACCGCCCTGGTCTTCGTCGACCGTGAACCAGCCGGCATCGATGCGGATGTCGTGGTCACCAACAACGCCGAAGCCGCCGCCGAGGCAACGGCCCACCTCATCCAGGTCGGCCACCGACGCCTGGCCTACCTCGGCGACCGCCGCGAGCTGTGGACGGCGCAGGAGCGTCGCCGCGGCTTCCTCGACCAGCTCGGAGCGGTCGGCATCCCGACCTCGGGCGTGCCGGTGATCGAAGACCTGCACACCGAAGACGCCGCCTACGCCGCGGTTCTCGAACTGCTCGACGGCCCCCATCCCCCCACCGGCCTCTTCACCAGCCAGAACCTGGTGACGATCGGCGCGCTTCGGGCGCTACGGGACCGCGGCCTCCACCGACGCATCGCGCTGGTCGGGTTCGACGACGTGCCGCTCGGCGACATGCTCGAACCGGGAGTCACCGTCGTCGCACAGAACCCCTACGACATGGGCCGGGTCGCGGCCCGGCGCGCCTTCGCCCGGATGGACGGCGATACGGGCGAGCCGGTGCGCGTCGTCGTGCCGAGCGTGTTGATCCCCCGCGGCTCAGGCGAGATCCCCCCGGAGCCGGCGTGAACATCCCGAACCCCCGTGTGCTCGTCGTCGGCGAAGCGCTCGTCGACATCGTGCGCCGCGACGGCGACGACGCCGTGCACCCCGGCGGCAGCCCTCTCAACGTCGCCGTCGGCCTGCAGCGTCTTGAGGTGCCGACGACGCTGCACTCGAGCTTCGGCGCCGACCCCTACGGGGTGGCCATCGCCCAGCACCTCGAGTCGAGCGGAGTCGCCATCACGCCCGGCACGATCGGCGACCACCCCACCTCGGTGGCGCTCGCGACCATCGACCCCGCCGGGGCGGCGAGCTACACCTTCTCGATCGAGTGGGATCCGGCGCCGCTTCAGGTGGCCGCGGGATCCGTCGATGCGCTGCACGTCGGCTCGATCGGAGCGGTGCTGGAGCCGGGGGCGACGACCGTCGAACGGCTGCTCGCCGAACTGCGGGCGTCGGCGACGATCAGCTACGACCCGAACATCCGCCCGCAGCTCATGGGCTCCGCCGACGACGCCCGCCCGCGCGTCGAGCGCATCATCGCCCTCGCCGACGTGGTCAAAGCCAGTGACGAAGACATCGCCTGGTTGTATCCGGATGCGATGGTCACCGACGTCATGGCGAAGTGGCGCGCGCTCGGGGCGGGCCTCGTCGTCGTCACGCGCGGGAGCGACGGGGCCGACGCCTTCACCGCTGAGGGACCCGTGCACGTCGCCGCCCCCCGCACCGAGGTCGTCGATACGATCGGCGCCGGCGACTCGTTCATGTCGGGGTTGCTCGCCGCGCTGAGCGACCTCGGCGTGCTCGGCGGCGACCGGCGCGAGGCTCTGCGTGAGCTGTCGGCATCCGCTGTCGCGCAGGTCGTCGAGTTCGCCGCGCGCTGCGCCGCCATCACCGTCTCGCGCCCGGGCGCCGACCCCCCGATGCGCACCGACCTCGCGGGCTGATAGCATTTGCTATATGACGGGCGAACTGGGCATCCTCGATCGTCTCCGGGATGACGCTCGCACAGCTGACGAGATGCATGCCCGTTCTCGCGACATTCTGCGCCGTGCCGCGCGTGTCGGGCAGCGGGAGGGCCTCACTCAACGGCAGATCGCCGATGCCCTCGGACGAAGCCAGCCCGAAGTCTCTCGTCTTCTTCGCTTCCACGCGACCTCGGATCTCGGGCGGCGCCTCGTTCGCGAGCGCGGCACGGTGATCGCCATCCTCGCCCGCCACGGCGCGCACCGACCGCGCGTGTTCGGCAGCGTCGCCCGCGGTTCTGACGGGCCGACGTCGGACGTCGACCTTCTCGTCGAGGTCGATGACGGCGTGTCTCTCTTCGAGCTCGCGCGCGCGGAGGCGGAGCTCTCCGATCTCCTCGGCGCTCCGGTTGACGTCGTCCCCGACCGCGCTCTGCGCGAGAGCGTTTCGACGTCGGTCGTCGATGACATCGTCCCGCTGTGACCAGAAGCAACACTGAACTCGCCCGTGACGCTCTCGAACACTTCGCGGTGCTGCATCGACATCTCGAGCGCGCGGACCTGGCCGACGAGACCGTCGCGGATGCCGTGAGCATGCGGCTCGCAGCGGCGATCGAGGCGCTGTCGCGGACCGGCGAATCGTTTCGCACCCGAGTCCTCGGGTCGGAGTGGCGAGTGATGTGGGCGACGCGCAACCGAATCGCCCACGGTTACGCCTACATCGATCTCGAGATGATCCGGTCCACCGTCGAGCACGATGTCCCTGAGGTGGAACGTCGACTCCGAGCGGAGATCGCCTAGCGCTCAGTCGCCCGGAGGGCCGAGATGACCCATGCCGACCGTCGGAAGGAAGTCACGAAGGTAGCGGACGTGCGACTGGTTCAGGGCTCCCGACAAGTATTCGCGCAAGACCACCTCGGCCTCGTCGCGTCGGTCGAGCCGGATCAGGAGGCAGGCGATGTCGACGCTGGAGGCGGGGCTCATGCCGATCGCTCGCCATCCTTCAATGCGCCAGGCTTCGATGACGGACCCGACATCCGGGAACCGCCCCAGCCAGGGCAGACCAACCGAGCGGATCACTTCACCGACATCTGTAGCGGCGTCTGGGTGTCGCGAGTCCCACCACACGTCTCTGGCCTGCTCATCCGCAAGGGCGCCGAGCCGTCGCCGGAGGTGACCGTTGTACTCGTTCACCCACGCGTCTGCGGCGACGGAGTGCCGCATGCCGGGGATGTGAACGCTGAGATTCACCGCGAACTTGCCGTGCAAGCTCGCGAGAAGGCTGTTCGATGCTCCTTCTCGGGGAGGGTCTGACGCACCCGCTTGGAAGCTCAGGACGTGCGTCAAGCCGTCCGGAGTTCGCCGATTGAAAGCATGCCGTCTCTTTCGGAAGCCAGCCGCCTTGAGCGTCGGCGCGATTGCTTCAACGATCGCGGCCAGCGCTACGGCCGGCGGCAATTCTGATGGCGGGGCGGGGGTCGTCGGCCGGACGGGAAACGCTGGGGCTTCGAGTCCCTCAAGCGCAAACTGCGCGTAGTCGTCGGCAACTTCGGTCTCGCCCAACGCTCGATGCAGTTCCGATCGAGCCATGAGGTATCGAGTCGTGACGTGACGGAAGAAGGAGATCACGGGAGTGCTCGCGCTATCGATGGAGTCAAGGAGTTGCCGCGCCTCCGACAAGTCGTGAGGACCACGACGTCGCAGGAGTGCCTCAGCGAGCGAGAGTTCGCTGACGCCCGACGTGCCGCTTCGTCCGTTCGGGCTTGAGGCGATGGCGCGCAACGTGTCGCGGTACGCGTCGACCGCAGCGTCGAGCATCCCTTCGGCCGCGAGGTTGTTGGCGAGGTTCTCGCGCGCGGTCTTCGCGTGAAGGTCGTGAAACTCGCCCTCGCCGTCGATGGCCCGCCGCAGAAGTTCGCGGCCTTTCGCGCGGAGGGTGGGATCTGGCTGCGAGCAGAGATGGCCGGCTTGGATGACGAGGTACTGCAGACGGTTGTGAGGTCGAGCGCGAGCCAGCCGTCGCTCGAACTCCGCCGCGACCTCCTCATTCCAGCGCGACGACCGGAACCAGTCCTTGTCGTCCCACTCTCCGCCCACGAACGCACCCGTCACGAAGGCAATCCTCCGACTTGCCGCCGCGCCGCTCGCATCGAGCCTCCCTGAATCGATCACCTTAGCGCCCACGCGTTCGCGACTCGGATGCGAGACGCGAACGCCCTACTCCGGGGCGTGGGCGTCGAGGAATTCGTAGACCTCGGTGAGGTCGACGCCGGTGAAGGTGCCCGACGGCATCGCGGCGAGCAACGACGAGTTGAGCCGCGCCGACGGCCAGGCCTTGTCCGACCAACGGGCGGCGAGGGCCGAGTCGGGCTGCCGGCAACACGTCGGGTCGGGGCAGCGCGAGGTCTGGCGGCGTACGGTGTCGCGGCCGCGGAACCACTTCACGTGGGCGAACGGCGTGCCGACGCTCACCGAGAATGAACCCGACGCGGTGCCCTGGATGCTCGAGGTGCACCAGTAGGTGCCCGTCGGCTTGTCGGTGTACTGGTGGTACGGGCTGAACCGGTCTTCGACGGCGAACACCTGCCGGGCGCTCCAGTAGCGGCAGACGATCTGGCCCTCGACGGCGCCGAGAACGTCGGTGGGGAACAGCGCCCCATCGTTCTCGTAGGCCTTCGAGATGGCGCCGCTCGCGTGCACCTTGAGGAAGTGCACCGGGATGCCGAGATGCTCGGTGGCGAGGTTGGTGAACCGGTGCGCCGCGGTCTCGTAGGTGACGGCGAAGGCATCCCGGAGGTCTTCGACGCTCAGCTCGCGGGCATCCTTGGCGGCCTTCAGGAAGGTGACCGCCGACGCTTCGGGGATGAGCAGCGCGCCGGCGAGGTAGTTCGTCTCCACCCGCTGCCGCAGCAGGTCGGCGTAGTCGCGCGGCTCCTGCTTGCCGAGCACGTGGGCGGCGAGCGCCTGCAGCAGCGCCGAGCGCGGGTCGCCTCCCGTGGCCTGCCGCACCGGCAGGTAGATGCGGCCGTTGGCGTGGTCGGTGACGCTGCGAGTGGTCTCGGGCAGGTCGCCGACGTAGTGCAGCGTGAAGCCGAGGTGGGTCGCGAGGTCGGCGGCGACGCGCTGGCTCAGCGGCCCGCCGCGATGTCCGACCGCTTCGAGCAGATCGCGGGCGATCGTCTCCAGCTCCTCGAAGTGGTTGCCCTTCTTGCGCTGCTCGGCCCTCAGTTCGACATTCGCCCGCCGCGCTTCCTCGGGCGTCGCCGCCCGTTCCTCGTGCAGGCGTCGCAGCTCGTCATGCAGACCGAGGATCGTTTGGATGGCCTCATCCGACAGCGTCTTGCGCGCCGGAACGGCGGGTAGCCCGAGGCTCGCGTAGAGCGGACCGCGTTGCACCCGCTCGAGCGCGATCTCGAGCGCAGCCCGCTTCGACGGCGGCTCGGGGCTCAGCAGCTCGTCGAGGGTGACCCCGAGGATGCGGGCGAGCTTCTGCAATTCGCCGAGCTTGAGCTCCCGCTTGCCGTTCTCGATGACCGAGACCTGCGAGGGTGCGCGCCCGAGTTCGGCGGCGAGCGCGTCGAGCGTCATGCCGCGATCGGTGCGGAGCTGACGGATGCGGCGGCCGACGGTGAGCGGATCGAGCATGCCTTCATCGTCGAGGTCTTCTGCGGGCGAAAGGGCCATGACAGCATCATCGCCCCTCGAAACCTTCGGCGGAATAGAAGAATGCTGAATATTCTGCGAGAGAATTCGCGGAAGAGCGGTTGCGGGTCACTCACGCTGGAGCCATGACCCAGAACCACAACACACAGCACACCGGCCGCGGCGCTCGCCCCGGCGACCAGACCCAGACCGCCGCCGATCTCGAGACCGAGTGGGCCGCCGACCCGCGTTGGAGTGACGTCAAGCGCGACTACACCGCGCAGGATGTCATCGACCTGCGCGGCCCGGTTCGCGAAGAGCGCACGCTCGCCCGCCGCGGTGCCGAGAAGCTGTGGGAGCTCATCCAAGACAACGACGACCCCAACGAGTGGGTCTCGGCGCTCGGCGCCCTCACCGGCAACCAGGCCGTGCAGCAGGTGCGCGCCGGTCTCAAGGCGATCTACCTCTCCGGCTGGCAGGTGGCCGCCGACGCCAACCTGTCGGGCCAGACCTACCCCGACCAGAGCCTCTACCCGGCCAACTCGGTGCCCGCCGTGGTGCGGCGCATCAACAACGCGCTGCTGCGCACCGGGCAGATCGAGTTCGACCCTTCGACGGGCTCAGGGAACAAGGACTGGATGGTGCCGATCGTCGCGGATGCCGAAGCCGGCTTCGGCGGACCGCTCAACGCCTACGAGCTGATGAGCTCGATGATCGAGGCGGGCGCCGCGGGCGTGCATTGGGAAGACCAGCTCGCGAGCGAGAAGAAGTGCGGGCACATGGGAGGCAAGGTGCTCATCCCGACCAGCCAGCACATCCGCACCCTCAACGCCGCCCGGCTGGCGGCCGACGTGGCCGGCGTGCCGACGATCGTGATCGCCCGCACCGACGCCCTCGCCGCGACGCTGCTCACGAGCGACCACGACGAGCGCGACAAGCCGTTCGTCACCGGCGAGCGCACCGCCGAAGGCTTCTACAACGTGCAGAACGGCATCGGCCCGGTGCTGGCCCGCGGTCACGCCTACGCGCCGTACGCCGACCTGCTCTGGGTGGAATCCGACAAGCCGAACCTCGAACTGGCTCGCGAGTTCGCGGAGAGCATCCATGCCGAGTTCCCGAACCAGAAGCTCGCGTACAACTGCTCGCCGTCGTTCAACTGGAAGCAGCACCTCGACGACGACCAGATCGCCAAGTTCCAGCGCGAGCTGTCGGCGATGGGCTACGCGTTCCAGTTCATCACCCTGGCCGGCTTCCACGCCCTCAACCACTCGATGTTCGAACTGGCCACCGGCTACCGCGACCGCCAGATGAGCGCGTACGTCGAGCTGCAGGAGGCGGAGTTCGCGTCCGAGGCCTACGGCTACACCGCGACGAAGCACCAGCGCGAGGTGGGCACCGGGTACTTCGACCAGATCGCCACCGCCCTCAACCCGTCGAGCGCCACCCTGGCGCTGGTGGGCTCCACCGAATCCGAACAGTTCCACTGACCGGCGCCAGCCGAAGATCTTCACGACACGAAGAAGGAAAGACACCATGGACATCCGCATCGAGATCAACGGACCGACCGGCGATCGCTACGACGACATCCTGAGCCCCGAGGCGCTCGAGTTCCTCACCCGGCTGCACGATCTGTTCATCGGGCGACGCCAGGAGCGCCTCTCCGGGCGGATGCTGTTCCGCCAGGCGATCGACAACGGGCGCAACCTGCGCTTCCTCGACGATGAGAACGACATCCGGCGCAACCGCTCCTGGCGGGTCGCCGGTGCCGGGCCCGGCCTCGAAGACCGCCGCGTCGAGATCACCGGCCCGACCGACCGCAAGATGACGGTGAACGCCCTCAACTCGGGTGCGAAGGTGTGGCTGGCCGACTTCGAGGATGCGACGAGCCCGACCTGGGCGAACATCATCGAGGGCCAGATCAACCTGTTCGACGCGATCCGCCGGCAGGTCGACTTCACCTCGCCGGAAGGCAAGGAGTACAAGCTCGGTGCCGAGACCCCGACCATCGTCGCCCGCCCCCGCGGCTGGCACCTCGTCGAGAAGCACATGCGCTACACCGACCAGGCGGGAACGCGCACCCCGGCGTCGGCATCCCTGGTCGACTTCGGGCTGTACTTCTTCCACAACGCGGCCGAGCTGATCGACCGCGGCACGGGCCCGTACTTCTACCTGCCGAAGCTCGAGAACCACCTCGAGGCCCGGCTGTGGAACGACGTGTTCACGTTCGCCGAAGCTCGACTCGGCATCCCGCACGGCACGATCCGCGCGACGGTGCTCATCGAGACGATCACGGCGGCGTTCGAGATGGAGGAGATCCTCTACGAGCTGCGCGACCACTGCGCCGGGCTCAACGCCGGCCGCTGGGACTACGTGTTCTCGATCATCAAGAACTTCCGCGGACGGGGGGCCGGCTTCGTGCTGCCCGACCGCAAGCAGATCACGATGACGACGCCGTTCATGCGGGCCTACACCGAGCTGCTCGTGGCGACCTGCCATCAGCGCGGCGCGCACGCGATCGGCGGGATGAGCGCCTTCATCCCGAACCGCCGCGACCCGGAGGCCACGGCCGCCGCGCTGGAACAGGTGGCCGCCGACAAGCGTCGCGAGGCGACCGACGGGTTCGACGGCACCTGGGTGGCGCATCCCGACCTGGTGCCGACCGCCTATGCGGAGTTCGACGCGGTGCTCGGCGAACGCCCCAACCAGCTGGACCGCCTGCGCGAAGACGTGCAGGTCGCCGCCGCCGACCTCGTCGATCTCACGATCGACGGTGAGGTGACGGATGCCGGCGTGCGCGCCAACGTGTCGATCGCGTTGCGCTACATCGAGGCGTGGTTGCGCGGCATCGGAGCGGTGGCGCTCGACGGGCTGATGGAGGATGCCGCCACGGCCGAGATCTCGCGGTCGCAGCTCTGGCAGTGGGCGGCTCAACGGGTGCGCACGACGGAAGGCACCCTGGTGACGCGGGAGTGGATCGAGCGCATCCTCATCGAAGAGCTCGACCACTTCGGCGGCGAGGAGGGCAACCGCTTCGAGGATGCCGCGGCGATCTTCCGCGACGTGACCCTCGAGGACGACTTCCCGCCGTTCCTCACCATTCCGGCGTACACGAGGTATCTCGTCGACACCGTGCCGACCCCGACGGCGGTGGCGGCATGATCCGCGTCGTGCTCGCCGGGTCGACCGGGGAGGTGCGCGCGACCCTCGCGAGCCTCCTCGGGGCGCGCCTCGGGTTGCCGGCGGCCGACGGGTTCGTGCTCGCCGACCCTCCGGCCGACCCGGCCGCGTTCGACGCCGAGCTCGCCCGGCGCGGGGCCGAGGTCGACGCGCTGGTGAACCTCGGGGGTGCGCCTGAACCGCTTCTCGACCACTACGGCCGGGCGGTGGTCGAGGCACCCGTCGCCGACGTCGAGGTCATCCTCGAACGCCTTCGCGAAACCCTCGTCGCCGGTTAGGCGGGCTACAACGAGACTCCGACGAGCACCGGCTCGGGCTGCAGGTTGACGCCGAACTCGGCGAGCACCCGGGTCTGGATGTAGCCGGCCAGCTGCACGACGTCGGCCGCGGTCGCCCCACCGCGGTTGACGATCGCGAGGGTGTGCTTGCTCGACACCGCGGCGCGTGACCCGGGGAGGGCGAAGCCCCGGGTGATGCCGGCCTTCTCGATGAGCCAGGCGGCGCTGAGCTTCACGAGGTACTCACCGCGCACGATGTGCGGGATCTCGCTCCCCAGCGGCAGCACCCGCGCGGCCTCCTCGGGAGCGGTCGGCCAGCGCGGCGCGTCGGCGGGAAGCCCGCGCGCGAACTGCTCGGTCACGACCGGGTTGGTGAAGAACGACCCCGCGCTCGCTGAATCCGGATCGGCGGGGTCCCACAGCATCCCCTTCGCTCCGCGCAGCTCGAGCACCGCCGCGCGCAGCTCGCTGACCGGGACGCGATCGCCGATACGCACGTCCAACGCCGACGCGAGCTGCGCGTAGGCGATCGGCTGGCTGAGCCCGCGCCCGGAACTCGAGGACGGGTCGTCGGCGAGGGCGAGTTCGAGCGACACGACGAGCCCGAGCCGACCGCGCTTGAGCGCGCTCGTGCGGTAGCCGAGGCCCAGTTCGGCGGCCGCGACCCGCACCAGCTTCCCGGTGTCGAAGTCGAGGAAGTCGATCGCGACCAGGCTGCTGCTGAGCTCCTGACCGTAGGCACCGATGTTCTGCACGGGAGCCGCGCCGGCCGACCCGGGGATGCCCGAGAGCGCCTCGATGCCCGACCAGCCGGCCTCGACCGCGTGGACGACCACGTCATCCCACGGCTCCCCCGCCTCGACGGTGAGTCGCACCGGGCGGGATCCCTCCGCTCGGGTGACACCGATGCCTCGGGTCGCGACGCGGATCACGTCGCCGTCGAAGCCGTCGTCGGCGATGACGACGTTCGAGCCACCGCCGAGCAACAGCCAGTCTTCGGGCGAGTTCCAGACGGCGAGGGTCTCGTCGATCAGCTCGGCGCGCGTGGCGGGTTGCACGAGCCGCGCGGCGGGACCGCCGATCCCGAGCGTCGTGAGACTCGCGAGGTCGGTCATCCGACAGGTGGGAGAACGCGCACTTGCGCCTTGCCGAGCACCGTCTGCTCGCCGAAGGTGACGGTGAGGTCGATGCGCAGGGCATCCTCCTCGATCGCGCCGATCTTCGCGACGACGGTCACGACGGCGCCGGTCTCGGGATCGACGACGACGGGACGGGTGAACTTCACCTGGTAGTCGAGTACCTTGCCCGGGTCGCCGAGCCAGTCGACGACGGGCTGCACCGCGAAGCCCATCGTGAGCATCCCGTGGGCGAGCACGCCGGGCAGCCCGACTTCGGCGGCGACGTCGTCGCGGTAGTGGATGGGGTTGAAGTCGCCCGACGCTCCCGCGTAGCGCACGAGCGAGTCACGGGTGAGCGGGAAGCTGGCCTCGGCGACGACCGCGCCGACCTCGAACGCCATCAGTCATCACCCCGCACGACGAGGGTGGATGTGGCGGTCACCACATGCGCGCCGGTCGCGTCGGCGATCGCCGACTCCGCGGTCACCATGCTGTGCCCGCCGATCGACTTGACGCTCGTGATGGTCATGGTCGCGGTGAGTTCGTCGCCGGCGACGATCGGGCGGCTGAACGAGAACCGCTGGTCGCCGTGCACGACGCGGGTGAAGTCGACGCCGGCGTCGGGATCGTCGAGAAGCTGCTGCAGCGTCGCCGCCGTGATGACGATCGGGAAGGTCGGCGGGGCGACGACATCCGGGTATCCCGCCGCGCGCGCGGCGACCGGATCGGAATGGGTCGGATGGCCGGCGAAGACGGCGCGGGCGAACTCGCGCACCTTCTCCCGCCCGACGAGATAGGGGTCGGTCGGCGGGTAGACCCGCCCTTCGACGCTTGCGTTCACCGGCACGAGGTCGAGCCTACCGACTCGGCATCAGCCGTTAAATGATCGAGACCCCGGCGACTCAAGTCTGCCGAGGCCTCGAAGGCTGTGATGCCGTTACTGGCAGCTCTCGCACTGCAGGTCGTCCATCGGGTCGACCGGAACGGAGTAGCCACCCACGGTGTCGACGTCGTTCATGGGAACCTCCTCAAGTCTTCTTTTCCCCCGCGGGGTCGGTGACCACCGCGTGAATCACCACTATATAACCGGAATCACACGAATGTCATTCCCCTACATGTAGTGATTTCGGCGTGTCGCGCTACCGCAACTCTACGCAGCACCACCGACACCGGCGAGGTGTGCGGTCACCCGCGCGATGAGGTCATCAGGCTGTTCCTGGGTGTACGGGAACTGCAGGGTGTCCTTCGCGTCGCGGTAGGGCGCGATCTCGGTCTCGATCGGATCGTCGGAGCGGTAAACCGGGTAGAACCCGATGTGCTTCTTCCACGCCGCGAAGTAGAGGTGGTGCCGACCGCGGATCGTGACGGCCGGCATCCCGTACTTGATCGACTCCTCGGCGTCGGGCAGCACCGAGTGGATGGCGGCCCGCACCCGTTCGAGCCGGTCACGCACCTCGCCGTCGTACCCCGCGAGGTACTCGTCGATCGTCGTCGCGGTCACCGGTATGAGCGGAGCGAGTCGAAGAGCTCGGCCATTCCGCTGAACATCGCCGCGAAGATCACGCCCAGAATGACGAAGTTGAGCAGCACCACGCCCGCCTCGACCCAGATCGGCGCGTACCCCTTACCCGTGCGGCGAGCCACGACCACCGACCGGCCGATGGCGTAGACCAGGCTGCTGAGAAACGCGAACGCCCAATGGAAGGGCCGCGGAACACCCCGGGCGGTGAGTTCCTTGACGTCGCGATAGGCGAAGAAGACGGAGAGCCCATAGACCACCCACGACAACACCGCCGCTCCCCAATAGAAGGGCGAGAGGAAGAGGTCGGACATGCCCATCATGCCGGGGTACCGCCCGGTGAGGTCGATGTCGAACATCGACCCCCATGGCACGAACAGCAGCATGAGCATCGGCAGCAACGGCACGAACACCACCAGCCAGATCCACACCGTGGTGCCGTCGGTGCCGGGAGGGGCCTTCGGTTCGGCGCCCGCCGGGAACGGCTGCCCGGGCGTGTGGTACAGGTCGGTCCAGGCGATCCCGTTCCAGTAGCGGCCGCGTCCGGGGTTCGCGGAGTCGGGGTACCAGCCGGCGGGGGCACTCGTCCCTGGTGCGCTCATGGGGCGAGCATACGACGCCCGTAGGATCGGGGCCGTGGCGACAGGACGGCGAGGCGCGCGCGGTGAGGGCGTGTTCTCGGCCCGCTCGCGCAAGTCGGATGTGGTCACGGATGCCGTGCTGCTCGCGACCGCGGCGGTGCGCATCGCGGTGAAGAATCTGCTGATCGTGCGGGCCCTGCGCGAGCACGCCGACTTCGACGAACAGTGGTGGCGCGATGCGGTCGCTCGGGAATTCGAGCTGCTCGCGGGCGAGAACGAGGCCGACGCGACACGCCTCGAGCGGGTGCGGGCCGACACCAAGAAGAAGCGCGGCCGGGCTCTCACTCCCGACGACTACCGCGCGCGCGATGCCCCGGTGCTGAAGCGCCGCATCCGGATCCTGCGGAGAATCGCGACCCGCCTGCGGGAGATCGCGACCGATGAGGATGCCGTGTTGCAGCTCGTCGGTGAGGCGCGGCAGAGCGCCCTCGAGGAGATCACGACCGCCCGCCACGACCCGAGCGCGCGCGCCACCGTCGACCCCGAGGAACGTGCGGCCGGCCTCGCAGGTCTCGTCGACGACCTCGCGGCGCTCTCCGCCGAGGCGGTCAGCCCGCCAGCGTCGGCAGAACCGTCGTGAACCGCGGGTACTTCGGTTCCCGGCCGTCGCCCGACGAGGTGCCCGCGAGGCGGCGGCGCACCCACGGGGCGAGATGCTCGCGGAGGTACTCGGCGCGACCCAGCCGTTCGGGCGCCGGAAGCTCGGTGTAGTCCCACCACTCCGCCGGCGGCTCGAGCCCCAGTGCGGTGAGCACCCGGGCGGCGACCCGATGATGGCCCCGTGAGTTGAGGTGCAGGCGGTCGGGCGCCCAGAAGTCGGGACCGGCGAGTTCGCGGTCGGGCCAGTTGAGGGCGCGGATGACGTCATCCCGACCGGCGAACCGGCCCTCGACGATGCGCGACAGCTCGTCGCCGCGGCGCTGCACGAGCCCCCCGAGCGGCAGCTGCCGCGACGGGTTGGCTCCGCTCAGCAGGATGAACGTCACGCCTTCTTCGTCGCAGCGCCGCAGCACGTGCTCGAAGGCGTCCGCGATGTCGGCGAGCGGCGTGCGCGGCCGCAGCATGTCGTTGCCGCCGCCGTTGAACGACAGGTGCGTCGGACGCAGGGCAAGGGCAGGCTCGAGCTGCTCGTCGATGATCGGCCGGGCGAGTTTGCCGCGAATCGCCAGGTTGGCGTACTCGATCGGGCCGCGCGTGGCATCCGCCCAGCCCTGCGCGACCAGGTCGGCCCAACCGCGCACGACGCCGGGCTCGGGCTCGTCGCCGACGCCTTCGGTGAACGAGTCGCCGATTGCGACATACCGTACGGAACCCACTCGACGACCCTAGGCCTGCGCGGCGGGGGTCGCGGTGGTGGTCATCGTGAGCGCGATACCGCCCTCGACATCCTCCCGCGCCAGCTCGACCCGCACGGCGGCGAGCTCGCCGAGGGAGGTGAGATGGGTTCCCCCGCAGGGGATGACGGCGTCGCCGCCGGGCAGCTCGCACACCCAGCGGCGACGGTCGCCGAGGCCGTCACCGTCGCGATCGATGCGGATGCCGGCGCCGGTCGCGACCCATTCGGCGAGCCGGGCGTTGGCGGCATCCTCGACCGCGTCGAGCTGGTCGAGGGACGCTGCGTCGAAGCCCCGCTTGCGCAGTGACTTTCCGACCCGGTACACGTCGGTCGAGCCGAACTCGTGGATGCGCGACGACGCACAGGCGAGCGCGTCGAAGCCGGGGGCGCCGAGAGCGTCGGCGGGCACCTCCTTCGTCCACGCGGCCGCGAGCGCGGCGTCGAGGGCGAGCGACGCGAGGTGGCACGCGGTGTGCCCGGCCGAGAGGGCACGGCGGTACCTCGCGTCGACGGTCACCTCGACGTCGTCGCCGACCTGCACGGCGGCATCGGGGTCGAGCACGTGCACGACGACGAACGACCAGCCGTCGGCACCCGTGCGCACCGGGATGTCGCGGCCGATCAGGATGTCGCCGCCGTCGGCCGCACCGTCGATCGCGCCGACGATCGCGTCACGGATCGGATGCGCGGCGAGAAGCCCGCGGTCGGCGGGCTGGTCGGGCCACCCGGCGTCGACGGCGTGCACGGCGGTGCGGTCGAGTACCACGCCGAGCCCCTCCGGGAGCGGCAGCGTCGCCAGCACGGTCCCCCGCGACGACAGCGCCCCCGCGGGGTACTCGACGATGGTGTCGGGCTGGTGCGGCATCGCGATGGCCTCCTGGCGACAGGGAACGGGTGGCAGGGAACGAGACTACGTCGGCGCGCACCCTGACCGTGCCCGGGACGGTGGGACCTTCGACTCTGGGGGGCGGTCGTCGCGGCGACGAACCTGGCCGCATGGATGAGAACCCCCCTGTGATCAGCCGGGTGAGCACCGACGAGTGCTGGAATCTTCTGCGCCGCTCGGGGGTGGGGATGCTCGCGACCGCGGCCGCCGGCCGACCCGACCTGTTCCCCGTGAACTACCTCGTCGACGGCCGCACCCTCCTGTTCCGGAGCGCGCCCGGCACCAAGGTGGCCGCCCTCGAGGTGCAGCCGCACGCCGCATTCGGTGCCCAGAGCGCCGACGACGACGGGCACTGGAGCATCGTCATCCGCGGCCGCATCGACATGCTGACCGATCAGGCCGAGATCGTCGGGTCCGGAGCGCTCGAGCTGGTGAGCTGGGCGGCGGGATCGAAACGCGTCTTCATGCGACTCACGCCCGACAGCGTCGAGGGGCGCCGCGTGGCGAGCGCCGATTACCCCAGCGGGGCGATCTACACCTGACGGAAGCGACGGCGCCGACGATACCTCGCGGAACAGGTCGTGACGGCTCCCGGCGGAGTTGCTGAACAACGCTAAGTTTACGGGGCCACCTTGCTGCGCTAGGTTCGCAACGACCGTCGCCGCCCGTACCGATCAGGAGTCATCAATGTCTCGGCCTACCCGTCGCACCCGAGTGATCACCCGCATCACCGCACCCGTGACGCTCGCCGTCGGCGCCGTCCTGCTCGCCCCGCTGTCGGCCGTTGCGTTCGAGCCGATCGAGGACTATGCGACGCTCTCCGGTTGGGCCGGGCTCACGGTCTCTGCCGACGGCACGACTGCCTACTTGGCGAACCGGAACAACGACTCGGTCACCGTCGTCGACCTGATCACGTTCAGCACGATCACGACGTTCGGGGTCGGTACCGATCCGACGAATACGGTCTTGTCACCTGACGGATCGGTCGGTCTCGCCACGAGCCTCAGCAGCGACGAGATCCAATTCTTCGACCCCGCGACGAACACCACCCTCGGTGCCCCGGTCGTCACTGCCAACTTCCCGTTCGACGGGGCCTTCACCGCCGACGGCAGCAAGGTGTGGATCACCAACTACGGCGCCAGTTCCATCTCGATCGTCGACGTGGCGACCCGCACGGTCGATACCACGATAACGGGACTGAGCAACCCTCAAGAGATCGAACTGAGCCCCGACGGAGCGGTGTTCTGGGTCGTCGACTACGGCGGATCGGTCATCGCCTTCGACGCCTCCACGCACGCCCTGCTCGACTCGATCGCCGTCGGCGGGCAGCCGACCACGATAGGCCTCACCCCCGACGGCTCGCGCGGCTATGTCTCCACCTACTCCACGAGCATCGTCGAGCTCGATACCTCCGACCCGACCGACCTGGCGGCGATCGACACGATCACCACCTCGGTCATCACGGCACACGTCGACATCTCGCCTGACGGCGCGACCCTCTACGCCATGCTCTACGACAACCCTGGTGACGGGGACGGGATCTCCCGCATCGATCTGGCGACCGGAACCCAGGACTATGTCGCGCTGACCTCCCCGTTTCACATCGCCGCGATGCCCACCGGAAACGGTCTGCTCGTGAGCCAGTACGCCAACGAGATGTGGCTGGTCGCGGATCCGGTGATCCGGCTCACGGGAACGAACCGGTACGGCACGGGGGTGGAGATCTCGCAGGAGGGCTTCCCGGGCGGCGCTGAGGTCGTCTACGTCTCGACCGGTCTCGCCTTCCCCGACGCCCTCGCCGCCGGGCCGGCGGCGGCGCACTTGAACGGCCCCGTGCTGCTGACCGACCCCGTGACGATGCCGGCCGCGGTGCGCGCCGAGATCGTGCGTCTCGACCCGGCTCGCATCGTCGTCGTCGGCGGCACCGACCGCGTCTCCGCCGCGATCCTCGCCGACCTGAACACGATCGCGCCCACCGACCGCATCTCGGGCGCCAACCGGTTCGAGACCTCCCGCAACATCGCGATCGACGCCTTCGACACCGCGGCGAACGGCGGCGGCGCCACCGACGTCTACATCGCCACCGGCCTCAATTTCCCCGACGCCCTCGCCGCCGGCGCCGCCGGCGCCAGCTTCGGCGCCCCGGTGATCCTCGTCAACGGCACCCAGCCGACCGTCGACCAAGCCACCCTCGACGTGCTGGCCGACCTCGGCGCCGTCAACATCACCGTCGTCGGCGGATCGAACATGGTCTCCGACGGGATCGTCACCCAGCTCGGCGCGACCCGACTCACCGGCGCGGACCGCTTCGGCACCGCCTACGAGATCAACCACGCCGTCTTCGGCGCCGACAGCGCCCGCCGCGCGATCATCGCCACCGGACTCGCCTTCCCCGACGCACTCGCCGCATCCGCCCTCGCCGGACAGATCAAAGCACCACTGTTCCTGGCACCCACCAGCTGCGTCCCCGCCGCCGTGCTGGCCGAACTCACCACCATCGGCGTCACCCAGGTCACCCTCGTCGGCGGACCCGACCGACTCACCCAATCGGTGTTCGACCTGACTTCGTGCTGATCGGAACCTCACGATTGTGAGTAGTGCGCTCTGATCACCTGAGGTACTGAGCCGAGGGCTGCCCCCGAACACCGTCGAACTCTGACGCGGATCCGGGGGCTGCCTCCACTGTCCGCGCCCCGCTCGTCCCCTACGTTGTGCTCTATGAGATTTGTTCAGGCCGGCGTGATGATCCTCGGCGCGATCGGCTACGTCGCCATCCCGGTCGCCTTGGTCTGGGCGTCACCCGTCCTGTCGGAGTCCTCGGGGCCCGAGGTGATCCTGTACATCCTGATCGCGGCCGTGGCGGTGTGGAACCTCGCACTGCTCATCGTGACGGTCCTCGTCATCGTCGACAGCGTCAAGAAGATCCGGTCAGGCAGAACTCGAGAACTGGCATCCGGCGTCCTCCTCGTCAAGCTCGCCGCGATCCCGTTCTATCTCATCAACTTTGCCCTGCTGCTTCTCGTCGCTGTCGGCGTCCTCGCCCTGAGCCTCCGCGCGATCGGAATCTTCCTCCTCCCCTTCGTGGTTCCGATCGTCATCGCCGGCACGATACTCACCTATCTGCTGCTGCTCTCGACGTCGATCTACGGGTTCGCCGCGATCGCGCGACTGCGACGCGAGCGCTCCATCGGGATCGGGGTGACCGTGCTCTACACCCTCCTGCTTCTCGTGTTCGTCGTCGATATCGCGGGTGCCGTGATGGTGTTCGGCCACTCTCGCCGACGAGCGGGGACGGCCCTCGTCGTCCTCCTTCTCACGGTGGGAGCGACCCTCGTCGCGATCTGGGCCGTCCTCTTCGATCCCGACGGTGGCTTCGACGTGCGCACGTTGATCGGGATCGGCGGCGCGGCGATGATCGTCGGCACGATCGCGATCAGCCTGATCCGCCGATCGAGGCTCCGCGGCCGACGATCGGACGTCGAGCGCGTCGTGGCCGATGAGTCCGCGGCGGTCGTCGAACCGGCAGCGACCGTCGAATCCTGAGCGTGGCGAGAACTCGCTTCGGTAGCTGAGGCGGGGCACGATCCCGCGACCTCACGATTATGAGTCGTGCGCTCTAACCAACTGAGCTACTCAGCCAAGGGCAGCTTCCCCCGCCGCACGGAGCACCGACGGAAGCGCCGAGCCCCGAGTCAGGATTGAACTGACGACCCCTTCCTTACCATGGAAGTGCTCTACCACTGAGCTATCGGGGCACGCCTCGAACTTGCCGAGGCACCAGGAGACTTTAGCATCCGGGCGACCGGGGTTCGACCGGATGACGCGCTACCGCCCGGCGCGCAGCTCGCCTGGCGTCATTCCGAATCGCGTGCGGAACGCCCGGTGGAAGTGGGTCGGATCGCGGAACCCGCACGCCGCGGCGATCGCAGCGACACCACGTCGCCGCCAGGCCGGTGAGACGAGTCGCTCGCATGCGAGATCGAGTCGCTCGGCGAGCAGCCAGGCGCCGAACGTCTCGCCCGCGACCTGGAACGCCGACTGCACCGTGCGGCCGGTGAGCCCGAACGCGGCAGCCACCTCGTCCGCCCGGAGGTCGGGCGCGGTCAGCCGGGCCCGGGCGACGGCTTTGAACTCGTCGAGACGGGTTTCGGGGTCGTCCGGGGAGCCGGCGAGCACTCGCAGCAAGGCGCGCACCGGCGCGGCCATCGCCGCAGCGACCTCCGGGCGGCCCGCCTCGATCTCGGCGCACATCAGCCGGGCTTGCGTCGCGAGGGCTCGACCGGATGTCGTGCGCGTGAGCTGCTCGTTGATGCGCAGCACGTCGCGGCGGGTCGGCTCGAATCCGGGGCGCTTCTCGATGCGCAGCGAGTACAGGCGGAAGCGGGCCCGGTCGGCGAAGTCGACGACGAAGGGCGACTCGCTGTCGAGCAGGATCGGCATCCCGCGGCCGAGCTGCCAGGCACGATCGAGGTGGCTCACGGTGTGATCGCCCGATGTGCTGAGGTTCAGGTAGACGGCTTCGTCGGGGCGCTGCTTCACGAGCGCCGAGCCGCGGCGACCGACGTGCCCCGGCGCCCACATGTGGGCGAGCACGTCGCCGTCGACCGGGTAGGAGTCGAACGCGGCATCGAAGACACCCGTCCCCGACCATTCGGTGCGGATGCCGAGGTACACGTCGCTCAGGGCATCCCGGAAGTAGTCGAAGCGCTCCGCCTCGGGCACGTCGCTCGTGCGGGCGTGCACGGGGGCAGCGGCAGCTTCGCTCATCGTCATCGATTCTCGCTCCCGGCCAGAGACCGGCATCTCGGGCGCTGCCTATCCTGCCCTCGAACGACAACCCACTCAAGGAGGAGAACATGTCGAACCCGACCATTTTGCTCGTGCACGGCGCCTGGCACGGTGCCTGGTGCTGGGATGCGGTCCGCCCGCTGCTCGAGGCGAAGGGCCGCACCGTCGTCGCGATCGACCTGCCGACGGTGCACGCGCCGAACAAGGCCGAGCTCGGCATGCTCGACGATGCGAAGGCGGTTCGGGATGCCGTGGACGCGATCGCCGGCCCCGTCGTGGTCGTGGCCCACTCCTACGGCGGGGTGCCCACCACCCAGGGGCTCGCGGGGGCCTCGAACGTCGCGCACATCGTCTACATCGCCGCGTTCGCCCTCGACGCGGGCGAGTCGTTGCTGGGTGCCGTCGGCGGAGTGCCCCCGACCTGGTGGATGGTCGATGGTGCCCTCACCACCGCCGGCAACCCGGCCGAACCGGCGGAGGGCCTGTTCTTCAACGACCTGCCCGACGACGTCGCCCACGCCAACGCCGCTCGCCTGATCTCCCAGGCGACGAAGCCGTTCAGCGACATTGTGACGGAGGTGGCCTGGCAGACCATCCCGTCGAGCTACCTCATCACCGAGCGCGACGCGGTCTTCCCGCTGTTCGCGCAGGAGGCGCTCTCGGGTCGCGCCGGCTCGACGGTGCACCGGCTCGACACCGGCCACTCGCCGTTCCTGTCGCAGCCCCAGGCGACCGCCGACATCATCGACGCCGCGGGGCGCTAAGCCGACCAGCCGAGCCGGGTCGCGACGACATCCGCGGCCCGGCTCGGGAAGGCATCCCAGCCCGGCTCGAGCGTGTCGCGCAACAGCCCGAACAGCCCGCGGGCGGCATCCTCGATCGGCGCCCCGAGCACCGTGCGCAGCTTCGCGCCGAGTTCGGGATAGTCGCGCTCGAACCGGCGCAGCGGGTCGATCCCGTCGCGCACCGACGCCTCGACGGGGATGCGAGCCCGAACGGCCCGCGCGAGGTGGGTGACCGCGAAGACGTGCACGAACTGTCCGGCGACGAGCGACTCTCCGCGCCGATCGCGTCCGACACCGATCAGCAGTTTCACGAGCACGAGCCGTGCGTCGTTGGCCGGGTCGGCGGGTGGCGCCGCGCGCACCCGCGCCTGCGAGGCGGCGATCAGGGTCGCGGCCGGGCCGTCGTCGACCGGGATGTCGACGTCCTCCGTGGCCAGCGCACCCCCGAGTTCCTCGGCGGTCGCGGCGGCGAACTCGAACACGTGCCCGTCGTCGTAGACCGCGGCGAAGCCGATCTCGCCCTCGCGGGCGACCAGTACCAGCCGGTCGGGGTCGGGCAGCCATGCCACGACGTCGCGCACCGCATCCTCGGCGCCGGGGTGGGCGAGCATGAAGAAGTCGTGGTCCGACCACTCGTCGCGGCGATGCGCGGCCGCGGGCGAAGCCGAGCCCAACAGCACGAGACCTGCGAAGCCGTCGCGGGTTCGGGCGACCTCGGCGAGTGCGGTGCTGCGGCGGTCGAACTCCGCACCGGCCGTCACGAGGAGGCCGACCAGGCGGGGGCGTCGGCGCGGCCGAGCGACCAGACACCGAACGCGGCGCCCCCGGTGGTGACGACGCCGTCAGCGACCGAGATCGACCCTTCGGCCACGATCATGCCGGCGACGCCCAGCCCGAGGTCGGCCGAGGTCGCGGAACGCGCCGCGACGACGACCAGCACTTCGTCGACCGACTCGCGGGCGAACGCGATCAGCTCCGCCGAGACGTACAGCCAGCGCAGGCCCCCGTCGGCGAGTGCAGGATGCTCGGACCGCAACCCCGCGAGGCGCTGGTAGAGCGCGATGCGGTCGGCGGCGGCATCCAGCTCGTCCCAGGGAAGGGGCGTGCGGGAGTGCTCTCCATCGGAGCCGGTGAGGCCGAACTCGTCGCCCTGCCAGATCACGGGCAGCCCGGGCAGCGTCATCGCGAGCCCGACAGCGACGGGCACCGTGCCGGGTCGGGCGTCGTTCACGAAGCGCGGGATGTCGTGGGTGTCGAGGGCGTTCATGTTCCGGGTGCGCACCCGCCACGGGAAACCGGCGGCGAACTCGCGGTGCGACGCGACGACGTCGGTGCCGTCCCAGTCTTGCGTCTCCCCCACGATCATCGACAGGCCGCCACCCGCGCCGCTACCCGGGGTGCGCAGCCAGTTCCAGACCGGTCGGGTGAAGTTGGCGTAGGTCATCGCGCCGTGCCACGCGTCGCCGACGAAGTCGGCGGCCGCATCCCCGGTGAACTCCCCGAGCAGCAGCGTGTCGGGATTCACCTCGGTCATCGTGCGACGGATGATGCGCCGCACCTCGGAGTTGAGGTCGTCGGCGCCGTACCTCCCGGTCATGTTGGCGACGTCGATGCGCCAGCCGTCGAGCGAGTACGGCGGCTGGAGCCACCTCGCGACGACCGAGTCGGGGCCCTCGATGAAGCGGCGGCGCAACTCGATCGAGTTCCAGTTGAGCTTCGGCAGGCTCGGCACTCCGAGCCATGACACGTAGCTGTGCTGCGCGTCGTCGAGCCAGTAGAAGAACTCGCTCTCGGGGGCACCCGGATTGCCGTGGGCGGCCTGGAACCACTCGTGCGCGTCACCGCAGTGGTTCGTCGTCAGGTCGCCGATGACGCGCATCCCGCGGGAGTGCGCCGCCTCGACGAGCGAGACGAACGCCTCGTCGCCGCCGAGCAGCGGGTCGACGCGGTCGAACGAGTAGGCGTCGTAGCGGTGGTTCGACCGGGCCGGGAACACCGGAGTCAGGTAGAGGATGTCGACGCCGAGACCCTGGATGTGGTCGAGCCGCTCCTCGATGCCGGCCAGGTCGCCGCCATAGAACTGCAGGGCGATGCGCCGACGGTCGGGCTCGATGGGGTCGCCCCACGCCGCGGGTTCCGTCCAGTCGGGCAGTTCACGCCCGTCGGCCGCCGCGGAACGGGCGAACCGGTCGGGGAAGACCTGGTACATGACCGAACCCGCCGACCAGGCAGGAGGCACGTTGCCCGCGACGATGCGGAAGTCGTCGGCATCCCGGGGGTCGAGGCGGTGCAGCCCGCGCGCGTTCAGCCAGTGCGCGGTGCCATCGCCACGGTCGAGACGGAAGCGGTACGGGTGTTCGGGGTTCTCGACGGTGACCGGTGCCTCCCACCACTCGGGATGCGACTGCGCGTGTGGCCGGACGGCTTCGACGTAGAACGGCTCGCCGTCGGGGCGCACCCGAACCCGAATCCGAGTCGCGCCCCACCCCTCGGGGACCCGCACTCGAACCCGCACCACGTCGCCGAGCGAAGGGTTCGGGTCGGAGACGTAGAGGCTCGAGCCATCGTGATGTGGTTCGGTCACGCGTGCACGCTACCCGTCGGATGTTTCCGAGACGTCACTTCACCGCACCGGCGGTGAGCCCGCCGACGATGTAGCGCTGCAGCGCGAGGAACAGCAGCACGACGGGGATCGCCGCCATGATCGCCCCCGCCGAGAAGGCGCTCCAGTCGGCGTAGCGCGGGTTGGAGACCAGCTTGACGAGCCCCACGGCGAGGGTCTGGCTCTCGGGATCGATGAGCAGCACGCTCGCGATCAGGTACTCGCTGAACGAGGCGATCACCGACAGCAGCGCGACGACCGCGAGGATCGGGGCGACGAGCCGCAGGATGATCGAGAAGAAGATGCGCGCGTGCCCCGCGCCGTCGATCTTCGCGGCCTCGTCGATCTCGACCGGCACCGTGTTGAAGAACCCGTACATCAGGTAGGTGTTCACGCCCAGCGCGCCGCCGAGGTAGACCATGATCAGCCCGAGTCGCGAGCTCAGGCCCAGCACCGGGAAGATGTCGCCGATCGCGGTCATCATGAGGAAGATCGCGACCGCGCCCAGCAGCTGCGGGAACATCTGGATGACGACGATCGTGATGAGCCCGAACCGGCGACCGGTGAATCGCATCCGCGAGAAGGCGTAGGCGGCAAGCGCCGCCATGAGGGTCGAGGCGACCGCCGTGACGGCGGCGATGAAGACCGAGTTGCCGAACCAGAGCAGGTAGGGCGTCTGATTGCCGGTGAGGATGCGGATGAAGCTGTCGGGGCCGAACTTCGAGAACAGCGCGTTCGAGCCGGTGAGTGTGCCGTTGGGGTTGAGCGCCGAGGAGATCACGAACAGCAGCGGGAAGACGGCGAAGATCGACACGGCGATCGCGACGAGGTGGCGCCATCCGGTGTCGGCGAGCCAGGCGACGAGGCTGCGTCGCGGGAGCTTCTTCTGCACAGGGGCGGGGGCTGTCGTCGTCATCGCTGGATGTCCTCCAAGGCCCGGGTGCGGCTGAAGCTGAAGATCGCGATGCCGGCGACGATCACGAAGATCAGGATCGAGAACGCGCTCGCCAGGCCGTAGTCGCGGTTCTGCCCGGTGAAGGCGACCTTGTAGACCATCGAGATGAGCAGGTCGGTGTGGCCGACCGGGAGGCTGGTCGTCGTGTCACGGGGCCCGCCGTTGTTGAGCAGGTAGACGAGGTTGAAGTTGTTGAAGTTGAACGCGAACGACGCGATCAGCACCGGCGCCGTCGTGGAGAGCAACAGCGGCAGCTTGATATGCCGGAAGAGGTTCCACCCGCGAGCGCCGTCGACTCTCGCCGCCTCGGTGAGCTCCCCCGGGATCGCCTGCAGCGCCCCGGTGCAGATGAGGAACATGTAGGGGAATCCGAGCCAGAGGTTCACCAGCAGCACGCTCACCTTGGCGAGCGTCGGATCGGAGAGCCAGGGGATGTCGGCGCCCCCGAAGACCACTTGGTTGAGGAACCCGAAGCTCTCGTTCATCATGCCGCCCCAGACCAGGATCGACAGGAACGCCGGGAACGCGTACGGGAGGATCATCAGCAGCCGGTAGTACCGCACCCCGCGCATGCGGGCATGCTCGAAGGTCAGCGCGAGCAGCAACCCGAGCGCGAAGCAGAGCACGACCGAGCCGATCGCGAACGCGAAGGTCCACGCCGTCACGTAGAGCAACGGCCCGCGGATCGACGACTCGGTGAGGGCTCGCACGAAGTTGTCGCCCCCGACGGTGATCTGCCAGCCCGGGCGCAACTCCTCCCCGTTCTCCGCGACGAAGGCGCCCGTGCCGATGTCGGAGTAGACCACACCGCGATCGTCGGTCATCGTGCCCGCCGACTCGTCGTACTCGAGCGTGGAGAGGTAACGGTAGGCGCTCGAGCCGTCGGGCGTGCGGAGCGCCCCGTCGTTCGGATCGTCGGAGAAGGGCACGGCGAGCTCGGTGATCTCGGCGGTGCGCGCGATCACCTGTTGGAAGGTGAGGCTCGTCCAGCCCGCGGTCGAGACAGCCTTGCCGTTCTCGAACTCGGCATCCACTTCGGTCAGCGGTTCGTCGGCGGTGCCGACGTACGCGGTGTCGTCCTCCGGGTCGGTGATGAGCAGCCCGAGCTGCCCGAGCCGGTCGACGACGGTCACCGGATAGGTGGGCGAATCCTCGACCCGCACGAGCGACGAGGCGAGAAGCGACGAGACCGCCTGCTCCTTCGAGCCGTTGTGCCCGGTGCCGTAGTTCGTGAAGCCGACATAGCCGGTGTAGAGCAGCACGAAGATCTGGAACACCGCGAGGAAGAGCAGGCCCGGAGTGAGGTACTTCGCGGGGAGGAACCGCCGCCGCGCCAGGTAGACGACGTTGATGAGCGCCGTCACGACGAGGATGGCGACCGTCGCGACCAGGTTGCCCTGCAGCAGGACGAAGAAGGCCGCGTAGACGGCCACCGCGTCGATGAACGCGAGCAGGACGATCTTCACGACGAGCGCGAGCAGCGACGAGCGGGTCATGCGGGATACCTCTCCGGCGGGTGGATGCGGGACGCGTCGAGATCTGACGCGCCCCGCATCCGCTGGGGTGTTCGGGCGAACCGGCGTCAGCCGATCGCGGCGCTCACGTCCGCGGCGAGCTTCGCCCACGTCGCCGCGGGGTCCTCACCGTTGATGATGGCCGCCTCGGCGATGCCCCAGTACTGCCAGACCGAACCCATCGCCGGGATGGCCGGCATCGGAACGGCGTCGGCGCCGACGGTCGAGAAGCCCGCGATGATCGGGTCGCTCGACGCGGTGTCTGCCGCCGCGCTCAGCGCCGGAAGGATGTTGCCGGCCTCGAACAGGGCGAGCTGCACATCCTCGGAGCCGAGGTAGTTGACCAGGAAGTCGGTCGCGGCGACCTTGTTCTCGCTCTCGGCCGAGAGGAAGAAGCCCTTGACGCCGGCGAATGGCTGAGCGGCATCCGAGGTCGGGCTCGGGATCGGGTCGATCGCGACGTTGATGCCGGCGTCGAGAGCCGACCCGACGTTCCACGGACCGGTCAGCCAGAAGGCCGCGGTGCCGTCGAGGAAGGCCTGCTTGGCGATGGCGCCGTCGATGTCGGTGTTGAACACTCCGGTGCCGTTCTTGCCCTGGCTTCCGAGCCAGGCCGCGAACTCGGTTCCGCCCTCGTTGCCGAGCTGCAGGTCGGTCGCGTCGTAGCCGGCGTCGGTCGAGCCGAACACCGGGGCCCCGAACGCGGTCTGGAACGGGTACAGGTGATACGGGTTGCCTTCGGCACCCTGCTCGACCACGAACGGCTGGGCGAGGCCTGCAGCCTTTCCGGCGGCGATCATGTCGTCGAAGCTCGCGGCGGCCTCGGGAACGAGGTCGGCGTTGCGCAGCACGGCGATGTTCTCGACCGCGTACGGGAGCATGTAGATGGTGCCGTCATAGGTGGCGGCCTGAATCGCGACATCGAGGTAGTCGCCCGCCGAGTCGCCGAGTTCCAGGGGGGCGACGACGCCGTTGGTCGTCAGCTCGCCGAGCCAGTCGTGGGCGCCCATGACGATGTCGGGGCCCTCACCGGTCGGGGCCTGCTGGATGAAGTCATCCTTGATCGTGGCGTTGTCCTTGCCGACGAGTTCGACCTCGACTCCGGTCTGTTCGGAGTAGTCATCGGCCGCTCCCTGGAGCGCGTCGAGGCGTTCTGCGTCGACCCAGACGGTGAGCGTGCCGCCGGTTCCGGCGCCGCCGTCCGTGCCGGGGGTGCAGCCGCTGAGAACGAACGCGGCGGTCACGGCGATCGCGCCGAGGCCGAGAAGTCCGGTCCTGGTCACCTTCATTGGTGTGTGTCCTTTCGCTGACAAACGGGAACGGCCGCCAGCCGGAGGCCGTTCTCCGAACGCTTGGTGCAAGCGCTTCCAGAGAATCTCAACCGATCTTCGGGCCAAAGTCAAGACGTCTTGTCTCTTGAGTCGCAAACTTGACATTGCAATCTGCAAACGCTTCCATCAGAAACGATGGAATCAATGCTGAACTCCGACTGGTGGCGCAACGCCGTCATCTACCAGGTCTATCCCCGCTCCTTCGCGGACTCCACCGGCGACGGTGTCGGCGACCTCGCCGGAATCACCCGGCGACTCGACGCGCTCGCCGAGCTGGGGGTGGATGCGGTCTGGCTGTCGCCGTTCATGACCTCACCGCAACGTGATGCCGGCTACGACGTCGCCGACTACTGCGACGTCGACCCGCTGTTCGGCACGCTCGCCGACTTCGACGCGCTGCTCGCCCGCGCCCACGATCTCGGGTTGCGGGTCGTCGTCGACCTCGTGCCCAACCACTCGTCGAGCGAGCATCCCTGGTTCCAGGAGGCACTCGCCGCGGGACCGGGGTCGCCCGAACGCGGGCGCTACCTGTTCCGCGAGGGCCGCGGCGCAACCGGTGAGCTGCCCCCGAACAACTGGCAGTCGGTCTTCGGCGGCCCCGCATGGACCCGCATCACCGAGGCGGACGGCACCGCCGGACCCTGGTACCTGCACCTGTTCGACGCGTCGCAGCCCGACCTCGACTGGAGCAACCCCTGGGTGCACGACCGGTTCCGCGAGATCCTGCGGTTCTGGCTCGACCGTGGCGTCGACGGATTCCGGGTCGACGTCGCCCACGGCATGATCAAGGCCGACGACCTGCCCGACTACACCCCCGACCCCGACGGCGGCAGCATGGGCGGCGACGAGGTCGACGTGCCGTACTGGGCCCAGGAGGGCGTGCACGACATCTATCGCGACTGGCGCCGCGTGCTCGAGGCCTACGACGGCGAACGCGTGCTGATCGCCGAAGCGTGGGTGGCGCCGCTCAGCAAGATGGCGCGCTGGGTGCGTCCCGACGAGATGCACCAGGCCTTCAACTTCGGCTACCTCGAGACCCCGTGGCAGGCGGCCGCGCTGCGGTCGATCGTCGACGAGTCGCTCGAGGCGTTCGGGGCCGTCGGAGCACCCAGCACCTGGGTGCTCTCCAACCACGACGTCATCCGTCACCCCTCCCGGCTGGCGCTCACGCCGCCCCCGCCGCAGGGTGAGGGCATCGGCCCGCGGTCACCCCGGCTGCCCGATGAGGCCGTCGGCCTCCGCCGTGGTCGCGCGGCCACCGGGTTCATGCTCGCGCTGCCCGGCTCGGCCTACCTCTACCAGGGCGAGGAACTCGGCCTGCCCGAGGTCGTCGACCTGCCGGACGAGGCCCGCCAGGACCCGACCTTCGCCCGCACCGGCGGCAAGCTCTACGGTCGCGACGGATGCCGGGTGCCGATCCCCTGGGAGACCGACGCGCCCGCCGCCGGCTTCAGCCCGACGGGTGACTCCTGGCTGCCGCAGCCCGCGTCGTGGGCGTTCTACGCCCGCGATGCTCAGCGCGGCGTCCCGGGTTCGACGCTCGAGTTCTACCGCGCCGCGCTCGCCGTGCGGCGGGACCACCAGCTCGGTGCGGGCGAGATCGAGTGGCTGGACTCCGCCCCCGACGTGATCGCCCTCCGCAACCGCGGCCTCACGATCGTCGCCAACACCGGAAGCACTCCGGTGCCGCTGCCGGCCGGCGAGGTGGTCGTGTCAAGCGGTCCCCTCGGCGACGGGATCCTGCCCGGCGACACGACCGTCTGGCTGCGCTGACCCGACGGCCGGGACCCTAGCTCGCGTACGTCTTCAGGAACGTGTACGGGTCGACGTAGTGCATCGGGTCACCGATGGAGATCGTGAAGTGCAGGTGCGCGCCGGTCGCCTGGCCAGTGGCGCCGACCAGCCCGACGAAGTCGCCGACCTTGATCTCCTCACCGACGACGAGGGGCGATGAGCCGCTCTGCATGTGCGCGTAGCCGCTGTACACGGTCTGGCCGTCGATCTCGTGCTGGATGATCACGTAGTTGCCCCAGCTGGAGCCGCCTTCGCCGTGCTCGTACACGACGCCGTCGGCGATCGCGAAGATCGCGGCTCCCCACCCCGGGTTGAAGTCGATGCCGGAGTGCGCCGTCGAGCATCCGCGGCACGGCGCGGCACGGTCGCCGAATCCGCTCGAGATCGGCACGGCGTAGGGGAACGGCCAGCGGATCGGACCGGTGCCGACGGTGTAGTCGAAGGTGCGGTTGCCGTACCGCAGGCGCAACATCTCCGCCCACGAGGTGACGGTCCAGGCGTCGCGCTCCGAGAACGAGACGAGCGTCGGGTCGACCTCGACCGTCTGCGCCTCCATCGCCAGCGAGTCGGCGAGCACCGTCTCTTCGGGTCCCGTGTCGAAGGCGTTCGCCGGCACGGTCATGCCGAAGGCGAGGGCGCCGGCGAAGAGCATCGCGCCGAAGGAGAGCAGGCGCTTGCCGAGCGACTTCTTCACCCCGGCGACCCGCACGGCGTCGCGACGCGTGGTGTTCTTGGCGGTGCGGCGCGGCTTGACGCGTGCTTTCGCCCCGGCCCCCGATGCGGCCCCGCGGCGCGGGGCGGCAGGCGCGACGACCTCGACGGTGCGTTCGCGATCCCGCAGTTCGCGGCGGGTCAGCGGGGCGGAGACGACCTCACGCGACGGCGAGATCTCGTGCGTGGGAGTCGCGGGCGCGGCGATCGGCTCCAGCCGCGCAGGGGTGCCGAAACCGAGGAGGTCGAGAACCAGCGGGTCGTTCTCGCGTTCCTCGGGAACGGTCATTCGGCAGGACTCCTGGAGTGCGACCGACGGCAAACGCGGCCGAACGCTTTCGGGATGCCGGCGCGGGGTGACGCCGGATGAACTCCCCCAGGGTAACGAATTGGCAACGGTCTGGCCACTCGCACTGCTGATTCTCAGGAATCCGTCACACGGGCGTCATCAGAACGCGTCGAAGGCACCCAGCTCGTCGAGGACCGCCTCGAGTCGCGCGGCGACGGAGGGCTCGGCGGCGATGATGAGGTCGCTGCTGGGGGCCGCCCCGCGCATCCCGGTGACCCGCGCGCCGGCCTCGCGGGCGACGAGCGCCCCGGCCGCGTGATCCCACGGGCTCAGCGTGCGCTCGAAGAACGCGTCGTAGCGGCCGTCGGCGACGAAGCACAGATCGAGGGATGCCGTGCCCTGCCGGCGAATGTCGCGCACCTGCGGCAGCAGGCGGGCGATGACCTCCCCCTGCGCCCCCCGCGTGCTCGCGGCGTACGCGAACCCCGTGGCGATCAGTGCGAGATTCAGCGGCGTCGGCCCGCCGACCCGGAGGCGACGCTCGCCGCAGAAGGCACCCGCGCCCGCCTCGGCGGTGAAGATCTCACTCGTCGCCGGATTGAGCACGACGCCGATCTTCGAGGTCCAGGTGAGCGGATCGGGCTCGCCCTCGACGAGGGCGATGCTCACCGCGTAGTGCGGGATGCCGTAGAGGTAGTTGACGGTGCCGTCGATCGGGTCGACGACCCAGGTGAGTCCGCTCGACCCGGAGACCGACGCCCCCTCCTCGCCGAGCACCCCGTCGGACGGGCGGGCATCCTGAAGTCGACCGAGCACGAGTCGCTCGACCTCGCGGTCGGCTTCGGTGACGACATCCACGACCGTCGACTTCGTCGCGGCCACCGCGACCCCTTCGCGGCGTCGGCGAGCGGCGAGCTCCCCCGCTTCGAGGGCGATGGTGCGGGCGAGGTCGAGGAGTTCCGTCACCCGTCGAGCCTAGGTCGCCTCGGCTGAAGGGACTGCCTCATACGTCGAAAGCCCCGCTCCAGCGGGGCTTCGGTGTGGTGGCGAGTGAGGGATTCGAACCCCCGAAACTTACGTGTCTGATTTACAGTCAGATCCCTTTGGCCGCTTGGGTAACTCGCCGTCGCGCCGAAGCGCTCGACAAGAATACCCGCTCGCCGGGCCCCGCCCCACCACGCCGGTAAGATCGGCAGACCACTGCGGTGGGCACCGACAGGAGGAACCCGTGGCCGGCATCGAAGAGGTCGCGCGGCGCGCCGGCGTCTCGGCGGCGACGGTGTCACGGGCGCTCAGCGGGCGCGGCCACGTGTCGGCGGCGACGCGGGCGAAGGTGCTCGAGGCTGCCGCGGCGCTCGGTTACGTCGTGTCGTCGAGCGCATCCGCCCTCGCGACCGGGCGCATGCGCAACGTCGGGGTCGTCATCCCGTTCCTCAACCGGTGGTTCTACGGGGCGGTGCTCGAGGGCGCGGAGAGCGCCTTGCTCGCGCAGGGGTACGACCTCACGCTCTACAACCTCGGCGGCGGCGCCGAGGAACGTCACAGCGTGTTCGAGCACTTCCTGCTGCGCAAACGAGTGGATGCCGTGATCGCCGTCTCGCTGGAACTCACCGAGAGCGAGGTGCAGCGGCTGCACGACCTGCGCAAGCCGATGGTCGGCGTCGGCGGGCCGCTTCCGGGCGTGCGCACGCTCAGCATCGACGACATCGCCGTGTCGCGCCTCGCGACCGAGCACCTCATCGGCCTCGGGCACCGGCGCATCGCCCACATCGGCGGAGACCGTGCGGTGGAGATGGACTTCCACCTGCCCACCAACCGGCGCATCGGGTACCAGGAGGCCCTCGCGGCGGCCGACATCCCGACCGATCCGGCGCTCTTCCACCCCGGCGACTTCACCATGCAGGGCGGCTACGAGGCGGCGAAGCAGCTCCTCGGCGCCCCGCACGACCGGCCCACCGCGATCTTCGCGGCATCCGACGAGATGGCGATCGGGGCGATCCTCGCCGCCCGCGACCTCGGGCTCGACGTGCCGCGCGACGTGTCGGTCGTCGGCATCGACGACCACGACCTCGCGGCGTTCTTCGGTCTCACGACGGTCGCGCAGTATCCGATGCTGCAGGGGCGGATGGCGGTGGATGTGCTCATGCAGGAGCTGCACCCCGGGCATCCGGAGCCGGCGTCGCTCAACACCCCGCTGCCGTTCGATCTCGTCGTGCGCTCGAGCACGGCGCGGCCGGATGCGGGGCGGGGCTAGGTCTCGACACGCGCCTACGGCGCTACTCGACCACCGAAGTGGCGTAACGCACGGCGTAGCGGGCGACGGTGTCGCGGTAGGACTGCGGGGAGTTGAAGCCCGAGACCGCGGCGATCCAGCCGGCCTCGGTGTCGATGTGGATGCTGACGCGGCACAGGTAGTTCGCGGTCGCCATCGCGGCGTCGTCGATGTTGTGCGGATCCTCGACGCCGTCACCGCTCGCGTCGGTGTGCCAGTTGCGCCAGGTCTGCGGGATCAACTGGAACGGGCCGACCGCGCGGTCGAACTCGGTGTCGCCGTCGAGGGTTCCGCCGTCGGAGTCGGGGATGTGCTCGACCCCGTCGCCGCCGGCGAGGGGAACGCCGTAGATCGGCGGGGCGACGGTTCCGTCGGGCTCGACCGCCGACCCGCCGTGGCGCCCGTGGTCGCTCTCGGTCGCGCCGATGCCGGCGAGGGTGTTCCACGCAAGGCCGCATTCGGGCATCGAGGCGGCCTTCGCGAGTGATGCTCCGGCATAGGCGGCGAGCGCCCGCTCGGGGATGCCGGTCGCCGCACTCGTCGACGCGAGCCAGTCAGCATCCACCAGGCCCGCGATGCCCACCCCCGGCGTCGTGGCGGCGACGGGCGGGGTGGCGGGCGGCGCCCACGTCGGGGCCGGCTCCTCGGCGACCGGCGCGGCCCCCGGCATCCCGGGCACCCGCGGGGCGAGGAACACCAGCACCGCCGTCGCGACGACGCCCAACGAGACCAGAACGGCGGCCACGATGATGATCGTTCTGGGGGCCGCGCGCATCGACACGTTCTACCATGGCGGCATGGCAGATTCCTCGTTCGACATCGTCAGCAAGGTCGACAGCATGGAGGTGCAGAACGCCCTCGGCATGGCGCAGAAGGAGATCCAGCAGCGCTACGACTTCAAAGGCGTCGACGCCTCGATCGAGATGTCGGGCGAGAAGATCCTCATGAAGGCGAACGCCGAAGAGCGGGTCAAGGCGGTGCTCGAGGTGTTCGAGCAGAAACTGATCAAGCGCAACATCTCGCTGCGGTCGCTCGATGCCGGCAAGCCGTTCCCGAGCGGCAAGGAGTACCGCATCGAGGCGGCCATCAAGCAGGGCATCTCGAGCGAAGACGCGAAGAAGATCGCGAAGATCATCCGCGACGAAGCCCCGAAGACGATCAAGAGCCAGATCCAGGGCGACGAGTTGCGCGTGCAGTCGAAGAGCCGTGACGACCTTCAGGCGACGATCGCCCTGCTCAAGGGCAAAGACCTCGACGTCGCCCTGCAGTTCATCAACTTCCGGTAGCTCGGCTCGCGAAGTGCCCGTTTCTGGCGCACGTCGCGACCTGTGCACGGCAGCTTTCGGCATTTCGCGGGCTACGGCGGCGCTGCCAGACTGTGCTCGTGGATTCCGGGACGATCGTCGCCATCGTCATCGTCATCGCACTGGCGATCGACATCGCGGCACGCATCCTGGCGCTCATCTTCGTACCGAAGAACCGCCGCCCGCAGACGGCGCTCGCCTGGCTGCTGGCGATCTGGTTCCTGCCGTACGTCGGCATCATCCTGTTCCTGATCCTCGGGCGCGCCCGGTTGCCCCGCGCCCGGCGCCGCAAGCAGCACGAGATCAACGAGTACATCCTCGACACGACCGAGGGCTTCGACCGGGTGAAGCGCGACCGGCCCTGGCCGCCGTGGCTCGAGCCGATCGTCGAACTCAACCGCACCCTCGGGTCGATGCCGCTCGTCGGCGGCAACTCCGCGCAGATGTGGAACGACAACACCGAGTCGCTCGCGCAGATGACCGCCGCGATCCGGGCTGCGAAGAAGACCGTGCACGCAGAGTTCTACATCCTGCTGCTCGATGACGCGACCGGGGACTTCTTCGACGCCCTCGAGGATGCGCACGCCCGCGGCGTCGTCGTGCGCGTGCTGCTCGACCACCTCGGCAACGCCCAGTACCCCGGCTATCGCCGCACCGTGAAGCGCCTCAACCGAATGGGGGTGCAGTGGCGACGGATGCTGCCCTTCCGTCCGCTGCACGGCCAGATCCAGCGCCCCGACCTGCGCAATCACCGCAAACTCCTGGTCGTCGACGGCACCGTCGCCTTCACGGGATCGCAGAACGTCATCGAGACCGGATACCAGCGGCGCCGCAACCACCGTCGGGGGTTGCACTGGAAGGACTACATGGCGCGCTTCGAGGGTCCGGTCGTCGCCGGCATCGACGCGCTGTTCGTCACCGACTGGTACTCCGAGACCGGCGAGCTGCTGGAACGCGAGGCGGCTCCTGCCCGCACGACGGGCGACGGCGACCTCGACTGCCAGGTCGTTCCCTCGGGGCCCGGATTCGCCGGCGAGAACAACCTCCGGCTGTTCAACTCGCTCGTCTACGCGGCGCAGCGGAAGGTCATCCTCACCTCGCCCTACTTCGTGCCCGACGACTCGATGCTCTACGCCATCACGACCGCCGCACAGTCGGGGTTGCAGGTGGAGCTCTTCGTGTCGGAGATCGGCGACCAGTTCCTCGTCTTCCACGCCCAGCGCTCGTACTACGAGGCCCTGCTGCGCGCCGGGGTGAAGATCTGGCTCTACGCGGGGCCGACCATCCTGCACTCCAAGCACCTGACGATCGACGACCAGATCTCGGTCATCGGCTCGAGCAACATGGACATGCGCTCGTTCAGCCTCGACCTCGAGATCTCGGTCATGGTGCGCGGCGAGAAGTTCCTGAAGGAGCTGCGCGCGATCGAGGATGCCAACCGGGCGATGTCCCGCGAGCTCACCCTCGAGGAGTGGTTGTCGCGTCCGGTGTGGCACCGCACCCTCGACAACCTGGCGCGGCTCACCGCGGCCGTGCAGTAGCCGCTACCCGAGCGCGGCGATCGCGTCGAGGGCGAACGGTGTGAGTGCCGCTGCATCCGCCGAGGGGGCCGCACCGACCTGCACGTAGTAGTCGCCGGCGAGCACACGCAACTCCGACGAGGAGTCGCCGTTCACCTCGTTCGAGATCGCCGTGTAGTACGCGACATCCCCGACGCCGTCGACGACGAGCAAGCCGTCGCGTTCCCAGCGGCGTTCCTTGCGCTCGGCCTCGTTGCCCTGAACGAGCTGCACCCCCACGTGGTAGACCGCGTCGGTGTCGGGGTCGGCGAAGAAGCACACCGTTCCGCCCGCCTGCTGCACGCCGGCGAGGTCGGAGTCGTCTTCGTACTGCGGGTCGACCGTCAGCTGCGCGAAGCCGCGGTCGGCGGCGCTCGGCACGAGCAACGCGCAATCGGTCGGCACCGCCATCAGGTCATCGGCGGACGTCGACGGGTCGGTGTCGAGACGGTCGGGGCGCAGAGTCGTGCTGCAGCCGGCGAAGAGCACCGTTGCGGCGAGCGGGAGCGCGAGGAGCGGCAGGATGCGGCGGGTCGTCATGCGACGAGTGTGGCGGATGCCGGGACACGGCACCTCGTCCCGGCAGAGTCCGTCGACTACTCCCGGGGGAGTCAGCTGAAGGTTCGCATGATGCCGATCACGGCTGGGGTGAGCAACACGATGAAGAGAACCGGCAGGATGCAGAACACCAGCGGGAACACGATTTTCACCGGGACCTTGACTGCCTGCTCCTCCGCGCGCTGGCGGCGCTTCACCCGCATCTCCCCCGCCTGGATGCGCAGAACCTCGGCGATCGAGATCCCGTACTCGTCGGCCTGAACAACCGCACGCACGAAGCGTCGCAGGTCCTCGACATTGGTGCGGCGTTCGAGGGCACGGTAGGCATCCCGACGGGAGCGCCCGATGCTGACATCCTGGAGGGTTCGCACCAGCTCCTCAGCGAGTGGGCCGCGGCCGTTCGTCACCGCCTTCGACATGGCCGCGTCGAAACCCAGCCCCGCCTCGACGGCAATCGTCATCTGGTCGAGCGTGTCCGGCAACGCCCTCTGAATGGCCTTCTGCCGGTCGTCGGCACGTGCGTTGAGGAAGACCTCGGGCGCGACGAGGGCGAGCACAACGCCGAACCCCCCCACCAGGTTCCGAAACAGACTCGGCTCCGCCGCGATGAAGAGAATGGCGATCACGACGGGGGGTACGGAAGCGACGATCTTGATCGCGAGGAACCGAGCAGCGGTCCACTCGCCCGCCCGGCCGGCATAGACGATCTGGCGCTCGATCCAGGCAACGTAGCCACGCGGTGCCGCGCGGGTCAGCCGCGCACCCGTGCCGATGCGCGGCTCCTCCGACCGACTTGAGGTCGCTTCGGGCACCATGTGGACGGTCGGGGCCCCGAGAGGCACGAGGAGAAACAGCGAGAAGAGGAACGCTGCGACACCGATACCGGTCGCGAGAGCCGCGAGGAGGGGCACGGCGCCCATCAGAACTTCACCCTGACCACGGCGAGCATCCAGAGGCTTCCCACGACACCGAGCAGGACCGCGATGATGAGCGCGAGGACCCCGATGATCGACTCGACGAATACCGCGAGATAACCCGGCTGCACGACGAGAAGCGCCAGCGACACGGCGATCGGGAGACAGATGAGCACGATCGCCGACAGCCGGCCCTCCGCGCTGAGCGCTCTCACCTGGCGACGGATCTGGTTGCGCTCCCGAATCGTCGCACCGACCTGAGCCAAGACCTCGGCAAGGTTGCCGCCCGTCTGCCGGTTGATGGAGATCGCCTGCGCGGTCCACATGAAGTCATCGCTGCCCATCCGGGCTGCGGTGTCCTCAAGGGCGTCGTTCAGGTCGCGTCCGATGCGAGTCTGGTTCACGGCCCGGGCGAACTCCTCTGAGGTGGGCGCCTCCGCATCGCGAGCAACTGCGTCGAGCGCCTGCACGATGCCGTACCCCGCGCGAAGGTTTCCGGCGATGAGTTGGAGGGTGTCGTCAAGCTGATCGGCGAACTTCGCTCTCCGGGCTCCGGTCCGAATCGCCAACACGACCTTGGCGACCAGTGGCGCCAGGAGGGCGAATCCGATCGCCAGGGGAATCGACCACAATGTACCGAAGCCGAGCAAGGCACCTACCAGAGCGAGCACCGTCCCCCCGGCGAAGGTCACCAGGATGAACGACGGTGGCTCCATGACGACGCCGGCGAGCACAAGATCCTCCTTGTCGAAGAACCCACGCCGCCCCCGCGAGACGGACTCGATCGCGTTCACCGTGCGTTCGGTGACGCGCGTGAGCTGCGAGACCTGTTCGACGCCGGGCGCTGTGCGGCGAGAAGCCGCGACTCTCACCCGAGGGGGCGCAAGCACAAAGAAGACGAACGCGAGGAGCGCCGCGAGCACGAGCAGTGCGCCGACGAGGACCACAGTCATCTCCGCGCCCTCGCCGCGATCACCGGAGCCTGGAAGAGATCACCCGGCAGGTCGATTCCCACATCGAGGAGTCGCTCCGTGAAGCGCGGGCGGATTCCCGTCGGCACGGCTTGCCCGAGATACCGGCCAGTCTCGTCCCGTCCTGCCGCGAAGTCGAACGTGAAGATCTCCTGCAGGGTGATGATGTCCGACTCCATCCCGTTCACCTCTGAGATGTGAACGACACGTCGGCTCCCGTCGCGCAAGCGCGCAATCTGCACGATGACGTCGATCGCCGACCCGATCTGCTCGCGGATGGCCCGCAGGGGCAGATCCATCCCCGCCATGAGCACCAGGGTTTCAAGTCGCGCGATGGCATCGCGCGGCGAGTTGGCGTGGATCGTCGAGATCGATCCCTCGTGACCGGTATTCATGGCTTGGAGCATGTCGAGGCTCTCTCCGCCTCGGACCTCGCCGATGACGATTCGGTCGGGGCGCATGCGCAGCGCGTTGCGAACCAGTTCGCGGATGGTCACCTCACCGCGGCCCTCGATGTTGGCCGGCCGTGACTCGAGGCGCACGACGTGTTCCTGCTGCAACTGCAGTTCGACTGCATCCTCGATGGTGATGATGCGTTCGCTCGAGGGGATGAAGGCCGACAGCACGTTGAGAAGCGTGGTCTTTCCCGTGCCGGTGCCTCCGGAAACGAGGACATTGAGGCGCCCTTCCACCGCGGCACGCAGGAGGTGGAGCGCTCGGGCATCGATAGTGCCGAGCCGCTCCAAATCGGCCGCGGTCAGAGCTTGACGAGCGAACTTCCGTACGGTGAGTGCGGGGCCGTTCACCGCCAATGGCGGGATGATCGCGTTGACACGCGATCCGTCCTCGAGCCGCGCGTCGACGAGCGGCGAGGACTCATCGATGCGGCGTCCCACGCGCGACACGATGCGCTCGATGACTCGTCGCAGTTGGGCATCGCTCGTGAACCGAAGCGGACTGAGGCCGAGCTTGCCATTGCGCTCCAGGTAGATCTGATCGAATCGATTGACCATGATCTCGGTGACCGAGTCGTCGTCGAGGAGCCCTTCGAGCGGACCATAGCCGAGAACGTCGGCGCCGATCTCGTCGATGAGCCGCCGGCGCTCTATCGCAGTGAGGGCCACCTGCTCCGCGTCGACGATTCGGCTGAGTTCGTCGCGGGCGAGCGCATGGAGACGCTCCTCGGTGAGCGACGAGTCGCTCAGCCTCCCCCCGATGCGAGCGAAGAGTTCCTGTGCGGCGCGTTCCTTGAGGTCGGCGAGGACATCTGGAACCGGGGACGGGCCGGGGCGAGGGAGGCCGGTCGGCGATGGGAGGGGTGCTGGAGCGGCGACCGCAGCGGGTTCATCCACAGCGGGCACGACAACAGTGGGCGCTGGGACCTCGGTTTCCGCGCCGGACGTCGGCGGTTCATCTGGCGCCGGAGTCGGGGTGGCGAGTCGCTCCGAGAGTTTCATCGTGTCCTCCTGCGGTGCAGTCGAGAGCTGAGCTGATCGGCGGCCGGGGTGATCGTCGCGAGTAGATCGAGAATGGCTTTCGCGGCCGGATCCCGGGGATCGTGCTCGAGCAGTGGGATGCCGTGATTGCTCGCGAGCACCACCTCGGGTGAGCGAGGGATCGGAACCCCCACGGTCGCCCCCGTGATGCGCTCGGCATCCTTCACCGTGAGTCCGCTCGTGCGGTCGACGAAGTTGACGACCACGTGGCGATGCTCGGGTGCGATTCCCGCGCGGTCGAGCACGTCGAGCTCGACGCGGAGGGCCCGCAGGCTCGGCACCGAGAGACTGCTCACGAAGATCCCGTGGTCGGCCGCCTCGAGCACCGAGAGCGTCTGCTCGCCCACCCCCGGAGTCGTGTCGATCACGACGTACCGAAAGATGCGCGCCAATCGCGCAAGCACCACCGAGAAGCGCTCCGGCGCGATGGTGTCGGCGTGCTCGGGTGAGGGCGGCGCGGTGAGCACGAAGAAGCCACCAGGGTGGCGATGCATCGACGCCTTGAAAGCGATCTCATCGGGGCCGGCCGCGACAGCGTCCAACCAGCCCCGGGTCGACGGCAGGTCGAGAGCATTCGCAATGTCGCCGAACTGGAGGTCGGCGTCGACGAGAACGACGGAGTCGCGGGCGACGTGCGCCAAGCCTGCGGCCAGGTTGATCGCGATCGTGGTCTTGCCCTGGCCGCCTTTCGGAGATGCGACCGCGATCACCACGGGACGGTCGTCTTCAGCGAGAGGGGCGGGCTCGACCGGAAGCGCCTGTTCGGGCAGCGCAGGGGGCGCGACCGGGGCCGCGGGGCTCAGACCGGCGAGCACACTCTCGACCAACGCGTCGGCGCCATCGGGACTGAGCACCGCGTGGATGGTCATCGCGTCGACCCAGTCCTCAAGCTCCGACCGTTCCCCCTTCACAACGACGATCGAGGTGCCCGGTCGCGCGACCGGGATCGCGTCGGCCAGAAATCGAGTCTCCTCGTACGACAGGAACGGGCCGAGGAGCGCGACCGACGGTCTGCTCGGCAACCGCTCGACGACGCCGGAGAGGTCGGAAGCGATCAGCTCGGCGGGTACGCTCGCCAGATCGACGCCGAACAGGCCCCGCAACCGGGACTCGTATTCGGCGCTGCGACCGATCAGAACGTAGCGGCTCACCCGAAGAAGTCGTCTCCGGTCACGAGCCCGGGAATCGTCTGGTCGGCTTCGTCGGGCTCAAGCGTCAGCCAGATGCCGGCGCGGTCGTTCTGCTGCATCTCGGCCGCCCAGACGACGCGCTGAACATCGGTCGCCGTCAGGGCGAGCGTGACCATGATCGTCGCGACGGGAGCGGCATCCTGTGCCGAGGCGTCCGGAACGTAGTTGTCGCCGGCCTGCGTCCGGGTGACGAGCACCTTGTGGAGCGCGAAACCGGTGGTCGCGCCGGACTCTTCGCCGAGCACGGTGATCACGACGCCCACGGTGCTGCCGCCACGTACGGCGCCGCCGACGACCTGCTCGACCGGCAGCGCCACAGTCACCTCCTGCATTCCTTCAGGGATGACGACATTCCCCTGTGCCGCAAGGTCTGCTGGGTCGGCGAACCGACCCTCGACGAGCTGGTCGCCGGGAAGCAGGGTGACGGTCGTGACCTCTCCGGCTACGTCGCGCAGCGCCGTGATGTGGTCGGGTTGGATGGCGTCCCGGGCGTACCGCTCGACGCTCACGTAGTCCGAGATCTCCTCGCCAGGCGTCCCTTGCGGCACGGTCGTGTGGACGACATAGACGGACACCAGCTCGGCCCCGTTTGCCGCTCGCACGTCGGCGTCGCGCACGTAGAGCACGACCACCACCGTGCCCACGACGGCCAGGACGAGGGCGAGGATCGCCCCGATGATTCGGATTCTCATGATTCGGGCTCTCGGTTCGGTCGGGAGTGAATGGGTAGCGCGGGGTCGTCGGTCAGTCGATCAGACGCACGACACTCAGCCCGAGGTCACTGCCGCCGAGCTCCCAATCGCCTCCGACTTCGACCCACTCGACGAAGTAGCCCTGGATGCCCCGGCAGTTGCCGACGCAGCTCGGGGCGAGCGGATCCGGGTTGTTCATGATCGAGTTGCCGTTGCCGGTGAACTTCCAACCGGTGACCAGGAATGCGGCAAAGGCATAGATGTGGAACTCGCCGTTTTGTCCGTTCACGTTGTTGGCACCGTCGTAGACGGGGATGAGCACCGTCGAGCCCTCGAGCGTCGAGAACATGCTCGTGCAGTTGTTCGGCGGGTCGAGCCCGGGGTCGCTTCCGATCCACGGCGCCTCGAGATCGACATCGACGAGGCACTCTCCGCGATCCTGGTCGAGCCAACCGAATCCGCCCTTGATCGGTTGCCCAGTCGGCCCTTTGCACGGCTTGTTGGTGTCGTACTGGATGAGCGTGCGAACGCCGGTGGCGACCCCTGAGAACTCGCAATAGGCGAGCGCAAGTGGGATGACCGCTCCGGAACTCGGACTTCCCCACTCCGCCGTGGCATCGGCGTCGACCGTCGTCGAGTCGAAGCCGATGAACTGGGCGAACGGGTGGCTGAGCGCCTCGGTGCCGTCAGGATTGGCGGTGTGCGCGTCGACCCGCACCGAGCTGCTGGTCGGGAAGGTGGGGGTGAGGGTAGCCGCGGCCCCATCGACGGCGTTGTCGTCGGCGAACGAGGCGGCGATCGCCGAGGACCCCCCGCATCCCGTGCTGTCGGCGCAGTCCGCAGCGACCGCGAGTGCTGCGGCGTCGGCACCGTTCTGCAGTTGAGCGCGCTCGGCGTATAGGGCCCCGACGTCGACGGCGATGGCCGTCGCCCCGAGCAGGGGTATAAGCAACAGGCCGAAGATCACCGCAGTCGCGCCGCGTTCCTGGCGAAGCAGGCGATTCAACCACCGCATAGCATCACTCCTACTCCAGAGATCGGGAGGGTGATCCCGAAGAAGCCGGTCATCAAGGGCAAGTCGTAGTCGATCGACACTTCGACGGTGCCGTCCACCGCCGCAGCACATGACGCGGGCGAGATCGCCACGTCGCCCGGGGCGAGAGCCGGGTTGAGCGAGACGGCGGCGTCGATGGCCGAAGCACGTGCGAGCGCGACATCGTCGTGGACGGCCATCACCCTCGCGCCCTCGCGGGCGGCGTTGGAGATGGAGATCTGAGCGTTGTACGCCCGAGCGAACTCGAGCATTCCCACGATCAGGAGCACGAAGACGGGCAGGATAAGCGCGAACTCAACCGCTGCCGCGCCGCGTTCGGTAGGACTTCGTCGGAACATCGGTGACCCTCCGGAACGGGAGGCCGTTGCGGGCCTCCCGTTCCAACTCGACCTTCGCGATCAGAGCTTGAGGGCGACTTCGCCGAACAGCCCATTGAGGGCTGCGGCGAGAACACCGAGACCGACGATGATCACGACGGCGACGCCCGCGATGATCAGCCCGTACTCAGCGGCGTTGCCATCTTCGTCGCGGAGCGAGTTGACACGGGACTGCAGGGAAACAAGAGCCTTCAACATGGGTTCGGCCTTTTCGGGTTGGGGGATTTTCTGTTGGGGGTAAAGCGTCAGTACGACCGCGGGTTACCGAGCGCCTCAAGTTCGGGGGATAAATCCTGAGGATCAGTCGTCGTGCTGGGGTGGCTAAACGGTAGCGGTCCCCCAAAATGCCCACAAGAAACGTGAGGGAAGTCTCACGATTCGGTACCTGGGGAGTATCCGGAATTGCTGCTATATGGCGAGTCCGACGAGGGCGCCGACAACCATCCACGGGCCGAACGGGATGCTGCCCCGCCAGCCGACTCGCCCCGCCACCAGGGATATCACCGCAACCACGCCACCAACCAGGAAGGCCGCGACCAGGCCGGTGAGCCAGCTGGTGAGGCCTACCGCCCCGAGCGGTGCACCGAGCAGCGCGGCCAGTTTGACGTCCCCCATCCCCATCGCCGCGGGTACGGCCAGTGCGATCAGGAAGTACACCACGAAGAGGGCGGCGGCTCCCGCAAGCGCCCAGAGAATCCGCGTCGGCTCGCCGCGCACGAGTATCCCCGCCACCAGCAGCGCCAGCACGACCGGAGCCGCCACCAGCAGCATCCGGTTCGGGATGCGCTTCTCGCGCAGATCGACGATCGAGATCGCCGTCCCGACCGCCATGACGACGAGGAACGCCGGGAGGACGGCATCCATCCCCACCCGCAGCGCGAGCACGCCGAATGCGAACGCCGTGACGATGGCTCCGGCGACCCGGGTGCGCGGCCCGGATCGCGCCGCCGACCGCGACTCGAGGTCGGCCCACCGCGGCAGCACAGTGGCACCCAGCACCGCCCCGAGCAGTGTCGCGCCCCCGACGAGGGCGATCTCGGCAGGCGTCATGCGCCCGACGTTACTGGGCGATGACTAACGACCGCGGGAGATCGTCACCATCTCGTCGCGCGGCACGACCTTGATGCGGGCACGACCCTGCGGCTCACCCAGCGCGATCTCGTGGGTGTCGAGTCGGTGCCAGCCCGCGAGGTCGGTGTACTCGATGCCGCGCGACTCGAGCAGCTCGACCACCGAGGCCTCCGACGGTGACGAGGGGCTCCACCACGACGACTGGTCGTTGACCAGGTGCGAGACCGTCTCCATCGCATCCGACTTGGTGTGCCCGATCAGGCCGACCGGGCCGCGCTTGATCCAGCCGGTCGCGTACACGCCGGGCAGGATCTCGTTGTCGGTCGCCAGTACCTGCCCCTCGCGGTTGGGGATGACCCCGCGTCGCTCGTCGAACGGGATGCCGTCGAGCGGCGATCCGAAGTAGCCGACCGCCCGGTAGAACTGGCCGACCTCCACCTCGCGGATCTCACCGGTTCCGCGCACGCCGCCTGCGCCATCCGGCTCGGTGCGCTCGTACCGGAACGCCGCGACCCGCCCATCGGGGCCGGCCACGACCTCGAGCGGCTTCGCGTAGAAGTGCAGGTGCAACCGCCGCGACGCCTCCCCGGCGGGCTCCGAGCGCCACTTCGAGAACACCTTGTCGATCACGAAGATCTGCTTGTTCGACTCGATCGCCGCCCGCGCCGCGTCGTCGTAGTCGAAGTCCTCGTCGTAGACGACCATGTCGACATCCCGCAGCTCACCGAGTTCGCGCAACTCGAGCGGGCTGAACTTCACCTGCATCGGGCCGCGCCGCCCGAAGACGTGCACGTCGGTCACCGGCGACGCCTTGAGGATGTCGTAGACGTTGGCAGGCACCTCGGTCGGCAGCAGATCCTCGGCGTGCTTCGCCAGCATCCGCGCCACGTCGAGCGCGACGTTGCCGTTGCCGACGACCGCGACCGAGGCGGCATCGAGCGGCCATTCGCGCGGCACGTCGGGGTGCCCGTCGTACCACGACACGAACTCGGCGGCACCGTGGGAGCCGGGTAGATCGATTCCGGGGATGTCGAGCGCGGCATCCCGAATCGCTCCGGTGCTGAAGATGACGGCGTTGTAGTGCTTCTTCAGGTCGTCGAGCGTGATGTCGCGCCCGTAGGTGACGTTGCCGAAGATGCGGATGTCGCCGCGGTCGAGCACATCGCGCAGGGCCGTGATGATGCCCTTGATGCGCGGGTGGTCGGGAGCTACGCCGTAGCGCACCAGGCCATACGGGGCGGGCAACTGCTCGAACAGGTCGATCGAGACATCGAACGGCCGGTCGTGCTTCAGCAGGATGTCGGCCGCATAGATGCCGGCCGGTCCGGCGCCAACGATGGCCAGGCGGAGCTTGGTCAACGGGGGTTCCTTACTCTGAATGCTCGCGGGGGGCTTCGGTCAGCCCGACCGTTCGACGATCGCCTTCGCGAAGCGCGTGAGCGCCTTCTTGACGGGACCGTCGGGGAGGGGCTCGAGAGCCTCCACCGCCCAGTCAGACCAGCGATTCGCCTCGGCGAGTGTATCGGCAGTCACCTGGTGGTGGCGCAGCTCTGCGACGGCGACCGCGAAGTCCGGGTGGATGGCGTCTTCGGTCGAGCCGACGATGTCGCGTTCCAGCCGCTCGAGCAGCTCCGCCGCGTCGGCCTCGGTGGCGGCGCGCTGGCGCAGGTAGAGCAGCGGAAGAGTCGGCACCCCGGCCCGCAGGTCGGTGCCGGCGGTCTTTCCGGTCTGCTCGACCGCACTCGACAGGTCGATGACGTCGTCGATGAGCTGGAACGCGACGCCGATGCGTTCCCCGAACAGTTCGACCGGTTCGCGGTACTCCTCGGGGGCATCGGAGAAGATCACCCCGACGAGTCCGGCGAGGGCGATGAGCGACCCGGTCTTGTCGGCGAGCACCTGCAGGTAGTGCTCGATCGGGTCTTCGCCCGGCTGCGGCCCGAGGGTCTCGTGCAACTGGCCGAGGCACAGCCGCTCGAACGTGGAGGCCTGGATGGTGAGCGCCCGCTCCCCGAGCGAGGCGATGAGTTTCGACGCCCGGGCGAACAGCAGGTCGCCGGTGAGGATCGCCACCGAGTTGCCCCACACGGTCTGCGCACTCGGCACCCCGCGGCGCATCTCCGCCTCGTCCATCACGTCGTCGTGGTACAGCGACGCGAGGTGGGTGATCTCGATCGCCTGCGCCGCCGTGAGCACGTCGTCGTTGGTGCCCGATCCGAGCTGCGCGGTGAGCAGGGTCAGCACCGGTCGCACCCGCTTGCCGCCGGCATCCAGCAGATAGCGGGTCGTGACGTCGGCGATCTCGTCGGTGAACCGCACCTGCTCGGCGAGCTGCTGCTCGACGATCTCGAGCCCCGCCTCGATGTCGGCGACGAACTGACGCTCCTCACTCGAAGCGAACAGCTTCTCGCCGAGCCCGAGCGACGAGCTGAGCGTCTTGCTCCGGCGGGCGAGGGAGGGGCTCGGTTTCACGATCGGCCGATCTGTCGGAGCGTCAGGAGTCACGCCGGCGTCAGCCCGTCGTGCCGGGCTGGCGGGAACGACCCGTGCGTCGGGCCGTCGCGGCGCGGATCGCCTGGTCTTCGGGCTTGCGTCCGCGGTGCAGCGCGACGACGCCCGCGGTGAGGTTGCGGTAGGCGACCCGGGTGAAGCCGACCCCGCGGATCCACTGGGTCAGCGTGCCCTGATCGGGCCACTCGCGGATCGACTCGACGAGGTAGCGATAGGCCTCCGGGTTCGACGACGTGATGCCGACGACCACCGGCGCGACGACTTTCAGGTAGGCGAAGTAGCCCGCGCGCAGCAGCGCCCGCGGCGGCTTCGAGAACTCGCAGATGACGACCCGGCCGCCCGGCTTGAGCACCCGGTACATCTCGGCGAGCGCTTGCTTCGGATCCTGCACGTTGCGCAGCCCGAAACTGATGGTGACGGCGTCGAACTCGTCGTCGCCGAACGGCAGCTTCATCGCATCCGCCTGGCGGAACTCGATCTTGGGATGCCGTCTGCCGGCTTCGGCGATCATCTCCGGCGAGAAGTCGACGCCGACGACGGTCGCCCCCGACTTGGCGAGCGGCAGGGTGGACGTGCCGGTGCCGCAGGCGATGTCGAGGACGCGCTCGCCGGGCTTCGGGTCGATCGCCTTCGCGGTCGCGATGCGCCAGAGGAAGTCGTTGCCGACGCTGAGTGCCGTGTTGGTGCGGTCGTAGCCGGCGGCGACGTGATCGAACATCCCGGATACGTCATCCGGGTCTTTGCTCAGATCCGCCCTGCTCACGAGGGTCCATCCTACGCGGGGCGCGGAAGCCCGGTTCGGGCGCGGACCGGAGGCGGCTTAGGCTGGAGGGGTGACGGACCTCACCGTCGAAACGCGCCGGATCGATCCGGTTCCTTCGCTCATCCCGTACTCGGATCCCACGCACCCTCTGCTGTTCCTCCGGCGCGGTGACGGCATCGCCGGCATCGGTGAGGCCCTGCGTCTGGAGTTCCGCGGCCCGACCCGGCTGGCGGATGCCGCCGCCGCCTGGCGCGAGGTCGCGGCGAGCGCGCGGGTCGACGACGAGGTGCGCATCGGCGGCTCCGGGCTCGTCGGGTTCGGGGCGTTCGCGTTCGACGACGACTCCACCCGCACCAGCGTGCTGATCGTGCCCCGGGTGGTGATCGGTCGGCGCAACGGGGTCGGCTGGGTGACCCGCGTCAACGGTGCCGACGACGCGATCACCGCATCCCCGCTCGGCGCGGAGTACCGCCTGTCGCTGCATCCGGGTGCTCTGCCGCCCGACGCCTACCGCGACGCCGTGCGCTCCGCCGTCGGCCGCATCCTCTCCGGATCGCTCGAGAAGGTCGTGCTCGCCCGCGACCTCGTCGGCCACGTGCCGGCCGGGGCCGACCTGCGCCGTGTGCTGCTCGAGCTCGCCCTGGGCTACCCCGACACCTGGACGTTCGCCGTCGACGGCCACCTCGGCTCGAGCCCCGAGACTCTCGTGCGCGTGTATGGGGGCGACGTCACGGCGCGGGTGCTCGCCGGCAGCCACGCGCGGGGGGCGGATGCCGAAGCCGACGCCGCCGCGGCCCTCGAGCTCGCGACCTCGTCGAAAGACCTCGACGAGCACCGGTTCGCGGTGGAGAGCGTGCTGCGGGCGTTGCGGCCGCACGGCCCCGGCATCACCTCCACCGAGCTGCCGTTCACCCTGAAGTTGCCGAACCTCTGGCACCTCGCCAGCGACGTGCACGGCCGGCTCTCCGACGGCTCGGGTGCGCTCGACCTGGTCGCCGCGCTCCACCCGACGGCGGCGGTCGCCGGCACCCCGACGCGGGCGGCGCTCGACCTGATCCGCGAACTCGAACCGTTCGACCGCGGCCGCTACGGCGGACCGGTCGGCTGGGTCGACCAGGCGGGCGACGGCAAGTGGGCGATCTCGCTGCGATCCGCCGAAGTGGATGCCGACGGCACCCTCACCGCGTTCGCCGGAGCCGGCATCGTCGCCGAATCCGACCCCGACCGCGAACTCGCCGAGACGAAACTCAAGTTCCGCCCCATCGTCGAAGCCTTCGGCTAAGTGGCGGCGAGGCGCTTCTTCTCGACCTCGACGTCGAACTCCGCGACCGGCCACTCGAGCTTGAGGGAACGCAGGGCGTCGAGCAGCAGGGTGTGCACGGCGAGCCGCGCGTACCACTTGCGGTCGGCCGGAATCACGTACCAGGGGGCGTCGTCGGTCGAGGTGCGCTCGATCGCGACGCGGTAGGCATCCATGTAGTCGTCCCAGTAGGCGCGCTCATCGACATCCCCGGGGTTGTACTTCCAGTGCTTGTCGGGGCGCTCGAGGCGCTCGGCCAGGCGCGCCTTCTGTTCCTCGCGCGAGATGTGCAACATCACCTTGATGACCTTCGTGCCCGCCGCGACGACCTCCTTCTCGAAGTCGACGATCACCGGGTAGCGGCTCTCGACCTCCTCGGGCGTCGACAGCCCGCGCACCCGGTGGATGAGCACGGCCTCGTAGTGCGAGCGGTCGAAGACGCCGATCATCCCGGGGGCGGGCAGCCGCTTGCGGATGCGCCACAGGAAGTCGTGGGCCTCCTCTTCGGGCGTCGGCCGCTTGAAGGCGGCGATGCTGACGCCCTGCGGGTCGACGGAGCCGACGACGTGTTTGACGATCCCGCCTTTGCCCGCGGTGTCCATCGCCTGCAGCACGAGCAGCACGTTGCGGGTGTCGCCCCCGCGACTCGCGGCGAACAGCTGCTCCTGCAGATCGGCGACCTCCTGGGCCCCCTCGGCGAGCGCCGCCTCGCCGGCAGCCTTGTCGCCGTCGAATCCGGGAGTCGCCGACGTGTCGATCGCCGCGAGGTCGACGCCCGGCCCGACGCGCAACAGCCGGGTGATCTCAGAATCAGCGATCTGCGAATCAGCCATGGGCCCGACCCTAGAGCGATCAGCGCGCGAGCGGAACCTCGATCAGCACCCGGTCGCCGGATGCCGTGAGCGCGTCATCCAGTTCGGCTCGCGTCGCCGCGCGCCGGTACTCCCAGCCGTAAGCCGCGGCGAGGGCTTCGAGGTCGACGGCCTGCGGCGTGTAGAGCACCCGGTCGAACAGCTCGGGATCCGCGGATCCGGCCACTTCGAGGGCGTCGAAGATCGTGCCACCGCCGTCGTTGCCGACGATCACCTGCATCCGCGGCTGCGGCTCGCCCGGGGTAGGGGCGAGCGACCCGGCGTCGTGCAGCAGAGCGAGGTCGCCGAGCAGCACGCGGGTGACGCCGTCCGCCGACGAGGCGAGAGCGACCCCGGTCGCCGTGGCGATCGTGCCGTCGATGCCGGCGAGGCCGCGGTTGGCGACCACCGGGATCTTCTTGCCGACGGCCACCCGGTCGAGGGTGCGGATCAGCCGGGATGCCCCGAGCACGAGCCGGTCGTGCGGCCAGGTGTTCGCCCACACCGCTTCGGCGAGCATCCGCCGGGTGACCGGTTCCCGTAGCCGCGCGAGTTGGGCGCGCGCGAATTCGGCGCGCTCGAGGCGGTCGTCGCCGAGGGATGCCGCGGGCACGTCATCGACGGCGAGCAGCGTGCGCGACGCGGCGACCCACGGTCCCACCCACGCCCGGGCGTCAGGGTGCAGGTCGCCCGTGACGGTGACCCCGCCGACGATGCGTGCCGATCGCCCGGGGTTGTAGGCATCCCGTTCGGGGCCGCGCACGACGATCGCCTCCAGGTCGCTGCGCTCGAGAAGCGCCGGGATCTCGCGGCTCAGCGTCGGGTGCCCGAAGACGACGACGCGTTCGATGCGGTCACCGAACCCGGGCTCGGTCAGCAGCGTGCGGTACGCGGGCACCAGGTTCGGCCCGAACCGTGCCCCGCTCGTGACTTCGGCGAGGAGGGGTGCCCCGAGCTGCCGGGCGACCTCCTCGGCGTGCTCTCCCGCGCAGGTGCCGGCGACGACGACGGTGAGCGGGCCGGGCTCGAGCGTCGTCAGGTCCGCGGGCGGCGGGGGCGGCATCCATTCCCCCGGCACGACGTCGGGAACCTGCACCGCCGCCGACAGCGGGTCGCGCAGGGCGAGGTTGACGTGCACCGGCCCTGTCGTCAGCGGGTCGCGCAGCCCGGTGACGACCTCGGCGGCCAGGTCGGTGGCGCCTGCGCTCGACGTCGGCGCCGCGACATCCCAGGCCCGCCGCACGGCCGAGCCGAAGATGCCCGCCTGCACGGTCGTCTGGTTGGCGCCGACGCCGAGCAGCTCGGCGGGCCGGTCGGCGGTCACGACGATGAGCGGAATCCCGGAGTGCGAGGCCTCGAGCACCGCGGGATGGAGGTTTGCGACCGCCGTGCCCGAGGTCGTCACGACGACGACCGGGATGCCCGACTCGCGCGCGAGACCCAGGGCGAGGAAGCCGGCGGAGCGTTCGTCGATGCGGACCCGCAGGCGCAGCACTCCGGCACGCTCGAACTCCGCCGCCGCGAGGGCGAGGGCCTGCGACCGGGAACCCGGGCAGACGACGACGTCGCGCACCCCGAGGCGGATCAGTTCCGCGAGGAAGGCGACCGCGAACTCGCTCGCGGCGGACCCACTACCCCTTGGGCGGGTCATCGTCGAGGTCGCGAAGCTCCTGTTCGAGCTGCTCGATGCGGTCTTCCATCGCCTTCTCGCGGTTCAGTTTCCGCAGGAAGTCGGGGTCGTCGTCGGGGGCGATCGGGCCGCGACGAGCACTGCGCGGCGACTCGCCGGCCCGCACCCGACCGACCGCGAACCACATCACGCCGCCGACGATCGGCACGAGGATGACGAACGCGATCCATGCCGGCTTGGCGAGGCCGCGCACCTGATCGCGCGGCGTCAGCGCGAGGTGCGCGACGGAGAAGATCGTGAACGCCACGATGAGCACCACTACGGGAATGAGGCGCGTCATGTGCTGATTCTAGGCAGTGTCGCTGGGCGCAGCTGGGGAGTGTCAGTAGTCGCAAAGCGGACCCACCTAGACTTCTGGGGTGCGCGCCTGGCTGCTGTTCTCCGCGGTGCGGGTGCTCGTCTTCGCGATTCCGTTCGCAATCCTGTTCGCACTCGGGCTGGACTGGTGGATCGCGGCCCTGATCGCCGCCGTCGTCGGCTTCTGCGTGTCGTACATCTTCCTGCGCGGCCTGCGCGACCGGGTGGCGCTGCAGCTCGCCGAAGCCCGCAACGCCGCACCGAAACGATCGGCCGACGAAGAGGCCGAGGACTCCTAGACGGCTCCTAGGTGAGCGCGCCCGGCAGCACGATCGCAGCGGCGAGCCCGAGCCCGTAGAGCAGCGACGTCGCGAGGGTCAGCTTCAGCACGAGCACCCATTCGCGGGCGGTGCGGGCGGTCGTCGCGATGAGGATCGCGGGAAGCGCCGCGACTCCGGCGAAGTACACGTACGGCGCGAAGCCGCTGCCCGATCCCGGCTCATAGAACAGGGCGAAGAAGCCGAGGATGCCGAACGGCACGAGCATGAGCACGACGTAGAGGATGCGGGTGCCGGCGTCGCCGAGCAGCACCGCGAGGGTGCGCTTGCCGTGCGCCTTGTCCCGGTCGCGATCACGGGCGTTGTTGGCGACGAGCACCGCGGTCGCGAAGGCTCCCGCCGCGGCACCGGCGAGCCAGGCTTCGATGTTGACGTCGAGCACCTGCACGAACATCGTGCCCGCCGTCGGCACGATGCCGAAGAACACGAACACCGCGAGTTCGCCGAGCCCGAGGTAGCCGTACGGGCGCTTGCCCCCGGTGTAGAACCACCCGGCGACGAGGCAGACGGCGCCGACGGCGAGCAGCCACCACTGCTCGGTGCGCCACACCAGCACCGCACCGGCGATCGCCGCGAGCCCGAAGAACACGAGCGCGACGATGAGCACCGTGCGCGGTTTCGCGCGACCCGAGCCGACGAGGCGTTGCGGCCCGACCCGGTCGCGGTCGGTGCCGCGCACGCCGTCGGAGTAGTCGTTGGCGTAGTTGACGCCGATCTGCAGGAAGACGGCGACGGCGAGGCAGAGCAGCGCCCGCACCCAGTGGTCGTACCAGTGCGGCATCACCTGCGCGGCGGCGGCCGTGCCGAGGGCGACGGGCACGATCGAGAGCACGAGGGTCTGCGGGCGCGCCCCCGAGATCCAGGTGCCGAGAGTGGCGGGCTTCACCGGAGCGAGTTTCGCGCCCTTCACCTTCGCCTTCGGCGGAACCGGTCGGGTGCCGTCCATCTTCACGCGCGGGATCGGTCGCTGCTGCTTCGCCACGAAAGCGACTTTAGTTGTTCTGCTGCGCCGCCAAACTCACCCGGTCCGGTTTGCCGCTGGGCAGCAGCGGGATGGCACTCCCGCCGCGAACGCGGGGACGTGCGGCAGGTCCGAGGGCCGCCTCGATCGCGGCGATGGCGGGCGCGGGATCGTCGGTGCGGGCCGTGAACGCGACCGGCACCTCGCCCCACTTCTCGTCCCGTGCCGACACGACGACGGCATCCTCGAAGCCGTTCTCGTGCAGCAGGCGCTCGACCGCCCCGAGCGAGACCTTCACCCCACCGGAGATGATGACGTCGTCGAGGCGTCCGGTGACCGTGAGGCGACCGCCCTCGAAACTGCCGGCGTCCGCGGTGCGGAACCAGCGCATCCCGAGCTCGTCGACGAATCTCGCCGCGGTGAGCTCCGGATCGCCGAGGTAGCCTTCGGCGATCGTCGGCCCGCCGAGCTGCACCTCGCCGCCGACCACCCGTACTTCGACCTGGCCGATCGGCGAGCCGTCGTAGACGCAGCCGCCGCTCGTCTCGCTCGACCCGTAGCTGCGGGTGACCTTCACGCCGGCGAGCGCCGCCCGCTGAAGAAGGGATGCCGGGGTCGCCTGGCCGCCGACGAGCACCCGCTGGAAACCGGCGAGCGCCGCGGTCGCCGCGGGATCGTCGAGCAGGGTCGCCAGTTGTGCCGGCACGAGCGAGGTGAACCGTTCGGGGATCGTCATCTGCTTCACGGCGGCGAGGAATCCGGCGGGCGTGAACCGTTCACCCGTCACGACGACGGGGTCGTGGCCGGCGCCGATCGAGCGGATGAGCACGTTGAGCCCCGCGATGTAGTGGGTCGGCAGCGCCAGCACCCACTGGCCGGGGCCGCCGAGCGCCGACTCGCTCGCCGCGGCGTTCGCCAGCACCGCGTCGGCGGAGAGGGCGACGCGTTTCGGGCGGCCGGTGCTGCCGCTCGTCTCGACGACGAGCGCGACGCGTTGCTCGACCTCGGCGGGCAGATCGTCGCCGGGGGTTCCGACGAGGATCGCGTCGCCGCCGGCGAGGGCATCCCGCAGTTCGGTCAACACGCCCGGTCCGGGCGGCACGACCCGCAGCGCGCGCATCAGGTCATCCCGGGCGTCAGAACGGCCAGGAGTAGGGCGACCAGTCGGGCGGGCGCTTCTCGAGGAACGCGTCGCGCCCCTCGGCGGCCTCGTCGGTGCCGTAGGCGAGCCGGGTGGCTTCGCCGGCGAACACCTGAAGCCCGACCATCCCGTCGTCGGTCGAGTTCATCGCGAACTTCAGCATGCGGATCGCCGTGGGGCTCTTGCCGAGGATCGTCTCGGCCCAGTCGAGCGCCGTGGATTCGAGTTCGGCGTGCGGCACGACGGCGTTGACGGCGCCCATTTCCATCGCCCGCTGGGCGTCGTACTCGCGGGCGAGGAAGAACACCTCCCGGGCGAACTTCTGCCCCACCTGCTTTGCGAAGTAGGCGCTGCCGTAGCCGCCGTCGAACGAGCCGACGTCGGCATCCGTCTGTTTGAACCGGGCGTGCTCGCGACTCGCGATCGTCAGGTCGCACACGACGTGCAACGAGTGCCCGCCCCCCGCGGCCCAGCCCGGCACCACCGCGATGACGACCTTCGGCATGAACCGGATGAGCCGCTGCACCTCCAGAATGTGCAACCGCCCCGCGCCGGGCGCCGACCCCTCGTACTCGTAGCCGCCCCGCCCGCGGATGCGCTGGTCGCCCCCCGAGCAGAACGCCCACCCGCCGTCTTTCGCGCTCGGCCCGTTGCCGGTGAGCAGCACGACGCCGATGCGCGCATTCATCCGGGCGTCATCCAGGGTGCGCGCCAGCTCGTCGACGGTGTGCGGACGGAACGCGTTGCGCACCTCGGGGCGGTTGAACGCGACACGGGCGATGCGGCCGGTCGTGTCGTGGTGGTAGGTGATGTCGGTGAGTCCGCCGAACCCGTCGACGTCGACCCAGCGCTCGGGGTCGAACAGCTCCGAGACGGCCATCAGATGTTCCCGGCGGCGTCGAGGCCGTAGGTCAGCACGAGCGGGTTGGCGAGCAGGCCGAGGGCGATGCCGCCGATCGCCGCGCCGCGTTCCCAGTTGCCGATCGCGGCGACGAGGCCGCCGAGCACCGCGAGCGCGCTCGCCCCGATGCCCACCCACGCGGCCATCGTCGCCACCGCGAACGCGTCGAACGACACCGCGACGACTCCCGTCAGGACCGCGATCGGGGTCAGGATGCCGAGCGCCAGAGCCACACGTCCGGGCCAGCGCACCGGCCGGGCCGGCTGCTCGTGCGCGACCGCCGCATCCGCTTCGAGAGTCACGGTTCGAGCCTAGGCGAGAGCGTCAGCCGAAGGTCCGATCGAGCCAGGCCCAGAAGATCGTGCTGCCGGCGAGGGCGAAGACGAGCCCGAAGATGCCGAGGCCGCGCCCGATGCCGGCGATGATCGCGATGAGGGCGAAGATGACGGCGACGACGCTGACCGGGGCGGCGAACGCCGCGACGAACGTCGAGCCGAGGATGTAGGTGCCTGCGAAGAAGAGCGCGGCGGCGAGGATCCCGAGCCAGAACGCCGCCCGGCCCGCCCACTTCGCCGGCTTGCGACCCGGTGCGGTGCGGGTGTCGCTGCGCCAGTACTGCCCGAGCGTCGGCGCCTTGTCCTGCCGCTGCGCCGCGACGTGGTGCTGCTGCACGGGGCGGTATTGGTCGGGCTGGCCCTGGTACTGCGGACGCGGCGGCGGAAGGGTCACTGGTCTTCCCTCCCACTAATCCGTCGCATTTGTGACGGATCACTGCTCGAAGTCCAACAAGATTGGCGGATTACGTCACTCTAGCGAGCAGACTGGGGCGGTGGGACTGCCGTCTGGTCGGGAACTGCGCGAGGTGGCGCATGTCGTCGCCCTGCCGCTCGCGACCCGGTTCCGCGGGATCGACGTGCGCGAGGCGGTGCTGCTGCGCGGCCCGTCGGGGTGGAGCGAGTTCGCGCCGTTCACCGAATACGAGGATGCCGAGGCGGCCACCTGGCTCGCGGCCGCGATCGACTACGGCTGGGGCGCGGAGCCCGACCTCGTGCGTGACGTCATCCCGGTGAACGCGACCCTGCCCGCCGTCGAGCCGGCTCAGGTGGCGGAGGTGCTCGACCGGTTCGGCGCGACCCGCACCGTGAAGGTCAAGGTCGCGCAAGCTGGCCAGACCCTCGCCGACGACGTCGCCCGGGTGCGCGCGGTGCGGGAGCGGCTCGGCCCGGCGGGCCGCATCCGGGTGGATGCCAACGGCGGCTGGAACGTCGACGAAGCCGAACACGCCGCCCACGCCCTCGCCCCGTTCGACCTCGAATACCTCGAGCAACCCTGCGCGTCGGTGCCTGAGCTGGCGGAGCTGCGCGACCGGCTGCGCGACTGGCAACTGCCGATCGCCGCCGACGAGAGCGTGCGCAAAGCCGCCGACCCGCTCGCCGTCGTCGCCGCGGGGGCGGCCGACCTGCTCGTCGTGAAAGCCGCCCCGCTCGGCGGCATCGCCGCGTCCCTGCGAATCGTCGCGGCATCCGGCCTGCCCACCGTCGTGTCGAGCGCCCTCGACACCTCGGTCGGCCTCGCGATGGGGGCCCGCCTCGCCGCCGCACTCCCCGACCTCGACTACGACTGCGGCCTCGGCACGGCCGCCCTGCTCGCCGCTGACGTCACCCCGCACCCGCTGCTCCCCCGCGAGGGACGCATCCCGGTCGACCGGGTGGATGCCGACCCCGACCTGCTTTCACGGTGGGTCGCCACGACGGAGCGCCGCGACTGGTGGCTCGCCCGCCTCGACCGCTGCGCCGACCTGCTCCACGACCACCCCGCGGGTTGAGGAGCGCCGCCGCAGGCGACGCGTCTCGAACGGCGAATCGGCGTTACAGGCCTGAGTAGGCGTGCAGGCCGGTGAAGAAAACGTTGACGACGGTGAAGTTGAACAGCACCGCCGCGAAGCCGATGATCGCCAGCACCGCCGACGGGGTGCCGCGCCAGCCCCGGGTCGCGCGGGCGTGGATGTAGCCGGCGAAGACCACCCAGATCACGAAGGTCCAGACCTCTTTGGTGTCCCAGCCCCAGTAGCGGCCCCAGGCGCGTTCGGCCCAGATCGCGCCGAACATCAGGGTGAAGGTCCACAGCACGAAGCCGATGACGTTGACCCGATAGGCGAGCGTCTCGAGCGTCGTCGACCCGGGTACCCGGGTGAGGAACGAGACCCGGGCCAACCGGCCCGCCTCGCGGCGCTGCTGCAGCAGCTGGGTGATCGAGAGCCCCGCGCCGAGCGCGAAGAATCCGGTGCCGAGGATCGCGACGAGCACGTGGATGACGAGCCACGCCGAATCCAGGGCTGGGGGAAGCGGGATGACGTCGACGTAGAGGTTGCGCGTCGCGAGCACGAGCAGCAGCACGGCGAGGCCGGTGACGAAGGTGCCGAGGAAGCGCAGGTCTTTCCAGAGGTTCGCGAACAGGAAGACGCCGACGATGATGCCGGTTCCGGTGAGGGCGAACTCGAACATGTTGGCCCACGGCACGCGCTCGGCGGCGACGCCGCGCAGCACGATCGCGAGCACGTGCACGGCCCAGCCCAGCGCCGTGAGGGCGAACCCGATGCGGGCGTTGCGGCCGGGGCGGGTGGATGCCGTGGGCGGCGCGGGCGGGGCCTCGATGAGTACGGCGGTGGTACCTGCCGTCGCCGCGACTTCCGCCTGGGCGGGAGCGGGGGCGGTCGAGGAACGCTTCGCCAGGTCGAGCAGGAACAGCACGAACGCGCCGAGGTAGACCGCGGCCGCGGAGTACACGCCGACGAGCGACCAGGCGGCGAGGGTCTCGGTTGTCACGTCGTCATCCTATGTTCGTCGTTCGGGGTGCACGGAGGGCGTCGGTGTGTGCGCGGGCGAGGTCGGCGACCGCCGCCGCGAGGCCTGGATCTTCGCCGCGCGCCAGGCCCGCGTACTCGATGCGTCCGTCGGGCAGCACCTTGATCCACATCCGCCGTCGCGGGATGAACAGGCTCGTCAGCAACCCGCCGACTGCCGTCAGCGCGAAGCCCAGCACCCACGCCTGTGCGGGGTCGTGATGGATGTCGAGGCCCACGTAGTTCGCGACGCCATCGAGCGAGATCGTGCCCATTCCGTCGGGCAGGTCGACGGTGTCGCCGATGCGCAGGGCGAGGGCATCCTCTCGTCCCGCGATCTCTTCCATGTTCTCGGTGTCGAGCGAGTAGACGTTCGCCCCGCTCCCGTCGGCGAGCCCGAGGTCGCCGCGGTAGACCAGCAGGGTGAGCACGGCGTTCTCGGTGATGTTCGGCGAGAACGAGGTGAGCGCACCCGAGTCGAGAGCGATCGCGTCCGGGTAGAAGAAGCCGCGCATGCCGACCTGGTCGCTCAGGCCGTCGGGCACCTTGATGACGCCACCGCTGGTGAGGTTGCCGTCGGTCGCGAGGAACGGCACCGCCTGCTGGAACACCACCTCGCCGTCGGGGTCGCGCACCGTGACGACCGGGGCGTACCCGTTGGCCAACAGATAGACCTGCGTGCCCCCGACCTCGAGCGGCGAGTTGACTTTGAGGCTCTCGGCGCGCCACTCCCCGCCCCGCTCGCGCACGCCCATCGTCGCCTCGAAGTCGGTCGGATGCCAGGTGCCGGCGTTCTGGTCGAACTCGTAGGCGGAGTCGAAGGCGTCGAGCCGCAGCCCGAACGGTTCGAGCGCCGTGTCGGAGTCGACCCACGGGCCCGGGTAGAACGAGTCGTAGTCGGCGAGCACGTTCGCGAACGGCTCCCCCTCGATGAGCAGCCGCTGCCCGTTGTAGCCGAACCCGCCGCCGATCGCGACGCCGGCGAGCACCCCGATGAGCGCGGTGTGGAACACCAGGTTGCCGGTCTCGCGCAGGTAGCCGCGCTCGGCCGAGACCGAGTCGCCGTAGCGTTCGACGCGGTAGCCCTGACCCTTCAGCACCTTCCGCGCGGTGACGACGGCGGTCTCGGCATCCACGGGGTTCTCGACCGACGTGTACCCGACCAGCCGCGACAACCGCGCCGGGGTCTTCGGCGGACGGGCCCGCAGGGCATCGAAGTGGTGCTTCGAACGCGGGATGACGCAGCCGATGAGCGAGATGAACAGCAGCAGGTAGATGGCCGAGAACCACGGCGACGAGAACGTCGAGAAGATGCCGAGGGAGTCGAGGATCCTGAAGCCCTCGGGGTCGCGCGCCTGATACTGCAGCACCCCGTTCGGGTCGGAGCTGCGCTGCGGCACGAGCGATCCGGGCACGGCGGCGAGCGCCAGCAGCAACAGCAGCACGAGGGCCGTGCGCATGCTCGTCAGTTGCCGCCAGAGGAAGCGCGCGAACCCGACGGCGCCGAGCTTGGGCAGCTCGGCGGGCGCTGGTTCGGAGTCGATGTGATCAGAGGGCCGGAACGAAGCCATCGATCACCGCCTGGAAGTTCGACATCAGCAGGTTCCACACGCCGGTGACGAGCAGCACGCCGACCAGGATCAGCAGCACGCCGCCGACGATGTTGACGACGCGGATGTGGCGTTTGACCCACGCGATCGAGGTGCCGACCCAGCCGACCCCGATCGCGACGAGCAGGAACGGGATGCCGAGTCCGAGGCAGTAGACGAGCGCCAGCAGCACCGCCCGCGCGGGGTCGAAACCCGACATGAGGAAGACGGTCGCGATCGTCGGCCCGATGCACGGCGTCCAGCCGATCGCGAAGACGATCCCCAGCAGCGGGGCGCCGACGAGGCCGGTGCGCGGCTGCCAGGCGGGCTTGATCGTGCGCTGCAGGAACGTCACCTGCCCGATGAAGACGAGGCCCAACAGGATGACGACGACCCCGCCGATGCGCTGCAGCAGGTCGCCGTACTCCAGGAAGAACCGGGCGGTCGTCGCTCCGAGGAAGTTGACGGTCACGAACACCACGGTGAATCCGAGGATGAACAGCAGCGCACCCGCGATCACCCGACCGCGAGTCTTCTCGGCTCCCCCCGCGACGCCCGACACGTAGCCGAGGTAGCCGGGCACGAGCGGAAGCACGCACGGTGACAGGAACGACAGCAGGCCCGCCGCGAGCGCGAGCGGCACCGCCAGCCAGAGCCCGCCGTCGGCGATGACGTCACCCATCAGGCCCCGTTCACGATGCTGAAGCGAGGACGTCGTCGATGATGTCGGCGAGGGTGCCGGCACTCGGGATGCGCCCCGAGATGCGCGCGGCCACCCGACCGTCGGCGTCGAGCACGAGCGTCGTGGGTACGGCGGACGGCGGCACGTCACCCGCGAACGCGATGAGCACGTCGCGGGTCTGCGCGTCGAGGATCGAGTCGTAGCTGACGCCGAACTCGTCCTCGAACGACGCGGCCGTCGGGGCGGAATCGCGGATGTTGACGCCGAGGAAAGTGATGCGATCGGCGTACTCGGTGGCGACCTCGTCGAGGTCGCCGGCTTCGTCGCGGCACGGCGGGCACCCGGCGTACCAGAAGTTCAGCACGACCACCCCGTCGAGATCGGTGCTGTCGATGGTCTCCCCGTCGACGGTGTCGCCGCCCCACTCGGGAACGTCGTCGCGTTCCGCGGCGGGGATGACGAGCACCGACCCATCCCCGGAGATGTAGCCGCCGCCGTTCTCGCCGGCGATGCCGTCCTGCGACGTGCACCCCGCGAGCAGCAACGCGGCCGCGACGACCGGCACGAGCATCCGGCGCATCAGACCGCCCCTGTGTCGATCGCGTCGCGCAGCAGTTCGGCGGCGGGTTCGGCGTACAAGACCTCGACGAACGCGTCTCCGCGTCGCTCGAGGGTCGTGATGCTCGACAGCGCGCAGCGGCGACTCGACGGGTTGTGCGGCAGGCGCCGCCCGGCGACGGTGCGGGCGACGATGGTGATCGGCATCTGGTGGCTGACGAGCACGACCTCGCCGCCGTCGACGGAGCGCCAATGGTCGTCGATCGCGGCGAGCATGCGCTGCTGCACGGCGAGGAACGGCTCGCCCCACGACGGGCGCTGCGGGTTCGCGAGGTGGCGCCACAGGTCGGGGCGGCGCGGCAGGTCGCGCCGCATGTTGATGCCCTCGAAGCGGTTGGTCGGCTCGATGAGCCGCTCGTCGATCTCGAGTTCGCGACCGAACCGGGTCACCCACGGGGCTGCGCTCTCCCGCGTGCGCTGCAGCGGGCTCGCGACGACCGCGCGGATGTCGTGGCCGGCCAGCGAGGCGGCCGCGAGCTCCGCCATCCGGTGGCCGCGCTCGCTCAGCCCGAAGCCGTCGAGCCGGCCGTAGAGCACCCCGGTGGGGTTCTCGACCTCGCCGTGTCGCACGAGGTGGACGAGATCGGCAGGCACCTGATGAGCTTACGAGGCCGGAAGCTGCGAGATCGCCGCAGCTAGACTCGACCTCCGTGACTTCCCGTACCCTGATCGCCGACCTCGCCCACCTGCCCGAAGGACCCGTGCGGGTCGCCGGGTGGGTCGACACGGTGCGCGACCAGAAGAAGGTGCAGTTCATCGTGCTGCGAGACGAGTCGGGAGCGGCCCAGCTCGTGAACCCGGCGGTGCGCGAGGGCGACGAGGGCGACCCGACGATCACCGAGGCGATCTCGGGCCTGACGAACGGCACGTTCATCAGCGTCGAGGGCGAGCTCAAGCACGACGAGCGCGTGAAGCTCGGCGGGCTCGAGGTGAAGATCGGCGACCTCGAGGTCGTCGCCCCCGCGCTCGACTCCCCGATCGCGGAAGACTCCTCGATCGACAAGCGTCTCGACTGGCGCTTCCTCGACCTGCGTCGCCCCGAGCAGAACCTCGTCTTCCGGGTGCAGACGACGTTCCTGCACGCGCTGCGCACCTGGTGGGTCGAGCACGGCTTCATCGAGATCCACACCCCGAAGCTGATGGCCTCGGCGTCGGAGAGCCGCGCCGAACTGTTCGAGGTGGAGTACTTCGAGACGAAGGCGTACCTCGCGCAGAGCCCGCAGTTCTTCAAGCAGATGGCGCAACCCGCCGGGTTCGGCAAGGTGTTCGAGGTCGCACCGGCGTTCCGCGCCGACCCGTCGTTCACCTCCCGGCACGCGACCGAGTTCATCTCGATCGACGCCGAGATCTCGTGGATCGACTCCCACGAAGACGTCATGCGGATGCACGAGGAGCTGCTCGTCGCCGCCCTCACCGCGGTGAAGGAGAAGCACGGCGCCGAGATCGAAGCCGCGTTCGGCGTCGAGGTGACCGTTCCGACCACCCCGTTCCCCCGCATCCCGCTCGCCGAAGCGAAAGAGATCGTCGCCGGTCGCGGCTACACGGTGCCGCGCGCCGACGCCGACATGGACCCCGAGGGCGAGCGCCAGATCGCCGCCTATGTCAAAGAGCAGTTCGGCCACGAGTTCGTGTTCCTGACCGACTACGCGTCGAGCATCCGGCCGTTCTATCACATGCGTCATGAGGCGGATGCGGGCCTGACCAACTCGTACGACCTCATCTTCAACGGCGTCGAGATCTCCACGGGGGCGCAGCGCGAGCACCGCGTCGAGCTGCTCGAAGAGCAGGCCCGTGAGAAGGGCCTCGACCCGGAGGAGCTCGGGTTCTACCTCGACTTCTTCCGCTACGGCGTGCCGCCGCACGGCGGCTTCGGCATGGGCCTGTCGCGCGTCATCATGCTGCTGTTGCAGCAGCCGTCGATCCGCGAGGTGACCTACCTGTTCCGCGGCCCGAACCGGCTGCAGCCCTGAGTCGTTCCGCATGAGCGACGCGCCGCCTCCGCCGCCCGACGGGCTCGGGATCTTCGAGCCGCCACCGGCACCGCCCGCGACGACGCCCGACCTCCCGGCCTACGGCGAAGCCCCCGTGGCGCGGGTCGCGCATCCCGGGCGGCGAGCGCTCGCCTTCGCCATCGACGGCGTCGGCACCGTCGCGGTGACCTTCGTGGTCGTCTTCGGCGGCCTCATCCTCGGCTCGCTCGAGGCCCTGGTGGCGATCTTCTGGGTACCCCTCGCGTCGGCCGTGCTCGCGACCGTGCTCACCGCCACCCTCGGCGTGACGCCCGGCAAGTGGGTGGCGCAGGTGAGAGTCGTGCACGTCGTCACCGGGAGGCCGACCGGCGCGTGGGCGCTGCTGCGCAGCCTCGTGATCGTCGGGCCGATCGTCGTCACCATCGTCCTGCTCCAGCTGCTCACGGCAGTGGCGACGGAGGGCTACCTGCCGTTCGATCCGCTCACGGCCGCCCTCGTCATCCCCGCCCTGCTCTGGATCGCGATGTTCGTCGTCGTCGTCGCGACCCCCCGGCACCGCGGGCTCGAAGACTTCGCGGGCCGGTCGATCGTCGTCGGGCGCTGACCCCTCGACCTAGGTGAGGTCTTCGACGGTCGCCGCGCCGGCGCTCTTCTTCACCGACTCGACGGCGCTCTTCGCGGAGGCCTTCTGCGCGTAGTTCTCGCTCACCGCGAGCGTCTGGCCGTTCGAGGCGACGATGCGCCAGAAGTACGGCTGGGTCGCGCTCTTCCCTTTGACGATCTGGAACTTCATGACGGCACATCCCTTTCGGTCTTCCCTGACCTCTGGCCAGGCTATGCGCGCTCGGCCGCGATAGCGAGGGTGCCGTCAGCCGAGAGCCTTCCGCAGCCGCGCGGGATCGACGCGCCAGATGGTGTGCACGCGACCGTCGATGAGCACGACCGGGATCTCTTCGGCGTACTCGTCGAGCAGGCCTGCGTCGTCGAGGATCGACTGCTCTTCGAACGTGACGGCGGGATAGTCGGCGAGCACCTCGGTGACGATCGCCCGCGCGTCGTCGCACAGGTGGCAGCCCGGCTTGCCGAGCATCAGCACATGAGGCACCGGTCCAGGGTACGCGGCAGCTACCCTGGGGGGATGCCCGAGGAGACCTCTCTCACCCCGAGCGACGACACCACCACCTCGCCGGTGGAGAGCCCGGTCCCGAGCGACCGCCCGATCATCGCGTTCTTCGACGTCGACAACACGCTCATGCGCGGCACGAGCCTCTTCCACCTCGGGCGCGAGGCGTGGGCGCGCAAGATCATCGGGTTCCGTGAGATCGCCCGCTTCGCCTGGCATCAGCGGCGGTTCATCTCGGTCGGCGAGAACCAGGACCACCTCGACAGCGCCCGCGACCGGGCGCTGGCCCTGGCCGGCGGCCACAGCGTCGCCGACATCAACTCGCTCGCGGAGCACATCTGGGAGCACCGCATCAGCAAGCGGCTCTACCCCGACACGGTCGGTCTGACGCAGGACCACATCGCGAAGGGTCACGAGGTGTGGCTCGTGTCGGCCACCCCGGTCGAGATCGGCACCGTGATGGCCAAGCACCTCGGGCTGACCGGCGCGCTCGGCACGGTGGTCGAGTCGGTCGACGGCGTCTACACCGGACGTCTCGTCGGCCACACCCTGCACGCGGAGCGCAAAGCCGACGCCGCCCGCGACCTCGCCGCGAGCGCCGGTGCCCGCCTCGCCGACTGCTGGGCGTACTCCGACAGCCGCAACGACATCCCGTTGCTGGAGATGGTCGGCAACCCGGTCGTGGTGAATCCGGATGCCGCGCTCGCCCACCACGCGCAGCAGCACGGCTGGCCGATGATGCGCCTCTCGCCGCGCAGCATCCGCGAGGCCCGCCGCCGCGTGCGCCGCGAGGCCCGCCGAGTGCGCCGCAGCGCCCGCCGCACCCCCTCTGCCTGACCCCGACGTAGCGGGGGTCTCGACACGCCCGCTGCGCGGGCTACTCGACCAACGAGTGCAGCCGCCCCTCGACCCACGACTTACTTCTTGTTGCGACGCTGGTGACGCGTCTTGCGCAGGAGCTTGCGGTGCTTCTTCTTCGCCATGCGCTTGCGGCGCTTCTTGATGACGGAACCCATGTTCACCTCGCTTCGACGGTAAGGACCACCCGGGCCCTCATCGAACCGCGGAAATCACAAGGGGGAAGTCTACCCTGCGCGGTTGCTCTGGGAGTTCGGCAGTTCGACGGCGGCCGCGACGGCGGTCTCGGGGATGCGGTAGGAACGCCCGAATCGCACGGCCGGCAGTTCGCCCGATTTGACGAGCCGGTAGACGGTCATGGTGGACACCCGCATCATGTCGGCGACTTCGGCGACGGTCAGGAAGCGCATGTCGGAGAGTGCTCCTGCCATGTCGGCTCCTGCCATCGATCGCTGTGGGTGATGTTGCTGCTGTGGGTGGAGTGCGTTCGACCGATCAGACTAGGCCTTGGGGATCGCCGGTGTCTATGGCCGGCGTCGACGTTCAGTCGTCGTCGCGACCCCAGCGCGGCAGTTTCTCGCTGACCCGCTTCTGAGCGCCCTGCAGCTTCTCTTGGGCGGCTTCGAGTGCGACGCGGGCGTTGTGGGCGGCATCCGCGGCGACCCGGCCGACCCGGTCGCCGGCTTCGGCGCCCGCCCAGGCGGCGAAGATCGTCGGCCCGGCATCGTCGGCGGCATCGTGTGCGCCGTCGCCCGGTGACCCGCCGAGGAACGGCGCCAGCCACGCATCCACCGTTTGGAGCGGGGCGGTGCGCAGCGCGTAGATGCGGTTGCGGCCGTCTTCGCGCACGGTCACGAGTTCGGCATCCAGCAGCCGCGCGAGATGCTTCGAGACGGTCGGCTGCGTGAGCCCGAGCGCCTCGACCAGGTCGGAGACCGCGGCCTCGCCGTCGAGCAGCCGTCGCAGGATGTCGCGACGCGTTCCGTCGGCGAGAACGTCGAAGATGTCGGCCATCTCTTCAGGGTAGCCGCGCGGGTGGAGGGCGCGGGTAGCATTTCAGCCTGGTCACGGCTGACTGCCGGACCGGGACGTGAGGAGTCGGATGCGCGCGCGGCCCGTGCAGCAGGAGTCGCTGCGTTCCCGGATCCTCGACCGGATCAGCGACTTCGCGGCGTCGACTCCGGCTCGTTTCGCGGTGATCGTGTTCGCGAGTCTGATCGGCATCTTCACGATCCTGTTCTCGCTGCCGGTGGCCACCACCTCGGGCGAGCGCGCTCCGTTCGTCGACGCCCTGTTCACCGCGGTCTCGGTGATCTGCGTCACGGGTCTCTCGACGGTCGACATGGCGACGTACTGGTCGCCGCTCGGCCACGTGTTCGTCTTCGTCGGGGTGGAGATCGGCGGCATCGGGGTGCTGACGGTCGCGTCGATCCTGGGTCTCGTGATCAGCCGCCGGCTCGGCCTGCGGCAGAAGCTGCTCGCCGCGGGCGATGCGAACCCGTTGCGCATCCGCAAGGGGCCGGTGTCGGAGAGTCAGGCGGTGCGTCTCGGCGAGACCCGCAGCCTGCTCGCCACGGTCGCGATCAGCGTCCTCGTGATCGAGGCGGTGGTCGCCGCGCTGCTGTTCCCGCGGATGCTGCTCGAAGGCGTCCCGCCCTTGGATGCCGCCTGGCAGTCCGTCTACATCGCGGCGATGTCGTTCACCAACACCGGCTTCCTGCCCACGAGCGAGGGGCTCATCCCGTACGGCTCGGACTGGTGGTTCCTGATCGTGCTCATGTTGAGCGTCGCGTTCGGGGCGATCGGGTTCCCGGTCATCTACGTGCTGCGCAAGACCTGGCGCCACCCCTTGCGCTGGTCTCTGCACGTGAAGCTCACGCTCGTCACCTTCGGGCTCCTGACTCTCGGCGGCGCGATCGCCTACTTCATCCTCGAGTTCGACAATCCGGCGACGATGGCCGGGCTGGGTGCCGACCAACGCATCCTGCAGAGCTTCTTCATCTCGCAGATGGCGAGATCCGGCGGTTTTGCGACCCTCGACATGGGCAGTCTCGACGGGTCGAGTCTGCTCGTCACCGACATGCTGATGTTCATCGGCGGCGGGTCGGCATCGACGGCCGGCGGCATCAAGGTGACGACGCTGGCGATCCTGTTCCTCGCGGCGTTCGCCGAAGCCCGCGGCGTCGACGACATGGAGGCCTACCGCCGCCGCATCCCGCAAGACGTACTGCGCCTCGCCGTCAGCGTGGTGCTGTGGGGCGCGACGACCGTCGCCGTCGCGACCGTCGCCATCCTGCTCATCACCGACGACGTGCCGATCGACTACATCCTGTTCGACGTGATCAGCGCGTTCGCCACCTGCGGGCTGTCGACGGGCTTCACCGCGGCGACGTCGGATGGCGCACAGTACGTGCTCGCGGCCACCATGTTCCTGGGCCGCATTGGTACCGTGACTCTCGCCGCAGCCCTCGCGGCGAGCACCCGCCGGCAACTGTTCCGGCGCCCCGAGGAGAGGCCGATCGTTGGTTGAGAAGATCGCACACGACGCACCGGTGCTGGTCATCGGACTCGGACGGTTCGGCGCCGCCACCGCCGGCCAACTGGCCCGGCTCGACCGCGACGTGCTCGCCGTCGATGAGGATGCCGGACTGGTGCAGAAGTGGGCGGAGCGCGTCACCCACGCCGTGCAGGCCGACGCCCGCTCCATCGACGCCCTCCAGCAGATCGGCGCGCAGGACTTCTCCATCGCCGTGGTCGCGGTCGGGTCGAGCGTGGAGGCGTCGGTGCTCATCACCGCGAACCTCGTCGACCTCAAAATCCCGCAGATCTGGGCGAAGGCGATCAGCCAGTCGCACGGCAAGATCCTCGCCCGCATCGGCGCGAACCACGTCATCTACCCGGAGGCGGAGGCCGGCGAACGCGTCGCCCACCTGGTGAGCGGCCGGATGCTCGACTTCATCGAGTTCGACGACGACTTCGCGATCGTGAAGATGTACCCGCCGAAGCCGATTCGCGGCATCACGCTCTCCGAAGCCCACGTGCGGCAGAAGTACGGCATCACCGTCGTCGGCGTGAAGAGCCCCGGCAAGGAGTTCACCTACGCGACCGCCGACACCGTCGTCTCCAACCACGACCTCATCATCGCCAGCGGCAACACCCACGACCTCGACAAGTTCAGTGCCCTTCAGTCTTAGAAGCGGCACATGCTTCTAAGACCCGCTCCGCGGTACGAGCGCGGTCGCACCGCTTCGCTGGGCTCTTCGGTTCGGCCCACCGGCAGCATCTCCGCACAAGCATCGACGCACACCCAAAATGGCTGCGACAGGTCGATGTCACTCTATTGGGGAGAGTGGGAACTCCCACCGTGGAAGACCTCGACCCCCGCGCGCCGACCGCCACGCCCACGAACCTCACCCCGCTTCATGACGAAGAGCCGGCCTAGGCATCGGCGCGAGACGTCACGAAGGATGTGCACGTTTGGGTCCTGGCTGGCTGAGAACGCCGACCACCGCGATCGAACCAGTGAGCAAGAAGGTTGTCGAGGCACCCGGTTCGAGGAAGATGCCGACAGCACTCGCGACTACTGAGCACACAAGGAGAGTTATGCTCGCTGCCCGCGGGACCGCCGCTCCAAGCAGACAAGCGCCGCAGCTCACGGCGCTCAACGAGATGGGCGTCACCGTCGCGTCCTCGCCAAGCGAGTTGCTCAGCGAGAGCGCGTAAAGCAGGACGGTGAATGGGAGAGCGCCGGTGGCAATGAACCATCGAATCGCGCCCGTGTGAGCCCGAGTGAATCGAAAGGCGATCAATGCGACAGCGCCCACGATCGCACTGGCAGCCCATAGTGAGAGAAACGGGAATAGGTAGCTCAACCCGCCTGCACAGACCTGCTGAGGATCGAGCGCCGTGGGTGGCGAACACTGGAACCCGAGTTTTTCTATTAGCAGGAGAGGCCAGCGAGAGTTCGCGAAGAAGGCAAGGATGAGTCCGGCTCCAAGAAGTGGCCAGAGGAGGTAGCGGCTGGGAGCCGGACTCGTGCGCTCAGCAGGCAATGACAACAGGTGGCTCGAGCCCGCGGTTACCGCTTGTCCAGCACGCCAGCGGAGCGATGTAGTTTCTCCACTCAGCCAGTGTCGCTCGATTGTAGGTACCAGAAGGATAGCCACTCCAGAGCGCCGTGATGTTGTCGACCCCCATGCAGTCGGTATTGGACATTCCGTTTCCTGGCCAGCTGTTGCAGTAGGTCGCAGCCACCGCTTGGATGTTTCCGGATATCTTGCTCCAGGACTGCAGTCCTGACGGCGCTTCGATGGTGATCTGCAGCCCAGTTTGCCCGCTCGACTGATCGAGGTTCTTCGGATACTTCAGCCCGACTGCGAGCGAGTTGGTCCGGCACTGATCTGCAAGGTCGTTGTAGTCGGCATAAGCACCCAGGCTGCCAACCGGCGTGCCGGTCGAATTGTACGCCGACCACGTCCATCCATAGTTTTGTGCCCAAAACCGGTCTTTGTAGGAGGTGTCCGAGCAAAACGGGCGGATACTTTGCGGATCGGCCACGTTGTCGTTGTGCTCGTTCACTTCGAACTCGAGACCTATGTCGTTCGGTAGAGAGTACAGCCCGTAGTCAAACCAGTAGATGTCCATCCACACGAACGGCGAGGGCGGGGCGGGGAAGGTCACCGTCTGGACGTCGTCAGCGCGCCAGTCACTAGCGACCCTTTCGAGACCTGAGTCACTCTGAAGGTCCGCGAGCTCACGGCCACGCTCAGCCCGTGCTGCGGCATCACCTCCCGCCACTACCGGTTCAGCGAAGAATGCCTCGTACCCCGACCCGAGAGATGTCTGTTGAACGGCAGCGGCTCGCGTCTCTTCTTGTTTGGCTGTTTGGCGAACCACGACGAGGCCGTTGACCTGAGGGTGGGTGCCGAAGTTGGTCTCGAAATAGGCGAGATAGTCCTCCGCTGACGTTCCCGATAACGGTGAATACTCGCCAACGACGTCCCCGTTGTCGAAGGCGTAAGCCGTAACCGCCTCTCCCAAGTCGGCGCCCACCTTCAACGCGTCACTCAAGGACAGCGGATGCGCGAACAGCAAGGTGACGCTAGTGGTTTCTTCCGTGTCTCCTGTCCCCTCCCGCGCGGTTGACGCATCCGCTGTTACCGGCATCGCGCCCAAGCCCAGCAGCATCGCAAAGACCCCGACGCTGGCTCGCGCGACGGCCCCTCTTCTCGTTCCGCGCATCGTTGACATTGTTCTAGTCCCCCCTCGTTGACCGCATCCCACGCTGCGTAGCGCGCGGTGATGCGCCGTGAACCGGAAGATCCGGTAACAGTCGTCGGGTCGACCGCGGTCAGCATCAACCCAACTCAGGATGCCTAGTTGTTCGATGGCGAACAGCGCCTGACCTGACCCGGTGCTACCGCCTTCCTATCCATTGATCATGGGTTCAAGGGTCATCTTGCACAAGTCCTCACTTTGGCGGTCCCGGCATCGCGATCTGCCGCTCAGCGGCGCGGTCACCGGACATAGGGGCCGGTGACCGGTTCGCCGGATGATTCGCCCCGTCTCGTCGTGCTGTGCACTGACATCCCCAAGGGAAGCATGGCCCGCACAATGGCTCGCGCGCAGAAAGTCGACGCCGTTACGCCAAATGGCCGAGGGCCGGCCAGTCGTCGCGCCGGGGGGCGGGCTCCGTATCAGCCGGACGGGGTCGAAATCTCCGAAGGTGAGCACCGTCTTCGTCGCGCGCACATCGGTGATCGCCCGCAACCGGTCGTGGACGAGCTGGGACGACGAGTGCTCGATCGAAAGCCTCACGCGCGCCAAGGAGTGACACACACCGCCTTTGACCGGTCGGTGCGTACACCGAGCCCGTCGTCATCCCGGAGCGAGCGGCGGAGCGCATTCTGAATGCCGTCACGCGAGTGCACAGCGACGCGACGGGCCGGGCCTCGAAACCCATGGGTTGAGGAGCGCCTCCTCGAGGGCGGCGCTCCTCAACCCGCGGCGTCGGCGGCCATCTCCTTGGCGCGGGCGAGGGCGGCGGCGGTCGCGCGGTCGAACATGCCCGCGAGGTCGGCTTCCTCCATGACGGCGATCGCGCGCATCGTGGTGCCGTTGGGGCTCGTGACGCGGCGGCGCAGTTCGGCCGGGTCGGCATCCGACGCGGCCAGCAGCTCCGAGGCGCCGAGGAAGGTCTGCTCGACCATCAGCCGGGCCTCGTCGAGGGTGAATCCGAGGCGCAGGGCGGTGCCGGTGAGCTGCTCGATCAGGAAGAACACGTAGGCGGGGCCGGAACCGGAGATCGTGCTGAGGGCGTCGATGCGGTCCTCGTCGAGTTCGATGACAGCACCGACGGTCTCGAACACCGCGCGGGCGACCGCGAGCTGGTCGGGCGCGATCCGCGACCCGGCGGCGAGACCGGTCACGCCCCGGCGCACGAGCGACGGCGTGTTCGGCATCGCGCGGGCCACGGCGTTCGGCACGAGAGCTTCCATCGTCGCCGTCGTGACACCGGCGGCGACGCTGACCACGATCGCGTCCGCCGCGAGATGCTCGGCGACCTCCGCCAGCAGGTCGGGCACCATCGCCGGTTTCACCCCCACGATGACGACGCGCGCGCCGTCGAGGGCGAGCCGGTTGGCGTCGGGCGTCGCGTCGAGCGCGTACGAGTCGACCCCCGGCATCCGCACCGCGTCGGCCTTCGCGACGCTGCGATTGGTGACCGCGACACCCTCGCCGACGAGCCCCGAATCGACGAGCCCGGCGAGGATCGCGCCCCCCATCGACCCCGCTCCGAGGATGGCGATGCGCGGAAGATTTCGGCTCATACCCCGAGTGTAGGTTTGAACGCATGAGCACTGAGGGCGGCACGAGGGCGGTCATCGCGGCACTGCTGGCGAACACCGGAATCGCGGCCACGAAGTTCGCGGCGGCAGCCCTCTCGGGCTCGGCCTCGATGCTCGCAGAGGGCGTGCACTCGGTGGCCGACGCCGGCAACCAGGTGCTGCTGCTCATCGGCGGTCGGCGCTCCCGCAAGGAGGCGACCGAGACCCATCCGTTCGGCTACGGCCGCGAGCGGTACATCTTCGCGTTCGTCGTGGCGATCATCCTGTTCTCGGTCGGCGGCATGTTCTCGCTCTACGAGGGCATCCACAAGCTCGAGTCGCATGAGGAACTCACCCTCCCGTGGATCCCGCTGCTGGTGTTGAGCGTCGCGATCGTGCTGGAGAGTTTCTCGCTGCGCACCGCCGTGATCGAAGCCAACAAGGCGCGCGGCGATCAGAACCTCGTCGCGTTCATCCGGCACGCGAAGCAGCCCGAGCTGCCGGTCATCCTGCTGGAAGACATCGCCGCTCTCATCGGTCTGGTGTTCGCGTTCGCGGGCGTCGGCCTGTCGCTGCTCACCGGCAACGTGGTCTGGGATGCCGTCGGCACGATCGCGATCGGCGTTCTGCTGGTCACGGTGGCGGTCGTTCTCGGCATCGAGACGAAGAGCCTCCTGGTCGGCGAGGGCGCCTCCCGCACCGACGTCGAGCGCATCCGCGCGGCGTTCCTCGCTCATCCCAAGGTGGAGGCGATCATCCACATGAAGACCCTCTACCTCGGCCCCGACGAGTTGATGGTCGCCGCGAAGGTCGCCGTGCCGAAGGCGACGAAGGCGACCGACCTGGCGAAGGCGATCAACGAGATCGAGGATGCCGTGCGCGCGGCGGTGCCGGTCGCCCGGGTCATCTATGTCGAGCCCGACATCTATGTCGCCGGGTCGAACACCTCGACCGACGCGATCGTCATCCCCGGCCACGACTGACCCGCGAACAGCGCGGGCACCTGTCAGAATCGCGTCATGGAATCGCTCGACCTCGTTCGCCACCTCGTGCTCGCCGTGCACTTCCTCGGCCTCGCCGCCATCGTCGGCGCCTTCTTCGTTCAGATGCGGGCCAACGACGGCTTCGCGACGGGCGTCGTGCTCACCGGCGCGATCACCCAGGTGGTCACCGGCTTGGCGCTCGTCGGGCTGCGTCAGGCCGGCGACCTCGAGGTCGACAACGTCAAGATCGCGGTGAAACTCGGCATCGCCGTCATCGTGCTGGTCGCCGCGATCATCGCCCACGTGCAGAAACGCCGCGGCGGCAAGGTCAAGCCGGCCTTCCACACCGCGGGCGGGCTGGCGATCGTCAACGTGCTGGTCGCGGTGCTCTGGTAGTCGCGAAGAACTCCCGCAACAGCGCGGCGCTCTCCTCGGCGAGCACGTCGGGCACGACTTCGACGCGATGCGTGAGGCGCCGGTCGCGCAACAGGTCGTAGACGCTGCCTGCGGCGCCGGCCTTCTCATCCCAGGCGCCGAAGACGACCCGGGGGATGCGGGCCGCGACGATCGCGCCGGCGCACATCACGCACGGTTCCAGGGTCACCACGAGGGTCGTGCCGGTGAGCTGCCAGTCACCTCGGGTCTCCGCGGCGCGCCGGATGGCGACGATCTCGGCGTGCGCCGTCGGATCCTCGTGCTTCTCGCGCTCGTTGCGACCATGGGCGAGCACCGAGCCGTCGGCATCCAGAATCACCGCGCCGACCGGCACGTCGGCCGTCGTGAGGGCGAGTTCGGCCTCCGCGAGGGCGAGGCGCATCGCGGCCTGGTCGGAGCTGAGGGCCTGGTCGATAGCATCGACCCTATGCGTTTGCACGTGGCCGACCACCCGCTCATCACCCACAAACTGACGGTGCTGCGTGACGCGAAGACGCCGTCGCCGGTGTTCCGGTCGCTCGTCGAAGAGCTGGTGACCCTGCTGGCCTACGAGGCGACCCGCAACGTGCGCACCGAACCCGTCGAGGTCACCACCCCGGTGGCGCGCGCGCAGGGCCTCGCGATCAGCGAACCGCGCCCGCTCGTGGTGCCGATTCTGCGCGCGGGCCTCGGGATGCTGGAGGGCATGGTCAAGCTGGTCCCGACCGCCGAGGTGGGCTTTCTCGGCATGGTGCGCGATGAGGAGACGCTGCTCCCGACGACCTACGCGAACCGGCTGCCCGACGACCTCTCCGACCGGCAGTGCTTCGTGCTCGACCCGATGCTCGCCACCGGCGGATCGCTGAGCGCCGCCATCCAGTTCCTCTTCGATCGGGGCGCCGTCGACGTGACGGCGATCTGCCTGCTGGGCGCCCCCGAAGGCGTCGAGCACGTGCGGCAGGCCACCGAGGGGCGTGACGTGACGGTCGTGCTGGGGGCGCTCGACGAGAAGCTCAACGAGCACGGCTACATCGTTCCGGGGCTCGGCGACGCGGGCGATCGCCTCTACGGTCTGGTCTGAACGCCGTCGACACGCGGCGTAACACGGTGTCGCAGGGTTGCGAATCATTACGCCGGTAAGCGAAACTTCTCGACATGACCGGTTCTTCGCGCGCTCTGACCTCCGTCGAGGTGATGACGGTGCGCGCGGTCATGTGTTGTCGAATGTGTGCGTGACAGACGCCCCTGCGCTTAGTGCGCCCGCGAGCCCGTTCCGTGGCTCCAGCTCTGACCCACACTCCTCCGAGGCGGTACGCGATGGATGACCCCACGCCGCCTCCTGGCGACCAAGGATTCGACACCATGTCTCTTGCCACTCTCTCTCAGCTGCACCCGGCCGTCCGTCCCGCGCCCACCGCGGCGGCACCGGCCCCCGAACCCACCCCTCCGGTCACGCGCATCCGTGCCGTGCCGGAGGGAACCGAAGCCCGCGGCTTCGCGCTCTACGTCGGCATCGACGAGGCGAAGGCCGAAGCCGCCGGCACCGACCTGCCCCGCATCGTCGAAGCGGTGAAACGTCTGCTCGCCGAGACCGTGCCCGGCGCCGAGACCTACGCCTCGGTCGCGCTCGCCCCGATCGGGGCCGGCGGCCGGGACGTGGATGTCGTGCGCCTCGCCCTGCAGGATCCGGCGGCGCTCGCGAAACACCGTCAGGCGACGGTCGCCGAGAAGCCGGAACCGAAGGGCGGTGTCGTGATCGACATCTCCCGCAAGCGGGTGCTGCTCGACGGCGACACCGCGCCGCTCACCTACAAGGAGTTCGAGCTGCTGCAGTTCCTCGTGTTGCGCGAGGGCCGCACGATCGACCGCGCCGAGATCATCTCGACGCTGTGGGGCGAGACCGACGACGAGGAGACGCCGAACGAGCGCACGATCGACGTGCACGTGCGACGGCTGCGGTCGAAGCTCGGCGCCTACGAAGACATCGTGCGCACCGTGCGCGGCGCGGGCTACCGGTTCGACCGGCACGCCGACGTCACGATCCGCTACGCCTCCACGCCGTCGCCCGACGTCTTCTGACGCGCGGTCAGACGACGAGACTCAGACGGCCGGGATGATGCGGATGTCGCGCACCGCTCCCCCGTCGAGGGCCGCCAGCGCGAGCTGGTAGCCCTCACTCTCGTACGCGGCGACCGCCGCGTCGACGCTCGGGAACTCGATGATCGCCGTGCGGTCGAGCGTGCCCTCCTCGAAGGCCGCCTGGGGCAGTCCGCGGGCGATGAAGCGACCGCCATGTGCCGCGATGGCCGGGGTGGCCAGCTCCGCATACCGCGCGAGCTTCTCGGCATCCTTCAGCTCTCGAACCGTGTTCACCCAGTACGCCGTCACAGTTCCATCCTGGTGCACCGGTGTAGCCTCAGCCGCACAGGGTCACCGAGGCTCTCGAAGGAGCACGACCCATGGGTGAGAAGTCCGCACGTAAAGAATCCGGCAAGACCGCAGCGTCGAAGACGCTGAAGGAGAAGCGCACCGCGAAGGCAGACAAGCGCGCCGCCACCGACCGCGCCGCGCAGAACACGGATGCCGTGACGAAGGCCACCAAGCGCTGAAAGCCGGGTGCGATCAGGTTTCCCGCTCGCACCTTTAGGCTGTGCGCGTGCCGCGCCAGATGAGAGCCGTCGTCTACGAACGCTATGGCCCGCCGTCTGGGTTGCGGCTCGAACGCATCCCGGTTCCGACCCCCAAGCCGACGCAGGTGCTCGTTGAGGTCGCGGCGACGAGTGTGAACCTCTCCGACTGGGAGGGCCTGCGCGGGTCGCCGGCATACGCCCGGTTCGGCGGGCTCCGCCGCCCGGTGCGACGGGTTCTGGGCTCCGACATCGCCGGGCGGGTGGCGGCGATCGGCGACGCGGTGACGACGTTCCGCGTGGGTGATGAGGTCTACGGCGACAACCTGCTGTTGATGGGCGGTTTCGCCGAGTTCGCCGTCGCCCCGGAGTCGGTGCTCGCCCTCAAGCCCGCCGGGCTGTCGTTCGCCGAGGCGTCGACGATCCCGCAGGCCGGCGCGATCGCGGCGCAGGGTACGGCCGGCGCGGCGCCAGGGGTGCGCATGCTGATCAACGGTGCCGGCGGCGGCACCGGCACGTTCGCCATCCAGCTCGCCAAGCGGGCCGGAGCCCACGTCACCGGAGTCGACAACGCCGGCAAGCTCGACTACGTGCGCTCTCTCGGCGCCGACGACGTGATCGACTACCGCACCACCGACTACACCCGCACCGGTCCGTACGACCTCGTCCTCGATCTGGTGGCGTACCGCTCCGTATTCGCCTACCGCCGCGTGCTGAATCCCGGCGGCCAGTACTGGATGGTGGGCGGTTCGGCGCGGGCGCTGCTTCGGGTCCTCACGGCGGGGACGCTGCTCGGGCGCCTGAGCGACCGACGCATCGCGCTGCTCGTCGTACGCAGCGGGCCCGCGGCTTTCATGCCGGTCGCCGAGGGCTGCGTCGCGGGCGAGATCGACAGCCACATCGATCGGGTGTTCTCGCTCGACGAGGTGCCCGCCGCACTCAGCCATGTGGGTGAGGGCCGGGCTCTCGGCAAGGTGGTCGTCGAGCCGTGAGGGGCTCAAAGAGGACTCCCAGAAAAATAACGAACGGATAACTAGACACCGTTACCTTTCCGTTATACGTTCTAACCAGCGCCCACCGTTTGCTGTGGCGGAGGGTGCGGAATGTGATTGCAGGACACTCTTGGTGCAAGGGAGAAGGCCGGCCGCTCGCCTCTGCGGCCGGCCTTCAATCCGTTAACGGCACCCCCCCTCTCGCCGACCTAGGCTGACGACGTGCCCGCCCCGTCGATCGTCTGGTTCCGCGACGATCTGCGGCTCGCCGATCACCCCGCCCTGCACGCTGCCCTCGTCCGCGGCGGCCCGATCGTGCTGCTGTACCTGTTCGACGAGCAGAGCCCCGGCATCCGGCCGCTCGGCGGGGCGACCCGGTGGTGGCTGCACCACAGCCTGACCGCGCACGCCGCCGCGATCGCGCGACTCGGTGGGCGGCTCGTGCTGCGCCGCGGTGCCGCCGAAGTAGAGATCCCCAGGCTCGTGGCCGAGACCGGCGCGGATGCGGTGTTCTGGAACCGCCGCTACGGCGCGAGCCGAGAGGTGGATGCGAGGCTGAAGTCCGCCCTGCGCGCGGGCGGCGTGGAGGTCGCGAGCTTCGCCGCCAACCTGCTCGTCGAACCGTGGGAGGTGACGACGGAGGCCGGCACGCCCTACCAGGTGTTCACCCCGTTCTGGCGAGCCGCTCGCGAGCGGCCGATGCGCGAGCCGCGGCCCGCCCCACGCGCCCTGCCCGCGGGGCCGCCCGCCGCATCCGACGACCTCGACGCGTGGGAGTTGCTGCCGACCCGCCCCGACTGGGCGGCAGGCCTGCGCGCGACGTGGGAGCCCGGCGAAGCGGCGGCGCACCGTCGCCTCGAACGCTTCGCGGGCAACGGCCTCGCCGCCTACCACCGCCGCGACGAACCCGCGGTCGGCACGTCGGGGCTCGGCCCGCACCTGCGGTTCGGCGAGCTCTCGCCCGCGCAGAACTGGCATCGGATGCACGGAGCCCTCGGCCCCGAGGCCCGGCGCAACGTGCCGAAGTTCCTCGCCGAGCTCGGCTGGCGCGAGTTCAACTGGTCGATCCTGTACGCCCACCCCGATCTCGCCACCCGCAACTACCGCCCGGCGTACGACGACTTCCCGTGGTCGTGGGATCGCGGCCCCGAGGTCGAGGCCTGGCAGCAGGGCCGCACCGGCATCCCGCTCGTCGACGCCGGCATGCGGGAGCTGTGGCGCACCGGCACGATGCACAACCGGGTGCGGATGGTCGTCGCGTCGTTCCTGGTGAAGAACCTGCTGCGGCACTGGCGCATCGGCGAGGAATGGTTCTGGGACACCCTGGTGGATGCCGACGAGGCGAACAACCCGGGCAACTGGCAGTGGGTGGCCGGGTCGGGCGCCGATGCCGCGCCCTACTTCCGGGTGTTCAACCCCGACCTGCAGGCGACGAAGTTCGATCCCGACGGCGAGTATGTGCGGCGCTGGCTGCCCGCCGGGGAGCGTCTTGCCCCGATCGTCGACCTCGCCGCGTCCCGCCGCGACGCCCTCGCGGCGTTCGCGACGCTGCGTCGCTAGAGCGGAGGGCGCCCGCCGATGAGCATCACGGCGCGCGCGGCGACCAGAACCGCGGCACGCACGGCGGCTTCGGCATCGCGCGAGCGCACCCAGTGGGCGAGGAATCCCGCGGCGAGCGCGTCGCCGGCCCCGGTGGGGTCGACGAGCTTCGCAACCGGAGGCGGCGGCACCTCGAGCGGAGGCTGGTCGCGCCGGAACAGGATGACGCCGAGCGAGCCGCGCGTGAGCAGCACGATCGGGGAGTGTTCGAGCAACGCGGCGCCCACCGCCATCGGGTCGTCTTCGCCCGACAGCAGGCGGCCCTCCGCGAGATTGGGGATGAGGATCTCGGCTCCGCGGATGTCGTCGAGAAACCGCGCGGCCCCGTACTGCGCGAGGTAGCCGTACGACCCCGGGGTGACCGAGAACGGGATGCCGCGCTCGCGCACCCGGCGAAGGATGTCGCGAGCCGCACCCGGGCCGAAGTCCTTCACGATCGTGTAGCCGCTCAGATGCACGATCGCCGCGGTGTCGAGCAGGTCGTCGGTGAAGGTCACTCCGCTGAACGCGGCGTTGGCTCCGCGTTCGGTGAGCATCGACCGCTCCTCGCCGCGCACCAGGATCACGATGCTGCCGGTCGGCATCCCGGGCTCCACCTGCAGGTGCGGCGTCACGCCCCCTTCGCGGAACAGCTCGGCGTGCGTCTCGGCGTCGGCATCCCCCACTGCCCCGACGAAGTCGACCGGCGCGCCGAGCGAGCCCAGCCAGGCCGCGGTGTTCGCCGCCGAACCGCCTGGCCGCGGCCGCACCTGCGACTCGGTGTCGGTGTCGGGCAGGATCGGCCCACGCGGCACGACGACGATGTCGTTCATCAGGTCGCCGACGACGACGACGCGACCGCCGGTCACGCGCCGGGCGATCACCGGCTCAGCGCCGACCACGCGTGCGCGATCTCGGCCGCGACCTTCACGTTGTTGCGCGCCAGATCGAGGTTGACCTCGAGGCTGCGGCCGCCCGACGCGTCGACGATGTAGCCGAGCAGGAACGGGGTGACGGCTTTGCCCCGCACCCCCGCCGCGTCGGCGGCCGCGAAGGCCTCCGCGAGCACGCGGTCGTGCTCGCTCGGGTCCCACTGCTGAGCGAGGGGGATCGGGTTGGCGACGACGATGCCCTGCCGGGCACCCAGCTCGTCGCGCGCCCGCATGATTGCGGCGATCTGCGCGGCACCCGACACCTGCCAGTCGAGCTGGTACCCCGACTCGCGCAGCCAGAACGCCGGGAACTCCCGCGTGCCGTACCCGACGACCGGGATGCTCAGCGTCTCGAGCCGCTCGAGCGTCGCCGGGATGTCGAGCACGCTCTTCACGCCGGCGCTCACCACCGTGACCGGGTTCTCGGCCAGCACCGACAGGTCGGCCGACTCGTCGAACGTCGACGAGGCCCCGCGGTGAACCCCGCCGAGACCGCCGGTCGCGAAGACGCGGATGCCGGCGAGCGCGGCGAGCCGGGCGGTCGCGGCGACCGTCGTCGCACCCGAGCCGCCGAGCGCGGCGAGGATCGGCAGGTCGCGCACGCTCGCCTTCGCCAGGTCGTCGTCGGCGATGCGTCGCACGCCGTCGGCGTCGAGCCCGATGCGCGGCACGCCGTCGAGCACCGCGATCGTCGCCGGGACGACGTCGCGATCGCGCAGCAGCTGCTCGAACTCGAGCGCCGCCTCGTGATTGCGGGGCCGCGGCAGGCCGTGCGAGATGATCGTCGACTCCAGCGCGACCACCGGTCGACCGGCATCGAGCGCCGCGGCGACCTCGGGCGTGAGGATCGGGGTAGGCATCTCGACCACGTTATCGAACCCGGCGAGCCCGGGAATTCGCGGGACGTTCCGGGCGATGTCACGCACGAGGGCGCTCGATCTGCTTGCATGGGGCCATGTCCCGGCTCGAGGCTGAGTACCCACGGCCCGATCACGTTCTCGTTCACATCAGCGACACCCACCTCCTGGCGGGGGAGGGTCGCCTGTACGACCGTGTCGACGGGGCCACCCGCCTGCGGGAACTGCTCACCGCCCTCGAGCTCACCGGTCGCCGCCCGGAAGCCATCGTGTTCACCGGCGACCTCGCCGATCACGGTGAAGCGGCCGCCTACGCCGAGCTCGCCGCCATCGTCGAACCCGTCGCCGCCCGGATCGGCGCCCAGGTCGTCTGGGCGATGGGCAATCACGACGACCGGGCCGCGTTCCGCACCGGGCTGCTCGGGGAGCCCGCGAGCGCCGCCCCCGTCGACCGGGTGTACTGGCTGAACGGGCTGCGGGTCATCACCCTCGACACCACGGTGCCGGGAATGCACCACGGCGAACTCGACGATGCCCAGCTCGCCTGGCTCGCCGAAGAACTCGCCCGTCCCGCCCTCGACGGCACCGTCCTCGCGATGCACCACCCGCCGATCCCGAGTCTGCTCGACCTCGCCGTCTCGGTCGAGCTGCGCGATCAGTCCCGGCTGGCCGCGGTGCTCGCCGGCAGCGACGTGCGCGCCATCCTCGGCGGGCACCTGCACTACTCCTCGACCGCGACCTTCGCCGGCATCCCGGTCTCGGTCGCCTCGGCGAGCTGCTATACGCAAGACCTGCTCGCCCCCGCCGGCGGGAGCCGCCCCCGCGACGGCGCGCGCGCGTTCAACTTCGTGCACGTCTACCCGACCACCGTGCTGCACTCCGTCGTTCCGCTCGAGCCGACCGACACCCTGGCCTACGTCGATCCCGCGGAGGCGGCCCGGCGGCTCGCCGAGCTCGGGATCCAGCTCGCGCGCGACCCGGGCGTCGGCCAGCCCCCGGCCGTCGGCGACGACACCCGTACCCGCCCGATCGAACTCGTCGCCGGCTAAGCCGACGGCAGCTCCCACGGCCCGGGCACGGGGAAGTAGCGTTCGAGGAACGACGTCACCGTCGCCACCCGCGCCTCTTCGGGGATCTCCGGCTCGCTGCCGTCGTTGAGGCAGAACATCTCGTGCTGGCGCCGGCGCTCCAGGCGGCGCAGCAGCGCCGCGCTGCGGGCGAGGGTCGTCTCGACGTAGAGCACGCGCAGAGCCGTCTGGGTCACCGCTCGCCCGGTGAGCAGCGCGTAGTAGTGATACAGCGAGTTGGTGACCGAGATGTCGTCGCCCGACCGGAACCGCGACGCGGCCGTTCGGGCGAAGTCGGCGGGGAACTCCTGCTCGAGTTCCGCCAGCACGCTGCGGCGCATCGGGGCGGCGGTGTGCTCCAGGTGCCGGGTGATGGTACGGCCGAATCGTTCCCGCAGCAGCGCCCGGTTGACCCGCATCGCGTTGTCGTGGCCAGTGCGCACCGGGTCGGACTCGCCGAGGCCGATGCGCACGGTGGCTTCGACGAATCGGGAGATCCCGCCCGGCGAGAAGAACATCGCGGGCGTCATCGGACGGCCGAAGAACATGTCGTCGTTGGAGTAGAGGAAGTGCTCGGCGAGGCCGGGGATGCGGTGCACCTGGCTCTCGATCGCGTGCGAGTTGAAGGTCGGCAGCATCCCGGTGTCGGCGAAGAACTCCTCGCTGCGCACGAAGGTCACCCGCGGATGCGCCGGGTCGAGCCAGGCCGGCGCCGGGGAGTCGCTGGCGACGAAGATGCGCCGCACCCAGGGCGCGAAGGCGTGCACGCTGCGCAGGGCGTAGCGCAGTTCGTCGATCTGGCGGTACCGGGCCGGGCCGGTGTCGGCGTCGAGGCCGCTGAGGGTGCTCCAGCGGCGGCGTTCCTCGAGGTATCCCGGCTCGCTGCCGTCGACCCAGGAGAACACCATGTCGATGTCGAAGTCCACGTCGTCGGCGTGATCGTCGAACATGCCGGCGAGGGTCGGCCAGTCCTGACCGCCGCGCGAGACCGAGGTCTCGACGGCATCCGCCCGGGGGATGCGGCGACGGGTCAGCGCGTTCGCACGGGGCGCCACGATCTCGTCGGCGTCGAACGTCCACAGCTCGAGCCGCACCGCGGCCTCGGCGACCTTCCACCCCGCCCGCGACTCGCGGGGACGCCGCCGGTAGAGCAGGAACAGCTCGGCCTCGGCGCCGAGCGGCAGACCGGATGCGAGCCGACGTTCCGAGCGCTTCCCGCTCTCGTCGACCCGCGCGTAGAACGGCAGCCCGGCGAAATCGGCGGCGAATGCGGCTTCCAGCTGAGGCCGCCCCGCGCGATCCACCGCGATGACCGGTCGATCGTCGTCACCCCGCACGAGCAGGTAGCCGATCGCGAAGCGGTCGAGGGCGCGACGGACGTCGGCCAGGTCGGCTGCCATCGCTGCCGCGCGGGTCTGGTTGCGCTCGCCCAGGTCGTTCACCGGGTGACGACCGTCACCGAGAGATGGACTCCCGCACGTCGGCGACGATCTTGCGCGGGTTGAGGTTCTCACCCGGGTCGGTCACCGCGAACAGCCCGCGCATCACCTTGACGCCCTCCGGAGAGATGTCCTGCTCCAGCCACGGCGAGTGCTCCAGGCCGACGCCGTGGTGATGCGAGAGCGTTCCGCCGTTGTCGATGAACGACTGCTGGATCGCCGACTTCACGACGTCGTACTCGCCGAGCATGTCGTCGCCGCCGACGAACGCGAAGGTGAAGTACAGGCACGCCCCCGAGTGGTACGAGTGCGAGAGGTGCGACATGATCCAGCCCTTGCGGCCGATCTTCTCGTAGGCCGCGTTCGCGGCGGCATACGCCCCGGCGTGCAGGTCGGCGAGCTTCGACCACGGCCCCGCCGTCTCGGAGACGTCGCCCGCGGCGCCCCGGTCGAGCAGGAAGTCGCGCAGGTACGGGGTGTCGAACTTCTTCTGGTCGTAGAGCACGCCGGGGCCGGTGCCGACGCCCATGCCGTTGTGCTTCTTCACGATGGCATCCACGAGCTTCTTCTGCCGCTTCGCGTGCTCGACCGAACCCTCGAAGCCGATGAACGACAGGCAGATGTTCTCGAGACCGCCGGGCTGTTTCGCCCAGCCCTTGCGCTTCATCAGGCCCGGGAGAACGGTGCCGGCCAGGAACTTGTCGAGGCCCTTGCGGCTCTTGCTCGTCGCGAGCGAGAAGCCCGTCTCGCGGGCGTCGGAGACGCGCGTGATCGACGGGGTGGCGTCCGATTCGGAAATCTCCTGCATCGCCGCGAAGCCCGCCTCGATGTTCGGGAAGAAGTACGCGTACACGTCGCGTTTCGCCGGGATGCGGTGCACCTGGGCGGTCACCTCGGTGATGACGCCGAGACGGCCCTCGCTGCCGAGGATCATCTCGCGCACGCTCGGCCCCGACGAGGTCGACGGCAGGGCGCGGATGACGAGGGTGCCGCCGGGGCGCACGACGCGCATGCCGCGGGCGATCTCGGCGATGTCGCCGTACTTGTCGCTCTGCATGCCCGAGGACCGGGTGGCGACCCAGCCGCCGATCGAGGAGTGCGTGAACGAGTCGGGGAAGTGCCCGATCGTCCAGCCCTTGTCGTTCAGCTGCTTCTCGAGGTGCGGCCCGAGCGCCCCCGCCTGGATGCGGGCGATGCCCGACTCCTCGTCGATGTCGAGCACCTTGTTGAGGCGACCGAGATCGAGCGAGACGACGATGCGCTTCTCGTCGGCGCGCGGCTCGAGCGATCCGGCGATGTTGCTGCCCCCACCGAACGGGATAAGCACCGCGTCGGCGGCGACCACGGCATCCACGACCTTCTGGATCTCGGCCTCGTCGTCGGGGTAGACCACGACGTCGGGGAGCCGTTCGATCTTGTGGGTGCGGATGCGCACCAGGTCGCGCAGGCTCTTGCCGTAGGTGTGCACGACCCGCTCCAGGTCGTCGGTCGTGACGTCGTCTTCGCCGACGATGCCGGCGAGCGCTCCGGTGAAGGTCGCGGTGGCTTTCGACTTCGGCACCTTGAGGTCGGCGAACGACGGCTCGGGCACCGGCTGCGCGGTGTGCAGGTCGAGGCCGACGGCCTTCAGCACGAACGGCGCGAAGCCGGGTTTGTCTTCCCAGTGGAACCCCACCCCGTCCAGGCCCCAGCCCCACCACTTCATATGGCTCACCTGGTTGTTCCTGGCGTCGGTCATGACTTCGGTCCTTCTTCGGGGGCGGGCGGGGCGTCGGAGCCCAGGATACGGGGACTGTGCTCGGCGAGCAGGCTTTCGATCTCGGCTTTGATGCGCGCCATGAAGTCGTTGGGCACTTCGCCGGGACGCGCGAACATCGGGTCACCGTAGACGACGCCGACCGGGAGCCGACCCGGCTTGGGCCATTTGCTGCCGCGCGGGTGGGCGCGACCGGCTCCGACCAGGGCGACGGGAATGATGGGCACACCCGTGGAGATGGCGAGAGCGGCGGCGCCGGGCTTGAAGTGCCCGCGCTTGCGGTAGTCCTTCGCCCGGGTGCCTTCGGGGAAGACCAGCAGCGGCACGCCCTTCTGCAGCAGCACCTTGGCGCTCACGCTGCGCGGGTTGACGCCGCTGCGGTCGACGGGGAAGGCGTTGAAGAACAGGCCGGTCAGCCCGCGCCGCCACCAGACGTCGAAGAAGTAGTCGGCCGCGGCCCCGGCGGCGAGGTAGCGCGACATGCGCATCGGCAGCGACCCGAGGATGAGCGGGGCATCGAGGTGGCTGGAGTGGTTGGCGATGACGATGAACGCCTTGCCGACCTTCTTCAGTTTCTTGACGCCGTGCACCTCGACCTTGACGGTCGACCAGGCCACCGGCACGAGCAATCCGCGCTGGGCGACGAACCGAGCGGCCGCACGCCCTCTCGACGTGAACCGTTTCGCCTTCGCGGACATGGATCGCTCCTTTTCCGCGCGCTCGTCTTCGGTCACTTGGTCACGGTACTACTGCCACTGGAGACTGTGCGACTGGAACTGATGGCACGAGAGATCGCCCGCACGGTCGACCGGGGCAGGTGACGCACGATCCCCATGAGCACCTTGTAGCGCACCGTGGGGATCGAGATCACCTTGCCGCGCTCGGCATCCCGCAGCGCGGCGCGCACCAGCTTGTCGGCGTCGAGCCACAACCAGCTCGGGATGCCGCCCTTCGAGATCCCGGCCCGATCGTGGAATTCGGTGTGCACCCAGCCCGGGCAGAGCGCCGTGACGGTCACCCCGGTGCCGTGCAACTCATTCGAGAGGCTCTCGCTGAAACTCGTCACCCAGGCCTTGATCGAGGAGTAGCCGCTCGACATCGCGACGAAGCCGGCGGTGCTCGAGACGTTGATGATGCGGCCCCGGCCGCGGGCGCGCATGGCCCGAGCGGATGCCGCCCCCAGCTCGCGCACGGAACGCACCATCACCTCGAACGCGCGGTCGTGGCCGGTCGAGTCGGCATCCGAGAGCCGAGAATGCATGCCGAAACCGGCATTGTTCACCAGGACGTCGACCGGCTTCTTCGGGTCTTCGAGCCGCTTCACGACCTTCGCGACGTCGGCGCGCTTCGCCAGGTCGGCGGGCATGATCTCGACCTCACGACCCATGCCGCGAAGTTCATGCGCCATCTGCTCGAGACGCTCGCGGTCACGCGCGACGAGCACGATGTCGGAGCCCGCGGCCGCGAGCTGCCGGGCGAACGTGGCCCCGATGCCCGACGTTCCTCCCGTGATGAGAGCGATAGCCATGTGCCTTACGATACGGTGCGGGGCACTAACGCTCCGCGCACGGGACCTCCCACCCCCGTACCGAAGGACCCCGCCATGACTTTCGATGTCCGTGAGTTCGCCCGCACCGCCCGGGGAAGCCACCGCGGTGAACTCGACCTCGAGTCCCTGACCGCCGCCGACGTCGATGCCGACGCCGCCCGGCTCATCCGCACGATGCGCGACCTCGAGCGTCACACGATGGAGCGGATGCGCAACGTGCTGGTGACGGCGACGCACAAGGATGCCCGCGTCACCGCGTTCCTCACCACCTGGGCGTTCGAGAAGTTCTGGATCGCCGACGCCCTCGACGCCGTGCTCGAGGCGACCGGGCACGACCTCACCTCACCCGCGGGGGCGCGGCGCCGGTCACGCGTCGAACGCGTCGAACGACGCGGCCCGATCGCCCGCGCCATCGCCGGCAACATCGCCGGCCCCGAACTCGTCGCCGCCCACGTCACCACCGGACTCATCGACGAGTGGGTGACGACCGCGGCCTACCGTCGCCTCGGCGAGATCGCCCCCGCCGTGCGCGCGGTCGCCGACCTCATCATCGAACTCAAGGAGCGCCACATCCTCTTCCTCGCCGAAGACGCGCAGCGACGCCTCGCCGACTCAGCCCGCGCCCGCAAACTCTCCCTCAAGGAGGTCAAGCGGTCGGCCTGGCCGCTCGGCGCGATCGACCGGTCGGCCGAAGACCGCTCCTCCTTCGAGGCGGTCGTGTTCGGCGGCAAGGACGGTGCCGCGCGCGCCGCCGAGATCGCGGACCGTATCGCCGCGCTCCCCGGACTCGGTGCCGCCGCGCCCATCGTGGCTGCGAGACTGGTTCCGTGACCCCCAAGAAGGCGACCACCGACCTCGGCAGCGCTCGCGTATTCCTCACCGGCGCCACCGGCTTCGTCGGCCAGGCCGTGCTCGAGCGGCTGCTCAACGACCACCCCGGCACCACGGTCACGATCCTCGTGCGGGTCAAGGGCAGCGCAAGCGCCGAAGACCGCGTGCGCAGCCTGCTCAAGAAGCCCGTCTTCGCCGCCTGGCGCGACAAGGTCGGCGCCGCCGGCATCGAGGATGCCGTCAAGAACCGCATCAAGGTCGTCGAGGGCGGGCTGACCTCGCCGCTGACGCTGCCGAAGGACCTCGACCTCGTCATCCACAGCGCCGCGAGCGTGTCGTTCGACGACCCCATCAACGAGTCGTTCGAGGCCAACATCGGCGGCGTCGTCAACCTCTACGAGAGCCTGCGCGCGGCCGGCGGCGACCCCCGGGTCGTGCACGTCTCCACCTGCTACGTGCAGGGGCTGCGCAAGGGCGTCGCGCCCGAGACGAGCCTCAAGCACGACATCGACTGGCGCGCCGAGTACGCTTCGGCGTTCGACGCGCACCGGCGCATCGAAACCGAGTCGCGCGAGCCGCACCGGCTGCGCACCTTCATGGAGACCGCGCAGGCCGAGCACGGCAAGGAGGGCCCGCAGGCGGTCGCGAAGTGGAGCGAGCTGGCCCGGCTCGCCTGGGTGCGGAGCGAACTGGTGGATGCCGGCCGCACGCGCGCACAGAGCCTCGGCTGGACCGACGTCTACACGCTGTCGAAGGCGTTCTCGGAGCGCGCCGCCGAAGAGCTGTGGGGCGCCGACCACCGCCTGTCGGTCGTGCGGCCGGCGATCATCGAGAGCGCCCTCAAGCACCCCTACCCCGGCTGGATCGACGGCTTCAAGGTCGCCGACCCGCTCATCATGGCGTACGGCAAGGGGCAGCTGCCCGAGTTCCCCGGGCTGCCCGACAGCATCCTCGACCTCATCCCGGTCGACTACGTCGTCAACACGATCCTCGCCGCCGCCGCCAACCCCGCGAAGAAGGGCGAGCCCGAGTACTACCACGTGGCCTCGGGCGCCTCGAACCCGGTGCCGTTCCACCAGATGTACGAGAACGTGCACGAGTTCTTCACGAAGAACCCGCTCACCGATCGCCGCGGCAAGCCCATCGTGGTTCCGGTGTGGAAGTTCCCCGGGCCCGACAAGGTGGAACGCGGCATCAACCGGCTGGAACGCCGGGTGCGTGCCGGGGAGCGCGCGCTGCGCATCCTGCCGAAGACCAAGGGATCTCAGGCGACCCTCGAGAAGCTGCAAAAGGGCGTCGCCGACCTCGCGACGCTGCGCAACTTCGTCTCGCTCTACCGGGTGTACGTCGAGACCGAGCTGATCTTCGACGACTCCAACCTGCGCGCCCTCCACGACGCCCTGCCGGCGAAAGAGAAGGCCGACAAGGGCTTCGACATCTCGGCGATCGACTGGGACGACTACCTGCAGAACGTGCACTTCCCGGCGATCACCAAGCTGACGAAGGCGTTCTCGCGCGCCCGCCAGGCCGAACGCGCCGCCGCCCAGCCGACCCGTAAGGCCGAGCTGCCCCCGCGCGGCGACGTGCTCGCCGTGTTCGACATGGAGGGCACGGTCGTCGACTCGAACATCGTGCAGCAGTACCTCTGGGTGCGCTCCGCCGGCCTGCGCAAGGCGGCCTGGCCCGGCGAGGTGCTCGGCATGCTGGCCTCGGTGCCCGGCTACCTGCGGGCGGAGCGTCGCAACCGCGGCGAGTTCATCCGCACCTTCCTGCGGCGTTACGAGGGGATGCCGGTCAGCCGGCTGGAGAAGATCGTCGCCGGCGGCTATGGCGACACCATGCGCCGTCACACCAGCCACGAGGCACTCGAGCAGATCCGTCTGCACAAGGAGGCCGGCCACCGTACGGTGCTCGTCTCCGGCTCGATCGGCCTGCTCGCGAAGCCGTTCGAGAACCTGTTCGACGATGTCGTCGCCACCACGATGCACGAGCGCGACGGGGTGCTCACCGGTTACCTCACGAAGCCGCCGATCGTCGACGAATCCCGGGCGGCCTGGCTCACCCGGTATGCGAAGGAGCACGGCGCCGACCTCGCCGCGTCGTACGGCTACGGCGACAGCCACGCCGACCTCGGCTGGCTCGAGATGCTCGGTCACCCCACCGCGATCAACCCCGACCCCCAGCTGACCAAGGAAGCGCAGAAGCGCCACTGGCCGATTCACCACTGGAAGCGGGGCATTCGGTCACCGAAGCGTGCTTTGATGGACGGCAATCCGGCCACGACGGCCGTTTCGAAGACTTCACAACCCGAGAACTCGTAGACGCACCTCGAAGGGAGGCACCCCGTGGCGTTCGACATCGACAAGTACACCGCGAACTCCGAGCCGGTGACCTGGACCGACCTCGACCTCGAGTCCTTCGAGACCAACCCGCTGCCCGAGTCGAGCCTGCGCGTGCTGCGCTACATGTGCGACGTCGAGTACCACACGGTCTGCTACCTGCGCGATCTGCTCACCACCCCGTCGCACAAGGAACCCGAAGTGGGTTCGTTCATGACGATGTGGAACCGTGAGGAGTTCTGGCACGGCGAAGCCCTCGCCGCGGTGCTCGGCAAGCACGGCATCACCGTCGACTTCGACCAGCTCAAGGCCTCGCGGCTCAAGCTGGGCTGGAAAGACCGGCTCGACCCGATCAAGCAGTCGCTGCTCGGCGGGCTCGTCGGCCACGACTTCGTCGCCGTGCACATGGCCTGGGGTGCCGCCAACGAGTGGTCGGCCAACGCCGCCTACCTGCGCATGGCCCGCCAGGAGAACCACCCCGTGCTCGCCGAACTGCTCAAGCGGATCGCGGCGCAAGAGACCAAGCACGTCGCCTTCTACGCCTCACAGGCCCGCGACCGGCTCGAGAAGAGCAAGAAGGCGCAGGTGATCGCCCGCTTCGCGCTCAGCAAGTTCTGGGCGCCCGTCGGCTCGACGATCTCGCCCGATAGCGAGGTCACCCACGTCATGGGGCACCTGTTCGCGGGCGCCGAGGGGCGCAAGCTGATCCGCAGCATCGACTCGCACATCGCGAAGCTCCCCGGCATGCAGGGCCTCACCATCGTCGAAAGTGCGCTCGACAAGCGCGGCATCTCGGGTGAGGGCGAAGGCACGCCCGACGCGCTTCCGCTCGAGGAGACGGTCGCGGTCGAGACCCAGACGGCCTGACGGTCAGCGCTCGGCGCCCAACGGGTCGGCGATACGGAGCCCGCGCGCGTGCCTTAGCCGCGGAACGAGGCCCCGCTCCGGGCGAGAAGATCGTCAGGTTATGACAGAGACGCGCGGCATCACGCGCTTTCCCGGATGACGAGCTCGGCGGGGATCACCACGTCGCGCCCCGGCCCCGTGAACTCACCCGTCATGCGCGAGAGCAGCAACTCACCACAGTGCGCGCCCAGCGCGTCCGGCGAGTTGCGCACCGTCGTGAGGTTCGGACGCACCATGGTCGCCGCGTCGATGTCGTCGAAGCCGACGATCGCGATGTCGGCGGGGACCGACAGCCCCCGCCGAGCGGCCTCCTGAAGCGCGCCGATCGCGATCTGATCGTTGGCGCAGAACACCGCGCGCGGGGGGTCGGCCAAGTCGAGCAAGGCGGCCATGCCCCGACTCCCGCCCTCCCGGGTGAACTCTTCGCTGACCTCGTACTCCGGAACGGGCACGAGGCCCGCCGACCGAAGAGCCCGTTGGTAGCCGCTCGTGCGCGCGCGGGCGACCGGCGCGAACATGGTGCCGTCGATCAGCGCCACCGCGCTGCCGTAGCGCCCGAGCAGGAAGGCCGTCGCGTCGCGCGCGCCCTCCTCGTCGGTCGACCGCACGGAGTCGATCGGGGCGCCCGGGACCCCCTCCCCGAGGTTGACGACGGCGACGCCTGCGGTGGCGACGTCGAGCAACTCTTCGGGCGACACCCAATAGCCCATGAACACGACGCCGTCGAGGCGACGCGAGATCGCCTCGTCGAGGAACGCACGTTCCTCCTCTTCTCGCGAGTCGGTATTGCACAGCAGCGTGTGATACTCGCCGGCGCGCAGAACGTCCTGCACCCCGCGCGCGAACACCGGGTAGAACGGGTTCGTGATGTCAGGGAGGATGATCATCGCGGTGTTGGTGCGCTGCACGCGCAGCGAACGCGCGACGGCGTTGGGCCGGTATCCCAACTCGATCGCGACACGTTCGACGAGCGCCTTGGTCTCGCTGCGAACCGGTCGGTGACCGCTGAAGACGTGCGACACGGTCGTCGGGCTCACCCCGGCGCGAGCCGCGACGTCCTCGATCGTGATCCGCTCCACAGCGCTATCCTGACACCCCGCTGAGGCGGGCGCACCGCGCGGTACGTCCCGTCGACGCCGAGCGGTTGCTCGCGACGACGTAGGCCGTGAGCGTCTGCGCGGCGCGCAGGTTCGCCTGATCCGGCCTGGACGTGCGGATGCCCGTTACCCACCGGTCGAACGGTTTCGCGGCCGCCGGCTCCATGGGGAGCCGGATCCATGCGCTCTCGGAGAAGACCGCCCCCCGGGCCCACAGCATGTCGTCCCGCGAACTGTACGCGATGGCGCCGGCGTCGCCGCTGACTTCGAAGTCGAAGCTCCCGGGGTCGACGAAGCTCGTCTCCGCGACACCGACACCCCCGCCGGCGAACGACGCCGTCGTCGATGCCAGATCCTCAACCTCGTGCCCGGTGATCGAGCCATAGGTCGAAGAGATCGTCACCGGTTCACGCCCCATGAAGGCGAGCATCAGCGAGACCGGATGGCATCCGAGGTCGGTGAGTGCGCCGCCGACGGCCGCCGCGGGATCGAAGAAGCGGTCGGGCAGCCAGCCGCGCGTCGCGCCGTCGTGGGTGACGCGAACGCGCGCGTAGTGCACCCGGCCGAGCCTGCCCGCGGCGATGTGCGCGAGCGCGGTGCGCGTCGGCGAGAGCGAGAAGTACGGAAGCGACGTCACCAGCTGCACGCCGGCGGTCACCGCCGCGTCGAGAATCGCCTGCACCTCGGTGCTCGTCGGGGCGAGCAGTTTCTCGCTGAACACATGCTTGCCGGCCGCGAGGGCCGCCAGGATCACCGCGGTGTGCTCGGAGGTCTCATTCGTGACGATCACCCCGTCAACGTCAGCCCGGCCCAGCAGAGTCTCCAGATCCGCGACGAAGGGCACTCCTCGTTCCCGCGCTGCCGATTCCCCTCGCTCGGCGTTCCGGTCCCAGATGGCGACGAGGTGCGTGTCGGGGTGGGCGACAGCGGCCGCCGAGTACTCGTCGGCGTGAACGTGCCAGAAGCTCAGCGTCGCGACGCCGATGGGGGATGCCTCGGGCACCGCGGGCGTCAGGGCCACGACAGCTCGCGAGCGACGGGAATCAGGCGCTCGAGGACCTCGAGGTCGCTGCGCTCGGGCGACCCGGTGACCGTCGCGTGAAGTCGCGCGAGAACCGCACGCGACGAACTGAGGTAGGCCGGCTCGGCATGCCACTCCCCGAGGGCGGAGTTCTCACGCAGCAGCGCGGGCCGGCTGCGCTCGCTCAAGGGGATGTCGGCCTGGATGACGCCGACGGATGCGATCACGCGCAGACGCGCGATCGGCCGCACGGCGTCGCTGATGTCGATCGCGAGGACCACGTCACGGCCCGACTCGAGACGTCCGGTCGCATGAAGACCGTGCTCGTTGCCCGATGTCGCGTGCAGCTCGCGGAGGGGAGAGTCGGCACTCCTCAGCACGTTGAGCATCGCCATCGTCGTCGCCGAACGGGACGACGACCGCGACGCGATCAGGCGGCACTCGAGGAGCCCGCCATTCGATCCGCCCAGCCGCGCACCCAGCGACGCAAGAGCAGGATCCTCGGCGCCCGCGGGGGCGAGCAGCACCGATGCGCCGGCCTCTGCGGTGACCGCATGCAATTCGCGCGCGTCCTCGACGACCGGATCGCCGACGAGCACGGCACGACTCCCCTCCTGGATAAGCGAAGTCGCTCGAGCCGTCCACCCCCCGTCACCGCCGATGACGTGAACGTCGGCGATCGCCGGCCCGGCGGTGCGAAACGAACGTGGGAAGGTGGCCACCGCGGTCCGAATCCGCTCCGGCGCATCCTCGGCGACGTCGATCGTCAGGACGGTCACGCGGCTCTCGCCTTCCCGACCCACCGGCCTGCCGCATCCGCCAGCGCGATGGCGAACTCCGCGTCGAGCAACGCATCGTCGAGTGCACCGACGGCACCCTCGCGAATCGCCGCTGCCATCCGCCGCCACTCCCCGTCGTAACCGTCTTCGGGAGCCGCCGTCTGCTCGTCGACGCGACCGCCGGCCCGGGCCAGCCGCGACGTCGCCGACCCGACATGAACATAGGAAGGGGGAAAGTCGAGGGTGAGGCTCGCCGTGGGCGAGATCGCCTCCAGGGTCCAGGCCGGTCCCCCTGGCTGACCGAGCGACGCGTGCAGCTCGACCCGCGTCTCGCCGATCCGACCGAGCACCAGATACCCCCAGGGCGCGCGCCAGGAAGCGTGCGTGATCTGCAGCGGAGCGGAGAGGTCGGGCAGCAGACGGCGGACGAGAGGAAGGTCGTGGATCGCGAGGGTGAGCAGCGCCTCGCGGAGCGCGGGCTCGCCTCCGCCGGCCGTCGCCGGAGCGCGCGGAAGCACCTCGGTCGCGGCATCCTCGAAGCGGTGGTTGGGGGGCAGAACCGTCGACACCCGGAGCGCACTCGCGCGATTCCCGTCGGCGCTCCACGAGCTGATCGCCGCTTCCACGACAGGGTCGTAGGCGTGCATCCATCCGACCATCAGCGGCGCCGTCGCACCTCCGGCCGCCTCACGAAGCGCCGCCAGCCCCGCGAGATCCATGGTCAGCGGCTTCTCGCACAACACCGCCTTGCCTGCCTGGAGCGACGCGATCACGTGCGCGACGTGAAGAGCGTGGGGGCTGCAGACCGCCACGACATCCACGCGCTCGTCGGCCAAGAGCTGCCCGAACGACGTCGACCAGCCAGCGTCGATCGGATCCGCCACGGCACGCGCCGTCGCCTCGTCGATATCGACGACGTTGACCACCCGGAACTCATCCGCGAGCCGGGCGAGGGTCGGCAGATGGATCGCCTGGGTCGCCGGCCCGAGCCCGACGATTCCGACCCCGATCATCGGTCAGACCGTCCGCACGAACGGGTCCCACCCGACGGGAAGCGGGGCCGCCCGTTCGACGGTCGACGTCACCTCGACCACCGCGCGGGTTTCGGCGGACTCGGCGATCGCGAACACCGCGTCGAGCACGTGACCGACCAGGGCGGCGCCCGCCCGCTCGGGCACTCCGCCGCGCACGGCGCGAGCCAGCTCGAGCACCCCGACTCCGCGCGAGAATCCGGCGGGCGAGAGTGAGTGCACGACGGCTTCCCGGCCGGGCACCCGGAGAGTCGATGCTCCGTCGAACTCATTCGGATCCGGCAGTTCGAGGTGCCCGACACTGCCCGACACCACGAGTTCGCGGCTGTTTCCGTGACCGTGCCCGTCGAAACTGAAGACCGCCTGCGCGACCAGCCCGGCGGCGAACTCGAGAAGCGCGACGTAGTGGGTGGGCGTCTCGACGGGCACTCGCTCGCCCTGGCGGGGCCCTGAACCGATGACACGCTCCGATCGTGCGCTGGATGCCAATGCCGACACCCGCGAGATCGGTCCCACCAGCTGCACCAGGGCGGTGAGATAGTAGGGGGCCATGTCGAGCAAGGGCCCCCCACCCGGCTGGTAGTAGAAGTCCGGGTTGGGATGCCACGGCTCCGGACCAGCGCTCTGGAACACCGCGGACGCCGCGGTTGGCCGGCCGATGGCGCCCTCGTCGATGAGCCGGCGTGCGGCCTGCAGGCCGGGACCGAGCCACGTGTCCGGCGCGCCCGCGAGCCGGCGGTCGGACGCTGTCGCGGTGGCCAGGAGGCGTTCGGCACCAGCGCGGTCGATGGCGAACGGCTTCTCGATCCAGACGTGCTTGCCAGCCTCCAGCGCCGCGACTCCGACATCAACGTGGGCGACGGGCACGGTGAGGTTGACGACGATCTCCACGCGATCGTCCGCCAGCAGCTGCTCGACGCTGCCGCTGGTGGGGATGCCGAAGGCCGTGGCGCGGCCCGCGGCCCTCCCGGCATCCAGGTCGGCCACGAACAGTACCTCGACGTCCGGGAAGGCGCAGAGATTGCGCAGATACTGTTCGCTGATCACGCCCGCGCCGACGATCCCGACTCCGACCCGGCTCATGCGGCGCGATCGACCAGGAATCGGCGCGACGCTTCGACAGCCGCGAAGATGTCACCGTCATGATCGTCGAACTCCACGATGCGATGCGCCCGGGGTGCGGCCGCGAGCACGGCGGGGACGTCGACGGCGCCCTGGCCGAGGGGCAGCTGCGAAATGGTGTCGCGGGTGAGGGGTCCGTCCTTCAAGTGGAGGTAGCGGACGCGGTCGCCGAGCCGGCTGAGGAGCCCCGGCGCCGAGACCCCGCCGACCTCCGCCCAGAAGGTATCGACCTCGAGAACGACGCGGGGGTCCAGGACTTCGGCGAAGACTTCCAGCGCCGGACGGCCGTCGATGACGGACTGCAGCTCCCACTCGTGATTGTGATAGCCGACTTCGAGACCGGCCGCCGCCGCGATTTCGGCGACCGCCGCGAATCCGCGTGCTGATTCTTCGATGTCGTGCCGAGTGCTCCAGCGCTCGCGGGGGATCGCCGGGTCGATGACGGCGTTCAGCCCGAGAATCTGCGCGTCCCGGATGATCGCCTCCACATCGGGCACACCGACGAGGTGCGCGTGACCGGAGATCGCGCGCAGCCCGCTTTCTTGGAGGAGTCCGGCCAAGAGGTCGGCGCGCCCCGAGAACCCGACCACCTCGACGGACTCATAACCGAGTTCCGCAACACGGCGGAGCGTCCCGCGGGGGTCGGCCTCGAACTCTCGTCGGACGGAGTAGAGCTGGAGGGATGGTCGTGACTGCAAATCCATTTGGATCACTCTGCCGCTGGGGGCGCAGTGTGTCAAGACCAGGCACCCGACTCGGGCGGAATCCGAGCCGCGCTTGACGGTTCCCGAGGTCGGCAGTAGTTTTAGCAAATCCATTTGCTCAAGGGAGAGCCATGCAAGCGACGAACGTCCGGCTGCGCCGCGCGCTGACGCCGTGGATCTTCCTCCTCCCCTGGCTGATCGGCGCCGCGGCCTTCACGATCGGGCCCGCGCTCTTCGGCTTCGCGATGAGCTTCACCAGCTGGAATCTCCGGTATCCGATCGAGTGGGTGGGTCTCGACAACTACGCCGAGATGCTGACGGACGACTACCGCTTCTGGCTGTCGCTGCGGATCACCGGATTCTTCCTCCTGCTCTCGGTTCCGCTCTACCTCGTCGTCGGCCTCGCCACCGCGCTGCTGCTCAACCAGCGGGTGTGGGGGATCCGGTTCTTCCGCACCATCCTGTTCATGCCGTCGGTGTTGAGCGGCGTCGCGGTCGCCATCCTGTGGCTCCTGCTGCTGAACCCCGACCGCGGCGTGGTCAACACCCTCCTGCGGGCGGTCGGGGTCTCCGACCCGCCCGGCTGGTTCCAGGACCCTGCGTGGGCCGTGCAGGCACTTGTCATCACCGGGCTGTGGGGCGTGCTGGGCAACGGCGCGATCATCTACCTGGCCGGCCTGCAGAACATCTCGCCGACGCTGTACGAGGCCGCGATGATCGACGGGGCCGGCGCCTGGCGGCGGTTCTGGAGCGTCACGATGCCGCTGCTCACCCCCACGCTCTTCTTCATGCTGCTCACATCGATCATCGGTGCATTCCAGGTGTTCGACACCGCCTTCACGATCAACCGCGGGCGGAGCGGCGACTCGCTGCGCTTCTACCTGATCTACCTCTGGGAGGCCGGGTTCCGCGACGGCCGGCTGGGCTACGCGGCGGCCCTCAGCATGGTGCTGTTCCTCATCGGAACCGTCGTGGTGATCGTGCTGCTCAAGACCCAGGACCGCTGGGTGCACTACCAGGACGAGGAGTGACGGTGACCGCGACCATCGAGCGACCCGGGCGCCGCAGGCGCGCCGGTCGAAGCGTCGTGCGCGAGAGCCTCGGCAAAGGCGTGGTCTACATCGGCCTCATCGCGCTGTCCGCGTTCATCATGCTTCCGCTGGGGTGGATGCTGACCGTCGCCCTGCTGCCGGACAATGTGAGCATCTTCACGAGTCCACCCCGGTGGTTCCCGACCGAGTTCTGGCACTGGGAGAACTTCGAACGCGCGCTGTTCAACCCGCAGCGGCCGTTCGCGCTCTACCTGTTCAACACGATCTTCCTCGAGTTCTTCGTGGTGTTCGGCTCGGTGGTGTCGTGCGCCCTCGTCGCCTACCCCCTCGCCCGCATGACCTTCCGCGGGCGCAACGTGATCTTCACGATCGTGATTCTCACGATGCTCATCCCGTGGCAGGGCCTGATGATCCCGCAGTTCGTCTTCTTCTACGAGCTCGGCTGGTACGGCACCTACCTGCCACTGATCGTGCCGTCGTTCACCGGTTCGGCGTTCTTCGTCTTCCTCATCCGGCAGTACATGAAGTCGATCCCGAAGGACCTCGACGACGCTGCGCGATTGGACGGCGCCGGGGCGTTCCGCATCTTCTGGTCGATCATCCTGCCGCTCAGCCGCCCGGCACTCGCGGTGTGCGCCGTGTTCACCTTCCTCAGCACCTGGAACGATCTGCTCGGGCCCGTGATCTACCTGAACCGCAACGAGCAGTTCACGGCGGCGGTCGGCCTTGCCGGGTTCATCTCGACGCAGAACCCGGAGTACAACCTGCTCATGGCGGCGAACCTCATCACGATCATCCCGGTGCTCGTGCTGTATTTCGTCGCGCAGAAGTATCTCATCGGGGGAATCGCGTCGATCGGACTCAAAGGGTGACGCCCCCGACCCGGGTGATCGCGTGGCTGACCGCGGGCACCGTCGTGCTCGCCGCGGCAGGCGCGGGGTGGGCGCTCTCGCGCGAACCCAACCGGAAGCCGCTGCCGGGGGTACCGGGCAAGCCGTTCGCCGAAGGCGGCTCGACGATGAACATCTACGTCACCGCGACGGAACCGTTCGACTTCATGGGCCGCCATTGGGATTACGGCGCGACGACATTCGCGAGCGTCACGAAGCAGATCGAGGCGGGCTACTTCTCCGACCGCGGGATCACCAACCTCATGATGTACGGCCCGTACGCGAGCACCGGGCAGTGGCGCGGGCTGCCCGCGACCGGCGACCTGATGGATTTCGACCCGGCGAACGGAACGCTCGACGACTGGCGCGAGATGGTGACCGCGGCGAACGACCGCGGCATCACCGTGACGATGTACATCGCCCTGCTGTACCTCCACGCGACGAGCCCGATCTTCGTCCAGGCCGAGAAGGACCGGGCCGCGGGAACGGACTCCTGGCACAGCCGGCTCTTCCTCTGGGACGAGCGCGAGCCGAACGGCGAGACGCCGCCGTCCCAGCCTCCGCTGGAGTCCCAGATCGAGCGGCCGATGGAGGGCGACTGGGCCTTCAGCGAGGTCGCTCAACGGTGGTACGCGACCAGTTGGCAGCATCCCGCTCTGAACTATGAGAGTCCGGCCACCATGGAGTTCGCACACGAGGTGCTGCGGTTCTGGATGGACAACGGCGTGCAGGGCTTCGAACTCGACGCGCCCCAGACCATGTGGGGATTCCAGGAGGGTGGGGTCGACGGCGTGGGCGAACTCCGTCACGCCGAGCTCGTGCGCTACCCGCAGGAGTACCGGCCCGAGTGGCAGGTGCGGGTCACCGCGGAGGGCATGGGAACCTTCGATGCCCAAGCCGCGATGGACCGCATCGGGTACACCGACATCATGTTGAACGCCGACTCCGACGACTACTCGTTCGCGCTCGGTGCCGCGGCGGATCCGCCCGACCTGACCCTCGACGAGCTCGAGGCGCACTACGTCAGCTTCCTCGACCACCGGCGCCTCCTCGGCCGTACCAGCTCGGCGCCCGCGACGCAGTCCGACCAGCCGGGTGCGCTGCGCGCGTTCAACCTCGCGGTGCAAGGCGGGTCGGGGGCGTTGATCTCGATCGACCAGCAGATGCTCATCGACGCCCTCCCGGCTCCGGACGTGCAGGCGCTCTTCGACGTCACGACCGCGCTCGCCGCATCACCGGCCGAGGCGCCCGGGGCGCGGCGCGAACGGGTGCCCGCGAGTCCTGCGGCGAGCGGCTATGCGCTGCTGCGCACCAGCGCCGACGGTTCCGCGAGCGCCCTCAACGTGTTCAACTTCGCGGCGACGCCGACCGAGATCACGGTGGACCTGACCGGGAGCGACGTTCGGCCCTCGCAGCCCACGACCGACCTCCGCACGGGAGAGCCGGGACCGGCGATCCGGGATGGCTCGCTGACTGTGACGATTCCCGGCCACGGCTGGCTCTTCCTCGACGTCGCGGCGGACCCGCCTGCCGCCACGACGATGGTCGACAGCGCGGCGGATGCCTGGGGCACCGGTAGCGACTGGGCGGAGGTGCCCGACCGGTCGGCCTATGGCGGCGGCCGGATCGGCGGATCGACCACCGATGGATTCGCCGAGATCGCGTTCACCGGCACCGGCATCGAGGTCCGAGGTCCGGTGGGGCCCGGCGGTGCCGCCGAGGTCGAGATCTTCATCGACGGGGTCTCGCAGGGCACCCACAGCCAGCTGGCCGAGCACACCCGCCACGGGGTGTTGCTGTTCCGCGCCACGGGTCTCGCCGCCGGCGAACACACCATCCGCATCGAGAAGCGCGACGCCGGCAAGGGCTTCGCGGGCATCGACTACGTGCATGTGCACCTGAAAGGCTGAGCGAGATGCCCAGAGTCGTGAGTTTCCGGTCGCCCCGAGTGCTCGAGGTGATCGACGAGGCGGCCCTCGCGGTCGGGCCCGACGAGGTGCGCGTGCGCACCCTGTTCTCGGGCATCTCGGCCGGAACGGAGCTGACGGCCTACCGAGGAAGCAACCCCTACCTCGCCAAGCGGTGGGACGACGAGCGCCGGCTCTTCGTCGACGGTGCCGCGACGCTGGAGTACCCGCTCGACGGCTGGGGCTACGAAGAGGTCGGCGAGGTGGTCGAGGTCGGTGCGGCGGTGACCGGGGTGACGGCCGGGGACCGAGTGTGGGGCACCTGGGGACACCGTTCCGAGACGGTGCTCACCGCCGAGCACGCTCGACCGCGGCTGCTCGACCCGGCGGCCGACCCCCGCGTCGGCATGTTCTCGCAGATGGGCGGGATTGCCCTCAACGTGGTGTTGGATGCCGACATCCACGTGGGGGAGACGGTGGCTGTGTTCGGGCTCGGCGTGCCCGGGCAGCTCGTCGCCCAGCTGGCTCGTCTCAACGGGGCCCGGGTGATCGGGGTCGACGGCGTCGCCGCGCGCCGTGACCTCGCGCTGCGCCTCGGAGCCGACGTCGCGCTCGACGTCGCCGAGGGCCAGGTCGCCGAGCGCATCCGCGACCTCACCGGCGGACGAGGCGCCGACGTCTGTCTTGAGGTCACCGGCAACTACGCCGCCCTCCACGAAGCGATCAGGTCGGTCGCCTACAGCTCCCGGGTCTGCGTCGCCGGGTTCATGCAAGGCGACGGCGCGGGACTGCGGCTCGGCGAAGAGTTCCACCACAATCGCGTTCAGGTCGTGGCGAGCCAGATCTCCGGGGTCGCGCCGGCGCTGCAACACCGGTGGGATCGGATGCGGCTCGACAGCACCGCGATCGGACTCGCTGTCGCCGGGCGGATCGCCGTCACCGAGCTCATCACGCATACCTTTCCCCTCGAGCGGGCGGCCGAGGCGTTCGACCTGCTCGACCAGGCCGGCCCCGACGTTCTGCAGGTCGCGCTCGAGGTGACCTCGTGAGCTTCCGGCTGGCCGCTCAGGAATGGATGCTCGAGGGCGACACGCTCGAGCAGAAGTTCGCGTTCGCACTCTCGGTCGGGTTCGACGGCATCGAACTCGGCGCGGTCGGCGCCGGCGAGTTCGAGCGGCGCGCCGAGGAGCTGAGCGCGGCGCGCGACGCCGGGGTGGTCATGCCGAGCGCCGTCGTGCTTCCGAGCGCCTTCCTGGGCGACTTCGACCCCGGCCGTCGGCGGGTGGCGATCGGCGAGCTCGCCGGCTTCCTGCGCACGCTCGGGCACGCCGGAGCGCACGGGATCGTCTGCCCGAACTCGTTCGGCGTCTTCTCGGCCAAGCTGCCGCCGTTCGACCCGCCCCGGAGCGACGAGGATTCCCGTGCGCTCCTGCTCGACGCCCTTCGGCAGGCGCTGGTGACCTCCGCCGATGTCGACACCGTCATCTACTTGGAGCCACTGAACCGCTACGAGGACTACCTGATCCACACTCTGGCCGACGCATCGAGCGTCGTCGACGAGCTCGCCGACCCCCGCCTGCGGGTGATCGCGGACACCTTTCACATGTCGATCGAGGAGGCCGACGTCGGCCAGGCGATCCGCGACGCGGGCGACCGGATCGCGCATGTGCAGCTCGGCGACAGCAACCGTCTCGAGCCGGGCGCCGGACACTACGACTGGGACGAGACGCTCGCGGCGCTCGACGACATCGGATACGACGGCTGGCTCGCGATGGAATGCGGGCTGAGCGGACCGCCGGCCGACGTACTGCCCCGGGTCGCCGGATTGCTGAAGCGATGACCGGCTCCGCGCCGCTGCGCGTCACCGTCTGGAACGAGGGCGTGCACGAACGCACCAAGCCCGAGATGGCCGGAACCTACCCCGACGGCATCCACGGCGCGATCGCCGAGGGGCTGACCGGGCTGCTCGGCGGCGCCGACATCCGCACCGCCACGCTCGCCGAGCCCGGCCAGGGGCTGCCGCCCGAGGTGCTCGATCAGACCGACGTGCTGCTCTGGTGGGGCCACATGGCGCACGACGAGGTCGACGACGCCCTGGTCGAGCGGGTCGTCGCGCGCGTGCAGGGCGGCATGGGCTTGATCGTCCTGCACTCGGGTCACTACTCGAAGGTGTTCATCCGGCTCATGGGCACGACCTGCTCGCTCCAGTGGCGCAACACCGGGGAGCGCGAACTCGTCTGGACCATCGACCCGACGCATCCCATCGCGGCGGGCATCGAGCATCCGGTCGTCATCCCGGAGCAAGAGATGTACGGCGAGCCCTTCGACATCCCGGTGCCCGACGAGCTGGTGTTCGCCAGTACCTTCGCCGGGGGCGAGGTGTTCCGGTCGGGCGTCACCTACCGCCGCGGTCGTGGACGCGTCTTCTATTTCAGCCCGGGAGACGAGGCGTTCCCGGTGTACTACCACCCGCAGGTGCGGCGGGTGCTCGCCAACGCCGTCGAGTGGGCGCGTCCGGTCGGGCCGGTGGTCGCCCCCGCGACCGCGCACGAGTCGCCGTTGCGCGACCTCTGACTCAGGCGGTTCGCGCGCCCGAGGTGATCCCGGCGCGGGCCAGCGCGCTCGTGCGCTCGGCAAGGTCGGAGATGCGCGAGTGGTCGAACCCGAACAGCGCCGAGCGGGTGTGGTCGCGCAGCGGGGTCACGAACCTGCCCGGCAGCGCGGCCGCGCCGAGCACGACTCCCGCGACGGATCCAGCCGTCGCGCCGTTCGAGTCGGTGTCCCACCCGCCCATGACAGTCAGCCCGACGGTCGCCGCGTAGTCGTTCTCGCCCCAGAGCAATCCCGCCGCGATGAGCGCGGCGTTCGGGATGGTGTGCACCCAGCTGTAGTGCGCGTACCGCTCTTGGATGCCGACGAGGGCCTCATCCCAGCTCAGGCCCTTGCGGCGCATGCCGTTGACGTCGTGCAGGGCCTCGGCCAGCCGGGAGCGCGGCGGCACATGCGCCAATGAGGCTTCGAACGCCTCCGCCACCGTGGATGCCGTGAAGGCCTCGGCGATCAGCGCGGCCGACCAGAGTTCGCCGTAGATGCCGTTCGCGGTGTGCGACAGCGACGCGTCCTGGTACGCCAGCGCCATCGCGGCGCGGGGCCGCCCCGGGTTCACCCAGCCGAACACGTCGCCCCGGATGAGTGCTCCGATCCACTCCCGGTACGGGTTGCGGACGGTCGCCGCGAGTTCGGCGGGCACGCCGTGCAGCAGGTTGAGGTAGGCGGCACGCTCTGCGGTGTAGATCTGGCGGTAGGGGAACAGCTGCAGCCAGGCCTCGCCGACCACCGCCGGGGTGATGTCGCTTCCGTGGGTCTCGAGCAGGTGCAGGCCGAGGATCGGGTAGTCGACGTCGTCGTCGCGCGACCCTCCGTCGACATTTCCGCGCGTCGTCTCGGGCCAGTTCTCCCGCAGTTCATATTCGGCGGGCATCGGGTCGAGCAGCGGGAAGTAGTCGCGCAGCGGGTACGCGCCCGCCTGCTCGAGGTAGCGCCGGATGTGGGAGGAGGTCCAGTGCGGGCCCCACTCGACCGGCTTGCCGAGGTTGCACCCCGCGATTCGCCCGAGCCAGCCGCCGAGCACCTTGTCGTCGACCCGGCCGTCGGGCACCGGGTGCTCGCCGGCCGGTGCGAGGGACTCGAGGATGTCGTCGAGGTCTTCGGGCTCCTCGTAGTCCCACGCACCGGATCGCGGCGCCGTGATCAGCTCGGCGTAGATCTGCTCGAGACGAGGTTCGTCATCGGGGTCGGTCTTCGCGAGCGCCGCGACCGCGGACCCGACCTCGTATCCGGTCTGCTCACGCTGCTCGATCTCATCGGACACGAGGTCGAACGGACTCATCGGTTCATGCACGGCGGCTCATCTCAGATCGTGGTGCGAAAAGGGTGGGCCGATCGACCCCGGCATGACGAAGGGCGGTCAGTCCGCCCCGGCGGCTTCCTTGGCGAGGTCGAAGGTCTCCCAGGTCTTGTCGTTGGCCTGCTGCGCCTTCGGCTGAGCGTCTTCGAGCAGGGGGCGCACCGGTTCGCCGTCCATTGCCAGAACGAAGGCATCCATCAGCGGGGCGTTCCACGCCCACTGGTTGGGGTTGAACACGCTCGTGCGAGCGAGCTTGCTCACCTCGACGAGCTGCTTGCGTCCGTCGGTGTTCGCCCAGGTCTCGGCGACCGAGGTCAGCAGCGGCATCTGACCGTACTTCGCCTGGATCTCCTGGCCCTCGGTGGCCACGAAGGTGAGGAAGTCGATGGCCTCCTCCTTGTGGGTCGCGTTGGCGGGGATGCCGAAGGTGTTCGTCCACACGGGAACCCACGGCTCGTCCCCTTCGACGACGGGCACCGGCGTGAGGCCGAACTCGATGTCGGTCTCTTCGATGGCATCGAGCGCGTAGTTGTCCCCGATGAACATCGCGATCCTTTCGTCGAGGAACAGGGCTTGAAGACCCTGGTCCGCGCCGACGGAGAGCGTCTCGCCGGCCGTCGGAGCATTGCCGTCGGTGACCATGCCGGCCAGCGTCTCGATCGCGCCGATGTAGCCGTCGTTGAGCACGTCGACGATGCGGCCGGTGTCATCCAGGTAGTGCGCGGGGTCGATGTAGGCCTGAAGGGTGTCGCCCCCGCCGCCCCACACCTTGGTGGCCTCGTCACCGGGCTGGGTGAGCTGAGCGGCGAGCGAGGCGAACTCCTGGAAGCTCATCGCCTCGGTCGTCGAGGGGTACGCGACGCCCGCGGCATCGAACATGCCCTTGTTGTAGAAGATCCCCATGTTGCCCACGGTGGTGCCAAGGCAGTAGAGCTGGCCGTCGATGCCGCAGAACGACTCGAGCACGGCGTTGTAGTCGCCGACGTTCAGGCCGTTGTCCGCGAAGACGATGTCGTTGAGGGGTTCGAACTCGAACATGGTCTCTGCGCCGTAGGGCGCCGCGATGTCGGGGGCGTCGGCGAGCAGCGACGTCTGGAGCTTGGTCGCGTAGGTGTCTTCGGGCACATAGGTGATGGCGATGTCGACGCCCTCGTTCTGCTCCTCGAAAGCGGCGACGATCTCTTCGAGCGCGAGATTGTCGTCACCGCCATCGATGGTCAGCAGGGTGACGGTGTCGCTGTCGGCCAGGCCCGCGAACGGCGAACATCCGGACAGGACGAGGACGCCGATCGCGAGAGCGGATGCGGCGGGAAGCTTTCGGGTGATGGTCACGTGGCTCTCCTTTGAGCGCAAATGGATTTGCAGCGATTATGACCCTTCGATCGTCGGCGCGTCAAGCTCCGCCCACTTCGCTGCCCACGCTGCGGGCAAACGGATTTGCGTCACCGCTCGGCGCCGGCTTCAGAGCAGTTGCTCGACCTCCGGCCAGAACGGGATCGACGACGACGCGCCCCGTCGGGTGACGGCCAGGGAAGCGGCGATCACCGCAGCGCGCAGTGCCGACTCGAGCTCGTCGCCCAGCGCAAGGCGCCCGATCAGGAAGCCGGCGAGGGTATCCCCGGCCGCAGTGGTGTCGACCGGATCGACCTCTCGGGCCGGCACCGCGATCGTCACGGCGCCGTCTTTCGCCACGAGCACCCCGCGGCCGCCGCGGGTCATGACGACTGTGGCACCCCCTCTGCTGAGCTCCCGCGCCGCCACCTCCTCATCCGGTGTGCCTGCCAGCTCGCACGCCTCCTGAGCGTTGGGCACCAGAATGTCGGCCAGCGCAAGAACGTCGCCGCCGAGAGGCGTCACGGGAGCGGGCGTCAGCACGGTCGGAATCCCCAGGCCTCGCGCGAACTCGAACGCCTGCGCGACCAGTGGGATCGGGCGCTCGAACTGCGCCACCAGGAACCGGGCCCGGGTGATGGCGGCGCGCGACTCGTCGTCGAGCGTCCTCACGGCACCGTTCGCGCCGGGCACGACGGTGATCGCGTTCTCACCTCCGTCGAGCACCGAGACGACGGCGATTCCCGTCGACACGTCGGTCTCGGTGAGCCCACGGGTGTCGATCCCGTCGTCGCGCAGGGTGCGACGCAGGCTGTCTCCGAGTTCATCGCGCCCCACGGCGCCGAGGAAAGCGACGGTGGCCCCAGATCGGGCGGCCGCGATGGCCTGATTGAGCCCTTTGCCGCCGGGTACCCGGGTGAAGTCTGCGCCGGCCACGGTTTCGCCTGGCACCGGCAACCTCGGCTGACGCACGACGAGATCAACGTTGGCACTCCCGAGCACGACGATGTCAGCCACGATGCTCACGCTCCGAATCTACTCGAATAGAACGACGGCGTCGTAGACTCCCGTCGGACACCGAGAGAGGCAGGATGCATCCCACTCCCCCCGGGGACGCCCCACGTCACCCCCCGACTCGATCCGACGTCGCGCGTCGCGCGGGAGTGAGCACCGCGGTCGTCAGCTATGTCGTCAACAGCGGTCCGCGCCCGGTCGCCCCGGCGACCCGCCAGAGAGTCCTCGATGCGATGGCCGCACTCGGTTACCGCCCGAACGCGGCAGCCCGGGCACTTCGTCTTCGTCGTGCCACCGCGATCGGCCTGGTCGTCCCCGACGTGAGCAACACCTATTTCGGGGCGCTGGCCCGCGAACTCTCCGACCGGGCTTTCACCGCCGGCTACGGACTGCTGCTGGGTGACTCCAACAACGATCCCGAGCGCGAACGCGCGCAGGTCGAGTCCCTCGTGGATCGCCAGGTCGACGGACTCATCGTGCTGAGCCTCGAGCCCGGTTCCACCGTTGAACTCCGGGGCACGCCCACCGTCTACCTGGATCAGCGCAGCCGCCCCGGGCAGGCCTCGATCGTCATCGACAACGCCGGCGGCGCTCGAACCGCTGTCGAGCATCTCGTCGGACACGGCCGGCGTCGCATCGCGCACCTCGGCGGCCTCGCCGGCGCGCCCGGGGCCGACGATCGCGCGCGGGGATGGCGGGAAGCCCTCGCCCGGGCCGGACTCGAATCCGGAGCCGACCTGTCGGTCCAAGCGGACTACTCGCGCGAGGGCGGTCACGCGGCCGCCCGTGACCTGCTGTCGCGACGGCCTCGCGTCGACGCCGTCTTCGTCGCATCCGACGTGCAGGCTCTCGGTCTACTGCGAGCTGCCCGGGAGCTCGGCATCTCGGTACCGCAGGACCTCGCGGTCGTCTCGTTCGACGGCACCGCGGATGCGGTGTTCAGCGATCCCCCGCTCACCGCGGTCGAGCAGCCGCTTGCGCGCATCGCAGATGCCGCTCTCAGTGCCGTGCTCGGCCAGCCCCCACCCCGCGGGCGACAGCAGATCGCCGTCGACCTGGTGATTCGGCGATCCTGCGGCTGCACCGAGTGACCCCGGCGTGGGTGTCATCCCCGATCGACGGTGAGCCGGCGGCCCGTCGTCACGACCTCACCGCGTCGACGAGCGATCCCGGGTCGCTCGTGCAGGCGGCGATGATGCGTTCGACGATCTGTCGCTTGGCCTCGTCGACGTCGTAGTCGGTGACGATGCGGTGCGGCCCGCCCGCGATGGCCGCGAACCGGGTACGGCCGTCCGGGTCGACAGTGATCACACCCTGCTCGATGTGGAAGATCTCGGGTGCCACGAGCAGAAGCAACGCCAGCGGGTCGTGCGGAACGTTCGACGTCGCCCCGGAGACCTTCCAGAATCGCTGCACCTCCGCGTCGATCATCCGACCCAGGGACCCCGCCCTGGCGATCCGTGCCGCGTCGCCACGCTCGAGCCGGACGCGCTCGGTCTGATCGAGCCCGACGACGGTGAGGTTCGTTCCCGCTGCGAAGACGGCGCGGGCAGCGTCGATGTCACACCGGATGTTGTGCTCGACGCGCCCATCCCTGAACTCGCCTCCCATCATGACGATCTCGGAGATCGTGTTACCCGGCCTCTCGACGGCGGCCGCAACGTTCGTCAACGGGCCGATGGCAACGACGAGGGAGGCCGCCGACAGTTCCTCGATCGCATCACGGAAGGTCGAGAACCCTTGCTGGTCGAGACCAACGATCGTCGAGCCCTCGTGGCCGGGCCACCAGACCTCTCGCCCGGACCGTGCCTCGGCCAGGCCCGGAGCGATCGATGGCGCCGTGCGGCCCGCAACGGCGAAGGCCTTCGCGACGATGCGCGCACGCAGGGTCACGTCGCCGTAGACCGTGCAGACGGCGGCGAGTGACAACTCGGGCGATCCCAAGGTCAGCGCGAGCGCCAAGAGGTCATCGACGTCGGTGCCGATGTCGGTGTCGAGGGCGAAGGTCACGGGCGACGTCATCGTCAACGGCTTCATCGTCACTCCATACCGTCTCGTGATCGACGACTCTACTCGTGTAGACTCGCCCGCCACAATCAGGGGTACTGACCGAGCTACGGCCGACTTTGGGAGCGGCCGGCGATGCTCACCCGGTCGCGCCCGCCGTTCTTGGCGCGGTACATCTCGGCGTCGGCGATCTCGAGCAGTTCGTCGGTCGTCGCCGGATGCTCGCTCGCTCGGTGCACGACGACGCCGACACTGGCCGACACCGCGAACCCGTCGGGCAACCACTCCATCGGCCGGCCGATCTCCTCGCGCAGGCGCTCCGAGATCAGGGCGGCCTCCGCGTCATCCGTCTCGGGGCACAGCACGATGAACTCGTCACCGCCGAACCTGCCGATGACGTCGCTGTCTCGAACCACCGCGCGCAGACGCTCGGCGACCTCGCGCAGCACCTCGTCGCCCGTCGGGTGACCGAGCCGGTCGTTGATCGGCTTGAACCGGTCGAGGTCGAGGAACATCATCGCCACCGGTTGGCTCGAGCGCGCGCTCGCGGCGAGCGCCGCCTCGATGTGCTCGCGCAGCAGCGCCCGGTTGGCGAGCCCCGTGAGCTGGTCGTGCAGGGCGAGGTGCGCTAGTTCCTCCTGCAGGCGGACACGGGCGAGCGCCTGCGCGGCCTGCAGGCAGATCGCCTCCACCAGGGCGATCGCGGCGGGCTCCAGCTCGCGTCGGCGGTCGAAGAACACCGCGACGACGCCGAACGGCGCGTGATCGCGCAGCAGAGGGAACGCCGCGAGCCCCTCGAGCCGCGCCGTGCGCATCGCCTCGGCGATCGTCGGATACTGCTCCTCGACCTCGTCGTGCCCGGCAAGGACGATGGGCTCCCCGGTGAGCAACGAGTCCGGCCCGGGGCGGGGATCGTCTTGCGCGTAGAGCCCCGCCAGCGGGTTCACCCCGGCGATGACCTCGAGCTCGCCTGCGGCATCGACGGTCGCCACGCACGAGGCGGACGCGCCGAGGGCATCCCCGACGATGCGAGTCAGAACCTCGGCGAGTTCCGTCTCGGTGGCCGCCTCGGCGAACTCCACCGAGGCGTTCTGCAGCACCTGCACGCGCGCGGCGGCCGACTCGGCGAGCCGTCGCTCGGCGACCAGGTCGCGTTCGTACTGGCTGCGCTCCGTCGCGTCGAAGATCGCCGACCGCACCAGTCGCGGCTTGTCGTCCGGCCCGAGCACGAGCACCGAGTTGATGAGGATCGGCATCACCCGGCCGTCTTTGCAGCGGATGCCGAGAACCACCTCGCGCGTCTCGCCTTCGCGGTGCAGCACCGGCACGTGCCGGGTCTCGTAGAAGACCCGGGTGGCGGGGTCGAGCAGATCGACGAACCGTCGGCCGAGCACATCCGCTTCGTCGTAGCCGGTCCACTCCAGCAGCCGGCGGTTCACCCGCGTGATGCGGTCATCGACTCGCGTCGTGAGATACCCGACGGGAGCGTCGTGATACAGCTCCTCGAAATCCTCGCGCTCGGGCATGCCTCAGCCCTCACGCGGAGGAATCGATGGGGCACGGGTCTCCACGTGATCAACCTACCGGGGCCCTCCCGAGCGTGATCCCCTGATCCGGCCTGTCGATGGGCTCGACGGCACGGGGCGGACGACGTCCTAATGCTCTCCGGCAGCGATCTCGACCAGCACGACCGATTGCGCCTCGGTCGCCACGTCGAGCTCGAGGACACCCTCGTGCGAGACGGCAGCCGGGCCCTCCGACTGCCACCCCCCATGTAGAGCGTGCTTTCTGATCGCGACCGTGCGGCCCGGCCACGGCAGGTGGCTCATCGTGATTCGCGCCGACCCGACCATCGCTGACGCCAATCCGGAGCGCTGCGGGGGAAGGCGGAGGCCGAGCTCGATACGTTGCGGACCGATCGGGATCGTGAACCGGAACTCGTCGCTCTTCCGGGGCTCGAGGGCAGAAGCGGGCGCGACGAAGTTCGCGATGAGGATGCGGACGACATCCCCGTCGAGGCTCGCCACGCAGGCGAATCCCGACTCGTCGCCGCCCGTCACCGCCAGACGCCGGCCGGTCATCGCACGACCGATGAGGGCGAACGCGGTGGCTCGCTCATCGGGAACTCCGTCGGCGTACAGCCCAGCGGGGTCGTCGAATCCGTAGTGCGGATCCTTGCCACTGTCGGCCCGGAAGAAGAACGCCTCGTCGATGAGGGTGTCCTGCAGATAGATCGCCGCGGCGGCCTGGAACGCGGCCTTCTCGTCCGACGGCGCCGAGTTGCTGGGGACGGCGAGGTAGTTCCAATACGACAGCAGGAGCCGCGTGTCGGTGAAGCCGAATCCATCGAGCAGGGAACGAAGTTCCTGGGCGACGAAACGGAAGTCGAGCGGGTCGCGTGAGGCGTCGGTGAACCAGAGGAACGAGAAGAAGTCGAGCCGCAGGCCGCGCTCGCGAACGAACTCGAGGAAGCCCTCGCGCAAGGGCGCGTCGCGGTTGAGCGGGAAGGCGAGCGAGGGTCCGCCCACCTCGAGGGTCTCGTCGACCCGCGCGACGGCCGTGACGAAGGCCTCGTACATGGCGTAGAAGGCGTCGGCAGGACCGTCGAAGTGCAGCGGCCCGAGGTCGGGCTGGTCGCCGAACTCGAAGCGGCGCACGGGCTTCGCCGGTCCGTTGGCCCAGCCCGCGGCGTAGTGGCGCACGACGTGCTCGACGACGACGCCGTAAGTCGCGACGTCGAGCGCGGGGAGCTTGTTCTGCGGAATGGAGCTGGCGATCGTGAAGAGCACCTCGGCGCCGATGCCGTGCACGGCATCCACCCATTCGTCGGTCGCCGCGAAGTTGTAGCTCGCGGGATCCGTCGGATCGGCGTCCCAACGCGGGAAGAGGCTCTCGGGGTTGTCGCGCGTGTCGAGCCGCGAGACCCAGTCGAACGAGCGCACCACCGTCAGCCCGGCCTCGCGCCAGAGCGGCGTCAGGTCGGGGAAGTCGGGGTAAGCGGTCACCGGGCCCGGCACCCCGCCGGCCGCCCGGTGGGGCCGGAAGGCACTGGTCGCGCTCGCATCGATCTCGAGCTCGCGCACGGTCGTCGGGGTCATCGATCCATTCCTGGGGTCGGGGGAGTTCGGGGACGTGTCGTCGGTCAGTACGGCTGGGCGAGCAGCCGGTTGGAGTACTCGTTGGCGATCGGCTCGTCGTGGCGCAGCCACGCGTAGCGGCGTTGCAGAGCCTCATCGGTGAGCGTGTCGAACTCCTGGTACATCGACTCCATCGACCGGTCGCGCACGGCCCGCACCCTCGGGAGGCGGCGCGCCATGAAGCGGATCTGGGTTTCGACGAGCGACTGGTCGCGGCCGAGCTCCTGGGCGATCACCACGCCGTCCTCGATCCCCATGGCGGCCCCCGACCCCAGATACGGCACCATCGCGTGCGCCGCGTCGCCCATGATCATCACGCGACCCCGGAACCACGGGTAGGGCACCCACACCGTCGAGTACGGCGAGTAGGTCACGCTCGGCGCCGAGCGGATGAGCTCGATCGACTCGGCCATGAAGGTCGAGTCGCCCATCAGCGCGCGCGCCCGCTCGTACATGATCTGCGGCATCTCTGCCGGGTCGTAGCGCGGCCGGTCCTGCTCGGCGACGGTGAGCACGATGTACATGAGGTCGTCGGGCAGGGGGGCGAAGACGAACTTGCCTCCATAGCCCTGACAGAACATGGTGCTCTCCAGTCCCTCCGGCCGCGGCAGCGGGATCCGCCACGCGACCCCTCCGGCCGGGGTGGGTCCGTACTGCGTTCCGAAGTACTCGTCGCGGATCTGGGAATTGACGCCGTCGTAGCCGATCACCAGGTCGTACCGGCCGGAGCCGCCGTCGCTGAAGACGACGTCGACACCGTCGGGGTCCTGCTCGAGGCTCGATACGGTCGCCGACATGCGGAAACGGCAGCCGAGCTCGGTCGCGCGAGCCGTCGCCGCCTCGACGAAGCCGAGCCGCGACAGGTTGAGGTTGCTCGGCATCCCCTCCTCGCCCTCCTCGTAGTAGAGGTCGCAGAGGTGGTTGCCTTCGTTGTCGTAGTACGTGAGTCCGGCACCGACCGTGCCGATCGCGACGCACGCGTCGAGCAGACCGAGCTCCCGGATCGCGCGCATCCCGTTGGTGCGCAGCCCGAAGCCGACGCCCGGGGCGCGGCTCGCCGCCTCGATCTCGACGACGTCGACTTCGAGGCCGGCCTGGGCGAGCGCGATGGCCGCGGACAGCCCCCCGATTCCGGCGCCGACGATCAGGATCTTCCGGGTGGGTGTCATCGAGAGGCTCCTTCGCACATCCGATTCCGATCATCGCGAGAGAAGCGCTCATCAGGGAACCTGAAATCGCCGATCAGGACATCGACGCCGTCGATACCCCGGGAGCGCGTCCCCGCGCCGACGATCAGTGCTTTCCGTGGTCGTGCCATTCAGGGTTCCTTCGCTCGTGGGTCTCGAGGGTGAACGTGAAGCGGCCGCTGCCGGGCCCGAGGGGCACCTCGCCGTCCTTGTCGGGGTCGACGGGATGACCGTTCGCATCCACGACCGATCCCGTGACGGCGGGGAGGACGATCGTCGAGGTGGTGTTCGACGGCACGTGGACCTCGACCTCGACGTGATCGCCGCGGCGATGCCACTCGCACTGGAGCGCGCCGTACGGCGTCTCGATGGTGGCGCTCACGTCGTCGAGCCCGCTCGTGAAGGCGGGCTCGATGCGCGAACGGCGGAATCCCGGAGCCGTCGCCTGAAGTCCTCCCAGACGCCGGTACATCCAGTCGTCGACGCAGCCGAAGGCATAGTGGTTGAACGACAGGTCGGTGACGACACCGTCGGGCTGGATCGCCTCCCAGCCCTCCCAGATGGTCGTCGCGCCGCGATCGACCTCGTACAGCCACGACGGCGCCGTGTCCTGCCAGAGCAGCGTGAGCGCTAGATCCCGGTGACCGTGCGTCCACAGCACGTCGAGCAGGAACGGCACGGAGACGAACCCCGTGTCCAGGTGATCCCCGGCCTCGTGGATGAGCTCGACCAGCCGATCCACCACCGCGCCCCGCAGCCTCTCGGGGACGGCCCCGAAGGCGAGGGCGAGCACCGACGGCCCTTGCAGATCGCCCAGGATGCGGCCATCGTCGCCGATGTACTCGTCCGCGAACGCCGCCCACACCCGGTGGGCGCGGCGACGGTAGCGTTCCGCGTCGGCGTCGTGGCCGAGAATCTCGGCGACCTGCGCCACGATCTCCAGAGTGCGCCCGTGGAACAGGCAGCCCACGACCTCGCCGGTGCGGCGCGGGGCGTTCATCTGACTGCCATCAGGGCCGCGAAGCGTGCTCGGAGCGAGCCAGTCGCCGAAGTGCGGCACGGTGTTCCAGAGGTACTGCTGGCGGTCACGCTGGACAGCCGAGAGCTCGACGCCGGCCAGCCTGGGCGCCACCCCCTCCGTTGCGGACCGGATCTGGTACTCGACCCAGGCCACCATGGCCGGGTAGTTGTCGGCCAAGACCCGACGATCGCCGTACCGCTCGTACAGCACCTGCGGGACGATCGCGATCGCGTCGCCCCACCCCGCCGACGAGGCCAGGAGCAGGATCGGGTCGTCGTAGCTCGGCGGGGGTGCGTGCATCAGGAAGTCGAGCTGGGGCGGGATGGGCGAGATGTTGACGATGCGTCCGTCGGGCAACTGGTCGTCACGCACGATGCGCAACCAACGCGACAGGAATGGCCCGACCGCCATGTTCGTGGCGGCGGTGGGGGCGAAGATCTGCAGGTCGCCCGTCCACCCGTACCGCTCGCGCTGCGGGCAGTCGGTGGGGATGGAGAGGAAGTTGCCGCGCTGGCTCCACACCGCGTTCTCGTGCAGCCGATTGAGACGGTCGTCGGAGCACCGGAAGCTCCCGGTGACCCGCAGGTCGCTCCCGGTGACGATCGCGGTGAAGTCGGACTCGTCGAGGTCGTCGGGGAACCCGGTGAGGCGCACGTAGCGGAAACCGTGGAACGTGAAGGTCGGCTCCCACACCTCGCCGCCGGGAGTCCCGGCAAGGGTGTACACGTCGGTCTGGTCCTTGTTGGGGCCGAGGATGTTCATGAAGAAGTTGCCGTCGTGGTCGAGCACCTCGGAGTGCTGAAGGCTGACCTCCTGACCACGTTCCCCTTCGACCCGGAACCGCACGCGCCCCGCGATGACCTGCCCGAAATCCACCACGATCTCGTGGGCCGGCGTCCGGAGGATCTCGACGGCGGGCAGTTCGAGCACTCGACGCACCGGTTCGCCTTCGAACGGGACGAGCCTCTGCTCGGGGTGCGCGACGGTCACCGGGGACCAGTCGCCGTCGTCGAAGCCGGCCGTGCTCCAGCCGGTCCAGGCGATTCGAGCGTCGTACCCCTCGCCCACCGCGAGGTCGGCGTATCGGATCGGACCCCGCGTGGAGCTGCGCGCCGACCCGTCCGACGAGAACACGTGGGTGCGACCGTCCTCGGTCTCCACGTGCAGTTGCCAGTACGCCCGCAACCGATCGCCGTAGCCTCGGCTCGACCCGAGGATCCCGACCCGACCCGCATACCATCCGTCCGAGAGCACGATGCCGAAGACGTTCGGTCCGACCCGCACCGCCGACGTCGCGTCGTAGGTCTGGAACGACAGCGAGGCGCCGTAGGTCTCGACCCCGGGGGCGAACACCTCGTCGCCGAGGGGATGCCCGTTGAGCTCCGCCTGATAGATGCCGTGCGCCGTCGCGTACACCCGTGCGCGCACCGGCACTCCGTCGAGTTCGAAGCGCTGTCGCACGTAGGGGGTCGGCAGCAGCCGTTCCCCGGGAGGCGTGTCGATGCGGAGCGAGAACAGCTCCGCGAAGTTCTGCGCACCGTCCGGGCGCACCGACTCTTGCTCCGGTTCGACCCAGTGAGCTTCCCACTCGGCGGGGTCGAGGATGCTCGTCTCGAACGTCGACTCGGCCCACCCCGTCGGGTCGGGCGATCCCTCGGCCCAGACCCGCACACGCCAGGAGTAGGCGGTGCGCGATCGCGCCTCGAATCCCGGCACTTCCACGAGAACGGAATCGGCGGACTCGACGCGACCCGTCGTCCAGACCGCCCCCTCGCGATCATGGATCACCAGCTCATACGCACTCTGAACGTGACCGGTGGACCCGGCTGGGAGCTGCCATGAAAAGCGCGGGCGTGAAGTCCACAGTCCGATCGGCGCGGCCAGCTGCTCGACGCGGAGGTACTCGAGGTGCACTGCCCTTCCTCCCAGCGACGATGCGGCGACGTCTTCGACCATACTAGAATTAGGATTCTATTTCATCCCCGGGTGTTGTTCGAGGGAATTGTCCGTGGAAGGTGGAATGCCGATGCCGGCTGGATCCGGAATGCTCGAGCCCCAGCAGGCCCGCAGCAGGGAGTCGCTCGCGCGCGTGCTCGATGCCACGCTCGACCTGCTGGTCGAACGACGAGACAGCAGCCTCACCATCGCCGAGGTGAGTGATCGGTCCCGCGTCTCGGTCGGGTCGATCTACGCGCGATTCGATGGCAAGAGTGCGATCGTGCGGGCCGTGCAGGAGCGCGAGCTGGACCGGATCGACGCGCGCACCAAGACTGCGTTCGAGACCGCCGTGCATGCTGAGCGCGCATTCGAGGAGAACGTCCGCGCGCTGGTATCGGCCCGGGTGACGATTCTTGCCAGCGAAGCCCCGATCATCAGCGCGCTGATGCTCAGCGCATATCGTGATTCGACACTCGTCGCACGGGGCCGCGAGTCGGCGCTGCTGGCTCAAGGGTGGTTTGTGGCAGCGCTCGCCCGAGCATGCACAGAGAACGGTTCACCGGTGACCGCCGCGCGGGTGGAGTGGTGCGACGAGATCGTCTACAGTCTCGCCTCCCGGCACCTGGGGCTCGGAATCGGTGCCGACTTCAGACCCGATCGGACGTTCTCGGCATCCCAGCTCGTCGAGGAACTGACCTCCACCGTGCTCGCGCTCCTCCCCGTCGAGGACCACGTCGCATCTCGGGTCGACCGCTGATCGGCGTGACCAGCACTTCTCATGGTGCGCCCGGAGGGATTCGAACCCCCAACCTTCTGATCCGTAGTCAGATGCTCTATCCGTTGAGCTACGGGCGCGTGGCTGGCTGACCGAGACCGATGGAACGGTGGTCAACCTGACGACTATATCAGCGGCGGAAGAGGTCGCGGCACAGCACGATGCCGGTAACGAAGAGGGTGACGACGGCCGCGACGTAGAGGGCGTAGGTTCCCGCGACGATCGCGAGCGGCCAGCCTTCGGCCTCGGTGCTTCCCGAGGCGAGGCCGGTCGCGTTCGCGAACAGAGCGGTGGCGGCGAGCAGCACCACGACCGCTGCGAGGAGTGCGCCGATCGGCCAGCGGCGTCGCCGCGACACCAGGGCGGCCCCCAGCAGCGCGGCACCGCCCGCCAGCACGACGAGGAACAGCTCACCGGGCAGCAGGAAGTCGAGGTGGAAGCCCCCGACGAACAGCGAGGCGATCGCCAGGCCGACCGGCGCGACCAGAGGAAGGCCGACGAGTACCGTGCCGACGACGGCGAGCAGCCGCGCGACCACGGGGCTCATGCGAGGGGCCAGCAGATCTGGGTGCGCCAGTTCGCCGGATCGGGTTCCGTGTCAGGGTCGCTGAGGTAGCACTCCCACATGATCTCCGACGGCGTCAGCTTCTGCTCGGCGAAGTAGCGCTGCACGTCGGCGTAGGTGTTCTCCATCGTGTCGTACGGCCCGATGTGGGTCGCCTCGACGGTGCGACCACCGGGAAGGGTTCCCGGCACGACCTTTCCTGCGGGGGTGATCGGGGTCGCGACGGGGAACCCGGCCTCGACGTCGACGACCTCCCCCGGCATGCCGTAGTACTTGCCGTACGGCGGGCCAACCGGATGGAGCCCCTGTGCGCCCAGCGCCTCCATGGTCGCCGAGAAGGCCCGGGAGAAGAAGTCGGTGAGCTCGGCCATCGGCACCGTCTCCCGCACGCCCGCGGTCGGCTGCTCGTGATGCTCGGTGATCTGGATGTCGGTCATGCGCACGATCCTCGTCATCGGGGCGGAGCGCGAGTAGGGCCGAAGGTCCTCAGGTCGGCCCTGCGCCCGGTTGCGAATCCCGACCGTCGCGGGCATGCTCCCACTATGTCCAGGGACCTCCTGGAGCGTGGGCCCGAGCTGGCCGGGCTCCGCACGGCTGCCCGAGCGGCCGCGGAGGGACGCGGTCGCGTCGTGCTGCTCCACGGGGAGGCCGGCATCGGCAAGTCCAGCCTGATCCGTGCCCTGCGCGCCGACCCGCCCGACGAGGCGCGGGTGCTCGTCGGGTCGTGCGACGCGATGTCGACGCCGCGGACGCTCGGTCCGCTGCGCGATCTGACCGACGCGGTCGGTGCCCGCCTCGCCGAGGCATTGCGTGGCGGCGATCGGGACGAGGTCTTCAGCGCGATCCAGGAGGAGCTGAAGGCTGCGCCGGGCACCATCCTCGTCATCGAAGACGCGCACTGGGCGGATGAGGCCACCCTCGACGTGGTGCGCTTCCTCGCCCGGCGCATCGATACCCTCCCCGGAGTGGTGGTGCTGACCTATCGCGACGAGCTCGACCGCGACCATCCGCTCACACGGCTGCTCGGTGACCTCGGACACCGCGACGGCGTCGACCGCATCGCCCTGCAGCGTCTCTCACCGGGGGCCGTGGAGGCGCTCACGGCGGGGAGCGGGCTCGACGCCGATCGCGTGTTCGCCCAGACCTCGGGCAACCCGTACTTCGTGAGCGAGCTGGTCGCGTCAGCCGATGAGGCGAGCGTGCCGCCGACGGTCGTCGCCGCCGTCACGGGACGCCTTCGGCGTCTCGATCGGACGACCCAGGATCACGTCGAGCAGCTCGCGGTCGTGCCCTTCGTCGTCGACGCCGAGCTGCTCGAACGGCTGGTCGACGGCGCAGGTGCGCTCCAAGCCGCGGAGGAGGGCGGCATCCTCGACGTGAGCCCCGAGGGGGTGCGCTTCCGACACGAGCTGACCCGCCGCGCCGTGGTCGACGCGCTGCCCGCGTCGCGCCGCATCGAGCTCGAGCGCCGCGTGCTCGCGGCCCTCCTCGACACCGGCCTCGCCGACCCGGCCCGGCTGGTGCACCACGCGCTCGCCGCCGGTGACGTCGAGGCCGTCGTGGAGTGGGCTCCGCGGGCCGCCCGCGACGCGGCGGCCTCGAGTGCTCACCGCCAGGCCGCAGAGCACTACCGCGTGGCGCGCAACTACGCCGACCGGTATCCGCTCGGGGAGCGGGCCGACCTCGTCGAGGAGTACGCGATCGAGGCGTACACGGTCGGCCTGGGTCACGAGGCCGTGATCGCCCAGCTGGACGCGGTCGGGCTGCGCCGGGAGCTCGGTGACCCCGAGCGGCTCGGGGCGAGCCTGCGCTGGCTCTCCCGATTCCAGTGGTTCGACGGCCGGCGGGCCGACGCCGAGGTCTCGGCGCGTGAGACATCCGCCGTGCTGGTCGACGCCGCCGACCGGAGCCTCTACGCCCTGGCCATCAGCAACGAGGCCCAGCTCGCCCTGCTCGCCCACGACACCGCCCGAGCGCTGGAACTCTCCTCCCGCGCGATCACCATCGCCCGGGAGGCAGGCCATGCCGGGGCCCTGTCGCACGCTCTGACCAACTACGGCACGGCACTCATGTACCGCGGCGACCTCGACGGAATGCAGCAACTCGTCGAGGCCGGCGAGGTCGCGCTCGCGGTCGACGACATCGAGGATGCGGCCCGTGCGGCCGTCAACCTGGTGTGGGGCCTGCTCGATCAGTACCGGTTGCCCCTCGCCGAGCTCCACCTCGACCGCGCCCTCGAGGTCACGGAACGCGCCGAGTACATCGGCTTCGTCACCTACCAGCAGATGGAACAGGCGCGGCTCGACCTCGCGCGGGCACGCTGGGATGACGCCCTGGCGATGGTCGACCCGCTGCCGGATCCCCCGCACGCCCGGTGCGTCGCGCTCACGGTGACCGGAACCGTGCGCCTGCGCCGCGGCGACGAGGGCGTCGACGAGGCGCTCGACGAGGCGAAGCGCCTGGCCGACCACCTCGGCGAACTCCAGCGCCGCGGCCCGGTCGCCGTCGCCCGGGCCGAGGCCGCCCTGCTGCGCGGCGACCCCGCCGAGGCGAGGGCCATCGCACGCCCCGAATACGAGGATGCCGTCCGCCGCGAGGCGGCGTCGTTGCGCGCCGAACTCGGCGACATTCTGAGGCGGTCGGGCGACGACGACATCCACATCCCGGAGCGCGACGCGTTCCCGGCCGCCGTGCAGGCCCGCGGGGACTGGCGGCGCGCCGCCGAGCTGTGGCGCGAGGCGGGAGCCCCGTACCACGAGGCCGTCGCCCTGTCCGAGAGCCCCGAGGATGCCGACCAGCTCGAGGCGCTGGCGATCCTCGATCGCATCGGCGCGGTGCCGCTGGCGCGCCGGATCCGGGCGGAGCTGCGCGAGCGGGGGGTGCGGAGCATCCCGCGCGGACCGTCGACCACGACGCGCGGGAACCCCGAGGGCCTGACCGAACGTCAGGTGACCGTCCTGCGGCTGATGGCCGAGGGCCTCACCAACGCGGCGATCGCGGACCGGCTGGTGGTGTCGGTGCGCACCGTCGACACCCACGTGGCCGCGGTGCTCGCGAAACTCGGCGTGCAAACGCGGCAGGATGCCGTGCGGGCCGCCGCGGAGCTCGGAATCTGAGATCTCGGTAGTCGCTCGCACCGATCTCGGTAGTGGTCACCGACGAGGCGGCACCCCCTCGCGCGGTGGACTACCTGCATGAACAACGCACTCCCCCTCGAATCGTCCATCCGGGTGTCCGGCCTCGCCCGCCGCATCCGTCTCGCCCTCGCTCGCCGGGTCTTCCCCCCTCGGCGGGAACTCAGCCGCGAGGAACTCGCACAGCTGCGCGAACAGCACCTGCTGGCCGAGCGCCTCCTCGACGGCGCCCGCACCTCCGCCTACACCGCACGCCTCTTCTGATCCGGCCCGACGTCTGGTGCTTCCGCCGGAGGTGTCGGTATGCTGACCGAACGGTAAGTAAGTAATTCGGAAGGCGGGGCATGGGCGACCTGCGCATCGCGGTGACGGCGGATCGGGTCGAGGTGATCCTCGACCGGCCCGAGGCCCGCAATGCCATCTCGCGCGGGATGGCCGCCGAACTGCACGCCGTCTGCGCCGACCTCGAGACCGACCCCCGCATCCTCATCATCGCCGGCAGTACGGACGTCTTCGCATCGGGTGCCGACATCGCGGAGCTGCGCGACCGCACCGCTGACGACGCGCTCGCCGGCATCAACTCGCGGGTCTTCGACCGCATCGCGAAACTGCCGATGCCGGTCATCGCCGCGATCGACGGCTGGGCCCTCGGCGGGGGCGCCGAGCTCGCCTACGCCGCCGACATCCGCATCGCCGGCGAGGGGCTGAAGATCGGCAACCCCGAGACCGGCCTCGGCATCATCGCCGCCGCCGGAGCGACCTGGCGGCTGCCGGCGATCGTCGGCCCGGCGCTCGCCGCCGAGCTGCTGCTCACCGGGCGCACCCTCGACGCCGCCGAGGCGCTCGCGGCGGGACTCGTGAGCCGGGTCGTGCCGTCACCTGAGTTGCTCGCCGCCGCCCACGAGATCGCCGACCGGATCGCCCGCAACGACCCGCTCGCGACCCGCCTCACGAAGGCGGTGCTCGCCGCTCCCCGCGCGGCGCACCCCGCGATCGACGACCAGACCCAGGCGCTGCTGTTCTCGTCGCCCGAGAAGCACCGGCGGATGACGGAGTTCCTGAACCGGAAGAAGACGCCGTGACGGTTCCCGCGAAAGTCGGAGTGCTCGGCGGCGGCCGGATGGGCGGCGGGATCGCGCACGCCTTCCTGCTGGCCGGATCCGACGTCGTCGTGGTCGACCAACCCGACGCCCTCGAGACGGCGGAGGCGGGCATCCGGCGGGCGATCGCGACGAGTGTCGAACGCGGCACGGCCCTGCGGTCGCGATCGGACCTCGACGCCGGGCTGCGCGTCACCGCCGACCGCACCGCGCTCGGCGACCGCGACCTCGTCGTCGAGGCGATCCCCGAGATCCCCGAGCTGAAGGCCGCGACGTTGCCCGCCGTGGAGGAGCTGCTCGGCCCCGACGCGGTGCTCGCGAGCAACACGTCGTCGCTGTCGATCGACGATCTCGCGACCCGGCTGACGCGCCCCGCGAGGTTCCTCGGCCTGCACTTCTTCAACCCCGTGCCGGTGTCGACGCTCGTCGAGGTGGTCGCGGGAGCCGCAACCGATCCCGCGCTCGTGGCGACGGCGGGCGAGTGGGTGCGCGCGCTCGGCAAGACCCCGGTGACCGTGCGCGACGCCCCCGGGTTCGCCTCATCGCGCCTCGGCGTGGCGCTCGCGCTCGAGGCGATCCGGATGCTGGAGGACGGCGTCGCGAGCGCGGAAGACATCGACGCCGCGATGGTGCTCGGCTACAAGCACGCGACCGGTCCGCTGCGCACGACGGATGTCGTCGGCCTCGACGTGCGACTCGGCATCGCCGAGTACCTGCACGAGAAGCTCGGGGAACGCTTCGCGCCGCCCGCCCTGCTGCGCGAGATGGTGGCCGCGGGGAAGCTCGGCCGCAAGACCGGCGAAGGGTTCTTCGTGTGGGATCGGCCGGATCAGCCGTGAGGCTTGTCGAGGATGAGGTTCGTCAGCCGCGCCGTGCACAGGCGTCGGCCGTCTTCATCCGTCACGACGATCTCGTGCGACGTCATCGTGCGGCCGAGCCGGATGGCCGTCGCGACGCCGGTCACGATGCCCGACGTCGCGCTCGCGTGATGCGTCGCGTTGATGTCGACGCCGACGGCGGTGCGCCCGGGTCCCGCATGGATGACCGCCGCCCAGGAGCCGAGCGCCTCCGCGAAGGCCACCGACGCCCCGCCGTGCAGCAGCCCGAACGACTGACGGTTGCCCTCGACCGGCATCGTCGCCACGACCCGTTCGGCCGACTGCTCGAGCACGGTCACCCCCATCTTCACGTCGAGTTCGCCGAGCTCGATCGTCCAGTCGTTCGTCATGTTCCGCCTTGCGCTTGAGGAGTGCCCCGATGACCACCATTCTGCCGAGCTACGTCACCGACGCCTGGTGGACCCCCGCCGCAGAGGTCGCATCCACCGCGGTGCGTGACGCCTCGACCGGCGAGACGGTCGCGCGGGTCAGCACGGAAGGCCTCGACCTCGGGGCCGCGCTGGAGCACGCCCGCACGGTCGGGCAGGCGAGCCTCGGCGCTCTGACCTTCCACCAACGCGCCCTGCTGCTCAAGCAGTTCGCCCTCGCGCTCACCGAACGCAAAGAGGAGCTGTACGCGATCTCGGCCCGCACGGGAGCTACGAAGACCGACTCCTGGGTCGACATCGACGGCGGCATCGGCGTGCTGTTCACCTACGCCTCGAAGGGCCGGCGCGAGCTGCCCAACACGACGGTGTACGTCGACGGCGCCGTCGAGGTGCTCTCGAAAGACGGCTCGTTCCTCGGCCGCCACATCTACACCCGGCTGCCCGGCGTCGCCGTGCAGATCAACGCCTTCAACTTCCCGGTGTGGGGGTCGCTCGAGAAGTTCGCGCCCGCGTTCCTCGCCGGAGTGCCGACGGTCGTGAAGCCCGCGACGCCCACCGGATACCTCGCCGAGGCGTTCGTGCGCATCCTCGTCGAGTCGGGCCTGCTGCCCGCCGGAACGCTCTCGCTCGTCTCGGGCAACGTGCCGACGCTGTTCGACCACCTGCGTCTCGGCGACCTGGTCGCGTTCACCGGGTCGGCCTCGACCGCCGAGGGGTTGCGCGCGCACGACGCGGTGCAGACCGGGGGTGTGCGGTTCACGAGCGAGACCGACTCGATCAACGCGTCGGTGCTGGGTCCGGATGCCGTGGCCGGCACGCCGGAGTTCGACGCGTACGTGAAGCAACTGGTCGCCGAGATGACGTCGAAAGCCGGCCAGAAGTGCACCGCGATCCGGCGCGCGATCGTGCCCACGGCATCCGCTGACGCCGTCGTCGGAGCGGTCGCCGCCCGCATCGCGGAACGCACCGTGCTCGGCGACCCGCGCGGCGAGGGGGTCACTATGGGCCCGCTCGCCTCGCTCGAGCAGCGCGACGAGGTGCTGCGCCAGGTCGGCAAGCTCGAGGCCGCGGGGGGCGAGATCGTGCTCGGCTCGACCGACGCTCCCGAGGTGACCCTCGCCGACGGCTCGCGCGGCTCGTCACCCGACGGAGCATTCGTCGCCCCGCTGCTGCTGCGGTTCGCACCCGGACCCGATGCGGTCGTGCACTCGACCGAGGCGTTCGGGCCGGTGTCGTCGCTGCTCACCTATGACACCGTCGACCAGGCGGCCGACCTCATCGCGCGCGGCGGCGGCTCGCTCGTCACGAGCGTCGCGACGCACGACCCGGCCTTCGCGGTCGCCCTCGTGAACCGCGCCGCCGCGTACAACGGGCGCATCCTGCTGCTCGATCGCGACGACGCGCGTTCGTCGACCGGCCACGGCTCCCCGCTGCCCAGCCTCGTGCACGGCGGCCCCGGTCGCGCCGGCGGCGGCGAAGAACTGGGCGGGATGCGCGCCGTGCTGCACCACATGCAGCGCACCGCGGTGCAGGGCTCCCCGGAGATGCTCACCGCGCTCACCGGCATCTGGCACGCGGGGGCCGCGTCGCAGCCGGAGGGGCGGCATCCGTTCCGCAAGAGCCTCGCCGAGCTGCGCCTCGGCGACCAGGTGATCTCCTCGTCGCGCACCGTGACCCTGGCCGACATCGAGACGTTCGCCGAGTTCACCGGCGACACCTTCTACGCCCACATGGACGAGGAGGCCGCGGCGGCGAACCCGTTCTTCCCGGGACGCGTCGCTCACGGCTACCTGCTCGTGTCGTGGGCGGCGGGACTGTTCGTCGACCCCGCGCCCGGGCCGGTGCTCGCCAACTACGGGCTCGAGAACCTGCGGTTCCTCACGCCCGTCTCGCCGGGCGACAGCATCCGCGTCGAACTCACCGCGAAGCAGATCACGCCGCGCGAGACCGACGAATACGGCGAGGTGCGCTGGGATGCGGTGCTGAAGAACCACGAGGATGCCGTCGTCGCCACCTACGACGTGCTGACCCTGGTGGCGAAGGAGCCGGCAGCGGCCTAGCTGCGCAGGCCGTCGAGGGCGACCGCGAGCACGTCGGCGGCGAGGCGGTCGACATCCTCGGAGCCGTCGGGGCGGTACCACTCGGCGATCGAGTTGATCATGCCGAAGACGAGGCGCTCGGCGATGCGCGGGTCGATGTCGGAGCGCAGCGACCCCTCGTCGCGGGCGGCCACGACGAGTGCGGTGACGGCGCGGTCGAACTCGCGGCGCCGGGTGAGTGCCTGCCGCTCCACCTCGGTGTTGCCGCGCAGCCGAAGCAGCAGAGTCACCGAGGGCAGCTCGGCGACGAGCACGTGCACGGCGCGGTCGATGACGTGACTGAGCCGGTCGACGGCGGATCCGGTGCGCGCGCCTTCCTCGTCGAGCACGCCCTCGAGGGCGCCGAGCGCCCGATCGAGGGCGAGGGAGAGCAGCTCTTCCTTCGACGAGACGTGGTGGTAGATCGCCGCCTTCGAGAGGCCGAGACGCTCGGCGAGCAGGCCCATCGAGGTGGCCTCGTAGCCGTACTGGTTGAACGCGGCGACGGCGATCTCGAGGATGCCGCCCTGGTCGTACCCGGGGCGACCTCGCCTGCTCTCGCCGACCGTCGTCATCCGATCAGTGTCGCATCCCCGGCGGCAGCGGACGGTCGGTGGCGATGCTGCGTCCCCGGAACTCGGCGACGACGTCGCCGGCCTGGTCGCGCACGGTGACGTCGTAGAGCCCGGTGCGCCCCGAGCGGATGCGGCGGTCGGCCGTCGCGGTGAGCACGTCGCCCTCGGTGGTGGACTTCAGGAAGGTCACGTCGGCGCCGGCCGCCACGGCGACGCGGTCGTCTTCGTTGCACGCGATCGCGAAGGCGGTGTCGGCGAGCGCGAAGACGAGCCCGCCGTGGGTGATCGCGAATCCGTTGAGCATGTCGCCGCGCACGGGCATCTCGACGACGGCGTGGCCGGGGTCGTCGGCGAGCACCCGCATCCCCAGTGCTTCGGATGCGCGGTCGTTGCGCAGCATCGGTCGGAGGGGTACCGCGCCATCCATCATGGAGATATACTAACCAAACGTCCGGTCAGTAATCTATCCCGGCCGCGCAGGAGGACGACGATGCCGACGCTCGAGGAACAGCGGTTCGACGAGCTGATCGCCGCCGACGCGCGCGTCGAACCGCGGGACTGGATGCCGGAGGGCTACCGCAAGACCCTCGTGCGGCAGATCTCGCAGCACGCGCACTCCGAGATCATCGGCATGCAGCCCGAAGCCAACTGGATCAGCCGCGCCCCGAGCCTCAAGCGCAAGGCGATCCTCATGGCCAAGGTGCAGGATGAGGCCGGCCACGGTCTCTACCTCTACTCGGCCGCGCAGACCCTCGGCACCCCCCGCGACGAGATGTTCCAGGCGCTCGTCGACGGCACGGCCAAGTACTCCTCGATCTTCAACTACCCCACGCTCACCTGGGCCGACATGGGCGCGATCGGCTGGCTCGTCGACGGCGCCGCGATCTGCAACCAGGTGCCGCTCTGCCGCGCCTCCTACGGCCCCTACGGCCGGGCGATGGTGCGCATCTGCAAAGAGGAGTCGTTCCACCAGCGGCAGGGTTTCGAGATCCTGCTGGAACTGATGAACGGCACCGACGCCCAGAAGGCGATGGCCCAGGATGCCGTCGACCGCTGGTACGCCCCGAGCCTGATGATGTTCGGCCCGCCCGACGGCGACTCCCCGAACTCGCAGCAGTCGATGGCGTGGAACATCAAGCGCTTCAGCAACGACGACCTGCGGCAGCGCTTCGTCGACATGCTCGTGCCGCAGGCCGAGGCCCTCGGCGTCACGCTGCCCGACCCCGACCTGCGCTTCAACGAGCAGACGGGTCACTACGACTACGGGCAGCTCGACTGGGACGAGTTCCACGAGGTGCTCGCCGGCCGCGGGCCGTGCAACGGCCAGCGTCTCGCCCACCGCCGGAAGGCGTTCGAGGATGGCGCCTGGGTGCGGGAGGCGGCCGCCGCCTACGCCCGCACGCAGGCGCAGCTCGAAAAGGTGGCGTCGTGACCACGCCCGGCGCGGCCGACGACCGCGAGGAATGGCCGATGTGGGAGGTGTTCGTGCGCGCCAACCGCGGCCTCTCCCACGTGCACGCGGGCTCACTGCACGCCCCCGACGCCACGATGGCGGTCAAGAACGCGCGTGACCTGTACACCCGCCGCAACGAGGGCGTGTCGATCTGGGTCGTGCCGGCCGAGTTCATCACGACCTCCGACCCGGATGCCAAGGGCGCCTACTTCGAATCGCCCGCCGGCAAGAACTACCGGCACGCCAGCTACTACACGAAGTCCGAGGGCGTGAAGCACTTGTGACAACCTTCGACCACGGCGATATCCAGCTCGATGAACTGGCCCTCGACGACGAGATCGTGCGGCGTGCCGGGGTCGCGACCGCCGACGTCGCCGAGTACGCCCTGTGGCTCGGCGACGACGCCCTCGTGCTCGCCCAGCAGCTCGGCTGGTGGATCTCGCGCGCGCCGGAGCTCGAGGAAGACATCGCGCTCGGCAACATCGCCCTCGACCTGCTCGGTCACGCCCGCTCGCTGCTCTCGTACGCGGGCAGCGCCAGCGGTCGCACGGAAGACGACCTCGCCTACTGGCGCGGCGAGCGCGACTTCCGGTCGAGCCAGCTCGTCGAACAGCCCAACGGCGACTACGCGCACACGATCGTGCGGCAGCTCGCCGCGGCGGTGTCCATGTACGAGCTCTACTCGCGCCTGCAGTCATCCGGCGATGCGACGCTCGCCGCGATCGCCGCGAAAGCCGTCAAGGAGGTCGCGTACCACCGCGAGCACTGTGTCGAGTGGTTCCGCCGCCTCGCCCTCGGAACCGACGAGTCGCGGCGTCGCCTCGAGATCGCGCTCGACCACGTCTGGCCCTACGTCGGCGACCTGTTCCGCGACGAGCCGCTCATCGACCGGCTCGAGGGCATCGCGGTGCGCCCGTCGAGCCTCCGGCCTGCGTTCGACGCCGTCATCGACGCCCTCGCGGCCGAGACCGGGATCGTGTTCCCCGCGGCCGACACCGCGCGTGGCGGCGGACGGCGCGGCTGGCACACCGAGTACTTGTCGCTGCTGCTCGCCGAGATGCAGGTGCTCGCGCGCGAACACCCGGGGGCGACATGGTGACCCCCGTGCTGACCGACCGCGCGCACCTCTGGAAGCTCGCGGCGACCGTTGTTGACCCCGAGATCCCGGTGCTGACGATCGAAGACCTCGGCATCCTGCGCGACGTCGAAGTCGGCGCCGACGGCGTGACCGTGACGATCACCCCGACCTACTCGGGCTGCCCCGCGATGGATGCCATCCGCGACGACCTGCTGAGCGTCTTCCGGCGCGAAGGCATCGAGGATGTCGCCGTGCGACGGGTGCTCTCGCCCGCGTGGACCACCGACTGGATGAGCGAGGACGGCAAGCGGAAGCTCGCGGAGTACGGCATCGCGCCCCCGAGCGGGCACTCCACCGTGTCTGACCCCCACGTGACTCGCGGGCCGATCCCGCTGACTCTCGCCACCCGCTGCCCGCGTTGCGGCTCGGCCGACACGGTCGAGATCTCGCGCTTCGGGTCCACCTCGTGCAAGGCGCTCTACGAGTGCCGCGCGTGCCTGGAGCCGTTCGACTACTTCAAGGTGCTGTAGCTGTGGCCGCGACGAATCTGGGGGCGCGTCGTCGCGCCCGCTTCCACACCCTCGCGGTGCGCGAGGTGCGTCGCCTGACCGCCGACAGCATCGAGGTCGCCTTCGCGGTGCCCGACGAACTGGCCGACGACTACGACTACGCGCCCGGGCAGTACGTCGCCCTGCGCTCGCGCCTTGCGAGCCCCGACGGCGCTGAACTGCGGCGCAGCTACTCGATCTGTCAGCCGCCGGTGCGCGGCGAGCTGCGGGTCGCGATCAAGCGCGATGTCGGGGGCGTGTTCTCGAGCTGGGCCAACGAGCACTTGGCGCCGGGGATGCAGCTCGACGTGATGAGCCCGCAGGGCACCTTCACCACCGACCTCACGGCGGCCGAGCACAAGCACTTCGCGGCGATCGCCGCCGGCTCGGGCATCACGCCGCTGATGGCGCTCATCCGCACGATCCTCGGCGCGACCGAGCACGCGCGATTCAGCCTGGTGTACACGAACCGCACCTCGCTCGACGTGATGTTCCTCGAAGAGCTCGCCGACCTGAAAGACCGCTACCGCGAGCGCCTCGCCCTGCACCACGTGCTGTCGCGCGAGGAGCGCACCTCCGAGCTGCTGTCGGGCCGCATCGATGCTCGCCGCCTCGACGGCATCCTCGAGTACCTGGTGCCGCCCGCGGACGTCGACGAGTGGTTCCTCTGCGGGCCGTTCGATCTCGTCGAGCTGTGCCGCTCGAAACTGCGCGAGGCCGGGGTCGACCGGGGATCCGTGCACTTCGAACTGTTCACCACGGATCGGCCCGAATACGGCTCCTCCGGAGCGGTGGGGCGCCCGACCGATCGCGAGGCCGGCGTCAACGCGGCGACCGTCAAATTCACCCTCGACGGGCGCACCTCGACCGTGGTGATCCCCGAACGGGCGGCGGAGAGCATCCTCAATGCCGCCCTGCGGGTACGCACCGACGTGCCGTTCGCCTGCGCCGGCGGGGTGTGCGGCACGTGCCGCGCGAAACTCGTCGACGGCAGCGTGCGGATGACCGAGAACTACGCGCTCGAACCCGAGGAACTGGATGCCGGGTACGTGCTGACCTGCCAGTCCCATCCGACGAGCGACGCCGTCACCGTCGATTACGACTACTGACCGCAAAGGAGCGAGGATGCCGAAGCTGACGATCGAGGACGGGGTGGCCGTCGTCACCCTCGACCGCCCCGACAAGCTCAACGCCCTCGACGAGAGCGCCCTCGACGAACTCGACGCCGCGTACGACGAGGCTGCTGCGGCCGGGGTCCGGGCGCTCGTGCTGCGCGGCGAGGGCCGGGCGTTCTGCGCCGGCCGCGACATCGCCGGCGTCGACCCCCGCGACGACGACGTGCTCGGCTTCCTCGGCGGACGCGTCGAGCCGCTGCTGAAGAAGATGAGCGCCTTCCCCGCCCCGACGTTCGCCGCCGCACACGGAGCGTGCCTCGGCGTCGGACTCGGGCTGCTCATCGCGACCGACGTCGTCTACGTCGCCGACACCGCCAAGATCGGCTCGCCGTTCGCGAACCTCGGGGCGACCCTCGACTCCGGCGGGCACTCGCTCTTCGTCGAGCGCCTCGGCGCCCACAAGACGCTCGACCTGATCTACACCGCCCGCCTGATGTCGGGCGAGGAGGCCGTGCAGTCAGGACTGTTCAGCCGGGTGTTCCCCGCCGCCCACGTCGACGAGGCGACGATGACCGCCGCCCGCACCGCGGCATCCGGGGCGACCCTCGCGTTCCTCGCCAGCAAGAAACTGGTCGCCGCGCTGCGCGACGAGCGGCTGGGGCTGTGGCAGAGCATGAGCGACGAGAACCGGACGCAGGCCGACCTCTGTGACACCGACGACTACCGGGAGGGCTTCGCGGCCTTCCAGCAGAAGCGCCCCCCGGTGTTCACCGGTCGCGCCTAGGGAGCCGGTCGCACCGGGTCGAAGTCTTCGAAGATGAGCGCCGTCTTCGTCGAGCGCACCTCGGGGATCGCCTGCAGCCGCTCCAGCACGACACGGCGCAGCTCGCTGTTGTCGTGGGCGCGCACCAGCAGGATGACGTCGTAGTCGCCGCCGACGAGCGCGATGTGCTCGACTTCGGGGATCTCGAGCAGCCGGTCGCGCACCTGCTGCCACGAGGACTGCTCGGTCGAGAGCGTGACGTAGGCCGAGGAGTGCCACCCGGCCTTCACCGGGTCGATGCGCGCCCCGAATCCCGAGATGACGCCGGCGTCGACGAGACGGTTGACGCGCGCGTAGGCGTTCGCCCGCGAGATGTGCACCACCTCGGCGAGCGCACTCATCGAGGTGCGACCGTCGCGCCGCAGTTCCGCGAGGATCCGTTGATCGGTCTCATCGAGATCCATGCCGCCTCCTCACGCCGCTCACGTTCTAGACGAATCGTAGAGGATCGAGCCGCTGGATGACCTGTTGTCTCGACTCATCACGTCTGGTTGCGACAGCTGTCGTTCTGACCGATCCTGAGGTAACGGAACGTCCACCCAATGAAGGGCTGCCGATGACCCGCGACGATGTCGTCCTGCTCCCGCGCGAAGCGCCGGTGCAGCTGATCGACGCGGCCGGCGCGAAAGTCCCCGACGCGGAGTATCGCCCCCCGACTGCCGAGCGGCTGCGCGACGGCTACCGTCGCCTCGTCATCGGACGCCGCATCAACGACCAGTGCAACGCCCTGGTGCGCCAGGGTCGGCTCGCGGTCTACCCGTCGTCGCACGGCCAGGAGGCCTGTCAGGTCGCGGCCGCGATGGTGCTCGACGACGGCGACTGGATGTTCCCGACCTATCGCGACGCGGTCGCGGTCATCACGCGCGGCGTGCCCACGGCAGAGGCCACCGTCCTGCTCAAGGGCGACTGGCACTCCGGCTTCGATCCGCGGCAGTACCGCATCGCCCCGCAGGCCACCCCGCTGGCGACCCAGCTGCTGCACGCCGTCGGGTTCGCGCACGCCGCCAAGCTGCGCGGTGAAGACACCGTCGTGCTCGCCCTCTGCGGCGACGGCGCGACGAGCGAGGGCGACTTCCACGGGGCGCTCAACTTCGCCGCGGTCTTCCAGGTGCCGGTCATCTTCTTCGTGCAGAACAACGCCTGGGCGATCTCGGTTCCGCTCTCCCGCCAGTCGGCAGCCCCCTCGCTCGCCCACAAGGCGATCGGCTACGGGATGCCGGGCGAACGGGTCGACGGCAACGACCTCGCCGCGCTGCTCGCGGTTCTCGGCGAGGCCGTGGGCCGGGCACGCGCCGGGGCCGGACCGACCCTGGTCGAGGCCCACACCTACCGGATGCAGGCGCACACCAACGCCGACGACGACACCCGCTACCGCGACAGCGCCGATGTGACCGCGTGGCTCGACCGCGATCCGCTGGTGCGCTTGCGCACGCATCTCGCCGCACGGAAGGCGCTCACCGTCGCCGCGGAAGAGGAGTTCGCGGCGGAGGCGGAGGCCGTCGCCACCTCCCTGCGTGACGCCCTCAACACCGAGACCAGCCCCGACCCCGAAGACCTGTTCCGCTACGTCTACGCGCAGCGCACCCCCCAGCTGCAGGAGCAGTGGGCGTCGCTCTCCGCCGAGCTCGTGAGGGAGGCATCCGAATGACGCTACTCGAACCGGCACCCGCGCGCACCGGCACGACCGAGACGCTGTCGATGGCCGCGGCCCTCAACCGAGCCCTCTCCGACGCGTTGACCGCCGACGACCGCGTGCTCATCTTCGGCGAAGACGTCGGCGCCCTCGGTGGCGTGTTCCGGATCACCGACGGACTCACCGCCCGGTTCGGTGAGAAGCGGTGCTTCGACACCCCGCTCGCCGAGTCCGGGATCGTCGGCATGGCGGTCGGGATGGCGATGAACGGGATGCGCCCCGTCGTCGAGATGCAGTTCGACGCGTTCGCCTACCCGGCCTTCGAGCAGGTGGTGAGCCACGTCGCCAAGATGGGCAACCGCACGCGGGGTGCCGTTCGCCTGCCGATGGTCATCCGCATCCCCTATGGCGGGGGTATCGGCGGCGTCGAGCACCACTGCGACTCCTCCGAGGCGTACTACGTGCACACGCCCGGCCTCACCGTCGTCGCCCCGTCGACGCCGCAGGACGCTTACTCGTTGCTGCGCGCCGCGATCGAGTTCCCCGACCCCGTCGTCGTGCTCGAGCCGAAGAAGCTCTACTGGTCGAAGGGCCCCGTCGACACGAGCCTGAAGGCACCCATCGGCGAGGCCGCCGTCGTCCGCGAAGGCACCGACGTGACGCTGATCGCCTACGGCTCGTCGGTGCAGGTCGCCCTCGACGCCGCGGTCGCCGCCGAGGCGGAGGGCCGCAGCATCCAGGTGGTGGATGTGCGCACGCTCACCCCCTTCGACGACTCGACCGTCATGGCCGCCGTGCGATCGACCGGCCGCGCGGTCGTCATCGCCGAAGCCCAGGGATTCGCGAGCGTCGCCGCCGAGATCGCCGCCCGCGTCGGCGAGCGCTGCTTCGAGTACCTCGAGGCGCCGGTGCGACGAGTCACCGGCTTCGACGTGCCGTACGCGCCGCCGAAGCTCGAGCGGTTCACCCTCCCCGACGTCGACCGGGTGCTCGACGCCGTCGACGCGCTGCACTGGGACGACTGAGGGCCGGTGAATCGACGTGACGAAGATCTTCCGCCTCCCCGACCTCGGTGAAGGCCTCACCGAGGCGGCGCTCATCCGCTGGCTGGTCGCGCCGGGCGACACCGTGCGCGTCGACCAGCCGATCGCGGAGGTCGAGACCGCGAAGAGCGTCGTCGAACTGCCCTCCCCCTACGCCGGCACCGTCGCCGCTCTACATGGCGCCGAGGGCGACACCCTTCAGGTCGGTTCCGCGCTGCTCGAGGTCGACCCCGTCGCCGTCGAAGCGGTCGATGTCGAGAAGGAGGCGTACCGGCAGGAGGAGCAGGCCGGCTCCGGCAACGTGCTCATCGGATACGGCACCAGCGGCCACTCGGGCGGAACCCGGCGGCGCAAGCCCGCGCGCACGCCGCTCGCCGCATCCGCCGCACTGCCCGCGCCCACCGGCCCGGTCGCCGTGCGGTCGCCGATCGTGCGACGCCTCGCCCGCGCCGAAGGGCTCGACCTGCACACCATCCCCGCCACCGGCGCCGACGGTGCCGTGACCCGCGGCGACGTGCTGCGTGCCCTCTCAGTGCGGCAACCGGCCCCATCGGGCGAACCGGCGGGGTCGGGCGAACTGATCGCCGGGCTGGCGGTCGCGCGGCGCGAACCGCTCGGGATGCTGCGCAAGACAGTCGGCGCCAAGCTGAGCCGCAGCCGTGCCGAGATCCCCGAAGCGACCGTGTGGGTGGATGTCGACGCGACCGACCTGTGGACCCTGCGCGCCGGGATGGCGGTCGACGGGAAGAGCCCGTCGCTCACCGCGATCCTCGCCAGATTCGTGTTGCTCGCCCTCGACGCCTACCCGATTCTCGGGGGCCGGCTGAGCGACGACGGCACCGAGCTGATCGAGTTCGCCGGCGTGAACCTCGGCGTCGCCACCGACACCCCGCGCGGCCTCATGGTGCCGGTCGTGCGCAATGCCCATCGGCTGACCATCGCCGAACTCGACGCCGAGCTGCGGCGCGTGGCCGAGTCGGCGCGGTCGGGAGCGTCGAGCCCCGACGAGCTCACCGGCTCCACCTTCACGCTCAACAACTACGGCGCGTTCGGGGTCGACGGATCCGCGGCGATCATCAACCACCCCGAGGTCGCCATCCTCGGCGTCGGCCGCATGCTCGAACGGCCGTGGGTCGTCGACGGCGAGATCGTGCCCCGCCGCATCGTGCAGCTCTCGCTCGTGTTCGACCACCGGGTCTGCGACGGCGGCTACGCCTCCGGGTTCCTGCGCATGATCGTCGATGCGATCGAGCACCCCGCGCAGCTCTACCGCCGGCTCTGACGAGCGCCTCGGCGTCGCGCGGTCAGGCGAGCGGCGGCAACGGCACGCCCGCGAGCAGCTCCGGGTTGGCGGCGACGCGCTCCGCCCACCGGTCCGGGAACATCGGATACGGCACTTCGACGGCGGGGCGGTACTCGCCGGCGTAGGCGCGGCGGTGGATCTCGTCATGATCCAGTCCCGCTTCGCGGGCGGCGACCAGTTTGTCGGGGTCGAACTGCGGACCGAGCTGGTCTTCGCTGAACTCGCGGGACGCCCACATCCATTCGGTGGACTTTCCCCAGTCGTGGAAGTTGTCCACCTGGATCTCGATGCCGTTCCCGTCGGGGTCGGCGTAGTAGATCGACATCGTCATGCCGTGATCCATGCAGAACGCCGGACGGATGCCGGCATCCCGCAGCCGCACGTAGTTGTCCAGCCACGCGTCGAAGTCGGGGTACTCGAACGCGGTGTGGTGCAGCCCCGCCGTGTGCGGCTTGTCGACCGGCGGCTTCGTGCCCGGGATGCGCAGCAACGCGATCCGGTGATTCGCCTCATCGTTGGTCAGCCAGGCGGCGTGCTCGGAATAGAACACCGGCTGCAACCCGCACACCGCCTCATAGAACCGCACCATCGGATCGATCTCCATCGTCATGAAGGTCGCGTGATGCAACTTCGGCACCCGGATCGGCCGCGGCTTCGCGGTGGTGGCGTAGACGGACGTGTCGTCGGACATCACGGGCTCCCTCGGTCGGGTCTCGGCGGCGCCGTCGCCACCCGCGTCCAGTGTACCGCCAACCTGAACTGTGCGGTACAGTACCGTTACCGCGACTGGAGCGACGAAGGAGTCCCACACGCCCATGAGCACCACGCTGCCCCTTGCCCCGCCGCCCGAGCGCGCCACCCCCCTCGAGCCGCCAGCCTCTCGCTACCTCTCCGACCACGGTCGGCGGATCGCTGCCGGCATCCGCGAGCTCGAGCCGCGCATCCGCGAACTCGGCGCCGAAGCGGAACAGAACGGGCGGCTCCACCCCGAGATCCTCGGGGCGCTCACCGAGCTGGGCCTCTACCGCGCGGTCGCGCCGCTCGACTACGGCGGCTACGCCCTCGGCGCGCGCGACGTCGCCGAGATCGCGATGGCCCTCGGCCGCGGCGACGCGGCGGCGGGATGGACGTTCCTCGTCGCCGGCTCGCTGCGCATGGTCAGCACGTTCGGCCCCGAACTGACCGCCGACCTCTACTCGCGGCTCGACGGCCACGTCGGCCCCCTCGCGGCCGGCGGCTCGACCTTCGCCGCGATCACCGGCACCGCGACCCGCGCCGACGGCGGCTGGACCGTCGAAGGCAAGTGGACCTACGTCTCGGGCAACCACAACGCCGCGTGGATCTTCGGCGGGGTGTCGTGGACCGACGGCGACCGCAGCGGTCACGGCCTCATCATGATGGACCCGGCGGACCTCACCACCCTCGACGACTGGCACGTCAGCGGGATGTCGGCATCCGACTCGAACTCCCTCGTCACGACCGCCCCGATCTTCATCCCCGACGCGCACTTCGTCGACATGGCCGAACTGCCGATCTACATGAGCACCGTGTCGGATCGCTTCGACGGTCTCGCCTACCAGGCGAAGGCCCGGGGCTCGATGATGACCGTCGCCGTGCTCAACATCAGCATCCTGGTCGGCATGGCCGAGGGGGCCTTCGAGGTGTTCGCCGACCTCGCGCAGAAGCGCAAGCCGTTCAGCCCGCCCTACCCGTCGGTGGCCGAGATGCCGTCGTCACAGGTGGCCGCCGGCAAGGCGAAGGCGATGATCGGCGTCGCGAAGGCGACCCTGATGACCTACGCCGACCAGATCGATGACCTCGCGACCGCCGGAGAGGACTACACCGCCGACGAGGAGGCGCAGGGTTCGCTCGACCTCGCCTACGCCGGGCAGCTCTGCCACGACGCGATCAACCTCTTCGTGCGCATCCTCGGATCGTCGGTCATGACGCTGTCGAACCCGCTGCAGCGCTACTCCCGTGACGCCCAGGTGATCCTGTCGCACGGCGCCCTGCGCATCGAGTCGCTCGCCGAGATCAGCGGCCGCCGCCTGCTCGGCCAGCCCCCGTTCGACATGTTCGCCGCCGGGCTGCAGAACAAGCCGGTGCAGAAGTGACCACGCTCGAGCAGAACAAGGCGATCGCGACCGCCCGGCTCGCCGACTACCTGGAGCGCTTCCCCGCCGAGTTCGTGATCGCCGAGGGCGACCTCGTCACCGTCGTCGGCTTCGAGCTGCGCGGAGCCGACCAGCACGAGTTCCTGACCTTCCACACCTTCCGCATCGTCGACGGCGAGATCGTCGACGAGTGGTCGAACGCGTCGACCGGCTCCGCGCCCGCGGGGTCGGGAGCGCCCGATCCGGCCCGCACCCCGGCCGCGATCGGAGTCGGCGACCCCGCCGCGAACACGCAGCGGGTCGCCGACTTCTACCGCTGCGTCTTCGAGGCGCAGAACGCGGATGCCGTGAAGGACTTCGTCACGGTCGACTACCGCCAGCACACCCGGCACCTGCCGCCCGGGCGCTCCGGCCTCGAGGGCTTCGTGCGCGCCGCCTTCCCCGACGGCCCCCTGCCCACCCCGGAAACGGCATCCATGCCGCCGGCGATCCTCATGGGCGAAGGCGACCTCGTCGTCATCGCCGGCGCGATGCCGCAGCCCGACGGGAAGGGCGGCACCTATCTGCGCTACCTCTACGACGGCTACCGGGTGACCGACGGGATGCTCGCCGAGCACTGGTCGGGCGTCGATCCCGAGGACCCGCCGGTGCACTGACCCGTCGCTGAAAGCGGGGTCTGACCAGGGGTTTTGGAGCGGAGACGGAGGGATTTGAACCCTCGGAACCCTTGCGGGTTCTCCACCTTAGCAGGGTGGTGCACTCGACCGGACTTGGGGTTGAGTGCGTGTGCAGGCCAGAGATTGCAGTGAATTCGGGGACCGAGCTGCACTCGATCCGGCGGCTCCCACACCCATCCACGACATGCTCGGGACGATCTCGGGACGATGGAACGTTGCCCCCAGTGAGGGGCTCTTGGGCCCCTAGACCCCGCCAAGACCCTCGAGTGGTATTCGGATGAGCCCGTGCGGGGGGACCAAAGGCCTTAGTACGCTGCTCCGGCTTGGGGAATCGTTAGCTCAGCGAGGGCCGGAGTACCTGTCCGCCCGAACGCCTACCAATGCAGAGAGGGGCACCATCATGATGTGGGGATATGGATACGAGGGCTGGGGCTGGATGTGGCTGATCGGTGGACTCGTCCTCATCGGAATTGTGGTTCTCGTCGTGGTCTTGGTTCGCAATTCTGCGGCCTCCACCGCAAAGACCACGGCATCGACGCCGCAACAGATCCTCGCTGATCGGTATGCACGTGGTGAGCTGACCACGCAGGAGTACCGCGAGCGTCTGGAAATCTTGGGCGGCAAGCCGTAGACGATTGGTCTGACTTGGATCAGCTCCGCACGAGCTGGTCACGTCGGTGCCGACAGCCTCTCGTCATGGCTACGGTCGAGCAACCCAGCGACCTGGATAGGCGCGTGCTTCGGTGGTCGCGTTCACGGCTGACACACGGTGTCTACTTGCTCCAGCGCTGAGCAGCACCCGGGCTAGCGAACAGATCCCAACAATTCCCACCTGACTGGCACCTTGACCTGGAGAGGACCGATCATGACAAATTGGTACGTAATCACCGGGGGCCCCAGTTCGGGCAAGACGACGACCGTCGACATGCTGCGCGACCTTGGTCACAGGACCACGATCGAACACGCCCGGCACTACTTGGATCTCAAGCGGGTCGAGGGCAAGACCGTCGAGGAAGTGCGCGCGCGCCGACGCGAGTTCCAACACGGAGTTCTTGCGATGCAGCTGGACCAGGAGGCGAGTCTGGACCCCGACGAGACTATCTTCCTCGATCGCGCCATCCCCGACTCGCTGGCCTACTACAGATTCCTCGACCTCGAGCCCGACGCAGAGCTCCTCGACGCCCTCCAGCGAGTCTCGTATCGGAAGGCTTTCATCCTCGATTTACTCCCCCTCGCCGCGGACTACGCCCGTACCGAGGACGTCTCCGCACAAATGCGCATCCATGCCCTTCTCATCGAGGTCTACCGGAACCTCTCGACCCCGGTCGTGAAAGTGCCGGTTCTCAGCCCGGCTGACCGGGTCGCGTACATTCTGGATCGGCTCTAGCTGACCCGGTCGAGCCCAGGCGGCAGGTCAGGTTCCAAGGGCGGGCTGCTCATGCCGTTCTGCGGCTCGCAGGTGCCTGGCCCGCCGCGCCCGACGGCGCGCAGGGCCGGTGCGGGTGGCGAATACGAGGCCGACGACGAGCGCCAGTACCACGACCCAGCCGGATCCGATGAGCAGCCCCCTGACCTCGTCGAACTCGTCGGTGAGCCCCGCGTCGATGAGCATGCGGAACGGCCCATACCCCGGTAGCAACACGGCGAGCTCGGGCGGCTCTATCCGCAGCATCGGGCTCTGGGTGATCCCCAGGTCGAGGAACGGCACCACGAAGGCGACGAGCACGCCGCTGACACGTCCGAGAAGGAAGCCGAGGCACATCCCGAGGAGGGCGTAGACGACCCCGAGGAGTACTGCCGCCCCGATGTACGCTCCCCATTGCCTGGCGGGGAAGATGATGACCGTGATCGCGAGCGAGGCCGCGACGGTGACGAGCACGGCGACGCCGACCTGGCCGAAGCGCCCAATGAGAAGAGCGGATCGGTGGATGCCGGCCTGAACGAGCCGCCGATCGCCGTTTCGGTTGTTCAGGGCGATGAAGAGCCCGGCCACGGTGGCTAGGGCGGCGATTGCGATGGGCGCCATGGTGCCAGCGTGGGCGTCGGGCAGCCAGAAGCGCTCGTCGATCTCCCTGCCGTTCTCGATCACGCGCATCACTGCGTACTGCTCGTTGGTGATCAGTTTCGACAGCCAGATGAAGATGAGCGGCACCGTGACAAGGAGGGTCCAGAGGGCAGGGTTGCGGCGATATTCACGCATGCCCATGCGGAAGCTGGTTCCGAGTTGTCGGCCCCACCCCGGCCGGCGCGATGGGCGAGATCCACGACCGGCGCGGGTCGCCCGAGCCAGCAGGAGGCTGCTTCCCAGGAGCGCAGCGCCCGTCCATGCAAGGCCGATGCCGAGGTCGCCGAGGCCCCCTGCGTGTCCCGAGGGCAGTTCGACCATCCAGAGCGTCACGAAATGCGTGGGCATCCATCTGTTGATTTCTTGATCCGGCGAGCTGAGGGCAGGTCCGAAGAACACGTCCAGGATCCAGATGAGCAGGATGACGACGGCTCCATTGACCGGATCCCGGACAATCGCACCGACGGCGGCACCGATTCCGACGTAGATCGCGGCGAAGATCAGGGCGCCCGCGGCGACCCGCCACGGGTCGTCGACGTCGGCTCGCAGGAACAGGGTCACGAGAGCCGCACCGGAGACCAGCACCGCAACGAGTAGCCCGGTTGACATGCGGGCGACGACGAGAACGGTGGCCGGCAGACCGGCGATGGCGAGGCGCCGGTCGGCGGAGCGGGCTTGCCGGGTCTGGAAGTACATCGCGAGGGCGGCGAGGAACGCCGCCGCCCAGCCGGTGGTGGCGGTTTCCACGGCGGTACCCGTGCCGCCGAGGAGTTTGGCGGCGTCGGCCATCGGCTCGGCCGCGACCCAGACGAACACAACCGGAACCAACACCAGCACCAGCAGGTTGACCGGGTTCCGGGCATACTCCAGGAGGAAGCGCCGGGTCAGGACTGCGACGGCCGTCATCTCTTCTCCGTCGCCTTCCCATCGTGAAGTTCGACAACGCGATCGAAGCGCTGCTCGTCGGCGATGAAGTGGCTGATCACCAGCACCGAACGGCCGGCTTCACGGCGACGCCCGACGAGATCCCAGAAGCGCAGATAGGTGTCCCAATCGAATCCGGCGTAGGGCTCGTCGAGGAGCAGTACGGCCGGATCGGCGAGTAGCGCGAGCGCGAGGTTCAGCTTCGCAAGCGTGCCACCGGAGAGCCGGTCGACGCGCGTGTCCGCGTAGCGCTTGAAGTCGAGGTCATCGTAGAGTCGCTGCTGCTCACGGACCCGTTCCTCGCGCGTGAGTTCGTAGGCCACGCCGTATAGTTCGAAATGCTCGTCGCAGGTGAGGCGATCGAACACAATCGGACCCTGCGGGCAGTACCCCAGGGAGCCCCGCAGGTCGATCGATCCGGCGTCGGCGGCGAGCTCGCCGACGAGGATCTGCATCAACGTCGACTTTCCCGAGCCGTTTTCCCCGACAAGCCCGATGATCTCCCCGCGATGGAGGGTGAGGTCGACGCCGTCGAGCACCTGATTTCGCTTCCGGAATGGCCAGACGCCCTGTCGGTAGGTCTTGGAGATCCCCCTCGCCTCGAGCACCGGGACGACCGCGCTCGCGTTGTCCAGCGACATCTCCGACCTCCTTCCACGAGCTCTCGGAAGAGTCCCATAGGACTCCACAGGCCGATAGTGACTTTGGTCCTGGCGAAGGGGATGGTCACGTCTCAGGGATTGGCCGGTGTTGATTGCGTCGCGCGGCGCGACTTCTCCATCAGGGCGAACATGCCGAGTACGTTGTCTTTGATCTGGGTGTGCCCGACGGTATGCCAGTTGGTGTGAAAGTGGTCGCCGAGGAATTCGATGATGTGTTCCAAAGAGACGGTGTGCCACTCCCTAGTAGAGCTGACGTGATGCGGGTTGCCGAATGCGACGGTCCGGATGACATGCCCGGCGGGTGCTACGACACGGCCTGTACGCAACAGTTCGTCGACAAGATCAGCGGCCGTGTCCGCCGGGCAGCATCCGAAGCGGGTGAAGGCGGCCTCCAGCACGGCCGGGTCTCGCATGGCAGGGTTGAGGCGCGGCGTGCCCTCTTTGACTTCGCCGACGATCATGTCTGCCGTTCCGCGCGCCGCGCCAAGAGCGGGGTCCTGATCAGTGGCCTTGAGGCCGCCATGTGCCGGAGGCTCGCGATGGAGCCGGATCGCGAGGATGTCCAGATCGGTCATAGTTCGCGCGGGGATGCGTGGGGAGACGTCGAGAACGGGGTACTCGGCGACAGTGAAATAGCCGTTGATGCGCAGGTAAGCCTGAACGAGTGCGACAGCGGTATCCATAGGATTGTGCTTCTCTCTCTAAACGAGTCGCGGTATCGGCCCCTTGACTTCGGGGGAGCATCAGGTCTCGCCGGAGGAGACCGATGAGGCTCGACCTCCGATCGCCGCTCAGGTGGATCCGAACCGTTCGAGCGGGGCGTCAGCGATCTGTCGGACGCACCAATGTGCGTAAGCCTTGCCGCCGATCAAACCCCAAAAGCGCCCTCGTCGGGGAAGGTTGTAGTCGATCCACACGGTCAGCTTCGACTCTGTCCCGTTGCCGGTGATTGTGAATCCAAGCGTGTAGGCGCCGATCACGATGAGTCGCTCAGCGACGGTCTTCCAGCTCTTGGTGATCGGCGGAGTGCGCGTGGCGACGATCTCATCAACGAACAAGCGGAGGCCGAAGGCCGAGCCCCGCATCACGACGTGAGACCCCAGGACGCGTCCTTTGCCTTCGTCGAGGATGAGCTCCATTTGGCCGCCACCCATCATCGGCGATCTTGGACTCGCCATGTGTGAGGACAAGTTGCGGTGGTCGTCGAGAAAGGCGAAGAGTTCGGAAGCCGACGCGGCGACCCCGACTGTCGTCGCCGCGTGGCCATCGTATGCGGGATTGGTTTCCTTCACGCTCCCATTGTGGGATCAATATCCGCGATGCGGTGAGGCCTTTGGTCCTAGGCATCCGGAGTCAATCAAGTCGCTGTTAGACGCGACGCTCGAGCGATTCGAGAGCGTCATCGACGCTCTCGTCCGTGCATTTCCGCCGGAGTAGTCGGGGACCAGTGGCGGGCTGAGGGGGACCAACTGGGGGACCTAACCTAGGTAATCCGGCAATCGGAGCTGGCCCCAGCGCCTTCATGAAAGCCGAGAGCCCAGTGTCGCGGGAAGTCGGTCGACGCGATGCTAGGCGGGTCGCATCGAGTGGGGCGAACCAGGAATGCAGATCTGATGGCGCGGCGACCGGTCGGTTGGATTCTGATTCGACCGGTCCACAGGTCGAAGACCTTGGATGAGACCGCGCGACTTCACTTGCCGCTTCGCAGATAAGCGACCGTCAGCGAAGGTCTATGGCAGGACAACCCACATGTGGTCAAGACGAATGGTGAGGCCAGACGCCCGATTGTGGGATGAACTTAGCCACTCGCTGTTCGCATTGGTCGATTCTTGAATCAACTCGTGACCCGCGCCCATCAACTTGTGCGTGTTCACATATCCGTTCACGCGATGCTGGAGGCCACCGGTGGTCGGGTCTTGCACGTAGCCGACCATCATGCCCCAGCTCTCGTTGGCGCCGTAGGTTGAGCTGATGAATCTCGCCATTCCGTCCTGAACATAGGCTCGAGAGAGGCTCGCCGTGTCGGTGAGGCGCTTGGCTTCGAGGAGCACAGCGCCGCTGCGCACGGAGATGCGGAGGTCTGGTCGTGAGGCGCCAGCCACGGACTCTGTTCCGTTCAACATCCCGGGCGTGAGAAGGATGTTCTCGATTTTCACCTCGAGAGGATGGAAACGACTGTCGCTGCGGCGTGCTTCGATCAGCCGGCGGAAGAGCTGGCCGCTGCAGTTGACTTCGGTCTTGTCGAAGGTATGCCAGCTGTTGGCGGCCCATCTCTCCAGCGCATCGCCTACGAGGCTGCGCACCATCTCCGGGATCGCGTCGCGGTTGGGGAAGATGCCGACACTGTCAGTGCGGCGGCGGATCTCGCGGTTGAGTCGTTCGTTGGGGTTGTTGGACCAGATCTGCGACCAAAGCCCTTCGGGGAACTCGGTGGATGCGAAGTGGAGTCCCGCCGTTGACGCCCGCAGGACCAACGGCCCTACCCCGCACCGCTCTCCCCAAATTTAATGGCACGTGCAACGACGAGCACGCAACGACGCTGCACGGTAGAGGAAGCCTCAGAAGGGACCTGGTGTCGCCGATGAAGTGTGTGGCAACGTCAATGCGGATCGTCGACGAGACCATTGGCATTCGGCAGGACCTCCTCAGTGCCGACTAGTACCCGGGACAGGGCAGGGATGGCTGAGTCGCGGGGCGTCGCCCCATGATGCCGGGGGAACTGTGGCTAAGCGGGTTGGTTGCGGCCTCGCTCCAAGTGGTCGTGGGCGAGTTCGCAGCCGCGGCGAACGGTACTCGAACGTCGCCTTTGCGGGCCATCGGTCGCTGGCTCATCGACGCAGTTCCGACACCACTCATCGAGTTGTTGCTGGCGCTGTTGCGCCGGGCGAGCAAGCCCGTCGTTGCGGTCACGTTGCTTGTGATTTGGTTGGGCTCGGCGGCGCTCGCTGCGCTCGGCGGTCGCGGTCCCCTCATCGTGACACTCGCGCTTTTCGGAAGTATCGGACTTGTCGCGCTCTGGCGTCGTGACGAACTGAATCGAGTCGCCGCATGTTTCATCGGGCTGGCCGCTCTTGGTGCCGGTGTAGGAGGCGCGTGGTTGTCACCAACAGTGGCTCTGGCGACCACTTTGGCACTGGCGCTGGGCGTAGTGGTCTTGCGTAGCGCAGCGAGCGCACGGTTGCGGGGCATGCAGCGCGTCTTGCCCGTACCGCAGTCGCCCTTGCCGGCGGCAGGCGCGGTGATCTCGGTTCCTGGCATCTCGCCGTTGTTCACCTCCTCTGATCGATTCTTTGTGACCGACGTGGCTTTCCCGGCCCCTGTGGTCGCCCCGGATCGTTGGCGGCTGCGCGTTGTCGGCCTGGTCGACCGCCCGCTGGTTTTGACCCACAACCAGTTGCACGCCTTGCCATCAGTGGAGATCGACGCGGTTCTGATGTGTGTGCACAACCCGGTCGGCGGCCCATCGGTCGGCAACGCTCGATGGCAAGGTGTTCGGTTGATAGACGTGTTAGCGATAGCCGGAGTATCACGCGACGCCGATCACCTCCGTCTGACATCGGTGGACGGATTTAGCGCAGGCCTCAATCTGAAACTGATCGAGGAGGGTTACGAACCGGTTCTCGCCTACGCCATGAATGGGGTACCGCTCACCCGAGCGCACGGTGCGCCGCTGCGGTTGTTGGTACCGGGAATTCATGGCTACGACGCAAATATCAAGTGGCTGCAATCGATCGAGGCGACGGGCTCCGCCTACGCGATTGATTACGCGGAGCGCAAGGGTTGGCCGCGCGAACCTTCTCGAATGGGGCCGCAGTGCCGCATTGATGTCCCAGCTACCTCGGCGAACCTGTCGATCGCCGAGCACGTGGCGGCCGGCGTGGCTTGGGCTCCACCCCACGGGGTTGTCCGGGTTGAGCTGCGAATCGATGGTGGCAATTGGGAGGAATGCACATTGGGTACTGCCCTCGGTCCGCATGCTTGGCGTCAGTGGTTCATCCGCTGGCAAGCCACATCGGGTCGGCATTACCTCGAGGCACGAGCGTGGGGCCGCGATGGTGTGCAGAGCGAAACCATCGCCGCACCATACCCGGGCGGCGCTAGCGGATACCATAGCGTCGAGATCGACGTCAACGAGCGACGACCGGTACAGGAACGCCAGTCTGCATGGTGGCTTACCGATCATGTTCGCGGTCGCGTGCGAACGGCGAAGCTCGGACTGAGCGCCTGGCTCCATCGCGAATTACCACATGTGGGCCACCGTCCAAAGTGATAGATCGAGCGGCTCAGCACGACTTCCGGGTGACCCCGCACCGAGATCATCCAGCAGCCCCCTGCGAACTGCGCCGCAAAGGCGTCCAAACGCATTTCCCGAGTGGCGCCCAAGCCGTGGCCGAGAACGACCACGGGAGGCCACCGAGCATTACACCACTATGCAGGACTCCACTCGATGCGGGTGCCGTCCCCTGAGGTGGTGCAGTTCTCGGTTCTGATCGTCGGATTCTCGACGGAGTGAGTCATCGTGCGATGGTCGCAAGAAGGGCCGGATCGCTGCGGCGGTGGCGGTCGAGATCGACACCTTGCGGTGAGCCACGCGATTCGACGGATCGTGTTACTCATCGGCCACGACCGGGCAGCTCAGGGGGTGGAGACTCGTGCCCCTGACGGTGTGACGCGTTCGCGTCGGCAACGACGACGATAGGACTTTGGGCCCGCCTGCTGCACAACCGCCCACGTAGCGTAGATCGGGAAGGAGACGCTCATGAAGAATTCCATCTTGATGCCGAACCTCTCCGCCGCGGACGACCCGATCGTCCAGGCGTGGGACAGGTTCAGGCCGGGGCCGTGGCGGGACGCCATCGACGTGCGTGACTTCATCCAGCGCAATTACCTCCCGTACGAGGGCGACGAGTCGTTCCTTCGCGGTCCGACGAGTCGCACGAGCGGGCTCTGGAAGCGGATCAGCGACATGTTCCCCGAGGAGAGGGCTCGGGGCGTCCACTCGATCGACAGCCTGACGCCCTCGACCATCACCTCGCACCGTCCCGGCTACATCGATGAGGAGAACGAGCTCATCGTCGGCCTTCAGACGGATGCTCCGCTGAAGCGTGCAATCATGCCGTTCGGGGGCTGGCGGCCGATCGCGAAGGCCCTCACGACGTACGGCTACGAGGTCCCCCAACAGCTTGAGACAATCTTCACGCGCTATCGGAAGACCCATAACGACGGGGTGTTCGACGCCTATCCGCCGGCGGTTCGCCGTGCCCGCCACAGCCATCTCATCACCGGGCTGCCTGACGCCTACGGGCGTGGACGCATCATCGGCGACTACCGGCGGGTCGCCCTGTATGGAGTCGACGCCCTCATCGCGGACAAGCAGAATGATCGAGCACTGCTGGGCGAGGCGTACTCGAACGATGAGGTCATCCGAGATCGGGAGGAGAACGCGGAACAGCTCCGGGCGCTCGCCGAGCTGAAGCAGATGGCGGCCTCCTACGGCTACGACATCTCGCGCCCTGCTGCCACAGCTCGCGAGGCAGTGCAGTGGTTGTACTTCGCTTACCTCGGCGCGGTCAAGGAGCAGAACGGTGCGGCGATGTCGATCGGACGGAACGCGGCGTTCCTCGACGTCTACCTCGAGCGGGATCTGGCGGGAGGCGAGCTGACCGAAGAGGGCGCACAGGAACTCATCGATGACCTCGTCATCAAGTTGCGCATCGTGCGATTCCTTCGCACCCCGGACTACGACGCCCTGTTCTCCGGGGATCCGACGTGGGTCACCGAGTCGCTCGGCGGAACGGGAGCAGACGGCCGCACCCTCGTGACCAAGACAGCATTCCGGTTCCTCCAGACGCTGTACAACATCGGTCCGGCACCGGAGCCCAACCTCACCGTGCTCTGGGACCCGGCGCTGCCCGAGGGGTTCAAGCGCTTCTGCGCGCGCGTTTCCATCGACACCTCCGCCTTGCAGTACGAATCCGACCTGCTGATTCGCGGCGCATGGGGCGACGACGCGGCCATCGCATGCTGCGTCTCACCCATGCGGCTGGGAAAGCAGATGCAGTTCTTCGGCGCGCGGGTGAACGTCGCGAAGGCGCTCCTGTACGCGATCAACGGCGGTCGCGATGAGGTGAGCGGCGACCAGGTCGCCCCGGCCACGACGCCCATGACGGACGACGTGCTCAATTTCGACATCGTGTGGGCGGCCTACCTGCACCTCCTGGACTGGCTCGCCGGACAGTACGTGGAGGCACTGAACTGCATCCACTACATGCACGACAAGTACGCGTATGAACGACTCGAGATGGCACTCCACGATCGCGAAATCCTGCGTACCATGGCATGCGGGATCGCGGGGCTCAGCGTCGCGGCCGACTCGCTCTCAGCCATCAAGCACGCCACGGTGACGCCGGTGCGGGATGAGCGTGGAATCGCCGTCGACTACCGCATCGACGGCGACTTCCCCAGCTACGGCAATGACGATGACCGGGCGGACGACATCGCGGTCTCGATCGTCGAACGGTTCATGGAGATGGTCCGGAAATACCCGACCTACCGGGGCGCCGTGCACACCCAGTCCGTGCTCACGATCACCTCGAACGTCGTCTACGGCGCGCACACCGGGAACACTCCGGACGGGCGCAGGGCCGGTACTCCGTTCGCGCCGGGCGCGAACCCGATGAACGGGCGTGACACCCATGGGATGCTCGCCTCGGCGCTCAGTGTCGCGAAGCTGCCCTACGCACAGGCCCAGGACGGGATCTCGCTCACCACGACGATCGTCCCCGCCGGGCTCGGACACGATCGCGAGGAGCAGATCGACAACCTGTCGGGCCTGATCGACGCGTTCATCGGTGCCGAGGGCTTCCACCTGAACATCAACGTCCTGACCCGCGAGACGCTCGTGGACGCGATGGCACACCCCGAGAACTACCCGCAGCTGACGATCCGGGTTTCCGGCTACGCCGTCAATTTCGTGCGCCTCACGCCCGAGCAGCAACGGGATGTCATCAGCCGCACCTTCCACGAATCTCTGTGACGTGACGGCGATGACTGGGAACCCCGCGTTCTCCGACCGGTCGCAGGTCCTTGCGGCGCGGCGCGCGGGCGAGACAGGAATGGTCCACTCCTGGGAACTCGTCACCGCCGTCGACGGTCCGGGTACCCGGATGACGATCTTCCTGTCCGGGTGCCCGCTGCGCTGCCAGTACTGCCAGAACCCGGATACCTGGCAGATGCGCGATGGCACGGCCACGAGCGTCGAAGAAGTGCTCGCCCGGATCCGTCGCTACAGTCCCGTCTTCGCCGCGACCGGCGGAGGGGTGACGATCTCGGGCGGCGAGCCGCTCATGCAGCCGAGATTCGTCGAGGAGATCTTCCGGGGCTGCCGGGCGGCGGGCATCCACACCGCGCTCGACACGTCTGGATTCCTCGGAAGCCGAGCGTCGGACGCCCTGCTCGAGCACACCAGCCTCGTGCTGCTCGACGTCAAGTCCGGCCTGCCGGGAACCTACCGGGAGGTGACGACGCGCGAGCTCGCCCCGACCATCGTCTTCGGCGACCGGCTGAGCGCTCGCGGCACGCCGATGTGGGTCAGGTTCGTGCTCGTGCCGGGGCTCACCGACTCGGTGGAGAACGTCGAGGCCGTCGCCGACATCGTGGAACGCTGGCCCACGGTCGAACGGGTCGAGATCCTGCCGTTCCATCAGCTCGGCGAGTCAAAATGGGTGGGGCGGAAACTCCCGTACACGTTGCATGGCGTGCGGCCACCGGATGGCGCCCTCCAAGAGCGAGTGCGTGAGCAGTTCAGGCGCCGCGGCCTCGTCGTCTATTGAGGAGCCGCATCCACCGACCATGAACGGGCCGCCGAGCTGACACGAGGATATAGCCGGTGAGGGCTCCGATGATGCCGAGGCCGACACCGATCATCGGTCCCTCCCGGGGTTGCCACTTCCGGTTCGTGGCGACCAGACCTCCGATGACGTTCACGAGGGCGGCCGCGACGAGGCCGGCGACCAGGCGGTTGCCGATCCGTTCGACCCGGCTCACGAGAGGTTCCAGTTCCGCGGCACGAAGGTGCACTTCCAGGCCGGTCGTGTCCATGACCTCGATCATCCGGCGAAGGCCATGGGGGAGTTTGACGAGAAGCTCCCCCAGATCAGCGGACGCCTGCGCGAAGCGCTTCGCCATCGCGTGGACCGAGAACTGCTCTTCGATGAGGTGCTGCGAGTACGGCTCGAGCAACCGCCCCAGCTCGAAGGTCGGATCGAGTTCTTTCGCCATCCCCTCGGCCATCGTCAACACCTTGAACAGCAACGCCATCTCCCGCGGAAGCTGAAGATGGTGCTCCCGAAGCAGCGTCAGCAGCTGCGTGAACAGTTGTCCGAAGTCGATCTCACCCAGCGCGCGGTCACGATAACCGGCGACGAAGGAGACCAGAGACAATCGCAGGCCGTCCCGGTCGACGATCTCCTTGGTCATGGAGAGCGCAAGGAGCGCGCTCGCCAGCGCGTCGGGGTCGCCGTGGGTAAACGCGATGAAGAAGTCGGCCAGCTGTCCCTGGCGCTCGTCGTCGACGCTCCCGACCATGCCGAAGTCAATCAGGGCGATCGTGCCGTCGGCCTGGATGAACAGGTTCCCGGGGTGCGGGTCGGCGTGGAAGAAGCGATCGTCGAAGATCATCTTGAGCATGAGGCTCGCCCCGTTCCGGGCCAACCGGCGCCGGTCGACCGCTGCTGCGTCGAGGGCGACGAGATCGTTGACCTTGATTCCCGTCATCCGCTCGAGGGTGATGACGCTCTTCGTCGTCATCTCCCAGAAGATACGCGGGATGACGACGCCGTCGTCCGCCGCGAAGTTCGCTCCGATCCGCTCCGCATTCCGGCCTTCCTGCAGATAGTCGAGTTCTGCGCGGAGGCTGACGGCGAACTCCGCGGCGATCCCCGGCAGGTCGTAGTCGCGCGCGAAGTCCCAACTCCGGGCGGCTCGGGCAGCGAGGCTCTGCAAGATCTCAAGGTCTTCCTCCACCTGCGCGACGACTCCGGGCCGGCGCACCTTCACGACGACCGATGTCCCGTCCCGAAGCGTCGCGGCATGGGCCTGCCCGATGGAGGCGGAGGCGAGTGGCTCGGGATCGAACCACTCGAAGAGCATCTCCGGTTCGGCGCCCAGCTCCGAGCGGATGGTGTCGCGGATCTCGTCGATTCCGACAGGTGGGGCCGCGTCCTGAAGCTTGGCGAGCTCGGCGACAAAGGCGGGTGGCAGGAGGTCGCCGCGGGTGGAGAGTATCTGACCGAGCTTGACGAACGCCGGTCCGAGCTCCTCCAGGACCAGTCGAACGTGCTCAGGGGTGGCGTACGGCCGGTCTCGTCGCCGATGACCGAGGAGTCCGTGATGGAACGGCACCAGCGAACCGGCGCCAATGATGCCGACGATGAAGCCGAGGCTGTGCCTGCGGAGGATGGCGCGGATCTGCCGAGAGCGTGCAGCGGTGGGGTTCATGGCCGACTCTCCCGCTCGGCGACATGCTGCCGCCGCTTCGATGCAACGATCAGGAAGACCATCGACGCGATCACCGTGACGGTCCCGACCCAGCTCAACACGCCCTGACGCTCCTGCAGGAGCACGACCGACAATGTCACACCGAAGATCGGCACCAGAAGTGTCCAGGTGGTGAGGATGCCCAGTGAGGCATGGCGGACCTCGACGAGCCAGGCGACGTTGGTCGCGGCCGTTCCCACGAGCGCCATGTACAGCAGCACGACGATGAACCGCCCACTCCAGTCGATCGCCGGCGGCCCGTCGATGATGGCGGCGACCAGCGCGAGCACGGCTCCGCCGATGATGAGCTGCCAGGCGGCCACGACGAACGGATCGGCGTTGACGACTCGGGCGATCAGGGTCCCGACTGTGATAGCGACCGCCGATGTCAGCGACAGCCACGCCCCGGTGCCGAACCCGGACGGAATGGCGATCAGCAGGAGGCCGGCGAAGCCGAGGAGCATCGCCGCGAGCGTCGACCATGCGGGGGTCTCGCGAAAGAACAACCAAGCAGGCAGGAGGATCAGCAGGGGTTGGGCGTTGGCCAGCACCGACGCGGCTCCGGTCGAGAGTCCGATGACACCGCCGAACATGGCCGCGTACGCCAGCGCGACGTTGACGAGCCCCAGGGCAACGATCAGCATCCACGGTCTGGGGCCGCGCGGGTATGGCGCGCGTCGCACCGTGGCGACCAGCAGCACCGCGGCGCCCGCGACCAGTGCTCGAAGTGCGGCAAGCCACAGCAACGGAGCGTCCTGCAGTCCGATGCTGATGGCGACGAAGCAGGAGCCCCAGGCGAAGGTCACCCACAGTATGCGCCACGTCTTCGGGTTGCGCAGGGCGGGCGATGAGTTCCCTGTCGACGCGGGCATGTCCGGAGAAGCCGGGGCCCGCGTGGTCCTCATCGCGGGCTCTCGGCGGGCCTGAGGAAGTCGCTTCGCATGCCGAGGGTGTCGTCGGTGATCTTCATCGAGGTCGCGGCATCCGGCGCCGTGCCGGTCAGCGCCCGGATCGCGTCGATCGTCTCCGGCACGACGATGGCCTCGTTGTAGACCTGATACGTCAGGAACGCCTCATCGCCCTGCACGGTGACGAGGTCCTCCCACACGGCCACCTCCCACATGTCGCCGCGCGGACGGCCGAGGTCCCGCATCAGCTCGATCGTGGAGTTGAGCGCGACCAGTCCATCGGACATCCGGATGAACGCGATCCGTGGTGCGGCACGAAGGGCGTCCAGCACCTCGTCCCGGGACGCCTCTCGTGTCAGCTGAAGCGTCCAGTAGTGGTTGTGGGTCTGGGTGTGGGCGCCCTTGGCGGCGATGGTGACCAGGTCGAGGCCCGGCAGCACGGTCTGCGCGTCCGGGCCCTGATGCGAGGGGATCGTGGGTTCCGGGACCATCGTGTTCATGATGCCGCCGAGGTGTGATTCCCAGGGATCGGTGGCGCGGCGGATGAGCACGCCGCGCGCGCGACGGAGCAATCCCGCCCCGTCGAGTGCCCCCAGCACCCGGACGATGCTTGTCGTATTGCACGACACCACCCGGGTGGTGTCGCGGCCGAGTGCGCTCTCGTAGTTCGCCTGCGCGACGAACGAGTGGCCGGTGGTCGCGTGGGATTCGCCGCCCTGGAATACCGCCTTGACCCCTGCCGTGCGATAGCGCTCCAGATTGCCGGCCGCCACGTGCTTGGGCGTGGTGTCGATGATGATGTCCGATCGCTCCAACAACTCATCGAGGGTGCCCAGCGGTCGCAGCCCAGCGGCCGCCATCGCCGCCTGGGCATCCGGTGTGGAGGCGAAGAGCGGCAGACGGTTGGCCGCAGACTGGATACGCCAGTCGGTCGCGATGTCGGCGACACCGACGAGTTCCATGTCGGGCTGCAAGAACACGGCGTCGGCGACGCGCTTGCCGATGACCCCGTAACCGTTTACGCCTACTCGGATCTTCCTCATTGACGTGCCTTTCTCATCGATCGCCGCTTCGCTGTGATGGTGACAGCGGGAACTCGTAGGACTGGCCCCCGCCGAGCGTCACCTGTGACGTTCCGGCGGAGAATCGGATGGGCTCGGCCGGACTGGGAAGCAGGTGCAGTCGCAGGGTTTGGTGATCGAGGTCCACGTCGATCCGGTGCCCCCGATAGGCGAAGGGGAAGCGGACTCTCGCCAGCCGTGGCGGCAGCCGCGGTGTGAAGTCGATCTGATGCGAGGCCAGGTTCAGGCCGGCGAACGACCGGGCGATCAGGTCGACGGAGCCGGCCATCGCCCCGAGGTGGATGCCTTCCCGGGTCGTTCCGCCCTGGGTGTCATCGAGGTCGGCGATCAGGGTTTCCCGGAAGAGCGCCCACGACCGTGATTCGTCGAGTCCGGCGAGCACCGAGGCATTCACGACTCGGCTCAGTGTGGAGCCGTTCGAGGTGCGGTCGAGGTAATAGTCGACGGTCCGCACGAGATCGTCGTGCGAGAACGGGTAGCCGAGCCTCGCCAGCTGTCGTCGTACTCCCTCCCGGCCGAGCAGGTAGACGAGCATGACGACATCGGGCTGCTTGGCGAGCTTGTAGCGATTGGTGGCGTCGTTCTCGGATTCGAGGATGAGGTCGAGGCGACCGATGTTGCCGTATCGCTGCCGGTAGTCGGCCCAGTCGAGTTCGAGGAGGCTCTCGTACCCGTCGAATTGGCTGAGGATCCCGTCGGAATGGATGGGGACGGCGAGCCGTCGGCTCAGCTGCGCCCACCGGGCCATCTCGTCGGGGTCGATGCGCAGACGGTCGATGACGTCGTCGCGAGCGTGGCCGGCCAGCTCATCGAGAGTCTCACCGGCGCGCTCGCAGACCCAGGCGGCCATGACGTTCGTGTAGGTGTTGTCGCGGACTCCGTCCCCCGGCGCGTCCGGGTAGCCGTCGTGGTACTCGTCGGGCCCCATGACGCCCGTGATATGAAAGCGATCTGTCGCGGCATCGTGCACGGCGGAGGCGGCGAAGTACCGGGCGACCTCGATGATCAGTTCCGCGCCACGGTCGGCGAGCCAGTCGCGGTCGGCGGTCACCTGGAAGTACTGCCAGGCGTTGTACGCGACCGCAAGTCCGACGTGCCGCTGGCGACTCGAGTTGTCGGGCATCCAGCGGGCTGAGCGCGGGTTGTACAGCGTGTCGGGTGTCTCCTCCCGGCCGTCGCTGCCGCTCTGCCAGGGGAACAGCGCCCCCCGTAACCCTGCCGCCCGCGCTGCGCCGCGGGCGGCGTCCAACCGGTGCCATCGGTAGTCCAGCAGGGCTCGAGCCACGTTCGGCAGCCGGAGACCGAGCACGGGGAGTACGAACAGCTCATCCCAGAAGACGTGCCCTCGGTAGCCCTCGCCGTGTAGACCGCGGGCGGGCACCCCGGCATCCAGCTCGGCGGTGTGCGGCGAGAGGGCCTGAAGCACGTGGAAGACGTGAAGGTTCAGCACGAGCCGGCTTCGCGAGTCGGCATCGATCGTGATGGCGAAGCGCTGCCAGAGACGCTCCCAGGCCGCCCGGTGACGATCGAGCGCGCCCTCGGTGTCTCCGGCATGGTCGCGAAGTCGCGTGACCGCCGCCAGCTCCGGCGACGCGATCGCGGCGTCGCGGGAAGAGAAGATCGCGGCCGTCTTGGTGAGCGTCACCGGCTCGCCGTCCGCGAGTGCGAACGCTGCCGAGCGGCTGTATCGACGCCCGCTCCTCGCGCTCGGTTCCTTCCAGACGCCGTCCGCACCGGCGAAACTCAGGTGGACCGCAGTGGCGATCCGGATCCGGCTCTGCCTGGTCTCCACCGCGCAGAGCAGGATGTCGCCGATGGTCGTGAACGTCGGCGAGCTCAGATGGGTCGTATCGGAACCACGGTAGGCGGCGACGTTGGTGTTGCGAACCCCCGCGTCGATGCCCGCTCGGAGGGTGACCCGGCCACCCCATCCGCGCGCGACGAGAGTGGTCTCCAGCACCGCCAGGTGCGGGTCGTCCATCGAGACGAAGGACCGTTGGACGACGTTTAGGTGGTTGCCGTGCGGGCCCACGAGTGTCGCGGATCGGGTCGAGGTTCCCGACCGCAGATTCACCTCACGTCGTTCGTCGAGTGTCTCGACTCGCCCGCTCGACCACCACGGACCCGCACCGATCCGAATGTCCAGCGGAAGCCAGTTGGGCAGGTTGACCAGGTGCTCCTCCTCGAGGCTCCGGTCGTGAATGGTGCTGACGAGGCGGTTATAGACCCCAGCCAGATACGTCCCGGGATAGTGCGTCCCGTCGTCGGCGAACTCTGGGCGGGCGCCCCGCGTGGCCAGGTATCCGTTGCCCAGGGCGGTCAGCGCTTCGCGGTGTCCCTCGTGGGCCGGGTCGAACCCGTGATACACGAGCACCCACGGATCGGTGGCGGATGCTCCCAGGTCGAGTTCGCTCACGTCGTTGAGGACGACGTCGGCTCCGGCCGCCTCGAGCTCCTCGCGATGCCCCAGGCGGGCGATCCCGACGACGAGACCGAATCCACCCCGACGAGCCGCCTCGATCCCAGACACGGCGTCCTCGACGACGGCCGCGCGCTCCGGGCGGACACCAAGTCGTCGGGCCGCCTCCCGGAACATCGCCGGGTCGGGTTTGCCGGGAAGTCGGTGCTCCAGCGCGGCCTGGCCGTCCACAACGGTGTCGAACAGGCCCGCGAGTCCGGCGGCCGCGAGCATCTGCTGGGCGTTTCGGCTTGCGGTGACCAGGCCGACGGGCACACCGGCGTCGCGGAGCCGGGCGAGCAGCGCCGTGGTCCCGGGGTAGGTGCGCAGGCCGCGCGCATCCAGTTCCGCCAAGAACAGGTCGTTCTTGCGGGCGGCGAGGCCGGCGACCGTCCACATGTCAGGGCCGTCCTCGGGCTTCCCCGGCTCCAGCGTGATCCCGCGGGCACCCAGATAGGCGGTTACGCCGTCTTCGCGGCTTCGGCCGTCGACGTACCGGCGGTAGTCGACGATCGGATCAAATCTGTGCGCGGGATCTTTCACACGAAGCCGCGGGTCCTGAAGGACCTGATCGAATAGCTGTTTCCAGGCGGCGGCGTGGATCGCCGCGGTATCAGTGACCACCCCGTCCATGTCGAACAGCACCGCGTCGTAGACCGTGTCGACACGATGAGCTCCGGGAATGCCGGGCGACGAGGTCATGTGGGCGGGTCGGCCGGGAGCGGACGTTCGCGGTCACCCTCGTCCCACGTCCAGCCGCGGATCTCGGGCAGATCCTGCCCGTTCTCTCGGATGTAGGCACTGTGCCTGACGAGCGCCTCGGTGAGGTCCTGCCTCACGTGACCGGACACGTCCCGCAGCCGGGGAACCCGGTCGATGACGTCGATGGCCAGGTGGAAGCGGTCCAGCTCGTTGAGCACGCACATATCGAATGGGGTGGTCGTCGTGCCCTCCTCGCGGTAGCCGTGCACGTGCAGGTTGCCGTGTCCCGCGCGCCGGTAGGTCAGCCGGTGGATCAACGAAGGGTAGCCGTGGTAGGCGAAGACGACGGGCTTGTCGGTGGTGAAGAGCGCATCGAATTCGTCGTCGGACATACCGTGGGGATGGGCACGCCGATCCTGCAACCGCATCAGGTCGACGACGTTGACGACGCGGATGCGGAGATCGGGGAGCGCTGCACGCAGGATCGAGACGGCCGCGAGCGTCTCCAGAGTCGGAACGTCGCCGGCACAGGCCATGACGACGTCCGGTTCCTCGCCGGCGTCGGTGCTGGCCCATTCCCAGACGCCGAGGCCGCTCGTGCAGTGCTCGATCGCCTGCTCCATCGTCAAGAACTGCAGCTCCGGTTGTTTGCCGGCCACGATCACGTTGACGTACTGGCGGCTGCGCAAGCAGTGATCGGCGACTGACAGCAGGGTGTTCGCGTCCGGCGGCAGGTATACCCGGACCACGTCGGACTTCTTGTTCACGACATGGTCGATGAACCCGGGGTCCTGGTGCGAGAACCCGTTGTGGTCCTGCCGCCAGACGTGCGAGGTAAGGAGGTAGTTCAGGGAGGCGATCGGGCGACGCCAGGGAATGTCGTTGGCGGTGGTCAACCATTTCGCGTGCTGGTTGAACATCGAGTCGACGATGTGGATGAACGCTTCGTAGCAGGAGAAGAAGCCGTGTCGTCCGGTGAGCAGGTAGCCCTCCAGCCACCCTTGGATGGTGTGCTCGGAGAGGATCTCCATCACTCGACCCTCCGGTGCCAGATGATCGTCCCCGTCGATGGTGGTTGCGTTCCAGGCGCGGTTGGTGACGTCGAGAACTGCGTCGAGCCGGTTGGAGTTGTTCTCGTCGGGCGAGAACACCCGGAAGCTGTCCATGTTGCCGCTCATCACGTCGCGCAACAGAACGCCGAGCGCCCGCGTGGACTCCGCAGTGGAGACGCCGGGACTCGCGACCGGAACCTCATAGCGCCGGAAGTCCGGCATCACAAGGTCCTTGATGAGAAGTCCGCCGTTGGCGTGCGGGTTGGCACTCATCCGCCGCGAACCTGATGGGTGCAGCTCGGCCACCGATGGGACAGGCGCACCGGCATCGTCGAAGAGTTCCTCGGGTCGATAGCTGCGCAGCCACTGTTCGAGGATGGCGCGGTGCTCGTCGTTCTCCCTCGCCTGCGAGAATGGAACCTGGTGGGCGCGCCAGGTGCCCTCCACCTGCTTGCCGTCCACCACCTTCGGCCCGGTCCATCCCTTCGGGGAGCGCAGTACGATCATCGGCCACCGGGGTCGTTCGGTGTCTCCGTTACGCGCGCGGCGTTTGATCTCGTCGATCTCATCGAAACAGGTGTCCAATGCGCGAGCGAAGTCCTGGTGCATCTGCTCGGGGTCGTCGCCCTCGACATAGAACGGGGTGTGGCCGAAGCCGCGGAGCAGGTGGTCGAGCTCCTCCGGGCTGATCCGCGCCAGCACGGTGGGGTTGGCGATCTTGTACCCGTTCAGGTGCAGGATCGGCAGCACGGTGCCATCCCGGGCGGGGTTGACGAACTTGTTGGATTGCCAGCTCGCCGCCAGCGGACCGGTTTCCGCCTCCCCGTCGCCGACCACTGCCGCGACGATCAGGTCCGGGTTGTCGAACGCCGCCCCGTAGGCGTGGGAGAGCGCGTAGCCCAGCTCGCCGCCCTCGTGGATCGACCCGGGCGTCTCCGGCGCGACATGGCTGGGGATGCCTCCCGGGAAAGAGAACTGCCGGAACAGTCGCCGCATCCCCTCCGCATCCTGGGTGATGTCCGGGTAAGTCTCGGTGTAGGTGCCCTCCAGCCAAGCTGCCGCGACGGGCCCGGGGCCACCATGACCCGGGCCCATGACGTAGATCGTGTCCAGGTCGCGCTCCATGATCGCCCGGTTCAGATGGGCGTAAATGAAGTTCAATCCCGGCGTCGTGCCCCAATGTCCAAGCAGCCTGGGTTTGATGTGCTCGGGGAGCAGTGGTTCACGCAGCAGCGGATTGTCCAGCAGATAGATCTGTCCCACCGAGAGGTAGTTCGCCGCTCGCCACCAGGCATCGATGCGATCGAGGTAGTCCTGATCCACGGCCGCTGGGGCGGAAGTCGCATAGTTCACGGGTTCTCCTTCAAACTTCGACGTGCTTGGGGTTCGCCATCGCATCGTGCGTTCGGGCCCGGCGTCGGAGCTGCCTCAGCTGGAGCAGGCTCACAATGAAGATGACCGTTTGAATCGCGGGCAGGAGACTGTCAAGGTCGACGCCCTCATCAAACGGGTCGCCTGGGAGGAGCCAGGGATGGGTCGCTCCGTTCAGGACGTGCAGGCTGATTGCCAGCACCGTCGCCGCGAGTGCCGCCAGCCCGCTGACTCCCAGGAACAGAAGGTGAGCGAGACGCGGCAGGCGATGGAATCGCCACATGAGGAGTGCTGCAGTCCCGAGCAGGGCAATGCCCAGCAGTAGCTCGGTGACCGATGCGAAAACAGCCCAGAAGGTCGGAGCTGGCGCGACCACGTTGTCCAGAATCACGAGGAACCAGCGGGGGGCCGCGCTGGCTGCTTCGGGAAGTCGTAACCCGAATGTGGGTATGAAGTCGCTGGACAATTTGGTGATGCCTGACACCAGCCACTCGTAGCCGATCACCGCTTGTATTGCCAGCAGCCCCATGGCCAGGATGCGGCCCTCGACCTCAATTGCTCCCGTACTCGCGTTCGGGCTAGCGGGTAGGGACATCGGCTTCACCCTTCGCCCGTGCCACCGGGTCACCGGACGCCCTTGTGAGGTGGGATGCGGGGGCGGGCAGGCGCAGCCGCTTGAGGAGGAGGGCGTTGACTGCGACGATGACCGACGATCCGGACATGCTGATCGCGGCGATCTCCGGGCTGAGCATCAGTCCGAAAGCCGGGAAGAACACTCCGGCGGCGATCGGCAGGGCGATCGCGTTGTAGCCGATCGCCCATGCCAGGTTCTGCCGCATCTTTCGCAGTGTCCCCTTCCCGATTCGCAGGGCGACGGCCACGTCTAAAGGGTCGGAGCGCATGAGAACGACGTCGGCGGTCTCGATTGCCACATCGGTCCCCGCACCGATCGCGATGCCGAGATCGGCACGGGCGAGGGCCGGAGCGTCGTTGACGCCGTCGCCGACCATCGCGACCTTCTTCCCGGTCTGCTGCAGCTCGGCGATCTTCGCGGACTTGTCTTCCGGAAGGACTTCGGCGATCACGGTATCGATCCCCAGCATGGAAGCGATGCGCTCGGCGGTGGGCCGATTGTCCCCGGTGAGCATGACGACCTGGATCCCCGCCTCGTGAAGAGCGTCGATCGATTCCCGTGCGGTTTCGCGAGGTGCGTCGGCGAGCGCGATGACGCCCGCGATGCTCCCGTCGACGGCGAACATGATCGCGGTACGGCCTCCTTCTGCCAGGGACTGTTGCGTAGTTTCCACCGCGGCGACGTCGATGCCCTGCTCGGCCATCAGCCGGGGGTTGCCGAGCACCACCTGCCGACCGTCGACAGTGGCGATCGCGCCCCGTCCCGCGATGTTGCGGAACGCCGACGCAGTGCGGCGGGTGATTTTCTGCCCGTCGGCGTACGTGACGATTGCTTTCGCGAGCGGATGCTCGGATTCCCGTTCGACGGCAGCGACGAGAGACAGCAGCTCGACGTCATCCGCCCCGACGGGCAGATAGTCGGTGACCTCGGGCTCGCCCTTCGTGAGAGTTCCGGTCTTGTCCAGGACGACCGTGTCGATGCGCGCGGCGGTTTCGATGCCGGTGGCGTTCTTGAACAGCACCCCGCGCTTGGCGCCGAGTCCGGTGCCGACCATGATCGCAGTCGGCGTGGCCAGCCCCAAGGCGTCCGGGCAGGTGATCACGACGACAGTGATCGCAAACAGGATTGCGGTCGGGAGGGGTGCGCCGGTCAGCCACCAGATCAGGAAGGTCAGGCTACCGCCGATCAGCGCGACCAGTACGAGCCAGAACGCGGCGCGGTCCGCGAGCCGCTGCCCCGGAGCTTTGGAGTTCTGAGCCTCCTGCACGAGCGCGACGATCTGAGCCAGCGCCGTGTCCGCGCCGATCTTCGTCGCCCGGACACGCAACGTGCCGACGGTGTTCACGGTGGCGCCGATGACCGCCGAGCCAGGGCCCTTCTCCACCGGCAGGCTCTCGCCGGTGACCATCGACTCGTCGATCGCGGAGTCACCGTCTTCGACTTCCCCGTCGGTGGGGATCTTCGCGCCAGGTCGGACCAGCATCAGGTCTCCAGGGACGACTTCACTCGTGGGCACCTCGAGTTCGTTCCCGTCACGAATCACCACCGCGCGGGGCGGGGCGAGCTCCAACAGACGGCGGATGGCTTCGTTCGCTCCGCCGCGGGCACGCATCTCCACCCAGTGCCCCAACAGGACGAAGGTCGCCAGTACCGTGGCGGCCTCGTAGAACACTTCGCCACCACCGGTGAGGGTGACGATGAGGCTGTAGAGCCAACCGGCCCCCACCCCCACCGCGACCAGCACCATCATGTCGAGGGTTCGAGCGCGGAGCGCGCGGAAGGCGCCGTCGAAGAAGATCCACGCCGCGTAGAAGATCACCGGGAGGGAGAGGATAAGCGCGACGATGTCATCGCGGACCCCGAACGGCGCCGGTACCGTGAAGCCGAGCACCTCCCGGCCGATCGGCGAGAACAGCGTGATCGGAATCGAGAGGATCAGCGCGACGAGGAACCGGTTGCGCATGTCGCGGATCATCGACTCCATCGACATGCCGCCGTGGCCCCCGCCGTGTCCCATCACGTCCTGCGCGCTCCGCGTCGGTGTCGCGTCGGCGCCGTGGCCGGCTTGGTGTCCGGCCTGCGCGGTGTGGTCCTCAGCAGGTTCTGATGAGCTCGCCGTGGCGGAGTGGACGGCAGGGTCCGGGTGGTGGGGAGCAGGCGACGGATGATGGTCGCCGTGCGACATCACGTGCGGGTCGTGGGCGGGGTCGCAGATGTGATTCGGGACGGATTGGCCGGCGCAATGGTACCCGCACTCGGTAACCCATTGACGCAGATGAGCTTGCGAAGTGAGTTCGGGATTGTAGGAGACGTTCGCCGTCTGGGAGACCGGGTTGGCCTCCACGGCGATCACGCCCGGCTGACGCAGCAGGGTCGCTTCCACGATGACCTTCGAGGACGCCCACTGCACGCCGGACACTTCAAGGACGACAGTTCGTGTGTTCATCGTTCGTGGCCTCTTCGTTCTCGTGATCTCAGGTGGTCTGGTAACCGAGGATGGTCATCATCCCGGTCTCGGCGTGGTAGATGTTGTGGCAATGCGCCGCCCAGAGGCCCGGGTTGTCGGCGTCGAACTCGACGGTCAGAGATTTGCGCGGGAGCACGATCGAGGTGTCTTTCCGCGGTCCGCCGCCCGCGTGCTGGTAGGTATGGCCATGCAGGTGGAACGGATGCCACATCTCGGTGGTGTTCTCGATTCGGAGCCGTACCCGTTCGCCCTGCCTCACCCCGAGTGCGCCATCGAGGGGGTTGGCTGGGTCGAATCGGCGACCGTTGATCGCCCAGTCATAGGCCATCATCGAACCTGAGAGCTTCGCCGTCAGCTCGCGATCGACCGTTCGGCTCGGGAATGCGACACCCGGGTCGGCCGCGAGTGCGTCGGCCGTAAGAATCGACCTCGACATCTCCGGAATGGTGGCGGAGGGGCGCGGCGTCTCGCCGGATCCGGTGCGGAGGATCGCGAACGCCGTCTCGCCCTTGCCCTCCGCGGCGGCGGCGAGGGGGAACACTCCGTCGCCGAGCGTGACCAGTACGTCGTAGCGTTCGCCCATGCCGATCAGGATCGCGTCGGTGTCCACCGGGTTCACCGGGAACCCATCGCTGTGGGTGACGGTGAGCCGGTGACCGCCGAGCGCCACCCGGAATGCGGTGTCACTGCCCGCATTGATGATCCTGATCCGCACCCGCCGACCGGGGGCGCTCGTGAAGGTCTCCGGATCGGCGGGAGGGCGGCCGTTGATCAGGTAATGCGGATAGAAGACATCACCGGCGTCCCCGCCGAGAAGATCAGAGCGGGCGCCCATGAGCATGTGGCCGCCCGAGCCGCCCATCATCCCCATCATCCCCTCGCTGAGCTCCTCGAGGACCTCGTCCGGGGTTCCGGTCACTCCGTCGAGCCAATCGTCGAGGACTACCACCCATTCGTCGTCGTAGACCAACGGCTCGTTCGGATCGTCGACGATGAGCGCTCCGTAGAGACCTCGATCCAATTGCGGGCCGACGTGCGGATGGAACCAGTAGGTTCCCGGGTGCGCAGCGATGAACTCGTAGCTGAAATCCTCACCCGCTCCGATGGGCGCCTGGGTTGCGCCGGGAACGCCGTCCATGTCGTTCCGCAGCGCCAGGCCGTGCCAGTGCACGGAGGTGTCGGCTGGGAGCTGATTGCGCACATTCGCGAGCAAGGTATCGCCTGCCGACAGCCGAATCGTCGGCGCGGGCACCGACCCGAAGCTCCACGTGTTCGCTGTAGTACCGGCGAGGTCGACTTGGGTCGGAGCTGCGACGAGGTCGACACGGGTGACTCGCCCAGTGCCTCCGCGGGCCGATTCTGCTTGTTGTACCGCAGCCCCGGTAGGGGAGACATAGCGGGGTGGCGTGGTGCACGAAGCCAGGGCGATCGCGGCGACGGCGCCGGTGCCGACCGCGAGGAATCCCCGCCTGGTCAGGCTCGCGTACTGGATTTCGGAATGCATATCTGTTCTCTTCTCGTCGGCCGGTCCTCAGCCGATTTTGGTCAGGTGGTCGTTGATGGGGGAGAGGCGAAAGTCCTACGCCGCCGAGTCAGCCGAGCGTGATGCCCTGGTTGCGCATGAACGGCACGGGATCGACGACCTTGCCCCCGACTCGGACGATGAAGTGCAGATGGCATCCCGTCGAAGCACCCGTCGTGCCGACCTTTGCGATCGGCTGGCCCGGGGAGACCTCTTGGCCGATCCGAACGCCGATCCCGCCCGCTTGAATGTGCGCGTAGCCGGAACCGGTGCCGTCGCCGTGGTCGATGGCGATGTAATAGCCCCAGCTCCCGGACAAGCCGGCGTAGGTGACGGTGCCCCCGTGCGCGGCGCGAATCGTCGCGCCGCAGCCCATCCCGGCGAGGTCGACACCGGTGTGAAGTTGGTAGACCCCGGTCGCCGGGTTGACGCGCATCCCGAACATGCTCGAGATGTAGCCGCCGACGGGACGAGCCCATCCGGATTGGCTGACTTCGCCCGCGGCGCCATCGCCCCACTGGGCTGCGAGTCCCTCGTTGTAGTCGGCAACCGTTTGCTCGCGGACGCCTTCGAGGTACTCGATCCGCGCGCGCATTTCGGCAATGTCCTTCTCGGTCTGCGCGAGCTTCGTTGCGGCAGCCTCTGCTGCAGCTTGCGCCTCCAGGAATGCCTTCTCGGCTGCGATCCTCAGCTCTTCAAGGAGCTCTGACGCAACCTGTGCCTGGTCAGCGAGCGCTTCAGCGCGGTTGCGCAACTCAATCGCCTTCTCGTAGATATCGGCGTACCGGTCGCCAACCACGCGGCTAATCTCAAGGCGGTCGAGGAGAACGTCCGCGTTTCCCGGCGCGAACCACAGGCGAGAAGTGAAATCGCTTGAGCCGCTCTTGCTCATCTCGGCGATTATTTGTGCGGCTATGGCGTATGCCGCATCGGACTCCTCCTGCGCGGCGGCGGTTTGATCGAGCAGAGACTGAGTCTCAATCTGCTGGTCGTCGAACTTCTGTTGCACGTCGGCGTAGATCGTGCCCTTGGCGTCGGCCTCGCTCTGAGTCTTCTGCGCCTCTGCCTGAAGCGCTGCGAGGGACTGCTCAAGTTGCTGCTTGAGGGTCTTTGCCGTCGCTTCGTTCTTTCGAGCCGCGACCACGTCTTCCCAGCTCGGATACTCCTGGGCGACTTGGGTGACTTGGGCGGATACCGGCGCGGGTACTACAGAGCTCACGGTCAGCAGAAGGGCGAAGGTGATGATGCCCGCGAGCACGCGCGCCCATGTCGCCTTGGAACGCGGAAGCTGGGCGTCCTGGCTACTCATTTCGCCCACAGGATCTCCCAGCTGAGTCCGGCATCGTCCGATGCCGAGATGCCGCGATCGTCCGCAACGATCAGTTGACCGCTCGCCGGGAGGATGAACATGGCCTGGGGTATACCCGTGACTTGCCCCCCGGATGCCCACTCTCCGTCGGCCTCGCTCTGAAACCACACGGTGCCTTCGATGTCGATACCGGAAAGTCCACCTTGAGTCCCGCCTTGATCGGCTATGAGGTAGAGGAGGGGCGAATCGGGTACCAGATTGAAGGTCGCACCCGCATCCCGGCTGACGATGAGGCCTTCCGGCACAGTCGCGAAGAGGGTGTCGGCGTCGCTGGCGGGAGCGAGAATGTCGCGAGCCTCAATGGCCGCGACCGGTGTCCAGGACTCCCCGTCGTCATCGCTTCGCTCAAGTGATGTGCCCGTGAGCCCGTAGATCCTGCTGCGGAGCGATTCGCTGACCGAGAGGTCGTGGAAGTCCGTCGTCCCAGCCAAGGAGACATTCGTCCACGTCATGCCGATGTCGTCGCTTCGGATGAGGCCCAGGTTCGGGCTGCCGAACGTAGTCGGTGTCGTTGGTCCCGGATGACCGGACGCATAGGCAACATCGCCGACGAGAGTGAAACCCATCGTGTCGATATCGAGGTCACCGACCGGGCCGCTGACCGCGGCCGGGGCGAGACGAATATCGAGTCGATAGATGCCGGCATGCGTGGCGACAACCAGTGCGTCCTCTCCCTGATCGAAAGCAAAGCCGTGAACATGGGTGAGCGCGGCGGCGACGGTCGGGGAAGGCGGGACGGCTGAGCATCCTGCGAGCGCCAGGAGAGTGATCGCAGCAGAGCCAGCGGCGAGGACGCGGGGAGGCATCATGACTGGCCCAGCGTCGGGCTCGTGAGAACTGCGATCGCGAGAATCGTGACGATGAGCACCAAAAGGACAAGAGCAGTAGCGGCGAGGCGCGTACTCATGAGAGTGATCTCAGGCGTGTGAGGGTTGGGGGCAGCCGCCTGCGCGGCTACCCCCAACGGCTCACAGCTGCGAGAGAAGCTCCTGCATCTCGTCAATCTCCGCAGTCTGGGCGTCGATGATCGTTTGTGCCAGGTCGAGGGCGTCGGCGTTTTCACCGTTGTCCAGCTCCTGCTGAGCCATCTCGATGGCGCCGGTGTGGTGCTGCACCATTTGCTCGAGGAACAGTCTCGACGCTTCGGGGCCGGTCGCAGCTTCGAGCGCGGCCATGTCGTCGTCCGACATCAAGCCTGCGCCGCTGTGGTCCATTCCTTCCATCTCGCCCATGTCGGGGTCCACCCCCCAGGCTTCCAGCCAGGAGTTCATGAGGTCGATCTCGGGCTGCTGAGCGGCCAGGATTCGCTCAGCGAGGGCGACGACTCTCGGGTCCACGCCCTCCTTGTCGAGCACCATGGCGGCCATCGAGAGAGCTTGTTCGTGGTGGGGGATCATGCCCGTCACGAACGTCTCATCGGCGGCGTTGAAGGTAGTGTCGATGGACTCCGCGGAGGGATCAGCGCCGGTCCCGTGGTCCATCCCTGCCATGCCGGCGTTGGAACATCCGGCAAGAACAAGTGCGATCGCGAGCGCCGCTGAGGCGATCGCTGCGGTGCGGAACTTCATGATGGTTGCTTCTTTCAGTCGAGTTGATCGGATTCGGACGCGCGAATGCGCGCGAGGGCACGCCTGCGCGATGGCAGGCTGCGCCGAATCACGTTCGACTGATTGAGAGCGAGATCAGAGAAGGTGGGGCTGGTACCGCTGCGAGCAGCGCGGAGAGCAGCACTCGGCCGTCAGTCCGCAAGTTCGCCAGCCAGCGCGAGATGTGTGGCGCGGCACCGAATACGAGCGAAACGACAAGGAGAGCGAGCAGACATGCCATGAAGCCCATGGCGTGCATCGGCTCACATCCAGACGTGCCGCAGTCACTCGATGTCGCGGGCGGTTCAGGAGAGCGAGCGGTCTCACCCGCTTGGTGCTCCATCGGCGATACCGCCGCAGCCGGGGTGTGGGTCGGTTCGTCAAGGCTGAACGTGTGCATCGCCAGGAGGCCGACGACGACTGCGGCAACGCCGAGAAGACTCAACAACAACGTCCGCACCGCCGCAGTGGGCGGGTGCGCGACCGATCGAATCGCTGAGAGAGTCACCATTCCACTCAAAGGGTAGATGCGTTTCTGTCAGATCGCCTGAAGCGCCCGCGCGTCGCCGTAGGACGTGCGGTGCCTACGACCGCACCAATCGCGCGATCGCTGCGCTGGCCTCGCGCAGCTTCTCCTCCGCGACCGAGCCACCTTGTGCGGTGGCTTCAGCCACACAATGCGTGAGGTGATCCTCCAGGAGCGCAAGGGCCACCGCCTCGAGCGCCCTGGTGGTAGCGGCGACCTGGGTCAGCACGTCGATGCAGTACGTGTCACCGTCGATCATTCTCGCCACCCCACGGACCTGGCCTTCGATCTTCCGTAGTCGAGTCAGCAGAGCATCCTTGTTGCCGAGGTATCCGTGCGCACTGTGATCCTCTGTCGGCGCGTGTTCAGTGTGCTGCATGCGGGTGGCCATAACGGTGGGGGTCCGCGTCGAAGGTGTCGGCGCAGCCGGTGGAGCAGAAGTAGAACGTCGTCCCGTCGTGCTCGCGGGTCGTGGCGGCCGTCTTCGGGTCGATCCTCATGCCGCAGACGGGGTCGGTGACGAGGGCGGTGTGGTCGGTCGTGTGCTCGGTGTGGTGTGCCATGGATTGGTCCTCATCTGTTTGTTGGTTGCCGATCTCGACCACCGGGTCGGTGATCGGGACCGCGGCCGGGGTGGCCACGGGCTTGGGGGTGAACCGGCGGAGCCGGCTGGAGTTGGTCACGACGGACAGCGATGACAGGGCCATCGCCAGGGCGGCGATCATGGGGCTGAGCAGCAGACCGAACGCCGGGTACAGCACACCCGCAGCGAGCGGGATGCCGACCACGTTGTACCCGAATGCGAACAGCAGGTTCTGCCGGATGTTGCGCATCGTGGCGCGGGACAGGTCGATCGCCGTGACCAGTCCGCCCAGGTTGCCGGAGATCAGGGTGATGTCGGAGGCCTCGATCGCCACGTCGGTCCCGGTGCCGATCGCTGAGCCGACATCCGCCTGCGCCAGCGCGGGTGCGTCGTTGATACCGTCGCCGACCATCCCGACGACGCGACCTTCCCCTTGCAGGCGACGGACCTCGCGGGCCTTGTGCTCGGGCATGACTTCCGCGACCACCCGTGCGATGCCGACCTGACGGGCGATCGCCGCGGCGGTCGCGCGGTTGTCTCCGGTCATCATGACGACATCGATCCCGCGCGCCGCCAAGTCGGCGATCGCGGCGATCGACCCGTCCTTGATCGTGTCTGCCACCCCGACGACGCCGGCGGGGCGTCCGTCGATTGCGGCAAGCATCGGCGTCTTGCCGTCGGCGGCCAGTGCCTCTAGGTCTGCGGTCAGGATCGAGGCGTCGATCCCGGCCGCGGTCAGCAGGCGGGCGTTGCCCACCAGGACCGTCCTGCCGTCCACGAGAGCGCGCACGCCCTGGCCGGTGATCGATTCGAACGTGCTCGACCGCAGGGTGTCGAGGCCGCGATCCTCGGCGGCCGCGACGATCGCGGTCGCCAACGGGTGCTCCGAATCGCGCTCGGCGGCGGCGATCAGTGCGAGCAGCTCGTCGGCATCGAATCCGTCGGCAGGTAGCACGTCGGTCAGGGTCGGGGTGCCGTTGGTGATCGTGCCGGTCTTGTCCAGCACGACGGTGTTGACCTTGTGGGCGGTCTCGAGAGCTTCGGCGGAACGGATCAGGATGCCGTTGCCGGCGGCCTTGCCCGCGGCGACGGTGATGGACAGCGGGGTGGCCAGCCCGAGCGCGCAGGGGCAGGCGATGATCAGCACGGCGACGGCCGCGACCAGGGCGTATACGCCAGCTGGCGGCGGTCCGACCAGCCACCAGACGGCGAACGTCCATATCGCGATGGCGATGACGGCCGGGACGAAGTAGCTGGAGACCTTGTCTGCCAGCCGCTGGATCGGCGCCTTGGAGCCCTGAGCCTCACGGACCAGCCGGATGATCTGCGCGAGCATCGTGTCCGCGCCGACCTTGGTCGCGGCGTAACGGATCGACCCGGTCTGATTGATGGTCGCGCCGATCACCGTGTCGCCGGCGGACTTGACCACCGGCATCGGCTCACCGGTGATCATCGCTTCATCGACCGGGGAGCTGCCTTCTGTCACCTGGCCATCGACCGGGAGCTTCTCGCCCGGACGGATCACCACGATGTCGCCCACGACAACTTCGCCGACCGGGATCTCCAGCTCGCTGTCGCCGCGGACCACGCGCGCGGTGCGGGGCTGCAGGCCGATCAAAGTACGGATCGCCTCGCCCGTGCCGGCCTTGGCCCTGGTCTCCAGTAGTCGACCGAGCAAGATCAAGGTGAGGATGACGCCCACCGCCTCGAAGTACACCCCGCGAGCATCCGCCGGCAGCACCCAGGGCAAGAAGGCGGCCACCAGGCTGAACCCGTATGCGGCGATCGTGCCCAACGTGATCAGCGAGTTCATCTCGGCCTGCCGGTTGCCCAGCGCCAACCATCCGGTGCGGTGGATCGGCCATCCGGTATAGAACATCACCGGCGTCACCAACAGGAACTGGAACCACGGTGCGAGCAGAAGAGGCGGCACCCACGAAGCCCCGAACACGTCATGAGCCATCACCGAGAGGAACACCGGCAGCGTCAGCACAGCGCCGACGATCACCCGGCGCCTGAGGTCAGCGATCTCCCTGGCGTGCTCCGCCGCCTCCTGGGCCCCCTCGTCCTCCATCGCGTCGGCGACTGATCCGGTCGCGACCATCTCGACGATGGCGGGTGCCTCGAGCACAGCTGTCGCCGTGTGCGGTGCATCCGCGGACGCGGGGAGCACCTTCACCGTGCCGTGCAGCATGTTCATCCCGCACGCGAAGCCGAAATCGCCGACCTCATCCGGCACGAACTCCACGGCGGTGGTCGTGTAGGCGGGCAGGCTCTGGTTCACCTTGAAGTCCGGCAGAACGACTCGGGATGAGCATTCGCCGGTCTCCTGCCGGTCGAACAGCAACCGAGTGCGGACACCCTGCACCACCTCGACCACGCTCGGCGAGTAGCCACCTCTCACGGTGATCGTCTGGACCTGCAGATCGCCCTCGACGGCGGCGCGCTTCGAGGCACGTGGGGCGAAGAAGTACCACGCCAACAGACCAGTCAGTAGCACGGCTGCGACCACGATAAGGACACTCACGGCGTTACTCCTCCTGCTCGGTTGACGGCGCGACGCCGGACCTCATCGGTGATGATACCCTCTGGGGGTATAAGGATGGGGGCCAGGGAGCTATTCCAGGCAAAACATCAGCCATCTCCTCGATCAGCGGCCGAATCGCTACGACGTGGTCGCTACGGGGGCCCGCTTAGACACGGCGACAACGCGAATGGCCCAGGCGAGCAGCGCAGCGGCCAGCAGGTAGAGGGCAACGCTCGCCGCCAAGAACTCCGGATCCGTGACGGGGGCCGTCGGAGGCTCGTAGAGCGGTCGAATCCCGGAATCTGACTCCCCCGCCTCGACGGTGATCCACGACTCGAGAGTGCCTTCCGGCGAAGAGAATTCGGCGTAGACGAACCACAAGTCACCCCCGTCAAGCTCAATGGAGGCTCGGACGATGCCGTTCCCAGCCCCTTGTACCTCGATCGTTGCCTCGACGACCTCGCCAGCTCGTCGAGCGACGATTCGGTCGAACTCGATCGGCACGGTCGACGAAACCGGTTCAACCACAACAGTGACCCGAGAATCCACCCAGTCGACACTCATCGAGATCTCCCCACGCTCGGTGCCCTGCCCAGGATCGTGGGCCTGTGCGGGCGTGGCCCCGAGTTGTGCGGAGGCACCGAGAACGACGAGCGCGACAGCAGCGATCCGAACGCCACCGATACGCCGTGCAACGAGCAGCGCAACCACGGCCACGGCGAGCACGGCCACGGCGGCCGGAATCACCGCCTCAAGCGCAACGCTGCTCAAGCCGGTAGCGGATACCACAAGCTGGATTACGGACATCGCGACCGCCGCGAGCACGACTCGATCGACCCGACGACGCACCGGTAGGTCGAGAACCGCGAGCCCCAGCAGAGCAAATGGGACGTCGACGGTGGGCCAGCCCGCCGCAGACAACACGCCCCAGATCACCGCTCGGACAGCGATGACCGCCGAAACGGCCACCGCCATCACTCGCGCACCCTTGACGGCGAAGTCGATCACCCACGCGGCGAACAACGCCGCGACGACAACGATCGGGAGGTAGGCGATCTCGGTGAACTGCGGGACGCGAGAGTCGTACTCCATAACCGGAATCATCGACGTCGCCAGCAGTACCGCGCCCAGACCGATGCCGATCGCCATCGACCGGTTCTCACCGCCCCCGCTCGCCGTCAGGCCGACTATCAGCACCAGGCTCGCGATGACCGACAACAGGTGCGGAGGAGACCAGAGCACCGCGTCCCGGCTGAAATAGTCATGCCACAGAACATCGAGGCCCGCGGAGGCGGCGATGCCCACCAGAGCGCCGAGCGAAAGCAACAGGGCCCGCTGCCTGAGAACCGAGAAGATCGACCGCTCCCTCACCGCAGTGGTGAGGGCCCAAACACCGACAGCAACGGCAGCTACGGTGAGACTCGAGTAAAGAAGCAAGTGGGGAGGTTCGAGAGCACTGTCGCGACCGATCGCGGTGTGCCAGGCGCCATCCCAATAGGTCGCAACGATTGCCGACAAACCCGCGGTAACTGCGAGCCATCGCACCACAAGCGGCGCCGCGCTTCGGCCATCTTTCCAGCGCGGTCGAGATTCGGCACCGAGGGATTCGGGGTAGTCGTCACTCACGAAGGCGAGCATACCCCTCCCGGGTATGCTCGCAACCTCGGCGCAATCGCTGGTGTGTGGCAGCGCGGAGAAGACACGCGGCGCTTCAGGTCTAACGCCCCACGACTTCAATGGACTGGCGCGCGATCTCGAGTTCCTCGTCGGTGGGAACGACAAGCACGGCGGCCCGCGAGTCGGCCGCGGAGATCACGCGCGCCTGGCCCCCTGCCGCCTGATTGAGCCCATCGTCCATCAGGATGCCGAACTCCTCGAGGCTGGCCAGCGTCGCGGCGCGTGTCGCGGCAGAGTTCGCCCCGACACCGGCTGTGAAGACGATCGCGTCGGCGCCTCCGAGCTGGGCGAGGTAGGCCCCGAGGTAGTGGCGGAGACGGTGGTGGTAAACGTCGAGGGCCGCCGCCGCCTTGACATCCCCTGCGACCGCCGCGGCGTGAATGTCGCGCATGTCCCCGGTGCCGACGAGCCCACGCAATCCGCTCTCGCGGGTAAGGATCATCTCCAGCTCGTTCCAATCGACCCCGGCGCGGCCGAGCAGCAAGATCACGCCCGGGTCGAGGTCGCCGGAGCGACTGCCCATCACCAGCCCCTCGAGCGGCGTCATCCCCATCGAGGTCTCCACTGAGCGACCGGCGGACATCGCGCACACCGAGGCCCCATTGCCCAGGTGGAAGAGGATGAGTCGTAGCTCCGAAAGCGGACGCCCGAGCAGCTCGGCTGCGCGCGCCGACACGTGCTGGTACGAGATTCCGTGAAAGCCGTAGCGGCGGATGCCGTGCCGTTCGGTGAGCTGCGCGGGAAGCGCGTAGGTCGTCGCCGCCGCCGGGAGGGTCTGATGAAAGGCAGTGTCGAATACTGCGACTTGGGGGAGATCGGGAAACGCGGCGCGGGTGGCGCGGATTCCTGCCAGATTGACCGGGTTGTGCAGCGGCGCAAGTGCCGAGAGCTCGTCGATTCGCGCTTCCACCTCGTCGGTGACGAGCGTGGCTGTCGTGAACCGGGTACCGCCGTGCACCACACGGTGACCGACGACCGATATGTCCTCGTCGTGTAGACCCGCGAGGATCGAGCGGAACGCCGCCTCGTGGTCCAACCCGTCATCGCCCGGCACAACGAGGCGCTCCACGATCCCGCCACGGACCTCGTAGCGGGAGCTTCGGTCGATGAGCTTCCACTTGACGGTCGATGAGCCAGCGTTGATCACGAGAACGCCGGTCATGCTCCGCACTCCGAAGCTTCCGTCAATTTCATCGTCGTCGGATTCTATGGGAAGGGCACGAGAGACCTACTCGCTGCCGAATTTGGGCCGTCCCTGCGCCGCTAGACTTCTCAGATCGACTGGTGGCCGGGAGGTGTGCATGACGAGCTTGACTGCAGACGTGCATCCACGCGCCTGGCGTCGGCTGGCGATCGGCCTGCTCGGCGTAGCTGCCATTCTCGTTTGCCTTCTTGCCATGCAAGAGGGAACTATCAAGGACGCGAGCGGCTCTGGCAGTGTCGCCGCCGCCACGCAGGCGCTTCCTTCTGCTGAGCAAGTGATAGCTCCGGCCATGGATCGAAGCATGACAGTGCCGGACGGTGAACGGTGCGGTGTCGTGTGTGCGCCGACACATGAGGTGGTCGCCGGGGCGTGCGTGCTTGCCTTGCTCGTTGCCGTGGCACTCCTCGCCACAGACCTGCTCGTGACTCGATGGAGATTCCTCCGTCAGGTCCTCGTGAGCCTCGCCGCGCGGGCGGCGGCGCTCGCACCGCCTACGCCGCCTTCCCTTCATCTCCTCTCGATCAGTCGGACCTGACACCGGGCGGTCGTGTTCAGCGACAGACCCAGCGTCCACGGTGACGGGCATCGGTCAGCACCCTGCTGATTGAGCGACAGCGACTCCTTCGCGAGCGCTCGCTTCGCTTCTGCTCTCGGCGGCCTATGCCGAACCTCATCGCGCTGGCGACGCGGCCCCAGCCGCACCCGTCGATCCGCGGGCCACCAGGCCCTGACCCCGCGGGCGTTCGCGCCCGAGAGAGTGAATGTTGAGCTATTCCGACTCCCCCAGCGGCACGGACCCCCGTGCCCGCGACCTCCATCGGCCCGGGGTCCTCCTCTTGGCCGGCGCTGCGATCGCGATATTACTGAGCGGCTGCGCGCCCGAGTCCACCGACCTCACCGAGGTCGGTGGCGACTACATCACTGGTACCGGAACCATCACCGAGATCCCTCGGGCCGAGCGGGGAGCCCCGATCGCGTTCTCGGGCGAGCTCGACACCGGCGGCACGGCCAGCTCCGACGACTGGCTCGGGTCGGTCGTGGTCGTCAACTTCTGGTACGCCGCCTGCCCACCCTGTCGAGCCGAAGCCCCCGATCTGGAGTCGCTGAATCAGCAGTTCCTACCCGACGGCGTGGTGTTCATCGGGGTCGACGTGCGCGACCAGGCGGCCACCGCAGGTGCCTTCTCCGACACGTTCGGTATCACCTATCCGTCGATCCTCGACGCCGGGGCCGGAGAAGTTCAACTCGCGTTCGCGGGGCAGATCGCCCCGAACGCGGTACCCACGACGATCGTCCTCGACCGCGAGGGACGCGTGGCCTCACGCATCATCGGGCAGATCCCCGATCGGTCGGTACTGGAGACGCTGATCGAAGACGTGATTGGAGAAGAAGGATGATCTTGCCGCAACTGCCCATGTCCATTCCGAGTCCGGATATCAGCTACATCGATCTCGGCCCGTTTCGGCTGCACTTCTACGCGGTCTTCATTCTCATCGGCGTCGTCCTCGCCGTGCTGCTGACCAGCCGAAGGCTCCGCGCGGCCGGACATCAGGGCAATGAGGCGATCGACATCGCACTGTGGGCGGTCCCGTTCGGGATCGTCGGCGGGCGCCTCTATCACGTCGTCACCCACCCGGGCGACTACTTCTATCCGGGAGCTGACCTGCTCAAGATCCTCTACGTGTGGGAAGGCGGCATCGCGATCTTCGGCGGCGTCGTGTTCGGCCTCGTGGGTATCTGGATCGGCGCGCGCCGGACCAAGCTCCACTTCCTGGTCTTCCTCGACGCTCTGGCTCCCGGGATGCTCATCGCGCAGGCGGTCGGTCGCATCGGCAACTACTTCAACCAGGAGCTTTACGGATCGCCGACGACGCTCCCGTGGGGCCTGCAGATCGACCCCGGCAGCCCGGCATTCCCCGCGGGCCTGCCCGAAGACACCCTGTTCCACCCACTGTTCCTCTACGAGCTCGTCTGGAACCTGGCGGGCGCCGCGACAATCCTTTTGATCGAACGCGCCATCTTCCGCGACCGCCGGCCCCAACCGGGCACGGGCCTCAGCCTCGGCCTCTACCTGCTGTGGTACGGCATCGGCCGCGCCTGGTTCGAGTCGTTCCGCCTGGATCCGACCGAACTCCTGGTAGCAGGCATCAAGATCAATCTCCTTACGGCGCTCGGAGCAGCGGTCGTCGGGATCTTCCTGCTGCTCAATGCCCGCCGACTCGAAAGGCGCCGCGCGCTCCGACGAAGCGCCGAGCTGGTGACAGAGGAATCATGACTCGGACCGAAGACGCTCGCGCTCCAAATGGAATCGTTCGGCTGGACCGCCCAGCCGATCACGTCGATCAGGACGTAGAAACCATTCGCGCCCCGCAGCTCAGCCCGGCGGGGTGGGCGCGATGGGGATGGCGGCAACTGACCTCCATGCGCACGGCGTTGTTGTTGCTCCTACTGCTTGCCCTCGCCGCCGTGCCCGGGTCATTGTTCCCGCAACGCAGCGCCGACCCCAACGGTGTCGTCCAGCACTTCGCACAAGACCCCGCCATGGCCGAACTGCTCGACACCTTCCAGCTCTTCGACGTCTACTCCTCGGTGTGGTTCTCCGCCATCTACCTGCTGCTGTTCTTGTCGCTCATTGGATGCGTGGTGCCCCGCATTCGCCACCACGTCACGGCCATCCGCGCAGCACCACCCGCGACCCCGAAGAACCTCGGCCGTCTCCCCGCGCACCAGCGGGACATCGTCACCAACGTCCCGCTGCTCGACGCGGTCGATGAAGCTGAACGGGAACTCCGCGAAGCGCGCTACCGCGTCGTCAGGGCCCAGGAGTCGGATGGACAGATCAGTCTCGCAGCGGAACGCGGGTACCTGCGCGAAACCGGCAACCTGATCTTCCACATCGCTTTGGTGGGGGTCCTGATCACCGTGGCGATCGGCGGCGGTTTCAAATACACCGGCCAGCGTGTCCTCGTCGAGGGGCAGACCTTCGTCAACTCCCGGCTGGCATTCGACAGTTTCGAGGCCGGTCGATTCGTGACAGACGACTCCCTCCCTCCGTTCTCCCTGACTCTTGAACGTTTCACAGTCAGCTACGTCACCGACAACGTGAACGCACTCGGCCTTGCTGATGCCTTCGTCGCCGACGTTTCGGTGAGCTCCCGAGCCGCGGAATCGCGCACGAGCGCCAGGATCGAGGTGAACAGCCCCCTGTCGGTCGACGGTTCGGACATCTACCTCTTAGGAAACGGGTACGCACCACGCATCACCGTTCGCGACCCGAGTGGTGCGGTCGTCTTCACAGACACGGTGCCGTTCCTGCCACAGGACGCCAACCTCACCAGTCTCGGCGTCGTCAAAGTTCCGGACGGGCTCGCTCGACAGGTGGGCATGATCGGCTTCTTCTACCCGACCCGAGCCACAACGTCGGCGGGCGCGTCCTACTCGAGCTATCCCGACCTCGTGCTCCCCGTGCTCACCCTCAACGTCTACGTCGGAGACCTGGGCCTGGACGCGGGGATTCCCAAGTCGGTGTACCAGCTTGACACCTCCGCCATGACGGAAGTGGCCGGGGGCGAGTCGGGCGTGGCCGCGCTCGAACTTACGCCGGGCTCACAGGCCGAACTGCCGGGCGGTCTCGGATCGGTCGAGTTGGATGACATCCCTCGATTCGCGTCGTTCGACATCGCTCACGACCCGACGCAGGTTCCGGTTCTGGTCGCGGCGATCGCCGCCCTCGTCGGCCTGAGCCTTTCGCTCTTCGTCCCCCGGCGACGGGTCTGGATCCGAGCGACGCAGCTCCGTGGGGCAGTCCAGCTTGAGTACGGCGGGCTCGCTCGCGGGGACGATCCGCAGTTGCTCCCTTCGGTCGAGAGTCTCGTCCGTCGAATCGCCACCCGTCTGACCAGGACAACGCCGAAGGACCGCTCATGAACCTCCCGCTCGACCCGATCTCGCTCGTCCTGGTCTATTCGGCGATCGCCGTCTACGTCGGAGCGTTCGTCGCGTACGTCTTCGCCTTCGCGGTACAGGCCACCAACCCGACCAGACGACTGGTGAACTCCGGAGGAACTCCCGCCGCTCACGCGGGTGGAGGACCCCCAACAGAAACGGAACACCCCGGTCGCGCAGCCAGGGTCGGGTACGCCCTCACCACGCTCGCCTGGCTCCTGCACCTTGCTGCGGTCGTGGTCCGGGGTATCGCCGCCGAACGGGTGCCGTGGGCCAACATGTTCGAGTTCTCCATCACGGGAACGGCCCTCATCGTCGCGGTGTTCCTCGTGGTGTCCCGCCGGACGCGAGTCGTCGTCCTCGGTCCTGTGGTCGTCGGAGTCGTCGTGATCCTCCTCGGGATCGCGACCGTCGCGTTCTACGTGCCCGTGATTCCGCTGCCGCCGGCACTGCAGTCCGCGTGGCTCGTCATCCATGTGCTGGTCGCGCTGCTGGCGACGTCGTTCTTCGGGATCGCGGCCGTACTGAGCGCAACCCAGCTCGTCAAGCACCGTCACGAAAGCCGCCCCGCCGCTGGCCGACCTGCGCGGCTATTCGATGCAGTCCCCGGGACGGAGTACCTCGATCGCCTCGCCTACCGGCTGACTATCGTCGGGTTCGCGCTCTGGACGTTCACGCTGATGGCCGGCGCGATCTGGGCGGGGCGCGCCTGGGGACGTTACTGGGGTTGGGACGTCAAGGAGGTATGGACCTTCGTCATCTGGGTGGTCTACGCCGCCTATATCCACGCCAAGGCAACCCGCGGATGGCACGGCAACCGTGCCGCCTGGTTATCCCTCGTCGGCTTCGGCGCGGTGCTGTTCAATTTCGGCATCGTCAACGTCTTCTTCACCGGCCTGCACTCCTACTCAGGCCTGTGACTCACCCCATCCACCAACCAATGAAAGGAACACCCAGTGGTCGCCAAGAAAGCTACTGAAAGCAATCCGAACGATTTCGAACGCAGTTGGAGGATCCACCGCCGACTCGTGCGCCTCGGACAGGTCCTCATGATCGTCGGCGCCATCGTTGCCGCCACTCATTGGCTGGCCCATCTCGAAGCCTTCGGACCCGGGCAACCCCCTGGTTGGGTCGACCTCGTCGCCGGCTATCCCACCGGCGGCCTGCTTCTGGTGGCCGGCTTGATCATCGCGGGCCGGAAGCGACCGTCCAAGCAGGCGCGATGAGCCCCGCGTCGAATCCGCGGACGTCGGAACTCACCGTCAAACAACGCCGGGCCGTCAAGCGCGCGGAAAAGCTCGCAAAATTCCGTCGACAGCAGAAGCAGCGCAGACGTAACCGTCGGATCGCCGCCATCTCGATTCCCGTCGCGGTGCTCGTCGCGGTCGGCGCCATTATCTTGTCGATAGTCCTGACTCCTAGGCAGGCGACCTACACCGCCGGGGGCTCCGGGGTGGCGGTAGAGGGCGTTGAAGAGTTCACCAATGCCGCGACGCATGTCGAGACGCCGGTGACCTACACCCAGTCCCCGCCCGCCGGCGGGGACCACAGCCCAGTCTGGTTGAACTGCGGCACTTACACCCAGCCCGTTCCAGACGAGAATGCGGTCCATTCACTCGAGCATGGCGCGATCTGGGTCACGTACGACCCATCGTTGGAAGCGAGTCAGCTGGGCACACTTCGCTCCCAATTGCCGACCACCCACGTGATCCTCTCTCCGTATGACGGGCTCTCCGATCCGATCGTGCTCAGCGGGTGGAACGTCCAGCTAGGCGTGGAGAGCGCCGACGACTCACGAATCGAGCAGTTCATGGAAGAGTACTGGCAGGCCGAGAACGCCCCGGAACCTGGCGCAACGTGCACCGGTGGAGTCGACGGATGATCTCGATACGCATGCCAGCAACCCATGGCTGAGGTGATCGGAAGCGGTCAGCTCTGGCTCGCGATCCCGCTCGCGTTGCTCGCCGGGTTGGTGTCTTTCGCGTCGCCATGCGTGCTACCCCTCGTCCCCGGATATATCGGCTACGTCACGGGATCATCGGGGGGTGGCTCACGCTGGCGTCCCGTCATCGGGGTCGGGCTATTCATCCTCGGCTTCGCCGTGGTTTTCGTCGCTTACGGCGCCGCGTTCGGCTCGGTAGGCGGTTGGCTGATCCGCTGGCAGGATCCACTCACGCGGATTCTCGGCGTCGTCGTCATCCTCATGGGTCTGGTGTTCATCGGCGCGTTCCGACTGTTCCAACGCACCGCCAAGCTGCCGATCACCCCCCGCACCGGCCTCGCCGGCGCTCCGCTGCTGGGCGTCGTGCTGGGGCTCGGCTGGACTCCATGCCTTGGTCCAACCTTGGCCGCGATCTCGGCGTTGAGCATCGGCACCGGCTCGGCCACGCGTGGCGCGCTCCTCACCGCCGTCTACTCGATCGGACTCGGCCTCCCCTTCCTGGTCGTGGCCGCCGGCCTCGGCTGGGCGACCACGGCAGTCGCGTTCCTTCGCCGTCACATCCGGGCGATCAATATCGCCGGCGGTCTGACTATGGTGGCGATCGGCGTGATGATGGTCACCGGCGTCTGGACTGCGATTCTCTACTCCCTTCAGAACCTCATCGGCGGAACCGTGCTCCCCATATGAAGCCGATTGCCCCCCATTCCAGACGGCCACGCTGGCCCTTGATCCTCGCGATCATCGTGCCGCCATCCGTGCTCGTTGCGGTGCTGATCCCGTCGCTCTCGAACCCCGGACCGACTACACAGGACATGTGGGTCGGCGCCACGCCCTTCGGCCCGACCAGTGAAGCTTCCGCCGGCGAGGTCGAAATCATCCATGAGGCCCTTCACGACATCGGCGCACAGTGCGCCGAGACCGATCCCGACCTGCGCGCCATCGCGGCGCACGTCGACCGCATCATCGAGTTCTCGCAGCGGTACCCGGTGGGGCGGTTCCCGATCGACGATGAGACCGCTACCGCTTCATCTCTCCTCCTGGTCACGCGAGAAGCCGTGAAGACCTGTGCGCCAGCTGAGGTGGCCCGAATCGATGCCGCGCGTCAATAGGCCTCGCACGGTCGGGAAACCGGCGCCTAGCTTGCGTAACGCTTCAAGAAGGTGAAGGGATCGACGAATGACCCGTCGATCTTGATTGTGAAGTGCAGATGCGCCCCGCTGACCTGACCTGTCGCGCCGCTGAGTCCGATAAAGTCGCCGACTCTGACTTGATCGCCGAGAACAAGTGCTGAGGAGCCGCTGGCCATGTGCGCGTATCCGGCCTGGAAGACCTCACCGTCGGGGGTCGTGCTCTCGATGACGATGAAGTTGCCCCACGTGCCGCCGCCGGTGCTGCGCTCGACGACGACACCGTCGGCCACAGAGAAGATCGCCGCACCATAGCCGGTGCCGAAGTCGATCCCGGAGTGATCGGTCGAGCACCCGCGGCACGGAGCGGCTCGTGCGCCGAATCCGCTCGTGATAGGTACTGCGTACGGGAAGGGCCAGCGGATCGGACCGGTGCCGATCGTGTAGTCGAAGCTGCGGTTGCCGTAGCGCAGGCGGAGCATTTCAGCCCATGACGTCACCGTCCAGGCATCCCGCTCTGAGAGCGACACGAGGGCGGGGTCCACTTCGACCGTCTGCGCCTCCATCGCGAACGCATCGGCGAGGGCGGTGTCGTCAGGATGGACGTCGAACGCGTGGGCTGGCACAGTCATAGCGAAAACGAGCGTGCCGGCGAACAGCATCGCCGCGAACGAGAGGAGACGATGACTGAGCGTCTTCTTGACTGCGGCGTCGCGAATGGCGTCTCGTCTGATGGCCCGTTTGGCACTGCGACGCGGCTTCGTTCGTGCTTTTGGCAGTCCCGATCGCAGGCGCGACTCCGCAGGCGAAGCCACCTCGACAGAGCGCTCCCTTGCGCGAAGCTCGCGTCTCGTGAGGGGGGACGAGACCACATCCCAGGAAGGCGAGAGCGGTGGAGCAGGTTCGGCGCCGGGTTCGGGTCGAACTGTGGCGTTGAGAACGAACTTATCGCCTCCGCGATGCTCGGGCACGGCCATACGAAGAACTCCTGGGGCGCGACCGACCGCAAACGCAACCGGGCATACTCGGGCTGACGGCGCAAGGTGCTTGCCGACTGGATGCTCTCAGGGTAACGAATCGGCAACGGCGAACACCTCCGCGAGGGCGAATTCACAGGCTCAACGGGCGCTTTGGCGGGGAGCTTCTTCTGAGGCTCCCAGGCATCCCACTCAATGAGCCTGGCGGCTCGGAGGCCGCCACCGTGGCCCTGCTCTTCACCTGACGTGCTCGCTATCCCCTTTTGGTAGCTCCCGGCGCATCATCAGGCCGGTGGCCACCCACGCGAGGATACCTACCACTGCGAGAATGTCGCCGACGTTGAACACGGCGAACCAGTCCACTGCAATGAAGTCGACAACCGACCCGGACATCGGCGTACCGTCAGCCCGAGTGATGCGGTCATACATGTTCCCTGATCCTCCTGCGGCGACCGCGACGAGCACGAGGATGCGGGGTCGTGCCGTGCCGCGCACCAGGTTCCGGCAAATCCAAAAGCTGAGCGCGAGGAGGATCACGAGGATCAAGACCGCGACCACTGGGCCCAGGTCGGCGCCGAGGCCGAAGGCGACTCCTGGGTTGAAGGCGAGTCGCAAGCTGACGGTCGGCAGAAGGGGGATCGCGGCGCCGTCGGCCAATTCGGTGGCGCCCACCGACTTGCTGAGCTGGTCCGCGGCAAGCCCTGCGACGAAGACGAGGACGACGGCAGCAGCCAGCATCACCCCGGTTCTGCCCGTCCGGGCCGGATGATGGCGCTGACTCCCGCGGTGGAGATGTTCACGACCGTTCGACCCAGTTACAGGGCGCGGATCCTGGCGATCGCCAGCTACTGGGCACTATTGATCGGTGCGCCCAAAGTCGGCGTTGTTCGAGGCGGCGAAGATGACCTACGCCCCCAACAGCGCCGAATCTCGGAGTCAAGGTCGTTACCCTGGTCGGGTGTCCACGTCTGACCTCTCCTCCAGCACGCAGGATTACCTGAAGGCGATTTGGGGCTTGCAGGAGTGGTCCGATTCACCCGTGACCGCTTCGGTGATCGGCGGACGACTGGGCCTCAAGCTGTCGTCGGTGTCGGATGCCGTGCGGAAGCTCACGGCGCAAGGTCTCCTGGAGCACGCACCATATGGGAGTGTCGAATTGACGGCTACGGGTCGCGCGCATGCGGTCGCGATGGTGCGAAGGCATCGCCTCATCGAGACGTTCCTGGTGCGGACTCTCAGCTATAGCTGGGATGAGGTCCACGACGAAGCGGAGCGCCTGGAGCACGCGGTGTCGGATCTGATGGTCGACCGGATCGATGAGTTCCTCGGCCATCCGACAAGGGATCCGCATGGTGACCCGATCCCCTCTCCCGATGGGACGACACATCGCCCTGACGCGGTTCCGCTCGCCGTGGCGCCGCCCGGAACATCGGTGCGGGTAGCGAGGATCTCGGACTCGGATCCCGAACTATTGCAGTATTTCGCCGCGGAGGGTGTGGTGATGGATGCCGAACTCGAGATCATCCCGGGCGACCCTTTCTCGGGCGCGACCGTTGTCCGTGTCGCTGGTCGCTCGAACTCGATCACCCTAGGCGCTGCGGCGGCATCCGCGGTGTGGGTTTCACCCCAGCGCGCGCGATCGACATAGTGTTTGCCGCAACGTAGTTCTATATTCGTCATGAAGGAGTTTTCGTGACGCCCGTCGAACCCAATCCCCCGTTCGTGACCAGCCGTCGAGGGCTGCTGCTCGGTGCGGTGGCGGCGGTGCCCGCCCTCTCGCTCTTCGGCAGCCCCGCGTGGGCCGGTGACGCACCCGCCGATCACGACATCGACGACGGCTCGAGCATGACCGAAATGGATCACGGCTCCACGGGAATGGGCGGCTCCGATCACGCCGGGTTCCCGACCGGCTCCGTACCCGCCGATCGCGCTGGGATCGATCCGACCGCGATCCTGCGGGACTTCGACAAGGGCAAGGTGAGCACGCTGCCGGGCGGTCAGACCCTGCGGGAGTGGGAGATCACCGCGATCGACCGCGAGTTCGAGATCGCGCCCGGCGTGATCTTTTCGGGCTGGACCTACAACGGCAGGATCCCCGGGCCCACCCTGTGGGCGCAGGAGGGCGATGCGCTGCGCATCCACTTCACGAACGCCAGCCCACACCCGCACACGATGCACTTCCATGGCGTCCACACCGCCGAGATGGATGGCACGCCCGGCGTCGGGCCAGGGAACATCGCGCCTGGAGCGACGTTCACCTACGAGTTCGACGCCGCCCCGTTCGGTACCCACCTCTACCACTGCCACACCTCCCCGCTAGCCGTCCACATCGCGAAAGGGTTGTATGGCGGTTTCATCATCGAACCGAAGGCGGGGCGCGAGCCGGCCGATGACGAGATGGTGATGGTGATGAACGGCTACAACACCGACGGGGGCGACAACAACGAGTTCTATTCTGTCAACGGGCTGCCCTTCCACTTCATGGACAACCCCGTCAAGGTCAAGAAGGGCGCGCTCGTGCGCATCCACCTGATCAACGTGCTGGAGTATGACCCGATCAACTCGTTCCACATCCACGCCAACTTCTTCCACTACTATCCGACCGGCACGATGCTCGCGCCAAGCGAGTTCACCGACACGGTCGTGCAGGCGCAGGGCCAGCGCGGCATGCTCGAACTGCGGTTTCCCTACGTCGGCAGGTACATGTTCCACGCTCACAAGACCGAGTTCGCGGAACTCGGCTGGATGGGATTCTTCGAGGTGACGGAATGACCGGCCCGATCACGACCGAGCCGAAGGATGCGAGCCCCGATCGGTCCGAAGAGACCCCGCCTCGTCGGCTGTCGCGCTGGCTGCTCGGGATCGGTCCCCTCGTGCTCATCGCCACCCTCATCGGCCTGTTCACCCTCCTGAACGCACCCGGTGTGACCGGAGACGGCAACCGCACCCCCGAAGAGGAGATCGTGGTCGAGACCACCCAGCTCCGCCCCGGCCAGATCATCCTCACCATCCGCAACGAGGGCGTCGACCCGGTATCGATTGCGCAGGTCAACGTCTCGGACTACTACGCGCAGTTCACCCAGACGCGCGAGGAACTCGCGCGTCTGGAATCCGGCACGATCACGATCACCTACCCCTGGGTCGAGGGCGACCCGTACGAGATCACCCTCGTGACCTCCACCGGCGGAACGATCGGCGCCGAGATCGCTGCCGCCACCGTGAGCCCCGAGCGCGGTGCACCCTTCTTCGGGCTGATGGCGCTGCTCGGCATCTACGTCGGCGTCATCCCGATCGGGATCGGCCTGCTCTGGATGCCGTTCGTCCGGCGTTCCTCGAAGGCCTGGGTGCGAGGTTTGATGGGCTTCACCATCGGCCTGCTCGCCTTCCTGACGATCGATGCCACCCTTGAGGGCCTGGAGCTCGTCGCGGGCACCACCGCATTCGGTGGTGGTCTCATCGTCTTCCTGGGGGCGCTCGCTGCATACCTCGCCCTCGAAGGTGTGGAGGGTGTCATCCTCCGACGCCACGCGGGGGCAAAGCCAGGCGAAGGTCTGCCGGCCCGGTCGTTGGCGTTCCTCATCGCGATCGGGATCGGCTTGCACAACCTCGGCGAAGGCTTGGCGATCGGTTCCGCCTACGCCGTCGGATCGCTCGCCCTCGGCGCGTTCCTCGTCATCGGCTTCGCCATCCACAACACCACGGAAGGGTTGGCCATCGTCACCCCGCTCGCGGGCGAGCGACCCCGCCTACGCCTGCTGGTACTGCTGGGGCTCATCGCCGGCGCGCCCGCGATCCTAGGGGCGATCCTGGGGGGCACCGTGTTCCAACCCAACCTCGTGGCGCTCCTGTTCGGCGTCGGCGCCGGCGCCGTCGGACAGGTCGCCGTGAAACTCATCCCACTTCTGAAGGACGAGGCGGGTCGGATGCTCACGCCGCTGACCGCAGGAGGGATCGTCATCGGCCTCGGCTTCATGTTCGCAACCGGGTTGCTCGTCGCTGCGTGATGTACCGGACCAGCGAGTCCGCGCTTCCTAGGCCTGCAGCGACTGCGGTCTCCTCGCCGCCCTGCTGCCGTTGAGGATCACCACCACTTCGGCGATCTCGTGGACGAGCACAACACCGGCCAGCCCAAGAACGCCGAGCAGCGCAAGTGGGAACAGCACGACGATGATGCCGAGTGAGAGCACGATGTTGCCGGTCATGATTTGTCGGCCTCGGCGCGCATGCAAGAGGGCAGCGGGGATGAGCCGGAGGTCGTTGCCGGTGAAGGCAACGGATGCGGATTCGATCGCGGCGTCGGAACCGCTGACTCCCATAGCGATCCCGACATCGGCGGCCGCAAGCGCCGGTGCGTCGTTGATGCCGTCACCGATCATCGCCGTGCGGCGGGTCGCGGAATAGGTCTCGATCGCGGACGCCTTGTCGCCGGGCAGCAACTCGGCGTGCACGTCGGTGATCCCCGCCTGGCGGGCCAGGGCTGCGGCGGTACGGGTGTTGTCACCCGTGAGCATCGCCGTGTCGATGCCGACGGCGGCGAGTCGTCGGATGGTGTCCGCTGCCTCGGGCTTGAGTTCGTCGCGGATGCCGAGAATGCCGACAACTTCTCCGCCGAACTCGACCACGACGACCGTCATGCCTTGTTCTTCGAACGAGGCGGCCCGATCGCTGAACGCACCAGGGCTGATCCAACGGGGACTGCCGACCCGGACGGCCTGGCCATCGAGACTCCCTGTGATCCCGCGACCGGGCTCCTCGGTGACCTCGACGACCGGCGCGGGATCGGCGGATGCGGTGACAATGGCGGCCGCGAGCGGATGGGTGCTGTGGGACTCGAGGCCGGCAGCGATGGCGAGGACCCGGTCGCGCTGGCCCTCCTCAACCGCCTCGACGGCGACGACCTCGGGTCGCCCACGGGTCAGGGTGCCCGTCTTGTCGAAGGCGACAAGCTCGACAGCTCCGAGCTGCTCGAACGCCGCGCCGGACTTGATGACAACACCGAACCTGCTGGCGGCGCCGATCGCTGAGATCACGGTGACCGGAACGGCGATCGCCAACGCGCATGGGGATGCGGCCACGAGCACGACGAGGGCGCGCTCGGTCCACAGAAGCGGGTCGCCCACGATGAATCCGAAGATGACGATCATGCCCGCGAGGATCAGCACCGCCGGGACCAGAGGCCTGGCGATGCGATCCGCGAGGCGGGCGCGTTCACCCTTGCGCGCGCTGGCCTGCTCGACCAGTTCGACGATCTTGGTGAGGGAGTTGTCGCGGCCATCTGCGGTGGCTTCGAGCTGCATCGATCCGCCTCCGTTGATCGAACCGGCGGGTACATGATCACCCGGGCCGACCTCGACGGGGATGGATTCGCCGGTGATCGCGGAGTTGTCGATGCTGCTCCGACCGCTGACCACGATCCCGTCCGTGGCGACTCGATCGCCTGGACGGATCACGAGGATGTCGAGTTCACGGAGCTCGTCGACCGGCATGGTCACCTCGCCGGAGAGCTTGGAGACGGTGGCAGTCTCCGGGATCAGCGACAGCAGGGCACGTAACCCGGTGCGGGCCTTGTCCATCGCCCGGTCTTCGAGCGCTTCGGCGATCGAGAAAAGGAAGGCCAGCGCGGCCGCCTCCCCGACGTGGCCGAGGAGCACAGCACCGGCCGCAGCGATCGTCATGAGCAGACCGACTCCGACCCGACGGCGCAGCAGGCGCTTGACCGCACCGGGAACGAACGTGGCCGCGCCGGCGAGCAGACTGGCGGCGAGCACGATCGTCGCGGGAAGGTCGACGCCGGACCAATCGAGCGCGTACCCCACGGCCAGCAAGGCTGCCGACGCGATCGGAAGGAGCAGGTGCCGGTCTCGCCACCACGGCACGAACTCCTCGCTACTGCCGTGATCGTGCTCGTCATCCTCGTCTTCGTGGTCGTCACCGTGCCTGTCGCGGTGGTGGGTTTCGAGGGTGAGGTTCAGCTGCTCCTTCCCGTCTTCGGGTCCGCAGCATTCGCCGCTCAAACTTCTCCCCCGCAGCACAGCGGCACGTCGCAGGTCTCGTCGGTACAGACCACACCGTCGTCGACGGCGAGTACCGCGTCCAGCAGCGATGAGAGAGAGCGGCTCAGGTGCGGGTCCGCGATCTCGTAGCGGGTTCGGCGACCCTCCGGCGTCGCGACGACGATCCCGCACCCGCGCAAACACGCAAGATGGTTCGACACGTTGGAACGGGTCAGCTCGAGGCCGCGCGACAGCTCGGCCGGATACCCCGGCCTCTCGAGCAGACTCAGCAGGATCCGGGAGCGGGTCGGATCGGCCATCGCACGACCAAGACGGTTCATCACATCGAGGCGCGAGGCAATGGTCAGCATCCACTGACTATAGGGTTATGGATGAATCTTTGGACCCGGTGCTGAACCCGGGCGACTCATTGTGTTCGGAGGAATGCGCTGACGGCTTGCGTAACCGCGTACTCGTTTGCGTTCCACTCCAGGGTGTGGGGTGCGTTAGGGAGCTCGATGAGGGTTACATCTTCTTCGTGGCTTCCCGCGAACCTGTGCGTTGTCTCGAACGGATTGGTCTGGTCGCCGCGTGAGTGCAGTAGTAGCGCGGGGATCGCCAGGGGGCGATCGGCTGGCCAGGGGAGCGCGTCGAGCTGGAGTGCGCCGCGAAACCACGGGACGTTGTAGCGGTTCCGAGCCTCAGCGATTGCGACCGCACCATCGAGAACCGCTGGCCGTATCCCGGCCGCTGCAGCGGCTACGGCGGCCGATGCAAACCAATCAAGCAACGGGCTCACCAAGACGAACGCCCGCATGAGCGGATCCGGAGCGAGGCGGTGGGCTAGCAGCATGGCGAGAGCGCCGAATGACCACCCGAAGCCCGTAACGGAGGTTGCGCCGCGGTCCCGGAGTGTAGAGAACGCGCGACGGATCACGCCGACCTCGAGCACACCGAATCCATGCCTGCGGCGGCGGTGAATTCCGAGCACCATGCATCCTTGCCCCGCAGCGAGCGCAACCTCGGCGCTGCGAAGCGAGCTGCGCGCATCGGCACCTAGCCCACCCATGTGCACACTCCACCGCGTGGACATCTCCCGTGGCGCGATGACCCATGCCCGACAAGGAACCCCCTCCGTCGACAGGTCTACTGTCTCGACTGTGCCTGCGAGCTGGTCGGACGAAGCATGAATTGCGCCTGTCCAGCTCATGCGCTGGCCCGCGACCTTCGCCGTCCTGGTGACGAGTTCTCGAGTGACACGGTCAGACGACACGTCAAGGATCTCTCCAACCTGGGCGAGAGCGCCACCGCGCGACAGCAGGCCGTACCGGCCGGGCAGGGTCGTGGAGACGGTGGCCGGCACGGTCACCGTGCCTTGTGTGCTGCTGAGGACCGGCAGGTCATACCGCCGGGCGGTGATCGCCTGCAGCCGCCGCGCGATGACGTCAGCGGCCAGACGGTCAGGCAGACGGGAGAGCATTCGCAGACTTCGGTCGAAGCAGCAACCGCTCAGCCCGCTCGAGCTCCGTCGCGTCGTGCGGCGCGAGAGGCTCGTCCGGCTGAGCCGTGATCGCGTCCCGCAGCGACACGACGAGGCGATGCAGCTGCGCCTCCCGCGATTCGAGGACGAGCGCCGTGGGAGCCTCGCCTGTGCGGCGCGACAGGATCGCGCCGAGCAATTTGAGCGACACACTGATCCGTCGTCGGGTCACGATGCGCCGAACGAAACGGCTCAACGGTGCGGTTGCGAAGCCGATACACAGCAGCGCAACGGACAGCACGTAGACTGGCGAGTAGAGGGATCCCACGGCATCCATGAGCGGCGAACCGACGACGTGCAGCAGGTCCAGAGCGAGTATCACAAGTGCGAGGGCAATCGTGCTGAAGCAGCCAGCCGCGATGATTGCCAGACCGATCCTGAATCCGGGAGTCGTCATCGAGCCGCGGTACCGGATGCAGGCGACCGCGGTGGTCATCATCACCAGTCCGACATAGCTGAACTGCACGATCGAGTAGAGCGCCGCAGGGAGTTGTGCACCATAGTCGGCCATGAATGTCGTGCTCGAGCTTGGCGCCTCGATGAACACGAACAGGACCGTGATCGCAGCAAGAACCGCGGCCAACCCGATGCGGAGCGGGACAGAGCTGTAGGTCGGTCCGTTCACCGCCCGGAGCACAGTGCGGGACAAGAAGTAGACCCCGGTGACCAGCAGCAGGTTGGCGAGCAGATCAAGCCAATTGCGGCCACTGAACCAACCGTCAACGCTGAGGTACAGCGGGTCGATGTTGAAGGTCAGGGACATGGCGACCGCACATGACGCGTAGAGCACACTCTGATCAACGCGAGCGCGGATGGTCGCGATCAGGGCGATCACCAGCGCCCACATTGACGCGGTCACGATGACCTCGGTCATCCGAGCACTCCCTCGAACCAGGCCGGCTCGGCGGGGCCGGAACGGATGACTGCGGCAAGCTCGTCCGCCAGAGCTTCGGCCGCAACCTCGTACTCATTTCGGTCTGTGGAACGGGCGAGTGCGTGCGACAGAGCGCGCGTGGTGTACTCCCCCGCAATCAGCGCCATGCGGTTTGCTGAGGCGGCGAAGATCCGATCATGGCCGAGGATCATGTGCGACAACTCGTGGAGAAGGATCTGAGTGCGATACAACTGCGACCGGGTCGGCAGGTAGAGCACTTCATCGACGTCCTCGAAAGGCAGCCACAGCCCGGTCGCGCCGGTTCCTTCGAGCCAGTCGACTGGCTTGAAAATGGTGGGCTTGCCCCGGATGCGCTCGACGGCGGCCGTCACGGACTCCAACGTCTCACGACGGCTCAGGCCGAGCACGACTGGGATCACGACGAGTTTGTCTCTTCGCGTCTGTTGGAAAGGTAGTCGCCAATCACCTTCATCAGCCCCGGTGACATGTCGCCGACGCTGCGCGCAGCGAACGACTGCACGCGCGCTTCTCGCAGTTGGCGGACTAGGTGCATCTGGGCCTCGACCCGCTCAGGAATCTTCTCGTTCCGTAGGTCCACGAGGTATTCCAGGTCGACCTGATCGTTGGCGCGCGCAGGTACCATTGCTGCATGGTTGAGCAGGGTCTCCTCGAACGGGCGTTGCGGCTCGATGAGGGCGCACGTCGCGAGCTCATCTCGCTCCTGCAAGGTTCGCTGGACCACGGCGAGATCTCCCCCGAGGTCGCAACAATCATCGACCAGCGCGTCGCCGAAGCCGACGCCAACCCGGACGACTTCACGCCCCTCGACGAGTTCGAGCGTGAGGTCCGCGCCCGGCGAACCGTGTGACCTTCGCCATCAGTCTCAGCGGCAACGCGCAGCGCGACTTCCACCGAGCCCAGGCGTACTACGACGCCGAGGCACCCGAACAGACCCATCGATTCATCGACGAGTTCTTCGCCACGACCAGGCTCGTCCAGGACTATCCGCACTCCGCACCTGCTGTCCGCGGTTCGGCACGACGCGTCAGCATGCGCATCTTCCCCTACCAGCTCTGGTACCGGATTCGAGCCGAAGCGGAGGTGATCGAGGTCATCGCCGTGCTGCACCACCGGCAAGACCCAGCTCGCATCGGGGAGCGACTTGACGGATCGGACTAGCCTCGGCACCGATTACGGTCCGTCAACCGATCCCCCTGTGGTCGGCGTGCTGTTCGACAGCGACGGCTCCGCGGCGATCGAGGCAGATGTACGTGCGACGACCCACAATCTGTGTCGGGCCTCGATCGCGAGTTGTTCTCCTCGTGCCCGTTCGGCTTCCAACTTTGCGAGGAGCATGGCGCGCCGTTCCGCGCTCTCGCGTTGTTTCTCCTGTAACGCCTCAAGGTCGATACGACCATGGCCGGTTGAGTCGTCAGCGGCGGCACGGACGGATCCTTGCCGCACCGCATCCTCAAGGGCACGACACCGCTTGTCCGCGTCGGCGATCTGCGATGCCATCGACGATTGTGTGCCGGTTCCCGGCGATCGAGTGGCGCGGGCGGCCCTAATGAGTTCTTGGTTGGCGGCGTGGAGTGCATCGTCGAGGGTGACCTCGAGCCGACCGCGCAGCATGGTCTGGGCGAGACGCTCGGTCGCTTCGCCGGGATCTCGTGCGACCGTGATCGCGGTATTGGCGGCACGGCCGCGGGTCATGCCGACGTAGAGGCCGGCGGCATCAACGCCAGGTCCGACATACGAGGCGTGCACGGTCTCGCCCTGGATGCCGTGCACCGTGGACGCGTAGGCGAGGTGGACGTGCTCGGCGGCGTAGTCGCGGGTGACCGTTCGTCGGTCGCCCGAATCGGTGACCGAGGTCAGCTCAATGCGACCCTGTCGGATGTCGGCAATGGTCCAGGTGGCACGGTTGTCGACCCCGGTGTCGCTGTCGTTGCGGCGGGTCTGCACCACATCGCCCACCAGCAGGTACTGCCCGTGTTGTCCAAGCGCAAGCCGAGCGGGGTTCAGCTCGCCGCGGTCGAGTCGCTGCTGTTGGATACGGTCGTTGATCTGCTGCGCCTCGGCATTAGTGGCGGTCACCAGCGCCACCCGCTCCCCACGCCCGGCATGCTCGAACCAGGCGGTCACCATCCGCTCGCGGCCCTCCTGTTCACTGGCGACCGTATCGACATGACCCCGGTCGGCTAGTTCCTGAGCGACGGCGAGCGCGTCGGCGTGGTCGGCCGGGTCGCGCACTCGCAGGCTGAGGGCCGCGTAGTCGGGGTCTTTGAACCGGTGGACGGCGGTGAGCTCGACCACAGTGCCGGAACGGCGCTGCATAGTCGCCATCGCACCGGAGTGCCCGACCGGCATGGCCTGCAGATGGTCGCCGATCATCGCGATCCCCGCACCCACACCCTCGGCAAGTTCGGCAAGCGAGTTGGCGGTCTGCAAGTCGACCATCCCCGCCTCGTCGATGACGATCCGATCCCCGGGCTGGATGGGATAGTGGCGCGGGCCTGCGTAGGTGGCGCCCGTGGTGGGGTCGGTGTCGCCGGGGCGTAGCCGGGTCCACACGGTTCGGCCGGTCGGGTCCTGAGCGAAGCGGAAGCCGTGATCGACCAGCAGGGCGTGCAGGCTGGATGCTGCCGTGCCGATGTCGCGGGCCGCGACGGTCGCGGCTTTCCGGGTCGGGGCGACCACGATCATGCGCCGTCGTTGGGCCCTTAGCGCGTGGCGTGCGACCAGTAGCAGGCTCGTCTTCCCAGTCCCCGCTGGTCCCGTGACGGTCACCAGCCGAGTCGTCCCGGAGATCGCGGCGGCCGCCTGCACCTGCCCGGCATCCATCGAAATGTCCTCGCTGAGCACGTCTGTCGCGATCCGCCCGATCGTGTCGGCGCGGATACTTCGTCCGCGAGTGTTCAGTCGATCGAAGCGGTCCGCGAGGTCGCGCTTGTCCCGCGCCGTCGGGAACGACATCAGATGCTTCACATGCGCCGGCACCCGGACCTCGCCGTCGAGGAAGTCGATGACATGACCCTCCACCGCTCGCTCTGTGACGTCCTCGACGACTTCCTCGAGAAGTGCCCGGTCGGCGACAATACCCGAGGCGGCGAGGGCGCGGAGCGAGCCCGCCCGAACGTCGTACCGACTGAACCTTCCTCCGCTGCCCGCCGAGCGCCGGTCCGCGTCGGCGATGGCGGTCGCCGCGAGCAGGTCGCGATCCAGGCTCCCCAACCGCTTCCGCTCCACACCGACAGCGGACCGCCCCCGAGCGGCGGATGGGTCGAGGGCAGCGACCTCCGTGCGGATGAGATCCTGCCATCCTTCCTCGTCGACGGCGTGCGGTTTGCCGGGGCGGTGCTGCGCCCACGCCCACCGGTCGATCGTCGCGAGCACGCGATGGCCGGGGTGTTGCCCGGGATGGTCGCGCCGCCACCCGGCCAGCCGCAGCGCTCGATTCGCTTCAATCTGGTTCGACCGGCGCGATAGCGGCCGCACCAAGTGGGCGAGCTCGGCGATCTCCCCCTCCGCGTCGAGCGTGAAGCCGCAAGCGGCGAGCGCAGCAACCCAGGCCGGGTCGGTTCGAGCTGCCAGGTCGCCCTCGGCGTTGACCACGGTGTGCACCTTCATCGCCACCCGGGAATCCACATTCGACCACACCCCGTCCTCGCCTAGCACCTTCACGCCGAGCCAGAGGTGGCGGTGGAGGTGCGGGTCCAGCGCGCGAGAGCGCTCATGCCGCAACTCCACCACCTCAAGCCGTGCGATCGGCTCCCGAATCACACCGCCCGCACCGCGGCGCGCATTGAGCTCCCGCTGCCACAACACGAGCGTCCGGTCCCGGATTCGATCCAGCAGCGCCGCCAACTCCTCCCTGAGCTGGGGCGCGAGAAGCACCGCGAGGCTGTAGGACTTGGGCATGTTCATCGTCGCGTCCAACAGCAAGTCCGCGTCCGGGCTCGTGAGCACCCGCCCGCGCGACTCCCCCGTACCGGGGTCCGCGCCATCGACCCAACGAGCCAGACCTAGGGCATCGAGCAGATCCTGCTCGATGACATCGTGCGTAACAATGAACCGGGTGACGGTCCCAGCGCCGGCGTCACTATAGGCGACGGCCTGCTCGACGCCAACTAGCCGGTGACCGCGGGCCGCGTCGCACACACCCTCGAACGCGTAGCCGACCGCCTGGCGAACGCCGTCGGAAGCGACGCCCCGCTTCCACCGCTCCAGCCCACCCCTCACTCCTCAAAGCTAGACGCGACCAGCGTTGCCACGCCCGAGTGCCTGCGTGCATCTCGTCAACTCTGTGAGTCCCGGGCCCGGAGATGGCGTGGTGGCGACTCGTCCGTTTCATCGGGCTGGCGGCGGTGCGTGGTGGGGAGCGAGACTGAATCGGAATCGTTGCCGTGCCAGCCCAAGAGCCTCTGATGCTGTCACTCGAGGAGCGGGGACTGACCCGGCTCGGGCTTCCTGGAGGGCTCGACCGAGGCAAGGCCCCGAAGCAATGCGGTGAGGTCCTCGGGTCTACGTGGCATGCGTGTTCCGAAATGCCGATCCAACCCGCGACGAATCGCCGCATCTCGTGCAGAGGCGTCGGCGAAAACCACGTCGCAGTATGGAATCGAGAGCGCCAAGGCATCGAAGTCGTAAAGGTCGTTTGCAGTCCACCGACGACTGGGATCCTGGTGGTACTGCGCCTTCATCGACACCGTGACCGCGCTCGACGGCATACCGAGAACGAAGCGGGCGCCGCCCACGGGATCGGAGAAAATATCGTCGACCCGGATGCCCCGGACGAGTTGCTCGCGAACGATCATGTCGAGGAGTTCGAGGTGAAGGTGCCGCCAGAGCACGAGGTCGCGAACGCGGTGAGTCGCTCGATATTTGTCGATCTGCCTGGCCCAAGCTTCTTCGAGAATCGCGTTGTCGATCATCATTTGCTCGGAGGCCTCCGGCTCGTAGCCCTCGGGCCGCATCTCGGCTGCCTCCTCATCGCTCGGCCCGCTGAGCAGCATCCGCTCCGCCTGTCTATTCATGTCAGCGATGCGCTCCGCCCACGTCGGGTCTTCAGCGAGTAGCCGCTCGGTGATGTCCTCGTCGCCCTCCTGGATCTTCAGTCCGCCGACGCGCCCCATCACATTTAGCGCGGACGTGCCAATGAGATCGATTGGCATCCAGTTGTGGCCGGTCGTGCCCGTGATCGCGTCGAGGCTCGCTTGCAGCTCGAGCTTTACGACATCAAGGTGGCTGGTGATGTAGGTAAAGTCAGTGAGCTCCTCGACCACGGCGGCGAGCTTGCCGCGTTTCGCCGGATCTTTGACTTTGATGATTTCGCGGTACTGGGAACCGCTCATCGCGATGCGCGCGCGCCCGTCGCCCACCGCTTCTCGCAAGGCTTCCAGGAGACTCGCGTACGCCGGAAGCTCATCGCCTCGTAGAACGCGGGCGAAACGAATCCACTGCGCGGTATCGAGATGGACGAGCGCAGGCGGCCGCGCCGGCTGCTTGAGCGCCGGCGGCCAGATCGGCGTCGGCAGGAAGTACTCGAGGTCGGTATCGTCCCTGAATCGATCGGCCATGATTTCGCGCTATTTGGTGAGGTAGCCGAAGAGCGGGTCGAGCGCGAAGAAGTCCACCGGTTCGCGCTGCAGCTCGTGCCCCGTCGCGTGACGCCAGAAGGCCACGATGACCGGAAAGCCTCGTGCCATCACTGACTCGATCGTCGGCAGATAGTCGCGGTCGCCCGTGACGAGGACTATGCGGTCTCCCGCCTTCATGCGCTCGTAGGAGTCGGCCATGATCTGCGTGGCGATCGCGACGTCCACCTGCTTTTCCTTGTTCGCAAGGTTGCGGTCGAAGGTGAAGACCTCGAAGCCCTGGTCGCGAGCGAGCTGCCAGAGCGAGTCGTTGGTGGGCGGCCGCGACCCGAACAAGCTCGATCGTCCGATCGTCTCGTTCTCGGGGCAGATCGCACGGTACAGCTTGCCGAAGTCGTAGTTCCAGGTCTGATCAGTCACCCCTCGATTCATGGCGTCCTGAAGAGAAGTCGCCATGCCTTTGTTGACCGCGCTCACGCGACGGCCCTCGATCCACAGGTTCGAGTTGTCGACGTACACGAAGAGGGTCATGAGGCTTCGCGGCGAATCTTCTTTTCGGCGTTCTTGAATTCCCCTGACACGATCCGATCGGCCATCTCACGAGCGTCAGATTCGTTCTCATATCCTTGGCCGCCATCGGTGGCAATCACCTTGCCGTTGCTTGTCAGCCGCCATGCCCATTTGCCGTCCACCCGCTTGTACACCAGTCGTACTGCCGCCATTTCATCTCCTTCGATAGGTGCTGCGTGGTTGAGGTCAGTTCGTACCGGGTGCCGCGGCTTCCACCATCCGACGGATCGGGACGGGCATCAGTTCGAAGACGTTGGTGTCCCGGACCATCCGCGCGAAGTTCGCCCAGATGCGCAGACGGATGTCCCGTGCCGCGAGATTGTGGTGCGCCGCGAGTGCGGCCTCGACGGGCTGAACGCGACCCGGCTGCCTTGGCTTCACAGAAAACCGGTCTCCGGCAGGATGGTCCGTTTCGACAAGGACTCGATCCAGAGGAATCGATCGCCAGCCGTCAGTCAGGCGGATCATCGAGAAGTTGATTGAGAAGTAGCAGCCGAGAGCGATTGCCCGTGCCGTCTGCTCCTCGTCACCGCGCCACCAATGGAGTACCAGACCATCGGCGCCCTTGCTTGCCGCGAGTAGCGCGAGGACCTCTCCCGTGGCCTTGTGGCTGTGGACGGACACGATGCGCGGGGTCGCCTCGAGTAGCCCTAGGACCGCTCGCAGAGTCTGCTGTTGCTTCTCCAGGGGAACGCGCGACCCGCCGTCGAGCCCGACCTCAGCGACGAACGGTGTGAGTTCCATCGCCTTCTGGAAAGCTTTCGCGTCGAAGGCGGCCTGAGTCCGGACCAGCGAGGGGTGACACCCGACTCCCCACACGCTCACAAGATCTGAGCGGCCGGCGACCGATTGGAACTCCTGCACTGATCGCGTCGCGATGAGGGTCACCGCCCCGAGACCCTCGAGGGTTCTCGGATCGATTTCCGGGGAGATGTGCGCGTGGCAATCGAGCGGCGGCAGGTCTCTCACTGCACGAAGCTCCGGATCTCCGCTTGCCCGCGGACGCAGAGGTCCATCGCCTGCGTCACGGAGATGTTCGGCGGCAACGGCATGCTCAGGATCGTGCCGGTGGAAATCGGTTCGAATGCGAAGTCGCGAGTCGCTTCGAGAACGGTGTTGTTGGCAACGTACTCGGCGAAGACAGGGTTCTCGGACAAGTAGGGCGTGCGGTCTGTCACCTTGCCGGCGCGAAAGGATGCACGTCGCACGATGCACCCGAAGCAAACGCCGCAGTGGGTTCCGCTTGCCACCCGATCCTGCTTCTGCACCCGTGCGAACTGCTGGTTAGTGTGCGAGCACGAGTTGGTCTCGGAAAGATACTTTGACGCCTTCGTTGCGCCCAGCCGCGTCTTCACCTCGGCGAACATCTCGCCTTTGGTTATCAGCTGGAACGGGTTCTCGATGAGCGCGTGAGTCCCGATTGACGCCAGCGTCTCGCTGAGCCTCCAGAGGAACCACGGCTGCGTCGTGCGGGTGGAAAGTGACCCGAGTCGCTCAGGGCCCAGAGGCGGGTTCAGGGAGGCAAATCCGTTTTCCGGAATGCGAAGGGGCGCCCCTGACTGGGCGGCGACGCCGAGGCCGAGCGCCAGAAAGAGGAGCGAGCGCGAGCGGTTGGACAGTTCACTAGCGTAGAGAGTGCCGTCGAGCCGTCGCTTCTTACGCGAGAGAAATATCGCGTGGTGCGCGGCCTGCGTGCCGGGACTGAGGGCCTCGAGCGCAGCGGACAGAGTTGTCTGGGGCGAACTCGCTGCGGAGGCGCTCGCGTGGGAGACGAGTGTCTGCGTCTCTCCTGACTGGAGCGCGAGAGCTGAAAGGAGCGCGCCGGTTCCGGAGTCCGCGCCGCCGCTGAACAGCACTACTCGTTCGGACTGGTCGCCCACCAGAGACGCGGTCCGGGTGACGGCGGTGAGCTGTCGGAACTCGAACGTCCAGTCGTCTCCGGTCAGAAATCCTACGACGTGCCCCAGGTCGCCTGCGAGGTTCGACCACGCCGCGGGGTCAGAAACCGGCACCGACAACTCGAGCGCTCGGCTGTTCCAGTTGGTCCCGCCGCCTTGTCTCTTCACGGAGTGATCGGCCGCGTATGCGGCGAGGGCTAGGTAGATGAAGTCCGCGTTCAAGGCGGGCACCGGTCCGAGTGCCATCAGCGCGGGGTCCAGCCGTGTCTTGAACGAATCCTCAGCGCCGCCGTCCCACAAGAACACCTCGTCGAAACCCTCGACCGGGTCGGCAGCGTCGAGATTGAGGGTCAGCCTCGTCACTCCGACTCCCAGATCTGGACCAGTTCGGCGACGCCACCTTCGATGGCAGCCGAAATCTCCGCCGGCGTCGCTCCGGTAGCCGAGAGGTCCGCCCGAGCCGCCCAGACTTTCGCCGAGTTGCGGATGTCTTGCGTCGTGGCTTCGCGCTTTGCGCGGTCTGGTTCTTGCCTGATGTTGTCCCCTACCTCGGTCAGGATTGCGCGATTGACCATGAGTTCGATCGTGTGGCGGACCACCGCCTCCGGGGATGGCTCCTGACCGGCCGGCGCTTCCAGTACCCAGCCGATGAGATCTCCGACGATGAGCCGGGCCTCGTGGTCGGCCATCGACCCGTCCGGCAGCGTGTCGAACGCAGCGTCGGCGATGCGTTGACCCACCTCGAGAGGATCGCCCAGCCGGCTGAGCTCGTCGTAGCTGAGGCCGGCGGCCTCTAGCGCGCCGCGGTCGCCAGCGACATACGCGCGTGCGATCGATCCAGCGCGCCCGGCTGGTCCGGATACCCGTCCGACGGTTCGTCCGACGCCTCCGTAGCTCCTGCCTCCCCCGCCCGATCCACCGCCGCCGGCGCTGCCGCCGCCTCCCCCGCCGCCTCCGCCACTGCCGCGGCCCCACAGCCCGATGCCCGGACCGATAGTAGAAGACGGCATGCCAGCAGGACTCCCCTGGTCGGCTGGACCAGGCGAGCCGGTCTGGCCGGACAGCCAATCGGCGATCGAGTCTCGGAGGTCTTTCGCCTCCGGACTCGCGCTTCCCGTGAATGCGCCGCTTGTACCCATCAGGAACCCTTCCTCATCAAGCCGATCGCTTTCAGAACGGGACCGGTCGCGGATCCCTCCCACGCCTCGAGGACTCGATCAAACTCGGCGGCCTTCTTGCGGAAGAGGGTGACAGTTGCGACCTGAAGCTCCTTTGCGGGGAGTCTGAGGAGCGCCGCCTGCACCTCGTCCGCAACGTTCGGCGCGAGCTCGGCGATGGTGATGAGTCCGTTCGCGGCGCCGAGCTGGATGGACGGATCGTCTTGCATCCGTCGCCCGAGGTGGTTCACCAAGGTCACCAGGTCGCCCGGCGGCAGCGCCTTCAGCTCATCCGTGTCGAGCGCGCCCTGCTCGAGCTGCGATCCCGACGTCAGCTTCGACGCAAGATCGCGAAGCTTCTCAGGAAGCGCCTCGTCGAGCAGGATCCGCCCGCGGAACGCTGCCGCCAGGGTCAGGTACCCGCTCACCTTGGTTGCGTCCAGGGTCGGCGGAAGCATCGCCCAGCGCACCATCGTGCTCGAGAAGGCATCGCCGCCCTCGGCCGCAGTTTCCGGCTGGCCAGCATCGTCGGCGTCATCCGCGGTTTTCGGTGCTTCATCCGCCTCGGCCGCGTTCGCGCTGCCCTTGGCGACCTTCTGCAGCTCGTCTAGGCGTTCGCGCAATTGCCCCGCGGCGAGCCACTTCAGAAGCTCCTCGAAGTCCTTTTCGAGCAGTCGCTCGATGACCATCAGCTTTGCAATCGCGTCCGGCGACAGGTCAATGCCCCGCCGCTCCGCAACGGACTGGCGGACGTAGAGGTCGTTCATAAAACGCTTGATGCGGCGCGGATTCCCTTGGAACTTCTCATAGAGGATCGGGGTGAGCCGAGTAGCGGTCGCCATCTCGAGGGCGAGATCGGGCGCCTCGGGAAGGGTTAGATCGTCAAGGCTGCCGGTCGCGCGTCGGAGCGCGTTGCAGCCGTCCACGAGCTCGTTGTAGGCGTCCCCACGCACGCCCGCGCTCCGGGCCATGAGAAGAAAGAGGTACGACCGGGTATCGAACTCGCTCAGCGCGGGAAGCGGAATCGTCGTCTGCACGATCTTGTGCAGATAGAGGCTCGCAACGCTTTCGGTCTCATCGGCCGCCACCCGCATCTGAAGCTTCTGGCGGATGGCGTCGGCCACCCGGCTCTCGTCGGCGGCGATGACGAAGGACATGCCCTTCGCGGAGAGGAAGAGACGGATGGCCTCAAGCGTCTCGACAACGGTCTCCGGCAGACACCGGTCAAGGTCATCCACCAGGACCACAACCTGCGAGACGTGTTCGAGGGCGGGCTCCTTCAGCAGCGCCTTGAAGTCCTTGCGGAACGTCTCCATCCCCTTCTCGGACTCGATGGCTTCCGGATCGTCGCTAACGAGTTCCATCACCGCGTCGAGAGACGGCAGCTGAGCGGTCAGCGCGGTGCGGGCGGCCATCTTGATCGCCTTGGACCAGTTGACCTTCCGCACCAGCTTCTTCAAGGCCGCGGTCGCACCCGCGACAACCTGGTCTTCGCCCTTGAACTCCTTCTGAAGCGCAGTAAGTACTTCCGCGATCAGGCTTTCCTTGGGTCCGACGGTCGGGTCGTACCGCCACGGATCCGCCCGCACCACGAGGACGGTTGTACCGGACTCCTCGGAACGGGCCTTCACCTGCTTCTTGATCAAATTGAGAACGGTCGTCTTCCCAGAGCCCCACGCGCCCGATACTCCCAACGCGATCGGGTTGAGATCGGGGTCGAACAGAGCGTCCGCGACCGTCTCCGCGATGGCATCGAACGAGAGCAGGTCTGAGGACGCCGGCTCGTCTGACCAAAGCTTCAGTACGCTCGCCGTCGTTGTCGTTTCGCTCATCGGGTCCGATCCTTGGCGCCATCGCCGCTAGTTGTACTTACCTCAAGTTATCAAGCGGCCGACATGCTGTTTTGTCGAATTGACAGCGCAGCTGGTGCGGCGATTATCCCAGAGGCATCGGTCATTGTGAGGTGTCATGCCCCGCCGGCTTGCAAGAGCAATCGAGCTCCTGAATTTCCCCTTGCTGAACCCTTCGACGATCTCGACGGCGGGCCTTCGATTGGCCGCCCCTGTCGCGCAGGCTACTCGCGCTGCAAGGCGATCGGGGCCCGGCCACTACGGCACGCTGCCGGCGACACGGCCCGCGGCTGGCCGTGGCGTGCCGACGCCCGAGTAGACCCTGGGCTCTTGGGAGAAGTTCGGAGTTCCGTTCTACCGGCCCGTTTGCGTCAGTGAATCCCCCGGCGTGTCCGGAGACTTTCCGGTCGCTCCGTAGGAACGCAGCATGTCAGGCGTCCACGCTGGCCGCTCAACGGACGGGCTCCCCGATGCCAGACGTCGGCTCGATCGGGCCCGTTTCTGACCCGTTGGGCACAGGTGGGTTGAGGGCGCGGCGCAGCGTGATCGCTTGCTCCGTGACGGCCTGCCGAATGAACCGCGCCTGGGGGGAGGCGGCGTCGATGCTCAGCCGGGGCACGACCTCTTCGAGCGCGAGAGAGTGGGCCTCGATGAGAAGCTCAGCGACATCTTCAGTGAGGTGGCCCGACGCGATCGCGTACGCGGTGATCTGCTTAAGCTCGCCAAGAACCTCCATCGTCGAGCGCGCACCCCATGAGGTGGGGTGCCGTCCGTCGCGCAGCGCCGCTCCTGCATCGTCTGGCATTGAGCCGCCTTGATCGACGTGGTGATCGTAGAGAATCCGACCGATGCGACTCAGGATCGTGATCCGATCGGCGTGTGTAGCGGGGTCGAGCCATTCGATAAGTCGGGCTGTGCCCGCGTATCCGCGGTCATGCGCGGATAACCGAGTAAACCGGGCCGGAGCGCCGGCTCTGAGGTCGCGCAAGTAACTGGACGCGGCAGTGATGATGCTGAGTACACGCGGTGACGCGATGGCGACGATGCGGATCTGGAAGCCGGTCTGTCTGAATCGGGCAGCGGTGGCCAGTGTGGTGGTGGGATCTCCGAAGGTTCCTTCGAGGATGAGACTGTGGCGGCTCTGGAAAGCGTCTTGGATCGCAGCGCGAACCCAGGCACTGGTGGCTTCTGCCAACACCGGGCCGGCTTGCTCGGGGTTGGCTGTGATCAGGCGGCGGTAGTCGGGGTGGAAGATGCGGAGGTCGTCACCGCTGAGAACCGCGATGGGACCGTCGTGCTCAGTTACCAGCCGGGCGCTGGCGCGCGACTTCCCGGCACCGGGCTGGCCACCGAGTAGCACGAGGGTGGGTGCGGCGGTGCCGACCGAGGGTGAGGGGTCGAAGAGGAGTGGTCGGATGAAGGTCCGGTAGATCCGGTCGAGTTCTTCGGGTGGGAGCGGTGTCGGCTCAGCTGGCATCGGCGGCCGACCGCGCGAGCTCGGTGTCGCGTTGCTGCAGCTGTTGCGCATAGGCGTCGACGGCGGCCCGGTCGTACCCGTCGACGGCGAGCGTCGCGCGGCGGATCTCGCTCAAGCGGTCGGCTGCGGATGGGTCGCCCTGTCGAACGAGCTCGAGCAGGTGCGCCTGGACGCTGTTTGACAGTTCGCGCATGAGGTCGTAGGCGACGACGTCGTTGACGTGCCATGTCGACTGCTCCACGACCATCGCTTGCTCCGTCCGCTCTCGGCCGATTCTATCGACAGCCTCCTTCGCCCACCCAGGTCGGTGGAGTCCGCAGACAAGGCACGGCCACGGGAGCACGATCCTCTCGTGACCGTGTCGCCTCGTCAGGCAGCGGGGTTGTCGTCCTCGTCCGGGGTCGAGGGGTCGTCATCGCGGGGCTCCGCCTCGTTGTCGCCGGAGGCGGTGCCGGTCACGATCTGCTCGACGTCGGAGAGCGGGTAGCCCCAGGCGGCGATCTGCTCGAAGTAGGCGACGGCTTCCCGGCCAGGGTTGCGCCAGGTGTGCCGTCCGGTGCTGTCCTCGATTGCTCCCAGCACAACGGCCAGAGCCACGTGTCCACTTCGGGTGGGTTGGGTTGCCGCGATCGGGTCGATCGGGCTGGCTCCCCACTCCGAGTCCTGCGCGTCCAGACTCAGCAGGGTGGCGGCGAGCCGGTTGCCATTGCTCAGCCCGCCCGCGACTGTCGTCCGGTGGGCCGTGACGGCGACAGCGACGAACTGGTTCGCGTCCTTGGGGAGGGTCTCGCGGGCGAGGAAGGCGGTGAGCCAGTCGCGGCGGACGGTTTCGGCGGAGTCCCATGCCTTGTTGTTGGCGATCAGGGTCTTGCGTTCGGCTTTCTGCTCGTCGGTCATGGGGCCGTTGCCGGTGTTGGTGCGCTTCTTGAACCCGTAGGTCTTGAAGTTGTGCACGTACACCGTGGTGGTGAGCCCGTTCCAGCCCCACACCACATGGGCCTGCCGATCCTCACCGACACCGACCAGGTGCTCGACGGTCAGGTTTGCTCCGTCCTTGGTGGCCAGGTCGCTGAGGCGGGCGGTGTCCTTGTCGTCGTAGTAGGGCGCTTCGTGCAGGATCGTGTAGCCCTGCTCGATCAGTTTGGCCTGCTCGGCGGCTACTTCCTCTCGGCGTACCCGCTCGTCGCGCTGACGCTGGACTTCGTGGGTGAACTGTTCCGGGGCGTCCTCGGCGTACTGGACGAGCCGGTTCACGGCGTCCATGTCGCCTTCGAATTCCATGATTGCGGCGGCTTGGTCGAGGGTGACCTCGTGTTTGGCTGCGACCTTCTGTGCGAACTCGCTTTCGGCGACCTTGATGCCCGCCTCGATGACCTTCTTGGGCACGCTGGTTCGCTTGGCGATCTGCGGGACGGTGAGTCCCTCAAAGGCCAACTGCTGGAAGAACGCCGCCAGCTCCGGCTCGGTGAGTGCGGCGCGTTGCTCGTTCTCCACGAACTGCTCCAACAGCCGCTCCACCGTGGAGTCGTCGCCCTCCACGATGTAGGCGGGCACGGTGGGCAGTCCGACCTCGCGGGCAGCGAGCACCCGGCGCTGCCCGATGCGGACTGCAACGGTGCCGTCCTCGGTGCGGCGGCAGCCGACCGGACTCAGCACGCCGTACTCGCGGATGGATGCCACGAATCCGGGGTCGAGTTTGACGGTGGTGCGGATGTTGGTTTCGACCTCGATCTGCGCGGGGTCGATGTGCTCGATGGTGCCGAGCGTTGCAGTGTCAGCCATGGCTATGCTCCTTCTCTCATTTTCAGCCGGGTTGCTCCCGGTACATAGATCGATTGAGAGCGGAGCGGGCGCAGTGCCCGGTCGTGGAATACCGGACCGAGCGAAGCGAGGGAGGATATGTCGCGAAAGCCGGGCACGGAGCCTGCGCAGCGAACTACGATCGGCGGACCGGGAGCAACCCGATCGAGAACGCAAGCTATTCGGGCTCGGGTGTCGGGGGCGGTTGGCTGGCTAGTGCTGAGGCTCGGATCTCTGCTTCGGTGTTGCCTGAGAGTTGGTCGGCGCGGGTGAGCAGCAAGTCGATCGCGACCCGGATGAGGGTGTTCTCGGTCAGACGATGCCCGCTGCGAGTAGTCCGACGGCGGGCCAGGATCCGCACCAAACGCGACAAGGCGACGAACTGATCCTCACGCAACCGCGCTTCCTTTCGCGCCAACCGCCGATACAGGGGCGGACGGGTGCCGCTGATGATGTGTGAGGTCGCCGGCCGCGGCGCATGTGTAACAGTCGACCTCGGGGTCGGGTCCGGTCGGGTCATTGTTCGGTGTTCTCTACGTAGCGCTGGAGCCGCCGAATGAAGGCCTGTCGGTCGGCGCTCGGATCGGTCACGAGTGAGGCGATCTGCTCGCGCATCTCACGACGGGGCGCTTCCGGAAGGTGCCGGAGGGGGCGCATGCACCAGTCGAGGTCCTCGTCGAGGGTGTAGCCGGGTTCACGGTTCGGCTTGTCGGGGTAGTAGGTGAATGCGGCGACGGCGACACGGAAGATGGCGGCGTCGATCTGCGATCGGTCGAGCATGGGGTTGGTTCCTTCCTGCTGGGTGTGATGGTGATGGTCGGTGATATGGCGGCCAGCCGCGCGGATTTGCGGAAGTCGGGGTGGGGCGAGAGCGTCGGTTCGCTGTGGAGGTGCACCCCGGCCGCGGGACCGGCGCCCCTGGAAGCGCGGACCGACTGCGGCGCTCACAGCTCCAGCCCTCTCGAAGGTTCGGGCAGCGGCGGGGAGTATGTGGGCGGGTCGGGGCGGCGTGGGGTGAGGCGCAGCCGATCGTTGATGACGCGCCCGATCGCGTCCATTCGTTCCTCCTCGGCGGTTCTGCGGGTGACGACCGTGCTGCTCACCTCCGGATTGCGCAGCGCGTACTGCTCCGCACGGAAGCGCGCGAGGTCTCGTTTCAGCGCTTCGATCAGCTCTGGCGGTGTTCGAAGGTCGGCCTTGACCTTCGCGAGGAGTTCTGGCGTGACCGGCCTGGGGAAGAAGGCGTCGGCGGCAGCTACGTTCTGTCGACGCTCCTCGAGCGGAAGGCGGTGCACTCGACGGGCTGGTAGTCCGAGCCCGATCCGTCGCTTCTCCCGTTCTCGCCAGAGCCTTTGCCGTGCGAGCTCTTTCTCGCGGTTCTCCTCGTAGCGACGTCGTCGGGTGGCTCGGATCTCGTCGGCGTGGCGGTCATAGAACCGGCGGGCCCGCAGCCGCCTTCTGCGATGGATCGAGCCGGTTCCGCTCCCGCAGGCGCGCGTTGATCTCCTCCCGACGATGCTCCCGCCAGGCCTTGTTGTAGCGGCGCTTGTCGTCGCGGTACTTCTCCGGATCCGCTTCCCGTCGCCGCGCCGCGAGTTCCTTGGCTCGCGCTCGGCTCGCCTCGACATCGGCGTGGTAGCGGGCACGCGCCTGCTCGGCCTTCTGTTGCCGCCGTGTCTCGGCGGTCCGGGCTTCGGCCGCCCTCTCTCGCATGTAGGTGCGGTTGCGTTCGCGATCGTGCTCGAGGTTGTTCTCCCGCCACACACGTTTCTGTTGCGCGATCTTGTCGGCGTTCTCCGCCCGCCAGCGGCGCTTGTACTCCCGCCGACGATCCCGCTGCTCGGCGCTCTCCGTGCTCGGACCGCTCGCCTTCCTCCGCCGCTTCTTCTCGTTCTCCACCACCCGACTCCCGTTTGCGATTCCGTGACACCTATTGACACAGCGAACCAACTGTGTAGAAATATGTCAAGTAATCGCAATAGCGAATCCGTGACGCGGAAAGGCACACTAGGGAGGTGAAGATCGACGTGCGTACACCCGACGGCAAGACAGTCACCGCCAAACAGGCGACACTGCCGCTCGGGTCCGCGTTGCGAATCGTCCCGGCGTTCACCGCCACGGCAGTCGCTGACGACATCCCCGTCGAAACCAAAATCAGCGCCAGTTACTCCCCCAACGCCGGTCGGTACCGCATCACCAGCACCGCCCACAAGGCAGTCGGGGAAGCAGCCGAGATCACCCCAACCGTGCTGCGCCAAGTGCGGCTCGGGGAGCTGCTCAGCGCCGCCGTGCCGTACTGCGTGGCCATCACCGACGACGAGATCGGCCACGGCACAGTCCGGGAACTCCTCGGCGCCAGCGGCCGCCTGCTGCCCGAGTGGATGTCCACCACCGCCGCCAAAGCCGGACCCACCGGCGAAACCCTCGAGCTCGTGCAGGTGATTTACGGGATCGCAGCGCTCTCCGCGCAGGCGCCCATGCGCGCGGTCGCGACCGAGCTGAGCATCCCCGAGCGCACAGCAACCCACTGGATCACCAAAGCCCGCAACGCCGGCCTGCTCGATGGAATCACGTACGCCGTCGGTCGCCAACCGGATGGACGCCGACGAGCCAACTAGTACAGAGACCGGCGCATGGGCGCCTCAACCTGGCGGGAGCCTCTTCTATTCGGAAACGGAGGCGGCGGCCCGCCTCGGAGTTCACCGCACGACCCTGCGCGCCCTCGCCCTTGCCGGACTTTCCCCGGTCGAGCCGGTCGCGATCACCCCCCACCGTCGCGTCTATCGACGCGTCGATATCCATCGGCTAGCCGGGATCCAGTCATGAGCATCCATACCCGGCGGGTGACATCGGGCGCTCTCCGATACGACGTGCGGATCAAGCACGCCGGCCAGCTGGTCGCGACGCGCACGTTCAGGCGTCAAGGGGACGCGGAGACGTGGGAGCGGGAGCAGTACCGGGCCCTGCAGCTTGGAGAGTTCCTTCCGCCTAGCCAGACCTCAACGCCGTTTGCGGAGGTGGTCGCCACCTTCCTCGCGGCGCGCCGCGACCAAGTGACCCCGCACACATGGCGAACCGACAGCGACAACCTGAAGGCCACACCCCGCGCCTGGGACGCGCTGCCGATCAGCTCGATCGGTCGAGGCGACGTTCTCCGCCACCTCACCGACGAGTTGAAGATCAAGGCGCGCTCGACCGTATCCCGGTCACGCACGACCCTAAGTGCGTTGTTCAACTACGCCGTCCAAGAAGGAATGCTGCTACGTAACCCAGTCCGCGAAGTGAGCATGCCCGCCGGCAAGGAACAGGACTCCGAGGGCATCGAGACATTCACCGACGCCGAGCTCACAGATACGCTCCAGCGCCAATACGAGCTCAACCCGCTGATGGCCGAGGTTACGGAGTTCATCAGTCTCACCGGATTGCGGTGGTCCGAGCTCCGATCGCTACGTGTGCGCAACCTCCAAAACCTGTCGTACCCGGCGATCCGGGTCCTTCGCGCTCAATCGGACGGCTATGCCGAGAAGGGCACCAAGACCAGGAAGGGCCGAACGATCCCACTTGTCACCCGTGCCTATGAAATCGCCCGACGTAGGGCTGACGGACGTGGGGCGGACGAATTCTTGTTCAGCTCCAAGACCGGGCGGCAGTTGCGTGGGAATCTGCTCCGCCGGTACCTCAAATGGGGCGAGACTGCTCACGGATACACGATTCACGCTCTGCGCCACTATGCCGCGTCGTCCTGGCTGCGCGCAGGCATCCCCGTCAACCAAGTGTCAGAGTGGCTCGGACACAAGAATCCAAACACCACGCTGCGGATCTATGCGCATGTCCTCGGCGAAGCGCAGGACGCCGCAGCAATCGCCCGCCTAGACGCGATGGCCCCAGCAATGCCGCCGCGTTGGGACTCTCGGACCGACTACCCCCACGCGTCGAAGGGCGGCAATGGGCTCAGCGGCCCGTAGTCGAGTGGGCCCAACGGGCAGTCTGTCCTTACCTCACCAGGAACGCGGTTTGAAGCCGTCATGGACCCGCGCGAAATAGGGCTCTGTGGAGGACTTGATCGTCAAACTCTATGAGAGTACCTACCATCGTGGTCGTGGACGACCCATCGTGGTCGTGGACGACGAGATCGGGGTACCAAACTGCTCGCGATGCCTCGGATCGATGAGAGTCCCCGACGACGCGGGACCGGCGCGGTGGAAATGCCCAGAGTGCGGGCTCGTGCGCCTCAGCTAGACGGCTCGCAGGCTTGGAGCGCTGGGACTCTGGCGTGTCGCGACTTTCGAATGTATGTTCGATCGCATGCCGGAGCCAACGCACCCAGTCCATGACGATTACGGCCGCGAGATCGGCGCCGTTCAGGCTGTCGCGCTCGGCAGGCACAAGGCAACCTTTTGGCAGGCGAGGGCTCTCGATGGGGCAGACCTTGGGAGCCACGCCGACCGAAACGACGCTCACGCCGCGATCCGGCTCGACTGGTCGCTTGGCCGGCCACGCAATCCAAAGACCGGGCAACGATATCGGCCGGTCCACGCTGGCCTCGATGCCGGGATCGCGCCCGTCTACCTCGGCCAGTGACGTGGGACGTCGCTTCTTCCATGCCGACCAGCTACCCAGGTGACGCCGACGTGATTGAAGATGGGAATGCGCAACCACGCGCGACCTGACGAAGGGATCGGCCATGGGCAAGGGCAACGACGGCGACCGCTACGTGGTGAAGCACGAGGACGGCTGGGCGGTGAAGAAGGAGCACGCCGAGCGGGCCTCCGGAGTCTTCCGCACCCAGAAAGAAGCGATCGATCGAGCGCGAGAGATCGTCGACAAGACGAGCCGCGGTAACGGCGAGGTTCGCATTCAGCGCGAGGGTGGCGGCTTCCGGGACTCAGACTCGGGTCGGCGTAACGAATCCAAGGCGAAGGACAAGCGATAAGCCTTCATGGGATCGCCTGCGGGACGCTGGCGGCGCCACTCGAAGCGCAATCGCCGCAGTCCGGGACGATGTGAGGACGATGGACGCCGCGCCACCCGAGTCGAGACGACCGCCCAGCCGGAAGTGCGACTGATCTCGAAGGCCTGCTGATCAGGCATTTGTAGAGCGGAGACGGAGGTGTCTGGTTTCAGGACATAGGAAACCGATGTCTCAAGACATAGGAAACCCTCGGCCACGCTCTGAGGAGTGTCGAAGGCTCGTCTGATCATCACCGCCGTCACCGTCCAGGGGCTCTCGCAGGCT
>NZ_BNAI01000001.1 GCF_014653215.1 Pseudolysinimonas yzui | reverse complement strand
TCCATCACACCGGGCGTCGGCAAAACGCATGCTCGCCAGCCCGAAGGCGGCACCCACGCTAAGAGCCAGACACCCAGTGATCAGGAGCCAACCACCGCAACGCGGCAATGTCACCCTGACACTGACCTCACGCTATCGGCGACATGCGACGCTCTAGATACTCGGGTGCACAGCGTCGACGATCATCTGCACGACGGCTTCGGGTGCCTGATGCTCCCAAAACCTCATGACCGTCCACCCGGCCTCACGAAGTAGCGCATCGGTTTCACGATCGCGCTCGACATTGCGCTCCAGCTTCGGCAACCAGTAATCGGTGTTCGACTTCGGCAAGGTCGCGTGCTCGGGGCACCCATGCCAGTAGCAGCCATCCACGAAGATTGCGGTCTTTGATCGAGTGAAGACTATGTCTGCTCGCCTACGCCCGCCGATCGGAGCAAAGTCGACTCTGTACCGAAGACCACGCGAGTGCAGGAGCTTGCGTACATTGAGCTCCGGCGACGTGTCCTTTCGTCGATTCGCGAGCATCGACCGACGAACACCTGTCGTAGTCGCCCAGGACAAGGCACGAACCCTAGAACTGCTTAGCGAGATGTGCCCCGATAGCCTCGGCCAAGGGAATGGGGACCGCGTTACCGATCTGCCGCGCTATCGAAGTCTTCGAACCTACCCATTCGTAGTCATCTCGGAACCCTTGAATTCGAGCAGCCTCATGGTGCGTGAGTGCACGATCCTCGGTCGGGTGAAGGTATCGGCCCTTCTCGGGCTTGAAGAACTCGGTGCGGATCGTCACAGCGGGTTTGTCCCACGAAAGTCGGCCCATTACATCGCCTGCGCCAGTGGTGTGATTGCGCCAGCACTTCGGCTTGAGATCATCGGGGAGGCTAAAGCGGTTGCCGCCCGCCGGGATCGCCTTGAATCGCTTCTTGGAGATGTCCTCGTAATGTCGTGTCAGGTGCAACTCGTCGCTGCGAAACGCGCCCGCCATCACGCGATCTCCGAATCGCCTGCTTCGCTCCGGCAAATCGATTGATTGGACATGCTGCGTTAGTCCCTCGAGGGCCTTGCTTAAGGTCACCCAGCCATCTCGCGTCTTGAAGGCGTCGGCGATCGTCGGAAAACTTGGGGCCGCAAGATCCCTATGGTGACCGATCAGAATCACGCGCTTCCGAATCTGAGCGGCACCGTACTCTGCCGCATTGAGGATGCGAGCCTCAAACTTGTACTCGCGGAGGAACCCGTTACCCCGCGTCTTGTTGCGGAAACGAAAGAACTGATCTGAATCCAGAAAAGTCGGAACGTTCTCGAGCACAAAATACTTCGGTGCCGAGAGCTTGATCGTCTGCGCGTAGTACTCCCACAAGTCGTTGCGTTCATCGTTGACGTCTTGCTTGCCGAGCGCTGAGAAACCTTGGCAGGGAGGTCCGCCGATGATCAAGTCGGCTGAGGGGATTTCTTCGGTTCTCAGCCAGTCCTGGATGGAGCCCGCGAAAACCTTGTCAGCGCCATGATTGGCTTCATAGGTTGCCGCGGCCGCGGCATCGAATTCGATCGCGCGTAAGGTCTCGAAGCGCTCGGACGCTCGTCGGAAGCCTTCGCTGAGTCCGCCCGCCCCGCTGAACAGATCCAGCACACGGATGCGTTCGGGCGCGCCAGACGCAGGGAAGTCCATTCGATAACACTAGCCGGCCGAGCCGACACGAGTCACCACGGACACGACGATCTCGCTTCGACTATCCCGAGCCGCGACAACGCCAACGCGCGAATGACACTGGCATCCGATAGGAATGACCCAGTACAGGGACGTTCAGCGGCTCCGAGTCGTGGACGATTGCGAAAAGGACTAGATGAGCGACGTCATCGCACGTATCAGCCTTCCGCCGGACGCGGGCCTGGTGAAGAGCTTGGGTGTGAACCACACGCTCGAGTCCGCACTCGCGGACTTGATCGACAACAGCATCGACGCGGGCGCTGGGCATGTGATCGTCAGACTCTTGACGAGTGACGAGCGCCTCGTTCGAGTCGAAGTACTAGACAACGGCCGCGGAATGGATGATCAAGCGGCGGACAGCGCGATGAGGCTGGGAGAGCAGCGCGCGTACGCGGATGAAGATCTCGGCCACTTCGGCGTCGGGCTCAAGGCGGCGTCCTTTGGCCACGCCGATGTGTTGACTGTCTGGTCCGCTCGGGCAGGGTCGTCGGCCGTCGGCCGTCGAATCCGGAGGGCTGACTTCTCTCAAGATTTCTCCTGCGAAGTGCTCTCGCCCGACGTGGCGAATGAACGGGCGGAGCAGCGAAGCGGCGTTCTGGGGAGCCCCATCGGGACCTCGGTCATTTGGACCGAGATCCGCAACACTTACAAGGGTCGAAACGCCGAAGAAGCCCGCGTTTGGCTCGCGAATGCGCACGAGTCGCTGCGCAGTCATCTTGGGCTCGTGTTTCATCGACTGATTTCAGGTGGCGGCCTGCGAATCGAGATCCAGGTCGACGATCGTGATCAGTTTGCTCTTGGAATCGGTGTGCCCGTCCTGCCGATCGATCCTCTCGGATATCCGGGATCGGGCCACCCTGACTACCCGAAGATACTCGTGGCGACCGTCGATGGCGAAGAGGTGCGACTTCAGTGTCACATCTGGCCAGCGAAAGCAGATCGCACCGGGTTCCGGATCGGTGGCAAATCCGGGGACCACTATCAGGGGCTGTTCATCTATCGAAACAACCGCCTCTTGCAGATCGGTGGGTGGTCCGATCTCGCCAACCGCACTCCGCAGCGTCAACTTGCGCGGGTTGTCCTCGATGACCTGTCAGCCGTGAGCACCCTCGTAGCGATGAACCCGGAGAAACATGGGCTCAAGTTCGAGCCCATGTTCCACGACGCTGTCGGACACGCGATCGCAGAAGACGGAACGACTTTCGAGCAGTACCTGCGTGATGCCGAGGCGATGTATGTCACGGCGAACCGTCGCAAGCATTCGCGCAAACCTGCGATCGCGCCGGACAAGGGCTTCGCGCCGCAGCTGAGGAGGATCATCAGCAACGAGCTGCCCCTCATTTCAGGTGACGCGCTTCGTCTGCAATGGAAGCGGATGCCCAGCGACGAGTTCCTTGACATCGACTTTTCTCAGCGTACGTTGTGGCTGAACAGTCTGTACCGACACCTGTTCGCGCCCGAGCGAGGAAGCTTGAATGACGCTCCGGTATTGAAATCTCTGCTCTACCTCCTGACCCATCACGTTTTCGAGGGACAGCACCTCGGAGTGAAGGACAAGGACGAGATCGAGCTCTGGAAGAGCGTCCTGGGCGCCGCCGCCGCCGCAGAGTCCAAGATGCGAGAGTCCAAGGTCGATGACTGAAGGCAACGATGGCCGACACCAGACTTTCGCCAGTTTGGACCTGCTCTGGCAGTCCGGCAGCCCGTATGTTCTTCCCCTGAGTGGGTCCCCGTGGTGCGAGATTCGACTCGACCCTCAGGCTCACGAAGTGAGCTTGAGGACCTCGTACGAGCAGCCGGAACCCGACCTCGCGCGCCTGAGCAATGTCGCCTTCACCACCAGGGTCGACGGTGAAAGAGATCTCGCGGTCATCTCGATCCATGTCGACCGCAGCGTCCAGTTGGCCTATGGCTTGCTCACGGAGATCGCGGATGCGGTTCAGCTGAGGAACCTAGCGCTGGCCGCAGCTTGTTCCGCGAGCGTCGATCGCTATCGGAGTGTGCTCTCTCAGCGCATGAGTCTTTCGATGCACGCCGAAGTCGGCCTTTTTGGAGAGCTCTTGGTTGTCGAACATCTCATCAACACGGTCGGGGCCGAGGCGGCTATCGGGGCTTGGCAGGGTCCCCTCTCGGAAGAGCATGACTTCGCATTCGGCGATACCCATATCGAGGTCAAGACGACTAGCACCGAACGACGCGAGCACGTCATTGCAGGTCTCGATCAGTTGGTCCCAGTCGGGGAAGTTCCGCTGCTGCTGCTTTCGGTGCAGATCACTCGCGCAAGTGTTGAGACAGGTTCGACGCTTCCCGGGCTCGTCGGCAGGGTAAGGGCAGCGGCCGCAGGGCATAATACGGGGCTTGATGAGCGGTTGTCCGCGGCGGGATGGCTGATCGACGACACGGACCTCTACCCCACCTACTGGGCGCTGCGAAGCGCGCCGCGCGCCTATCGTGTCGACGAGCAGTTCCCCGCGATTACGACCGACCGACTCGGCGCCGTCGTTCCCAACTTCGGCCTCGTTTCCGATGTCGAATATCGCGTGGATGTGACAGCGCTTGATCACGTCGAGCTGCCGTCAAAGTTGCGCGGATTCGGGCAGACCGCACAAGGGGAGATTCAGTGACTCAATCGAGACCCGACTGGGCGGACGGACTGACGAACGCGCTCACCGGTATCCGCCATGCGCCCAAGCCGATCCTCCGACTACTCGAGATCCATGCCGGGCGATTGGTCAGTGAAGCCGAGTTCGCCGAGTTCGTCACGTCCGCCGCAGAAAACGATCCGGCCTTGGTGCAGCTACGGCTCGACGTGGCCGGTTGGGATTCGGATGAGTCGTTGGATACGACCGCGACCGTCGACGGTCCCACACCGCCGCACACCGCCGCACGCCGTGACGCGATCTGTCGGGCACTCGAACTCGAAGACATGGGCATCACTGCACTTACCAGGCGCGTCCCGATATTCGAGAAGGCAGCCATCGTCATCTCGAAAAAGTTCGAGCCCTGGTATCGGGAGGCTCGGAAGAAGCGGACGACTGTCTACTGGGACGACTACGAGACCTACCTTCGCGACGTGAAGAAGTGGGAGGCTGAAGCGATTGCATCGCTCGACCAGACGACCACAGACGTAATCGAGCGCCTCAGCGATCCGACCCGCGCCGAGATCAAACAGACCAAGGGTCTAGTTGTCGGCTACGTCCAGAGCGGCAAGACGGCGAACTTCACTGGTGTAGTCGCCAAAGCTGTCGACGCCGGCTACCGCCTGATCATTGTTCTAACCGGCACGATCGAGATCCTGCGAGCGCAGACGCAACGCCGAATGGACATGGAGCTGATGGGCGTTGAGAACATTCTCGCGGGCCAGGATCCGTCCGATGCCACGGTTGCAAAGGAACTGGATTACCAACAAGACGAAGACTGGATCGCTCAGAAGTTTGTAAGGCACGGTGCGGCCCTGGAGCAGCAGGGCGTAGTGCACATCTCTCGCGTCACAACGCACCGCGACGACTACAAGCGACTCCCTCAGGGGTTGACTCGGTTGAAGTTCCTTCGCACCGACAAGTCGAAACTGCTGAACGACGAGTCGAACCTCTTCAATACAGATGCATATGTCGCGGTGATCAAGAAGAACAGCGCGCCGTTGACGAAGCTCATCAAGGACCTGACACCCCTCAAAGACGACCTCGCCCAGTTGCCGGTTCTCATCATCGACGACGAGTCGGACCAGGCTTCGGTCGACACTACGAATCCAGACAAGTTCGACAAGCCCTCGGCGGACGATCGCAAGCGTTCAACAATCAACAAGTTGATCACACAGATTCTGCAACTGTGCCCTCGCGCTCAGTACGTCGGGTATACGGCGACGCCATTTGCGAACGTATTCGTCGATCCAGACGACGAGCGCGACCTCTTCCCTGCCGATTTCGTTCTCTCCCTCCGGCGCCCACCCGGTTACATGGGGGTCCAGGACTTCCACGATGTCGGCAAGCGCTGGGATGACGACGACAAGACAATCGCGACATCAAACGAATTGGCATACGTCCGATCCCTTGTTGGCGATGCGGAACACGATCCAGATGCCCGTCGGTCTGAAATCCAAGCGGCTCTTGACGCTTGGGTGTTGAGCGGAGCCATCAAGAAGTACCGGGAATCCGTCTCGGACCTTCGATATCGACACCACACCATGCTCGTTCACGAGTCCGTCTCGCGAGCCGACCACAGCGACGCGGCAAGCGATGTGCGAACGATCTGGAAAACGTCGGGCTTCGCATCCGCCGACGGACTCGCTCGTTTGCAGAGGCTCTTCGAGTCCGACTTTGCCCCGGTCATGGAGGCTCGGGCAGAAGGAAGCCCGGTGCCTGCATCGTTCGGGGCGATACGTCCATACGTTGCCGACGCCCTTCAAGAGATGACTTCGGACGGTGACCCCATCCTCGTTGTCAACTCGGACAAAGCGATTCAAGATCAACAGAAGAAGCTCGACTTCGAGGCCGACAAGGTCTGGCGAATTCTCGTAGGCGGAACCCAGCTCAGCCGTGGGTTCACGGTCGAGGGTCTAACTGTTTCGTACTTTCGCCGGAAAGCGGGGCAGGCCGACACCCTGATGCAGGCGGGACGGTGGTTCGGCTTCCGTCCTGGCTATCGCGACTTGGTTCGGCTGTACATCCGCCGCGACCAGACCGTCGATCTTTACGAAGCTTTCGAGGCTCTATTGCTGGACGAGGAAGCGTTGCGAGACGAACTTCGCGTGTATGAGGGCTTCGACGAAGACGGAATGCCGCTGGTCGAGCCACGACAGATTCCCCCGCTCGTCAGCCAGCACCTTCCGTGGTTGCGTCCAACTGCTCGGAACAAGATGTGGAATGCAGTGATCGAGTCGAAGGCTGCAGCCAGCGGGGTTCAGGATCGATACTCGGTCCCTCCCCGCGGGGACGCGGGAAACGAGCGCAACTTGCTCGGCGTCGCGTCGACATTCGTTGGCTCCGCGAGTTCGGACGTCGGTCTTCAATACGTTCTGGCTGACGGTTCGATGGGTGTTGTTGATTCGAAGTTCGGGGTTCTTTCCGCGGCTGAATTTCTACACTTGTTCCAGAAGCTGGAATGGCACCCGCAATACGAGGAAGTTGTGAGGCCCTTCACGACGTTCCTAGAGAAGGCGACCAACGATGGTCGGATCAATGAGTGGGCCGTGGTCTGGCCGCAGCCGTCGAAGACTGTGGGCAGAATCAAGCTGTCCGGCGTCGATGCTCCCGTTATTAGGCGCGGACGTCGCACCGGTGGGCGGATCGATTTCGTTGGGTCTGATCAGAAGCATCGAAGTGCCGTTGAACCGATTGCGCGAGGAGAAGCGGTGGTCGGGCTGGCCGGAGCGGAGGGCCGCGGAGTCGCCTTGCTCTACCTGGTCGACGATCGCGATCAGGGTTCACCTGATGAACTCAATCTCACGAACGTGATCCCGCTCATCTCGATGGCAGTCCCGACGTCATCGACTCCACATAAGCGGGACTTGATTCAATGGACTGTTCGGGTAAAGGCAAAGTCCGAAGACGCAGTAGTCGAAAAGGACTGACGCGGCGCGACGCCGACGGTCCATGGCACTAGTGCTCTGGGCCAATTCACCCAGGAGGTGCCGGGAGGGCCCAGATCATGTGCGCGACTTTTTCTTGGTCCGGCATCGGCCAGTAGAGACTGGCCGGATCCCAAAGGAAGTTCAAGGCGCCGTAGGCGGAGAGAGCTTCGAGCAGATCGCCGGGGCTGAGGATAGAGAGGCCGAGGCCTCTGAGATCGGCTTTTAGCCGCAGCAAGTCTTTGTCTCGGGTGAGAAAGACATGGGCTTCGGTGTTGAGCGCAGCCCGAATCAAGCGTCGGTCGCCACCCACGGGCACGTTCGCCGTGATCAACTCGACGATTCGCGGCGGGACAGGGGCTGGGATGCCTTTCGTCGGGCGATGAGGGCTGTGGCTGAGGGCCCGATAGAACTCGTCCCAGCCGTTCCGGTTTCGCTTGTCGCGGTCACTGCTGATTGTCCTTCCCCGGGTGTCATGCAGTGACTCTTCAAGCATCATGAGCTCGATGTCGCGCGAAACCCACACTGCAAGAATCAGTTGCAAGGCCTCGAGATGCTCGCCGTACTCTCCAGGGTGCAATTCGGGCAGGGACTCCCCGCGCCACATCGTCCAGCCATTCTCGAAGTAGTCGATAAGCAAGTTTGTGTCGAGCACGACTGTTAGCGGGCCGCGTCCGGCGCGGCCTGCGAAGAGTGTGGGATTCGACTCGTAAGTAAAGTCGGGCCCGATAGCTTTCGGTATGAGCGGGTTAGCCGTCTGAGTGCCCAAGAGGCCGGCCCGTCGAATGACATGCTTGACCAGTTCGAGACCGAGTGCTTCGTAGCGATACTTCTCGGCGGTGTAGCCGTCCATGGAGACACGGATCATATGTAGATCATCGCCCTCCGCAGGTCGTGCTCTCGTCGCTTCCTGAGTCCCCCGAAGTCCCGCGTCCGAGGCTGAGCCCGGCAGGAATCGTTTCGACTCCGAGAACCAGTGCTTATGCATACCCTTACGCAACCAATCATCGAGCGCGGCATCGAGCGTTCGTACGGCGACCGCCGCATCCTCCCGGGTGTCGACATCACCGTTGCGCCGCATACCCGCACGGCGCTGATCGGCGAGAAGCCAGAAGCCTGAAGTGGTGGCTACTTCCCGAAAATGCTTGCTAAGTAGTACCAAGCGGCGAGCAGTCCGACAAACGGCACGACGAGGCGGAAGAGTTCTTCGCCTATCGACCGACGTCGGCGTCGCGACGACCGCACCGGCCGCCGTGACGGAATGTGGGTGCGCGCGGGTCGCCGGTCCAGCGGCCTCGACGAAGCGGCAGCCAGAGGTCGTGTGGTCTCGAGGGCCGGGCCGACGGCGTCGCGGAGTGCCTGGAACTCCTGGGTGAGGTGCGTGCCCGGGCGGGAGGGTTGCGGGGAGCGGTGCCAGGTTTCCGCGCGAAGCGCGGCATCCATCACGGTTGTCAGCTGCTCGTCGCTCATCTCGCGGCGCCTCGTGAGCAGGGGGAGCAGCCCGCGCTCCGAGACGACGTGCAGGTCGGTGCCGTCCCACCCTGGGGGCGCCTTCACGGTCAGCGATGCGGGGTCGACGAACACGAGAGCCGAGAAGACCGGCACCGCGAAACCCGCCGCTTGCGAGAGCGCGGTGGATGCTCGCTGAAGTTCCGCCATCGAGCTGCGCAGGTAGTGGGCTCGGCTCTCGCCGTTCACCATCAGCCCGCGGCCGGCGGTCCAGACGTTGGAGACGGGGCTGTACTTGGTATTGAGCGTAAAGACGCCGGCTGGGCCGATCACGACGTGGTCGATGTCGGTGTTGCCCGCGCCGACCGGCACGGAGTGCAGCACCGTCCACTCCGGCCCGAGCGTTGACAGGGTGGCGGCGACCCGCTGCTCGCCCAGCACGCCCCAGTACCAGCCGCGCGCATCCTCATCGATCTCGACCGTGTCCGGTTGGTCGCCGAAGTGGATGCGGCCCTGGTTCCACTCGTCGAGCAGCTTCTCGATGAGTGAGTGACCGGGCGCCCGCTGGGCGAGATCGTGCGTCAGTTCCCCCGCATTCCCCATACCGAAGGGTCGCGTGTTGGGGGAGGTGAGGATAGACCCGCTTTCGGGCGCCAGTCGAAGATGCTCCCGCGCGGACGCGTAGGCTCGACCTCCGTGGCAGCCGGCGCAGTGATGTACAACTTCGCGGTGCAGTTGGCTGACGTCGATCGCGGCGTGTACGAAGAGTTCGCCGTGCGGGTCGCTCGGCATCCGTCTGAGACGGATGCGTACATGGTGACGCGGGTGCTCGCGTACTGCCTCGAGTATGTCGAGGGCATCACGTTCGGCGACGGCATCTCGGCGACCGACGAGCCTGCGGTGCTCGTTCGGGACCTGACCGGCGCGCTGACCACGTGGATCGAGGTCGGCGCTCCCGATGCTGATCGCCTGCACTTCGCCAGCAAACTGGCTGACCGCACGACGATCTACACGCATCGTGACCCGCTGAAGGTGATCGGTGCATGGACGGGCAAGCGCATCCATCAGGCGGATCAGATCACGCTGCACAGCTTCGACGACGGATTCGTGGATGCCGTGGTGGCGCAGATCGAGCGGCGCACCACCCTCTCGGTGTCGGTCGTCGAGGGGCAGCTGTATCTCGACGTGAACGGCACCACGCTCAGCTCCACGGTGCACGTGCACCCGTTGGGGTGAACTCCTCGTTCGAGTCAGCGGCTGAACCACCCGGCAACGCGGGCACGCAGCGCGGCGCGACGTTCCTGCCGGCGGCGGGCGGCGGCATCCCGAGCTGCTTCCTCACGCTCGACGCGGCGGATCTCGTCGCGCATGGCGGCCATCAGCTGCTCGGGGTAGGCGTCGGGGACTATCTATTCGATCGAGGACTGGAACGTCGCGAGGATGACGGCGAGCGAGTCGCCCTGATCCTGCGCCGTGACAAGCTGCCCCCGCACGTAGACGGCGTGCGCGAACGACGGATCCTGCGCGACGATCGCGAACGCCTGCGCTCCGCCGTCACCGCCGCAGTTCTCCCAGGTCGAGAAGACGCCCACGTAGAAGCCGTCGTCGTAGGGCAGCTCGACATCCAGCGCGACGCAGCCGCTCGTGTATGAGCTGCCGATGCTGCCGAGGAACCCGACCAACGCCGCCTCATCGACGGGCTCGTCGATCGGGGTGGCGGCGAACTCGACGCCCGGGGTGGTCCAGGTCGTGTAGTACTCGTCGAGGTTCGGCGCGGCGGTGAGAGCCGCCCACTCGGTGCCGCCGTCGGTGGTGAACGGGGAGCCGTCGACATCCGTCCACGCAGACGGCACCTGGATGCTGAGCACCTGCAGGTCGTCGGTGAGCGTGGTGTAGCCGGCTTCGGGCGGCGCGGTCGGCACGACAGGATCGCCGGTTTCGATCGGAGCCGGGGATTCGCCGCCGATCCCCCCGAAATCCACGGGGGTCGGGCGCGGGGTCTCGACGGCAACGGGAGGGCCGAAGCATCCGGTCAGGGCTGCGAGAGTGACGACGCCGACGGCCGTGACGGTCAGGGCGCGGAGCGGGGTGGATGAGTGTCGCATGAGAACCTCCAGGCTCCGGATGCCTCACCCTAGCGGGTGCTCAGCGAGACGGGGGGCTTGGCACTCGCGGGGAGAGAGTGCTAAAACAGAAGTGGGTCTCGCGGGCCCCGCATGAGACCTTCATTCGCCAGACGAAAGGAGATAGATCATGTCCAATCCGTTCGATGTGCTGAGCCAGTTCGACCGCCTCGCGTCCAGCGTGTTCGACACCGCTCGAACTCCTCGGCTGATGCCCGTCGACCTGTTCCGCGACGGTGATCAGTACGTGCTGAGCGCCGACCTTCCGGGGATCGACCCCGCGTCGGTCGACCTTGATGTCGACGGCCAACTGCTCACCATCCGCGCCGAGCGGCACGCCCCGGTCGACGAGAACGTGAAGTGGCTCTCGCACGAGCGCCCCTACGGGTCGTACATGCGCCAGTTCACCCTCGGCGACGGCGTCGACCTCGAGAAGATCACCGCCAACTACGAGCACGGCGTGCTGTCGGTGATCATCCCGGTCGCCGAGCGGGCGAAGCCGCGCAAGATCCAGATCGCGTCGGGATCCTCAGGCAACGCCGGCCAGGCCAGCATGACCGGGGCGGGTGATCGCAAGGAGGTGACGGCGTGAGCGCCCTGCTGACGCCGCAGCCGCGCCGGCCGCGGATGCCCGACCACTCCGGCATCCGCCTGCCGCTCGGCACGCTCAGGCGGCGCTTCGTTCCCGGGGTTCCGGAGCGCAGCGCGCCGACTCGACGCGGGCCGTTCGGCGGGCCGCCGCTGCGCGCGGCGTAACGACCACCGAGACGCGACGGGGAGCGCTACCAGGGTGACGGGCGCTCCTCGTCGCGGGTGGCATCCGACGGGAACGTCTCCAACTCGGTGCCGCCCGCGCGGATGCACAACCAGGTGAGCGGCTCGGGGCTGTCGGGAACCGCGCGCCACGTGCGCATCACGCCCTGACCGACGCGGATGGCGGTGCCGGGGCCTACCGGAACCACCTCGTCATCCAGCCCCATCTCGCCGCGGCCGGTGAGGAAGACGTACAACTCCTCGAGGTGGGCGTGCGAGTGCCAGTAGCCGGCCTCCTCGCCGGGGATGAACGAGTTCGCCGTCAGCCCGATGTACTGCATGTCGACCTCGTGATCGACCACGCGGCGACCATCGCGGGATGTCGTCGCCCGAAAGCCGCCGTAATGGTTGCGCCACTCGTCGATGGCGCCGAGCTCGATGCGTTGGTAGTCGGTCATCTCTCGATCTTGCACCCGCGCGTACCGTGGGTGCATGCCCGTACTGCCCGACTTTCTGCCCGCGGATCTGTGGGCGACGATCGTGCTGGCGGCATCCAGCGTTCTGCTCGGCTTCGGGTTGCCGCTCGCCGCGGGGCTCGCCGTGCTCGGGCTCGTGCGCGGGTTCCTCGAGGAGCGGTGGCGGGAGTTCGTGGTCGGGCTGCTGCTCGTCGTCGCGGTGGTCGCGGCGGGAGTGGCGTTGCGGATGTGGGGGGCCGGGTTGGCGGCGGAGCTCGCGGCGGCGAATACGACGGCTGCGGTGGTGTTCACCGCGGTCACGCCGCCGGGGGTCGTGCTCGGGGTGCTGCTCGTCGTCGTCGGGTTGGTGCGGCGGTATGTGGGGCGTTCTGCGCGGTCTGCGCGGGGTTCGCGCTGAGTCCTCCACAGGGTCTCGTCGTGCGACTTCTTGTACTTTCGAAAGTTTGTTCGGGTTGGGAGAATGGAGTCCGGAAGGATTTCAGTCATGACCTCGACCTCAGCACTCGCCACCGCCGTTGCGGTGCTGCGTGATGTGCCGCGGTCGGTTTCGTCGTGCCGGGCGGCATCGGATGCGTCGGTGATGGAGTGGCTGCGGCTCGCGGGCGAGGCGAAAGCGCTGGCGGATGCGCACCTGGCGCTCGCGGCGGGGGAGTTGAGGCGGAGGTCGTCGCCGGAGTTGGGCGGGGCGGGGTTGGCGCGTCGGGAAGGCGCTCGCACCCCCGAAGAGCTGCTCAAGGTCGTGAGCGGGGTGACGGGTCGGGATGCCGTGGTCGCCTTGCGAGTCGGGCGGCTGGCGCAGTCCGACGACGCGGTGCCGGGCGATGAACGGTCTGGCGATCGGGTGCTCGGCGACCGGGTCGTCGAGGGGTCGGTGTCGGTGCAGGCGGCCGAGGCGATCCGGGCGGGGCTCGATGGGGCGGCTGCGGATCCGGTGCTGGTGGCCGAGGCGACCGAGTTGCTGTGCGACGAAGCGCCGAACCTCGACCCCGACCGGCTACTCAAGCGCGCGCGGGAAGTGCGCGACGAGATCGATGAAGCCGGGATCGCGTCCCGGGAGGCGGTGTTGCGCGGGCGGCGGTCATTGCGGCGGCTGGATCTGCGCGACGGGATGAAGCGCCTCATCTGGGATTACGACCCGCTCACCGCCGGGGTGGTCGATGAGGTGTACGACCGGGCGACGTCGCCTCGGCGGGGTGGTCCGCGGTTCGTCGATGCGGAGTCTGAGCGTCGCGCGGAAGCGTTGGAGCGGGATGAGCGCACGACCGAGCAGATCGCGTCGGATGCGTTCACCGAGTTGCTGCGGCAATCCGCCGGGCTCGACCCTTCGGTGCTGCTGGGTCGAGGGATGCCGGCGGTGCGGGTGCTGGTGTCGGCATCCGACCTGGCTGCGGGTGTCGGGCACGGGGTGATCGAAGGGTCGAACGAAGCCGTCTCGATCGGTACGGTGCAGGCGCTGGCATGTGCGAATGGCACCCAGCCGGCGCTGCTGGATTCCCTGGGCAATGTACTCGACCTGGGGCGAGAACAACGGCTGTTCTCGCGTCATCAGCGGGTCGCGCTGGCGATCCGGGACGGCGGATGCCTCTGGCACGGCTGCGAACGGCCGCCCTCCTGGTGTGAGGCGCATCACATCGACCACTACGCCGACGGCGGATGCACCGACCTCGACCGGGGCGTGCTGCTCTGCCGGCATCACCACCTGAAACTGCACAACGAGGGCTGGCAGATCCGCCGACGAGAGGGACGGTCCTGGTTGCACCCGCCCCCGGATCGACCTCGGCCCCCAGAGCTGCTCGTCACCAAGTCGCGGGCGATCCGGGAGCATCAGGTTCGGCAGCGCGGTTCGGTGCCGGGTCCGGCTCTGCGGTCGACTCCGGGCCGGCTCCCAGCGGGCACCGAGCATCAGGCGTCGAAGATCAGAAGATGACCCGACGCTCCCTGCCGTTCGCCGCCCTCGCGGCGGTGTACCTCGGAGTGATCGGAATGATCACCCTCGGGCCCACGCTCTGGCGCACGCTGCCGAACCGGGGCGACTACGACGTGTTGTCGCCGAGCGTCTGGATCGCCCCCGAGACGTGGGTGCGACTCGGATCCCCCGAGTTCGTCGCCAACATTCTGCTGTTCGTGCCTCTCGGGCTGCTGGTGCGGCTCGCCGTGCCGCGTGCCGGATGGGTGGGTGCCGTCGTCGCCGGCGGGGCGGTGTCGATCGCGATCGAAGTGCTGCAGATGTGGTCACCGCGAGTGTCCGACCCGCGCGACGTCGTCGCCAACACCCTCGGAGCGGCCGCGGGAGCGCTGATCGGGGTCGTCGTGTCAGCCGTCGCGCGACGCACGCAACGCAGCCTCGCTCGACCCGAGCTTGTGCTCGCCGCCGAGCGACCGCCGGCGGGCTGAGGTCGCGGTCGGAAGGCCGGTGGCGCTGCTTCAGAGCACCTCGGGTCCGGCGGCGTGCCACGCCCCCGGAGCGGGGGTTGAGCCGTCATCGGAATCCTCGGGGGCGAGCGGGGGTGGCTCCATCGGCTCACCCGGAACGTTCGGCTCCACCGGGTACGGCTCCACCGGGTTGGGTTCACCCGGATAGGGCTCGGCGGGAACGGTCGACGGGGCGTCGGGGCCGGGCGTGTTCGGGCTGGGCGCCTCCGGCGCACCGGGAATCCCCGGCTCGATCGGACCGCCGGGAGGGGCGATCGACGCGTCCGCAGAGAGCCCGTCCGCGGAGACACCGTCCGCGGACAGCCCGTCCGCGGAGAACACGGCGAAGTCGTCGCCCGGCGGCACATAGCCCATGCTGTGACGTCCCATATCGTTCATTCCTTCCGGGAATCCCTCGTCGGCGCCTCTCGAGGGCGGGGGAGTCCTCACCCCAGCACACCCAAAGAACGGTGCGGGTGAAAGGGGGGTGACACGCGCCGCTCGACCCGGTAAGGTCCGGCCTTCGAGTCAGCCGGCGGTGATGCGATCCACCGCGGCACTGAACTGCGCCTCGGTGAGCGTTCCGGCATCCCGCAGCTTCGCGAGTTCGACGATCTCGGTCGCCAGCGAACGCTGCGGCGGCACCGCGTCGACGAACAGCTTCGACAGCCGGGGGAACCGCTGCGGCTCAAGCAGCGACTTCACGTAGTCCATCCACGGGTCGTCGCGGCCGGTCTTCGGGTTCACCGGCATGCGGATCGGCGCCACACATTCCGGGTGCTCTTCGGCGTGACGCAGGGCGTCGCGCAGCGGCAACAGGGTGTGGTCGTCCTTCTGCTGCACCGCGGCGGCGACGTCGGGATGGAAGTCCGGGTGTGCGAACGTGAGCCCCGGCAGCGCGGGGGAGAGCAGGATGACGCCCTCGGTGAACCCGCGGCCCGCACCGCTCATGCCGTTCGTCAGCCGGAAGCCGCTCGCCTTCGTCGTGTTCTTCACGCTCCACAGTCCGCGCACCTGATCGCGCAGCGACTGCAGATCGAAACCGTCGGCGTTGTGGCCACCCGGCACCGACAGGATGCCGGCCTGGTACGCCGCAGCCGCGATGATCCACTCGACCGCCGCACCCGACCCGAAACGGTTGGCCCGATCGGTGGGGTCGATGCGGTTCACGTTCGCACGGAGTGCGGCCTCGAGCTCCTCGCGGAGGTTGTCGTCGGCGACCAGGCGGTCGCGCAGGGTGTCGAATTCGGGGGAACCGCTCGTGGATCCGGCCGGCCAGAGCGGGAGCTTCATGATCCGGAGGCTCTCGCGGGGGGATGGGCGGGAGGTTGCTCGGGGCTGGGGTTTCGAGACGTGTCGCCTTCGGTGGCGCTCCTCAACCCGCGAGAGGGCGCCGGGACGCTCAAGTGGGAGTTGGCGTGGGTGGCGAGGAGGTCGTCGACGTCGTCGGGGGCGACCGCCTGGTCGAGCAGCCGGAGGAGGCGCCACGGGTGCTTGACGTTCTCGTTGGGGCGTCCGGCGTTGCGTTTGACGACGACGTTCTCGCGTTCCGACGCCTCGAGGGCCGCGACCAAGCCGGCGTCGGCATCCCCGATCGGCACCGGCACCGACATGAGAATCGAGCGCGAGACGGTGATTCCGCCTTCGTAGGCCCGCCACCACCAGTAGGCGAGCGACGAGTTGAGCACGATCGCGGCACGATCCCGGGACGCTTCGGTTGCGAAGTACAGCCGGTGCACGTGGCCGCGGTCGAGCACCCGTTTCACGGCCGAGAGGAAGTAACGCGGGGTCACCGGAACGTCGAGCGGGTACGCCGTCGGCCCGGGCACGACAAGATCGCGCACCGTGGTGTCGCACTCCAGCATCGCGCGGTGCAGCCGCACGAGCGCCGCCCCGACCTTCGGAAAGGCCCGGTCGGCGTCGGGCTGCAGCTCGGTGAGGAAGTCGTCGGCCGCCGCGAACAGGTCGGCGCGCTGGTGGGCGCGCCAGCGCAGCAGCGGGGTGATGCGGTGGCGTCGGGGCGCACCGGAGTCGCCCATCAGACCGACGAGCACGGCGGCTCGGGTCGAGTTCACCCTGTTGGTGTTCTGCGACCCGAACTTCACCCCGCGGAACACGTTGTCGGGCACGTTGTCGAAGCAGTAGACATCCATCGTCTCCAGCTGCCGCACGAGCAACCGGCGCAGCCCCGCGAACTTGCGGCCCGAGGTGAAGCTCTGCGGCGTGATCGCGACGATGCCGCGGCGGCCGAGGGTGATCATCCGCTCCAGGAAGTAGGCGTACAGGTCACGCGATTCCGCCGCGGCGAACCGGTCGTCACGCGGCACGACCACGTAGGGCGGGTTCATGAGGGCGTAGTCGAACTCCGGCAGGTCGTCGCTGAGCGCGTCGGCCACCCGCGACCGCGCGTGGAGGGCCCGATACTGGGCGCCGTCGAGCCCGAACTCGGTGGCGAGCAGCGCGCGGGCGATGGTGAGGGCGAGGGGGTCACGATCGACGAGCACGAGTCGTTCGGCGAGAAACCGCGCGGAGTCGGGCTGCTCGTGCGCGAGCCAGTAGGAGAGGTTGCCGATGCCGCAGCACGGGTCGATCCAGGTGCCGTCGGGAAGCGCCGCCGCGCGGGTGGCGAGAAAGCGGGCGACGTCGTCGGGGGTGAAGAACTGGCCGCTCGACTTGCGGCTGGAGCGATCGACGTAGGCGAGCGAGAACTCGTAGAGCACGTTGATCTCGCTGATCGTGAGACCGTCGATGAGGTCGTCGGTCACCTCGCGGCCGCGCTCGGGCAGGTCGCCCAGGATCGCCGTCATCCCCGGCCCGGCGACACGGGTGACGTGCGCCGCGACCAGCGAGTGCCAGAACGTCTCGACGCCGAGGTGGTCGATGCCTTCGGCGACGAGCTCCGCGCGTGCGTGGAGGATCCGGCGGGTCACAGTTGAGAGGGTAGGCGCCACCGCCGACGTGACGCGGGATGCGCGCCGCGGGCTGAGCAGTCGCGGGTTCAGTGGTCGCGCGGGCTCAGCGGTCGCGCGGGTCGTCGAGCGCTTCGTCGAGCGCGTCGCCCGTGGGGTCGTCGGCGGTCGGATCGGCGAGCTGTGCGCCGCCCACGGGAACCCCGCCCCACGACAGCGCCGTCCAGCCGGCCTCGGGCGACCCGTCGACGACGACGATGCCGGTGTTGTCGAGGTGGTTGTCGGCGGTGAACCCGTCGCCGAGGTTGCGCACGCGCGCACCCGTCCAGACGCGGATGGCGGCGCCGTGGCTGACCACGACGACGGTCGCATCGACGGGATGCTCGGCGGCGACCTGCGCGATGGCGCCGTCGAAGCGCGCGAAGAAGGCGTGGCCGTCGGGTCCGCCGGGCATCACCGGGCTGGGGTCGCCCGACCCCCAGGCGAATACCGTCGTCATGTAGGTGCGCACTGCGTCGTGGTCGCTGCGGCCCTCGACGTCGCCGGCCTCGATCTCGTGGGTTCCGTCGAGTTCGACCGGGGTGAGGCCGAGTGCCGCGGCGAGCGGCGCCGCGGTCTCGTGGGTGCGCAGCAGTTTCGACACGTAGATCGCCGCGATCGACTCGTGCCCGAGCGCCTCGACGACCGCGTGCGCCTGCCGGGTGCCGAGCTCGGTGAGCCCCGGGCCGGGCGCGGCGGTGTCGAGGATGCCGCGCACGTTGGCGGGCGTCTGACCGTGACGGACGAAGAGGATGCGCATGACCCGCTCAGCCTAGAGCCGGCAGCCGACGCGGTGGCTGGGAAGGGCGAGTGCTACCGCAGGGCGAGGGCGTACGAGAAGTCGCCGTCCTCGGTGTCGATGCTCACCCAGACCAGCTTCTCGCCGCCGTCGGGCCCCACGCCGTTGCAGCTGTAGAGCGAACCCAGTTCGAGGCTTTCGACGAACACCGGGCACGAGACAGAGGCGAGCTTGCCGCTGCCGACGAGGTCGGCCTGCACGGTCTGCTGGATCTCGAGCGCCTTGGTCACCGGCACCGCGTATCCGGTCAGATACGCCGCCGTCGGCGCGCCGACCGCGATCACGGTGAGCACGAGCAGCAACGCGAGGGGGCCCGAGCCCGGAACCCGCACGCGCCGGCCGATCAGGTAGATCAGCGGCCCGAGGAGGGCGAGCGCGGGACTCGCCGGCCGGAAGTCGTTCTGCCGGAGCTTGCGGGCATCCGTCGCGGCCCAGATCAGGGTGAGCAGCGACGGCACCAGCGCGACCGCGGCGACGACGGGGATGCCCGCGACACTCGGTTCGGGCATGACGTAGAAGGCGAGATACGCGGCGGTCGCCGCGGCCGCGAGGGTGAGCAGCGGCCAGAGCGCGATGAACCACGCGGATGCCGTGTTGCTGCTCGGCTCCTCGTAGACCGGTTCGGGCTCGGCGTTCCAGGGCCGGTAGTCCGAGCCGGTCGAGGCGCCACCGTGGCTGGCCGCACCGTGGTCGGCGGCCCCGAGGCTGGCCGCACCGTGGCCGGCGGCCCGCATGATGATCTCGTTCTCGGCGGTGCTGATGCCGTACTGGCGCTCCAGTTCGCGCGCCTCGGCGATGCGCGCGAGCGTCTCGGGCGTCGCGGTCGAGCCGGTGGCGGTCGTGACCTGCTCCTGGGCGGTGTAGCCGTCGCCATACCGGCCGCTGCCGTAGTCGCCGTACGCGGGAGTCGTCGGTTGCGCGACCGGGGCCGGGGTGGGCTTGATCGCGGTGTGCTCGGTCCACGCGAGACCGTTCCACCAGCGCACGTGAGCATTCGAGGCCGGGTCTTCATACCAGCCTGCAGGCACAACGCGGGTCGCCTGGTCGGTCAAGCCGTACTCCTTCGGGCCGGGAACGTCGGGGGACGAAAGCGAAGGCGATGCAGGTGCGGTGGTACTCGGTGGTGCAGGGGTGTAGCCAGTCTAGGGACAGCGGCTGTGGGTCTCATCACCCCGTTCGGGTGTGTCCAGAGCAGGATCAGGAACCCATTGCGAAGGCGCCCCAGCTGTCGACGCGCCAGTCGATCCACCCGTTGGAGCGCTGCAGGCTGACGAGCACGTCGAAGGTGTCACCGTCTTCGTTCGTCGCCGCGCAGCTGAACGACTGCTGCAGCAGCAACGGGGGAGTCTCGGGGCAGTCCACCTGCAGTTCGGTGCCGAACGAGCGGGCGTCGGCCTGCACGGAGCGCTCGGCCTCCTCCGAGAAGAAGGAGGGCGAGAGTTCCATCACCAGACCGGGCACGGCGACGACAGCGCCCGCCGTGAACAGTCCGAGGGTGAAGAAGGTGAGCACGGGGCCGAAGCCGGTGCCGGTTTCGCGCACCGTCGCGACGAGCCGCGCGACGAGATACACCGGCGCCCCGAAGAGAGCCCAGGCCCACGGGGCCGGGGCGTCCATGCCACCGCGCTCCAGCATCCGGTAGTCGATGATCGCGAGCACGATGCCGGCGATCCACGGCACCCCGAGCACGATGGCGGCGTTGACGTAGGCGAACGAGGCCTGCACTCCGCTGAGCAGCAGGATCATGCCGACCAGCAGCATGTAGACCGGGATCAGGGTGAGCAGCCAGGCCGGAACGGTGCTCGTCTGCGCGGCGTGGGCCATCCGCACCCGGTGGCTGCCGTGCGCACGGCTCGATTCGGGCTGGGGCTCGGCCGGGTAGTCGGGGATGAAGGTCGTCGTCGACGAGCTCGCGTGCGCGAACGCCGACCGCGGGATCGACGTCTCACCGAGGAGGTCTTCGTGGCTTTCGTCGAGGTCGTACCGCATCGAACGCGGGGCGTCGGCGATGCCGGCCCCGCGGGCGTAGCGTACGGCCGGGGACGGTTCGGCGTCGCTGCTGCTGCCGGGTGCCGGTGCCTCGAGCTGCGGGAGCGGGTCGCCGAAGCGGGCGCTGTCGCCGGTGAGGTCGTGCACGATGTCGTCGTCGTGGGCGAGGCGTTCCGCTTCGCGGAGGGCGCGTCGTGACGGTAGTTCGGTCACGCCCGTCGCCGGCTCGACGAGGTCGTGCACCGGGTCGGCGGAGTCGATGAAGTCGGCGAGGTCGGCGGGGTCGACGAAGTCGTCGGCGAAGGCCAGCCGGGGCTTGGCCGGTTCGGCCCAGTTCGGCTGCACCGGCTGCGCGGCCATCGTCTGCGCGGTCATGTGTTCGGCGACCATCGGCTGGCGCGCGTCGGAGGTGTGCTCGGTCCAGGCGTGGTTGTCCCACCACCGCAGCTGCGGAAGCCCGAGCGGGTCCGGGTACCAGCCCGCGGGGACGCGGACGTCGTCGTCTGCCACGACAGCACGCTCCTCACGCCCTACGACCCTGCAGAACGCAGGATTCCCAGCTGATTCTAAGGCGCAGGGGCGATTCGGGGGTACCCGTGCGCTCCACCCCGAGGTGGGGACACGGCGGCCCCATCCCGGGGGACAGGGCAGACTCGACTCATGCCGCCTCTCGTGTCGTCGCCGAAGACGGCGCTCGTCGCCGCTCTTCCGGCGCCATGGGATGCGGATGCCTTCGTGCAGGCGTTCGACGACTGGGCCCGGTCGCGTGGGTTGCGGCTCTATCCGGCGCAGGAGGAGGCGGTGCTGGAGCTCGTGCTCGACCGTCACCTGGTGCTCTCCACCCCGACGGGAACGGGCAAGTCGCTGGTCGCGATCGCCGCGCACGCGGCCGCGCTCGCGCAGGGTCAGCGCTCCTTCTACACCGCCCCCCTGAAGGCGCTGGTGAGCGAGAAGTTCTTCGCCCTCGTCGAGGTGTTCGGCCCCGAGAACGTCGGCATGGTGACCGGCGACTCGAGCGTCAACCCGGATGCGCCGATCATCTGCTGCACGGCCGAGATCCTCGCGAACCTCGCGCTGCGCGAGGGTGCGGAGACGAACGTGGACGTGGTCATCGCCGACGAGTTCCACTTCTACGCCGATCCGCAGCGCGGCTGGGCCTGGCAGGTGCCGCTGCTGGTGTTGAACCGGGCGCGGTTCGTGCTCATGTCGGCGACGCTCGGCGACCTGACCGACATCTCGACCGACCTGGAGCGTCGCACCGGGATCGAGGTGGCGCACGTCACCGGCGTCGAGCGGCCCGTGCCGCTGCACTACCGCTACGTGACGACGCCGGTGCACGAGACGGTCGAGTCGCTGCTGGAAGAGAGGCTCGCGCCGGTGTACATCGTGCACTTCGCCCAGGCCGCCGCGGTCGAGCGGGCGCAGGCGCTGCTCTCGGCGCGGGTCGCGACGCGCGAGCAGCGTGACCGGATCGCCGAGGAGATCGGCGGCTTCCGGTTCTCGCCCGGCTTCGGGTCGACCCTGTCGAAGCTGGTGCGGGCGGGCATCGGGGTGCATCACGCCGGGATGCTGCCGAAGTACCGCCGGCTCGTCGAGCAGTTGGCGCAACTCGGCATGTTGCGGGTCATCTGCGGCACCGACACCCTCGGCGTCGGCATCAACGTGCCGATCCGCACCGTGCTGCTGACGGCGCTCACGAAGTTCGACGGCGTGAAGATGCGGCAGCTCTCGGCACGCGAGTTCCACCAGATCGCCGGGCGCGCCGGGCGGGCCGGGCACGACGTCGCAGGGGATGTCGTCGCCGAGGCTCCCGAACACGAGATCGAGAACCAGATCGCCGCGAAGAAGGCCGAGGCGAAGGGCAAGAAGGGGGGCCCGAAGAAGCGCGCCCCCGAGGGCTTCGTCTCCTGGGGTCCGGCGTCGTTCGAGCGGCTGATCGCCGCGGAACCCGAGACGCTCACGTCATCCATGCAGATCACCGCGGCGATGCTCATCAACGTCATCGGGCGGGAGGGCGGTGATCCCTTCGAGAACGTTCGCGCCCTCGTGTTCGACAACCACGAGCCGCCGGAGCTGCAGCGGGAGCTGGCCCGGCGGGCGCTGGGCATCTACCGCACGCTGAAGGCGGCCGGCGTCGTCGAGCTGCGCGACGGCATCCCGAAGCTCACCGTCGACCTGCAACCGAACTTCGCGCTCAACCAGCCGCTGTCGCCGTTCGCGCTCGCCGCCTTCGAGTTGCTGGATCTCGAGCAGCCCACGTACGCGCTCGACATGATCAGCATCATCGAGTCCACCCTCGACGACCCGCGGCCGATCCTGTCGCAGCAGCAGTTCAAGGCCCGCGGCGAGGCGGTCGCGGCGATGAAGGCCGACGGCATCGAGTACGACGAGCGCATGGAGTTGCTCGAGACGGTCACCTGGCCCAAGCCGCTCGACGAGCTGCTCGAGCAGGCCTTCGAGACCTTCGCGGCATCCCAGCCCTGGGTGCGCGACTTCGAGCTCTCCCCGAAGTCAGTCGTGCGCGACCTCTACGAGCGGGCGATGTCGTTCTCGGACTACGTCGCGTTCTACCAGCTGGGCCGCAGCGAAGGGCTCGTGCTGCGCTACCTCTCCGACGCCTACCGGGCGGCGCGGCAGACGATCCCCGATGAACTCAAGACCGACGAGTTGCAGGATCTCATCGAGTGGCTCGGCGAACTGGTGCGGCAGGTCGACTCGAGCCTGCTCGACGAGTGGGCCGCGCTACAGAACCCGGCCGAACTCGTCGCCGGGGAGAAGCCGGTTCTGCCGCCGGCGCCGACGAGCGTCGTCACCAACCGCCGCGCGTTCCTGGTGCTCGTGCGGAACGCCCTGTGGCGGCGGGTGCAGGCCGCAGCGCTGCAGCGCGACGACGAACTGCTCGCCCTCGACCCGGGGGTGCCGTGGGCCGAGGCGCTCGACGCCTACTACGCGGAACACGACGAGATCGGCACCGGGCCCGACGCCCGCAGCGTCGCGCGACTCGTCATCGACGAAGAGCCCGACCGCTGGGTGGTGCGTCAGATCCTCGACGACCCCGCCGGGCATCACGACTGGGGCATCACCGCCGAAGTCGACCTCGCGGCGTCAGCCGAAGAAGGTGTCGCGGTCGTGCGGGTGCTCGCGGTCGGTCGGCTGGACTGACGTCGGCGTCGGAGTCGGTCTGCGCGTGGTCGCAGCCGATTCCCCGGCAGTGCGCCCCGCTGGTGACCGGTGGCATCAGAGTTCCTCGTCGGTGTAGAGCGGCCGGGCGCGCGCGGCCCGGGCGAGTTCCCGGTCCTCTTCGTGGCTCGCCGCCCGTGCCGTACGGATCGCCTCGACGATCCAGCTCACCGCCGGGATCACGCTGACCAGCGCCGCGAGTGCGCCGAGGGCGGCGAACGTGATGGCGACGATCGGGATGCCGCCGTTGCAGGGCCCCTCGTCGCAGCCCGCCGTGATCGTCACATCGACGACCGCGAAGCTGATGGCTGCGACGATGATCGCGGTTAACGCGACCACGCCCAGCACCCGTGACGAGTGCATCGGATTCTGACCCTCTCGATCGCGACCCCCTCGCGATTGCTGTCGACATTAGAGCGGTGAGCGGCGCTCGGATAAGCCCCGCTTCGGGGGCTCCCCTTTCGGGTCGCACCCCTTCGCGGCGTGGCCGCCAGGTGCGACACTGGCGGCATGGATGCCGTCATCGGTGCGCTGACGGCCGCAGGGAGCGGGCTGGTCGCCGGGTCGATCCTGCTGCTCGGTGCCGCGGTCGCGTGGCTGGTCCGGGTGCCGCAGGCGATCGTCGCCGGCATCACCGCGTTCGGGGCCGGGGTGCTCATCGCGGCCCTCGCCTATGAACTCGTCGCGGAGGCGCACGCCGACGGAGGGCTCTGGCCGACCGTGCTCGGTTTCGTGCTCGGCGCGATCATCTATGTCGCGGCGGCCGAAGTCGTCGACGCGCGAGGGCGTCGGGGGAGCGGCAACCGGAAACGCGGAGGACTCGCGCTCCTCATCGGCGCGCTCGTCGACGGCATCCCGGAGTCGGTCGTGCTCGGCACCACCGTCGCCGCCACCGGGGGCCTCAGCCTGCCGATCCTGCTCGCGATCGCGATCGCGAACCTCCCGGAGGGGTTGGCGAGTGCGGCGGGGATGAAGGATGCCGGACGCCCGGCGCGGTACGTCTTCGGAGTCTGGGGCGCGGTCGTGGTCGTGTCGGGCGTGGCGTCGCTGCTCGGCTACCTCCTGCTGCGTGACGCGCCCGCGGAATTGATCGCGTTCATCACGACCATCGCCGCGGGGGGCATGCTCGCGATGGTCTGCAACACGATGATCCCGACGGCGTTCGCCCGGGATCGGGCGGCGACCGGCCTGCTCGCGACCCTCGGTTTCCTGGCGGCGTTCATCCTGTCCCACCTGGGCTGAAACTCGAGACGCATCGCTCTCCCCTTATCCCAGGAGCGCGCCTAGGCTCACTGCTATGCAGGGAACCACGCCTGTCCAACCGACGACCGGTCCCGAGCTCGCCACAAGCGTGCTGACCGGCGGCGGACCCACCAGAACCGAGACCGACTCGCTGGGATCGATGCAGATCCCCGCCGATGTCTATTGGGGCATCCATACCGCGCGAGCGTTGGTGAACTTCCCGATCTCGCGACGCGCGATCTCGAACTACCCCAGCCTGCTGCGAGCCCTCGCCTTCGTGAAACAGGCGTCGGCTCGCGCCAACCGCGAGATCGGCGTGCTCGATCCGGCGAAAGCCGACATCATCGACGCCGCCTGTGCCCGCATCGTCGCGGGCGAATTCCACGACCAGTTCGTCGTCGGAGTCATCCAGGGCGGCGCCGGCACGAGCACCAACATGAACGCCAACGAGGTGATCGCCAACATCGGGCTCGAGATGATGGGTCACGGGCGCGGCGAGTACGAGCACCTCAGCCCGATCGACGACGTCAACCGGTCGCAGTCGACCAACGACGTCTACCCGACGGCCATCAAGCTGGCGATGGTCTTCGGCATCCAGAAACTGCTCGTCGAGCATCGCCTGCTCACCCAGGCCTTCGCGGCGAAGGGCGTCGAGTTCGCGCACATCCTCAAGGTGGGTCGCACCCAGTTGCAGGACGCCGTGCCGATGACGCTCGGCCAGGAGTTCCGCGGCTTCGCCCGCACCCTCACCGAAGACTTCGACCGGCTCTCGGAAGTGATTCCCTGGCTCAACGAGATCAACATGGGCGCGACCGCGATCGGCACCGGCATCACCGCCGACCCGCGGTACGCGGAGGCGGTGCGCCGCCACCTCGAGGAACTCAGCGGCATGCCGCAGGAGACGGCGCCCGACCTCATCGAGGCGACCGCCGACGCGGGCATCTTCATGACCGCCTCGGGCACCCTCAAGCGCGCCGCGGTGAAGTTGTCGAAGATCTGCAACGACCTGCGGCTGCTGTCGTCGGGCCCGCAGGCGGGGCTCGGCGAGATCTTCCTGCCGGCCCGTCAGGCGGGGTCGTCGATCATGCCCGGCAAGGTCAACCCCGTCATCCCCGAGGTGGTCAACCAGGTGGCGTTCGCCGTCATCGGTGCGGATGCCACGGTCACCGCCGCGGCGGAGGCCGGCCAGCTGCAGCTCAACGCCTTCGAACCGGTGATCGCCCACAGCATCCTGCAGTCGCTGGACTGGATGACGCACGCCTGCACGACGCTGCGGGTGAACTGCATCGAAGGCATCGAGGCGAACACGGTGCGGCTGCACGAACAGGTCGGCATGAGCGTCGGCGTCGTCACCGCCCTCACCCCGTACATCGGCTACGCGGCGGCGGCGACCCTCGCGCACACGGCGCTCACCACGAGCGCCTCGATCGCCGAACTTGTCGTCGAGCAGGGTCTGATGTCGGCCGAGGAGGTGCGCCGGGTGCTGTCGCCCGAGCGGCTGTCGGGCATGGTGCCGACGACCGGCGCGATCACCCTGCCGAAGTTCGAAGAGCCGCCGGTTGAGTAGCCCGCGTAGCGGGCGTATCGAAACCCTGCGCGCGTCGGACTCGAGCTGGAGTCTGCTCCCCGCCATCGGGGTGTCGCTGTCGGCGTTCTTCCTGTTCGGGCTGCAATTCCACGCGGTCGGCGTTCCGCTGCTCGCGGCGTCGCTGATCGCCGCGATGCTGCTCGATCGCGAGCTCGGCAAAGACCTCACCCTGATCGGCGTCGGCATCGGCATCGTCGCGACGACGAGCGTCGAAGCGGATGTCTCGTGGCCGTCGTTCATCCGCATCGGCACGGTGCTGGCGCTCGCGGTGCTCGTGCCGTTCGTGCTCGATCGGTTCGTGTTCCGGCGGCGGGTGATCCGGTTCCCGTGGCGGTCGCGCGAGAACAAGACGCGGCTCGAGATCGGCTACCTGCTCGCGGTGCCGGCGCTGGGCTACCTGATCCTGCCGTTCTACTTCATCCGCTCGGGCGCCTATCTCAACTGGCCGCCGCTCGAAGACACCGGTGAGCTCCTGCGCTTCTTCGTCGGGGTCAACGCGGTCGGCACCTGGGACGAGCTGTTCTTCATCTGCACGGTGCTGGTGCTGCTGCGGCGACACTTCCCGCTGTGGCAGGCCAACATCCTCACTGCCGTGATCTTCGTGTCGTTCCTCTGGGAGCTGGGCTATCGCGCGTGGGGCCCGCTGCTCACCATCCCGTTCGCGTTGCTGCAGGGCTACCTGTTCGCGAAGACCCGGTCGCTCGGCTACGTGCTGGCCGTGCATCTGGCGTTCGACGCGCTCGTCTTTCTCGCGATCGTGCACGCCCGCAACCCCTCGTGGGCGCCCATCTTCTTCCTCTACTGAGCGTGTCGCGCGGCTTCCGGGCGCCGTGAGACCTTCGCGCCGCAATCCGTGACAAATGTGACGGATTACCGGTACCGGAGCCCCGGGATTGGCGGATTAGTGCCTTCGGGGTCAGGCGGGACGGTCGTCGTCGAGCGCGAGATCGTCGTCGTCGTCGACCTCGATGCGTTCGTCGGGGTCGAGGGTCGGCGGCGGAGGTGCCTGCTCGTCGGCGGGTTCGAGCGGTTCGATCCTCTCGTCCTCGGCGTTCGGCTCGTACTCCAAGCGGTCAGGGTCACGATCCATCGGGCACCTCCCAGGTGATTTCTTCAGGGGTCTTGTCGGGCCGCCAGCCGCGCCAGGTGGGGGCGCGCAGGCGGCCGTCGGCGGTGATCTCGGCGTATTCGACCTCGCCGACGAGTTTCGGGGTGACCCACCGCGCGTCCTTCGCGTCGACGGGCGGCACCCCGACGAGCGGGCTGGTCTCGCGGCCCATCCGGTCGAGGCGGGTGCGCAGGTCGCCGAGCTCGCGGTCGGTGAATCCGCTGCCGACCCGGCCGACGTAGGCGAGTCCACCCTTTCCGGGGACGCCGACGAGCAGCGACCCGACGGTGTCGGAGCGTGCTCCGTTGCCCGGGCGCCAGCCGGCGACGACGACCTCCTGGGTGAGGGTGTGCTTCACCTTCAGCCAGTCCCGCGAACGACGTCCGAGACGATAGGGAGAGGATGCCCGCTTCGCGATCACTCCCTCGAGCCCGAGTCTGCGGCTCGTCGCGACGGCGGCGTCGAGGTCGCTGCCGGCATCCGGGGGTACCCGCACCGGGCCGACATCCCGCACCGCTTCGCGCAGCTCGCTGCGGCGTTGGGTGTACGGCCGGGCCGCGAGCGACCGCCCGTCGCGTTCCAGGATGTCGAACGCGAAGAACTGCACCTCCTGCGCCTTCCGGGCCCGCTCGACGTCGCGCGGAGAGGTGATGCCCGACCGGGTCTGCAGCAGGCCGAACGACGGCCGACCCGACGCGTCGAGGGCGACGATCTCGCCGTCGAGCACGACATCGCCCTCCACGGCGTCGGCGAGCGCCTGCAACTCGGGATACGTCGGGGTGAAGTCGAGGCCGTTGCGCGACCGCAACTCCACCGTGCCGTCGCGCACCGTCGCGATCGCGCGGTAGCCGTCCCACTTCATCTCGAACACCCAGTCGTCATCGCGAGCGAACGTGTCGAGATCGGCGAGGGTCGCGAGCATCGGATGCACGGTGCCGGCCGCATTCGTGCGCCCGCCGACGACCGACTTGCCGCGCTTCAGCCCGCGCCGCGGTTCGGCGCCGACGCGTTTCCAGGAACCCGCCGCCGAGCGCGCCTTCGACGCCGCGACGCTCTCGGGGTCGTCCCAGTCGACCGGCTGCTGGTCTTTCATGAGGTGCAGCAGCCAGTTCTTGCCGCCCTTGTCGGTCTGGATCAGCGCGAGCCGCTGCGACCCGTGCTTCTCGCCGTGGATCGTGAAGATCACCTCGTCGTCGCGCCATTTCTCGAGGTCGTACGAGCCGCGATCCCAGATGGTGACCTTGCCGGCGCCGTACTCGCCCTTGGGGATCTCACCCTCGAACTGCCCGTACTCCAGCGGGTGATCCTCGGTGTGCACCGCGAGGTGGTTCTTGCCGGCTTCCGTCGGCACCCCCCTCGGCACCGCCCACGAGACGAGCACCCCGTCACGTTCCAGGCGGAAGTCGTAGTGCAGCGCCGTCGCGTGATGCTCCTGGATGACGAAGGAGTTGCCGGGCCCCTGCACTGCACCCCCCATCGGCTCCGGCGTCTTCGCCCCGTCGCGCATCGACCGGTAGACGGCGAGCTTCTCCTCCGCCTCCGACGAGTGCCAGATCTCCCGCTCCAGGTCGGCCGCCGGGTCGCCCTTCGCGGCAACCCGCGCCAACACCTCGTGCATCTCGAGCTGCCGCAGCCCGGGGGAGAGCAGTTCGCGCCAGGTGCGCGGGGCGGCCACGGTGGGGCGCATCCTGCCCCTCAGCGAGTACGGCACGATCGTCGTCTTGTTGCCGTTGTTCTGGCTCCAGTCGAGTAGCACCTTGCCCGCGCGCAGCGTCTTCTTCATGTCGCTCACGACGAGGTCGGGATGGTCGGCTTCGAGCGCCCGCGCCAGTTCGTGCGCGACCGACGACACCTGATCGGAGGTCTGCTGTCCGTCGAGGGGCGCATACAGATGGATGCCCTTGGAGCCGCTCGTCACCGGGTACGACTCGAGCCCCATCCCGGTGAGGATCGCACGCACCGCTTTCGCGACCTCGACGCACTCGGATAGGCCAGCGCCCTCGCCCGGGTCGAGGTCGAGCACCAGCCGGTCGGGATTCTGCCGCGCTCCACCCTTGCCGAACCGCCACTGCGGAACGTGCAGTTCCAGCGCCGCCTGCTGTGCCATCCAGGCCAGTGTCGCGAGGTCGTTCACCAGGGGATAGGTGTTGACATGGTCGGAATGCTGGATGTCGCGGCGGCTGATCCACGACGGCGCGGAGTCGGGCAGGTTCTTCTCGAAGAACACCGTGCCGGGTTTCGCGCTCGTGCCGACGCCTTCGACCCAGCGCTTGCGGGTCACCGGCCGGTTGCGGGCGTGCGGGATGAGCACATCCGCGATGCGCGTGTAGTAGTCGAGCACCTCCGCCTTCGTCGTGCCCGTCTCGGGGTAGAGCACCTTGTCGAGGTTCGTCAGTTTCAGGCGGTGGCCACCGACGGAGACGATCTGCTCCGTGCCTTTCCCGCGCGCCCTGGCAACCACCTTTCCCAAGCTACCCACCGGGGGCGAGAATGGGCAGATGCGCTCCATCTGGAAGGGTTCGCTCAGCTTCGGGCTGGTCAACGTGCCCGTGAAGCTCTATTCGGCGACCGAAGACCACGACGTGTCGCTGCACCAGGTGCACGACGAGGACGGCGGGCGCATCCGGTATCAGCGCAAGTGCGAGGTGTGCGGCAAGGTCGTCGACTACGAGCACATCGCGAAGGCGTACGTCGACGGCGAGGAGACCGTCATCCTCACCGATGACGACATCGCCGCGCTGCCGGTGGAGCGCAGCAAAGACATCGACGTCGTCGAGTTCGTGCCGAACGACCAGATCGACCCGATCATGTTCGAGAAGGCCTACTACCTCGCGCCCGACTCGAAGTCGAACAAGGCCTACGTGCTGCTGCGCCGCACCCTGGAAGACTCCGACCGCACCGCGATCGTGCAGTTCGCGCTGCGGCAGAAGACCCGGCTCGCAGCTCTCCGGGTGCGGGATGACGTGCTCGTGCTTCAGACCCTGCTCTGGGAAGACGAGGTGCGCGAGGCCCGGTTCCCCGAACTGGACGAGACCCCGCGCATCTCGGCCGACGAACTCAAGATGGGCCGGCAACTGGTCGAGTCGTTCGCGAGCGACTTCACCCCCGAGAAGTTCACCGACGAGTACCAGGAACAGCTGAAGACCCTCATCGAGGCGAAACTCGAACAGGGCGACGCGCTCGACACCGAAGCCACCTTCGGGCGCGAAACCGAGGGCGGCGGCGAAGTGCTCGACCTCATGGAGGCGTTGCGTCGCTCGGTGGAATCCAAGCGGTCGGATGCCGACGAAGCTCCCAAGAAGAAGCCCGCCGCCGCGAAGAAGAAGAAGGCCGGCTGACCCTCCTCAGCCGCCGAAGCGCTCGGTGCGGATCGTGCCGGGGGAGTGGCCGAGGTCGATGAGCCACCCCGCGACCGCTTCGACGAACGGGGTGGGGCCGCACACGTAGGAGCGCTCGATCGTCGCCGCATCCGGGATGACGGCGGCCAGCGAATCCCGGGTGAGCCGGCCGGGAGCAACGGGCCACCCCGAAGGCGCGGCGCGGGTGTAGACCCGGTCGATGCGCAGACCCGCCGCGGCGAGGGCATCCAATTCGGTGGCGAAGAACTGGTCCTCCGGAGAACGCACACTCGTCAGCAGCCGGAAGTCGGCCATCCGTCCCGCGTCGGCCGCGGCGCGGGCGATCGCGTAGAGCGGCACGATTCCCGACCCGCCGCCGATGAGCTGCACCGGGCCGGTCGTCGAGCCGAAGCCGGCGGGACGCCAGACGAAGTACGCCCCGAGCGGGCCGTGCACCTCGATCTGGTCGCCGGCCCGCAACTCGTGGGTGAGGAACGGCGACACCTCGCCGGTGGGGATGTCGTCGACCGAGAGCACCACCCGCGACGACGGGCCGTATGACGCGATCGAGTACGAGCGGCTCGCCTGATACCCGTCGGGGGCGGTGAGCCGGATGTCGAGGTGCGACCCGGCGTCGTTGCCCGGCCAGCCGGGAACGTCGAGCACGATGCGGCGCGCGGTCGCGGTTTCCGGCAGCACCTCGGTGACGGTCGCAACGAGCCACGCGGGCCGGATGCGGTTTACCAACCCGCCCTCACCACTCTGCTAGCTACCAATATCGCTCTTCGGTCCAGGGGTCGCCGTGCATGTGGTACCCGTTCTGCTCCCAGAAGCCGGGCTCGTCGTCATCCATCATCACCAGGCCGCGCACCCACTTGGCGCTCTTCCAGAAGTACAGCGCGGGAACCAGCAGCCGTGCCGGGCCGCCGTGCTCGGGTTCGAGCGGCTCGCCTTCGGCCTCGTTCGCGATCCAGGCTTTGCCGCCGAGCAGATCGTCGAGCGCGACGTTCGTCGTGTAGCCGCCGTGGCTGTGCACCATGACGTAGTCGGCGCTCGTCTCGATGTTCTCGAAGATCGCGTCGAGCGGAACTCCGCGCCAGTCCATGTCGAGTTTCGTCCAGTGGGTGACGCAGTGGATGTCGACGGTCACGTCTTCGACGCCGAGGGCGAGCAGCTCGTCCCAGGTCCATGTGGTGAGGCCGGTCTCGGTGCGCACCGAGAACGACCAGTCGTCGGTGCTGACATCGGGGGTGGGGCCGGCCGAGAGCACGGGCCAGTCGGCGACCAGGGTCTGCCCGGGGGGCAGCCGCGGGTCGCGTTCCCGCCCCGCGCCCGAGAATCCGCGCGTGATGAACGACATGCGTTCACGCTAGCGCGGATCATTTTCCTTCCGCCGATCCCGCCGGGGCAGAGATTCCGTCGGGTCAGCCGTCGGCATCCTCCTGGAGCTCGCGAGCGGCGGCGATGTCGGCGCGGCGCTGGCGGCCCAGGGTGCGGATGCGCCGGGTGTCGCGCACCGGCAGGTTCAGCGAGCGGGCCACGTCTTCGCCGTTCGCGAGCTGCTTGATGCGGGTGAATTCGGCATCCAGCTCGACCCCCGCGACGAGCGCGGCATTCCCGAGATACAGCCAGAGCAGCCCGACGATCACCCCGCCGAGTGAGCCGTAGATCGCGCCGTGGTCGACGAGCGCGACGTACAGCGCGAAACCTGCGGTCGCGATGATCCAGATCAGGATGGCGACGCTCGATCCCACGGTCACCCACCGCAGACGCGGCCGGATCACGTTGGGTGCCGAGGCGTAGAGCACCGCGACGAACAGGATGGAGAACGCCAGCAGCACCGGCCAACGCAGGAACGCCCACACCGGAAGATCGCCGGGGCCGAGCAAAACGGTGACGACGACGGCGGCGAGCAGGTCGAGGACGACGGCGACGGCCAGCATCCGAGCCCGGAACGCCCAGAACGGCCGGCCTTCCTCGACGCCGTAGCTGCTGTTCACCGAGCGTCCGAATGCCGTGGCGTATCCCGAGGTCGTCCAGAGCACCAGCACGAGGGCGATGCCGAGGGCGAGGTAGGGATTGTCGAGCGCCAGCAGTTCGCGCAGCACGCCTTCGAGGTCGTGGGCGGCGCGGTCGGGCAGAACGGTGTCGAGCACGGCGACGAGATCTTCGACCGCCCGATCGCGGTCGTCGAAGATCGCGAAGACCGACACGACCGCGAGGGCCCCCGGCAGCAGCGCGAGCAGTGCGTAGAAGGTGAGGGCGGCGGCCGCGTCGATTCCGCGGTGCTGCATGAAGCCGTGCATGGCGCGGCGCACGGCGACCCGCCAACCCGCGACCCGACGGGATGCGTCGGAGGAGGTCACTCCGGCGGCCCGCGCAGGAACGACGGCAGCACCGCCCACATCGCGAGGGTGGCGGCGAGGGTGACGCCACCGGCGATGAGGGCCGCGGTGTGACCGACGACGACGTCGAAGATGAGGAAGACGGTGCCGCTCAGTGCCAGCGCGATCGCCGCGAGGGCGAGCCGCAGCAGCACATTCGCGGCCAGCACGAGCTGCGGTTTCGCGTCGCGCCGGAATAGCGCGCGGTGCAGCGCGACGGGGGAGAGGGCGAGGATGGTGGCGACCGCCGCGACGACGACGAGCGTCAGGTAGACCACGATCTGCCCGCCGTCGAGGTCGGCGAACGCCGCCTGGAACGGGATGGTCAGCAGGAACCCGAGCAGGATCTGCGTGCCGGTCTGGGTGACCCGCAGTTCCTGCAGGATCTCGTCCCAGTTGCGGGCGATCCGTTCCGACGGGGTTTCTCCGGCAGGTGCCATCCTTCGATGCTAGGCCGCGTGGTCGGCCGCGGCATCAGTATCCTGACGAGGTGTTCGACCACCATCAGGAGGTCTCGGGCGAACCCGCCGACGAGGCCGAGCGTCTCGACCGCGCGCTCGTCGACCGCGATTGGACGGTGCCGGCCCCGGGTTCGGTGCGGTCGCGGTTCACGGCCCCGAGCGGGGAACTCGCGGTCGTCTCGCTCGGCGACCCCACGCATCCCCGGGTCGTTCTCGTGCCCGGCGTCTCGGGGTCGAAAGAGGACTTCGTGCTCATGCTGCCGGTGCTGGCGGCGGCCGGCTACTTCGTGCAGTCGTTCGACATGGCGGGTCAGTACGAGTCGGGGAAGGCCGGCCCGCCGCCCGGGCGACGCTACGACTACGACCTCTTCGTCAACGACCTCGTCGCGTTCCTCGACGACGGCGGCCCCGCCCATGTGCTGGGCTACTCGTTCGCCGGTACCGTCGCGAAACTCGTGCTCGTGCGCCGACCGGACCTGGTGCGCAGCCTCACCCTGCTGGCGACGCCCCCGGAGCCGGGCAACGGATTCCGCGGGGTGCGCGGCCTCGGTCCGTACACCTTCCTCGCCGGCGGCCGCATCGGTGCGGCGCTGATGACCTGGGGGATCCGCACCAACAAGAACCACGTGCCGCCGCAGCGGCTCGAGTTCGTGCGGATGCGGTTCGACTACACCAGCCGGCGCAGCATGGAAGACATCATCCGGCTCATGAAGCGTGCCCCCGACGTGCGCGACCAGGTCGCCGCCTCCCCGGTGCCGAAACTGGTGGCCGTCGGCTCGCACGACCTGTGGCCGACTCAGCTACATGCGGAGTTCGCCGAACGGATCGGCGCCCGCCTCGTCGTCTACCCGACCGGCCACAGCCCGTGCGAGACGGCGCCGCACCAGCTTTCACGCGACATGATCGCGCTGTTCGGCGAAGCGACGACGGGCTGACCTCCTGGCCCACGGGGAATCGTCGGGCCAGTGGTTGCGCAGCGTCGGGATGATCCACGACAGTCGCCGGGTGAACCCGGTCCAGGTGTCGAACGGCCGGGCCGAGATGCCCACCACGAGGTCGGGGTCGTAGCGCACCGCCATCCACGGCTTGATGTGCAGGCTCAGATCGAGGTCGTCGTGGATGTCGACCTCCTCACGGTGCACTTCGGGGGCGAGTTCGTTCCACACGGCGCGGCGCATCGCGAAGTTGGATCCGAAGATCGGCGCGTGTCCGAGGTAGATCGTCATCGACCAGTACAGACCGCCGACCCACCACGACTTGCCGAGCCGACGTTTCAGCGGCCCCGCGTCGTAGAACTCGCCCGAGCCGGAGATCACGGCGAGGTCGGGATCGGCGTCGAACGCGGCGATGGCACGTTCGAGCCATTCGGGTGGGCACACCGAGTCGGCGTCGATCCGCGCGATCAGTTCACCTCGGGCCGCGTCGTAGCCGGCCGCCGAGGCGCGGGGGATGCCGCGGATCGGTTCCCAGATCACCCGGGCGCCTGCCGCCTCCGCGACGGCACGGGTGTCGTCGGTCGACCCGTTGTCGACGACGACGATCTCGTCGGGCACCCGCCTTTGCTGCGCGAGCGACGTGAGGCAGCGCGCGAGCATTGCCGCGTCGTTGAGTGCGGGGATCACCACCGAGACGAACATCGGCCCCAGGCTAACGCCCTGGGCGCGCGGGGTTCGGCTACGGGCGCGCTCTCCAGAGGTGCAGGGCGGCGTAGGAGCGCCAGGGGGCCCACGCCGGCCGCGGGGAGGGGGTGATGCCGAGGGCGGCGGCGGATTGGGCGAGCACGAGGTCGGTCGCGGGGAACGCGTCGGGATGCCCCAGAGCCCGCATCGCGAGGTATTCCGCCGTCCACGGCCCGACCCCCGGCAGCGCGAGCAGCCGGGCGCGGAGTTCGGCGACCGGGGTGGCGGGGTCGAGCGGCAGGTCACCTGCGGCGATGACGGTGGCGATGTGGCGGATGGCGGCGACCCGCGTCGCCGGCCCGCGCAGCACTTCGGGCCCGCGGTCGGCGAGTTGCGCGGCGGTGGGGAAGTCGCCGAAGTGGTCGACGATGCGGCCGAGCACGGTGCGCGCCGCCGCGACGGAGATCTGCTGCCCGACGAGGGTGCGGAACAGCGCCTCCTCACCCGACGCGCTGCCCGGGATGCGGATGCCGGGCACGGCGTCGACGAGGGGCGCGAGGTCGGGGTCGCGGGCCAGATGGCCGTCGATCGCGACCGAGTCGGCGTCGAGGTCGAACATGCGCCGCACGCGGGCGGTGAGCGCGGGCAGGTCGGAGAGCGCGGCGAGCCGAGCGGTGAGCACGACACCCGCCGGGTCGGGGGTGACCTCGATCTGCGCCCGCCCGCCGGGCAGCGGCAGCGGCCGGGCGAAGCGGGTGTCGTCGCCCTCTTCGAAACCGCGGATGCCGTGGTCGGCGAAGAAGCGGAACAGTCCGGGTGCGTCGAACGGCGCCCGAGCAGGAAGCCGCAGGGTGATCGTGCCGGCGTCGTCGGAGGTCGGCGCACCGCGGCGGGCGAGGGCGCGCAGTTCGGTCGGGGTCGCCCGGTAGACGGCCGCGATCGTGTCGTTGAACTGGCGCAGCGAGCCGAATCCTGCGGCGTAGGCGATGTCGGCGATCGGCAGATCGGTCGCCGCGAGCAGCGACCGTGCGGTCTGGGCGCGGTGGGCGCGGGCGAGGGCGAGCGGTCCGGCGCCGAGTTCGGCGGTGAGCACCCGGGTGACGTGACGCGAGGTGTAGCCGAGGCGAGCGGCGAGACCGGGCACCCCTTCGCGTTCGACGACGCCGTCGTGCACGAGACGCATGGCGCGCGAGGCCAGGTCGTCGCGCAGATTCCAGTCCGGCGAACCGGGCACGGCATCCGGCTGGCACCGCTTGCAGGCCCGCAACCCCGCCTCGTGAGCGGCGGCCGCGGTGCGGTAGAACGACACGTTGCCCGGCTTGGGCGTCATCGCGGGGCAGCTGGGCCGGCAGTAGATGCCGGTGCTGTGCACGCCGGCGATGAACTGCCCGTCGAAGCGGGCGTCGCGGGAGGCGAGCGCGCTGTAGCGCGCCGCGAACCCGCCGACATCGTCGATCCGGGTGCTGTCCACCCGACCAGCGTCGCACGCACGACCGACCCGCGGTGGCGGGAATCAGACATCGCCTCCGCCCGGATACGCTGTCGACCATGACCCTCGAGGCCGGCCAGCCCGTCACGGGGCTCGCGCCACTGCTGGCCGAGCTCGGCGAGGTGGTGCGCACCGACCAGGCCGCGCTCGACGAGGCACGCGCCGACAAGTCGGGCCACGTCGCCGCGACGTTCCCGCTCGCCGTCGTCGAGGCGCGCACCGTCGCCGACGTGCAGGCGACTCTCCGCTTCGCGAGCGAGCACGGCATCCCGGTGGTCCCGCGCGGAGCGGGTACCGGTCTGGCGGGTGGGGCGATCGGCAGCGCGGGCGAGATCGTGCTCAGCACCCTGCGCATGAACCGGGTGCTCGAGGTGTCGCTCGACGACGAACTCGCCGTCGTCGAACCGGGCGTGATCAACGCCGACCTCAACGCCGCCATCTTCGACCGCGGACTGTGGTGGGCACCCGACCCGGCGAGCCGGGCGATCTCGACGATCGGCGGCAACATCGCCACCAACGCCGGCGGCCTGCTCTGCGTGAAGTACGGCGTCACCCGCGAGGCGGTGCTCGGCCTCAAGGTCGTGCTCGCCGACGGTCGCCTGCTCGAACTCGGGCATCGCACCGTGAAGGGCGTCACCGGCTACGACCTCACGGCGCTGATGATCGGGTCGGAGGGCACGCTCGGCGTCATCGTCGAGGCCACGCTGCGGCTCCGCCCGCTGCCGAAGGGCGTCCCGGTGACGGTGAAAGCCGCGTTCCCGACGGTCGAACAGGCGGCGCGCGCCTCGAGCGTGGTGAGCGCGAGCGGCATCACGCCGGCGATCATGGAACTGCTCGACGCCGGAGCCGTGCGCAACATCGCGACGCATCTGGGCATCGACCTCGGCGACGGCTCGCTGTTGCTCGCGCAGACCGACGGTGTCGGTGCGGCGGAGGAGGCGGCCTCGATCGCCGCGATCATGCGATCGCTCGGCGGCGAGGTGGAGCTGACCGAGGATGCCGACGAAGCCAAGCGGCTCTTCGACATCCGCCGGGCGTTCCACCCGTCGCTCCAGGCGCTCGGCACCGTGCTCATCGAAGACGTCGCCGTGCCGCGCAGCGCGCTGCCCGCGATGTTCGCGTCGATCGAGCGCATCGCGGCGAAGTACGGCATCGAGATCCCCACCGTCGCGCACGCCGGCGACGGCAACCTGCATCCCAACTTCGTCTTCGACGCCCCCGAGATCGGCGGCCACGTCGACGTTCCCGACCACGTCTGGGCGGCGGCCGACGAGATGTTCCTCGACTGCCTGCGGCTCGGTGGAACCCTCACCGGCGAACACGGCGTCGGCATCCTCAAGAAGCGCTGGCTGCGCGACGAACTCGGCGACGATTCGTATGCGCTGCAACGCCAGATCAAGCAGGTGTTCGACCCCGGCAACATCCTCAATCCCGGCAAGGTGTTCTGACCCCCCGAGCCGTCGATCGCCGGGAATAGGGCGCGAATGCCCCGCGTTATGCAGGTTGTATGTCTACCAACCTGACTCATGCACGACAGCGCCCGAATCTCGCTCCGCGGCCGACGATCGGGCGCCTTCGCCTGCGTCCCACGCGGCGCGGGCGTGGCTTCATCGTCGGTGTCGTCGACGCCGTGGGCCCCGACACGAACGGCTTCGCGCCGCGTGACCGGGTGGCCTGGCGCGACCACGGCCAGGAGCTCGACGAGCTGATCATCATCGAGCAGTCCGACGTGCTCGGTGTTCCGTCGTGGGTGAGCGACGAGAAGGTCGTCTCGTACCTCGGCGCCGGCCTCATCGCCCGCGCACTCGTGCGCACCCGGCCGTTCAGCCGGGGCGAGGCCGTGCGCATCGAGTCGCACGATCCGCTCGTCGCCGAGATGACCGCCGCGTGGGCCCGATCGCTGGGTGCCCGCATCGCCGACACGGCCGAGGTCGCGATCCACGACGACCGCATGGCGCGTCGCCGCGGGCTGGGCAGCCACGGGCGACTCGCGCAGGCCGCCGTCGAGGTGTTCCAGGCGATCCGCGCCGGAGTGTTCGACGACGTGCCGCTCCTGCCCGCGTCGGAAGGCCGACTGGCGGCGTAACGTCTCGCCCCGCCGCCGCGCACGAGCCCTAGGCTGGCGGCATGGGTTTTCTCCCCGTGCCCTCCGACCACGACCTCTCGGCGGATGCCGTCGCCGCACGCAACCGGTTCAGTGACGAGCATCCCGGCCCGCTGTCGACGCTCGACCGCGCGCTGCTGAACAATGTCACCGTCTTCGAGGCGTACGCGCGGTGGTATGACGTGAAAGACGAACTCGAAGCGCTCGTCGGCGAACGTGCGGTCACGCTGTTCTCGCTCGCGCTCTCTCGTGCGGTGCCGGCCCCCTATCCGACCGCGTTCTTCGAGGGCGCGCTGCGCGACGGAGGCGACGACCCGGTGAACCCGCAGGTCACCGAAGCCGAGGGCCTGCTGCTCGAGTGGGGTCGCGCGGTCGGGGCCGACCCGAGCCACGTTCCGGCCGAACTCGTCGGCCGCGTCGAGCAGACGTTCAAGCCCGCCACCCGGGCCGTGCTCGCCGGGTACGCCGGACTCATGTTCGCCGTCTGCGTCTTCTCGCTGGTGGCGCAACTCGAACCCGAGCCGACGACCGACGCGTGATCGGCAGCGACCCCGTTCTGCTCGGGATGGTCGCGGCCGGGCTCGCCGCGCTCGCACTGCAGGTGAGCGACGCCATCGGTGCCCTCATCGACGCGTCGACGGTGCGCGACTCCGACGAACCCGACGCGCTCACCCGCCGACGCGGGCGTGAACTGTTCTGGTCGCTCGCCATCACCGCGACGCTCGCGGTGCTCATCGCCTACGGGGTCGACCGGGCCGCGCGCCTGGCTTGGGGACCCGGTGTCGGCGTGCTGCTCGTCACCGCGCTCGCGGCCTTCGCGGTCGGTTGCGTCGGCGTGCTGACCGTGGTGCGGCGCGAACGCCCCAGCTACGCGCGGTTGCGCCGCGACCTGCGTGACCGGTCGACGTTCACCGTGGATGCCGAGGAGCTGACCGACTTCGAGGTGCGTCTCGAGCGGGCCGACCGGCTGCGCAGTCGCCGCCCGCTGGCGGCGCTGGCACTGCGCATCCTCGGGATCCTGCTGGTCGCGGCGGCAGCTGCGCTTCTCGTCGTGGAGGTGCCGAGTCTGGTCCCCGCGGTCGTCGCGGGTGCCGCGGTGCACCTCGTCGCCTTCGTGGTCGCGGTGCGTGCCGGTGCGATCCACCGCCGCCGGCTCGACGCCGTTCTCGAGGCGCAGCGCGACGAAGTCGTCGCCATGCTGGAGCGCGCCCGCATCCCGCAGCGCGGCAACGTTCCGGGTCTGCGCGACCGGGTGAGCCGCGCTCTGGCGATCCTTCGGGAGAAGCAGCGTTAGAGAGCATCCCGAGTCGCTTCGTGCCGATAGATTGTGACGCATGTCTCAGGCGACTCCCGACAACTCCACCGCGACGGTGACCGCCCACGCGGCCCAGCAGACCAGCACGCAGTTGCCGCAACAGGCGCCCGCCGAGGTGAAGGCGGCCACGGCGGTGACCCCGCAGGCGATCTTCGACGTCGACCCCCGGTGGCGCCCCGGGATGCTCGCGGGCGTCATCATCGGCGGCATCGTGCTGCTGATCGCGCTCATCCTCGTCGTCGCCTACTTCCTGCTCTTCCTCGGGCCGGGGCTGTCGTTCATCGGCGGCGTGCTCGCCCTCATCCCGCTTGCGATCGTGCTGCTCGGGGTGCGCTGGATCGACCGCTGGGAGCCCGAGCCGCGGCTGCTGCTGCTCATCGCGTTCCTCTGGGGCGCGACCGTCTCGATCGTGATCGCCCTGGTCGCCGACGTCGGCACCTCGTACCTGTACGCCGCGGGCGGTGCCGACGTGAACATGACGGTGTTCCTGCAGAGCACGGTGCAGGCCCCGATCGTCGAAGAGGTCGGCAAGGGCCTCGGCATCCTGCTCATCTATCTCGTCGCGCGCCGCTACTTCGACGGCCCGGTCGACGGCATCGTGTTCGCTGCTCTCGTCGGCGGCGGGTTCGCGTTCACCGAGAACATCCAGTACTTCGCCATCCAGATCGCCGAATCGGGCACCCTCGACTTCGCGGTCGGCGAGATCTTCTTCATCCGCGGCATCCTGTCGCCCTTCGCGCACGTCATGTTCTCGGCGTTCACCGGCTTCTTCATCGGACTCGCCGCCCGCAAGGGCACGGCCCTCGGCGGCATCCTGATGTTCTTCGTCGGTCTGATCCCGGCGATCCTGTTGCACGCGTTCTGGAACGGCGTGCTGTTCTTCATCTACGACTTCTACGGGTACTACCTGGTCGTGCAGGTGCCGTTGTTCGCGATCGCGGTGGTGACCGTCATCCTGCTGCGGCGTCGCGAGGCGCAGATGACCCAGCTGCGGCTCGGCGAGTACGCCGCGGCCGGCTGGTTCAACGTCACCGAGGTGAACACCCTCGGCACCGCGGCCGGCCGGCGTCAGGCGCGCGCCTGGGCCCGTCAGCGCGGCTTGAGCAAGGTCATGAAGGAGTACATCAAAGACGCGACCCACCTCGCGTTCACCCGCAACCGCATCGTCTCGGGTCGCGACCGCATCGGCTCGCAGCAGGACGAGGCGGTGCTGCTGGCGCAGGTGTCGGAATCGCGGGCCCGGCTCGCGGCAGCGACTCCCGCGAACGCCGCGGTCGCAACGCCGCCGGCGACCCCGCCGACCCCGCCGGCGGGCTAGAAGCTCGCCAGCACGTCGGCGAAGAAGCTCCAGCTCCAGAAGAGCGCGACGACGACGATGAGGATGATCGCGCCGACGCTGACCCCGCGCTTCAGCCGGGCGCCCTCCGGGGCGACGATGTTCGCCGCGAACGGAGCCGTCGCGCGATCATCCTGGTAGCGGTCGGTCTGGGTGAGCGTCTTCGCACCGACCGTCTCGACGATGCGCAGCAGGCGCTGATAGACGGCGGGCTGGGCGACGGGGAACGCGGTCGACGAGTAGACGAACATCCAGTCGTCGATGATCTCGACGTCGAACGGCGCCGCGTTGTCGATCAGCAGCGCCATGAGGTCGGGGGTGAACACGTACAGCGCGTCGCGTTCGTACTCCTTCGGGCAGTAGAGGGTGAAGTACCGGTCGAAGTCACCCTCGAGCGACAGGATCTGGTCTTTGTCGAAGGTCGCCGGCAGGTTGGTGCCGCCGAAGAGCCCGTTGTTGGCTTTCGAGTCGAGCACCATGTGCGGCAGCTTCCGGTCCAGCTCGATCGCGAGGAAGCCCCAGACACGCGTCGAGCGGTTCTTGCCGGAGCCGGTCGTGTACTGGTAGTTGCCGAAGTCGAGGAAGCGGCCCTCCGCGGTGCGGAAGTGCTCAGTCGCCTTGCGGCTGTCGCCGAGCTGGAAGATCGCCCCCGGGTAGCCGGGGCTGGGGCTCTCGGGCGAGAAGATGAAGCCGTTGGCCTGGGCGAACCGGTGCATCCGCAGCCACCGCGCCCACTTGCCACTGCCCGAGATCGCGACTCGTGCGATCGCGAACCCGAAGACGCCGATCACCAGAACGAAGAACAGCAGCGCGACGACCGTGAGCGGGCTGCCGCCGATCCCTTCGGTGAGGAACACCAGGATGCCGCCCACTACGGGAACGAGAATCGTGATTCCGATGAATCCGACGACGACGATCGCGATGAGCGTCTGCGCCGTCGTGTTCGCCCACGGGGCACCCGCCGCCCGGGCCTGCGTGCGATACGCGCCGATCTCATCCGGGGTCGGAGTGGTCAGCAGGGGAGAGTAGTCGACGACGCGGGCGGCCATTCCCCCATTCTGGCGGGGAGGCCCCTTAACAGACTCATCGCCCAGTGGCGGGTCATTGACTCCGACGCTTCTGGGCGATGAGTTGTCCTGCCACCAGGGTGCACCCGTGGCGGCCCGTCGTCAAGAGTCGATCAACTACAGGAAGACGTCGGTGACGACGATGACGGCGAACACCGTCACCGCGATGGCGAGAGCACCGGTGATGATGGTCAGCACCAGATTGCGCACCGGACGGTTCTGAATGGTCGTCATGGCGGATTCTGCCCCTTCGTGCTGCGTGAGCCCCGACTCGGGACGACCTTAGGGCTCGGAAGGATTCGCCGACGGGTCTTGACAACCGCCCCGGCTGAGGAGCTAGCCGCGCACGCAGGCGCCCGACGACACCGGCGCGGAGAGGCCGGACGCCGCGGATGCCACCGGTTCGAGTTCGGTGTTCGTCATCGCGTATCCCAGTTCGGGGTCGTCGGCGCTTCGCGCGAACACGACCCCCGCCACGCGGCCGTCGGTCGCCAGCAGTGGGCCGCCCGAGTTGCCGGGCTGCACGACCGCGGCGAGCGTGTAGACCTCGCGCGGGTTGCGCGGGCCCCCGTAGATGTCGGGGATGCCTTCCGTCGATACCGCCAGCACCTCGGCCGCGCCGCGGGTGAACGGTCCGCCGTAGGGGTAGCCCTCGACGACCGCGTCGGAGCCGACCGGGAGGTCGGGGGAGAGGGTGAGCGCCCCCGCCGAGAGCCCGTCGACGGCGACGATCGCGAGGTCGTCGATCGGGTCGAGGTAGACCACCCAGCCTTCGAGGGTCTGCCCGTTCGGTGCCTCGACGATCGGCTGGTCGACGCCGGCGACGACGTGGGCGTTGGTGACGACCCGGTCGGGGGCGACGACGAAGCCGGTTCCGGTCTGGTTCTGCCCGCAGGCGAAGGCCGTGCCGCCGATGCGCACGACCGACTGCGCGGCGGCGGTGAGCGGATCGGTGTCGGTCGGCACATCGGGGATGCCGGGGGAGTCGACGACCCCGCCGAGCGCTTCGCCGATCGCCGGCAGGCCCTCTTCGAGCACCGCCGAGCGCACCCGGGCCAGCAGGGCGTCGACCGGGGCGGGCGTGACCGCGTCGATCGCGCGCACCACGTACGAGCCCGAGATGGCCTGGCTGAACAGCGGCACCCCGAGTGCGCTGACCCCACCGGCGACGAGGGCGAGGGTGAGCGCCGCGATGACGCCGTTCGCGGCGCCGCCGGCCAACCGGCTGCCGAAGCCGATCTCGTCGCGTCGACGGTCACGGATCCCGCGGCCGATCCGACCCCCGAGGGCGTGCCCGCCGAAGAGCAGGGCGACCGACACGGCGACGATGATCGCGATCCGCCAGAACGAGTCCGGGATCGCCGCAGCGAGCAGCGGAATGGCGATGAACGCGAGCGCGCCCCCCGCGATGACACCCAGGATGGCGCCGAGACTGCGCGCGATCCCGTTGCGGATGCCCTCGCCGATGAACACCAGCAGGGTCAGCACGAGCAGCAGATCGAGGAGTCGGGAGGCGATCATCGGTTCCTAGTCTGCGGCACGAGCACTCTGGCGCAGGTCAAAGTCGCGGGTCGACGGGCTCCGATTCCATCGCGAGTATGGCGAACACTGCCTGGTGTACCCGCCACAAGGGCTCGCGGCGCACGACGCGTTCCAGCGCCTCGAGACCGAGCGAGTACTCGCGGGCTGCCATCGATCGCTTGTGCCCGAGCGACCGATCGCGCAAGCGAGCGAGATGCGACACCTCGGTGTAGTCGGGCCCGTAGATGATGCGGAGGTACTCGCGACCGCGCACCTTGATCCCCGGGAGCACGAGCCCCCGTGCCGCGCGCACGAGGTTCGCGTGCGGCTTCACCACGATCCCTTCGCCGCCTGCGGCGGTCAGTTCCTCCCACCAGGCCACGGCATCGGCGACCGAGTCTTCGTTGCTGAGGTCCACCATGCGCCGCGCGGTCGTGCGAAACAGCCCCGGGTCTGCCGCAACAAGCCGGTCGGCAATCGCCAGGTGCCAACTGTGATCCTGGGTCGCATAGGTGCGCGCTTCACTGGCGAGTACCTGGAAGGGGGCGATCTGAACCTCGTCGTCGGCCGCATAACGACGGTAAGCATCCTGGTAGGCGAAGGAGTTCGCGGCGCGGCGCTGCGTACGATCGAGTAGCTCGCTGACGTCCACTCCGCGACCCGCGGCCGACTCCAACGCGGCGACGGCAGCGGGTAGGGCAGCCGTGGCGGCCGCCCCCACGCTGGCGTACAGGTCGCGGATGAGGTCGCCCGCCTTGACGCTCCACGGCACGATCTCGGCGTCGAGCAGCACCCAGTCGGACTCCAGCTCTGCGAGGATGCCGCTGGCATCGAGAGCCGCGTGCACGCCCTCCAGTACTTCCGCCTCGACCGCGGCCGAGAAGAATCGGCGGCCGGTGCGAGTGTGGATGATCCCGCGCCAGCCGGGGGGCGCCCCGAAACGATCGGGATCCCGGGCAGCGAGAACGATCGCCCGCGACCCCATGTGCTTCTCTTCGGCGATGACCGAACCGACCCCCTCCGAGCGGTAGGCCGAGAAGGCTTCGTGGGGATGCTCGAGGTATCCGGGGATCGACGAGGTGGCGGGCGGGCTCATCGTCGGGGGCAGATGAAGAAGCCAGCGCGGGTCGACGGCCCAGCGCGCCATGACCTCAAGGGCGCCCGCCGCGTTCTCGGCACGAACACCGATGCGGCCGTGCGTCGTCGTCTCGACGATGTGAGCCCCGAGGACGTCGTCGATGCGCAGCACCCCTGCCTCCCGTTCCTCGGGCGGCGGGGGCTGGAGCGGACGGACCGGCTCGAACCACACCTGTTCGGCGGGGACGGACACCACCTCACGTTCCGGGTAGCGCATCGCGGAGAGCTCGCCGCCGAAGACGCATCCGGTGTCGAGGCAGGCGGTGTTGTTGACCCAGGCGACCTGGGGAGTCGGCGTGTGACCGTAGAGGACGACGGCCGATCCTCGGTAGTCCTCCGCCCAGGGGAGTCGTACGGGCAAGCCGAACTCGTCACTCTCGCCCGTGGTGTCGCCGTACAACGCGAACGCCCTCACGCGGCCCGAGGCCCGCCCGTGGTACGCCTCCTTGAGCCCCGCATGTGCGACGACGAGCCGTCCCTCATCGAGGATGAGGTGGGAGACGAGTCCGCGGCAGAACGCCCGCACCTCCTCGCGGAACTCGGGGGTCTCAGCGGCGAGTTGGGTGAGGGACTCGGCGAGCCCGTGTGTCATCGCCGGGGACTTGCCGTCGAGCGCCCGGAGCAGCTTCTCCTCATGGTTCCCGGGCACGGCGAGGGCGTTACCCGCGCGGACCATGCCCATCGCCAGTCGCAGCACGCCCGGCACATCTGGCCCGCGGTCGACCAGGTCGCCGAGGAAGATCGCACGGCGCCCGTCGGGGTGACGGGCGTCGACGGCACGGCCGTCGGGGTCCCGAAGCACCTGGTAGCCGAGGCGATCGAGAAGGGTCTCGAGCTCGGCTCGGCAGCCGTGCACGTCGCCAATGGCGTCGAACGGGCCGCGTTCGTCACGACGATCGGTCAGCAACGGCTCGCGCACGATCTCGGCGTCGGCGATCGCGTCGACCGAGTCGAGCACGTGGATGCGACGGAAACCTTCCTTGCCCAGGAACCTCAGCGAGCGACGCAGCTGATCGTGCTGCCTCCGCACGACATGAGCGCCGAAGTCACGGTCGGGCCGCTCGGCGTTGCGCTCGACCGCGACTGCCGCGGGAACGTCGAGCACGATGGCGACCGGTAACACGTCGTGCGCCTTCGCCAGGTCGACGAACGACTTGCGAGCAGCCGGCTGCACGTTAGTCGCGTCGATGACCGTGAGCAGACCCGCCGCGAGTCGCTTCGCGGCCACGTATCGGAGTGCGTCGAATGCCGCCTCTGTCGCGCTCTGGTCGTTCTGGTCGTTGGAGACCAGCGCCCGGAAGGCATCGCTCGACAGCGTTTCGTGGGGGCCGAACTTGTGTGCAGCGAACGTCGACTTGCCCGAACCACTGACGCCGACCAGCACGACGAGGGACATGGCGGGGATGCCGAGCCGGGTCACCTCGCCACCCGCCGGAAGATCGCGAGTTGCGTCGGGGTCCCGACTTCGGGGTCATCGGGTCCGACTCCGCGCCGTTCGACGTCGTAGCCGTAGCGAGTCCCGACGTTGCGCGTCCAGGTGTCGAACTCTTCCCGCGTCCACTCGAATCGGTGGTCGGGATGCCGAAACGCGCCCGCGGAAAGCGTGGGGTAGCGCACGTTGTAGTCGGCATTCGGTGTGGTGACGATCACCGATGCGGGCTGGGCGTGTCCGAACACCGTCCGCTCCGCAGCGGGGAGTCGCTCGGGGTCGAGGTGCTCGATGACCTCCATGAGAACGGCGGCGTCGAAGCCGGCGATCCGATCGTCGTCATAGGTCACGGAGGATTGCAGGAGTCTGATGCGCTCCCGGTCGCGGTCGGCCGCTTCGTGCAGCTTGAGCCTGCGACTCGCGCGGGCAAGCGCGGCCGCCGAGACGTCGGTGCCGACGATCTCGGTGAACGTTCGATCGGCGGCGAGCGGGGCGAGGAGCGCCCCTTCGCCGCAGCCGAGATCGACGACGCGGCGGGCTCCGAGTTCGAAGAGAATCCCGAGCACGGTCGCGAGGCGTTGGGCGCCGAGGGTCGACGGACGTGCGTCGGCTTCTGGCTCCTCGTCGGTGACGCCCTCGATCTCTGCCAGCCGCGCGGAGGCGTCTCGAACGAATGATCCCTGGTGGGCGAGGTAACGCGCAGTGATCAGCTCGCGTTCGGGGTGGCCGGCGAGCCAGCCTTCGCCCGCCCGCATGAGCTTTCCGACCTCGTCGTCACCCACCCAGTAGTGCTTGGCATCGTCGAGCACGGGCAGAAGCACGTAGAGGTGACGAAGCGCATCGGACAAGCGGATGGCACCGCTCAGTACGAGGTCGACGTAGCGCGACTCGCCCCACTCAGGTCGGTCGGCGTCGAGGGGGATCGGAGTCGACCGCACGTTCCAGCCGAGGGGGGTGAAGAGCCGGGTGACGAGGTCCACACCGCCGCGGGCAGGCAGTGCCCGGACCGCGATCTCGAGAGGGAGGGCAGCCGCGGCGAGTTCGGGATGAGTGTCGCTTCGCCCGGTCATCGCCGTTCGGAACACCTTTCCGAGCGCGACGGCGACCATCGACGACGACGCGTAGGGGCGGTCGTTGACGTAGTGGCCGAGCGACTGCGAGTCCCCTCCGAAGCGCTTGCTGCGCGCCAGTTCGATCGGGTCGATTTCGACGAGGAGGGCGGCGGTGCAACGCGTGTCCGTTGCCTCGGGGTAGAAGACGTGGGCCTGCCCGACGGCGATGTCGAACGTCTGCAATTTTGCCGGGTGCTTGTGCAGGAGGTAACCCAGATCGCTCGCGCTGGGCGCTGCGTAGCTGATCGTGACGAGCACGCGTCCTCCCTGTCTCTCGGCGAGACTACATGCCCCACGATGGCGATCTATTGCGATATATCGGAATATGTCTTAGAGTAGCGCTCAGACCACAAGACCGTCCGACCCGGACGGCAGGCAGTTTGGAGAAGACACCATGCATCGCATGAACATGAACCACGATCGGGGCGCCCGCCCGGGCGTCCAACCGCACCCGCGCTTCCGCGCCGGCGGGCCGCACCCCGGAGCCGACTACATGGGCTTCCTCGGCGGCCCCGCATTCGGACCGCGCGGATTCGGCGGCCGAGCCCGCAAGGGCGACGTGCGCAGCGCCATCCTCTCGCTTCTCGGTGAGGGCCCCACCAACGGCTACGGCCTCATCAAGGCGATCCACGCCAAGAGCGACGGCGCCTGGCGCCCGAGCCCCGGCTCGGTCTACCCGACGCTGCAGCAACTCGTCGACGAAGGGCTCATCGCCCCGACGTCGCAGGGCCCGCGCGCCGAGTACGACCTCACCGACGAGGGTCGCGCCTACGTGGCCGACCACGCCGACGAGATCGCGGCCGCGTGGACGCAGTCCCGCAACCCGTGGAAGGAGCAGGGCGACCTGATGACCGCCGCGCGGAAGCTGGCCGGCGTCGTCCGTCAGGTCGCCGCCGAAGGCACCACCGAGCAGCGCGCGAGCGCCTCGGCGAAGCTCGACGACCTGCGTCGCGAGCTCTACCGCATGCTCGGCGAGTAAAACCGAGGGTTGCGCGCGACCGTCATGTCCCTAATATGGGGGACATGACGGTCGCTTACCCGACGACCGGCATTGCTATCCCGCAAAGAGAAGCCCCCGCTCTCGCGTGTTCTTCCTGCGGCACGCGTGCCGTCGCCCTTGATCAGCCCTTCTGCGCGCACTGCGGCAGCCGGGTCTCCGTGTCGGTGAGAAGCGGAGTCGCCTCGATCGCGGCCACCCGCTCGCTGCAGTTCGCCGCCCTCGCCGTGCTCACCAACATCCTCGTCGGCGGTGCGTCGTTCGGCGTCGTCTACCTGCTGTCGGATGCCGCCCGCCTCACCGAAGCGGCTGTCGGTCTCGAGGCGCTGCGCTTCGTCATCGTCGGGGTGCTGCTCGCCGTCGCGATCCGCTACGGCGTGCGCGGGCTGCAGCAAACCCGGGACGGAGCGCTGAAACGGCGCGCGTGGGCGATCGTCGGCCTCGTCGTCTCGGGCCTGTACGGGCTGCTCATCCTCGGATCGTTCGCCGCGACGGCGGTGCTGTACCTCTTCGTCCTCTGATATCCTCGCAAGGTTGCCGTCAGAACGGCCGCGGATACAGAGAGCCGGCACATCGGGTGCCCGGCGCCGCGCAACGAGGTGAAGGAGGGATCGAATCTATGGCTCTTGATGCTGAGACCAAGAAGGCGATCATCGACGAGTACGCTACCCAGCCCGGTGACACCGGATCCCCCGAGGTCCAGGTCGCGATCCTGACCAAGCGGATCAAGGATCTGACCGAACACCTCAAGGAGCACAAGCACGACCACCACTCGCGTCGTGGTCTGCTGCTGCTCGTGGGCCAGCGCCGTCGGCTGCTGGGCTACCTCCAGGACATCGACATCGAGCGTTACCGCTCGCTGATCGAGCGCCTGGGGCTTCGCCGATAGGCGAAGCCCAAAGGGGCACTGCCTGCTTGATCGCTCGGCACGCCGAGCGATCGTGTCGATAATCGCGACCAGCGCAAGACACTGAAACGGGTCGTCGTCCTTCGGGGCGGCGGCCCGTTTCGCTGTCGTGCGGTCGTTGTCCGATGACCGAAGATGCGAACCCGGCGTGTCGACGGCGGGTCGCGGCGCTCGTCCTCGGAGAGCGACAGCTCGCCGAATCTGGATACCGTCAGACTCATGGGTGCACTGACGGACCTCGACGGCGTGACGGCATACCGGGCGGAGCCGCCGGTTCCCCCGCGCGGAGGTCTCGTGCTCATCCACGAGATCTGGGGTCTCGTGCCCCACATCCGCGACGTCGCCGACCGCTACGCGCAGGAGGGCTACCTCGTCATCGCGCCCGATCTGCTGAGTGACGCCGGGATCACCCCGGAGGTCGGTGCCGAACTCGACGCCCTGCGTCATGAGCCCGACGAGCAGAAGCGACTGGCCGGGCAGGCCCTGCTGCGCGAGAAGATGGCTCCCACCCGCGAACCGGCGTTCGCACGCGGAGCGGTCGCGAAGTTGCGGCGCGTCGTCGACGCCCTCGCCGCCGAGCCGGGCATCGACGGCCGGATCGCGGTGACGGGCTTCTGCTTCGGCGGAACCTACGCCTTCGCGCTCGCCGCCGCCGACTCGCGGGTGCGCGCGTCGATCCCCTTCTACGGCGTCGCCCCGGATGCCGAAACCGTCGCCCGCATCGCCTGCCCGGTGCTCGCCCTGTACGGCGAAGACGACCCCCGCGTCATGGCGACCCTGCCCGAGACCCGGCAGAACATGACGGATGCCGGCGTCGCCTTCACGGAGAAGATCTACCCGGGCGCCCAGCACGCGTTCTTCAACGACACCAACCCGTCGTCGTACGACGAGGTCGCCGCGGCAGACGCCTGGGCACGGTCGCTCGCGTTCCTCGCGACCCACATGCGTCCGAGGGCCTACCCTCGGACGCATGACACGCAGCCTTGAGCAGAGCGCCGCGACGGTCGGGCCCGTCGGGTTGCTCACCCGCCGCGCACTGATCGGATGCGGCATCGCCGCCGTCGCGATCGGCGCCGTGAGCGGGTGGATGATCGCCGCGGGGCAGGTGGTGGCGCAGACCGGTGGGCTCACCGGCGTGCAGGCTTACGCGGCGCTGCTCTCTGCGATCTTCGGCACCGTCGTCGCCGCGTTCGCCGCGCTCGGAGCTTTCGGCGGCTACGTTCTCGGCGTCGCGATCGCTCCCGGCTCGCGAGTCGTCGTGGCGGCCTGCGTGGGCGGGGGAGCGGTCGTCGCGATCGGCGCCCTCCTCGCCCTGGGAACCGGGGGCACCCTGGGGTGGCGTCCCGTCGCCCTCGAAACGGTGGTGCTCGGCGTGTACGTGTTCGCGGTCGCCGCGGGAGGGTATGGCTGGGCGGCCCGCAACCGCGTCGTCCGCAACCACGTGGCCCGCAACCGGGCGCTCGACGGTCGATGAGTCGCGCGGGCGCCACCCTCGTGAGCCTCGGCGAGCGGATCGGCCGGGTGCGCCCCGACCGCATCCCCGCGCCCTACCTCTGCTGGGTCGTCGCGTGCTGGCTGGTCACCGTGGTGCTCGCCGCGATCATCCTGCTGCCCGGTGCGACAGACGGCATCGTCGCTGAGCCGACCGGATCGTCGGGTGTCGTCGGCATCTTCACCGCGCCCCTCGGCATCCGGGTGCTGGTCGTCGCAGCCGCGGGCATCCTCGCGGGCACGCTGCTCGTCGCCCTGCTGCTGCGCGAACGGCTCGACGGCGCGCGCCCCGGCCGGGTGGCCCGGGAGTTCGCCCTCGCGGCCGCGGGTGGCTTTCCGGTGCTCGCGCTCGCAGCCGACCGGGAGTGGGTCTTCGCCGCAGCGGCGTTCGTGGTGCTCGGCCTCACCGAACTCGCGGCGCACCGGCCCGGGGTGCTGACCGCCGGGGGCACCGTGCTCGTCGGCCTGCTGACGGCGGCGATCTGGGGCGTGCTGCTCGTCGCCCAGCTCACGACCCCGTCGGCGGCCGGTGGGTGGGCGTGGATCGCGCTGTTCGGGTTCGCGGCGGCGTTCGCGGCCTTCGGAAGCTACTACGGGGTCGCCCGAGCCGCCGAGTCACGGGTCGGCTGGCTGCGCCCGCTGTTCCGTGACGACCTGCCGACGCTCGCGGTGGTCGGCATCGTCGCGGCGGTCGTGGTGCTCGTCGCGCTACGCCTCACGGTGGCGCGCGACCTGTTCCCGCCCCCCGATCCCGAGCTGTGGAGCCCGCTCGCGAAGGCCCCGGTCTCGTGGGTGCACGCGGCCGCCGTCGCCGCGCTGCTCGTCGTCGTGGCGGCACGTTCGGTGCGCGTCCCGCTGCGCCGGGCGCGGGAACGCCGCGTCACCGCTGCGCTCGCCGTGGCCGGCAACGCGGATCTCGCGGTGGGCGTCGCCGTCATCCTCGTCGGGATGGTGCTCGCGGCGGCGATCGGCGGATTCTTCAGCCCCGACGTGCCGCCCGTCGTCGTGGCGGCGCTCAAGTTCCTCGGCGTCGTCGCGGTCACCGTCGTCGCGTTGCTCCCGCCGTTCCGGGGCACCGCCGCCCGCGCGCTCGCGGTCGTCTCGGGGGCGTACCTCATCCCGCTCACCCTCAACGGCCTGCTCGGGGCGGCCGGTGTGACGCTGCCGCCGGGGCTCGCCGGCTACCCGGCCAGCCCGGTGCAGGTCATGCTCGCGCTCGTGGCGGTGGCGGTCGTCGCCGGCGTCGTGCCCGCGTTGCGCGCGGCGCTCGGCACGGGGCTCGTCGTGCGGCTCGCCCTCGTGCCCCTCGTGGCGGTGCACGCCGGCTGGCTGCTGCCCGCCGCGTGGACCGAGCAGGGCCGCGTCGTGTTCGTCGTCGGCGTGCTGCTCGCGGTGCTGTTCTTCCTTCCCCGGCTGGCGGACGACCGCGACCGGCACGCCCTCGACGTGTTCGTCGCCTCCGGCGGTCAGGTGCTCGCCCTCGTCGTGTTCGCGCTCGCCATCCCGAGTTTCCTCGACGACCCGCAGCTCGTCGTTCTCGGGCTGTTCTGGCTCGCCGTCGCCGTCATCGCCGCCTCCACGGTGCGGGTCGCCGACGGTGATGAGGCGCCGGATCACCCCGCCGGTTCGAGCTCCGCGAGCAGTTCGGCGTAGGCCTCGACCATGTGGCGGAACTCCGCCTCGGTCGGACCCCCCGGGTCGCTGTTGAGGGTCAGGCGCACGACGAGGTTGCCGCGTTGCAGGTCGGCGCCGTAGAAGCGACTGAGGCCTCCGCTCTCCGCCCAGCCGTAGGCGGCGACGCTGTCGGGCACGTCGAGCGCGGGGGCCGCGGTCACCACCGTCGTCCAGCCCGTCTCGGAGAACGAGTAGTTGTGGCATCCCGCGACCGCTGTCTCCAGCCCGGCGAGGTACGTCGTCGCCGCGTCGCTGTCGACGAACACCCGGATGCCTTCCGTGAGTGCGTAGTACTGCGACGCGTCGAAGTGCCAATCGGGGTAGTACACGGGATCGGCTTCGGCATCGGGGTCGCCGGCGGAACCGGGGGTGAAGAACAACGGCGCAGAGGGGTACGTGAAGTAGCAGGTGTCGGGAGTCCCGCCGTCGGCATTCCACCATTTGGTCTGCTCGACCTGATCCTCACCAGCCGTGAGCTCGTACACTTCGTCGTCGGTGTTCGGCAGGCCGACCTCGGCGTAAGCGTCGGCGGGAATCTCGAGGGTTCGCGCGTCGTCGATTCCGAAACAGACCCCGCAGTCGAGCGGATCGACGGCGACCGGCGACCCGGGATCGCCTTCGAGAAGGTCGTCGAGCTCACCGACCGGCGCGGAGTCCGGAGCGGGGTCGGCCGCCGGGGAGAGCGAGCTCGCCAGTTGGATGGCGATAGCGGCGACTCCGATGATGAGGCCCACGAAGGCCAACACGCCGACGATGATGACCGGGATGAGCCACGGCCGTCGCCGCGGCGGGGGCGGCGGCATCATCATGGCCGGATAGGTCGAGCCGATCGGCTGCCCGGTGGGCGCGGGCAGAGCCGGCGCGGGCGGCACCGGCGGCGCGGGCGGCACCGGGGGCGGGGCCGCGTCGCCGCTTCGGGGAGGCAGAGCCCCGCTCGGCGGGGTGAACGGGTCGGGATCCGTCATCAGCCCAAGCCTTCCATGAACGTGAACAGCGCGAGGAACGCGCGGTCGCTCGCGGCCATCGTGACGGCGATGACCCCCCACAGGCCGCCGCGCTTGCGATCCTGCCGCCAGGCGAGCACCGCGAGCACGACGACGACGGCGGCGAGAACGATCGCGACGACGAACGATGCCGAGACCAGCCAGTCGGCGGCGTCTTCGGTGCGCAGCAGGATCTCGACCCCGAGCCAGGCCGTGCAGACGCACGAGACGACGAGCGCGGCGAGGCCGAGCGGGGTGATCGCAGGGGGTCGCGCGGGCGGCGGCGGAGGGGGCGGGACGGGCGTCGCGCCGGTCGGCGAGGAGGTCACGATCACACGCTAGTGTTCACTCACCGCACCAGGAGGATCGTATGAGTACCAAGCCCAGCGCCGGGGAACGTCTGCGTTATTGGTTCGACAATTGGATGTCGCGAGGCCCGGTCGCCCTGATGGCGCTGCTCGGCGTCGCGACGGTCGCCTTCGTCGTCGTGCTCGGCACGATCGCCTGGATCGTGCTCACGCTCATCCGCGACGACGAGAACCTCGGCGACGACTCGACCGGCCCCCTCGATCTCATCTGGCGCAGCCTCATGCGCACCCTCGACCCCGGAACGATGGGCGGCGATCAGGAGTGGCCGTTCCGAATCATGATGCTCATCGTCACGATCGGCGGCCTCGTCATCGTGGCCAGCCTCATCGGCATCGTGTCGGGCGCCTTCGACAGCAAGGTCGAAGAGCTGCGCAAAGGCCGGTCGCGCGTGCTCGAGCAGGACCACACCTTGATCCTCGGCTGGAGCACCAAGGTGTTCCCGATCGTGCGCGAGATCAGCATCGCCAACCTCTCGCGCGGCAAGAGCGCCATCGTCATCCTCGCCGACCGCGACAAGGTCGAGATGGAAGACGACATCAAGGCCCAGGTCGGCGACACCGGCAAGACGAAGATCATCGTGCGCTCCGGCGACCCGATGAACCTCGCCGAGCTCGAGGTCGCGAACCCGCACACGGCGCGCAGCATCGTCGTGCTCGCCCCCGACGAAGCCGACGACCCCGACTCGACCGTCATCAAGACGGCCCTCGCCGTCACCAACAACCCCCGCCGCAAGGAGGGCAGCTACCACATCGTCGGCGAGCTGCAGGATCCGGGCAACCTCGAGGCCGCGACGCTCGTCGGCCGCGACGAGGCGCACTGGGTGCTGTCGACCGAACTGATCAGCCGCATCACGGTGCAGACCTGCCGGCAGAGCGGGCTCTCGGTCGTCTACTCCGAGCTGCTCGACTTCGACGGCGCCGAGATCTACTTCACCGAACAGCCGAGCCTCGTCGGCAAGACCTACTTCGACGCGCAGCTCGCGTTCGACACCTCCGCCGTCATGGGCCTCGTGCAGGGCGGAAAGGTGACGCTCAACCCGGCCGCCGACACCGTGCTCGCCGCCGGAGACCTGATCATCGTCATCGCCGAAGACGACGACGCGATCCTGCTCGCCGAACCGGGTGCGCCCGACCTCGGCGTCGTGAGCGATTCCGTCGTCGCCCCCGCGACCCCCGAGTCGACCCTCGTGCTCGGACACAACGAGGGTCTGCAGCTGATGCTCACCGAGCTCGACGGCTACTCGACGCCGCGGTCACGCGTATCGATCGTGGCGGATGTCGAGCAGCCCGGCTTCGACGGCCTGGTCAACCTCGACGTGACCTTCCAGCGCGGCGACCCGACGAGCCGTGCCGTGCTCGACGCCCTCTACGTGCACGAGTTCGACCACATCATCGTGCTCGCCGCGAAGGAGACCCTGCCCGCGCAGCGCGCCGACGCGAAGACCCTCATCACGCTGCTTCACCTGCGCGACATCGCCGTGAAGAAGGGCGCCGACCTCAACGTGGTCAGCGAGATGATCGACGACCGCAACCGCGAACTGGCCGAAGTCACCCAGGCCGACGACTTCATCGTCAGCGACCAGCTGATCAGCCTGATGCTGTCGCAGCTCAGCGAGAACAAGCGACTGACGGATGTCTTCGACGAGCTGTTCTCGGCGTCGGGAGCCGAGATCTACCTGCGGCCCGCCAGCCTCTACGTTCCCGTCGGAGTCGAGGCCGACTTCTACACCGTGCTCGAGGCGGCCCGCCGCCGCGGCGAGACGGCGATCGGCTTCCGCTTGGACGAGTTCGCCCGCAGCAGCGAGCGCGCCTACGGGGTGACGGTCAACCCGACGAAGACCCAGAAGCGCGCATTCGCCGCCGGCGACAAGGTGATCGTGCTCTCCGACCACTGACCCCCTCGGTGGTCGAGTAGCGGCCGAAGGCCGCGTGTCGAGACCTACGGCCGGATGTTCGCCGTGCGGTGAAAGAGGTTGGCGGGGTCGTACGCGCCCTTGACCGACCGCAGGCGGGCCAGGGTGGCCGGCGGGTACATCCTCTCGACCGCGTCGGGCAGGTCGGAGAAGTTGCCGTACATCCCGCTCAGCCACGCGTCGAGCCGGGCCCACTGCTGCCGGATCCGCGGCGCGTGGGCGTCGAAGATCTCGCCCTCGGGGAAGAACGCGACCGAGATGATCCACGCCTCGGTGTCGCGGTAGCCCCACGCCGTCGCATCCGGCGCGACGCGGCCATAGGCGCCGCCGAGCAGCCGCACCATCAGCACGGTGTCGCCCATCTCGCGTTTCACGTCGGCGAGTTCGGCGATCAACGCGTCGTCGAACCGGGCCGCGAAGCCGTTGTCGGTGACCATCGCGATCGCGGGCGCGTCGACCTCGGCGGCGTCGGGTTGCTCGGCGAGCAGCACCTCGGCGTACGGCATCCGTTCGATCGTGTGCCCCGTCACGCCGGGAATCCCCAGCAGGGGAGTGATCGCATCCCGCGCCTCCTCGACGTCGCCGCCGGCCCAGACGAACACGATCTGCGACGAGCCCGGCATGTCGCCGAACGCCGGCATGCCCATGTAGGTCGTCGAGAGCTGCTCGGGGGCGGTGCGCAACGTGTCCCGCCACACGGTGAACGCCGCCGCGAGGTCGGTGTCGGGGGCGAAGTCGATCGCGCCCGAGACGACGCCGTCGGGCAACGGGTGCGCGCGGAAGGTGAAATGGGTGACGACACCGAAGTTGCCGCCGCCACCGCGGATCGCCCAGAACAGATCGGGTTCGGATGTCTCGCTCGCCGTCACCACGCGCCCATCGGCGAGCACGACCTGGGCGCTGACCAGGCTGTCGATCGCGAGACCCCACAGCCGCACGAACCAGCCGACGCCGCCGCCGAGGGTGAGCCCGCCGACGCCGACCGTCTGGGTGTCGCCCGACGAGATGGCGAGGCCGTGCGGGGCGAGGGCCGCGGCGACGTCGCCCCACACCGCACCGCTGCCGATCGTGACGAGATCACCCGCGATCTCGACGTCGGCGAGGGAACGCAGGTCGATGACGATTCCGCCGTCGTTCGTCGAACGCCCGAGGCTGTCGTGGCCGCCGCTGCGCACCGAGAGGGCGAGACCGGCATCCCGGGCGAAACCGACGGCGGTCGCGACGTCGGCCGCATCCGCAGGTCGCACGACGGCGACCGGGCTGCCCGGGCCCTTCGCGACCGTTGCCGCCTCGAGGTAGTCGTCGTCGCCGGGGGTGAGCACGCGGCCGGTGACGGTTGAGCTGAGCGTCGAGAGATCCACGGTTTTCAGCCTAGGGAGTGCCACCGACGAGCCGAAAGGGCGCCGTACTCCGTCAGACCAGCGAGAGTGCGCCCAGTGTCTCGAAGAAGAAGACTGCGACGAGCGCGGCGGCCGCGGTCGCGGCAACGGTCAGCACGATTCCGATGATGCCCATGATCCGGCCGCGGTTGCGGGCGATGGCGAGGATGCCGAACACCGTCGCGAGCACGGCGACCACCAGATGGATGGCGCCGATGACGATCGCCGCGACGATCACGAGCGGCAGCACCCAGACGAGCGCGAGGAAGAGGGCTGAGCCGGTCATCAGCCACAGGGCGACCCCGACGACCAGCAGGATGCCCAGAACCAGCGAGGCGATGCCGAACCCGCTCCGCGGTGCGGGTTCGGCGACGGGCAGACTCAACCGAGGTCGGGGCTGAAGCCTGCCGACAGCAGCAGGAGGCGCACGGCGATCGCGGCGGCGCCGAAGAGGAGCCCGAAGAAGCCGAGCACCCGGCCGCGTCCCGAGACGAGAGCGACCAGACCGAGAATCGCCGCGAGGCCGCCGGTGAAGAACCCACCGAAGAAGACGCCGAGAGCGAGGATGGCGAGGCCGGCCGCGCCGAGAGCCGTTGCGACACCCGACAGGTCGCCGCTGGTGAGGTCGGCGATCGCTCCGACCAGAACGACGACGACGAAGACGAGGAAGGCGAGATCGACGAGGGCGGTCAGGAGGCCGAGCACGAACGACCAGGCACCGACGCCGCGCTTCTTCTTCTCGACCGGGGCGGGGGCGACGACGGCCGCGGGCTCGGCGACGGCCGCGGGCTCGGCGGCGGTCTCGGTGACGGCGACCGGCTCGGCCGGGGTCGTCGTGGCGGGAACAGCGGGCTCAGGTGTCGACGTGTCGGACATGGCACGACTGTACTGCGCGTGCCCTGCCGTCGTCACGGGGTGACGGCGGGGAGATCCCGGTCGGTCAGCCGCTCTTGCGACGGAATTCGCGCTTGTTGCCGGCTGCCCCGTGGGTACCGTTGACGGCGGAGCCGCCATCCAGGTGGCCCGGCCGGTTCTGCGCATTCTGCTTCTTGCGCTCGAGGGCTTCGCGGAACTTGCGCTTCGTCTCCTCCGAGGCGGAGGTGTCGGCAGCCTTCTCGTCCATGGGATGCGAGCTTACGCGGTCGGCGCTGCGGCCTGCTGCGCCGCGATCTCGGCGCGCACCGCATCCATGTCGAGCGCACGCACCTGGCCGAGCAGCTCGTCGAGTGCCCGGCGGGGAAGTGCGCCCGCTTGGGAGAACACCCCGATGCCGTCACGGAAGATCATCAGGGTCGGAATCGAGCGGATGTTCATCGCCCCCGCCAGGTCCTGGTTGGCTTCGGTGTCGACCTTGCCGAACACGACGTCGGGGTTGTCCTCGGCGGCGGCCCCGTAGATCGGCGCGAACGCCCGGCACGGGCCGCACCACTCCGCCCAGAAGTCGACGAGCACGATGCCGGACTCGGTGTCGGGTTCGAGAATCGTCGACTCGAAGTTCTCGGCGGTCAGGTCGCGGGTGGCCATGAAGGAAGCCTAAGCGGGGTCGGCACCGGGTGCTGGGCTGCGGTCGGCACGCCGCGCGGCGACGCGCTGCACGATGAGGTCGACGGTGACGCCGAGCGTGATCGCCACGACGACCGAGAGCCCGATCGCGAGCAGCGGCGTCTCGGACATCACTCGACCGAACAGCGCCCCGACACTGAGGTTGTACACCGCCCACGCCGTGCCGGCGATCGCGGTGAGCGGCAGGAAGCGCCGCACCGGCAGCCCGACAGCGCCCGCCGAGAGGTTCACCGCGATGCGGGCGTAGGGGATGTACCGGGCGGTGAAGATGAGCACGGCGGGCCGGAGCAGCACCGTCGTGCGCACGCGAGCGAGGGCGGCGGCGACCGGACCGCGGCGCTGCCACGCCCAGCGGTCGATGCCGACGCGTCGGCCGATGAGGTAGCACAGCGAATCACCCAGCATCGCGCCGGCCGCCGCGACGGGGAGCAGCAACAGCACCGACGGCTCCCCAGTCGCGCCCGCGAGCGCACCGAGAGCGACCACCACCGTCTCGCTCGGCAGCACGACCAAGAACGCGTCGACGACGACCAGCAGGAAGAGCGCCGGATACAACCAGGGCGACGACGCGAGGTCCACGAGAACGCGCGTCACCTCATCCACGCCGCCTTGTTACCGCGGGAGGATGAACAACGGGTGACGCGCGTCAGTCGTCGAGGACGAAGGTGACTTCGAGGGTGACCTGCCAGGCGGTGATCGCGCCGCCGGAGACCTCCATCTTCTGCTCCTTCACCCAGGCTCCCGAGACGTTGCGCAGCGTCTTGTTGGCCCGTGCGACGCCCTCTCGGGCGGCATCCTCGAAGCTCGTCGTGCTGCGGGCGGTGATGGTCGTGACGCGGGCGACGGTGGTCATGGGATCTCCTTCGATCGAACGATGACGCGGATATCCCCAGTCAAGACCCGCCGTCGGGGGATGTCCAGGCCTCGATTCAGGGCTCAGCTGCTAGCATGTCCGAGGCTGTCAATCGACAGCTGATACCCGGAGCAGGCCGGCACAGAGCTGGTCACCGGTGGTGGTCTTCTGAAGCCTCGAGCGTCAGAGCACTTCTACTGTTGGCCAGTCAGAGCCCCTGAGGGTAGTTCTGTGCATGCTCCTGCTCCTGAAGAGAAACAGGAGTGCCCCCTTGGAGGGTCCCGAAATCAAGTTCGCCGAAGCCATTCTCGACAATGGCAAGTTCGGCAAGCGCACCGTCCGTTTCGAAACCGGTCGGCTCGCGCAGCAGTCGCAGGGCGCGGTCGCCGCGTACCTCGACGAAGACACCATGATCCTGAGCGCGACGAGCGCCGGGAAGCACCCGCGTGACGGGTTCGACTTCTTCCCGCTGACGGTGGATGTCGAAGAGCGGTCGTACGCCGCCGGCAAGATCCCCGGCTCGTTCTTCCGTCGCGAAGGTCGCCCGTCGACCGAGGCCATCCTCGTCTGCCGTCTCATCGACCGCCCGCTGCGCCCGACCTTCGTCGAGGGCCTGCGCAACGAGGTGCAGATCGTCATCACGGTGCTGAGCATCGCGCCCGACGAGTTCTACGACGCCCTCGCGATCAACGCCGCCTCGGCGTCGACGCAGATCTCCGGCCTGCCGTTCTACGGTCCGGTCGGCGGCGTGCGTCTCGCGCTCATCGACGGCCAGTGGGTCGCGTTCCCGAAGTTCAGCCAGCTGAGCGAGGCCGTGTTCGACCTCACCGTCGCCGGTCGCCTCATCACCGATGCAGGCGGCAACGAGGATGTCGCGATCATGATGGTCGAAGCCGAAGCGACCGAAGGCAGCTGGGAGCTCATCCGTTCCGGCGCGATCAAGCCCGACGAGGCCGTCGTCGCGCAGGGCCTCGAGGCCGCCAAGCCGTTCCTCGCGCAGCTCATCAAGGCGCAGCAGTCGCTCGCCGAGCAGGCCGCGAAGCCGGTGCAGGAGTTCCCGCTGTTCCCGCCGTACTCGGATGAGGCCTACAACGCCGTCGCCGAGCTCGCCTACGACGAGCTCAAGCACGTCTACCAGATCGCCGACAAGCAGGAGCGGCAGAACGCCGACGACGCCCTCAAGGAGCGCGTCAAGACCGCGATCAACGAGAAGGTCGAAGCCGGCCAGCTCAGCGGCGAGGTGCCGCCGATGGTGAGCGCCGCGTACAAGTCGGTCAGCAAGAAGATCATGCGCGCCCGCGTGCTCACCGAAGGCATCCGCATCGACGGCCGCGGCCTGACCGACATCCGGGCGCTCGACGCCGAGGTGCAGGTCATCCCGCGCGTTCACGGTTCGGCGATCTTCCAGCGCGGCGAGACCCAGATCCTCGGGGTCACGACGCTCAACATGCTCAAGATGGAGCAGCAGATCGACTCGCTGGCCCCGGTCACGAAGAAGCGCTACCTGCACCACTACAACTTCCCGCCGTACTCGACCGGTGAGACCGGCCGCGTCGGCTCGCCGAAGCGTCGCGAGATCGGGCACGGCTTCCTCGCCGAGCGCGCCCTCGTGCCGGTGCTGCCGCCGCGTGAGGACTTCCCGTACGCGATCCGTCAGGTCTCCGAGGCGCTCGGCTCCAACGGGTCCACGTCGATGGGTTCGGTGTGCGCGTCGACCCTGTCGCTGCTCAACGCCGGTGTGCCGCTGCGCGCTCCGGTCGCGGGCATCGCGATGGGCCTCATCTCCGACGAGGTCGACGGTGAGACGCGTTATGCCGCGCTGACCGACATCCTCGGTGCGGAAGACGCGCTCGGCGACATGGACTTCAAGGTCGCCGGCACGTCGGAGTTCATCACGGCGATCCAGCTCGACACCAAGCTCGCGGGCCTGCCGTCGTCGGTGCTCGCCGGCGCTCTGGGCCAGGCGAAGGATGCCCGCACGGCGATCCTCGCGGTCATCAACCAGGCGATCGACGGCCCCGACGAGATGGCGCCCACCGCGCCGCGCGTCATCAGCGTCAACATCCCGGTCGACAAGATCGGCGAGCTGATCGGCCCGAAGGGCAAGACGATCAACGCCATCCAGGACGCCACCGGTGCCGACATCTCGATCGAGGAAGACGGCACCGTGTACATCGGCGCGGTCGACGGCCCCTCGGCCGAGGCCGCGCGCGCCCAGGTGCTCGCGATCGGCAACCCGATCAACCCCGAGGTGGGTGAGCGCTTCCTGGGCACGGTCGTCAAGATCGCGACCTTCGGCGCGTTCGTCTCGCTCATGCCGGGCAAGGACGGCCTGCTGCACATCTCCGAGGTGCGCAAGCTCGCCGGCGGCAAGCGGGTCGAGAACGTCGAAGACGTGCTCGCCGTGGGCCAGAAGATCATGGTCGAGATCACCAAGATGGACGACAAGGGCAAGCTGTCGCTCGCCCCGGTCGTCGACGAGGTCGAAGGCGGCGACACCGAGTCGTCGGTCGCCGCGTCCGACGGACCCCAGGCGCCCGCCGAGGGCGCCGAGGTTCCCGCCGAGGTCTGATCTCCACCCGCTTCACCGGATGCCGTCCCCGCTCAGTCGGGGGCGGCATCCGTCGTTGCAGCCTCGCTCAGTAGTAGTAATACGGCGACTGCGACGCGGTCAGAGTCACGGCGAGGCCGATCAGGATCACCAGCCCGAGCGCCCCCGACAGCAGGCCGAGCACGAGCGGACGCAGTCGCGCGGGGATCAGCAGCGCGCAGGTGACGATCGCGGCGTACAGCGCGACGATCAGCACGAGGAACACGATCACCGTCGACGGATCGCCGCCCGTCGCGCACTCCGGCGGCGTCGGGTAGATCATGATGCAGGCCTGCGCGGGGCGGGGGATCGCCCAGAGGATGCCGATCGCGAGAACCGCGATCACGCCGCTCGGGGCGAGCCACCAGGCGAGCGAGCGGGAGCGGGTGGGTGCGGGGGTTGCGGTCGTCATGGCATCCTCTCGGCCCGGATGGGCCCTCACCTACTTCGACGCCCGACGGTCCCGCAACGTTGGGTGGGTTGTCAACCGGCAACCCCGAAATCGCGTGGGGCGATTGGCGAAGGGCCGCGATCCCGCTCATCGTCGAGGGGGATCGCGGGCCCTTCAGTGAGGAGTGCAACGGCCGGTCCGTGCGCTGTGGACGACCCGGCTCCGGATGCGGAAAGCATCCGCGCGACGTTCACGTTACGTCGCGCGCGCGCCGAGTGCGAGGGATCGACACTCGATTCACACGAAGTTCACCTCGTCAGGGTCCCGCGAACTGGGGGCGATCCGAGTCGTAACAATTCGGCCACGTCGTCCGGTCTGTCTGCGTACGCCGCGTTAACCTTTGCTCAGCAACACGCCGCACCCGCAGACGGCAGGTCGCACTGAGCGGGGTCGAGGAGGCGCCAAGATGACCGGGGAGAGCGTTCCGGTGGGCCGACGGCCCGTCGCGGTCACGACCTCGCCGACGCGCATCACGACCGAGCAGACCCGGGCGATCGTCGGGGCGACGCCCGCGGCGCGGCGACAGGTCGGCCCCTCCGATCTGCAGGTCTTCCCGGTCGCGCTCAGCGGCAACGTGTTCGGCTGGACGGCCGACTCGGTCGAGAGCGAGCGGGTGCTCGACTCGTACGTCGCCTACGGCGGCAACTTCATCGACACCGCCGACTCGTACGCCGGCGGGCGCAGCGAGATCATCATCGGCAACTGGATGCGTTCCCGCGGGTCGCGCGACGACATCGTGCTCGCCACCAAGGTCGGCAAGAGCGCCGACCACCCGGGATTGGCGGCGCGGGCGGTCACCGCGGCCGTCGAGGCGTCGTTGCATCGGCTGCGCACCGACCGCATCGACCTGCTGTACCTGCACATCGACGACCCTGACGTGCCCTTTGAGGAGACCCTGCTCGCGGTCGACGAGCTGGTGCGTGCCGGCAAGGTGCGGTATTTCGGCGGGTCGCACCACACGGGCAGTCGGCTGATCGAGGCGCGGATCGCGTCGGCGCAGCTCGGGGTGGCTCGGATGGTCGCGCTGCAGAATCAGTACAACCTGATGTTCCGGCGGGAGTACGAGGAGGGGCTCGCGCGGGTCGCGGCCGACCTCCATCTCGGGGTCATGCCGCGGTTCGCGCTGGCGAGCGGGTTTCTCACCGGCAAGTACCGCTCCAAGTCCGACCTCGACGGCTCCCGACGAGTCGAGGTGGGGCACTACATCAATCGAGCCGGGCTGCGGGTGCTTCAGGCGCTCGATGCCGTGGCGGCCGAACACGACTCGCCGCCGGCCACGGTCGCGCTCGCGTGGCTGCTCAGCAAGCCGAATGTGGTCGCACCAGTGGTGTCGGCGAGTGCCGTCGACCAGGTGTTCGACCTGGTCGCTGCGGTCGACGTGCGGCTCACCCGCTCTCAGCTGATGAGCCTCGACCGCGCCAGCGCCTGACGAAGGTCGGGCGGCGCGGCCGAGGCTCGGCCGGGTGCGCTTAGGCGTTCACACCCGGGATGATCACGCGTCCGCCGATCAGCACGAGCCAGATGACGAGCAGGATGATCGCGATCACGGTGATCGCGGCCCCGCCCCGTCGGGTGGTCCCGCTGAAGACGAGCTGCAGCAGCAGCATGAGAATCGTCACGACCGCGAGGAGCGGGGCTCCGAACGGCACGTTCGCGATGAACAGCGACAGCACGAACAGCACCGAGGCGATGATCTGGATGATGGCCAGGATCGTGGAGCCGCGGCGGAGCCGGGTGATCGCGTCGATCACGGCGAGCACGCCGCCGACGAGCGCGATGATGAACGGCAGATCGATGACCACGCTGAATTCCAATGCCATGGGGGCAGCCTTCCAGTCGGGCACGGCGGGATGCCGCGCGACCCGAGCCTAGCGAGGCGCCGTCCTGGTTCGGTGCCCTTTCGGGAGGCACCGGGCCGTGCTAGGGGTCAGTGGCCGGCTTCGGCGACCATCCGGTCGAAGACGCGCGTGAGCGCGGTCGACGCGGCGATCGGATCGCCGGCGTAGCCGCCACTCATGGCGCCGTCGCGCGCGAGCACGAGCTCGTCGGCGGCGTCGCCGGGCATCGGATGTCCGAGGGCGCGGGTGAGCCGCTCGAGGACGGTCGCGTACCACTCGCGATGCTCGCGCACCGCGAACCGCACGGGGTGCTGGGGGTCGGAGAACTCGGCGGCGGCGTTGATGAACGGGCACCCGCGGAAGCCGGGGGCGGCGATCGCGTCGAGGATCGAGTCCCGCACCGCGGTCAACGCGGCCGCCGGGCTGAGGTTCGCAGCGGTGATGCGGGCGAACTCCTCAGCGGCCTGCCGGTGCCGGTAGTCGACGTAGGCCGTGATCACCCGGTCTTTCGAGCCGTAATGCTTGTAGAAGGTCGCCTTGGTGACGTTCGCAGTCGCGATGAGTCGATCGACGCCGACCGAACGGATGCCTTCGTCGTAGAAGAGCTCGTCGGCCGTCAGCAGGATGCGGAGTTTTGCGGGCGCCTCGGGCAGCTGGGTCAGGGGCGGTTCGATGTCGATGGACACGGGCTGCTCTCAGTCGGCACGGTACTGCGGGTGGCGGCCGTGCCCGCCGGGGGGTGCGGACACGGCCTTTCCGCGCGACCACTCGGGTTGGCCACGGGGACCACGGGATCTCGGGGGGAAGATCCGTTGAGCGAGTCTAGCATAGGAGGACAGACAGAGTTGTCTGTCCTCTTTCCTCCAGTTCGGGGGGGGGGGCGGCGCCACACGAACGGGATGACTTAGGCTCGACAGGATGAACGGCGCCGTTGCGTTCCCGCTCGACGTGCCCGAGCTGGAGATCGCCGCATCCGGTGGCTCGCGCGTTCGGCGTACCATCCTGCCGAGCGGGGTACGCATCTTGAGCGAGCAGGTGCCCGGCTCGCAGAGCGCGACCGTCGGATTCTGGGTCGCCGTCGGGTCACGCGACGAAGTGCCGGTGACGTACGGTTCGACGCACTTCCTCGAGCATCTGCTCTTCAAGGGCACCACCTCGCGCACGGCGCTGGACATCGCCGTCTCGTTCGACGCCGTCGGCGGCGAGCACAACGCGATGACGGCGAAGGAGTACACCTGCTACTACGCGAAGGTGCGCGACCTCGACCTGCCGATGGCGGTGCGCGTGCTCGCCGACATGTTCACGTCGTCACTGCTCGACCCCGACGAGTTCGAGAGCGAGCGCGGGGTCATCCTCGAAGAGCTGGCGATGGCCGACGACGACCCGTCGGACGTTGTCTCCGAGCGCTTCTTCGAGGCGGTCTTCGGCGGGCACGCGCTCGGCCGACCCATCGGCGGCAACCCCGCAGCGATCTCGGCCGTCACCCGCGAGGCGGTGTGGGAGCACTACCGCGCCAACTACCGCCCGCAAGACCTCGTCATCTCGGTTGCCGGCGCCGTCGACCACGACGAACTGGTGGGGTGGACGATCGCCGCGCTCGAGGCCGCGCAGTGGAATCTTCACCTGCCGGCTCATCCGGTCGCCCGCCGCGACCCGTCGTTCGACGTGATCGATCGCGGCAGCCCCCTCGTGGTCGTCGACCGGCCCCTGGAACAGGCGAACCTCCTGCTCGGGGTGCCCGGTGTGCACGCCGCCGACGATCGCCGGCCGGCCTTCACGGTGCTCAACTCGGTGCTCGGCGGCGGGATGTCGTCACGGCTGTTCCAGGAGATCCGCGAGAAGCGGGGCCTCGCCTACTCGGTCTACTCGTTCGCGGCGTCGTACTCCGATGCCGGGGTGCTCGGTCTGTACGCGGGATGCTCACCCAAACGGGCTCCGGAGGTCGCCGGCCTCATGATCGATGAGTTCCGCCGACTCGCCGAGGGGGGCATCACCGCCGACGAACTCGCGCGCGCCCAGGGGCAGCTCGGGGGCGCATCCGCCCTCGCCCTCGAGGACTCCGACACCCGCATGACGCGGCTCGGCCGCTCGGAGCTGACGACCGGAGAGTTCGTCGACCTCGATGAGACGCTGCGTCGCATCGCATCCGTCACCGTCGACGCCGTGCGCGACCTCGCCGAGGAGCTCGCGGCCCGTCCCCTCTCGATCGCCGCCGTCGGCGCGGTCGATGCCGCATCGCTCACGGGTCTCGACGGCACCGCCGTCGCTGCCTGACCTCACGAGCTCAAGGAGTCGAATTGCCTTCCCGCTATCTGTATCTCGTGCGCCACGGCGAGCAGCAGGATGCCGAACACGGCTTGCCCGACGGACCGCTGAGCGCGCGCGGGGTGCGGCAGGCGAAAGCGATCGCCGAGCGGCTCGGCGGCGTGCCGTTCACGGGAGCGTGGACCTCGCCGTTGCAGCGCGCACAGGAGACGGCGCGCATCATGACGGAGCGCCTGCCCGCTCTCGAGCCGCAGCCGTCGGCCCTGCTGATGGACTGCATCCCCTCGGGTCCGACGCCCGACCTGCCCCACGCGTTCGAGCCGTTCTTCGGCGGAGTCACCGAAGAGGAGATCGCCGCCGGCGAGGCGCAGATGTCCGACGCGCTGGCCGAATGGATGACGCCGCCGGCCGGAAGTGACCGCCACGACCTGCTCATCACCCACAACTTCGTGATCGGCTGGTTCGTGCGCGAGACCTTCGGCGCCCCGACCTGGCGCTGGCTCGGCGTCAATCAGGCGAACTGCGGGTTGACGATCATCCGGGTGCGTTCCGCGAAGCCGCCCGTGCTCGTCACCCACAACGACCTCGGGCACCTGGCCCCCGAGATCCGCACCGGCCTCACCGTCGCCCAGCCCTACTGACCCCGGTCGGGGTGGTCGAGTAGCCGCGCGTCAGCGCGGCTGGGCCCACGACGCCGGTTCCTGGACGCCGCGGAGCGGCGTTCAGGCCGTGCGGTGGGGAGCGAGACCCTTCGAAAACCAATGCGTGGCGTTCGGGTTGTCGTTGTAGGGCGGGATGTCGACGTACCCCGACGAGCGGTAGAGGGACTGCGCGGCCTCAAGACGCTCGTTGGTGTCGAGCACGATCTCGGTCGCGCCGAGGTCGGCGGCACGACGCTCCAGCTCGGTCAGCATCGCCCGACCGAGACCGGTGCCGCGTGCGGTCGGTCGCACCCAGAGGTGCTTCACCTCGCCGCGATCCGGCGCGATCATCCGAACTCCGCCACAGCCGACGGGAGCCCCATCGAGTTCCGCGACCAGGAACACCCCGGCGGGAGGCACGAACAGGGCCGGATCGGGGCGGAAGGTGCGGTAGCCCGGCATCCCGAGCTCGCGGCTGGTGAAGTACTCGCCGAGTAGCTCGTCGGCGATCGGGTCAGCTGTGGGCGTCGGCACGAACTGCAGCACGGGCCAACTCTAAGCTGAGGGCATGGCCACCTCCGTCGCGATCGTCGGCTCCACGGGACGCATGGGAGGGTTGATCGACCGGCTGCTCACCGCGGGCGAGGGATTCGACGTGCATGCGCGCATCGGTCGTGGCGACTCGCTCGACCAACTCGACGGTGCCGACGTCGTGATCGACGTCAGTGTGCCGGCGGTCTCGCCCGGAGTCGTCGAGGCGGCGCTCGATCGCGGCATCCCGATCGTGGTCGGAACCTCCGGCTGGACGGCCGACCGCATCGCCCCCGTCGCCGCGCGGGTCGCCGCCGACCCCGAACTGACGGCCCTGTTCATCCCGAACTTCTCGCTCGGGTCGGCTCTCGCGACGCGCTTCGCCGAACTCGCCGCGCCGCACTTCGAGTCGATCGAGATCATCGAGGCCCACCACGCGGGCAAGACCGACTCGCCGTCGGGCACCGCCATCCGCACCGCCGAACTGATCGGGGCCGCGCGGGCCGAACTCGGACCGGTCGCCGCTCCGCACGCCGATCAGCGGGCCCGCGGCCAGCAGGTGGCGAGCGTTCCAGTGCATTCGATGCGGATGTCGGGGGTCAGCGCCCGGCAGGAGGTCGTGCTGGGCGGGGCGGGGGAGACGGTGCGAATCGTGCACGAGACGCTCTCCGACGAGTCGTACGAGCCCGGCATCCTGCTCGCTCTCGGCGCTGCCACCCCGGGCACCGGCCTCGTCGTCGGTCTCGGCGCCCTCCTCGGGTTGTAGGGGTTCCATGCGCACCAAACTCGCGGTCCTGCTCATGGTCGGGCTGCTCGTGCTCTACCTGATCTTCGCGATCCGCTACGGCGTGCTGCTGATCGGGCTCGGCGAACCCGTCGCGGTGGGGCTCGGGGTCGCGCTCTTCGTGCTGCCGCTTCTGGCGATCTGGGCGCTCGTCCGGGAGCTGCTGTTCGCGGTGCAGGCGGAACGGCTCGGGATGAAACTGGATGCCGAGGGCGGGCTGCCCAGTGAGGAGCTGCCCCAGCTCCCGAGCGGCCGCCTCGATCGGGCCGCGGCCGCCGAGGTGTTCCCGAAGTACCAGGCCGAGACCGAAGCCGCACCGGAGGACTGGCGCACCTGGTTCCGGCTCGGACTCGTCTACGACGCCGCGGGTGACCGCCGACGCGCGCGCTGGGCGACCCGGCAGGCGATCCGGTTCAGTCGCGTCACGAGCTAGCCGGCGAGCGCCGCGTCGATCGCGTCGCGCACCGTGCGGTGCCGCCACTCGAACCCGTCGGCGGCGAGGCGCACGGGCTGAAGCTGCACGTCGGCCAGGAGCAGGTGTTCGCCCGCATCGCCGAGGGCCAGCCGGATCGCCCACGCCGGAACCCAGAGGAAGCGGGGTCGGCGGAGGGCCTCGGCATAGGCCGCCGTGATCTCGTCGGCCGTCGCGGGTGTGGGCCCGGCGAGCACGACGGGGCCCGAGATCGTCGAGGTGAGCAGGTGCACGATCGCCCGCACCTCATCCTCGAGCGAGATCCACGGCCAGAACTGCCGCCCCGACCCGAACCGCGCGCCGAGGCCGAACGTGGTGAGCAGCCGCACGGGCGCCAACCCGCCCGACTTCGCCACCACGACGCTCGTGCGCAGCGTCACGACCCGGGTCTGCGGTGGGGCGAGCCCGGCGGCCTGCTCCCACGCCAGCACGAGGTCGGGCACGAAGCCGCTGCCGCGCGGGGAGTCGTCGTCGAGTCGCACCCGGGGCCGATCGCCGTAGAAGCCGATCGCCGAACCGCTGAGGAAGGTGGCGGGCGGAGCCGGCATCCCCGCCATCGTCTCGGCGAGCAGGCGGGTGGCGTTGATGCGCGACGACACCAGCTCGCGACGGTAGGAGTTCGTCCACGGGATGCGGGCGATCGACGCCCCCGACAGGTTGATGACGGCGTCAGCCCCGGTCAGCACCGCGGGGTCGAGTTGACCGGCATCCGGATCCCACCGCACCTCGTTCGCCGACTTCGGAGCGCGGCGCACCAGGGTGGTCACCCGATGACCGCCCGCACGCAGGGCGCGCACGAGCGGCTGACCGATCAGGCCGGACGCGCCGGCGATGACGATGCGACTCATCGACAGCCCGGCCTACGCCAGGCTCGCCTCGAGGGTGATGGTGGTTCCGGTCAGCGCCTTCGACACGGGGCAGTTCTGCTTCGCGTCCTCGGCGATCGCCTGGAACCCGGCCTCGTCGAGACCCGGCACCTTCGCGCTCACCAGCAGGTGCACGCCGGTGATTCCCTCACCCGGCTGGAACGTCACCGCTGCGGTGACCTGCAGACTCTCCGGCGGGTGGCCCGCTTTCGCCAAGGCCGACGAGAACGCCATCGAGTAGCAGGCCGAGTGTGCGGCGCCGAGCAGCTCTTCGGGGTTGGTGCGACCGACTTCGCCCTCCGAGCGCGCCTGCCAGGTGACCGGGAACTCGCCGGCATCCGAGGAGTCGAGGCTGGTCGTGCCCGACCCGCTCGTCAGATCCCCGAACCACAGCGTCGTCGCTTCAGAAGTCAGTGCCATGACCCGAGCCTACGTTTTCTAGGCCGTCGCGGCACCCTTGCGGCCCAGGACGCCGACCCGCGCCAGCAGCAGATAGATCTGGCAGCCGAGGCAGTACGCGAACACCGAGTTGAGGAAGGCGGCGAGGAACGCGGCCGCGCCGGCCACGATGAGGGCGATCGACCCGAACGGCACGAACAACACGATGCCGATCACCGTGACGAACAGCCCGACGCCCTGCGCGAAGGTCGGCGGGGTCGGATCCTCGAGTTCGAGCGGGGGCTTGAGGCGGGGGCGGATGACCGCCTTGAAGAACAGCCCGTACGGATGCCGGGCGACCCCGGCGACGGCGCTCCACAAGAAGACCGCGGCGTTGTAGATCGCCAGCACCAGCGCGGCGGTGTCGAAGCCCAGCAGGGCGAGGGCGATCACGACGAGGAACAGGATCGCGGTGACACCGGCCGTGAAACGAGGGCCGCGCGGGTCGATGCCGCGCGGAGTCGACGGGGCGGTCATGCGGCGAGCACCCGCTGCAACTCGGCGATGACGACATCCCGTCGCACCGCGCCGCCGATGCGCGCACGCACGGTGCCGTCGGCGTCGAGGATCAGAGTCGTCGGGGTCTGCAGCACCCGGTAGCGCGACGCCAGCTCGGGCCGGTGCGTCACGTCGAGGTCGACGTGCGTGACCTCCTCGGTGCGGGCCGCGAGGTCGTCGAGCACCCGAGCCGTCGACTTGCAGGGGGCGCACACCTCGGTGGAGAACTGCAGCAGCGTCGCGCGCCCGCCGAGGGAGACCCCGTCGATGCTGACGATCCGGGCGTCGGAGATCGTTCGGGCGCGGCCCTGGGTCGCCCGGTGGAGGAAGCCGAGCAGCGTCGCGGCGAGCACGAGGCCCCCGAGCGCCAGTGCGACGGTTCCGACATCCATGACTCACAAGGTAGTGAGCGCGCCGCCTCGCGTCACACGGGCCTGTCATACTCCGTCACACGCCGGGGCCGGATATCGTGAGGGCCGTGTCCGCGCCTACCGAGCTCCAGTTCCGATCCGACATGACCGTGGAGCTCGTGCGCTCGAGCGCCCATGACTCCGATGTCGTGTTCGCTGCCCGCGTCTCGACGATGGGGGAGCAGACCCTCGAGGATGCCGCCTCCGGTGTCGACGCCGGGTCGAAGGACAAGGGCCTCATCAACTTCCTCATGCGCGATCGTCACGGGTCGCCGTTCGAGCACAACTCGATGACCTTCTACGTACAGGCGCCGCTCTTCGTCTTCCGCGAGTTCATGCGGCACCGCATCGCCTCCTACAACGAGGAGTCGGGCCGCTACCGCGAGATGCGCCCCGTCTTCTACGTGCCCGCACCGGAACGGGATCTCGTGCAGGTCGGCAAACCCGGCGCGTACGACTTCATCCCCGGTGACCCGTCGCTCACCGAGCTCGCGGTCGCGTCGGGTCGCGCGGTCGCTGAGTTCGCCTACGCCGAGTACCAGAAGCAGCTGGATGCCGGCGTCGCCCGCGAGGTCGCCCGCACCGTGCTTCCGCTGTCGCTCTACTCGTCGATGTACGTCACGATGAACGCCCGGTCGCTGATGAACTTCCTGTCGCTGCGCACCAAGCGCCCCGAGTCGCACTTCCCGTCGTTCCCGCAGCGCGAGATCGAGATGGTGGCGGAGCTGATGGAGGAGGCATGGAAGCCCCTCATGCCCCTCACCCACGCCGCATTCGAGGCCGGCGGCCGCGTCGCCCCCTGACAGCCCTCGACCGCTCCGCGCCGTTTCGAATCGACACGCCGGGTTGCGGGTACAACACGCCGACGCTCGGACGAACCGGTGCTGAGCGGGCGTCCTCCCCACCTTGAATACGCCGGCTCCCTTCCCACCGAGGCCGCTTGCACGACGATGGGCCGTGCGCCGTCGCGACAGTGAGGCATGCGACTCGCGGATGCTGTGCCCGACGGGATCACCACGACTCGGGCACTCCGAGATGCGGGCGTCCGCGATGCCGAAATCCGCACGGCGGTTCGGCGGGGTCTCCTGGTGCGCATCCGCGAGGGCGTCGTGGCAACACCGGACTGCGACCCGGCGGTCGTCGACGCGGCGCGAATCGGCGGCCGGATCGCAGGCGCCAGCGCGGCACGGATGCTGGGGTTCTGGGCTCCTCCGCGCCGCCACCTGGTGATCGAGGTGCCCCGAGGCTCACACATCCCGGTGACAGATGCGGCCATCATCCGGGGTCCGGCGGGACCCAACCGGTTTGGTGTGTCGACGGCGTCCGACTTGGTCGCACAGATCCTCCGCTCGGAACCTCCACAGTTCGCAATCGCCGTCCTCGACTCGATGCTGAGGCGGTCCGGGATGACGCGGATCGAGATCGAGTTCGCTGCGGCGGGGCTCCCACGACGACTCCGTCGCCTGCTTGCGCTCGTCGACCCACGCGCCGAGTCCGGAACCGAGTCGATCGTTCGGGTCCTGCTCGCGCTAGAAGGCATCATCGCGACCCCGCAGGTGCGTGTCCCATTCGGTGACTTGGAGCGGCTCGATCTCGTCATCGGCGACCGGCTCGTGATCGAGTGCGACAGTCGCGCACATCACTCGACGCCCGGCGAGCTCGATCGCGACAACGCGCGCGATCTCATGCTGACCGCCCTCGGCTACCTCGTCATCCGTGTCCGCTATCGAGCGGCTGTGGGCGACCCTGCCGGGGTGGTCGCCGCCGTGCGTGCGGTGGTCGATGCGGGGCTGCACCTCGACCGCTCGGCACCGAGTCGCCGCGCCACGCCGTGATTGCGTGCTGTCGGGCGGCGTGTCGTCGAGACGGGTGCTGAACGGGCGCGACCCCGCCTACTGCGGCGGCCCCTGCTGCATCGGGGTGGCGCGGAAGCACGACACCGAGTACGGGAAGTCCTGCGTCATCACGTAGTGGTAGGTGGTGACGACCTCGCCGTCGATCACGACGTCGGAGACGAGTCCGTGGCACTCGTCGAGGTCGGCCGTCGTGAGGATGTTCCCCTCCGAGACGGTCGGCCCGGTGATGGGGAACCCGTCGAGCGCCCACCCGATCACCGTGTCGACGCCCACCTGCGAGATGCAGCGGGAGAGCGAGTGGTAGTGGTACACCCCGAGGTTCTGCGGGTGCCCATCGCACGCGTCTTGCACCTCCCACGCCCCGGCATCCCGACCTCCCGCGTCGAAGCCGTTGAACAGCGCGACGCCGGTGAGCATGACGCCCGCCTCGCCGCCCATGCACTGCGGCTCTCCATACTCGGGGGATGCGGAGAGCCGGTACTCGAGGTCCTGCTCGCTGATCGTGTTGGGGTTGGCGTCGTATACGCGGGCCGGGTCGTCGTGCGCGACCGGGAATTCGCCGGTCGGGTGATCGGGCAGGTCGTTGGTCGCCACCACCCGCTCCGCGCCGTCGACCGTCACCGAGAGCTGCGGTGCCCAGTCGACCGTGCCTTGGATGGCGACCTTGAGGTCGATGTCGTACGCGGTGTTGTCGGCGACGAACCACGGCCCGCGGGTCTGGGCGCCGGCCTGCTCGTCGGCGACGAAGGTGTCGCGGCACAGGTAGACGGTGCCGACGGCGGGGTCGGTGACGGTCCACTTCTCATCGCCGACGGGAAGGATGCCGTCGGCGTAGCGGTCGCCGTACGACGCGCCGGGGTCGAGCACGACCGCATCCGCCGAGTAGTCGGAGTCGGCCGGCGGGATCGTCGCGGTGGGCGAGCTGGTGACCGTCGTGGTGGTGCAGGCGGCGACGAGAAGCAGGATGCCGACGCTGAGTGCGGTGGCGACGGGACGACGAAGCGACATGCCTGTGACGATAGGGATGCCGCGGGCGCGGCGGGAGGAGTCATGCGTCACGATTCGCCCAGAAGTTGTGCCCCGCCAACACCGGTAGCCTGAACTACGTGTCGTCGCAAGAGAATCCTTTCGGGCAGGTGCTCGTCGCGTTGGTGACCCCGTTCACCCACGACGGAGAGGTGCACTGGGCCGACGTCGAGAAGCACATCGACGACCTGGTCGGCCACGGCGTCGACGGAATCGTCGTCACGGGTACCACGGGGGAGACGAGCACGCTCACCGACCCCGAGAAGATCAAGCTCGTCGAGGTCGCGAAGGATGTCGCGGCGGGCCGCGCGAGCGTGATCACCGGCGGCGGATCCAACGAGACGGCGCACGCGATCGAGCTCTACAAGAAGAGCGAGAAGGCCGGCGCCGACGGCATCATGATCGTCACGCCGTACTACAACAAGCCGACGCAGGCCGGCATCCTCACCCACTTCCGCATGGTCGCCGACGCGACCGACCTGCCGGTGATCCTGTACGACATCCCCGGCCGCACGGGCGTCGAGATCAAGTACGAGACGATCCTGCGCGCCGCGAAGCACCCCAACATCCTCGCCGTGAAGGATGCCAAGGGCGACCTGAGCGAGGTGAGCCGCGTGCTCAACCAGACCGACCTCATGTACTTCGCGGGCGACGACGCCAACGTGCTGCCGACTCTCGCGATCGGCGGAACGGGTCTCATCGGGGTGACCGCGAACATCGCCCCCGAGCCGTACCGCCGCATGGTGGATGCCGTCAACGCGAACGATCTCGACAGCGCGCGCGCCGCGCACCAGGCGCTCGAGCCGCTCGTGCGGGCCACCATGACGCACGTGCCCGGCACGGTCGCGGCGAAGTACATCCTGCACGGCTTCGGCCGCATCTCCACCCCGCGCGTGCGGTTGCCGCTCGTCGGGCCCGAAGAACATGAGGCCGCCCTGATCGAGGACGAGATCGCCCTGGTGCACGACATCGAGGGCATCGACCCGAAGAGTTTCCGTCCCGACGCGAATGCGGCAGCCGGTGGCGCCCTGCCGAAAATCGCCGGGACGACGCGCTGATGGCCGACGACCTGTTCGACCCGCCGATACTCGCCGACGGCACCCTCCGGGTGTTCCCGCTCGGCGGGCTCGGCGAGATCGGTCGCAACATGACGATCTACGAATACGAGGGCAGCCTCCTCGTCGTGGACTGCGGCGTGCTGTTCCCCGAGGAGCACCAGCCCGGGGTCGACCTGATCCTGCCCGACTTCGCCCCGATCCGTGACCGGCTCGACGACATCGTCGGCGTCGTGCTCACCCACGGTCACGAAGACCACATCGGCGCCGTTCCGTACCTGTTGAGGCTGCGCCGCGACATCCCGCTGATGGGGTCGCGACTCACGCTCGCGCTCGTCGAGGCGAAGCTCAAGGAGCACAAGATCGCGCCGCAGACGCGCGAGGTGAAGGCCGACCAGATCGACCGGTTCGGGCCGTTCGAGCTCGAGTTCGTCGCCGTCAACCACTCGATCCCCGATGCGCTCGCCGTCGCCATCCGCACTCCCGCCGGCCTCGTGCTGCACACGGGCGACTTCAAGATGGACCAGCTGCCGCTCGACGGCCGCATCACCGACCTGCGTGCGTTCGCCCGTCTCGGCGAGGAGGGGGTCGACCTCTTCCTCCCCGACTCGACCAACGCCGACGTGCCGGGCTTCACCCCGCTCGAGCGCGACATCGGCCCGGTGCTCGACCACGTCATCTCGCGGGCGAAGAAGCGCGTCATCGTCGCGTCGTTCTCGTCGCACGTGCACCGCGTTCAGCAAGTGCTGGATGCCGCGGTCGCCAACGAGCGGCACGTCGCCTTCGTGGGGCGCTCGATGGTGCGCAACATGGGCATCGCCGCCGACCTCGGCTACCTCGACGTGCCGGACGGCATCATCGTCGACCTGAAGACCGCCCTCAACATGCCCGACGACCGCGTCGTGTTCATGAGCACCGGGTCGCAGGGCGAGCCGATGGCGGTGCTGGCCCGCATGTCGAACCAGGATCATCAGATCGAGGTCGGCGAGGGTGACACCGTCATCCTCGCGTCGAGCCTCATTCCGGGGAACGAGAACGCGGTCTTCCGGGTCATCAACGGGCTCACCAAGCTCGGCGCCAACGTCGTGCACAAGGGCAACGCCAAGGTGCACACCTCGGGGCACGCGGCCGCCGGCGAGCTGCTCTACTGCTTCAACATCATCAAGCCGCGCAACGTGCTGCCGGTGCACGGCGAGGCCCGGCACCTGCGTGCCGCCGCCGACCTGGCGATCGAGACGGGTGTGAAGCCGTCGCGCGCGATCATCGGCGAGAACGGTATCGTCGTCGACCTCAAAGACGGCGTCGCCAAGGTCACCGGCCAGCTCGACATCGGGTTCGTCTACGTCGATGGCTCGACGGTCGGCGAGATCACGGATGCCGACCTCAAAGACCGCCGCATCCTCGCCGAGGAGGGCTTCATCTCGATCTTCATCGCGATCGACGTGCAGACCGGCAAGATCATCGTCGGTCCCGAGATCCAGGCTCGGGGCTTCGCCGAAGACGACTCCGTGTTCGACGGGGTACGCCCGCAGATCGTGAAGGCCCTCATCGAGGCGGCGGAGAGCGGAACGCGCGACCAGCACGGCTACCAGCAGATCGTGCGCCGCACCGTCGGCCGCTGGGTGAACACCCAGCACCGCCGCCGCCCGATGATCATCCCGGTCGTCATCGAGGCCTAGCCGGCGAGGCCGAGCACGGTCAGCACGACGGCGGCGATCCCCAGCGGCGGACCGAACGGCAGCTCGAACCCGATCCAGAACACCGCCTGCGCAAGGAGCAGCACGAGCGCGGCGATCGCCCCGACCACGGCGGTGCCGGGCAGCCACAGCAGCACCGCCGACCCGAGGGCGAGGGCGCACACGGCGCTGAACGCGACGAGCAGCGTCGCACCGAACGGCACGCCCCACTTCTCGAACATCCCGGGCCCATAGGTCGGGAAGCCCCAGAGACGCCACACCTCCCCGACGCGCAGGTAGTGGACGGCGCCGATCACTCCGGGGATCCCGAAGCCGAGCGCGAGGAACGCGACCACCCCTGCCGCGATGCGGAACCAGATGAGTGCCATGGGGGATGATCTCGCCGTCCGGTCGCGTGGTGCAAGAGCCCGCCGCGCGGCTATCGCGCCGCGGCGACGCCTTCGATGATCTCCGTGGCCGACGCCACTCGTGCGTGATGGAGTCGCGCGCCGAAAGTGGCGACTCGCTGTCGGGTCGCGGCGTCGCCGAGCAGTCGCTGGATCTCGCGTCGGATCCGGGCCGGCGATGCCGAACGGGACAGGCGGGATCCGATCCCGAGTCGCGCGAGGGCCTTCGCGATTCCGGGCTGGTCGCCGAGCGGATTCACCGGCAACGCGAGCACCGGCACTCCGGCGGCGAGGGCGCGCACGGTTGTTCCGTGCCCGCCGTGGCCGACGAGGAGCGCCGCGGTCGGGAGGACCGCATCGTGGTCGATCCACGGCGCGGCGTCGACGTTGTCGGGGAGTCGCAGGGCGGTGGTCTCGACGAGCCCACCGCCCGAGAGCAGGCCCCGCACCGGCAGCTCGCCGAGCGCGTCGGCGATCGCCTGCAGGGTGCGTTCCTGCCCGGGGTTGGGCGTCGTGCTGAGGCTGACCACGACGAGCGGCGCTCCCGCAGCCGGGGTGCCGGGGTGCGGCAGGCGATCCACCGGGCCGACGTGGTGCACGTGCTCGGGCATCGCGGCGTCGCCGTCGAGTTCGCGGGCCGACGTCACCAGCACGGCTTCGGGGGCGTCGAGGGATGCCGCGGCATCGCCCCCGCCGAGCAGCCGGATGATCACGCCGAACGGCCCGCGCGCGGCGTCGCGCAGGAACGACCACGGGGTGTGCACGACGCTGATCGTGCGGATGCCGGCCGCCGCCAGTGTGTTCACGGTCGCGACGAGCAGACAGTCGACGACGACGGCATCCGCCTCTTCGCGCCGTGCGAGTTCGAGGATCTCGGCCGCCAGCCGACGATCGGCGAACACCCGGGAGAGTCCGATCGCGGCACCGAGCTGGCTGCGGGGTCGGCGCGGGCGGAAGGGCGTGGCATAGGGCCGCGCCTCGAGCCCGGGCGCCGTCTGGTGGGGTTCGAGCAGCATCGTGACGTCGTGCCCGCGCTCGGCGAGTTCGCGGGCGATGGCCGACATCGGGGGCATGTTGCCGCCGGCATCGAAGGTCGCAACCAGCATTCTCATCGTCACTCCCTAGGGTCGGGTGCCGCCAGCACGGCGGCGGTCAGGGCGCGCATCCGCGCCTCGGTCGTGTCGCGGTCGAGCCCACGATCGCGCCGGAGCAGGCGCCAGGTCGCGAGATCGGTGGTGACGACGAGGAGGTCGTGGAGCGCCGTCCGTGCGGGCTCGGGGCGCTTCGCGAGGTCGGCGGCGAACAGCCCGGCGACCCAGTCGCGGTGCTGGCGTCGCCCCTGTTCGGTGATGGAGCGGATGCGGGCATCCGCGTCTTCCTGAGCGACCATCCGGGTCACGAAGTCGCCACGGGACTCGTAGTGGTCGAGCAGTCGGCGGAATCCGGAATCGATGTCGCCGCTGTCGACCGCGCGTTCGGCGGCGATGTCGGCCGCTCCGGCGACGATCGCCGCGTCGAGCAGCTTCTCCCGGGAGCCGAAGTGCCGCAGCACCGTCTGCACGGTGGTCTCTGCGCGCCGCGCGACGTCGTCGAGCCTGATCTCGAGGGTGAGCTTCTCCTGTGCCGCGTCGATGACGGCGCGCAGGATGCGGTCCCGGGTCTGCGCCGCGCTCGTCGCACGGGCCGACATCCGATAGCCGCGGGTGGAGGTCATGCGCACACGTTAGGTCGGGACACCATTTCATGTCAATACGAACTAACGCGAAATATCATGCGCCTGTCGAGCGCGACTCATCCTCGAGAATGAGCCGGTCAGGCGGAACGCGCCCTTAGAGTCCAGGAAGCAGACGTTCGACCCGGCCGAATGGTTGGGATGCGTTCGACCGCCTGCGCTGGTTCGATGAGGTGAGCCGTGTCTCAGGGGCGCGGCACCCGTGTGATTGGAGTGCGCCGTGTCCGTAGCCCGCAAATGGGTCTTTCCGATCATCGGACTCGTCGTCGCAACGGCGATCGCCGTCGCGCTGATCAAGCTCGCATTCTTCGGAACCTCGGTCGCCGGGGTCGGCGCCGAGGAGCCGACCGGTGGGTTCGTCGACCCGCAGGTGCCGGTCATGATCGGCACGGTCAGCAACGATGTCGTCTTGAGCGGCACAGTCAAGGCCGACGACGCGGTGCCCGTCAAGGCGCCGCTCGACGGCACCATCACCAGCGTCGAGGTCGGGGTCGGCTCAGTCGTGGCAGCAGGACAGCAGATCGGCATCGTGAAGGGGTTCAACGCCGCGGGGCGCACCGTCACCGTGGGGATCGCCGCTCCCGTCGCGGGCACCATCTCGGCCCTGAGCATCGTGCCGAACCAACAGACCACCGCGGGCACCGCGATCGCCCAGATCGCCCCGCCCGGCTTCTACGTCACCGCCTCGGTGCAGCCCACCGACCGGTACCGCCTCACCTCCGCACCGACGGAAGCCACCGTCACGGTCACCGGAGGGCCGGCTCCGTTCACCTGCACCGGGTTGACCGTCACGACTCCGCTCGCGGGCGCCTCGAGCGGCTCCGGCGAAGACCCGGGCACCGGCGACCCGAACGCGGGTTCGGGCACCACGGCACGGTGCGTCGTCCCCGCGGATGTCACCGTCTTCCCCGATCTCGTCGCCCAGCTCACGATCTCGGCGGGAGTCGCCGAGAACGTGCTCGTCGTTCCGGTGACCGCGGTGCTCGGCTCGGCGGAGTCGGGCGTCGTCTACGTCGTGATCGACCCCGAGACCGGGGAGACCGAGGAACGCCCGGTGACCCTCGGGCTCTCCGACGGCATCAACGTCGAGATCGTCGACGGCCTCGAGGAGGGCGAGCTGGTCATGCAGTTCGTTCCCGGGGCCCCCGCGGGAGACCCGGGGATGCCCACCGACGGCGGCGTCGTGATCTACGGCAACGGCGGCTGAGATGGCCTTCGTCGAACTGGAGGGCGTGACCCGCTCGATCGATCTTCCCGACGGCGGGCGCCTCGACATCCTCAGAGGCGTCGACCTGCGTCTCGAGATCGGTGATCACGTGAGCATCGTCGGCCGGTCGGGTAGCGGAAAGTCGACGTTGCTCAACCTGCTGGGCCTCATCGACACGCCGACGAGCGGTCGGCTCGAGTTCGACGGCACCCCGCTCGACGAGCTGGATGCCGGCGAGCGCGATCGTCGTCGGGGTCGCGATGTCGGCTTCATCTTCCAGCAGTTCAACCTGCTGCCCGGGCGCACGGCACTCGAGAACGTGGTCACCCCGCTGCTCTACGCGACCGGCACCCAGTTCTGGAAGCGCGACAAGATCGCCCGCGAGATGCTCGAGCGCGTCGGGCTGGGCGCCCGAGCCTCGTCGACTCCCGACCAGCTCTCGGGAGGCGAGCAGCAGCGCGTCGCGATCGCGCGTGCGCTCGTGCGTGGCCCGCGCCTCATCCTCGCCGACGAGCCGACCGGTGCCCTCGACGTCGAGACCGGCGCGACGGTGATGGAGCTGCTCGACTCCGCCGCCGAACAAGCGGGGGCTGCGCTCATCACCATCACCCACGACCCGAACGTCGCCGCTCTGGCGAGCCGGCACTACCGCCTCGATGGCGGGGTGCTGCACGAGATCGCGTCCGACCACGTGCGCAGCCTCGCGGCGACGGGAGCGACGCTGTGAAGGCCGGGCTGTGGGCGGCCTTCGTCGGGGCCGTCGTCGAGGCGTGGGCCGAGTTGCGCATCCACAAGACCCAGGTGCTGCTGAGCCTCATCGGGGTCGGTGTCGCGGTGACGGCCCTCACCGGCGTCGTCGCGGCCGGATCGATCGCGACTCAGGCGACGGTCGAGGGCTTCGAGCGCGGCAGCGGTCGCCCCGCGACGGTGGCGGTGTGGGCGTACAACCCGGTCACGGGGGAGCAGCCGTCGAAGACCGACCTCGATGTCGCCTTCGCCACGGCGATGGAGCGCTACGGCGTCACCTACACGAACCGCACCATGTACGGCGGTCTGTCGGTGCAGTTCCCCGACGGCGTGATGGGGATCTCGGCCTTCGGCGTCGACCAGCCTTACGGGGCGATGCACCGGATCTCGCTCAAGCAGGGCGCCTGGTTCACCGATCGCGACGCTCTGCGGCTCGCCCCGGCGATCGTGGTGAGCGAGGAGATCTGGGAGCGACTCGGGTCACCCGACCTTCGGGTCGATCCGACGATCGGCATCGTCACCCCGACGGGCACCGTCGATGCGATCATCATCGGCGTCACGCCGAAGCAGTCCCTCGACGGAACGTACCTGCAGGCGTACATGCTGAACGACGACTACGACGCCTTCGCGCCTCCCCAGGATCCGAACTACCCGCAGCTGCCGAATTACGAGGCCTGGGTGCCGCCGGAGGCCGCAGATCAGCTGCTTCCGATCCTGCAGCGCGACATCGCGGCCGCTCTCGGCGAGGGCTGGCAGGTCGACGTGCAGCGTCAGGACTACCTCGCATGGCAGGTCGACGACCCGCTCCTCGTCCCGAAGATCGTCATCACCGGCATCGCGATCCTGGTGATGGCCCTCGGCGCCTTGGGCCTGCTCAACATCGCCCTCGTGTCGGTGCGGCATCGCATCCGCGAGATCGGCATCCGCCGGGCGTTCGGAGCCACCGCGGGGCGGGTGTTCTTCTCGGTGATGATGGAGAGCGTCGTCGCGACCTTCGTCGCGGGTCTGGCGGGCGTGCTGCTGGCGATCGTGCTGATCCGCAACCCGCTCACCGAGTCGCTCCTCGCTCTCTACATCCAAGACATCCCGGGCTTCCCGATCGAGGCGGCACTCATCGGGCTGGGCGCCGCGACCCTGGTCGGCGCGCTCGCCGGCCTGCTGCCCGCCCTGGTCGCCGTGCGGGTGAAGGTGATCGACGCGATCCGGTACTGACGAAAACTCCCTCTGTCGCGAAGGGCGGCAGAACTGCCAGGATGCGGGCATGAGGCGCGTCATCCCGGCATCCCTGCTCGCCGTCACCTTCGCTGTCGCCCTGGCGGCGTGCGGACCCGGCGGAGCGACTCCCAGTTCCACGCCGACCGACAGCGGGTCGGCGACCCCGACCGAGACCGTCACCCCGACCCCGGAGCCGGAGACGCGGCCCGCGCTCGCCGACCTCGCCCTCGGGCCCGACGGCTTCGAACAGCTGCCGCTCGGCGAGGTGCCGACGACCGACCCCACCCTCGCGATGGTGACCTTCGACGCGGCGGCCTGCGGCGGCCTGGGGGTCTGGAACGCCGACCCGTCGTTCGCCTCGACCGACCCGAACGTCTACGGCGCCGGTACCGCGTTCTCGGTGACGAGTGACGGGCCGGGCGGACCGATGAGCCGCATCGACCTCAACGCGAACGACATCCCGACGACCGAGGGCATCCGCTTCGGCGACAGTCGAGCCGCGGTGGAGGCCGCTTACCCGGGTGCGGCCGTCGTCCCAGCGATTCTCACCGACATCTACGTCGTCACCGGCTCGGTGGGCACCCTCCAGATCGAGGTCGCGGCGGACGCGTCGCATTGGGCGGGATTCCGGCCCAACGACACCGTCGTCTACATCCACGCGTCGGTGCCCTCCTGGGGCACGTTCTCAGTGGCGGCGAGCGAGAACCTCCTCGGCGTCTGTCACGTGTAAGGCCAGGCGGGTGTCGCTCCCCGGTGGGGGCGCGCCCCGCGGGTACCGTGACCGCATGGCCACGAGCACCCGGTCGTCAAACGCGCGTGCGCGTTCGACCTCGCGCGCGCGCTCGACCACGTCGGCGGCCACGAAGCGCTACCCGAAGGGCAAGTCGCCGGCGAAGACCGAGGAACCCGGTGCGCTGACCAGCCTCTGGATGGGACTCGCCCACATCGTCGGCGGTGCCGCACGACTGTTCGGCAAAGAGACCCTCGCCCCCGAGGAGCGTCGCGACGGGGTGCCGTTCCTGCTGATCGTGCTGGCGATCGGCGGGGCGATCGTCGAGTGGTTCAACCCGACGCACGAGGTCGCGATCGCCCTCGACGCCTACACCTTCGGCGGCCTGTTCGGGCGCGTCGCGTTCGCCCTGCCGGTGATCATGCTGGTGTTCGCGGTGTGGCTGTTCCGGCATCCGTCGAGCGTGCACGACAACGGCCGTCTCGGCATCGGGCTCGTGCTGCTGCTGACCAGCGTCAGCGGACTCAGCCACCTGTTCGGCGGGCAACCGCAACCCGCCGACGGTGCCGTCGCGATGGCGCACGGCGGCGGCGTGCTCGGCTGGATCGTCGCCCAGCCGTTCGTCACGATCGGCGCGTCGTGGCTCGCGGTTCCCCTCGCCGGCGGCCTCATGCTGCTCTCGCTGTTCATCCTCACCAAGACGCCGCCGAACCGCATCGGCGCGCGCCTCGGCGAGGCCTACAGCTATCTGTTCGGCGCCGAGTTGCCGACGCGGGCGCCGAAGACACCCGCCGACCAGCTCGAACTCGGCTCGCTCACCGACCTCGGTTTCGAGCCCGAAGACCCGGCATCGATGCCGTGGTGGCGCCGCAAGAAGGACTCCACGGGCGACCCGGCGTTCGACACCCCGGTCGCCCGCGAACACGTGACGGATGTCATCGTGCCGCCGTCGGAGGTCAACCCGTTCGACCTGCTCGCCGAACTCGACAAGGCCGAGGATGCCGTGCGCCGCTTCACCGGCGAGGTTCCCCAGCGCGCGCGGGGGCTGCAGGACGACGGCTTCGGGGCGGGCTCGGGGGAGTCGGTCGCCACCGAGCTGCCCGACCCCGAGATCGCCGCGCCCCGCCCGCCGGCGCAACGCCGTCCCTACCGGCTGCCCGCGGCATCCAGCCTTCAGGCCGGCACGCCGCCGAAGACCCGCACCCCCGCGAACGACGAGACGATCGCCGCGATCACCGAGGTGCTCACCCAGTTCCAGGTCGACGCCAAGGTCACCGGCTTCAGCCGCGGCCCGTCGGTCACCCGCTACGAGATCGAACTCGGCGCCGGGGTCAAGGTCGAGCGGGTCACCGCGCTCGCCAAGAACCTGTCGTACGCGGTCGCGTCGAACGAGGTGCAGATCCTGTCGCCGATCCCCGGCAAGAGCGCGATCGGCGTCGAGATCCCCAACAAGGATCGCGAGATCGTCACCCTCGGCGACGTGCTGCGCTCCAGCGCCGCCGCGCGCTCGCAGCACCCGATGACGATCGGGCTCGGCAAAGACGTCGAGGGCGGCTTCGTCGTCGCCAACCTCGCGAAGATGCCGCACCTGCTCGTCGCCGGCTCCACCGGCTCGGGCAAGTCGTCGTTCATCAACTCGATGATCACGAGCGTGCTCATGCGCGCGAAGCCCGCCGAGGTGCGGATGGTGCTCATCGACCCCAAGCGCGTCGAACTCGCCGCCTACCAGGGCGTCCCGCACCTCATCACGCCCATCATCACCAACCCGAAGAAGGCGGCCGAAGCGCTCGCCTGGGTCGTGAAAGAGATGGACATGCGGTACGACGACCTCGCGTCGTTCGGGTTCCGCCACATCGACGACTTCAACCGGGCCGTGCTGTCGAACGAGATCGTGCTGCCGGTCGGGTCGCAGCGGCAGTTGCAGCCCTACCCGTACCTGCTCGTCGTCGTCGACGAGCTCGCCGACCTCATGATGGTCGCGCCGCGCGACGTCGAGGACTCGATCGTGCGCATCACCCAGCTCGCGCGGGCATCCGGAATCCACCTCGTGCTCGCCACCCAGCGCCCCTCGGTGGACGTCGTCACCGGGCTCATCAAGGCCAACGTGCCGTCGCGACTGGCGTTCGCGGTCTCCTCGATGACCGACAGCCGCGTCATCCTCGACCAGCCGGGCGCCGACAAGCTGATCGGCCAGGGCGACGGGTTGTTCCTGCCGATGGGCGCGTCGAAGGCGATCCGCGTGCAGAGCTCGTGGGTCACCGAAGACGAGATCCACGCGGTCGTCGCCCACGTCACCGCGCAGGCCCGGCCCGAGTACCGTGCCGACGTCGAAGCGGTCGTCGAGCGCAAGGAAGTGGATGCCGACATCGGCGACGACCTCGAAGTGCTGCTGCAGGCGGCCGAGCTGGTCGTCAACACGCAGTTCGGCTCGACCTCGATGCTGCAGCGGAAGCTGCGGGTCGGTTTCGCGAAGGCGGGGCGGCTGATGGATCTGCTCGAGTCGCGCGAGATCGTCGGCCCGAGCGAAGGGTCGAAGGCCCGCGACGTGCTCGTCACCGCGGAGCAGCTTCCCGAGGTACTCGCCCGGCTGCGCGGGGCTCCCGCCGCGACGGCCGGGGCCGCGGGCTCGGAGTATCCTGATGACGACGGCGGCTCGGATGGGGACGCTTGGAGTCTGACCGGCAGGGAGTGACGATGGCTCTCGACGGACCTCCCACGCCGAGGGTCAACCCGATGCGCGGTCGCGTCGTGCGTGGCGGTGAAGGAACCGCCAGTGCGGGCAATCTCGCCAACATCATCACGGTGTTCCGGATGCTGCTCGCCCCCGTCTTCATCGTGCTGCTGCTGCTCGACGCGGGGGCTGACGGCTACCTCCGCTACATCGCCGGCGGGCTGTTCATCTTCGCGTCCGCGACGGACGGCGTCGACGGGTTCCTGGCCCGCCGCCGCAACCTGGTCACCGACGCCGGCAAGCTGCTCGACCCGATCGCCGACAAACTCCTCACCGGCGGGGCGCTCGTCGCGCTCAGCATCCTCGGCGAGCTGCCGTGGTGGGTGACCGGCGTCATCCTCTTCCGCGAGGTCGGCATCACGGTGCTGCGGTTCGTCGCGCTCCGCGACCACGTCATCGCCGCATCCCTGCTCGGCAAGATCAAGACCTGGGTGCAGATCATCGCGATCTCGGCCGCCATCATCCCGCTGTGGACCTTCTTCGGCGACGGAATGCACGTCGTCAACGCCGTGCTGATGACCCTCGCGGTGATCATCACCCTGGTGAGCGGCGTCGAGTACCTCTGGCAGGCCTACAAGGGCCGCCCGTCCAGGCCATCCACCCCGCCCACCTCGTCGGTCGAGTAGGGCGCGCAGCGCCCGTGTCGAGACCCGCCGACCTCATCCGCACCCTGACGGAGCGTGGCCTGACGATCGCCGTCGCCGAGTCGCTCACCGGCGGTCTGGTCGTCGCCGAACTCGTCTCCATCCCGGGTGCCTCAGCCGTCGTACGGGGCGGCATCGTGGCGTACGCGACCGAGCTGAAGCACGACCTGCTGGGGGTGGATGCCGCCCTCCTCGCCGCGGGAGGCCCCATCCAGGCGGCGGTCGCCGAACAGATGGCGTCCGGTGTGCGCGAGCGGCTGCGCGCCGACATCGGACTCGCGACGACCGGAGCCGCCGGCCCCGACCCGCAGGACGGTCATGCGCCGGGGGAGGTGTGGATCGCCGTCGCGACGGCGGCCGGCATCCGCTCGGTGCGCCTCGAACTGGGAGGTGACCGGGCGAGCATCCGACGTGAGACCGTTGATGCAGCGATCGAGCTGGCGTCGATGTCACTCCCGGAATAGATGCCGTTTCGATCTCGTTACAGATCGTGTCGTCACAGGGTTTCCCTAGGCGACGCGAATTAGAGTTCAGGTATATCGGTGGGGTAGCCTTACCACCCCACCCGGAGCCCGCCAGGGTTCCCAAGACCTTGTGAAGGAGGACACCATGGTTCTGGTCCGTCAGGAAATCGGTGACGTCCTCCGTGACTTCCGCCTCCAGAAGGCGATGACGTTGCGCCAGGTGGCGTCGCGCGCTTCGGTCGCACTGGGCTACCTCTCCGAGGTGGAACGCGGTCAGAAGGAGGCGTCGAGCGAGATCCTCGCCTCGGTCGCCGACGCGCTCGACACCCCGATCTCGGTCATCATGCGCGAGGTGGGCGACCGTCTCGCCGTCATCGAGGGCGTCTCGTTCCACGCCGGCCCGTCGTTCGACCGCGTGCCCGACACGCTGCCCGACGAGCTGGTCGCCGAGTTCGACGCCGACCTCGCCGTCCGCTGAAGCTCAGCGAGTTCACCCGGGCCGTCGACGACGAGTTCGGTGCCTTCGGGCGCGTGTTGCTCCGTGACACCGTGATCGTCGAGCTGGGCAACCGCACGCCCGAGCAGGCGCTCGCCGTCGGCATCCCGGCTCGCGACGTCTGGATCGCCATGTGCCGCGTGCAAGAGGTTCCCGTCGAGCGGTGGCACGGCGCCGGTCGTCCGAAGCCCGCTCGCGGCTGATCGCCCCGCGACACGCCGAGGTTCGAAACCTCTCGAACATTCGTTCGGATGCGCGTAGTGTCCTCCACAGAGTCATTCGAAGACGAGTTGTGCGCGTTTCGCCCGTCGGTCCCGGCCGATGTCGGACCCCGGGCGTAGCGTCGCACTCGTCGGACACCGACTAGCCCTGCCGTGAGGGCGCTGACCTTGCTTCACCGGTCAGCGAGAGAACGGCAGCCGATGGGCGCACAGCATGCGAGGCGACCGTCTCGCCGAACTGAAGGAGACCGCAATGCCCAGTCCTGCAGACCGCGAGAAGGCCCTCGAGACCGCTCTCGCCCAAATCGACCGACAGTTCGGCAAAGGCTCGGTGATGCGACTCGGCAGCGACGAGCGCGCGCCGGTCGCCGTCATCCCGACCGGCTCGATCGCCCTCGACGTCGCGCTGGGCATCGGCGGCATCCCGCGCGGCCGCATCGTCGAGATCTACGGCCCGGAGTCGTCGGGTAAGACGACTCTGACCCTGCACGCCATCGCGAACGCGCAGAAGGGCGGCGGCATCGCGGCGTTCATCGACGCCGAGCACGCGCTCGACCCCGAGTACGCGAAGAAGCTCGGCGTCGACATCGACTCGCTGCTCGTGTCGCAGCCCGACACCGGTGAGCAGGCGCTCGAGATCGCCGACATGCTCGTGCGGTCCGGCTCGATCGACCTCATCGTCATCGACTCCGTCGCGGCACTCGTGCCCCGTGCCGAGATCGAGGGCGAGATGGGCGACGCGCACGTCGGCCTCCAGGCCCGCCTCATGTCGCAGGCGCTCCGCAAGCTCACCGGCGCGCTCAGCCAGACGCAGACCACGATGATCTTCATCAACCAGCTGCGCGAGAAGGTCGGTGTGTTCTTCGGCAGCCCCGAGACCACCTCGGGCGGCAAGGCGCTCAAGTTCTACGCGTCGGTGCGTCTCGACATCCGCCGCATCGAGACCCTGAAAGACGGAACGGATGCCGTCGGCAACCGCACCCGCGTCAAGGTCGTCAAGAACAAGATGGCCCCGCCGTTCAAGCAGGCCGAGTTCGACATCCTCTACGGCATCGGCATCTCCCGCGAGGGCAGCCTGATCGACTACGGCGTCGAGCACGAGATCGTGCGCAAGTCGGGCGCCTGGTACACCTACGACGGCGACCAGCTCGGCCAGGGCAAAGAGAACGCCCGCAACTTCCTGCTCGAGAACCCCGACATGGCGAACGAGATCGAAACCAAGATCCTCGCCAAGCTCGGGGTCGGTGCCGCGGGCAAGGCGGCTGCGGCGGCGGAAGCGTCGAACGTGGCCTCCATCGTCCCTGTGGTGGAGAAGCCTGTGGTCGAGAAGCCGACGCAGACGCCGGTGGCCGAAGAGCCCGCCGCACTGCGCGCGGCAGGGGAGTAGCCCCCATGGAACGGCTCGACGGCGACGGCGCGCTCGCTCGCGTCACCTACCTCCCGGGCGTCACGCCCGTCGAGGTCACGAGCGTGGAAGCCCCCCTCCACGATCCGGCGTCGTCGAGCCGTTCCCTCCCGCCATCCGCCGAACCAGCCCCCGGCGCCGCGCGCAACGTGTCGATCAGCGCGCTCGCCCGCCGCGGGCTCTCCCGTCGCGAGCTCGAGCGTCACCTGCGAGATCGGGACTTCAGCGACGACGAGATCGTCGACGAGGTCTCGCGTCTCGAACGCGACGGCTATGTCGACGACATCGCCCTCGCCCAGAACCTCGTCGGCACGCTGCAAGAGCGCAAGGGGCTCGGTCGGTCGGCGATCGCCGCGGAACTGACGCGACGGCTTCTCGCCCCTGCCGCCATCGAGTACGCGCTCGACCTCATCGACACCGGTGACGAGCTGTCGAGGGCCCGGGAGATCGCCGTCAAGCGCGCGGGCCAGTTGCACCACCTCGACCGCGAGACGGCGGTGCGTCGGCTGAGCGCCTACCTCGCACGCCGCGGCTATGGCAGCAGCACGATTCGGGCCGCCGTCGATCAGGCGCTCCCGTCGAGTGCGCGCCGTGGTGTCGCATTCCGCTGATCCACAGCCAGCGCTAAGGTGACGGTCATGACTATTCGTCGCACCCTTGCAACCGCGTCCGCAACCCTGCTCCTGCTTGCCTCGCTCACCGCGTGCTTCGGGATTCCGACCCCCGGTGGCAACACCGGCGGTGACACCGGTGGCGACACCGACACGATCGACCTCTCCGGCACCTCGTGGAGCGGCGTCGACTCCGACGGTGACTCCTGGGGCCTCGAGTTCCAGGGCGATGGCACGGTCGGCCTCACCTACAACGGTGACTCCTACGACGACGCGAGCGACACCTGGACCGTGAGCGGCGACACCCTCGCGATCCACGTCGCGTTCACGGACGGCGCCGTCGACATGACCGGGCCGGTGGCCGAGGACTCCATCGACCTCGACGGCACGTACACGGGCGGAACCTTCACCCTCACCATCACCCAGGACTAGTGAGATCTCGCGAAGGGGCCGGCGGCGACGTCGGCCCCTTCGTCGTTGCTGCCAGCGAGGCGCGCGTAGGATTCCGAGCATGACCGTGCTCGCGCAGCCGCGCACCTACGAGGTGCGCACCTTCGGCTGCCAGATGAACGTGCACGACTCCGAGCGGCTCTCCGGCAGCCTCGAGGCCGCCGGCTACGTGCGGGCCGACGGCGGGGTCGCGGATGTCGTCGTCATCAACACCTGCGCCGTGCGTGAGAACGCCGACAACAAGCTCTACGGAACTCTCGGCCACCTCGCGAGCACGAAGCGGGAACACGAGGGGATGCAGATCGCCGTCGGCGGGTGCCTCGCCCAGAAGGACAAGTCGGTCATCCTCGACAAGGCTCCGTGGGTCGACGTCGTCTTCGGTACCCACAACATGGGGTCCCTGCCGAGTCTTCTCGAGCGCGCGCGCCACAACGACGAAGCCCAGATCGAGATCCTCGAGTCGCTCGAGATCTTCCCGTCGACTCTGCCGACCCGTCGCGACTCCACCCACAGCGGGTGGGTGTCGATCTCGGTCGGCTGCAACAACACGTGCACCTTCTGCATCGTGCCGTCGCTTCGTGGAAAGGAGAAGGACCGCCGCCCCGGCGACATCCTCTCCGAGATCGGGATGCTCGTCGCCGACGGCGCCATCGAGGTGACGCTGCTCGGGCAGAACGTGAACTCCTACGGCGTCGAGTTCGGCGACCGCCTCGCGTTCGGCAAGCTGCTGCGTGCAGCCGGCGAGATCGAGGGGCTCGAACGGGTGCGGTTCACCAGCCCGCACCCCGCCGCCTTCACCGACGACGTCATCGACGCGATGGCCGAGACCTCGAACGTCATGCCGCAGCTGCACATGCCGCTGCAGTCGGGATCCGACCGCATCCTCAAGGCCATGCGTCGCTCGTACCGCTCCGAGAAGTTCCTCGGCATCCTCGACCGCGTCCGCGCGAAGATGCCGCACGCGGCGATCTCGACCGACATCATCGTCGGCTTCCCGGGGGAGACCGAGGAGGACTTCGCCGAGACGCTGCGCGTCGTGGAGCAGGCCCGCTTCGCCTCGGCCTACACCTTCCAGTACTCGATCCGCCCCGGTACCCCCGCGGCGACGCTGCCCGACCAGGTGCCGAAGGAGGTCGTGCAGGAGCGCTACGAGCGTCTCATCGAGCTGCAGGAGCGCATCTCCGCCGAAGAGAACCAGAAGCTGGTCGGCCGCACCGTCGAGGTGCTGGTGGCGACGAGCGAAGGCCGTCGCGACGTGGAGCGGGGTCGCCTGTCGGGCCGCGCGGAAGACAACCGGCTCGTGCACTTCGAGGTGCCCGAGGGCAGCCAGATCCCGCGTCCCGGCGACGTCGTCACGGTCGAGGTCATCCGCGCCGCCCCGCACTTCCTGATCGCCGCACCTGCGGGCGCCGAGCTTCCCGTGCGGCGCACCCGCGCCGGAGATGCCTGGGACCGTGCCGAAGCCGAGTCGTGCGCCGTTCCCGCCACCCCGGTCGACGCCGCCGGACGGGTGAGCCTGGGGTTGCCGACGATCGGCCTCCCCACGATCGGCCTGCACTCCACCGCGAGCTGACGCGCGTGCTCATCGCGGTCGTCGGCGCCACCGGCACCGGCAAGTCGTCGCTGTCGCTCGACCTCGCATCCCGGCTCCGCGATGCGGGCCGTGACGCGGAGATCGTCAATGCCGACGCGATGCAGCTCTACCGCGGCATGGACATCGGCACCGCGAAGGTTCCGCTCGCGGAGCGACGCGGCATCCCGCACCATCTGCTCGATGTACTCGAGCCGCGCGAGGAAGCGAGCGTCGCCCGCTATCAGGTCGAGGCCCGGGAGGTGGTCGACGGGATCCTCGCGCGGGATGCCGTGGCCATCCTCGTCGGAGGCAGCGGCCTCTATGTGTCGAGCGTGCTGTACGACTTCCAGTTCCCGGGAACCGACCCGCACGTGCGGGCGCGGCTCGAAGCCGATCTCGAGTCGGGCGGCCCCGGCCTGCTTCATCGCCGGTTGCAGAATGTCGACCCGGCGGCCGCGGCGGCGATCGGTCCGGCCAACGGGCGGCGGCTCGTGCGTGCCCTCGAGGTGATCGAGATCACCGGGGCCCCGTTCGGCGCGGGGCTGCCCGACGAGACGGCACTCTGGCGCCCGAGCGTGACGATCGGGCTGCGGATCCCCCGCGAGCGACTCGTCGAACGTCTCGACGAACGCGTGCACGGGATGTGGCGGGAGGGCCTCGTCGCCGAGGTGGAGCGACTGATGCCGGCCGGCCTCGGGGTGACCGCGAGCCGGGCGATCGGCTACGCGCAGGCCGTCGCCCAGTTGCGCGGCGAGTCGACCGAGCAGCAGGCGATCGAACAGGCGGCCGCCCTCACCCGCCGCTACGCCCGCCGCCAGGTGAGTTGGTTCGGGCGCTACCGGCAGACCCGGTGGCTCGACGCGGACGACCCCGCTCGCGTCGATGCGGCGATGGCCGTCGTCGGCGCGTGACCGCCGACCGCAGATACCATCGCCTGGTGGCTACCCAGATCGACGAACGCCGGATCGCCTTCACCAAGGGGCACGGCACGGGCAACGACTTCGTGTTGTTCGCCGACCCCGACGGGCGGGTCGACCTGGATGCCGACGACCTCGCCGCCCTTGCCGACCGGCACTTCGGCGTCGGTGCGGATGGCGTCATCCGCGCGGTCCGCTCGGCGAACCTGCCCGAAGGCGCCGCGGCCCTGGCCGAGGACCCCGCCGCCGAATGGTTCATGGACTACCACAACGCCGACGGCAGCCCCGCGGAGATGTGCGGCAACGGCATCCGCGTCTACGGGTCGTACCTGATCGCGCAGGGTCTGCTCGATCTCGCCGTCGGCGAGACGGTCGCCATCGGCACACGCGGCGGGGTGCGACAGCTCACCCGCACGGCCGCCGGCTTCGAAGTCGACCTCGGCCCGTTCGTCGTCGCCGGCGACGCCATGGTGGCGGCGGACGGGCTGCACGTCGACCGCCCGGGTCTCGCGGTCGGGGTCGGCAATCCGCACGTCGTCGTCGCCCTCGCCGACGACAGCGAGCTGGATGCCCTCGACCTCGGCGATGCCCCGGTCGTGACGCCGCTGCCGCCCGACGGCGTGAACGTCGAGTTCGTCGTGCCGGCCGATCCGCTCGTCGAGAACGGCGTCGGCCGCATCCGGATGCGGGTGCACGAGCGCGGCTCGGGCGAGACGCTCTCCTGCGGCACCGGTGCCGCTGCGGCCGCGCTGGCGACCCGGCACTGGGCGGGGGAGGGCGCCCCGGATGCCTGGAGCGTCGACGTTCCCGGCGGCACCGTAGGCGTGCGGGTTACGCCGACGGCGGACGGCGCCCACGTGCTGCTGAGCGGACCGGCCGAGCTGGTATTCTCGGGAACTATGAAGCTGCTCTAAGAGACCACGGTCTTGTCGATGATGTCGATCGGTTGAGTCAGACCCGAACGACGCCGGCAGCGCAGCACTCGGTAGCCCTTGTTGGTGGCCGCGCGCAAGACCGCGAACTCTCTCGGCAGCTCCGCCTGCAGCCAGCGCTGCAGCGAGTCGGACCCCAGGTTGCGTTGTACGACCAGCCAGCCGTCCGAGCCGGGCTCGAGCCGCGGCAGCCAGTGCAGCAGCATGGCGTGCAGTTCGTTCTTGCCCACCCGGATCGGCGGGTTCGACCAGATCGTGGTGAACATCGCATCAGCCGGAACCTCGTCGGGGGTGACGGCGTTGATGTTCGTCAACCCGAGCTGCGCGGCGTTCCGGCGCACCAGTTCGAGTGAGCGCTCGTTGACGTCGACCGCCCAGACCGTGGCCCGCGGGGATTCGAGCGCGAGTGAGATCGCGATCGGCCCCCAGCCGCAGCCGAGATCGAGCAGATTGCCGCCGGGCGGTGGCGCCGGAACGTGGGACAGCAGCACCGAGGTGCCGACATCCACTCGTTCCGGGCTGAACACGCCGTTGGCCGTCGTCAGCTCGAGATCGCGGCCGGCAAGACGCACCTGGATGGTGCGGGGCACGAGTTCTCCGCCGGGGTTCGCCGAGAAGTAGTGCTCGGGGGCGGGCATGCGTATGAACCTACCGAAAACGACCAGAGCTAGAGAACTAGGGTGAGACGACAATGACCGAATCCCAGACCACTGATTCCCGGGCGACGGAGCCGGACCGCGCCATCGGGCGGATTCTCGCGGCTGAGGAAGCCCGTGCGGCGACGGTGAGCCGGTTCGGCGACCGCCGGGCCGAGGCCCTCCACGACGACGAGACCAGCACCGCCGACCTCGACGGCGAGCAGCTCGACCGCGAAGAACGTGCCGCCCTGCGGCGCGTGCCGGGGCTGAGCACCGAACTCGACGACGTCACCGAGGTCGAATACCGGCAGCTGCGTCTCGAAAACGTCGTGCTCATCGGCGTATACAACCGGGATGCCGACGAGGCCGAGAACTCGCTGCGCGAACTCGCCGCCCTCGCCGAGACCGCGGGCGCCGTCGTGCTCGACGGGTTGCTGCAGCGCCGCCCGCATCCCGACCCGTCGACCTACTTCGGCCGCGGAAAGGTGCAGGAGCTCGCCGACATCGTGACTGCGCTCGGGGCCGACACCGTGATCGCCGACACCGAGCTGGCCCCGAGCCAGCGGCGTGCGCTGGAGGACCAGGTGAAGGTCAAGGTGATCGACCGCACCGCGGTCATCCTCGACATCTTCAGCCAGCACGCCAAGAGCCGCGAGGGCAAGGCGCAGGTCGAGTTGGCGCAGCTCGAGTACCTGCTGCCGCGACTGCGCGGCTGGGGCGAGTCGATGTCCCGTCAGGCCGGTGGCCAGGTGGGCTCCGGCGGCGCGGGCATGGGCAGCCGTGGTCCGGGTGAGACGAAGATCGAGCTCGACCGCCGCCGCATCCATGACCGCATGGCGAAGCTGCGCAGGCAGATCAAGGGGTTCGCGCCGGCTCGCGAGGCGAAGCGGGCCAACCGCGACCGCTTCGAGGTGCCGAGCGTCGCGATCGCCGGGTACACGAACGCCGGCAAGTCGAGTCTGCTCAACCGCCTGACACAGGCCGGCGTGCTCGTGCAGAACCAGCTGTTCGCGACCCTCGACCCGACGGTGCGCCGCTCGTCGACCCCCGACGGACGGGAGTTCACGCTCGCCGACACTGTCGGGTTCGTGCGCAGCCTGCCGACCCAACTGGTGGAGGCGTTCCGTTCGACGCTCGAGGAGGTCGGTTCGTCCGACGTCATCGTACACGTCGTCGACGGCGCGCATCCCGACCCCGGGGCTCAGCTCGCCACGGTGCGCGACGTGATCGGCGAGGTGGGCGCACGCGACCTGCCCGAGATCGTGGTGTTCAACAAGGCCGACCTCGTGGATGATGACCGCCGGTTGGTCTTGCGCGGGCTCGAACCCGACGCGATCTTCGTGAGCGCCCGCACGGGGGAGGGGATCGACGAGCTGCGTGAGCGCATCGCCGAGCGGCTCCCGCAGTGGGATGTCGAACTCGACCTGCTGGTGCCGTACGACCGCGGCGACGTCGTGGCGCTCGCTCATCAGAAGGCGCGGGTGCTCGAGACCGAATACGAGGAAGACGGCACGCGCATCAAGCTGCTGGCGACCGACCGCATCGCACGGATGATCCGCTCGGCACTCGGGAGCTGAGCCAGGCGAACTCACTGCGTCGGCTGGGCAACCGCCCAGCCGGCGCAGTTACCGTCAGGCGTATGCGACTCGCCGTGCACCGGTCCGGATCCGGACCGCGCACGGCCGTGCTCATCCACGGGATGATGTCCGACCACCGCGCCTGGCACCGGGTCGCCGCCGATCTTCGGGACGACGGCTATGAGGTAGTCGCGGTCGATCTTGCCGGTCACGGTTCGAGTCCGCGATCCCGTCGCTATTCGCCGCGCCGCTGGGCCGCCGATGTCGCCGAGACCCTCGAGGCGGAGCTCGACGCGCCGCCCGACCTGCTCATGGGGCACTCCCTCGGCGCGCTCGTCGCGAGCATCGTCGCCGACCAGTTCACGCCGCGCGCCGCGATCTACGTCGACCCCGCTTTCGCCTTTCCGCGCGGGGTGCGCGGGTTCGCACTGAAGACGGCGTTCACGCTCGCCCCCCGGCCGAGCGCGTGGATGCTGCGCCGGCTCAATCCCGGATGGGATGCCGATGACGTCGCGATCGAACTCGCGACGCTGCGCGTCTGGGACAAGCGCACGATCCTGGGCTTCGTGAACACCCGCCCGCTGGTTCCTCCGCTGAACCTCGTCGCGCCCACGTTGGTCATCCTCGCCGAGAAGAGCCTGCTCATCTCCCGAGCGGTCGCCGACGGCTTGCGCGGCCGCGGGATGACGGTGACGTCGATCAGCGGGTCGGGTCACACGGTCTTCCGTGACGACCATGCCGGCTTCATGTCGCTCGTGCGCGGCTGGATCGCCCGCCACGTCGCGTCCCCCGCGACCTGAGTCAGAGGGCGAGCGCCCGCGTCACGACGACCTCCCACGCCCGGAGTGTTTCCGGATCGGCGTCGTCGTAGTTGCCGAGCTCCACCGTCCACGTGCGGCCCGGCGAGGCGTCCTCGTGGGTCTGCGCGAGGTCGATTCCGACCGGTTCGCTGCTCAGGTTCGCCGTCACCAGCAGCACCTCGTCGTCGCGCCGTCGAACGAATGCGAAGACGGACGACTCCGGTACCGGAAGGTGAACGAATGCGCCGTCGACGACGACCGGAAGGGTGTGTCGCAGCTGGATCAACCGGCGGTAGAACTCGTAGACGCTTCGTTTCGCGCGCCGCTGGGACCGGGCGTTGAGCCAGGACGAGTTGGGGTTCACACCGATCCACGGGATTCCCGTCGTGAACCCGGCGGCCGGCCCGTCCGTCCACTGCATCGGCGTGCGGGCATTGTCGCGCCCCACCCGGCGGATGCGGTCGAGCGCGTCTGCCTCCGGCTGCTTGCGCGCGTGGTTGAGCGATTCGATGTCGCGCACCTCGTCGAGTGACGTGAACGGCATGTTCGTCATCCCGAGCTCTTCGCCCTGATAGACGAAGGGGGTGCCGCGTTGCAGGTGGAGCACGGCCGCGAGCGCAGTCGCCGACTCGTACCAGTACCGCTCAGGGTCCCCGAACCGACTGACGACTCGCGGTTGGTCGTGATTGTTCCAGTAGAGGCTGTTCCACCCCGTCTCGGCGAGGGCGTCCTGCCAGCGCACCAGCGATTGGATGAGCCGCGGCGGTTCGAAGGGGACCGGCTGCCACTTGCTCGACTCGCTCTGGTCCACGCCCATGTGCTCGAACTGGAAGACCATGTCGAACTCTCCGCGGGCCGGGTCGGTGAATCGCGCGGCCTGCTCAGGGCTGACGCCGGGCATCTCCCCGACGGTCAGGAAGGCCCCCGGACGGTGTGCGAACACCCGGCGGTGCATCTCCTGTACGTAGCGATGGATGCGAGGGCCGTAGCCGAAGAACGGGAAGCCGTCGCCGAACTCTGCACCCGGTCGCACCACGCCGTCGGGGAGGTGCGGGTCCTTCGAGATGAAGTTGATGACGTCCATACGAAAGCCATCGACTCCGCGGTCGAGCCACCAGTTCATGATGTCGTAGACCGCCTCGCGCACGTCCGGGTTCTCCCAGTTGAGGTCGGGCTGTCGCCGCGAGAACAGGTGCAGGAAATACTCTCCGCTCGCGCGGTCGAACTCCCATGCCGGCCCGGAGAAGAAGCTCTCCCAGTTGTTCGGTTCGGCACCCGGTGTCCCCGGTTCGCAACCGGGCCGGGACGGACGCCACCAGTACCAGTCGCGCTTGGCGCTCTGCGGGCCGCTCGACGACTCGCGGAACCAGGGGTGCTCATCGGAGGTGTGGTTGACGACGAGATCGAGGATGAGCCGAATGCCGCGTCGATGGAGTTCGGCGAGCAGGGTGTCGAGTTGCTCGAGGGTTCCGAACACGGGGTCGACGCCGCGGTAGTCGCTGATGTCGTAGCCGTTGTCATCATGCGGCGACGGGTAGAACGGACCGAGCCAGACGACGTCCACGCCCAGGTCCTCGAGGTGATCGAGCCGCGAGAGGATGCCGCCGAGGTCGCCGATCCCGTCACCGTCGGAGTCGGCGAAACTGCGCACGTAGACCTGGTAGACGACGGCCGAGCGCCACCATCCCGCCGGCCCTCCGCCGGCGATGAGCGGTTTCTTCACGGCAGTTCGGCTCCGTCCCGCACGAGCTCCGCGGGATCGATCACCACGAGCTGCCAGGCGCGCAGCGTCGGGAGGTCCGCAACGGCGGCGTCGCCGTCGAGGCGTACCTCGAGTTCTTCCAGGCGGCCGGAGCCGTCGGGATCCGCGACCCGGATGCGGGGAGTCGATCCGAGGAGACGCCGTACCCGGATGCGCCCCGCCCCCGGGTCTCCGAACGGCGCACGCGCCGCATCCCATGTCGTGTCGGGTTGGCCCACGAGGTTGACGAGGTGGACGACGAGGCGGCCGCCGGCGTCGGTGATGCGTCGCCAGACCCGGCCGGCGGTCGCCTCCTCGCTCACCTCCGCGGAGGTGTAAGCCACGTCGCAGTCGTTGTTGTAGCCGCCGACGTAGGCGTCGGTGACGTCGGCGATGCCCGGTGCCAGCAGCACCTCGTCGTGCTCGACGACGAAGTCGTACCAGCGGGTCAGCAGGTCGAGCGTCTCGGACTCGGCCGTGTGGTTGCGCACGTAGTAGGGGTCCACGAGCACCCGTCCGTTCTCTCCCGCGAGCAGCTGGGTCGCGCCGTGCGAGTACAGCGTCGCCATGGTGAGCGCCGTCGCGCGGTCTGCGGCTGCGCGGTCGGCGGTGTCGTAGACGTGCTGATACGCAGCGAATACGACGGGGAGCCCGCCGCCCGACAGTCGGGCCCGGGTCGCGGTCGCGGCGAGGGCGCCGAGGGTCGTCTGCGGTTCCCATGGCTCGATGTACAGCGCGTCCTGCGCCACTTTCGCGGTGCGCCAGGTGGGGAAGTCGTTGACGTTGTTGAACACCAGCCGTGCCGCGGGCAGGGCCCGACGGATTCCGTTGAGGGTGCGCACGAAGGACTCGGCGACGTCGACGACGACCCCGTCGGGGCGGCGCGCATATTTCGGGTAGCCGTACTGGTCAAGGTGGAAGCCGGTGAGCCCCACCTCGTCGATCGAACGCCGCAGGTCGGCGGTGAAGTGTGCGAGCCACTCGGGCGCGGCCGGGTCGACGAGGAACAAGAAGTCGCCGAGCGCATAAGGCGCCCCTGACGGAGCGAGCAGGGCGTGCTGCTCCCACTCGGGCCATTCCTCCGGCCCGACGGCATAGACGGCCGCGTAGCCGAGCGGATCGGCTCCGGCATCCCGCACGGCGGCCGCGTAGGCGCGCACCGTCTCGAGCGACACCGGCTGATCGAGCGCGTCGCGATACTCCTCGCCTCCGCCGAGCAGGTCGGCATGCCGGTAGGCCCAGTCGTAGAACTGAACGGCGGTGAGGTGCAGGCGGCGCACCACGTCCGCAATCGGCGCGGGGTCGGCGCCCGGCGGATAGGCGGCGACGAATCCGTAGCGCAGCCGGGTGCGCACATCCGCTCGCACGTCGACGGCCGTGCGGGCGAGCCGCCCGTCGGACAGAGCCAGTTCGACACCGTAGCCGCCCTCGGGCAGCCCCTCGAGGACGATGTCACTGTCGCCGTCGCGGTTCTGCTCGGCGACGGGATCACCGAGTCGCCGAACGGTCACCCGACCGCCCGCGGGAGCGTTGCGCACCTCGATCGCGATCGGGGCGCCCGGAACGTCGACCGCCCGCCGGGGCAGCAGCATCGGGTCGCTGAGCATGTTCATCCTTTCACCGCGCCGGCCGTGAGGCCCTGCACGAAGTACCGCTGGAACACCAGGAAGACGACGACCACCGGGATGACCGCGATCGCGGACGCCGCGAACACGACGCCCCACTGCACCGCGTTGTTGCCGACCCCGGCGAGCAAGCGGATCGCGATCGGCAGGGTGCGGATCTCGGGATCATTGAGGATGGTGAGCGCCCAGGTGAACTCGTCCCACACCCCCAGGAAGGTGAAGATGGTCGCCGTCGCCAGCCCGGGCTTGGCCAGCGGGAGCGTGAGCCGCCAGTAGCGGGTCCAGACCCCCGCCCCGTCGAGCTCCATCGCCTGATCCAGTTCCGCGGGGATCGACTCGAAGAAGCCGCGCAGCAGGAAGGTGTTGAGCGCGAGCGACCCGGCGACGTAGAACACCACGAGCCCCGCATAGCTGTCGAGCAGGTCGAGGTGTTTGGCGAGCACGAACTGCGGGATCAGCAGCAGGACCGCGGGGATCATGAGCCCGACCAGCAGGATGCGGAAGATCGTCTCTTTGAGGGGGAAGACGAACCGGGCGAAGGCGAACGCCATCATCGAGCTCAGCAGCAGCGACAGTGCGGTCGAGACGATCGCCACGACGAGCGAGTTGAGGAAGGCGCGCGGGATGTCCTGGGCTTCGAGCGCCTGTGCATAGTTGTCCAGGGTCGGAGACTCGGGGATGAACTGCGGAGGCGTGGTGAGCACGAACGCGTTCGGGGTGAACGAGATCCCCAGCAGGTAGAGGAATGGCGTCACCATCACGAGTGCCCCTGCGGTGAGCAGCAGGAGGCGCACCACGAGGGCGGTGGTGCGGCGAGGGGTGCGGCGGTTCATCCGGCGACCCCCGCCCCGTCGCGGTCGCGGAACAGCCGCAGTTGCAGCACCGAGAGCGCGAAGACCAGCAGGGTGAGGATGACCGCGATGGCCGCGCCGTACCCGAAGTCGAGATTGCCGAAGGCCTGGTAGTACATGTAGGTGAGCAGCACGTCGGTCTCGCCCGCCGGCCCCCCACCGGTCATCAGGTACACGGAGATGAAGACGTTGAAGCCGCCGATCACGAGCATGATCGTGACGAAGGCGAGTGCCGCACGGATCGCCGGCACCGTCACCGCGCGGAAGCGCTGCACGGCGTTGGCGCCGTCGACGAGTGCCGCCTCCTCGAGCGTGCGCGGCACGCCCTGAAGGGCGGCGAGGAAGATCATCATCGACCAGCCCACGCCCTTCCAGATGCCGAGGGCGGAGATCGCGATCATGCCCGTCCAGCGGTCGGCGAGCCACGACGTCGATCCATCGGTGAGGTGGAACAGGTCGCCGAGCACGAAGTTGACGAGTCCGGCATCCGCGAACAAGAAGCGGAACAACAGCGACACGACCACCCAGCTGGTCACGACGGGGAGGTAGTAGAGCACGCGGAACAGCGGCCGAGCCGGGCTGTGGGCGTGCAGGAGCAGGGCGACGAGCAGGCCGAGCATGATCTGCGGAAAGATCGTCGCCGCCAGGTAGAAGACGGTGTTGCCGAACGACAGCCAGAACTGCTCGTCCTGGAATGCCCGCACGTAGTTGTCGAGGCCGAGGAATTCGCTCGCGGCCGAACCGACGATCTTCCAGTCGAAGAAGCTCATCTGCACGGCCTGCGTGATCGGATACAGGATCGTCGCGCCGAACAGGATGACTCCCGGCGCGAGAAACAGGTACGGCGCGACCGGGATGCGGCGCCGGGCGCCACCCCGGGCGGCCGAAGCCGCCCGGGGGGACGCCGTGAGAGACGAGGTCATGCTCAGCCCAGCAGCTCGTCGATCTTGGCCGCCGCGTTCCGGAGGGCCTCTTCGACCGAGACGGTGCCTTCGAAGGCCGGCACCAGTTCGGCGTTGAGGATCGAGTCGACCTCGGACGCGCGGGTGATGGCGAGACGGTTCTTCGCAGTCTCCAGCTGTCGGGTGAAGACCTCGTAGTACGGCACGAGCTCGACCTGCTGCTCGCCGAGCGCCTTGATGACGGTGAGCTGGCCGGTCGGTACGAGGGCGAGCTGGAACTCCTCGGTCTGGGTGAACCGGATGAACTCGAGCGCCGCCTCCTGATGCTCCGAGGATGCTGTCAGCACGATGTCCTCGCCGCCGACGACGCTCACCGAGCCGCCGTCACCGGCGGGGATCGGGGAGTAGATCGGCGCGAAGTCGGCGAACTGGCTCTCCCAGATGCCGTTCATCCACGGGCCGTCGAAGATGGTGGCGTACTGGCCGCCGGGGAGACCTTCGCTCGTCGAAACGGCGCCGGCGTTGCCGATGAGACCGCTCGATGCGCGACCTTCCTGGTAGAGGTCGACGAGCATCTGCACCGTCGCGATGTTCTCGTCCGAGTCGAGCACTCCGCTCGAGGTGGTGAGACCCTCGTCGGCGATGTCGCCGCCACCCGACCAGATCCAGGGCATGAGGTTCCACGCCCCGAGGCCGCCGTCGGCGAACAAGGTGAACCCGGTTCCGTCGAGGTCGTCGCCGAGCTCCAGGAACTCGTCGAACGTCGCGGGCGGGGCATCCCAGCCGGCCGCAGCGAGAGCGTCCGGGTTGGTGATGAGCACGCGGGTGTTGGTATCGAGCGGCAAGCCGTAGTACTCGCCGTCGTACAGGTTCGTCGCGAGCACGCCGGGGTAGGTCGCGTCGGCGAGCTCCTGGAAGTCGGGCATGACCTCGGACAGCGGAACGAGCACGCCGAGCTCGGCGAAGCGAGGCACCCAACCCAGATCCGCACGAACGAGGTCGGGGAGTTCGTCGCCTGCGGCGCTCGTCGTGAGCTTCTGGAGCAGGTCGTCGTACGGCACGTCGACGTACTCGACCTGGATGCCGGGGTTCGCCTCTTCGAACGCGGGGATGAGTGTGTCGTTGAGTACTTCCTGCTGGGCCGAGTTCCCGCCGTTGCCGTACGACCCCCAGAAGGTGATCGTGACGGGCCCGCCGGTGTCGGCGGGGGCACCGCCGCAGGCGGCGAGGGCGAGGGCGAGGGCCGTTCCGGCGGCACCTACCGCCACGGATCGGATTGGACGCTTCATTGCAGTCTCCTGTCGGATATCGAAACCTCTCGGTGCAACGAGAGGACGACGCATCGAGTTAGTTCTATTGCAAAAGCAATCGCTCGTCAAGTGGGGCGTTCTCGTGCAAGAATGGCGGCTGTTCATTCCGAAGCAAAACCAACGAAGGATGCCGGTGAATACGCACAGCTGGACGCCGACAGGCGGGGCCACCCGCGCGGTCGCGCTCGAAGTGCTCATCAACGGCCCCATCTCGCGCACCGAGATCGCGCGAAAGCTCGACTTGTCCGCCGGCTCACTCACCCGATTGAGCACACCGCTCATCGAAGCCGGGCTCTTGGTCGAGGGCGAAGAGCGCGCCGAAGGCCGCGCCGGTCGACGATCGCGGCCCCTCGATGTCATCCCGGGTTCGCGGGCGTTCATCGGCATGAAGGTCACCGGCGACCGGGTGATCGCAGCCCGCACCGACTTCCGGGCGAGCATCCAAGAAGTCGCCTCGGCGCCCCTGCTCGCACGTGATCCCGACTCGGTCGTTGCGGACATCGCGCGCCTCGCCGAAAGGCTCACTCCGGCAGGATCGGAGATGACCGGCCTCGGGGTCGGTGTCGGCGGGCGGGTCGACAGGCGGGGTGTCGTGCAGTCCGCGCCGTTCCTGGAGTGGGAGAACGTGCCGCTCGCGGAACTGGTCGCGGCGGCCACCGGGATCCGAAGCGTCGTCGACAACGATCTCGTCGCCTTCACGGAGTTCGAGCACTGGTTCGGCGCCGCGCGCTCGGCCGACCGTTTCGCCGTCATCACCCTCGGTGCGGGGGTCGGCTACGGGCTGATGGTGGGAGGTGAGGTCGTTCGCAATGACGATGCGGGGCTTGGTCTGGTCGGCCATTGGCCACTCGATCCGTTCGGGGCGCTCTGTCCCGTCGGTCACCGCGGATGCGCTCGGAGCGTTCTCACCGAGAGCGCCGTCGTCGCCGCCGCCACAGGCGCACTCGGCCGGGATGTCTCGTACGCCGAGGTTCTCGACCTCGCGACGGCTGAGGAGCCGGCCGCACGTCGGATCGTCGACGATGCCGGGCGCGCGCTCGGGCGGCTCATCGCGGCTGTCGCCAACCTCACCATGCCCGAACTCGTCGTACTCGGCGGCGAGGGAGTGCGGCTCGCGACCGTCGCGGCCGACGCCGTCCGAGAGGGCATCGCGGGGGACCGCGACTCTCGGGCGTCCGAGGTTCGGCTCTTCGTGACCGACGGTGACGACGCCGAATGGTGCCGCGGAGCAGCGGTCGTCGCCATTCAGGACTACGTGCTCGACCGCAGCGTCGTGCGCTAGACCGACCTCAGCACCGCGACGATCTTGCCGAGGATCTCGGCGTCGTCGCCGACGATCGGCTCGAACGCCGAGTTGCGCGGCAGCAGCCAGACATGGCCGTCGCGCTGGCGGAACACCTTGACGGTCGCCTCCCCGTCGAGCAGGGCTGCGACGATCTCGCCGTTCTCGGCGCTCTTCTGCTGTCGCACGACGACCCAGTCGCCGTCGCAGATCGCCGCGTCGATCATCGACTCGCCGACGACCTTGAGCATGAACAGGTCGCCCTTGCCGACGAGCTGACGGGGGAGCGGGAAGACCTCGTCGATCTGCTGGTCGGCGGTGATCGGGATGCCGGCGGCGATGCGCCCGACGAGCGGCACCATGGCGGCGTCGCCGACGGGAATGCCCGAGTCGGAGGATTCGGTACCCGGCAGTTCGATGAGCACTTCGAGCGCCCGCGGCCGGTTCGGATCGCGCCGCAGGTAGCCCGATAGCTCGAGCTGGGTGAGCTGGTGGGTGACGCTCGAGAGCGACGAGAGCCCCACGGCATCCCCGATCTCGCGCATGCTCGGCGGATAGCCGCGCGATGCGACGGAGCGCTGGATCATCTCGAGGATGGCCGTCTGCTTCTCGCTCAGCGACGTGCGTCGTCTCGTCTGGGGCCGGTCTGCTGCGGCGTCCTGGTCTTGCGTGTCGTCCACGGTGCCTCCTCGTGCCGCCGGTCGAGTGCCGATGTCGGTGGTCGGTGATCGAATCATCCCGGCGATCGAAACTGTATCCGTTCTCGGTCGCTCCGACAAACATTTGTTCGAGTGTGTCGCCCGATTCGTCGAGAAACTGCGGCGGGGAGGTTGAACATACGTTCGATCGAAGGTATGTTCGGAACATAGATTCGCTTCCGGAACCCCCGGCCCGGCCGCCAGGGGTTCCGGAAGCGGGACCAGCCGAAGAAGCCCGGTGTCAGACGCCGGCTACGAGGAGCACGAGATGACCGCACTGAGCTACGGAAACGTGAGTTACCTGCCGACTTCCGGGTATGCGCGACCGACCTCGCCTCGACTGCGCCTCACGCGTCGCGGTCGCGTGGTGTTCTCGGCACTGGCCGCCATTCCGCTCCTGATCGCCGCGCTCGTCTTCGGCCTGGGCGCGGGGGGCGCCGTCGCGACGAACGACGCGGCGACCGACTCCCTCACCTGGGTCACGGTCGACGGCGGGCAGTCCCTCTGGGATCTCGCCGCCGAGATCGCCCCGGGCGAAGACCCGCGCGAGTTCGCCGCCCAGGTCGCCGCGTTCAACCAGCTCGACGGGGCGGTGCTTCAGCCCGGCCAGAAGCTCGCGATCCCCGCGCAGTACACCGACTGAGGCCGCGCCGCGCGCTCAGTAGACTCGCGCGAGTGGTTTCCCTCTCCGACCTTCCGCTGCGCGACGACCTCCGGGGCATGACCCCGTACGGGGCCCCGCAGGATGCCGTCCGCTACGCGTTGAACGTCAACGAGAACACCCATCCCATCCCGGAAGACGTCGCCCGCGACATCGTCGAGTCGCTCGCGCGCGCGGTGCTCGGGGCGAACCGCTACCCCGATCGCGAGTTCTCCGAGTTGCGCACAGCCTTCGCCGGCTACCTCGGCCACGGGCTCGACGCCGACCAGATCTGGGCGGCGAACGGGTCGAACGAGATCATCCAGCACGTTCTGCAGGCGTTCGGCGGCCCCGGCCGCCGCGTGCTCGGCTTCCCGCCCACCTATTCGATGCACCCGATCATCGCGGCGGGCACCGGAACGGAGTGGGTGACGGCCGAGCGGGATGCGGGATACCGCATCTCACCCGAGACGGCCGTCGCCGCCGTGGAGCGCACCGACCCCGACCTGGTGTTCCTCTGCGCCCCGAACAACCCGACGGGCACGCCGCTGCCGATCGAGACGATCGAGGCCGTCTACGCGGCGTCGCGCGGCATGGTGTTCGTCGACGAGGCCTACGCGGAGTTCATGCCCGACGAGGTGCCCAGTGCCCTCACCCTGCTGCCCGGACGGGAGCGTCTCATCGTCTCGCGCACGATGAGCAAGGCCTTCGCGTTCGCCGGCGTGCGGGTCGGCTACCTCGCCGCCGACGCCGCCGTGACCGACGCTCTGCGCTTGGTGCGCCTGCCGTATCACCTGTCCGCGCTCACCCAGGCGGCAGCCCTGGCGGCACTCCGCCACGCGCCCGAGATGCTCGCGATGGTCGACGACATCCGCGGCCAGCGCGACCGCCTGCTGGCCGAACTGCCCGCGCTCGGCTACCGGGCCCACGAGAGCCAGGCGAACTTCGTGCTGTTCGACGGAGTCGCCGACCCGCACGCCACCTTCCGCGCGCTGCGCGAGCGCGACATCCTCATTCGGGATGTCGGTCTGCCGGGCGCCCTGCGCGTGACCGCCGGCACGGAAGAGGAGACGAGCTACTTCCTGGCCGCCCTTGCAGAACTCGGAGCAGGCGGCGCTCACTAAGCTCGACGGCATGGCCTCCCGCACCGCGAAGATCGCGCGTCAGACGAGCGAGTCGTCGATCGAGCTGAGCCTCGACCTCGACGGCACGGGCACGTCGAACATCGACACCACGGTGCCGTTCTTCGACCACCTGCTGACGGCGTTCAGCAAGCACTCGCTCGTCGATCTCACCGTGAAGGCGTCGGGCGACACCGACATCGACGTGCACCACACCGTCGAGGACACCGGAATCGTGCTCGGTCAGGCGATCAAGCAGGCGCTCGGCGACAAGTCGGGCATCGGTCGCTACGGCGACGCGCTCGTACCGCTCGACGAGGCACTCGCCCAGGCGGTCGTGGATGTCTCCGGGCGTCCGTACCTCGTGCACGGCGGCGAGCCGCAGGGTTTCCAGCACCACCTCATCGGCGGCCACTTCACCGGGTCGATGGTGCGGCACGTCTTCGAGGCGATCGCGTTCAACGCGGGCCTCACGATGCACATCACCGTAATCGCCGGTCGCGACCCGCACCACATCGCGGAGGCGGAGTTCAAGGCGTTCGCGCGAGCCTTCCGCAAGGCGGTCGAACCCGATGCGCGGGTGCGCGGCATCCCGTCGACGAAGGGCGCGCTCTAACGATGGCCCGACGCAAATCCGTGGTCGTGCTCGACTACGGATCGGGCAACGTGCACTCGGCGGCCAAGGCGATCGAGGCGGCCGGTGCGGAGGTCGACCTGACGGCCGACCGGCAGCGGGTGATGGATGCCGACGGCCTCGTGGTTCCGGGAGTCGGGGCGTTCGCAGCGGTGATGGCGGCGCTGAACGAGGTGCGCGGCGGGGAGCTCATCGAACGTCGGCTCGCCGGCGGCCGCCCGGTGCTCGGGATCTGCGTGGGGATGCAGGTGCTGTTCGAGCGCGGCGTCGAGCGCGGCGTCGACACCGAGGGGCTCGGCGAGTGGCCGGGCATCGTCGACGAACTGCAGGCACCGGTGCTGCCGCACATGGGCTGGAACACCGTCGACGCTCCCGTCGACTCGGTGCTGTTCGACGGGATCCGCGACGAGCGCTTCTACTTCGTGCACTCCTACGCCGCCCGTGACTGGACGCTCGAGCCGTACGGGGCGTTCGCGCAACCTCGTGTCACGTGGGCCGACCACGGCGGGCGGTTCGTCGCGGCGGCCGAGAACGGCCCGCTGTCGGCGACCCAGTTCCACCCGGAGAAGTCGGGGGAACCCGGCATCCGGCTGCTCGCGAACTGGATCGGCTCGCTGTGACGGCGCAGGCGGCTGAACCGGGTACGCTTTCGACCTTGTGACCGAGTTCAACTCCGCTCCCCAGCTCACCCTGCTCCCCGCCGTCGACGTCGCCGACGGCAAGGCCGTTCGTCTCACCCAGGGGGCGGCCGGCAGCGAGACCAGCTACGGCGATCCGGTCGAGGCGGCCGACAACTGGGCGAGTCAGGGCGCCGAATGGATTCACCTGGTCGACCTGGATGCCGCCTTCGGTCGCGGCAACAACACCGCGGTCATCCGCAAGGTCATCAAGAACACCCCGAAGCGGGTCAACATCGAACTCTCCGGTGGCATCCGCGACGATGCGACGCTCGAGGCCGCCCTCGCGACGGGCGCCAAGCGCATCAACCTCGGCACGGCTGCCCTCGAGAATCCCGAGTGGGCGGCGCACGTGATCGCCGAGTACGGCGAGGCGATCGCCGTCGGCCTCGACGTGCGCGGCACGACCCTTGCGGCCCGCGGCTGGACGCAGGAGGGTGGTGACCTCTGGCAGGTGATGGATCGCCTGGAGGCGGCAGGCTGTGCGCGTTACGTCGTCACCGATGTGACCAAGGACGGCACCCTCAAGGGCCCCAACCTCGAACTCCTCGCTCAGGTCTGCGGACGCACCGACAAGCCCGTCATCGCGTCCGGCGGGGTCGCCGACCTCGACGACATCGCCGAGCTGCGCCAGCTCGTGCCGCAGGGGCTGGAGGGCGCGATCATCGGCAAGGCCCTCTACGCCGGGGCGTTCACCCTCGCCGAGGCGCTCGACGTCGCGGGAGACTGAGTCTCGCGTGGCTCACGCCGACTCCGCCGGCATCCCGTTCGACGGGCGCTCCTTTCACGCGAACCCGTCGGCGGATGACGACGGCTCGGCCGATGCGCGGCTGATCGAAGCGGTGCTGCGCTTCCGGGCCCGCGAGCTCGGGATGTCGGAGGTACTCCTGGCGCTTGGCGCGGCTCGGGTGCTGGTTCCCCTCGTGACCGACCGCGGCGATGAGGGCATCGGACCGCACGGACAGCTGGTCGATAAGACTCAGGAGCTCGCGCTGGTCACCGTCGCCGGGCCCGCCGGGCGCAACGTGCTGCCCGTGTTCTCGTCGGTCGAGGCGATGCGCACCTGGAATCCGGCCGCGCGGCCCATCCCGGTGACCGCACCGCAGGCGGCCCTCGCTGCGGCAGCCGACGAACTTGGCGCGATCGTGCTCGACCCCGGGTCGCCGACCGAGTTCGCCCTGCGTCGCACGGCGTTCGAGGCGCTCGCGACCGGTGCGACGTTCATCCCATGCTTCCTCGACGAGCGGGTGCTCGACGCGTTCCTCGCGGCATCGGCGGCGGAGTCGGCCGTGCGGGCCGTGCAACTCGCCCCCGGCGACCCCGACGCCCGCCTCACCGGGCCCGAACTGCTCGTGCAGCTCGCCCTGGAGAGCGGCCTCGACCGCACCGAATTGGATGCCCTGCTCGCGCGACTCGGCGATGCCTGGGCGGCATCCCCCGTCATCCTCGACCGCGTCGACTCGATCGCGGTGCGCCTCGAGTCGCTCTGAGGGTGATTTTGAGGCGCGCCCCAACGCGTCTGCAATGGCGACCGGGGGTCGGTGGCTTCTACTAGGATCGGGCGCAGGTCAGGGATCAGGAGCCGAGAGTGCGCGTAGACCAGTCGTTCATAGAGAGCGTCGGCTTGGACGCGTCTGACCGTCGTCACAACGAACAGCTTGCGCGCGACGTTGTTGAGACTATTCGGTTGGTGGCCGGAGAGCGGCTCGCCCGGGGACTCAGCCCGGCTCGTCTCCAGCAGTTCATCGCAGCGCTTGAGGACGGCGATGACCGAGCGATCGAGTGGATTCGAGAGAACATCTCGGATGCGGAAATTCAGGTGGCCGGGGCGGCGGCCTATGAGGACGTGCGCGTACAGGTGAGAGATTCTGTCGCACAGCACAATCGCACCGCGCGCGAATCCGACGGCAAGGTGGCGCAGTGAGCCCTACAACGACGGCATCGGCGTCCCCTCAGCGAAACCGCGTGCGGCTCTCCGGACGAATCGCGGACTCCGTAGCCCGAGTCGTGGAGTATGTCGCCGAACTTGCCGAGCGAGACGGGTTCGAGTCCGCCGACGGTCAGAAAGCTGGAGGGCTCGGTTCCGAAGCGGCGCTGGATCCGTGCCAAACAGTGTCGATTCTTGGCGACCGAGGGAGCGGCAAGACGTACACTCTGGCGCAAGTTTGCGCCCAACTCGAGTTGGACGACCGCTACCTCGTAACTCGCGTGATTCGTCCGGAGTTCTTTGACAGAGGCGACACGCTTTATAGCGTCCTCTTGGCCAGCATGATGGCGAGCATCAACGAAGACGAGGATCTTCGTGGCAGGCGCATCTCCTACAGAGGTGAGGAACGTTCTGCGGCGGGCTGGCTTGACGAACTTGCCTTCAAGGAAGCTTCCGGACGGCACGGAACTCTGGGGACGGCCGGAGCCTGGACCCTCGATGAGCAAGCTCAAGCGCTCGTCAGTGTTTCGCGCCGCGGCCTAGGTTTCGTTGACGAGTGGCGGGCGCTAATTGATGGCCTACTCGCGAGTACCGGGCGCACGCTTGTGATCCCTGTCGACGATGCTGATCTCGCGCCAGGCATGCTTCCCCAAATCTTGCTCGACATCAGGCGCATAGCCTCGACGCCTCGCGTTGTGTGCATTGCGGCTCTGAGCTACGAGCATGCGCAGAGGTCGTTTGCGGCTTCGGTGCGCGATGGCACCGCCGGTGATGTGGGCTACCGTGACGCGATTCAGTTCGCTGACGCGGCCCTAACAAAGAGCCTTCCAACACACCGCCGAGTTCACCTCCATCCCCTGAGCGATGAGGCAAAGCTCACGTTCACGCCGGTGGGCGCGACGGAGTCCCTAGAGGGACTCCTGGGTCAGATTTGGCTTCCCAGCCATATCACCGACGAGGAGACGGCACTCTCAGAACTTTTCCGAGTTCCGCTACCTAAGGCATTCGGAGACCGCCGACGAAACGCCAGCCTCGGCGTTACACCGTACGCTTCCGCTCTGCCATCCGGCCTTCGGGATCTCGAGTTTCTTTACAAGGCAATTGAGCGCCACAAGTCGAGTGGGTCTGCTGCCGCTTGGAGAGTCGCTCTGGAATTGCTGCACGTGTCGCTGCGTCACGTTGACCCTGCCCTCGCCAACGAACTCGAGAATCTCGTGCGATTCTCTGGTGCCGATGCGGAGTCCGTCGATGCAGATTTCAGCGAGATCAAGACTCAACCCTGGAGTGAGTCGCCGCGTCAGGTCGATGTCGGGACCGACTATGTAGTCTTCTATCGCCGCTTCCATCCGGTCCTTTCCATCGGACAAGGTGCCAAGCTGCCCCTGGAGCTTGCGCAATCTGTTCTCTTGATGCTTGATGTCGCGGCTCGCACGCTGAACCCGGATATTCAAGTCCGTGGCCGCCGCCCTTACGCTGGCGGTTTCGGGACCCGCTTGGCGGACGTGTATTTGGATGGCAAAGTTGCCGATCACTTTTTTCTCGCCCTTCCGACGTGGGAAGGATTTTCCGACTATTACGCCTTCTTCGCTTATTGGGAGTGGGCCTGTGAGCGGCTCGCCGCGGTGGAAAAGTCGCTCGAAATCACGACCCAAGTCACGGAGCGTGTTGCTCTCGCGCATCTCATGCTCGTCGCGGCAGTCCAACGATCCGAACTCACCTCTGTAGTAACACGTCTCGGTCGCGTTCTTGACCCCGACCTTCCAACCGGTGCCACGTGGACAAGACGGCGGAATCAGGCTCTCGACCGTGTGCATGCGGATCTAGCGACCGCGTATGAGGCTGCAGTGAACAGCAGGTCGCAGCGAGATCGCGACTTCGTTGCATGGTTCGAGCGATACCTTCCACTCGGATTTCACCCGATGTTTCTAGGTAAGTCGGGTGACGACCACTCGTGGGAGTGGTGGATCGATGTCGTCCGCCGCGCGAAACGCCGTCACAAGACTGAAGGGCTCGTGCGCGCGCTGGAGACGCGGATTCGTGAGAACCTCGGGGAACAGTGGATTGAGCCGCTTCTCGATGGACTCGGTCGTCTCGACCTCAGCTCCGCTGACAAGCTGCGTGATCGTCACATCGAGGCTATCCAGTCACGTGCCGCTAAGCGCCTCGGCGAACTGGCGCTCCAGGTTTCAACTGCTCTAGACGGCCGCGAGCCGGGAGCAGGCAAGCCGGCTCAAGCCCAGACAGCGAAGGCGCGTGATGAACTCTTCGCCGTAGCGCACGAGGAGCTCGAATCGATTCGACGCTCCGCCGCCGCTCACGACCGCGAGTGAGACGCGAACTCCCGCTACACGCAGCGGTGGCCGTCGCTCTTGCGACCGACCTCGCCCCATGCCCGGACGACGACGTCGAGGACTTCTTCCAGAAACCGGCCTTCCATGAGGCCGTGAGATGGCGTAGCGAACCGCAGAACGATCTCGCCGACCGCATCGCTGCCCTCCATCGAGAATCGCTATCCGTCACCGCCAGACCGACGCTGGGGTTGGCAGTGATTGCGCGACGTTCCTGCCTCAGTCGTGCGGAGATCCCTGAAGAGGCGGCGAGTGCGCGAGATCATGCCGCTCGCGCAGCTCTAGGCGTGCTTTGGAAGCCACAGAGTGCCGAGAGAGTGGACCCAGGAGTCGGCATCGAGGAACTGGGGCTTCCGGTTGATGCCCACGTCCACTACGGCGCTTGCCTCTCTGCCGTTGAACTGCTCATCGAGCTGACCCGCGACTGGGATGAGGGAGTCGCAAGCCGTGAGTCCGTTATGACCTCGGGCTCCCGACCGCTCAACCTCGTGACTCTTGCGCTCGCCTGCGTCGTGGCTCTAAACACGGCGGCGCATCTCGACGACGGCGAGAACCTCGACGACGTGGCGATCCATGAGGAACTTAGGTCAGCGATCAACCGCCGCGATTATTGGAGGCGGGTCTGGGATGAAGCTGAGAAAGTCATTGGACCAGACGCGCCCCGATCAGTTTCCAACCTGATCGCGCATTCGCAGTCGCGCGTCGACCGTGTGGGCGACGTCACGGCGCTCGGAGCCTTCTTGGAAGGCTACCTCGACCGGGTCAGCCAGGGGGGCGGTTCCGACGTCGTCGATTACCTGGTTGACGGTGCATGGCAAATTCTCGTGCAGGCCAACACTGTCCTGGTACCTGAAATCAAAGAGGGGCTTGACGGTTTCACCCGAGTGTTCCGTCTCTCCGGTCGCCTACGGGATACCGCTCTCCGCACCGGCGTGAACCTCGCTCGAAAGTCCATTTGTGCGCTCGGCAGCCTCGAAGCCGCCGAACTGAGGCGGACCGTCGACTGGGAGGTCGACTCGGCTCACAGCCGTGCATCGCCGACGCGCGGCGGTGAGGCAATCGCACAGTCTCTCGACGCCCTTCTCGAGGGGGTCTTCGAGTCGATCGACCGCGACAATCTGCCGTTGCGTTACATCGAAGTGCCAGTGAGCTTTCGTCGCGAGAGCTCGGTGCCCCCTGCGAGGTCCGAGCCGTCGGCGCGCGACACATCTGTGTCGCTAGCTAACGCGTGGCGGGTCGTCGCGGCGTGGCACTGCCTATTGCGAGACCAACCTCGCTTGGCGCCCCTAGTGTCATCGTTCGACGTTGTCGGCTACGAGAACGCGGCGCCGAACTGGCCGTTCGCGATCGCCTTCGCCGAGATCGCCGGTCGGGCTCAGCCGCACGCGATCGAACCGCTCTACACGGTTCATGCTGGTGAGGCGTATCCGCTTCCAAGCACGGGTGTGCGCCGTGTGCTTGAGGTGCTGAGCTTCTTCGAGGTCGCGGTTGCGAGAGTTGGGCATGCCCTCGCACTCGGTAACGCAGATGACGACCTTTCGCGCGGCCAATGGGTTGCGAAGCTTCGGGGATGCGCCCCCACCGAGATCCTTCGAGATCTCGCGACAATCGCGGCCCACGACTTTGGGGCGGTCTCCGTCGCCGCAGTTGAACGCTTTTGGGACGTCGTAACGCACATCCCCGACTACGCGGCATTCGATCGTTCGGCAGATGTTACGCAGGCAGTGCGGCTGCCGTTCCAACGAGAGTATTGGGCTTCACTCAACGTACTTCGACGGGAGGGAGAGGGTTACACCTTTCGCACCAATGAAATACCGCCAGAGGTGTTTGCAGCGGCCACAGCAGAAGAGAAGCTCGCGGTTCTCCTCGCGCGCAATGAAGGGACGACAGCGACACTTGGGGGCCTCGGGAGTGGCGTGGCTCTCGATCCGCTCGTCGGAGTCCTCATCGAAGGCACGCACGCAATGCGCGAGCTGTCTTGGGCTCTGCTTGATCAACGCAGTGGGGTGATCGAAACTTGCCCCACCTCCAATCTGATCACGACAGAGGCCGGAAGTTATGCCGAACTGCCAGCGAGGCGCTGGTTGGCCGAGGATCGCCCGATCACAGTCAATTCGGATGACCCGGGAATCTTTGCAACGACAGTTCATCGAGAGTACGGCCACCTTTTCGCCTCCGGCGACCGAGGTGTGACAGCAGTGCTTGATAGATCGCGTGCCTGGTGTGCGCCGACGGCCCGGAAGGGCGGCTTCGACCTGACCGACCCAACAGTCCGCACTCAGCTCATCTCGCGTAGGCCTTGACTTAGTTGACGGGGCCGGTGTACTTCTCGCCGGGACCCTGACCGATCGGGTCGGGGATGGCGGAGGCTTCGCGGAACGCGAGCTGCACCGAGCGGAGCCCATCGCGCAGGGGGCGGGCGTGCACGTCGGCGAGGTGCGGGGCGGCCGCCGTCACGAGGCCGGCGAGGGCGTCGATGAGCTTGCGGGCCTCGTCGAGGTCGACGCGCGGGTCATCGTCGGCGAGGCCGCACTGCACGGCCGCGGCGGAGAGCAGATGCACGGCGACGGTGTTGATGACTTCGACCGCCGGCACTTCCGCGATGTCGCGGATCTCCGGCTCGACACTGTGCTGATCGAACACGGGGGGAGCCTCGTCGACGGTGCGGCCGAAAGCGTCAAGTGCCAAGTGCGGGGTCCTCTGCTATTCTCATACGGGCTCCGGGGCCATCTCCCCGGTAACGAAGCGGAGAATCCTCCCACCCGTCAGCTGCTCTCAAGGCTACCGGGTCAGTTTCACTCCGCCGGTCCGTTGCTCTCGAAAGAGGCAGAGGGCCGGTAGCCAGGGTGAGAACGATGCATGCGCATCGTGGTGGGCGTCTTCCTTCGTATTGGTACAGCGAAAGGAACCCACTAATCAGCGATCCCAGAACGAACGACCGGATCCGCGTGCCCCAGGTCCGCCTGGTGGGCCCGGCAGGAGAACAGGTCGGCGTCGTCCGCATCGAAGACGCGTTGCGTCTCGCGCAGGAGGCCGACTTGGATCTGGTCGAGGTTGCCCCGAACTCCGTTCCGCCCGTGGTGAAGATCATGGACTACGGCAAGTTCAAGTACGAGCAGGCCCAGAAACTCAAGGAAGCTCGGCGCAACCAGGCGAACACCATCCTCAAAGAGGTTCGGTTCCGCCTCAAGATCGACAAGCACGACTACGAGACCAAGCGCAAGCGGGCCGAGGGCTTCCTTCGGGCCGGCGACAAGGTGAAGGCCATGATCCTCTTCCGCGGCCGGGAGCAGTCCCGTCCGGAGCAGGGTGTGCGCCTTCTGCAGCGCTTCGCCGAGGATGTCGCAGAGTTTGGCACCGTCGAGTCCACCCCGACGATCGACGGTCGCAACATGGTCATGGTGATCGGCCCGCTGAAGAGCAAGGTCGACGCGAAGGCCGAAGCCCAGGCCAAGAAGGCCGAGAACAAGCCCCCGCGCCCCGCAGCTAGCGAGGCCGCGGCGCCCCAAGAAGAGGAAACCAGCAATGCCTAAGCAGAAGACGCACTCGGGTGCCAAGAAGCGGTTCAAGGTCACCGGCAGCGGCAAGGTCATGAAGCAGGGCGCGGGCATGCGCCACAACCTCGAGGGCAAGTCCTCGAAGCTGACCCGTCGCCTCAACCAGGAAGTCGTCCTCGCCCCGCAGGACGCCAAGGTCATCAAGCGGCTCCTCGGCAAGTAAGCCCGAGACGCCCGAGTAGCAGAGCCCAGGACAAGGAAAAACCGAAATGGCACGTGTCAAGAGGGCGGTCAACGCCGCCAAGAAGCGCCGCACGATTCTCGAGCGCGCAGAGGGTTACCGCGGCCAGCGGTCGCGCCTCTACCGCAAGGCGAAGGAGCAGGTCACCCACTCCCTCGTCTACGCCTACCGCGACCGTCGCGCGAAGAAGGGCGAGTTCCGTCGCCTCTGGATTCAGCGCATCAACGCTGCGGCCCGTGCGAACGGTCTGACGTACAACCGCCTCATCCAGGGCCTCGGCCTCGCGGGTGTCGAGGTCGACCGTCGCATCCTCGCCGAGCTGGCGGTCAACGAGCCCGCCGGGTTCGCCGGTCTGGTCGAGGTCGCCAAGAAGGCGCTCCCGACCGACGTCAACGCCAAGGTCGACGCCGCGTAACGCAGGTATCTCCAAGAGGACGGCACCCCGGATTCACCTCGGGATGCCGTCCTCTCGCGTTTCGTCACCGCACGTTCACCTCGCCCCCGTAGCCTGAGAGCATGATCGACAACCCGCGTTCGCCGCGGGTGCGAGCGGTCGCGAAGCTCGCCAAACGCCACGCCCGGGCCGAGACGGGGGTGTTCCTCGTCGAGGGACCGCAGGCCGTCGCCGAGGCGCTCGCCTTCAAGGCCGACCTGCTCGTCGACATCTTCATCACCCGCTCCGCCCGGGAGCGCCTGACCGACCTGGTGCAGGCGGCGACTGACCGGGGCATCGACGTCGTGAACGTCTCGGATGCCGTGCTCGACACGATGGCGGACACCGTGACTCCGCAGGGGGTGCTGGCGACCTGCCGGCAGTTCCCCACCCCGATGGCCGACCTGCTCGCCACGGGTCCGCGGCTGATCGCGGTGCTCGAGGAGATCCGCGACCCGGGCAACGCGGGCACGATCATTCGAGCAGCGGATGCCGCGGGTGCCGACGGCGTGATCTTCACCGGCAACAGCGTGGATGCCTACAACCCCAAAGTGGTGCGCTCGACGACGGGTTCGATCTTCCACGTGCCGGTCGCGCAGAACGGCACCCTCGACGAGGCGCTCGCCGCCGTGCGAGGCGCAGGGATGCAGGTGCTGGCCGCCGACGTGAAGGGCGCCGACCTGCCGCGGGTGCGCGACATCCTCACCACCCCCACCGCGTGGCTGTTCGGCAACGAGGCGCGCGGACTCACGGACGAGCAGCTTCGTCTCGCCGATCGGGTGGTGAAGGTGCCTATCTACGGGCACGCCGAGTCGCTCAACCTGGCGACCGCGGCATCCGTGTGCCTCTACGAGTCGGCGTTCGCCCAGCGCTCGCCCTGAGCAGGTGTCGAACGGGTGACGATCCTGTCAAGCGGTTGACCCCCGACCGGGGTACATGATGCACTGAGGCGATGGAGCCTCTGCTTGTTCTGGACGCGGTCGACAAGCACTTCGGCGAACTGCACGTTCTGAAGAGCATCTCGACGACCGTCGCTCCGGGCGAGGTCGTCGTCGTCATCGGACCATCGGGCTCGGGCAAGTCGACCCTGTGTCGCGCGATCAACCGGCTGGAGACGATCGACGCAGGGCGCATCCTCATCGACGGCGTCCCGCTGCCCGAGGAGGGTCGCGCTCTCGCCAAGTTGCGGGCGGATGTCGGCATGGTGTTCCAGTCGTTCAACCTGTTCGCGCACAAGACCGTGCTCGAGAACGTCACCCTCGGTCCGATCCGGGTGCGCGGCAAGAGCGCGGCCGAAGCGAAGAAGCGCGGGATGGAGCTGCTCGACCGCGTGGGAGTCGCCAACCAGGCCGACAAGATGCCCGCCCAGCTCTCCGGGGGTCAGCAGCAGCGCGTCGCCATCGCGCGGTCGCTCGCGATGGAGCCGAAGCTCATGCTCTTCGACGAACCGACCTCGGCGCTCGACCCCGAGATGATCAACGAGGTGCTCGACGTCATGGTCGGCCTGGCGAAAGACGGCGTGACGATGATCGTCGTCACGCACGAGATGGGTTTCGCCCGGAAGGCCGCCGACCGCGTGCTCTTCATGGCGGATGGTGCCCTCGTCGAAGAGGCCACCCCCGAGAACTTCTTCACGAAGCCGAGCTCCGACCGAGCGAAGGACTTCCTGTCGAAGATCCTCACCCACTGAACCGGTGGGGAGGAACCGCATGGCAATGGAGGGAACCATGAGAGTCCGCACAGCAATGTCACTAGGAGCGCTCGCCGTCGCCGGCGCGCTCGTCCTGTCGGGATGCGTCGATTCGAGCGCGCCCGGCGGTGAGGCCACGGAGCCCACCGAGGAGTTCACGCCCGTCCCGTACGAGGAGGGCACCACGATGGCCGCGCTGGCCGACGCCGGCGAGATCACGATCGGCACGAAGTACGCGCAGCCCCTGTTCGGCCTGGAGGGCCCCGACGGCATCCCTGTCGGTTTCGACGTCGAGATCGGCAAGATCATCGCGATGCACCTCGGCATCGACGAGGAGAGCATCAACTGGGTCAACACCGTCTCCGCGAACCGCGAGCCGTTCATCCAGTCAGGTGAGGTCGACATCGTCATCGCGACCTACACGATCAACGACACCCGCAAGGAGGTCATCTCGTTCGCCGGGCCGTACTACGAGGCCGGACAGGACATCCTCGTCGCCGCGGGCAACCCCGAGGGGATCGACGGACCCGAGTGGTTCGCGGACAACCCGGATGCCACCGTCTGCACGGTGAGCGGCTCGACGTCGCTCACGAACATCCAGGAGTACACGACCAACGTGCTCGAAGCGGCCGACTACGCCGACTGCCTCGAGCCGATCCGCACCGGTGAGGCCGTCGCGGTGACCACCGACAACGTCATCCTCGCCGGACTCGCCGACCAGAACGCGGGTGAGTTCGAGGTCGTGAACAACCCGTTCACCGCCGAACCGTACGGGATCGGCCTGCCGAAGGACGACACCGAGTTCCGGATGTGGTTGAACGACGTGCTCGAGGCCTCGTACGAGGACGGCAGCTGGGCCGCGGCCTGGGAGGCCACCGCGGGAGCGGTGCTCGACCTGCCCGAGCCGCCGGCGGTCGACCGGTACTGACGATCTGACCGGCGAGGAGGGGCGCCCCGAACGGCGCCCCTCCTCGCCACCCGAGCCGAAAGGAAGCCCATGGATGCCGTCATCGAGCAGTTCCCGCGGCTTCTCGAGGGGTTCGCCAAGACCCTCGCGCTCCTCGGCATCGCCGGGGCGGGCGCCCTCGTCTTCGGCACCCTCGTCGCCGGATTCCGGGTGTCGCCGATCGGCCCGCTGCGCATCTTCGCCGCCACCTTCACGGAACTCTTCCGCAACATCCCCCTGACGCTCATCCTCTTCGGGTTCGCGACGCTCGGACCGTACCTGGGGGCGCGCGGGGGCTACTTCGTGCTCGCGGCGATCGGCCTCACGCTCTACACGACTCCGTTCATCGCGGAGGCGATCCGCTCGGGCATCAACGGCATCCCGGTGGGTCAGGCGGAGGCCGGCCGCAGCATCGGACTCGGCTTCGGGCAGGTGCTCGGACACGTGATCCTGCCGCAAGCCGTGCGGATGGTGATCCCGCCGATCATCAACGTGCTCATCGCCCCGACCAAGAACACCTCGGTCGCGGGCGGGTTCTTCGTGGTCGAGCTCTTCGCCTCGTCACGTAACGCGATCAACGCGCGCGGCGACGAGGTCATCGCGATCCTGCTCGCCGTGGCCGCCTTCTACCTGCTCGTGACCGTGACGCTGGGCATCATCGCCGGTCAGGTGGAGAAGAGAGTGGCGGTCGCGCGATGACGAGTGTGCTGTACGACGCCCCCGGGCCGAAGGCGAAGCGCATCGCGCGCATCGTCTCGGTCATCGCGGTGCTGCTCATCGCGGGCGTCCTCGTGGCCGTGATCGTCGCCCTCGCGGTGCCGCGCACCACGGCGTCAGGTCAGGTGGTTCCCGGCCTGTTCGACCCGAGTCGGTGGGACGTGTTCAACGACCTCGTCGTCTGGCGTGCCTTCGGGAACGGCGTGCTCAACACGCTGCGCATGGCGGGGATCGCCGCCGTGCTCGCGATCGCCATCGGCGTGCTGTTCTCGTTCGCCCGCACGGCGTCGCTCGCGGTGATCCGCATCCCGTCGACCGTGATCCTCGAGTTCTTCCGCGGCATGCCGGTGCTGCTGATGATGCTCTTCATCCTGCTCGTGTTCTCGACGGGGTCGTACTGGGCCGGAATCTCCGCCCTCGCGCTCTACAACGGGGCGATCATCGGCGAGATCCTGCGCGCGGGAGTCGCCGCGCTTCCGCGGGGGCAAGGCGAGGCGGGCCTCTCGATCGGGCTCTCCCCGCTGAGCACGCGTTTCCGGATCGAGTTCCCGCAGGCGGCGCGCAACATGCTGCCGATCATCATCGCGCAGCTCGTCGTCCTGCTGAAGGACACCGCACTCGCGTACATCCTCGCCTACAGCGAGCTGCTCTACGTGGCGACGAAGACGCTTCCGAACTTCTTCGGCAACCGCTACCTCTACTCGTTCTTCTTCGTCGCCCTGCTGATCTACCTGGGGATGAACCTGCTGCTGTCGTTCATCGCGCGGCTCGTCGCGAAGCGCACCGGTCCGGGTGGCCGGATCGTGCGGCCGCGCATCCCGCGACGCGGCGTGCACCCGGAGGGCGACATCGCCATGTCGCGCGTGCCGGATGCGGGAATGGGCGCTGCTCCGCCGCTTCTGTAGACGCGAGTGTGCACCTCACATGCGCGCGAGTCGAACGAGCGTCTTGCGATACTCAGCGATGAACTGATCCGGCGGGGTCGAGTCCGTGCCGTAGAAGATCGCCGAGTCGACGCCATGCTCGTCGTCGAGGTGTAGTTCTCGACGGATGGATCGAATGTCGTTCCTTGATACCTCGCGACCGTCTCCGTCGTATGCGACTTGGATGGACAGTCGCTTCTCGGCCATTCGAGAAACGCCGAGGAAGTTGCGGTCGCGAACCGACACAACTCTTGAGATTCGTTGCGCGCCCCCGCGGTTGCCGGTTGGGATGATCTCGCAGCCCATCGCATTAAGGCGTCGCCTCAGGAAGTGCCAAGCAATGACCTTCTCTCCCTTGTCCAGCAACCGACTGTTGGAGCAAATCCACTCGGCCATCGCAGCTACCTCGATGTCACTGCGATCGCCGACAATGTTGCGCTTGGCGACTCGATGCTGAGCGACACGAACCGTCCATTTGAAGATCTCATCCTGCGTCGAGGTGATCACAACACCATTGCGATCCAGCATCGTGAGCATCGACACGAGCGCAGTTCGCTTGTTGCCGTTGTAGAAGGCATGGTTGTGGACAAGTGAATGCATCAGAGCGGCGGATGCCAGTTCCACCGTTCGGTACTTACTCTCGCCGCCCAGGGATGTTAGTGGTCGCGTCGCGGCGCTCTCTAGGAGCGTGCGGTCGCGGACGCCGGCGGGGCTCACTGGATCATTGGACCCGGCGAAGTCATCGGCCAGCGCGAAGTGAATCGACTCGATTTCGTCGACATCAAGCGCCCGCGTCTCTCTCACGTGACCGATGTTGCGCCACACGAAGTTCTGGAGGGGGGCAGGGCTAGGTTTCTGTGGCTTTCTTGACTCGGGCCGTGGCTGGGTGGACTTCTTGCGAAGACGTGCAACGGCTCCCTTCGGTAGCGCGCGTGCGTTGGGTCCTAGCTTGATTCCAAGAGCTGCCAGTTGCGCCGTGAACGCTTCGCGCGAAAGGCCATCCCGCTGGAGCCAGTAGTCCACGCGGGTCAGCTCACGGCCGTTCGGAAGCTCGCACGAGTCGCGCGCGCGTGCTACGTCGTGAGGCCGGATTGGTGACTTGGGGCCGGACGGGTAATCAACCCCCGCATCCCAAAGCTGTATCAACGCATCATCGACTTCAATGCCAGCTTCGCGCGCGAGAGACTCGACAGTCAGCGTGGTTCGGGTCAAAGGGGCGCTCCTACCGGGTTTCGGGGAGACTACCCCAGACCAAGGACACGTCTCGCTGAGCACTAAACTCGACCCTCGTGTCCGAGATCACTCCGCAGGCCGTCGACGCCGCCGTCAAAGCCGCTCTGAGCGCGATCTCCGAGGCGCAGGATTCGGCCGCGCTGAAGGCCGCCCGGGCGGCGCACACCGCCGAGGGCAGCCCGCTCGCGAAGCTCAACGCGTCGATGCGCGAGGTGCCGGCCGACCAGAAGGCCGCCGCCGGGAAGCTCGTCGGCGAGGCCCGCGCGCAGGTCAACGCGGCGCTCGCCGAGGCCGAGGGCCGCATCCTCGCCGCCGAGGAGCAGGCCCAGCTCGCCGCCGAAGCGGTGGATGTCACCGCCGTGCCGTCCCGCCGTCGAACCGGCGCCCGGCATCCGCTCGCTCTGCTCATGGAGCAGATGGGCGACATCTTCATCGCGATGGGCTGGGAGATCGCGGAAGGGCCGGAGCTCGAGCACGCCTGGTTCAACTTCGACGCCCTCAACATCGGCCCCGACCACCCCGCGCGTGGTGAACAGGACACCTTCTACGTCGAGCCCGCCGACCGGCACCTGGTGCTGCGCAGCCAGACCTCGAACGTGCAGATCCGCTCGCTGCTCGACCGGCCGCTGCCGCTCTACGTCGTCGCGCCCGGCAAGGTGTTCCGCAAGGACGAGCTGGATGCCACCCACACGCCGGTCTTCCACCAGATCGAGGGCATCGCGATCGACAAGGGTCTGACGATGGCGCATCTGCGCGGCACCCTCGAGCACCTCGCGCGCGCGATGTTCGGCCAGGGCGCGCAGATCCGGCTGCGTCCGAACTACTTCCCGTTCACCGAGCCGAGCGCCGAGATGGACGTCTGGCAGCCGAACGCCAAGGGCGGCGCCCGCTGGGTGGAGTGGGGCGGATGCGGCATGGTCAACCCGAACGTGTTGCGCAGCGCCGGCGTCGACCCGACCGAGTACCAGGGCTTCGCGTTCGGCATGGGCATCGAGCGCACCCTGCAGTTCCGCAACGACATGAACGACATGCGCGACATGGTCGAGGGCGATGTGCGCTTCTCGCAGCAGTTCGGAATGGTGGTCTGACGTGCGGGTTCCGATCTCGTGGCTGGGTGACTGGGTCGACCTGCCGGCTGATGTAACGCTCGAGCACCTGCACGCGGCGCTCGTGAAGGTCGGCTTCGAGGAAGAAGACGTCCACGGCTTCGGCGTGCAGGGCCCCGTGGTCGTCGGCCGCGTGCTCTCGTTCGCGGACGAGCCGCAGAGCAACGGCAAGACGATCCGCTGGGTTCAGGTGGATGTCGGCGAGCCCGAGCCGCGCGGAATCGTCTGCGGCGCCCACAACTTCGAGGTCGGCGACCTGGTACCGGTGTCGCTGCCCGGGGCGGTGCTGCCGGGGCCGTTCCCGATCACGGCGCGCAAGACCTACGGGCACGTCTCCGACGGCATGATCGCGTCGGAACGCGAGCTCGGGCTCGGCGACGAGCACTCCGGAATCCTGCGGCTGCACGAACGCGGCCTGGTCGGGGAGCCGGGCGAGGATGCGATCGCGCTGCTCGGCCTCGACGACTCGGCAGTGGAGATCAACGTCACTCCCGACCGTGGCTACGCGCTCTCGATCCGCGGGCTCGCCCGCGAGTACTCGCACTCGACCGGTGCGGCGTTCCGCGACCCGGCGCTCGAGCCGGTGGTGGGGGAGGCCGCCGGGTACTCGGTCGTCGTCGACGACGCCGCCCCGATCCGCGGTCGCGTCGGCTGCGACGCCTTCGCCGCGCGCGTCGTCCGGGGCGTCGACGCGACCCGGCCCACGCCGTCGGGGATGGTCGCGCGGCTGAAGCTCGCCGGCATCCGCTCCATCTCGCTGCCGGTCGACATCAGCAACTACGTGATGCTCGAGCTGGGGCAGCCCACGCACGCCTACGACCTCGGCAAGCTCGCCGGTGGCATCGTGGTGCGCCGGGCGGCGCCGGGGGAGACTCTCGAGACGCTCGACGGTCAAGTGCGGAAGCTCGATGTCGAAGACCTGTTGATCACCGACGAGTCGGGCGCGATCGGGCTCGCCGGCGTCATGGGTGGACTCTCGACCGAGGTGTCGGACACGACCACCGACGTGCTCGTCGAGGCGGCGCACTTCGATCCGGTGACCGTCGCACGCACGGCCCGTCGCCACAAGCTGTGGAGCGAAGCCTCCAAGCGGTTCGAGCGCGGGGTCGACCCGACACTCGGGCCGATCGCCGCGCAGCGGGTGGCCGACCTGCTCGTGGAACTCGCGGGCGGCACGATCGACCCGCTCGGCACCGTCGTGCCCTACCTCGGCGAGCCGGTGCCCATCGCCTTCTCACCGGGCGACGCGGCCGCCCTCGTCGGCGTCGACTACTCCGACGACGAGGTGCGCGACACGCTCACCCTGATCGGGGCGACGGTCGACGCCACCGTGGACCGCTGGACCGTGACTCCGCCACCCTGGCGACCCGACCTCATCGATGCCCCCAGCCTCGTCGAGGAGGTCGCCCGCATCACCGGATACGACCGCATCCCGTCGGAGCTGCCGATCGCGCCTCCCGGTCGCGGGTGGACCCGGGAACAGGCCGCGAGCCGCCGCCTCGCGCAGACCCTCGCCGCCGCGGGGCTCACCGAGGTTCTCGCCTATCCGTTCCAGTCGGCCGCGACCGTCGAGCGCTTCGAGCCCGGCGCCGCCGCCGTGCAGCTGGCGAACGCGCTCGACCCGCAGGCTCCGTACCTGCGGCGCTCGCTGCTGCCCGGACTGCTCGACACCGCGCGGCGCAACCTGTCGCGCGGGCTCACCGACCTCGGCATCTTCGAGATCGGCACGGTGTTCCGCCCCGAGCCGGGAGTCGCCTACGGCACCGACGAGCTGCCTCCGGGCGCGGTGGAGCTCGCCCCCGACGTGCTCGACGCCCTCACCACCGGGCTGCCGCCGCAGCCGCGCCGCGTCGCCGTGCTGTTCCTCGGCGACGTCGTGCCGAAGCAGCCGGGAGCACCGGCCGTCAGCGCCGGTCTCGCCGACGCGCTCGACGCGGTCGCGGATGTCGGCCTCGCCCTGGCCGCCGACATCCGGCCGGTCACCGGCGCGCATCCCGCTCTGCACCCCGGACGCACCGCCGAACTGCGAGTCGGCGCGCGGAGCGTCGGGATCGCCGGCGAGTTGCTGCCGTCGCTCGCCCGCGAACTCGACCTGCCCGGCGTGGTCGCGGTCGCCGAACTCGACCTCGACGCCCTGCTCGAGCTCGGGGCGACCGAGATCGCCGCGCGCCCGATCGGCACGCTGCCGGCGGCGACGCAGGACCTCTCGCTCGTCGTCCCCGTCGAGACGCCGGCCGCCGACGTGCGGTCTGCCGTCATCGAGGGGGCCGGCGACCTGCTGGAGGATGCCCGCCTCGTCGACGACTACCGCGGATCCGGGGTGCCCGACGGCACGAAGTCCCTCACCTTCGCGCTGCGCTTCCGCGCCGCCGACCGCACCCTGACGGCCGCGGAGGCCACCGAGTCGAAACTCGCCGGCGTCGCCCTTGCGGCATCCCGCCTCAAAGCGACTCTGCGCGAGTGACGACGAACGCGCCGCCCCTGTCGGGACGGCGCGTTCGAATGTGAAGGCGGGCGCTACTTCTTGCCGCCGCCGAGCAGGCCGCCGAGGATGCCGCCGAGCAGGTCGCCCGTCGAGTTGGACGAACCCGACGACGAGCCGCCGCCGAGCAACCCGCCCAGCAGGTCGCCGATGGCGCCTCCGGTCGACGACTCCTCTTCCTTCGCCGCGGGCTCTTCCTTCTTGCCGCCGAGGAACTGCTCCGCCAGCCAGGCGAGCACGATCGGGGCGACGATCGGCAGGATCTGCTTGATGATGTCCTGCGTGACGTCGCCGGCCGCGGAGGCCTTCGTGGCGCTCGCGGCGAGCTTGGTGGCGACGGCATCCTGCTTGTCGCCGTAGACGTTCCTGACGATCTTCTTGCCGTCTTCGACGTCGATCTCGGTGACCTTCTTCTTGTGCACGGCGCCGCGGTCATGGCTGAGCGCCTTGGTCAGCGAGGCGGCACCCTTCGGGTCTTCGGCGTTGGCGGCGAGGCCGGCGACGAGGCCGGGCACGATCTGCTGCACGGCGGCTTCGGCGACCGATTCGTCGATGCCGAGCTGCTTGGCGATGTCTGCGACGGGGATCTGCTTGAGCAGCGAGCTGAGGTCTGCCATGGGTTCCTTCTTCCGATTCGGAGCCCGTAATGAGCCCTGTTCACGAACCAGATTAGTGCTCGGTCGCGCACGGGGAGTATGGTCGAGGCGTGGAATTCACGCGGGACGACATCCGGGGCCTCGAGCTCCGTTCGATCCGCCGCGCGCGCCGACTCTAGGCGACGTCGCCCCGCTGAGCCCTCGTGAGTTCGCGCGACGTCGCCACAGACAAGTCCTCGTCCCGTCGAATCTGAAGGCCCCATCCATGTCTGTGTCCGTCGCCGTCGCTGGCGCGAGCGGCTATGCGGGTGGCGAGCTGCTGCGGCTGCTCTCCGCCCACCCCGAGTTCGAGGTCGTCACCGTGACGGCTCACCAGAACGCCGGGCAGCCGCTGGCTGCCGTGCATCCCCATCTCGTCTCGCTGCGCCACCTCGTGCTGCAGGAGACCACCCCCGCCGTGCTGTCGGGGGCCGATGTCGTGTTCCTCGCCCTGCCGCACGGCGCGTCGGGGGCGATCACCGCGCACCTGCCCGACGACGTGCTCGTCATCGACTGCGGCGCCGACCACCGGCTCACCGACGAGAGCGCGTGGGCGGCGTTCTACGGCGGCGAGTACCACGGCGCGTGGACGTACGGGATGCCGGAGTTGCGTCTCGCGGGAGGCGGCACGCAACGCACGAACCTGGTGGGCGCGACCCGCATCGCCGTTCCCGGCTGCAACGTCACCGCGATCACCCTCGGACTCGCGCCGGGGATCGCGGCGGGGGTCATCGCGGCCGACGATCTCGTCTCGGTTCTCGCGGTCGGCCCGTCGGGCGCGGGCAAGAGCCTGCGGACCGACCTGCTCGCCGCCGAGATCCTCGGGTCCGCGTCGGCCTACGGAGTCGGCGGCACCCACCGGCACAACCCGGAGGTCGTGCAGAACCTCACCGCCGCGGGCGGGTCGGGGGTCACCCTGAACTTCACGCCGGTGCTCGTGCCGATGGCCCGCGGCATTCTGGCCACGTCGACCGCGAAGCTGACCGCAAGCGCCGCCGCCGTGCGGGAGGCCTGGGAGACCGCCTACGCCGACGAACCGTTCGTGCATCTACTGCCCGCCGGCACCTTCCCGAAGTCCGGCGACACGACGGGTGCGAACACGGTGCTCATCGGGCTCGCCATCGACGAACGGGCCGGCCGGGTGGTCGTCGTCAGCGCGCTCGACAACCTCGTGAAGGGCACCGCCGGTGCCGCCGTCCAGTCCGCCAACCTCGCGCTCGGCTTCGCCGAGACGCTCGGCCTTCCCCTCGATGGAGTCGCCCCGTGAGCACGACGTACGCGAAGGGTTTCACCGCCGCCGGCATCCCGATCGGTCTCAAGTCGTCGGGCAACGCCGACCTGGCGCTCGTCGTCAACACCGGTCCGTTGCAGAACGCCGCCGCGGTGTTCACCAGCAACCGGGCGAAGGCGAACCCGATCATCTGGTCGCAGCAGGTCATCGCCGACGGCACCGTGAGCGCGATCGTGCTCAACTCCGGGGGAGCGAACTGCTTCACCGGCAGCGAGGGATTCCAGACGACCCACCTGATGGCCGAGGCGGTCGGTGAGGCGCTCGGGATCAGCGCGGGCGACGTGCTCGTCTGCTCGACCGGCCTCATCGGCATGCAGCTCGACCGGGAGAAGCTGCTGCCGGGCATCGCCGCCGCGGCTGCCGCCCTCTCCGCCGACGGGGGACCGGATGCCGCTGCCGCGATCATCACGACCGACACGCACCCGAAGACGGCGACCCGCGATGGCGACGGCTGGAAGATCGGCGGCATGGCGAAGGGCGCCGGGATGCTCGCGCCCGGGCTCGCGACGATGCTCGTCGTCATCACGACCGACGCCGACCTGACGAGCGAACAGCTCGACGAGGCACTCCGGGCGGCGACCCGGATCAGCTTCGACCGGCTCGACAGCGACGGCTGCATGTCGACGAACGACCAGGTGACCCTGCTCGCGAGCGGGGCCTCGGGCGTCAGCCCCGACATCCACGCCTTCACGGCGGAACTGCAGGCGCTCTGCATGGATCTCGCGTTCCAGTTGCAGCAGGATGCCGAGGGCGCGAGTCACGACATCGTCATCGAGGTCATGTCGGCGGCGACCGAAGAGGATGCCGTCGAGGTCGGCCGGGCGATCGCGCGGAACAATCTGTTCAAGGCGGCGGTGTTCGGCAACGACGCCAACTGGGGCCGGGTGCTCGCCGCGATCGGCACGACGCAGGCCGCCTTCGACCCCTACGACGTCGACGTGCTCATGAACGGCGTGCGGGTGTGCACGAAGGGCGGCCCCGACCGGCCGCGCGAGGAGGTCGATCTCACGCCGCGACAGCTGCTCTTGCAGCTCGAGCTGCATGCCGGGAACGCGGGCGCGACCATCCTCACCAACGACCTCACGCACGACTACGTGCACGAGAATTCGGCGTACAGCTCATGACGCCCGAGGAACTCGAAGCCGACGAGCGGGCGCTCGGTGCCGAGATCAAGGCCGGCACGCTCATCGAATCCCTGGGCTGGCTGAAGCGCTTCTCGGGCAAGATCGTCGTCGTCAAGTTCGGCGGCAACGCGATGGTGAGCCCCGAGCTGCAGCGGGCGTTCGCCGAAGACATGGTCTACCTGCGCTACGTCGGACTGAAGCCGGTCGTCGTGCACGGCGGCGGCCCGCAGATCACCGCGATGCTCGACCGGCTCGGCATCCCGAGCGAGTTCCGCGGCGGCTACCGGGTGACGACCCCGGAGGCGATGGAGGTCGTGCGCATGGTGCTCACCGGTCAGGTGAGCCGCGAGCTGGTGACCCTCATCAACGAGCACGGCCCGCTCGCCTCGGCGATCTCGGGCGAGGACGCCGGGCTGTTCGGCGGCCGCAAGCGCGGCGCGATGGTCGACGGGGAACTCGTCGACATCGGCCTGGTCGGCGACGTCGTGCAGGTCGACCCCGCGTCGGTGCTCGCGGAGGTCGAGGCGGGGCGCATCCCGGTGGTCTCGTCGATCGCGCCCGACCTCGACGTGCCGGGTCAGTCGCTCAACGTCAACGCCGACTCCGCCGCCGCGGCTCTCGCGGTCGCCCTCGGCGCGGAGAAGCTGGTCATCCTCACCGATGTCGCGGGGCTCTACGCCGACTGGCCGAACCGCGACTCGCTCGTCTCGAACATCACGGTGCCCGAACTCACGGCGCTGCTGCCGAAACTGGAAAGCGGGATGATCCCGAAGATGACCGCATGTCTCGAAGCCGTCGCCGGCGGAGTGCCGAAGGCGGCCATCATCGACGGTCGCCGCCCGCACTCGGTGCTGCTGGAGATCTTCACCGACGCCGGCATCGGCACAGAGGTGGTCGCATGAGTGACCGGTTCCGGGAGGCGATGTTCTCCTACGCGCCCACCCCGTTGAAGGTGCTCGCCCGCGGCGAGGGCGCGCGGGTGTGGGATGTCGACGGCGTCGAGTACCTCGACTTCCTCGCCGGCATCGCAGTGAACGCGCTCGGGCACGCCCATCCGGTGTTCGTGGATGCCGTGAGCCGCCAGGCGGCGACGCTCGCGCACGTCTCCAACTACTTCGCGAGCGAACCGCAGCTGGAACTCGCCGAGCGGCTCAAGCGGCTCACCGGCGGCACCTCGGTGTTCTTCTGCAACTCGGGCACGGAGGCGATGGAGGCCGCGGTCAAGATCGCCCGGCGCACCGGGCGGCCGCGCATCCTGGCGCTGGAAAAGTCGTTCCACGGCCGCACGCTGGGTGCCCTGTCGATCACCGGCAAGCCGGCCCTGCGGGAGCCGTTCGAGCCGCTGCTGCCGGGGCCGGAGTTCCTCCCGACGACGGTCGACGCGCTCGAAGCCGCGATCGGCGATGACGTCGCCGCGCTCGTGCTCGAGCCGATCAAGGGCGAGGCGGGCGTGCTCGACCTGCCCGAGGGCTACCTGGCGCGCGCCCGCGAACTCACCGCGCAACACGGCGCGCTGCTGATCCTCGACGAGATCCAGACCGGAGCGGGGCGCACCGGGGAGTGGTTCGCCTTTCAGCACGAAGGCGCCCTGCCGTCAGGCACCATGCCCGACGTGGTCGCGCTCGCGAAGGGCATCGGCGGCGGCTTCCCGATCGGGGCGCTCGTCGCCTTCGGAACGGCGGGCGACATCCTGAAGCCCGGCGACCACGGCACGACGTTCGGCGGCAACCCGCTCGCGACCGCGACGGCGAACGCCGTGCTCGGCGAGATCGAACGCGCCGACCTCGTGGGCAACGCCCGGGCGATGGGGGGGCGCATCCGGGCCGGCCTCGCGACGCTCGCACACCCTGCCATCACAGATGTCTCCGGCCGAGGCTTGCTCGTCGGCATCGGCCTCACCGGCCCGTGGGCGAACGCCGTCGCCGCGCGTGCCCTCGAGCTGGGGCTCATCGTCAACGCGGCGGCGGAGGACCGCATCCGCCTCGCCCCGCCGCTCACGATCGACGACGCCGATGTCGACCGCTTCCTCGATCTCTTCACCCAAGCTCTGGCCGCAACCGAAAGCAGCAGCTCATGACCCGGCACTTCCTCCGCGACGACGACCTCACCCAGGCCGAGCAGACCGAGATCCTCGACCTCGCCGAGGCGATCAAGGCCGACCGCTGGGGCCGTAAGCCGCTCGAGGGGCCGCAGACGGTCGCGGTGATCTTCGACAAGTCGTCGACCCGCACCCGGGTGTCGTTCGCCGTCGGCATCGCCGACCTCGGCGGCATCCCGCTCATCATCTCGACCGCGAACAGCCAGCTCGGCGGCAAGGAGAGCCCGTCGGACACGGCCCGCGTGCTGGAGCGGCAGGTCGCGGCGATCGTCTGGCGCACCTACGCGCAGTCGGGGCTCGAACAGATGGCGCAGGGCACCACGGTGCCGGTCGTCAACGCGCTCTCGGACGACTTCCACCCGTGCCAGTTGCTCGCCGACTTGCTCACCATCCGGGAGCACAAGGGCACGCTCGCGGGCCTCACCGTGACGTTCCTCGGTGACGGGGCGAGCAACATGGCGCACAGCTATCTGCTCGCCTGCGCGACCGCGGGCATGCACGTGCGGGTCGCGGCTCCCGAGGAGTTCAGCCCGGTGGATGCCGTGGTGTCGGATGCCGACGCCCGCGCCGCCGAGACCGGGGGCTCGGTCACGATCTTCACCGACCCGAACGAAGCCGTCGCCGGGGCCGACGTCGTCGTCACCGACACGTGGGTGTCGATGGGCAAGGAAGACGAGAAGGCGCACCGCGTCGCCGTGTTCGGCGGCTACCAGGTGACGCCGGAGCTGATGACGCTCGCGAAGCCCGACGCGATCTTCCTGCACTGCCTGCCGGCGGACCGCGGCTACGAGGTGGCGGCCGAAGTCATCGACGGACCGCAGAGCGTCATCTGGGACGAGGCCGAGAACCGGCTGCACGCCCAGAAGGCACTGCTCACCTGGTTGCTCGAGAAGAGCTCCCGGTGATCGACCCGCCGGGGTCAGCGGTAGACGTTGGCCATGAAGTCGGGGTCGCTCAGCAGGATGCTGACCAGCACGCCCCAGAACACGATCGCCGCGATCACGCCGGCGCTGAGCGGCACCCAGAACGCGATCTTGTTCTTCACCAGCAACAGGATGCCGACGCCGAGCGCGACGAGGTAGAGCACGATGTGGCTCACGGCGATGATCGCCGGGCCGGCGCCGATGGTGCCGTTGAAGCCGCCCATGCCGCCCTGGCCCATCGCCTCGTTGAGCAGCACCGGGTCGGAGAACGCCCAGGCGTAGAACAGGCCGATCAGCATCCCGAAGAATCCGACGACGAACAGGATGACGGTCAGCACCAGGTCCCAGGTGCGGCGACGCTTGACCGGCGGCTGGTACGGCTGCTGACCGTAGACGGGTGCCGCGCTGTAGTCCGGAACCCGCTCGCCGTACGTCGGCGGGGGGAGCGGGTTGCTCGGGGCGGCCGCTGCCGGCGTGTCGTACGTGTACGACGGAGCCTTCGGAACCTCGGGAGTCGGGTCGGGCGCTGAGTTCGGCTCGGACATGCGCCCACACTACCCATCCCTAAGCTGAACATCGGCAATCACAGGAGAGACAAAACACATGGCACAACGCGTCGTCCTCGCCTACTCGGGCGGACTCGACACCTCGGTCGGGATCGGCTGGCTCAAGGATGCGACCGGCAAGGAGGTCATCGCGCTCGCGGTCGACGTCGGCCAGGGCGGTGAGGACATGAACGACATCCGTCAGCGTGCCCTCGACTGCGGCGCCGTGGAGTCGGTCGTGGTCGACGCGAAGGACGAGTTCGCGAACGACTACCTGATGCCGGCGCTCAAGGCCAACGCTCTGTACCAGAAGCGGTATCCGCTGGTCTCGGCGCTCAGCCGTCCGGTGATCGCCCGGCACCTCGCGCGGGTCGCCAAGGAGCTCGGAGCCGACACCGTCGCGCACGGCTGCACCGGCAAGGGCAACGACCAGGTGCGCTTCGAGGCCGCGGTCGCCGCGCTCGCCCCCGACCTGACGAGCATCGCGCCGGTGCGCGACCTCGCGCTCACCCGCGACAAGGCGATCGTGTATGCGGAAGAGCACAACCTGCCGATCCAGCAGTCGAAGAAGAACCCCTACTCGATCGACAAGAACGTCTGGGGCCGCGCCGTCGAGACCGGATTCCTCGAAGACCCGTGGAACGCGCCCATCGAGGACCTCTACGAGTACACGCAGGATCCGGCCGCCGACGGCCCCGCCGACGAGGTGACGATCACGTTCGCCCAGGGCATCCCGGTGGCGATCGACGGGGTCGCCGTCACGCCGCTGCAGGCCGTCATGCAGATGAACACGATCGCCGGCCAGCACGGCGTCGGGCGCATCGACATCGTCGAAGACCGGCTCGTCGGCATCAAGAGCCGTGAGGTCTACGAGGCGCCGGGCGCGATCGCCCTCATCGCCGCGCACGAGGAGCTCGAGAACCTCACCCTCGAACGCGACGTCAATCGCTACAAGCGCAAGATGGAGGCCGACTGGGCCGAGCTGGTCTACGAAGGCCTGTGGTTCTCGGGGCTGAAGCGCAGCATGGATGCCTTCATCGACGACACCCAGAAGTACGTCTCCGGCGAGATCCGGCTGCAGCTGCAGGGCGGCCGCGCGGTCGTCACCGGCCGCAAGAGCGACCAGTCGCTCTACGACTTCTCGCTCGCGACCTACGACACCGGCGACACCTTCGACCAGTCGCTCGCGAAGGGCTTCATCGAGATCTGGTCCCTTCCGTCGAAGATCTCCGCCCGCCGGGACCTCTCATGACTCGGTGGTCGAGTAGCGGGCGCAGCCCGCGTGTCGAGACCGGCCCCTGATGGCGAAGCTCTGGGGCGCGCGTTTCGAGGGGGGTCCGGCCCCGGAGCTCGCGGCGCTGAGCCGCAGCACCCACTTCGACTGGGTGCTGGCGTTCTATGACCTCGCCGGGTCGCACGCGCACGCAAAGGCGCTCGCCGCGGCGGGTCACTTGACCCCCGACGAGGAGTCGGCGATGCACGCCGGACTCGACGAACTCGCCCGGCGGCTGGAGAGCGGCGAACTCGTCGCGACCGACGACGACGAAGACGTGCACGGCGCCCTCGAGGCGGCCCTCGTGTCGGTCGTCGGCCCGGAGCTCGGCGGCAAGCTGCGCGCGGGCCGCAGCCGCAACGACCAGATCGCCACTCTCATCCGCATGTACCTGCTCGATCACGCCGACGTCGTCAGCCGCGAGCTGGTGCGGCTGATCGACGCGATCGCCGGGCAGGCTTCCGCGCATCCGGATGCCGCGATGCCGGGTCGCACGCACTTGCAGCACGCCCAGCCGATCCTGCTCGCCCATCACCTGCTCGCCCATGCCTGGCCGCTCGTACGCGACCTGGAGCGCCTGCGCGACTGGCGCGGCCGGGCGCAGGCCTCGCCGTATGGCGCCGGTGCGCTGGCCGGCGGCGCGCTGGGTCTCGACCCGGCGATCGTCGCGCGGGAGCTGAACCTCGGCGAGCCGCTGCCGAACTCGATCGACGCGACGAGCGCCCGGGATGTCGTGGCCGAGTTCGCGTACGTCGCCGCCCAGATCGGCGTCGACGTGTCGCGCTTCGCCGAAGACGTGATCCTCTGGACGACCCGCGAGTTCGGTTTCGCCCGCCTCGACGACGGCTACTCGACCGGCTCGAGCATCATGCCGCAGAAGAAGAACCCCGACATCGCCGAACTGGCGCGCGGCAAGGCCGGGCGACTCGTCGGCAACCTCACCGGCTTGCTCACGACGCTCAAGGGTCTGCCGTTGGCCTACAACCGTGACCTGCAGGAAGACAAGGAGCCGGTCTTCGACTCCGTCGCGACGCTCGAGCTGGTGCTGCCCGCGTTCGCCGGCATGGTCGAGACGCTCACGTTCGACACCGACCGGATGCGGGCGCTCGCCCCCGAAGGCTTCTCGCTCGCGACCGACGTCGCCGACCATCTCGTGCGGCAGGGCGTTCCGTTCCGCGAGGCGCACGAGATCGCGGGTGCCCTGGTGCGGTTCTGCGAGGAGCGCGGCCTGCAACTGCACGAACCGACGGATGCCGACTATGCGGCGATCGATCCCCGCTTGACGCCCGACGTGCGCGCGGTACTCACCGTCGACGGGTCGATCGCCTCACGGTCGGGGATCGGCGGCACCGCCCCGTCCCGGGTCGCCGAGCAACTCGCCGCCCTCACCGCCGCGGTTCGCCCGCTGGCCCCGGCATCTCTGAAGGAGACTCCATGACACTGTCCGGTCAGAGCGATTGGCAGCGCCGGCGGGAGGCCGCGCGTGCCGCGCGCGCCGAACGCGAGGCACGATCGGCCGGCAAGCGTCCGTGGCAGTTCCCGCTCATCGTCGGCGTCGCCGTCGTCGTACTCGTGGGCGCGCTCATCTGGTACACGCTGCTCTGAGCGGCCTCACCGACTTTCTCGCGCGGCCGGCCACCGAGGTGGCGCCGCAGTTGCTCGGTGCGGTGCTGCACGGCCGGGGCGTGAGTGTGCGTCTCACCGAGGTGGAGGCGTACCTGGGGGAGCAGGATCCCGGGTCGCACGCCTTCCGGGGCCGCACGCGTCGCACCGCCGTCATGTTCGGCCCGGCGGGTCATCTCTACGTCTACTTCACCTACGGGATGCACGTCTGCGCCAACATCGTCGTCGGGGCCGAGGGTGAGGCGACGGCGGTGCTGCTGCGGGCGGGAGAGGTCGTCGCCGGGCTCGAGGCCGCCCGCTCCCGTCGTCTCACGTCGAAGTCCGACGCCGACCTCGCCCGCGGCCCCGCGCGGCTGTGTGTGGCACTCGGGATCCAGCTGTCCGACGACGGAGCGCGGCTGGGGGAGCTGTTCCGGCTTGACCTGCCGCCGCATCCGGTGCCGGAGGTCGCGACCGGCCCGCGTACCGGCGTCTCGGGCGACGGCGGGTCGGACGCCTATCCGTGGCGGTTCTGGATTCCCGGCGACCCGACCGTCTCGCCCTACAAGCGATCGGTGCCGAAGAAGCGGGCCTGAGCTCGCGGGGAAAGGCTCTGCGCGTCAGCCCGCGCGGAGGGCGACGGCGAGGCCGTCGATCGCGAGTTCGAGCCGCACGAGCCCGTGCTCCGGCGTCGTCGGGCTCACGACGGGAGGTTCATCGCGATGTCGGGAGGGCCCTCCGGTCAATTCGGCGCGCACCGCGGCGACTTTGGCGGAAACGCTCGCGACCGCGGAACTGTAGCCCGGGCGATCGATGACCCGCGCCCGGTAGTCGTGCACCGCGGCGCGCAGCTCCCGGGCGACGACGGCGCCGGCGCCGATCTGCTCCGCGAGGATGCGTTCGTGGCGCGACAGCGGCCAGCCACGACGCGACGACTTGGCTTCCGAGCGCAGCACCTCGAACCGGGCGAGCGCGTCGCGGCCGGCGAGGGTCACCTCGTCGGAGCGCCCGCCGGCCGCCATCCCCGCCAGGGTCGCCTGCACCTCGGCCATCGCCTCGTCGGCCTGGCGCCGCATCGTCTCGCCGAGGCGCGCCGGCAGCACGGCGAAGCCGACGGCGGTTCCGACGATCGCCCCGGCCCCGGTCAGCAGCAGATGGGCGGGGAGCGTCTCGAGGAGGTCGGCCGTCGTCTGCCCGTAGAGCACCGTCACGAGCACGCTGAGGGCGAAGACGCTGACCCCGTAGGCGAGTTCCGCGGCGTACTGCTGCACGAACATCGCGACGAGGGCGACGACGGCCACGAGCACGAGGTTGTCGTGAACGAGCAGCGACAGGCCGAGGCCCACCGCGAGGCCGCCGACGGCGCCGAGCACCCGGCGGTAGCCCTTGCTGAGGGATGCCGCGGCCGAGGTGGTGCCGAACACCATCACGACGGCGGCGAGCACCGCCCAGTACCAGTGACGCGGGTCGACGAACTGCGCGACGACGAGCGACAGGGCGATCGCCGTCAGCAGTTGCGCCGAGATCGAGAGCAGGCTGCGCCCGGCGCGACGCCAGTCGAGCCGGGGCGGCGCGTAGGGCTGGTCGAGGGTCGAGGTGCGGCCGGGCGTGACCGAGCGTTCCGGGGCGGCGAGCAGCGGATCGGCGACGAGGGCATCGAGATCCGCCGTGCCGCCGCCGGTGAGGGCTGCGGTGACGGCGAGTTCGAAACGCGCCCCGCGTTCGGCGAGGGCGGCACCGTCGCCGCGTCGCAGGGCCTCCGGCCAGCCGTCGGGGTCGGCGGCGATGCGCGCGCGAGTCACCGAGATCGCGGCCTCCAGCGCGTCGAGGTGGCGACGCGCGGCCTGCTCGCCTTCGGCGACGGCGAGCGGCATCTGCTCCACGAGGGTGCGCAGGCTGCCGATCATCCTGCGGGTGTGACTGCGCGGTCGATACCGCAGCAGCACCGTGAGCATGAGCACGGGAAGGCCCGCGCCGACGATCACCCCGCCGAGCGCCCACGGCAGATCGGCCCAACCGGGGCGGGCGATCGCGGCGGCGACGAAGCCGGCGACTCCGCCGAGCGCGACGATCGTGCCCGCCGTGCCGAGCAGCGTCGAGGCGAGCACGGCGACGGACAGGGCGAAGAACACGACAGCCGAGAGCACCGGGTCGTCGGCGACCAGGATGCCCAGCACGAGGCCGATGCTTCCGGATGCCGCGAGCACGAGCAGGGGAACGAACCGGCGCCGCTCGCGCGTTCCCATCCCGATCGTCGTGCTGCCGACGGCGGCCGCGAGCATCCCCGGGATCGCCAGCGACCATTCGACGCCGGTCGCCCCGCACACCGCGAAGAGCGCGACGACGACCATGAGGAAGCTGGTGGTCGCACGCACGGCGGCGCCGAGCCGCCGGAGTCCTGGGTCGGCCGCCGAGAAGGCGAGCCGCAGCGTGTTCACGCGCCGCGATTCATGAGCTGAAGACGGCGGGCAACACGATGAGGGCGCCGCACAGCGCGGCCCAGATCATGCTCACGAGGGTTCCGATGATGAATCGCTCCCGCGCCTCGGGAGCATCGAGTTCCGAGAACCGGCCGAGACCCTTGATCGCGATGACGGCGGCGATGATCTCGAAGTGCCCGACGACGATCGCCCCGATCACGGCGGCCCGCTCCAGGTAGCCGATCCAGGTTCCGCCACGCAGCACCTCCTGGGTCTTGGTGGCGCTCTTGGCGCCACTGGCGGTCTCGGCGGGAACGAGGATGCCGCCGTGCGTGCCGCTGTCGACGTCGCCTTTCGCCGCGCGTCCGAGAACCCACACGGTGAGCGGGTTGCCGCCGAGGATGCCGAGTGCGGCGAGACCGAGCGCGACGATCGCGGGGAGGACGGGCGGGTCGGCGACGTTCACCTGGAACGCGAGGGCCAGGATGCCGAAACCGACCGGCAGCAGCCCGAACAGGGCGAGCGCCGGCTGCCGAAGCCGGATGGCGAGGATCGCGACGGCCACGGCCGCCAGCACGATGACGACCGCGCCTATCCAGGTGACGGTTCCGGCGAACAACTGCAGCTGGATCATCCTCCGATCCTCCCACCCGTCAGCAGGTCGCCGAGCACGTCGCGTGCTTCGCGATCGAGGCGCAGACCCGCGGTGAGTGCCCGCTGGCTCGCGGCCTGCACGCTGATGCCGAGCCGGCCGGCCGCGTCGGTGAGAGTGAGGTCGGGGTGGGGGTCGAGCAGATCGAACAGTTCCCAGCCTTCGGCGGTGCGGCGCTCCCGCAGGGCCAGCAGCAGGCGGATGAGCGGGTCGAGTGCGGCGGTCTGCGGATCGTCGGCGACGAGCGAGAACCGAGAGGGCCGCTTCTTGGCGGTGCTCACGGCCTCGCGCGCGTTGACGAACGCCGTGCCGGTCATCGCCCGCACGCTCGGGCCGACCGGGGGGCGCACGTCGCCGACGCCGAGCCCGACGCTCCAGGCACCGGCCCGCACGAGGGTCAATGCCAGGTCGAGGGCGACGGAACCCCGTTCGGTCGCGACCTGGAACTCGTCACCGGCGGTACGCTCGGGGCGCGCCAGCAGTTCGGCGCCGAACCGGCTCTCGATGTCGCGGATCGCGGCGTCGACCTGGTCGGCCTGGTTCTGGCTGTCGATCTGATCGACGGTGAGGACGTACATCCATCAAGGCTAAAGTCTTGATAGAGACAAATCAAGTATCAAGACTTGATCAACGGCCGCCGCCGCCACCACCCCCGCCGCCGCCGCCGGAGAACCCGCCTCCGCTGGAGAATCCGCTCGACGAACTGCTGCCGCCCGAACCCGACGACGACGACGACACCGGGGGAGTCGTCGCGAACGAACTCGCGGCGAAGGACGTGCCGAGACTGGCGAGGCTCGAGAATCCCGAGGAGAACCTGAGGTTCGACGACGGGGGCGCCGTCTCGCTGTAATGGGCCGCGAGCTCGGCGGCCCACTCCTTCTCGACGCCCCAGACGATCGCCCACGGCAGCAGACGCTCGTAGAGCTTCACGACGGCGGCGGAGTCGTTCGGGTCGATCCGGGTCCGCACGGCGCCCTGCGGGCTCTGCAGCACCCGCAGCCGATCGGCTTCGGCGAGCTGCAGGTACTCGCGCAGGCCGAGTAGCTGCTCGTAGGCGGCGGTGCCCTTCGCGGTACGTCGCTCCGGCTTGCCGCTGTAGCCCATCACGACGAACGAGCCGAGGATCGCGACCGGGATGCCGATCGAGAGCAGCGGGCTGCCGACATCCTGGATCCCGCACCACACCAGCAACCCGATCGCGCCGACGAACACCGCGACGGCCGGCCAGAAGATCAGGCGTCGCAGCGGACTGCGTTCGCCACGACTCAGATAGAGGGGACGAAGCCCCGTGCCGGCCTGCGCCACGAGCGACGCGATGCGGTCGCCGAGCTTGCGGTTCTTGCGGTCGAGCGGAAGGGAGGCACCGTTCTTCGCCTTCTTCTCGAACAGCTTGCGCAACGCGCGGTCGTCGGGCGGGTACACCGCGGCCGACGCATCCAGCACGTCGAGCCGGAATCGGCGGTGCTCGGGCGCCTCGGGATCTTCGACGAGCTGCACGATGTCGTCGACCGCGAGCTTCACGATCTGTGCAGGAAGGGCCGCGCTCGAGCGCCCGATCAGATGTGCAGCGCTCATCACCCCGAGATCCTCGGGCCCCTCGTACTCGGGCACGATGATGCCCCGACCCGGCGCGTGCCGCCACAGGAATCGGCGGAGCAGCGCGGCGAGCAGCCCGGCCGCGGCGAGCACGCCGAGCAGCACCCATGGGAGCACGACGAACGGCCAGGTCTTGTCGACCGGCGTGCCCTCCCGGAAGGTGCCGGGCTCGAAGCCGACGACCATGGAGACGTTCTGGTAGGCGGTGAGGGCCAGCGGTGCGACCTCCACGCCATCGTCGGTGGTCGTGATCTCACAGCGGTCGTCGGAGTCCTCATATCCGAAGTAGCACGCCGTCTCACCGGTCGCCGCGGCCCGCAGTTCGGGGGAGAGCTGCAGCGTCGCCGACACCGCGCCGAACGCCTGCGGCCACCCGGTGCCGTTGACGTCCCAGTAGAACTCCTGGCCGCTGTCGAAGGTGCGGATGACGTCGTGGGCGGTCCACTCGATGACATAGGTCGTGCGGCCGTGCACGAACTCGTCGGTGCCGAGGGCCAGCTCGATGAAGTCGTCGCCGAGGTAGTCGCTCCAGCGCGACTCCTCATAGGGCACGGGGTCGCCGTTCTCATCGGTGACCGACAGGATGTCGACGCCGGTGTCGACCCGCCCGAGGTTGGTCGGGATGTCACGCAGGATGCCGCGGTTCTGGTCGAAGTCGGGGAACAGCGCCACGAGCGTCTCGACGACGTGCAACCGGGCGGTGCCGTCGGCGTCCCGGCTGAGCGAATACTGCACCGACATCGACTCGAACTCGAAGTCGTCGACCCCCGCGGATGCCGGGGACGCGGCGAGCACGGCTCCCGCGGCGAGCAGGAGGGCCGCTGCGAAGGCGGCGATACGGCGAATCACGGTGTCACCCTAGTGGCGGGTAACCTGTCCCGGTGCCCGCTACAGCTAGCTCCGACGAGCAGAGACTCGCGCCGCAGCGCAACGATCCGACGTTCGACGACGTCTGGGATGAGCTCGTCTATCGCGACCTCGTGCACGTCTCGACGGATGCGGGGGAGCTGAAGAAGCTGCTCGCCGGTCCTCCCGCGGTGTTCTACTGCGGGTTCGACCCCACGGCGCCGAGCCTGCATCTCGGAAACCTCGTGCAGCTGCTCACGATGCGCCGCATCCAGCTCGCCGGCCACCGACCGCTCGGGCTGGTCGGCGGCTCGACCGGGCTCATCGGCGACCCCCGGCAGACGGGGGAGCGCATCCTCAACACTCCCGAGACGGTCGCGGAGTGGGTCGGCAAACTCCAGGCGCAGGTGCAGCGCTTCCTCTCCTTCGACGGCGCGAACGCTGCGCGCATGGTCAACAACCTCGACTGGACGGCGCCGCTGTCGGCGATCGACTTCCTGCGCGACATCGGCAAGTACTTCCGGGTCGGCACGATGGTGAAGAAGGACATCGTCGCCAAGCGGCTGCACTCCGACGAGGGCATCTCCTACACCGAGTTCAGCTACCAGGTGCTGCAGGGCATGGACTTCCTGCACCTGTACCGCGAGTACGGGTGCGTGCTGCAGACCGGAGGATCCGACCAGTGGGGCAACCTCACGAGCGGCGTCGACCTCATCCACAAGGCCGAGGGCGTGTCGGTGCACGCGATCGGCACCCCGCTCATCACCAACAGCGACGGCACCAAGTTCGGCAAGAGCGAGGGCAACGCGGTCTGGCTGGATGCCGAGCTCACCAGCCCCTACGCGTTCAGCCAGTTCTGGCTCAACACCGACGACGCCGACGTGATCTCCCGCATCAAGGTCTTCACGTTCCTTTCCCGGGCCGAGATCGAGCGCCTGGAGCAGGCGGTGGCGACAGAGCCGTTCAAGCGGGAGGCGCAGCGCACCCTCGCCCGTGAGGTCACGAGCCTGGTGCACGGCGCCGCCGCGACCGATGCCGCCTTCGCGGCGGCCGAGGCCCTGTTCGGCAACGGCGACCTGGGCGCGCTCGACGAGGCGACCCTGCGGTCGGCGATCGCCGAGCTGCCGGCCGCGACCGCGGCATCCGGATCGACCGTCGCGCAACTGCTCGTGGATGCCGGCCTCACCTCGAGTCTGAGCGAGTCGCGCCGCGCGATCGAGCAGGGCGGCGTCTACCTCAACAACACGCGAGTCGAAGCGGTAGACGCGACCGCCGACACGGCGTTCCTGCCCGGGGGCCTGGCCGTGTTGCGCCGGGGCAAGAAGACCCTCGCCGGGGTGTACGCCCCCGCGCAGACGGTGGCCGGATGATCGGGGCGATGCCCACGGGACGCTCGGGCTTCCGTAACCCCCTGGATACGAGAGTCGCCTAGGCTCGCGGGGGAGGGTGAAGTGAGTTTCAACAACGACGACGACAGCGACGGCCTGGCCGCGCTGTTCGGGGGAGTCACCCCGCAGACCGAGCCCGGTCCGCGCCGCACGGCCGCGCCATCCGAGCCGGAACCCCAAGCCACGGCCGCGCCGCCTTCGCCGACCGGAGCACCCGCCGCGGCCGCGCCGCAGTATCCGGGCCTTGCGCCGAGCGACGCTCCGGCATCCATGCCCGCGGCCCCGCCCGCCTACGAGGCGCCGACGTACGAGCCGCCTGCCTTCGCCGCGCCCGCCTACGAGCCGCCGGCCTACGAGCCGCCGAGCTACGAACCTCAGACCTATCAACCGCCGCCCGCGTCTCCCGCGTACGACATGCCGGCTCCCGCCCCGCAGGTGCCGCCGTCGTACGACCTGCCCGCCCCGGCAGCGGCCCCCTCGACGCCGCAGACCTACGATCTGCCGGCCCCCGCGCCGAGCTACCCTCCGACGGCGCAATTCCCGGCGGGTCTCGACCCCGCAGCCGCGTTCCCCTCCGCCCCGGCCACGGCTCAGCCCTCCCCGCCGACCGCGTACCCGGAAGTTCCCGCCTACGAGCCGCCTTCCGGGTTCGAGCCGCGTTCGACGTACGAGGCACCTGCCGCGTACCAGCCGCCTCCGGCATACGAGCCGCCCGCCGCGTACGAGGCGCCTCCTGCATACGAGCCGCCTCCGGCATACGAGCCGCCCGCGTACCAACCGCCCGCTGCCTTCGAGCCGCCTCCGTACGAGCCGCCTCCCGCAGCAGAGGCGCCCGCGGCCTATGCGCCGCCTTCGCCGTACGAGGCCCCCGCGGCGTACCCCCCACCCGCGTACCCGCCCGCAGCCACTCCCGCGCCGGAGTACCCGCCACCCGCGTACCCGCCACCCGCGTACCCGCCGTCGGTGACACCCCAGGCACCCCAGGATGCGCCGCCCGACTTCGCGTTCGGCAGCCCGCCCGCGCTTGCCGAACCCCCGCTGGTTGCGGCGCCGGTGGAGCCGACCTACCCCGACCATCCGCTCGTGCGGTCGGAGCCTGCGGTGCCCGCCACGGTCTTCCCGCCCGGCCCGCTCCTGCCGAGCGCAACGGCCGCCGTCGAGACCCCCGAAGACCTCGAGAGGTCGACGGCGGGGGAGAAGGTCGGGCTCCTGCTCGCCGTCGTCGCCGGTCCGCTCGGGCTCATCCTCGCGATCGTCAACGCCGTGCGCAGTGGACGACGTCGCGGTTGGCTCATCGGGGTGGTGCGTGCCTCGCTCGTCCTCGGCGTGATCTCGACGATCGCCGCCGGAATCGCCGCCTACGCCCTCTGGACCATTCGTGCCGACCAGTTGGAGCATGCGGAGATCGCCGCGGCCAGCGCGGAGTTCTGCGCCGCAGCCGAAGCCGACCCGACAATGGTGACTCCACCGACGCTCGGGTGGCCGGCGCCCGGTGCCTCCGTCAGCGAGTCGCTCACCCTCATGCAGGCCTGGACCGATCGCTGGACGACGCTGGCGCCGAGTTCGCCGGCCGACCTGCGCACGGGGATGGAACTGCTCGCGGAACGGGGTCAGACCATCATCGACGCGGTCACCGAGGCCCGCACGGTCGACGACGCCGCGAACCAGACCCAGATCGCGGCTGCCGAAGCGCAGTCGGGTGTGGCCGGCTGGTACACGACCTACTGCCTCGAGCCCTGATTTTCCGGGCATCTGCGGGGCGACACGCCCGGGATGCAGGCTCGATTTGGTGGAGCGCCGATCGTCCCGTAACTTTGTCACTCGTCACCCCAAAGGTGCCGGAAGCCGCAGTGTGAACAACGCCGCTGGAGCATCCGGGCCTCAAGTGGGACACCTCCCCTCGAAGGATCGCCAGGATCCGTGCTGACAAGCGCGGCCAGACGAGCTAGAGTGGGGAGCCCAGCGCGAGGAACCGCATCGGTTCGGCGTGTCGCTTGACACGCATGCCCGCGCTGGTAGGTTAGAGCAGTTGCCCTGAACCCCATCCCGAAACGGTCACGGTTCTGGCGCGCCCGATCCTTGAGAACTCAACAGCGTGCACTATGTCAAATGCCAAATACCTCCGTCGGTGACTTCGGTCATCGATAGAGATTCCTTTGGATTGACGGATTGTCAGTAGACAATCCTTTAGTCAGATCAACTCGCGCACTCTCGACCCATTCCGGTCGAGGTGCGCACCGGTTTGCCGCGGTCTTCGGATCGCGTGCTACCAAACCTTACGGAGAGTTTGATCCTGGCTCAGGATGAACGCTGGCGGCGTGCTTAACACATGCAAGTCGAACGGTGAAGCAGGAGCTTGCTCCTGTGGATCAGTGGCGAACGGGTGAGTAACACGTGAGTAACCTGCCCCAGACTCTGGGATAAGCGTTGGAAACGACGTCTAATACCGGATACGAGACGAGAAGGCATCTTCATCGTCTGGAAAGAATTTCGGTCTGGGATGGACTCGCGGCCTATCAGGTAGTTGGTGAGGTAACGGCCCACCAAGCCTACGACGGGTAGCCGGCCTGAGAGGGTGACCGGCCACACTGGGACTGAGACACGGCCCAGACTCCTACGGGAGGCAGCAGTGGGGAATATTGCACAATGGGCGCAAGCCTGATGCAGCAACGCCGCGTGAGGGACGACGGCCTTCGGGTTGTAAACCTCTTTTAGCAGGGAAGAAGCGAAAGTGACGGTACCTGCAGAAAAAGCACCGGCTAACTACGTGCCAGCAGCCGCGGTAATACGTAGGGTGCAAGCGTTATCCGGAATTATTGGGCGTAAAGAGCTCGTAGGCGGTTTGTCGCGTCTGCTGTGAAAACCCGAGGCTCAACCTCGGGCCTGCAGTGGGTACGGGCAGACTAGAGTGCGGTAGGGGAGATTGGAATTCCTGGTGTAGCGGTGGAATGCGCAGATATCAGGAGGAACACCGATGGCGAAGGCAGATCTCTGGGCCGTAACTGACGCTGAGGAGCGAAAGCGTGGGGAGCGAACAGGATTAGATACCCTGGTAGTCCACGCCGTAAACGTTGGGAACTAGATGTGGGGGCCATTCCACGGCTTCCGTGTCGCAGCTAACGCATTAAGTTCCCCGCCTGGGGAGTACGGCCGCAAGGCTAAAACTCAAAGGAATTGACGGGGGCCCGCACAAGCGGCGGAGCATGCGGATTAATTCGATGCAACGCGAAGAACCTTACCAAGGCTTGACATATACGAGAACGCTGCAGAAATGTAGAACTCTTTGGACACTCGTATACAGGTGGTGCATGGTTGTCGTCAGCTCGTGTCGTGAGATGTTGGGTTAAGTCCCGCAACGAGCGCAACCCTCGTTCTATGTTGCCAGCACGTTATGGTGGGAACTCATAGGAGACTGCCGGGGTCAACTCGGAGGAAGGTGGGGATGACGTCAAATCATCATGCCCCTTATGTCTTGGGCTTCACGCATGCTACAATGGCCGGTACAAAGGGCTGCAATACCGCAAGGTGGAGCGAATCCCAAAAAGCCGGTCTCAGTTCGGATTGAGGTCTGCAACTCGACCTCATGAAGTCGGAGTCGCTAGTAATCGTGGATCAGCAACGCCACGGTGAATACGTTCCCGGGCCTTGTACACACCGCCCGTCAAGTCATGAAAGTCGGTAACACCCGAAGCCAGTGGCCCAACCGCAAGGAGGGAGCTGTCGAAGGTGGGATCGGTGATTAGGACTAAGTCGTAACAAGGTAGCCGTACCGGAAGGTGCGGCTGGATCACCTCCTTTCTAAGGAGCACTGCACGACCTCGGTCGTGACAGAGCCACTTCGGAGACATACGTTCTCCGGTGGTGCTCATGGGTGGAACATTTGACTAGGCGTCGGCACGACGCTCGAGACCTCAGTACTTCCTTCGGGAACGGAACGGGTCGGAAGCGAACGGCCGGCGCATGCACGCTGTTGGGTCCTGAGGGACCGGTCGCGTCTCTTCGGAGACACACCAACCTCAGGACCTTTTCGTCGCTCCCCGGAGGGGAGAAGCGGAAAGGTACCGCCCGTACTTTGAGAACTACACAGTGGACGCGAGCATCTTAGATCCGAGATCCCTCACTCTTTGAGGGTCGGATCTCGAGATCTACATGGTGAACCGACGTGCCGACGCTTCTTCGGAAGAGGAGGCACGTCATTCACTGGTCAATCTTGCAGCCGACGGAAACCGTCTCTTCGGAGAAGGAAGTACGGCCGGCTGCACGATCGATTCAAAACTCATGTAGTCAAGTTTCTAAGAGCAGACGGTGGATGCCTTGGCATCTGGAGCCGAAGAAGGACGTAGCAATCTGCGATAAGCCTCGGGGAGTTGATAAGCGAACTTTGATCCGAGGATGTCCGAATGGGGAAACCCCGTCAGGCGCACTTGTGCGACCTGATGACTCCCGCCTGAATATATAGGGCGGGTAGAGGGAACGTGGGGAAGTGAAACATCTCAGTACCCACAGGAAGAGAAAGCAACCGCGATTCCGTAAGTAGTGGCGAGCGAAACCGGAACAGGCCAAACCGATCATGTGTGATAGCCGGCAGGCGTTGCATGGTCGGGGTAGCGGGACCTCTACGTACTTCTGCCGAAGTACACGTTGACATGCGCGATATAGGTGAACGGCATTGAAAGGCCGACCACAGAGGGTGCCAGTCCCGTAACCGAAATGTCGCGCAGCGGCGAGAGGGATCCCAAGTAGCACGGGGCCCGAGAAATCCCGTGTGAATCTGCCAGGACCACCTGGTAAGCCTAAATACTCCCAGATGACCGATAGCGGACAAGTACCGTGAGGGAAAGGTGAAAAGTACCCCGGGAGGGGAGTGAAATAGTACCTGAAACCGTCTGCTTACAAACCGTTGGAGCCTCCCTAGCAGGGGTGACAGCGTGCCTTTTGAAGAATGAGCCTGCGAGTTAGTGGTATGTGGCGAGGTTAACCCGCGAGGGGTAGCCGTAGCGAAAGCGAGTTCGAATAGAGCGATTCAGTCGCATGCCCTAGACCCGAAGCGAAGTGATCTATCCATGGCCAGGTTGAAGCGACGGTAAGACGTCGTGGAGGACCGAACCCACTTGGGTTGAAAACCGAGGGGATGAGCTGTGGATAGGGGTGAAAGGCCAATCAAACTTCGTGATAGCTGGTTCTCTCCGAAATGCATTTAGGTGCAGCGTTGCGTGTTTCTTGCCGGAGGTAGAGCTACTGGATGGCCGATGGGCCCTACAAGGTTACTGACGTCAGCCAAACTCCGAATGCCGGTAAGTGAGAGCGCAGCAGTGAGACGGTGGGGGATAAGCTTCATCGTCGAGAGGGAAACAACCCAGACTACCGACTAAGGCCCCTAAGCGTGTGCTAAGTGGGAAAGGATGTGGAGTTGCAGAGACAACCAGGAGGTTGGCTTAGAAGCAGCCACCCTTGAAAGAGTGCGTAATAGCTCACTGGTCAAGTGATTCCGCGCCGACAATGTAACGGGGCTCAAGCACACCGCCGAAGTCGTAGGATTCGCATATTTGGTAGGCCTTCGTGGTCCAGCCATGCGGATCGGTAGGAGAGCGTCGTGTGGCGAGTGAAGCGGCGGGGTAACCCAGCCGTGGACGCCACACGAGTGAGAATGCAGGCATGAGTAGCGAAAGACATGTGAGAAACATGTCCTCCGAAAACCCAAGGGTTCCAGGGTCAAGCTAATCTTCCCTGGGTAAGTCGGGACCTAAGGCGAGGCCGACAGGCGTAGTCGATGGACAACGGGTTGATATTCCCGTACCGGCGAAGAACCGCCCAAACTAATCCAGTAGTGCTAAGAGTCCTAATCCGGTAGATGGATCCCTTCGGGGTGAAGCAGCCGGCCTAACGCTCGACCCCATTCTGGTGCGGTTAGCGTATTAACAGGTGTGACGCAGGAAGGTAGCTGAGCCGGGCGATGGTTGTCCCGGTGTAAGGATGTAGGGCGAGAGATAGGCAAATCCGTCTCTCACATAGCCTGAGATCCGATGCGTACCCCTCACGGGGGAAATCAGTGATCCTATGCTGCCAAGAAAAGCATCGACGCGAGGTTCTAGCCGCCCGTACCCCAAACCGACTCAGGTGGGTAGGTAGAGAATACCAAGGAGATCGAGAGAATCGTGGTTAAGGAACTCGGCAAAATGCCCCCGTAACTTCGGGAGAAGGGGGGCCTGAGGCGTGAAGGGATTTACTCCTGGAGCGTTTGAAGGCCGCAGAGACCAGTGGGAAGCGACTGTTTACTAAAAACACAGGTCCGTGCTAAGTCGCAAGACGATGTATACGGACTGACGCCTGCCCGGTGCTGGAAGGTTAAGAGGAAGGGTTAGCTTCGGCAAAGCTCTGAATTTAAGCCCCAGTAAACGGCGGTGGTAACTATAACCATCCTAAGGTAGCGAAATTCCTTGTCGGGTAAGTTCCGACCTGCACGAATGGCGTAACGACTTCCCAGCTGTCTCAACCGCGAACTCGGCGAAATTGCACTACGAGTAAAGATGCTCGTTACGCGCAGCAGGACGGAAAGACCCCGTGACCTTTACTACAGCTTGGTATTGGTGTTCGGTGTGGCTTGTGTAGGATAGGTGGGAGACTTTGAAGCGGGCACGCCAGTGTTCGTGGAGTCATTGTTGAAATACCACTCTGGTCACTCTGGATATCTAACTTCGAACCGTAATCCGGTTCAGGGACAGTGCCTGGTGGGTAGTTTAACTGGGGCGGTTGCCTCCCAAAAAGTAACGGAGGCGCCCAAAGGTTCCCTCAACCTGGTTGGCAATCAGGTGTCGAGTGTAAGTGCACAAGGGAGCTTGACTGTGAGACCGACGGGTCGAGCAGGGACGAAAGTCGGGACTAGTGATCCGGCAGTGGCTTGTGGAAGCGCTGTCGCTCAACGGATAAAAGGTACCTCGGGGATAACAGGCTGATCTTGCCCAAGAGTCCATATCGACGGCATGGTTTGGCACCTCGATGTCGGCTCGTCGCATCCTGGGGCTGGAGTAGGTCCCAAGGGTTGGGCTGTTCGCCCATTAAAGCGGTACGCGAGCTGGGTTTAGAACGTCGTGAGACAGTTCGGTCCCTATCCGCTGCGCGCGTAGGAAATTTGAGAAGATCTGTCCCTAGTACGAGAGGACCGGGACGGACGAACCTCTGGTGTGTCAGTTGTTCCGCCAGGAGCACCGCTGATTAGCTACGTTCGGAACGGATAACCGCTGAAAGCATCTAAGCGGGAAGCCGGCTTCAAGATGAGATTTCCATCCCTTAGGGGGAGAGGCTCCCAGCTAGACGACTGGGTTGATAGGCAGGATGTGGAAGTGGGGACTAAAGACCCATGGAGCTGACCTGTACTAATAAGCCGATAACTTGATAACACACAGTTTTGCATGGTCTGTGAAAACAGATTGCTGCTCGCGTCCACTTGTAGCTCTTGACGTACGGTCGAGAGCGCCGAATTCGAGAGGCCCTTCGGGCTGAATCGAACGGCAAATAGGCTAAGTCAATAGTGTTACGGCGGCCATAGCGAAGGGGAAACGCCCGGTCACATTCCGAACCCGGAAGCTAAGACCTTCTGCGCCGATGGTACTGCAAGGGCGACCTTGTGGGAGAGTAGGACACCGCCGGACTTCTTTCAGAAAGGGGTTACCCGCATGCCGGGTAACCCCTTTCTTCGTTAACCACCCTTTGTGAATCACAGGAGCCCCGATGAGCGACCCGTCGTCACGTCGGCCGAAGCCGCGCACCGATCGCAAACCGCCGACCGGCAAGCCGGCCGACCGCAAGCCGTATGACCGGAAGCCGACGGACGGCAAGCCGGCGGAGCGGAAGCCTTACGACCGGAAGCCCTACGACCGGAAGCCCGCAGACGGGAAGCCGACCGAAGGCAAACCGTACGACCGCAAGCCCCGTGAGGGCGGGTCGGCGGACCGCAAGCCGTTCGACCGGGCGACCCCCGGGGAGCGCAAGCCGTTCGACCGCAAGCCGTTCGACCGGGCGTCCGGCCGGCCGGCGGGCGGTGCCGACCGCCGCCCGCCCCGTCCCCGTGAGGACGACGATCGCCCGCGGCACGACGACCCCGAGATTCCCGACGATGTCACGGCGAACCTGCTCGACAAGGTCGCCCGCGCCGAACTCAAGACCCTCAGCAAAGACAACGCCGACTGGGTCGCCCGGCACCTCGTGATGGCCGGCCGCCTGATCGACGACGATCCGGAGCTGGCCCACAAGCACGCGCTGGCTGCCGGTCGACGGGCGGGACGGATCGCCGTCGTGCGTGAGTCCGTCGGCATCACCGCATACGCGCTCGGTGCATTCGAGCTCGCGCTCCGGGAGTTGCGCACCTACCGCCGCATCTCGGGCCGCGACGATCAGCTTCCGCTGATGGTCGACAGCGAACGCGGCATCGGGCGCCCCGAGAAGGCGCTCGAGCTCGGACGCTCGGTTCCTCGAACTTCGCTGGATGTTCCCGTGCAGGTGGCTCTGGCGATCGCGATGTCGGGTGCCCGGCTCGACCTCGGCCAGCCCGAGGCCGCTCTCACCGAGTTGCAGATCCCCCAGCTCGACCCGGAACGCGCCTACCTCTGGAGCCCGGCGCTGTTCGACGCGTACGCGACGGTGCTCGAGGACCTCGGCCGCGCCGAGGAGGCCGAGCAGTGGTGGCAGCGTTCCGACCGGGCGACGATCGCGCTGGAGCGCGCGGCGATTCCGGAGGGCGAGGACACGGTCGAGATCATCGACGAGGACTGGGATCCGGATGTCGCGCACTGAGCGCACGCCGACCGGGGCGCCGTTCCGCGGCACGCCTCTCGACGGTGTCGACGTTCTGCTCGCCGACCTCGACGGGGTCGTCTACCGGGGTGCCGACGCCATCCCGCACGCGGTCGAGAGCCTCAACCGGGTACACGCCTCGCTGCGGGTCGGCTACCTCACCAACAACGCCTCGCGCACCGACGCGACGGTCGCATCCCATCTGACCGATCTCGGGCTGACGGTGGCACCGAACGATGTCGTCACGTCGCCCCAGGCGGCGGTGAAGCTGCTCGCCGACCTCGTCGCGCCGGGTAGCCGCATCCTCGTCGTCGGCGGCGACGGTCTCGTGACCGAGGTCGAGCGCGCCGGCTTCATCGTCGTGCGCTCCGCCGACGACGCGCCGGCCGCCGTCATCCAGGGTTTCGCGCCGCACGTCGCCTGGACCGACCTCGCGGAGGCGGCGTACGCACTGCGCGCGCCCGACGGGGCCGAGGGCATCCCGTGGGTCGCGACCAACACCGACTGGACGATTCCGCAGGCCCGCGGCACGGCTCCCGGCAACGGAACCCTCGTCTCGGCGGTGCACACGGCCGTGGGGCGCCTCCCCGTCGTGGCGGGCAAGCCGGAGCGCGCGATCTTCGACGCCGCGGCGACCCGCTTCGCGGCATCGGCTGCCCTGGTCGTCGGCGACCGGCTCGACACCGACATCGTCGGCGCCAACCGCGCCGGGATGGCGTCGGCCCTCGTGCTGACCGGGATCGACGGCCCGAAGCAGGTGCTCGCCGCCGACCCGGACTCGCGTCCCACGTTCCTGCTCGGCGATCTGCGCGACCTGTTCGCGCCCTATCCGACGGCGACGGCGACCGAGAAACGGGGCGCGAAGCTCGTGACCGTCGGCACCGCGGTGGTCAAGGTCGAGGGCCGGGCGGTCTCGCTGGCGCGGGTCGGGAGTCCGCTCGACGTGCTGCGTGCCGCGGCTGCCGCCATCTGGGGTTCCGGCACGCCGATCTACGCCCTCGAGGTCGCCCCCGAGCTCTACGCGTCGCAGCTATCGTGGGGATCATGACCGTCGCGGAGTACGAGAACGACGGCAGCGCGCTGCTCTCCCGGCTGAAGGTCATCGAGGATCAGCCGCTCGAGTCGCGGGCCGAGCACCTCGCGCAGGTCTACGAAGAGCTGCGCGCGACGCTCGAGTCCGGCGATGCCCGCGGCGGCGAAACCCGCCCGACGGCATAGTCGTGCCGTCCGACGCCCGCCTCGACGCCGAACTCGTGCGCCGCGGCCTCGCCCGGTCGCGCGCCCTCGCGGTCGCCGCGATCGAGGAGGGGCGGGTGCGCGTCGACGGGCGGGCGGTCGCGAAGCCCGCCACGAAGGTGAGCGCGGATGCCGAGCTCGCGATCGAGGGCGAGAACCGGTACGTCAGCCGCGCGGCCCTCAAACTCGTCGGTGCGCTCGACGCGTTCGACGTCGATCCGGCGGGGCGGCTCGCTCTCGACGTCGGCGCGTCGACTGGTGGATTCACGCAGGTGCTACTCGAGCGCGGCGCCCGCGAGGTCATCGCCCTCGACGTCGGTCACGGGCAGCTGGCGCCGACGGTGCGTGCCGACCCGCGGGTGCGGGTGATCGAAGGGGTCAACGCGCGCACGCTCGATGCCGCCGGTCTCGCCGCCGCATCCGGAACCCCCGAGCGCCCCGACCTCGTCGTCGCCGATCTGTCGTTCATCTCGCTGACCCAGGTGATCCCGGCGCTGGTCGCGACCGTCGCCGCCGCGGCCGCGCCCGTCGACTTCGTGCTGCTGGTGAAACCGCAGTTCGAGGTGGGCAGGCAGGGGGTGCGCGAAGGCATCGTGCGCGATCGTGCGCTGCGGCACGACGCGGTCAGCGGGGTGGTCTGGGCGGCCTGGGATGCCGGACTCGCCACCGCGGGCATCGTCCCCTCCCCAGTGCTCGGCGGCAACGGCAATCAGGAGTATCTGCTCTGGGCGCGAACCGCTGTCGGATCCCATCCCCCAGAATGGGAGAGCGTGATCGGTGCCCTGCCGTAGGGCGCCCGACGTTGGAGGAACCCGTGTCTGAGCTCGGCAGTGGCGAGCACCGCCACATCCTCGTCGTCGCGCACACCGGGCGACCCGATTCCCTGGAGGCCGGGGTCGCGGTCTGCCGGCAGTTGCTCGAGGCGGGCATCACGCCGGTGCTCTCGTCCGACGAACATCGCGATCTCGTCGCGAGCGCTCCCGACCTCGAACCGGTGGCGATCCTCGGCACCCATGTCGCCCAAGAAGACCTCGAGCTGGTGATCGTGCTCGGCGGCGACGGCACCATCCTGCGGGCCGCCGAACTGGCTCGCGGGTGCGACGCTCCGCTGCTCGGCGTCAACCTGGGTCATGTCGGGTTCCTCGCGGAAGCGGAGCGCGACGACCTCCACGCCACCGTCGAGCGGGCACTCGCCCGCGACTACGTCGTCGAGGAACGCATGACGGTCTCGGTGCGGGTCAAGGTCGACTCCGAGGTGGTCTACGAGACCTGGGCCCTCAACGAGGCGTCCGTCGAGAAGGCCAGCCGGGAACGCTCGCTCGAAGTCGCCATCGAGGTCGACGGTCGCCCGATCTCGACCTTCGGCTGCGACGGGGTGGTCATGTCGACGCCCACCGGCTCCACCGCCTACTCGTTCTCGGCGGGCGGCCCGGTCGTCTGGCCCACCGTCGAAGCGCTGCTCATGGTGCCGTTGTCGGCGCACGCTCTCTTCGCCCGCCCGCTCGTCGTCGGCCCGGAGTCGGCCCTCGCCGTCGAGCTGCTGCGCCGCACGCCGGGCACGGGCGTGCTGTGGGCCGACGGGCGTCGCACCTTCGAACTGCCGGCGGCGGCGCGCGTCATCGTGCGGCGGTCGCCGATTCCGGTGCGCCTCGCGCGACTCAGCCCGCGGCCGTTCGCCGAACGGCTGGTCAACAAGTTCGGCCTTCCCGTCGCCGGGTGGCGCGGCCCGACCTCGGAGGAGACGGCCGGGGGCCGATCCGCAGAGAAGAGCGGCCGCTCGTGATCGAAGAGATCTCCATCCGCGACCTCGGCGTGATCGGTGAGGCGCGCCTGCCGCTCGGGCCGGGATTCACGGCGCTGACCGGTGAGACCGGTGCCGGCAAGACGATGGTCGTCACGGCGCTCGGGTTGCTGCTCGGCGAACGCGGCGACAGCGGAGCGGTGCGCTCGGGCAGTTCGCAGGCCATCGTCGAGGGGCACTGGCAGATCGCGAGCGACGGCGTCGTCGCCGAACGGGTGCGGGATGCCGGCGGCGACGTCGACACCGCGGCCGACGGACGCGCCCACCTCATCCTGGGTCGCTCGGTCGGCGCCGATGGGCGCAGCCGCGCCACGGTCGGGGGGCGCGCCGCACCGGTCGGCGTGCTCGGCGAGCTCAGCCCGCACCTCGTGGTCGTGCACGGGCAATCCGATCAGATCCGGCTGAAGTCGGCGGTCGCACAGCGCGAGGCCCTCGACCGGTTCGCCGGGCCCGGGCTGGCGACGGTGCTCGGCGACTACCAGGAGGCGTTCCAGCGCTGGCAGTCCGATCGCGGCGAACTCGACCTGCTCATCGCGGAGCGGGATCGCCGCGCCCGCGAGGCCGAGGATCTGCGGCTGGCGATGGCCGAGATCGAGGCCGCCGCCCCGCAACGGGCAGAGGACGTCGCCCTCGCCGAACAGGCGGAGCGTCTCTCCAATCTCGAAGACCTCCGCGTCGCGGCGACGGAAGCCCGCGAGGCGATCTCGGCGCAGCTGGGCGACGGGCGCGGGGCCGACGGAGCCGATGCGACAGCGCTGGTGGATGCGGCCCGCCGGTCGCTCGATCGGGTGGTCGCGCACGACACCGCGCTCGCACCCATCGCCGATCAGCTCGCCGCGGCGTCGTTCGCCCTCGCCGAGATCTCCGGCCAGCTCTCGAGCTACCTGGGGGGTCTGGATGCCGACGGGGCGCGCGAACTGGAGGCCATCCAGGAGCGCCGGGCGACCCTCAACGCGCTCATCCGACGGTACGGTCCGTCGCTCGACGACGTCATCGACTACCTGGAGTCGGGCAGCACGCGGCTGCTCGAACTCGACAGCGACGCCGACCGCATCGAACAGCTCGGTGCCGAGGTCGAGGCGGGTCTCGCGCGGGTTCACGATCTCGCGGCTCGGCTCACCGAGCTGCGTCGCGAGGCGGCGACCCGCCTGCAGGAGGCGGTGTCGGCCGAACTGCAGGCCCTCGCGATGCCCGACGCGCGGCTCACGATCGAGATCGAGGAGCGCGAACTGACCCTCACCGGTCACGACCAGGTGACGATCCTGCTGCAGCCCCACCCGGGCGCCGAGCCGCGTCCCCTCGGCAAGGGTGCGTCGGGCGGCGAGTTGTCGCGGGTGATGCTCGCGATCGAGGTCGTCCTCGCGGGATCCGATCCGGTGCCGACGTTCGTCTTCGACGAGGTGGATGCCGGGGTCGGCGGCGCCTCCGCGACCGAGATCGGGCGGCGGCTGGCTCGGCTCGCCGAGACCGCCCAGGTCATCGTCGTCACCCACCTCGCGCAGGTCGCCGCGTACTCGACCAATCACCTCGTCGTCGAGAAGGGCACCGACGGGTCGATCACGACGAGCAACGTGCGGCTCGTGCACGCCGACGATCGCGCGTTCGAGATGGCGCGTCTGCTGTCGGGTTCGCCCGACTCCGAGCATGCCCTCGCCCACGCGAAGGAGCTGCTCGAACAAGCCCACGGCACGTGGACCTGAGAACCCCAGCGTGAGCGTGCGGGGTGTCACAGCGCATCGTGACCTCCGTGGGATACGCTGAAACCCCGTGGTGATCAACTCCGCGCGATACAGCGCCGGCCCGGTTCGTACCAAGCACATCTTCGTCACCGGAGGTGTCGTCTCCTCCCTCGGGAAGGGTCTCACCGCGGCGTCGCTGGGCAATCTGCTCACCGCCCGGGGCCTGCGGGTGAAGATGCAGAAGCTCGACCCGTATCTGAACGTCGACCCGGGCACGATGAACCCGTTCCAGCACGGCGAGGTCTTCGTCACCGACGACGGGGCCGAGACCGACCTCGACATCGGCCACTACGAGCGCTTCCTCGACATCAACCTCGACCAGGCCGCCAACGTCACCACCGGCCAGATCTACTCGCGCGTCATCGAGCGCGAGCGTCACGGCGAGTACCTCGGTGACACGGTGCAGGTCATTCCGCACATCACCGATGAGATCAAGCGCCGGATGCGCCTGCAGGCCGAACCGCCGACCGACGGCACCGCGGCACCGGATGTCATCATCACCGAGATCGGCGGCACGGTCGGCGACATCGAGAGCCTGCCGTTCATCGAGTCCGCGCGCCAGGTGCGTCACGAGCTCGGCCGCCAGAACGTCTTCTTCGTGCACGTCTCCCTCGTGCCGTTCATGGGCGCCTCGGGGGAGCAAAAGACGAAGCCGACACAGCACTCGGTCGCGGCGCTGCGCTCCATCGGCATCCAGCCCGACGCTCTCGTGCTGCGCAGCGATCGACCGGTGTCCGAAGGCAACCGACGCAAGATCGCGCTGATGTGCGACGTCGAGGAGCGGGCCGTCGTCAACGCGATCGACGTCGCCAGCATCTACGACATCCCGACGATGCTGCACGACCAGGGTCTCGACGCCTACATCATCGAGCAGCTGCGGCTGCCGACCGGCGAGGTCGAGTGGGACGGCTGGCAGGACCTGCTGAAGACGGTGCACGACCCGAAGCACGAGCTCACGATCGCGCTCGTCGGCAAGTACATCGACCTCCCCGACGCCTACCTGTCGGTGACCGAGGCGCTCAAGGCGGGCGGCTTCGCGCACGAGAGCAAGGTGGTCGTGAAGTGGGTCGCCTCCGACCTCTGCGAGACACCGGAGGGGGCGGCGCGCGAACTGGCGGATGTCGACGGCATCCTGGTGCCCGGCGGCTTCGGGGTGCGCGGCATCGAGGGCAAGCTGGGTGCGCTGCGGTTCGCCCGCGAGAACAAGATCCCCACACTCGGCATCTGCCTCGGCCTGCAGTGCATGGTCATCGAGTACGCCCGCAACATCGTCGGACTGACCGGGGCCTCGTCGAGCGAGTTCGATCCCGACACCGAGTTCCCGGTGATCGCGACGATGGCCGAGCAGGTCGACCTGCTCGCCCGCGGCGACATGGGCGGCACGATGCGTCTCGGGTTGTACGAGGCCCGCTTCGAGCCCGGCTCGATCGTCGAGGGGCTCTACGGCGCCCCGACGGCATCCGAGCGGCACCGCCATCGCTACGAGGTCAACAACACCTACCGGCAGCAGATCGCCGACGCGGGCCTGGTGTTCTCGGGGATCTCGCCCGACCGATCGCTGGTGGAGTACATCGAGTTGCCGTCCGACGTGCATCCGTTCTATGTCGCCACCCAAGCGCACCCGGAGCTGCGGTCGCGCCCGAACCGGGCGCATCCGCTGTTCCGCGGGCTGGTCGGTGCCGCGCTGGAGCGTCAGCAGGCGAGCCGCCTGTTCGAGGTGTCCGACCCCGGAGAGCCACCGGTCGGCGAGCTCGCGCCGGGCGCGGCGGCCGTCGGCGAGCCCGTCGTACAGCCCGCCCAGGCCTGACGCCCGATGGATCTCGAGGCGCTGAGTTCCGGACCGCTCGAAGACGTCGCCGACCCAGCGCCGGTGGTGGCCCGCGAGACCGTGTTCGACGGTCGCATCTGGGACATCGTGCGCGAGACCGTGACGTTCGGCGGCTCGCCGATGACCCGGGAGTACATGGCGCACCCCGGGGCGGTCGTCGTCGCCGCGATCGATGACGACGAGCGGATGCTGCTCATCAACCAGTACCGTCAGCCGATCGGTATGCGCGAATGGGAGTTGCCGGCCGGTCTGCTCGATGTGGAGGGCGAGGATCCGCTCGCAGCCGCTCAGCGCGAACTCGCCGAGGAAGCCGATCTGGTGGCCGCCGACTGGCGCAAGCTGGCGGCGTACCACCCGTCGGCCGGCGGCAGTGACGAACTGATCACCGTCTTCGAGGCCCGCGGCCTGTCGGATGCCCCCGGCATCCACGAGCGCACCGACGAAGAGGCCGAGATCGTCGTGCGCTGGGTGCCGATCGAGGAGGTGCTCGCCGGCATCACGGCGGGGCGTCTGCACAACGGGCCGCTGCTGACCGCCGCACTCCTGGTCCATGCCCGCCGCTGACGGCGACCTGGCGGTCGAACTCGACCGCTACCTGCGGCACCTCGCGATCGAGCGGGGCCGGTCGCCGCACACGATCGCCGCGTACCGGCGCGACCTCACACGCTTTCTCGAGACCCTCACGGTCGCCGGGGTTCGGGATGCCGCCGGCATCACCCCCGAACTCGCCCGCGACTTCGCACGCGGCCTGCGCGACGGCCCGGACCCCCTCGCGGCCTCGTCGGTGGCGCGCATGCTGTCGAGCGTGCGGGGTTTCACCCGGTTCCTGGTCGACGAGCAGCGCATCCCGATCGACCCGGCGGTCGATCTGGTCGCCCCGAAGCTGCCGGACCGGTTGCCGAAGGCGTTGACGATCGCACAGGTCGAACGCCTGCTCGACGCCGCCTCGGGCGACGAGCCGGCCGAGTTGCGGGATCGGGCGCTGCTGGAACTGCTCTATGCCACGGGGGCCCGGGTGTCGGAGGCCGTGTCGCTCAACGTCGACGACCTGCTCGGCGGATCCGGCGAGGGCGAGGGCACCACCGATCTCGTGCGCCTGTTCGGCAAGGGGTCGAAGCAGCGCATCGTGCCGGTCGGCAGTTACGCCCGGGCCGCCCTCGACGCCTACCTGGTGCGCTCGCGCCCGCTGCTCTCGGCGCGCGGCCGGGCGACGCCGGCGCTCTTCCTCGGGATGCGCGGAGCCCGCCTGTCGCGGCAGAGCGCCTGGCTCGTCATCCGCGCGGCGGCGGAACGGGCGCAGCTCGACCGCGAACTGGGGGAGCACGGCATCTCGCCGCACAGCCTGCGGCATTCGTTCGCGACCCACCTGCTGCAGGGCGGCGCCGACGTGCGGGTGGTGCAGGAGCTGCTGGGGCACGCGAGCGTCGCGACGACGCAGATCTACACGCGGGTGACGGCGGATGCCCTCCGGGACATGTACGTCACGGCGCATCCGCGAGCGCGCTGACAAGTCTCAACCTCAACTTGAAGTAGAGCCGAACCTCGACACGGCGGGCGCGTTCATCCCGGGGCCGCAGGCGGGTCGACATACACTCGGGCACATGGCGGGGCATCGGCAAGATGTGACCGAGCTGCCGGGGCTGGAAGCACCCGAGCTCGGACCCACGGGGCGCCCGGCGAGCGTCTTCCCCGAGCCCGCGGCCCTCAAGCGGCACGGCCCCGCACGCATCATCGCGCTGTGCAATCAGAAGGGCGGGGTCGGCAAGACGACGACCTCGATCAACCTCGGCGCGACCCTCGCGGAGTACGGTCGCCGGGTGCTCGCGGTCGACTTCGACCCGCAGGGGGCCCTCAGCGCCGGCCTCGGGGTTCCGACGCACGACGTGCCGACGATCTACGACCTGCTGTTGGGCACCAACACCGCCGTCGTCGACACGATCGTCCCCACCTCGACCCCCGGGCTCGATGTCATCCCCGCCAACATCGACCTCTCCGCCGCGGAGGTGCACCTGGTCAACGAGGTGGCCCGCGAACAGATCCTCGCTCGCGTGCTGCGCCAGGTGTCGGACAAGTACGACGTCATCCTCATCGACTGCCAGCCGTCCCTCGGTCTGCTCACCATCAACGCCCTGACTGCGGCGCACGGGGTGCTCATCCCGCTCGAGTGCGAGTACTTCGCGCTGCGCGGCGTCGCCCTGCTGGTGGAGACGATCGAGAAGGTGCGGGATCGACTCAACCCCGCCATCCGCCTCGACGGGATCCTCGCGACCATGTACGACGCCCGCACGCTTCACTCGCGCGAGGTGCTGCAGCGTGTCGTCGAGGCCTTCGGCCCGCAGGTGCTCGAGACGGTCATCGGGCGCAGCGTCAAACTGCCCGACGCGTCGGTCGCCGCCGAGCCGGTGACGCTGTTCGCGCCGGAGCACGCCGTCACCGAGTCGTACCGCCAACTCGCCCGCGAGCTCATCGCGCGCGGCGCCGTCGCCTAACCCGGCAGCGGCGCCCCGCAGCTGGAGCAGGTCGCTCCCAGGGGAACGATCAGGAAGCAGCTCGTGCACGTCGTCTCCTGGGCACGCGGGGCATCCGACGCGTGCGGAGCCGACGAAGCCCGTGGCCGGGATGCCGGCGTCGCCCGGCTCGCTCGAGTCACCGTGCGCATCGGCTGCTGAGTCGTCGGCCGGGCGACGCGCTGGGCGACGCCCCCGTCGGCCGGCAGGTCGTCGGCGTAGGCGCGGTAGCAGTTCAGACGACGTTCCGCCGCCGGGGCGTTGTCGAATCCTTGGATGCACAGCGACACGAGCGGCGGTTCGCCGCGTCGCTTCGTCTCGATCTCGACCCGGTCGAGCAGCTTGCCGATCCAGGTGCTGACGGGGTCGTCGTGAGTGACCCCCGACTCCTGCTGCACGGCGGCTGCCAGCTCTTCGTCGGTGATCACCGCGTGGTAGGACCGCGCGGTTTCGAGGAGCCGCTCGAGAGCGATCGGGGTCCAGAGGGTGAGCGCGTCGCTGTTCGAGACGTAGGTACCGTTGGCACGGTGGGGCATTGAGGGGTTTCCTTCCCGCTGTCGACCCTAGCCCGGCCAACTAAGCTCGCGTTTCATGCAGGACGCTTCCGTGACGGTGGATGGGCCCGTCGCCGAAGCGCCGGGCGGCGAAGCGCCTGTCGGCGAGGCCGCGGGGGGCTTTCGGCTCACCCTCTCCAACTTCGAGGGACCCTTCGACCTGCTGCTCTCGCTCATCGCGAAGCACGAGCTCGACATCACCGAGATCGCGCTGAGCGCGATCACCGACGAGTTCTTGTCGTACCTGCGCGGGATCGACACCGACGACGAGCTGGATCAGGCGAGCGAGTTCCTGCTGGTGGCGGCGACCTTGCTCGACCTCAAGGTCGCGGGCCTGCTGCCGCAAGGCGAACTGGTGGATGCCGAGGACGTCGCGCTGCTCGAGGCACGCGATCTGCTGTTCGCCCGGCTGCTGCAGTACCGCGCCTTCAAGGAGGCGGCGGCGTGGTTCGCCCGCGGGATCGAGGCCGAGTCGACGCGTCACGTGCGTGCGGTGCGCCTCGAAGACAAGTACCGCAAGCAGACTCCCGACCTCGTCTGGACGCTCAGCGTCGGTGACTTCGCGGCCCTCGCGGCGCTGGCCTTCGCCCCGCGCGAGATCCCGACCGTCGGGCTCGACCATCTGCACGCGCCGCTGGTCAGCATCCGCGAGCAGGCCGCGCACGTCGTCGCCCTGCTGCGTCGCGGCGGGCCGGTCACCTTCCGGCAGCTCATCGCCGGCGCCGACCAGCGCGGGGTGATCGTGGCGCGCTTCCTGGCGGTGCTCGAGCTCTACAAGCACGCCGCGATCACCTTCGAGCAGCTCGAGCCGCTCGGCGAGCTGACGCTCACCTGGTCGGCGCAGACCTGGACCGACGACAGCCTGGCGAGCCTGGGAGCCGACTACGATGCCTGAGATGTCCAACAGCTCCGCGAGCGTCGTCGACGAGGTCGACGGTGTTCCGAGACCCCCGATGGATCTCGAGCGAGCCCTCGAAGCCGTCCTGATGGTCGCCGACGAACCGTTGCCGCTGGTCAGCCTGGCGACGGCCCTCGGCTCGCCGATCGCGGCGGTGCGCCAGTCGATCGAGCGCCTCGTCGCCGACTACGACGGCGAGAGCGGCGGTCCGACGCGCGGGTTCGAGCTGCGCGAGGTGGGCGGCGGCTGGCGCATCTACGTGCGTCCCGCCTACGACGACGTCGTCAAAGAGTTCGTGCTCACGCAGAACCCGACGAAGCTCTCGCAGGCTGCCCTCGAGACCCTCGCGGTGATCGCCTACAAGCAGCCGATCAGCCGCGGTTCCGTCGCGGCCATCCGCGCGGTGAACGTCGACTCGGTCGTGCGCACCCTTCTGGGCCGGGGCCTCATCCAAGAGGCGTACACCGACTCCGAGACCGGCGCGATCCACTACGAGACCACGCCGCTGCTGCTGACGTCGCTCGGCATCAACTCGCTCGACGAGCTTCCGCCGATCTCGCCGTTGCTGGTCGACGGTCGCGACGGCTTCGACGACCTCTCATGACCGACGGACGCCCCGAGGGCGGGCGCTCGGAGGGTGGGCGCACCGACGGTGAGCGACTGCAGAAGGTGCTCGCGGCGGCGGGCGTCGCGTCGCGACGGGTCTGCGAGCAGTACATCGCCGAGGGCCGGGTGTCGGTCAACGGCGAGGTCGTCACCGAACCGGGTTCCCGGGTCGACCCGGCCGTCGATCTGGTCGCCGTCGACGGGCAGGCGGTGCAACTGGACGTCTCCAAGCGCTACGTGATGCTCAACAAGCCGGTCGGCGTGGTGTCATCGATGGCCGACGAGCGCGGCCGTCGCGACCTGCGCGAGTTCACCGCGGACTACGAGGAGCGGCTGTTCAACGTGGGCCGGCTCGACGCCGACACCAGCGGTCTGCTCATCCTCACCAACGATGGCGATCTCGCCCAGGTGCTCGCGCATCCGTCGTTCGGGGTCGAGAAGACCTACATCGCCACCGTCAAGGGAATCGTCTACCCGGCGGCGCTCAAGAAGCTACGCGACGGCGTCGAGTTGGAGGACGGCCCGATCCGTGCCGACAAGGCGCGGCTCGTGGGCGAGCCGTCGAACGGCCACAGCATCGTCGAGATCACCCTCCACTCGGGGCGCAACCGCATCGTGCGCCGCATGCTGGATGCCGTGGGTCACCCGGTGCTGGAATTGGTGCGTCGGCAGTTCGGTCCGTTGCATCTGGGCACCCTCGCGTCGGGACGAAGCCGCGACCTCGGTAAGCTGGAACTCGGGCAGTTGCTGACTCTCGCTCGCGAGCCCCACACCTCTTCGTCCTCCGACACCCAGGATTGATTCCGATGAACGCTGCTCGCCTCGCTGGTCAGGTGCGCATCGTCGGCACCGGGCTGCTCGGCACGAGCATCGGCCTCGCCCTGCGTCACCTCGGGGTCGACGTCATCCTCGCCAACCGGTCGCCCGCGGCCCTGCGTCTCGCGATCGACTACGGCGCGGGGCGCGAGGCCGCGCCGGGCGACGATCCGGCGCTCGTGATCGTCGCGGTGGCCCCCGACTCGACCGCCGACCTGGTCGCCGCCGAACTCGACGCGCACCCGGGCGCTCTCGTCACCGATGTGGCGAGCATCAAGGGCAGCATCCTCGCCGACCTCACCGCGCGCGGCGCCGACGTCGCCCGCTACCTCGGTTCGCATCCGATGGCGGGGCGCGAGCGCGGCGGGGCGATGGCAGCTCGTGCCGACATCTTCCTGGGTCGCCCGTGGGTCATCACCCCGCACGCGCTCACCACGCCCGCTCAGGAGCGGCTCATCGAGGCCCTGGCGCTCGATCTCGGGTCCACGCCGATCCGGCTCAGCCCCGACGAGCATGATCGGGCCGTCGCGTTGGTCTCGCACGTGCCGCAGATCGTGGCGTCGCTGCTCGCGGCGCGGCTGCTCGGCGGCAGCGCCGCCGTCCCCGCACTCGCAGGGCAGGGGCTGCGCGACACGACCCGCATCGCCGGCAGCGACCCCGAGCTGTGGATGCAGATTCTCGGCGCCAACGCCGCACCCGTCACCGAGGTTCTGCGCGCCTTCCGCGACGACCTCGATGGGGTCGTCGCTGCGCTCGAGGATCCCGCCGCTCCGGGCGCGCCGACGCGTCTCGCCGCGATGCTCACCCGCGGCAACCAGGGGGTGGCGCGCATCCCCGGCAAGCACGGCAGCGACGCGCGCTACGAGACCCTGGTGGTGCAGGTCGCCGACGCGCCGGGCGAGCTCGCACGACTGCTGACTGAGATCGGCGAGGAGGGGGTCAACATGGAAGACCTGCGCCTCGAGCACTCCCCGGGTGCCCAGATCGGTTTCGCCGAGATCGCCGTCGTGCCCGAAGCCGCGGGGCGTCTCGCCGAGGCACTCGAGGCCCGCGGCTGGGAGCTCGCGCGCGGCGGACAGACCCAGGGGAGCACCTCGTGACCGGCCTCGTGGTGGCGATCGACGGTCCCGCCGGAAGCGGCAAGTCGAGTGTGAGCCGCGCCGCGGCATCCCGGCTCGGCTTCGACTTCCTCGACACCGGTGCCGCCTATCGCGCGCTCACCTGGCTCGCGCTGGAACGCGGCGTCGACCCCGAGGACAGGGATGCCGTCATCGCCCTCGTCGACGACCTCGGCTACGCGACCATCGCGACCCCCGACGGAACGATCGTGAAGGTCGGCGAGACCGACGTCACCACGGCCATCCGGGAACCGCGCATCACCGCCGTCGTGAGCGACGTCGCGCGCATTCCCGAGGTGCGGGTGCGGCTCACCGACATGTTCCGCGCGATGATCGCCGCGAGTCGCGAGGCCGGCATCGTCGTGGAAGGCCGCGACATCACGACCGTCGTCGCCCCGGATGCCGAGGTGCGCATCCTGTTGACCGCCGACGAGGCCGTGCGCGTCGCGCGGCGTTCGCGCGAACTCACCCCCGAACACGCGGGCACTGCGACGCAGCTGCGCGACCGAGACCGAAAGGACGCCGCCGTCGTCGACTTCATGACCGCGGCACCCGGCGTCACGACCCTGGATTCGACCGACCTGGACTTCGAGCAGACCGTTGCGGCCGTGCTCGACCTGGTGGAGGCAGCACGATGAGCGACACCAACCCCCCGATCGATGGGCCCGACGCGGAGGCCGAGTTCGAGGCCGATCTCGACCCCGGCCTGCTGACCCGCCTCGACGAACTCGACGAGGATCTCGCCGAGCAGCGCGCCGCCTCGCTGCGTGCGGGACTCGCCGACTACGAACTCGAAGACGAGGACCTCGAGCTGCTCGAAGCGGCCACCGAGGGCGTCGACGGCATCGTCTACCTGCCGGCGCTGCCGGTGCTCGCGATCGTCGGCCGGCCGAACGTCGGCAAGTCGGCACTCGTCAACCGCATCCTCGGTCGCCGCGAAGCGGTCGTCGAAGACGTTCCCGGCGTGACGCGCGACCGCGTCGCCTACAAGTCGGAGTGGGCCGGACGCCGGTTCACGGTCGTCGACACGGGTGGCTGGGAGCCCGACGCGAAGGGCATCAACGCCTCCGTCGCCGCTCAGGCGGAGGTCGCGGTCGACCTCGCCGACGCGGTGCTGTTCGTCGTCGACATCAACGTCGGCGCGACCGCGACCGACGAGCACGTGGTGCGGATGCTGCGCGCCTCGAAGCGCCCCGTCATCCTCGTCGCCAACAAGTCCGACGACGCCGTGAAAGACACGCAGGCCGCGGAACTGTGGAGCCTCGGGCTGGGGGAGCCGTGGCCGGTCTCGGCGATCCACGGCCGCGGCGTCGCGGATGTGCTCGACGAGGTCATGAAGCTGCTGCCCGCCGTGTCGGCGGTCGCGAAGCAGGAGATCGGCGGCCCGCGCCGGGTCGCGATCCTCGGCCGGCCGAACGTCGGCAAGAGTTCGCTGCTCAACAAGGCCGCCGGCGAGGAGCGCGTCGTCGTCGACCCGATGGCGGGCACCACCCGTGACCCGGTCGACGAGAACATCGAACTCGCGGGCAAGATCTGGACGTTCGTCGACACCGCCGGCATCCGCAAGCGCGTGCACCTGCAGCACGGCGCCGACTTCTACGCCTCCCTGCGCACCGCCGCGGCGCTCGAGAAGGCCGAGGTCGCGGTCGTCGTGCTCGACGTCACCGAGCCGATCTCGACGCAGGATCTGCGCATCGTCGAGCTGGTGCTCGAGTCGGGCCGTGCGCTCGTGCTCGCGTTCAACAAGTGGGACCTGCTCGACGACGAACGTCGCCGTTACCTGGAGCGCGAGATCGAGCAAGACCTCGCCCACGTGGCGTGGGCGCCGCGGGTCAACATCTCCGCCCGTACGGGCCGGCACCTCGAGAAGCTGGTTCCGGCCCTCGAGACCGCACTGAACTCGTGGGACATGCGCATCCCGACCGGCAAGTTCAACGCGCTGCTCGCCGAGCTCACGGCGGAGCATCCGCACCCGGTGCGCGGCGGCAAGCAGCCCCGCATCCTGTTCGGCACCCAGGCGGCGACCCGGCCGCCCACGTTCGTGCTGTTCACGACCGGCTTCCTCGACCCCGGCTACCGACGCTTCATCCAGCGGCGTCTGCGCGAGGTCTACGGGTTCGAGGGCACCCCGATCATCGTCAACATGCGGGTGCGCGAGAAGCGCAAGCGCTGAGCCTGCACCGCCCGCCATACCCTGCGACTTCGGAGGTTCGGGCGGGAAGCTCAGTACATGGCTTTTCCGGCTGCACGGTCGCGCAACTTCGGCAGCATCGCCGAACTCTATGAGCGGGTGCGCCCCGGATACCCGGCGGACGCCGTCGCGTGGTTCCTCTCCGCCGGCGCGCCCGTCGCGGGAGAACTCAGAATCGCCGATGTCGGCACGGGGACGGGCAAGCTGACCGACGCACTGCTCGCCCCGGGCCGCGCGGTCACGGCCGTCGACCCCGATCCGGGGATGCTCGCGGTGCTGTCGGCGAAACACCCCGAGGTAACGACGGTGACCGGCACCGCCGAGCAGCTGCCGTTCGCCGACGCCAGCTTCGACGTGGTGACCTTCGGGCAGTCCTGGCACTGGGTCGACCCGCCGCGGGGCAGCAGCGAGGTCGCGCGCGTCCTGCGTCCCGGCGGGAGTCTCGGGCTGTTCTGGAACATCCGGGATGCCCGCGAGCAGGCTTCTGATGGGCGCTGGGTCGCGGAGCTCGCGGACATCCTCGGTCACCAGAGCGCCGACGAACTGATGCTCGAGGCAGGCGGGCCGGTCGTGACCGAGCCGCTTGCGTTCGACGCGATGCGCGAGTTCGCGTGGACCTCGACGATCGATGTCGCGACCCTCGTCGACCTCGCGGCGACGCACGGCTTCGTGATCACGGCATCCGAGGCCGATCGGCACCAGATGCTGGATGCCGTGCGAGCGCTCGGCGAGCGGGTCGCCGACGGCGAGGGGATGCTGCGGCTTCCGTACCGGCTGTACGTCTACCGGTTCAGCGCGCCCTGACCTGACCTGACCTCGACTCAGCCCCACACCTCGTCGGCCAACTCCACGATCTCGCGCATCTTCGCCCACTGCTGTTCCTCGGTGAGAACGTTGCCCTCCTCCGTGGAGGCGAAGCCGCACTGCGGGCTCAGCGCGAGCTGGTCGAGCGCGACGAACTCGCTCGCCTCGCTGATGCGCTTCTTGACATCGGCGGGGTCTTCGAGGTCGCCGCTCTTGGAGGTGATCAGGCCGAGCACGACGATCTTGTCGCCCTTCGGCAGGAAGCGCAGCGGCTCGAAACCACCGGCTCGCTCGGTGTCGTACTCGAGGAAGTAGCCGTCGTAGTTGCAGCCCGCGAGCAGCGGTTCGGCGACCGGCTCGTAGCCGCCGGACGAGATCCAGGTCGACTTGAAGTTGCCGCGGCAGACGTGCGTGGTGATCACCATGTCGGCGGGCTTGTCGCGAATCGAGTCGTTGATGAGCTTCACGTACTTCTCGGCGAGACCGTCGACGTCGACACCGCGCGCGGCGGCCTTCTCGATCTCGGCCTGCGAGCAGAGGTAGGCCCAGGTCGTGTCGTCGAACTGCAGGTAGCGGCATCCGGCGTCGTAGAAGGCCTGCACCGCCGCGCGGTAGGTGGCCGCAAGGTCGTCGAGGATGGCGTCGCGGTCGGCGTAGAAGGCGGGGTCGATGCCCGACGCCTCGGCCCGCCAGTGCAGCACCGTCGGCGAGGGGATGGTCATCTTCGGGGTGACGCTGGTGTGCGCGGCGAGGAAAGCGAAATGGTCGAGGAACGGGTGGTTCGGCGGGAAGCCGATCTTTCCGACCACGGCGGGGCTGCGCGGCTTGGTCTGCACCCCCTGGAACTGGATGCCGTGGTCGATTTCGACGATCTCGACGCCCTCCAGCAGGCCGATGAAGTCGAAGTGCCACCACGAGCGGCGGAACTCCCCGTCGGTCGCGAGCTGCAGACCGGCGTTCTCCTGCTGGCGGATGAGCTCGGCGATTTCGTGGTCTTCGATGCGGCGCAGCTCCGCGGCATCCAGTTCGCCGGCTTCGTGGCGGGCGCGCGCCTCCTTGATGGCGGCGGTGCGCAGGAAGCTTCCGACCTGGTCGGCGCGGAACGGGGGAGTCAAACGGGGCATGCGGCTCAGCTTAGGGTGGGCGTATGGCTCGCCTTGTCGCTCCGTGCGTGGTGTCACAGTTGCACGATGATGCCGGAACGGTCGGCACCACCGCGATCGACAAACAGCCGGTCGAGGGCGCGGTCAAGGTCGGGCGGTTCGGGCTCTACGCGGACGTGCAGGCCGACCGCAAGCACCACGGCGGCGACGACAAGGCCGTCTACGCCTACGCGGCGGAGGATGCCGACTGGTGGGCCGAACAGCTCGGCCGCGACATCCCACCCGGTCTGTTCGGCGAGAATCTGCGGGTCGCGGGACTCGACGTGAGCAACGCCCGGGTGGGCGAGCGCTGGCGGGTCGGCGAGAGCGTCGTGCTGGAGGTGACGATGCCCCGCACGCCGTGCATGACGTTCGCCCGGTGGATGGGCGAGGAGGACAACGGCTGGGTGCGGCGGTTCTCGGAAGCCCGGCGGCTCGGTGCCTACCTGAGGGTGGTGTCCACCGGCTCGGTCCGAGCCGGCGACGCGATCGAGGTGCTGCCGGCCCCTGCGGGCGCACCGACGGTGCTCGACATCTACCAGGGAGTCTGACCGTGAGCACCTGGACCGACGTCGACCCCCACATCGCACCGGAACTGGGGCGCTCGGCTCTGGTGGTGATCGACACGCAGCGGGACTTCGTGGATGGCGGCGCCAGCCCCGTCCCGGGCACCACTCAGGTTCTGCCGGCGATCGCCACCCTGCTGCAGGCCTACCGGGAGGCGGGCCGTCCGATCGTGCACATCGTGCGGCTGTACGACGGCGACGATGTCGACCTGCCCCGTCGCAACCTCATCGCATCCGGCGCCCCGATCGTGAGACCCCACACCCCGGGCTCCCAGATCGTGCCAGATCTCCTTCCCCCAGGTGCGCCCGAGCTCGATCCCGAGGTTCTTCTCGACGGTGCCGCACAGCTGTTGGGCGCGCAGGAGTGGGCGATCTGGAAGCCGCGGTGGGGAGCCTTCCACCGCACCGCCCTCGACGAGCATCTGCGCGGCCTCGACGTCACCACGATCGTGCTGGCCGGGTGCAACTACCCCAACTGTCCGCGTGCCACCGCCTACGGGGGCAGTGAACGCGACTATCGGGTGCTCGTCGTCGCCGACGCGATCTCCGGCGTGCGCCCCGACCACCTTGAGGAGGCGGGGAGGATCGGCGTGCTGGCCGCCACCACAGCGGTGGTCACCAGCGAGTTGGCCGCCACGGTGGCGATCGCCGGCTGAATCGTCACGCGCCGACGTACTGGGCGAGGTGCTGCCCGGTGAGGGTGGACTTCTTCGCGACCAGGTCGGCGGGCGTGCCTTCGAAGACGATCTTGCCGCCGTCGTGACCGGCACCGGGGCCGATGTCGACGATCCAGTCGGCATGGGCCATCACGGCCTGGTGGTGCTCGATGACGATGACCGACTTGCCCGCGTCGACCAGCCGGTCGAGTAGACCGAGCAGCTGCTGCACGTCGGCGAGGTGGAGCCCCGTCGTCGGTTCGTCGAGTACGTACACGCCGCCCTTGTCGGCCATGTGGATCGCCAGCTTGAGCCGCTGCCGTTCGCCGCCGGAGAGGGTGGTGAGCGGCTGACCGAGGGTGAGGTAGCCGAGGCCGACATCCGCCATGCGCACCAGGATCGCGTGGGCGGCCGGCACCTTCGACTCCCCGTCGGCGAAGTAGGCGATGGCTTCGTCGACGCTCAAGCCGAGCACCTCGCTGATGTTTCTGCCGCCGAGCCGGTACTCGAGCACCTCGGCGAGGAACCGCTTGCCCTCGCACACCTCGCAGACGGTGGAGGCGCTGCCCATCGAGCCGAAGTCGGCGTAGATGACGCCGTTCCCGTTGCAGTTCGGACACGCCCCGGCCGAGTTGGCGCTGAACAGGGCGGGCTTGACGCCGTTGGCCTTCGCGAACGCGGTGCGGATCGGGTCGAGCAGTCCCGTGTACGTCGCCGGGTTGCTGCGACGCGAGCCCTTGATCGCCGCCTGGTCGACCGAGACGACGTCCGCGCTCGCGGGGATCGAGCCGTGGATGAGCGAGCTCTTGCCCGATCCGGCGACCCCGGTCACGACGCACAGCACGCCGAGAGGGATGTCGACCGACACGTTCTGCAGATTGTTGCGGGTGGCGTTCCGGATCTCGATCGCGCCGCTCGGGGTGCGCACGGCATCCTTCAGTTGCGCGCGGTCGTCGAGGTGCCGCCCGGTGAGGGTGTCGCTGGTGCGGAGGGCGTCGACGGTGCCTTCGAACTGGATCTCGCCGCCGTTCGTACCCGCGCGCGGGCCGAGGTCGACGACGTGGTCGGCGATCGCGATCATCTCGGGTTTGTGCTCGACGACGAGCACCGTGTTGCCTTTGTCGCGCAGCCGCACCAGCAGTTCGTTCATGCGCTGGATGTCGTGGGGGTGCAGGCCGATCGTCGGCTCGTCGAAGACGTAGGTGACGTCGGTGAGGCTCGACCCGAGGTGGCGGATCATCTTGGTGCGCTGGGCTTCGCCGCCCGAGAGGGTGCCCGACGGCCGGTCGAGGCTGAGGTAGCCGAGGCCGATCTCGACGAACGAGTCGAGGGTCTGCTGCAGGTTCTCCAGGAGCGGCCCGATGTTCGATCCCTTCAGGCCGCGCACCCACTCGGCGAGGTCGCTGATCTGCATGCGGCAGGCGTCGGCGATGCTGACCCCGTCGATCTTCGACGACCGCGCCGCGGCGCTCAGCCGGGTGCCCTCGCACTCGGGGCAGGGCGTGAAGGTGACGGCCCGCTCGACGAAGGCTCGGATGTGCGGCTGCATCGCCTCGACGTCTTTCGAGAGGAACGACTTCTGCACCTGCGGAACCAGACCGAGGTAGGTCATGTTGATGCCGGCGACCTTGACCTTGGTCGCCTCCTTGTAGAGGAAGTCGTGACGCTGCTCGGGGGTGAAGTCTTTGATCGGGATGTCGCCGGGCACGAGTCCCGACTCGGTGAAGAGACGCACGCCCCAGCCTTCGGCGTTGTACCCGGGGATCGTCAGCGCGCCCGCCTTGATCGACTTCGTCTCGTCGAACAGCTGGGTGAGATCGATGTCGCTCACGGCGCCCGAACCCTCGCACCGCGGGCACATCCCGCCGGTGTAGATCTCTTTCTCGATCACGGTGCGCTCGCCGGTCGAGGTGGTGCGGACGCCGCTCGTCTCGCTCGTCGGGATGTTGAACGAGAAAGCGCCGGGGCCGCCGATGTGGGGCTCGCCCATGCGGCTGAACAGGATGCGCAGCATCGCGTTGGCGTCCGTCGCCGTTCCGACGGTGGAGCGCACGTTGGCGCCCATTCGCTCCTGGTCGACGATGATCGCCGTCGTCAGGCCGTCGAGCACGTCGACATCGGGTCGGCCGGGGCTCGGCATGAAGCCCTGCACGAACGCCGGATACGTCTCGTTGATCAGGCGCTGGGATTCGGCCGCGATCGTGTTGAAGACGAGGCTCGACTTGCCCGATCCGGACACACCCGTGAACACCGTCAACCGGCGTTTGGGCAGGTCGACGCTGATGTTCTTGAGGTTGTTCTCGCGCGCGCCGATGACGCGGATGAGGTCGTGGCTGTCGGCGGGATGAGGAGTCGTCGGCATAGTGCCCACGGTAGCGGCGACCCCGGACGGTGGGCTTATCCGAAACCGCCCGATCGGGATGCCGGGTCGTGGGGCCGGCTACGGAGGCGGATCGGCACCGACCGCCCGAGCCGGCCGGGAGCGATGTCGGCGGCCGGTGGGGGAGGCCCAGTCGATGGTTCCGTCGGGATGATGCGCTTCGACACGCCAGCGGGTCTCGTGTTTGAGGGTGTGATGGCCGCGGCAGAGATGCTCGAGGTTGCACGCGTCGGTCGTGCCGCCGTCGGCCCACGCCTGCGTGTGGTCGAGGTCGCACGCCGCCACCCGGCGGAAGCACCCGGCGAACCGGCAACGCCCGTCGCGCACGGTGAGCAGCAGGCGGAGGTCGTCGGTCATGCGGTACCGGGTGCGGCCGAGCGCGATGATCGCGTCGTCGCGCGGGTCTGTCAGCATCCGTCGCAGCACCGGCGCTTCGGCCGTCAGTTCGCGTGCGGTCTCGTCGTCGATCGGCCCGTAGCCGACGATCTCGGCGGGAGCATCGGATGCGCCCATGAGCACCGAGATCGGCACCGTGACGACGACGGTGGGCTTGGCGTCACCGAACCGACGGGATGCGCGGGTGTCGCGGTCGAGCAGCACGTCGCCGAACGCGTCGGCGCGCAGCTGCGCGAGGGAGCGGTCGTCGCCGGTCTCGCCGCGCAGTCGGGCCAACCCGCGGGCGAGGTCGTCGAGTCGGCTGTCGATCGCCAAGGCCTCTGCCGCGGGTAGGTGAGCGACGAGCCACGCCATTCCGTCGCGCCCGGGCTGACAGGTCACCTGGCGACCCTCTCGGGCGCGCCGGTGGCGATCGGCGGCCTGGTCGGCATCCCTCGTTTCGCGCAGTCGCTTGATCGCCCGCTGGAACGAGGCCGCCGACTGGTCGGCAGCGTCGAGCATGCGCCGCTCGAGGTGGTCACGCTCGCCGTCGTCGAGGCCGCCGAGTTCGTCGACGAGGATGCGCGCCTGGCGTGGGGTGATGCGCCCCTCGGCGAGAGCGGCTCGGGTGGTCGGCAGGTGACGGGCGAGGATCTCGGCCTCGTCGATGAGCGTCTCGGCGCTGCGCTCGGAGATGCGCAGTGCGGTGGCCAGCTCGGCGCGGAACTCCCGTTCGGCGAGCACGTGCGGGCTCGGCCCGACCTGGGTGGCGTGCGCGAACTCGATGAGCCCCAGCTTCGCGGCGGTGAGGGATGCGATCATCCGATCCGCCGCCACGATCGCGTCGATCACCCCGGCGTCCGCCTGCATCCGCGCATCGACCCTCGCGAAATCGCCCGGCGGCGGCTCGTCGCGGAAGGTGACCATGCGTCAAGACAAGTGGCAACCACCGACATTGGATCGCCCCGCGCCGCCGCCCTCGCGGGGTCGGCTAGAGTAGGAGGCCGTGCCGCGAAATCGGCGCGATGCCACGGGCTGTGGCGCAGCTTGGTAGCGCACCTGACTGGGGGTCAGGGGGTCGCAGGTTCAAATCCTGTCAGCCCGACAGATTTCTGATTCGACCGCCGCCGCGATCTCGGCGGGCTCAGTTCGCCGTTCTTGTGGGGCGGAACGACGGCAAAGTCGCGAGCTGGCCGAGTGACATGACGCCGGCCGTCACGACGTAGGTGATTCCGATCGCGTCCGGGACGAAGACGACGACGAGCGCGATCGGCAGGATGGTGAGCCAGACGGTGAGCCACGCCCACCACTCTCGGCGGCGGTACGGGATCACGAGCAGCACGATGGCGAGCAGGTTGACGACGCCGAAGGCTTCGAACAGCTGCTGTTCGTCGGTGGAGGCGGCGATGAACCAGATCCCCGCGATGTGGTTGACGGCGAAGAGCGCGGAGAGCAGGAGCAAGACGATCCACCCCACCCGGAAGAGGATGCGGCGACCGCTCGAAGAGGTGGTGGCGGTGTCGGTCATGGCGAGGAACCTAGCCGATGGGTTCCCGTCGCGGAATAGCGAGAGCCGCGACGGAGGACGTCGGCGGGATCAGGGAGACTGCTCCCGTGAACGTTTTCGACCATCTCGGCATCACCGTGGCCGACTTGGCCCGCGCCAAGGAACAGTTCCACCCGGTGATGGAAGCACTCGGGTTCACGAGGTACGACGAGGATGGCGGAGTCTCGTGGTACCGGAAGGGCGAACCCGAGCTCATCCTCTACCCCGTCCGCGATGAGGGCTCCGAGCCGCACACGCACGGACGGGTCGGCTGGCAGCACCTCGCCTTCGCCGTCGATTCGCGAGCGGAGGTCGAGCGGCTGCACGGGATCGCACTCGAAGCCGGCTGGTCGGTGGTGCGCGATCCGAAGGTGTACCCGCGGTTCAACGAGCGGTACTACGCCTCGTTCGTCGAAGACGACAACGGCATCCGCATCGAGTTCATGCACAACCCGCCGCGCGAGGCCGCGAGCTAGAAGCGCTCACCGCGAGCTGTTCGCCGTGCGGCCGCGCACGATTCCGATGAACACCTCGCACATCGGATGGGGCGACTCGACGGGCCAGACGAGCGAGATCCCGGTGTCGGGGGCGTCGCGCAGCGGCCGGGCGACGACATCCTTGCGTGACAGCGCTCGGGCGACCGACTGCGGCATCACGGCGACGCCCGCGTTCGCGGCGACCAGCTCCACGGCATCCTCTCCCGCGCCCTCCGCGAGGTCGACCGGCAGCACGGTCTCGCCCTCGAGATCGGCGAGGTCGACGGCATCCAGAGCCGCCACGAGCGAACCCTTCGGCGCGACGACGACCGGGCCCTCCCGGTAGAGCGGGATCGCGTGCCACCGGTCGTCGGCCGCGACGTCACGTGCCAGAGCCATGTGGGCGGAGCCGTCCGCGAGTGCCGCGAGAGCCGCCGACTGGGGGAGGGGCACGAGGTCGAGGCGACCGCCGGGCCGGCGCTCACGCCACACCCGCTCCCACTTGCCGGGCGTCACGCCGGGCACGAAGGCGACGATGAGCGGATCGGGCACGACTTCAGGCTAGCCCGCGCTCACGGCGCCCCCGGGCGCCCCGTACCCTCGAAGCATGACCGACGCCCCGCGCGAAGACCGCCGCCAGCAGCCCAAGCCGCCGAAGCAGCAGTTGCTGAGCCCCAAGACCGCGGCCGACAAGCTCGGCATCTTCCTGCCGGCGACCCCCGAGGAGTTCCGCGCGGCGCCGATCGCCCGGGATGCGCTGCAGGCCCTTCAGGCCGCACCACCGGAGTGGCTCGTCACCCTGCGCCGCGAAGGGCCGCACCCGCGCGGCGAGGTCGCCCGCCGGCTCGGCGTTTCCAACTCGGCACTCGCGCGCGCCGGAGTCAGCGACGCGATGACGACCTCCGAGATCCGAACGCTGCTCGCCGACATGCCGGAATGGCTGTCGATCGAGCGCGAGAAGCACGCGCCGGGAACCGGTGCCGCGCCAGGGACCGCTGTGGGCGAGCGCCCGACGCGGCGTGACGAGCCGGGCGACGACTAAGGAGCGGATGCCGGCAGCCGCACCGTCATCGTGGTGCCGCGCCCGACCGACGATTCGACGTCGATCGTTCCGCCGTGCGCCTGAACGACCTGCTGGGCGATCGAAAGACCCAGTCCCACCCCTGGAATCGCGGCGTCCTGTGCGTTGGAGGCGCGGAAGAAGCGAGTGAAGAGCCGGGGGATGTCGTCGAGGGGGATGCCGATCCCGGTGTCGTGCACGACGATGACCGCCTCGTCGCGCTCCGGTGACGCCTCGACGGCGACGGTCACGTGACCACCGTGATCGGTGAACTTCACGGCGTTGTCGATGATGCCCGCGACGGCGCGCTCGAGATGCGTTCCGTCAGCGCTTACGACCAGCTCGGGGTCGTGGCCGGTCACCGCGAGCGATACCCCTCGAATCTCGGCGAGCGGTTCCACGCGCTCGACGGCGCGGCCGACCACCGCGGCGACATCCGTCGGCTCCGGGGCGAAATGGCCGTCCACGTCGTCGTAGCGGGATGACGCGAACGTCGAGTCGATCAGGCCCTGCAGCTTCGCGCCGTTGCGCTCGATCGTGCGGAGCATGTCCTGCGCACCGGATGGCAGGTCACCCCCGACGCCGTCGAGCAGGAGTTCGACATGCCCGTTGATCGACGTCAGCGGCGTTCGGAACTCGTGGTTCACGGTCACGAGCATGTCGCTCTTCGCCTGGTCGAGTTCGGTGAGCCGCCGCACGGCCTCCTGCTGGGCACCGAGCATGCGACCCAGAATCGCCTGGCGCAACACGACCGGCACGAGTCCGAGAGCCACCGTGAGCGCCGCGAGCGCGATCGACCAGCTCGAGAGCGCCATCTGCGTGCCCATGACGAGCACGGTGAGGCCCGCGAGCACGCCGATCGTCGGCAGAGAGAAGACGCTGTACCGGACCGGGGCGGGGATCTCCGACTGGGGGTGCAGAGCGCCGACCGCCCACCACGTGATGAACGCGAGCCCGACGGCCCAGGTGGCGTCGAGGGGGGTTCCCGCCAGGTAGTCCCCGGTATTCGAGAGGAGGGCGTACGAGATGTCGCCCGCGACCCAGACACCGAGGCCGACGATGACCGCCCACCACCTCCGACCGACCCGCTCCGTCGGGATCGACGCGATCCCGGCGATCACGGCGATCAGAATCACGTCGAAGAACGGATAGGCGAAGGCGACGACGCTCGCGAGCACGGTCCCGCTGTCGAGAGCAGTGTCGAACACCGGGGCGAGCACGACGGCGAGCAGGGCCGACACCCCCGCCGTCGCGACCGCGGTCTCGAGCAGCACCAGCCACCCGACACGGGAGAGCCGACGCCGCACGAGGAGAACGAGCCCTACCGCCATCAACGGGTAGAAGAGCAGATAGGCCGGGTCGGCCGGTGACGGGAACTCCAGGTAGCCGTTCTCGTCCATCGCGAATGAGTAGTAGGTGTCGCCGAATGCGGTCGCCGTCACCCCGATCGCGGCGAGCGTGATCGGGATGCGGGCGGGGCCGGGGCGGGTGGCCACCAGCCAGAAGATCACGGCCGGGATCCATTGCGTCGCCTGCGACACCCAGATGCTGATGAAGGCATTCGGCTCGCCCCCTGAGAGGATCAAGCCCACCAGGTAGACGACGTTGGCGATGACCATGAGCCACAGGAGCACGCCGACGGCGCGGCGCAGCGTCGACGGCATGTCTCGCGCACCGAGACTCGCATCGGTGCCGAGCGCGGTCATACGACGACGGTAAGTGAGCTCGGCACAGCGTCGTCAGCCCCATTACGGGGTCCTGCGACTGCCCACGGGCTGGTCACGCGACCGCCCGAACCCGCAGGAGGAGGGCCTGCTGTGGTGCGAGAAGCGGCACCGGCAATCCGAGGTCGCCCAACAGCCGTCCGGTCACGGTGATCCCGCCCTCGGCGAGCCAGGCGGGCGGCGCGTCTTGAACGACGTGGGGGCCTCCGCCGAGGTCGAGTGGTTCCACGCGATACCGACGATCCGGGTCGAGACCCGGGAAGCGCAACGGGGGAGGCACCGCGACCGCTGCGGTGTCGAGGGTGACGAGGGCGATGATCGCTTCGTCGCCGGATGGACTCACCAGCCCGTGGACGAGGCGGTCGTCGCCGGGCTCGTCGGTGCGCACGGTGCGCCCGGTTGTCACGAGCGGTCGAAGCTGTTTCACCAGATCGATCCAGTTGCGGAGGTGGGCTCGATCCTCGTCGGTCGCGGCAGCCACATCCCACTCGATACCCGCACTGCCGAACAGCGCCGTCGCGAGACGGAACGAGAGATCGTGCGTACGCCCGGTGATGTGCGCACGGGGGGCGCCGACGTGACCGCCGAGCAGCTCCGGCGGCATGAGCAGGCCGCTGTACCGCTGGATGCGCTGGCGGTCGAGCGCGTCGTTCGTGTCGCTCGTCCAGAACCGGTGCACGCGTCGCGCCATGCCCAGGTCGACCCGCGCCCCACCGGAGGCGCAGCTCTCGATCGCCAGGTCGGGGAACCGCTCGCGCAACGCGTCGATGAGGGCGTAGACGGCCCGCGTATGGGCGGCCGCGGTGCCGGCGTGCTGGTCGCGGTTGTGATCCCACTTGAGGAACGCGATCGGGTACTCCGTGAGCAGCGCGGTGAGCGCCTCCAGCACGTGTTCGCGGGCGGCGGGCACGGTGAGGTCGAGGGTGTGCTGGTGCCGCCACGAAGGCGGGACCGCGGCATCCGCGGCGAGGTCGGCGAGCATCCAATCGGGATGTTCGCGCGCGAGCCGCGAGTCGGCGCTGACCATCTCGGGTTCGACCCACAGGCCGAAGTCCATTCCCCGCGCGACGACCGCCTCCGACAGCGGATGCAGCCCCGACGGCCAGCGGTCGGGATCGACCGTCCAGTCGCCGAGCGCCCGGCGGTCGTCGGTGCGGCCCTTGAACCAGCCGTCGTCGAGCACGAAGCGCTCGACCCCGAGATCGGCAGCGAGGTCGACGAGCGGCAGCAGCTTCTCGAGGGCGTGGTCGTAATAGACGGCTTCCCAGGTGTTGAGCACCACCGGACGGTGGGCCGGGGGAGTCTGGGCACGCACGAAGGGATGCAGGCGGTCGGAGAGCCCGTCGAGGCCGTGGTCGCTGTAGGCGAGTACCGTCTGCGGCGCGCGGTAGTGGTCGCCGCTCGCGAGACTCACCTCGCCGGCATCCAGCAGTTCCGCGGCGAGAAGCCGTCGGTGTCCGGTGGCGAGTGACTCGACACCTGTCGTGCTGTTGCCGCTCCAGGCGTGGTGCAACGCCCAGACCTCACCGGAACGGAATCCGAAGCCGACGGTTCCGAGCACCGTGAGGTAGGGGGAGTCGTGCCCCGGACGGCCTCGTCGCTGGTCGCGCAGGTGCAGCCCGTCGCGGATGGCGCCACGCTGCGGTTGCCGCTCGTGGGCCCACACGCCGCTGAAGTCGAGCAGATCGCTCGCGCGCGCCGGCACCGGCATGCAGACGGCCAGCCGGTGCAGCTCGACGCCCTCGGCCGCTGCGGTCGTCGCATCCAGATCGATCGTCACGACGCCCTCGGGCGACAACGTCGCGCGCCACACGACGCCGAGTAGCGGGCCGTGATCGTCGTCGACCGCGAGGTCGATCGCCACCGAGTTCGGGTCGGTTCGGCTGAGCCCGGTGCGGCGGATGCGCAGCGGCAGCCGGGCGGGACCGCTGCCGATGCGGTGCGCGACGATCGCCGGGAACCCGCTCCAGCCCTCGGCGGGGCCGGCGAGGATGGACGGGGCAAGGGGGAGGTCGGGCGCACTCGGCGCGATTGCGGGGGCCGCAGCGATCTGTTCGAGCATGTCGGGGTCGACGTCGCCGAGATCGGCTCCCCAGTGGAGGAGGCGGGGGACGGCCGTGCCGCGGGCGTCGAGCACAAGGCTGACACCCGCGGCACGGAGGTGGAGAAGCGAGATACCTACTCCTTGACGGGGATCGAGGCTGCCTTCAGGGCGGCGATCGTCTTCTGTTGGCCGGAGGCCAGCGCGTCAACGAGCGTACCGTTGCCCGAAACGGCGGCGGCGAAGCCATCGGCGACGTCGTTGTAGACCTGCGTCATCGTCGGACCCCAGGTGAAGTCGGGGTTGACGTTGTTGCCGGCCTCGGCGAACACCTCGTAGATCTTCTGACCGCCGTAGAACTCCACACCCTCGGCGAATGCCGGAAGGTTGGCGCCCTCGATCGTCGCGGGGTAGATGCTCGCGCTGGCGTTCATCGCGGTCAGCGAATCGGCATCCGTGTTGAGCCACAGCGCGAACTGCGCCGCCTCGTACGGGTGGTCGGAGCCCTTCAGCACCGCGGTGGTCGAGCCACCCCAGTTGCCTGCGGCGCTTCCGCCGGCCTCCCACTGCGGCATCGGGGCGACCGCCCAGTTGCCGGCGGTGTCGGGCGCGCCGCTCGCGATCGTGTTGGCGCCCCAGACGGCGGAGACCCAGGTCCACAGCTCGCTCGAGTTGTAGGCGGCGTTCCACTCGTCGGTCCACGGCGGGTAGACGGCGACCAGGTCGTCGTCGATCAGGCCCTGCCAGTACTCGGCCACCTGGGTGGACTCGTCGCTGGTCAGGTCGACCGTCCAGTTCTCGCCGTCCTGGCCGAACCACTCGCCGCCGGCCTGCCACACCAGGCCGGCGAAGGCGTTGATGTCGCTCTGCGAGAAGTTGTTGATGTACCCGCCGAGCGCGCGGATCTGCACCGCGGCGGCTTCGTACTCTTCCCACGTGGTCGGAATCGGGATGCCCGCCTGCTCGAACAGGTCGGCGCGGTAGAACATCGCCATCGGGCCGGTGTCCTGCGGGATCGCGTAGACCGCATCCTCTTCACCGAACGTCACCTGGCTCCAGGTCCAGCCGACGAACTGGTCTTCGGCTTCGAGGATGCCTTCGCACGCCCCGATGTTCTCGAGGCCGTCCTGCACCCGGAAGTTCGGCATCGCGTCGAACTCGATCTGACCGAGGTCGGGGGCATTTCCGGCCGCGAGCTGGTTGAAGAAGTTCTGGTACGTGCCGCCGTTGCCGTTCGGGCCGGTCTGAACCTCGACCTGGATGTCGGGGTTCTCTTCGTTCCAGATGGCGACGGCGTCTTCGACGCCCGGCAGCCAGGTGGTGAAGGTCAGGGTCACGGGACCGTCGGAGGGAGTGCAGTCGCCGCTCGCGCCGGCATCGGTGCCGCCCGTCGAGCAGGCCGTCAGGGCGAGAGCGGAGATGGCCACGACGGCCCCCGCACGCGCGACTGTGGAGATCGCCATGCTGTGTTCCTTTCTTGGGGTGGTGCTGATTTGGTGGTTCAGATCTTTCGGAGGCGCTGTCGCCGGGCTCATTTGAGCCCGCCGTTCGCCAGCCCGGACTGCCAGAAACGCTGCAGCCCGAGGAAGGTGACGATGAGGGGGATGATCGACAGCAGCGAGCCGACGACGACGAGGGCACGGATGTCGGGGATCTGGCTGACCTGGGTGTTCCACACGTAGAGGCCCATCGTCACCGGGAACAGGGCTTCGTCGCGCAGCATGATGAGCGGCAGGAAGAAGTTGTTCCAGATCGCGACGAACTGGAAGAGGAAGATCGTCACCAGCGCCGGCGCCATGAGCCGCGTCGCGACCGTGAAGAAGGTGCGCACCTCGCCGGCGCCGTCGATGCGCGCGGCCTCGATGATCTCGTCGGGAACGCTCGCCGAGGCGTAGATCCTCGAGAGGTAGACCCCGAACGGGCTGACCAGGCTCGGCAGCAGCACCGCCCAGATGGTGTTCGTCGCGCCGGCCTGGCTGAAGATCAGGAAGAGCGGCAACGCGAGCGCCGTCGCAGGCACGAGCACGCCCCCGAGCACGACGTTGAACAGGGTCTCGCGGCCGCGGAAGGTGTACTTCGCGATCGCGTACCCCGCCATCGCGGCGAACAGCGTCGCGAGCGCCGCCCCGACTCCGGCGTAGAGCGCGCTGTTGGCGAGCCAGCGCAGGAAGACACCGTCGCGGTACTGGAAGAGCGCGGCGATGTTGCCGAACAGGTCGAAGTCGGCGAACCACAGGGGAGCGGTGGTGGTGAAGTCCGCCCGCGACTTGGTCGCCGCGACGAACAGCCACCACAGCGGCGTCAGGAAGTAGAGCGTGGCGACGATCATCACGGCCATCGCGATGGTGCGTGACACGGCGCTCTCCCGCGTGGCGGTGCGTCCGAGCCGCCCGCCCTCACGCGCCATCAAGCTGGCTGTGGTCGTCATAGCGTTGCCCTCCGTTGGGTGAGCTTCAAGACGGTGAACGAGAGCAGGAAAGTCGCCACGGCGAGCACGACCGACATGGCCGCGGCGAGGCTCATGTTCGGCACCGACGCGGTCGAGTAGATGGTCAGGTTCGGGGTGAAGGTGCTCGTGACGGCCGACGAGAAGCTGGCGAACACCTGCGGCTCCGCCAGCAGCTGGAAGGTGCCGATGATCGAGAAGATGCCGGTCAGCACGAGGGCGGGTGCGACGAGGGGGATCTTGATCGACCAGGCGATGCGCAGCTGGTTCGCGCCGTCGAGTCGGGCCGCCTCGTAGATCTCCTGCGGAATCGACAGCAGAGCCGAGTAGATGATGAGCATGTTGTAGCCGACGTACACCCAGGTGACCACGTTGGCGATCGACCACAGCACGGCATCGGCTGAGAGGAAGTCGACGCTGCCGGTGACCGCGGTGAACGGCGACAGGTTCGGGGAGTACAGGAAGCCCCACATGATCGCCGCGATGACGCTCGGCACCGCGTACGGGGCGAAGAACGCGAGCCGGAAGAACTTCGCGCCGCGCACGAGCGGCGAGTCCAGCAGAAGCGCCAGGATGAGGGCGAGCCCGAGCATGATCGGCACCTGCACGGCCCCGAACATCAGGACGCGAACGATGGATGCCCAGAACGGCTCGTTCTGGAACACGGCGATGTACTGGGTGAGGCCGCCGAACACCTGCACCGCGGGGCCGAAGGTGCCCTCCCGCTCGACGGTGAGCAGCGACTGGTAGACGGCGTACAGGATCGGGACGACGTAGAACAGCACGAACAGCACCCCGAACGGCAGCAGGAAGGCGGCGAGCGCCTTTCGATGTCTGACCGCTCTCGACGGGGTGACGACAGTGTCACGCACCACGATTGCTCCTCTCGGTGACGATCACGCGAACGGCACCCGCGGCCACGGGCGTCGTGTCGGTCACGGTCTCGCCGGTGACGAGATCGAGTCCGCTGACCGGCACGGTGACCGGCGCGTCGCGGTGGTTGATGACGAAGGTGGCCTCGTGGGTGTCGGTGACCCGGGTCACGAGGTCGACGTCGGGGCCGACCTCGGTCACCGGAACGTCGGCTTCGGCGCACAGCCGGACGAGGAGGTCGCTCAGCGATTCGTCATCGAGCATCGTCGCGACGTACCAGGCCGCGCCCTCGCCGACCTCGCGCCGGGTCAGGGCGGGGGAGCCGGCGGCGGGGCCGTCCGTGAAGGCGTCGACGATGGCGGCGCCACGCGTCTGGATCGACTCGCTCCAGACGGAGCCTCGAGCGCCGCTGTCGAGACGGATCGCCTGGGCGGCGGCGAGGGGGCGGAACTCGTCGATGACGATACCGAGCAGGTCGCGGAAGGCGCCCGGGTAGCTGCCGGGATGGATGGCGTCGGTGTCATCGACGATTCCGCTGAACGGGGTGATGAGCACGGTGGCGCCGAGTTCGGCCGCGTCGGCGATCACGGCGGCCTCCGCGTCGGTGGCGGTGTACAGGGTCGGAACGATCACCAGGTCGTACCCGGTGAGCGGTGTCCCCGGGGCGACCAGGTCGACGGTGACCCCGAGGGCACGCAGTGCGCGGTGGTAGCGGTGGGCCTCCGGAAGGTAGCGCAGCAGACCGCTCGGCTGGGCGTCGCCTTCTGCCGCCCACCACGCCGGCCACGAGAACACCATGGCTGCCCGCGCGGCGACGCGAGAACCGACGATCGGCGACAGCCGGTCGAGCACCGCCGACAGTTCGAGGCTCTGTGCCCACCCGCTGTTCCCGGTGCCGCCATGGGGGAGCAGTGCGGAGTGGAACTTCTCGGCCCCGCGCCGGGAGGCGCGCCACTGGAAGAAGCAGATCGAGTCGGCGCCGCGGGCGACGTGCCCGAGCACGGTGCGCACCAGCTCGCCGTCGCGCTTGGCGTGGTTGATCGGCTGCCAGCTCACCGCGCTCGTCGAGGTCTCCATGAGCATCCATGGATCACCCTTCGCGAGACCGCGGGTGAGATCGGCACTGAACGCGAGCTCGGCGAGCGGGTCGGGCAGCCGGTGGTCGAGGTAGTGGTCGTTGGCGATCAGGTCGAGGTCGTCGACCCAGCCGAAGTAGTCCTGGGTGCTGATGTGCGCGGTCACCATGAGGTTGGTGGTGACGGGAGCGGCGGAGCCGGCACGCACCACGGCGGCTTCGGCGCGATAGGACGCGAGCAGCTCGTCGGACGAGAACCGCGCGAAGTCCAGGGCCTGGGCCGGGTTCGCCGCGGAACGCGTGGTGCGAGGAGGCAGCACGTCGGCCCAATCGCCGACCCGCTGGCTCCAGAAGGCGGTTCCCCACGCATCGTTGAGGGTATCGAGGGTCTCGTAGCGGCGCTGCAACCAGGCGCGGAACGCCGCGGCCGAGGTGTCGCAGTAGCAGAGCGCGTTGTGGCAGCCCAGTTCGTTCGAGACGTGCCAGAGGGCGACGGCCGGGTGGGCGCCGTAGCGCTCGACCATCGCGCTCACCAGCTCGAGGGACTTCTCGCGGAAGACGGGGGAGCTCGGGCACCAGGCCTGGCGTCCGCCCGGCCAGGCGATCGTTCCATCGGCCGCCTGCGGCAGCGTCTCGGGGTGCAGACGCGCGAGCCAGGGAGGCGGCGACGAGGTGCCGGTTCCGAGGTTGATGCGGATGCCCGCGGCGTGCAGCAGTTCGACGATGCGGTCGAGCCGGCCGAAGTCGAAGCTGCCGGGGGTGGGCTGCAGTTGCGCCCACCCGAAGATGTTGATGGCGACGAGGTCGACACCGAGTTCGGTCATGAGCGCGATGTCGTCGAGCCACACCGACTCGTCCCACTGCTCCGGGTTGTAATCGCAGCCGAGGGTGATGGTGCCCGTCGCCCATCCCGGCACGAGCGACTTCTCAGCGCTCAGGGTCCGGGGAGTGCTCACGGGCCATTCCTTCCGCGGTCGGATCAACATCGTTGTCGCTCGACACCGAGACTCTGGGAGCGTGCACAGACCGTTGTGCAAACGAAGGAGTCAAGGTTTTCTGTGAACGCTCCCAGATTAGACACGAGAGTTCGCCGGTGTCAATACACTGAGCCCGTGCCCGCACCTGTTCCGCGTCAGAAGCGCGCCACGATCTTCGACGTGGCGGCTGAAGCCGGGGTGTCGCGCGGCACCGTCTCGCGGGTTCTCAACGGCGAGCCGTACGTCTCGGCGTCCGCCCGAGAAGCCATCGAAGCCGCCATCGCCAAGGTCGGCTACGTGCGCAACACCGCCGCGCGCAACCTGGCGACCCAGTCCTCCGGCGCCATCGCGCTCATCGTGCACGAGCCGCACTCGGTGTTCGTCGACGACCCCAACATCGGCGCCATCCTGTTGGGCATCAATTCGTCGCTGTCGGCCGCCGACTACCAGCTCGTCTCGCTCATCATCGACACCGAACGCGATTCGCAGCGGGTCACCGGCTACCTCGGGGGCGGTTTCGTCGACGGGGCGATCATCGTCTCCGCGCGCGAGGGCGACCCGATCTCCCAGGCCATCGCCGATCTGCGGCTGCCGGCCGTGATGATCGGCCGGCCCGACAATCAGCCGCAGCTCCCGTGGGTCGGCATCGACAACCGCGGCGCCGCGGAACAGATCACCCGGCGACTCAAGGCGACGGGCCGCTCCCGCATCGGCATGATCGCCGCGGGCCTCGACCGCGACTCCGGTCGCGACCGACTGGCCGGGTTCCGGGACGCGCTCGGCGACGGATACGACGAGTCGCTGGTATCGAGGCAGAGTTTCTACACCCACGACGCCGGCGTCGCGGGCATGGCCGAGCTGTTGCGCGTCGACCCGCTCATCGACGGGGTCTTCGCGGCCTCCGACGCGGTCGCCGTCGGTGCCCTCGAAGCCCTCGCCTCCGCCGGTCGGCGGGTGCCGGCCGACGTCGGCGTCGTCGGGTTCGACGACAGCGCCTGGGCGCGTCGGGCACAGCCGGCCCTCTCGACGATTCGCCAGCCCGCCGGAGACCTGGGAGCGCGAGCCGCCGAGCTGGTGCTCGAGCAGGTGCGATCCGGGTCACCGGCAGCTGACGGCGTGCTGTTGCCGACCGAGGTCGTCTGGCGCGACTCTGCGTGAACGCAGCCGGGCGTGAGAGTTCGCCCGGCGATCAGTCACAGCTGACGCCCCGTACCCTGGAGCCCATGGCTTCCGACGCGGTGCAGGGCGAGATCCGCCAGGTGCGCCCGAAAACCGAGGGCTGGAAGCAGAAGCTCGACACCGACGGTCGCCCGCTGCTGCAGTTCGCCAGCCCGAAGCGCGGCAAGCCGCCCGAGCATCTCGCCGACTTCACCGCCGACGAGCGGGCGGCGAAGATCACCGAGCTGGGGATGCCGGCCTTCCGGGCCAAGCAGATCGCGACGCACTACTTCACGCACTCGACCTCCGACCCCGCCGAGATGACGGATCTGCCCGCCGCTGGTCGCGCAGAGCTCGTCGCGGGGCTCTTGCCGCCGTTGCTCACCGAGTTGCGGCGACTCGAGACCGACAAGGGCGACACGATCAAGTTCCTCTGGAAGCTGCACGACGGCGCCCTCGTCGAGTCGGTGCTCATGCGCTATCCGGGACGCATCACGCTGTGCATCTCGTCGCAGGCCGGGTGCGGCATGAACTGCCCGTTCTGCGCGACCGGACAGGCGGGGCTGACCCGCAACCTCTCGACGGCCGAGATCGTCGACCAGATCGTGCGGGCCAACCGGGTCATCGCCGACGGCCAGCTGGGCGGCAAGAAGAAGACCGACCACTCGATGGAACGGGTCAGCAACATCGTCTTCATGGGCATGGGGGAGCCGCTCGCCAATTACGCGCGGGTGCTGCGCGCGATCCGCACGATGGTCGCCCCCGCCCCGGACGGGCTCGGGATGAGCGCCCGCGGCATCACCGTGTCGACGGTCGGCCTGGCTCCGGCGATCGGAAAACTCGCGGCCGAAGGCATCCCGGTGACGTTCGCGCTGTCGCTGCACGCCCCCGACGACGAACTGCGCGACGAACTGATCCCGGTCAACTCGCGGTGGAAGGTCGACGAGGTGCTCGACGCCGCGCGGGCCTACTTCGACGCCACAAAACGGCGGGTGTCGATCGAGTATGCGCTCATCAAGGACATGAACGACCATGGCTGGCGCGCCGACCTCCTCGGCGAGAAGCTCAACGCCCGAGGGCGCGGCTGGGTGCACGTCAATCCCATCCCGCTGAACCCGACGCCGGGATCGATCTGGACGGCGAGCGAGCCCGACGTGCAGTGGGAGTTCGTGCGCCGGCTCGAGGCGATGGGCATCCCGACGACCCTGCGCGACACCCGCGGCAAGGAGATCGACGGCGCGTGCGGCCAGCTCGCGGCTGCCGACGAGACCGCCTGAGGCCACGGGACCTTCGACCCCTCCGCCCCGGAGCGGGCACCGTGACACTGGGGGCATGACCAGGATCACCGTCATCACCGGTGCCGCGAGCGGCATCGGCCTCGCGACCTCCGCCCTCCTCGTCGAGCGCGGCCACCGCGTCATCGGAGTGGACCTCCACGACGCCGACGTGAATGTCGACCTCTCGACGGCCGAGGGCCGAGAGCAGATGGTCACCCGGGTCAGTGAACTCTCGGGCGGCCGCATCGATGCGATCATCGCCAACGCCGGTCTCGCGACGCCGACGGCGACCACGGTCGCGGTCAACTACTTCGGGGCCGTCGCGACCCTCACCGGGCTGCGGCCGCTGCTCGCCGGGTCCGAGGCTCCGCGCGCCGTCGCCACGGTGTCGATGGCGTCGCTCTTCCCACCCGACGACGGCCTGCTCGACGCTCTGCTCGCCGGCGACGAGGTCGCCGCGATGAAGCGCGGGGCCGAACTCGAGGCGGCAGGCGGTGACGCGGCGAATCTCATCTACGGCACCACGAAGCGCGCGGTCTCGCGGTGGATCCGCCGCAATGCGGCGACCGCCGAGTGGGCGGGTGCTGGGATCCCGCTCAACGCGGTCGCCCCCGGCGTCGTCGAGACCCCGATGACCGCGGCGTACACGGGCAGCGAAGAGGCCAGGGAGGCGATTCTGCAGATGGTACCGATGCCGCTGGGCGGCATCTTCCAGCCTCGCGACGTCGGCTACCTCCTCGCCTGGCTCACCAGCGAAGAGAACGCGCACCTCTGCGGGCAGGTCATCTTCATCGACGGCGGCTCCGACGTCGTCATCCGCGGCGACTCCACCTGGTGAGGTCGGCCTGGTGAGGTCGGCTCGGTCTTCCCGTAGCGTGGTGCCGTGGCGACCCGGATCTATGTGACCTCGGCCGAGGGCGGCACGGGCAAGTCGACGGTCGCCGTGGGGCTGCTCGAAACCCTCAAGGGTTCGGTGGCGCGGGTGGGGGTGTTCCGGCCGATCTCGCGATCGGGGCCGGATCGGGATTACGTGCTCGAGATGCTGCGGGAGCACGCGAGCGCGCAGCTCGCCTATGAGGAGTGCGTCGGCACGACCTACCCCGAGCTGCATGAGAATCCGGACGCGGCGCTCTCGCAGATCGTCGACCGCTTCAGCACGATGGAGGAAGCGTGCGACGCGGTGATCATCCTCGGTTCCGACTACACGGATGTCGGGTCGCCGACCGAACTGGCGACCAATGCCCGCATCGCGGCGAATCTGGCCGCTCCGGTCGTGCTGGTGCTGGGCGGGCGCAGCGAAGACGACACCTTCCGCTCGCCGGCGGCTCTCGCGGGGCTGGCCCGGGTCTCGATCGACGAGTTGCAGGTGGAGCACGCCTCCGTGCTCGCGGTGATCGTGAACCGGGCGGAGCCGTCGTCGCTCGACGCGATCCAGAAAGCCATCACCGCGGAACACCCGCAGGTGCCGGTGTGGGCGATCCCCGAAGACGCCGAGCTGACGGCCCCGCTGCTGCGCCACGTGTTCGCCGCCGCCGAGGCGACCCTGGCCTCCGGAGATCCCGCCGGACTCGATCGGCCGGTGCGCGACACGGTCGTCGCGGCGATGTCGCTCGAGAACGTGCTGCCCCGGCTGACCGAAGATGCGATCGTCGTCGTGCCCGCCGACCGTTCCGAGATCGTGCTCGGAGCGCTCATGGCCCACCTCTCGCCGGGCTTCCCGACGCTCAGCGGCATCGTGCTCAACGGCGGGTTCCCGGTCGCCCCCGCCGTGCAGAAACTGCTCGACACCCTCGGGTCGACGCTGCCGATCGCGACGAACCGGCTCGGCACCTTCGACACCGCGGTGCTCATCACCCACGCCCGCAGCCGACTCGCCGCCGACAGCCCGCAGAAGTACGCCGCAGCGCTGGCGCTGTTCGAGCGCCACGTCGACGGGGCCGATCTGGTGCGGAGGCTGAGCCTGCCGTCGTCGCCGGTGATGACCCCGTTGCGGTTCGAGCATCTGCTGATCGAACGTGCCCGCGCGAAGCGCCAGCACATCGTGTTGCCCGAAGGCGACGACGACCGCATCCTGCAGGCCGCGGGGATCGTGCTGCAGCGCGGGATCGCCGACATCACGATCCTCGGCGACGAGACCACGGTGCGCCAGCGTGCCGGGCAGCTCGGGGTCGACCTCGACGCGGCCCGGGTGATCGCGACCACCGATCCCGAACTGCACGAGCGGTTCACCGACGTGTACGCCGAAGCGCGCAAACACAAGGGGATCTCCCGCCAAGCTGCCGCCGACACCGTGACCGACGTGTCGTACTTCGGAACCCTCATGGTGCACCTGGGACTCGCCGACGGGATGGTCTCGGGTGCACGCCACACGACGGCGCACACCATCCGGCCCGGCTTCGAGATCGTGAAGACCTCGCCCGGCGTCTCGGTCGTCTCGAGCGTGTTCTTCATGGCACTCGCCGATCGCGTTCTCGTCTACGGCGACTGCGCCGTCATCCCCGAGCCGACCGTCGAGCAGCTGGCCGACATCGCCATCTCGTCGGCGGCGACGGCACGGCAGTTCGGAATCGAGCCGCGGGTCGCGATGCTCAGCTACTCGACCGGGGAGTCGGGATCCGGTGCCGACGTCGACCGGGTGCGGGCTGCGACGGAGCTGGTGCGGCAGCGCGCCCCCGAGCTGCCGGTCGTCGGGCCGATCCAGTACGACGCGGCGGCCGACCCGACGGTGGCGGCGTCGAAGATGCCCGAGTCCGACGTGGCCGGGCGGGCGACGGTGTTCGTCTTCCCCGACCTCAACACCGGCAACAACACCTACAAGGCCGTGCAACGTTCGGCCGGCGCGGTGGCGATCGGCCCCGTGCTGCAGGGCCTCGCCAAGCCGATCAACGACCTGTCGCGCGGCGCGCTCGTGCGCGACATCGTCAACACGATCGCGATCACGGCGATCCAGGCCCAGGACGCGTCGTGACGCGCGTTCTGGTCGTCAACGCGGGCTCGTCCTCCCTCAAGTACGAGGTGCTCGACGCCGAATCGGGCGTCCGGGTCGTGGCCGGACTCGTGGAGCGCATCGGGGTGCCCGGCTCGCCGGTGCCCGACCACGCCGCCGCCCTCACCGACGCGCTCGAGGGCCTCGACGTCGAGAGCATCGACGCGGTCGGCCACCGGATCGTGCACGGCGGCACCGTCTTCGTGCAGGCCACCGTCATCGACGACGCGGTCGAGGCCGAGATCGAGCGGCTCGCCGTGCTCGCGCCGCTGCACAATCCGCCGGGGCTGCTCGGCATCCGGGCGGCGCGGGCCGCCCTGCCGTTCGTGCCGCAGGTCGCCGTCTTCGACACGGCGTTCCACGCCACCCTCCCGCCCGAGGCCTACACCTACGCGATCGATGCGGCGGTCGCGGCGCGGTACCAGGTGAGGCGGTACGGATTCCACGGCACCTCGTACCGGTACGTCACCCGTCGCGCCGCCGAACTGCTCGGTCGCCCGCTCGAGCAGCTCCGTCAGGTGGTGCTGCATCTCGGCAACGGAGCATCCGCCGCGGCCGTCGCGGGCGGGCGCAGCATCAACACGTCGATGGGGATGACGCCGCTCGAGGGTCTCGTCATGGGCACGCGCTCGGGCGATCTCGATCCGGCGGTGCTCGTGCACCTGCAGCGCGTCGGCGGATTCGACGCCACCGCGCTCGACGACATGCTCAACCGTTCGAGCGGGCTGAAAGGCCTCGGGGGCCACAGCGACATGCGCGACCTGATCCGCGCGATCGACAGCGGTGACGAGGCCGCGGCGCTCGCCTTCGAGGTGTACGTGCACCGGGTGCAGCGCTACATCGCGGCCTACGCGGCCGACCTCGGCGGCATCGACGCGCTCGTCTTCACGGCGGGGGTGGGGGAGAACAGCGCTCTCGTGCGTGCGCGGGCAGTGGAGCGCCTCGGCTTCCTCGGCATCGTGGTCGACGCCGGGCTCAACGCCGCGCCGTCGTCGGCGCCCCGGTTCATCTCGCCCGACGGGAGTCCGGTCGCCGTCCTGGTGGTGCCGACCAACGAGGAGTTGCAGATCGCCTTCGACACGGTGGCGGTCATCAGCGGTGGCTGACGACCCCTAGACTCTCGCCATGTCCGGGGAAACCTCAGCTCACGAACCGTCCGCAGGCAACGATCCGACCGAGTCGGTCGCCGACGCTGTCGTGACGCCGCCGTCGGAACCGACGCCGCAGCTCCCGCCCGAGAACCTCGTGCGCGGACTGCTGCTGTCGCTGCTCGTCGTGCCCGCCGGCATCCTCGTCTTCGTGCTCATCTGGAACCTGGGCTTCATCGCCTCGATCGTGGGCTTCGGGGTCGCGTTCGCCGCGTTCTTCCTCTACCGACTCGGTTCGGGCGGTCGGGTGTCGATGCGCGGAGCGGTCGTCGTGGCCCTCGTCACGGTCGCCACCCTCGTGCTCGCCTTCCTCGCCGCCGAGGTCTTCACCCTGGCCGGTGAGATCGCCCGGGTGAACCACGTCTCGGTGCCCGAGGTGCTGACCTCGCCGGAGCTCAGCAGCATCCTGTGGCGCGCGTTCAGCTCGCCCGAGGTCGCCGGCGCGCTGGCCGGCGATGCGGTGATGACGCTGATCTTCGGCGCGATCGGCTGTTTCACGGTGCTCCGTGGCGCGTTCCGCGAAGCCAAGGCGGCCCCGCTGGCCGGCTGACCGGCGCCTATGGGGCGGTCGGAAGGGCCGAGAGGATGCGCGTCATCGCCGAGTCGAGGCCCCACCGTTCCGCGAATGCCGACGCCGCCTCGACCTGACCCGCGGTGAGCGGCCGGATCTCCGCGTCGACGCGTGGCAGCTCGAGGTCGCGCACGACGTTCACGACGGTCGGAGCGACCGCGAGGTAGTCGGATGCCGCCAACAGTTTCGCGCGCACCGACGGCGACAGCGCGGTCGCCGGGTCGGCCGCCGCGGCGACGATGCCGTCGAGGTCGCCGAACTCGCGCAGTAGCCCGGCCGCGGTCTTCTCGCCGACGCCCGCGACGCCCGGGAGCCCGTCGGAGGGGTCGCCCCGCATCGCCGCGAACGCCGCGTACTGCGCGGGTGTGATCGCGTACTTCGCCTCGACCGCGGCGCCGTCGAGGATCTCCAGGTTCGCCATGCCGCGGCCCGTGTAGATCACCCGCACCCCCGCGGCGTCGTCGACGAGCTGGAACAGGTCGCGGTCGCCGGTGACCACATCCACCGGCATCGTCGCGGTCGAGGCGAGCGTGCCGATGACATCGTCGGCTTCGTGCTCAGGAGCACCGACGATCGGGATGTCGAGCAGCCGCAGCGACTCGGCGATGATCGGCACCTGCGCGGTGAGCGGGTCGGGCACGAGCTCGACGTCAGGCCCCGGCTCCACGACTTCGGCGACGCGATGGGTCTTGTACGACGGGATGAGGTCGACCCGCCACTGCGGGCGCCAGTCGTCGTCCCAGCACGCGATGAGGTGCGTCGGCTGAAACTGCGAGACGAGGCGCGCGATGATGTCGAGCGTTCCCCGTGCCGCGTTCACGACCGTGCCATCGGGGGCGGTCACCGTGTCGGGAACCCCGTAGAAGGCGCGGAAGTAGATGCCCGCCGTGTCGAGCAGCATGAGGCGGTCGGCCATGCGGCCATGCTGTCACACGGCTCCGCCGGCGGCGAGGCGCATGAGGTCGCTGTCGAGCTGGATGCCGGGGTCGTTGGGCGAACCGAGTTGCGTCTGGTACTTGGCGGCGTTGCCCGCGCGGATCGTCGTCGCCACTCCGGCGCGCATGAGCGTGACGAGTTCGAGCGCCGCGCGGTCGATCCGGCCGGTGAGCGCCGCATCCGCCCAGTCCTCGGGGGCCGCGAAGAGCGCCGTCGGCACCGTCATCGCGCGCAGATAGCCGAACATCCCGCGCATCTGATCGTCGGCCACGAGGGCATGCCGAGCAGTACCCGCCGTCGCCGCGAGGATCACCGGGGTGCCGATGAGCGAGTCGGTCTCGAGCACCTGGAAGAACGAGGTGAACAGCCCGCTCGGCCCGGCCGCGTAGACGGGGCTCGCCGCGACGATCCCGTCGGCGCCCGCCACGGCATCCATCGCGGCCCGCAGACCCGTGCCGATGTGCTGCGAGACGAGCGCGGTGGTGACCTCGGTCGCGATCTCGCGCAGGTCGATGACGTGGGTGTCGACGGTCTGCCCGGCTGTCGACGCCAGAGCCGCGACGCGTTGCGCGGTGCGGTCGGCGAGCAACCGGGTCGACGACGGGTCGCCCGTTCCGGCGTTCACGACCACGAGGGTGGTGCTCATGATGTCTGCTCCTTCGTTCCCAGGAGTGCCTGGGTGATCCTCTTCAGTTCTTCGAGATCCGCGTCGCTCACGCGGGCGGTCATCGCCGCGGTCACGTCGCGGGCGTGCGCCCGGCCGACCTCGCGCTGGCAGGCCCGGCCGGCCTCCGTCAGCGCGAGCCGCACGACGCGCTTGTCGACGGCATCCGCGCACCGTTCGACCAGGCCGCGCTCGACGAGCCGGTCGACCATCCGCGAGAGCGCCGGCTGACTCAGCAGCACGCGCCGGTGCAGGTCGGTGAGGCGCACCGGGCCATCGGCCTTCGTGAGGGCGTAGAGCACGTCGTACTCCTTCATCGACACCTCGGCCCAGATGGGCTCCGCTGCGAACGACTTCATGAAGGTCGCGTGCACGGTGAGCAGCGACTCCCAGGCGTCGTTCGCGAGCCGCGCCCGCCCGGACATCAGGCGGCCTCGGTGTCTTCGGTGTCTTCGGTGTCCTGGTACGGGGAGCCGCCGGTCACGTTGTCGCCGCGGTTCGCGTTCGGCTTGGGCTGACGCGGGGCTGCGTCGCCGTACTTCGCGGTCACCAGGCTGGCGTGCGTCGGGGCGTCGGGCACCTCGGGGTCGCGCTTCGCCGCGAGCTCCCGGCGCAGCACCGGCACGACCTCGCCGCCGAGCAGTTCGAGCTGCTCGAGCACCATCGGCAGCGGGAGCCCCGCGTGGTCGACGAGGAAGAGCTGCCGCTGGTAGTCGCCGAACGTCTCCCGGAAGGTCAGGGTCTTGTCGATGACCTCTTGCGGGCTGCCCACCGACAGGGGAGTGCCGGCGGCGAACTGCTCCATCGTCGGGCCGTGCCCGTACACCGGAGCCTCGTCGAAGTAGGGGCGGAAACCCGTCCAGGCATCCTGGGACTTCTTCGCGATGAACGCCTGACCGCCGAGGCCCACGATCGCCTGCTTCGCGGTGCCGTGCCCGTAGTGCTCGAAGCGCTGCCGGTAGAAGTCGATGAGCCGCAGGTAGTGCTCCTTCGGCCAGAAGATGTTGTTCGCGAAGAACCCGTCGCCGTAATAGGCAGCCTGTTCGGCGATCTCGGGCGTGCGGATCGAGCCGTGCCACACGAACGGCGGCACGTCGTCGAGCGGGCGGGGCGTCGAGGTGAAGCCCTGCAGGGGAGTGCGGAAGTTGCCCTCCCAGTCGACGACGTCCTCGCGCCACAGCCGGTGCAACAGGTTGTAGTTCTCGAGGGCCATCGGCAGGCTCTGGCGGATGTCCTGGCCGAACCAGGGGTAGACGGGTGCGGTGTTGCCGCGGCCGAGCATGAGGTCCATCCGGCCGCCGGAGAGGTGCTGCAGCATCGCGTAGTCTTCCGCGATCTTGACCGGGTCGTTCGTGGTGATGAGCGTCGTCGAGGTCGACACGACGAGTCGTTCGGTGAGGGCCGCGATGTGCGCGAGCAGGGTCGTGGGGGAGGAGGAGAAGAACGGCGGGTTGTNAGTCTTCCGCGATCTTGACCGGGTCGTTCGTGGTGATGAGCGTCGTCGAGGTCGACACGACGAGTCGTTCGGTGAGGGCCGCGATGTGCGCGAGCAGGGTCGTGGGGGAGGAGGAGAAGAACGGCGGGGGGGGGTGCTCGCCGATGGCGAAGACATCCATCCCGACCTCTTCGGTCTTCTTCGCGATGGCGACGGCCGCCTGGATGCGTTCGGCCTCGCTGGGCGTCTCGCCCGAGACGGGGTCGCGCGTGATGTCGCTGACCGAGAACACTCCGAACTGCATGGGGACCACTCCTTGGCTTCAGTTATATGCGTTTGCATACACTGTAACGCCGGAGTGGTCCCGCTATTCCCGCCCTCGGGTCGAGTAGCGGCCGCAGGCCGCGTGTCGAGACCTAGCTGAACTTGCGGCGGTAGACGATCGATGCGATCACGAAGGCGACCACCAGGATGCCGACGCACCAGGCCAGCGCGATCCAGATCTCGCCGCCCACCGGTTCTTGCGCGAGGAGCGCCCGGATGGCGTTCACGATCGAGGTGACCGGCTGGTTCTCGGCGAACCAGCGCACCGGCCCCGGCATCGACTCGGTCGGCACGAAGGCCGAGCTGAGGAACGGCAGGAAGATGAGCGGGTACGAGAACGCACTCGCCCCGTCGACCGACTTCGCCGTGAGCCCCGGGATCATCGCGAGCCAGGTGAGCGCCAGGGTGAACAGGGTCACGATGCCGGCGACCGCGAGCCACTCGAGCACCCCCGCTCCCGACCGGAAGCCGAGCAGGAGCGCGACGCCGATGACGATCACCACGGACGCGAGATTCGCGACGACCGAGGTCAGAACGTGGGCCCAGAGCGTCGCCGACCGGGCGATCGGCATCGACTGGAACCGCTCGAAGATGCCGCCCTGCAGGTCGCTGAACAGCCGGTAGGCGGTGTAGGCGATGCCCGACGCGATCGTGATGAGCAGGATGCCCGGCAGCAGGTAGGTCACGTACGACCCCTCGCCGGCGCCCTGCCCGATGTCGATCGCCCCGCCGAACACGAACACGAACAGCAGCAGGAACGCGATCGGCATGAGCGCGGTCGTGATGATCGTGTCGGGGCTCCGGAGGATGTGCTTCAGCGAGCGGCCCGTAAGGGTCGCGGTGTCGCCGATGATGTGGGTGCTCACGCTGCGTCGTCCTTTCGTCCGGTGACCGCGAAGAAGACGTCTTCGAGGGTCGGCTGCTTCTCGATGTACTGCTTCTCGACCGGCGGCAGCAGCTTCTTGAGCTCCGCCAGGGTGCCGTTCACGATGATCCGGCCGTGGTGCAGGATCGCGATGCGGTCGGCGAGCTGCTCCGCCTCCTCGAGATACTGCGTCGTGAGCAGCACGGTCGTGCCGCCGGCGGCGAGGTCTTTCACCGCGGCCCAGACCTCGAGGCGGGCTTCCGGGTCGAGGCCCGTCGTCGGCTCGTCGAGGAAGATCACCGGCGGGTTGCCGATGAGGCTCATCGCGATGTCGAGCCGTCGCCGCATGCCGCCCGAGTACGTCGCCACCTTGCGCCCGCCCGCTTCCGTGAGCGAGAACCGGGCGAGCAGGTCGTCGGCGATCCGTGCGGGCTCCTTCAGGTGCCGCAACTGAGCGATCAGGATGAGGTTCTCCCTGCCGCTCAGCACCTCGTCGACCGCGGCGAACTGCCCCGTCAGACTGATGGAGCTGCGAACGGCCTGCCCGTGGGTCGCCGTGTCGAACCCGGCCACTCGTGCGGAACCCGCATCGGCGTGCAGGAGCGTCGCGAGGATCCGGATGAGCGTCGTCTTGCCGGCGCCGTTGGACCCGAGCAGGGCGAAGATGCTGCCCGGCTCGACGGTGAAGTCGACGCCCGTGAGCACGTCGAGCTTGCCGTAGGACTTCACGAGGCCGTTCACCTCGATCGCGGGCGCGCTCATCAGTCGGCCTCCTCACCGGCGGCCCGCTCGATCGTCTTACGCAGGCGCTCCCGCTCCTTGGCGATCCAGCCGCCGTCGGAGTAGGTGCCCACGAAGGTCTCGACGAACTCGAGGGGGTCTTCGCCGACGATCTCGCGAATGGGTGTGCCATCGGCCGCCGCCCGCTCGAAGAGTTCGACGAGGTCGTCGAACATCTTCGCCGCGAGGCTCCAGTCGGCAGGTGTGTCACCCGAGTGCATGAGGTAGCGCTCGATGCCCTCGACCGCCGTGCGGTAGTCCTCGGGGAGCGCCTTCACCCGCGCCACATAGGCGCGCCACTGCTTCTTGTCCTCGAACGAGCCGATGATCAGCTCGAGAAAGTTCTTAGCCATCCCTATTTCCCTTCTGTGCGGAGCTGTTCCAGTCGTTCGGTGAGGAAGCTCCACGTTCCCCAGAACTCGTCGAGAGCCTTCTGGCCCTCGCTGTTGAGCGAATACACCTTGCGCGGCGGCCCCTTCTCTGACGGGACCTTCTCCACGTCGACGAGGCCGCGTTGTTCGATGCGGACGAGCAACGCGTAGACGGTGCCTTCCGCGATGTCGGTGAATCCGCGGTCGCGCAACCACGCCGTGATCTCGTAGCCGTACGCGGCCTGGCCTGCCAGGATCGCCAGGATCATGCCCTCGAGGGTTCCCTTGAGCATCTCGGTGATCTGCTTGGGCACGAGCACCTCCCTTCACTATTCAGTGCTGCTGAGTACCGGTACAAAGTAACACTGAGTACCGGTAGATAGCAACACTGAATACTGGCTAGGCGGCTCCGGGGTTCTCGAGCCGCAACGGGCCCGTCTCGAGGTGCTTCGTAGCGCGATCGATCGCGTCGGCGGCGCGCACCAGTGCGAGGTGCGAGAACGCCTGCGGGGTGTTGCCGACGTGCCGCTGCTGCTCGGTGTCGTACTCCTCCGACAGCAGACCGACGTCGTTGGCGAGCCCGACGAGGCGGTCCATCAGGTCGCGGGCGTCGCCGAGGCGGCCGGAGAGGGCGTACTGCTGCACGAGCCAGAACGAGCAGGCGAGAAACGGATGCTCGTCGCCCTGCAGCCCGTCGACTCCCGACTGCACGCGGTACCGCAGCACCAGCCCGTCGCGCAGCAGGTCGTGCTCGATCGCGGCGACCGTGCCCAGCATCCGCGGGTCGGCGGCGTCGACGAACCCGATCTGGGCGAGCGTGAGCAGCGAGGCGTCGACCTCGGTGCCGCCGTAGTACTGCACGTAGCTGCCGCGCTCCGCATCGAAGCCGTGCTGCTCGATCTCGGCACGCAGCTCGTCGCGGATGCGTTCCCACCTCTCGACCGGGCCGGGTAGCCCGTGCTCGCGCACGGCCCGGATTCCGCACTCGAAAGCGGCCCAGATCATCGCGCGCGACTGCGTGAAGCGCCTCGGGGTGCCGCGGATCTCCCAGATGCCGTGATCGTCGCGCTCCAGATTCGCCTCGATGTGACCGAGCAGCGCGATCTGCAGCGGCCACGAGACCCGATCCTCACCGACACCGATCAGGCGGGCCTGCTCGAGCGCGAGCATGATCTCCCCGAAGACATCCCCTTGGAACTGCGAGTACGCGCCGTTGCCGACGCGCACCGGCGCCGACCCGCGATAGCCCGGCAGGGTGGGCACCTCCCACTCGGGCAGCCGCCGCTCGCCGGCCACGCCGTACATGATCTGCACGTCGGCCGGGTCGCCGGCGATCGCCCGCAACAGCCAATCCCGCCACTGCTCGGCCTCGGTCGCGAACCCGTGGAGCATGAGGGCTTGCAGCGTCAGCGACGCGTCGCGCAGCCAGACGTAGCGGTAGTCCCAGTTGCGGTCGCCGCCGAAGCTCTCGGGAAGGCTCGTCGTCGGCGCCGCCACGATTCCCGCTGTGTCGTGGTGGGTGAGCGCGCGCAGCACGAGCAGCGATCGCCGCACGGCGGCGGCGTAGGGGCCGTTGTCGTCGAGATGCTGCGCCCAGCGCGTCCACCACGCCTCGGTCTCGGCGAGGTAGGCGTCGACGTCGGGCATGGGCGGTGGCGGTTTGTGCGCGGCGAACCAGGTGAGCACCAGGTCGACGGTCTCGCCGGCCGAGACATCGAACTCGGCCCGGTGGCAGAAGCCGTCGGCGGCCAGACGCGGCCCACGAATCACGACGGAATCCGGCCCGGCGACGGCGATGAGCGCGTGATCGTGCGGGCCCCTGCCCCGCTCCGACCGGGACTGTCGCACCCAGGGGATCGCGTCGGCGTAGTCGAATCGGATGCGGAGCACCTCCTCGACCCGCACCGTTCCGCGGATGCCGCGCACCCGACGGATCACGTCGGCCCGACGTCCGGCCATCGGCATCACGTCGATGACCTCGACTTCGCCCGACTCGGTGACCCAGCGCGTCACGAGCGTGAAACTGTCGCCGTCGTACCGGCGATCCGTGCAGCGGTCGGCGCCGAGCGGTCGCACCGTCCAGTGGCCATGGTCGTCGCTGCCCAGCAGCCCGGCGAACGTCGACGCCGAGTCGAATCGCGGCAGGCACAGCCAGTCGATGCTCCCGTTGGTGCCGACGAGAGCGGCGGTGTGGCAGTCGCCGATGAGCGCGTAATCCTCGATCGCGAGCGGCATCCTTCATCCTGACATTCGGTCGGGCGGGGTCTAGCGAGCCTCGGCGGCCCGGCGCAGAATGGCCCCATGAGCGTGATGAACCCTTACCTCAACTTTCGCGGCCAGGCGAAGGAGGCGCTCGAGTTCTATCACTCCGTCTTCGGCGGCGAACTCACCGTGAGCTCGTTCGCCGAGATGGGGATGGACGACGTGCCCGAGGCGGAACGCGGGCTCGTGATGCACGGCCAGCTCGAGACGCCGGCGGGGTTCACGCTGATGGCTTCGGATGTACCCAGCCACATGGATTACGTCGCGGGCACCAACCAGTTCTCCATCTCGCTCAGCGGGCCGAGCGACGACGACGCCGAACTGCGCGGCTACTGGCAGAAACTGGGGGAGGGCGCGACGATCGTCGAACCGCTCGCGACCGCCCCGTGGGGCGCGAGCTTCGGCATGCTCACCGACCGCTTCGGCATCGCCTGGCTGGTCAACATCTCGGCCGACGCCGCCTGATGCCCGCCGCCGTCGTGCTCGAGGTGCCGGGCCCCTCGGGCACCCGGGAGGTGCGGCTGTCGAGCCCCGACCGCGTGCTCTGGCCGGAGGTCGGTATCACCAAGCTCGACCTCGCGCACTACGCGATGGCGGTCGCCGACCCGTTCCTCGCCGCGAACGGCGACCGACCGGTCGCGCTGGAGCGCTACTCCGAGGGGGTCGACGGCGAGAACTTCTTCTCGAAGAATCCGCCGAAGGGCGCCCCCGAGTGGCTGCGCAGCGTGCCCGTCACGTTCCCGAGCGCGCGCTCGCATCCGCTGGTCGTGCTCGACGAGCCCGCCGGAATCGTCTGGGCCGTGCAGATGAACACGATCGTCTTCCACCCGTGGCCGTCGCGCACGGCGAACACCGACAACCCCGACCAGCTGCGCATCGACCTCGACCCGCAGCCGGCAACCGACTTCTCGGATGCCGTCCCGGCCGCACTCGAGATGCGCAACGTGCTGCGCGAGGCGGGGCTTACGGCGTATATCAAGACCTCGGGCAACCGCGGCATCCACCTCTATGCGCCGATCGAGCCGCTGTGGGAGTTCCTCGATGTGCGGCACGCCGTGATCGCGGCCGCGCGCGAACTCGAGCGGCGCATGCCGGATGCCGTGACGACGTCGTGGTGGAAGGAGGAGCGCGGCCGACGCGTCTTCGTCGACTTCAACCAGGCGAACCGCGACCGCACGATCGCCGGTGCCTACAGCCCGCGCGCCCTGCGGCACGCCCCCGTCTCGACCCCGATCACCTGGGAGGAACTGGAAACCTGCGACCCTCGGCAGTTCACGGTGCTCACCGTGCCCGACCGGCTCGCCACCGTCGGTGATCCCTGGGCCGACTTCCACGCCACCCCGGGCCGCATCGACACGCTGCTCGACTGGTGGCAACGCGACCTCGACGCGGGTCTCGGCGAGCTGCCCTTCCCGCCCGACTACCCGAAGATGCCCGGCGAGCCGCCGCGCGTGCAGCCCAGCAAGAAGAACGCCGACAACTGGGATGCCGACGGCAACCCTCGCACCTCGGTGGTCGAGTAGCGGCGAAGCCGCGTGTCGAGACCTACTGCAGCACGTCATCCAGGTCGTACGCGATCGGCACCTCGAGCTGGTCGTACGTGCACGACTCCGGCTCGCGGTCGGGCCGCCACCGTTCGAACTGCACGGTGTGCCGAAAGCGCCCCGCCTCCATCTGGTCGTAGCGCACCTCGAGCACGCGCTCGGGCCGCAATCGCAGGAACGACCCGTCTTTGCCCGACGAGAACCGGCTGCGCTCCTTCTCGCCGGTGACCGCGGCACCGTCGTCGTCGCGCTCGACGAGTGGAGCGAGTTCGTCGATGAGCTCGAGCCGCCGCGCGTTGCTGAACGCCGAGACCCCGCCGACGGGCAGCAGGCGCCCCTCGTGGTACAGCCCGAGGAGCAGCGAACCCACCCCTTCGCCCGACTTGTGGATGCGGTACCCGAGCAGCACGACATCCGCCGTGCGCTTGTGCTTGATCTTGAACATCGCCCGCTTGCCCGGCTGGTAAGGCTGATCAAGCGGCTTGGCGACCACCCCATCCAGCCCGGCGCCTTCGAACTCGTCGAGCCAGCGCCGCGCCACCGCGATGTCACGCGTCGTGCGGGTGAGGTGCAGGGGAGCGGGCACGTCGGCGAACAGCTTCTCGAGCTCCGCCCGGCGCACCGCGAGCGGCTCACCGGTGAGGTCGCGGTCGCCGATCGAGAGCACGTCGAACGCGACGAATGACGCCGGGGTCTCCTGCGAGAGCTTGGTCACCCGGCTCTCGGCCGGGTGGATGCGCTGCGTCAGCGAATCCCAGTGCAGGCGGCGCTTCCCCTCCCACTCGATCGTGACGACGATCTCGCCGTCGAGCACGCACGGGGGAAGCAGCCGGGCGAACGCATCCACGAGTTCGGGAAAGTACCGGGTCAGCGGCTTGTCGCCGCGGCTGCCGATCTCGACCCCGTCGCCGGTGACCTGCACGATGCCGCGGAACCCGTCCCACTTCGGCTCGTAGAGCAGGTTGCCCTCAGGGATCGACTCGACGGACTTGGCGAGCATCGGGGCGACGAGCGACATGCCCCGATTCTGCCCGCTGCCGCCCGGTGCGTCACCGGTCGATCGTCGACCGACGCGGTCGGGCGTTGCGCAGACGCCGGTACCGCACGCTGAGGTTCATGTGCGGGAAAGCGTCGGCCACGGAGTCGGGCGGGGCGAGACGGTCGACGATGCGATCCCACGAAGCCTGCGGGGTGGTTGACGAGTTCCATCCCGTGATGGCGCTCTTCAACCGGGCGAATCCGAGGAGGGTGAGGATGGTCGCGGCAGCGACGAGCGCCAGGATCGCCACTGCGACGATGTCGCTCGCGGGGCGCGGGAGCAGCACGACGATCGAGCGGAGCGCCGGGTCGAGCAGGTAGACCAGTGCGAGCCCGAGTGCCCCCCAGATCACCGAGTACTCGAGACAGACGCGCCCGCCGAGATTGACCCGCTTGTCGCTGTAGTCCCAGAACACCACCCCGAAAGCTCGCTCCATCAACAGACTCGTCACCCCTTCGACGAGCGTGAAGATCACCAGCGCGGCGAGGAAGACGAGCGGAGGCGACGCCGCGAGGGGAGCCAGCACGAGCGAACCGATCACGGCGGCGAACCCGTACAGCGGATTGAACGGCAGGTAAAGCAGCCCGCTGCGCGGGTCGACGACATCCGGGCCTTCGAGGAGCCGCATCCACGCCCGCTCGATGAGCACGCCACCCACGCTGCCGAGCACGAAGACCCAGGTCGCCGCGAACACTGCGTCGCTCATGGATCGCCTCCGTCCCTCAGTCTCGTGATGCGCGGCGCCCGCGTCCACGTCCAAAGGTCCTGCGAGCCGAGTGCGCGTCGGTAGCATCGTCAGGTGCGGAGTGGTCGAGGTCGGTTCATCGTGCTCGAGGGCCTCGACGGGGCCGGCACCACGACCCAGGGTGCGTTGCTCGCGGCACGGCTTATCGAGCACGGCTTACCGGTCGACCTCACGAAGGAGCCGACCGACGGGGCGATCGGCCGGATCGCGCGGGCGTTCACCGACGGCGACCTGCACCTCGAGCCCGAGACGGTCGCCCTCACCTTCGCCGCCGACCGCATCGAGCACACCGTCGAGATCCGCGGCGCGCTGGATGCCGGCACCTGGGTGGTGAGCGATCGGTACGTGGCGTCGTCGCTCGCCTACCAGACCTCGCAGGGGCTGCCCTTCGAGTGGGTGCGCACCCTCAACTCCCGGGCGATGGAACCCGACGCCACCGTCTTCGTCGACACCTCGGTCGCGGCGTGCGTCGCCCGTCTCGAGTCGCGCGGCGAGTTCAACACCGGCCCGTTCGACCAGGCATCGGCGCTGCAGAAGGCCCGCGACCTCTACCTGCAGGCGTTCGCGAGCGATGTGCCCCTCGGTCGGCTCATCGAGGTCGACGGCGATGCGTCGCGCGAGGAAGTCGCCGACGCGATCTGGGACGCCCTGGCACCGTTGCGCTGATGGGCTTCACGCGAGCAGAGCTACAGGCCTACCGCGACGTCGCCGTGCCCGACCTCATCGGCGCGGGCGTGCGGCTGCTCTTCGTGGGCATCAACCCGGGCCTGTGGACCGCCGCGACCCAGACCCACTTCGCCTACCCGGGCAACCGCTTCTATCCCGCCCTGCTCGCCGCGGGCATCATCGAGCAGCTGCCCGACTTCGCGTCGGGGATGACGGATGCCGACCGCGCCGCGTTCGTCAGGCGTGGCATCGGCATCACCAACTTCGTCAACCGGGCGACGGCACGCGCCGACGAACTCTCACGCGACGAGCTGCGGGCGGGGGCGCGACGCCTGGTGGAGACGGTGCAACGGTGGCATCCCGCCGTCGTCGCGATCGTCGGGATCACCGCCTACCGCCAGGGCTTCGACCGGCCGAAGGCGACGCCGGGGGAGCAGCCGGACGGGATCGCGGGCGCGCGCCTGTGGGTCGTGCCGAACCCGAGCGGGCTCAACGCCCACGACACCGTCGCGTCGCTTGCCGCCGCCTATGCCGAGCCGGCTCGCGCGGCGGGGCTGCTCGGGTCCTCGTAACGCAGCAGGTCGCCGGGTTGGCACTCCAGCACACGACACATCGCGTCAAGGGTGGTGAACCGCACCGCCTTCGCCCGGCCGTTCTTGAGCACGGCGACGTTCGCGGGGGTGATGCCGATCGCCTCGGCGAAGTCGCCCACGCTCAATCCGCGTTCGACGAGCATCCTGTCGATCGAGATGCGGATCGTCATCAGACGACCTCATCCAGTTCGGTGCGCAACAGAATCGCACGACGCAACAGCGAACGCAGCACGAGCAGCAGCAGATCGAGAACCGCGAGCGCGACGCCTCCGACGACGAGCACCAGCATGATGCCCGGGGGAAGCGCGTCGGCGATCCGCAGGAGGATGACGAGGGTCACGGTGACGAGTCCGGCGACCGTGATCGCCGCGACCATCAGGTCGACCCAACGCATCGCCGATTGCTGCAAGATGCGGCCGGTCCGCACCCGGCCGACGAGAATCGCGGTCGCGACGATCGCCACCTGGAAGCACATCCCGCCGCCGAGGAGCAGGGCCAGAAGCGGTGGCTGCAGGTCCGAGTACTCGGGGAGTGTTCGGACGTAGTAATCGGAAAGTGCGATCAGCCCGTACTGCAGGAGGCCGATCGAGGCGAACAGAACGCCGAGTGCGACGAAGGTGGCGACGACAAGCGGCAGCCACGGGCGAGGGAGGTCGAGAGCGGTCTCGTTCGTCATCTATCGAGTATCGATCGAAACCTATCGAAAATCAATAGAGACTGTTATGCGGACAGCGACGACAACCGACCTGCCGCCTCCCGCAGCACATCCGGACGCTTGCAGAACGCGAAGCGCACCAGGCCCGCGTACGCGCCGGGCGTCGCGGTGAAGGCGGAGACCGGGATGCCGACGACTCCGGCGGTCGTCGCGAGGTCGCGGCAGAACGCGGCGGCATCCGTCGCGCCGAGTGGGGCGGCGTCGGCGACGACGAAGTAGGAGCCCTCGGGCACCGAGACCGTCAGGCCGGCCCGCCGCAGTCCGGCGATGAGGATGTCGCGGCCGGCGCCGAGGTCGGCGGCGATCCGGGCGTAGAAGGCGTCGGGGAGGTCGAGGCCCACGGCGATCGCCGGCTGGAAGGGGGCTCCGTTGACGTAGGTGAGGAACTGCTTGACGCTGAGGATCGCCGTCACCAGGTCGGCTCGGGCGTGCAGCCAGCCGATCTTCCAGCCGGTCGTCGAGAACGTCTTGCCGCCTGACGAGATCGTGATCGTGCGCTCCGCCGCACCCGGGAGGGTCGCGATCGGCTCGTGCGGGGTGCCGAATCGCAGATGCTCGTAGACCTCGTCGGTGACGATGAGGGCGTCATGCCGGGTGGCGAGCTCGACGATGAGTTCGCGCGTCCCGCGATCGAGCACCGACCCGGTCGGGTTGTGCGGGTCGTTGACGAGCACGAGCCGGGTGCGGGCCGAGAAGGCCGCGCGGATGCGGTCGGGGTCGGGGGCGAACGCGGGCCACTCGAGCGGAACGGTCACGAGTCGAGCGCCCGCGAGAGCGACGATCGCGGCATACGAGTCGTAGTACGGCTCGAAGGTCAGCACCTCGTCGCCCGGCTCGACCAGGGCCAGCAGGGTCGCGGCGAGGGCCTCGGTGGCGCCTGCAGTGACGAGCACATCGGTGTCGGGATCGACGGCGAGACCGTAGAAGCGCTGCTGGTGCCGGGCGATCGCCTCGCGCAACACCGGCATCCCGCGCCCCGGCGGGTACTGGTTGACGCCGTCGGCGATCGCCTGCCGGGCCGCCTCGAGCACCTCGGGCGGGCCGTCGGTGTCCGGGAAGCCCTGGCCGAGGTTGATCGCCCCGGTGCGCGCCGCGAGGGCGCTCATCTCGGCGAAGATCGTCGCGCCGACCGAGCCGTCGGGCCCGACGAGTCCGGCTCCGGCCGCGGTGCGCAACCAGGCGCCGGGGATCGTCACGCGTTCGAGGTTAGTGGGTCTCGACACGCCGCCTGAGGCGGCTACTCGACCACCGAGGGGAGGTGCGGCTTGATGTCGCGCACGATCGACTCCAGGATGCGGGCGTTGAAGTCGACGCCGAGCTGGTTGGGCACCGTCACCAGGATCGTGTCCGCCGCCTGCACCGCGGCATCCGCGGCGAGTTCCTCGGCGATTCTGTCGGGTTCCCCGATGTAGGAGCGCCCGAAGCGGGCGAGTCCGCCGTCGAGGTGACCGACCTGATCCTGGGCGTCGGCCTGGGCGCGCAGTCCGAAGTAGTGCCGGGTCTCGTCGTCGATGATCGGCAGGATGCTGCGGCTGATCGATACGCGCGGCTCGCGGTCGTGTCCGGCGGCAGCCCACGCGTCGCGGTACATCTGGATCTGTTCGGCCTGCAGGTCGGCGAGCGAGGCGCCGGTCTCCTCGGTGAGCAGCGTCGACGACATGAGGTTCATGCCCTGTTCCGCCGTCCAGACGGCAGTCGCCCGGGTTCCGGCGCCCCACCAGATCCGGTCGGACAGCCCGGGGGAGCGCGGTTCGATCGCGAGCGGCTGCGAGACCCCCGTCATCTGCGGGTTCGACATCGCGACCCCGGCGCCGGCGATCGCCGCCCGGAAGTGCTCGGTGTGCCGGCGGGCGAGGTCGGCATCCGTCTCGCCCTCGTCGGGCACGTACCCGAAAGACTCCGACCCGCGGAGCGCGGTCTCGGGTGAGCCGCGACTGATGCCCAGCTGCAGTCGCCCGCCGCTCAGCAGGTCGGCGGCCGCGGCATCCTCGGCCATGTAGAGCGGATTCTCGTAGCGCATGTCGATCACGGCCGTGCCGATCTCGATCCGGGAGGTGCGCGCGCCGATCGCAGCGAGCAGGGGGAAGGGCGAGGCGAGCTGCCGGGCGAAGTGGTGCACGCGCACGAAAGCGCCGTCGGCCCCGACCTCCTCCGCGGCGACCGCGAGCTCCAGGGTCTGCTGGAGGGCGTCGGCGGCGGTTGCGACGAGCGACCCGCGACCGGGTGCCCAATGGCCGAAGGAGAGGGACCCGATGCGCTTCACCCTGGGTGCAGCGTCGGGGGAGGCGCGCGCATTCCCGCGCGGACACGCCATGATGACGGGGTGGTCCTCCCGCGCTTCCTTCGCCCCCCGGTCGCGTGGCTCTCGCGCACCGCATTCTTCCGTCGCGTCGGGCCGAGGGTCATGCCGCCGCTCGAGCGGGTCATGGCCCGCGTCACCAAAGGTCGCGTGCAGTTCAGCGGTCTCGGTGTTCCGACGCTCGTGCTGCACAGCATCGGGGCGAAGTCGGGGCTGGAGCGCGACACCGTGCTGATGTACTGCCCCGACGGCCGGGAGATGCTCGTCGTCGGCAGCAACTTCGCCCGCGACGAACACCCGGCCTGGACGGCGAACCTGCTCGCGCACCCCGACGTCGCGGTGAGTCTGCACGGGCGGCGGATCGAGGTGCGGGCGATCGCCCTCGACGACGTCGAACGCGAACTCACCTGGCCGAAGCTGGAGCGCAACTGGCCGGGCTACCGTCGCTACGAGGTGACGGCGGGCCGCACGCTGCGGGTGTTCCGGCTCACTCCTCGATGACGACGGGATCCCCGGCGAGATGCGGCCCGAGCCCGAGGTCGACGAGCACGACGTGGCCGGCATAGCGCGACCCCGGTTCGATCAGCAGACCCGCCTTCACGGCGCCGAAGGTGACGGTGAGATCGGCGGGCAGCACCGTCGGGTCGGGCACGGCACCGTCGTCGGGTCCGATGCCGCTCGGGATGTCGACGGCCACCACCCGCGGCCGCTGCGGCTGGTCGAGCACGGGAAGAATCGCGGCGACGATGTCGCGTGCGGCGCCCCGAAGGGCGGGGGAGCCCGCGGTGCCGGTTCCCAGGATGCCGTCGAGCACCACGTCGGCCTCGGCGGCGAGGCGTGCGGCATCGGCCGCATCCACCGGGTGCTCTCCGACTCCGCGCTCACCAACCCAGTGCGCGCCGGCCGCGAGCGCCGCGGCGGCGCCCTCCGCATGGTGGCGGGATGCCGTGGGCACCAGGTCGACCCGCACCCCTTCGGCCGCGAGCTCGGCGGCGGCGAAGAGCGCATCGCCGCCGTTGTCTCCCGCCCCGACGAGCACGAGCATCCGTCGGGGGACGAGGTCGCGGAGTTCGGCGGCGAGCGCCGCGGCGGCGTGGCGCATGAGCGGAACCCCGGCGTCGAGCAGCGGCTTCTCGGCGGCGCGCACCTGAGCCGCCGTGTAGCCGGCTCGCGGGGACATGTCAGCCCCGGCTCAGCAGGGCACGCCGCTCGGGGTGCCGGGCGAACCAGTCGGCGACGTACCAGCAGCTCGGGATGATCGGCCCGGCTCCGCGCGCTTCGACGTCGTTCACCGCGAACTCGACCAGCTCGCCGGCGAAACCGTGGCCACGGAACTTCGGAACCGTCACGGTGTGATGCATCACCGTGCCGGCTCCCTGGTCGCGGTACTCGAGGGCACTCACCAGCTCGCCGCCGCGTCGCAGAACGTAGCGGTGCGCGTCGGGCTCGTGAGTGATGTCGTTCACCCGTTCAGAATACCGGCGCGATCTTGAGCGAATCTTGAGGGTTGACGGTGCGTCATCTTGAGGTTGCTGCGGCAGATTGATCTCAGACGGAGCACACCCCCCCAGTGTTCCGTCATCGGGTGGCAACCCCCGCGAGGAACCCGAATCTCCTCGACAGCCACCCGGATGAGCGGAGGGGCCGGCTTTCCCCCCAATACCGGCCCCCCGCTCCCCTCTTCCCCCGCAGCCCCCGCATGAGCGGACACGCCCGGCGCCCTGAGGTGCCGGGCGTTCCTCATTTCGGCTGCTCTGCCAGCGAACGCCGAGACCCGCGAACTACTCTCGAAACCATGGCTATCAGCGAAGGCGTTCGGCGGATCAAGTTCACGACGATCGACGGGAAGAAGACATCCCTCGCCGACTTCGGTGACCAGACCCTGCTCGTGGTGAACGTCGCCTCGAAGTGCGGGCTCACCCCGCAGTACGCGAAGCTCGAAGAGCTGCAGAAGCGCTACGCCGACCAGGGTTTCACGGTCGTCGGCTTCCCGTGCAACCAGTTCCTCGGCCAGGAGCCCGGCTCCGCAGAGGACATCAAAGAGTTCTGTTCGACGACCTACGGGGTGACCTTCCCGTTGATGGAGAAGACCCGCGTCAACGGGATGCGCAAGCATCCGCTCTATGCCGCACTCACCCGCGAGCCCGACGACCATGGCGTGGCCGGCAAGGTGAAGTGGAACTTCGAGAAGTTCGTCATCTCGCCCAGCGGTGAGGTGTCGCGGTTCCGCCCGAAGGTGCAGCCGGACGCCCCCGAGGTGGTCGCCGCCATCGAGCGCGGCCTGGGGCAGTCGACCCCCGTCACCGGCGACGCCGCTTCCGCGAAAAAATAGCACTCCTCACGACCTGCATGGCGTCAGTATCCTGACCCCATGTTCATCGTGAGCCTGCTCTTCATCGTCGCCGGGATCATCGCCCTCATCGTCGCGGCGTCCAACGCCAAGGCCCGAGTCGTCGCCGCGGGGGAGACCCCCAACGGCAGCGCCTTCCGCCGCGGAACGAACGTCATCATCTCGCGCGCGGCGCGCTGGGCGGCCGTCGCCCTGTTCGTGATCGGCGGGATCCTGCTGGTGTTCAGCTCGTTCTTCCGGCAAGACGTCGGGCAGGCGAACGTGCTGCGCGACTGGACCGGTCAGATCGTCGGCTACGAGACGGAGGCCGGACTCCACTGGAAGGCGCCGTGGGTCGATACCGTCACCTTCGACGTGCGCAACCAGCGCGCGGTGTTCGTGACCGAACAGTCGTTCGGCGAAGGCGACAACATCGGCGGCTCGCCCGACGGTCCGCAGATCACCGTGCAGGATGCCGAGGGCGTCACCGCGAACGTCGACATCGCCATCCGTTACTCGCTGGACCCCGAATCGGTCGAGGACATCTACAGCGACTACTACAACGAAGAGAACCTGCGCACCCGGCTGATCTTCAACGACATCCGTTCGGTCGTACGCTCGGTGCCCGGTCGCTTCACCACGATCGAGATGCTCACCGACCGCAACGCGGTGCAGGATGCCATCCTCGAGGCGCTCGAGCGGCGCTGGGAAGACGACGGCATCATCGTCGAAGACGTCGCGCTGCAGGAGATCCGCTACGGCGAGAGCGTCACCGCGGCCTACGCGGCCGCGCAGGAGGCGCAGATCAACGTGCAGACCGAGCAGGCCCGCCTCGAGGCGGTGCAGGTCTCGGCGCAGCAGAAGATCGTGCAGGCGCAGGCCGAGGCCGAAGCCAACGCGATCCTCAACGCGAGCCTCACCGACGCCATCCTGCAGCAGCGTTACCTCGACACGCTCAAGGAGCTAGCGGCGGCGGGCAACCTCGTCATCGTGCCCGAAGGATTCAGCGGACTGGTCAACGTGGCCCGGTGAACCCGGCGCGGTGAGTTTCTCGATGGCGCGCCGGTCGCGTTTCGTCGGCCGGCCCGCCCCGCGCTCACGGGTGGCGACCAGCACCCGCTCCTCGGGCGGCAGGGGAGCGGGCGTGAGGTCGTCGTAGGCGACCGCGGCCTGCGGCGCGCCGACGCGTTTGGCGAGCACCTGGCGCACGACGACGATCCGGTTGACGTCGCCGGTGCGCAGCCGCACCTCGTCGCCGACCTTCACCGGCTGCGCGGCCTTGGCGCGTTCCCCGTTGAGTCGCACGTGCCCGGCGCGCACCATCGCCGTCGCCGCGGATCGGGATTTCACGAGCCGCACCGCCCAGATCCAGGCGTCCAACCGATCGGCCATGCTTCGACCCTAGGCCCGGCCCCCGTCGTCCGGCGTGGGCGGCGTTCGGGCTTCTAGAGTTGAGCGCGTGACCCGAGCCTCCCACGACCCCACCGCGCGGCGGCCGCGAGGCCCCGAAGACGCCTGGGTCGACGGCCCGCGCGGCCGCTACTGGGGAACGTTCGGTGCGGCCGGGCTGCTGCTGGCGCATCCGGATGCCGGCGTCCTGCTGCAACTGCGTGCGGTGTGGAGCCACCTCGGCGGAACGTGGGGGCTGCCCGGCGGCGCACGCAAGGCCGGCGAAACACCGGAGGCCGCGGCGATCCGCGAAGCCGATGAGGAGGCCGGAGTGCCGCCCGAGCTGGTCACGGTGCTGGGCACGTCGGTGTTCGACCTCGGTTACTGGTCGTACACGACCGTGCTGGCGCGCACTGACGAGTTGTTCGCGCCGATCCTCGGCGATGCCGAGAGCGAGGCCCTGGAGTGGGTGCCGTTCGACGCGGTCGCCGACCTGTCGCTCCACCCGGGCTTCGGCGCCGGCTGGCCCGACCTCAGGTCACGCCTCGACGAGTTCCTGATCGGCTAGGGCGGCCTTCCACGCCGCGAGACCCCGCACGACGGGGCTCGGGTCGTCGGCAAGCTCTGCCATGACGTCGGCGGGCACGAAGAAGTTCAAGGCCACCCAGCCGCGCACCGTCTCGGATTCGTCGCGCGCCAGCACCCGCAGAACGTCGCACGGCGTCGTCTCGTTGCGGGCGAGCCAGGCCCGCACCCCGGCATCCGGGTCGACCGCGAGAGCCTCCACGACATCCGCGGGGGCGTGGTAGCTGCTCGCGACGCTCTCCCGGATCTTCGGGTTCTCGGACTGCGCGAGAAGCCGCAGCCGGGCGATCTTGGTCGGCGTCACCGGGGGAGCGGGATGCCGCGCCGCGACCTCCGCGGCGGTCAGCATCTGCGGCGCCATCGCCGCGAGCTGCGCGCGCTGTGCCGGGGTGTTGAACCGGATGCACGACATGCGTCGACGGTAACTCAGGCGGTGCGCGCGACGCGGGTGCGACGCGGCGGAAGCGGCAGGATCGGTGAGGTCGTCGCCTGGTATTCGGCGTACTCCGGGTACTTCGACTTCGTGATGCTCTCGGTGAAGATCGTCGACCCGACGAACAACCCGGTGAGCAGCGCGGCGCCGAGCACCGTCCATTGCAGCACCGAGCCGGCCGCGATCGCGCCGAAGAAGAAGAACGTCCACCACTGCGCCTGCTCGAAGAAGAAGTTCGGATGCCGTGAGTAGCGCCACAGGCCTGTCTGCAGGAAGCGCGTCGCCGGCTCCTGCCCCGCCGCGAGGGCCGCCTTCTTCTCCTGGTGGAAGTCCCACTGCTGCTGGTCGGCGATCGTCTCACCGGCGAGCAGGGCGAGGAACGCGAACGCGACCAGGAAGTCGAGGATGCCGACCGGCGTGCCGCGGTGCTCGTACGCCGTGAAGGCGGGCAGCGTGATGAGCACCAGCAGCGCGTGCTGGTAGAGCACGACGAAGAAGATGTTGAAGACCGCGAACTGCGTCGGGCTCATCCGTTGACGCAAGACCGGCCAGCGGTAGTCCTCGACACCGGTGTAGCCGCCCTTGCGGGCGAAGTTGTAGGTGAGCCGAGCGCCCCACAGGGTCACGACGCCCGCCATGATGTTCAACCGGGCGTCGCCGAAACCGGCGGCCCCGGCGAAGATCCAGACGTAGACGACCGGCACGATCGACCACAGCCGGTCGACCCAGGAGTGGTCGCGGCTGACCACGGATGCGATCCAGCAGAAGACGGCGACAGCGCCGGCGACCGCGATGACGACGACGAGGGGATGCATGAGTTCGAGCCTAGGATGTGCGAGGGAGGTGGGTGAATGGCTCCGCCGGTGAGTTCGAGGATCGTGACGATCCCGAACATCCTGTCGTTGTTCCGGCTTCTGCTGATCCCCGTATTCCTGGTTCTGCTGCTGCTGGGGCATCTCGGCTGGGCGCTGCTGTTGATCGCGGTGTCGGCGGTGACCGACTTCGTCGACGGCTATGTCGCCCGCCACTTCAACCAGATCAGCCGACTCGGGCAGCTGCTCGACCCCGCCGCCGACCGGCTGTTCATCTTGGCGACGCTGCTCGGTCTCGGGTGGGTGGGCGTGCTGCCGTGGTGGCTCGTCGCGGTCATCGTCGCGCGTGACGTACTGCTGCTGGTGCTCGGCGTCGTGCTCGCGAATCATCGCTTCGGCCCGCTGCCTGTGCACCACCTCGGCAAGATGGGAACGTTCGCGATCCTGTTCGCCATGCCGGTGCTGCTCGCGGCTGCGGCGTTCCCCGACCTCGCCGCCGTCGCCCTTCCGCTCGGCTGGGCGGCCGCCATCTGGGGCGTGTTCCTGTACTGGTGGGCCGGGGTCGCCTACATCCTGCAAGCCGGCCGCATGATCCACGAACTCCGGGTGGCGCCCGCGAGCGCATCCGATACTGTGGATCGCTAGGAGGTCAGGATGGTCGAGCCGAACGGGGCGGTTCCCCCAGGGGAGTCTGAACCCTCGAACGACACGACTGCGCATTTCACCGACGAGTTCGTCGCGCAGCTCGCCGCGCTCGAGGCGGGGATCTCGCCCGACGAGCAGGAAGCGATCGCGGCGTTGCCGTCCGGGTCGGCGTTGCTGGTGGTGCGCCGGGGTCCGAACATCGGGGCGCGGTTCCTGCTGGATGCCGACCTGACCACCGTCGGCCGTCACCCGGAGGCCGACATCTTCCTCGACGACGTGACCGTGTCGCGGCGTCACGCCGAGTTCGTGCGGGTGGGCACGGCGTTCCAGGTGCGCGACCTCGGGTCGCTCAACGGAACGTACTTCGACGGCGTCCGAATTGAATCCGCCCTGCTGAGCGATGGAGCCGAAGTGCAGGTTGGCAAGTTCCGATTGACGTTCTACGCCTCTCGCCATGACAAGGCGACGGGCAACTAGTGGCCGCAGCTACGTCCCCGGCGCGTGCGTCGGGGGGATCGAGCCTTCTCAGCATCGGCCAAGTTCTCGCCCGACTGAGCCCTGAGTTCCCCGACCTGTCGCCGTCGAAGCTGCGGTTCCTCGAGGAACGCAACCTGGTGACGCCGTCGCGCACGGAATCCGGATACCGCAAGTTCTCGCCCGCCGATCTGGAGCGCCTGCGCCTGGTGCTCTCGATGCAGCGCGACTACTACCTGCCGCTCAAGGTCATCCGCTCCTACCTCGACGATCTCGACGCCGGACGCGAGCCGGTGCTGCCCGGCGGCGCCACCGTCATCGCCCCGTCGATGCTCTCCGGCGATCGACGGCTGACCCGGGCGGAGCTGATCAAGGAGTCGGGCGCGAACGCGATGCTGCTCAGCGATGCGATCTCCGCTTCGCTCATCGTGGCCGGTGACCACTTCGGCGAGGACGCCCTCGCCGTGCTCCGGGCCCTCGTCGAGCTTCAGCGTTCCGGCATCGAGCCGCGCCACCTCCGAGGATTCCGAGCGGCGGCCGAACGGGAGCTCGGGCTCATCGAGAGCGCGCTCATCCCGGTGACCCGACGTAAGGACGCCTCGAGCCGGGCGAAGGCGCTCGAGTTGGCGCGCGAGATCGCCGGGCAGCTCGAGGTCGTGCGTTCCAACCTGATCCGCAGCGCCCTCAGCAAGCTCTGACGGGCCGGTCAGAAGTTTCTGGTTGCGACACGCCCGGATGTGATTGTCGGGGTGTGGAGCGCGGGGTAGCGTGAGAGCGCGAAGGAGCTTGAACCTCAAGTTCAACCTGAAGGTTAGGGAAAGCGACATGGCGGAAGTGACCCGGAGCGACGCGTCGCGATATGCGGCCGAGCCGGTGCTGTTCACCGACGGTCTTCCCGAGCTCGACGAACATGCCGGATACCGCGGCACCGTCGCCGCGAAAGCCGCAGGCATCAGCTACCGCCAGCTCGACTACTGGGCGCGCACCCAGCTCGTCGAACCGACCGTGCGCAGCGCCGCCGGATCGGGGTCGCAGCGCCTCTACGGCTTCCGCGACATCCTCGTGCTCAAACTCGTGAAGCGCCTCCTCGACACCGGCATCTCGCTGCAGCAGATCCGTGTCGCCGTCGAACAGCTCCGCAGCTCCGGCATCAACGACCTCGCCCAGACCACCCTCATGAGCGACGGTGCCAGCGTCTACCTGTGCACCTCCGACGAGGAGGTCATCGACCTCGTCTCGCAGGGTCAGGGCGTCTTCGGCATCGCCGTCGGCAAAGTCCTCCGCGAGGTCGAGTCGAACCTCGTCGACGTCGAGTTCTCCCCGTCGGAAGACCCGTCGGACGAACTCGCCGCGCGTCGAGCTGCTCGCGCTGCCTCTTAGCGCTGCCGGGGTCTCGTCCCTCGCCGCCGGGGTCTCATCCGTCACATTTGTGGCGGATTAGTGCCCGCGGGCACGAGAATCTGGCGGATTAGTTCGACCAGCTGAGCCCCGGCGTCTCATCCGTCACAAATGTGACGGGTTACTGCTCAGCCTGCGGCCTGGTCGCCGTCGTTGAGGCGGGCGGTGCGCATGACCCGCTCGAGGAGCTGGTCGAAGTTGCGGGCCATCTCCTGGGCGCCGTCGCCGGGCCAGATGTGAAGGGGCTTGGCGGCGCCTTGGGCCTGCTGCAGCGACGTGCGCTCCGGCAGCTGCGGCGAGAGCACGAGGGGGCCGAACATGTCGCGGAGTTCCTTGATGCGGAACTGGTGCTCCAGAGACTGCACGCGGGCACGGTTGACGACGATCCCGAGGGGCTGGAGGCGGGGGGAGAGGCCGCGGCGGATCTCCTCGATCGCGCGCAGGGCGCGGTCGGCGGCGGCGACCGAGAACAGGCCGGGCTCGGTGACGACGGCGACGCGATCGGATGCCGCCCAGGCGGTGCGGGTGAGGGCGTTGAGCGAGGGGGCGCAGTCGATGAGCACGAGCTCGTAGTCGCGTTCGACGTGGGCGAGGGCCTCTTCGAGCTTCCAGATGTCGCGGATGCTGGGGTGCGGCCCGTCGAAGTTGATGGCCGACGGCGACCCGATGAGCACGTCGACGACGCCCTGGCGACCCTTCGTCCAGCCGCTCTTGGCGATCGCGGCGCGCACGATCTTCTCTTTCGGCGAGGCGAGCACATCGGCGACGTTCATGCGCCCGGCGACGTCGATGTCCATCCCCGTGGAGACGTCGGATTGGGGGTCGAGGTCGACGACGAGCGTGGACACGCCCCGGGCGAAAGCGGCGGATGCGAGCCCGAGCGTCACCGTGGTCTTTCCCACGCCTCCTTTGAGGGAGCTGACGCTGAGCACATGCACGATTAGGGAGCCTACCTTCAGTACCCTGAAAGGAGCGTCACCGCCACCGCTCGCGTCGCCCCGTCGAAAGGACTCCATGTTCCGCAAGATCCTGGTCGCGAACCGCGGTGAGATCGCGATCCGGGCGTTCCGGGCCGCGTACGAGCTCGGGGCGAAGACGGTGGCCGTCTACCCGTATGAGGACCGTAACTCTCTCCACCGCCTGAAAGCCGACGAGGCGTACCTGATCGGCGAGGAGGGGCACCCGGTTCGGGCCTACCTGGACGTCTCCGAGATCATCCGGGTGGCGAAGGAGTCGGGCGCCGACGCGATCTACCCCGGCTACGGCTTCCTGTCGGAGAACCCCGACCTCGCCGAGGCGGCCGCGCAGAACGGGATCACCTTCATCGGTCCGGGCCGCTCGGTGCTCGAGATGGCCGGCAACAAGGTCACCGCGAAGGAGCACGCGATCTCGGCGGGGGTTCCGGTGTTGAAGTCGACACCCGCGACGACCGACATCGAGGTGCTGCTGAAGGGCGCCGACGAGATCGGCTTCCCGGTCTTCGCGAAGGCGGTCGCGGGCGGCGGTGGACGCGGGATGCGGCGCGTCGACACCCGTGAGGAGTTGCGGCCGGCGCTCGAGGCGGCGATGCGAGAGGCCGACAGCGCGTTCGGTGACCCGACGATGTTCATCGAGCAGGCGGTGGTGCGCCCGCGGCACATCGAGGTGCAGATCCTCGCCGACGCGTCGGGGGAGACCATCCACCTGTTCGAGCGCGACTGCTCGGTGCAGCGTCGCCACCAGAAGGTGGTCGAGATCGCACCCGCGCCGAACCTCGATGACACCGTGCGGCAGGCGATGTTCCGGGATGCCGTGGCGTTCGCGAAGTCGATCGGCTACGTCAACGCCGGCACGGTCGAGTTCCTGCTCGACACGGCGGGGGAGCGCGCCGGGCAGCACGTCTTCATCGAGATGAACCCGCGCATCCAGGTCGAGCACACGGTCACCGAGGAGGTCACCGACGTCGATCTGGTGCAGTCACAGATGCGGATCGCCGCGGGCGAGTCGCTCGCCGATCTGGGGCTGCGACAAGACCAGGTGGAGTTGCACGGCGCCGCGCTGCAGTGCCGCATCACGACGGAGGATCCGGCGTCGGGCTTCCGCCCCGACACCGGCAAGATCACGACCTACCGCTCCCCGGGCGGCGCGGGCGTGCGCCTCGACGGCGGCACGGTCGCGGCGGGGGCACAGGTGTCGCCGCACTTCGACTCGATGCTCGTGAAGATGACGTGCCGGGGGCGCGACTTCGCGTCGGCCGTGCGTCGGGCGCGTCGTGGCCTGGCCGAGTTCCGGCTGCGCGGCGTGACCACCAACATCCCGTTCCTGCAGGCGGTGCTCGACGACCCCGACTTCCAGGCGGGTGACCTGTCGACGGCGTTCATCGAGGAGCGGCCGTGGCTGGTGCGCGGGCGCGAGTCGCGCGACCGGGGCTCGAAGATCCTCAACTGGCTGGCGGACGTCACCGTCAACCAGCCCAACGGTGACGGCGCCGGTGTGATCGACCCCGCGCTGAAGCTCCCGGAGGTCGACCTCGAGGCCGCAGCGCCCGCCGCGTCGCGGCAGAAGCTGCTCGAGCTGGGCCCCGCGGGATTCGCGGCCGCGCTGCGCGCGCAGACTCCGCTCGCCGTCACCGACACGACCTTCCGCGACGCCCACCAGTCGCTGCTCGCCACCCGGGTGCGCACCAAGGATCTCGTCGCCGTGCTGCCGCATGTCGCGCGCATGACGCCCGGCCTGTTGTCGATCGAGGCGTGGGGCGGTGCCACCTACGACGTCGCCTTGCGCTTCCTCGGTGAGGATCCGTGGGAGCGGCTGGCGGCGATGCGCGAGGCACTGCCGAACATCGCCATCCAGATGCTGTTGCGGGGGCGCAACACCGTCGGCTACACGCCGTATCCGACCGAGGTGACCGACGCGTTCGTCACCGAGGCCGCGGCGACCGGGGTCGACATCTTCCGCATCTTCGACGCCCTCAACGACGTCGACCAGATGACGCCGGCGATCGATGCGGTGCTGAACACGGGCACCGCCGTCGCCGAGGTCGCCCTCTGCTACACGGGCGACCTGCTCGATCCGGCCGAGAAGCTGTACACGCTCGACTACTACCTGAAGCTCGCCGAGCAGATGGTCAAGGCGGGCGCCCACATCCTCGCGGTGAAAGACATGGCGGGACTGCTGCGGGCGGGCGCTGCTGAGAAGCTGGTCGCCGCGCTGCGGCAGAACTTCGAGCTGCCGGTGCATGTGCACACCCACGACACCGCCGGAGGGCAGCTCGCGACGCTGCTGGCCGCATCCCGGGCGGGAGCGGATGCCGTCGACGCCGCGAGTGCCCCGATGGCCGGCACGACGAGTCAGCCGAGTCTGTCGGCACTGGTCGCAGCGACCGCTCACACCGACCGTGACACCGGCATCTCCCTCGACGCCGTCAGCGATCTCGAGCCCTATTGGGAGGCCGTGCGCCGCGTCTACAAGCCGTTCGAGTCGGGGCTGCCGGGGCCGACCGGTCGCGTCTATCGGCACGAGATCCCGGGCGGGCAGCTCTCCAACCTGCGTCAGCAGGCGATCGCCCTCGGACTCGGCAACCAGTTCGAGAAGATCGAGGACTACTACGCCGCGGCGAACCGCATCCTCGGGCGCATCCCCAAGGTCACCCCGTCATCGAAGGTCGTCGGGGATCTCGCCCTGCAGCTCGCGGCGACCAACGCCGATCCCGCCGACTTCGAGAAGAACCCCGAGAAGTACGACATCCCCGACTCGGTCATCGGCTTCATGGCCGGCGAACTCGGCGACCTCCCGGGCGGCTGGCCCGAGCCGTTCCGCACCAAGGTGCTCGCCGGCCGTACCGTGAAGATCGGCGTGACGCCGCTCGAACCCGCCGACGTCGAAGCCCTCGAGGGCGAGCCCGCGTCGCGTCGCGCGGCGCTCAACCGGCTGCTGTTCGCCGGGCCGACGGCGCAGTTCGAGCAGGTGCGCGAACAGTTCGGCGACCTCTCCGTCGTCGACACGGTCGACTATCTCTACGGGCTGCGTCCGGGCGTCGAGCACACCGTCGCGATCGAACCGGGCGTCGACCTGCTGCTCACCCTCGAAGCGATCGGCGAGGCCGACGGGCAGGGGATGCGCACGGTGATGACGAACATCAACGGCCAGCTGCGACCGGTGTTCGTGCGCGACCTCTCGATCGCGGTCGAGTCGACGACGGCCGAGAAGGCGGACCCCGCGGCGGCCGGCCAGATCGCGGCCCCGTTCTCGGGGGTCGTGACCCTCAAGGTGGGCGAAGGCGACACGGTGACCGCCGGTCAGCCGATCGCCTCGATCGAGGCGATGAAGATGGAAGCGGCCATCACGACGCCCGTCGCGGGCACCGTGAAACGCCTCGCGATCCGCGCCACAGAACAGGTGGAGGCCGGAGACCTCCTGATCGTGGTCGAATAGAGGGATGCGCAAAGACCCTGACGACGATCTCGCGACGGCGCTGCCGCCGAGTCTGACGGTCGACCTGCACCTGCCGGAGCCGGTACACGAGGCTCCGCCCGAGGAGGAGGCCGTCGCCCTCGACGCGATCGCCGTGACCTCCGATGTCGACTCGGCGGTGTCGACCATGTCGATCGACATCCCGACGGCAGTCGTCGCGGCTATCCCGGATGTCGACGAAGAGGTCGCGGAGCCGACCGTTGTCGTGCCGCTGCCGGAGCATCCCGAGACCCCCGTTCCCGCGGCCGCCCCCGCACCGAAGCGCACGAAAGCGGCGAAGCCGCTCAAGCCGGGTCGCAAGCCGGCGCCCGAGGGCTCCTGGCCCGAGCTGGTTTACGCCGTAAGCCTGCATCTGGTCAACCTCGGCGACTCCGCCCCGGTACGGGCCCGCAAGGCGCTCGACGCGCGTATCGCTCGACGCTTCGACGATCGCCCCCGGTTCGTGCCGGTGCTCAGCCGCAAGGGCGGGGTCGGCAAGACCACCGTCACCGTTCTGCTCGGGATGGCGCTGGCCGACGTGCGTGGCGACCGGGTTCTGGCCATCGACGCCAACCCCGACCGCGGCACCCTCGCCGACCGGGTCACCAAACAGACGCGGTCGACGGTGCGCGACATCGTGTTGCATGCGCCCGAGCTGAACGAGTTCGACGAGCTCTCGACCCACGTCTCGCACGACGCGAGCGGACTCGACGTCGCGGCATCCGACACCGACCCGCTGCTCTCGGAAGCCTTCGACGACGGGGGATACAACGTCGTCGCCGACGTGGTGTCGCCGCACTACGGACTCGTCGTCACCGACAGCGGAACCGGTGTCGTGCACTCCGTCATGCGGGCGACGCTGCAGCGCGCCGACGCGGTCGTCGTCGTCTCCGGCGGCAGCATCGACGAGGCCCGGCTCGCCTCCGAGACCCTCACCTGGCTCGAAGCGAACAACTACGGCGACCTCGTCGCCAACGCCGTCGTGGCGCTCAACGCGTCGACGCAGGGCACCGACCTCGACAAGCTGCACGACATCGAGGACCACTTCCGCTCGCGGGTGCGCGCCGTCGTGCGCATCCCCTACGACCCCGAACTCGCCGCCGGCTCGGTCGTGCGATACGAGGCACTGCGGCCGTTCACCCGCGACTCCGCCCGTCAGCTCGCCGCACTGGTCGTCGACGGCCTCCCGGGCGAGGGCGAGTGACCGAGCGGCAGATCCGGCTGTTCGGCGACCCGGTGCTCCGTTCCCGCACCGACCCGATCGTCGTGGCGGCCGGCGACCCGAAACTCGCCGCCCTCGCCGAAGACCTCATCGACTCGGTCACGCCCGACGGCAGGGCCGGGGTCGCCGCGAACCAGATCGGGGTGAGCCTGCGGGCCTTCAGCTACAACATCGACGGCGTCGTCGGATACGTCTTCAATCCGGTGCTCGAAGTCTCCGGCGAACCCGAACTCGTCGATGAGGGCTGCCTGTCGGTGCCCGGGTTCTTCTTCCCCCGGCTGCGTCACCCGTGGGCCCGCGTCACCGGAGTCGACGCCGACGGCAACGACGTGGATGTCTCCGGCGAGGGGCTCATGGCGCAGGCCCTCCAGCACGAATGCGACCACCTCGACGGTCGGCTCTACATCGAAGGGCTCGAGCCCGACGTCAAGCGGGAAGCGATGCGGGCGATCCGTCAGGCCCCCTGGTTCAAGGCTCCGTGAAACGGAGCGAGGTGCGACCCGCCCCCGCAGGAGCGGCGGCGCGCTAGCTAGCTCAGTGGACGAGGGATTCGCCCTTGGTGGCGGGTTGCTCGTACATGGCCTCGATCTGCGCGGCGAAGTCCCTCAGGATCGGATCGCGCTTGATCGACATCTTCGGGGTGAGGTGACCCGACCCCTCGGTGAATTCGGTCGCGAGGATGGTGAACTTGCGAATCGACTCCGCCCGGGAGACGCGAGAGTTCGCGGCATCCACGGCCTTCTGAACCTCGGCGATCACCTTCGGGTTGGTCGCGGCCTCGTCCAGCGACATCGTCGCCGACTCTCCGTTGCTGGTGAGCCACTGGGGAAGCATCTCGGGGTCGAGGGTGACCAGGGCCGAGATGAACGGCCTCTGGTCGCCGACGACGACGACTTGACCGATGATCGGGTTGGAGCGGATCGGGTCCTCGAGCAGCGCCGGCGAGACGTTCTTGCCCGCCGAGGTGACGATGATCTCCTTCTTGCGGCCCGTGATCTTGAGGTAGCCGTCGTCGTCGAGCTGTCCGATGTCGCCGGTCTTGAACCACTCGCCGTCGAAGGTGTCCTTCGTCGCCTGCTCGTTCTTCCAGTAGCCGGCGAACACCGCGATGCCCTTCACGAGCACTTCGCCGTCTGCGGCGATCTTGATGCCGTTCCCGGGCAGAGCAGGGCCGACGGTTCCGATCTTGAACTTGTCGGCGCGGTTCACCGTCGCGGGGGCCGACGTCTCGGTGAGTCCGTAGCCTTCGAGGATCTTGACGTCGAGGCTGCGGTAGAAGTGTCCGAGCCTCGGGCCGAGCGGCGCTCCACCGGACACGGCGTACTTCACGTTGCCCCCCATGACGGCCCGCAGCTTGCCGTAGACGAGCTTGTCGAAGAGAGCGAACTTGATCTTCAGCCCGAGCGGCACCTTGCCGGCGTCGAGAGCCTTCGAGTGTTCGATCGCCGTCTCCACCGCCTTGTGGAAGATGTTGCCCTTACCTCCCGCGATCGCCTTCTGTTCGGCCGAGTTGTACACCTTCTCGAACACGCGCGGCACGGCGAGGAGGAAGGTCGGCTTGAAGGATCCGAGCGATTCGACGAGCTTCTTCGTGTCGGACTGGTGACCCACCCGCACGCCGGCGTGGATCGAGAGGATCGAGATGAAGCGCGCGAAGACGTGAGCGGTCGTGATGAACAGCAGGGTCGAAGCCCCGGGGGTGTTGACGACCTCGTCCATGGCGACCGCAGCGTTGCGGCTCAGGTCGACGAAGTTGGAGTGGGTGAGGATGCAGCCCTTCGGCACGCCGGTCGACCCCGAGGTGTAGATGAGGGTCGCCATGTCTGTGCCCTTGGCGGTGGTGCGGCGCTTCTCGAGCTCGGCGTCGGTGACATCGCCACCCGATGCGGCGATCTTCTCGAGATCGCCGAGATGCATCTGCCAGACCTTCTCGACCTGCGGCACGTCGCCGCGGACCTCGTCGAAACGAGTGAAGTGCTCGGCGCTCTCGACGATGATCCCGGTCGCGCCGGAGTCGGTGAGGATGTACTGGATCTGCGACGGCGACGAGGTCTCGTAGACGGGGACGATGATGGCCCCGGCGTAGGCGATGGCGAAGTCGACGAGCGTCCACTCGTAGCGCACCTTGCACATGAAGCCGATCTTCTCGCCCGGCTTGACGCCCGCAGCGATGAACCCCTTCGCGAGCGCGATGACCTGCTTCTGGAACTCCGCTGCGGTGACGTCGGTCCAGGAGCCGTCTGCGGCGGGAAGCGAGAACAGGGCGCCGTCCGGAGTCTTCGCGGCGCGCTCGACCAGCAGGTCGGTGATGTTGGCGTCGGGATCGGGCTGAACAGCGAGCGGAGTGAAGTTCTCGTTCACGGCGACTCCTTCGGGGCCGGGGATGGTTCTGTCGAGCTTACCGGTGAGAAATCCCCGTCACCACGGAATTAGGCTGTCTCAAATGCACGCCATCGGGATCGACATCGGAGGAACCAAGGTCGCCGGGGCCCTGGTGACCGAAGCCGGCGACATCCTCCGGCTCGAGCGGCGGCCCACCCCGGCCGGCGATCCGGCCGCGATCGTCGACGTCGTCGTCGAGCTGGTGCGCGAACTGGGCGACGGCCAGCAGGTCGTCGCGGCCGGTGTCGCAGCGGCCGGGTTCATCGATGCCGCCCAGGCGACCGTCTACTACGCACCCAACATCAACTGGCGCAGTGAGCCGTTCCGCGACCGGCTCTCGGAGCGGCTGCCGGGGCTCGACATCACGATCGACAACGACGCCAACGCCGCGGGCTGGGCGGAGTACCGATTCGGTGCCGGGCGCGGCACGACCGACATGACCATGTTGACGATCGGTACGGGCGTCGGCGGTGCCATCGTCACCAACGGTCGTCTGCTGCGCGGCGGTTTCGGCGCGGCCGGCGAGATCGGGCACCTCCGGGTGGTGCCGGGCGGTCACCCGTGCGGCTGCGGCCAGAAGGGGTGCATCGAGCAGTACGGCTCGGGCCGCGCGCTCCTGCGGTTCGCGGGTGAGATCGCCGATGCCGGCGGCATCGGGCAGTCGCTCGCCCGGGCTCGTGCCGAGAACGGCGGATTGCTCGACGGCACGATCCTCGGGCAGCTGATCACCGACGACGACCCCGGCGCTCTCGCCGCCTTGCGCGAACTCGGCGACTGGCTCGGCCAGGCCTGTGCCTCGATCGGCGCGGTACTCGACCCGCAGCTGTTCGTGTTCGGCGGGGGAGTGGCCATCGCGGGAGATCTGCTGCTCGACCCGGTACGGGAGTCGTTCCTCGCCCACCTGCCGGCGCGGGGCTTCCACCCGGAGCCGCGCTTCATGGTCGCCCAGCTGGTCAACGATGCCGGGGTCGTCGGAGCGGCGGACCTGGCCCGCATCCACGCCGCGGCGGCATCGACCGAAACCGTTTCCCCCGACCCGGCCTGAGCCGGGCGGGAATAGACTGGCGAGCGGTGCCTCCTCTCTACTGGTTGATCAAGTTCGTGCTGCTCGGCCCGTTCGTGCACACGGTGTACCGCCCGTGGATCGTCGGCGATGAGAACATCCCGGAGTCGGGGCCGGTGATCATCGCGAGCAATCACCTCTCGTTCGTCGACTCGATCTTCCTGCCGCTGCTCGTCGACCGGCACATCGTCTTCCTCGCGAAGAGCGAGTACTTCACCGGCACGGGGATCAAGGGATGGTTCAGCCGGTTCTTCTTCTCGGGCGTCGGCCAGGTTCCCATCGACCGGTCGGGGGGCAAGGCATCGGAAGCCGCCCTCGAGGCGGGACTCCGCGTGCTCGCCCAGGGCCGGCAGCTCGGGATCTACCCCGAAGGCACCCGCAGCCCCGACGGCCGGCTCTACCGCGGACGCACCGGTATCGCCCGGATGCTCCTGGAGTCGGGGGCGACCGTGCTACCGGTCGCGATGATCGACACCGACAAGGTGCTGCCCACCGGCACGGTCTTCCCCAAACTGCGCAAGGTCGGGGTCGTGGTCGGCGAGCCGATGGACTTCTCGCGATTCGCGGGCATGGAGGGCGACCGGTTCGTGCTCCGGTCGATCACCGACGAGATCATGCACGAGCTGTCGAAACTGAGCGGGCAGGAGTACGTCGACGTCTACGCGAGTTCGGTGAAGAACCGCGCGAAGCCGGCTGTCCGACGCTGACCCTCGCGCCCGGCTAGGCTGATCGGCTGGGCCGTGCGTGCCCGCCCCATCCTCCAGTAGAGAGTTCTCCCGTGGTAGACCCGTCAGAGACCGTCGTTCAGGCCGAGCCCAGCGTGATCGAGGGGCTCGACTATTGGCGGACCCTGCCGATCAAGCAGCAGCCGGAGTGGCCCGATGCGGGCGCCGTCGCTGCCGCATCCGCCGAGATCGCGTCGTTCCCGCCGCTCGTCTTCGCGGGTGAGGTCGACATCCTCCGCGACCGGCTGGCGCGAGCCGCCCGCGGTGAGTCGTTCCTGCTGCAAGGCGGAGACTGCGCCGAGACCTTCGCCGGGGCGACCGCCGACCAGATCCGCAACCGGGTCAAGACGCTGCTGCAGATGGCGGTCGTGCTCACCTACGGCGCCTCGATGCCGGTCGTGAAGATGGGCCGCATGGCCGGTCAGTTCGCCAAGCCGCGCTCGAGCGACACCGAGACCCGCGGCGACGTGACGCTTCCGGCCTACCGCGGCGACATCGTCAACGGCTACGACTTCACGCCCGAATCCCGTGCGGCCGATCCGCGCCGGCTGGTGCAGGGGTACCACACGGCGGCCTCGACGCTGAACCTCATCCGCGCGTTCACGCAGGGCGGCTTCGCCGACCTGCGGCAGGTGCACTCGTGGAACAAGGGCTTCGCCACCAACCCGGCCAACCAGCGCTACGAGGGTCTGGCGAAGGAGATCGACCGCGCCGTCAAGTTCATGGAGGCGGCGGGCGCCGACTTCGACGAACTGCGCCGGGTCGAGTTCTACACCTCGCACGAGGGCCTGCTGATGGACTACGAGCGGCCGATGACGCGCATCGACTCGCGCAACGGCACCCCGGTCAACACGAGTGCGCACTTCCTCTGGATCGGGGAACGCACCCGCGACCTCGACGGGGCGCACGTCGACTACTTCTCGCGCATCCGCAACCCGATCGGAATCAAGCTCGGCCCGACCACGACGCCCGACGTCATGGAGAAGCTGATCGACAAGCTCGATCCCGAGCGCGAGCCGGGCCGACTCACCTTCATCACCCGCATGGGTGCCGGCAAGGTGCGCGACGCGCTGCCGCCGCTGCTCGAGGCGATCTCTGGGCTGGATGCCACCCCGCTGTGGGTGACCGACCCGATGCACGGCAACGGGCTCACCACGCCGACCGGCTACAAGACCCGGCGCTTCGACGACGTCGTCGACGAGGTGCGCGGCTTCTTCGAGGCGCACCGCGCGGCCGGCACGTTCCCGGGGGGCATCCACATCGAGCTCACCGGCGACGACGTCACCGAGTGCCTCGGCGGCTCCGAGCAGATCGATGAGGCGACCCTCGCGACGAAGTACGAGTCGTTGTGCGACCCGCGCCTCAACCACATGCAGTCGCTGGAACTCGCGTTCCTGGTCGCGGAGGAGCTCGCGGCGCGCTGAGCCGCGCTACCCGACGGCGAGGCGCACGGTGATGATGTCGCCGCGGCGAGCCGTCGCTCCGGGGTCCGGGTCGGATGCGGTGACCCGAGAGCTGTTCGGGAAGGACTCGGCGAGTTCCTCGTCGATCTGACGATCGAACGCGTAGCGGAGCCCCGCGGCTTCGAGCGCGGCCTTCGCTTCGGTCCACGACATCCCGACGATCCCGGGAACGGCGACGGGTGCCGGGCCGCTTGAGATGTTGAGCCCCACGTGGTCTCCGGGCCGGATCGGCCCGCCCGGGTCGACGAGACCGATCACGGTGCCTTCGGGCACGGTGTCGTGATTGTTCTGCTGCTCGAGACCGTCCGAGACCGTCAGGTCGACAGCCGAGAGCAGAGCACGCGCTTCATCGGGAGACTTTCCCGTCAGATCGGGGATCGCCCCGGCCGACACGACGAGTGCGATGGGTTGCAGCTCGCCGTACTCCGTCGCCTCGAGCAGGCTGGCGCCGCCCGCATCGAGCGCGTCGACGAGCGAGCCGGCCGGCACGGCCGCGTCGAACCGCACGTCGGTCTCCTCGAGGGTCCAGTGCTCGTTGACGATCGCTTCGGCCTCGGCCTGCGACATCCCCTGGTTGAGATCGATCGCCAGCAACTTCGGTCCGGTCGACAGCAGGATGACGACTGACGAGCCCGGTTCGACGGCCGTGCCGATCTCGGGCTCGGTCTGCGCGACGAGGTCGACGGCGACTGTGGGGGAGTCGATCGAACCCGGCTGGTCGGCCACCTCGAGTCCGAGCGCTTCCAGTTCGGCTTTCGCCTGCTCGAAGGTGAGGCTCTCGATGCTGGTCGGGATCGTGACGCGGGCACCGGGGCCGAAGACGAACCACCATCCGACTCCCGACAGGACCAGCAGCAGGGTGCCGAGAATCGCGACCAGCGGGATCCAGCGACGGGTCCGTTGCGGTCGCGGGGCCGGTTCGGCGAGCTCCAGCTCGGTGCCGGGCCCCCCGGGCGGGCGCCGCGAGCCGAGCACTTGCGTCGCGGCTTCGCTGAACGGCCGGTCGGGGCGGGCGGGCGTTGTCACGGTGGCGTCGGTCGGCGCGGTGTGACGAGGACCGCTCGAGGCGGCGGGCAGCACCTGCGTCTTCTGCGGGCGCGCCGGCTCGCCGGCCGGGAGGTCGAGCAGCGCCTCGGTGTCGCGCAGCTGCTCGAGCAGGGCACGGGCGTCGGCGGGACGCTGTTCGGGATCCTTCGCGGTCGCCCAGAACACCAGCTCGTCGAGTTCGCGCGGCACCTTGTGGTTCTTCGAACTCGGCGCCGGGAGAGGCTCGTTGGCGTGCCGGTAGGCGACCTGCATCGGCTGTTCGCCGGTGAACGGCTGCTCGCCCGTGAGCATCTCGTACATCATGATGCCGACCGCGTAGATGTCACTGCGGGTGTCGGCGAGGCCGCGGGTGACGAGTTCGGGGGAGAGGTAGGCGATCGTGCCGAGCAGGGCGGCCCCGGTCGCGGTGTTCGCCGAGGTGGCCCGGGCGAGCCCGAAGTCACCGATCTTGATGCGCCCGTCGTCGGCGAGCAGCACGTTCTCGGGCTTCAGGTCGCGATGCAGGATGCCGGCCTTGTGCGCCGCGCCGAGACCGGCGAGCACGGCTTCGGTGATGTCGATCATCTGCTGCGGCGTCAGCGAGCCGTATTCCTCGAGCAGGTCGCGCAACGTGATACCCGGCAGGTACTCCATGACGAGGTAGGCGGACTCGCTGTCCTGCCCCTGGTCGAAGACGTTGACGACGTTCGGGTGCGCGAGCCGCGCCGCGCTGCGCGCCTCCTGGATGAAGCGCTGCTTGAACTGGCTGTCGTCGGCGAGGTGCCCGTGCATGACCTTGACCGCCACGCGGCGCTCAAGGCGGAGATCGGTCGCGAGATAGACCGTCGCCATCCCGCCTCGGGCGATGCGTGAGCGTACTTGGTACCGGCCGTCGATGAGCCGGCCGATCATCGGATCGGTGGCGTTGACACTCACCCTCGGATTCTAGGTTCGCGCGCCCCGCCAGCCTGGGAGGACACCCGAAAGGCGCGGTATCAGTGCGTCAGGCCAGTGCGGCGAACCAGGCGCGCGCGCTCGTCTCCCACTTCGCGTACGCATCGGGGTAGGCCGAGACCTGCACCTTCTGCGCGGCGACGGTGAGCGCCATCGACTGCCAGCCCGAGATGTCGAGCAGCCCCCGCGTGTAGCCGCTGCGGCCCTGGTAGAAGAGGTAGGCCGAGTGGTACGGGTTCATGATGTCGTCGATCGTGCCCCAGCCCGTGCTGGTGCGCTGCTGGAAGAGGCCCACCGAGTCCCGGTCGCCGTAGTTGATGTTGCGCAGGCTCGACTCCTGCATCGCGGTGGCGAGGGCGATGATGATGCCGTAGTCGGGCACCCCCTGCTCGCGGCCCACCTGGATGATGATGCGCGCGTTGCCCTCCTGCTCGGCGGTGAGGGTCGTGACCGAGCCGCCGGAGGCGCCGCCCGCCGAGGAACCGCCTGCTGCGGGGATGACGATCGTCTGGCCCGGGTAGATGATGCTCGACGCGGTGAGCCCGTTGGCGGCGAGAACCGCCTGGGTGGTCACCCCGAACCGGGCGGCGATCGACGAGATCGTGTCACCCGACTTGATCGTGTAGCTCGACGTCGGGGCAGGGCGCGCGGTGGGGGCGGCCGGAGCGGTCGGGGCCGTCGGGCTGGTCGCCGAGACCAGTTCGATCTGGGGTGCCGCGGGAGCGGCGACCGCGGGGATGGCGATCGTCTGACCGGGGTAGATGATGCTCGACCAGCCGAGTCCGTTCGCGCTGAGAACGGACTCCACCGGCACCCCGAAACGGGCAGCGATGCGCGAGATGGTGTCGCCTCGGGCGATCGTGTAGCGACCGCCCTCCTGCGTCGAGGTGGGGGCGACGGTCGCACCGGGGGCGAGCTTGAGCACCTGGCCGGGGAAGATGAGCGACTTCCAGCCGAGGCCGTTCAGGGCGAGAACGGATGCCGTCGAGAGTCCGTGTCGTCCGGCGATCGCCGCGACGGTGTCGCCGGCCTGCACGGTGTAGGAGGTGGCTGCGGCGGCGTTGCCGCCTCCCGTGGCGACGCGGGCTGCCGTGCCGATGAGGCTGCGCATCGACGAGCTGAAGTCGGCCTTCGGCTTGGCGGGCTTCTTCGGTGCGGCCGAGACGGGCTCGACCGGACCGGTCAGGTTGAGTCCCATCGTCATCGCGCTCGCGACGACGAACGGGAGGGTCTTGCGGAAACCTTCACCGAGCGGCGCGCGACGGCGTGACCCGCGGTGCCGGGCACCGGTCGGGGTCGGATCCGACGACACCAGCCCCGGGAACAGGGGTCGCGGGGTGTCCTCCGCGTCGCGTACGTCAGTCATCTCCGCCTCAATCTCCTCAGCCCCCCCGAGGATTCGTGTCGGCACTCCACCCCACGGTGACACAGCTGTACATCTGTGTCAATCAACGTGGCCGATGATGTTTGAGTTCACAAGCTGGAAACAATTCGACATGGCACGCTAGGGGAGTGACCGCACCCGCCCCGCGGACCTGGCTGACCGTCCCCGAACTCGTCGAACTGATCGGCGAGCCCCCCGGGCGCATCCGACGACTCATCGAGGAGTACACCCTCCCCGGTGCCCGGATCGACGGCATCCTCAAAGTCCCCGCCGACTTCATCAGAGACGGCGAACCCCTCCACGAACTCCGCGGAACCTTCATCGTGCTGCACGACGCGGGGTTCTCCGACGACGAAGCGATGAACTGGATGCTCGCGGACAACGAGTTGCTCGGGGGGGTTGCGCCGATCGACGCTTTGCGTTCCGGGCGCAAGGCTGAAGTGCGGCGGGTTGCTCAGGCTCTGGGGTTCTGAGGCCTTCGCTTTTTCCGCGGCGACCGCGCGAGTCAAGAGCGGGGACCCCTACCCCGATTGACTCGCGCAGTCGCCGCAGAAACGCTGTGTTCTCCGTAGGGGGTGCCCGTCTCCCACCAGGAGGAGGGTGGGGGTTACCCGTCGGTTTCGGGTGTGTCCTGCGACGTTCTAGAAGGTTCTTGTTGTTGCGGCGTCGGCCAGGGCGGTGAGTTCGGCTCGGGCGCTGCGGGCGAGGGGAGCGGCGGCGAGGGCGGCGCGGGACTGGTCGAGGTGGTGGGCGATCACGCGTTCGACGTGCTCGACAGCGCCGCTGTCGCGGACGGCGGTCTGCAGCATCGCGATCTGATCGGCGTCGAGGGAGCGGTCGCCGAGGAGTTCGTCGAAGACGCGGGCGGCGGATGCCGGCAGCTTCTGCCGGGCGAGAGTGACCAGCACCGTGCGCTTGCCCTCACGCAGGTCATCGCCGGCCGGCTTGCCCGTGACCGCCGGATCGCCGAACACCCCGAGCAGATCGTCGCGCAGCTGGAACGCGATGCCCAGTGGCAGCCCGAACTCGCGGAGCGCCGCAAGCTGCGCGAGCGACCCGTCGGCGAGCGAGCCGCCGATCACGAGGGGAGACTCGACGCTGTACTTGGCCGACTTGAAGACGATGACCCGCTGCGCCCGGGAGAGATGCTCCTCCTCGGGGATGGTGCGCCACGCCGTCTCCTCGAAGATGTCCAGGTATTGGCCGGCCGTCACCTCGGTGCGCATGCGGCCGAACTCCGCGCGTGCGGCGCGACCCGCCGCGACGTTGTCGGTCGCCGCGACGCCGGCATCCACCAACTCATCGCTCCAACCGAGCAGCAGATCCCCCAGCAGCAGAGCGGCGGACAGGCCGAAGCCGTCTGACGAACCGTCCCAGCCGCGTTCCCGATGCAGCACCGCGAACGCCCGGTGCACACTCGGCTGGCCGCGTCGCAGGTCGGAGTTGTCCATGATGTCGTCGTGCACGAGCGCGGCCGCGTGGAACACCTCGAGCCCTGCCGCGATCGACACGACGGCCCCGAGATCGGCATCCGCGGAGTCGTCGTCGAGCGGATCGAACTCGGTGGCATGAGCGCTGACGGCCCGCCAGCCCCAGTAGCAGAACAGCGCGCGGAAACGCTTTCCCCCGGCGAGCAGGCGCCGGGCGTAGTCGTCGACGACGTCGAGATCGGGCGAGATGCCGCGCAATTCGGCTCCGCGCTCCGCCAGGAAGCCGTCGAGGCGAGACTGCACCAGGTCCACTAACCGCGGACTCTCAGGCACGCGCCTACCTTATCGGCGTGTGAGCGGCCTACAATGAGCTTCTCGCGGTCAAGGAGTTCACAATGCCACTTTCTGAGCAGGAGCAGCGCCTCCTCGATGAGATGGAGCGCAGCCTTTACCACCACGACGCAGACGATGTCGCCAAGGTGGGCGCTCGTGGACGCGCCAACTACACGGCGATCGCCCTCGCCATCCTCGCCGGGGTCATCGGCATCGTGCTCCTCATCGTCGGCGTCGTCGTGCAGCAGCCGCTCGTCGGCGTGCTCGGATTCGCGGTGATGTTCGTCGGCGCGCTGCTCGGGTTCGCCCCGCCGCGTCGCCTGACCATTCCGCGCGCCGCACCCGATGCGCCCCGGCGACCCACCTTCATGGACACCCTCGGCGAGCGCTGGGAACAGCGTCGCGACAGCGAGGACTGACACCCCGCCTTTCCCATCTGTTCAGGCCGACCTTCGGGTCGGCCTTTTTTTGTTGCCCGCGCGCTCCGCGGGGCGCCACCGGGGAGCGCCGTGGCCCCAAAGGGAGGGTAAGTGGCGGAAAATGGTTGCTTGGGGAGGAATGTGGAGTAAAGTGGAGGAACCTCAGACGTCTGGCCGGAGAAGTGAGGGGGTGGCCGCATGTTGCTCGGCACCTTCGCGCCCAAGCTCGACGACAAGGGCCGCGTCATCCTCCCGGCCAAGTTCTGGGACGAGTTCTCCGGCGGACTGGTCATGACCCGTGGGGTCGACCGCTGCGTCTTCGTCTACTCGGAGCGCGAGTTCGAGAAGGTCCACGAACGGATGAGCACCGCGCCCGTGACCACGAAAGAGGGGCGCGACTACATCCGTCTCTTCCTCTCCGGCGCCACGCAGGAGATCCCCGACAAGCAGCGGCGCGTCACCGTGCCGTCGATGCTCCGCGAATACGCGGGCCTCGATCGCGAACTCACGATGATCGGCGCCGGAACGCGCGCCGAGATCTGGGACACCGCGGCGTGGAACGAGTTCTACGCCGCGACCGAATCCGGCTATGCCGCCGCCGACGGGGAGGTGATCGCGGGCCTCTTCTAGATCCCTCGAACCCGACCCTCAGCCGCGCACCCTGACTCACTTCCCCAGAGCCAGGTCGCAGCGGATGGGGATCAGGTTCGAGGGCCCGGCCCCCACATCGCCATGACAGACCCGACGAACCCGACCGCGTCCGACGACGCCCTCCACACCCCGGTCATGCTCGAGCGCTGCCTCGAACTGCTCGCACCTGCCCTCGAACGCGCCGGCGCAGTGCTCGTCGACGGCACGCTCGGCCTCGGCGGGCACGCCGAAGCGTTCCTGCGCCGATTCCCCGACCTCACCCTGGTCGGGATCGACCGGGACCCTGAGGCGTTGCGCCTGGCGCGGGAGCGCTTGAAGCCCTTTGCCGACCGCACGCACCTCGTGCACGCGGTCTCGGATGCGCTGCCGACGGTGCTCGCCGACCTCGGCATCCCGGGGGTCGCCGGCATCCTCTACGACCTCGGCGTGTCATCCATGCAGCTCGACCGGGTCGACCGGGGCTTCTCCTATGCCCGCGACGCGGCCCTCGACATGCGGATGGACCCGACCGCACCGCTCACCGCCGCCCGCATCCTGGCCGAGTACGACGAGGGCGCCCTGCGGCGCATCTTCTTCGAGTACGGCGAAGAGAAGCTCAGCGCCCGGTACGCCCGCAGGATCGTGCAGGCGCGGGCGCTCGCGCCGATCGAGACATCGGCGCAGCTCGTCGACATCCTGCAGGCGGCGACGCCCGCCGCCGTCAAGAACGCCGGCCACCCCGCGAAACGGGTGTTCCAGGCCCTGCGTATCGAGGTCAACGCCGAACTCGACGTGCTCGCCCGCACCATTCCCGCAGCGCTCGCGGCGCTCGAGGTCGGCGGACGCATCGTCGTTCTCGCCTACCAGTCGCTCGAAGACCGCATCGTGAAGCGCGAGTTCGCCGCACGGTCGACCTCGACGGCCCCGCGTGGACTGCCGGTCGAACTGCCCGAGCACGCACCTGAGTTCAAGCTGCTCGTGCGCGGCGCCGAGCAGGCGAGCGACGCCGAGCGCGCCCGCAACCCGCGAGCGGCCTCGGTGCGGCTGCGCGCCGCTGAACGCATCCGGGCGGTGGCCGCATGAGCGCGCTCCCGCTCGCGTCCCCGCGGCCGGCACGGTCACCGGAACCCCGCCGTCACCTCGAGGTCGCGCCGACCCGAGCCCAGCGGCGCGCCCGCCCCCGGGTGCTGCCGGCGATCGTCACCATCTCGGGAATCGGCGTCATCCTGCTGGCCCAGTTGCTGCTCAGCATCGTGCTCGCTGACGGCGCGTACACGATCGCCGGGCTGCAGACCCAGCAACGCGACCTGCTTCGCCAGGAGCAGGCGCTCACCGAAGAGCTCGAGGTGCTGTCGTCGACGCAGAACCTCACGGCGAACGCCGAGAACCTGGGCATGATCGCCAGTGGCAACCCGGTGTTCCTCGACCTGTCGACGGGTGCCGTGTCGGGCAACCCGACGGCGGCGGGCGGCAGCCTCACCGGTTCGAGCGGCAACCAGATCGGCAACTCCCTGCTGAGCGGCGCGACGCTCGTGGAACCGGCCGACGAGCAGGCCTCGGGATCGACCGGCACGCCTCAGGCGAACGGCGCGTCGTCGCAGCCGGGCTCCTCATCACCCGGCACGATCCCCTCGCCGACCACCCGCTGACGCCGGAAAGGGCGGCCCCATGTATTCACGGCTCTCGGCACGGCGCATGGCGCTGACGCTGTTCGCCGTCTTCGCGATCGTCGGGGTCTTCGTCGTCAAGCTCGTCGACATCCAGGTCGTGCGAGCGGGGGAGCTGACCGCGGCGGCGGAGGCCCGGCGCTCGATGTCGCTCACTGTCTGGGGCTCCCGCGGCGAGATCGTGGATGCCAACGGCACGGTTCTCGCCGACAGCGTCGACCGATTCGACATCACGGCCTCGCCGAAGAACGTCGGCGACACGACCGAGATGACGATCGACGAGGAGCGCGTCGAAGTGCCCACGACCGAGGCGATCGCTAAGATCGCCGAGCTCACGGGAACCCCTGCCGCCGACCTCTACGCCGCGCTCACCGAGGACCCGGAATCGGACTTCACCTACCTGGTACAAGCGGTGACACTTGAGACATTCACCGCGGTGTTCGACCTCGACATCGGCTGGGTGTACTCGGAGTTGAGGCCCGCTCGCACCTACCCGAGAGGCGCGATTGCGGGGAACCTCGTCGGCTTCCTCGGCTTCGACTCGGCGCCCCTTGCCGGCACGGAATACCGTGAGAACGAGTGTCTTGCTGCGACTGCGGGTACCTCCACGTTCGAACGTAGCGCCGATGGGGTTCGCCTTCCAGGGAGCCTCGTCGTCGAGCAGGAACCGATTGACGGCGGAACCGTGCACCTCACGATCGACGCCGACCTGCAGTGGTACGCGCAGCAACGACTCGCCGAGCAGGCGACTGCCGTCGGCGCGGACTGGGGCACCGCGATGGTCGTGCGCGTCGCCACGGGTGAGATCGTCGTCGCGGCGGACTGGCCGTCGATCGACCCGAACGACCTCAACTCGGTGAGCGCCGAGAACTCGGGGGCGCGCAGCTTCACCGCCCCGTTCGAGCCCGGCTCGATCATGAAGCCCGTCGCCTTCGCGACCCTGCTCGACAAGGGGCTCATCACGCCCGAGACCCCGGTCACGGTGCCCGGCAACTACACGAACGGCCTGCCGGCGGGGGAGAACATCACCGACGTGTTCTCACACGGAGACCTGCGCTGGACCGCCACCGGCATCCTGATGAACTCCTCGAACATCGGCACGGTGATGCTCAGCGAACGGCTGAATCCGCAGGAGAAGTACGACGCCTTCCGGGCGTTCGGGTTCGGTGAGCCGACCGAGGCCGGCTTCCTCGGCGAGGACGGCGGCACCGTCTACACCCCCGAGCAGACCCAGTCCGACACCGTCACCCTCGCCACCCAGATGTTCGGGCAGGGCATCACGGCCACCAGCGCGCAGATGGCGAGCCTGTACCAGACGCTCGGCAACGGCGGCGTGCGGATGCCGCTGACGCTGGTGGCGGGCTGCGAGCACGCCGACGGCACCTGGACCGATGTGCCGGTGCCGACCGGCGAACGGGTCGTCAGCGAGTACGCCGCCGACACGACGCTGCTGATGATGGAGACGGTCGCCAGCCAGGGCGCCTCCCGCGATGTCGTCAGCGTGCCGGGCTACCGCATCGCGGCGAAGACCGGAACGGGCGAGGTCGCCGAGAACGGCCGATACGGCTCCGAGCGCATCGTCTCGTACGCCGGAGTGTTCCCGGCCGACAACCCCGAGTACGCCATTGTCGTGACGCTCGGCAAGCCCGATACGATGAAGTCTTCGGCTGCCGCCGCCCCCGTCTTCAACGCGATCATGGAGCAGGTCATCAAGACCTTCCGGATCACGCCTTCGACGGAAGCGGCGCCGAACCTTCCGCTCGTCTGGTAGAGCGGGAGCCCGCCTCGCGGCCCGCGGGCCGGAGTGGCAAGCAGAGGAAAGGAGTCGGGTGAGTTCTCGGATTCCCCCGGTCCTTCGGCCCGAGCACCCCTCGCCCCGCTCGCTCGCCGGCTTCGTCCAGGAGTTCGGGATCGACTACCGCGGCAGCCTCGACGGGGTCGAGATCAGCGGGGTGACGATCGGCACGGGCGACCTGCATCCCGGCGACCTCTTCGTCGGCGTGAAGGGCGCGAAGGGCCACGGTGCCGCGTTCGCCGCCGAGGCGCGTGAGGGCGGCGCGGTCGCGCTGCTCACCGATGCCGAGGGCGCCGAGCTCGCCGCCGACGCCGGCCTGCCGATCCTGCTCGTCGAGAACCCGCGACTCGCGCTCGGTGAGATTGCGGCGTGGGTGTACCGCACGCGGGAAGACCCGCCGCTGCTGTTCGGCACGACCGGCACCAACGGCAAGACCTCCACCTCCTACCTGCTCGAAGCGGTGTTGCGGCAGCTCGGGCTCGTCACCGGGCTGTCCTCGACCGCCGAGCGCCACATCGGAGACCTGACGATCGTCAGCCGGCTGACCACGCCGGAGGCGAGCGAGATGCACGCGCTGCTGGCGCGGATGCGGGAGAGCGGCGTGCGCGCGGTCGCGGTCGAGGTGAGCGCTCAGGCCCTCACCCACCACCGGGTCGACGGGCTGGTGTTCGACGTCGCCGGATTCACCAACCTCAGCCACGACCACCTCGACGACTACGCCGACATGGAGGAGTACTTCCGGGCGAAGTTGCCGTTGTTCCAGCCCGAGCTCGCCAAGCGCGCGGTGGTCTGCCTCGACACCTCCTACGGCGCTCGCGTCGTCGAGGAGGCCCGCATCCCGGTGACGACGATCGCGACGATCGGGCACGCGACCCCCGAGGACGTCGCCGGGGCGGACTGGACGGTCGAGATCCTCGATTCGACGCCCGCGTACACCGAGTTCCGGCTGAGCGGACCGGAGGGGCGCAGCCTCGTCACCCGCGAGCCGCTCATCGGCTGGCACATGGCCGCGAACGCCGCCCTGGGCATCGTCATGCTCGTCGAGGCGGGATTCGAGCTCGAGGCGATCGGGGCCGCCCTGGACGCCGACGGCGGCATCCGGGCCTACCTCCCGGGTCGCACCGAGCGCGTGTCAGGCGACCGTGGGCCGAGCGTCTACGTCGACTTCGGGCACAGCCCCGACGCGTTCGAGAACACCCTCGCGGCCGTGCGCCAGTTCACGGCGGGCCGCACGATCATGGTGTTCGGAGCCGACGGCGATCGGGATGCCTCCAAGCGTCACGCGATGGGGCGCGTCGCGGCGGAGGGCTGCGACATCCTGATCATCACCGACCACCACCCGCGCTTCGAGAACGCCGCCTCGATCAGGAAGACCCTGCTCGAGGGCGCGGCCCAGGCGCAGCACCAGCCCGAGATCTACGAGGTGAGCCCGCCCGAAGCCGCGATCCTCAAGGCCGTCTCGCTCGCCAAAGAGGGCGACTCGATCCTCTGGGCGGGCCCCGGACATCAGGACTATCGCGACATCGAGGGCGTACGCACCCCGTATTCGGCCCGCGAACTCGCCCGGGCGGCCCTGCGCGAGGCCGGCTGGTGATCGCCCTCACCCTGGCCGAGATCGCTGACGCACTCGGCGGCCGGATCGTGCGGGGCGACCCGGCCACGGTCATCGACGGGAGCGTCGAGACCGACTCGCGGCTGGTGTCGCCGGGCTCGGTGTTCTTCGCGCTGCCGGGCGAGACCACCGACGGCGCCCTCTTCGCCGGGGACGCCGTCGACGCCGGAGCCGCCCTGGTGATCGCCGAGCGCGACGTCGATGTCGACGCGGCGCTGATCGTCGTGCCCGACGGCGTCGAGGCGCTGGCGGCGCTGGCGCGAGAAGTCGTCGCCCGGGTGCGGGCGCTCGGCCAGCTCGAGGTGGTCGCGATCACCGGGTCGAACGGCAAGACCACGACGAAGAACCTGCTACGGGCGATCCTCTCCGCGGAAGGGCCGACCGTCGCTCCCGAAGGCTCGTTCAACAACCAGGTCGGCGCGCCGATCTCGATGCTGCGCGTCGACGAGGCCACCCGGTTCCTCATCGTCGAGATGGGGGCGTCGAGAATCGGCGAGATCGCGCGGCTGATCTCGATCGTCACTCCCGACATCGGGGTCGTGCTCAAGGTGGGACTCGCGCACGCCGGCGAGTTCGGCGGAATCGACGCCGTGCAGCGCGCGAAATCCGAGATGGTCACCGATTTGCCGCCGGATGCCGTCGCCCTGCTGCACGGCGACGACCCGCGGGTCGACGAGATGGCGGGGATGACCCGTGCCCGGGTCGTGCGCTTCGGAGTGGGCGAGGGCAACGACCTGCGCGCCGACGACGTTCAGGCGACCGCCACCGGTACGACGTTCGACTACCTCGCCGACGGGGTCCGGCATCCGGTCGCCCTGCGCATCCTGGGGGAGCACAACGTGACCAACGCTCTCGCCGCGCTCGGGGTCGCGCACGAGCTGGGCATTCCGGCCGAGGGGGCGATCGCCGCGATCGAGACGGTGCCCCGGGCCGAGCGCTGGCGCATGGAGGTGCTCGAGCCCGGCAACGGCGTCACCGTCATCAACGACGCCTACAACGCCAGCCCCGACTCGACTGCTGCGGCGCTCAAGACCCTCGCGCAGATCACCCGGGGCGGCACCGGGCGTTCGATCGCCGTCCTCGGTGAGATGGCCGAACTGGGGGAGTACGCCCAAGAGGAGCACGACCGCATCGGCAGGCTCGTCGTGCGGCTCAACATCTCGCAACTCGTCGTGGTCGGCGAACGGGCGCGGCACATCCACGCGGCCGCCGGGCTCGAAGGGTCGTGGGACGGAGAGTCGGTATTCGTCGGCGATGCCGACGCGGCCTACGATCTCCTTCGGGGAGAACTCCGGTCCGGCGACGTCGTGCTCGTGAAGTCCTCCAAGTCCGCGGGGCTCCGCTTCCTGGGCGACCGACTCGGAGGTGTGAGCTAGATGATCGCCCTCCTGATCGCCGGAGCCTTCTCCCTTGCGTTCACGCTCTTCCTCACCCCGCTCTTCATCCGGTTGTTCACCCGAATCGGGTGGGGCCAGTTCATCCGGGACGACGGCCCGCAGAGCCACCACATCAAGCGCGGCACGCCGACGATGGGCGGCATCGTCTTCCTCACCGGTGCGTTCCTCGGCTACCTCGTCGGGCACCTGGTCGCCGGCGTGCCCTGGACGATGGTCGGCGTTCTGGTGTTCGGGATGGCATTCGGGCTCGGGCTCGTCGGATTCGTCGACGACTTCACCAAGATCCGCAACCAGCGCAGCCTCGGAATCGGCGGCTGGACGAAGATCGTCGGGCAGGTGGTCGTCGGCAGCGTCTTCGCGATCTTCGCCATCACCGAGAACTTCCGCGACGAGAACGACCTGACGCCGGCGTCGACCCTCATCTCCGGGGTTCGCGACATCAGCTGGCTCAACCTGTTCGCGTTCGGTTCGGTCGTCGGCTTCGTGCTCTTCGTCGTCTGGGTCAACGTCATCACGACGAGCACCTCGAACGCGGTCAACGTCACCGACGGCCTCGACGGGTTGGCGAGCGGCGCGGCCATCTTCGCGATCTCGGCGTACATCTTCATCGGGTTCTGGCAGGCGAACCAGTCGTGCTTCAACGACAACGTCATCGGGTCGCCGACCTTCTACAAGTGCTACGAGGTGCGCGACCCGCTCGACCTGGCCGTCGCCGCCGCGGCGCTGTGCGGGTCCCTTCTCGGCTTCCTGTGGTGGAACACCTCGCCCGCGAAGATCTTCATGGGCGACACCGGTTCGATGGGCCTGGGCGGTGCGCTCGCGGCTCTCGCGATCCTCACCCGCACGGAACTGCTGCTCGTGCTGATCGCCGGCCTGTTCATCATCGTGACCGGCTCGGTCATCATCCAGCGGGCCTACTTCAAGCTCACCAAGTGGCGGTTCGGGCAGGGGCGTCGGGTGTTCCTGATGAGCCCGCTGCAGCATCACTTCGAGCTCAAGGGCTGGGCCGAGATCACGATCGTCGTGCGGTTCTGGCTGATCGCGGCGCTCTTCGTCGCGGCCGGGGTCGGCACGTTCTATCTGGAATGGGCCAGTCGGTAGTGACGGCTCCGGATGAGCGCGACCTGTCACTCCTGACCAGTTGGCGCGCCGACTGGGCGGGGTTGCGGGTCGCGGTCTTCGGTGTCGGCGTCACCGGGTTCTCGGTGGCCGACACCCTCGTCGAGCTCGGCGCCGACGTTCTGGTCGTCGCCGCGAACGCCTCCGACGAGCACCGCCGCCTGCTCGACGTGATCGGAGCCCGCCTCGAACTCCACCCCGACGAGTCGACGGTGCCGGGCGCCCTTCCCGACTTCGACCCCGAGCTCGTCGTCGTCTCGCCGGGCTACCACCCCGACCACGTGCTGTTGCGCTGGGCGGACGAGCGCGGCATCCCGATCTGGGGCGACATCGAATTGGCCTGGCGCCTGCGCGACAAGGTCGTGCGTCCCGACGGGCGACCGGCCGACTGGATCTGCGTCACCGGCACCAACGGCAAGACCACGACGACCCAGCTCACCGCCACGATGCTCGTCGCGGGCGGCCTGCGTGCGGCGCCTGCGGGCAACATCGGCATTCCCGTACTCGACGCGATCCGTGACCCGTCGGGGTTCGACGTGCTCGTGATCGAGCTGTCGAGTTACCAGTTGCATTGGGTCAACACCCACGCGGGGGGCGAACTCGCACCACTCGCGAGCGTGTGCCTCAACCTCGACGATGACCACCTCGACTGGCACGGTTCGGCCCAGGGCTACCGGGACGCCAAGGCCAAGGTCTACACCGGAACCCGCGTCGCGTGCGTCTTCAACCAGGGCGACGTGGCGACCCGCGAGATGGTCGAGGACGCCGACGTCGAGGAGGGCTGCCGGGCGATCGGCTTCGGCCTCGGCGTCCCGGGGCTGAGCGATCTCGGTGTCGTCGACGGCATCCTCGTCGACCGCGCGTTCCTGGATGACCGCCACACCACCGCTCTCGAACTGTGCACGATCGACGACCTGAGGTCCGCGGGGCTCGGCACGCCGCACGGCATCGCCAACACCCTCGCGGCGGCGGCGTTGGCCCGGGCGGCCGGCGTGGCGCCCGCGGCGATCCGGGATGCCGTGCGCGCGTTCGCCGTCGACCATCACCGCACCGAGTGGGTCGCCGAGTATCAGGGGATCGCGTTCGTCGACGACTCGAAGGCGACCAACGCGCACGCCGCGAACGCGGCCCTCGCGGCGTACCCGTCGGTCGTGTGGATCGCCGGCGGCCTGCTGAAGGGCGTCGACCCCGGCTCGCTCGTGAAGCGTCACGCGGACCGGTTGCGCGGGGCCGTGCTGCTCGGGGTGGACCGCGCGGCACTCCGCGAGGCGTTCCAGCGACACGCGCCCGGCGTCCCCGTCGTCGAGGTCGCCGAGTCGGAGACTGAGGTGATGCTCGTCGCGGTACGGGCGGCTGTCGCGCTCGCCCGGGAGGGCGACGTGGTGCTGCTTGCGCCGGCGGCGGCGTCGATGGACCAGTTCATCGACTACGCGGACCGCGGACGGCGGTTCGCCGACGCGGTGCGGGAGTTGACGGGAGGCGACCTTGGCGAGAGTCCAGCGTCCCGGCCCGAGCCGTCCGAGCCCGACCCCACGTAGTCGTCAGGCGGCGCCCGCGGCGGAGAAGCCGGTGCCGACGGCGATCGTCGCCGTGCGGAAGCTGTTCGCCGCCGAGACGCCCGAGTTCTTCCTGCTGCTCGGCACGACCCTCTTCCTGCTCGTCTTCGGCCTCGTGATGGTGCTGTCGTCGTCGGCGATCGAGTCACGGATCGACGACGGCGACTTCTTCGCGCGGGCCGCCCGGCAGGGCCTGTACGCGGTCATCGGGTTGCCGCTGTTGTTGCTCGCGTCGCGCGCTCCCTTGTCGTTCTGGAAGCGATGGGCGGGGTGGGCGGTCATCCTCGGGGTGGCGTTGCAGATGCTCGTCTTCACCGATCTGGGCTACGAGACCGGTGGCAACCGCGGCTGGCTCGACTTCGGGTCGTTCACCGCACAGCCGTCGGAGCTGATCAAGCTCGCACTCGTCATCTGGTTGCCGTGGATTCTGGTGAAGAAGTCCGCCCTGCTCGAGGAATGGCGTCACGTTCTCGTGCCGATCGGACCGATCGTCGCGGTCTGCGTCGGCCTCGTGCTGCTCGGCAACGACCTCGGCTCGGCGTCGATCATCATCCTGCTGGCTCTGGGCACCCTGTTCTTCGCCGGGGTGCGGTTGCGGCATCTCGCCGCCGCCGTCGCGGTGATCGCCGTTCTCGCCGCCGGTGTCGCGACCCTGAGCCTGTCGCGACGCGACCGCATCGACGCCTGGCTCTCGGGCTGCGTCGACCCGGACCTGCTCGGCAACGAGTGCTGGCAGACCGTGCACGGCTGGGAGGCGCTCGCTCACGGGGGAGTCTTCGGCGTGGGCCTGGGCAACTCCGCGGGCAAGTGGTCGTGGATCCCCGAAGCCGACAACGACTTCATCTTCGCGATCATCGGTGAAGAGCTGGGGTTGGTCGGCTGTCTGCTGGTGCTCGCCCTGTTCGTGCTGCTCGCGATCTGCTTCGTGCGCATCATCCGCATCGCACGCGATCCGTTCGCGAAGATCGCCACCGCGGCGGTGATGACCTGGATCCTCGGACAGGCATTCGTCAACATCGCGGTCGTGCTCGGAATCCTCCCCGTGCTCGGCGTGCCGCTGCCGTTGGTCTCGGCGGGTGGCTCCGCATTGCTCACGACGATGGTCGCGATCGGCATCGTGCTGTCGTTCGCCCGGCATCGGCCGCACTCGCTGGCCGACGATGTGCCGGTCGTGCGGTCGAACAGAATGATCAGGTGACCACCTACCTGTTCGCCGGCGGAGGGACTGCCGGCCACGTCAACCCGCTTCTCGCCACCGCCGACCGGCTCCGCGAGCGCGAGCCCGACGCCGTGATCCTCGTGCTCGGCACCGCCGAAGGCCTCGAGGCCCGGCTCGTGCCCGAACGGGGCTACGAGTTGCTGACCGTGCCGCGGCTGCCGTTCCCGCGGCGTCCGAACGCCGACGCCCTGCGATTCCCGCGCCGCTGGCGCGCGTCGGTCGACCGGGTGCGCGCCCTTCTGCGCGAACACCGGGTCGACGTCGTCGTCGGGTTCGGCGGCTACGCGTCGGCACCCGCCTACGCCGCCGCCCGCAAAGAGCGACTGCCGATCGCGGTGCACGAGCAGAACGCCCGCCCGGGGATCGCCAACCGGCTGGCCGCGCGCTGGACCCGGCACGTCGGCGTCACCTTCACCGGAACGCCGCTGTCGCACGCCCGGGTCGTCGGGTTGCCGTTGCGTGCCGAGATCGAGCGACTCGATCGCCCGTCGGCCCGCCTCGCGGGGCTCGAGCTCTTCGGGCTCGACGCCGGCGCCCCCGTGCTGCTCGTGACCGGCGGATCGACCGGGGCCCTGCGCCTCAACCGGAGCGTCGCCGCGTCGGTCGCCGCGCTCCTCGGCACCGGGTGGCAGGTGCTGCACATCACCGGGAGCCGCTCACCCGTCGACGACCCCGGACTCGCCGGCTACCGCATCCTGGAGTACTGCGACCGCATGGATCTCGCCCTCGCCGTCGCCGACCTGGCCGTCTCGCGCGCGGGGGCGGCGACGGTGTGCGAGCTCGCCGCCGTCGGCATCCCGGCGGTGTTCGTGCCCTACCCGGTCGGCAACGGCGAGCAGGCCCTCAACGCTCGCGGCGCGGTGGATGCCGGCGGGGCCGTTCTGGTGGTCGACGCCGCCTTCACTCCGGAGTACGTCGAGCGCGAACTGCCCGCGCTGCTCGCGGACCGCGCGCGCGTCGCCGACATGGCGGCACGCATGGCGTCGGTCGGCGTACGCGACGGCGCCGACCGGATGGTCGACCTCGTGCTCGAAGCGCGCGCCGCGGGCCGACGGTAGCGTTGAGTCGATGATCAAGCCCGACCTCGACCTGGAGATCCCGGCGGATCTGGGGAAGCTGCACTTCGTCGGGATCGGCGGCTCGGGCATGAGCGGGATCGCCCGCCTGTTCCTCGAGGCCGGGCACCGGGTCACGGGGTCGGATCGCAGCGAGAGCGCGGCCGTGATCGAGCTGCGTGAACTCGGCGCCGAGGTCTGGATCGGGCACGACGCCGCTCACGTCGGCGACGCCGACACCCTCGTCGTGACGGGGGCGCTCTGGCAGGACAACCCCGAGTACCAGGAGGCGCTGCGGCGCGGCATCCCGGTGCTGCACCGGGCGCACGCGTTGGCCTGGCTGGTGCGCGGAACCCGGCTCATCGCGGTCGCGGGCGCCCACGGCAAGACCACGTCGACCGGGATGGTCGTCACGGCGCTGCGGGAGCTGGGTGCCGACCCGAGTTTCGTGAACGGCGGCGTCATCGCCGGCTATGGCCGGAGCGCCGCGAGGGGTGCCGGGGAGTTCTGGGTCATCGAGGCGGACGAGTCCGACGGGTCCTTCGAGCTCTACGACCCGGCCGCGGTGCTGATCACCAATCTCGACACCGACCACCTCGACCACTACGGCTCCGAGGCGGCCGTCGAGGATGCCTTCGTGCGCGTCGCATCGGGCGCGAGCGAGTTGCTCGTGACCTCGGCCGACGACGCGGGTGCCCGCACGGTCGCCGCGCGGTCGACGGCACCCCGCGCGCTCACCTTCGGCACGGCTCCGGATGCCGACGTGCGTCTCGTCGATGTCGATGCCGCCGAGACGGTGTCGTTCACCCTGAGGTTCGGCGGCGAGGACCATCCGGTGCGGCTCGGCGTCGCGGGGGCGCACAACGCCCTCAACGCCGCCGGCGCGTTCGCGGTGCTCGCCGGTCTGGGCTTCGATCCGGCGGGGATCGCGCGCGGTCTCGAGGCGTTCGCCGGCACCGGGCGTCGATTCGAGCACCACGCAACGGTCGGCGGAGTACGGGTGTACGACGACTACGCGCATCACCCCACCGAGGTCGTCGCCGCGCTGCAGACGGCGCGTTCGGTCGTCGGTGCGGGTCGGGTCATCGCGGTGCACCAGCCCCACCTGTACAGCCGAACGCTCGCCATGGCGGGGGAGTTCGCCGAAGCCTACGAGCGACTCGCCGACCACACCGTCGTGCTCGACGTCTACGGGGCGCGCGAGGATCCGATTCCCGGGGTGACGGGTGCCCTGGTCGCCGAGCGATTCCACGACCCCTCGCGGGTCGACTACCTCCCCGACTGGCAGGCCGCCGCCGACCGGGTCGGTGAACTCGCCCGCCCCGGTGACCTCGTGATGACGCTCAGTTGCGGCGACGTGTACCGCATCATCCCGCAGCTGGTCACCGCGCTCGAGTCGTGAAGCGTCCCGAGCGCCCGGCCGCGCACCCGCAACAGCCTCCGCAGAAGCCTCCTCGGCGGGTCGAGGAGAGACCGGTGAAACGCGCGGCGACGCCGGCGGCGCAGCCGAAGGTGCGCGCCGAGCAGTCGGCGCGCAAGGCCGACCGCGTTCGCCAACGCTACGAACGCGCGGAGGTCAAGCGATTCACCCGGCATGCCCGGCGTCGCCGCATCGGCGGGCTGGTGGTGCTGGGGGTTCTCGCGTCCACGGCGGGCCTCATCGCGGCCGCGGTCTTCTCACCGATTCTGGCGCTGCGCGAGATCCGGGTCGACGGCACCGTGCGTCTCGACCCGGCCGTCGTCCAGGAGGCGGTGTCGGGGCAGCTCGGCACCCCGTTGGCCCTGCTCGACGAGGCGCGCATCCGCGACGAGCTCGGGCAGTTCACGAGCATCCGCAGCTACGTCACGGAACTCGTGCCCCCCGACACCCTCGTGATCCACATCGTGGAGCGCACGCCGCTGGGGGTGATCGCGACCCCCGCGGGATTCGACGTCGTCGATGCCGCCGGCGTGGTGCTCGAGTCGTCGCCGGCGCGCCCGGCGAACCTCCCGTTGATGCAGATCGACGGCAGCGAACCCGATGGCACCGGTTTCGACGCGATGGCCGAGGTTCTCATCGCGCTGCCCCCCGACGTGCTGGCACAGGTGGACTCGATCGGCGCGCGCACGCAGGACGATGTGACGCTGAGCCTCACCGGCAGCGACCAGCGCGTCGTCTGGGGGAGTGCCGACGACTCCGAGCGGAAGGCCGACATCCTCGCCGCGCTGCTGGCCCGGTTCGCGACCGCCGGCCCGGGGGAGTACGACGTCTCGGCGCCGGGAAGCGCGGTCTTCCGACTGGATTGACTCCCGGCGCGACGACACGCGCACAGATGTCCGGGGTGTTGCGCGTCGACGCGCTTACCGTGGGGGCGAATCATCATATTGAGAAAGAATCTCAACTTCAAGCTGAGGTTGAAACTTTCCCCTCGGAGGCCGGAACGTGACGTCGAACCAGAACTACCTGGCGGTGATCAAGGTCGTCGGAATCGGCGGCGGTGGGGTCAACGCCGTCAACCGCATGATCGAGCTCGGTCTGCGCGGGGTGGAGTTCATCGCGATCAACACCGACGCTCAGGCCCTCTTGATGAGCGACGCCGACGTCAAGCTCGACGTCGGACGGGAACTCACCCGCGGCCTCGGCGCCGGCGCCGACCCGGAGGTCGGCCGCCGCGCCGCTGAAGACCACGCCGAAGAGATCGAAGAGGCCCTCGCCGGCGCCGACATGGTCTTCGTCACGGCAGGTGAGGGCGGGGGCACCGGAACCGGTGGCGCGCCCGTCGTGGCCCGCATCGCCAAGTCGATCGGTGCGCTCACCATCGGTGTCGTCACGAAGCCCTTCGCGTTCGAGGGCAAGCGGCGTTCGTCGCAGGCCGAGGTCGGAGTCGCCGCGCTCAAGAACGAGGTCGACACGCTCATCGTCGTGCCGAACGACCGTCTGCTCGAGATCAGCGACCGCGGCATCAGCATGCTTGAGGCGTTCGCCACCGCCGATCAGGTTCTGCTCGCGGGTGTGCAGGGCATCACCGACCTCATCACGACGCCCGGTCTCATCAACCTCGACTTCGCCGACGTCAAGAGCGTCATGCAGGGTGCGGGTTCCGCGCTCATGGGCATCGGAGCCAGCCGCGGCGCCGACCGCGCGATCAAGGCCGCCGAACTCGCGGTCGCCTCGCCGTTGCTCGAAGCCTCGATCGACGGGGCGCACGGGGTGCTGCTGTCGATCCAGGGCGGCTCGAACCTCGGCATCTTCGAGATCAACGACGCGGCCCGGCTCGTGCAGGAGGCCGTGCACCCCGAGGCGAACATCATCTTCGGTGCCGTCATCGACGACACCCTCGGCGACGAGGTGCGCGTCACCGTCATCGCCGCCGGGTTCGACGGTGGCGAACCCTCGATCTACCGGCCGGCGCCGGTGCGCCGCGACTCGTTCGTGGCCGCCGAGGCCCCGGTGCCGGTCGCGGCCGGAGCGACGGGAGCCGTCGACACCCAGGGCTGGGCCGCCGAACCGGATGCGCCGCTCGGTGCCCCGCTCGATCGCGACTTCGACGACGAGGGCGACCTCGACATCCCGGAGTTCTTGAAATAGCACCCACACTCGCGGAGCGCCTCGCTGCGGTCGACGCAGCCATTGCCGACGCGGTACGGGATGCCGGTGCCGCGCCGCCGACGCGCATCGTCGTGACCAAGTTCCAGCCCGCCTCGCTCGTGCGCGAACTCGCCGACCTCGGGGTGCGCGATGTGGGGGAGAACCGGCATCAGGAGGCCGTCGCGAAGGTCGCGGAGGTCGACGACCCGCGGCTGGCCTGGCATTTCGTCGGACAGTTGCAGAGCAACAAGGCCAAGGCCGTGCGGCAGTATGCGGCGACCGTGCACTCGGTCGACCGGGAGTCGCTCGTCGCCGCGCTCGCCTCCGACGACGGACGGGTGCTCGGGGCCTTCCTCGAGATCGGGCTGAGTGACGAGCCCGGGCGCGGGGGAGTCGATCCTCAAGAGGCCGAGTCGCTCGCCGACCGCGTGCTCGCCGCACCGGGACTCCGGCTGCTCGGCGTGATGGGTGTCGCACCGCTCGGCGTCGAGCCGCGACGCGCCTTCGCCCGCCTGCGCGAGGTGTCGGAGCGGGTGCGCCGGGTGGATCCGAGCGCCACCGCGATCTCCGCCGGGATGTCGGGAGACTTCCGCGAGGCGATCGCCGAGGGCGCGACACACCTGCGCATCGGCACGGCAATCACGGGAAATCGACCGATCCCCGGTTAATGTCGAATCGGATGCCGCGCCTGTGACAGCGGCACCGATCCTTCGGGAGGACGACATGGCGAATCCGCTGCGCAAGACGATGGTCTACCTCGGCCTGGCCGACGAGGACTACGACGAACACCTGCCCGCGGCTCCGGTCGCGCCGGTGGCCTCGACGGCGGGCCGCGCTCCGGTGACCCCGCTCCGGCGTCCCGCGGCGGCGAGCACCAAGCACGCCGCCCCCGGGATGAACGAGATCCTCACGGTCAATCCGCGTCAGTACAAAGACGTGCAGGCGATCGCCGAGGCGTTCCGCGAGGGTGTTCCGGTGATCATGAACCTCTCGCAGATGCCCGAGCCCGATGCGCGGCGCCTCATCGACTTCGCGAGCGGCCTGGCATCCGGCCTGTACGGCAAGATCGAGCGCGTCACGAACAAGGTGTTCCTGCTGTCGCCTGAGCATGTCGCCGTCAGTGGCGAGGCCGAAGAGGCCGAGGCGGGCGTCGACGCGGGCTTCTTCGCTCAGTGACCGGCAGGTAGCTCGACTGAGCGACTGCCGGTAACCTTCGGTTCATCCGGCCTGGCGTTGTACGCTGGAACCCTCACCCCTTCACTGAGGGTGAGATGTCGATATCGTCATCGAGGCGCGACCGGAGGTCGCGGGGGTGATGGCGAGCAATGCGTGAGGTGAAAGACATGGCCTTGACTCCTGAAGATGTGGTCAACAAGCGGTTCAACCCGACGAAGTTCCGCGAGGGCTACGACCAGGACGAGGTCGACGACTTCCTCGACGAGGTGGTCGTCGAGCTGCGCCGCCTGAATCAGGAGAACGAGGAGCTGCGTCAGCGCCTCGTCGCCGGGGAGTCGCGTCTCGCCGAGCTGCAGCGCAGCGCCGCACAGCAGCCCGCAGCGCAGCAGGCGGCTCCGCAGCAGGCAGCGCCCCAGCCGGCGCCGGTGCCCGAGCAGCCGGCCTACGCGCCCACGGGCGGCTTCGACCCGAACGCCATGGACCCGGGCAACACCAACAACCTCCTGCAGCTCGCCCGCCGACTCCACGAAGAGCACGTCCGCGAGGGCATGGAGAAGCGCGACGCGCTCATCGCCGAAGGGCACGCCGCAGCAGCGCGCGTGGTCTCCGAGGCCGAGCAGGGCGCGCGCGCTCAGCTCAACGCCCTTCAGCAGGAGAAGAGCGAACTCGAGCGCGAGGTCGAAGAGCTGCGCCAGTTCGAGCGCGACTACCGCACCAAGCTGCGTGGCTACATCGAGGGGCAGCTGCGCGAGCTCGAGAACTCCAACGCGCTGAGCGCCGCGCCCGCGCAGGCGGCCGTCACGGCGACCCCGCAGCCGTACGCGGCGGCCGCGCCGGCCGGCTACGGTCAGCCGCAGCAGGCGGAGTACTCCGCATATCAGCAGCCCACCGAGTACACGGGTTTTGGCCCGGGCAACTGACCCGCCCGCGCCGGACGCCGCACCGCGCCAGCGGCAGGTGAGTCCCCGCGCGCTCGGGTTGCTCGCCGCCATCGCCGTCGTCGCCTACGGCCTCGATCAGGGTACGAAGTATCTCGTCACGACCAACCTCGCGGTCAACGAGACGGTGCCGGTCCTCGGCGAGATCCTGCAGCTTCACTACGTCACGAACCCGGGCGCCGCGTTCTCGTTCGCGACCGGGTTCACCTGGGTGCTCTCGATCGTCGCGATCGGAGCCATCGTCTTCATCATCGGCTTCGCGCCCCGCATCAGATCGCTGCGCTGGGCGACCATGTTCGGGCTCGTGCTGGCGGGGGCTTTCGGCAATGTGACCGATCGCCTGACCCGCCCGCCGGGGTTCGGGGTCGGTCACGTCATCGACTTCATCCAGGTGTGGGGGTTCCCGGCGATCTTCAACGTCGCCGACATCGCCATCGTCTCGGCGATGGGGCTGTTCCTGTTGCTCTCACTCCGCAACGTCGGTCTCGACGGCGTGCGCCGTACCGACGACGCCGGGGGCACCGACGACCCCGAGAAGGCGTCCGCCGACGCACCCTCGACCCCGTGACCGAGCAACGCAGTCTGCCGGTCCCCGAGGGTCTGGGCGGCGAACGCGCCGATGCGGGCATCGCCAAGCTGCTCGGATTCTCACGCAGCTTCGCGGCGGAGGTGCTGGAGGCCGGGGGAGTTCGGCTCGACGGGATCCTGCTCGGCAAGTCGGATCGGTTGCGGGCCGACGGGTGGCTCGAGGTGGAGTGGGCGCCGAAGGAGGCGCCGCGCGTCATCCCGCAGCTCGTTCCCGGGTTCCGGATCGTCCACGACGACGACGACCTCGTGGTGATCGACAAGCCGGTCGGCATCGTCGCGCATCCCGCGCCCGGGTGGAGCGGCCCGACGGTGCTCGGCGCCCTGGCCGCCGCCGGCTACCGCATCTCGACGTCGGGAGCAGCCGAACGCGCCGGCATCGTGCACCGGCTCGACGTCGGCACGAGCGGGCTCATGGTGGTGGCGAAGTCGGAATCGGCGTACACCGAGCTGAAGCGGCTGTTCCATGACCGGGAGGTCGACAAGATCTACCACGCGGTCGTGCAGGGTCACCCCGATCCGCTCGCCGGCACGATCGACGCCCCGATCGGGCGCCACACCAGCAACGACTGGAAGTTCGCGATCCGCGCCGAGGGCAAGCACGCGGTGACCCACTACGAGACGATCGAGGCGATGCGCGCCGCAAGCCTGCTCGAGGTCACCCTCGAGACGGGCCGCACGCATCAGATCCGCGTGCATCTCGCCGCCCAACGGCATCCGTGCGTGGGCGACACCCTGTACGGCGCCGACAAGGGTCTGACCGAACGACTCGGACTCACCCGGCAGTGGCTGCACGCGCACAAGCTCGGATTCCGGCATCCCGCGACCGGGGAGTACGTGTTGTTCGAGTCGCCGTACCCCGACGACCTGCAACACGCTCTCGATGTTCTGCGCGCCGACTAGCCGCGACCTATCCTGGGATTCGACCCCGGAGCCAGAGTGACCGATTCCTTCGTGCATCTGCACGTGCACAGCGAGTATTCGATGCTCGACGGTGCGGCCCGCGTCGGCGAACTCATGACGGCCGTCGCCGAGCAGGGCATGCCGGCGATCGCAATCACCGACCACGGCAACAACTTCGGCGCCTACGACTTCTACAAGCAGGCGACCGCGCTCGGGGTCAAGCCGATCATCGGCACCGAGGCGTACCTCACGCCCGGCACGCACCGCACCGACAAGACCCGGGTGCGCTGGGGCGACGGCGGGCAGGACGACGTCTCCGGCTCGGGCGCGTACACGCACATCACGCTGCTCGCCGAGACCACGGAAGGCATGCACAACCTCTTCCGGATGTCGTCGCTCGCCTCGATCGAGGGCTACTACTTCCAGCCGCGCATGGACCGCGACCTGTTGAGCACCTACGGAAAGGGCATCATCGCCACGACCGGGTGCCCCGGCGGCGAGGTGCAGACCCGGCTGCGGCTCGGGCAGTGGGACGAAGCGGTCGCGGCCGCGGCGGAGTTCCGCGACATCTTCGGCAAAGACAACTACTTCGTCGAGATCATGGACCACGGCCTGCAGATCGAGCGCCGGGTGCAGTCCGACCTCATCCGGCTCGCGAAAGAGCTGAACCTGCCGCTCGTCGCGACCAACGACCTGCACTACACGCACGCGGCCGACGCGCACGCGCAGGAGATCCTGCTGTGCATCCAGTCGGGCTCGACGATGGACGACCCGAACCGCTTCAAGTTCGACGGGCAGGACTACTACCTGAAGTCCGCCGCCGAGATGCGGCAGCTGTTCCGCGATTACCCGGAGGCGTGCGACAACACCCTGCTGATCGCCGAGCGCACCCACGTCGAATTCGCCAAGCGCGACCTCATGCCGCGATTCCCGGTGCCCGAGGGCGAGACCGAGGCGTCGTGGTTCGAGAAGGAGGTCGAGCGCGGGCTGCTCGTGCGCTTCCCCGGCGGCGTGAGCGACGTGCATCGGCGTCAGGCCGACTACGAGGTCGACGTCATCAAGCAGATGGGCTTTCCCGGCTACTTCCTCGTGGTCGCCGACTTCATCGCGTGGGCGAAGGCACAGGGAATCCGGGTGGGCCCGGGGCGCGGCTCGGCGGCCGGATCGCTCGTCTCGTACGCCATGGGCATCACCGAGCTCGACCCGCAGCGCTACGGGCTGATCTTCGAGCGATTCCTCAACCCCGACCGCGTCTCGTTGCCCGACGTCGACGTCGACTTCGACGACCGCCGCCGGTCGGAAGTCATCCGGTATGTCACCGAGAAGTACGGCGACGACCGGGTCGCGCAGATCGTCACCTACGGCACGATCAAGGCAAAGCAGGCGATGAAGGACTCGGCGCGCGTGCTCGGGATGCCGTTCAGCGTCGGCGAGAAGCTCACGAAGGCGTTCCCCCCGCCGGTGCTCGGCAAGGAGATGACGCTGACCGATGTCGTCACTCCGACATCCGAGCGCTACAAGGAGGCGGCCGACATCCGGGCGCTGCTCGAGACGGACGCCGAGGCGGCCCAGGTCTTCGAGACGGCGCGGGGCATCGAGAACCTGAAGCGGCAGTGGGGCGTCCACGCCGCGGGCGTCATCATGTCGGCCGAACCGCTCATCGACGTCGTGCCGCTCATGAAACGGCAGGACGACGGCGCGATCATCACGCAGTTCGATCAGCCGCCGTTGGAAGACCTCGGCCTGCTGAAGATGGACTTCCTCGGCCTCCGCAACCTGACCGTCATCCAAGACGCCCTCAATGCGATCGAGAAGAACACCGGGCGGCCGCTCGCCATCGAGGACCTCGACCTCGACGCCGACCCGGCGACCTACGAGCTGCTCTCGCGCGGCGACACGCTCGGGGTGTTCCAGCTCGACGGTGCGCCGATGCGGGCGCTGCTCAAGCAGTTGAAACCCACCAACTTCGAAGACATCTCGGCCGTCATCGCGCTCTACCGGCCCGGCCCGATGGGCATGAACTCCCACACCAACTACGCGCTCCGCAAGAACGGGTTGCAGCGTTCCGAGCCGATCCATCCCGAACTCGCCGAGCCGTTGCGCGAGATCCTCGACACCACATTCGGCCTGATCGTCTACCAGGAACAGGTGATGGCGGTCGCCCAGAAGGTCGCCGGCTTCAGCCTCGGTCAAGCCGACGTGCTGCGGCGGGCGATGGGCAAGAAGAAGAAGTCGGAGCTCGACAAGCTCTTCGCCGAATTCGAATCCGGGATGACCGGCAACGGGTACTCGAAGCAGGCCGTGCAGGTCCTGTGGGACACCCTGATGCCGTTCGCCGACTACGCCTTCAACAAGGCGCATTCGGCCGGCTACGGCGTGCTGGCCTATTGGACGGCCTATCTCAAGGCGAATCATCCGGCCGAGTACATGGCGGCGCTGCTGACCAGCGTCGGCGACGCGAAAGACAAGCTCGGCCTTTACCTCAACGAGTGCCGGCGCATGGGCATCCGGGTGCTGCCGCCCGACGTCAACGAGTCGGCAGGCGACTTCACCGCCGTGCCCAGCGAGACGGGCGTCGGCGACATCCGCTTCGGCCTCGGGGCCGTGCGCAACGTCGGCTACGGCGTCGTCGAGCACATCCGGGCCGCCCGCGAGAAGGAGGGGCGCTTCGTCGCGTTCCACGACTTCCTGCGCAAGGTGCCGATCCCCGTCGCCAACAAGCGCACCGTCGAATCGCTCGTGAAAGCCGGCGCCTTCGACTCGCTCGGCAACACCCGGCGTTCGCTCATCGAGATCCACGAGGGTGCCGTCGAGCGGGCCGTGAGCGACAAGCGCAACGAGGCGAACGGCCAGGTCGGCTTCGACTTCGACTCGCTGTGGGACGAGCCGGAGCACGCCACCGAGTCGGTGCCGGAGCGGCCGGAGTGGAGCAAGCGCGACAAGCTCGCCTTCGAGCGCGAGATGCTGGGCCTCTACGTCAGCGACCACCCGTTGGCCGGCCTGGAGCAGACGCTCGCGAAACACGCGACGATCTCGATCGGCGAGCTCATCGGCGGGGATGCCGCGAACGACGGCGAGCAGGTCACGGTCGCCGGGCTGCTGACGACCGTGCAGCACCGCACCGCCCGCAACTCCGGCAACCAGTACGGGATGGTGACGGTCGAGGACTTCGGCGGCGAAGTCACCGTGCTGTTCATGGGCAAGACCTACCAGGAGTTCGCGCCCGCGCTGCAGAACGACTCCATCGTCGTGATCAAGGGCCGGGTCGCCACCCGCGACGACGGGCTCAACCTGCACGCGGTCAGCCTCTTCGTGCCCGATACGGGTGCGTCGCTCGGTGCGGGGCCGCTCGTCATCTCGGTGCCCGAGCACCGTGCGACGACCGACGTCGTCTCCGCCCTCAACGACGTGCTCATCCGGCATCGCGGCGACAACGAGGTGCGGTTGCGGCTCGTGCGCGGCGAGAGCGCCCGGATGTTCGAGGTGCCGTTCCCGGTCACCGTGACCGCCGACCTCTACGGCGAACTGAAGTCGCTGCTCGGGCCGAACTGCATCGCCTGAGCGTCGGATCGCCTGAGCGTCGCTACGGGGTGAGGGGTGGCCCGGGAGTCATGTAGGTGCGCTCGTGGTACAGCAGCGCGTCGTCATCCACCCCGAGTCCGCCGTCTTCGATCTGCACGACGACGACGGCGTTGTCGGCGACCGGCACCCGCTCGACGATCCGACCGAGCATCCAGGCGGGAACGTCTTTCAGCAACGGCAGACCGAGCGGCCCCGGAGCCCAGTGGTCGCCGGCGAACCGCTCGTCGTGCGGCCCGGAGAGCCGATCGGCGAGCGCACGGTTGCGGGCGCCGAGCAGATGGATGATGACATGCGTCGTGCCCTCGACGGCCGGCCAGGCGGTCGAGACGCGCGCCATGTTGAAGGTCGCGAGCGGCGGCACGGCGGCGAGGGAGGCGAGCGACGTCGCCGTGAACCCGACGGGCGTGCCGTCGGGGGTGCGAGCGGTCACCACGGCGACCCCCGCGGCGTGCCGCCGGAACGCGAGCTTGAACGCGGAGAGGTCATCGACGATGTGCGGTTCCACGCCACCAGTCAACCCTGTCCGCGGGGTCGGCATTCCACCGCGCTGGCATTCGAGGCTTTCGTGCGCCCGTAGCATGGACGGGCCATGATCCAGACGATCGATCTCCGCGGCCGGCGTCCCACCCCCGGGGAGCTCCGGGCACTCGTGCATCGTGCCGAGGTCGACGTGTCGGCCGCCATCCCGGTGGCCGCCGAGCTCGTCCGCGACGTTCGCGAACGCGGCACGATCGCGCTCGACGAGCAGGCCGACCGATTCGACGGCGGGCGGGCCGAGACCATCCGGGTCGACCCGGCCGCGATCACCGCCGCCGTCGCCCGACTGCCCACGCCGATCCGGGCGGCCCTCGACGAGGTCGTCGGCCGCGAGCGGGCGGCCAGCCGGGCGCAGGTGCCGAGCCCGGCGGTCACCACCGTCGCCCCCGGGGCGCAGATCACGCAGCGCTGGCAGCCCGTGGACCGGGTCGGGCTCTACATCCCCGGCGGCAAGGCGGTGTACCCGTCCAGCGTCGTCATGAACGTCGTGCCCGCGCAGGTCGCGGGGGTCGGGTCGATCGCCCTCGCCTCGCCGCCGCAGAAGGACTTCGACCACGGCATCCACCCGCTGATCCTCGGTGCGGCGGGCGTGCTCGGCGTCGACGAGGTCTACGCGATGGGCGGTGCCGGGGCCATCGGCGCGCTCGCCTACGGCGTCCCCTCGCTCGCACTCGACCCGGTCGATGTCGTCGCCGGTCCGGGCAACGTCTACGTCGCCGCCGCGAAACGAGTCGTGCAGGGCGACGTCGGCATCGATGCCGAGGCCGGTCCCAGTGAGGTGCTGGTGATCGCGGATGGCGCTGCGGACGCCCGCGTCGTCGCCGCCGACCTGATCAGCCAGGCCGAGCACGACGAGTCGGCCGCAGCCGTTCTGGTGACGGATGCGCCGCAGCTGGCGGACGCCGTGCGCGCCGAGCTCGAGCGTCAGGTCGCGACCACGGCGGCGCGGGACCGGGTGCTCATCGCCCTCGCCGGCCCGCAGTCGGCGATCGTGCTCGTCGACGACCTCGAGACCGCGGCACGGGTGAGCGACGCCTACGCGCCGGAGCACCTCGAGATCCAGACGGCCGACCCGGGCGCCGTGCTCGACCGCATCTCGCACGCGGGCGCCATCTTCGTGGGCGCCTTCTCGCCGGTGAGCCTCGGCGACTACCTCGCCGGGTCGAATCACATCCTGCCCACGGGGGGAACGGCGCGCTTCGCATCCGGCATCTCGGCCGTCACCTTCCTGCGCCCTCAGCAGGTGGTGAGCTATGACGCCGAGGCGCTTCGGGGGGTCGCGCACCACATCCGCGCGATGAGCGACGCCGAGCAACTGCCCGCTCACGGCGACGCGGTGGATGCCCGCTTCCCTGACTAATCGCGCGGCGGCGCCTATCCTGGTGCCACCATGTTCTGCCCGTTCTGCCGTTACCCGGACAGCCGCGTCGTCGACTCGCGCACGAGCGACGACGGCCTCGCCATCCGTCGGCGGCGGCAGTGCCCCGAATGCGGGCGCCGGTTCTCGACGACCGAGACGGCGAGCCTCTCGGTGATCAAGCGCTCCGGAATTGTCGAGCCGTTCAGCCGGGAGAAGATCGTCGCCGGCGTACGCAAGGCCTGCCAGGGTCGTCCGGTGAGCGACGCCGACCTCGCGCTCCTCGCGCAGCGGGTCGAGGAGTCGATCCGGGCGACCGGGGTGTCGCAGATCGACGCCAACGACATCGGTCTCTCGATCCTGCCGCCGCTGCGGGAGCTCGACGAGGTCGCCTACCTCCGCTTCGCGAGCGTCTACCAGGGCTTCGACTCGCTCGACGACTTCGAGGCCGCGATCGCCCTTCTCCGTGTTGAGAACGCGAGCACCGGAGAGACCTCGGTGGTCGAGTAGCGCAGGGCGCGCGTCTCGCGACCGCACCTCCCGATAGCCTGAACTCGATGTACGCGCTCCTGTTCCGCTTCGTGCTGCGTCGGATGGATCCCGAGCGGGCACACCACCTGGCATTCCGCGTCATCCGCCTGCTGCCGGGCTTCCTCCGGGGGCTGAGTCGCCCGCATCCGTCGCTCGCCGTCGACGCCCTCGGGCTGCGCTTCGCGTCGCCGTTCGGGCTCGCCGCCGGGTTCGACAAGGAGGCGTCGGGAATCCGCGGCCTCGGCGTGCTCGGCTTCGGTCATGTCGAGGTCGGCACGATCACGGCGGTGCCGCAACCCGGCAACCCGAAACCGCGGCTGTTCCGGCTCGTCGCCGATCGTGCCGTGGTCAACCGGATGGGGTTCAACAACGCCGGCGCCGAGGCGGCGGCCGAGCGACTGGCCCGGGAACGTCGTCGCCGCGGGCGGCCGATCATCGGCGTCAACATCGGCAAGTCCCGCGTCGTCGCGGTCGAGGACGCCCTCGACGACTACCTGGCTTCGACCCGCTTGCTCGCACCGCTCGCCGACTACCTGGTCGTGAACGTCAGCTCACCCAACACCCCGGGCCTGCGCGGCCTGCAGGAGCTCGACCGGCTCGCCCCCCTGCTCGAGGCGGTGCGGGATGCCGCCGAGGGCGTGCCGGTGCTCGTCAAGATCGCGCCCGACCTCACCGACGAGCAGGTGCTGCGGATCGCGGCGCTCTGTGTCGATCTCGGTCTTCCCGGGCTGGTCGCGACCAACACGACCCTGTCCCGGGCGGGCCTGCGTTCCGACCCCGCCGAGATCGCGGCGGCGGGGGAGGGCGGCCTGTCCGGTGCGCCGCTCGCCGCCCGCTCGATCGAGGTGCTGCGCCTGGTGCGCCGAGCGGTGCCCGACGACTTCGTGGTGATCTCGGTCGGCGGTGTCGACACCGGCAAGGATGTCGCCGAACGCCTGGCGGCCGGCGCGACCCTGGTGCAGGGCTACACGGCGTTCCTCTACCGCGGCCCGTTCTGGGCCCGCGGCATCAATTCAGTGCTTCGCTCGGCCGCTTCCGGCTAAGACGGGTACGCGCCGCGCTTCACCTGAGGCTTGGGCAGGCGCAGGAAACGCATCTGGATGGCGCGCATCGCGGCATACCAGCGCACCTTCTCGACCTTGTCCTTGCCGTACTTCGCCGCGAGCCTGCGGGTCACCTGGAAACCGAGCACGACGCAGTCGGCGACGACGAAGAGGAAGATCGCCCAGAAGCCGAGGAACGCATAGTCCGCGATCTGCGGCACGAACCAAGTGAGGATGACGAGCACGAGGGTCGGCATCAGGATCTCGCCGGCGCTGAACCGGGCATCGACGAAGTCGCGCACGAAACGCTTCTGCGGGCCCTTGTCGCGGATCGGGAGGTAGCGTTCGTCGCCCTTCGCCATGCCGATACGGGCCTTTTCGCGCTCGGTCGCCAGCGCCGCGCGGTTCTGCTGGGACGCGAGTTTGCGGTCCTTCGGCACGAGCGGACGACGTTGCGCCGCCTCCCGCTCCTTACGCGTCGGGGTCGCGCGACCCTTGCCCGCGGGAGTCGGATCGGGTTCGACCGCGGGGGAGGCGGGAGTGCTGGGGGTCTTGGCCACGACTTAAGATTACGGGATGCCTGCCACGCCGCCTTCGACTCCGTTCGCCGACGAACTCCGTGAGGCGGTCGCTGCCGGGTTCCCGCTCGCGGTGGCCGACCTGTCGCGCCTCGTGCGCATCCCGTCGGTCTCCTGGGATGGGTTCGACCCGGAACAGGTCGAGGCGAGCGCCGAGGCCGTGAGGGCCCTCGCGGCCGATACCGGCGTCTTCGAGGACATCGACATCGTGCAAGTGCCGATTGGCGAGGGCAGCAAGCTGGGGCTTCCCGCCATCATCGCCACCCGCGCCGCACGCAACGGGCGGCCGACGATCCTGCTCTACGCGCACCACGACGTTCAGCCGCCCGGTGAGGACGAACACTGGGACTCGGTGCCGTTCGAGCCGACGCTGCGCGGCGACCGGCTGTACGGCCGGGGCGCGGCCGACGACAAGGCCGGGGTGATGACCCACATCGCCGCGATCCGATCGCTCGTGGCGGTGGCTGGCGACGATCTGGATGTCGGCCTCGTGCTGTTCATCGAAGGCGAGGAGGAGTTCGGCTCCCGATCGCTTCCCGAGATCCTGCGCCGCTACCGGGACCGCATCGCGTCCGACGTCATCGTCGTCGCCGACTCGGGCAACTGGGACCTCGATACCCCTGCCCTGACGATCGCGCTGCGCGGCGCCGTGGCCTTCAACCTCAGGATCACGACCCTCGCGCACGCCTCGCACTCCGGGATGATGGGCGGCGCCGTACCCGACGCGCCGATGGCCGCGATCGAACTGCTCGCCACCCTCTGGAAGAAGGACGGCTCGGTCGCCGTCGAGGGTCTGACGAGTCACGACGAGGAGACTCCGAAGTACGGCGAGACGAAGCTGCGCGAGGAGTCGGGACTCCTCGACGCGGTCAGCCCGATCGGGAAGGGGGCGATCCTCTCGCGGCTCTGGTACCAACCGTCGATCACCGTCACCGGCATGGACATCCCGAACATCCGCAACGCCTCCAACACCCTGGTGCCGAGCGTCAGGGTGCGGATCAGCGCGCGGGTCGCGCCGGGGCAGACCGCGCAGGAGGCGTTCGACGCGATCGAAGCTCACCTCATGGGCCATGTGCCGTTCGGGGCCGAGATCTCGATCGAAGACCTCGACATGGGCAACCCGTTCCTCGTCGACTCCTCAGGCTGGGCTGCCGCTGACGCCCTCGAGACGATGGGGGAGGCCTGGGACACCGAAGGGGTCGAGATCGGTGCAGGTGGGTCGATCCCGTTCATCGCCGACCTCGTCGACATGTTCCCCGAGGCCCAGATCCTCATCACCGGCGTCGAAGACCCCGACTCACGCGCGCACAGTCCGAACGAGTCGCTGCATCTGCCGACTCTGCGACGCGCCATCCTCTCGGAAGCACTGCTGCTGTCACGGTTGAACGCCAGATCCGGCGAATGACCGGGATGCTCGCTTACACTCGATGACATGACCGACACCGCCCTGACCTCGACTGACCAGGCCTCGACCGACGTCACCACGCACGGCGTGAAGCTCACCGACACGGCGGCGACCAAGGTCAAGAACCTGCTTCAGCAGGAAGGTCGCGACGACCTCCGCCTGCGGGTCGCCGTGCAGCCGGGCGGCTGCAGCGGCCTCATCTACCAGCTCTACTTCGACGAGCGACTGCTCGACGGCGACGCGACGGTCGACTTCGATGGCGTCGAGGTGGTCGTCGACAAGATGAGCGTGCCGTACCTCGAGGGAGCGGCGATCGACTTCGAGGACACCATCCAGAAGCAGGGGTTCACGATCGACAACCCCAACGCCGCCGGATCCTGCGCCTGCGGCGACTCTTTCCACTAGATCGGCGCGACTCTCCGGGGCCTGCGGCGGTTTCTGTCGTTCGGCTGATGGATAGACTGGCCTCAGGTCATCCACGTTCCTGAGAGGTCACCGGTGCGCTCCACTCGCCCCCCGAAGTCGAAACTGGCGCGTTGGGCGTTGCTCCCCATCGTGGGCGCCCTCACCGTCATCCTGGCCGGCTGCACGCAAGCGCAGCTCATCGGGTTCCTCCCCGAGGACTCGGTTGGGGCGACGAACCACACCGATCGCATCACCGGTCTCTGGGTGACGTCGTGGATCGTGCTGCTTGCAGTCGGCGTCGTCACCTGGGTGCTCATCATCTGGGCCGCCGTGGTCTACCGGCGCCGCAAGGGTCAGACCGGTCTGCCGGTGCAGCTGCGCTACAACATGCCGATCGAGATCTTCTACACGATCGTGCCGCTCGTGCTCGTGATCGGCTTCTTCGCCTTCACCGCCCGCGACCAGACCGCGATCGAGCAACCCACCGCCGACCCCGACGTGCAGATCGAGGTCTACGGCCAGCGCTGGTCGTGGGCGTTCAACTACACGCAGGAAGACGTGTACGAGGTCGGCATCCAGGCGCAGGAGGGCGAAGACGGTCAGGTCGACACCGACCAGCTTCCGGTGCTCTACCTGCCCGTCGACGAGACGGTCGAGATCAAGATCGAGTCACGCGACGTCATCCACTCGTTCTGGATCGTCGACTTCCTCTACAAGAAGGACATGATCCCGGCGCGGTCGAACTACATGTACTTCACCCCGCTCAAAGAGGGCGAATACGACGGCAAGTGCGCCGAACTGTGCGGCGAGTACCACTCGCAGATGCTCTTCAAGGTGAAGGTCGTCTCGCGTGAGGAGTACGACGCCCAGATGGAGCTGCTGCGCGAGAAGGGCCAGACCGGTCAGCTCGACGACACGTACAACGTGAACCAGAACCAGCCGGGCACGGGCGCCACGGGCGAGGGAGAGAACTGATGACCACGGCCACCGCACCCCAGCAGGCCTTCGGCACGCCCAGGGTCGAGCGCAAGGGCAACATCGTCGTCAAGTGGATCACCACCACCGACCACAAGACGATCGGTTACCTCTACCTCATCTCGTCGTTCATCTTCTTCTGCATCGGTGGCGTGATGGCCCTCGTCATCCGCGCACAACTGTGGGAACCGGGCAACACGCTCGTGGCGAGCGGTGAGCAGTACAACCAGCTTTTCACGATGCACGGCACGATCATGCTGCTGCTGTTCGCGACACCGTTGTTCGCGGGTTTCGCCAACGTCGCCATGCCGCTGCAGATCGGCGCCCCCGATGTGGCCTTCCCGCGGCTCAACGCCTTCGCTTACTGGCTCTTCCTGTTCGGCGGCATTGTCACGGTCGCCGGCTACCTGACGCCGCAGGGGGCGGCGTCGTTCGGTTGGTTCGCCTACGCCCCGTTGTCGAACACCACCTTCACGCCGGGGCTCGGGGGCAACCTCTGGGTATTCGGTCTGACGATGACCGGGTTCGGCACGATCCTCGGTGCCGTGAATTTCATCACCACGATCATCACGATGCGCGCGCCCGGGATGACGATGTTCCGCATGCCGATCTTCACCTGGAACATCCTGGTGACCTCGATCCTCGTGTTGATGGCCTTCCCGGTGCTCGCCGTTGCCCTGTTCGCGCTCGGCGCGGACCGCGTCTTCGGAACGCACCTCCTCGACCCCGCGAACGGCGGCGCCATTCTCTGGCAGCACTTGTTCTGGTTCTTCGGGCACCCCGAGGTCTACATCATCGCGCTGCCGTTCTTCGGCATCATCTCCGAGGTGCTGCCGGTCTTCAGCCGCAAGCCGATCTTCGGCTACAAGACCCTCATCTACGCGACCATCGCAATCGCGGCCCTCTCGGTGACGGTGTGGGCGCACCACATGTACGTCACCGGGTCGGTGCTGCTGCCCTTCTTCGCGCTACTGACGATGCTCATCGCCGTGCCGACGGGGGTGAAGATCTTTAACTGGGTCGGCACGATGTGGCGCGGGTCGGTGACGTTCGAAACTCCGATGCTCTGGGCGATCGGCTTCCTTATCACCTTCACGTTCGGTGGTCTGACCGGTGTCATCTTGGCAAGCCCGCCGCTCGACTTCATGGTTTCCGACACCTACTTCGTGGTCGCGCACTTCCACTACGTCGTGTTCGGCACCGTCGTCTTCGCCATGTTCTCTGGCTTCTACTTCTGGTGGCCGAAGTGGACCGGCAAGATGTTGAACGAAACGCTTGGCAAGTGGCACTTCTGGATGCTGTTCATCGGATTCCACACGACCTTCCTCATCCAGCACTGGATCGGCGTGGCGGGCGGGGCCCGGCGCTACTGGAGCTACCTCGAGGAAGACGGCCTGACCTGGATGAACCAGATCTCGACGTTCGGCGCGATGATCCTCGCCGTTTCTCTGATCCCGTTCTTCCTCAACGTGCTGATCACCGCGCGTCGCGGCGAGAAGGTCACCGTCGACGATCCCTGGGGCAACGCCCGTTCGCTCGAGTGGGCCACCTCGTGCCCGCCGCCGCGTCATAACTTCGTGTCGATCCCGCGCATCCGTTCGGAGTCGCCGGCATTCGACCTCCACCACCCCGAGGCCGGCCCCCAGGTCGGGATCGGACCCCTGAAGGACGCTCCCGAGGGTCCTGTCGTCGACCTCGTCGACGGAAAGGTGAAGTAGCGTGCGCGTCAACGCCAACCTGTTCTGGATCCTCGCGGTGTTCTTCGGACTTTCGGCGGTCGGGTACACGCTCTGGTCGCTCATCGACTACGCCAACACCCCCGGGCAGATCGAGCCGCTCACGGCGCAGGGCGTGGAGTGGGTCGGCACCGTGGGCATTGGCCTCGGCACCGTCTTCTCGGCGTTCCTCGCGTTCTACCTGACGATCACCAAGCGCGCTCAGGGCGGCGAACTGCCCGAGGACTCCTACACCGCGGACATCGACGATGGTGACCCTGAGGTCGGACACTTCAGTCCGTGGAGCTGGTGGCCGATGGTGCTGGCACTCGGTCTCGCTTTCATGTTCCTCGGCTTCGCCGTCGGCATCTGGCTGGCCTTCCTCGGCGGTCCGATCGTGCTGATCGCCATCGTCGGCTGGCAGTACGAGTACTACCGCAGCTTCTTCGCCCGCTAAGAGTTCGCCTCCTGAAGGGGGATGGCTTCGATGACCGATGCCGTGATCCGCGAGGCACGCCCCGGGGATGAGGATGCCATCTTCGACCTGGTGCAACAGCTCGGGCACGCCTTCACCCCCGATCGTGCCGCGTACGACGTCACCATTGCCGAGTACTTTGCGGGCGCTCACCCGACTGTGCTGTTGCTTGTCGTTGACGATGGCTCGCCGCGACTCGGCGGTTACGCGCTGACGACCATCGTTCCGCTGCTCGCCACCAACGGGCCGTCGGCTCAACTCCAGGAGATCGCGGTCGACGAGGCCGCCCGCGGACGCAACTACGGAACCCTTCTGGTGCGCGCGGTCGAGGCGGCCTGCGAGGAACGTGGTGTGACGCAGCTGACGGTCGCGAGTCGCCGAGCCGGAGGGTTCTACGACCGCCTCGGCTTCAGCGACGCAGCGGAGTATATGCGCCGCTTCTTCCCGCCCGACCGGGGTGCCGCCCGCGTTCTGCCCTGAGCGGACGCATCTCCTCGTCGACCACGCGGCGCCCTATCGTGAGGTCATGGCCGATGTGACGCTCATCGACGAAGCTCCCCGCCGACGCTCGTCGACCCCGGAGACGGCGGGACTCGAACCGCTGTGGCGCGAGGTGCTCGGCGGTCACCTGCGCGACCTCCGTGCCGACCGCGAGCAGACGCTGGTGGACACCGCGCGCCGGGCCGGCATCTCGCCGCAGTATCTCTCCGAGATCGAGCGGGGGCTCAATGAGCCGTCGAGCGAGATGATCTCGGCGGTCGCCGGGGCGCTCGACACGACGCTCGCCGAGATCGCCTCCGACATCGGTCGCGACCTGGGCCGTCGCTCGGCGGCCACCCAGCGCATCACGTTCGCTTTCGCGGCGTGAGCGCCCCAACCGCTCGCGGCGGCAAGAGCTCGTCGATCAGCCCGTAGTCCCGAGCCGTCGCTGCGGCGAAGACCCGATCGCGGTCGGTGTCACGACGCAGCGTCTCGACACTCTGCCCGGTGTGCATCGAGAGGATCGCCTCGAGGTCGGCACGAACGCGCACGATCTCGTCGGCGGCGAGGATGAGGTCGGGAATCGTGCCGCGTCCCTGCCCCGACGGTTGGTGCAACACGATTCGGGCGTGGGGCAGAGCGGCTCGTCGTCCGGGCGAGCCCGCGGCGAGCAACACGGCCCCGGTCGCGATGGCTTGCCCGACACAGGTCGTCGCGACGGGCGACTGCAGGTACTGCATGGTGTCGTAGACGGCGAGCATCGCCGCGGGGTCGCCGCCGTTGCAGTTGATGTACATCGCGATCTCCCGCCCCGGCCCGTCGGCGTCGAGGTGCAGCAGCTGGGCGATCAGTGCGTTCGCGACGCCGGCGTCGATCGCGGTGCCGAGGTAGACGATCCGCTCGGTCAGCAGGTGCGAGTACACGTCCATGATCCGGTCGCCACGCGGATGCGCCGACACGACGTTGGGCACGAGGTAGCTGTTCATCGACCCGCCCCGATTCCGATCGGTAGCGCACGGTCGGGCATGACCTCGTCGAACGATCCCACGATGGCGTCGACGAACCCGTAGTCCCGCGCCTCGGGGGCGGAGTACCAGCGATCGTGGAGTGAGTCCTCGAACACCCGCTCCAGCGGCTGCCCGGTGTCGGAGGCGATGATCCCGAGCACGATGTCGCGAGTGTGCCGCAGGTCGTCGGCCTGGAGCTCGATCTCGACGGCCGAGCCGCCGATCCCGGCGGAACCCTGGTGCATCAGGATGCGCGCGTGGGGGAGGGCGTAGCGCCTCCCGGGAGCGCCGGCCGAGAGCAGGAACTGCCACGCGCTGCAGGCCAGCCCGAGGGCGAGGGTTGCGACGTCGCACGGCACGAGTCGCAATGACGTCGCGAATCGCGAGCATCGAGGGCACTGATCCGCCGGGGGAGTGGATCCACATTGCGATGTCGGCGCGCGGATCGTCGGCAGCGAGGGTGAGCAGTTGCGCCGCCAGGAGCGTGCCGTTGTCGTCGTCGAGCACTCCGTCGAGTACGACCACGCGCTCGTGCAGGAGCCGTTCGCGCATCGCGGAGGAGAACTGGCGAGGAGGGGTGTCGGTCATGCTCCCCAGCCTGCGCCGGCCGAGCATGCCGAGGGCCGATCCACTGCTCAGAGCGGATCGGCCCTCGGCAGAACGGTCAGTGGTGGCTCTGGGACTCGAGTTCCGTCTTGGTGACCGGTGCGATGCGATCCTCGAAGAACAACCTCGACGCGGCGGCACGCACGCGTTGCGCGACCGAGATCCGGCCGTGCTTATCCGGGCGCACCATGAGCGGCTGGTAGTCGGTGTAGGACACCAGGCGCCAGCGCTCGTAGTCGCTGAGCGGCTGGTGCACCTCGACGTACTGACCGCCAGGAAGACGCACGATCCGGCCCGACTCGTAGCCGTGCAGGGCGATCTCGCGGTCCTTCTTCTGCAGAGCGAAACAGATGCGACGGGTCACGAAGAACGCGATGATCGGTCCGGCGATCAACAGAATCTGAAGGGCGAGAGTCACCCCTTCGACGGCGAGCTTGAAGTGTGTCGCGATGAGGTCGGAGGATGCCGCGGCCCACATGACCGCGTAGAAGGTGACGCCGGCGGCGCCGATCGCGGTGCGCATCGGGGCGTTGCGCGGACGGTCGGCGATGTTGTGGTGCCGCTTGTCGCCCGTGACCCACGCTTCGAAGAACGGGTAGAAGGCCACGAGGGCGAGGAACAGCGGGAGCACGAGCAGCGGCACGAGGATGTTGAGCGAGAGCGTGAAGCCGAGGATCTCGAGTTCCCAGCCCGGCGGGATGAGCCGCAACATGCCGTCGGCGAACCCGATGTACCAGTCGGGTTGTGTCCCGGCCGAGACGGGGGACGGGTCGTAGGGGCCGTAGTTCCAGATCGGGTTGATCGTCACGGTCGCCGCGACCAGCACGATGACGCCGAACACGATGAAGAAGAATCCGCCGGCCTTCGCCGCGAACACCGGCATCACCGGCACACCGACGACGTTGTCGTTAGAGCGGCCGGGGCCCGCGTACTGGGTGTGCTTGTTGACGAACACCATGATCACGTGCACGCCGACGATCGCGACGAGGATCGCGGGTAGCAGCAGGATGTGCAGGCTGTAGAACATGCCGATGACCGTGGTGCCCGGGAACTCGCCACCGAACAGCAGGTACGAGATCCAGGTGCCGATGACCGGCACTCCCTTGACCATGCCATCGATAATGCGCAGACCGTTACCCGAGAGCAGGTCGTCGGGAAGCGAGTAGCCCGTGAAGCCCTCGGCCATCGCGAGGATGAAGAGGGTGAAGCCGAGCAGCCAGTTGATCTCGCGGGGCTTGCGGAACGCGCCCGTGAAGAACACCCGCAGCATGTGCAGACCGATCGAGGCGACGAACAGCAGCGCCGCCCAGTGGTGGATCTGCCGCACCAGCAGCCCGCCGCGGATGTCGAAGGAGATGTCGAGCGTCGAGGCCATTGCCGCCGACATCTGGATGCCCTTGAGCGGCACGTACGAGCCGTCGTAGTGCGTCTCGACCATCGACGCCTGGAAGAAGAAGGTCAGGAACGTGCCGGAGAGCAGCACCACGATGAGGCTGTAGAGCGCGACCTCGCCGAGCATGAACGACCAGTGGTCGGGGAAGATCTTGCGCCCGTAGTCCCGCACCCAGCCCGAGAGCTTGAAGCGTTCGTCCACGTAGCCGGCGGCCCAGTTGGTGAATCGCATGCCGCGGCCGACTTCGGCGACGGCGGGCTCGGTGCCCGGGCGGTTCGTGCCGGTGGTGTCAGACACAGTGACGGTCACAGCGAACGCTCCCAGAAGCTCGGGCCGACGGGCTCGGTGAAGTCGCTCTGAGCGATCAGGTAGCCCTCGTCGTCGATGGTGATCGGCAGTTGCGGCAACGGGCGCTTGGCGGGGCCGAAGATGACCTTCGCCTCTTTCGTGATGTCGAACTGCGACTGGTGGCACGGGCACAACAGGTGGTGGGTCTGCTGCTCGTAGAGCGCGACCGGGCAGCCGACGTGGGTGCAGATCTTGGAGTAGGCGACGATGCCCTGGTAGTTCCAGTCCTTGCGATCCTCGGAGATTTCGAGGTCTTCGGGCTTGAGCCGCATGAGCAGCACGGCGGCCTTGGCCTTCTCTTCGAGCTTGCCGTGCTCGAGGTCTTCGAGACCTTCGGGGATGACGTGGAAGACCGAGCCGAGCGTCACGTCGGCGGCGCGGATCGGGGTGCCGTCGGGGTCGCGCGCAAGCCGGGTGCCCTTCTTCCACAGCGTGTGCTTGAGCAGTGTCACCGGGTCTTCGGCTGGGGCGAGGTCGCGGAAGAGCACGACCGCCGGCAGCGGGAACACAACGAGTGCGCCGATGAGCGAGTTGCGGATCAGCTTGCGCCGGGTGAACCCGGATTCCTTGTTGCCGGCGGTGAAGACCGCGGCCGCTCCGGCGCGCTTCTCGTACTTCTCTTCCGGCGGGTGGCCGGCGTTGCGGTCTTCGACGAGGTCGTGACCGTCCATGAGCGACTTCGACCAGTGCACGGCACCGAATCCGATGCCGAACAGCGCGAGCGCCATCCCGAGCCCGAGGAAGGCGTTGTTGACGCGCACCGACCCGGGGTCGTCGGCATCGATCGGGAAGACGAAATAGGCGACGATCGCGAACACGCTGCCGATGATCGACGCCCAGAAGAACCAGGCGACGCGACGCTCGTTCTGTCGTTCCTTCTTGGGGTCGACGTCGCTCACTCGCGGCCGGTAGGGCGGAAATCCGGGGTTCTCGATCGCGTCCGTGGGCACGACGGCAGTTCCGGGTGCGTCGACCGGGATGTCCCGCGGAACGACTGCGCTACCGGGTTCGGCGCTGCCGTGGTCTGCCATGCTCGTGTGCTCTCTTATCTCTTCGTGCGCCAAGAACGCTCAGTTTGACTTCGCGGTGAGCCAGACCGTCACCGCGACGATCGCGCCGAGCGCGAAGATCCAGACGAACAGACCCTCCGAAACGGGCCCCAGTCCGCCGAGGTCGAGGCCTCCGGGGGAGGGGTGATCGTTGAGGTATTCGAGGTAGGCGATGATGTCGGCCTTCTCCTCGGGGGTGATGTTGAGGTCGTTGAACACCGGCATGTTCTGCGGCCCGGTGACCATCGCTTCGTAGACGTGCGCGGGGTCGACGTCTTTGAGGTCGGGTGCGAACTTCCCTTCGGTCAGCGCTCCGCCCGCACCGGCGACGTTGTGGCACATCGCGCAGTTGATGCGGAAGAGTTCGGCTCCGAGGGCGACATCGCCTTCCCCGGTCAGGAATTCGTCGGCCGGGATGGCGGGGCCTTCGCCGAGGGTCGCGACGTAGGCCGCGAGGGCTTTGACCTGCTCGTCGGTGAACTGTACCGGTTTGGCTTCCGCCTGCGGTCCGGAGGCGGCCATCGGCATCCGTCCGGTGCCCACCTGGAAGTCGACCGCGGCGGCGCCCACCCCGACCAGGCTGGGGGCGTCGGTCGTGCCGACCGCACCGATTCCGTGGCAGGAGGCGCAGTTCGCCATGAAGAGCTTCTCGCCTTCCTCAGCGGTCGTCGCCGAAGCGGAGGTCGTGCTGGCGGTGGCGCTCGACGTGACGAGGGCATAGGCGCCGCCCGTGGTCAGCAGACCGATGACGAGGAGCGCGACCGAGGCCAGGGGAGAACGGCGGCCCGTGCGGCGACTGCGTGGCATAAGGGTCAGACTCCGAATCGCGGGAGAACGTAGATGACGAGGAAGAGCCCGATCCACACCACGTCGACGAAGTGCCAGTAGTACGAGACGACGACCGCGGTGGTGGCTTCCTTGTGGGTGAAGCGTTTGACGGCGAAGAATCGGCCGATCACGATGAGGAACGCCAGAAGGCCGCCGGTGACGTGCAGGCCGTGGAAGCCGGTCGTGAGGTAGAACGCCGAACCGAACGAGTCGGAGGTGAATCCGACGCCTTCGCTGACCAGCAGGGCGTACTCGTAGACCTGGCCGATGATGAACAACGCGCCGAGGAAGAACGAGAGGAAGAACCACTCGACGACACCCCAGCGGCGCAGGTTCCACCACGCACCGGTGCGCCACTTCTGCAGGCGCTCCGCGGCGAAGACGCCGAACTGGGCGGTGAACGACGACGACACGAGGATGATCGTGATGATCGCCGAGAAGAAGATGTTGAGCTTCGACCCCTGGTCGGCCCACAGACCCGGTGAGGTCGACTTCAGGGTGAAGTAGACGGCGAACAGGCCGGCGAAGAACATGACTTCGCTGCCCAGCCAGACGATGGTGCCGACCTGCACGGAGTTCGGTCGATTGATGACCCCTGCGGCTGGGCGGTGCGAAATCGGTGTCGAGGTCACGAGCCCATTATGGCCGATATCGGAGGTCGCTACGATCGACGCCATGCCGACGGAACTCACCTGGCCTGCTCTGATCACGCAAGCACTCGCCGGGGCCGACCTGTCGATCGCCGAAGCGTCCTGGGCGATGGAGCAGGTCATGGAGGGCGCCGTCACGAACGCGCAACTCGCCGGCTTCCTCGTCGCCCTGCGCGCGAAAGGCGAGACGGTGGATGAGATCGTCGGATTCCGCGACGCGATCCTCGCCCACGCCCAGCCGCTCGCGGTCGACCCGATGGCGCTCGACATGGCGGGCACGGGCGGCGACCGGATGGGCACGGTCAACGTGTCGACGATGGCCTCGATCGTGGCCGCGGCTGCGGGGGCGAAAGTCGTCAAGCACGGCAATCGCGCGGCGTCGTCGGCCTCCGGTTCGTCGGACGTCCTGGGGGCGCTCGGCATCGAGCTGCAGCTGACCCCGGATCGGGTCGCCGCAGTGCTGCAGGAGGTGGGCATCACCTTCGTCTTCGCGGCTCTGTTCCACCCCGGGTTCAAGCACGCCGGCCCGGTGCGTGCCGAGCTCGGCATCCCGACCGTCTTCAACTTCCTGGGCCCGCTGTGCAACCCGGCACGCCCCGAGGCGTCGAGCGTCGGGGTCGCGGCGCTCGACAAGGTACCCCTGATCACGGGGGTGTTCCGCACCCGCGGGGCGACCGCGCTCGTCTACCGCGGCGACGACGGACTCGACGAGTTGACCACCACCGGGCACAGCCACATCTGGGAGGTCTCGCGAGGCGACATCCACGAGCACGACCTCGATCCGGCCGACCTCGGCATCGGCAGGGCGAGCATCGACGACCTGCGTGGCGGCGACGCGGCGCACAACGCCGCGATCGCCCGCGGGGTGTTCGCCGGTGATCCGGGGCCGGTGCGCGACATCGTGCTGCTCAATGCGGCAGCGGGCCTCATCGCCTGGGAGCTCGCGCACGACGCGACGCAGCAGGAGCGCGACATCCGCGATCGCTTCACCGAGAAGCTCGCGGTCGCGACCGAGGCGATCGACTCCGGCGCGGCGACCGAGAAGCTCGACGCCTGGGCCGCGGCCACGCAGCGCTGAGGGGTCAGGGCGAGTCGACCCAGTCGAACGTGCGCGTGACCGCCTTCTTCCACGCGCGCATCCGCTCGGCGCGTTCGGCGGCAGCCATCATCGGTTCCCAGCGGTGGTCTTCGCGCCAGTTCGCGCGCAGCTCGTCGAGGTCTGACCAGAACCCGACCGCGAGACCCGCGGCGTAGGCCGCGCCGAGCGCGGTCGTCTCGATCACCGCGGGACGCACCACGGGAATCCCGAGCACGTCCGACTGGAACTGCATGAGGGTGTCGTTGGCGACCATGCCGCCGTCGACCCGCAGTTCGGTGATCGGGGCGGGAAGGTCGGCACCCGCGGCGTCGAGCACGTCGACGGTCTGAAGTGCGACGGCCTCGAGGGCGGCCCGGGCGATGTGGGCTTTCGTCGCGAACCGCGTGAGGCCGAGGATGGCGCCCCGCGCGTCGGGCCGCCAATAGGGCGCGAACAGCCCCGAGAACGCCGGCACGAACGCGACGCCGCCGGTGTCGGGCACCGAGAGCGCGAGCTGCTCGACATCCGCCGAGTTCTCGAAGAAGCCCAGGTTGTCGCGCAGCCATTGGATGAGCGATCCGGTCACCGCGATCGAGCCCTCCAGCGCGTAGCGCGGTTCGTCGTCACCGAGTCGGTACGCGACCGTCGTGATGAGCCCGTTGGCGGAGTGCACGATCTTCGTGCCCGTGTTGGCGATCAGAAAGTTGCCGGTGCCGTAGGTGTTCTTGCTCTCACCCGCGCCGAAGGCGGCCTGCCCGAACGTGGCCGCCTGCTGGTCGCCGAGGATGCCGGAGATCGGCACCCCCGCAAGGGGAGCGATCGCGGTGCCGTAGACCTCGGACGAGGAGCGGATGTCGGGGAGCAGTGCGCGAGGGATGCCGAACGCGGTCAGGAGGCCGTCGTCCCAGGCGAGGGTGGCGAGATCCATCAGCAGGGTGCGGCTCGCGTTCGTGACATCCGTCGCGTGCACTCCGCCGTCGGCTCCGCCGGTCAGGTTCCAGAGCACCCAGGAGTCGGTCGTGCCGAACGCGAGTTCGCCCGCCTCGGCCCGCGCTCGAGCTCCCTCGACCGAGTCGAGCAGCCAGGCGATCTTCGTCGCCGAGAAGTAGGTCGCCAGTGGTAGCCCGGTCTGTGCGCGAAACCGATCGACCCCGCCGTCGGCGGCGAGACGATCGACGAGATCCTGGGTGCGGGTGTCCTGCCAGACGATGGCATGCGCGATCGGCTCGCCGGTCGCGCGATCCCAGATCACCGCCGTCTCGCGTTGGTTGGTGATGCCGATCGCGGCGACATCGGCGGGGTCGGCACCGGCGGCGGCGAGCGCCTCGGCCAGCACCGCGAACGTATTGTCGCGGATCTCGGTCGCGTCGTGCTCGACCCAGCCCGCCTGGGGGAAGATCTGCCGGTGCTCCCGCTGTCCGGTGGCTACCGGCATCCCGGCATGGTCGAAGAGGATCGCGCGGGTGCTCGTGGTGCCCTGATCGATCGCGATGACGTACCTCGGCATGCGCCCACGCTACGCTCTCGACCACGTAAGGCTGGGCTGAACGGGGGACGACATGGCCGCAGATATCAAGCCGATCATCGAAGCGATGTTCGCGGGGGTGGAGGCGCGAGACCTCGACCTCGCGACCGCGCATTTCGCCGACGACATCCAGCTCTACGACCCGCACTACCCGTACCCGAACATGAACGGCATCGCCGAGGTGCGCGAAGGCCTGACCTGGAGTTTCGCCGGGATGAAGAGCATGGGCTTCGACATCGATCGCTGGTTCCTCAGCGCCGACGGGCTCTCCGCGGTTGTGGAGGTTTCGACGCACCATGTGCTGGCTGCCGGAGGCAAGCACCTCGACTTTCCGCAGGTGTTCGTCATCGAGACCGACGGATCCAAGATCACGAAGATGCGCGCCTACGAGCCGTACGGCCCGGGCGGCTCGGTCGGCTTTGGGCTCGCGATCGGGCACACCGTGTACCGGCTCACCCACCGTCGCAAGAAGTAGAGCTATCTCGCTAATTAGCAATAGTGCTAAGTTGCGAACGTGACCGATTCAGTCAGCGACGTCTTCACGGCGCTTGCCCATCCGACGCGTCGCCAGATCCTCCAGGATCTCAAGAACGGCGAGCTCGCCGCAGGGGAGATCGCCTCGCGATTCGCGACCTCGGGGCCGACGATCTCGCGGCACCTCTCGGTGCTGCGAAGCGCCGGACTCGTGGCCGAACGACGCGATGCCAACCGCATCCTCTACTCGCTCGTCGAAGATCGACTGGCGCTCTCGGTGGGCGACTTCCTCTCGACGGTGTGTCCCGAACAGATCGTGTTGCGCGAAGTGCGGCGCCATCGGCGCGGCGAAGGTGCGGCTCGATCGGCCTCTCCCAGCGAGGCCTTGTCGTGAGCGCCCTTGCGACTCTCCGCGCCCAAGTGCGCCGTCGACTCCTCATCACGTATCGGGTGGACCCGGACGTTGCAGCATCCCTCGTCCCGGCTCCCCTCCGGCCGCAGCTCGTCAACGGGAGTGCGGTCGCCGGGGTGTGCATGATCGGCCTGAGCGCGGTGAGGCCGGGTTGGCTTCGCCCTCGGTTCGGCTTCCGCACCGAGAATGTCGCACACCGAGTCGCGGTGGAGTGGGATGACGAGGGCGGCACACGCACGGGTGTCTACATCGTCGAACGGCACAGCTCGTCGTTGCTGCCGGTGCTCGGCGGCGGGCGGTTGTTTCCCGGAGTGCAGCGTCGCGGACGATTCGATCTCGATGAGACCAAGGATCGCTTTCGCGTCCGAATGACGGCGCCCGGAATCCGAGTTGCGGTCGATGTCGGGGTGGGAGGTCCGTGGCACAGTGAGCTCTTCTCGTCCGTCGAGGACGCGTCGGAGTTTCATCGTCAGGGGTCGGTCGGGTGGTCACCATGTGCGGGCGGTGGCGGAGTCGAGGCGCTCGAGTTGACATCGAAAGAGTGGGCGGCTGAGACGGGCGTCGTTCACTCCGTGGAATCGTCGTTCTTCGATTCGCTTCCGCAGGGTTCAGCCGAGCTCGACAGTGCGCTGGTCATGCGCGACCTCCCGTTCTTCTGGGACACCCCGCGCATCGACCTCACGCGCGGGCACGCGGTGGTCTGACGCCTCGCGACCCGCCCGCCGGCGGAAGCTGAGAGACTGTCGGACGTGACCGACGTCGACACCCGCCCGCACTGGAAACGCGACGTCGGGATGTTCCTGACCGGGCAGACGGTGTCGTTGTTCGGCTCCATGCTCGTGCAGTACGCCGTCATGTGGCACCTGACGCTCACCACGAAGTCGGGCACCGTGATGGCGCTCGCCGCGCTCTTCGGGTTCCTGCCGCAGGCGGTCGTGTCGATCTTCGGGGGAGTGTGGGCCGACCGGCTCAACCGCAAGATGCTGATCATCGTCGCCGATGCCGCGATCGCGGCCTCGACCCTCGCGCTCGCGCTGTTCATGCTCTCCGGGGTCGACTCGTTGGTGCTCATCTACGCGACGCTCGCGATCCGATCGATGGGCGCCGGCATCCAGACCCCGGCGGTCTCGGCGCTGATTCCGCAGATCGTGCCCACCCAGCATCTGATGCGCGTCAATGGGATTCTCGGCAGCATCCAGTCGGCGCTGGCGCTGATCGCGCCGGCCGCTGCCGGCGTGCTCTACGCGACGGCGTCGATCGTCACCATCTTCTTCGTCGACGTGGTGACGGCGGTTCTCGGCATCGCGCTGCTCGCGACCGTCGCCGTGCCGACGATCGTGCGGGCGGAGCGCACCGGGTACTTCACCGACCTCGTCGAAGGGGTGAAGTACGTCGCCACCCACCGGCTCATCCGCTGGTTGTTGCTGGTCTTCGCCATCATCTTCCTGCTCACGGTGGCGCCGTCATACCTCACGCCGCTCATGGTCGTCCGCTCGTTCGGGGGCGACTTCTTCGGGCTGGACGACGTCGCGAAGCTGACGATTCTCGAGATCGCTTTCAGTGTCGGAATGCTGCTCGGGGGCATCGTGATCTCGATCTGGGGCGGCACGAAGAACAAGGTGCTGATGATCATCGCGTCATCGGTGTTGTTCGGGCTGCTGTCGATCGCCCTGGGCCTCTCGACGAACCTGTGGTGGTTCTTCGGCTTCATGTTCGTCTTCGGGCTGCTCGTGCCGTTCTTCTCGACGCCCGCGATGACGCTGCTGCAGTTGCGGGTCGAACCGGAGCGTCAGGGCCGGGTCTTCGGGTTCGTCGGCATCGTGATGGCCGTCTCGATGCCGATCGGCATGGTGGTGTTCGGCCCGCTCGCCGACGTCATGCCGGTGGAGACGCTGATCGTGAGCGCCGGCATCCTGACCTTCGTCGTCGTGGTGCTCGCCGTGCTCGTGCCCGCCGGGCGGCAGGCCATCCGGGAGGGGCGCGTCGAGGCGGACCCTCACCAGGAGCCGGGCGCGTAGTCCTTCAGGAAGACGCCGTACAGGTCTTCGCCCGCCTCGCCGCGCACGATCGGGTCGTAGACCCGCGCAGCACCGTCGACGAGGTCGAGCGGGGCGTGGAAGCCCTCTTCGGCGAGCCGCACCTTCGTCGGGTGCGGGCGCTCGTCGGTGATCCAGCCGGTGTCGACGCTCGTCATGAGGATGCCGTCAGTCTCGAACAATTCTCGGGAACTGGTGCGGGTGAGCATGTTGACGGCCGCCTTGGCCATGTTGGTGTGCGGGTGACCCGGGCCCTTGTAGCCCCGGCCGAAGACGCCCTCCATCGCGCTGACGTTGACGATGTAAGTGCGGCGCGCGGGGGAGGAGGCGAGGGAGGCCCGCAGCTTGGAGATGAGGATGAACGGTGCCGTCTCGTTCGCGAGCTGCACCTCGAGCATCTCGAGCGGATCGACCGCGTCGACGCTCTGCGTCCACGAGTTGATCGGTGCGAGGTCGGGCACGAGCCCGCCGGCGTCGATCGCGGTGCCGGCGGCGAGACGCTCCAGCGAGGACGATCCGGCGGCCATCGCCTGCTCGGTGAGCTCGTCGGCTTGCTCGGCGGCAGCCGCGAGGATCGGATGCGCGGCGACGGCGCGCGCCAGGGCCTGCGGGTGACTGTCGTTGGTGTGGCCGAAGGTCTCCAGCTCGGGAAGCGGACCATCAGGCAGGGGAGCGAGCTCGGCATCCACGAGCTTGGAGTACGCACCGGGGGAGCGGCGCACCGTCTGGGCGGCGTTGTTGATGAGGATGTCGAGCGGCCCCTGCTCGGCGACCGATTCGGCGAGCGCGATCACCTGAGCAGGGTCCCGCAGGTCGATGCCGACGACGCGCAGCCGGTCGATCCACTCGGGGGAGTCGGGGAGGCTCGTGAACCGGCGGACGGCATCCCGCGGGAACCGCGTGGTGATCGTCGTGTGGGCGCCGTCGCGCAGCAGCCGCAGCGCGATGTACATGCCGATCTTCGCGCGGCCGCCGGTGAGCAGCGCGCGCTTGCCGGTGAGATCGGTGCGGGCGTCGCGCTTGGCATGGCTCATGGCCGCGCAGGTCGGACAGAGCTGGTGGTAGAACGCGTCGACGACCGTGTAGTCCTGCTTGCAGATGTAGCAGGGCCGCGGCTTGCGGAACACTCCGGCGATCGCGGCGGTCGTCGCACCCGAGATCGGGATGCCGCGGGTCTCGTCGTCGATCCGGTCCGGGGCGCCGGTAGCAGTCGCGGCGACGACGGCCTTGTCGGCTTCGGCGACCTGCGCGCGCAGTTCGAGCCGACGCTCCCGCTTGACCGCTTTGAACATCGCGGCGGTGGCGCGACGGACCGCGACGAAGTCGGGATCGGCGGGATCCACACCGGGCATCGCCGCGAGAACGCGGAGGGTGGCCTCAAGATCCGCCGGGTCGATGCCGCTGCGGGAACGGGGGTGGTCGGAGGGCACGGGTGATTCTCTCACCACCCTGGATCGCGCGCCGCCCGACGGGCTCGGAGTCGCTCGGGCGCGTACCTCGTCGACCACACCCTTGTTGGCGAGAACGACTAAACTCGCACAAACATCATCGTCGCCCTGCCGGGGTCCCGACCGAGGCGGCCGAGGTCCCGCGACCAGTGTGTTTCGTTGCGCGGGGCCGCGATGTCCGCCGGAATTCGAGATAGAGCCAAGACGATGACCAATCACCACAAGCCGGGCACCTGGCAGCCAGGGGCGTCCTTTCAGCGCCGACCGGCGGCTTCTGCCACGAACTCTTCCGCCACGAAGGTGGAGCCGAGCCATCCGGCACCTCCGCTGCCGGATCCAGATCGCGGCAGCGACGCGGCGCCGACGAACGCGTTGCGGGTTTCCGCGTTCAACTGCGATGCGTTGGCAGAGGTCGAACCGCATGCGTTGGGACTGACGTATGAGTTTCTTGCCGCGCCTGAGGGCGATCCGTATTCGGTGACCATCGCGTTCGAGGGGCGCCGCACCGGCGTCAAGCACCAACCCCGTCCCGGTGACCGGTTCACCCTCTCCACGACGGTGGAGAAGGTGCTGCCCGGGAGCGGGCGGGTCGCGGTCACCACTCGAGTACCCGATGTGACCCCCGGTTCGTGGCATGTGGTGGCGCGCCCTTCCGTACACCCCATCGGATCCGATCGCAAGCCCTCCGGCGGTGCGCGCCCGGTGCTACCACGTCTGGCGGGGGGCTCCGCCGAGGGCTCGACCGGCTGGGCGCCGGTGATCGCCCAGAAGGCCCCGGGGGTGCTGCTGGGCTCCTGGGCCGGGCTGGTAGGTCTGGGGGCGGGGGTCGGGCTGATCGTCCAGGCGATTCTCGCCGGCCTCCTGGGGCTCCCTGTGTTCGGTGTCTTTCTGGTGTCGGTGTTGGCGAGCCTGATCGGGCTGGTCGGCGCGAAGGTCTACTACCTGGCCGTGTACCCGGCCGCTCGACGACAGCCGCTCAACGGCGGTGGGATGTGCATCCAAGGGTTCGTCATCGGCGCCGCTGTCGGGTTGATCGTCGGGGCGTTGGCCGTCGGCGTCGAGATCGGTTCGCTGCTCGACATCACCGCGCCGCCGCTGATGTTCGGAATGATGATCGGGCGCTTCGGGTGCTTCTTCAGCGGATGCTGCGTGGGCCGGCCGACGGCGTCGCGTTGGGGCCTGTGGTCCTCGGACCGACGGCTGGGAGTGCGCCGGATCCCCACACAGTTGTTCGAGTCTGCGCTGGCGGCCACCATCGGCGCGATCGCGCTGGCCGTACTGGTCACGGCCGGACTGCCCGAGCTGGGCGGCACCATCTTCATCGGAGCACTGGCCGCCTACGTCCTGGGTCGTCAGTTGCTGTTGCCGCTGCGTGCCGAGTCCAGCAAGACCCAGCATGGCCGGGCAATCACGCTCGCCGGCGCGGCAATTGTTCTGCTAGCCGCCATCGTTGTTGCGATCATCACGTACGCGAGCTGAGGTCGGGGCCGGGACACCGACCGTGCCGGCCCGGGCGTCGGCGAATCGTCCTACCGCCCCTCGGGCGGGAGGACGCGGGCCTGATCCTGGCGGCTGTCTCGACGGCTGAGAGCGGAAGGCCAAATCCCGAGGCGGGTGCCAAGGGGGAACCGTGCGCGACCGCGTGCCGATGCCGGGACTTTCGACACTTGCTCTCCACGCCCGGAGGGGGCGGAATGGTCATGCCGGTCGGGCATTTGCCAAGCCGAAGAGACGGATCGCAAGAAGGGGCCATGAGCGCGGACGGGACGAGACCCTCAACCAGGCACCGATGGATGGGGCTGTCCGCGATCGCGATCGCGATCTTCCTCGCGGTAGAGGCTGTGACCAAACTCACGATGGGCGCGCGCCCGGAACTCGATGACTCCCTGGCGCTCGTCGAATACATCCGGGAAAGGTCGACGCAAACCTTCATCGTGATTCTCGCTGACACGTTCTTGTTGGCGTTTCTCATCGTGTTTCTGGCATGCTTCCAACACCTCGTCACGGCTTCACGGCCCGACCTCGCGTGGGTTGCACAGATCACATTTGGCGCTGGGCTCGTCTTCGTCGCTGTTACCCTGGTGGGCGATTCGATGGAGGGCGGGGCAGCGCTCGATGTCATCGCGCTAAGTGGACTCCACTCGAACAGCTTTCGGTATAGTCGGTGTCTGTCGTGTAAGTGACCGGGATGATGAGATCGGGGTCATGCGCTCCTCGATTCCACCGGTGAGGGCGAACGCGAGCGCGGGTACCAGTGGGATCGCGGCGAACCACAGAGCACGGCGTCGACGGCGAGCGGGCCGCGCCTTGTGTCGCGCATCGTCGACCATCGCAAGGAGGTTTGCCTCCACCGCCGGATCGGCCGGGGCAGGGGAGGGCGCACTTCGCCGAAGCAGGGTGTCGAGGGTGCGGTCGTCCATTCATACCGTGTATATGGCCGGCCGGGCGTGAAGTGTTGCACCCTCAAGAGGGAAAGCTCACAAGCCTCTGCGCGACGTGGCCTCCGCCCGATCAACGCGGCACCCGAGAAAGTCCTGGTGAGGCAACCACTCGGGGAGTGCTGAACGCTTACCCGTTGAATCCAATTGGACATAATGCTGCTTATCGGATGTGCTGAATCGCCCGGAAGGGGCGGGATTCAGCCCGCCGCCTTCTTCAGGGTGGCGAGGAAGGCCTTCTCGTCGGCCGCGGTGAATGCGGAGATGCCCCAGGCGACGGGCCACATCGTGGTGTCGTCCAGCGTCGCCGGCTGTTCGAAGCCGATCGTCGCGTAACGCACCTTGAACTTCGACGCCGGCTGCATGAACACGAGGATCTTGTCGTCGGCGTTCGCGAAGCCCGGCATCCCGTAGTAGGTCTTGGGCACCAGGTGCGGAGCGTGTTCCGTGACCAGCGCGTAGAACTTCTCGGCGATCTCGCGGTCGCTGCCCGCCAGCTTCTCGATCGCGTCGCGCACCGCTTTCGTGCCGGCGGCGCGCTTGTCGGCGGCCTTGGATTGGGCGCGCAGTTCCGCGGCGCGCTCCTTCACGGCGGCCCGCTCGTCGGCGGTGAGCCCATCGGATGTCGTCTTCTCAGCCATCTCGTGTTCCTTTCCCTGGTCGGGTGTCTCCCCGAATGCCTTCACGATAGGCAGGGACGCGTCGCTCCCGCTTCTCAGGATCTGCTCGATCAGCCGGCGCGGCTGAGCGGCCGGAACGGCGGGTCGTCGCCGGCCGACAGCAGCGCGGCACTGATGAGGCGTGCGGCCCGCAGCACCAGCGGAGCCAGCTGTTTCGGATCGACGGTGCCGATCGTGGCGACGATCGACACGGCCCCGTAGAACTCGCCGCGCTGGGCGAAGACGGGTGCCGAGATCGACACGGTTGTCGACACGATCGCGCCCTCGCTGATAGCGATCGAGGTGCGTCTCACTTCGCGCACCACGGCACGTAATGCATTCGGATCCGTGATGGTGCGCGGCGTGTAGGCGTGCAGCGGCCCGGCCTCGATGGTCTCCCAAAGTTCCGGCGGCCCGAATGCGAGGAACACGTGACCCGGCGACGAGGCGTGCAACGGCAACCGCTCCCCCAGGCCCGCCGCGAGCCGCGCGCCGCGTCGCCCGAGCAGCTGTTCGACCATGACCGGTTCGCCGTCGAGGAGCACCGTGAGCACCAGGTGTTCCCGGGTCGCGACGAACAGCTCCTCCAGAAAGGGCAGGATGCGCGAGCGATGGCGGTAGGCACGGGGCGACAGCAACCCGAGCTCCCACAACCGCAGGCCGATGACATATCGTCGGCGCTCGTCACGTTCCAGGGCTCCCCAGGCGACCAGCTGGCCGACCAGGCGATGCGTCGTCGAGATCGGCAGCTTCGTGGCCTCGGCGATCTCCGACAGGCTCAGGCTGGGACGGTCGGCGGTGAAGGCACCGAGGATGCCGAGTACCCGTTCTTGCACGGCCATGGGCGACAGACTTCCACTGGTTGGGAATCGAATTGTCAACAATCTACCCCTCCCCTACGTTTCCCCTCACACAGCAGGAGGCGACGTGGCCGAAGCACCTTCGTCGACGAAATTGTCGACAAGCGGTTGCCGGGTGGAAGGCGACGGGTTACCGTGGCACCACCCCTCCACCACCACGACGTTCGGCAACGAAGCGGAGGACGGCGTATGGCCGCTCGGCTGAAGCTCACAGATGTCTCCCTGCACTTCGGCGGGATCTCGGTGCTGCAGAACGTGAGCCTCGAGGTCGAGCCGGGCGCCGTCTTCGGCCTCGTCGGACCGAACGGGGCCGGCAAGACGTCGCTGTTCAACTGCATCAGCGGGCATTACCGCCCCTCGTCGGGCTCGATCCGGATCGACGACGTCGAGACCCTGGCGGTGCACTCCTCTCGACTCGCGAAGGTCGCCGGTCTCGCCCGCACGTTCCAGCATCCGGCCCTGCGGCTGGAGGCGTCGGTGCTCGAGAATGTGCTCCTCGGCGCCCACAGCCACCTCCCGGGCGGCCCGGTCAGCTGGGCCCTCCGGCTCCCCCCGACCATGAGGCGGGAACGTGAGGCACGCGCCGAGGCGCGTGACCTGCTCGAACGATTCGGGCTGGCGTGGGCGGCCGACATCCCCGCCGACGAGCTGTCCCACGGCTTGCACAAGGGAGTCGAACTGGTGCGGGCGATGATGTCCCATCCGCGACTGCTTCTGCTCGACGAGCCGGCCGCCGGCCTGTCGCATGCCGAGGTGGAGAGCTTCATCGCGTCGGTCCGCACGATGCGTGCCGACTTCGACCTGACGATCGTGATCGTCGAGCACCACATGGGGCTCATCTCGGCGTTGACCGACCGCGTGGTCGTGCTCGACCACGGCGCGAAGCTGATGGAGGGAACGGCAGCCGAAGCGCAGTCCGATCCACGCGTCGTCGAGGCCTACCTGGGCAAGGAGGTGGCCGACGGTGACGCTGCTTGAACTCGAGGACGTGACGGCGTCGTACGGCCACGCGCAGGTGCTGCACGGCATCTCGTTCCGGGTCGGTGAAAACGCCGCCGCGGGCATCCTCGGCGCGAACGGTGCCGGCAAGACGACCACGTTGCGTGCGATCAGCGGGATGGTCGCCACCGGCGGCAAGATCACCTACGACGGGCGGGACATCACCGGATACCGCCCCGACAAGGTCGCGGCGCTCGGCATCGCACACGTGCCGGAGGGGCGCGGCACCCTCGGCGACCTCTCGGTGCGCGACAACCTGCGGGTCGGTGCTTACCTGCGCAAGGACCGCAAAGGGGTCGCGGCCGATCTGGACCTGTGCCTCGACCTGTTCCCGAACCTGCGGGAACGCATCGGGTCGAATGCGTCGGCGCTCTCCGGCGGCGAGCAGCAGATGCTCGCGATCGCGCGCGCGATCATGGCCAAGCCGCGCCTGATCCTGCTGGATGAGGCATCCCTCGGCCTGGCGCCGAGCACCGCCCAGCGGGTGTACCAGGCGATCCGGCGGCTGCGCAGCGAGCAGGGCGTGGCGATGGTGGTGGTCGAGCAGAACGCGATGCTGGCCTTCTCGGTCGTCGACCACGCGATCGTGCTGGAGACCGGAAAGACCTCGCTCAGTGGCTCGCGTGACGAGCTCATGGGCCTCGACGAGGTGCGCCGCGCGTACCTGGGAGGCTGACATGGAGTACTTCATCCAGCTCGTCATCGAAGGTCTCGCCACCGGCTCGATCTACGGTGCGCTCGCCCTGGCGATCGTGCTCGTGAACCGGGCGACCGGCCTCATCAACTTCGCCCAGGGCGGGATGGCGGTGCTGTCGACCTTCGTCGCCTACGCCCTGTTCGACGCCGGCGCCCCGCTCGCGCTGGCGATCCTCGGCGCGATCGTCTTCGCCTTCGCGCTCGGCGCCGTTCTCGAGCGGGTTATCGTGCGGCCGTTCGAACGGGGCGACCCCGACACGGCGGTCGTCGTGACGATCGGCCTGTTCGTGCTGCTCGGCGGCGTCGCGGCCTTCTTCTTCGGCTATGAACCCCGCCAGTTCCCGTCGTTCTTCGGCCTGGAGACCCTCAACATCGCCGGCGTGTTCGTCAGCCTCCGGTCGATCGGCACGATCGTCGTGCTCGCGCTCGTCGTCGTGCTGCTGCAGGTGCTGTTCCGCGGCACGAAACTCGGGCTCGCGATGCGCGCCGTCGCCGACAACCCGGTGTCGGCATCCCTCTCGGGCCTGCCGGTGAGCTGGCTGCTCATGATCGGCTGGGGCCTGGCCTCCGTGCTCGGCGTCATCGCCGGCGTGCTGGTCGCACCGCAACTGTTCGTCTCGCCCGGGATGCTCGACTTCGTGCTCGTCTACGCGCTCGCGGCGGCGATCCTCGGCGGGCTCGACTCTCCCCAGGGTGCCGTCATCGCGGCCTGGTTCATCGGTGTGATCGAGAATCTGGCCGGCGCCTACATCGACATCGTCGGCAATGACCTGAAGATCGCCGTTCCGTTCGTGGTGATGATCATCATCCTGATCGTGCGACCCCAGGGGCTCTTCGGACGGAAGGTCGTGGTGCGCGTCTGATGAAATCGCTGACGAGACTCACGACGAACCGCTGGGTTCGCCTCGCTATCGGCGTCGCCGTCGCGGCGCTGCTCATCGTGCTGCCGTTGATCTCGAGCAAGTTCGTGAACTACCAGCTGTCGCTGATGGCCGTGTTCGCCGTCGCGATCCTCGGGCTCAACATCGTCATGGGCTACACCGGCCAGGTGTCGCTCGGCCAGAGCGCCTTCCTCGGCCTCGGGGCCTACATCGCCGCCTATGGGGTGACCGAAGGCTGGCCGATCCCGTTGATCTTCCTGCTCTGCGCCGTCGTGCCCGCGATCGTCGGCCTCATCATCGCTCTCGCCGCCGCCCGCCTGCGCGGTCTCGCGTTGGCGATGGTGACGATCGCCCTCCCGATCATCGGCATCCCCCTGGCGAAGCGCTTCCGCGAGTTCACCGGCGGTTCGCAAGGCACCACCGTGCGGTGGCTCAGCGCCCCGGAGTGGAACGAAGGATTCCTCGAGAACGACCAGTGGCGCTACTACGTCGTCGTCATCATCGCGGCGCTCATGTTCCTCCTGGCCCGCAACCTCGTACGGGGACGCATGGGCCGCGCCTTCCGCATCGTGAAGGAGAACGAAGCCGTCGCCATCTCGATCGGCATCTCGCCCTACCGGTACAAGGTGCTCGCCTTCACGATCGCGTCGCTCTTCGGCGGCGTCGCCGGTTTTCTGTACCTCGGCGTCGTGCAGTACACCTCCCCTGAGACCATGTCGTTCCACACCTCGATCAACATGGTCGCGGCGATGGTCATCGGCGGCTCCGCCAGCATCCTCGGCACGATCTTCGCCGCGATCTACTTCGTGCTCGTGCCCAACCTCGCGAACGAGATCAACCCGTCGCTGACGGCGCTGTTCTCCGGCGCCATCCTGCTCGCGGTGCTCTTCCTCGTTCCCGGCGGCGTCGTCTCGCTCCCCCGCCGGATCGCGCAGGTCCTGCGTTCACTCCGCCGCCGCGGCAACGCGCCAGCCCGAGACGCCGAAACTCCCCAGAACCCTTCGGATGGGGCGCTCGCGCCCACCGCCACCGGTCCGAAGTCCACCGAGAAGAACAGAAAGAGGCAAGGTCAATGATGAACCTCCGTAACGCGAGCCGCATCGGCGGCGTCGTCGCCACGGGCGCCATCGCCGCCCTGCTCATCACGGGATGCACCCGTGAGGGCGACGGCGACGCCGGCCCCGCCGAGGCCAGCCCGGGAATCACCGACACCACCCTGAGCCTGGGGATCAGCAGCCCGCTGAGCGGCCCGACGGCCGGCCCGGGCTCCTGCACGGTGGCCGGGCTCTACACCTACCTCGAGGCGGGCAACGCCGCGGGCGGTTTCGAGTTCGGCGACGGCAACACGCGCACCGTCGAACTCACCTACCTCGATGACGTGTACGACCCGGCGAAGGCCGTGTCGAACTTCCGCCAGCTGGTGGATGACGGCATCTTCGCGTACGTCGGCGCCCTGGGCACCCCGACGAACGCGGCGATCCTGCCGATCGCCAATGAGGACGAGATCCCGCAGGTCTTGCTGGTCACCGGCGCGACGATGTTCTCGTCGGACCAGGAGACGAACCCCTGGACCTTCGGTCTGCTCCCGACGTACTACAGCGAAGGCTTCGCCTTCGGTGAGCTCCTCGCCGAGCGCGGCGAGGTCACGGTTGCGGTTCTGTCGCAGAACGACGACTACGGCGACGACTACGTGGCCGGGTTCGAGGCGGCCATCGAGGGAACCGATGTCGAGGTCGTCGCGTCCGCGACGTACGAGCCGACCGATCCGACCCTCGACGGGCAGGTCACGGAACTCGCGGCTTCGGGTGCCGACGCTCTGCTGAGCGCCGTGTCGGTCACCCCGCTGCAGGTCGGCGTGCTGACCAAGGCACAGTCGCTCGGCTGGCTGCCGGAGATCTTCCTGCCGTCGAACACCTCGACGCCGGCGACGGTCGTCATCCCGGGCAACGGGGCCGCCTACCCGGCGGTCTACACCACGTCGCTGTCGAAGGTTCCGGTGTCGCCGACGTTCGCCGAGGACGAGGACGTCATCGCCTTCAACGAGGCCTTCGCCGAGTACGGTGCGGAGATCGCGCCGACCTACACGCCGCACTGCGCGTGGAGCTACGCCGAGGGCGCGATCCTCGAACAGGCGTTCCTGGGAATGACCGAGCCGACGCGCGACAGCTTCATGGAGGCGCTGCACTCGATCGAGGACTTCCAGGCACCGCTGCTGCTCGACGGCATCACCGTCAACACGACCGACCCGACGCTGCCCGCGATCCAGGGACTCAACCTGGTGCAGTTCAACGGCACCGGCTACGGCCCGGTCCAGTAACACCGAGTGACGAGAACGCCCCGGGCCGCGAGGTCCGGGGCGTTCCCTCATGAGCGTCGGATGTCGCGCCTAGCGTTGCGGCATGGGCAAGATCCTGTTCGACACCGCCACGACGATCAACGGCTGGATCGCCGACGAGAACAACTCCCTCGCCTGGCTGTTCGCGGTCGAGGACGGCGAACAACCCGACGCCGCGCTCCTGCCCGCGAACGCGACCGTGCTGGTAGAAGGGTCGACGACTTACGAGTGGATGCTCGCCGAGCTCGGTCTGCTCGAACACCTTGAGAAGTGGGCCGACTTCCACCGAGACCGGCCGACTTTCGTGTTCACGACGCGGCAGCTCCCGACGCCGACCGGTGCCGACATCCGGTTCGTGAGTGGATCGGTGGCCGACGCACTCCCCGCCATCCGGCACGCCGCGGGTGACGGCGACATCTGGGTCATCGGCGGGGGCGATCTCGCGGGGCAGTTCTTCGACGCAGGAGCGCTCGATGAGATCGCGCTGTCCGTCGCGCCGGTCGCGCTCACCGGCGGCGCCCCCCTCTTTCCGCGCCGGGTCGAGTCGGACCGCTTGCAACTGGTCTCGGCCGAGAAGGTCGGCCAGTTCGCGCGACTGGTCTACGCGGTCACGCCTGGCACGACGGCAGTTGCCGGCGGATGAGGTCGATGAGTTCTTTCGGTTCGAACGGCGGGCGCTCCGCGAGCAGCTCCGCCAGCGTCCACCAGCGGTGCTCGCTCACGTCGATCCGCTCGTCGTCGGTCCAGTTCGCGTCGGAGGGCTCGAAGGCGTCGACGACCGCGGTGTAGAACTCCGCATGTCCGGTGTCGTGGTCGGCAGAATCCCACTCGACGTCGAAGTCGTGCGACCACACCGGACCGGTCAGGACCTCGAGGCGCAGGCCGGTCTCTTCGTCGAGCTCGCGCAGCGCCGCCTCGTGGTGGGACTCACCGGGGTCCACTCCCCCGCCGGGGGTGATCCAGCGTGCCCGCCGGGACGAGTCGGGCGCCGCCGTCAGGAACAACAGCACCCGGTCGTCGCGGTCGAACAGCAGCACCCGCGAGGTGAGGCGATGCGCGTGGAGATTGGGCACGGCGCGCCTCAGCGGTGCGGGTTGAGGAAGCCGCTCACGTCGCCGACATAGCGGATGCGGCCCTCCGGCAGCGGGTCCACGGCGGCACGGGCGACCTCGGCGGCGAACTCGCTCACCGTGTAGAGGCGTCCGGCGTCTTCGCGGCGGGCGTCGATCGCGCCGGGGCGCGCGCGGTCGAGCAGGGTCGCGGTGATGGTGCCCTCGATCATGTCGCCCGAGACGACGACGAAGCCGATGCCCGCGGCATCCAGCGTCGGGATGCGCTCCCGGAGGGCATCCTCGCCGGCGCGCTTGCTCTCGGCGACCTTCTGGTACTCCGGCATCGTCGGCACGGTGTGGATGAAGTGGGCCTGGTGGCTCGTCACGAACACGACGCGTGAGCCTTCGCCGAGCAGTGGCAGCGCCGTCTCGAGCGCACGCACCTGCGCGTCGCGGTTGAGCTGCAGGGCGTAGTCCTCGGCCATGCCGCCCTCCATGCCGCCCGAGGCGTTGAGCACGAGGATGTCGAGGCCGCCCCAGGCGTCGGCGACGGTCTGGAACATCGCGTCGACCGACGGCGCATCCGTGAGGTCGCCGCCGATCGCGATCGCCTCGCCTCCGGCAGCCGTGATCTCGGACACGAGCTTGAGGGCTCGAGCCTCCTTGTTGCGGTAGTTGATCGCCACCTTGGCGCCGGCGGCGGCGAGGTACTTGGCGGTGTCGGCGCCGATGCCCCGGGAGGATCCGGTGACGAGGGCGCGCTTTCCGGACAGGGATCCGGCGGGCAGAACGGGGTCGATGCTCACGGTCACTGAGACTAGCCGGTCTGCTAGTTTCGACACATGTCGGGAGAGTTCCTGGTTCAGTGGGGCTGGGTCTTGTGGCTCGCCCTCATTCTGATCTTCGTGATCATCGAGGTGTTCACTCTCGACTTCACCTTCCTCATGCTGGCCGGCGGCAGTCTCGGCGGGCTCGTCGCCGGATTCTTCCAGGCTCCGCTCTGGGCGCAGATCGTCGTCGCGGGCATCCTCGCGCTGCTGCTGCTCTTCGTCGTGCGGCCGCCGCTGCTGCGGGCGTTCCGCAAGGGCGGTGATCCCACCCTCAGCAACGTCGAGGCACTCGTGGGGCTCACCGGCGTCGTCGTCACCGAGAACGCCTCGCGCAGCCAGGTGAAGCTCGCGAACGGTGAGACGTGGACCGCGCGCCTGGTCGACGGTCTCGACGGCGAACTCATCGAGGGCGATCGCGTCGTCGTCACCGCCATCGAGGGGGCGACCGCCGTGGTCGTCCCGGCGCCCCGAAAAGAAGGACAGATCTCATGAGCGACGCCGAAGTCTTCAACTCGGTGATCCTGTGGATCGTCGTGGCGGTCGTGATCATCTTCGTGTTCACGATCATCGCTCGCTCGATCCGCATCATCCCGCAGGCGTATGCCGGCATCGTCGAGCGGCTCGGCCGCTATCACAAGACGCTCAACCCGGGCCTCAACATCCTCGTGCCGTTCATCGATCGGCTGCGTCCGCTCGTCGACATGCGCGAGCAGGTCGTCTCGTTCCCGCCGCAGCCGGTCATCACCGAAGACAACCTCGTCGTGTCGATCGACACCGTCGTCTTCTTCCAGGTGAACGACGCCCGGGCCGCGACCTACGAGATCGCCAACTACCTCGGTGCGGTCGAGCAGCTCACGACGACGACACTCCGCAACGTGGTCGGTGGCCTCAACCTGGAAGAGGCGCTGACCTCCCGCGACAACATCAACGGCCAGCTGCGCGTGGTGCTCGACGAGTCGACCGGCAAATGGGGCATCCGCGTCGGTCGTGTCGAGCTCAAGGCGATCGACCCGCCGGTGAGTATCCAGGACTCGATGGAGAAGCAGATGCGCGCCGAGCGCGACCGCCGCGCCGCGATCCTCACCGCCGAAGGCACCAAGCAGTCGCAGATCCTCGAAGCGGAGGGCATGCGGCAGTCCGAGATCCTCCGCGCCGAGGGTGACGCCAAGGCGGCCGTGCTGCGCGCACAGGGTGAAGCCGAGGCGATCACGACGGTCTTCGGCGCCATCCACGCCGGCAACCCCGACAGCAAGCTGCTCGCGTACCAGTACCTGCAGACGCTGCCGAAGTTGGCAGAGGGCGAATCCAACAAGTTGTGGATCATCCCGAGCGAACTGACCGAGGCGCTCAAGGGCATCACTCCCGGCTTCTTCGCACCACGTGACACCCCTCCCGCCAAGTAGTAACGGGTACTTCTCCCCCGCTCCCCCGCGGGTGCTCGCTCACCGCGGGTTGGCGCTCGGGGCACCCGAGAACACCCTGCTGGCTTTTGCGAAGGCCGTCGCGGTCGGCGTGACGCACCTCGAGACGGATGTGCACGGCTCGGCCGACGGCGTCGCGATGATCAGTCACGACCCCGACCTCACCCGGCTCGCCCGGCGAAAGGTCGGCGTCGGGCAACTCACCTCACATGAGCTGCGCCGCATCCAGCTGGGCGAGGGCCAGGCCTTCTGCTCGCTCGCCGAGGCGCTCGACGCCTTCCCCGACGCGCGGTTCAACATCGATATCAAGGCCGAGAACGCCGTCGCCCCGACCGTCGCCGCGATCCTCGCCGCGCGCGCGACCGACCGGGTGCTCATCGGGTCGTTCAGCCCGGCTCGTCGGCTCGCCGCGGTGCGCCAGCTGCCCGGCGTCGCCACCTCGATCTCGGCTCGCGGCGCCGTCGCCGCCGTCAGTGCCGCCCGCAGCTTGGGCGGCCTGCCGACGCTGCGCCGCATCCTGCGTGACGTTCACGCGGTGCAGTTGCCCCTCTCGGTTCTGCGGATGTCGACGATGACCCCGCGCACGATCGCGGCATTCCACGCGGCAGATGTCGAGATCCACGCCTGGACGATCAACGACGAAACCACGATGGACCGGCTGCTCGACCTCGGCGTCGACGGCCTGGTGACCGACCGCTCCGACCTCGCCATGGCGGTGTTGGCACGGCGTTCCGGCCACCGATCCTGAGGCGTCCTCGCGACCCGCTTCGCATCCGACCGGCAACGGCTGTGAATGCACTGGGAACAGGTGTGCGCGGGCATGGCGGACGCCAGCCTGTCGTTATACCAGTCACGGGTGCGCTCCACAGAGTGCGCCGCATCACCGCCACCGGGAACAGGAAGAAGGCCACACGATGGCAGAGCGAAACCTGCGGGGCATGCGTCTTGGATCGCAGAGCCTCCAGAGCGAAGAGGGCGTCGAGTTCGTCTCGCGCCGCAAGAGCCTCTACCGCACGGAAGACGGCTCCACGTTCGAGGTGACGTTCGCCTTCGACGCCGAGATCCCCGAGACCTGGGAGTCGCCGCGCAGCGGCCAGGAAGGCCGCCTCGTCGCCGAAGACGGTTCGCTCGTCGAGACCACCGTCGTCGAGACGAAGGCCCCCCGCACGCATTGGGACATGCTGCTCGAACGGCGCACGCGCGCCGAGCTCGAGGAGCTGTTGCAGGAGCGCCTTCAGCTGCTTCGCGCCCGCCGCGGCGACGAGGCCGTGAAGAACTCGAAGAAGTCGGCCTAACCCCGGCGCTCGCGCAGGCTCGATCCGCTCCGCGCGGTGAGCCCCGCGATCAGCAGTCCGGCGAGCCCGACGATCGACGCGAGCCATTCGAGCTGACGGCCGACGAGCACGGCCGGAGTGACCGTGGTGAGCAGCGGCACATCCGCCACCATGACGCCCGGCTCGTACCACGGCAGCTGTTGTTCGATGGTTCCGTCGGGCAGCACGATGGCACTCGTGCCCACGGTCGAGATGTTGACCACGGTGCGCGCCGTCTCGATGGCCCGGATGCGCGCGATCGCCAGCTGCTGCACGCTCTCATCGGTGCGTCCGAAGTCGGCGTTGTTCGTCTCGGCGAAGACGATCTGACCACCCTGCTCCACGATCTCGGTGAGCAGCTGGTCGTCGACGATGTCGAAGCAGATCGCGTGGCCGACGATGACGCCCTCCCCCAGGTCGAAGACGGAGTCGGTCGTCCCCGGCGTGTACTCGCGCTGGATCAGGTCGATGAGGTCGGGCGCGAACTGTCTCCAGAAGGCGCGGTCGGGAACGTACTCGCCGAACGGCACCGGATGCTTCTTGTCGTAGTAGTCCAGAACCCGGGATTCGCGTGAACCCTCCCCCGCATCCCACAGCATGACGGTGTTGAAGTACTCCGGCATCGGTTCGCCGTCGGCGTCGACCTTGTCGAGCTGCCGCGTCGTGATCGTGCCTCCGATGAGCGGCGCACCGGCGCGCTCCGACACCTCGTCCCACAGGTCGGCCGCCCACGCGTAGCGCAGCGGGTCGGCATCCGAGGCACCTTCCGGCCAGACCACGACATCCACGTCTTCGTCGTAAAGGGGCTCGGTCGCCGCCACCTGTGCGATCAGGTTGTCGCCGAACGCCTCGGGCGGGTCGAAGTAGCCCGCCTTCGTGGCGCCCTGCACCGCGCCGACCCGCAACGTGGGCGCGCTCATAGGGGCGGTTCCGGGCAGCGACGTCCACGGCGGCACGGCGACGAGCAGCATCGCGAAGACGGCGACGAGCGCGCCGAGGGCGGCGCTGCGCTGTGGATGCCGAATCGCCTCCTGCACGGCGGCGACCGCGAGGGCGACGAGGAACACCATCGCGAACGAGACGCCCGAGACCCCAAGCCAGGCGAACAGCGGGGAGAGCGGGCTGTCGGACTGGGAGAACGCCACCCGACCCCACGAGAAGCCGCCGTACGGCCAGACGCTGGCGATCGCCTCGCGGGCGGTCCAGATGCCGGCGACGATGGCGGGAAGCAGCAGCAGGCGCCCGGCGGCCCCGTTCCACACCCGGGGCACCCAGCGATAGGCGAGGGCGATGAGTGCCGCGGCGGCACCGTTCCAGAGCGTCATGACGGCGGCGAGGGCCGACCACGGGACGACGCCGAGGAACTCCGATGCCCACTCGATGTGCGGCCAGTAGAAGAACGCCCCGAACACCAGCCCGACGAGGATCGCGCCCCCGACCCGGCGGCCCTGCATCGCGATGAGCGCGAGGGCGATGGCCGGAAACGCGGTGAACCACCACCCCTTGTCGGGGAATGCCGTGTCGAGCAGCAACCCCGCGGCGGAGGCGACGACGAGCGCAACCGGAAGCGGCAAGGGACGGGTCACGAGACCCCAGAGTACGCGACGATTCCCCGGCGGATACTGTCGATCGCCTGCCGCGCCCGACGCCCGAGCGGACCGTCGGCGACGATCGACAACTGGTCGAGCAGATCGACCGCCTGCTTCATCCAGCGCACGAAGTCGCCGGCGGCGAGCTCGGCATCCCGCAGCACCACATCCAGGGCCGCACCCTGCGCCCAGCGCTGGGTGGCGAGCGCGATCCCGGGCGAGGGTGCGGTGCCTTCGGGCAGGCGGTGCGCGATCTCGAGGGCCTGCAGTTCCTGCCACACCGCCTCGGTCGCCTCGAGCGCTGCCCGAAACCCCCCGCGAGGGATGCGATAGTCGACGTCGGAACCCTCGCGGCGCGGCTCGTAGACGAGGCTGCTCGCGAGGGCCGCCAGCCCGGCGACGTCGAGGTCGTCCCACAGCCCGCGGCGCAGGCACTCCGACACGAGCAGGTCGCGTTCACCGTAGATGCGCATCAGCACGCGACCGGATGCGGTGACCTCGAGCTCGCCCTCACCGCCCTGTTCGGAGGTCGTGACGTAGCCCAGCTCGTACAGCACCTCGGTGACCCGGTCGAACACCTGCGAGACCGCCCCCGTGCGTCCGGAGATCTGCGACCGCAGCTGGTCGGTGTCGCGCTTGAGCCGCCACCAGCGCTCCGCCCAGCGGGCATGCGCGTCGCGTTCGGCGCAGGCGTGACAGGGATGCTGCTTCATGCGCTTGCGCAGGTCGGAGATCTGGCGTTGCCGGCGGTCGCGTTCGCCCCGGCTCTCGTGCTGTGTGCGACCCTCGGCGCGGGCGTTCTTGCGTTCCAGGTCGCTCAGCTCGCGGCGCAGCGACGAGTACTCGCGGAAGTCGCCGAGGTGGCAGGTCATCGCCTCCTCGTCGCCGCCGAGCGCCTCCTCCTGTTTGCGCACCCGTCGCGCGAGGTCGACGACGGCGCGGTCGGCCTGGAACTGCGCGAACGACTGCTCGAGGATCTCGCGTGTGCGGGTGCGGCCGAACTGCTGGATGAGGTTGACCGCCATGTTGTACGTCGGGCGGAAGCTCGAGTGCAGCGGATACGACCGGCGCGAGGCGAGAGAGGCGACCGCCCGCGGGTCGACCCCGCCCGTCCACTGGATGACGGCGTGCCCCTCGACGTCGATGCCGCGGCGACCGGCGCGCCCGGTGAGCTGGGTGTACTCCCCCGGCGTGATCGGAACCCGGGCCTCGCCGTTGAACTTCTCGAGCTTCTCGATCACCACGGTGCGAGCCGGCATGTTCACGCCGAGTGCGAGCGTCTCGGTCGCGAAGACGACCTTCAGCAGCTTGCGCTGGAAGAGCTCCTCGACGATCTCCTTGAAGATCGGCAGCATCCCGGCGTGGTGGGCGGCGAGGCCGCGCTCCAGTCCGTCGAGCCACCCCCAGTAGCCGAGCACCGCGAGGTCGGAGTCGGGGATGGCGCGGCAGCGTTCCTCGACGAGCGCGCGGATCTCGGCGCGCTCCCACGCCTCGGTGAGCCGCACGTCGCTGCGGGCGACCTGTTCGACGGCGGCATCGCAGCCGACCCGGCTGAACACGAAGAAGATCGCGGGCAGCAGGTTGCGCGACCGCAGCAGCTTCACGATGTCGCCGCGCCCCATCCGATCACCGAACAGCCGCTCGGATTTCTCGGTGGTCGAGGAGCCGCCACCGACGTCGTATCGAGACCCGCGGCCCCGGGAACCACCCCGGTATCCGGTTCTGGCCCGGTCCGACGCGCCGGTGAGCCGGGTCACCTCCGGGTTCACGCGGGCCGCGTCGGTGCCGTCGCCCCGCACCAGGCTCGAGGTCTCGAACAGGTCGAGCAGCTTGCTGCGCACGAGCACGTGCTGTTCCAGCGGAACCGGGCGTTCCTCCGAGACGACGACATCGGTGTCGCCGCGCACCGCCTGAAGCCAGTCGCCGAACTCCTCGGCGTTCGACACGGTCGCCGAGAGCGACACCATGCGCACGTCCTGCGGGAGATGGATGATGACCTCCTCCCAGACGGCGCCGCGGAAGCGGTCGGCGAGGTAGTGCACCTCGTCCATGACGACGTAGGCGAGGTCGCGCAACAGCGGGCTGTCGGCGTAGAGCATGTTGCGCAACACCTCCGTCGTCATCACGACGACGCGGGCGTGACTGTTGATGTTGCTGTCGCCGGTCAGCAGCCCGACCTGGTCGGCACCGTGCTCGGCGGTGAGCTCGGTGAACTTCTGGTTGCTGAGCGCCTTCATCGGGGTGGTGTAGAACACCTTGGCCCGGTCCCGCGCCAGCGCGAGGTGCACGGCGAACTCGGCGACGATGGTCTTGCCGGCTCCGGTCGGCGCGGCGACGAGCACACTGCGTCCCGCCTCGAGCGACTGGCAGGCCTCGAGCTGGAACGGGTCGAGGTCGAAGGCGAGCTTGCTCCGGAAATCCTGAAGCCGCGGGGTGCCGCGGCGGGACTTCGCGGCCGCGAAGCGTTCGGCCGGCGACGGCTCGCCCCCCGACGACCCGGACGAGGGCGCGTTCACTCCTCCAGGCTAGCTGCCGCGCGGCGGTCGGCGATCCGGTCGTGCCAGACGGCGATCCCCACGGCGGCGAAATAGAGCACCGTCATCGGGATGGCCAGCAGCACCATCGAGAGGACATCCGCGGCGGGGGTCGCGATGGCGGTGAACACGACGATCGCGAGCACCGCCCAGCGCCAGCCCTTGAGAATCGAAATGCCGCGCAGCACGCCGACGAAGTTGAGCAGCACGAGGAAGACGGGCAGCACGAACGCCACCCCGATGGCGAGCATCAGCTTCAGCACGAAGTCGAGGTAGTACTTCGCGTCGTACAGCGTCGTCGCCCCGGGCGGCACGAAGTTCGCCATCACCTCGACGATGCGCGGCAGCACGAACCAGCCGGAGGCGCAGCCGGCGAGGAACAACGGGATGGCGGTGAAGAAGAAGCCGAAGGTGTAGCGCTTCTCGCGGCCGGTCAGGCCCGGAACGAAGAAGGCGAACAGCTGATACAGCCAGACCGGGCTGGACAGCACGATGCCGGTGGCGAGGGCCACCTGGAACTGGATGTCGAGCGCGCCGGTGATCGTCGTGAAGTTGATCGCCGCATCCTGGGCTTCGGCGATCCGCTCGATCGGCTCCCGGAGCGCTGCCCACGTTCCGACGTCAGTGAGCGCCTTCCCCGCACCCGCCATCGCGGGTTCGAGCAGGTTGCCGACCCACGTCAGGTCGTAGACCATCCAGCCGATGATGGTGCCGCCGACGATCGCGAGGGCGGCGCGGGTGAGCCGTTTGCGCAGCTCGACGAGGTGGGCGCCGAGCGACATCCGCCCTTCGGGGTTCCGCCGGCGTGGGGCGGCCACGCGGGCTACTTCTTGTCGGCGGGCTGGTCCGACGAGGCCGTCGGCGCCTCATCGGTGTCGTCCGACTTGATCTCCTTGCGGAAGACCTTCGCCGACTGGCCCAGGCTCTTGGCGAGCGCCGGCAGGCGAGTCGCGCCGAACAGCAGGAGAACGACGACGAGGATGATGACCCACGTCTGCCACTGGTTCACCAGAAGGATGTGTGTGAACACGCGGATCTCCTTGCTCAGAAAGTCAGGGTCGAGTAGCCGTCAGGACTGCGTTCAGTGTATCTCAGCGGTATCGCTCGGCCCCGGCAGCCGCCCACTCGGCGACGGCTGCTCGTGCGGCCTCGGGTGCGATGACGGTGACGACCCCGGGCATGCTCGCGATGAGCCGTTTCAGGCCGTGGTAGTGCGAAACCCGGAGGGTGGTGCGGATGCGACCGCCGTCCGGCGTGCTGCGCGCCCCGTCGGGGATGAAGTCGGCGAGCAGCGGCATGGCGGAGGCCTCGACATCGATGACGACCTCGAGATCGTCGGGCGATCCTTCGAACAGAGCCGGCAGCCGCACGTCGCTCGCCCGATGTTCGATGGCGGCATCGGTGACGACGGCGCCGGAGATGCGGTCGAGCCGGAAGGTGCGCACCGCTTCGCGCAGGTGGCACCAGCCGCGCAGGTACCAGTCGGCGTCGATCGATTCGATCTGGAGCGCGTCGACGCGGCGGCGTTCGCGTTCGCCGCGGGCGTTGAGGTAGTCGAACTCGAGCTGCAGCCCCTTGTCGACCGATTCGCGGATGAGCGCGAGCGACGGGGTGAGGCTCTCGAGAGACTCCGCTCCCCCGACGCTCACCGGGGCGACCGCGCCCGACGTGCCACGGGAGAGTTTCGCGATGAGGCTCGCGATCGAGGCCCGGTCGGCGTACTCGGGCAGCGCCGAGAGGTACTGCAATCCCATGATGAGCGCCGAGGCTTCCCGAGCCGAGAAGCGCGGCGAGTCGTCGATCGCCACCCGATTGGTGAGCACGATCTCGTCGTCGTTCTCGAAGGCGTCCCAGTCGATGTCGAACAGGTCGTCGTGCTGGTAGGCCGATGTCTCACCCGGCAGGCCGCTCACGGCGATGAGGTTGACGGCATCCCGGATCTGTTCGGGCTCGACCGCGAAGTGCTCGGCCGCCTCGGTGACGGTCACCCGGTCGTGGTCCATGAGATAGGGCACGAGGGCGAGCAGGAACGCGAGCTTGTCGCGCGCCTGGAACGGCTGCGGCTTAGGGCCGGCCATGGGCGGCCACCACCCCTCGCAGGCGGTCGACGACGGCGTCGCGCAGGGCGGGCGGTGAGAGCACGAGCACCTCGGGCCCGAAGCCGCTCAGCTCGTCGGCCAGGATGTTGATGTCGACGAAGTGCACCCGGGCGCGGTCGCCGGTCAGCTCGACGCCGTCGCGGTTGGCGAGGCGGGTGGCGGCATCCGATCCGGGCACGAGGTCGAGTTCGGCGACGTTGCGCTCCCACACCTCTTCGAGCCCGGCGAGTGCCTCCGCCGCGTGGTCGCCGTCGGGCATCGTCACCGCCTTGCCCGAGGTGATGGCGCCGACGATGCGGCGCAGCAGGAACACCTTGCGATCGCCGTCGAGCTCCTCGGCGGAGAGGTGCCACCGGCCCTGGTACTGCACGAGCGCGAGCGGGATGACGTCGCGGTCGGTGGCGCGCTCCTCCCCCGGCTTCAGGTACTGGAAACGCACCCGCACGCCCTTGCGGATGGCGGCGTCGAGGGGGTCGAACGCGGCGTCACGCAGGCGGATGCGCGGCGCGTAGCCGAGCAGCGGTTCGTCGGCGGTGACCCCGAGCGAGCGCAACTTGAGCAGCGCGCGCCGCGACTCCCCGGAGAGCGAGCCTTCGCGCCACACCATCGCCGCAAGGTTGAGCAGTGCCGTCTCCTCGGGGCTGAACGTGACATCCCGCGGCAGTTCGTACGCGCCTTTCGGGATGCGGTAGCGCAGCATCTGGTTGTTGCCGGCGTCCCCCGGGGAATCCAGGGTCTCCAACGGCACTCCGAGGTCGCGGATGTCGTCTTTGTCGCGCTCGAACTGGCGCTCGAGGTTCGCGTTGTCGCCACCGCTCTTGAACCGCTGGCGGTACCCCTGCACGGTCGACAGGATCTCGTTCTTCGTCAGCCCGGTCTCGGTCGCGAGCAACGCGAGCACGAGGCTGAAGAGCCGCTCCTCGACCGGTACGGCAGCTTGCGTCACGCCGTCACCCCGATCGTTACTCCGTGGCGAGAATGCCGAGGATGTCGAACACGAAGACGGTCGCCGACGAGGCGGAATCCGCCGCGGGGATGACGACGAGAATCTGCGATCCCACGGTGGCCCCGATGAAGGCGTCGACGAGGGTCTCGTCGCCCAGCGAATCCACCGTGGGGGCGAACGCGTAGGGCGTGCCGGTCGTCCAGGAGTCGACGTCCCCGAGAGTCACGGTGTTCGTGGTTCCGGCCGACCAGTTCCAGCTGCGGGCGTGGAAGACCACGGTGTCATCTTCGGTGACCGTCGCACCGCTGCCGGCCTTGATGGTGGCGGTGCGGGGTTCCTCGGCGATCGGCTGATAGGTCGAGCTGATGCCGGGCTCGCCGTTGACCGCGGTGACGACCGTCGGCATCCCGTCCTGCGGAAGCTGGTTGACGCCGTTCGCCTTGCCGAGGTAGATCGCCTCGATGTCGAGAATCGCGACGATGGTTCCCTCAGTGCCTTCCTCGACACCGTCGAGGACCTCGGCGACCGGACCGACGACCGCGATCCGCGAGCCGACCGTGACGCACTCGAGCGACTCCCCGAGGCCCATCGCGAGGTCGCTCGCGGTGAACAGCTCGGTGCTCTCGGTGCCGGAAGCCCCGGTCGCTCCGTCGAAGTAGGTGTAGCGCGCGCGGATCACCGAACCGGCGGCGGCGGGCTCGCCGTCGCCCTGGACCAGCACCGAGCGCTGGGTCTCTTCGGCGATGAGCGGAGTCGGGAACTCGACGGCCGGCGAGTCGCCGACATCCCCCGTCGCGGTGACGGCGTTCGACGCGTCGCCGGGCTCGAACACCGGCTCGCACGCGCCGGAGAACGAGACGCCGGTGCAGCCGACGAGGGCACTCGTGACCAGAACGGCGGCAACGACGGCCGTCAGGGGCCGGGCAAGGGGGGAACGACGCACGACGAACACTCTACTTGTCATCGTGCGCACTGCCTGCGTCGAGCGGCGCCCCCGCCTGGTCGGCGATCGCACGGGCCTCGCGGGCGACTTTGCGCATCCGTTTGTCGCTCTTGACGTGTTCGCCCAGGGCCCCGGGCGTCCACAGCTCGACGTCTTCGTCGCCGTACTCGGTCTTCGAGCTGCGGCGCGCGGGCGGCGGGAGCACGGCGCCCGGGGCGAGCCGGCGTGCGGTGAGCAGAAAGCCGGTGTGACCCACCATCCGGTGGTCGGGCCGCACCGCGAGACCCTCCACGTGCCAGCCGCGCACCATCGTCTCGCTCGAGTCGGGTTGGGTGTACAGCCCGGTGGCGCGGATCGCTTCGGCGACCCGGGAGAGCTGGGTGACGGTTGCGACGTAACACAGCAGCACGCCGCCCGGGGCGAGCGCGGCGCTCACGGCGGGCAGGCACTCCCACGGCGCGAGCATGTCGAGGATGACGCGGTCGGCTTCGATGCCCCGCTCGGGAAGCTCCTCGGCGAGGTCGCCGAGGGCGATCTCCCAGTTGCCGGGCACCTCGCCCAGGAATCCGGCGACGTTGCCGCGGGCGATGTCGGCGAACTCCTCACGGCGCTCGAACGACACGAGCCGCCCGGCGGGCCCGATCGCGCGCAGCAGCCAGAGCGACAACGCGCCCGAGCCGACGCCGGCTTCGACGACCGTCGCACCCGGGAAGATGTCGGCCAGCCCGATGATCTGCGCCGCATCCTTCGGGTAGATGATCGCCGCCCCGCGCGGCATCGACATGACGTAGTCGCTCAGCAGCGGCCGCAGCGCGAGGTAGGCGTCGCCGTTCGACGCCGTCACCACCGACCCGTCGGGCTGCCCGATCAGCACGTCGTGCGCGAGCGTGCCTCGGTGGGTGTGGAAGACCTTGCCCGCTTCGAGCGTGATCGTGTTGAGCCGGCCGCGAGGACCGGTGAGCTGGACGCGTTCCCCGGCGCGGAACGGGCCGCTCATGCCAGCACCGCCGTGAGATCGGCGAGCGTCGGGACCTGATCGCGCAACAGATAGGCGGGGCTGGGCGGCAGCGGGATGTGGAGCGGCAGCGCGAACACCGTGGCTCCGGCCGCGACCGCCGAGGCCACCCCGGGCTCGGAGTCCTCGAGCGCGATGCACTGCTCGATGGCGACCCCGAGCTGCGACGCCGCCGTGAGGTACGGCTCGGGATGGGGTTTCGCGTTCTGCACGTCGTCACCCGCGACGACGACGTCGAAGCCGTCGAACCCGAGTGCCGCGACGATGTCGAGCGCCATGTGCCGCCGCGACATCGTGACGAGGGCGGTCGGGATGCCCGCGTCCTTCAGTTCGCGCAGCAACTCGCGCGACCCGGGCCGCCACGGCACCGCGTCGGCGATCTGCTCGCGGACCCGGTCGGTGAGCGTGGCGATGACCTCTTCGACGCTCAACTCGACGCCACGCGACTGCAGGATGAGCGCGGAACGCTCCAACCCCGAGCCGACCAACTGGAGTCCGTCCTCCGGAGTCCAGACGCCGCCCGCCGCATGTACCAGGTCGCTCTCCGCCCGCAGCCAGTACGGTTCGGTGTCGACGAGCGTGCCGTCCATGTCCCACAGGACGGCGGCGGGATGCCGGGGGGCGGTGAGAAGGGTGGCGGCGGTCACAACGCACCAGCTTAGGTGCGGCGCGCGGCCTATCCTGGGGGGATGGCCGAGTCGGGAAACCTGCACCCGTTCCACGGGGGGTCCGTCCTCATCGTCGCCTTCGAAGGCTGGAACGACGCCGGTGAGGCGGCGAGCGGAGCTGTACGCGCTGTGCGCGACCAGCTCGGCCTCGTGACGCGTCTCGAGATCGAGCCTGAGGACTACTTCGACTACCAGTTCAACCGTCCCAGCGTGTCGACCAACGACGACGGCGACCGGGTGCTCGAGTGGCCCAGCATCACCCTTTCCGCCCCGGCCGACGGGGGCAACATCTTCGTTCTCCTCGGAACCGAGCCGTCGCGCGGCTGGAAGACCTTCAGCGGCGAGATCATCGACGCCGCCGAAGCCGCCGGGGTGACCGGCATCGTCTTCCTCGGTGCGATGCTCGCCGACGTGCCGCACACCCGCCCGATCTCGGTGTTCGTCGGCAGCGACAACACCGCCGTTCAGGATTTCTGGGCGCTCGAGGCGAGCACCTACGAGGGCCCTGTCGGCATCCTCTCGGTGCTCGGGATCGCCGCCGAGAAGGCCGGCATCCCGACCCTGGCGATCTGGGCGTCGGTGCCGCACTACGTGCACAACTCCCCTTCGCCGAAGGCCACCCTTGCGCTGCTCGACCGGCTCGAGGAGTACGTCGACGTCGTCGTGGATCGCGGCTCGCTCGTCGCGGACGCCTCGGCCTGGGAGGACGGCATCGACGCGCTCGCGGAAGACGACGAGGACATGGCCGCGTACATCAAGCAACTCGAGCAGGCCCGCGACACCGTCGACTCCCCCGAAGCCTCGGGCGACGCGATCGCCGAGGAGTTCGAGCGTTACCTCCGCCGCCGCAACGGCCGCGACGACAAGGCCGGCGGCGCGTAGCTCCTAAGCCTCGAGGATGCCGGTGAGCAGCAGCGCGATCAGCACGCCGCCGAGCAGGATGCGGTAGATCACGAACGGCAGGAACGACCTGGTCGAAATGTACCGCATCAGGAACGCGATGACGGCGAGCCCCACCCCGAACGCGACGACGGTCGCGGCGATCGTCTCGAACAGCCCATAACCGGTACCGCAGCCGGCGTCGACGCCGGGCTCACAGGTGAATGCCGTGTAGGTCTCGTACAGGCCCGACCCGAAGACGGCGGGTACGGCGAGCAGGAACGAGAACCGCGCCGCCGAGGGTCGGTCGTAGCCGAGCACGAGTCCCGCGCTGGTCGAGGCACCCGAGCGGGAGACGCCCGGCACGAGGGCGAGCATCTGCGCGAGCCCGATGAGGATGCCGTCGCGGTAGGTGACGTCGGCGACCGTCTTCACCCGCCGACCGAGGCGGTCGGCGAGGCCGAGCAGGATGCCGAAGACGATGAGCACGATCGCGGTGATCCACAGCGACCGCAGGCCGGTGCGGATGTAGTCCTGCAGGAAGAACCCGGCGAGCACGATCGGCACGGTGCCGATGATGATGATCCAGCCGAGGCGCACATCCGGATCGCCCTTCCGGATGCCCGCGGAGTGCGCTCCCCCGCGGGCTCCGAACGACCGGAACCACTTGCCGATGATGCGGAAGATGTCGCGACGGAAGTAGATGAGCACCGCGAGTTCGGTGCCGAGCTGGGTGATCGCGGTGAAGGTCGCGCCCGGGTCGCCCCAGCCGACGAGGTCGCCGAGGATGCGCAGGTGCGCACTCGACGAGATGGGGAGGAACTCGGTGAGGCCTTGCACGAGACCCAGGATGATCGCCTCGAGAAAGTCCACCCGCCTATCCTTCCAGCACTTCCCGGTGCCGCCTCTCAGCTACACCAGGAGGCCGCGAATCCGGCGATGGCGCGATTCGCCTCACCGCTGGCGAGGTCGACGAAGTAGGTGGTGCTGAGGGTCCGTCCCGACACGTTCGGGTAGCCGTCGGGTTCCCCCTCCGGATCCTGGACTTCGACGGCGACGTACTGCGCATTCGGCGACAGGCAGATGTCGCGGATCGGAATGCCGGCATCCGGGTCGTAGAGCACCTCGACGCCCTCGCGGCTCACCAGCAGGATCTCGTAGTCGAGCACGAACCCCTCCCCCGGTGCGGGACGCGACGCGACCTCGAGATAGCTGTCGCCGCCGAGGGCGACGACCTTGCCGGGATAGGCCGTCTCGTCCAGCTGGTCGTCGGGCAGCTCGAGCGGGGCGCTCTCGCCGGTCTCGAGGTCGATCGTGCTTCCGGAGAGCGGGTCGGCGACCACGAGCTGCAGGGTGCCGGGCAGGAAGCCGCGCAGCTCGGCGTGTTCGCCGAGTGGCACCGGCACGGCGTCCGTCGCCGCGGTGTCGATCAGCAGCATCGAGTGATCGAAGGCCTGCACGACGAGGTACGGAGTGCCTGGTACGAAGCGCCAGTCGAGCACCGAGATCGCTTCTCCGTCGAGCCCCGTCACGGGGTGCGCAACGCCCGAAGGGTCGAGCCGGTCGATCAGCAACAGCTGCGAGAGCCGCGCGTCGGTCGCGTCGGAGTCGGCCGAGGTGAACAGCACGCCGAGCCGGTCGGTCGTGTCGGAGGCGCGCAGCTGCTGCAGCCGGCCCGGCCCGGGCAGGGTGATCTCTTCGGTGACTTGCGCGCCGTCGGGGGCGATCATCAGGCGTCCGTTCGCGCCCGACTCGTCGAGCACCACCGCGGCGACACCGTCGCGCAGCAGGGCGAACTCCTGGATCCGGTCGGCGGCGAACAGCGTCGTCGCCTCGTCGCCGGACACCGTGCGCCCCCGCACCTCGTCGGGGCCGTCGAGGTCGCGCACGAGCACGGCGATGTCGAGGTCGGGGGTGGTGAACGCATACGAGAGGGTGCCGTCGACCCCCGTTGCCGCGCCCGACACGGCGACGGTGACGGTGTAGTCGGTCAGGGTGCGCAGCATCCCGGTGAATCGCACGGTGATGGTGCGCTCCTCGGACGACACCTCGATGGGCACGTCGGGCGTGACGCTCACATCGGCCGCGTCGACGGGATCGATCGCCTGGTCGGCCTGCAGTACGAGCCGTTGCCCGGCGCGTTCGAGTGCCGTCGCCGAAGCGACGCTCGCGTCGGCGAGGTGCGGTCCACGGAAGGCACCCGCCACCGCCAGCCCGGTGGTCGCCAGACCGAGGATGCCGAGGGTCGCGACGACGGCACGCCGGAACCCGCGGCTCTGCCGCCGGATGCGGCGCGTACGGTCGGTCGAGGCTGAGGACTCAGTAGACATAGGGCTGCGCGGGTCGCTCGATCTCGTCGAAGGTCTCGGGCATCAGCACGATCGGCTCCGTCGCCGCGGCGTCGGGGTTGGGCACGAAGCCGCCGGTCACCTCCACCCAGTCGTCGGCGGCGAAGTCGTCGCGCCACCCGGGATACAGCACGGGAACCGCGAGCGGCTGGGCGTCGACGGCGCAGCAGGTGACGAGGAATCGTGCGACATAGACGATGTCGGGGTCGTCGGTGGGAACCAGGAAACCGGAGAACGCCGCAGGCTTGCCCGCGAAGAAGTCGTCGCCGAGCCCCTGGTGCAACAGGGTCGCCCAGTCCTTCACCGTGAAAGTCGTGGAGTCGCCCCCGACCAGTTCGGTCGTGTCGACCGACGACAGGGCGGTGGATCCCGCGATGTCGCGGTTCTCTGCGGTAGCCGAGCTGAGGGTGGCGGGCGGCAGCACGAGCAGTGCGACGACGGTGGCGAGAACCAGGAGCGCGCTCCCGGCGATCGCGATCGCGGCCCGCCACCCGGTGCGCGGCGGACCTTCCGCCAGCTCGTCGTGATCGTGGTCGTGCCCGTGGTCGTGACCGTGCTCGGACCGGGTGGGCAGCACGAGGAACGCCGCGATCGAGGCCAGTCCCCCGATGACCGCCATCACCACGGTGAACACGACATACCGGGGGTGGATGTAGAGCTCCAGTCGTCCCGTCAGGCCGAGCCAGAGGATGGCGACGACGCCGATGAGGCTCAGGGTCACTCCGAGCCAGCGCTGCACGAACCGATGTGCCAGCCGATGCTCAGGCAAGGTTGATCGCCAGTCCGATGGTCGCCGCTCCGAGACCGACGACGAGGTTGAGCAGTGCGAGCGTGCGAGCGCTGTAGGTCGTGCGCATGAGCGCGAGCATCTTGATGTCGATCACCGGACCGAACAGCAGGAAGGCGACGATCGCCCCCGGCAGGAACGTCGACCCGAGGGCCAGCACGAAGAAGGCGTCGACGTTGGAACACACCGAGATCACGAACGCGAGCAGCATGAGCACGAACACCGAGATCACCGGGTTGGAGCCGAGCGTGACCAGCACGTCACGCGAGATCGCCACCTGGATCAGGCCCGCGACCGCCGAACCGACGAGCAGGGCGGGCATCATCGCGGTCGTCTCGGCGGAGAAGTTCTCGACCGATCGGCGCCACCGGCCGCTGTGGCCGTCGTGCGCGTGATCTTGCGCCCGCTTGCACGTCGCCGAGAACGATCGGGTGAGCAACGCGTCGGGGTCGGGTGACTTCGAGAACAACCAGCCGACGAGGTTCGCGATCGCGAAACCGCCGACCACCCGAGCGATGAGGATGCCGTCGTCGAATCCGAAGGCCTGGTACGTCGTGATGATGGTGACCGGGTTGACGATCGGCGCCGCGACGAGGAAGGTCATCGCCTCGGGCACCGTGAGCCCGCGCATCACGAGCCCGCGCGACAGCGGCACGTTGCCGCACTCGCACACCGGCAGCAGCACGCCGAGCAGCGAGAGCACCATGCGCCGCAGGATCGGGTTGCGCGGCAGCACCCGCAGGATCACCCGCTCGGGCACCCAGACCTGCACCACGACCGCGAGACCGATGCCGAGGAACACGAACGGGATCGACTCGATGATGACCGCGAGCGAGAGGGTCACGAAGTCTTGCGCGATGTCGCCGAGCTCGACGTCACCCGGTGCGAAGACCCGCAGCAGCGCCATCCCGGCGACGAGCACGACACCGGCGATCACGTAGCGCGCGGGTGAGGCACCCCTTCTGGTCGGAAGGGTCGTCGGGTGTGTTGTCGACATCCGGTCAGCAGGTCCGCAGGAAGTCGGCGAGCACCGCGCGGCCGAACGCGAGCGCATCGAGCGGCACCCGTTCGTCGACACCGTGGAACATCGCGGGGAAGTTCAGCTCGGGTCCGAGTTTGAGCGGCGCGAAGCCGTAGCCGGTGATCCCGAGCTTGGCGAGGGCCTTGTTGTCGGTGCCGCCGCTCATCAGATACGGCAGCACGGGGGCGCCGGGGTCGAAGCGGTGCAGCGAGGCGACCATCGCATCCACCAGGTCTCCCGAGAACTCACCCTCCATGCCGATGTCGTGGTGCACGATCTCGATCTCGATCTCGGGCCCGACGATCTCGCGGATGCGGGCGAGCACCTCGTCTTCGCGACCCGGGAACGGCCGGGTGTCGATGAGCGCCTCTGCGCGGTCGGGGATGACGTTGTGCTTGTAGCCCGCTTCCAGCACCGTCGGGTTGGTGGTGACGTGGATGCCGGCCTGCAGGAACCCGGCCGCCGTTCCCGCCGAGAGGATGAGCGCGTCCGGATCGTCGACGCTGCCGCCGAGGATCTCGGCGAGCCGGCCCAGCTGGTCGCGCGTCGTCGCCGTGAGATGCACCGGCCACTCCTCGCGACCGAGCTTCGCGACGGCTTCGGCAAGCTTCGTGACCGCATTGTCGCGGAACACCCGTGACCCGTGCGCGGCCGTTCCCCGGGCGATGAGCTTGATCCAGACGAGGGCCTTCTCGCCCGTCTGCAGCAGGTAGGCGCGGGTTCCGCCGAGGTCGATCGAGTAGCCGCCGACCTCGCTCACCGCCTCCGTCGCGCCGGCGAACAGCTCCGGATGCTCGTCGACCATGAAGTGCGACCCGTAGACGCCGCCGTTCTCCTCGTCGGCGAAGTAGGTGACGATGAGTTCGCGGGCCGGCAGCTCGCCCGCCGAGAGGATGTCGCCGAGCGACGTCAGGATCATGGCATCCATGTCCTTCATGTCGACCGCTCCCCGCCCCCACAGCATCCCGTCTTTGATGACGCCCTCGAAGGGGTCGACGCTCCAGTTGGCGGCATCGGCGGGCACGACGTCGAGGTGACCGTGCAGCACCATCGCGGGCCGTTCCGGATCGCGCCCCGGCACGCGGGCGACGACGCTGGTGCGTCCGGGTTCGGAGTCGAAGAGCTGCGGCGCAAGACCCAGAGCCTCGAGTTTCGCGGCCACGTACTCGGCGGCTTCGGTCTCGCCCTTGCTGCGCCCGCCGCCGAAGTTGACCGTCTCGAACCGGATCAGGTCGCGGGCGATTGCGGCGGTCTCTTCGAGTTCGCCCGACTCCTGACCGCTCGTCGCCATGCGTTCGAGAGTAACCGAGGCCGGATGGGGGTTCGTCAGGCGCACGCCGCGGCGCGGAACTCCTCGAGGGTGCCGACGAGGGTGGCGACCTCCGGCTCGATGACGCGGTAGAAGACGTCACCGTCGGTGAGTGCGCCGAGGTCGGCGGCCGAGATGTTCGGCCCGCGAGCGGAGCGGGAGTCGTCGTCGGGTTCCGCGCTGGTCGAATACGACACCTCCGGGTCGAGCGACGCGGCGAACTCGGCGGCGTCGCCGATCTCGAGGCGGTACTCCTTTCCGTCGCCGGCGGGGAGGTCCCAGAACTGCCGCTCGAAGTAGCCGTCGCGTACGTCGCCCTCGGGGACGATCTGGAACTCGTCGGCGGTGCCCTCGCACATGTGCACGATCGCGACCAGGCGCCCGCCGTCGACGGTGAACGCGACCGAACCCGTCACCGGAGGGCTGCACGCGGAGAGAAGCGCGAGCGTGGCAACGGTCAGCGTGACCACCGCGACAGGATGCCTCATGGCGGCAGGATACTCAGCCGCCGCCCCTCAATAGAAGGCTTCGCCGCGGGCGAGCATCGCGACGAACTTCTCGACGTTGCGGGCACGGGTTTCGGGCTTCTTCGCCTGATGCAGACGGAAGTAGATCGCGAACCGGTTCTGCGCCGTGAGCGCCTCGTAAGTCGCCTGTGCCGCCGGATTCGCGGCGAGGGCGGCGAGGAAGTCGGGATGCGGCTCGGCGGTCGCCGAGCCGGCGTAGGCCCGGTCCCAGCGCCCGTCGGCTTTCGCCTTCTCGACCTCGGCGAGCCCGCGCGGCTTCATCTGCCCCGCCGCGATCTTGCGGGTGACGGTCTCGACGTTCTTCACCGACCAGGTGCTCTTCGGTCCGCGCGGGGCGTAGTACTGCTCGAAGAGGTGCTCATCGATGCCTTTGCGACGCCCGTCGATCCAGCCGTACTCGAGGGCGGCATCCAGTGATTCTTCGACGGTGTGGGTGACGACCGGCGCACCCTTCTTCGCGATCTCGAGCCGGATGCCCTGCGACGTCTCGTGATTCGCGTCGAGCCAGGCGCGGAACTGCGCGATCGTCGCGAAGCGCATGCGCGGATGATCCTCGATCGCCATGCCCTCAAGCTACCGGCGACCACCGACCGGGTCGGAGCCGAGGGAAGGCGCGTGCTAATGTCTATCCTCGGTCGCCCAGTGATTTCTCACGACGGTGGCACACTCGCGCGGGTGGCGGAAATGGCAGACGCGCTAGCTTGAGGTGCTAGTGCCCGAAAGGGCGTGGGGGTTCAAGTCCCCCCTCGCGCACGCGAGTGTCGAAGGCCCCCGATCATCACGATCGGGGGCCTTCCTCGTGGATGCGCATCATGGCATCTGTCGGTCGACGGTGGCAGAATCGAACGTATGTTCGAGTCGGGCGCCGCCACGGCAGCCGTCGTCGTGCCCGACGCGTTGCCGAGCAACGCCGACGTCATCCGCGACCTGCAGGCGCGTATCCGCGGCATGCAGCGCAACCGCCTCGACACCCGCGCCATCCCGACCCATGCGGCGCTCGCCGACCTGCTGCCCGGCGGGGCGCTCGTGGCCGGTGGTCGCTACCAGGTGGCGGCGTCGACGACGCTGGCGCTCGCGCTGCTGCAAGGGCCGAGCGCGGCGGGAGCATGGTGCGCGATCGTCGGTGCGCCCGATCTGGGTGCGGAGGCGGCGGCCGGCCTCGGGATCGACCTCGAGCGCCTCGTGCTCGTGCCGCATCCCGGTCAGCAGTGGATGGCGGTGGTCTCGGCGCTCGTCGACGTCGTCTCGGTCGTGCTCGTGAAACCGCCGGTGCGCGACGGCCGGTCCCGGGTGCCCGAAGCAGCGGCGGGCAAGCTCGCGGCCCGGCTGCGGCAGCGAGAGGCGGTGCTCGTCGCGCTCGGCGAGTGGCCGCAGGCGGATGCCGCCCTCACGGTCTCCGAGAGCGCCTGGGCGGGGCTGGGGGCGGGATTCGGGCACCTCACGGCGCGTCAGGTCACCGTGGGGTCGGTGGCGTCGGCGTGGCAGGGCCGGGTGAAGTCGCGCCGGCTGTGGCTGCCCGGCGTCGATCAGCAGGTCGGGCTCGTCGAACCTCGCGTGCGTGACGTCGTTCCCCTGCACGGTGTCGCCGCGCATAGTGTGGCGCCGTGATCTACCTGTTCGACGCGGAGCTCTGGCTGTGGGATGCGCGTCAGAACGACGCGTGGACCTTCGTGAACCTCCCCGAGGAGGCGTCCGCCGAGATCCGTGAGGTCGCGGGTGCCTTCCCTCGCGGGTTCGGGTCGGTGCGGGTCACGGCGACGATCGGATCGACGGCCTGGAAGACCTCGATCTTCCCCGACGCGAAGGCCCGGGTCTACGTTCTGCCGCTCAAGAAGGCCGTGCGGAAGGCCGAGAAGATCGAGGCCGGCGACGTCGCGACCGTGAAGGTCGAGCTCGATCTCTAGCGCCGCCAGGCATAGCCTGTGCGCATGCGGAGCACTGGGAGTTCCGACGGTCTCGGGGTGCTGGCGGTGGCCGGCAGTTTCGTGGTGACGCTCGGCTGGGACCTGTCGCTCGGTCGCATCCGGTCGCGCAAGGTGCTGGGCTTCGCCATCAGGCGCCACCGCCATTCGGACGGCGAGGTCGCGTGGCTCACCGGGCTGAAGACGTTCGAGTCGGTCGAGGCGCATCCGCCGCCCGGGGTGGGGCGTTCTTCGCGCATTCACCCGTTTCAGACCTTCCAGTGGGCCGACTATTCGGTCTCGCCCGGGCAGACCTACACGTACCGGGTCGTCGCGCGGAAAGGGCAGCCGACCGCGCTCGTCGACGACGCCCGCGTCGAGGTGACGGTCACCACCGAGCAGGTCGACCAGGGTCGGCACGCGGTGTTCTTCAACCGGGGTGCGATCGCCTCCCAGGAATACGCCCGCCGGTTCCAGAACCGGCCGCCCGACGAGGTCGGCCCGGCCGCCTACGACTGGTTGTCACGCGGGCTCGTCGAAGGGCTCGAGACCTTCATCGCTCAGGCGGGCGCGGGCGACGAGCTGCATGGGGCCTTCTACGAGTTCGAGAGCCCGCGCATCCATGCCGCCCTCGCCGCCGCGCGCGACCGGGGCGCCACGATCACCGTGCTGTACGACGCCGACAGCGCCCGAGCCGGCAACGAGGCGGCTCTCGCCGCCAGTGGGATCGCCGCGCTGTGCAAGCCGCGCACCCGCTCGGGTGGATTCGCGCACAACAAGTTCTTCGTCTACTCCCCCGCCGGGCAGCCGGCGCAGGTGTGGACCGGCTCGACCAACCTCTCCGAGAACGGAATCTTCGGCCACTCCAACAACGCGCACATCGTGCGGGATGCCGGCGTCGCCGCGTCCTACCGCGCGTACTGGGACATCCTCGACGCCGACCTCACCCGCAAGCCGACGGCGACCGCGGTGACCGCCCTCTCGCCGTCCCCGCCCGCGCACCCCGCTGCCGGGCACCCCGACACGGATGTCGTGTTCTCGCCGCGCCTCGACCTCGAGGTTCTCGACTGGTACGCCGCCCGCGCCAAGGCGGCCAAGCGCGGGCTGTTCATGACCTTCGCGTTCGGGATGGATGCCCGGTTCGTCGAGGCCTACGACCGCCCCGACCGGGCGCTCAGGTTCGCCCTCATGGAGAAGAAGGGCAACGGCGCGACGTTCGCCGAGCAGTCGAAGACGATCGACCGCATCCGTCGGCTGCCCAACACGACGATCGCCGTCGGCGCCCGCATCGAACTGAACTCCTTCGATCGGTGGCTCGCCGAGACCGATCGGGCCACCGGCGACGCCCACGTGCTCTACGTGCACACGAAGTACATGCTGGTCGACCCGCTGGGGCCCGACCCGCTCATCGTCATCGGGTCGGCCAACTTCTCGAAGGCCTCGACCGAGAGCAACGACGAGAACATGCTCGTGATCCGTGGTGCGCCCGCCGTCGCCGACGTCTACCTCGGCGAGTTCATGCGGCTGTTCAGCCACTACGCCTTCCGGGAGTCCCTCGCGCAGAAGAATCGCCGCACCTTCGACGCGGCCTTCCAGCCGAACTATCTGCACGAGTCGACGCAGTGGGCCGAGACCGGCTACTTCGACACCGGGTCGGACCGGTACCTGCGGCGGCGCTACTTCTCCGGCACGTAGCCCGAGCGGCTAGATTCCGCCGCCCCCTCCCCCACCGCCGGGCTTTCCGGTGCGGGGCTTGGCGGGCTTCGACGCTGCCGTCAGGGCGGCTTCGTCGGCGAGGTCGATCGCCGTGCGCACCCAGTCGAGCCAGACCCCGCTCGCCGCCAGCGGCATCCCGACCCAATCGGTGAACCCGCGGCGACTCGGCTGCGGTGACCAGGTCGCGGCCCCGGGTACTTTGAGCGCTTCGGCATGCTCCGGGCGGTTGCGCCCGAGCTTCACCGCGAGCAGATCGCCGTTGAGGCAGGCGACCATCTTGCCGTCGCGCATCAGGATCGGCGATCCCATCATCTTCCGGCGCTCGACCTCGGGCCCCAGGGTCTCGACGACCTTGTCGAACTCGCTCATCGCATCCGTCATGCGTTGAGTTTGGCGTCCCGTTGCCCCGGGAACAATGGCACGCCTATACCTGCACGATGCAGAAGCGGTTGCCGTCGGGGTCGCTGAGCACGACGTAGTCGGCGTCGGGTTCGTACTCCCAATCGACGGGGTCGGCGCCGAGCTCGAGGAAGCGCTCGACGTCGGCGGCCTGGTCGTCGCTGAACAGGTCGAGGTGGTGCCGGTGCGGCCCGTCGGAGTTGGTCAGCTTGAGGGAGAGCTGGATGCCCTCCTGCCCTTCGTGCGGCTGCAGCACCGCCCAGTCCTCGTCGGGCGGACGCAGGAGTTCGTAGTCGAGTGCGGCAGCCCAGAACTCGATCGCGCGCGGGATGTCCCGCACGCCCCACACCACGGACCCGATGGTGGCCATGACCACAGTTCACGCCGTCGGTGGGGCGTGGCACAATCGAACACATGTTCGAATCCTCGCGGCAACCACGACTGCTCGTGCTGTGGTGCCCCGACTGGCCCGTGCATGCGCACGGCCGGGAAGCGCGCCTGCCCGCCGAGGCTCCCGCCGCGCTCATCGAGAAGAACGTCGTGCTCGCCTGCTCCCCCGCGGCCCGCGCGGAGGGCGTGCGCCGCGGGATGCGCCAGCGTGAGGCGCAGGCGCGATGCCCCGCGCTGCACCTGCTGCGCTACGACCCGGCGCTCGATTCCCGGGCGTTCGAACCGGTGCTGTCGGCGCTCGAAGGGGCGCTGCCGGGTGTGCACCCGTTGCGACCCGGGATGCTCGCGGTGCGTGCCCGCGGACCGGCACGGTACTACGGCGGCGAGACGGCGGCCGCTCTCGCCCTGCTCGGAACCCTCGCCGAACTGGGAGTGCCGGCGGCCCGGGCGGGCATCGCCGACGGGCTGTTCGCTGCGGAGCGCGCCGCGCGCTGGTCGGCTCCCGACGCCCACCCGGTGACGATCGTTCCCGCGGGTGAAACGGCGGAGTTCCTCGCCCCGCTGCCCGTGGGGCTGCTCGAAGACCCCGAGCTGGTGTCGCTGCTGCCCCGGCTCGGCATCCGCACCCTCGGCGCGTTCGCCGTGCTTGACGAGGCGGATGTCGCCGCCCGTTTCGGCCCGCTCGGGGCGCGGCTGCATGCCCTCGCGGCGGGTCGCGATCCGCGGCCGGCGACCCCGCGCATCCCCCCGCGCGATGTCGACGCGACCGTGGATTTCGAACCCCCGCTCGCCCGTGTCGACCAGATCGCGTTCGGCATGCGCACCGCGGCGGAGCGCTTCCTCGACGACCTGCTCGAGCAGCGCCTGGTCTGCACGGCGCTGCGCGTCGAGCTGTTCGGCGCCGATGGCGAGAGCACCGACCGGGTCTGGCTGCATCCGCGGTCGTTCACGGCGACGGAGGTGGTGGATCGCGTGCGCTGGCAGTTGGACGCACTGAGCCGTCGGGATGGCCAGGGTGAGCTGCGCTCCCCCGTCGCCCGCGTGCGGCTCACCCCCGAGACGGTCGACCCGGTCGGTGCGCACGAACGCGGCATCTGGGGAACCGGGCCCGACGAAGGTGTGCACTCCGGGTTGAGCCGGGTGCAGGGCATGCTCGGGCACGACGGCGTCGGCACCGCCGTGCCGTCAGGCGGACGGATGCCGGCCGACCGCCAGCAGCGGGTCGCCTGGGGCGATCGTGCGGTGCTCACCCGCGACCCGCGGCGTCCGTGGCCGGGAGCCGTGCCTCCGCCGCATCCGGCGACGGTGTACGAGATCCCGAGGGCCATCGCCGTCGAAGACGTGCGCGGAGCCCCGGTGTCGGTCACCGAGCGCGGGGTGCTCTCCGCCTCGCCGGCGGTCATCGTGTCGCCGACGGGTGCCCGTCGTGACCTCACCGCGTGGGCCGGGCCGTGGCCGCTCGAGGAGCGCTGGTGGGATCCGCACGGCGCCCGGGCGGCTCAGCGGTTCCAGGTGGTGGATGCCACCGGTGAGGCGTGGCTGCTCGTGCTCGACGCGCGGGGGTGGTGGGCGCATGGGCGCTACGACTGAGGTCTCGACACGCGCCCTGCGGGCGCTACTCGACCACCGAGATGAGGATCCGGCGGTAGGCGGTGCCGTCGGAGCTGCGGTCGAGCATTCCGGCGTCGACGAGGTAGCGGCGCAGCACCGCGACATCCTCGGAGTACCGATACAAGCGCCCGTTCACCTCCGACTCGGTGAGGGCGGGCTCCCCCGGCGGGAACGTGCGGTCGGCGATCCATTGCAGCAGCATCCGCCGGTCGGTCTGCCGCCGGGGGTAGCGGTCGATGGTGTCTTCGCCGCGCACCAGGAACCGGCGCACGGACTCGTCGGGTACCGGCACCGCTCAGAGCTCCCGGCGCATGATCCAGCGCACGCGGTGTCCGGCGTGCGCGGAGGTCTCGGCGGCGCGCTCGAAGCCGTGGGCCTCGAACAGGTCGGTCGTGCCGACGTAGCCCGAGATGACTTCGATCCTGTCGCCTCCCGTCTCGGCGGGGTACCCCTCGACGACCTCGGCACCGTGCGCCCGGGCGTGCTCGACGGCGCCGTCGAGCAGATGGTGCATGAGGCCCTGCTTGCGGTAGCCGGCCCGAACGACGAAGCACACGATCGACCAGGCGTCGCGCTCATCGAGGAACGGGATGGTGCGGGAGTTCATGAGCCGCCGGTAGGTCGACCGCGGCGCGACCGAGCACCAGCCCGCCACCTCACCGTCGACGTAGACGAGCACCCCCGGCCCGGGCGAGGTCTCGCATTCGCGCGCCATGTACTTCGGACGCTCCGCGTTGCTCACCCGGGAGTCGCGATAGCTCATGCACCAGCAGCCTCCGCCGCCGGGCTTCTTGACGCCGACGACCTCGGCGAAGTCGTTGAAGCGGCCAGTCGCGGGCAGCACCTCGATCGCCATGACCCCACCCTAGAGACGCGCCTCTGACATGGGTGGCTGGCACAACCCGCCGTTCGACTGGAGCGAACTCGAGAGGCGGATGTCGGGGCAGGCTCCGCGGGCCGACGGTGCGACCGCGCACAACCACCGCCCGCGATACCAGGCGCCCGCCCTCGAGAGCCCCGATGAGCCGCACGTGCCGTACGCCGAATTGCACGTGCATTCGGCGTATTCGTTCCTCGACGGGGCGAGCATGCCCGAGCACCTCGTCGAGGAGGCGAAGCGGCTGCAGCTGGAGGCGATCGCCCTCACCGACCACGACGGCTTCTATGGCGCGGTGCGGTTCGCCGAGGCGGCGCTCGCCCACGGGATGCCGAGCGTCTACGGCGCGGAACTCTCGCTCGGTCTGCGCACCCCGCAGAACGGCATCCCCGATCCCGAGGGAGCCCACCTGCTCGTGCTGGCGCGCGGCACCGAGGGATATCACCGGCTGTCGAAGGCGCTCACCCGAGGCCACCTCGACGGCGGCGAGAAGGGCCGCCCGGTGTACGACCTCGGCACCCTCGGCGACACCGCCGAAGGCCACTGGGCGGTGTTGAGCGGGTGCCGCAAGGGCACCGTGCGGCAGGCCCTCGAAACCCACGGCCGGGATGCCGCCGCGCGCGAACTGCGCGCCCTCGTCGATCGGTTCGGCCGCGACAACGTCATCGTCGAGCTGACCGACCGCGGCGATCCGCTCGACTCCGACCGCAACGACGCCCTCGCCGGGCTCGCGCGCGACCTGAAACTGCCGATCCTGGCGACCGGCAACGTGCACTACGCCCGGCCGGAGCGGGCCCCGCTCGCGACCGCTCTCGCCGCCGTGCGGGCACGGGCGAGCCTCGACCAGCACGAACCGTGGCTGCCGGCGGCGGGCGGCGGCTTCCTGCGGTCGGGGTTCGAGATGACGCAGCGGTTCTCCCGTTACCCCGGAGCGGTCGCGTACTCGGTCGAACTCGCCCGCGAGACCGCGTTCGCGCTGCGGAGCGTCACCCCACGACTGCCGCAGCTCGACGTACCGCCGGGGTTCGACCTCATGGGTTGGCTGTCGCACGAGACCTGGCAGGCGGCCGCCCGCATCTACGGGCCGGACCTGCCCGCCGGGCATCGCCGCCGCATCCAGAACGAGCTCGACGTCATCGCGGCGAAGGACTTCCCCGGCTACTTCCTGCTCGTGAAGGACATCGTCGACTTCGCACGCTCACGCGGCATCCTCTGCCAGGGGCGCGGCAGTGCCGCCAGCAGCGCGGTCTGCTACCTGCTCGGCATCACGGCGATCGATGCGATCTTCTACGAGCTGCCGTTCGAGCGGTTCCTGTCGAGCATCCGCGACGAGGAGCCCGACATCGACGTCGACTTCGACTCCGACCGGCGCGAGGAGGTCATCCAGTACGTCTATGAGAAGTACGGGCGCGAGAACGCCGCCCAGGTCGCCAACGTCGTCACCTACACGCCGCGCAACGCCATCCGCGACATGGCGAAGGCGTTCGGGCACGGGCCGGGTCAGCAGGACGCCTGGTCGAAGCGGCTCGAACGCTGGGGTGACCCGATCGCGGAAGACCTGCACGACATCCCGCTCGGGGTGCGGCAGCTCACCGGCGAGCTGCTCGGCTTTCCTCGGCACCTCGGCATCCACTCCGGCGGGATGGTGATGACCGAACGCCCGATCGGCGAGGTGGTGCCGATCGAGCACGCGCGCATGAAGGACCGCACCGTGCTGCAGTGGGAGAAGGACGACTGCGCCTGGATGGGGCTGGTCAAGTTCGACCTGCTGGGCCTGGGCATCCTGTCGGCGCTTCAGCACTCGTTCGACCAGATCCGCACGGTGTTCGGACGCGAACTGACCCTCGCGACGATCCCGAAAGAGGAGCCGGGAACCTACGACGCGCTGTGCCGGGCCGACGCGATCGGGGTCTTCCAGGTGGAGTCGCGGGCACAGATGGGGCTGCTCCCCCGGCTGCAGCCACGGGCGTTCTACGACCTCGTCATCCAGGTCGCGCTCATCCGTCCCGGGCCGATCCAGGGTGGTGCGGTGCATCCGTTCGTGCGGCGGAAGCTCGGCGAGCCATTCGCGTACCTGCATCCCGAGTTCGAGCCGATCCTCGGCCGCACCTTCGGGGTCCCGGTGTTCCAGGAGCAGGTCATCAAGATGGCGCGCGACGTCGCCGGTCTCGACCCCGAGGAGGCCGACCTGCTGCGACGCTCGCTCGGCTCGAAACGCGGCACGATCCGCATCGGCACGCTGCGCGAGAAGCTCGAACAGGGGCTGCGGGGCAAGGGCATCGACGAGAACGGCATCGCGACGATCTACGGGCAGATCGAGGCCTTCGCGAACTTCGGGTTCGCCGAGAGCCACGCCCTGAGTTTCGCGTTGCTCGTCTACGCCTCGTCGTGGCTGAAGCTGCACTATCCGGCGGCGTTCCTCGCCGGGCTGCTGCGCGCCCAGCCGATGGGCTTCTACTCCCCCGCGACCCTGGTCGCCGACACCCGCCGCCACGGCGTCGAGGTGCGGCGCCCCGACGTCCTGCGTTCCGGGGTGTTCGCCCTCGTGGAGCCGCTCGAAGGTGACGGGCTGGTGCCCGAGACGGGGCTCGACGGATGCTTCGGCGACCAGCCGCCCGTCCCGGTGTTCGACGCGCGCGCCCCCGACACGACGGCCGAGCATCGACGCGACGGCAACGCCGCAGTACGCCTCGGGCTCGCCGGGGTACGTGGCATCGGCGAATCGGTGGCGAAGCGCATCGTCGCCGAGCGCGACGGCCCGCGCGGACCGTTCACGTCGATGGAAGATCTCGTGCGCCGCGTCGGCCTCACCACCGCGCAGCTGGAGGCGCTCGCGACGGCCGACGCGTTCGAGGGGTTCGACCTCGCCCGCCGGGAGGCGCTCTGGCGCGCGGGTGCCGCGGCGGGCGACCGCGCGGAGTTCCTGCCGTCGAGCATCGTCACCGTGCAGCCGCCGCTGTTCGCCGACCCGACGTCGTTCGAGATCCTCCGCGACGACCTCTGGGCGACCGGAATCTCGGTCGACGACCACCCCGTCGCACATTTGCGCGGCGCCCTGGACGAACGGGGCGTGCTGCCGTCATCGGCCCTGCGCAGCCACGAGTCGGGGCGGCGGGTCGAGGTCGCCGGGCTCGTCACCCACCGGCAGCGGCCGGGAACGGCCAGCGGCATGACGTTCATGAATCTCGAAGACGAGCACGGCTGGGTCAACGTGATCTGCTCGGTCGGCGTCTGGAAGCGTTACCGTCGCATCGCCCGGGAGTCGCCTGCACTGCTCGTGCGCGGCATCCTGGAACGCTCCGACGAGGGTGTGACCAACCTGCTCGCCGACGCCTTCGAGCCGCTCAGCGCGGGCGTGCTGCACCGCTCCCGCGACTTCCACTGAGCGTCAGCTCGGCGCGACAACACCATCGGATAGCATCTCCGAACGGCGCTCAGCGGGAGCCGATCAGGGAGGACCACACGGTGGCGCTGTTTGGACGACGACCGACGGTCTACCTCCTCACATCTCCGGCTCATCTGCAGCCGGTGCATCGCGGTCGACAAGTGGAAGATCCGCTGCTCGAATTGCTCGCCCGGTGGCCCGACTCCGGCATCGTCGGAAGCGGAACACAGCTTGATGCGGATAACCGGATCTCGGGCTTTGTGATCGAGGTTGCGGTTCCCGCGCGTGGAGCGGCCGATTCCGTCGAGGCGATGACCCGCTTTCTCACGCCACGCCTCCCGGTCGGTTCGCGCCTTGAGAGCCAATCCGGCGATGTCGTGCCAGTGGGCAGCCTTGAAGGCGTGATCCTTCGCTTCTCCGAAATCGTTCGTGTCGACTTCACCGATCCTGACGAAGTCGAGCACAACCGGGAGCTCGACCGGATCTTCGCGAAGGTACGGCACGTTGTGAACCCCGACCCGGTGTTGGCCTCATGGCGGGTCATGAACGACGATTCGGAGATCGCGGTCTACGGGAGCTCACGCGAGCGAATGCACGGTCTGATCAAGTCGCAACTGGGCGAGGAGCTCACGACCTACGGAGGCAGGTTCCTCGAAGTCGACTAACCGTCGCCCACGAGCCGCCGCAGTCGCATCCGCGCGAAGTCCTGCGCCCGCGGACCCGAGCCGATCGCGCGCCCGGCTGCCCACAGCGCCACGCCGGTCAGCGCCCGCACCGGCAGGATCGAGCGGCGCACCCCGAGCATCCGCCGATAGGGCGCCGGGATGGTCGCGACCGCCGCCGCGAACAGTACCCGGTAGGCGATGCCGAGCGTTCCGCGGAACGGCGGCTTCTTCAGGAACCGCACGACGTCGGCCACCCGTTCGTCGCCCCGGAGTTCGCCGCGCTCGAGGAAGCCGTCGCGGCGGGCACGCAGCTCGGCGGCGGTGACGGGCGGCGTCTCGACGCCCATGAGACGCCCGGCGGTCGCCCACTCGCCCACGTAGGCATCCGCCCCGCCGGGGATGCCGTCGCCCCAGGTCTCGTGGCAGGTCAGGAACGCGTCGGCGAAGGTGACATGCACCCAGTCGACGAGGTCGCGGTCGGTCGCCGAGTAGCGCCGAGCCGACCCGTCGCCCGCGGTGTAGTCACCGGCAACCCGGGTGTGGAAGCGCGCGACCCGGGCGGTCTCCCGATCGGCCTGATCCGTCGAGCCGAAGGTGAGCACGACGATCCAGCGCACCGTGCCGGCGAGTCGGCCCATGGGGTCGTCGCGGTAGCGCGACCAGTCATGCACGCCCGCCATCGCGCCGGGATGAAGCGCCTGCATGAGCAGCGCCCGGATGCCGGCGACGAAGGTGCCCATGCCCGCGTGCACGATCCACGGTGCGGAGCCTTCCGCGAAGTACCCCGCGTCGTCGCCCTCGGCGAGTTCGAGCACATACGGTGCGGTGCCGTCGGGATGTCCGGCGACGGCGGTCAACAGCCGGGCGCGGAGGGAAGGGGCCACCCGCTCAGTCCATCATGCGGAGGCGGTCCATCATGCGGAGGCGCGGACGCCGGTCGCCGTCCCGTGCACGTCGCAGACCGCCGCGAGCGTGTTGTACACGGTGCCGTAGTTCTGAAGGTTGCGATGCACGAGCTGGACGCGGTGATCGGACTCGCTCGTGGTGATCACCAGTTCGTAGGCGATCTCGACGAACTTCGGCGGGGCGTCCTGGCGGCGCGCCGTGACGATCACCCGGGCGCTTTCGTAGTGGAAATCGAGTAGCTGCCCCGACCGCTCCAGGTTCTTGACCAGACACGCCGCGAAGGCGGCCGCGAGCAACTGGGCCGGCCCGGGATGCCCTGACGGCTCCGTCGCCCACCCCGCATCGATCGGCAGGGTGTCGGTTCCCGCGTCGACCTCGGCGTGGCCGGGAGCTGAGACGCGAGCCGTGACGGAGTAGGTCGTGGGTGCGGACGCCATGACTCATCGTGCACCCTCGGGTAGGGGCGTCGCGAGGTCAGTCGTCGGCGCCCGCCGTGCTGGTGCGGAGGACCGTCCCGTCTCGGCCCACGACGGGAACGGTCAGGGCCACGGTCGCCCCGGGGTCGATCGTGAACGAGACCCCATCCGCGACGTGCAGATCGCCCGCCGGACGGTTGACGAACGCGACGGTCCCCTGTCGGTTGCCGTCGAGGCCGAGCCGCGCGGGAGTGGCGCACGCCCCTGAGTTCCAGGCCTGAACGACGCTGGCGGTGATCGGAGCCGTGCAGTCGGCCAGGTAGGACACGATGTTCCGGTCGAAGACCAGCCCGGTGCGAGGCACCAGCCTGGTCGCGCCGTCGACGATCGAGTTGTTGCGCACGACGACGTTCGAGGCGCTCGCCTCCCGCACGTCGAGCGCAGAGCCGCCCTTGCACGTGGTGGAGACGACGATGCAGCCCTGGATGAAGTTGCCGCTGATCTCGATTCCCGAGATTCCCAGGCCGATGCCGGGCGACAGGATGACCCCCGCGTTGCTGCATCCCGAGATCGAGTTGCGCACGATCCTCACCTGGGCGGCGTCGTAGACCTGAACGCAGTCGACGTGGGCCGTGCTGGTGCTCGAGCTCAGGCGATAGTCGCGGATGACGTTGCCCTCGAGCGTGACGCCGGTCGCATCCTTGATCTGCACGGCATCCCGGTCGATCCCGCCGCTGAAGACGGAGTTGCGCACGACCGTTCCGTTCGCCCGCAGGAATGAGCCGGCCTTCGCCATGGTGAAGTTCTCGACCACGGTGTTGACGGCGCTCGGGTAGACGTAGAGCAACAGGGTCACCGTGAGGCCCGACCAGGTGACGTTGGGCAGGTACGTCTGGACCTTGCTGAACGACACCGCGGCGCCGGTCGCGGGGCGCACCCGGATCGGCGCCGCGGTCGAGCCGCCCGTGCCGGTCAGCACGGGGGCGCCGTAACTGCCGGCCATCAGCACGACGACGTCGCCGCCACGCGCCTTGGCAAGGGCGGTGGCGACGGTGCAGGGCGCGCTGGCGGAACAGGCGGTTCCGGCGCCCGTCGGCGACGCGGTGAGTGTCGTCGCGGCGTGGGCGGCGGATGCCGTCAGCGGCGCGAACGCGGCGATGGTCGCGATACTCAGCGCGACGGCGGCGAGCCGAACGCGTCGGCGCGGTTGCGAAACGGGCAGGGGTGATCCAGGCATGAGCGGCTGATCCTCGGTTGACGGCGGTCGGGGATCGGCGGTGTACGCACGCGGATTTCCTCGGCGAGCATCGCGACGATCCCCCCGGTCGCCGATGCTGCAACCATGAGAACACGCGGTCGCGGTCGCTCGACCCGCAACGGCCGGAATCCCCCGTCAACTGGGGGTGCCATCCGCGCGACACGCCGTACCCGTCCCAGGGGGTGTGCATCCCCCGCTCAGGAGTCGTGCGGCCGAACGTCAGCCGAAGGTCGGCGGCGACTCAGCGACCGTTGATGCGTTTGCGCAGGATGTCGATGCGGGCCTGCAGTTGCGCGACGGTCGCGCGACCCACCTCGGGCCCCCCGCCCAGCCGGCGCACCTCGGCGTGCACCTGCGCGTGCGTCTCCCCCGTGGTGCGCGCCTGGATCGACACGAGACTGTTCAACAGACGCCGCTGCTCGGCGAGCGAACGGTGCAGGGGCATCGGCGCCTCCCGCTCGGGCTCCTCGCGCGATCGCTCCAGCCCCCGTCGCTGCTGACGCGCCTGCCGCAGTTTCAGCAACCGGCTGACGTCTTCCGGCTCGAGGATGCCGGGAATGCCGATGAACTCCCACTCTTCGGGGCTGCCGGGTTCGGCGAGGGTGCCGAAATCCTGCCCGTCGTAGAGCACCTTCTCGAACGTCGCGACCGAGCCGAGCGCCTGCCACTCGTATTCGTCGAGCAGTTCGGCCGATGCGGCTTCGCGTTCCTGCGCACGTTCCAGGCTCTCGTCGTCGAGCAGCTCGTCGTCGGCACGCTCCCGGTCGAGGGCGTGGTCGCGTTCGCGCTCGAGCTCGGCCGCCAGGGTCAACAGGATCGGCACACTCGGCACGAAGATCGACGCCAGCTCGCCGCGTCGGCGGGTGCGCACGAAGCGCCCCACGGCCTGCGCGAAGAACAGCGGGGTCGACGCGCTCGTGGCGTAGACCCCGACCATGAGGCGGGGCACGTCGACGCCCTCCGACACCATCCGCACCGCCACCATCCAGCGTTGCGACCCGTTCGTGAAGTCCTGGATCTTCTCGCTGCCGCCGACCTCGTCGCTGAGCACGACGGTGGGAACGTGCCCGGTGATGTCGGTGAGGATCGTCGCATACGCCCGCGCGGTGACGTGGTCGGTCGCGATGACCAACCCGCCGGCGTCGGGCACGTCGCGGCGCACCTCGGAGAGCCGACGGTCGGCGGCGGCGAGCACCGCGGGAATCCAGTCCCCGTCGGGGTCGAGCGCCGCCCGCCAGGCCTGTGCCGTGACATCGGCGGTGTCGCCTTGCCCGAGGGCGGCCTCCATCTCGTCGCCCTGCCGCGTGCGCCAGCGCATCGACCCGGCGTACGACAGGAACATCACCGGGCGCACGATGCCGTCGGCGAGAGCACGGCCGTAGCTGTAGGCGTAGTCGGTCTGCGACAGGCGGATGCCGCGTTCGTCGCGCAGGTAGCTCACGAACGGGATCGGCGCCGTATCGGAGCGGAACGGCGTGCCGGTGAGCGACAGCCGCCGCGTCGCGCCCTCGAAGGCTTCGCGGATGGCGTCACCCCACGACAGCGAGTCGCCGCCGTGGTGCACCTCGTCGAGGATCACCAGCGAGCGCTTCGACTCGGTGAGCGCCTTGTGCAGTGACGGCCGCACCGCGACCTGAGCGTAGGTGACCGCGACGCCGTGATACGGGCGGGACTCGCGCGAGTGCTTGTTGCTGAACCGCGGATCGAGACGGATGCCGGCACGGTGGGCGGCATCCGCCCACTGGATCTTGAGGTGCTCGGTCGGCGCCACCACGGTCACCCGGTCGATGATCTTGCGCCGCAGCAGCTCCGAGGCGAGGCGCAGTGCGAAGGCGGTCTTGCCAGCGCCCGGTGTCGCCGAGACGAGGAAGTCGCGGGCGTCGCGCCGCAGATACTCGGTGAGGGCCTCCTCCTGCCAGGCCCGCAGCTTCGCGACGGTGCCCCACGGGGCGCGCTCGGGGAAGCTCGGCGAGAGGTGTTCGGCTGCGGCGGTCGCCCGGAACACGGGGACTTCCGACGGCTCGCTCACTTGATGAGACGTTACCCGTTCGGGGTGACACGGTGGTCGAGTAGCGGCTGCAAGCCGCGTGACGAGACTCAGGTCGGCTCGCCGCGCATCGGCATCCGGCGGTCGGGATCGTCGCCGAGCAGGGTCGCGGGGCGCACGAGCGATCGACCGAACTTCGCGGTGATCGCGTCGACGGCCTGCTCGGCTTCGCGCCAGTCGCCGTCGTCATCCCACAGCCCGAGGTCGGCGACGCGTCCGGTGAGTTGCTCGCCCCGCACCCCGAGCAGCCGGATGGGCTCGCCGACCCGGCCCGACTCGGCGTACAGCGAACGCGCCTCTTCGTAGATGCGCCGGCCGAGATCGGTGGGGTCGGCGAGGGTGCGGGATCGGCTGATCGTCGAGAAGTCGCCGAATCGCAGTTTGAGGGCGATCGTGCGCGCCTGCACGCCCGCCCGCCGAAGCCGCACCCCGACCGCGTTCGCGAGCCGCAGCATCTCCTTCTCGAGTTCGCCGACGTCGGAGATGTTCGTCTCGAAGGTGCGTTCGTGGCCGATGCTCTTCTCCGAGTGCTCGGTGACGACGACGCGCGGGTCGCGCCCCCACGACAAGGCGTGGAAGTGGGCGGCCATCGCCGGCCCGATCGCACGGGTCAGCGCCTCGACCGGGATGTTCGCGACGTCGCCGACGGTGCGCAGCCCGAGTCGTTCGAGTTTCTCGGCGGTCTTCGCGCCCACTCCCCACAGTGCCGAGATCGGCTGCGGATGCAGAAAGGCGAGAGTCTCGGTCTCGGGGATGACGAGCAGGCCGTCGGGTTTCGCCCGGCTCGAGGCGAGCTTCGCGACGTACTTCGTGGCAGCGGCCCCGACGGAGCAGCGCAGCCCGGTCTCGGCGAACACGCGTTCCCGGATGCGCGTGCCGATCTGCCAGGGCGTGCCCATCAGGCGTCGGGCGCCCGCGACATCCAGAAAGGCCTCATCGATTCCGAGGACTTCGACCAGAGGGGTCACGTCGCGGAAGATGTCCATGACCAGGCCGGAGTACTTCGTGTAGCGGTCGTAGTGCGGCTCGAGCACGATCGCCTGCGGGCAGCGCCGCAGGGCGACCGCCATCGGCATCGCCGAGTTGACCCCGAATCGGCGCGCCTCATAGGTGGCGGCCGTCACGACCGACCGTGCCGAGGGATGCCCGACGATGACGGGTTTGCCGACCAGTTCGGGATGCTCGAGCAGCTCGACCGACGCGAAGAACGCGTCCATGTCGACGTGCAGCAGGTGTGCCGTGAGGTCGTCGACGGCCGATGCGGAGGTGACCTGCCGCCCGGTGCCGTCCTGTTTGCCCACGCCGCCATCCTGTCACCGGCCGCCGTCACCGACAGCGGCCGGTGACCGGGTCAGGATTTGGAACGGTTGCGGGTGATCAGGCCGAAGACGAGCAGCACGATGACGGCCCCGCCGATGGCGTAGAGCCACGAGACGATCGAGAAGAAGCCGTTGACTCCGTAGATGTCTTCGCCGGTGATCTGCCCGCCGATGAAGCCGCCGAGCGCGGCACCGGCGAGGCCCAACAGGATCGTGACGATCCAGCCGTGCTTCTGCTTGAGGATCAACTTGGCGATCACGGCGGCGATGAGGCCGAGGATGAGGAACGGGATGAAGCTCACGAGGACCTCCTGAAGGGGCGCGCGTCTCGCGTCCGCGCCCAGTCAACCACCAGCCGCCGCCCAGACGAAGGAGGCCGGTCGGCGAACCGCCCGGCCTCCTTCGTCTCGCGCCTCAGGCGCGGGTGCTGCTGCCTCGCGTGACGAGGCCGTAGATGAGCAGCACGACGATCGAGCCCGCGATCGCGACGAGCCAGGTCTGGATCGACCAGAAGGTCTCCAGGCCGACGCCGAAGATGGCGCTTCCGAGGAAGCCTCCGAGCAGCGCGCCGACGACGCCGAGGATCAGTGTGACCACCCAGCCACCGCCCATGCGGCCCGGCAGAATCGCCTTCGCAATCGCACCGGCGATGAGGCCGAGAACGATCCATCCGAGAATTCCCACGGTGAACCTACTTTCTTGAACGAGGCGGGTCTCGCCTCACGTCAAGGAAAGCCTGTCCCCCGTTCGGGAGGAATGGTCTTGTGCCGCGACGCGTGGTGCGATAAGCGCGAACCAGCGCGCGCCCCCGAAGATTCGTCATGATGGAGCTATGACCGCCCGTCACCCGTGGTCCCGTTACGTCGCGATCGGAGACTCGTTCACCGAAGGCATCGGTGACCCGGAACCCGCCAGCCCCGGTGGTCATCGAGGCTGGGCCGATCGGGTCGCCGAAGTGCTCTCGTCTCAGGTCCCCGACTTCGCCTATGCCAACCTCGCCATCCGGGGCCGGCTGTTGCAGCAGATCCTCGACGAGCAGGTGGATGCGGCGCTGGACCTGCATCCGGATCTGATCACCATCTCGGCGGGAGGCAACGACATCATCCGCCCCGGAACCGACCCCGACGAGGTCGCGGCTCGGCTCGACGGCGGCATCGCACGGCTGAGACGCGACGGCGCGACGGTGGTGATGTTCAACGGTCCCGACATCGGCGGCACGCCCGTGCTCGGACGCATCCGCGGCAAGGTCGCGATCTACAACGAGAACCTGCACACCGTGGCGAAGCGGCACGACGCGATCGTCGCCGACATGTGGGCGCTGCGCGAACTGAGCGACCCGCGGATGTGGGCGCCCGATCGACTGCACTTCTCGCCGATCGGGCACCAGACGATCGCCCGCATGGTGCTCGACGCCCTCAACGTTTCCCACGATCTGGAGCCGTTCGAAGCGGAACCGCTGCCTCGCCAGTCGTGGCGACAGGCCCGAATCGACGACATCGGATGGGCCCGCGAGCATCTCGCCCCGTGGATCCTGCGGAGGCTGCGGCACCAGTCCTCCGGCGACGGGGTGGCGCCGAAGCGACCGGAGTTCTAAAGGCTCAGAACAGGGCGACCGGGTTGGTGAGCCGCCACCACGGCCCCGGATCCTCGAGATCGGCCGCCAGCTCGAGGTCGACCGTCACGCTCGAGGTGCCCGAGGTGAACACGAGATCGCCGACGTCGTCGCCGGCGTGCCCGGTGCGCAGCTCCTCGGTCACCACCTCGACCGTCACGGGCGTGTCGGACCAGACCAGCAGGGTCGCGCGCTCCCCCGCGACGGCGGCGACCGTGTCACCCCAGGCCGCCTCGTAGCTGGCGAACGTCTCGGCGTCGGCGGCGACCTCCACCTCGGTGAAGTTCGCGACGGTGCTCTCGAGCAGGGTCAGGATGTCGCGGTCGATCACGTCGTGGTCGGGGCCGCCGAGCACGACACCGATCACCGTGACCGTCGATGCGCCGATCGTGTAGTCGGCCGAGAACAGCAGGTTCGCGCCGAAGTCGTCGAGTGTGCCCGTCTTGATGCCGTCGACACCGCTGAGCCCGAGCAGCTGGTTGGTGTTCGGCAGCGCCCCGAGGGGCGGAACGTCGGTCGTGCGGGTCGCGACGATCTCGGCGACGACCGGATGCGCGAGAGCGATCCGTCCGAGTTCGACGAGTTGGTCGACGGGCGCGACGTTCGAGCGGTCGATCCCGGTGGGCTCGGTGATGACCACGCCGTCGAGCCCGTTCTCGGCGAGCCAGCTGCGGGCCGCGGCGAGGAACGCCTCCTGCGACCCGAAGGCCCAGATCGCCATGCTCGTCGTGTAGTTGTTGGCCGACTTGATGAGGGTCAGCTCGAGTAGCTGGCGCTCACTGAACGTCATGCCGGCGCGGACGGTCGCCACCGTTCCGTTCTGCGCGAGATAGGTGCCGTACAGGGCGGCGTCGGCCGACGACATCGTCGCGGTGGGGCCGGTCTCGCCGACCGCGAGGGGATGGGCGTCGAGCACCACCAGGGCGGTGATGACCTTGGTGATGCTCGCCATCGGCAGCGCCGTCGTCGCGCCGCTCTGCGCGAGCACTCCCGGGTAGCCGACGGCCCCGATGGCGCTCGCCCCGTAGCCGGGGAAGGCGAGGGCCGGAACCACCGGCGCATCCTCCACCGGCGCCGTGACGGTGGCGACTGCAGGCTTGAGCGGCGCGAGCAGCGTCAGCGGAAGGTAGACCAGCGAGGCGAGCGCGAGCCCGATCCCGCCGAACACCACGATGCGGCGCCGACGGTAGATCTGTCGACGGGTCAGCGAACGACTCGGGGGCACCCGTCGACCCTAAACGGTCATGCCCGCCCGCCGTCGACACTGCGGATCACGACGTGGTCGTCTTCGGGCACCAGCACCTCGGTGTCGCGGTTGAGGCTCTCGCCGCGGAAGAACGGACGCGACTGGTGGAAGAGAGCCCAGACGACCATGAGCACGACTCCGAGCAGCAGAGATCCGATGCCGATCACGAAGACACCGCCCACTCCGAGCAGCACGGTGTAGCCGTAGTCCGGGTCGAGCATGTCGATCGAACTCTTGACGAACGCACCGGTGAGGATGAGCGCTCCGAGGAGCGGGAACAGGAACTTGAAGAAGACGTTGTGCGCATTGGCGAACAGCTCTCGGCGGAAGTACCAGACGCACGCGTAACCGGTCAGCCCGTAGTAGAAGGCGATCGCCAGGCCGAGCGAGTAGATCGAGTCGGCGAGGAAGTTCTCGCTGATCGCCGTCATGCCGACATAGAAGACGGTCGCGACGATGCCCATGACGAGCGTCGCGAATCCCGGCGTGTGGAATCTCGGATGTACCCTCGCGAACCGGGCCGGCAGAGCGCGGTAGACCGCCATCGACAGCGTGCCGCGAGCAGTCGGCAGAATCGTCGTCTGCGTCGACGAGATCGCCGAGATCATCACCGCGAGAACCAGCAGCCACGCCCACGGTCCGAAGAGCGCGTCTTTGAGCACGAAGAACACGTCGTCCACCTCGTTGAGATGGTCGACCCCCGCGTACGCCAGTGCGGCGACCGTGACCGCGACATAGGTGATGACCAGCACCACCGTCGAGATGAGCGCGGCGCGGCCGGGGATCCGCTTCGGGTCCTTCGTCTCCTCGTTGAGCGCGAGGCAGGTGTCCCAGCCCCAGTAGATGAACAGGGCGAGGAGGATCGCCGCCGTGAAGCCCTCGAACGACTCGAACCCGAAGGGGTTGAACCAGCCCGCGGAGACGGGCGTCGCCTCGACCGAGGTTCCGTTCGCGAGGGCGACGACGACGAAGACCACGAACAGCACGAGCGCCAGATACTGAACGCCGAGCAACACATTCTGCAGCCGTTCGCCGATCTCCACGCCCCGATACGAGACATAGACCATCGCAGCGAGGAAGATCGCGCCCGTCAGGGTGACGATCCAGGTCTCTTCGGCGAAGGCCTCCAGACCCAGCAACGGGCCGACGAGGTACCAGAAGTACAACCCCGCGATCTGCGCCAGATTGCCCAGCACGATGATGCCGGCTACCGCGACCCCCCACCCGCCGATCCACCCGATCCACGGCCCGAAGGCCTTCGTCGACCAGGTGAAGGTCGTGCCGCAGTCGGGGATGGCCCGGTTCAGTTCCCGGTAGGCGAACGCGATGAAGAACATCGGCACGAACGCGAGGATGAACGCGATCGGAGCCTGGGTGCCCACCTCCGCGATCACGAACCCGAGCGTGGCGACGAGCGAGTACACGGGAGCGGTCGAGGCCAGTCCCATCACGGTCGACCCGAACAGCCCCAGCTGGCCTTTCGCGAGGCCCTTGCCGGAGCCGGTGCCCGAACCCGCGTCGTTGCGTGTCGTCGTCATGCGCCGACCCTAGTGCGGGGTCGCCCGCAGAGACCAGAGGGCGACGGCGGCCGCAGCCGCGACGTTCAGGGAGTCGACGCCGTGGTCCATCGGGATCGTGACGATCACGTCTGCCGCGTCGAGGGCGTCGCGGCTCAGGCCGTCACCTTCGGTGCCGAGCACGAGAGCGACGCGAGGAGGCGGATTGCGGGCGAACGCCGCGAGGTCGACCGCGCGGTCATCGAGGGCGAGGGCGGCGATCTGGAAGCCTGCGGCGTGCAGCTCCGGCGCGGCGACGTCCCACTCCCCCAGGCGCGTCCAGGGCACCTGCAGCACCGCGCCCATGCTCACCCGCACCGAGCGGCGGTAGAGCGGGTCGGCGCAGCGCGGCGTGACCAGCACGGCATCCGCTCCCATCCCGGCGACGGCCCGGAAGATCGCGCCGACGTTGGTGTGGTCGACGATGTCTTCGAGCACGACGACGCGTCGCGCGTCGCGCAACACGTCGGCGACCGGCGGGAGCACCGGTCGATGCATCGAGGCGAGGGCGCCGCGGTGCATGACGAAGCCCGTCACGGCTTCGAGCACCTCGGCCGTGCCGACATAGACCGGAACGTTCCATGAGGCGAACAGCGGCTCGATCTCAGGCAGCCACTTCTCGAGCACGAGCACCGATCGCGGGTGATGACCCGCCGCGAACGCACGCTCGATGACCTTCACGGATTCGGCGAGGTAGATCCCCTCCGCGGGTTCCCGCAGCCGCCGACGCACGACATCCGTCAGCTCGGTGTAGTCGCGCAACTCGGGCGCGGCAGGGTCGGTGACGGGGACGATGTGCACTGCGCCGAGCCTACGGGGGCCCGCGATCTCACGGCACCCGGAAACATCCCCGCAACCTGGACGTTCTAGCCTTCGAGTCAGGAACCGCGTCGAAGGAGGCACCGTGTCGATCACGACCCTGCCTGCCCTCGACCCCGCGCTGCTCTCCCTCATCGACCAGGCCGAGCGGCTGCTGGCCGGCCGCCGCATCGCGGTGCTCACCGGTGCCGGCGTGAGCACCGACTCCGGCATCCCCGACTACCGCGGCGAGGGTGCGCCCGTGCGCAGCCCCATGACGTTCCAGACCTTCCTCGCCGACACCCGGGCGCGGCAGCGCTACTGGGCGGGCAGCCACCTCGGCTGGCGCTACTTCGCGGCGGCCGCTCCGAATCCCGGCCACCAGGCCCTCGCCGACCTGGAACTCGCCGGAATCGTGAACGGCGTCATCACGCAGAACGTCGACGGGCTGCACCTTCGGGCCGGGTCCAGGCACGTCGTCGACGTGCACGGCTCGATGGATCGCGTGTTCTGCCTCTCCTGCGGCCAGCAGTTCGCCCGGGAGGACATCGCGGCGCGGATGACCCGGGAGAATCCCTGGCTCGCCGAGCCCGACACCGTCAAGCTCAATCCCGACGGAGACGTCGACATCGACGCGGTCGGCGAGATGATCGTGCCCGACTGCACGGTGTGCGGCGGGGTGCTCAAGCCCGATGTGGTGTTCTTCGGCGAACTGGTTCCGACCGCGAAGTTCACCGCGGGTGCGGCGCTCATCCGGACCGCCGACGCGTTCATCGTCGCCGGGTCGTCGCTCGTCGTGAACTCCGGGATCCGCCTGCTCGAGCAGGCGGTGCGGCGGCGCGTTCCGATCCTCATCGTCAACCGGGGCGAGACGAAGGGCGACTCCCGCGCGACGCTCAAGATCGATGCCGGCGCGTCAGAAGTGCTCGGTGCGCTGCGGGAGCGCCTCGCCTCCTGACCCCCGACCGTAGGATCGGGGGTGCTATGACCGATCTGTACCTCGTGCGTCATGGTGAGACCGAGTGGAACCGGCAGCGCCGCATCCAAGGGCTCACCGACATCCCCCTCAACGACACCGGACGCGAGCAGGCGCGCGTGACGGGAATGCTGCTCACCCGCCGACCGATCACCCGCGTGGTCGCCAGCCCGCTCGGCCGGGCCCGTGAGACGGCGCAGATCATCACAGCCCAGCTCGGCCTCGGCGACCCGGAACTGCGCGATGCGTTCGTCGAACGCAACTACGGCGCGGCCGAGGGACTCGACTTCCACGAGATCGACGTGCTCTACCCGCCGGGGGTTGAGGTTCCGGGGCGTGAGTCGCGCGAAGAGGTCGCGGCCCGGGTCATCCCGGCGCTGCAGGCGCTCGCCGCGGAGTACCGCGGGGAGGCGATCGTCGTGGTCAGCCACGGCGGGGCGATCCGCGCCGCCCTCATGGTGGCCGAACCGAACCGCGGGTTCGGGCCGATCACGAACGGGTCGGTGCACAGCTTCCACGTCGACGGCACCGACCTGAAGCTTGTCGCCTTCGACGACCCGATCGAGTTGGCCGCGATCGACCCGCGCGCCGGCGACATCGACCTGCAGAACGCGGTCGAGGCCCGCGACGCCTAAGCGCCCCGGTTCGGCGAGCTCCAGCCGCGCACGCGATGGAAGGTCGCCGTCTTCGGGTAGGACCCGACTCCGGCGCCCGAGGTCTCGAAGAGGTCGATCAGCAGCACGAGCGGGTAGTCGGGCGCGAGGGTGAGCCGTCGCAGCTCGCGCCCCTCGCAGCCGAGCACCAGTTCGCCGTCGCCCCAGATCGCCGTCCAGGTGTGCGGTCGCGACGCGTCAACGGGGATCGTGACCTCGGCCATGTCGGTGACGAGACCCGGGTCGCGGTGCGCCTTCAGTCCCGAGCGGGCGACGGTCGCCTCAGGCCCGATCGCCTCGGCATCGATCTCGAAGAGGCAGATCTCGCCCGACTGCCCCGCTACGAGGTGCTCGGTGCCGACGAGCCACGCGGCGGTCATGCAGCCGGCGTCGGTGCTCGCGCTGACGGTCACCTCGACCCGACCAGCCGACGGAGCCCAGCCGAGACGCAGCGACTGCGGGGTGCGCACGACGAGGCCGTCGGGACGGTGGGGATGGATGCCGCGGGCCGATCCGGCGGCACCGGAGAAGCTGCCGGTCTGCACATTCGAGACCCGCAGCGGCGCGTCCTCGGGCCGCCAGTCGGGCTGATCGGCGTCGATGCGCAGCCGAAGGCCGCCCGCGGTGAGATCGAACCGTGCCGCGGAGCGCTCGGGAGTGGTCCAGTGCGGGAGGTAGTGCGCCGTCCAGTGTTCGCTGAGCGTGGTCCCCGTGAAGTCGTCGTCGAGGTCGGGCGAGCGGTCAGGAGGCGGCGGGAGAAGCGTCAACGCTCGGCATCTTCCGGGCGCGGCTTCGTCGCGACCCGGCGCATCACCTCGTAGAGCACGTCGGCCGAGCGGTCCCAGTCGAACAGCCGGGCCTGCTCTCGAGCCCGGGCCGAGCGTCGCTCCCACTCGACGGAGTCCTCGAGGGTGCGCACCGCCGCGGCGAACGCCGCCGGGCTTCGCGGGTCGGCGTAGGTGCCCGCTTCGCCACCGATCTCCCGGAAGATCGGGATGTCGCTCACGACGATCGGGGTTCCGACGCTCATCGCCTCGACGAGCGGGATGCCGAAGCCTTCGTCGAGAGAGGCGTGCACGAGTGCGTGCGCCGTCTCGAGCAGCTCGGCGTACTCGGCATCCGTCACCCCGTCGTGGAAGGTGAGCGTTCCCGTCGGCGCGAGCGCCTCGAGCCGGTCGCGCTCGGCCGCCGGAACCTTGCTGAGCAGGTGCAATCGGTAGCCGGGAAGGTCGTGGAGGGCCTTCACGAGGGTGTCGACGTTCTTGTAGGGCATGAACGACCCCATGTAGACCAGATCGCGACCCGGGGTCGCCCGTCGAACCGGCGGATCGTCGCCGAGAGGATCGGCGGCGTTGCGCACCACGGTCACCGGGCGCAGGGTGAGTCGATGCTCGGCGATGAGCGCCTTCGTGGTCTCCGACACGGTCACGACCTCGTCGGGGCGATTCAGCGCCTTCCGCTGGGGAATCCAGGTGAGGTGATACGCCCACCAGCCGAAACGGATGTACCAGGGAAGGTTGCGCGGCGGCGTGCGGTGCCGGTGGTAGATCAGGTCGTGCAGCGTGAGCACGAGGCCGTAGCGACGCCCCGCCGAACCCATCGTCTGTAGCGGACTGAACACGGCATCCGGATTCAGGGGGTTGATCTGGCGCGCGATCCACGGCTCTCGCAGGCTCGTCGGCGATGAGACGAGATGCCACGGCAGATCGGGTAGCTGGGCGAGCTGGGCTTCGTCGCTGATGAGCATCTCGACCGGCATCCGGCGCGCGAGGGCTTCGACCAGCCGCGCCGAGTAGCGGCTGACGCCGTCGTGATGATCGACCCGCACGTAGCGGCAGTCGAAGAGGATCTTCACGCGTCGAGATCCGTCACGAAGGCGCGGACGGCGTGTGCGGCCGCCTCCGGGGTCTCGTAGTGGATGAGGTGGCCGACCCCCGGGATGACATCGAGCCGGGCATCCGGGAAGGCGTCGAGCAGCGCGAACTGACCGGCGAGCGGTGCCACCTCGTCGCGCTCCCCCGCGACGAGCAGCACCGGCTGGGTGATCTGTGCCGCGACGTCGGCGACCGTCGCCGAAAGCGACGCCTCGAAGCCTTCGACGATACTCGCGCGCGAACCGAACCTGCTGAAGTACGCGTGGTGCTGGCCGTGGATGAACCGCCGCAGTCGCCGGTCGCGGGTCTTGGCGAGCTTGACGCTCATCCCCTGCACGACGAGCGGATTGCTCAGCCAGGCGCGCGCGGCGCGTTCGGGGAGGCGACGGGCGACGGCGTAGTAGAACTTCGTCGCCCCGATGCCGGCGACCTTCGCCGGATCGTCGGCGATCGGGTTGATGAGGATGACGGCGCGGGCGGGGAGGCCATCGGCCACGGCGTGCGCCACGACGATCGAGCCGAACGAGTGGCCGAGCAGGATCGCGTCGGCTCCGAGGCCGAGGGCCTCAATGAACGCCCGCAACCACGCCCCGTATCCGGCGATCGAGTGGGCGGCGTCCGTCATCGGAGTCGAATCGCCGAATCCCGGCAGGTCGGGCGAGACGATGTGGAAGTCGGGCAGCAGGTTCACGACCGGTTCGAGCCCGTGGTGGTCGCCGCGATAGCCATGGACGACGACGATCGTCGGCCCGTTCCCGCGAGTGCCGTACTCCCAATAGCGCACCCGGCTTCCGAGCAGCTCGAGGTCTCGCGTGACCGTATCCATTGGTCCCGAGTCTACGAGCGTCGCTGCCTAGACTCGGGAGGGTGACCTTCACCGCTCCGATCACGTTGCCCGGGCTTGCCCTCGACCCTCAGTGGTATCGCCGTTCGGTCTTCTATGAGGTGATGGTGCGGTCGTTCGTGGATTCCAACGGCGACGGGTCGGGTGATCTGGGTGGGTTGATCTCGAAGCTGGATTACCTGCAGTGGTTGGGGGTGGATGCGTTGTGGATTCCGCCGATCTTCAGCTCTCCACTGCGGGATGGCGGGTACGACGTCGCCGATTATCGGGCGATCCTGCCCGATTTCGGAACGCTGGATGAGTTCCGCGAGTTGGTGACGAAGGCGCATGAGCGCAACATGCGGATCGTGATCGATCTGCCGCTGAATCACACCTCGGATGCGCACGAGTGGTTCCAGCAGTCCCGCAGCGACCCGGAGGGTCCGTATGGGGATTTCTATGTGTGGAGCGACTCGGATGAGAAGTATCCGAACATCCGGATCATCTTCACCGACTATGAGGACTCGAACTGGGCGTTCGATCCGGTGCGGCGCCAGTTCTACTTCCACCGGTTCTTTTCCCACCAGCCCGATCTGAACTACGACAACCCGGCCGTGCATGAGGCGGTGTTCGACATCATCCGGTTCTGGATGGACATCGGTGTCGATGGGTTCCGGCTGGATGCGATCCCCTACCTGTACGAGTCAGAAGACGGCAACGGCGAAGGTGAGCCGCCCACGCACGAGTTCATCAAGGCCGTGCGGCGGATGATGGACACCGAATACCCGGGCCGGGTGATGATCGCCGAAGCCAACCAATGGCCCAAAGAAGTCGTCACGTTCATGGGCACCAATGAGGAACCGCAATGCCACATGGCGTTCGATTTCCCCGTCATGCCCCGCATCTTCTACTCCCTGCGCTCCCAATCCGCCGCCGAACTGACCCGGGTGCTCGCCGAAACCACCGACACCCCTGACGGGGCCGGCTGGGGCGTGTTCCTGCGCAACCACGACGAACTCACCCTCGAAATGGTTTCCGAGGAGTACCGGCAGGCGATGTACGGCTGGTACGCCTACGACCCCAGAATGCGCGTCAACGTCGGCATCCGCCGCCGCCTCGCCCCCCTGCTGGACAACGCCCGCCAAGAACTCGAACTCGCCCACGCACTGCTGTTCTCCCTCCCCGGATCGCCATTCCTGTACTACGGCGACGAAATCGGCATGGGCGACAACATCTGGCTCCCCGACCGCGACGCCTCCCGCACCCCCATGCAATGGACCCCAGACCGCAACGCCGGCTTCTCCACCGCCGACCCCGGCAAGCTCTACCTGCCCGTCGTGCAATCCCTCGTCTACAACTACACGCTCGTCAACGTCGAATCCCAGCTCGCCCAATCCCGATCCCTCCTGCACTGGGTGCGCAACGTCATCCACGTCCGCAAAGCCCACCCCGTCTTCGGCCTCGGCACCATCCGCGTGCTGCCCACCGACGACGAATCCGTCCTCGCCTTCATCCGCGACTACCCCGGAGCCGGCACCTCCCACGGCGACAAACCCGAACAAGTCCTCTGCGTGTTCTCCTTCGCCCACAACCCCACCGCCGTCACCATCACCTTCGACGGCTGGTACGGAGCCCCCCTCACCGACCTCTTCGGCGGCGGCGACTTCCCCCACATCGGCGACGACGGAAAACTCACCCTCACCCTCGGCACCCAATCCTTCTACTGGCTCCACATCGGCGACGCGACACGCTAGACCAGCACCGGATGTGGCTCGCGCGGGGGCTGGCGTCGTAGCCTGATCGGGTGGGGACATGGCAAGGTCGCCTGGGCGTCGCGGAGTTCGCGATCTCCGGCACGGATCACGACACGGCACGCATCGTCGCGGCGCGAGTCGCGGTGCTCGACGACGACGGCGGCGAGCTCGCCCGCTGGGACTGGGGCTCGGATCGCGCCGACGCCGTCGTCGGGGAAGTGGCGCAGACGCTGCGCACCCTGCTCGTGCTCGGAGTCCCGATCGCGACCTTCGACGCGTCGAGCGGGCTCACCGTGCTCGACCGGGAGTGCCGACGCCGCGGAATCGACCCGCTCGTCGACCCGTCGCCGATCCTCGACCCGCTGCTTCTCGACAGCTTGATCGAACCCGAATTCGAGGGCGGCCGCAGCCTGAACGCGATGGCGGAGCGCTATCAGGTCGAGCCCGGGTCGCTCGCCGCCGGCCGGATCGTGCGGGCGATGGCGCAGCGCGAGGAGTTCTCGGGCACCCTCGCCGCGCTGCACGCGCGACAGCGCAGCATGAGCGACGGGTGGCCGGTCGTGCCGCTCGAGGACATCCGCCTCATCGAGGACACCCAGCCGATCCCCGCTCCCGACCCGCGCCCGAGCGACACGGTGCCAATGTTCGACTTCTCCGACACCGGGGTGCTCGCGCTCGAACCGCCCGATGACCCGGTACCTCCGGAGTCCGCGGACCCGCCTCCCGCCTCTCCGCCACCGTCGGCGCCCGTCCCCACTCCGCGCCGCATCCACGTCGCGGCGGCGATCGTGACCGACACGGCCGGACGGGCGATCGTCGTGCGCAAGCAGGGCACGACCGGCTTCATGCAGCCGGGGGGCAAGATCGAACGCGGCGAGAGCGCGCTGGCGACCCTCATCCGCGAGCTTCGCGAAGAGCTCGGCCTCGAAGTGGATGTCGACGCCACCGAGTTCCTCGGATCGTATGAGGCCGCCGCCCTCAACGAGCCCGGGCAGACGGTGCGTGCCGAGGTGTTCGCCCTGGTGACGGATGCCGAGCTGCGCCCGACCGCCGAGATCGACGCGATCTACTGGCTGGAGTCCCCCGACGACACGGGGTCGGTCGAGCTTGCGCCGCTCACGCTCGACGTCATGCTGCCCCTCTGGGCCGCCCGGCGACCCGCCCTCTTCTGAGCACCTGGGGAAACGCGAAAGCCCCGCACCTGTGGGGTACGGGGCTTTGATCGCGGCTGAGGAGCGTTAGCTCTTCTTCTCGCCGAAACCCTTGTAGCGCGAGTTGAACTTCTCGACGCGACCGGCGCTGTCGAGGATGCGCTGCTTGCCGGTGTAGAACGGGTGCGACTCCGACGAGATCTCGACGTCGATGACCGGGTAGGTCTCGCCATCGAGGTCGATCGTCTTGTCGCTCGACACGGTCGACCGGGTGAGGAACGTGGCGCCGCTCGCGAGGTCGCGGAACACGACGGGCGCGTACTCGGGGTGGATCTCGGACTTCATGGCGCTACCTCGACAGAAACGGAAGGGATGATGGCCGAACGGCCAAGGAGCGACTTTACCAGAGATCGACGCCCGGCCGGGCGTCCTCGCCGGCTAAGCCGCGCGGGCGGTGAACCGGCCGTCCGAGCTGGTCAGTTCGATCGGCAGCCCGAAGGTCGCGGTGAGGTTCTCGCTGGTCAGCACCTCACCGATCGGTCCGGCGGCGGTGACCGCTCCCCCGGCCAAGAGCAGGACGTGTGAGAACCCCGGCGGGATCTCTTCGACGTGGTGCGTGACCATGACCATCGCCGGGGACTTCGGGTTGCTCGCGAACCCGCCGAGCAGTTGCAGCAACTCTTCGCGGGACCCGAGGTCGAGACTCGCCGCGGGCTCGTCGAGCAGCAGCACCTCGGGGTCGGCCATCACCGCACGGGCGATCTGCACCCGCTTCTGCTCGCCGTCGCTGAGGGTTCCGAACCGGCGGTCGTCGAAGGCCGAGAGCTTCCACTCCGCCAGCACGCGTCGAGCCCGGTTGACGTCGACGTCTTCGTAGACCTCGTTCCAGCGTCCGGTGACGGCGTAGGCGGCGGTGAGCACGACATCCAGCACCACCTCGTCGGCGGGGATGCGCTTCGCCATCGCCGACGAGGCGAGTCCGATGCGCGGCTTGATGTCGAAGACGTCGGACTTGCCGAGTCGCTCGCCGAGAAGCGTGGCGACGCCTGAGGTCGGGTGCATCGCAGCCGCGGCGATCTGCAGCAGCGTCGTCTTGCCCGCGCCGTTGGGGCCGAGGATCACCCAGCGCTCATCGGGCAGCACGACCCAATTCACCTGGTCGAGGATGCGGGTGCCTCCTCGGACGACGGACACCTTCGAGAAGTCGAGCACCGGGGAGGACATGGTGCCCCCAGCCTACTTCTCCGGGTTTGCCTGCGTCGCCGCCGCGTCGACCAGCTCGGCGTAGATGGCGTGGGTGCGTTCGGCGATCGACGCCCAGCTGAACTCGGCCTCCGCCCGCCGACGCCCGGCGATGCCCATCAACCGCGCCGCGGCCGGGTCGGCGACGACGGCGGAGAGAGCGGCGGCGAGATCGGCGATGAACTGTTCCGGGTCGACCGGGACGCCGGTGCCGTCGTCGACCTGCACGATCGGCACCAGGCGGCCCGTGACGCCGTCGGCGACGACCTCGGGGATGCCACCGGTCGCGGTGCCGACGACGGGCAGGCCGCAGGCCATCGCTTCGAGGTTCACGATGCCGAGGGGCTCGTAGACCGAGGGACAGACGAACGTCGTCGACGCCGACAGCAGCGCCGCCAGTTCGGGCTGCGAGAGCAGCCGGTCGATCCAGATGACGCCCGTGCGCTCGGCCTGGAGCGCGGTGACTCCGGCCTGCACCTCGGCGAGGATCTCCGGGGTGTCGGGAGCGCCCGCGCAGAGGATGAGTTGCACTTCGGGGGCGAGTCGCTGGGCTGCTGCGAGCAGGTAGGGCAACCCCTTCTGGCGGGTGATGCGACCGACGAAGATGACGCTCGGCCGAGTCGGGTCGATGCCGAAGCCGCGCACGATCTCGGGCTCGTCGACCGGGTGCCAGCGCTCCAGGTCGATGCCGTTGTGCACGACCCGCACCTTGGCCGGATCGATCGCCGGGTAGCACCGCAGAATGTCGGCGCGCATCCCGTGGCTCACCGCGATGACGGCGTCGGCGCTCTCGAATGCGGTGCGCTCGATCTCGCTCGAGATGCGGTACCCGCCGCCGAGCTGCTCGGCCTTCCAGGGGCGCAGCGGCTCGAGACTGTGGGCGGTGACGACATGCGGGATGCCGTGCAGCAGTTTCGCGAGGTGTCCGGCGCCGTTCGCGTACCAGGTGTGCGAATGCACCAGGTCGGCACCGCCGACATCCTGGGCGATCTGCAGGTCGACCCCGAGGGTGGCGAGCGCCGGATTGGCGGACGCGAGCTGCGGCGGCACGAGGTAGGCGTGCACATCGTCCTCGTCACGCGGCATCCCGAAGCAGCGCACGACGACGTCGGTGGTGGGTCGCAACGCGGCGACGAGCTCGGCCACGTGCACGCCGGCGCCTCCGTAGACCTCCGGCGGGTACTCGCGGGTCACCACGTCTACTCGCATTCTGTGAACGCTAGTACACCGCCCCCGTGAGCGGCCCGTACTGTTGACCCATGACGGCGAAGAAGGTGTTCGGGATCGTGCTCGCGGGCGGCGAAGGGAAGCGTCTGATGCCGCTCACGGCCGACCGGGCGAAACCCGCCGTGCCGTTCGCGGGCGGCTACCGACTCGTCGATTTCGCCCTGTCGAATCTCGTCAATTCGGGCCTGCGCCAAGTCGTCGTGCTGACCCAGTACAAGTCGCATTCCCTCGACCGTCACGTGTCGCAGACCTGGCGTCTCTCGGGCCTGTTGGGCGCCTACGTGGCTTCCGTGCCCGCGCAGCAGCGCCTCGGCAAACGCTGGTTCTCGGGATCGGCGGATGCCATCCTGCAGAGCCTCAACCTGCTGCGCGACGAGCGACCCGACATCGTCGTCGTCGTCGGAGCCGATCACGTCTACCGCATGGACTTCAACCAGATGGTGGAGGCGCACATCGAGTCGGGCGCGGGTGTCACGGTGGCGGCGATCCGCCAGCCGATCGCGTTGGCCGACCAGTTCGGCATCATCGAGCTCGATCCGAAGGACCCGCATCGCATCGCGGCGTTCAAAGAGAAGCCGAAAAATGCGGTCGGCCTCGCCGACTCCCCCGGTGAAGTGCTCGCCTCGATGGGCAACTACGTCTTCGACGCCGAAGTGCTCATCGACGCGGTGCAACGCGACGGGGAGCAGCCCGACTCCAACCACGACATGGGCGGCGACATCGTTCCCGACTTCGTGGCGCGGGGCGACGCGGCCGTCTACGACCTGCAGCGCAACCAGGTGCCCGGCGCGACCGATCGCGACCGCTACTACTGGCGCGACGTCGGAACGATCGAGTCGTTCTTCGACGCCCACCAGGATCTCATCTCGGCGCTGCCCGTCTTCAACCTCTACAACCGCGACTGGCCGATCTACAGCCAGCAACTGAACTCGCCCCCCGCGAAGTTCGTGCGCGACGGCGAGAACGCCGTCGGCACCGCGATCGACTCGATCGTCTCGCTCGGCTGCGTGGTGTCCGGCGGGCATCTGGAGCGCAGCGTTCTGGGCCCGTGGGTCACCGTCGAGTCGGGGGCGAAGGTCGTCGACTCGGTCGTCTTCGAGCGCGCCCGGATCGAAGATCGGGCCACCGTGCAGCGCGCTATCCTCGACAAGGATGTCGTCGTCGAGTCCGGCGCCACCGTCGGCGTCGACCACGATGCCGACCGCCGCCGCGGCTTCACCGTCACCGACTCCGGCATCACCGTCGTCGGCAAGGGAGTCGTCGTCACCCGATAACTCCCTCAGGAAGGCACGTGCTGCGCCGATGGCCCGCTTCCTCGTCGTCCTCGATGTCGACTCGACGCTGATCGAGAACGAGGTCATCGAGCTCCTCGCCGACGAGGCGGGATCCGGTGAACGCGTCGCGGAGATCACGTTCCGCGCCATGAACGGCGAGCTCGACTTCGAGCAGAGCCTGCGGGAACGCGTGGCGACCCTCGCAGGGCTCCCCGAATCGGTGATCGACACCGTGCGGTCACGGGTCACGGTGACCCGCGGCGTTCCCGAGCTCATCGCCGGAGTTCAGGCGGCCGGCGGCAAGGTCGCGGTCGTCTCCGGCGGCTTCCACGAGGTCATCGACCCGCTCGCGCGCGAGCTCGGCCTCGACTTTTGGCGCGCGAACCGTCTTGAGGTCGTCGACGGTCGGCTCACCGGCGACGTCACCCCGCCGGTGATCGACGCGGCGGCGAAGGCGTCGGCGCTTCGCGAATGGGCGGCGGAAGCCGGCATCCCGATGGCGCAGACGGTCGCCGTCGGTGACGGCGCCAACGATCTGCCGATGATGGCGATCTGCGGGCTCGCCGTGGGCTTCGACGCGAAGGCCCCGGTGCGCGACCTCGCCCACGTGCTGCTCGACGAACGCGACCTCGGGATGCTGCTGCCGCTGCTGGGGCTGCCCCGGCCCTAGTGCCCCATGCCCAGGCCGCCGTCGACGGGGATGACGGCTCCCGAGATGTAGGCGGCGTCGTCGCCGGCGAGCCAGGCGACGACCCTGGCGACCTCGGTCGGAGTGGCGAAGCGGCCGGCCGGAATCGACTTCTTGTACGCGGCCTGGGTGTCGTCGGACAGCTCGGCCGTCATGTCGGTCTCGATGAATCCGGGTGCGACGACGTTCGCGGTGATGCCGCGGCTGCCGAGTTCGCGGGTGATCGACCGGGCCATGCCCACCAGACCCGCCTTCGACGAGGAGTAGTTGACCTGACCGGGCCCGCCGAAGAGTCCGACGACGCTCGAGATGAGGATGATGCGGCCGAATCGGGCCTTCATCATCGCCTTGGTGGCCCGCTTGACGACCCGGAACGATCCGCCGAGGTTGGTGTCGACCACGACGTCGAAATCGTCTTCGGTCATCATCATGAGCAGCTTGTCGCGCGTGATGCCCGCGTTGGCGACGACGACCTCGACCGGTCCGAGCTTCTCTTCGATCTCGGTGAACGCCGCGTCGATCGCCGCGGTGTCGGTGACGTCGGCGCGCACCGTGAGCGTTCCCGCCGGCCCCTCGCCCGACCGGGCGGTGACGGCGACTCGATGGCCTTGGGCGACGAATTCGGCGGCGATCGCGTGGCCGATGCCACGGTTCCCTCCGGTGACGAGAACGGTGCGAGCGGTCATCCGTCCAGCCTACCGACGGGCGCGCGCGTACCCTGATCACAAGACCATGCGCAACCGACCCGTCGCGATCACCGAACTCCCCCCGTCACCGGAGCAGGAGCAGGGTGCCCGCATGCGGCGCTACGCGCTCACGATGGGCATCCGCGTGCTGTGCATCTTCGCCTGCCTCTTCGTGCAGGGCTGGTGGCTGCTCGTTCCCGCCCTCGGGGCGGTCTTCCTGCCGTATGTCGCCGTCGTGTTCGCGAATGCCGTGTCCCGGCGCGGCAGCGGAACGGTGGAGCGGCCCGGCGCCATCGAGCGGCGAGACGACGCGTGATCGGTTCCGAGCCCGACGTGCAGTGCTCGTCGGCGGGATGCCGCGCCGACGCGACCTGGCGGGTCAACTGGCGCAACCCCCGCATCCATTCGGCCGACCGGGTGAAGGTCTGGCTGGCGTGCGGCGATCACCGCGACACCCTCGCCGACTATCTCGCCACCCGCGGCTTTCCGGTCATCGTGACCGCGCTCGACTCCCCCGCCGATACCGTCCCGGATCCGGCGCGATGAGCTGGATGCGGCGCTGGGGCGGGTATGTCGCCCTCACGATCGTCTTCGCGGTCGTCTGCGGCCTGCTGTCCTGGTGGCAGTGGGCGCGCCGCGTCGACGCCGTCGACGAGATCGCCAAGATCGAGGCGAACTACGAGGCCGATCCGGTGGCGCTCGGCGACCTGATTCCCGAGCTGGATTCCGTGGTCGACTCCGCGGAATGGCACCCGGTCGAGATGACCGGCGAGTACCTCGCCGACGAACAGCTCCTCGTGCGCAACCGGCCGCGCAACTCCGCCGCCGGGTTCGAGGTGCTCGTGCCGCTGCAGCTCGCCGACGGCACCGTGTTCGTCGTCGACCGGGGGTGGGTTCCGGCGGGATCGACTCCCGAGGCGCCCGAGTCGGTGCCGGCGGCACCGTCGGGTGAGGTGACGGTCGTCGTGCGGTTGAAGCCCGGCGAACCGGAGATCCCCGGGCGCGGTGCGCCGGACGGCCAGCTCGCGACGGTGCGGCTGCCCGATGTCGCCGCGCTCGTCGACGCGCCGACCTACACCGGCATGTACGGCCTCCTGGTCACCGAAGATCCCGCACCGGCCGAGAGCCCGCTGCCGGCGCTGAGACCGGTCGAAGACGAGGGCCCGCACCTGTCGTATGCGCTGCAATGGATCGCATTCGGCGTCCTGGCGTTCGTCGGACTCGTCTGGGCGGTGCGCCGGGAACGGAAGATCGCAGCCGGCACGGCGCCGGTCGCCCGCCGGGAACGCGATGCCGAGGTCGAAGACGCCCTTCTCGACGCCCAGTCCTAGGCGAGGGCGATCAGGTCGGCGTAGCCGGGGTTCCAGTGATCCTCGACGCCGTCGGGCAGGATCAGCACCCGCTCGGGGTTGAGCGCCTCGACGGCGCCCTCGTCGTGCGACACCAGCACGACGGCACCGGAGTAGCTCGCCAGAGCCCCGAGGATCTCTTCTCGGCTCGCCGGGTCGAGGTTGTTGGTCGGCTCGTCGAGCAGCAGCACGTTGGCGCCCGACACGACGATCATGGCCAGCGCCAGGCGGGTCTTCTCGCCGCCGGAGAGCACCCCGGCGGGCTTGTCGGCGTCGTCGCCGGTGAACAGGAACGAGCCGAGCACCCGGCGCGCCTCGGTCGCATTCAACTGCGGGCTCGACGACGTCATGTTCTCGAGCACCGAGCGCTTGACGTCGATGGTCTCGTGCTCCTGCGCGTAGTACCCGATGCGCAGGCCGTGGCCGGGCTCGATGCGCCCCGTGTCGGGCTTGTCGACGCCGGCGAGCATCCGCAGCAGTGTCGTCTTCCCCGCGCCGTTGAGGCCGAGCACGACGACCTTCGATCCGCGGTCGATGGCGAGGTCGACGGCTGTGAAGATCTCCAATGACCCATAGCTCTTCGAGAGGTTGCTCGCGGTGAGCGGGGTCTTGCCGCACGCCACCGGGTCGGGGAACCGCAGCTTCGCGACCCGATCGACGGCGCGTACCTCTTCGAGGCCGGAGAGCATCTTCTCGGCACGCGCCACCATCTGGTGAGCGGCAGCGGCCTTTGACGCCTTCGCGCCGAAGCGGGCGGCCTGCAACTGCAGCTGGGTCGCCTTCTTCTCGACGTTGACGCGCTCCTTCTTGCGGCGCTCCTCGTCGGCTTCGCGTTGGCGCAGGTAGTGCTTCCACCCCATGTTGTAGATGTCGATGACCTGACGGTTCGCGTCGAGGTAGAAGACCCGGTTCACGGTGTCTTCGACGAGATCGACGTCGTGGCTGATCACGATGACCCCGCCCGCGTAGCCCTTGAGGAACTCCCGAAGCCAGACGACGGAATCCGCATCGAGGTGGTTGGTCGGCTCATCGAGGATCATCGTGTCGGCACCTGAGAACAGGATGCGGGCCAGCTCGATCCGTCGACGTTGACCACCTGACAGGGTCTTCAGCTGCTGGTCCAGGATGCGGTCCGGCAGCGCGAGGTTCGAGGCGATGGATGCCGCCTCCGCCTCGGCGGCGTATCCGCCGAGAGCGAGGAAGCGGTCTTCGAGGCGGCCGTAGCGATCCATCGCGGCGGAACTGATCGCCTCGTCGGGGCTCGCCATCTCGTCGGTGGCTCGCCTCAGGTCGAGCACGAGACGTCCGAGGCCCCGGGCGTCGAGGATGCGGGTGCGGGCGGTGTCGTCGGGATCGCCGGTGCGCGGATCCTGCGGCAGGTAGCCGATCTCGCCCGTGCGGTCGATCTTGCCGTTGCTCGGCTGGCTCTCACCGGCGAGAGTCTTCGTGAGGGTGGTCTTGCCGGCGCCGTTGCGTCCGACGAGCCCGATCTTGTCGCCCTTCTCGACCCGGAAGCTGACGCCTTCCATGAGCAGGCGTGCGCCGACGCGGATCTCGAGATCGTGCACGGCGAGCACAGCAAGGTCCCTTCAAAGTTGAGGTGGGGATTCGGGAGGATGTCGACAAGCGGCGCGAGTGCGCCAGCCCGCTAGTCTAACCGCAGCGCCTTCGCCACCTGCCGACACGGCGCATCCCCGACCGAAGAGGATTGCCCTACCCCATGTCTGCTGTCGTCCCTGCTGCACCCCGTCTCGTTCTCGCCGATCGCGTCTTCCCCCGCACCTGGGTGCTCGACATCGTCCTCGTCGCTGCGGGCGCTGCCCTGACGGCGCTGCTCGCGCAGGTCATCATCCCGATGTATCCGGTTCCGATCACCGGGCAGACCCTCGCGGTGCTGCTCGTCGGCGCGACGCTCGGGTGGGCCCGTGGTGCCGCATCGCTGGGCCTCTACCTCGTGCTCGGCCTCGTCGGCCTCCCCGTCTTCGCTCCGCAGGACGACGGCTCGCACCTCACCGGCCTGGCTGCGCTCGCCGCGCCGAGCTTCGGGTACATCATCGGCTTCGTGTTCGCCGCGGCCGCCGTCGGTTGGCTCTCGGAGCGCACCTGGGATCGTCACGTGCTCAAGGCCCTGGCGACCTTCGTGGGCGGTTCGGTCATCGTCTTCGCCTTCGGCCTGCCCTGGCTGGCCGCCGTCACCGGGGGCACGTTCGCCCAGGTGCTCGAGTGGGGCCTGATCCGGTTCATCCCGGGTGGCATCATCAAGGCGCTCATCGCGGCGGCCCTGCTGCCGCTCGCGTGGTGGGGCGCGAACCGTCTCGCGAAGCACCGCGAGTCGGACGTCGACGCCGGCTGACACCGCGCGGCGTCTCCCGTCGAGCGCCGGACCCGCATACGATTCAGAGCTATGGAGCCTGTTCGCCGCGCTGTCGTCATTGAGGATGACGACGACATCCGCCACTTGCTCGAGACCGTCCTGAGCCAAGCGGGTTTCGCGGTGACGGCATGCGCGAACGGATACGACGGCATCGAAGCGGTGCGCAACGTCGGCCCGATGGTGGTGACGCTCGACGTCAACATGCCGGGAATCGACGGCTTCGAGACGGCGAAGCGCATTCGAGCGTTCTCCGACGCCTACATCGTCATGCTGACCGCACTCGGCGAGGAGATCGACACCCTCCAGGGACTCGAGTCCGGTGCCGACGACTACGTCACCAAGCCGTTCCGGCCGCGGGAACTCCGTGCGCGCATCGAAGCGATGCTGCGCAGGCCCCGGGCCGGCGCGGCGCCGACTCCCCCGCCGGTCGCCCCACAAGGCCGCCCTGCCGAACCTCCTGCCTACGCCCCGCCGGCGGCGGGTGCCCACGCGGCTCCGCCCGCAGCCGGCCCGCCCCCGACGGCTCCCGCCGAACGGCTCGAGCACCTGGGGCTCCTGATCGATCTCGGCACTCGCCTGGTGATGGCGGACGGACAGGAGATCCCGCTGACCCGCAGCGAGTTCGATCTGCTCGCCGCGCTCATGCAGTCCGGCCGGCGTGTGCGCACGAAGGCCGACCTCGCGATCTTGCTGCGCAATGAGAGCTACGTCACCAGCAACTTCGTCTCCGACGCCGACAAGCGCGGCATCGAGGTGCACATGGGCAACCTGCGCAAGAAGATCGGCGAGAACTCGGTCACCCCGCGGTGGATCGAAACCGTTCGCGGCGTGGGCTACCGCATGACCGGACCCGACGCTCCGGTCTGATCCGACCGGTTGCCTTCACTCAGGCGGCGCGCATCTCCGCCGTCGCCAGCCTGAGTTCGGAACACACCGCTTCCCCGATACGCGCCAGATCGTCGGCGCCGTGCGCGGGGATGGTGCCGAGCTGGCGTGACTCGGCGTGCAGCGCTCGGGCGGCGGCGCTGAGACCTTCGGCGCCGAGCATCGCGCTCGACGTGGACAGGCTGAGGAGCGCGGCGAGGGCGTCATCGATCACCACGCGATCGACGGCGGTCGCGACTCGTGCACGCCGGTGTTCCCAGGCATCGAGGTAATCGTCGATGAAGCGGATGCATGCCGAGGCGTCGTTGGCGAGCTCGCTCGCCAGCCGCGAGATGCGGCTGACGTCGATGTGCTCGTAGCGCATGCGACCGTCCCGGTGGATCAAATGTGGAGAGCCCCGACCCCGGCTCCCAGTCTCCTGGGGCAACAGCAGGACTCGATCAGTTTCGCGTCAGGTTTCGCTCAGGATTCGTGTCCAGCGTTCTCACGTTGGTTCTCCTGGGCGGTCTTCATCTCGAGGTTCACCGCGTCCACTGCGGCGGCCAGCAGGTCGCTGTAGCCGGCTCCACTCGTGCGGGTCGTCGCGATTCCGCGGAAGGTCGACGCGCGGAACCGGTCTTGGTCGTCGATCGCCGCGCCGAGCACGCCTTCGCCGATCCGGTCGGCGATGGTCTCGACGGAGTCGTTGGCCGGAAGCTCCAGAAGCATGGCGAAACGCCGCGTCGAGAGATGACCGACGAGGGAGGCGGTCGGAGCCTGGGTGAGCACGACGCGTCCCGTCGTGCGGACGGCGGCGTCCCCGGCAGCGCGACCGAAGGCCGTGTTGATGGCGCCGAGGTCGGCGACATCGATCAGGAGAAGGACGAGCGTGGTGCGTTCCCGGACCGCGCGCAGCAGCCAGGTCTCCGCCATCTCGCGGAACAGCGTGGAGTTCAGGATGCCGTCGATCCTCAGCCGGGCGCCGATCTCGACATCGTTCTCGCTGATCCGCGCGAATCGGTCGCCTTGCACCGACGCGAGCATGATGGTGCCGATGACGGCGAGTCCGATCTCGACGAGAGTGGAGACCTCGGTGCCGAAGTAGTCGGCGAATACGGGATGTTCCGGCCCGAGCGAGACGAAGACGACTGCACGACCGAGGTAGAACAACCCCATCCCGCCGAGCAGCACGGTGAGCACTCGGGAGGCGAGCAGGCGGGTGAGATCACCCCGCGTGAACTCGAAGGCCGACAGGAGGCACACGACCGCCACCCCGAGGAACATCTCGATGGCCCCGGCCCACAAGCCGGCCTCGGGTCCGGGAAGCAACGAGGCGACGGCGACGACGGCGCCCAGAGCGATCGGGACGAGGATCAGCGCCCGACGTCCGTTCGCCCGACGGGCTCCCGCCCAGATGAAGCCGAGCGCCGTCACATACGCGCCGTTGGCGATCGCGCCCGCCCACCAGCGCGATGTGTCGGTCGACACGACGACGAAGGCGAATACCGAGAACATCGCGCCGAGATAGAAGACGCTCCACAGCCGACCGACGGCGTCATTGCGGCGCAGGAGCGTCTCGAGCAGAAAGGAGATGCCGGCCAGCAGGACCACGAGCCCGCCGACCACGAACAGCGTCGTCGAGTCGAGGATGCTCACGCGGCGACGCTCCGCGCGCCGGCATTCGCCGAGGACTCGCGCTCGGTGGGTACGGTGACTCGGAACGTCGTGCCGATCCCCAGTTCGCTCGTGACCGTGAGGTGCCCGCCGTGCCGATGCACGATCTCACGGGTGATGCTCAAACCGAGGCCGGTACCGACCGTTGCCGACGACTTCGCGGACTTCGTGCGGTAGAAGCGGTCGAAGATCCGCGGGAGATCGGCCTCGGGAATGCCCTGGCCGGTGTCCCTGACCTCGACGCTGACCCCGCCCGCGCCGGGCTCGACTGCGACCGTCACCGTGCCCCACTCACGGTTGTACTTGATCGCGTTGGTGATCAGGTTGTCGAGCACCTGCCGCATGCGCATCGGATCGATCGCCGCCACTGCGGAATCCGCGCCGTCCATCACGAGTTCCACCTCGCGTTCTTCCGCCATCACGCGGTGGGCTTCCACGGAGTCGCGGGCGATCTGCGCCACATCGCCCGCCGTGAACGACATCGCCAGCTGTTGGTCGGCGTCGCTGGCGGCTCGGAGCAGGTCGGTGACGATCACGAGCAACCGCTCGGAGTTGGCGTACGCCACGTCGATCATCCGCCGGGTTTCCTCGTCCAGCTGGTCGTCGTCGCGTGCGAGATCGAGGTAGCCGAGGATCGAGGTCAGCGGCGACCGGAGCTCGTGCGAGACCGAGCCGATGAGGTCATCGCGGGCCCGGACCGCCTCGAGTTCCTTCGTGATGTCGGTCAGCACGATCACGCCGCCGTCGTATTCGCCTTCGCGGTCGTGCAGGATCCGGGAGCTGACGGAGTGGGCGGCACGGCGCTCTCCGGGCTCGCCGACCCAGATGATGAGGTTGTCGAACGCCTGCCCGCTGAGTGCGCGGTTCAGCGGTCGGTCGTCCTCGGTGTAGAGGGTGACCCCGTCCGCCTGGTAGATCACCGGGTGGACGACCGCATCCGCCGGGGTTCCGAAGTCGGTGAGGTACTGACGTTGTGCGCGGTTGACGAAGGTCACCGTGCCGGTCCGATCGAAGGCGATCACTCCGAAGTCGACGGCGTTGAGGAGTTCGTTGAGAACGCCTTCCTGTCGGCTCGCCTTCTCCAGAGCGACCTGCACCATGCTCGAGTGCTGACGCAGCAACTTCGCCTGCGCGCGGCCGCGTGCCGACGAGACATAGATCGCGCCGGCGACGAAGCCGACCAACACCGGGACGACGACGAAGGTCACGAAATCGTTCCAGGTGATCGGTGACCCGCGGAGGAGCCGAGTGCCCCACATGGCGAGGATCGTTCCCGCCACGCCGGCGATCGTCAGGGTGGACCCGAACGTGCGGGCGATCCAGATGATCGGAAGCACGACGAGGAGGCCGACCCCGGTCTGAGGATCGAATTCACGCAGCACCAGAATGCCCGCGAGGTTCGCGAAAGGCAGCAGAGCACCCCAGAGGCGAGGGATCGAATCCCACGGAACGAGGGCCGAAACCGCGGTGAGGGCGAAGAAGAAGAAGACCATGCCGAAGACGACAGGGGACGAGTAGACCGATGGGCTCACGAAGAGCAGGGCGATGATCACGACGAGCAGCGGCCCCGAGATCAGCAATTGGGCAGAGAGAATGCCCGACGCGACCCGTCCGCGCTTTCGGGGACCTGCAGTGGTCCGGACTCCCCCTGACACGCACTCAGGCTATCGGCGAGTCACGGCATGCGCGCTACCCAGTCAGGGGGCCCTCAGAATTGGGGGCAGAACCCACCGCCGAGCGGTCAGATGCTGAAGCCGAGCGCTCGCATCATGTCGCGGCCGTCGTCGGTGATGCGCTCCGGTCCCCACGGCGGCATCCAGACCCAGTTGATGCGGAACCGCTCGACGATCCCGTCGAGCGACTGGGCGACCTGTTCCTCGATCACGTCGGTCAGCGGGCAGCCCGCCGAGGTGAGCGTCATCGAGATGATGAGGGCATCGTTCTCGTCATCCCAGGTGAGGTCGTAGATGAGCCCGAGATCGACGATGTTGACCCCGAGTTCGGGATCGATGACGTCCTTCAGCCCCTCTTCGACGTCGTTGAAGAGTTTCGGTTCCAGAGCGGTGGGCATCGGTTCGCGTCCTTTCGACGAAAAGGTTACGCCGTGGGGGTGAGGTAGCGGTCGTAGCCTTCGCTCTCGAGGCGCTCGGCGAGCTCCGGACCGCCCTCTTCGGCGATCTTGCCGTCGACGAAGACATGCACGAAGTCGGGCTTGATGTAGCGCAGGATGCGCGTGTAGTGCGTGATCAGCAGGATGCCGAGGCCGGTGTCGGCGTGGGCGCGGTTGACGCCTTCCGAGACGATCTTGAGGGCGTCGACATCCAGCCCGGAATCGGTCTCGTCGAGCACCGCGAACCGCGGCTTGAGCAGCTCGAGCTGCACGATCTCGTGCCGCTTCTTCTCGCCGCCCGAGAAGCCTTCGTTGACGTTGCGGGCGGCGAAGGCGGGATCCATCTTGAGGTCGGTCATCGCCTTCTTGAGCGTCGGACCCCAGGTGCGGATGGCGGGCGCCTCGCCGTCGATCGCGGTCTTCGCGGTGCGCAGGAAGTTCGCGACCGTGACCCCGGGGATCTCGACGGGATACTGCATCGCGAGGAACAGCCCGGCCCGGGCGCGCTCGTCGACGCTCATCGCCAGCACGTCCTCGCCGTCGAGCTCGATCGTGCCGCCGTCGACGTGATACCGCGGGTGGCCCGCGATCGTGTACGCAAGCGTCGACTTGCCCGAGCCGTTCGGCCCCATGACGGCGTGGATCTCGCCCTGGTTGATGGTGAGGTCGACGCCCTTGAGGATGGGCTTCTTGACGCCGTCGGCTTCGATCGAGACCTGCAGGTCGGTGATCTTCAGTGTGGTCATGAGATCTTCTCTCCGATGTAGACGTCGCCGTCGATGATCTCGACCGCGAAAACGGGAACCGGTTCGTAGGCCGGGAGGGTCAGGGGTTTGCCGGTGGCGAGTTCGAACTTGGAGCCGTGCGCCCAGCATTCGAGGGTGTCGTCTTCGACGAACCCCTCCGAGAGCGAGATGTCGCCGTGCGTGCAGGTGTCGCCGAGCGCATGTACGTCGCCCGCCGAATCCATGACCACGGCGATGGGGGTGCCGTCGACGACGACCTTCTTCGCCGTCGACACCGACAGGTCGCTGAGAGCGCAGACCTTCGTGCTCACGCAGCGCCCTCCAGTTCGGCGACGAGAGCCGAGACCAGCCGCGCCTGCAGCACCGGCTCGGGGATGCGCTGCACGACCTCGATGAGGAAGCCGAGGACGACCAGCCGACGGGCTTCGGCCTCGGGAATGCCCCGCGACTGCAGGTAGAAGAGGTGCTCGTCGTCGAACCGGCCGGTCGCGCTCGCGTGTCCGGCGCCGACGATGTCGCCGGTCTGGATCTCGAGGTTCGGGATGCTGTCCGCCCGCGTTCCTTCCGAGAGCACGAGGTTGCGGTTCTGCTCGTAGGTGTCGGTGCCGACCGCGCGCGGACCGATGAGCACGTCGCCGACCCACACGGTGCGCGCGCCCTCGCCGTTGAGCGCACCCTTGTAGGTGACCCGGCTGCGGGTGTGCGGGGCATCGTGGTGCACGTAGACCCGCTGCTCCAGGTGCTGTCCGGCATCCGCGAAGTAGACGCCGAGCAGCTCGGCGTCCGAGCCCTCGCCGGCGAGATGCGCCGACGGGTTGACCCGCACGATCGAACCGCCGAGCGAGACGACGATGTGGGTGAGCTTGCCGTCCTTGCCGATCGACGCGAAGTGGCTCGCCAGGTGACGGGCGTCGTCATCCCATTCCTGCAGGCTGACCACCGTGAGGTGAGCGCCTTCGCCGACGACGATCTCGACGTTCTCGGTCAGCGCGGCGCTGCCTCGGCTGTCGAGGATGACGAGACCCTTCGACTGCGGCGCAGCTTCGACGAGCACGTGTGCGGCGCGGGCGGCCGACCCCATCGCGGCACGCGTGACGGTCAGCGATTCGGGTTCGCCCTCGATCGCGATCCGCAGAGCCTTCTCGAAGCTGCTCCAGCCGTTCGCGGCGGCGCGCTCCTCCGGGATGCCGGCGGACCCGATGCGGGCGTCGGTGCGGTCGATCCACTCGACGGTCGTGTGCGCGACATCCGGATACTGGATCGGGTACGGCGACCCGTCGAGGGGTCCGTCGATCAGGTCGCGGATGCGGTCGATCGGAGTGAGTTTCCACTCCGTCTGCCACGCCTCGACGGCGGCGAAGTCGTCATGGAGGGTCGACTTCGGCCGTTCGGAGCGGGTTTGAACGGGAACGAACGGTCCATCGCTGTGCGCGACGATTCCCAGCCGCTGTGCCGTGGTATCCGGGGCGGCCTCGGTGCCGACGGCCACTATCCGACCGAGCCTTCCATGCTCATTTCGATCAGCTTGTTGAGTTCCAGGGCGTACTCCATCGGCAGTTCGCGGGCGATCGGCTCGATGAAGCCGCGCACGATCATCGCCATCGCTTCGTCTTCGGCCATGCCACGGGACATCAGGTAGAACAGCTGTTCCTCCGACACGCGCGACACCGTCGCCTCGTGGCCGAGTTGCACGTCGTCGACGCGGATGTCGATCGCCGGGTAGGTGTCGCTGCGCGAGATCGAGTCGACGAGCAGCGCGTCGCAGCGCACGGTGTTCGCCGAGTGGTGGGCGTTCTCGCCCACCCGCACCTCGCCGCGGTATCCGGCGCGACCGCCGCCGCGCGCGATCGACTTCGAGACGATCGAAGAGGTCGTGTACGGCGCGAGGTGGATCATCTTGGCGCCGGCATCCTGGTGCTGTCCCGGACCGGCGAAGGCGACCGACAGGGTCTCGCCCTTGGCATGCTCCCCCACCAGGTAGATCGACGGGTACTTCATCGTCACCTTGGAGCCGATGTTGCCGTCGATCCACTCCATCGTCGCGCCCTCGTGCGCGATCGCGCGCTTGGTGACGAGGTTGTAGACGTTGTTCGACCAGTTCTGAATCGTCGTGTAGCGCACCCGGGCGTTCTTCTTGACGATGATCTCGACGACCGCGGAGTGCAGCGAGTCCGACTTGTAGATCGGCGCGGTGCAGCCCTCGATGTAGTGCACGTAGGAGCCCTCGTCGGCGATGATCAGCGTCCGCTCGAACTGGCCCATGTTCTCGGTGTTGATGCGGAAGTAGGCCTGCAGCGGAATCTCGACGTGCACGCCCTTCGGCACGTAGACGAACGAGCCGCCCGACCACACCGCGGTGTTCAGCGCGGCGAACTTGTTGTCACCGGACGGGATCACGGTGCCGAAGTACTCCTGGAAGATCTCCGGGTACTCCTTGAGCGCCGTGTCGGTGTCGAGGAAGAGCACGCCCTGCTCCTCGAGGTCCTTCTGGATCGAGTGGAAGACGACCTCTGACTCGTACTGGGCGGCGACGCCCGACACCAGTCGGGACCGCTCGGCCTCGGGGATCCCGAGCTTCTCGTACGTGTTCTTGATGTCGTCGGGCAGGTCTTCCCAGGTCTGGGCCTGCTTCTCGGTCGAACGCACGAAGTACTTGATGTTGTCGAAGTCGATGCCCGACAGATCGGCACCCCACGTCGGCATCGGCTTCATGCCGAAGATCTTGAGCGCCTTCAGGCGGTTCTTGAGCATCCACTCGGGCTCGCTCTTGAGGTGCGAGATGTCGGTGACGACCTCCTCGGAGATGCCGCGCCGGGCCGAGGCGCCGGCGGCATCCGAGTCGGCCCAGCCGAACTCGTAGTTGCCGAGGTCGTTCAGCTCCGGACGGTCGATGAGCACGTCAGACATGGGTATGAGCCTCTTTTCTGCCGAAGCGAGCCATTCCGCTCGTGTCGGCCTGCTCGTTTCGGGCAGTTCAACGCTGTTCAAGAGCCAGCAGCGTCGATGCTCCCTAGCGGAGCGAGTCTACAGGGTCGGCTTGCGGAAGGCTGGGCACGAGCGCGCCGGTGATCAGTTGGTGGTCGCGCACGGCCCAGAGCCTCGGGTCGGTATCGAGGACGACGCGCAGGGCTCCCACCCAGACGAGCGCGGCGAGCACGCCGTGGATCGCGACGAGCACTTCAGGGATGCCGATGAGCGACTGGGTCGTGCCGACGGTCAGCTGAATGACGAGCACGAGCAACAGCACACCGACGCGCCGGAGCGCCAGGTGTCCCCCGGCTTCGCGGCGAAGCCGGAAAGCCAGCACCGTCGCGATCAGGAGCACGGAGACGGCGGCGACTCCATGCACCGTCACCACCGCCGTCCAATCGAATCCCATGCGGGGCACCTCGGCCGAGTCGCCGGCGTGCGGGCCGGAGCCGGTGACCAGGGTCCCGGTGGCCACGACTCCCCCCGTGGCCACGACGAGCGCCCAGGCGAGAGCGCGCGACGCGCCCGAGGGCCGGGGCCCGGATCCACCCGTCCAGCGGGCGCGATGCCAGGTGAAGGTTGCGCAGGCGAGCAGGCCCATGGCGAGAACGAAGTGCATCGCGACGACCCACGGGTTGAGATCGACCCACACCGTGACGCCCCCGGCGAGGGCATTGGCGACCACGAGCCAGAACATCGACCAGGCGAGTCGGGTGAGCATCCGATCCCGCGGGCGCTGCAACCTCGCCGCGACGATCGCCCAGCCCACGGCGACGATCAACACCCCGGTGACGGTGCGGTTGGCGAATTCGATGAAGCCGTGGATGCCGAGCTCCGGGGTCGCGATCAGCGAGTCGTCGGTGCAGGTGGGCCAGGTCGGGCAACCGAGGCCGGAACCCGTCACCCGCACGACGACGCCGCCGAGCACGATGAGAATGCTCGCGACCAAGGCGGCGGTCGTGCCCCAGCGCAGCGCCCGCGACCCGAGAGTCCAGCGTTCGGCGGCCCAGCCGAGAGGGGTGCGCAATTTCACGGTCGGGTCCCGATCAGAACGGGATCGGCAGGTAGAGCAGCGGGTCGAGCCCGACGGCGACGAACACGAGCGTCAGATACGTGATCGACGCGTGGAAGACCCGCATGGGCTTGAGCTCCTCGCCACGGATGGCTCCGGCGTACAGGCGATGCGATTCCACGACGAACCAGGCGCCGGAGAGGGTCGCGACGACGGCGTAGAGCACGCCCATCGGAGCGACCGGCACCAGCAGGAGCGAGCACACGACCGTCGCCCAGGCGTAGAGCACGACCTGGAGGCCGACCGCCGCCCGGCCCCGCACGACGGACAGCATCGGCACCTCCGCCGCCGCGTAGTCGGCCTGGTAGCGCATCGACAGCGGCCAGTAGTGGGGCGGTGTCCAGAGGAAGACGATCGCGAACAGGATGACGGGGGTCCAGCTGAGCGACCCGGTGACCGCAGCCCAGCCGATCAGCACCGGCATGCACCCGGCCGCACCGCCCCACACGATGTTCTGCGGAGTGCGGCGCTTCAACAGCATGGTGTAGACGAGCACGTAGTAGAGGATCGCGACCAGCGAGAGCACGGCGGCGAGCCAGGTCGTGAAGACCCACAGGAACACCACCGACGCGATCCCGGTCGCGAAGGCGAACACGAGCGCCTCGCGTGGCGAGAGCTCTCCGGTCACCAGCGGGCGACCGCTGGTGCGCTTCATCACCCGGTCGATGTCGCGGTCGATGTAGCAGTTGAACGCATTCGCCGACGCGGCCGAGAACGTGCCGCCGACGAGCGTCGCGAGCACGAGCCACAGATCCGGGATGCTGCGCTCCGCGAGGATCATGACGGGTGCCGTCGTCACCAGCAGCAGTTCGATGACGCGGGGCTTGGTGAGCGCGACGTACGCCCGCAGTTTGCGGAAGGGTGCGATCCGGACCCCTGGGGGGGTCTCGACCGGGCTGTCGACGGCTCCCTGCATGGCTCCTCGGATCGTTCGTGAATCCCAGCAAGTCTAGGCGACCGTGTTTCGTCTCCTTACGCCCGCGCGCAAGAGGCCCGATCCGGCCTCGGTATGCTGGACATCGGTCCCTGCCACCCGGACCGTTCCCCACTGCGAAAGGCCCCTTTTCCGTGCCAGAACTCTCTTGGGATGACGTCGACGCTCGTGCCGTCGACACCGCTCGGATCCTGGCGGCAGACGCCGTCGAGAAGGTGGGGAACGGGCATCCGGGAACGGCGATGAGCCTCGCCCCCGCCGCCTACCTGCTCTTCCAGAAGGTCATGCGCCGCGACCCGGCCGACAACGAGTGGATCGGCCGCGACCGCTTCATCCTCTCTGCGGGCCACTCCTCGCTCACGCAGTACGTGCAGCTCTACCTGGGCGGCTACGGCCTCGAACTCGACGACCTGAAGGCGCTGCGCACCTGGCGTTCGAAGACGCCGGGTCACCCCGAGTACGGCCACACCGACGGCGTCGAGATCACCACCGGGCCGCTCGGCCAGGGCCTCGCCTCCGCGGTCGGCTTCGCCTACGCGTCCCGCTTCGAGCGGGGGCTCTTCGACCCCGACGCGGCCGCCGGCACCAGCCCGTTCGACCACTTCGTCTACGTCATCGCCTCCGACGGCGACCTGCAGGAGGGCGTCACGAGCGAGGCATCGTCGCTCGCCGGCCACCAGCAGCTCGGCAACCTCGTGGTGATCTACGACGCGAATCAGATCTCCATCGAAGACGACACCGACATCGCTTTCACCGAGGATGTGGCGGCCCGCTACGCCGCGTACGACTGGCACGTGCAGACGGTGGACTGGAAGAAGACCGGCGAGTACGTCGAAGACGTGCACGAACTGCACCGCGCGATCGAGGCGGCCAAGGCCGAGACGTCGAAGCCGAGCATCATCATCCTGAAGACGATCATCGGCTGGCCCGCCCCGAAGAAGCAGAACACCGGCAAGATCCACGGATCCGCCCTGGGCGCCGAGGAACTCGCAGCGACCAAGGCGGTGCTCGGGTTCGACCCCGAGAAGCACTTCGACGTCGCCGACGACGTCATCGCGCACACGCGTCAGGCCCTCGACCGTGGGGCGGCCGCGCACGCCGAGTGGCAGAAGTCGTTCGACGCCTGGGCCGCCGCGAACCCCGACCGCAAGCAGCTGCTCGACCGCATCCTGAGCGGTGCGTTGCCCGACGGCGTGGTGGAGGCCCTCCCGGTCTTCCCTGCCGACAAGGAGGTGTCGACGCGCGCCGCGAGCGGCAAGGTGCTGTCGGCGCTCGGCGCCGTCATCCCGGAGCTGTGGGGCGGCTCGGCCGACCTCGCCGAGTCGAACAACACCACCATCGAGGGTGCGCGCTCGTTCATCCCGAGCGAGCACTCGACGCACGAGTGGACCGGCGAACCGTACGGCCGCGTGCTGCACTTCGGCATCCGCGAGCACGCGATGGCGTCGATCCTCAACGGCATCGTGCTGCACGGCAACACGCGCCCGTTCGGCGGCACGTTCCTGATCTTCAGCGACTACATGCGCCCCGCCGTGCGGCTCGCGGCGCTCATGGGCGCCCCGTCGATCTTCGTCTGGACGCACGACTCGGTCGCGCTCGGCGAAGACGGCCCGACGCACCAGCCGATCGAGCAGCTGACGACCCTGCGCACCATCCCGGGGCTGGACGTCGTGCGCCCCGCCGACGCCAACGAGGTCGCCTGGGCCTGGAAGACGATGCTCGAGCGCCGCAAGGGCCCCGCCGGCATCGCGCTCAGCCGGCAGAACCTGCCCGTGTTCGACCGCAGCGTCGTCGCGGGCGCCGAGGGCGTCGCGAAGGGCGCGTACGTGCTCGTCCCGGCGTCGAAGCCCACCCCCGATGTCATCCTCATGGGTTCGGGTTCCGAGGTGCAGTTCGCCGTCGAGGCGGCCGCAGCCCTCGAAGCCGAAGGAATCGCGGCGAGTGTCGTCTCCGTGCCGTGTCAGGAGTGGTTCGCCGAACAGGATGCCGCCTACCGCGAGTCGGTGCTCCCGAGCGCCGTACGCGCCCGGGTGTCGGTCGAGGCGGGCCTGGGGCTCACCTGGCTCCCCTACGTCGGCGACGCCGGGCGCAGCGTCTCCATCGAGCACTTCGGCGCATCCGCCGACTACAAGACCCTGTACCGCGAGTTCGGGATCACCACCGAGGCCGTTGTCGCGGCCGCGAAGGAATCGCTCGCCGCGGCGAGCTGAGAGGCACCTGAAATGACCAGCACCACCCAGCAGCTCTCCGCACTCGGCGTCAGCATCTGGCTCGACGACCTTTCCCGCGAACGCATCGTCTCGGGGAGCCTGCAGAAGCTCATCGACGAACGCGATGTCGTGGGAGTCACCACCAACCCGACGATCTTCGCCGGCGCCCTCGCCAAGGGTCAGGCATACGACGAGCAGGTCTCCGCCCTGGCGGAAGCCGGAACGTCGGCCGCGGACGCGGTCTTCGAGATCACGACGGATGACGTCGCCGCGGCCTCGGAGATCTTCGCGCCGGTCTACGCCCGGTCGGGCGGGGTCGACGGCCGCGTCTCGATCGAGGTCGAGCCGGGTCTCGCCCACGACGCCGCGGGCACCATCACCCAGGCCCAGCAGCTCTGGGCGAAGGTCGCCAAGCCGAACGCCATGATCAAGATCCCCGCGACCGTGGAGGGCCTCGAGGCCATCACCGCGACGATCGCGGCCGGCATCAGCGTCAACGTGACGCTCATCTTCAGCCTCGAGCGGCACCGCGCCGTCATCCACGCCTACCTCGACGGCCTCGAGAAGGCGAAGGCCGCAGGCCACGACATCTCGGCGATCCACTCCGTCGCGTCGTTCTTCGTCTCGCGCGTCGACACCGAGATCGACAAGCGCCTCGAAGCGATCGGAACCCCCGAGGCCCTCGCGCTCAAGAGCAAGGCCGGCATCGCGAACGCGCAGCTCGCCTACCAGCTGTTCGAGCGTGAGTTCGCGACCGACCAGGCGAAGGCGCTCCTCGCGGCGGGCGCCAACCCGCAGCGGCCGCTGTGGGCCTCGACCGGAGTCAAGGACCCGGCGCTGCCCGACACGCTCTACGTCACCGAGCTCGCCGTCGCGGGCGTCGTCAACACGATGCCGGAGAAGACCCTCGAGGCGACGTTCGACCACGCTCCGCTCCACGGCGACGCCGTGACCGGCTCCTACGCCGACGCGCAGAAGGTGCTCGACGACCTCGCCGCCGTGGGCGTCGACTACGACGACGTGACCGCGCTGCTCGAAAAGGAAGGCGTCGAGAAGTTCATCGTCTCCTGGAACGAACTGCTCGACACCGTCACAGCGGCCCTCGAGGCCGCGCGTCCGGAAGCAACACAGTGACCGTCACGATCGCGGCGACCGGCGCCGCGGCGGAGGCGATCGAGCGGGTCGTGCCGCAGCTCGTGTCCGACGGCGTCGCCGGCGCGATCACCGCCCAGGATCCGACGTTGTGGGGCGCGGCCGCCGAAGCCGAAGCCGCCATCCGCCTCGGCTGGACCGAAGCCGTGGCCGTCTCGCGCGGGCTGGTCGACGACATCGCCGCCCTGCGCGAGGATCTGGCCGCCAAGGGCGTCCACCATGTGGTGCTGTGCGGCATGGGCGGTTCGTCGCTCGCGCCTGAGGTCATCACGAAGACCTACGGAGTCGAGCTCGTCGTGCTCGACTCCACCGATCCGGAGCAGGTGCAGGGCGCCCTCGCCGGACCGCTGGCGTCGACGGTGGTCGTCGTCTCCTCGAAGTCCGGCTCGACCGTCGAGACCGACAGCCAGAAGCGGGCGTTCGCCGCCGCGTTCGAGGCCGCCGGCATCGACCCGCTCGAGCGCATCGTCATCGTCACCGACCCCGGCTCGCCCCTCGACCAGGCTGCGCGAGCCGACGGCTACCGGGTGTTCAACGCCGACCCGAACGTGGGCGGTCGCTATTCCGCGCTCACCGCCTTCGGCCTCGTGCCGTGCGGCCTCGCCGGTGTCGACCTCGGTCAGCTGCTCGACGAGGCCGACGCGGTCAGCTACTCGCTCGCGCTCGACAACGAAGACAACCCGGGTCTCGTGCTCGGCGCCGTGTTGGCGGGCACCCGCCCGCTCAAGGACAAGATCGGGATCGTCGCCGACGGCACGCACATCGTCGGGTTNCGGTCAGCTACTCGCTCGCGCTCGACAACGAAGACAACCCGGGTCTCGTGCTCGGCGCCGTGTTGGCGGGCACCCGCCCGCTCAAGGACAAGATCGGGATCGTCGCCGACGGCACGCACATCGTCGGGGGCGGCGACTGGGCCGAGCAGCTGATCGCCGAATCCACCGGTAAAGAGGGCAAGGGCCTGCTGCCCATCGTCCTCGAAACGGACGCGCCGGAGCTCACCCTCGGTCTGCCCGACCTGCAGGTGATCCGACTGGTGAAGGACGCCCGGGCCACCCACGAGGTGACCGCGGGCGAGGTGGAGATCGCGGGCAGCCTCGGCGCCCAGTTGCTCACCTGGGAGTACGCGACGGTCGTCGCGGGACGCCTGCTCGGCATCAACCCGTTCGACCAGCCCGATGTGGAGTCGGCGAAGATCGCGGCCCGAGCGCTGATCGACGACCTCGCCCCTTCCGCTCCCCCGGCCTTCACCGACGGCACCGTCGGAGTCCGCGCCGCGGGTCTGGTGCTGCCCGCCGAGAAGACGGTGGATGCGGCCCTCGATGCGCTGCTCGCGACCGTCCCGGCCGACGGCTACCTCTCGGTTCAGGTCTACCTCGATCGCATCGCCTACCCGGAACTCGAAGAGCTGCGGGCCTCACTCGCCGCGCGCATCGGTCGCCCGGTGACGTTCGGCTGGGGACCCAGGTTCCTGCACTCGACCGGTCAGTTCCACAAGGGCGGCCCCGCCTACGGCAGCTTCCTGCAGATCATCGGCGCGGGCGCGGACGACGTCGCGATCCCCGACCGACCGTTCACCTTCGGGCAGTTGATCACCGCCCAAGCGGCTGGTGACGCGAGCGTGCTCGCCGATCACGGCCGGCCCGTTCTGACGCTCATCCTCGGCGACATCCGAGGCGATGGAGAGAGGCTGCGGGAGCTCAGCGGCCGATGAGCGTGCAGATCTCTGCGGGCTCGAACCCGCTGCGCGTCGCCTCCGACCGGAGGCTCAACCGCATCGCCGGACCGAGCGCGCTCGTCATCTTCGGGGTGACCGGCGACCTGTCGCGCAAGAAGCTCATGCCTGCCGTGTACGACCTGGCGAACCGTGGGCTCCTGCCCCCGGGTTTCGGCCTGGTCGGCTTCGCCCGCCGCGAGTGGACCGACGAGGACTTCGAACAGGTGGTGCTCGAGGCGGTCAAGCAATACGCGCGCACCCCGTTCGACGAAGCCGTCTGGCAGCAACTGCGCCAGGGCATCCGGTTCGTCATTGGCGAGTTCGACGACAATGACGCCTTCGACCGCCTGACCGAGACGCTCGCGGCCCTCGACGCCGAACGCGGCACGATGGGCAACCACGCGTTCTACCTGTCGATTCCGCCGAAGTCCTTCCCGGTCGTCACGGAACAGCTGCGGCGTTCCGGCCTCGCGGAACAGAAGAACGGCGCCTGGCGACGGGTGGTCATCGAGAAGCCGTTCGGCTCCGACCTGACCACTGCACGCGAGCTCAACGACGTCGTCGAGAGCGTCTTCCCGCCGGACAGCGTGTTCCGCATCGACCACTATCTCGGCAAAGAGACGGTGCAGAACATCCTGGCGCTGCGGTTCGCCAACCAGCTCTACGAGCCGATCTGGAACGAGCGCTACGTCGACCACGTGCAGATCACGATGGCCGAAGACATCGGCGTCGGCGGCCGGGCCGGGTATTACGACGGCATCGGCGCCGCGCGCGACGTCATCCAGAACCACCTCCTGCAGCTGTTCGCCCTCACCGCGATGGAGGAACCCGTCTCGTTCGACGCCGGTGACCTCCGCGCCGAGAAGGAGAAGGTGCTGTCGGCCGTGCACCTGCCGAAGGATCTCTCGCTGGTCTCCGCCCGCGGACAGTACGCCGGCGGATGGCAGGGCGGCGAGCGGGTGCGCGGCTTCCTGGAAGAGGACGGGATGAGCCCGACCTCGACCACCGAGACCTACGCGGCGCTGCGACTCGACGTGAACACGCGACGGTGGTCGGGCGTTCCGTTCTACCTTCGCGCGGGCAAACGCCTGGGACGCCGGGTCACCGAGATCGCCGTCGTCTTCAAGCGCGCCCCGCAGTACCTGTTCGCCGAAAGCCAGACGTCGGCGCTCGGCCAGAACGCGCTCGTGATCCGGGTGCAGCCCGATGAGGGGGTCACGATCCGATTCGGGTCGAAGGTACCCGGTGCCGGAATGCAGGTGCGCGACGTGACGATGGACTTCGGCTACGGCCACGCCTTCACCGAGGCGAGCCCCGAAGCCTACGAGCGGCTTATCCTCGACGTGCTGCTCGGCGACCCGCCGCTCTTCCCCCGGCACGAAGAGGTCGAACTGTCCTGGAAGATCCTCGACCCGATCGAGGAGTACTGGGAGAGCATCGGCGGACCGCTCGAGCAGTATCGGCCCGGAACCTGGGGCCCGCCCTCCGCGGACGAGCTGCTCGCCCGCAACGGACACGTCTGGAGGCGGCCGTGATCGTCGATCTGCCCGACACGACGGTCAGCGCCGTTTCCAAGGCGCTCGTCAAGGTGCGCGAGGAGGGTGGGGCCGTCGCGCTCGGACGCGTGCTCACGCTGGTGATCTCCAGCGCCGGACGCACCGACGAAGCCGCGATCGAGGCGGCGAACGACGCCTCCCGTGAGCATCCGATGCGCGTGATCGTGCTCAGCACGACGCCCGACGCCGAGACCCGGCTGGATGCCGAGATCCGGGTGGGTGGCGACGCCGGCGCCAGCGAGGTCGTCGTGCTGCACGCCAGCGGCGAGACGACTTCCGACCCGGAGAGCCTCGTGACGGGCCTGCTGCTCCCCGACGCACCCGTCGTCGTCTGGTGGCCGGGCGAGGCGCCACCCGATCCCCACGCGTCGCCGCTCGGCCGCATCGGAACCCGTCGCATCACCGATGCCGCGGCTGCCGCCGATCCGGTCGAGGCGCTCGTGCGACTCGGAACGCACTACACGCCCGGCGACACCGACTTCGCGTGGACCCGCCTGACCCTGTGGCGCGCCCAGCTGGCGGCAGTGCTGGATCAGCCGCCGTACGAACCGGTGACGGGAGTCTCGGTCATCGGCTCATCCGACTCGCCGTCGACGGAGTTGCTCGCGCAGTGGCTGGGCCTCCAGCTGCAGGTCGAGGTCGACCTCGTCATCAAGCAGCCCGGCGACGGACCCAGCGGCATCCACAGCGTGCGGCTCGACCGCGCGTCGGGGTCGGTCGTCCTCTCGCGCGACGAAGGCGGGGTGGCGACGCTCACGCAGCCGAACCAGCCGACGCACGATATCGCCCTCCCCCGTCGGAGCCTGCGGGACTGCCTCGCCGAGGAGTTGCGTAGGCTCGATCCTGACGAGCTCTTCGGCGACGTCGTGCGACAGGAAGGTTCCCCTCGATGACGAGCGAACGACGCGTGCTGGTTCATCCGGATGCCGCAAGCCTGGAGGCCAGCGTCGCGGCGCGGTTTCTCACCAAGGTGATCGACCTCCTCGACGAGCATCCGACGATCGACGTCTGCCTGACCGGTGGTTCGACTGGGATCGCCGTCCTCGCGGCCGTCGCGCAGAACCCGGCCCGCGAGGGGATCGACTGGTCACGCGTGAGGTTCTGGTGGGGCGACGAGCGTTACCTCCCGAACGGCGATGCCGACCGCAACGAGACGCAGGCCCGCAACGCCCTGCTCGACCACCTCGCGCTTCCGCCGGAGAACGTGCATCCGTTCCCGGCGCCCGGCGATCACCCGACCATCGAGGCCGCGGCCGAGGCCTACGCGACCGAACTCGGCGACACGACCTTCGACATCACCTTCCTCGGGGTCGGACCGGACGGGCACGTCGCCTCGCTCTTCCCCGACCACGCGACGGTGCTGGAGACGACGAAGAAGGTCGTCGCCGAGACGAACTCGCCCAAACCCCCGCCGGAGCGGCTGTCGCTCACCCTCCCGGTGATCAACTCCTCGGAGCGCATTTGGGTGGTTCTCGCCGGCGCCGACAAGGCCGGGGCGCTCGGGCTGGCCCTCGCCGACGCCAACGTCGCATCCGTTCCGGTTGCCGGCGTGCGCGGACGCAAGCGCACCGTCTTCTTCGTCGATCAGGATGCCGCGGCCGAAGTGCCCGAAGGGCTCATCGACCGCGATCGGTACTGGACCGCCAGCGACGAAGGCTAGGCCGTTCCGCCTCCGCGACGCGAGCGCAGCTGATCGAGCGCCTCGTCGAGCAGCTGGGCCGCTTCGGCGTCGCTGCGGCGCTCCTTCACGTACGCGAGATGAGTCTTGTACGGCTCGGTCTTGGCGAGCTGCGGGGGGTTGTCCTTGTCGCGACCGGCCGGCAGTCCCGTCTGCGGGCTGTCGATGACGTCGGGGATCTCCTCGTCGGGAAGGTTCGCGGCGAAGTGGCGCACGATCTCGTTGCCCGCCGCATCCCAGTAGGAGACCGAGATGCGATCGGCGTGATACCCGCGGTCCTGTTCGCCCATAGGACCGGAACCGACTCGCGAGCCACGGATCGCGCTACCACCAGATGCCACGACTACTCCTAGCCAGAGAACTTGACGATGAGCCCCAGCACGACGATGCTCGCGACCCAGAGCAGGGCGAGGATCACGGTGATGCGGTTGAGGTTGCGTTCGGCCACGCCGGACGCGCCGAGGTTCGAGGAGGTGCCGCCGCCGAACATGTCGGAGAGACCACCGCCGCGACCGCGGTGCAAGAGGATGAGCAGGGTCAACAGGAGGCTCGTGATTCCGAGCAGCACCTGGACGATGGTCTGAAGGATGAACATAACCGGCCTATCCTACGATGCTTCTCAGGTTCCGACGTGCTTCTGGAAGCGCACGATGCTGGCGAATTCCTCGAGGAGCAGGCTGGCGCCGCCGACGAGGGCGCCGTCCACATCCGCCTCGCGCATGAAGCCGGCGATGTTCGAGGCCTTCACGCTGCCGCCGTAGAGAATGCGCGTCGCCTCGGCGACGTCGTCGCCGAGCACCTCCGCGACCACCCCGCGCAAGGCGGCACAGACCTGCTGAGCCTGCTCACTGGTGGCCGCCAGGCCGGAGCCGATCGCCCAGACGGGTTCGTAGGCGACGACGATATCGGAGCCCGTGGCCGCACCCTCCAAAGCGACGCGCAACTGCGCCACCGGAACCGCGCTCGGCCCGTGCTGCTCGAGATCCTCAGCCGTCTCGCCGACGCAGATGATCGGAACGATGCCGTGGCGGTGCGCGGCGGCGACCTTGGCGGCGATGTCGGCATCCGTCTCGCCGTGGTACTGACGTCGCTCGGAATGACCGACGATCACGTACTTCGTGTCGAGCGCCTTGAGGAAGGCCCCCGAGATCTCACCGGTGTAGGCGCCGCTGTCGTGGGCCGACAGGTCCTGACCGCCGAACGCGATCGGCAGGTCGTCGGCGTTCACGAGGGTCTGCACGCTGCGCAGATCGGTGAACGGCGGGAACACCGCGACCTCGGCGGTCGCGAAGTCGTGACGCGCGTCCTTCAGCGTCCACGCCAGCTTCTGCACGAACGCGATCGACTGCAGATGGTCGAGGTTCATCTTCCAGTTGCCCGCGATCAGCGGGACTCTCTGGTTCTGGGAAATCATGTCTGCCATCCGAGGACCTCCAGGCCGGGAAGCGTCTTACCTTCGAGAAACTCCAGGCTCGCTCCGCCGCCCGTCGAGATGTGACCGAAACGATCGTCGGTGAACCCGAGCGCGCGCACCGCGGCCGCGGAGTCGCCGCCGCCGACGACACCGAGGCCGTCGACCTCGGTGAGGGCCTGAGCTACTGCTCGGGTTCCTTCGGCGAATGCCGGGAACTCGAACACGCCCATCGGGCCGTTCCAGAAGACCGTGCTCGACGAGCGGATGTGCGCGGCGAATGCCGCGGCCGTCTCCGGTCCGATGTCGAGCCCGATGCCCTCCGCGCCGAATGGCGTCTCCTCGAGGGCCTCGACCGGCGCGACGACGTGGTCGGCATCCGCTGAGAAGCCCGAGGCCATCACGATGTCGGTCGGCAGCACCAGCTCGACGCCGCGTTCCTTCGCCTCCACGACGTAGCGCTTCACGGTCTCGAACTGGGAATCCTCGAGCAGGCTCTTGCCGATCTTGTGGCCCTGCGCGGCCAGGAAGGTGAACAGCATTCCGCCCCCGATCAGCAGGCGGTCGACCTTCGGCAGCAGGGCGTCGATGACGCCGAGCTTGTCGGAGACCTTCGAGCCGCCGAGCACCACGGTGTAGGGCTTCGCGGGTCGAGCCGTGAGGCGATCGAGCACGTCGAGTTCCGTGGCGATGAGCAGGCCGGCCGCGGATGGCAGTGCCTTCGCCAACTCGTAGACACTCGCCTGCTTGCGGTGCACGACGCCGAAGCCGTCCGAGACGAACACGTCGCCCAGGGCGGCGAGCTCGGCCGCGTACGACTCGCGCTCGGCGGCATCCTTCGACGCCTCCCGCGGGTCGAACCGCAGGTTCTCGAGCAGGGTCACCCCCGCACCGATGGTCTCCGGCGCGAAGGCGACCGGCTCCCCCAGCAGTTCGGCCAAGCGCGCGGCGACCGGCGCCAGGCTGTACTTCGGGTCGGGAGCGCCGTCGGGCCTGCCGAGGTGCGACATGGCGACGACCGACGCGCCGGCGTCGCGCAGCTTCCGGATCGTGGGGACCGATGCGCGCACGCGTCCGTCATCCGTGATCCGACCGCCGTCGAGCGGCACGTTGAGGTCGCAGCGAAGCAGCACGACCTTGCCGGCGAGATCGCCGAGGGTCTCGATGGTGCGAAGAGTCATTGTGTCGATGCGCCGAGCCGGGCGGGCTAGAGACGGTCGGCGACGTACTCGGTGAGGTCGACGAGACGGTTGGAGTAGCCCCACTCGTTGTCGTACCAGCTCGAGAGCTTCACCTGGTCGCCGAGAACGCGCAGCAGACCCGCGTCGAAGATCGACGAGTGCGGGTCGGACACGATGTCGCTCGAGACGATCTCGTCTTCGGTGTACTTGAGAATGCCCTTCATCGGGCCCTCGGCAGCAGCCTGGTAGGCGGCCTTGATCGCGTCGACCGAGACGGCCTTCGAGGCCTGCACGGTGAGGTCGGTGATCGAGCCGGTCGGCACCGGCACGCGCAGGGCGAAGCCGTCGAGCTTGCCGATCAGTTCCGGCAGCACCAGACCGATGGCCTTCGCGGCGCCGGTCGACGTGGGCACGATGTTGATCGCGGCGGCACGGGCACGGCGGAGGTCGCTGTGCGGTCCGTCCTGGAGGTTCTGGTCGGCGGTGTAGGCGTGGATGGTGGTCATCAGCCCGCGCTCGATGCCGAACTCGTCGTTGAACACCTTGGCGAGCGGCGCGAGGCAGTTCGTGGTGCACGACGCGTTCGAGATGATGTGGTGCGCCTCGGGGTCGTAGGTGCCCTCGTTGACGCCCATGACGAAGGTTGCGTCTTCGCCGGTCGCCGGTGCGGAGATGAGCACCTTCTTGGCGCCGCCGCCGTCGATGTGCTTGCGGGCATCCTCGGCCTTGGTGAAGCGGCCGGTCGACTCGATGACGATGTCGACGCCATAGTCCGACCACGGCAGCGCGGCCGGGTCGCGCTCTTCGAAGACGCGGATCGGCTTGCCGTTGACGACGATCTGGTCGCCGTCGTACTCGACCGTTCCGTCGAGCCGCCCGGTGATCGAGTCGTACTTCAGCAGATGCGCGAGCGACTTGTTGTCCGTGAGGTCGTTGACGGCGACGATCTCCAGGTCGCTGCCCTTGGCGAGAGCGGCGCGGAGGTAGTTGCGTCCGATCCGTCCGAAGCCGTTGATACCGATCTTGACCGACACAGATGCTCCTTGAAAGTGGTCGTAGGGGGGTGTGGTGGCGGTGCCCGAGGCGGCCGAGAACATGGCCCGGCCGCCTCGAAAGTCCTCTACGACAGTAGCAGCAGCCCCGCGGCTCCCTTGCGCGCCGCCTCGAACCGCGCACCGGCATCCGCCCAGTTCGCGATGTTCCAGAACGCCTTCACGTAGTCGGCCTTGACGTTGACGTAGTCGAGGTAGAAGGCGTGCTCCCACATGTCGAGCTGCAGGATCGGCGTGACGCCGAGCGGCGTGTTGTTCTGCTGGTCGTACAGCTGGTGGATCAGCAGGCGCGAACCCACCGGATCCCAGGCCAGCACGGCCCAGCCGGAGCCCTGGAGGCTGTTCGCGGCAGCGCTGAAGTGACCGACGAACTTGTCGAACGAGCCGAAGAACTCGTCCACCGCGGCAGCGAGTTCGCCCTCGGGCTTGCCCGCGCCATCCGGCGTGAGGTTCTTCCAGAAGATCGAGTGGTTGATGTGGCCGCCGAGGTGGAAAGCGAGATCCTTCTCGAGCTTCGGCACGTTGCCGTAGTCGCCCGATTCACGCGCCTCGGCGAGCTTCTCCAGGGCGGTGTTGGCACCCGCGACATAGGCCGCGTGGTGTTTGTCGTGATGCAACTCCATGATCCTGGCGCTGATGTGCGGCTCGAGTGCCGCGTAGTCGTACGGGAGGTCCGGAAGCGTGTAGTCAGCCATGAACTCAGCCTACGCCGGGGGCGTGGGCGCCCGCCGCGACTAGTCCAGGTCGGGCAACCCGGCGTCGGTACCCGGCACGCCCAGGTCGGAAGCCTTCTTGTCGGCCATCGCGAGCAGGCGGCGGATGCGGCCGGCGACCGCATCCTTCGTCATCGGCGGGTCGGCGTGGTGACCGAGTTCGTCGAGGCTCGCGTCGCGGTGCCCGAGGCGCAACTCCCCCGCGTACCGCAGGTGGTCGGGCACCTCGTCGCCGAGGATCTCCAAGGCTCGCTCCACCCGGGCGCAGGCGGCGACCGCCGCCTGCGCGGATCGGCGCAGGTTGGCGTCGTCGAAGTTGACCAGGCGGTTGGCGGTCGCCCGCACTTCGCGGCGCTGGCGCAGCTCCTCCCAGGCGGCGACACTCGCCCCGGCCCCCATGAGCCGGAGCATCGTGCTGATCGCCTCGCCGTCGCGCACGACGACCCGGAACGATCCGCGCACTTCTCTGGCCTTCGCGGAGACCTTGAGACGTCCGGCCGCGCCGACGAGCGCCATGGCGGCCTCGTTACCGGGGCACACCACTTCGAGGGCGGCCGAACGGCCGGGGTCGGTCAGTGACCCCGTGGCGAGAAAGGCGCCACGCCAGATCGCGGCGAGCTCTTCGCGGGAGCCGGTCGTCAGCCGGTTCGGCAGCCCGCGCACCGGGCGGTTGCGCGCGTCGATGAGTCCGGTCTGGCGAGCGAGCGTCTCCGCGCCGTCGATGACGCGCACGAGGTAGGTGTTGGTGCGGCGCAGGTTGCTGCCCGAGATCACCGAGACCTCGCTGCGCACCCCGTACAGCTCCGCGAGGTCTTTGCGCACGCGTCGGGCGATCTTGGGCGACTCCAGCTCGGCCTCCACCGCGATGCGGTGCGAGATCGTGTGCAGACCGCTCGAGAACCGCAGGAGGGCCGCGAGTTCGGCGGCACGCACCGCCGTCTTGCCCACGTCGACTCCGGCGAGTTCTTCTTTGACATCGGCGGTCAGTGCCACGCAGTCGTCCTTCGGTCTGTCATCAGGTCGGTCATTCTCGACCGAGGTCGCGGTGCTTGACGCTGACCGCGATGCCCGGGAGCACGCTCAGCCGGGCCTTGAGCTCCTCCGCCATCGCCACGGAGCGGTGCTTGCCGCCGGTGCATCCCAGAGCGATCGTAGCGTGCCGCTTGTTCTCGCGACCGTACCCGTCGAGCACCGGGCGGAGTGCCTCGACGTAGCCGTCGATGAACTCCCGGGCTCCCGGAAGCCCGAGCACGTAGTCGCTGACGCGCGGGTCCATCCCGGTGAGCGGCTTGAGCTCCGGAACCCAGAACGGGTTGGGGAGGAAGCGGCAGTCCGCGACGTGATCGGCGTCCGAGGGGAGGCCGTACTTGTACCCGAAACTGAGAATCGTGACCCGGGTCGTCGGCTCGTCGACGGCGGCGAAGTGCTCGGCGACGAGCATCGCCAGTTGGTGGATGTTCAGTTCGCTCGTGTCGATCACCAGATCGCTCTGCGACCGGAGTTCGGCGACCCGGGCCCGCTCGGCGGAGATGCCGTCGAGCAGCGTGCCGTCACCCTGCAGCGGATGCGGACGGCGCACCGACTCGAACCGTCGCACCAGGGCGGCATCGGTCGCGTCGAGGAAGAGCACGCGGGTGTCGTCGGTTCCGCGCAGCGACTCGAGCTCTTGCTGCACGTCGGCGAAGAGCTTGCCGCCGCGGATGTCGACGATCGCCGCGACCCGCGGGATCGTCTCGCCGGTGTGCCGGGAGAGGTCGACGAGCGGGCGCAGCATCTGCGGAGGAAGGTTGTCGACGACGTACCAGCCGAGGTCTTCCAAAGCGTTGCCGACGGTGGACCGGCCGGCGCCCGACATCCCCGTGACGAGCAGGAGCTCGCGACGTGGTGCGCTCGCCTCGACCCGGGTCTGGTCGCCGGTCACTGCCACGGTCACTGCCCTTCGCTGTCTCCGCTCAGCCTACCGACGATCGCCGCGGCGAGGGACGGCCCGACGCCGCGCACCTCGGCGATCTCGTCGACGGATGCCGCACGCAACCGGGCGACCGACCCGAAGTGCGCCAGCAGAACCTTGACCCGCGCCGGCCCCAGACCGGGAACCTCCGACAGCACCGATCCGATGTCGTTCCTGCGCTTCTGCCGCTGGAAGGTGATCGCGAACCGGTGCGCCTCGTCACGGATGCGCTGGATCAGGAAGAGCGCTTCGCTGTTGCGCGGCAGGATGACGGGGAACGAATCCCCCGGAAGCCAGATCTCCTCGAGCCGCTTGGCGATTCCCGCGACCGGGATGTCGTCGATGCCGAGTTCATCGAGCACGGCGGCCGCGGCGTTGACCTGAGGCTCCCCGCCGTCGACCAGGATCAGCCCCGGCCGATAGGCGAAACGCTTCCGGGGCGCTGGATCGTCGGCGGTGGGCTCCGCCTCGTCTTCGGAGAGCCGCGTCAGCCGTCGACGCAGCACCTGGGAGAGCGACTCGAGGTCGTCGGCGTACTCCCTGATCGCGAACTTGCGGTAGGCGTTCTTGATCGGCAGGCCGTCTTCGAAGACCACCATCGACGCCACGATGTTGGTGCCACCGAGATGGGAGACGTCGTAGCATTCGATGCGCAGCGGCGCCTCATCCAGCCCCAGCGCCTCCTGGATGTCGGTGAGCGCCTGGGTGCGCGCGACGTAATCGCCGGTGCGCCGCATCTTGTAGAGCGCGAGTGCCTGCTTCGCGTTCATCGTCGCGGTCTGCAGGATCGCCGCCTTGTCGCCGCGCTGTGCGGCCCGCAACGCGACGGAGCCCTTGCTTCGTCGATCGCCGAGCCACGCCTCAAGGGCCGCGGCGTCGTCGGGCAGCTTCGGCACGACGATCTCCCGGGGCGGCTCGTCGTTCTCGTACGCGGTCTGCACGACGGCTTCGACCAGTTCGCCCACGGTGACGTCGATCTCGGTGTCGACGACCCAGCTGCGGGTACCGGTGATGCGGCCGCCGCGCACCATGAACTGCTGCACGGCGGCGGCGAGTTCGTCGTGCTCGATGCCGAAGACATCCGTGTCGCTGGCGTCTTCCGACAGCACCACGGCGCTGCGCTCCAGAACGTTCTCGAGGGCCTGCAAACGGTCGCGGATGATCGCGGCGCGCTCGTACTCGAAGGCCGCGGCGGCGGACTTCATCTCGCGCTGCAGCAGCGTCACGACGCCTCGGTCGGGATGCGCCATGAACGCGACGAAGTCGTCGACGATCCGGCGGTGCTCCCCGATCGACACCCGGCCCGAGCACGGGCCTCCGCATCGACCGATCTGGCCCGGGAAGCACGGCCGGCCGGTGGCCATCGCGCGCTTGTAGCTCGAGTCGGAGCAGGTGCGGATGGGGAACGCCCGCACCATCAGGTCGATCGTGTCGCGCACCGCCCAGATCTTCGGGTACGGGCCGAAATAGCGGGCTCCGGGGATGCGGCGGTTACGGGTGACCATCACCCGCGGAGCCTCGTCGGCGAGCGTCACGACCAGGTACGGGTAGGTCTTGTCGTCGCGGAACTTCACGTTGAACGGCGGCGCGTACTCCTTGATCCAGGCGTACTCCAGGTCGAGCGCCTCGCGGTCGCTGCCGACGACCGTCCACTCGACCCCCGCCGCGGTGAGCACCATCGCGCGGGTGCGCTGATGCAGGTTGCGCATCGGCTGGAAGTAGTTGCTGAGCCGCTGGCGCAGGTTGATCGCCTTGCCGACGTAGAGCACCCGGCCGCGGGCATCCCGGAAGCGGTAGACCCCGGGTGAGGTGGGGATCTCCCCTGCCTTCGGACGCCACTCGAGCGCATCCGACCGGGTGGAACCGGCCACCTAGCCCGCCTTGCGCGCCGGCACGTCGCTCGCGTCCTCGAGGCGCAGGATCTCGCGGAGGAAGACCCCCGTGTGGCTCTCCTCGACGGTCGCGAGGTGCTCGGGACTGCCGGTCGCGATGACCTGGCCACCCCCCGAGCCGCCCTCGGGCCCGAGGTCGATGACCCAGTCGGCGCTCTTGATGACGTCGAGGTTGTGCTCGATGACGATGACCGTGTTGCCCTTGTCGGCCAGACCGTTGAGCACCATCAGCAGCTTGCGCACGTCTTCGAAGTGCAGGCCCGTCGTCGGTTCGTCGAGCACGTAGACGCTGCGCCCGTTGGAGCGCTTCTGCAGTTCGGTCGCGAGTTTGACGCGCTGCGCCTCCCCACCCGAGAGCGTCGTCGCCGACTGCCCGAGGCGCACGTAGCCGAGTCCGACCTCCACGAGGGTCTTCAGGTAGCGGTGGATGGCGCTGATCGGCTCGAAGAACTCGGTCGCCTCACTGATCGGCATGTCGAGCACTTCGGCGATGTTCTTGCCCTTGTAGTGCACCTGCAGGGTGTCGCGGTTGTAGCGCGCTCCCCCGCAGGTCTCGCACGCGACGTAGACGTCGGGCAGGAAGTTCATCTCGATCTTGATCGTGCCGTCGCCCGAGCAGGTCTCGCAGCGGCCACCCTTGACGTTGAACGAGAAGCGGCCGGGCTGGTAGCCCCGGGCCTTGGCTTCCATCGTCTCGGAGAAGAGGGTGCGGATGCGGTCGAAGACCCCGGTATAGGTCGCCGGGTTGGAGCGCGGGGTGCGCCCGATCGGCGCCTGGTCGACATGCACGACCTTGTCGAGGTGCTCCAGGCCGGTGACGCGCCGGTGCTTGCCGGGCACCTGACGGGCGCCGTTGAGTTCGTTGGCGAGCACCTTGTAGAGGATGTCGTTGACGAGACTCGACTTGCCCGAGCCGCTCACGCCGGTGACGGCGACGAACGCGCCGATCGGGAAGCTCACCGTGACGTCCTGGAGGTTGTTGGCCTTCGCGCCTTCGACGATGATCTGGCGGTTCTTGTCGATCGGGCGACGGCGGGCGGGCATCTCGATCGAACGGCGTCCGGCGAGGTAGTCGCCGGTCACGGATCGCGGGTTGCCCAGCAGCGAGGCGTAGTCGCCCGAGTGCACGACCTCTCCGCCGTGCTCGCCGGCCCCCGGTCCGATGTCGACGAGCCAGTCGGCGGTGCGGATGGTGTCTTCGTCGTGCTCCACGACGATGAGCGTGTTGCCGAGGTTCTTGAGCTTCACCAGGGTGTCGATGAGTCGCCGGTTGTCGCGCTGGTGCAGGCCGATGCTCGGTTCGTCGAGCACGTAGAGCACTCCGGTGAGTCCCGATCCGATCTGCGTCGCCAGGCGGATGCGCTGCGCCTCGCCGCCGGAGAGCGTCGCCGCCGCGCGCGCCATCGTGAGGTAGCCCAGGCCGACCTCGAGCAAGAACTCCAACCGAAGGCGGATCTCGCGCAGCACTTGGGCGGCGATCTGCGCCTGCCGCTCGGTGAGGTCGAGTCGGTCCATGAACTGGTGGGCAGCGGCAAGGCTGAGGTTCGCGACCGCTGAGATGGATTCGCCGTCGACCAGCACGGCGAGTACTTCGGGCTTGAGCCGCTGACCGTCGCACACCGGACACGGGATCTCGCGCAGGTACTCGCCGTAGCGCTGCTTCGACCATTCGCCTTCGGCCTCATGGAACTTGCGCTCGATGTAGGGCATGACGCCCTCGAAGCCCGTCGAGTACTTCACGGTGCGGCCGTAGCGGTTGCGCCACGACACGACCACCTCGAAGTCGTTGCCGCGCAGGATCGCCTGCTGGGCCTCTTCGGAGAGGTTCTGCCACGGGGTGTCGAGGTCGAAGCCCAGGTCTTTGCCGAGGCCCTGCAGCAGGCGGGAGAAGTAGGAGTACATCCCCTTGCCGGCCTGGTTCCACGGCAGCACGACGCCCTCGTTGAGGGTGAGGCTCGGGTCGCCGATGAGCAGGTCGGTGTCGACCGCCATCTTGATGCCCAGGCCCGAGCACTCCGGGCACGCGCCGAACGGGGCGTTGAACGAGAAGGTGCGCGGCTCGATCTCGGTGAGCTGGATGGGGTGGTTGTTCGGGCAGGACAGCTTCTCGCTGAACGTGCGCACACCCGCCGCCCCGTCGACATCCACGAAGTCGATCGTGACGACCCCGCCGGCGAGCCCGAGTGCCGTCTCGACCGAGTCGGTCAGCCGGGTCAGCAGATCGTCGGACGCGACGAGACGGTCGACGACGACCGAGATGTCGTGCTTGTACGACTTCTTGAGTACGGGCGGCTCGGAGAGCTGCACCGTCTCACCGTCGACGACGGCGCGCGAGTAGCCGCCCGCCTGCAGTTCGGCGAAGAGGTCGACGAACTCGCCCTTCTTCTGCGACACGATCGGCGCGAGCACCTGGTAGCGGGTGCCGGTCTCGAGCTCCATGAGCTGGTCGGCGATCTGCTGCACCGTCTGACGCTGGATCTTCTCACCGCACTCCGGGCAGTGCGGCTCGCCGATGCGTGCCCAGAGCAGACGCATGTAGTCGTAGATCTCGGTGATCGTTCCGACCGTCGAGCGCGGGTTGCGGTTCGTCGACTTCTGGTCGATGCTCACCGCGGGCGACAGCCCCTCGATGAAGTCGACGTCGGGCCGGTCGACCTGGCCGAGGAACTGCCGGGCGTAGGCGGAGAGCGACTCGACGTACCGACGCTGGCCCTCGGCGAAGATCGTGTCGAACGCGAGGCTCGACTTGCCGGAGCCCGAAAGCCCGGTGAAGACGACGAGAGAATCCCGCGGGATCTCCAGATCGACGTTCTTGAGGTTGTGAACGCGCGCTCCGCGGACGCTCAGCTTGTGGGCACCCGGGACTGACGCAATCGACACCCCGCAAGTGTACGGAGGGTCACTGACATCCGCCGGGGTGCGCCCGATTCACCGACTAGCGGACGTGGCCCGCGGTCTCCATCTGGCGCAGTTCCTTCTTGAGGTCGCTGAGCTCGTCGCGCAGCCGCGCCGCGAGTTCGAACTTCAGTTCCCCCGCCGCCTGCAGCATCTGCGCGTTGAGGTCGGCGATGATCGACTCGAGTTCGCCCGCGCCGGCGGCCCCGATGCCCTCTCGGCGGAGGTTCGGGGTGGGGCTGCGCCGACGGGAACCGTCGGGCGTCGAGCGGCCGGCGAGCAGCCGCTCGGTGTCGGCGCCTTCGCGCGCGAGCACCTCGGTGATGTCGGCGATGCGCTTGCGGAGGGCGGTCGGTTCGATGCCGTGCTCGGTGTTGTAGGCGATCTGCTTCTCGCGACGCCGGGTCGTCTCGTCGATCGCTCGCGCCATCGAGTCGGTGATGTTGTCGGCGTACATGTGCACCTCGCCGGCGACGTTGCGGGCGGCACGACCGATCGTCTGGATGAGCGACGTACCCGAGCGCAGGAAGCCCTCCTTGTCGGCGTCGAGGATCGCGACGAGCGACACCTCGGGCAGGTCGAGGCCCTCCCGCAGCAGGTTGATGCCGACGAGCACGTCGTAGACGCCGGCCCGCAGTTCGGTGAGCAGCTCAACGCGGCGCAGCGTGTCGACATCCGAATGCAGGTACCGCACGTTGACGCCGTGTTCGGCGAGGAACGCGGTCAGCTCTTCTGCCATCTTCTTCGTCAGCGTCGTGACGAGCACCCGCTCGTCACGTTCGACCCGGATGCGGATCTGCTCGAGTAGGTCGTCGATCTGGCCCTTGCTGGGCTTGACGACGATCTGCGGGTCGACAAGACCGGTCGGCCGGATGATCTGCTCGACCACCCCGTCGGCCATGCCGAGTTCGTACTTGCCGGGGGTTGCCGAGAGGTAGATCTTCTGGCCGACGCGCTCGAGGAACTCCTCCCAGCGCAGCGGACGGTTGTCGAGGGCGCTCGGCAGCCGGAAGCCGTGTTCGACGAGGGTGCGCTTGCGGGAGGCATCCCCCTCGTACATCGCGCCGATCTGCGGCACCGTCGCATGCGACTCGTCGATGACAACGAGGAAGTCGTCGGGGAAGTAGTCGAGCAGCGTGTTCGGCGGCTCCCCCGGAGCCCGCCCGTCGATGTGGCGGGAGTAGTTCTCGATGCCGTTGCAGAAGCCGATCTGCTCCATCATCTCGATGTCGAACGCCGTGCGCATGCGCAGTCGCTGGGCTTCGAGCAGCTTGCCCTGCTTCTCGAACAACGCGAGCTGCTCGGCGAGTTCGACCTTGATCGACGCGATCGCCCGGTGCATCGCCTCCGCGCTCGCGGCGTAATGCGTCGCCGGGAAGACCGACACGGCATCCAGCTTGCGCAGCACGTCGCCGGTGAGCGGATGCAGGGAGTAGAGCGCCTCGATCTCGTCGCCGAACATCTCGATGCGGATCGCGTGCTCTTCGTAGACCGGGATGATCTCGATCGTGTCGCCGCGCACCCGGAACTTGCCGCGCGAGAAGTCGACGTCGTTGCGGTCGTACTGCATGTTGAGGAACCGGCGCACGAGCTTGTCGCGCGAGATGGTGTCACCGACCTGCAGCGAGGTCATGGCGCCCAGGTACTCCTCGGCGGCGCCGAGACCGTAGATGCACGACACTGTCGAGACCACGACGACGTCCCGGCGGCTGAGCAGCGAGTTGGTGGTCGAGTGACGCAGCCGCTCGACTTCGGCGTTGATCGAGCTGTCCTTCTCGATGAAGGTGTCGGTCTGCGGAACGTACGCCTCGGGCTGGTAGTAGTCGTAGTACGAGACGAAGTACTCGACCGCGTTGTGCGGCATCAGCTCGCGGAACTCATTCGCGAGCTGGGCGGCCAGGGTCTTGTTGTGGGCGAGCACGATCGTCGGCCGCTGCACCTGCTCGATGAGCCACGCGGTGGTCGCCGACTTGCCGGTTCCGGTGGCGCCGAGCAGCACGACATCCGTCTCGCCCGCGTTGATGCGCTGGGCCAGCTCCTTGATCGCCTGCGGCTGGTCCCCACTCGGCGAGTAGTCGCTCACGACCTCGAACGGTCGCACGGCGCGGGTGGGTTGCATACCTTCCAGGCTAGGCCGAGCCCCTGACACGCGCCCGCAGGTTCTCCCAGAGCGCATCCGTCTGCTCGAGGGTCTGTTCCAGCGTGCCGTCGGCGTCGATCACGACATCGGCGATCGCGAACCGGTCGGTGTCGGTCGCCTGCGAGTTGATGCGATGCAGGGCTTCTTCACGGGTCATGCCCCGCAGCTCGACCATGCGCCCCACCCGGGTCTCGGTCGCCGCGTGCACCACCACCCGCAGATCGAACTCATCGACGCGTCCTGCTTCGACCAGCAGCGGGATGTCGTAGACGACGATCGCGTCGGGGTCGGCCTCGGCCGCCGCGGCGAACAGTTCGCGCGAACGCGCGAGCACGGCGGGATGCGTGATCGCGTTGAGTTTCTGACGCCCCTCGGGGTCGTTGAAGACGATCGCGCCGAGCGCCGCCCGATCGAGCGAGCCGTCCGCGGCGATCACTCCCGGGCCGAACTCTTCGGCGATGCGCGCGAGCGCGGGCTCCCCCGGCTCGACGACCTGCCGGGCGACCTGGTCGGCATCCACGATCACGGCACCGTGTTCCTGGAGCCTGCGTGCGACGGTCGACTTGCCCGACGCGATCCCGCCAGTCAAGGCAACGAGCAGCATGTGGCTATCGTATGGGCATGCTCGAGCTCCTCACGGGGACCGGCCTCGCGGCCGCCGCCGGACTCAACGCCTACATCCCGCTACTGCTCGTCGGACTGTCGAGCCGGTTCCTCGACTGGATCCAACTGCCGCCGGCCTGGGCGTGGCTCGAGAACGAATGGGTGCTCGTCGTTCTCGGGGTGCTGTTCGTCATCGAGATCATCGCCGACAAGATCCCGGTGGTCGACACCGTGAACGACTGGATCCAGACCGTCGTCCGGCCCGCGGCCGGCGGCATCCTGTTCGGCTCCGGCACCTCGTCGGAGACGGTCGCCGTCACCGACCCCGCCGAGTTCTTCGCGAGCAACCAGTGGGTGCCGATCGTCATCGGCATCGTGCTGTCCCTCGTCGTGCACGCCGGCAAGACGTTCAGCCGACCCGCCGCCAACGCCGTCACCGCCGGGGTCGCAGCTCCCGTGCTGAGCACCCTCGAAGACATCACCTCGGTCGTGCTCAGCCTGCTCGCGATCCTGTTCCCGATCCTCGTGATCGTGGGGGTCGTCGGCCTTGCGGTCGGCCTCGTCGCCCTGTTCCGACGCATGCGGCGGAAGCGTCGCACCGACGACGCGATCGACATCTCGATCCCCGAGCCGCCCGACGCGGACCGCGTCGTCGACGGCGCATAGCGCCTTCGGCGACGCGGCCGGCTCGGCCGACAAACGAAAGGGCCGGACGATCTCTCGTCCGGCCCTTCACATCTGGATGCGACTAGCTGTTGCTCGCGAGCTTCTCGCGCAGCGCGGCCAGCGACTCGTCGTCGGCGAGAGTGCCGGTCGACGAACCCTCGCTCGAGAACGAGTTGCCCGACGGGGTCGACGAGGCGGCGGGGGCATCGGCGATGCCCTTCTCCTCGGCGGCGAGCACCTGGGACTTGTGCAGCTCCCAGCGAGCCTGGGCGGCGGCGTACTCGGCCTCCCACGTCTCGCGCTGAGCGTCGAAGCCCTCGAGCCACTCGCCCGACTCGGCGTCGAAGCCCTCCGGGAACTTGTAGTTGCCCTGCTCGTCGTACTCGGTGACCATGCCGTAGAGCGCGGCGAGACCGGAGTCGAACTCGGTGCCGTTCGGGTCGACCGACTCGTTCGCCTGCTTGAGCGAGAGCGAGATGCGGCGACGCTCGAGGTCGATGTCGATGACCTTGACGAAGACCTCCTCGCCGACCGACACGACCTGCTCGGCCAGCTCGACGTGCTTGCCGCTGAGCTCCGAGATGTGCACGAGGCCCTCGATGCCGTCTGCGACGCGCACGAACGCACCGAACGGAACGAGCTTGGTGACCTTGCCCGGTGCGATCTGACCGATCGCGTGGGTACGGGCGAACACCTGCCACGGGTCTTCCTGGGTCGCCTTGAGCGACAGCGACACGCGCTCGCGCTCCATGTCGACCTCGAGGATCTCGACGGTGACCTCCTGGCCCACCTCGACGACCTCGCTGGCGTGCTCGATGTGCTTCCACGACAGTTCGGAGACGTGCACGAGGCCGTCAACGCCGCCGAGGTCGACGAACGCACCGAAGTTGACGATCGACGACACGACACCCTTGCGGACCTGGCCCTTGGCGAGGTTGTTGAGGAACGTCGAGCGCGACTCCGACTGCGTCTGCTCGAGCAGCGCGCGGCGGCTCAGCACGACGTTGTTGCGGTTCTTGTCGAGCTCGAGGATCTTCGCTTCGATCTCCTGGTCGAGGTACGGCGTGAGGTCCCGCACGCGGCGCAGCTCGATGAGCGAGGCCGGCAGGAAGCCGCGGAGGCCGATGTCGACGATGAGGCCACCCTTGACGACCTCGATGACCTTGCCGGTCACGACGCCGTCGGTGTCCTTGATCTTCTCGACGTCACCCCACGCGCGCTCGTACTGGGCGCGCTTCTTCGACAGGATGAGGCGACCCTCCTTGTCCTCCTTCTGGAGAACGAGGGCTTCCACCATGTCACCGACGTTGACGACCTCAGACGGGTCGACGTCGTGCTTGATGGAGAGTTCGCGGGAGGGGATGACACCCTCGGTCTTGTAGCCGACGTCGAGCAGAACCTCGTCGCGGTCGATCTTGACGACGGTGCCTTCGATGAGGTCTCCGTCGTTGAAGAACTTGAGAGTCTTTTCGACCGCGGCCAGAAAGTCTTCAGCAGATCCGATGTCGTTGATGGCGACCTGCTTGGTAGCCGTGGCGGTCGTTGCGGTTGTCATGTAGTGGTTGCTCCGGGCAGTTGCCTCTGCGAGAGAGGGCATAGTTCGGGCCATTGACGAGAGAGTGCGTGTTGGTTTCGCCGATGGCAGGCGGATACGGATCGCGTCAAACGCGACTCTCTAGCCTAGCGTGCGGGGGTGGATGGCGCCAGCGGCTCAGCGGCGGCGGCGTTCCGCGACGATCTGGCGCACCGCATCCTCGACTCCGGGGTAGGCGAATCGGTAACCCGCGGCCAGCAACCGTTCGGGGACGACCCAGCGGCTCTTCAGAACGAGTTCGGTCTCAGTGCGGATCGCCCACGCCCCCGGCTCGAGCACCCACCTGTGCAGCGGGATGCCGAACGGCACGCGAAGAGCGCGACGGATGCTGCCCATCACCGTGACGCTGTCGACCGGATTCGGCGCCGCGACATTGACGACTCCGTCGATCTCGGGGTGATCGATCAGGAACCGGATGATGCCGAACACGTCGTCGAGATGCACCCACGAGAAGCGTTGACGTCCGCCGCGCGCGCCGTACTCGTGGAAGGTGCCCGCGGCGATCCGCCGTCTCGACCGGAACCACGGTCCGTCGATCTGCGCGCCGCCGAATCCGATGCGCGCGAGGGTGAGCAGCGGGACGAGCACACTGCCGTCGCCCAGCACGATGGCGGTGCGCAGCGCCACCCGGCGGGTGGCGGGCAGGTCGTCGCGCTCGAAGAACGCCTCTTCCCAGGCCCGCGCGATGCTCACCGAGAACCCCGTGCCGAGCTCCCCCGTCGACTCGGTCATCGGCCGGTCCTCGCCGTGCCGGTAGATCGTCGCGGTCGACGAGTTGAGCCAGAGCGCCGGCGGGCGGGCGACCGAGGCCACCGCGTCGCCGAGCGCGCGGGTCGTCTCGACCCGCGACCGCAGGATCTCGGCACGGTTCGCCGGTCCGTAGCGGCAGTTCACGCTCTTGCCCGCCAGATTGATCAGCACCTGCGCCCCGTCGACCGCAGCGGCGATCGCGGCGGCATCCCCCCAGGTCGCGTCGGCACCGGAACGCCCGATCGTGGTGACGTCGTCACCCGCCGCGCGGAACTGCCGCACCAGGTAGCGGCCCATGAAGCCCGACGCGCCCGCGATCGCGACCTTCACGCGGCCTCGATCCGGTAGTCGAACGCGCCAGCGTAGCGGTAGATGACGCCGATCAGCGGGGCGGTCATCGTGAACTCGACTCGCTGACGGTGGCCGTCGCGTCGCTCCACGAGGTGGATGCGGGGCGCGAGCGGGATCGGGATGCGCGCGCCTCCGAGCCGCACCCTCAGCCCGGTCGACCGCAGCTCGAGGCGGCCGTCCACGGTGCGGGCCGCCAGGGTCGCCTCGAACCGCCCGTGCGTGCCCAGAACATCGACCAGCCCTTGCGGCGACATCCGGATCTCATGGCGCATCACCCGCTCTCCCCCGCGGAATCCGAACGCGATCGTGGCGCGCACCGTCCCGTCGCCCGGAACGTTCACGACCTCGAACGGAACGTCGCGCTCCCACACCGGAAAGGCGATCGCCGCCCGTGCCAGCAGTGCGAACACCGGCCACAGCCAGCGCCGCGGCGTGCCGACGTGCTCGAACGTTCCGCTGCCGCGCCCCACGCTCCCCGCCGGGACGGTCGAGAAGTAGGTGGCCAGAGCCGGGTCGAGCTGCTGCAGCCGCGTGCCGAGCGCGAGCTGCCAGGGTGACGTCACGCGCGTGAGGTCACTTGAGCAGCGTCGCCTTCAGGGTGTCGAGTCCGACGCCGCCGATGTCGAGGGCCTTCTTGTGGAAGTCCTTGAACGAGAACGACGCCCCGTCACGGGTCTGCGCGGCATCCCGGATCTGCTCCCAGATGCGCTGCCCGACCTTGTACGACGGAGCCTGGCCCGGCCAGCCGAGGTACCGGTTCACCTCGAATCGCACGAACGAGTCGTTCATGTTGACGTTCTCGCGCATGAAGCCGAGTGCGTAGTCGTGGTCCCAGACGCCGGTGCCGTCGAGACGCGGCTTGCCGAGGTGCACGCCGATGTCGAGAACGACGCGGGCGGCGCGCATCCGCTGGCCGTCGAGCATCCCGAGCCGGTCGGCCGGGTCGTCGAGGTAGCCGAGCTCTTCCATGAGTCGCTCGGCGTAGAGCGCCCAGCCCTCGGCGTGGCCGCTCGTGCCGCCGAGCTGGCGGCGCCAGAGGTTGAGCGTGGCGCGGTTGTAGACGGCCTGTCCGATCTGCAGGTGGTGGCCGGGAACGCCCTCGTGATACACCGTCGTCAGCTCACGCCAGGTGTCGAACTCGGTGACGCCCTCGGGAACGCTCCACCACATCCGGCCGGGGCGTGAGAAGTCGTCGGCGGGACCCGTGTAGTAGATGCCGCCCTCCTGCGTCGGAGCGATCATGCACTCCAGGTTCTTGATCGCATCCGGGATGTCGAAGTGGTGCTTCGAGAGGTCGGCGACCGCCTTGTCGCTCGTCTCCTGCATCCACCGCTGCAGCGCGTCGGTGCCGTGCAGTTTGCGGCTGGGGTCCTTCTCGAGCGCCTCGATCGCGTCGGCGACCGAGCCGCCGGGCACGATCTCGCCGGCGATGCGGGTCTGCTCGGCGACCATGCGGGCCAGCTCTTCGATGCCCCACTCGTAGGTCTCGTCGAGGTCGATCTTCGCCCCGAGGAAGTGCTGCGAGCGCAGGGCGTAGAGGTCGCGCCCCACCCCGTCGACCTCGGTGGCGGCGGGCGCCAGCTCGGTCTCGAGGAACTCGGCGAGCCGGTCGTAGGCCTCGGCCGAGGCCTCGGCGCCCTTCTTCAGGTCCGCGACGAGCGACGCGGGCAGCTCCGCCCCGTCGCCGAGTTTCGCGGCCCCGGTGAAGTCGAAGAAGAAGCCGAGCGGGTCGCCGTGCTTGCGCGCCTGCTGCGCGACCTCGGCGACCTGACGTCGGGCCGGGACCGAACCCGTCGCGATGCCCTTCTTGAGCGTCTCGATGTACCCGTCGATCGCGTCGGGCACGTTGCCGAGGCGGGTGGAGATGACCGACCAATCGGCCTCCGACTCGGTCGGCATGAGGTCGAAGATCTCGCGGATGCCCTGCGACGGCGAGGCGATGACGTTGAGGTCGCGCAGGTGATAGCCGGCTTCTGCGGCCGCGATCTCGAGCGAGAGCTCCGAGGTGATGTCGGTCTTGGTGACCTCGTCGACCTCGTCGACGGGGTTCGCCGCGGCGAGGGCGCTGACCACCTTCTTGGCTTCGGCGACCAGCTTGTCGTGGCCGGCCGGGGAGTAGTCGCCGATCTCGCCGATGCGCCCCTCCACCCCCATCCAGATCGCGGTGTCCGGGTCGAGGTCGACCATCGTGGCCACCCAGTCTTCGGCGATCTTGTCGATGGGCGTGGCGGAACGGCTGGGCTGAGCGGTCATGTCCTCAGCCTACGACGGAGCCTCCCGACGGGTCAGTCTTCGGTGAGGTCGCGTTCCAGGAGAGCGATCAGGGCGTCGACCGCCGCGGGGTCGTCGGCACTGACGACGACTTCGTCGCCGTGACTGACGTCGAGCGACAGGATGCCGAGGATGCTGGCGGCGTTGACGCTGCGCCCGTGCGCCTCGAGCAGCACCGGCACTCCGGTGCCGGCGGCCGCGAGGCTCACGAGCGATGCGGGTCGGGCGTGCAGTCCGATGCGGGACGCGACGACGGCGGTGCGAGTGGGCATGGGATCCTCCTCGATCGGTCGCGCGTCAGGACCCGGTGGGGGGACGCGTTCCCGACATTCTGCCCGCCCGCCCCGACATCCGTCGAGGGATGGATGCTGGGGGTTTACAGTGAGCCGGCGCGAGTGAGCCCCGGGTCAGTGGGCCGCCGCGTCCCAGTTGGGGCCGGAGCCGACCTGGACGTCGAGGGGGACGCTGAGATCGGCGGCGTGCGCCATCCGATCGGTGACGATCGCGGTGACCTCGTCGACCTCGGCGGCGACCACCTCGAGGACGAGTTCGTCGTGCACCTGCAGCAGCATGCGCGACGCGAGGCCGCGCTCGCGGATGTCGGCGTCGATTCCGAGCATCGCGATCTTGATGACGTCGGCGGCCGAGCCCTGGATCGGCGAGTTGAGAGCTTGCCGCTCGGCGTTCTCCCGCAGGGTGCGGTTCGTCGACGTGAGGTCGCCGAACGGGCGGCGGCGACCGAACAGCGTCGTCGTGTAGCCGTCGATCCGGGCCTGCTCGACGACGCCGCGCAGGTAGTCGCGCACGCCCCCGAACCGCGCGAGGTAGTCGGCGATGAGCTCTTTGGCCTCCGAGACGTCGATGCGCAGCTGCTTGCTGAGGCCGAACGGCGACAGCCCGTAGGCGAGACCGTACGACATCGCCTTGACCTTGGTGCGCATCGTCGGCGTCACGTCGGCCGGGTCGACCCCGAAGACGCGGGCGCCGACGAAACGGTGCAGGTCTTCCCCGGAGTTGAAGGCCTCGATGAGGCCGGCATCTTCGGAGAGATGCGCCATGATGCGCATCTCGATCTGCGAGTAGTCGGCGGTGAGCAGGGTGTCGAAGCCCTCCCCCGGCACGAACGCGGTGCGCACCTCGCGGCCGACCTCGGTCTTGATCGGGATGTTCTGCAGGTTCGGGTCGTTCGAGGCGAGGCGCCCGGTCGCCGACCCGGTCTGCTCGTAGTTGGTGTGCACCCGGCCGTCGGGGCCGAGACCCTTCTGCAGCGTCTCGACGATCTGCTTGATCTTGGTCGCGTCACGATGCTGCAGCAGCAGTTCGAGGAACGGATGCGGGTGCAGGTCTTGCAGGTCTTGCAACGACTGGGCGTCCGTCGAGAAGCCGGTCTTGTTCGACCGGGTCTTCGGCATACCGAGCTGATCGAACAGCACCTCCTGGAGCTGCTTCGGCGAGCCCAGGTTCACCTCGCGGCCGATCTCGGCGTAGGCGCGGGCCGCGATGTCGGCCACCTGAGTGCCGAGCCGCTCGTTGAGGCCGGAGAGCACGGTTGCGCTCACCGTGATGCCCTGCACCTCCATGCGCGCGAGCACGGGGCCGAGCGGCACCTCGATGTCGTGCAGCACGCGCAGCGACCCCGGGTCGAGACGGCCGGCGAGTTCGACGGCGAGACGGCGCACGAACCAGGCCTCGCTCGCCGGGCTCAGCGCTTCCGTCTCGGGCACCAGCTGGTTCGGGTCGGGCTGCGGGAGGTTCTCGCCCAGGTAGTAGTAGACGAGCGAGGCGAGCGTCTCGGACTTCTGCGAGGGACGCAACAGCCACGCCTGAAGCGCGGGGTCGAGGTCGACGCCGCCCAGCTCCACCCCGGCCGCCGCGAGAGCCTTTCCTTGGCGCTTCGCGTCGTAGACGTGCTTGGGCGACGATCCGGCCAGCCAGGCCTCCAGCACGGCGTCACCCCAGGGCACCCACGCCGAATCGGACTCCCCCGCGATGCCCACACCGTCGACGGTCCCGTTGAGGAGGGCGACCCGCACCCCCAACGGGGCCGTGCCGCCGTCGGAGTGCTTGTCGAGCCACGCCTCGAGGTCGACGCCGGCCGGCGTCTGCACCGGCGGCAGCTCGCTTGCCGTCGCTCCGCCGCTCGTCAGCTTCGCCTCGTCCGTCACACCCTCGATCTTGAGCAGTCGTTCGAGCAGCGCCTTGAACTGGAGCCGCCCGAACAGCTCGGTGACCGCCTCGACGTTCATCGGCTTCCGCGCGAGGTCAGCCGGGGCGTACTCGAGCTCCATGTCGGTGACGAGCCGGTTGAGTTTGCGGTTGCGGATGGCGCGGTCCTGCTGGTCGCGCAGGTAGCCGCCGACGACGCCCGTGATCTCGTCGGCGTGGGCGAGCAGGTTGTCGAGAGAGCCGTACTGCTGGATCCACTTGACGGCCGTCTTCTCGCCGACCTTCTCGATGCCGATGAGGTTGTCGCTGGTCTCTCCGACGAGGGCGGCGATCTCGGGGTACTGCTCGGGTTCGATGCCGTACTTCTCGACCACCGCATCCCGGTCGTAGCGCTTCAGCTCCGAGACGCCGCGGGCGTTCGGGTAGAGCAGGATGATGTCGTCGTTGACCAGCTGGATCGTGTCGCGATCGCCCGAGGTGACGAGCACTTGGAACCCGTCGGCGGCGCCCTTGGTGGCGAGCGTCGCGATGATGTCGTCGGCCTCGTAGTTGTCGACCTCGAGGGTCGGGATGTTCATCGCCGCGAGGGCCTCCTGCAGCAGCGGGATCTGGCCCTTGAACTCCGGCGGGGTCTCGCCGCGGGTGCCCTTGTACTCGGGGTACTCCGCCGTGCGGAACGACACCCGCGACTTGTCGAAGGCGACCGCGAGGTGCGTGGGCCGTTCGTTCTGCAGCAGCAGGTTGAGCATCGACAGGAACCCGTGGATGGCGTTCGTGTGCTGACCGTCACGCGTGACGAACGAGTCGACCGGGAGGGCGTAGAACGCGCGGAACGCGAGTGAATGGCCGTCGATGAGCAGGAGCGTAGGCTTTTTCGAGTCCGGCACGGCGTAAGCCTAGCCGCCGCATCCGACAGCCCTGGAGGGCCCGCACGTGACCCAGTACCCCGCCGATCTGCACCCCGATCTGCTTGCCCGGTTCTCGAACAACGGCGGTGCGCTGCCGGTGAAGATGGGGATCGAGTACGACATCCTCGGGGCGGACTACTCGGTCGCGCGGATGCCCGTCGAAGGCAACACGCAGGTGGTCGGCATCCTGCACGGCGGAGCGCACGTCGTGCTCGGCGAGTCGCTCGGCTCGCTCTCGTCGGCCATCCACGGTGGACCGGACTACGTGGCGGTCGGGATCGAGATCAACGCGAGCCACACGCGTTCGATCGACTCCGGGTGGGTGACCGGCACCTGCACCGCGATCTCACTCGGCCGCACGCTGTGCACGCACGAGATCGTCATCACCGACGAGGCCGGCAACCGCCTCTCGACGGTGCGGATGACGAACTTCCTGAAGAAGATCCGCTAGCCGCGCCGCCTCTTCGGCGGAACTACCTGTTCGGCGGCACTACTTCTTGGGCGCGAGTTGCTCGATGATCGCCAGAGCGACATCGTGCATGGTCAGGCGGCGATCCATCGACGCCTTCTGAATCCAACGGAACGCCTCGGGCTCCGACAGGCCCATCTTCTCGTTGAGCAGACCCTTCGCCCGGTCGACGAGTTTCCGGGTCTCGAACCGCTCGACCATGTCGGCGACCTCGGCTTCGAGGGTCACGATCTGCTGGTACCGGCTGAGCGCGATCTCGATCGCGGGCAGCAGGTCGTTCGGAGTGAACGGCTTCACGACATACGCCATCGCGCCGGCCTCGCTGGCCCGCTCGACGAGTTCCTTCTGGCTGAACGCGGTGAGGAGCACGACGGGGGCGATGTGGTTCTTGGCGAGGCGCTCGGCCGCCGAGATGCCGTCGAGCTGCGGCATCTTGACATCCATGACGACGAGGTCGGGCTTCAGCTCGGTTGCGAGCTGCACGGCGGTCTCGCCATCACCCGCTTCGCCGACGACCTCGAACCCGTTGTCGCGCAGAATCTCGACGATGTCCATGCGGATGAGCGACTCGTCTTCGGCGACGACGACGCGGCGCGGCGCGGTCGGAACTTCGGTGGCATCACTCACAGATCGAGCCTACGGTACGTTGAGGATGTGCCGTGCGCCCGCAGCGCACGTGCGCCGGATTGGCGGAATGGCAGACGCGACCGACTCAAAATCGGTTGTCCGTGAGGACGTGTGGGTTCAAGTCCCACATCCGGCACCCTGGGAAGCGGGAGAGGCACGCGCGTGTTGAACCCGGCATGACCGAGTTCGCTCACCTGGCGGCACACATCGCCACCACCGAGACCGTCACGATCGTCACGACCCGCTCCAGCGGCGACGAGGTCGCCACCCCGATCTGGGCGGTCACGGTCGACGGCGTGCCGTACGTGCGCTCGGCCTACGGCGAGAAGGCGGCCTGGAATCGACGGGCGCGTTCCGGCCGGCCGGTCGCGTTCACGCTGGCCGACGGCCGCAATGCCGAACGCGACGCCCGGGCCGCGCTCGCCGACCGGCGTCTCGCGGTGACGGTGCGGCACATCGCGCACGACGCGCCGGAACAAGACGCGGTGGATGCGGCGTTCCGGGCCAAGTACGGACACACCCCGCACATCGGCGCGGTCGTCAGCGACGACGCCCGTGCACTCACCCTCCGAGTCGAGCCCGCCTAGTGGCCGAACTCGTCTAGTCCTCGATCGCCGTGAACCGAGGGCCGGAGTAGCCGTCACGCTCGACGGACTCCCCCCACATCGCTGCGGGCCGCACCCAGAGCCGCTCGTCGCCTTCTCGGTGGTAGACGACGAACGGCTCCTCGGTTTCGCTGTGGGTCGCGGTGTTCACGACGACGTAGACCGCGCCCTTGAAGTGCCGGTAGCGGCCGGGTCGGATCTCAGCGGGTGCGACGCTAGTCAGCGTGCTTTCCCGACTCCCAGACGGGGCGCTTCGGCTTGATCGCCGATCCGATGACGTGCACGCGCATGTCGTTCGTCGACCCGGGCACGCCGGGAGGGGATCCCGAGATCACGACGACCTTGTCACCCTCCTCCGCGAGCCCCGCGGCGAGAAGCACCTCGTCCACCTGCTTGTACATGGCGTCGGTGTGGTCGACGCGCTCGACGAGGAAGGACTCGATGCCCCAGGTGAGGTTCATCCGGCGACGGATCGCCTCGTCGGTTGCGAACGCCTTCATCGGGATGCGGAAACGCAACCGCGACATGCGGCGCGCCGAGTCGCCCGACTCGGTGAAGACGCAGACGTACTTGGCGTCCACGAAGTCGGCCACCTCGGCGGCGGCGAGGGTGATCGCCCCGCCCTGGGTGCGCGGCTTGGTGCCGAGCGGCGGGATGCGCTCGAGCCCGTGGTCTTCGGTCGACGCGATGATCCGCGCCATCGTCTGCACCGTGACGACCGGATACTTTCCGACACTCGTCTCGCCGGAGAGCATGACCGCGTCGGCACCGTCGAGCACCGCGTTGGCGACGTCGGAGGCCTCGGCGCGGGTCGGCACCGGGTTGTCGGTCATCGACTCGAGCATCTGCGTCGCGACGATGACCGGCTTCGCCATGCGGCGGCTCAGTTCGATCGTGCGCTTCTGCACGATGGGCACCGCCTCGAGCGGCAGCTCGACGGCGAGGTCGCCGCGGGCGACCATGATGCCGTCGAAGGCGTCGATGATCTCCTCGAGGTTGTCGACCGCCTGCGGCTTCTCGATCTTGGCGATGACGGGGATGCGGCGGCCCTCTTCGGCCATGATCTCGTGCACGCGGGTGACATCGGCGGCGTTGCGGACGAACGACAGGGCGATGTAGTCGGCGCCGAGCTTGAGGCCCCAGCGCAGGTCGTCTTCGTCCTTCTCCGACAGCGCGGGGACGTTGACCGCGACCCCGGGCAGGTTGATGCCCTTGTTGTTCGAGACCGGACCGGCGACGATGCACTTCGTGACGACGCGCACGCCGTCGGTCGAGACGACCTCGACCTTGACCTTGCCGTCATCGATCAGCAGGAAGTCGCCCGGCGCGACGTCGCCCGGCAGGCCCTTGTAGGTGGTGCCGACGAGATCCTTCGTGCCGAGCACCTCTTCGGTCGTGATCGTCAGGATGTCGCCGACCTCGAGCTGGTGCGGGCCGTCGGCGAATTTGCCGAGCCGGATCTTCGGACCCTGGAGGTCGACGAGCACCGCGACCGGGGCGCCGAGATCCTCCGCCGCCTTGCGCACGTTCGCGTAGACCTCGTTGTGCACCTCGTAGGTGCCGTGGCTGAGGTTCATGCGAGCGACGTTGACGCCGGCTTCGATGATCGCTCGAAGGGATTCGTAGCTGGATGTCGCGGGCCCGAGGGTGGCGACGATCTTGGCTCTTCTCATGGGGTGGCGGGGTTACTTTCTCATGGTGGCGGTGGCGAAGCGGGAAAGTCAGACGGTGAGGGCGCGATCGGTCGGGCGCACCGGGAAGGGCAGCTGCGTCTCGCCTTCCAGGTAGCGGTCGACGGCGGATGCCGCGGCGCGGCCCTCGGCGATGGCCCAGACGATGAGCGACTGCCCGCGACCGGCGTCGCCGGCGACGAACACGCCCGCCTCGCTGGTGGCGTAGTCGCCGTCGCGCTCGACGGTGCCGTTCTCGAACGGCACGCGCAGCTGGCCGTGCAGGGTGTCGCTCTCGGGTCCGGTGAAGCCCATCGCGATGAGCACCAGGTCGGCCGGGATCTCGCGCTCGGTGCCCGACTTCGGCACCCGCCGGCCGTCGAGGTACTCGGTCTCGGCGACCCGCAACGCGCGCACCTCACCGGCCTCGTTGGCGAGGAACTCCACGGTCGAGGCGAGGTACACCCGCTCGCCGCCCTCCTCGTGGGCGCTGGAGACCTCGAACAGGGTCGGCGTCGTCGGCCACGGCTGGTGCTCGGGGCGCTCCGCGGGCGGCTGGATGCCGATGGCCAGGTTGGTGACGCTGAGAGCGCCCTGGCGGTGGGCGGTGCCGATGCAGTCGGCGCCGGTGTCGCCACCGCCGATGACGACGACGTGGCGCCCCTCGGCGGTGATCTGCGCGGCGACCTGGTCACCCGCGACGACCTTGTTCTGCTGCACGAGGTAGTCCATCGCGAAGTGCACCCCGAGCAGGTCGCGGCCCGGGATCGGCAGGTCCCGCGGAACGGTCGCGCCGGTCGCGATGACGACCGCGTCGTATCGCGATCGGAGGTCATCCCAGGCGATGTCCTCACCGATGGTGACGCCGGCCCGGAAGCGCGTGCCCTCGGCCTGCATCTGCGCGAGTCGCGCATCCAGCCGCTTCTTCTCCATCTTGAAGTCGGGGATGCCGTAGCGCAGCAGGCCGCCGATGCGGTCGTCGCGCTCGTAGACCGCCACGGTGTGTCCGGCCCGGGTGAGCTGCTGTGCGGCCGCGAGTCCCGCCGGCCCGGAGCCGACGACGGCGACGGTCTTGCCGGTCAGCCTCTCCGGCGGATGCGGGGTGACCCAGCCGTTCGCCCAAGCCTGGTCGATGATCGACACCTCGACCTGCTTGATCGTGACCGCGGGCTGGTTGATGCCGAGCACGCAACTCGCCTCGCACGGCGCCGGGCACAGGGTGCCGGTGAACTCCGGGAAGTTGTTGGTGGCATGCAGGCGCTCGATCGCCTGGCGGCCCTCGCCCCGCCAGATGAGGTCGTTCCACTCCGGGATGAGGTTGCCGAGCGGGCAGCCGGAATGGCAGAACGGGATGCCGCAGTCCATGCAGCGCCCGGCCTGACGCCGCAACTGGGTCGGGTCCTGGTTCTCGTAGACCTCTTTGAAGTCCATGATGCGCACCGGCACCGGCCGGCGCTTCGGCAGCTCGCGCTCCTGGACCTTGAGGAATCCCTTGGGATCAGCCACCGGTCACCTCCATGATCCGTGACCAGACGACGTCGCCGTCGGGGTCGAGGCCTTCTTCGATCGCGTCGGCGCGCGCCTTGATGACGGCGGCGTAGTCGCGGGGCAGCACCTTGACGAACGCGGCCATCGTCGCATCGGGGTCGGCGAGCATCTTCGCCGCGAGTGCGGAGTCGGTCTCGGCCACGTGCTTGCGCAGCAGGTCGGTGAGGATCTCCACGTCGGCGCTCTCCAGCGGCATGAGCGACAGCTCACCGTTGGCGAGGGCATCCCGGTTGACTCGCTCGGGGCGCAGGTCGTACACGTAGGCCGTGCCTCCCGACATCCCGGCGCCGAGGTTGCGCCCGGTCGTTCCGAGGATCACCGCGAGACCGCCGGTCATGTACTCGAGGGCGTGGTCGCCCACCCCTTCGACGACGGCGGTCGCGCCCGAGTTGCGCACCAGGAACCGCTCCCCCACGACGCCGCGGATGAACATGCTGCCCTGCGTCGCGCCGTAGCCGAGAACGTTGCCGGCGATGACGTTGCGCTCGGCGGCGAAGACGGCGGAGTGCGGCGGACGCAGGATGATCTGGCCGCCCGAGAGACCCTTGCCGACGTAGTCGTTGGAGTCGCCCTCGAGACGCAGGGTGATGCCGTTGGGCATGAACGCGCCCAGCGACTGGCCCGCCGACCCGGTCATCGACACCTGGATCGTGCCCTCGGGAAGGCCGTGCTCACCGTGGCGCTTGGTGACCTCGTGGCCGAGCATCGTGCCGACGGCACGCTCGGTGTTCTTCACCGGCAGCTCGATCGTCACGGGCTCACCGTTCTCGAGGGCGGCGGCGGCGCGACGGATCAGCTCGACGTCGAAGTGCTCGTCGAGTTCGTGCTTCTGCGCCACCCGGTTGCGACGCGGCTCGTCCTCGGCGAACACCGGCCCGACGAGGATCGGGCTGAGGTCGAGCCCGTCGGCCTTCCAGTGCTCCACGGCGCGGTCGACATCGAGCAGGTCGGCGCGACCGATCGCCTCGTCGAGCGACCGGAACCCGAGCTCCGCGAGGTACTCGCGCACCTCCTGGGCCAGGTACTCGAAGAACGTCTCGACGAACTCGGGCTTGCCGGTGAACCGGGCACGCAGCTCCGGGTTCTGGGTCGCGACGCCCACGGGGCAGGTGTCGAGGTGGCAGACCCGCATCATGACGCAGCCCGAGACGACCAGAGGTGCGGTGGCGAATCCGTACTCCTCGGCCCCAAGCAACGCGGCGATGATGACATCCCGACCGGTCTTGAGCTGGCCGTCGACCTGCACGACCACCCGGTCGCGCATGCCGTTGAGCATGAGCGTCTGCTGGGTCTCGGCGAGGCCGATCTCCCACGGGGTGCCGGCGTGCTTGAGCGAGTTGAGCGGGCTCGCGCCGGTGCCGCCGTCGTGACCCGAGATGAGCACGACATCGGCGAGTGCCTTCGACACACCCGCGGCGACCGCGCCGATTCCCGACTGCGAGACGAGCTTCACGTGGATGCGCGCCTCGGGGTTCGCCCGCTTCAGGTCGAAGATCAGCTGCTTGAGGTCTTCGATCGAGTAGATGTCGTGGTGCGGCGGCGGCGAGATGAGCGCGACGCCGGCCGTGGAGTGCCGGGTGCGGGCGATCCACGGGTACACCTTGGTGGCCATCAGCTGGCCGCCCTCGCCGGGCTTCGCGCCCTGCGCCATCTTGATCTGGATGTCGGTGGCGTTCGTGAGGTACAGGCTCGTGACGCCGAACCGGCCGCTCGCGACCTGCTTGATCGCGCTCCGGCGTGCCGGGTCGAGAAGCCGGTCGACGTCTTCGCCGCCCTCGCCGGTGTTCGAGCGTCCGCCGATGCGGTTCATCGCGATCGCGAGGGTCTCGTGAGCCTCCTGCGAGATCGAGCCGTAACTCATCGCACCCGTGTTGAAGCGCGCGATGATGCTCTCGATCGGCTCGACATCGTCGAGCGGGATCGGCTTGCGCTCGTCGTCCTTGAACTTGAACAACCCGCGCAGGGTCATCAGGTTCTCGGCCTGCTCGTCGACGAGCCGCGTGTAGTCGCGGAAGATGTCGTACCGGCGGGCGCGCGTCGAGTGCTGAAGCCGGAACACCGTGTCGGGGTTGAACAGGTGGGAGGGCCCCTCGCGGCGCCACTGGTACTCGCCGCCGACCTGCAGGCGCTCGTGCACGGTGATCGCGCCGTCTTCCGGGTACGCCGCCGCATGCCGGGCGGCGTTCTCGGCCGCGATCACGTCGATGCCGACGCCCCCGAGCAGGCTCGTGGTCCCCGTGAAGTACTGGTCGACGAACTCCTGGCTGAGGCCCACGGCTTCGAACGCCTGCGCTCCGGCGTACGATCCGACGACCGAGATGCCCATCTTGGACATGATCTTCAGCACGCCCTTGCCGAGCGCCTTGATGAGGTTCTTGACCGCCTTCTCGGGCGTGACCCCGGAGATCATGCCCGAGTTGACGAGCTGCTCGGCAGTCTCCATCGCCAGGTACGGGTTGATCGCCGACGCGCCGTAGCCGACGAGCAGCGCGACGTGGTGCACCTCGCGCACGTCACCGGCTTCGACCACGAGACCGACCTTCATCCGCGTCTCCTGTCGGATGAGGTGGTGATGCACCGCCGAGAGCATGAGCAGCGACGGGATCGGCGCGAGGTCGGCGTTCGAGTCGCGGTCGGAGAGCACCAGGAACTGCGCGCCGTCGGCGATCGCGTCGTCGGCCTCCTCGCACATCCGGGCCAGCCGATCGGCCATCGCCTCGGTGCCCTCGTCGATGCGGTACAGCCCCTTGATGACCCGTGCCAGCTTCGGCCCGCGCTGGCCGGGCTCGGCCGGCCCTTCGATGTGCTGGATCTTCGCGAGCTCGTCGTTGTCGATCACCGGGAAGTCGAGCACGACCTGGCGGGCGTGCTCGGGCGTCGCGGTGAGCAGGTTGCGCTCCGGACCGAGGCCGAGCTTCATGCTCGTGACGACCTCTTCGCGGATGCTGTCGAGCGGCGGGTTCGTCACCTGCGCGAACGCCTGGGTGAAGTAGTCGAACAGCAGCCGCGGGCGGTCGCTCAGCACCGCGATCGGGGTGTCGGAACCCATCGCCCCGAGGGGCTCGGCGCCGTTGATCGCCATCGGCGTCAACAGGATCCGCACCTCCTCCTCGGTGTACCCGAAGGTGCGCTGACGACGCACGACCGACGCGGGAGTATGCGAGATGTGCTCCCGCTCCGGCAGGTCGGCCAGTTCGATGCGGCTTTCGTCGAGCCAGTCCTGCCACGGTTCGGATGCCGCCAGCTCGGCCTTGACCTCGTCGTCTTCGACGATGCGCCCCGCGACGGTGTCGACGAGGAACATCTTCCCCGGACGCAGCCGTCCCTTGCGCACGATGCGGTCGGGCGGGAAGTCCAGAACGCCGATCTCGCTCGCCAGCACGACGAGGCCGTCGTCGGTCACCAGGAAGCGGCCCGGCCGCAGGCCGTTGCGGTCGAGCGTCGCCCCGACGAACTCGCCGTCGGTGAAGACGAGCGCGGCGGGGCCGTCCCACGGCTCCATGAGCATCGAGTGGAACTCGTAGAAGGCGCGACGGGCCGGGTCGATGTCGACCTGGTTCTCCCAGGCCTCCGGCACCATCATCATCATCGCGTGCGGCAGCGAGCGGCCGCCGAGGTTGAGCAGCTCCACGACCTCGTCGAACGATGCCGAGTCGGACGCGCCGGGGGTGACGATCGGGAACACCGGCTTGAGGTCGCCGAGCAGCTCGCTCTCCAGCTGCGACTGGCGGGCCCGCATCCAGTTGCGGTTGCCTTCCACGGTGTTGATCTCGCCGTTGTGGGCGATCATGCGGAACGGCTGGGCGAGCGGCCACGACGGGAACGTGTTCGTCGAGTACCGGGAGTGCACGAGAGCGAGCTTCGAGACGAAGCGCTCGTCGGAGAGGTCGGGGTAGAACGGCTCCAGCTGGAGGGTCGTCACCATGCCCTTGTAGACCAGGGTGCGTGCGCTCAGCGAGGGGAAGTAGGCGCCCAGCTCCCGCTCGGCCCGCTTGCGCAACCGGAAGGTGAGCCGGTCGAGCTGGATGCCGGACAGCGGCTGGCCGTGCGCGTCGCCGCGGGTGGCCTCGACGAACACCTGCTCGAAGACCGGCGCGGCTTCACGCGCCAGGGTTCCGAGGTGCGCGGGGTCGGTGGGCACGTCGCGCCACCCGATGACCCGCAGCGACTCCTGCTCGGCGATGGTCGTGATCGCCGCCTTCTGCGCGTCGCGCTCGGTCTTGTCGGTGGGCAGGAACGCCATCCCGACCGCGTACCGTCCGACGGGCGGCAAGTCGAAGCCCGCGACCGCGCGCAGGAACTGGTCGGGGATCTGGGTGATGATGCCGGCACCGTCGCCGGTGCCCGCGTCGGATCCGATCGCCCCGCGGTGCTCGAGGTGCCGCAGGGCATCCAGAGCCTGCGTGACGATGTCGTGGCCGGCCGTTCCGCGCAGCGTGGCGACCATGGCGAGGCCACAGGCGTCCTTCTCTGACGCAGGGTTGTAAAGCCCCTGCGCCTGCGGAACGGTGCTGAACCGTTCGTATGCGCTCTGAACCATGGGTACCGTCCTCACGATGGTGCTGGAGTGGGACTGCGCTGGCCCAACGGATGCTGTGTGGCGACGTGTCGACGAAGGCCACGGGCCGCGAGGGGTGCGCGGAGGCGGGACTATTTTCGGGAAGCTCCGCTTGTGGCAGGCGCCGGAGTCGTGGATCCGGCGCCATCGCCGGTCTCATCGTCCGTGTAGATCTCGTCGGAGTCTACCGCAGAGTCGGGCGTCCACTCTTTGCCGGGCAGGTAAACGCTCGGTTCGATGCCCGGATGCCGCTTCGTCTGCACGACGATCACGATGATGCCGACCAGGATGAAGAGCAGCGCGCCCCACACGTTGGAGCGGATGCCGAAGAGCGTTTCGCTCGGGTCGAGGCGGATCGACTCGAACCACGCGCGGCCGATGCCGTACCAGATCGCATAGAGGCCGACCATCTTGCCCCAGTGCCACGCGTCGCGACGCGTGAACGTGGGCCACACCGGCAGGAACTTGCCGATGCCCGACTGAACCTTGCCGAGCGAGACCCGGTTCTCGATCAGCATCAGCACGCCGAAGCCGGCGAGCAGCCAGATGATCTCGTAGAGGAAGGTCGGGTGGAAGAGGGCGTCTGCGGGGATGCCGACCGGGATCGCCGGGTTCGGGCGGTCGATCTCGAGGCCCCACGGCAGGTCGGTGGGGAGGCCGAACAGCTCCTGGTTGAAGTAGTTGCCGAGGCGGCCGAAGGCCTGGGCGAGCAGCAGCGTGGGGGCCATCGCGTCGACGGCGGCCGTGAAACGCAGGCCGGCGAGTCGGCAGGCGATGTACACGCCGAGGCCGCCGAACAGCACGGCGCCGAAGATCGCCACGCCGCCTTCCCAGACGGCCCAGACGCTGCCGGGTTCGAAGGCGTTCCAGGTGTTCTTGCCCTCGCCGAAGAAGTCGTCGGGGTGAGTGGCGACGTGCCAGATGCGGGACCCGACGATTCCGAACACGACGGCCCAGATCGCGAGGTCGATGACGATCCACGGCTCGGCGCCGCGGGCGGTCAACCGGTAGTTGGAGACGGTGATCGCGACGGCGATGCCGAGCAGGATCGCCAGGGCGTACACGTGGATGACGAACTGCTCGGGAAACCACGGAAGAACGCCCACGAGTGCGTCGTGGATGAACCCCAGAGGGATCTCGAACGACGACCAGTCGGACGGCGGGCTGGGAAGGCTCGTCGGGATCACGTCGGCGAGTCTACTTCCTGGTCGCGGTCGTGCCGGACGCGAGCTCGGCGGCCTTCGCGGCGACTCCCGCGACGCCTCCGTCGGCCAGCGCGCTCACCAAGGCCGAGCCGACGATCGCGCCGTCGGCGTAGCCGAGAACCTCGGCGACCTGCTCGCCCGTCGAGATGCCGATCCCGACACAGACGTTCTCCGCGCCGACGCCCCGCAGGCGCGCCACGAGCGAACGCGCGGCGGCGTCGACATCCTGTCGCGCTCCGGTGATGCCCATCGTCGAGACGGCGTAGACGAAGCCACGGCTCGCCTCGACGGTCGTCTTCAGGCGCGCATCGGTGGATGACGGCGCCGCCAGGAAGACGCGGTCGAGACCCGTGCGGTCGCTCGCCGCGATCCACTCGTCGGCGGAATCCGGGGTGATGTCGGGGGTGATGAGTCCCGCTCCCCCGGCGTTCACGAGCGCGTCGGCGAAGGCATCCACTCCGTACTGCAGCACGGGGTTCCAGTAGGTCATCACCAGCACCGGGATGTCGACCCGCGCGCGCACCGCTTCGACGGCGGTGAAGACATCGCGCACCCGGAACCCGCCGGCGATCGCGGCCTCGGTGGCCTTCTGGATCGCGAGCCCGTCCATCACGGGATCGCTGTAGGGCAGCCCGAGTTCGAGCGCGTCGACGCCGTTCTCGGCGAGCGCGACCGCGGCGTCGATGCTCGTGCCGAGGTCGGGGAACCCGACCGGGAGGTAGCCGATGAGGCTGCCGCGGCCGTCGTCGCGGTTCTGCGCGATGCGGGTCGCGACCGAAAGGGTGGGAACGGTCACGACTGCTTCGCTCCCTCGTCGAACAGGTCGAACCAGGCTCCGGCCGTGGCGACGTCTTTGTCACCACGACCGGAGAGGTTGACCAGGATGGTGGCGTCCGGCCCGAGTTCGCGACCGAGCCGCAGAGCGCCGGCGAGGGCGTGAGCGGACTCGATGGCCGGGATGATGCCTTCGGTCATCGACAGCAGGCGGAGGGCATCCATCGCCTCGGTGTCGGTCGCCGGCAGGTAGGTCGCGCGGCCGCGGTCGTTGAGGGCGGCATGTTCGGGGCCGACCCCCGGGTAGTCGAGTCCGGCCGAGATCGAGTGCGACTCGATCGTCTGCCCGTCGTCGTTCTGCAGCACGTAGGACCGTGAGCCGTGGAGTACGCCCGGTCGACCCCGTTCGATGGTCGCCGCGTGCTTCTCGGTGTCGACGCCGTCACCGGCCGCCTCGATCCCGTACAACTTCACGTCGGCGTCGTCGAGGAACGCGTGGAAGATGCCGATGGCGTTCGAGCCGCCGCCGACGCAGGCCATGACGGCATCCGGGAGTTTGCCGGTGAGCTCGAGTACCTGCTGACGCGCCTCCTCGCCGATGATCTTCTGGAAGTCGCGCACCATCGCCGGGAACGGATGCGGGCCCGCCGCCGTTCCGAAGATGTAGTTGGTGGTCTCGACGCTCGTCACCCACTCGCGGTAGGCCTCATTGATCGCGTCCTTCAGCGTGCGGCTGCCGGTCGTGACCGACACGACTTCGGCACCGAGCAGCCGCATGCGGGCGACGTTGAGCGCCTGACGCTGGGTGTCGACCTCGCCCATGAAGATCGTGCACTCGAGCCCGAAGAGCGCGGCCGCCGTCGCGGTCGCGACGCCGTGCTGGCCGGCTCCGGTCTCGGCGATGACGCGGTTCTTGCCGAGGCGCCGGGTGAGCAGCGCCTGGCCGAGCACGTTGTTGATCTTGTGCGAGCCGGTGTGGTTGAGATCCTCCCGCTTGAGGATGATGCGCGCCCCGCCGGCATGCTGGGCGAACCGCGGCACCTCGGTGATGATCGAGGGGCGGCCGGTGTAGGTGCGATGCAGTTCGGCCAGCTCGGCAGCGAACGACGGGTCGGCTTTCGCCGCCTCGTAGGCGGCCGCGAGTTCGTCGATCGCCGCGATGAGCGACTCGGGCATGAACCGGCCGCCGTAGGCGTCGAAGAACGGGCCGGGGCGGTCCCTGAGCGACTCCGTCTGCTCGGTGGGTGGGGTCACTTTCCGGCCTCCAGGAAACTCTTGAGCGTGGCGACCGGGTCGTCGCCGGTGACGAGCGCTTCGCCGATGAGCACGACATCCGCGCCGGCAGCGCGGTAGTGGGTGACATCCGCGGCGTCTTTCACGGCCGACTCGGCGACGCGGACGACACCCGACGGGATGCGATCGGCGAGCGTTCCGAACAGGTCACGGTCGAGTTCGAAGGTCGAGAGGTCGCGGGCGTTGATGCCGACGATCGAGGCTCCGACGTCGAGGGCACGCTCGACCTCTTCGGCGGAGTGGGCTTCGACGAGCGGGGTCATGCCGAGCTCGAGAATGAGCGCATGCAGTTCGTGCAGCACGGGCTGCGTGAGCGCCGCGACGATGAGCAGCACGAGGTCGGCGTCGGCGGCACGGGCCTCGAACACCTGGTACGGCTCGGCGATGAAGTCTTTGCGCAGAACCGGCAGGTCGACCGCGGCTCGCACGTCGGTGAGGTCCTGCAGGGACCCGCCGAAGCGGCGCCCTTCGGTCAGCACGCTGATCGCGCTCGCGCCGCCGGTCTGGTACGAGACGGCGAGGGATGCCGGGTCGGCGATCTCGGCGAGGGCGCCTCGCGACGGGCTCGCCCGTTTCACCTCGGCGATGACCTTCACCCGTTCGGCGGGAGCCAGCGCGGCGAGAGCATCGCGAGCGGGCGGTCGCGCCAGAGCTGCGGCTTCGACCGCCGGGAGCGTCAAGGTCGCCCGGCGCGCCGCGGCGTCGTCGACGGCACCGGCGACGAGCTCCGCGAGCAGGTCAGGAATGGTTCTTCGGGACGTAACGCGGCCCCTTGACGCCGTAGCCGAGCTTCGCGAGAACGAGACCCAGCAGCAGACCCAGGACGACGACGCCCGCCGAGATCCAGACGAGCAGCGCCTGGTCGAACCAGAACGCGAACGTGCCGCCGGTGATGCCGATCAGCATGACCACCACGGCAACCCAGGCCGCGGGCGAATGTCCGTGACCGGGCTCGTTCTCGTCGCTCATCTGTGAATCTCCTTCTCCTGCTGAGGTGCAGCCGTAGTCTACCGAGTCTCGACACGCCGCTCGGCGGCTACTCGACCCCCGCCGGATCGGTCGGATCGTCGCCCGCGCTGAGGGCGTCCCAGCTGCGGGCAGGATCGTCGCTCGCCCGCTCGCCCTCGACGCGGGAGCGTGAATACCGGGCCCCGGTCGCCGGCCAGCTGCGGATCGTCGTGGCGACCCAGGCCGCGACGAGCACCTGCAGGGCGCCACCGACGATCGCGACCACGGTGAGCGCGTCGAGTTCGGGGAGGAATACCGCCACCGCGACGACGCAGGCGCCAAGCAACGCGATCAACACGGCGAGGATCGCCCGGAACGCCGGACCGGCGAGCAGCATCGCGAGCACCGCGGCGGCGGCGGCGAGAGCAAGTGCTCCGAATGCGGCGTTCGACCCGGCCGCGATCGCGGTCACGACGATCGGGACCGCGAGAGCAAGCAGGGCGATGAGGCGCAGGCGCGACGGGGTCATCGGATGCGGCGCATCGCGTTGGCGACCGCGACCGCTCGCAGCGGTGCCGCCGCCTTGTTCTGGGCTTCGCGGTGCTCGCTCATCGCATCCGAATCGGCGACGAGGCCGGCGCCGGCCTGCACGCGGGCGAGGCCACCGACGATCGTCGCCGTACGGATCGCGATCGCGAGGTCGGCATCCCCGGCGAGGCCGAAGTAGCCGACGACGCCGCCGTAGACCCCGCGCTGCGCGGGTTCGAGCTCGTCGATGATCTCCAGCGCCCTCGGCTTCGGGGCCCCGGAGAGGGTGCCCGCCGGGAACGTCGCGCGGAACACGTCGATGCTCGTCGCGTCGGGCCGCAGGTCGCCTTCGACGGTCGAGACGAGATGCATGATGTGGCTGAAGCGCTCGACCTGCATAAACTCGGTCACCTCGACCGATCCGGCGACGCAGACCTTCGAGAGGTCGTTGCGCGCGAGGTCGACGAGCATGAGGTGCTCGGCCTGCTCCTTCGGGTCGGCGAGCAGCTCGTCGGCGAGGTCGACATCCTGTTCGGGCGTCTCGCCGCGCGGCTTCGATCCGGCGATCGGATGCGTGATGACCCGTCCGTCCGCGACCTTGACGAGCGCCTCCGGGCTCGACCCGACGATCGCGTAGCCCGAACCGTCGGGGGCCTCGAGCGTCAACAGGTACATGTACGGGCTCGGGTTGAGCGTGCGGAGCACCCGGTAGACGTCGATCGGCTCGGCCGTGATGGCATGGTCGAAACGCTGCGAGATCACCACCTGGAAGACGTCGCCGTCGCGGATGTACTGACGGGACCGCTCGACGGCGGCCAGGAAGTCGGCCTTCGGGGTGCGGGCGATCGGCTCCGGCACGATGTCGAGATCGATGTCGGCGAGCCAGGTCTCGGTGGGCTGCGCGAGGCCGGTCTGCAACTCGTCGAGTCGTCGCTGCGCGTCGGCCCACAACGTCTCTTCGTCGTCGGTGCCGTCGTTGAGCACCGCCGCGATGAGGATCGCGGAGCCGGTGCGGTGATCGAGCGCGACCAGTTCGGAGACGAACGAGAACGCCTGCCCCGGGACCTCGTAGTCGGCCGGCGGTGCATCCGGCAGCTTCTCGAGCTGGCGCACCGCTTCCCAGCCGATGAAGCCGACGAGTCCGCCGGTGAGCGGCGGATGGCCGGCGACCTGCGGCGTGCTCCAGCGCTCGTAGAGGTGGTTGAGAGCATCCAGGGATGTCGTGGGAGCGTCGGCGCCGAGGGCACGCTCGGCGGAGAGCCCGTAGTCGAGCCAGGTGACTGCCCCGGCATCTTCGGTGAGAACGCCGAGCGAACCGACGCCGACGAACGACCAGCGTGACCAGATGCCGCCCTGTTCCGCCGATTCCAGCAGGAACGTCCCGGGCTTGCCGACCGCGAGCTTGCGGTAGACGCCGATCGGCGTCTCACCGTCGGCGAAGAGGCGGCGCAGCACCGGGACGACGCGGTGCCCGGCGGCGATCGCCGCGCGGAAGTCAGCGCGGGAGGTGCTCCCGGCCGAAGTGGTCGTCGTGGTCACGCGTCGATTGTCTCAGGTTTCACCTTGGGTCTTCGGCGACAGAACAGAGCTCTCCCCGGGCGTGCGGTTCATTGCTTTCGGCGGAGGGGGTGCTTGCTGGTGAGTTCGATGGGCTTTCGAATACCCGACCCTCGGGATGGTGGGTGCATGAGCCATGTCCCGCCGGGTCGGTCGGGTGGTCGGATGTTCCAGCCCATGTTGTGGGTGAGGAGGTGGTGGAAGCGGCAGAGGAGGATTCCGTTTGCGATGTCGGTGGGTCCGCCGTTGTCCCATTCGGTGGCGTGGTGGGCTTCGCACCAGGAGGGTGGGCGGTCGCAGTCGGGGTGGGCGCAGCCGCCCCAGATCGCGGCGAGGGCGATCCGCTGCCGGGTGGTGAAGAGTCGTTGGGTGAGTCCGACGTCGATGGGACCGTCGGGGTGGAAGATCACGGGGACGTAGCCGTCAGCACAGACGTGGCGTTCGACGGTGGCGATGGACACGGCGGCGGTTTGCCCTTCGAGGTGCCCGGCACCTTCGCGGCGGTGCAGGTCGCGGGCGTCGACATGGACCCGCACGGCGGGTTTGCGGATCCCGAAAATGCGTCCGGGGTCGGCGGCGGCGGCGATGCGGATCATCTCCACGAGCGCGTCGAGGGCGAGTTGTTCGGTGGTGCGGGGGTCGTTCTCGATGGCGTCGGCGCGGGCGCGTTCGGTGTCGTCGAGGAAGCGGGGTCCGTTGCGGCGGGGTGCGGTGACGCAGTCGATCGCGTCGGTGACCAGAGCCGCCGATTCCGGGTCGAGGAGTCCGAAGATGCTGGTCATCCCATCCGGGCGTGGGGTGAGGCGCAGGAATCGTTTCTGCCGCAGCGCCTGCTCCCGGTCGGCGATCCCGGCGGCATCCAGTTCGTCTCGCATCTCCCGGGCGAGGCGGGCGACCTTCTCCGGCGGCAGCGTCGCGGCCTCGGCGACGAGGGTCTGGGCGGCGTCGAGCAGGTCATCCGCCCCCAGTTCCGGAGTCGGCGAGCCGAGTCCGGTGACGATCGCGGCCGCCGCCCCCACCGACACCTCACCGGAAGCGACCCCGGCCGCGACATCCGTCAACCACACCGGCGGAGCATCCAACAGCCGCCCCACCGTGACCAGATCCCGGGCATCCCGCACCGACTTGCCCGTCAGGCTCGACACCAGCCCTTCCGGCCCGCGCGCCCCCGTCGAGGCCGCCAACCCCTCATAGCCGGCATCCCGCGACGACCGCCGATCGATCTCCCCCGCGAACGCGGCGACCACCGACTCCGCGGAACGCACATGCGCCGCCCACCGCCGCATCCCCACCATCAACTCCTGATGCGACGCACGCGCCAACCCGGAGAGGTCAGGGACCTCGATCACAGGCACGGCAGGCAGGCTCACGCCGATCTCCCAGTTCACAGTTCGTCATTCAGAACGGAATGCTCGGCACGAGCAAGACCACCCTATCGAACGTATGTTCGACTCGCAACCCTTGTGCACAGGGGGATCGACACGCCGCCTGCGGCGGCTACTCAACCGCCGACAGTCGGGGCCAAAGGGTCGACGTCGAAGCAGGAGTGGGCGCCGGTGTGGCAGGCGGGGCCGACCTGGTGCACCGTCACGAGCAGGGTGTCACCGTCGCAGTCGAGAGCGGCGGCGCGCACGTGTTGCACGTTGCCGCTCGTGTCGCCCTTGCGCCAGTACTCCTGCCGGCTGCGCGACCAGAAGGTCACCCGGCCTTCGGTGAGGGTGCGACGCAGTGCTTCGGCATCCATGTAGCCGAGCATGAGCACCTGCTTGGTCGACTCCTCTTGGATGATCGCGGGCAGCAGCCCGTGGCTGTCGAACTTCACTCGATCGAGAACGTCGTTCATCGCACCACGATCCCTTCTGCCCGCAGGGCGTCTTTCACGTCGCCGACGGTGAGCTCTCCGCTGTGGAAGACGGATGCCGCGAGCACGGCATCCGCGCCCGCCGCGACGGCAGGGGCGAAATCGCCGACGGCGCCCGCTCCCCCGCTGGCGATCACCGGAACGCTGCTCAGCTCACGCACGAGTCCGACCAGCTCGAGGTCGAAGCCCTGTTTCGTGCCGTCGGCGTCGATCGAGTTGACCAGCAGCTCGCCGGCACCCCGCTCGATCACCTCGCGCGCCCAGGCGAGCGCGTCGATGTCGGTCTCGGTGCGTCCGCCGTGGGTCGTCACGACGAAACCGCTCGGCGTACGGGGGCTGCGTTTCACGTCGAGTGAGAGCACGAGCACCTGCGCCCCGAACCGGTCGGCGATCTCACCTACGAGTTCGGGCCGGGCGATCGCGGCGCTGTTGACGCCCACCTTGTCGGCGCCACTCGCCAGCAGTCGGGCGACATCCTCGGGGCTGCGCACGCCCCCGCCGACGGTGAGCGGGATGAACACCTGCTCCGCCGTCGCAGTGACGGTCGCGTACATCGTGGCGCGGGCATCCACGGTGGCGGTGACGTCGAGGAAGGTGATCTCGTCGGCGCCCTGCTCGTAGTACGTGCGGGCGAGGTCGACGGGATCGCCCATGTCACGCAGGTTCTCGAAGTTGACGCCCTTGACGACGCGCCCCTCGGTGACGTCGAGGCACGGGATGACGCGGATCGCAAGCGACACGGCGGACTCAGATCCGTGCGGCGTGGATCGACGACACGAGGATGGCGCGCGCACCGAGGGCGTAGAGCGCATCCATCACCTCGTTGGTGTCGTCGCGCGGCACCATGACCCGCACCGCCACCCAGCCGGTGTCGCGCAACGGCGAGACGGTCGGCGACTCGAAGCCGGGCGTGATCTTCGACGCCTTCTCGATGAGCTCGGCCGGCAGGTCGTAGTCCATGAGCACATAGCGGCGGGCGACCATGACCCCCTGCAGGCGGCGGCGGAAGGTCTCCAGCCCGTCGATGTCGTCACGAGCGGCGATCAGCACCGCGGTCGATTCCAGGATCACCGGGCCGAAGATCTCCAGTCCCTGCTTGCGCAGGGTGGATCCGGTCTCGACGACGTCGGCCACGGCATCCGCGACACCGAGCCGCACCGCCGACTCCACCGCGCCATCGAGGTGCACGACCGTCGCGCGCACCCCTTGCGCTTCGAGGAAGTCTTCGACGAGGCCCGAGTAGCTGGTCGCGACCCGGGTGCCGGCCAGATCGGAGAGCTTCGTGAACTCCCCCACCGGTCCGGCGAACCGGAAGGTCGAGGCGCCGAAGTCGAACTCGTCGATCTCCACCGCGGTCGAGTGCGAGTCGAGCAGCAGGTCGCGGCCGGTGACGCCGACATCGAGGGCGCCCGACCCGACGTAGGTCGCGATGTCGCGCGGACGCAGATAGAAGAACTCCACGTCGTTGCGCGGGTCGGGAACGATCAGCTCTTTGGGGTCGCGGCGCACCGCGTAGCCCGCCTCGCGGAGCATGTCCACGGCGGTCTCGGAGAGGGTGCCCTTGTTGGGCACGGCGATTCGAAGCATTGGGCGCAAGTCTTTCAGTCGGAGGGTCTCAGGCGGGAATGGTCTCGACACGCCGCTTCGCGGCTACTCGACCACCGATCAGAGATGTCGCCCGACGTCCTCGAGGGTGAGGTTCTTCGCGAGCATCAGCACCTGCAGGTGGTAGAGCAGCTGGGAGATCTCCTCGGCGGTGCGCTCGTCGCTCTCGTACTCGGCCGCCATCCACACCTCGGCGGCCTCTTCGACGATCTTCTTGCCGATCTCGTGCACGCCGGCGTCGAGGTACGCGACGGTTCCGGAGCCCTCCGGCCGCGAGGCTGCGGTGCGGGAGAGCTCCTCGAACAGCCCGTCGAAGGTCTTCACAGCCCCCAGGGTAGCGGGCTCGTGTCGTGCCTGCCGCCGCCCTCGACGGGCTCGAGCCGCACGATGACGGCCTTCGAGACCGGTGTGTTGCTCTCCTCCGACGCGCTCGCCAGGGGCACGAGAACGTTGGCTTCGGGATAGTACGCGGCAGCGCAGCCCCGCGCGGTGGGATACGCGACGACCCGGTAGTTGCGCAGCACCCGGTCGGGTTCGTCCTTCCACTCGCTGAAGATGTCGACGCGTTGGCCGTCGGCGAGCCCCATTTCGAACAGGTCGTCGGGGTTGACGAAGATCACGTCGCGGCCCTTCTTGATGCCGCGATACCTGTCGTTGAGCGAGTAGATCGTGGTGTTGAACTGGTCGTGCGAGCGCAGCGTCTGAAGGATGAGGCGACCCGGCGGCCGCTCGAGGTGCTCGAGCTCGTTGACGGTGATCATCGCCTTGCCGGTGCGCGTGTCGAACCGGCGCTCGTCACGCGGACCGTTCGGCAGGATGAACCCGCCCTTCTTGCGGATCACCGTGTTGAAGTCGGCGAAGCCGGGCACGACTCGGGCGATGCGCTCGCGGATCGTGTCGTAGTCGCGCTCGAAGGCATCCCATTCGATGCCGTACCGGTCGCCCAACGTCGCTTTCGCCATCCGGGCCACGATGGCCACCTCAGAGAGCAGATCGTCGCCGACGGGCTTCACGGCGCCGTGCGAGGCGTGCACCGCGCAGACGCTGTCTTCGACCGAGACGAACTGCGGCCCCGACTCCTGGAGGTCGATCTCGGTACGTCCGAGCGTCGGCAGGATGAGTGCTTCGTCGCCGGTGACGACGTGCGAGCGGTTGAGTTTCGTCGACACCTGCACCGTGAGCGAGGCGCCGCGCATCGCGGCTTCGGCGGCGGCGGTGTCGGAGATCGCGCCGACGAAGTTGCCGCCCATCGCGATGAACACCTTCACGTCACCGCGCTGCAGCCCTTCGACGGTCTGCACGGCGTCGTAACCGTGTCGACGGGGCACCGAGAAGCCGAACTCGGCATCCATCGCATCCATGAAGCGGTCGGGCATCTTCTCCCAGATGCCCATGGTGCGGTCGCCCTGCACGTTGGAGTGCCCGCGGATCGGGGATGCCCCGGCACCGGGCTTGCCGATGTTGCCGCGCAACAGCAGCAGGTTGACGATCTCCTTGATCGTCGCGACCGCCTTCTTCTGCTGGGTGAGTCCCATCGCCCAGGTGATGATCACCTTGTCCGCGGCCAGGTACTCCTCGGCGAACGCCTCGATCTCAGCCGGGGTGAGTCCCGTGGCCTCGAGCACGGCGGCCTCGTCGAGACCGGCGATGTGGCTGGCGAACTCGTCGAGCCCGGACGTGTGGGCGGCGAGGAACTCGTGGTCGAGCACGGTGCCCGGTGCCGCCGCCTCGGCCGCCAGCACCCGCTTCGATGTCGCCTGCAGCAGGGCCATGTCGCCGCCCGAGCGGATCTGCAGGAACCGATCGGCGATCGCGGTGCCCTTGCCGATGATGCCGCGCACCTTCTGCGGGTTCTTGTAGCGGATGAGCCCCGCTTCGGGCAGCGGGTTCACGGCGATGATCCGACCGCCGGCGCGCTTGCAGTCCTCGAGTGCCGACAGCATCCGCGGGTGATTCGTGCCGGGGTTCTGGCCCATCACGATGACGAGGTCGGCCTGCGCGAAGTCGTCGTACGCAATCGTCGACTTGCCGATGCCGAGGGTCTCGCTCATCGCGGTGCCGGTGGATTCGTGGCACATGTTCGAGCAGTCGGGCAGGTTGTTGGTGCCGAACGCCCGCACGAACAGCTGGTACAGGAACGCCGTCTCGTTCGCGGTGCGGCCCGACGTGTAGAACGCCGCCTCGTCGGGGCTGCTCAGGGCGTTCAGCCGCTCGGCGATGGTCGCGAACGCGCGGTCCCAGGTGATCGGCTCGTAGTGATCCGACCCTGCCGGCTTGTACACCGGTTCGGTGAGGCGCCCCTGCTGTCCGAGCCAGTACTCGTCGCGGTCGAGCAGGCTCGTCAGGGAGTTCTCGGCCCAGAACGAGCGCGGCACGGTGACCGGCGTCGCCTCCCAGGTGACGGCCTTCATGCCGTTCTCGCAGAACTCGAGCGTGTTGCGGTGCCCGGGGTCGGGCCACGCGCAGCTCATGCAGTCGAAGCCGTCCTTCTGGTTGATGGCGAGCGACAGTTTTGCGGTGCGCACGACGCCCATGTCGTGCAGGGCGGGCTCCATCGAGTTGAGGATGGCCGGAACCCCGACCGCCCACGGCTCGTTGTGGCCGACCTTGATGTCGGGGTACGCCTCGGTGGGTTCCTCGGTCATCGAGCCGCCTCCACGAGGTGCGGCACGGCGACGCGTTGCTCGCCCGCGTAGACCACCATCGTGCGGCCCCGCATGAACCCGACGACGGTCATGCCCGACTCCTGGGCGAGGTCGATGGCGAGCGACGACGGCGCCGACACGGCGGCGAGCATCGGGATGCCTGCCATCGACGCCTTCTGCACCAGCTCGAAACTCGCCCGCCCCGACACCTGCAGCACCATTCCGGAGAGAGGCAGCATCCCTTCGCCGTGGGCCCAGCCGATGACCTTGTCGACGGCGTTGTGGCGGCCGACGTCCTCACGAAGCACGAGCATCTCGCCGGTGCGGCCGTCGAAGAGTGCCGCGGCGTGCAACCCACCGGTCTTGTCGAAGACGTCCTGTCCCGCGCGCAGACGGTCGGGGAAGGATGCCAGCAGTTTCGCGTCGATCACCAGCGGGTCGTGCGCGACCGGGTGGTGCGACGCGGTGCGTACGGCGTCGATGCTCGCCTTGCCGCACAGCCCGCAGGAGGAGGTCATGTAGAAGTTGCGTTCCAGGCTCGGGTCGGGCGCCGCGACGCCGTTCGCGAGGGTCACGTCGAGCACGTTGAAGGTGTTCTCGCCGGTCTCGGTGACGCCCGCGCAGTAGCGGATGGCGGCGATCTCGCCCGCGTGGGCGACGATGCCCTCGGAGATCAGGAATCCGGCCGCGAGGTCGAAGTCGTGCCCCGGCGTGCGCATCGTGATGCTCAGCGAGGTTCCCCCCACCCGGATCTCCAGCGGCTCTTCGACCGCGAGCAGGTCCTCGCGCCGGGAGACGGTCGTGTCAGCGGAGCTCTCGCCCAGCGTGATCCGGGTGACCCGCTTCCTTGCGGTGATTCTTCCCATGTCCAATACCTATCACGATAGTGATGCGCTTCGACCCGCGACTTAGAGTGTTCGGCATGATCGTCGACGCTCTCATTCTCGCAGGGGGGCGATCATCGCGGCTGCATCATTCCGACAAACAGAAACTGCAGATCGGCGGAACGACGCTGCTCCAGGGGTCGGTCGATGCCGTCTTCGCCTCCGGGGCGCGTCGGGTGATCGTCGTCGGTGACGAAGGCACGGATGACGCACCCGCGGTGCGCGAGGAACCGGCGTTCGCGGGTCCCGTAGCGGCCATCGCCGCTGGACTCCGCGCCCTGCCGGGTGACGCCGATGCGGTGCTCGTGATCGCCTGCGACATGCCCGGGGTGGCGTCCGCTCTACCGACACTTCTCGGGGCGTTCACGGGCGACGGTGTGATCGCGGTGGATCGGGGTCGCCGTCAGCAGCTGACGATCGCCGTGAGCCCGGACGCCCTCAAGGCGGCGATCGCACGCCTGCCGACCATCATCGACGCCTCGATGCGCGCGCTACTCGGTAGCCTCGATCTCGTCGAGGTCGTCGTGCCGGAAGGCTCGACCGACGACATCGACACCTGGGACGACGCCGCGCGATTCGGCGCCGCACCCGCAGCGACAGGAGTCCCCCATGACCACCCATGAACCTGAACGTCCCGACGAGACCGACGGCATCCTCACCGACTGGGCCGACGAGGTGCGCGCCGCACTCGGCATCGAGACCGATGTCGATATCCGCTCGGTCCTCGGCCTCGCCGGAGTCGTCGCGCACTCGGTCATCCGCCCGGCCGCCCCGCTGACGACCTACCTCGTCGGGTTCGCCGCGGGACGCGCCGCCGCACTCGGCGAGGATCCGGACGCGGCCGCTGCGGAGGCCATGCGCATCTCGAAGGATCTGGCGGCCCGCCGCTCGTGAGCCACCCCGATCGCCTCGCCTGGCCGGAGGCGCGCCGCCGCGCGGCCGCCGCCGCTTCGCCTCTCGGCAGCGAGGAGGTCGCGCTCGACCAGGCTCTGGGCCGCGTGTTGCGCCGCGACGTGGCTGCCGGGATCGACATCCCGCACTACGCCTCCGCGGCCATGGACGGCTGGGCGGTGGCCGGTCCCGGCGACTGGCAGCTGCGCGACGGCGGCCCCCTGCGTCACGGTGAGGCGACCCCGATCGTTACGGGGGGGCTGCTTCCGGCGGGAGCGGATGCCGTGGTGCGCAGCGAGAACGGGCACGTCGACGGCGACCGGCTCGTGCTCGACCGACCCGAGTCCCGCGACCACATCCGTCCCCCCGCAGAGGAAGCCCGATCCGGCGAGGTGCTGGTCAGCGCCGGAACCCGCCTCTCCCCCGCGCACCTCGCCCTCGCGGCGGCCGCCACCGCCGACCGGCTCGAGGTGGCGCGGCAACCCACCGTGACGACGGTGTTCACGGGCGACGAGGTCGTGCTCGCGGGAATCCCCGCCGCGGGGCAGGTGCGCGACAGTTTCGGCGCGACGATTCCCACCATCCTGCGGATGCTCGGCGCGTCACCCGCCCGCAGCCTGCGGATCGGCGACGACCGTGAGGCGACCGTCCAGGCGCTGCGCGACGCGGGCACCGACCTCGTCGTCACGACCGGCGGCACCGGCGGTTCGCACGCCGACCACGTCCGGCGCGCGCTCGACGACCTCGGCGCCGACTACCTCGTACCCGGGCTCGCCTCCCGACCGGGCGGCCCGACGCTGCTCGCCCGCATCCCGAACGGCCCACTCGTACTCGGGCTCGCCGGCAACCCGCTCGCCGCGATGCTCGGGCTGTTGTCGCTCGGCGATGTGCTGATCGCCGGATTCACCGGTCGCGCGGTCGCACCCCTCGTGAAGGTGCCGGTCCCCGCGTCGGTGAAGCGGCATCCCGAAGCCACCCGCCTCGTGCCCGTCCGTGCGGGGCTCGATGAAGTCGAGTGGACCGGTGCCGCGATGATGCGCGGCCTCGCCGCCGCGACCGGGGTACTCGTGGTTCCCCCGGTCGGCGACGCCGAAGTGCTGCCGCTGCCCTGGGCTTAGGCCCTCGGGTCAGGCGACGCCGAGCAGGTCGATCACGAAGACCAGGGTGCGACCCGAGAGACGGTGTCCGCCGCCGGCCGGACCGTACGCCCACGCGGGCGGGCAGACGAGCTGGCGACGACCGCCGACCTTCATGCCGGGGATGCCTTCCTGCCAGCCGCGCACGAGCCCGTTGAGCGGGAACTCGATCGACTCGCCGCGGTTCCACGAGGAGTCGAACTCTTCGCCGGTCTCGAAGTCGACGCCCACGTAGTGCACGGTGACCCGGGCACCGGGAGTCGCCTCCGCGCCGTCACCCACCTCGATGTCGGTGCTCACGAGTTCGGTCGGGGCGGGGCCTTCGATGAAGTCGATCTCCGGCTTGGTCTTGTCTGCCACTAGCGGTCCTCAGTTCTCTGTAAGTGCTGGCAAGTCCACGCTAGCCGCGATCGGAGGGAGCGTGCTGCGGCTCCGCATCAGACTCGCGAACGTCCCGCCACGTCTCGGTCAAGAACTCCGCGATCGCAACTGCGGTGTTGAACATCAAGCGTGCGTGTCGGGGCTCAGCTGGGCTCACATCCACTTGACCGTGGCCTGCTCCGAGCGCGTTGCGAGTCTGCGTCATCCCTTGAATCACCTCCGCTAGCCCATTGAGGATTCGATCCTCTCGCACACCCCTTGTTAGCCCGAGCGCGTCGGACACCATGCGATAGAGTGCCTCGAAATGCTCCCTCGAGTGCGCAACTCCTCGTTCGGTGAGTATCTGCTTGAAGAGGCTTTCCAACAAGTTCTTTGCTTCGGACAGCGCTGCTGAAGGGTCGCCTTCCATGTCACGAGCGATCCGGCGGAGTTGTTGCTGTATCGCCCGATTGTCGCCGAGGTCGGCATCTTCCACGAGCGAGACGGTGCTGGGCGCGTGAAAGCCCGGCGCGACCGACTTTCCTGCTTTTCCACTCGCGTGTCTCAAGTCTTCAGCGGTGAACCTGTCTCCGAAGGTCTGCGAAAGAAGCCGAGAGACGTATGCGGCCGAGTTGTGGCCGTCGATTCGGCCAGGGAACAGATAGCCCTTGTGCGTCAGGATCTCGTCGGCCAGCGTGGGCGGGACCTCCAGCCACGGTGCCTTGCGGGTGCCCTGTGCCTTGATTACATAGTCACCGTCATCGTTAACGCGAAGGTCGCGAACGTGAGCCCGAGCGATTTCGCCAGCCTTCATCCCGACGTCGGTCGCAAGTCGGATCATCAGTCGCTCGCGGGGTTCAGCGCTGTCGAGCACTGCCCGGATCGTCTTGCGTGACGGTGGATCCGGGACGCTGACGGGGACTGGGATCCTAGGAATGGAAGCGGTCGGGTCTTCATCCGTCACACCGAAGGTCACAGCCCACTTGAAGAAGTCGCGGAGACTCCCCACCACCACTAGCCGGGTATTCGGTCCCCAGTCCTTCGCACCCAAGTATCCGAGGACGTGTTGGGCGCGGATCTTGTTGGGGCCATGGACAGTTGCGCGAGAGAACCTGCCGACGTGGAACAGTCGAAGCTCAACCGTGCGTGCCTTCTTACCGGAAGCGATCAGCCAGTCTTGGTAGCGCGCCATCGTCGAGGCCCAACTGCTTGGATCCATGTCTTCCATTGACGCCTCCGCCGGAAGCCTAGTGACGGGCGCGCCCAGCGCGTCTCTCTACTTCGCTTCCCAGGACAACTTGCGCTGGACGCCGCGGCCGTGGTTGCCGAGAACCGGCCCGAGCGTCAGTGCGCGTGGCGCTCTGCCGAAGCGCGGAGTTCAGTGATCGCCGCCTCGACATCGGCTGCGCCGTACACAGCGGATCCCGCGACGAACGTGTCGGCACCCGCCTCTGCAGCCTGTCCGATCGTGTCCAGCGCGATCCCCCCGTCGACCTGCAGCCACACGTCGACACCCGCCGCGTCGATCGCGGCACGCGCCGCGGCGACCTTCGGCATCATGTCGGCCATGAAGCTCTGACCGCCGAAGCCCGGCTCGACGGTCATCACCAGGATCTGATCGAACTCGGGCAGCAGCTCCAGGTAGGGGTCGAGCGAGGTGCCCGGTTTGACCGCGATCCCCGCACGCGCGCCGATCCACCGCAGCCGACGCGCGAGGGCGACGGGCTCGTCGGTCGCCTCGGCGTGGAACGTCACCGAGAAGGCGCCGAGCTCGGCGTACCCGGGCGCCCAGCGGTCGACATCCGAGATCATCAGGTGCACGTCGAGCGGAATCGGGGCGACCGTCTGCAGCCGGCCCACCATCTGCGGGCCGAAGGTGAGGTTCGGCACGAAGTGGTTGTCCATGACGTCGACGTGAACGGCATCCGCGGTCGCGATGCGCGCCACTTCGGCTTCGAGATTCACGAAATCCGCCGACAGGATGCTGGGCTCGATCCGTACGGTCACGCGTCCACCTTAGAGAGCAACTGGATGAACATCGCGTCGGTGCCGTGGCGGTGCGGCCACAGCTGCACGGCCGGTCCGACGCCGGGCCCGAGGTCGCTCGTCGCGATGCGGGCGACGACCTCGCGGGTGTCGACGGCGGTGAGCTCCGGATGCCGGTCGAGCACGCCGGCGACAGCGGCGCGGGTCTCGTCGGGATGCGGCGAGCAGGTCACATAGGCGAGCAGGCCGCCCGGCGCGAGCGCGGCGACTGCGGCATCCAGAAGTCGGGCCTGGAGGGCGACGAGACCGGGGATGTCGGACGGCTGTTTGCGCCAGCGGGCTTCGGGGCGGCGACGCAGGGCGCCGAGTCCAGTACAGGGGGCGTCGAGCAGGATGCGGTCGAATCCGCCCGCCTCGCTCGTCGCGAAGCGTGTGGCGTCGCCTTCGACGACGCGGGGGGCCGGATCGAAGACCGCGAGGGCGCGACGCACCAGCCCCGCCCGCGCGGGCACCAGCTCGTTGGCGATCAGTTCCGCACCGCCGATGCGGGCTTCGGCGGCGAGCAGCGCGGCCTTGCCTCCGGGACCGGCGCACATGTCGAGCCAGCGCTCCCCCGGCACGATCTCGCGGGCCCGGCTGAGGGCGATCGCCGCGAGCTGGGATCCTTCGTCTTGCACCCGGGCGAGACCCGCCGCGACGGCGGGCACGGCGGCCGGATCCCCACCCAGCGCCCGAACCGCCGTCGGGGCGATGACCCCCGGCTCGCCGACGGCAGCAACCTCGACCAGACCGGGAAGCGCCACGAGCGCGACCGCCGGCGCGACATTGTCGGCGGCGAGCAGCTCTTCCAGTTCGGAACCGCGCCCGTCGGCCTCGAGCCCTCGACGCAGCGCATCGACGACCCACTCCGGATGCGAGTACTCGGCCGCGAGCCGCGCATCGCCGGTGAGACCCTCGGTGAGGCGGGCATCCCATTCCTCTGGCGTCGACCGCGACACGGTGCGCAGTACCCCGTTGACGAACCCGGTCGCCCTCCGGGGGGCGAGAGCGACGGTGTCGCCGACCGCGGCATGCGGCGGGATGCGCGTCGCGAGCAACTGGTGCACGCCGAGGCGCAGCACATCCAGCACGACCGGGTCGATCGCATCCGTCTCGCGGTTCGCGGCGAGCCGGATGATGCGGTCGTACCGCCCCTGCATCCGCAGGGTGCCGTAGGTGAGTTCGGTGGCGAGGGCGGCGTCTCCGGGGCTCAGCTTCGCCTGGGCGATGCGGCCGGGCAGCAGCAGGTTGGCGTAGGCGTCGTCGTCGCGCACCGCCGCGAGCACCTCCGCGGCGACCTTGCGGGCGGGGGCGGCGCGCCCCGTGGTGCCGGCTCCGTGCTTGACGTTCACCGGGTGCGTCCCCGCCACCAGTCGGCGGCGGCCATCGGGCGCTTTCCTGCGGGCTGCACGGTCACGAGGTGCAGCGGGTCGGTCCCGGTGCCGACGAGCAGCCGGCCGGCGCGCAGATCGAACTCCCCGGGTGCGAGCGGGGCGTCGTCGTGCGCTATCGCGGCGTCGAGCACCTTGAGCCGCTCGGTGTCGCCGTCGAGCAGTGCGAACGCCCCCGGCTCGGGCGTGGTGCCGCGGATGCGGGCATCCAGTTCTGCTGCTGGACGCGACCAATCGAGGCGGCCGTCATCCAGTTCGAGCTTCGGGGCGAGGGTCACCTCGCCCCTCTGCGGAACCGCGCGTGCCGTTCCGGCGTCGAGGTCGTCGACGACCGAGACCAGCAAGTCGGCCCCGCGTGCGGCGAGCACGTCGAGCAGATGCCCCGCGGTCTGGTTGCGTCCGATCGCGTAGTCGAGCGTCGCGAACACCGGGCCGGCGTCGAGTTCGGCGACCAGCTGGAAGACCGCCGCACCCGTCACCGGGTCACCGGCGATGAGCGCCCGCTGCACCGGCGCGGCGCCGCGCCAGCGCGGAAGCAGCGAGAAGTGCAGGTTGATCCAGCCCAGCCGGGGTGTCGACAGCAACGGCTCGCGGATGAGCCCGCCGTACGCGACGATCACCCCGAGATCGGGCCTCAGTGCCGCGATGCGGGCTTCCAGGGGCGCGATCCGGTTCGCCTTGAGCACCGGGATGCCGAGCTGCGTCGCAACGTCGGCGACCGGGGTCGGAGTCAGCACGCGCTTCCTGCCGAGGGGTGAATCCTCGCGGGTGACGACAGCCACGATCTCGTGATCGGTCGCCGCGAGGGCCCGGAGACTGGGGACCGCGGCGGCGGGGCTTCCCGCGAAGACGATCCTGAGAGCCATCCTTCGATTCTGCCGTGCCGCACGCCTCGGCCCGGACGCCCTACTCCTCGAACGGCTCGGGATCGTCGAATCGCGCGCGCAGCGGCAGCGGCTGACGACCGCGCGGCGGCGTGCCGGGAATCGGCTTACGGCGCCGCGTTGCCTGCCGGATGACCTCGGCGTGCACCGATTCCGCGATCTCGGCGCCGTCGCGGTAGTCGAAGCGCAGAATCGCGCGGGCGCGACCCGCGGTGAGCGTCGTGCCGAGCACTTCTGCGGATGCCGGGAGCTGGGCGAGCGCCTCCTCGACGGCGTCGGGGGCACCCTGCACGGTCGCCATCCGCACCGCCGGTGGGAACCGCAGTTCCCGTCGACCCGCGTACTCGGAGCGGGCGAAGTCGGGCTGGTTCCACCCGGCGAGGGCGTGCCCGAGCGCTCCCCCGACGCCGACGAGCACGATCCCGGCGTCGTCGGCGGCGAGAGCCGCGGCGTCCGACCACCAGCGCAGGCAGTCTTCGGCGACGCGCAGGCTTTCCCGTGCCAGCATCCGCTCCCCGTCGAGCAGCAGCACGGCGCGGTAGCCGTGCGGGGCGAACGGCTCGGCCCCGCGGGTCGCGATGACGAGGGCCGGCCGGTCGTCGACGTCGAGCAGCGGCCTCTCGCCGTCGGAGACGATCACCCGGGTGCCCGGGAACGCGCGCCCGAGTTCGTCGGCGGTGCGCGCGCTGCCGGCGCCGGACGTGCGGAGCTTGCGCGACCGGCAGTTCGGGCAGGCCCAGGTTCGATCGGGGGTGCCGCACCAGGTGCAGGTGGGCGGGGCGCCCGCCGCACGTTGCCGCAGCGGGCCGGTACACCGTTTGCATCGGGCCGCCTCGCCGCAGTCGGCGCAGCGCAGCCCCGGCGCGTAGCCCGGGCGGGAGACTTGGACGAGCACCGGGCCCTTCTCGAGACCCGCGCGCGCCTCCCGCCAGGCGACCGACGGGATGCGGGCCTGCGCCATGAGCGCCTCCTCGCCCGGGCCGTCGGCGGTGGGGATCACCCGCATCCGGATGCGCTTCGCGGGGCCGAGTTCGCGCAGCCAGCCGATCTCGACGAGCCGTTGCGTCTCGGTGCTGCGGGTGTGGCCGGCGAGCACCAGCGCGCCACCCTGCTGTTCGTGCCGCACGAGCGCCGCGTCACGGGCGTGCACGTAGGGTGCGAGCGGTTCCCCGAGCAGCGGGTCGCCGTCGTTCCAGACCGCGAGCAGGCCGAGGTCTTCGGCCGGCGCATAGACCGCGGAGCGATTACCGACGATGACGGCGGCCCGGTCACCGGCGACGAGCAGCGCCCGGTAGCGGTCGGCGTTGGGTTGCCGGGAATCCCAGCGCAGCAGCGACTCCGCGGGCACGAGGGCAGCGAGTGCGCGCTCCAGCTGATCCTGATCGCGATGGTCGGGCGCGACGAGGATGGCGGTGCGCCCCGACGCGAGGGTGTGGGCCGCCGCCTGGGCCAGCGTGAGCGCCCAGCGGGACACTCCGACGCCCTGCACCTCGGTCACCCCGGGTTGCACCCGCAGGGCGACCCGCTCCCCCGCGTCGATCGCTTCGGCGAGCCCGGGGTGTCCGTCGAGGCTCGGCGCGACGACGACGGGCGGATCCACGGGCCCGCGGGCGAGCCACGCCTTCTCAACGCGCACCTGCCGCGGCGGCACCGCGAGCCGCAGCACGTCGTTCGCCGAACCGGCGGCGCGGTCGGCGACGGCGCGGGCGAGCCGCCACACCTCGGGACGCAGCACCGGGATGGACGACACGACCGCCGCGACCTCGCTCAGCGGGCCGGGGAAGTCGGCATCCGCCGCCACTTCGATGACGAAGGCCGTCGCCATCCGTTTCGCGCTGCGCAGTGGCACGCTGACCCGCACCCCCGGCTCGACTCCCTCAAGGGAATCCGGGATGCGGTAGTCGAGCAGCCGATCGAGTTGCGGCAGGGCTGCATCGACGAGAACCCTCGCGACGCCCGCCATCGGTGGCTACAGTCCGGCGGCGGCGCGGAGGTCGTCGACGCGGTCGGTGGCCTCCCAGGTGAACTCCGGCAGTTCGCGGCCGAAGTGCCCGTACGAGGCGGTGGCGGCGTAGATCGGCCGCAATAGCTTCAGATCGCGGATGATCGCCGCCGGACGCAGATCGAACACCTCGCGGATCGCGCCGATGATCGCCTCATCGCTCACGTGCCCGCTGCCGAAGGTCTCGACGTAGAGCCCGACGGGCGAGGCGGTGCCGATCGCGTAGGCGACCTGCACCTCGAGGCGGTCGGCCAGCCCCGCCGCGACGGCGTTCTTGGCGACCCAGCGCAGGGCGTAGGCAGCCGACCGGTCGACCTTCGACGGATCCTTACCCGAGAAGGCCCCGCCACCGTGACGGGCGGCGCCGCCATAGGTGTCGACGATGATCTTGCGGCCGGTGAGCCCGGCGTCGCCGTGCGGGCCGCCGATCTCGAACCGGCCGGTCGGGTTGATGAGCACGCGCGCGTCGGCCGACGGCAGGTCGACGAGGTCGAGCACGGGACGGATGACCAGGCGCTCCACCTCGGCCCGCAGGGTCGCCGTGTCGACATCGGGCGAGTGCTGGGTCGAGACGACGACGGTCTCGACGCTCGCCGGGGTGGTGCCGTCGTAGCCGATCGTCACCTGCGTCTTGCCGTCGGGGCGCAGGAAGTCGACGATCCCCTCGTGCCGCACCAGGGCGAGCCGCTCCGACATCCGGTGCGCGAGCCAGATCGGCAGCGGCATGAGAACCGGGGTCTCGTTGGTGGCGTAGCCGAACATGATGCCCTGATCGCCGGCACCCTGGCGGTCGAGGTCGTCGACGCTCGTGCCCTCGCGCGCCTCGAACGCGTGGTCGACGCCCTGGGCGATGTCGGGCGACTGACCGCCGATCGAGATCTCGACGCCGCACGACCGGCCGTCGAACCAGACGTCGGAGCCGGTGTAGCCGATGTCGGTGATCGTCTTGCGCACGATGCCCGGGATGTCGACGTAGCTCGTCGTCGTCACCTCACCGGCGACGTGCACGAGACCGGTCGTGACGAGCGTCTCGACGGCGACACGCGCCGCCGGGTCGACCGCCAGCATCGCGTCGAGGATCGAGTCGCTGACCTGGTCGCAGATCTTGTCGGGGTGCCCCTCGGTGACCGACTCAGAGGTGAACAGGCGAAGGCTCAGCGGGAACTCCGAAGGGCTAGGGGACGATGAGGTCCAGGATGCGGTCGGCGATCTCGGACTTGGAGCCCGACGCCTCGGTCACTCTATCGCCGCCACCCGTCACGACGACGACGTCGTTACGCTCTGTGCCGAAACCCTCGGTCCAGCCGACCCTGTTGATAACCAGGAGGTCGACGCCCTTGCGGGCCGCTTTCGCCCGGCCCAGCTCCAGCAGGGCATCCGGGTCGGCCTCGGTCTCGGCCGCGAAGCCGATGATCGTCTGCCCGTCGCGGCGCGCCGAGGTGAGCTCTTTGAGGATGTCGGGGTTGCGCACGAGCCGCAGGTCGAGCACGTCGCCCTGCGTCTCCTTCTTGATCTTGCCCTCAGCCACGGTCTCGGGGCGGTAGTCGGCGACGGCCGCCGCCATCACCACGACATCCGCGGACTGCGCCTCCTGGAGTGCGGCCTCGCGCAGCTCGGCGGTCGTCGAGACGTGCCGCACCGTCAGCCCCGCCGGGTGGGCATCCAGAACGCCGTCGTCGATGTTGGCGACGAGCAGCACGACCTCGGCCCCGCGGTCGGCAGCGGCGCGGGCGATCGCGACGCCCTGGCGCCCGCTCGACCGGTTGCCGATGAAGCGCACCGGATCGAGCGGTTCGCGGGTGCCCCCCGCGGTGACGAGGATGCGGCGGCCGGTCAGATCACGCGGGCCGACCACCGCGAGGGCGGCGGCGACGATCTCGTCGGGCTCCACCATGCGGCCGGGGCCGCTGTCGGTGCCCGTGAGCTGGCCTGACGCGGGGCCGACGACGTGGATGCCGCGTTCCCGCAGGGTCGCGATGTTCGCCACGGTCGCTGAGTTGTTCCACATCTCGGTGTGCATCGCCGGAGCCACGACGAGCGGCGCCGTGCTGGCGAGGATCGTGTTGCCGAGCAGGTCGTCGGCGAAGCCCGCCGCGATCTTCGCGATCGTGTTGGCGGTCGCCGGAGCGACGATGATCAGGTCGGCCGCCTGGCCGATGGCGACGTGACGCACCTCGGCGACGCCTTCGTAGAGGTCGCTGTGCACGAGGTTGCGGCTGATCGCCTCGAGGGTCGGGCGCCCGACGAACCGCAGCGCGTTCTCGGTCGCCACGACGTGCACGTCGTGGCCGGCGAGCACGAGGGCACGCACGACGCCGACGGCCTTGTAGGCCGCGATGCCGCCGGTGATGCCGACGACGACGTTCATCCGCTGTGCGCTGAAGCGCTTACTCTGCGATGGGCTTGAGGACGAGCTTGTCCTCGTTGATCTCGTGCATCGCGACCGACAGCGGCTTGTCGTCGATCGTCGAGTCGACGAGCGGGCCGACGTTGTCGAACAGCGAACCCTCATGCAGGTCGGCGTAGTAGTCGTTGATCTGACGCGCGCGCTTCGAGGCGAAGATCACGAGCTGGTACTTCGAGTCGACCTTCGAGAGCAGTTCGTCGATGGGCGGGTCGATGATGCCGCTGGTGCGATCGGCCATGGGGTCTCCCTAAGTCTGATGCCGGTTAAGGCGCAGTGCCTGTTGCAGGCACATCCAACAATTCTACGACCTCGCGCGCAGCTTGGCCGACGTCGCGGTTCACGACTTTCACATCGAACTCGTCTTGGGCCGCGAGTTCGACTTTCGCGGTGTCCAGCCGGCGCTGCTGTTCTTCGGCGCTTTCGGTGCCCCGTCCGACCAGTCGGCGCACCAGCTCGTCCCAGGTGGGCGGCAGCAGGAAGACCAGGAGCGCCTCTGGCATCGCCGCCTTGACGGCACGGGCTCCCTGCAGGTCGATCTCGAGCAGCACGCTCTTGCCTTCGGCCAGTGCCCGGTCGATCGGCGGCCGCGGCGTGCCGTATCGGGACGCGTTGTGCACCGTCGCATGCTCGAGGAGCTCGCCGCGGGCGATCATCGCGTCGAACTCGGCGTCGCTGACGAAGTAGTAGTGCTCGCCGTCGACCTCCCCCGGTCGCGGCGGCCGGGTCGTCGCCGAGACGCTCAGCAACACATCGGGATACGTCTCGCGGATGTGCCGCGAGACGGTGCCTTTGCCCACCGCCGTCGGTCCGGCGAGCACCACGAGCCGGCTGCGCCGCTTCGCGCCCTCACGGCGTTCGAGGTAGTCGCGCAGCACGGCACGTTGTCGCACGCCGAGCCCGCCGACGCGCTTCGAGGGCGAGATGCCGAGTTCCGCCATGACGCGTTCGGTGCGGGTCGGGCCGAGGGTCGGCACGCTCTTGAGCAGCTCGGTGACGCGCAGGGTCGCTTCGGGAGCGGTCGGCTCACCCGCCCACGCCGTCTCGGCGACGTCGAGCGCCGTGCGTTCCCGCGACGCGACCTGCCGCTTCACTTCGGCGCGCGCCCGGCGTGCGGCGACGGCGGCACGGGATCCGGCGGCCCGGTCGACCTCGGGGGGCTTCACGCGGCGCCGCCTACCGAGGGCAGGGCCCGCAGTTCGGCCTGAGCGCGGTCGATCGCCGCGACGATGCCGTCGGGGCCCGCTCCGAGGATCTCGCGGGAGACGTGGGCGGCGACCTGCGGCGCTGCGGCTTCGAATAGCGCGCTGAGGTCGGCCAGCCGGGCGCCCTGAGCACCGAATCCGGGGGCGAGAATCGGAATGCCGGCGAGCGACTCGGGCGCGATGCCGTAGTCGCCGAGGCGGATCGTCGCACCCAGCACCAGACCCCCGGTACCCGGCAGGGTCGCGACTTCGGCAGCGATCCCCGCCGCGACGGTGCGGCCGTCGGAACGGACCGCGGTCTGCGTCGCGACCGCCTCCGGATTCGACGTCGCCGTGACGACGATGACGCCCTTGCCGTGCTGCTCGGCGAGGTCGAGCACCCCGCGCAGTGATCCGAGCCCCTGGTAGGCGTACGCCGTCATCGCGTCGGCCTCGAGCGGCGAGCCCGGCGACAACCAGGCTTCGCCGTAGGCATCGACGGTCGAGCCGATGTCGCCGCGCTTCGCATCGGCGATCACGAACAGCCCGGCAGCGCGGGCGGCTGCCAGCACCTCCTCGAGGGCGGCGTAACCTGCCGACCCATGCCGTTCGAAGAATGCGACCTGCGGCTTGACGATCCCCGCTCGGCCGGCCACGGCATCCACGGTCTTCAGTCCGAACTCACGCACCCCGGCCGCCGAGTCCGGCAGGCCCCAGGTCGCCAGCAGCCCGGCGTGCGGGTCGATGCCGACGCACAGCTGCCCCGACTCGGTGAGAGTCGTGAGCAGCCGCGTGGCGAACGTCATCGGGCGACCGGTTCCCGCTCGGTCCGGTTCGCGAGGCTGACGGCGCGGTCTTTCGCGTAGTCCTGCAACGACCGCACCCGCATCGCACCACGGGCGACCTCGAACGAGGCGACGGCGGCACCGAGCTGGGCGATCGTGGTGAACAGCGGTTTGTCGGCGGCGACCGTCGCGGTGCGGATCTCGAACCCGTCGGCGCGCGCGGAGCGGCCCGACGGCGTGTTGATCACGACGTCGATTCTGCCCGCATTGATGAGCTCGACGATCGACGGGTCGCCGGCATCCGTGTCCTGCCCCATGAAGAACTTGCGCACCGTGGTGGCCGGGATGCCGTTGCGGGCGAGCACTTCGGCCGTTCCCGAGGTCGCGACGATGTCGAACCCGAGTTGGGTGAGCCGCAGGATCGGCAGCACGATCGCGCGCTTGTCGCGGTCGGCGACCGAGACGAACACCGTGCCCGACGACGGCAGCCCGCCGTAGGCGGCATCCTGGCTCTTCGCGAAGGCGCGCGGGAAGTCGGCGTCGATACCCATCACCTCGCCGGTGGACCGCATCTCCGGCCCGAGCACCGAGTCGACGACGTGCCCCTCGCTCGTGCGGAATCGCTTGAACGGCAGCACCGCCTCCTTCACCGAGACCGGCGCGTCGAGCGGCACGTACTCGCCGTCTTCGGCGGGCAACAGCCCGTCGGCGACGAGCTGGCGGATGCTGCGGCCGACCATCACGAGCGATGCCGCCTTCGCGAGCGGGATGCCGAGGGCCTTCGAGACGAACGGCACCGTGCGGGAGGCGCGCGGGTTGGCTTCGAGCACGTAGAGCACGCCCGCCCCGATGGCGAACTGCACGTTGAGCAGCCCGCGCACCTCGATGCCTTCTGCGATCTTGCGGGTGGCTTCGACGACCCGGGACTGCACGTCGCGGCCGAGGGTCACGGGCGGCAGGGTGCACGCGGAGTCGCCGGAGTGAACGCCGGCCTCCTCGATGTGCTCCATGATGCCGCCGACGTACAGTTCGTCGCCGTCGTAGAGGGCGTCGATGTCGATCTCGAGCGCGTCGTCGAGGAACCGGTCGACGAGCAGCGGCGAGCCGGGGCCGATGATGGCCTGCTCGCGCACCCGGTCGAAGTAGTCCTCGAGGCTCGGGGTGTCGTAGACGATCTCCATGCCGCGGCCGCCGAGCACGAACGACGGGCGCACCAGCACGGGATAGCCGATGCCTTCGGCCACCACGACCGCCGAGGGGGCGTCCGTCGCGGTGCCGTTCTTCGGTGCGAGCAGCCCTGCGGCGTCGAGGATGCCGGAGAACAAGCCGCGCTCCTCTGCGAGGTCGATGGCACTCGGGCTCGTGCCGAGGATCGGCACGCCGGCAGCTTCGAGGCCCTTCGCGAGCCCGAGCGCCGTCTGGCCGCCCAACTGCACGATGACGCCGACGAGTTCACCCGACTGCGACTCCGCGTGGATGACCTCGAGCACGTCCTCGAGGGTGAGCGGCTCGAAGTACAGCCGGTCGGAGGTGTCGTAGTCGGTCGACACCGTCTCGGGGTTGCAGTTGATCATGATGGTCTCGAAGCCCGCGTCGTGGAGGGCGAACGAGGCGTGCACGCACGAATAGTCGAACTCGACGCCCTGGCCGATGCGGTTGGGGCCGGAGCCGAGGATGACGACCTTGCGGGCATCCGACGGCGCGACCTCGGTCTCGAGGTCGTACGACGAGTAGTGGTACGGCGTCAGCGCCGGGAACTCGCCCGCGCAGGTGTCGACGGTCTTGAACACCGGACGCACCCCGAACTGCCAGCGCGCGTTGCGCACCTCGGCTTCGGTGAGGTCACGCAGCTGGGCGATCTGGATGTCGGAGAAGCCGTGGTCTTTCGCAAGGCGGATGAGCGCGGCGTCGAAGCGCAGCGACCCGGCGATCTCATCGGCGACCTCGTTGATGAGCACGATCTGGTCGAGGAACCACGGGTCGATCTTGGTGGCCTCGAACGCCTCCTCGATCGTCGCGCCCTTGCGCAGCGCCTGCTGCAGCGTGACGATGCGCCCGTCCGTCGGGATGCGGGCGACCTCGAGCAGTTCGGCCTTCGAGCGCGGCTCGGGCCCCCAGTGGAAGCTGCTCCCCCGCTTCTCGAGGCTGCGCAGCGCCTTCTGCAGCGCGGTCGAGTAGTTGCGGCCGATCGCCATCGCCTCGCCGACGCTCTTCATCGTCGTGGTGAGCGTGGCATCCGCCGACGGGAACTTCTCGAACGCGAACCGCGGCACCTTGACGACGACGTAGTCGAGCGTCGGCTCGAAGGATGCCGGGGTGACCTTGGTGATGTCGTTCGGGATCTCGTCGAGTCGGTAGCCGATCGCGAGCTTGGCGGCGATCTTCGCGATCGGGAACCCCGTCGCCTTCGATGCGAGGGCACTCGACCGCGACACCCGCGGGTTCATCTCGATGACGATGACGCGGCCGGTGTTCGGCTCGACCGCGAACTGGATGTTGCAGCCGCCGGTGTCGACGCCGACCCGGCGGATGATGTCGATGCCGATGTTGCGCAGGTTCTGGTACTCGCGGTCGGTGAGGGTGAGCGCAGGGGCGACGGTGATCGAGTCGCCGGTGTGCACGCCGACCGGGTCGACGTTCTCGATCGAGCACACCACGACGGTGTTGTCGCTCGTGTCGCGCATCAGCTCAAGCTCGTACTCCTTCCACCCGAGGATCGACTCCTCGAGCAGAACCTCGGTCGTCGGAGACTGGTGCAGACCGTCGCCGACCATGCGGATGAGGTCGTCCCGGGTGTACGCGAAGCCCGAGCCGAGCCCGCCCATCGTGAACGACGGCCGCACGACCAACGGGTAGCCGAGATCCTCGGCGGCATCCACTGCTTCGCCGACCGTGTGCACGATGTGGCTGCGCGCCACGTCGGCCCCGGACTCGAGCACGAGCTCCTTGAACAGCTGGCGGTCTTCGCCCTTCTTGATCGCGTCGACCTTCGCGCCGATCAGCTCGACGCCGTACTTCGCGAGGATGCCCTCCTCGTCGAGCGCGATCGCCGCGTTGAGTGCCGTCTGGCCGCCCAGGGTCGGCAGGATCGCATCCGGCTTCTCCTGCTTGATGATCGCCTCGAGCGCCTCGGAGGTGATCGGCTCGATGTAGGTCGCGTCGGCGAAGTCGGGGTCGGTCATGATCGTCGCCGGGTTCGGATTCACCAGGATGACCCGGATCCCCTCCTCGCGCAGCACGCGGCACGCCTGAGTGCCCGAGTAGTCGAACTCGGCGGCCTGGCCGATGACGATCGGCCCCGACCCGATGACGAGAACCGAGTGGATGTCTGAACGCTTCGGCATTACTTGGAGTCCTTCTGGTTCTCGAGGACCATGTCTCGGAAGCGATCGAACAGGTAGTTGGCATCGTGCGGACCGGCCGCGGCCTCCGGGTGGTACTGCACCGAGAAGGCGGGGATGTCGAGCGCTCGTAGCCCCTCGACCACCTGGTCGTTGAGGCCGACGTGACTGACCTCGACGCGGCCGTAGCCGTTCGGCGATTCGACCGGCCCGTCGAGGGGGGCGTCGACCGCGAAGCCGTGGTTGTGCGCGGTGATCTCGACCTTGCCGGTGGTCTTGTCGAGCACAGGCTGGTTGATGCCGCGATGCCCGAACGGCAGCTTGTAGGTGCCGAAGCCGAGCGCACGCCCTAGTAGCTGGTTGCCGAAGCAGATGCCGAAGAACGGCAGCTTCCGGTCGAGCAGCTCGCGCAGCAGCGCGACGTGGGCGTCGGAGGCTTCCGGGTCGCCGGGGCCGTTGCTGTAGAACGCGGCGACCGGGTCGATCGCCAGCACCTGCTCGAGCGTGACGTTCTGCGGCAGCACGTGCACCTCGAACCCCCGCTCGGCGAGGTTGTCGACGGTGGACTGCTTGATGCCCAGGTCGAGAATCGCGAGGTTGCCGATCTTCTCCCCCACCGCCGGGGTGACCACCGGCTCGGTGACCGAGACCTCGGCGGAGAGGTTGCGACCGGTCATCGGCGGGGCGGCGCGTACGATCGCGAGCTGCTCGTCGGCGGTGAGGGCGGCATCCGCTCCCGAGAAGACGCCCGCGCGCATCGCGCCCGAGTCGCGCAGCCGCCGGGTGACGGCGCGGGTGTCGATGCCGGAGATGCCGACGATGCCGGTGTCGGTGAGTTCGGCGTCGAGCGACCGCTTGGCGCGGAAGTTGCTGACCACCCGCGAGGGGTCGCGCACGACGTAGCCGGCGACCCAGATGCGCCGTGACTCGGGGTCTTCGTCGTTCATGCCGGTGTTGCCGATGTGCGGTGCGGTCTGCACGACGATCTGCCCGGCGTACGAGGGGTCGGTGAGGGTCTCCTGGTAGCCCGTCATGCCGGTGGCGAAGACGGCCTCCCCGAGGGTGCGGCCGCGGGCGCCGTAGGCGCGGCCCTCGTAGCGGGTGCCGTCTTCCAGCACGAGCACAGCTTGGTCGGTCATGCGGCCTCCTTCGAAGCAGGGGCGATGGTCTGCAGCGCGTTCACGAGAGCCGTGGGCTCCGCGACCCGCAGGTTGGTGTCGACGTGCGTGCCGCCGAAGCTCCAGCGAACGAAGACGAGGCCGTCCTGACCGACGACGCGGTCGATCGTCCACGCGGCCCGGCCGACCCCGACGATCGCCGACGTCGGGATGAAGGCATCCGGCTGCCCGGCGATGCTGAGGACGACGCCTTCCGGATGCACGGCGACTCCCGCGCGAGCGCGGAAGCCGAGGCCGCGCACCGCGATCCGGTCGGTCGGGGCATCGGCGCGGGTCGTCGCGACGTAGAAGCCGTCGGCGACGGCCAGGGCGGCCCCGAGCGTCGCGGGCGGGGACTCGAGCGCGGGAAGGGCCGCCTGACGGCGACGTCGCGCCCGCCACCCGAACGCGAGTCCGACGAAAACCAGCACCACGATCGTGGCGATGACGAGAACCGGGGTGACCCTATCCACGGGCGACCTCCTCCGGTTCGCGGAGTTCGCCGTCGAGCACGGTCGCCACGCCACCGTGGATCGTCGTCACGACGCGGCCGGGGAGTTCGATTCCGAGGTAGGGCGAGTTGATGCTGCGACCCTTCAGGTGGTCGACGCCGAACGTGCTGCGAGCCGTCGGGTCGACGAGCGTGAGGTGCGCGGGCGCTCCGATCTGGAACGCCGCGGCGTAGCCGTCGACTCGCCCGATCGCGGCGGGTGCGCTCGACAGCACGCGGGCGACGCCCACCCAGTCGAGCAGCCCGGTGTCGACCATCGCGGCCTGCACGACGCTCAGCGCGCTCTCGAGCCCGACCATCCCGAAGGAGGCCTCGGCCCACGCCGCCTCTTTGGTCTCCACGGGATGCGGCGCGTGGTCGGTGGCGACGATGTCGATCGTGCCGTCGGCGAGGGCGTGGCGGAGGGCGTCGACATCCTCGCTGCGCCGCAACGGCGGGTTCACCTTGTAGCGCGCGTCGTAGCCCGAGGCGAGGTCTTCGGTGAGCAGCAGGTGATGGGGCGTCACTTCGGCGGTGACCGGGATGCCGCGAGCCTTCGCCCAGCGGACGACCTCGACGCTTCCCGCCGTGGAGACGTGGCAGACGTGCAACCGGGCGCCGGCCGCCTCGGCGAGCAGCACGTCGCGGGCGATGATCGCCTCTTCGGCGACGGCGGGCCAGCCCGCAAGGCCGAGTTCGGATGCCAGCGCACCCTCGTTCATCTGGGCGCCTTCGGTGAGCCGCGGCTCCTGCGCGTGCTGGGCGACGACCCCGTCGAAAGTGGCGACGTACTCGAGCGCCCGGCGCATGAGCAGCGCGTCGTGCACGCACTTGCCGTCATCGCTGAACACCCGCACGGCGGCTCGCGAGCGGGCCATCGCACCGATCTCGGCGAGCCGCTCCCCCGCCACGCCGATCGTCACCGCCCCGATGGGGCGCACCGTGACATAGCCGTGCTGGTCACCCAACGAGGCGACCTGCTCGACGACGCCGGCCGTGTCGGCCACGGGGCTGGTGTTGGCCATCGCGTGCACCGCGGTGAACCCGCCCGCCGCGGCGGCCCGGGACCCGGTGAGCACCGTCTCGCTCTGTTCGAAGCCCGGCTCCCGCAGGTGAGTGTGCAGGTCGACGAGTCCGGGAAGCGCCTGCAGTCCGTCGGCATCGATCACCGTCGACGCCTTCGCACCGCCCGCATCCACGAAGACACCGTCACGGATGGCGAGGTCGGCGCGCGTTCCGTCAGGAAGAGTCGCGGCCTTGATCAGGATGTTCATGCGGCACCGCCAGCGAGCACGAGGTACAGAACCGCCATTCGTATCGAGACCCCGTTCGTGACCTGGTCGAGCACGAGCGAGCGGGCTGAATCGGCAGCGCCTGCAGAGATCTCGAGCCCGCGCATCATCGGGCCGGGGTGCATCACCATGGTATCCGGGCGCAGGCGGCCGAACCGGGCGTCGTCGAGACCCCACTCCCGGGCGTACTCGCGCTCGTTGGGGAAGAAGGCCGCGTTCATCCGTTCGCTCTGGATGCGCAGCATCATCACGACATCCGGGTTCTGGGCGAGCGCCTCGTCGAGGTCGTGTCGCACGGTTGCCGGCCAGGTCGCGGCCCCGGTCGGCAGCAGGGTCGCGGGGGCGACGAGGGTCACCTCGGCACCGAGCGTTGTGAGCAGCCAGAGGTTTGAGCGCGCGACGCGGGAGTGCAGGATGTCGCCGACGATCGTCACCTGCAGACCGTCGAGATCCTTGCCGCGGGAGGCGTCGCCGTGGCGCGCCTTGCGCATCGTGTAGGCATCCAGAAGCCCCTGCGTGGGGTGCTCGTGCGTGCCGTCACCGGCGTTGACGATCGCCGCGTCGATCCAGCCGCCGTCGGCGAGGGTGCGCGCCGCGCCGGACGCGTCGTGGCGGATGACGACGGCATCCACCCCCATCGCCGCGACCGTCTGGGCGGTGTCTTTCAGACTCTCGCCCTTCTGCACGCTCGAGCCCTTCGCGCTCAGCGTGATCACGTCGGCCGAGAGCCGCTTCGCCGCCGCCTCGAACGACAGGCGGGTGCGCGTCGAGTCCTCGAAGAACAGGTTCGCCACCGTGCGGCCCTGCAGCGTGGGCAGCTTGGGCACGGCCCGGCGAGCGACGTCGGCCATGTCTTCGGCGACGTCGAGGATGCCGATCGCGGTGTCGCGGTCGAGGTCACGCGTGGAGAGCAGGTGCTTCACTCGGCACCTCCCGCGATCTCGACCGCATCTTCACCGTCGGTCTCGAGCAGTCGCACGTTGATGCGCTCGGCGACCGAGGTCGGCAGATTCTTGCCGACGAAGTCAGCCCGGATCGGCAGTTCCCGGTGGCCGCGGTCGACGAGCACCGCGAGCCGCACCGCGCGTGGCCGGCCGTGCGCGCTGAGAGCGTCGAGCGCGGCCCGGATGGTGCGGCCCGAGTAGAGCACATCGTCGACGAGCACGACCGTCTTGCCGTCGATGCCCCCTTCGGGGATGCGCGTCGGCTGCGGGCTCCGCGTCGGTTGGGAGCGCAGATCGTCGCGGTACATCGTCACGTCGAGCGCGCCGACCCGCCCGGTTCCCGGTTCGAGCCGTTCGAGGATGCCGGCGATCCGCTCGGCGAGCAGCACGCCGCGGGTCGGGATGCCGAGAAGCACCAGATCCGAGGAACCGTGGTTCGACTCGAGGATCTCGTGCGCGATGCGGGTGAGTGCACGCGTGATGTCAGCCTGCTGCAGCACGGGGCGTGCAGTCATCCTGACCTCCTTCCCCGTCTCTCTGGACGGACTTAAAGGTGGTCTGTTTCGAGTCGATGCTACAGGACGCGGCTGCCCCGCTAACCCCAGTGCTTCAGCAGCCAACGCTCCAGGAGGCCGATCAGGCCGTCCGTCAACTTGCCGAGGATCGCCAGACAGATGATCGCCAAGAACAGCCGATCAACTCGGCCGTTGTTCTGCGAGTCGATGAGAAGGAAGCCCAGACCCATCGACGATGCCAGCAGCTCGGCGGCCACGAGGAAGAGCCACGACTGCGCCAACGCGAGCCGCAAGCCGCTGACCACCGAAGGAATGACGGCAGGCAGTTGGACGGTCGTAAGAAGCGAGAATCGGGACAGGCCGAATGCCCGGCCCATCTCGACGAGATTGCGATCGACGTGCCGAAGGGCACCCGCGACCGTTGTGTAGACCGGGAACGCGGCACCGATCGCGATCAGGACGATCTTCGGCACCTCCCCGATGCCGAGGTAGATCCCCAGCAGCGGCACCCAGGCCAGTGACGGCACGGCGCGGATAGCACCGATCGTCGGCGCCAGCAGGATGCTCAACTGCCGTGAGAGGCCAACGATCGTGCCCAGGGTGATGCCGATGGCCGCGCCGATGCCGAAGCCGAAAAGAACCCGTTGCGTCGAGATCGCGGCGTATTGCTGCAGTAACCCCCGTTGCACCATGTCGATCGCGGCATCCCACACCATCTGCGGCGACGGCAGGCGATAGAGCGGAACCAGCCCGCTTGCGGAAATCGTGAACCACACGACGACGAGAATGACCGGAACCAGGAGTCCGCCGGTGACAATCCAGGCACGGCTCCCGGCCGGCAACACGCGCGCCCGAGCCGCGGTCTCCGTTCGGGAGACCGCGGCATCGAGAGTGAGGGCGGTGCCAGCGTCGAGGCCGGCACCGCCGCTCAGATCATTCGAAGAAATCGGGATCAGCCGCTTCCGCGTACTCCGGGTTGAAGAGGGCGTCCAGCGCCTGGTCGATCAGCTGCTGGTTCGCGACGTCTCCGGACTCGACGAAGATCGGCCCGATGATCTCGAGCACAGCACGCTGCGTCTCACCGGGAACACCGTCCAGGTCGAGGTTGGTGCGGTCGATCAGCACAGCCTCGGCGATCGCGGGGTCGATTCCGGCAACCTCGGCAAGGATCGCCGCGGTCTCTTCGGGGTTCTCAAGCGCCCAGACCCGGGCGGCCTCGTACGCGTTGACGACGAGCTGCGCAAGGTCGGGCGAGTTCTGCAGGAACGTCTCCGTCGCGTTGAGGAAGCCGTAGCTGTTGAAGTCGATGTTGTCGTAGATGATCTCGGTGCCGGCCGTGGCGACGCTCGTGGAGAGCAGCGGGTCAAGACCCGACCACGCGTCGACGGCGCCGGACTCGAGCGCCGCCTTGCCGTCGGCGTGCTGGAGGTTCTCGATCGTCACCTCGTCAAGACCGACCCCCGCCTCATCAAGTGCCTGAAGCAGGAAGAAGTACGGGTCGGTTCCCTTGGTCGCGGCGATCGTGTGACCTGCGAGGTCTTCGACCGACTCGATGTCGGAGCCGGCGGGAACCGCGATGGCGGCCCAGTTCGGCTGGCTGTAGATGTCGATCACCTGGATGGGCGAACCGTTCGAGCGCGCGAGGAGAGCCGCCGAACCGGCCGTGGAACCGACATCGATGGCACCGTTGCGAAGGTTCTCGTTGGCCTTGTTCGAACCGGCCGACTGGATCCAGTTGATCGTGACCTCACCGTCGGTGGCCTCTTCGAGCCAACCCTGGTCCTTGATGATGAGGCTCAGGGGGTTGTAGGTCGCGAAGTCGATGTTGAGAACATCGGCGCTCCAGCCGTCTTCACCGAGGGCCGGGCCTGCCGGCTCGGCGGGGGTGTCTTCACCGGCGACGCAACCCGTGAGGGCGAGTGCCGTGGCGGTCGCGATCGCCGCGAGAACGGCGAGGGGACTCTTCTTCATAGTGCGGGTTTCCTTTGCTGTGAAACGTGGGTGGGTGGGATCAGAAGACGTGGGGGCGGGTCGGCTCGTCGGTCGACGCCGTCGGCCGGTCGCCGACTTTTTGCCGCTGCTTGCGCAGCGCGGCGGTGACGTAGTTGGGGGTGTGGTGACTCTCCACGCCGAGGCGCTCGAGCAGATCGGCGCGAAGGAGCGCCAGGGCGGCGTCGGCCCGGTCGCGGGGGCGCGGCTTGCCCACTTCGAGGATCGAGCGGATCGTCGACCCCGTTCCGGGCGCCGCCGGATCTTCACCGAGCAGCACGATCCGGTCGGCGAGCGTCAGCGCCTCGTCGACGTCGTGGGTCACGAGCACCACCGTCGCGGGCTCGGTCGAATGGATGTCGAGCAGCAGATCCTGCATCGTCAGCCGGGTGAGCGCGTCGAGGGCGCCGAACGGCTCGTCGAGCAGCAGCACGCCCGGGCCGCGGGCAAGTGCCCGGGCCAGCGACGCACGCTGCGCCATCCCACCCGACACCTGACGCGGACGCAACGTCGACGCGTTTTCGAGTTGCACGAGACGGAGCAGCTCGGCGACCCGGTCGCGACCCTCCTGAGCGTCGGTTCCTCTCGGCAGGCCGAGGCTCACGTTGCGTTCGATCGACCGCCAGGGCAACAGCCGCGGCTCTTGGAACGCGATCGCCGACCGCTGATCGACCTCGGCGATCGGCGTCCCGTCGAGCGCGAGCGCGCCGGCATCCGCCGTGTCCAGACCCCCGATGAGACGCAACAGAGTCGATTTCCCGCACCCCGAGGGGCCGAGCAGCGCGATGATCTCACCCGGACGGATGTCGAGGTCGACGTCGCGCAGCACCGGCTTGAGTCCGCCCCCAGGCGCCGGGAAGGTCCGTCCGACGCCGCGCAGACTCACCCGGAGGGCGGGAGCCGAGACAGCGACGGATGCGGGCACCCGACCGAAGTTACGGAAGGCCGCCCGGCGGCACAAAGCGAGATGTCACGAAACGCAACACGCGTGGTGAGGTCGAGGCGTCAGAGCGATTCGCGGTCGCGGGAGATCGCGCCGAGCAGCCCGTTGAGGTAGCCCGACGACTCCTCGGTGCTCAGCGAGGTCGCCAGGTCGACGGCCTCGGCGATCGCCACGCCGTCGGGAACCTCGTCGTTGTGCAGGATCTCCCACGCGGCCAACCGGGCGATCGCGCGGTCGAGCGCCGGCATCCGCGCGAGGCTCCAGCCCTGCGAATGGGCTTCGATCTCCTCATCGAGTTCGGCGAGATGCCGGTCGACGCCTTCGACGATCTCGCGGGCGTACGGCCACGACGACCCGCGTTCGGGCTGCGTCTCGGCCCGCTCAGCTTCGGCGCCGAGGAGCGTCGCGATCTCGATGCCGCGCACATCCGCCCCGTACAGGATGTCGAGGGCGCGCTTGCGCGATTTGGTGCGGGCGCTCACGGCGTGCGGGCGTTCAGTCGGTCACGCGCCCGAGATACGACCCGTCGCGGGTGTCGACCTTCACCCGGGTGCCCTGCTCGAGGAAGAGCGGAACCTGGATCTCGTAGCCGGTCTCGAGCGTCGCGGGCTTCGTACCGGCGCTGGAACGGTCGCCCTGGAGGCCCGGCTCGGTGTAGGTGACCTCGAGCACGACCGACGTCGGCAGTTCCACATACAGCGGCTCGCCGTCGTGGGTCGCGATCGTGACCGTCTGGTTCTCGAGCATGAAGTTGGCGGCATCGCCGACGATCGGCCCCGGCACGGTCACCTGGTCGTAGTCGGTCGTGTCCATGAACACGAACCCGTCGCCGTCCTTGTACAGGTACTGGAAGTCGCGACGGTCGACCGTCGCGAAGTCGATCTTCGTGCCGGCGTTGAAGGTGCGGTCGACGACCTTGCCCGACATGATGCTCTTCATCTTGGTGCGCACGAAGGCGCCGCCCTTGCCCGGCTTGACGTGCTGGAACTCGATGACGTTCCAGAGCTGGCCGTCAATGTTGAGAACGCTGCCGTTCTTGATGTCGTTGGTCGTTGCCACGAGGGACGAGCTTAGCCGCGCCCGACAGCGCTGAGCGCCAGCACGTACGAATCGAAGCCGAAACCGGCGATCACTCCGGTCGCGACCGCCGAGATGACGCTCGTGTGCCGGAACGTCTCACGCGCGTGCGGGTTCGAGATGTGCACCTCGATGAGCGGGATGCCGGCCGCGGTCACCAGCTTCGCCGCGTCGCGCAGGGCGTAGCTGTAGTGCGTGAACGCCGCAGGGTTGAGGATCACCGGCGTCTCGGTGTCGACCGCTTCGTGCAGCCAGCCGATCAGCTCCGCTTCGTCGTCGGTCTGCCGCAGGTCGATCTCGGTGCCCGTCGCCGCCTTCTCGCTGAGCAGCACCCGCAGCGCCGACAGGTCTTGAGCCCCGTACACGTCGGGCTCGCGGCTCCCCAGCCGCCCCAGGTTCGGCCCATTGAGCACCAGCACGCGCGACATGATGACGAGCGTATCGATAGTGCTGGCTGAACCGTTCCGGTGAGGAGTCAACAATGGTCGGTATCGGACCGGAAATCCGACCGTTCTGGACCCCTCAGCCTCGGGTCAGGCGTCGGCGAGGTTCTGGTAGGCGAGGAAGAGCAGGGACTCGTCGGGGCCTTCGAGGGTGGTGGGGCGTCCGATGCCGTCGAGCACGATGAAACGCAGCATTCCGGCACGGGCCTTCTTGTCGCGTTGCATCGTCGCGAGCAGCGTCTTCCAGCGACCGACCGGGTAGGTGGTGGGCAGCGACAGCGAGGTGAGGATGCTGCGGTGCCGTTCGACGTCGGCATCGGAGAGGTTGCGGGTGAGCCGGGAGAGCTCGGCCGCGAACATCATCCCGATCGCGATGGCGGCGCCGTGGCGCCACTGGTAACGCTCGGCGTGCTCGATCGCGTGCCCCAGGGTGTGCCCGTAGTTGAGGATCTCGCGCAGGCCCTGCTCGGTGAAGTCCTCGCCGACGACGCGCGCCTTGACCCCGATCGCGAGTTCGACGACCCGGCGGAACTGCGGGGTGCCCGGATCGGTCACCGCGTCGACATCCGCTTCGACGATCTCGAGGATCTCGGGCTCGGCGATGAACCCGGCCTTCACGATCTCGGCGAAACCGGCGAGGATCTCGTTCTTCGGCAGCGCGTCGAGGGTCTCCAGGTCGCACAGCACCGCGCGGGGTTCGTGGAAGGCACCGACGAGGTTCTTGCCCTCCGCGGTGTTGATGCCGGTCTTCCCGCCGACGGCGGCGTCCACCATGCCGAGCACCGTCGTCGGGATCTGCACGACGTCGACGCCGCGCAGCCAGGTCGCCGCCACGAAGCCGGCGAGGTCGGTCGTCGCTCCCCCGCCCAGCCCGATCACGGCATCCGTGCGGGTGAAGTCGGTCTGCCCCATGACGCCCCAGCAGAACGCGGCCACCTCGACGCGTTTCGCGTTCTCGGCATCCGGCACCTCGGCGAGGTAGACCTCGTAGCGCCCCGCCAGCTGCTCCCGCAGTTGTTCGGCGCGCGCCGCGAGCGTCGGGGCGTGCACGATGAGCAACTTCGCCGTCTTCGGCGAGAGCACGTCGGGCAGCCGCTCAAGCAGGCCGCGTCCGACGAGCACGTCGTAGCCCGGCGTGCCGGAGACCCGAATCGTCGTCACGTCGTCGTCAGCCATGCCGCCACCTCTTTCGCGAGTTCGTCGTTGGGGCGGTGCGAGGTGTCGAACGTCGCATCGGCGAGTCGTTCGTAGATCTCCCACCGCGGCGCGTTGAGCGCGATCCAGTCGTCCACGCCATTGCGCACCAGCGGCCGGTCGGTGTCGCCCGCCAGGCGCCGGGCCACCGCCTCAGGCGAGATCGTCAGGAACACGACGCGATGATCCGCGAGGTCGCGCTGCGTGTCGGGATCGAGGATCGCGCCGCCCCCGAGGGAGAGGATGCCGTCGCCCTGCAGCCCGCGACGGACGGCATCGCGTTCGAGGGCCCGGAAGTGGGCCTCCCCGTGCTGCTGGAAGATCTGCGGAATCGGCCCGTGCTCGGCGATGATCACCCGGTCGGTGTCGGTGAACGGCACACCGAGCAGGCGCGCGACCCGTTTCCCGAGTCGCGACTTGCCCGCTCCGCTCGGCCCGATGAAGACGATCACGTCACTCCGCGGCAGATGCCGGTGCGGTGCGGAGCGCGTCGGGGATCGCGGCGAGATAGTTCGTGAGGTTGCGGCGGGTCTCGTCGATCGAGTCGCCGCCGAACTTCTCCACCACGGCGTTCGCCAGCACGAGCGCGACCATGGCCTCCGCGACCACTCCGGCGGCGGGAACCGCGCACACGTCGGAGCGCTGGTGATGCGCCTCGGCTGCCGCACCGGTCGTCACGTCCACCGTGCGCAGGGCGTGCGGCACGGTCGCGATCGGCTTCATGCCTGCCCGCACCCGCAGAACGGTTCCGGTCGACATCCCGCCTTCGATGCCGCCCGCGCGGTCGGAGAGCCGGGTGATGCCGTCGGCGCCGACGACGAGCTCGTCGTGCGCAGCCGACCCGGGCCGAGTCGTCGTCGTGAAGCCGTCGCCGACCTCGACGCCCTTGATCGCCTGGATGCTCATCAGCGCACCCGCGAGTTGCGAGTCGAGCCGACGATCCCAATGCACGTAGCTCCCGAGGCCCGGGGGAAGCCCGAAGGCGAGCACCTCGACGACACCGCCCAGGGTGTCACCGGAGTCGTGCGCCTGGTCGATCCGCGCCACCATCGCCGCCGACGTCGTGGCGTCGAAACAGCGCAACGGGTCGGCGTCGAGCGCGGCGACGTCGTCGGCGGTCGGCAGTGCAGCGCCGTCGGGCACGCGCACCTCGCCGATCGCGAGCGTGTGCGCCACCAGACGGATGCCGAGCTCACCGAGGAAGGCGCGCGCGACGGCCCCGAGGGCGACCCGCGCCGCCGTCTCGCGGGCGCTCGCCCGCTCGAGCACGTTGCGCGACTCCTCGAAGCCGTACTTCTGCATCCCGACGAGGTCGGCATGGCCGGGTCGCGGACGGGTGAGCGGGGCCCCGCGGCCCTTGGGAAGGGTCTCGAGGTCGACGGGCTCGGCGCTCATCACGTCGACCCAGCGCGGCCACTCGGTGTTGCCGATGCGCAGCGCGATCGGCGATCCCATGGTGAGGCCGAACCGGATGCCGCCCGAGATGTCGAGAACGTCTTCCTCGAACTTCATCCGCGCGCCGCGCCCATAGCCGAGCTTGCGGCGCTGCAGGTCGGCTTGGATGCCGGCCTTCGAGACGGGTACGCCCGCGGGCATCCCCTCGAGGATCGCCACCAGTTCGGGGCCGTGAGACTCCCCCGCGGTCAACCAGCGCAGCATGACAACCAATCTTTCCGGATCAGTTCAGTCTCCCAGCTTCAGGCCGACCGATTCGCGCATCGCGTCGATCACCTCGTCTTCACGATCGAGTCTCCCGCCCTCGACGCCGGTGACGAAGATGCGCACCTGCCCGATCGCCTGGTGCAGCAGCATCTCGAGGCCGCTGACGACGAGGCCGTCGCGCTCGGCCCAGCGGGCGGCGCGCGGCGTCGGCCACGGGTCGTACGGCACCTCCATGAGCACCTCGCCGAGGTCGGCTTCGGGCAGATCCTCCGGGTCGACATCGCCCGGCAGGGTGTTGATCACGACATCGGATCGCACCCGTACGTGTGAGCCGTACAAGCGCCACTCGGTGTGCACCCCGAGCCGGTCGCCGAGCCGTTCGAGCGCCGCGATGCCGTCGAGGCTGCGCCCCGAGATGAGCACGCGGGAAGCCCCGAGCCGGGCGGCCGCGAGGAACGCCGAGGATGCGGTGTTGCCGGTGCCGATGATGTGCACGGTGTCGACATCCGACACCCCGTGGTCGCCGAGAGCGCCGACGATGCCGGCGACATCGGTGTTGAACCCGCGCGGCCCGCCGGGTGCCAGGAGCACCGTGTTCGCGGCTCCCGAGATCTCGACCAGCTCGGTGCGTTCGGCCAGCAGCGGCAGCACTTCGCGCTTGAGCGGCATCGTGAGCGACAGCCCGAGCCACGAGTCGTCGAGGCCCGCGAGGAAGCCCGGGAGTTCGCCGGAGGCGACCTCCGCCCGGGTGTAGCGCCACGGCAGGCCCAGCACCGCGTACGCCGCCGCATGCAGGTCGGGCGACCGCGAGTGCTCGATCGGCGAGCCGAGCACCGCGAGGTGTCGCTCGGCGGTCAGCACGCGGGGTGGTCGGTCTCGCGGCACCACGCCTTCAACTGCTCGACTCCGCGATCGTGCTCGTCCACCGTCTCCGAGAAGAGCGTCTCGCCGGTGTCGAGGTTGACCGTGACGAAGAAGATCCACGGGCCGTCGACGGGATGCAGGGCCGCGTCGATCGCGAGGTCGCCGACCCCGGCGATCGGGCCGATCGGCAGCCCTTCGCGCTTGTAGGTGTTGTACCCGTTGACGGCCTCGAGCTGCTCGGCGGTGCTGAAGGCCGAGTCTTGCTCGTCCACGCCGTACTGCGCCGTCGAGTCCATCTCGAGGAGCATCGGGATCGCGAGCCGGTTCTGGATGACGCGCGACACCTTGTAGAAGTCCTCGGCGATGCGCGCCTCACGCTGGATGATCGACGCGATGGTGAGCACCCGGTTGCGATCCTCGGGGGCGACCCCGGCCGCGTCGAGCGACTCGAAGGTGCGGTTGACGAGCATCTGGATGATCTCGCGCGCGGTGACGCCCGGATCGAACTCGTAGGTCGCGGGGAACAGGTACCCCTCGAGGCTCACGGCGTCTTCGGGCAGCCCGTAGGAGGTGTAGTCGGCGACCGCCGCCTCGAAGTCCTCCACCGGGATTCCGGTGCCGGCCGAGAGCAGTTCGACGTACGACGACAGGGTGAGGCCTTCGCGGATGACGGCGGAGTTCACCTTGCGGTTCGATTCGTCGAGCAGAGCGTCGAGTGCCGCCTGAGCGCTCATCTGCTCTTCGAGCGCATAGGTGCCGGGGATGAAGACGGGCTGCTCGTCAAGGCCCAGCAGGAGTTCGTAGAACGCTTCGTAGGTCATCGTGACGCCGGCCTCGTACAACGTGGTCGCGATGTCCGACCCGATCTGACCCGACGAGATCGTCACGTCGACCTCGACGCCGTTGCCGTCGCCGACGTAGTCGATCGGCAGCTCCCAGCCCATGACTTCGCGCACCTGCTCTTCGAACAGGATCCACGCCGTCGCGGCCCCGCCGCCGACGAGCGCGAGCAGGGCGACGACCACGATCACCAGTGCGGTGCGCCCGCGGCGCTTCTGCTTCGGCGGCGTCGACCCGGAACCACCGCGCCGTGCGCCGGCCTCATCCTGCTCCCGCAGCTGTCGACGGGTCAGCGTCTCGGTCGTTCCGCTGGCGGGTGCGGCGGGCTGTTGAGTGCGAGCCTCGGCGGCCGCGACGGCGAACGGGTCGTCGGCACGCACCCCGGGGAGGCCCGTCGCGGGAGCCGGGGTCGTCGGGGTGCGATCGGAGCCGGCCGGTTCCCCTGAGGGCCGGAAGATCTCATCCCAGCTGGGTTCGTTCGCCAACTCTCAGCCTTCTGGATCGGGATCGACGGTCACGCCCGGCGGGCGTCCCGCGGTGCGCTCATAGTCGAGGGCGTTCTGCAGGATGATAACAGCGGCGACTTGGTCGATCACGGGACGCGACCCCTTGGTGCGTCGCCCGGCGGCGTGCAGGGCGCGCTGCGCGGAGACGGTCGACAGGCGTTCGTCGACGAGACGCACAGGCACGTCGACCCAGTGCGCGACCGCCGCGGCGAACTCGCGGGCGTCGGTCGTGGATGCCGTGTCGACTCCGCTCAGCGACAGCGGCAGACCGATCACGATCTCCGTCACGTCGTGCTCCTCGACGAGGATGCGGAACGCACGCTTGTCGGCATCCTCGCGGGCGAGGGTGGCCACCGGGGTCGCCACCAGCCCGTCGCGGTCGCACAGCGCGATCCCGACCCGGGCTTTCCCGACGTCGACACCCAGCCGCACTCCGGTGCGCACGCGCGCCTAACCCCGCAGCGCGTCGGTGATTCCGGTGAGCGCCGCGCCGATCGCCGTCACGTCGCTGCCGCCGCCCTGCGCGAGGTCGTCCTTGCCGCCTCCGCCGCCGCCCAGCGTCGCCGCCGCCTGCTTGGCGAGCGCTCCCGCCTTGGCGCCGGCATCCCGAGCCGCCGGGTTGGTCGCGACGATCACCGCGGGCTTGTCGCCCACCCGTGCGGCGAGGGCGACGACCGACGCGTCGGAGCCGAGCCGCTCCCGCACGCTCGTCGCGAGCGACCGGAGCTCGTCGGCCGACGCGACCTCGCCGAGGTCTTCGACGACCGCGAGGTAGGCGCCGACCCGGGTCGCGTTCTCGACGAGCGCCGGAACCCGACCGGAGAGCTTCTGCGCCTCGAAGGCGGCGATCTTCTTCTCGGCCGCCTTGAGCTGCTCCACGAGCGAGGTGATGCGCTCGGGGAGCTGCTCGCGCGGGGTCTTCAGCGAGCTGGTGAGTTGCGCGACGATGGCCCGCTCCGCCGTGAGGTCGCGGAACGCGTCGAGTCCGACGAGCGCCTCGACGCGGCGGTTGGTCGAGCCGACGCTCGACTCGCTCACCAGGTTGACGATGCCCACCTCGGCGGATGAGCGCACGTGGATGCCGGCGCAGAGTTCGCGCGACCACGGGCCGCCGATGTCGACCATCCGCACCGTGTCGCCGTACTTCTCGCCGAACAGCGCCATCGCGCCCGCCGCCTTCGCCTCGTCGAGGGAGAGGATGCGGGTGGTCACCTCGAGGTTGTCGCGCACCGCGTTGTTGGCGATCTCTTCGATCTCGCTCCGGGTGTCGGGCGACAGCGCCTGGTTCCACGAGAAGTCGAGGCGCATGTAGCCGGCCTTGTTGTACGAGCCCGACTGGTGCGCTTCGCTGCCGAGGGTCTGGCGGAGTGCCGCGTGCACCAGGTGGGTCGCCGAGTGCGCCTGCGAGGCCGCGTGCCGGTAGACGGGGTCGACGACCGATGTGGCGGCCGCATCCACTGCGACCTCGCCCGACGTCACCCGCACGGTGTGGCTGATGAGCCCCTTCACGGGCCGCTGCACGTCGATGACCTCGAGGTCGAAGCCGTTGCCGACGATGCGCCCCTGGTCGGCGGCCTGGCCGCCCGACTCGGCGTAGAGCGACGACTCGGCGAGGATGACCTCGGCCACCTGCCCGGCGGTCGCCTTCGTCACGGGCTGGCCGTCGACGAGGATGCCGAGCACCTTCGTCTCGGTCTCGAGCGTGTCGTATCCGGTGAACACGGTCTCGCCGAGCGAACGCAGGTCGGAGTAGATCGCCAGATCGGCGATCGCCCCCTTCTTGGCCTTGGCGTCGGTCTTCGCACGCGTGCGCTGCTCGAGCATGAGCTTGTCGAAGGCGTCGCGGTCGACGGTGAGGCCCGCCTCCTCGGCGATCTCGAGCGTGAGGTCGATCGGGAATCCGAACGTGTCGTGCAGCAGGAAGGTGGTGTCACCCGGCAGCGTGCCGGCACCGATCTTCTTCGCCTCCGCGACCGCGGTGTCGAGGATCGTGGTGCCGCTCGCGAGGGTCGACAGGAAGGTCTCCTCCTCGCCGAGCGCCAGGCGCGACGTGCGCTCCCAGTTCTCTTCGACATCCGGGTAGGCGTCGCGCATCGCGACCCGCGACGCGTCGAACAGCTCCGCGAACGACGGCGCGTCGACACCGAGCAGCCGCATCGAGCGGATGGCGCGGCGCAGCAGGCGGCGCAGGATGTAGCCGCGGCCCTCGTTGCCGGGCGTCACGCCGTCGGTCATCAGCATGAGACCCGAGCGCACGTGGTCGGCGATCACCCGGAAGCGCACATCGTCGCCGTGGTCGGCGCCGTACTTCTTGCCCGACAGCGCGACCGCGGCATCCAGAACCGGACGCACCTGGTCGATCTCGTACATGTTGTCGACGCCCTGCTTGATGAAGGCGACGCGCTCCATGCCCATGCCGGTGTCGATGTTCTTCTTCGGCAGTTCGCCGACGATGTCGAAGTCGACCTTGCTGCGCACGTTCTGGATCGCGTACTGCATGAAGACGAGGTTCCAGATCTCGACGTAGCGGTCGTCGTCGGTCGCCGGACCGCCGTCGGCGCCGTAGGCCGGGCCGCGGTCGAAGAAGATCTCGGAGCACGGGCCCGCCGGGCCGGGCTGGCCGGTCGACCAGTAGTTCGAGTCCTTGCCGAGGTTCTGGATGCGGTCATCCGACAGGCCGGCGACCTTCTTCCAGAGCGCCCGCGCCTCGTCGTCTTCCTCGTAGACGGTGACCCAGAGGTCCTTCTCGTCGAAGCCGAGGCCGCCCTGCCCCTCGGGCGTCGTCAGCAGCTCCCAGGCGTACCCGATCGCGCCTTCCTTGAAGTAGTCGCCGAACGAGAAGTTGCCGTTCATCTGGAAGAACGTGCCGTGCCGCGGGGTCTTGCCGACCTCTTCGATGTCGTTCGTGCGGATGCACTTCTGCACACTGGTGGCGCGCGGATAGGGCGCCGGCACGACCCCGGTGAGGTACGGGATGAACGGCACCATACCGGCGACTGTGAACAGCAGGCTCGGGTCGTCGCTGACGAGCGAGGCGGAGGGAACGACGGTGTGCCCGCGCTCACCGAAGAAGGTGAGCCAGCGGCGGTGGATGTCGGCGGTCTGCACGAGGTTTCCTGAGTCGAGGTCGGGCACGGCGGACCGCCGACCGGCGGTCACCGGCCGGGGGCGGTCGGTGTTACTTGGCGGCGGCCCGGGCTCGGGCGGAAAGGTCGGAGACGACTCCGGTGGCCTCGGCCACCGTCTGCTTCAGCTCGGCCTCACGGCTCTTGTAGCCCTGCACGACCGCGTCGCTGAAGTCTTTGGCCTTCTTGTCGACCTCGGCGAAGAACTTCTGGCCTTCGGGAGTCTTGGAGACCTGGTGCGCGATCGCGAAGCCGGCGGCGACGCCGACGGTGAGAAGCAGCAGACCCTTCATGGAATCCTCCTGGAGATACGACGACGGGGAAGTCCCAGCTTAGAGCTGCGACTTCCCCGTTGCCTGTGGGAATGGTGGTTAGCGGGCCGCGTAGTACTCGACGACGAGCTGAACCTCGGCGGTGACCGGAACCTCGGCGCGCTTCGGGCGACGCACGAGCGTGGCCTGCAGCTTGTCGAGCTGCACGTCGAGGTAGGCCGGGGTCTTGGGCAGCACGTCGACGTGACCGCCGGCGGCGGCGACCTGGAACGGCTCAGTCGACTCCGAGCGCTCCTTGACGTGGATGGTCTGACCCGGCTTCACGCGGAACGACGGGCGGTCGACGAGCTGGCCGTCGACGAGGATGTGGCGGTGCACGACCATCTGGCGCGCCTGTGCGGTGGTGCGGGCGAAGGCGGCACGCAGAACGAGGGCGTCGAGACGCATCTCGAGCAGCTCGACCAGGTTCTCACCGGTCAGGCCCTGGGTGCGGCGGGCTTCGTTGAAGACGATGCGCAGCTGCTTCTCGCGGATGCCGTACTGCTCGCGCAGACGCTGCTTCTCGCGCAGACGCACCGCGTAGTCGCTGTCGGTCTTGCGCTTGGTGCGGCCGTGCTCACCCGGAGCGTATGGACGCTTCTCGAGGTACTTGGCGGCCTTGGGCGTCAGCGGGATGCCGAGCGCTCGGGAGAGACGCACCTTGCGGCGGTCCTGGGACTTCGTAACCAATGTGAATCCTTCGAACACGTGGACGCGGCTGTCGCGACTCACGGACGTACAGCCCGCTCCCCCGGAACCGATGACGCACGTCGCGACGCCCTCGAGGGGAATGAAGAGTGGGATGTGTCGGTCATCGAGACCAACCGCGAAAGACTACCAGAAGCCGCGTCGTTCCGACCTGTTCGCCGGTGCTCGCCTGGTCAGCACCGCTTCGCGGTCGGTTCGGCGTGTCGGTCGAATCTTCCGGCGTGTCAACCGACTCGGTGCTGAGCGGTCGAAGACCGTCAGCCCTCGGCGGGGGTTCGACCGCCGGGCACCGGGCGGCCGCTCAGGATCGCGCGGATCTTCTCCAACCGGGCGGCGACATCCCGCTCGTACCCGAAGCCGCTCGGGTCGTAATAGGTGGTGCCGACGAGTTCGTCGGGCAGGTACTGCTGCGGGGCGACCCCGAACTCGGCGTCGTGGGCGTACTGATAGCCCTTCCCGTGGCCGAGCCGTTGCGCTCCCGGGTAGTGCGCGTCGCGCAGGTGGTTCGGCACCCGCCCGATGCGGCCCGCGCGCACGTCGGCGATCGCGGCATCCAGCGCCTTGTACGACGCGTTCGACTTCGGGGCCGTCGCCAGGTAGACGACCGCTTCGGCGAGCAGGATGCGGCCCTCCGGCATCCCGATCAGCGCGACGCCCTCGGCGGCGGCGACCGCGATCGGCAGGGCCTGCGGGTCGGCCATGCCGATGTCTTCCGCCGCGAGGATCATCACCCGGCGCGCGATGAACCGCGGATCCTCGCCCGCTTCGATCATGCGGGCCAGGTAGTGCAGCGCGGCGTCGACGTCGGAGCCGCGGACCGACTTGATGAACGCCGAGATGACGTCGTAGTGCTCGTCGCCCTGGCGGTCGTAGCGCAGCAGGGCGCGGTCGACCGTCGCCGCGACGAGTTCCGCCGAGATCGACGGGATGCTGCCCTCCTCCGCGTCGGAGAGCACCGCGGTCGCGGCCGCCTCGAGCGCGGTGAGCGCGCGTCGGGCGTCGCCGGACGCGAGCCGCACGATCGCGGCGCGGGCGTCATCCTCGAGGGTGACGCTGCCGGCCAGACCGCGCGCGTCGCCGACCGCCCGGTCGATCAGCAGGGCGAGGTCGTCGTCACCGAGCGGCTCGAGGGTGAGCAGCAGCGATCGCGAGAGCAGCGGAGCGATCACCGAGAACGACGGGTTCTCGGTCGTCGCGGCGACGAGGATCACCCAGCCGTTCTCGACCCCGGGCAGCAGGGCGTCTTGCTGGGCCTTCGAGAAGCGGTGGATCTCGTCGAGGAAGAGCACCGTCGAGACGCCGTACAGGTCGCGGTCGGCCCGGGCCTTCTCCATCACCTCGCGCACGTCTTTGACCCCGGCGGAGACGGCGGAGAGCTCGGTGAACCGGCGGCCCGACGAATGCGCGATCGCCTGCGCGAGCGTCGTCTTGCCGGTGCCGGGCGGGCCCCAGAGGATGAGCGACACCGCGCCCGACTCCCCCGTCGTATCGTTCGCGAGATTGACCAGCGGCGAGCCCGGTTTGAGCAGATGCGACTGTCCGGTCACCTCGTCGAGTGAGCGCGGCCGCATCCGAACGGCGAGCGGGGCGGCACCCGCGCGGAGTCCGGGCTGAGTCACTCGGTCAGCGTAGCCGTGACGTCCGGCACCCGCGCCGAACCGCAGGGATGCCCACGCTAGAGTTCTCCACGGCAACGAAAGGGTTCGTGAGGCGTGGCATCTGTCAACAAGCAGCAGCGGGAGGCCGCGGCGCGGCTGAAGCGGTACGAGGCGCGTCAGCAGTTGAACGCCACCCAGAACAAGCGTCGGGTGCGCGACAACATCGTCGCCGTCATCGGCGTCCTCGTCGTGGCAACCCTCGCGGGCTTCGCGCAGTTCTTCTACTTCGACTCCGGGCCCGGTGCACCGACTCCCGCCCCGAGCGAGACGCCCGTCGCCGGCGAGAACGTCGGAGCGCCCGAAGCCGACCTCTCCGAGTACCGCGTCTGGACCGGCGACTTCACCTTCAACGACAGCACCGTCGTCGGCATCCAGCTCGACGGCACGCTGGCGCCGCAAGCGGTGGCCGGTTTCGTGCAGGATCTCGGCACCGGGTACTACCCCGGCAAGACCTGTCACCGTCTCGCGAGCGACCTGTCGTTCCTGCAGTGCGGATCGATCGACGGCGCCGGCAGCCCCGACCCGGCGTTCTCGTACGGCCCGGTCGAGAACGTCCCGGCCGACGACCTCTACCCCGCCGGCTCGATCGCGATGGCGCGCGGCAGCGACACCTACAGCAACGGCCACCAGTTCTTCATCGTGCTGAGCGACACCACGCTCGACGGGTCGACGGGTGGCTACACGATCGTCGGAACCGTGACCTCGGGGCTCGACGCCCTGGCGGCCCTGGTCGCCGGCGGACTCGACCCGGCGACGATCGGCCAGGACGGAACCGGCGCTCCGTTGCAGCCGGTGACCATCACCGGCTTCAACATCCAGTAGGGCGCCCGTCGCCGTCGGAGGCCTCCGGGTAGTGCAATAGGCTGACTCGGGTCCGAGAGAGGCACTCGGATGCTCTGGACAGCTAAGGAAGCACAGTGGCGAACGAACAGGCACCGTGGGGTCGCGTTGGCGACGACGGCACGGTGTACGTCCGTGAAGCGGATGGCGAACGTGCCGTCGGCTCCTACCCCGACGCGACGCCCGAAGAGGCGCTCGCCTACTTCGAGCGCAAGTTCACCGAGCTGCAGGGCCAGGTGTCGCTGCTGGAGCAGCGCGTGCGTGGTGGTGCGCCCGCCGCCGACGTGGCCAAGGCGATCACCTCGCTGACCGAAGCCGTCGCGACCGCGAACGCCGTCGGCGACCTCGCGTCGCTCACCGAGCGCCTCGGCAAGCTCACCGGCAGCGTCGGCGAGCTCACCGAGAAGCAGTCCGCCGAGGCCCGCGCCGCCGTGGATGCCGCCATCGCCGAGCGCGAAGCCCTCGTCGCGGAGGTGGAGGCGCTCGCGGCCCAGGACCCGGCGAAGGCGCAGTGGAAGCAGGTGTCGACGAACCTCGACGAGCTGTTCGCCCGCTGGCAGGCCGCCCAGAAGGACGGACCGCGGCTGCCGAAGGCGGTCGGCGACGAGTTCTGGAAGAGGTTCCGCGCCGCTCGCACGACGATCGAGACGCACCGCAAGGCGTTCTTCGCCGAGCTGGACAGCACGCACAAGGAAGCCCGCACCCGCAAGCAGGAGCTGGCGGAGCGTGCCGAAGCCCTCGTCGGCAAGGGCACGGCGGCGATTCCCGACTACCGTCGGCTGCTCGACGAGTGGAAGCTCGCGGGTCGGGCCGGCAAGAAGGTCGACGACGCGCTCTGGGCGCGCTTCAAGGCCGCCGGCGACGCCCTCTACGCCGCGAAGGCGGAGGTCGACGCCCGCGAGAACGAAGAGTTCGCCGGCAACCTCGAGCAGAAGCTGGCGCTGCTCGACGAGGCCGAGAAGCTGCTGACCGAGACCGACCGCGAGGTCGCCAAGAAGACCCTGCTCGGCATCCAGCGGCGCTACGACGCGATCGGCAAGGTGCCCCGCGACTCGCTGCGCACCGTCGAAGACCGCATGCGCAAGGTCGAGGCGGCCGTCAAGAAGCTCGACGACGACCACTGGAACAAGACCGATCCCGAGAAGGTCGCCCGGTCGACGGGCCTCGCGGCTCAGCTGACCGGTGCGATCGAGAAGCTCGAGCGCGAGCTCGAGGCGGCGAAGGCCAACGGCGATGCCCGCAAGATCAAGGATGCCGAAGAGGCCCTCGCGGCGCGGCGGGTCTGGCTCGACGCCCTCGGCTGACCCGACGGCGGAGTTCTCCACAGGCTCGCCTGTCCACCGGATGACACCGGATCGCACGTTCGCGGTGCCACGGCTGCGAGCCTGTCGGCATGCGCCTCTCCCCCGTGCTCGTCGATGCCGACCTGAGTCCCGTCGAACTGCAGGCTGCGCGGCTGGACGGTGAGGTCTACGACCTCGCCGGGGCCTATTGTCTCGTCGGCGAACTCGAGGAGCCGCGACATCGGGCCCGCGCCGTGCTCGGTGCCCGCTCGCCGCGGCTGATCGCCGAACTCGGCACGGCGGCCTGGATCTGGGGTGCTGCCGAGCAACCCGACCGGCTGGAGTTCGCGGTCACGCCCGACGCCCGCGCCCGGCTCTCGCCCGTGCACCAGATCGCCGTGCGCGAGATCGTCTACGACGCCGACGATCTGACGTCGCTCGACGGCTGTCGCGTCACCACCCCGCTGCGCACGATCCTCGACCTCGCCCGGTGTGTCGACCGGTTCGACCTGACGACCGTGACGCGTCTGGCCGCTGTCGGTCGCCTCGACCTCGCCGACTGCCTCGCGTCGCTCGAGAGGCGAGCCGGCATCCCGCTGAAGGTGCGCGCCCGCGCCAACCTGCGTCGCGTGCTTACGCCGTAGACACCCGGTATACGTCGTACACCGCATCGATGCGGCGCACGGCGTTGAGCAGGCGATCGAGATGCACGGTGTCGCCCATCTCGAAGACGTACCGACTGATCGCCAGGCGGTCGCTCGAGGTCGACACGTTCGCCGAGAGGATGTTGACGTGGTGCTCCGACAGCACGCGGGTGATGTCGGAGAGCAGGCCGGAGCGGTCGAGCGCCTCCACCTGGATCTGCACGAGGAACACGCTCGACGAGGTCGGCGCCCACTCGACGTCGATCATCCGCTCGGGGTCTTCCCTCAGGGCCGTCACGTTGAGGCAGTCGTCGCGGTGCACCGACACCCCCGACCCGCGGGTCACGAAGCCGACGATCGAGTCGCCCGGCACCGGGGTGCAGCACTTGGCGAGCTTCACGAGGATGTCGGGGGCGCCGCGCACGAGCACGCCCGAGTCGCTCGGCCGCAACTGGCGGGCGCGGCCCTTGGGGGTGAACGGGATCTCGGCCTCGTCGGCTTCGGCCTCCGACTGCACCGAGGCGACGACCTTCTCGAGCACCGACTGCGTGGAGACGTGGCCTTCGCCGACAGCCGCGTAGAGCGCCTCGACGCCCTCGTAGCGCATCGCCGCCGCGACCTCGGCGAGCACGTCGGAACTCATCAGCTTCTGCAGCGGGAGGTTCTGTTTGCGCATCGCGCGGGCAATCGAATCCTTGCCCTGCTCGATGGCCTCTTCGCGGCGCTCCTTCGTGAACCACCCGCGAATCTTGTTGCGGGCCCGCGGGCTCTTGACGAAGTTGAGCCAGTCCTGGCTGGGGCTGGCATCCGGGTTCTTCGAGGTGAACACCTCGACGACGTCGCCGCTGGTGAGCTCGCTCTCGAGCGGTACCAGTCGCCCGTTGACCTTCGACCCCATCGTGCGGTGACCCACCTCGGTGTGCACGGCGTAGGCGAAGTCGACCGGGGTGGCTCCCGCCGGCAGGCCGATGACCTTGCCCTGCGGGGTGAAGACGTAGACCTCTTTCGCCCCGATCTCGAAGCGCAGGTTGTCGAGGAACTCGCTCGCGTCTTCGGTCTCGGCCTGCCAGTCGCTGATGTGCGCGAGCCAGGCCATCTCGGTGTCGTTCGGCCCGCGATCGGATTCGCCGCGACCGGAGTTGACGCGCTCCTTGTACTTCCAGTGGGCGGCGACACCGAACTCGGCGCGCTGATGCATCTCGTGGGTGCGGATCTGGATCTCGACCGGGCGGCCCTTCGGCCCGATCACCGTCGTGTGCAGCGACTGGTAGAGGTTGAACTTCGGCGTCGCGATGTAGTCCTTGAACCGGCCCGGGATCGGGTTCCAGCGGGCGTGGATCGCGCCGAGCACCGCGTAGCAGTCCCGGATGTTGTTGACCAGCACGCGGATGCCGACGAGATCGTAGATCTCGGTGAACTCCCGCCCGCGCAGCACCATCTTCTGGTAGATCGAGTAGTACTGCTTCGGGCGGCCGACGACCTGACCCTTGATCTTGCCCGACTTGAGGTCTTCGTTGACCGCATCGATGACGTTCTGCACGAACTCTTCGCGCTGCGGCGTGCGATCCCGCACGAGGCTCTCGATCTCGACGTAGAGCTTCGGGTGCAGCACCGCGAACGACAGGTCTTCCAGTTCCCACTTGATGGTCTGGATGCCGAGGCGATGCGCCAGCGGCGCGTAGATCTCGAGCGTCTCCTGCGCTTTGCGCCTCGCCGCCTCCTCGGGCACGAATCCCCAGGTGCGCGCGTTGTGCAGGCGGTCAGCCAGCTTGATGACGAGCACGCGGATGTCTTTGCTCATCGCGACGACCATCTTGCGCACCGTCTCGGCCTGTGCGCTGTCGCCGTACTTCAGCTTGTCGAGCTTGGTCACGCCGTCGACGAGCATCGCGATCTCATCGCCGAAGTCGGCGCGCACCAGGTCGAGCGTGTAGTCGGTGTCTTCGACGGTGTCGTGCAGCAGGGCCGCCGCGATCGTCTTCGCACCGATCCCGAGATCGGCGAGAATCTGCGCCACCGCGACCGGATGGGTGATGTACGGCTCGCCGCTCTTGCGCTTCTGCCCGGAGTGCGCCTTCTCGGCGGCGGTGTACGCCCGCTCGATGAGGGCGACGTCGGCCTTCGGGTGGTGGGTGCGCACCGTCTTGAGCAGCCGGTCGACCGCCCCCGTCGGCTGCGCGCGCGAGAAGATTCTGGGCAGCAGAGTTCTCAGTGTTGCCGTATTCGGCGCCTGAGTCTCCGTCATGCGCTGAGTCTAGTTTCGCTACCCAGGTACCGCTGACGCGTGGATGCCTAAGCGGTGACGGTGGACTTCTCGCGGAGCTCGAGCACGCGCTTGTCGCGCTTCGCGATCGCGGGCTCGTTCTCCCGGAACCAGACGTACAACGGCGAGGCGACGAACGGCGTCGAGTAGGTGCCGATGATCGTTCCGACGAGCAGCGCCAGCGAGATGTCGCGGAGCGTGTCGGCCCCGAGCACGAACGACCCGATGAAGAGGATCGCGGCAACCGGAAGCGCGGCCACGACACCGGTGTTGATCGATCGCACGAGCGTCTGGTTGACCGCGAGGTTGACCGTCTCGCCGAAGGTGCGCGTCGAGTCGTCGGACATCTCCGACGTGTTCTCGCGGATCTTGTCGAACACCACGACGGTGTCGTAGAGCGAGAACCCGAGGATCGTCAGGAACCCGACGACGGCGGCCGGGGTGATCTCGAAGCCGGATGCGGCGTAGACGCCGACCGTGATGACGAGGTCGTGGAACAGCGAGACGATCGCGGCGAGCGACATCTTCCAGGTGCGGAAGTAGATCGCCATCATGATCATCGCCAGAACGAGGAACACGCCGAGACCGATGAGGGCCTGTCGCGTGATGTCGGCACCCCACGTGGGCCCGACGAACGACGACGTCACCTCGGTCGTCTCGTAGGAGTCCTCCAGGGCGCGCGCGACGTCCTGCGTCTCGGCATTCGTCAGCTGGTCGGTCTGCACCCGCACACCGTCGTCTCCGACGGTGCTGACCCGCACGACGGCGTCCGGCGCGACGGAATGCACGGCCTCTTCGGCGAGCGACGCATCGGGCTGGTTCGCCCCGTCGGGAATGGCGGCGTTCGACACCTGGAACTGAGAACCGCCCCGGAACTCGATGCCGAAGTTGAAGCCGGCCGCGAAGTCACCGCCGCCGCGTACGAACGGCACGGCGAGGGCGATCAGCATCAGCACGGCCGCGATCGACAGCCAGATGACCCGGAGCCGGATGAACGGAACCGACCGGGCGCCGGTATAGAGGTCGTTGCCGAAGCGCGTGAGTCCGCTGGCCATTACTTCTTCCCCTTGGACTCGGTGGACTGCGACGACGTCGAGGCCATCTCGGCGGCTTTGCGCTCAGCGATCGTCTGGCGCTTGCCTGCCTCGCGGCTCGCGCCGGCCTTGCGGGCCTCCGTCGACGGCCGGAACTCGGCCCGACCGCGGTACACCGCGCCGAGCGCCTGGGGATCCAAGCCGCTCAGGGGGTGCCCCGACGAGAAGAACCGGCGGGTGGCCAGCACCTGCAGCATCGGGTGGGTGAAGAGCACGACGACGAGCACGTCGATGATGACCGTGATGCCCAGGGTGAAGGCGAACCCCTTCACGTTGCCGACCGCGACGATGTAGAGCACGATCGCCGACAGCAGGGTCACGCCCTTCGCGGCGTAGATCGTGCGCAGGGCGCGCTTCCAGCCGGCCTCGACCGCGCTGGTCAGCCCCTTGCCGTCGCGCAACTCGTCGCGGATGCGTTCGAAGTACACGATGAACGAGTCGACGGTGAACCCGATCGCGACGATGAGACCCGCGACGCCCGCGAGCGACAGCCGGTAGTCCAGTCGGCCCCACGACAGGATCGTGACGGTCAGGTACGTGATCAACGCGGCGACGACGAGCGAGGCGATCGTGACCGAGGCGAGGGCCCGGTACTGGAAGAACGAGTAGATGACGACCAGCAGCAGGCCGATGCCACCGGCGACGAGGCCGCTCGCGAGCTGGCTCTCACCGAGCGTGGCCGAGATCGACTCCTGGCTCTGCGCCTCGAAGCTCACGGGCAGCGCCCCGAACTTGAGCTGGCTGGCGAGCGACGTCGCGTCTTCCTGGGTGAAGTTTCCGGTGATCTCGGGCTTGCCGTTGGTGATCGCGGCCTGGGTCGCCGGAGCGATCAGCACCTTGCCGTCGAGCACGGCCGCGAACTGGTCCCGGGGTGAGGCAAGACTGACCAACCGCGTGGTGATCTCGGAGAACGCCGCGGTACCGGTTTCGTCGAACGTCGGGTAGATGGCCCATCGTCCGGTGTTGGCGCCGTTGGAGCCCAGCACCTGGCCCGCGCGCGCATCGCTGATGTTGGAGCCATCGACTTCGACCGGACCGAGGATGTACTTGATCGAGAGGTCGGTCTCGCAGGTGATCAGCGGCTCGTCGGCGGGCGCGACGTTGGTGGTGGCCGAGGCCAGGCTGGCGCAGTCGAAGGCGTCGTACTCCGCCTGAAGCTCCGGGGTCACCCAGGCGAGGTCGCTGCCGTCGGTCGGGGTGACGCTAGGGGTCGCGGCGGGATCAGGGGTCGCCGACTCGGTGGGGTCGGGAGTGCCGTCGCCGTCGGCATCCGTTCCGTCGCCCGCCGTCGTGGCCGACGGCGCGCCGGCGACGAGCACGGCGCGGAACTCGAGCTTCGCCGAGGCCTGGAGGCGGTCGAGGGTCGCCTGGTCGGGCTCCCCCGGGATGGCGACGACGATGTTCGTGCCGAGCGTCGAGATCTCGGCTTCGGAGACACCGGTGGCGTCGACACGCTGGCGGATGATCGTCACCGCCTGCTCGAGCTGCTCCGTCGTGACGTCGGCAGCCCCCTCGGCGATGAGCGGCTCCAGGATGATCTGCGTGCCGCCCTGCAGGTCGAGCGCGAGCTTGGGGGCCGGATCCCAGCCGCCCCAGATCACTCCGCCGCCGACGATGCCGCCGAGTACGGCAATGATCGCGCCGAGCCAGGCGAGCGAACGCGCCGCCTTGCGTGCCGGGCTCGATGACTTCGTGGCCACGCGCCTCTTCTTTCTACGATTCAGAACACGCCGTGCTGTGAAGGACTCACCGGCGCGCCGCTCCGGCCCCACGCGGGGCCGGAGACCAGGGTAACGACTACTCGGTCGGCTTCTTGCGCGACCGCGGGGCCGGCTTCGGCTTCTCGGACCGCTCGCCGAACTCGGGCTCGTCGGTGATGTCGATGTCGGGGTCGGTGATCGCCCCGGTCGCTTCGAGGATCTCGGCGTCTTCGGTCGCGTCGTCTTCCGCGGGCACGATCTCGTCGACGACCTTGGCGATGGTCTGGCTGTGCACGCGGAGCTTCGTGCCCGGCGTGGTCTCGATGATCGCTTCGTTCTTCTCTTCGTCGACGGAGAGGAGGGTTCCGTAGATGCCCTGACTGGTCATCACTTCGGCACCGGGAACGATCTTCGCGCGCATCGTCTCGGCGTCACGGCGGCGGCGCCGCGAGCTGATGAACATGAACACGATGAGCACGGCCGCGATGGCGATGAGGGCGAGGGACAGCGGGTCTTCGAACACGAGAAGCCTTCCGGGGATTGAGGGGTATCGCGCGCAGCCTACGTACTGTGGCTCGGCGAACCCCCTGAATCATATGTCATCGTCGAACAGCCCCCCTCGGTCGGGTCGACGCACCCCCAGGTGGTCCCAGGCGCGGCGGGTCGCGACCCGGCCCCGCGGCGTGCGACTGAGCATCCCGACGCGCACCAGGAACGGCTCGACGACGGATTCGATCGTGTCCGCCTCTTCGCCCACGCTCACCGCGAGGGTGCTCAGGCCGACCGGGCCTCCTTCGAACCGCGACACGATCGCCTCGAGCACGGCCCGGTCGAGGCGATCGAGGCCGATCGGGTCGACGTCGTAGAGCTCGAGCGCGCCGTGCACCGCGGCGAGACCCGCTCCCCCGCCCCGCACGAGCGCGAAGTCGCGCACCCGGCGCAGCAGCCGGTTCGCGATGCGCGGGGTGCCCCGGCTGCGGCTCGCGATCTCACGCCGCGCGTCGTGCGGGATGTCGAGGTCGAGCAGCCGCGCCGCGCGAGAGAGCACCTCCTCGAGTTCGTACGTCTCGTAGAACTCCAGGTTCGCGGTGAAGCCGAAGCGGTCGCGCAGCGGGTTCGGCAGCAGACCCGAGCGGGTGGTCGCGCCGACGAGGGTGAAGGGCGCGAGATCGAGCGGGATGCTCGTGGCACCCGCGCCTTTGCCGACCATGATGTCGATGCGGAAGTCTTCCATCGCGAGGTAGAGCATCTCTTCGGCGTTGCGCGCCATGCGATGGATCTCGTCGATGAACAGCACTTCGCCGGGCACGAGGCTCGACAGCAGCGCCGCGAGATCGCCGGCGTGCTGAATGGCGGGGCCGCTCGACATGCGCAGCGGCCGCCCCGACTCGTGGGCGACGATCATCGCGAGCGTCGTCTTGCCGAGTCCGGGCGGGCCGGCCAAGAGGATGTGGTCGGGCGTGCGATTCTGCATCGCCGCCGCGTCGAGCAGCAGCTGCAACTGACCGCGCACCTTGGCCTGGCCGACGAACTCGGCGAGGCTGCGCGGACGCAGCGCGCCCTCGAAGGCGAGCTCGGCATCCGACTCGGGTGCCGGTCGCACCAGGCCGGTGTCGTCGGTCATGAGCGCACCTGCTGGGGTCCGAGCCGGGCGAGGGCGAGGCGCAGCAGTGCGGGCACCGGCAGCGCCCCGTCTTCCGTCGCGGCCTCGATCACCTCGTCGACGGCTTGCACGGCGACGCGCTCGTTCCAGCCGAGTCCGACGAGTGCGGCGACGACGTTCTGAGCGGTGGAGGATGCCGGCGCGGCGACCGGTGCGACGCCCACCGGAGCGAGGATCTTGCCGGCGAGCGACACGACGATGAGCTTCGCGGTCTTCGGCCCGATGCCCGACACCTTGCGGAACGGGCCGTCGTCTTCGGCGGCGACCGCCGTCGCGATCTGGTCGGGCGTCAGCGTGGCGAGCACCCCGAGGGCCGACTTCGGTCCGACGCCGGAGACGCTGCGCAGCAGGTCGAACATCTCGAGTTCGGCGCCCGTCGCGAAGCCGAACAGGCTCATGTCGTCTTCCCGCACAATGAGCACGGTGTGGAGCCGCACCTCGTTGCCGACCCGCAGGCTGAGCGCGTGCTGCGGGGTGATCTGCACGGCGTACCCGAGCCCGCCGACGTCCACATGCACGTGCGACCCCGAGACGTTCAGCACCGTGCCACGCACCGACGAGATCACGACGCCACCCTACGTTTGCCCGCCGACTTCTCGGCCTCGCGCCACGCCCGCTGCGCCGGCGTCTCGCTTCCGTTCGCCTCGAGACCAGCCCCCACGCTCCCCCGCCACCCGTGGCAGATCGCCAGCGCCAACGCATCCGCGGCATCCGCCGGTTTCGGGATCTCGTCGAGCCCGAGGATGCGCATGACCATCGTGCCGACCTGAAGCTTCGCGGCCGAGCCGTACCCGGTGATCGCGGCTTTCACCTCGCTCGGCGTGTGCAGCCCCACCGGCAACCCGTGCTCGGCCGCCATCGCGAGCGCGATGCCGCTGGCCTGCGCGGTGCCCATGACGGTGCGCAGGTTGTGCTGGGCGAACACCCGCTCGACGGCGACGGCGCCCGGGGTGAACTCGGTGATGAGTGCCGAGATGCCGCGCGACACCGCGAGCAGGCGCTGCTCGAGCGGGTCGGAGGGCGGCGTGCGGATGACGCCGGCGTGGATGAAGCGCACGCGGCGACCGGCGCCGAGTTCGACGACGCCCACTCCGCACCGGGTCAGACCCGGGTCGATCCCCAGGATGCGCACCTGGTCAGACTACCGAGCGATTCGAACAGATGTACGAACGGCGCCCGGCGTGTCTCCTCGCCGTATCTACTCGTCTGTATCGAGTTCGGCCTGAACGGCGTCGGGGATCTCGAAGTTGCTGAACACGTTCTGTACGTCGTCGCTGTCTTCCAGCGCGTCGATCAGCCGGAACACCTTGCGCGCGGTCTCGGCGTCGACCTCGATGTGCAGGTTCGGCACGAACTCGGCTTCGGCGGAGTCGTAGTCGATCCCCGCCTCCTGCAGCGCCGACCGGGTCTGCACGAGGTCGGACGGGTCGGTCACGACCTCGAAGCCGCCGCCCTGGTCTTTGACCTCTTCGGCTCCGGCATCCAGCACGGCTTCGAGGATCGTGTCTTCGTCGACCCCGTCGGTCTTGGTGATCGAGATGACGCCCTTGCGGCTGAAGTTGTAGGCGACGCTGCCCGGGTCGGCCAGGGTGCCGCCGTTGCGGTTCAGGGCCGTGCGCACCTCGGCGGCGGCGCGGTTCTTGTTGTCGGTGAGGCACTCGACCAGGAACGCGACGCCGTTCGGACCGTAGGCCTCGTAGATGATCGACTCGTAGTTGACGGCCTCGCCACCGATGCCGGCACCCCGCTTGATGGCCCGGTCGATGTTGTCGTTGGGGACCGACGTCTTCTTGGCCTTCTGCACGGCGTCGAAGAGGGTCGGGTTGCCCGCCAGGTCGGCGCCGCCGATCTTCGCGGCGACTTCGATGTTCTTGATGAGCTTCGCGAACGACTTGGCGCGACGGCTGTCGATGATCGCCTTCTTGTGCTTCGTGGTCGCCCACTTGGAATGCCCGCTCACGGTGCTCCTTCTTGCTTCGAAACCCGTGCAATCTTAGCTGGCGTGCCGACGAGGCCCCGCTCTAGGCTCACGAGGTGCCTGCCCGATGGTTCCGCATCTCGTTCGCCGAGAACGCGTTCCGGCGTCACCTCACCGAGATCGGCGAGTCGCTCGACTCGCTGCGAATCGGCACGGCGCTGCGCGCGATGACCGGGTTCTACACCGAGTCCCGCGCCCAGCACGCCCGCATCCTCGACGACGGCGACGGGCTGCTCTGGCAGTGGGGTCCGGATGCCGACGCGACGCGGTTCACCGCGGGCGTCACCCGTCAGCTCATCCGCGAGGGCGACGACCAGCCGATCGTGCAGGTGACGCTCTGCCTGAGCTACCGGTGGACGCCCGCCCGGCGCGCGCTCGGTCGCGGTCACGCCTGGTGTTTCTCACCGACCGCGGTCGACGACTTCGAGCGCGGCATCCGCCGCTCCCCCGAGTTCCGCGCCGTCTCGACGGCCGCTCCGGTCGACGTCACCCTCCGCACCGACACCCTCTAGCTCTCGCGCAGCTTCACTCCCGACGAGCGCAGTTCGAGTTGCGCGAGGCGACGCACCACCTCCGGTTCGCCACGGCGCCACGCGCCGAGGGCGTCGGCGTCGATCTTCGTGATCGCCGAGAGCTTCTGGGTGGTCAGCGCCCGCAGGGCGAGCAGGTCGAGTCCCGCGTCGGCCGTCACGACCGCCTTGGCGCGGCCGGCCCGGCGGATGAAGAGGATGCGCGGCACCAGCCAGACGATGAGAATCATCAGCACCGGAAGCAGCGCCGTTCCGATCCCGAGCGTCGTCGCGAGCTGCAGCACCGCATCCTGTTGGGCCTGTCCCGCGGCTTCGAGGGTGCTGCCCGCGGCGCTGGCGCCGTCGAACGGCAACCGGATGCCGGGGCCGATGAGCGGGATGCCACCGAGGGTCTCGCCGACCTCGGTCATCGTCTCCTCGAACCCGGCCCCGGCATCCTCCATCTGCACGCCGAAGACGGCGAGATTGTTGATCAGGGTGAACACGGTGTACCCGAACCACACCCAGAGGGCGATCGCACACAGCGCGAGCACGTCGGCGATGATCTGGCGGGTGCGGCGGCCGGCGAAATCGGAGTAGATCTTCATCGTCCGATCATGCCGCGCCGGGATACCGCGCGGAGAGTCGGTTACTCCAGGTCGAGTTGGTCGATCAGCCAGGCGCCGTCGGACTGCACCAGGTGGTACACGTACAGGTCGGTGCCATCCTCGCCGTCGAGCACGTAGGTCTCGGTCGTGCTCACCGTGGCGGTGTCGCCGGTCACCGAGGTGCCCGTCACCGTGACCTTGTAGTCGGAGTAGGTGTCGACGAAGTTCTGCGCCGTCGCTTCGAACTCTTCGCAGGTCGGCATGAACGACTCTTGGTAGGCCTCGGTCGTGATGCTCAGGTACAGCTCGCAGTCGACCTCGTCGAAGGCGCGGTCATAGGCCCCGACGACCTCCTGCGGGCCCTTGGTGGCACCGAGGATGACGTTGAACACGACCACGATGGCGACGACGATGAGCACGACGAGCCCGAGGCCGACGCCACCCAGGATCCACGGCAGTTTCGAGCGGCGCGCCGGCGGCACGGGTGCGGCAGGGATGACCGGTTCGGAACCGGCGTCCGGCGGAAGGGTGCTCATCGCCCGATGCTATCGAGGAAGCGCTCGTGGAAGCGATAGTCGGCGGTGACCTCGGGGTGGAACGCCGTACCGAGCAGCACACCCTGTTCGACGGCGACCACCCGTCCGTCGTCGAGCTCGGCGAGAGAGCGCGCGGCAGGCCCGACCTGCTCGATGACGGGCGCCCGGATGAAGACCGCGTGCACCGGCCGCTCGCCGAGTTCCGGAATGTCGAGATCGGTCTCGAACGAGTCGTTCTGGTTGCCGAACGCGTTGCGCCGTACAACGACGTCGAGTCCGCCGAAGTTCTGCTGCCCGGTGATCGCGTCACGCACGGTGTCGGCGAGCATGATGAGACCCGCACAGGTGCCGTAAACCGGCATGCCGTCGGCGATGCGCTGCTTGATCGGCTCGGCGAGGCCGAAGGCGCGGGAGAGCTTGTCCATCACGGTCGACTCGCCGCCCGGGATCACCAGCCCGGCCACATCGTCCAGTTCGGCCGCGCGGCGCACCGGCACGGCATCCGCCCCCCGCTCGCGCAGCACGAGCAGGTGCTCGCGGAAGTCGCCCTGGAGGGCGAGCACGCCGACCTTGGGTCTCGACACGCGCCCGGAGGGCGCTACTCGACCGCCGATCTCACCAGCCACGGTCGGCGAGCCGGTGCGGCGCCGGGATGTCGGCGACGTTGATGCCGACCATCGCCTCACCGAGACCCCGCGACGCGGCCGCGATCTCGGCCGGGTCGTCGAAGAACGTCGTCGCCTTGACGATGGCTGCGGCTCGGGCGGCGGGGTTGCCCGCCTTGAAGATGCCCGACCCGACGAACACGCCGTCGGCACCGAGCTGCATCATGAGGGCCGCGTCGGCCGGGGTGGCGACTCCGCCCGCGGTGAACAGCACCACGGGAAGCTTTCCGGTCGCGGCGACCTCGGCGACGAGGTCGTACGGCGCCTGCAGTTCCTTCGCGGCGACGTAGAGCTCGTCTTTGGTCTTCGACTTCAGCGCGTTGATCTCGCCCGTGATCGTACGGATGTGCTTGGTCGCCTCGGAGACGTCGCCGGTTCCCGCCTCACCCTTCGAGCGGATCATCGCCGCACCCTCGGTGATGCGACGCAGCGCCTCGCCGAGGTTGGTGGCGCCGCAGACGAACGGCACGGTGAACTTCCACTTGTCGATGTGGTTGACGTAGTCGGCGGGCGACAGCACCTCCGACTCGTCGATGTAGTCGACCCCGAGCTGCTGCAGCACCTGGGCTTCAACGAAGTGCCCGATGCGGGCCTTCGCCATCACGGGGATCGACACGGCCGCGATGATGCCGTCGATGAGGTCGGGGTCGCTCATGCGGGCGACGCCGCCTTGGGCGCGGATGTCGGCGGGCACGCGCTCGAGCGCCATGACCGCGACGGCTCCGGCGTCTTCGGCGATCTTCGCCTGGTCGGCCGTGACGACATCCATGATGACGCCGCCCTTGAGCATCTCGGCGAGTCCGCGCTTGACGCCCTTCGTGCCCAGTTCCTGGGAGGCGGAGCCGGTGGGGGTTTGCGTCGTGGTCATAACTATCGATTCTACGTTCGTTCAGAGTGAGCGGTGGCGGCCACCCGGGATGCGGTGGCTACTGAGGCCAGGCGGCGGCGATCTCGTCGCGCACCTCGCCGAGAAGCCTCGGGATCGCCTTCGTGCGGGCGACGATCGGAAAGAAGTTGGAGTCGGTCGCCCAGCGCGGAACCACGTGCTGGTGCAGGTGCGCGGCGATGCCGGCGCCCGCGATCGCCCCCTGGTTCATGCCGAGGTTGAAGCCATCAGCACGCGCGGTCTGGGTCAGCACCCGCATCGCCGTCTGCGTGAGCGCTCCGATCTCGGCGACCTCCTCCGGCGTCGCGTTGTCGTAGGTCGCGATGTGGCGGTACGGCACGACGAGCAGGTGGCCGCTGTTGTAGGGGAAAAGATTGAGGATGACGTACGCCAGCTCGCCGCGATGCGCGATGAGCGCCTGCTCGTCGGTCAGGGTCGGCGCAGTGCAGAACACGCAGTCGTCCCCGGGCGACATGCCGCCCTGCTCGATGTAGGCGATCCGATGCGGGGTCCACAGCCGCTGAAAGCCGTCGGGGATGCCGACGACCCCCGCCGACGACTCAGCCTCGGGGTATTCGGTGCCGTCGTAGTCAGTGGGCACAGCATCCGTAGGCGCGGCCACGTCAGACCTGCGCGTGGGTGTCGATGGCCTCGCGGATGCGCGTCACGGCATCCTCGATCGGCACACCGTTGTCTTGCGTGCCGTCGCGGAACCGGAAGCTCACGGTGCCCGCGTCGCGGTCCTTCTCCCCCGCGATCAACTGGAACGGCACCTTCATGAGCGTGTGCGAGCGGATCTTCTTCTGCATGCGCTCGTCGCTGACATCCAGTTCGGCGCGCACGCCTTCGCTCTTCAGCCGGTCGACGATTGCCCCGAGGTAGTCGGCGAACTCCTCGGCGACCGGGATGCCGACGACCTGCACGGGCGACAGCCACACCGGGAACGCGCCCGCGTAGTGCTCGAGCAGGATCGCGAAGAACCGCTCGATCGACCCGAACAGCGCGCGGTGGATCATGATCGGCCGCTTCTTCTCGCCGTCGCGGTCGGTGAACTCGAGCTCGAACCGTTCCGGCAGGTTGACGTCGACCTGCACGGTCGAGAGCTGCCAGACGCGACCGATCGCATCGCGGGTCTTGAGGTCGATCTTCGGGCCGTAGAACGCGGCCTCGCCGGGCACCTCGGTGTACTTCAGGCCCGACGCCTTCGCGACGTGGCGGAGGGCGTTGGTCGAGTACTCCCAGAACTCGTCCGAGCCGATCCACTTGTCCTTCTCGTCGTCGCGCATCGACAGTTCGAGCTCGAAGTCGTCGAGCCCGAAGTCGCGCAGCATCGAGATGACGAACTCGAGCACCTTCGCGGTCTCGCCCTCGAGCTGCTCGGGCGTGACGAAGAGGTGCGAGTCGTCTTGGGTGAAGCCGCGCACGCGGGTCAGCCCGTGCAGCGCTCCCGAGAGCTCGTTGCGGTAGACCGTGCCGTTCTCGGCGAGCCGCATCGGCAGGTCGCGGTAACTGCGCCCGCGCTCCTTGTAGATGAGGATGTGCATCGGGCAGTTCATCGGCTTGAGGTAGTAGTCGACCCCCTGCTTCGTGACATTGCCGTCGGCATCCCGCTCCTCGTCCATGACGATCGGCGGGAACATCCCCTCCTTGTAGGTCACGAGGTGGTTGGAGGTGACGAAGAGGTCTTTCTTGGTGATGTGCGGCGTGTAGACGTAGGTGTAGCCGGCCGCGATGTGGCGTTTGCGGGCGTGCTGCTCCATCTCCATGCGCACGACGCCGCCGCGCGGGTGCCACACCGAGAGACCGGAGCCGATCTCTTCGGGGAACGAGAACAGGTCGAGCTCTTTGCCGAGCTTGCGGTGGTCGCGCTTCGCCGCCTCCTCGAGGCGTTCGAGGTAGGCCTTGAGCGCGGCCTTGTCGGGCCACGCGGTGCCGTAGAGCCGCTGCAGCTGCGGGTTCTTCTCGGAGCCGCGCCAGTAGGCGGCCGCGATGCGGGTGAGCTTGTGGGCACCGAGGGCGCCGGTGTTGGGCACGTGCGGACCGCGGCAGAGGTCTTTCCAGACCGTGGCGCCGTCGCGGTCGACGTTGTCGTAGATCGTCAGCTCAGGCCCGCCGACCTCCACGGACTCTGCGTCGTCGCCCCCGCCCTTCAACCCGATGAGTTCGAGCTTGTACGGCTCTCCCGCGAGTTCGGCGCGGGCCTCATCGTCGGTCACGACCCGGCGCACGAAGCGCTGACCGGAGCGGATGATGCGGTCCATCTCCTTCTCGATCGCGGGGAGATCTTCGGGGGTGAACGGGCTCTCGACATCGAAGTCGTAGTAGAAGCCGTCGGTGACGGGCGGACCGATGCCGAGCTTCGCGTCGGGGTTGATCTTCTGCACCGCCTGCGCGAGCACGTGCGCCGTCGAGTGCCGCAGAATCGCCAACCCGTCGGGTGAGTCGATCTCGACGGGCTCCACGGCATCCGTCTCGAGAACGAGCGTCGCCTTGTCGGCCAGCTCGCCGTTCACCCGGAGGGCGATCACGGCGCGGTCGGGAAACAGGTCGAACCCGGTCTTCGCACTCACCTGCTCAACGATAGCGGCGCGCCACGCGACGACAGGCCGCTGCTAGCCTCGCCTCGACCGGCGCGACATCACCGCGTCGACGCAAGAACGAAGGAGTTCGAGCATGGAGTGGATCATCGGAATCATCGGCGGCGCGCTGGGCGGCGTCGGTTCGGGCGCTGCGGTCAAGAAGAACACCCTGGGGCCGGTCATCAACGGCATCCTGGGCGCCATCGGTGGCGCGGGAGGCAGCGCGATCGTGCAGGCTCTGCTCGCCGGCGGCGCGGGCCTCGACCTCGGTGCGATCGCCGGCAATCTCGTCGGCGGTGGCGTCGCGGGCGCGGTCGTGGCGACCGTCGTCGGACTGATCGTCAACGCGGTCAAGAAGAAGTAGCGCGCCGGGGCGCCGAATCGCTCAGTACTCGAAGACGAGGCGCGCGAGCACCTTGCCGGAGAGCACCTCGTCGACGGCCTCGTTGACCTGGTCGAGACGGCGCCCCTCCGCGATGATCCGGGTGCGACCGGCCGCGTGGAGGGCGAAGACCTCGGCGAGATCCTGACGGGTCCCGACGATCGACCCGATGATCGAGAGCCCCTTGAGCACGGTTTCGAAGATCGAGATCTTCATCTCCTGCTCGGCGGGCAGGGCGACGCAGATCAGGCGGCCGCCGCGGTTGAGCGACGCGAACGCCTGCTCGAAGACCTTCGGCGACGCGGCGAGCACGAGGGCCACATCCGCTCCCCCGATCTTCTGGACCGCGTCGATCGGGTCGACCTTCGCGGCGTTCACCAGGTGGTCGGCGCCGAGTTCGCGCGCGAGTTCCAGCTTGGGATCCTCGACGTCGACGGCGATCACGGAGCCGCCGAGGATGCGGGCGTACTGCACCGCGAGGTGGCCCAGGCCGCCGATGCCGTAGATCGCGACGCGTTCGGTCGGCACGATGTTCGCCACCTTGAGCGCCTTGTAGGTGGTGACGCCCGCGCAGGTGAGCGGCGCGGCGTCGAGCGCGCTCACGCCGTCGGGCACCGGCACCACGAAACGCGCACTCGCGACCGCATACTCGGCGAACCCGCCGTCGACGGAGTACCCGCTGTTGTGCTGCGCCTCGCAGAGCGTCTCGCGGCCGTCGATGCAGTAGCGGCACTCACCGCACGCGTAGCCGAGCCACGGAATCGCGACGCGTTGGCCGACCGCCCGCGACGTGACGCCGTCTCCGAGCTTCTCGATGAGGCCGACGCCCTCATGGCCGGGCACGATCGGCAGCGCGGGCTTGACGGGCCAGTCGCCGTGGGCGGCGTGGATGTCGGTGTGGCACAGTCCGCAGGTCTCGAGGTGAATGAGCACCTCACCCGGGCCGGGTTCGGGGATGTCGCGCTCCTGGATCTCGAGCGGCGCGGTGAACGACGTGACGACGGCAGCTTTCATGCCGAGAGAGTCTCATCGACGTCGACCCCCGGCCCAGGGCCGAAGGTCCCGGCGTCACGGAGCCGGAGTCGGAGTGGGTTCGGGGGTCGGCACCGTCGTCGGCGTGGGCTCGGGCACGGGATCCGCGGGCGGCGGAGGGGGTGCGGGGTCGGTCGCGACATCCGTTTCCGGGGGTGCCGACGGCGTGGGCGATACCGAGGGAGTCGAGGAATCGAGCGGCACGGGCTCGCCCTTCGGCAGGGTGCTGAGCACGACGACGGCGATCAGGGCGGCCGCGGCCGCGGTGAGCCCGACGATGAGAACCCGCTTGCTCGCGTCACGGCGCGGGGCAACGGTGGCGGGTGCGACGGTCGCCGCTTCGACGGTGGCGGGCTCGGCGATGGGAACGTGCGGCGCGATGAGCGGTTCCGTCGCAGCGGCGTCGGCCCGGGGTTCTTCACCGGCAGCGGCGGGCAACGGCTGGGTGGGGTCGTCGTCTCGGGTCATGTCTTCACGGTGCAAGCTCGGCCGACGACGGGGCAACACCTTGCTTTCGGCCCGACTACGGGCTAACCGCTGCGGGACGAAGGTCTCTCGCGTCGACCGTGCGCCACGGGAATACTCGAACGCATGACCGTGCTCGCCGACACCCGCCGCGTCCCACGGGCGGGGGTCGGGAAGCTGGCGCGGCGCTATCCGCTCGTCGTGCTCGTGCTCGCTGCCGGACTCGCCGCCGACATCCTCACCCTCATCGGCCAAGGCACCGCGGCCGGGTGGACGGCGACGGCCGTCGCCGCGACGGTGGCGCTCCTGCAGCTGGTGCGGATGGTGCGCGACGCCCGTGCCGGTCGGTGGGGACTCGACATCCTCGCCGTTCTCGCGATCAGCAGCACGGCGGTGCTCGGCGACTACTGGGCGTCGCTGATCGTCGCCCTCATGATGGCCGGCGGCGAGGCACTGGAGGACTACGCATCGCATCGTGCCCGCGGTCAGCTGACCGCCCTGCTGTCACGGGTGCCTCGCTTCGCGCGGCGGATCGGTGCCGACGGTGAGCCGCACGAGGTCGACGTGGCCGCGCTCGCCCCGGGCGATGTGGTCGCCGTGGCGCCCGGTGACGTGGTGCCCGTCGATGCCGTGCTGCTGGATGCCGAGGCCGAGTTCGACGAGTCATCGTTGACCGGCGAGAGCCTTCCGGTGACGCATCTCGCCGGCTCCGCGGTGCTGAGCGGCTCGGTGAACGGTTCGAGTGTCGTACGGATGCGCGCCACGGCCCGCGCGCAAGACAGCCAGTACCAGCAGATCGTCGCCCTCGTCGAGGGTGCGGCGGCATCCCGGGGTCGGTTCGTGCGCCTCGCCGACCGCTTCTCGCTGCCGTTCACCGGGGTCGCGTTGCTGATCGCCGGGATCGCCTGGGCGGTGAGCGGTGACCCGGTCCGGTTCGCCGAGGTTCTCGTGGTCGCGACGCCGTGTCCGTTGCTCATCGCCGCCCCGGTCGCGTTCGTCGCCGGGATGGGGCGCGCAGCCCGCGAAGGCGTCGTCATCAAGAGCGGCGAGAGCCTCGAACGACTCGCCCACCCGCACACCGTCGCGATGGACAAGACCGGCACCCTCACCCGCGGGCGGCCCGAAGTCGATCGCGTCGAGTCCTTCGGTGCGACCTCGGTCGACGACATCCTCGCGATCGCCGCAGGCGCCGAAGAGAACTCGAACCACGTGCTCGCGACCGCGATCCTCGAAGCGGCGGACGCACGGAAGGTGAGGCCGGCCCATGTCACCGAACTGCAGGAGGAGACGTCACACGGCATGCGCGGCCACTGGAACGGTGCGCACGCGTTCGTCGGCAAGGCGGCTTTCGTGGCCGCCGGCACCGCGCCCTTCGAGCCCGGCGCACTCGCCCCGGGCGAGATGGCCGTCTACGTCGGCGCCGACGACGAACCGATGGGACGCATCGTGCTGCGCGACGAGGTGCGCCCCGACTCCGCGGCGACGATCGCTCGTCTGCGGGACGCGGGTGTGCGCGCGATCGTCATGATGACGGGCGACTCCGACGCGACGGCGCAGCACGTCGCCCGCGCGGTCGGAATCACCGACGTGCGCGCCGGCCTGCTTCCCGCCGACAAGGTCGCCGTGGTCGCGGGACTGCCCGACCGGCCGGTGCTCATGGTCGGCGACGGCGTCAACGACGCCCCCGTGCTCGCCGCGGCGGATGTCGGGGTCGCCATGGGTGCGCGGGGATCGACCGCAGCGAGCGAGTCGGCCGATGTCGTCATCCTCGTCGACGACCTCGACCGCGTCGGCACCGCCGTCACGACCGCCCGCCGCACCGTGCGGATCGCCCGGCAGAGCATCGCGCTCGGGATCGGGCTGAGCGTCGTCTTCATGCTCATCGCCGCCACCGGAGTGCTCCCCGCCATCGGCGGCGCGCTCGTGCAGGAAGGGATCGACGTCGCGACGATCCTCAACGGCCTCCGCGCCGGCCGAGGTGCGCGTGCGGCGCGTCCGCGGACGGTGCCGGTCAGCGGAAGGAGCTGACCCAGACCTCGGTTCCGGTCGGACCCCACTTGAGGTCGAGGCCGAAGGCGGTCATTCGCAGGCCGTTGTGCGCGAAATCGGACTCGGAAGCGCACTCCGCGGTCGCCGCTCCATCCGCCGACTCCACCAGCAGGCACACGTTGACGAACTCGTCCTGGCGCCAGCGCACGGCGTAGACCTCAAGGTCTTCTGGCGACCCGACCCATCGCAGTTCGAGCCGATCATCGGGAGACACCAGAGTCCCCTCAGCGCCCCGGAGTAGGTCCTCGATCGGGCTCACGAGGTTCGCCGGATCATCGACCGAGCGCGCTTCCCGATCAAACACCACGAGCGCCGTAGCCCCATCCGGCTGGTCGCCATCCTCGGCTAACACCGCGAAGGTGACAAGCGTGCCGATGAGCGCTCCGAAGAGCGCCCCCACGGTGCCCCCGGCCAGGAGCTGTCTCCAGTGCCGAGAAGACCGAGCCTTCTCGCTCACCTGCCCTCCCTCAGCCGGCGGCGTCACGCGCTCCCGGGCGGCGAGGCGACGCAGGTCATCCGCGGTCCCGGTTCGCGAGTACGCGCGCCGACGGAGTGAATCGAGTTCCTGATCCTTCACGACACCAACCTATGTCGAGTGCTCGTAGCGAATCGAAGGGCCGGCGAGATTGCGAAACACCCGATCTCTCGGGCAGCCGGGACTACTGAGCAGGAAGCCCGTTCGTCTCACGGAAGTCGTCCAAGCCTCGGTAACTATCTGCGAGTTGACGGAACGCCACGTTCGCGTCGGCGTACGCGAACACCGTGCGCCGGTAGGCACGTCGCAACGGCAGCGAGAGCTCGCGGAGCAGAGGCACTTCGAGCAAGGGCGACAGATCCGGCTCAAGGAGACGCACCCCAATGAGCTCAAGCTTCTCCAGCGATCGAAGCGACCGCACCCAGCCGAGCTCCCGGATCGCGACCGTTTTGTCGTTACCCAAGTCGGCGTTTCCGTATCGGATGTGACGAACCGCGCTGAGAGTCTCGAGGGGGCTGAGATCGAGAATCGCGAATGGCCCGTCGATCATCAAGGTTTCGATCTCCGTCAGACCCCGCAGCGGTTCGAGGCTGCTGAGCGACCGAGCGTCTTCAACGACGAGGGCGGCACCTCGATAGCCGCGGACGCTTTCCTCAAACTCCACCTGCGAGACACGCCCTGTGATCCGCAGCTCGTCGTTGGCCGTCTCTCCCGAGCTCATTCGGCAAGCCAATCGCTCAACACGCCGAATGCAGAAAGCACGTTGATCGCCCCATCCACAGTTGGACGCATGTCGTACGAAGGTCCGCTGATGCGAAGTAACCCCCGGAGGACCAGGGGTTTTCTTTGTGGGCGATACTGGGATCGAACCAGTGACCTCTTCCGTGTCAGGGAAGCGCGCTACCGCTGCGCCAATCGCCCGCTCCCGGTTGGCTACCGGATCGGATGAGAGAGGTGGCGACGGGATTCGAACCCGTGTGGACGGCTTTGCAGGCCGCTGCCTCGCCTCTCGGCCACGCCACCACGTGAGCGGCCGTCCATCGCTGGACGAACCGTGAGACTTCTCCCTCGAGCGGATGACGAGATTCGAACTCGCGACCCTCACCTTGGCAAGGTGATGCGCTACCACTGCGCCACATCCGCGTTGCCCGCTTGCGCGTGCGGGTTCGACTCTAGCCGATGCCCTCACCCCGGCCAAACCAGCCGCGGGCGTGTTACGAGGTCGCCCGCGGCACTCGAGCGTTATGGCAGGATGGATGCCGCGGGCGATTGGCGCAGTTGGTAGCGCGCTTCCTTCACACGGAAGAGGTCATCAGTTCGAGTCTGGTATCGCCCACCATTCCGGTGTCAGTACGTCGCCGCCGTCCCACCGCCGTCGCCGTGCACGTCGATCGGGTCACTCGGTTGCGGCACGACAGCGACCGGGCAGGGCGGGTCCTGCACCAGCGCGTGACTGACCGAGCCGAGCAGCAGCCGGGTCAACGACCCGCGCCTGCGACGACCCACCACCAGCAGGTCGGCTCCCTCGGCGGCGGCCCGCAGGATGTCGGCGGGCTCGCCGCGGTCGACCGCGCTGGTGACCTCGAGGCCCGCCGAGCCCGCACTGAGTTCGGCGGTGAACGTCTCGATCGCGTGCCGCTGAAGGTCGGGGATCGAACCCGTGTCTCCGTTCATCGGCGGCGGGAGCTCACCGGTCACCGGCAGATCCCAGACGTGCACGACGTGGAGGTGTCCACTGCCGCGTCGGGCATGCGCCGACGCGAAGTCGATCGCCGCATCGGACGCGGTATCGATCGAGGCTCCGACGACCGTGCGGCCACCCGAGGGCGCCCACTCGGCCGGCACCACCACGACGACGCACTCGGCGCTCGATGCGAGACGCAGCGGAAGCGCATCCCGTCGAAGTGGCGTGTCCGTCGCACCGATCACCAGCAGGTCGGCGCCGCGTGCCTGTTCAGCCAGGGTCTCTTCGGGGTCGCCGATCAGCACCTCGGCCGAGACGTGCGCGTTCGGAGCGACCGTGTGCACGACCTGGGTGCCGCGATCGACGGCGTCCTGGTGCGCGCTCACGGCCGCCTGGTCGTCGGCACGCGGAAGAGGGCAGACGACGTGGACTTCGGCGGGATGCCGACCGACCCGCGCACCGACCCAGCGCACGGCGGCGCGACCCGCCGGGCCGTCGTCCTCGACGACGACGATCCGTTCGCCGATTCGACCCTCACTCGTGACGGGCATCGCCGAGGTCTCCTTCGACGCGTTCATCGTTGCTCCTGTCGTCCCGAGCGAACTCAGGCTCCGGTGGTGATGGGCACCTTCTTGGGAGAGGGCAGCTTCTTGAGCGGCACCTCCACCGTGAGCACCCCGTCCTTGAACCGCGCCGCGATGCCCTGATCGTCGGCCTGCTCGGGCAACGCGATGCTCCGATAGAAGCTGCTGCTGCTCTCCCGCAGCACGTACTGACGCTTCTTGTCTTCCTCGCGTTCGTGACGCTCCGCCTGGATGACGAGCGCCCCCTTGTCGACGTCGACGCTGATGTCCTTCTCCGAGAACTCCGGCAGGTGCGCCGCGACGACCAGCTTGTTGTCGTCTTCGGTCCAGACGTCGGTCGCGGGCAGCGCGCGCATGCGCAGCATGCGGGACACCCCCTCGTCGAACTGCTTGCGGATGTCGTCGAACCCGGCGAACGGGTCGAACCGAACCAGATTGCGTGCCATCAGAAACTCCTCTCAGAGGTCGGCACACACTCGTGCGCCGATCTCCACGTTCGTCCCCGCCACGGCACAGGGGAAGGGTCATAGGTCCCGCCCTCGGGGCCCCCGGCATGGCGCGATCAGGCCGCGTCGAGCACCTGCCCCAGGAGGCGATGCACGGCATCCACCCGCTCGGGGCCGAGCGGGCCCGGCGTCGCGAGCAGCGCGGCGACGCCGTCGGGCGAGGTGACTCCGACCCCCGACACGAGGTAGCCGTTGATGACGTCCCAGTCGGCGCCGACGAAACAGAGGATGCCGCGAACGGGAAGCGACGGATCGTTCAGCGCGCCTTCGACGACCCGCACCTGCCGACGCACGGCGTGCACGAGGTGCGTGTGATCGTCACGCCCGACGAACAGGCGGCGCGGGGTCGGATCGGCGCCGCCGAAGGTCTCCACCCGCGGCCGGCCCGAGTAGTTCTTCGCGTCGATCACGTAGACGCCGCTCGCGGCGACCGCGATGTGGTCGATGTTGGCGTCGCTGCCCGGCACCCGACGGTCGTGCACGGTGCGCACACCCGCGTCGGCGAGCATCCGCCCGACGATGCTCTCGCCGACCGCGCCCTGGTGCCAGTCGCGCCGCTCGCGTGAACCTGCGCGGCGCAAGCTCTCGCGGTAGGCGGAGGCGCCGGCGAACCCGCGATCCTGCGTCATGGCCGCAGGCTATCCGGAGCGACCGACGGACCCCTCGATCGCGGCGAGCACGTCGACCTCTTCGCGATGCTCGGGAACCCGCACATCCCAGCCGAGCTCGTGCTTGATGCGGCGCCGCAGCGTGTCGGCCGCCGACGGCTCCCCGTGCGTCACGAATGTCAGCCGCGGGGGCCGTTCCGCGCGGCGCAACCAGGCGAGCACCTCGTCGGCGTCGGCGTGCGCCGAGAGGGTGCCGATGTCGACGACTTCGGCCTCGATCGGAACGTCACGGCCGAAGATCCGCAACACGCGCGCCCCGGCGGCGAGATCGGCGCCGCGGGTTCCGCCCGCCTGGTAGCCGCTCAGAACGATCGCGTTGCGGCTGTCGGGCCCGAAGCGCACGACGTGGTGCAGCACGCGCCCGCCCGAGAGCATGCCGCTCGCCGACACGATGATCATCGGTCCCGAGCGACGGTTGAGCGCGATCGACTCGTCGACGGTTCGCACCGGGATCGCGAGAGTCGCCATCCGCTCCGCCTCCTCGGCCGAGTGCCGGTGCTCCTCGGGGTGGGTCCGCGCGATCGCGGTCGCCTCGAGCGCCATCGGGCTGTTGAGATATACCGGCACCTCGGGGATCTCTCCCCGGTCCCGCAGTCGGCTGAGATGGAACAGGATGCTCTCCGCCCGCCCCACGGCGAAGGCCGGGATGATGACGACTCCCCCGCGGCCGACGACCCGCCGGATCACCGCACCGAGCTCCGCCTCCGGGTCGCTCTGCGGGTGGGCGCGATCGCCATACGTCGACTCGACGACCAGCACGTCGACCGCGGGCGGCGGCTCGGGGGCACGCATCAGCGGATCCGACGGCCTCCCGAGGTCACCACTGAAGTGGAACGACACACCACCCGCCTCCAGCGTGACCTGCGCGGCACCGGTGATGTGACCAGCCGCACTGAATCGCGCCGTCACGCCCCCCGCCGGCTCGAACGGGGTGTCGAACGGTTGCGCGTGGAATGACCGCAGCGCGACGTTGGCGTCGACCTCGGTGTAGAGCGGGGTCGGGCTCTTGTGCCGCGAGAAGCGCTTCTCGCGAGCCCACCCGGCCTCCTCCTCGAGCAGCCGTCCGCTGTCGGGCAGCAAGACCCCGCACAGCGCCACGGTGCCGGGTGTCGCGTAGATGCGTCCATCGAAGCCGTCCCGCACGAGCGCCGGCAGGTACCCCGTGTGGTCCAGATGCGCGTGAGTCAGCACCACCGCATCGATGGATGCCGGGCGCACCGGGAAGGGCTCGCGATTGCGTTCGCGCAGCACCTTGTAGCCCTGAAAGAGCCCGCAATCGACGAGGATCCGCACCTCATCGGTCTCGACCAGGTAGCGCGACCCGGTGACCGTATCGGCGGCGCCGAGGAAGGTGATGCGTGGGGCGTCCATCAGACCACCACACTCGGCCGTGCGACATCACGTCGGAAGAGTCATTGGTCCCGCCCGAATCGCGTCGTCACGCCCGGGGAGAAGAGCACCGAGTCCGGGGCGCGGTCGGTCACGCCCGGGAGCCCTGCAGCCGCGACGAGTTCGTCGTCCAGCTCGAGCAGCTCGGCGGAGTGCACCGGCCACGGCTCATGTTCGTTCGGCAGGAACCGGGTGCGGCCCCGGCGGGCGGTGAACATCCCCCAGCGCGCGGTGAGGAAGTCGGCGAGAGGATCCGCCTCGACCATCTCGCCCGGTCGCGACACGACCGCGCTCGAAGCGCCCCCACCGTGCCGACGCGACCGATACCGGATCGCGTCACCCTCGGCATCCATCGTCGTACGCGACCAGAAGTACGGCAGACCGAACACCGCACGCGCGGCGAGCACCGCCGCGAGACGCGACGCCTCCAGCGACCGGAACACCACCCCGCGCCGTCCCGACGCACCGACGCCGTAGAGCCGCACGTTGATCTCGACGAAGCGGCCGACGTAGGGCACCGGCCGCCCGCCGAAGAGCGTCGCCCGATCGAGCAGGAACGGGATGAGGCCCACCCAGGTGCCGCCGTCGAACTCGTCGGGCGCCACCCCGGGCGGCAGAAGGGGTGCGACGCGGGCCGGATCGACGCGCCAGTGCAGGAAGGTGAGATCGCTCCAGCGCTGACTCGCGATCTCGCGACCGGCGAGCGGTGGAGCGGTGCGCCGGATCGGCTCGGGCGCGATCATCCGGCCTGCCGTCGCCGCAGCAGCACCCACACCGGTGCCGACACGACGGCTGCGCCGAGCGCGACCCCCACGAACGCCAGCAACGGCGTCCAGAGTACGCCGACCTGGGCGCTGAACAGGATGCCGATGGTGTCGCCCGAAATCGGTGGGGCGAGAAAGCCGACTGCCGTCGCCCCGAGCAGCGAGAGCCCCCACCGGGGAGCGACGCCGGCGGCCGCGAGCGGCTTGGCCGCATGGATGACCCCGGCGACGACTCCGGCGAGGGCACCGACGACCGCCGACCAGGGGAACGAGACCGTGACGGCACCGGATGCGGTGGCCACGATTCCGGCGAGGAATCCGAATGCGAGAGAGCGGGTGACGGTGCGGCCCGTCGCCTTGAGCTGATCGACCAGCAGCCAGCCGAGCGCTCCCGCCGCCGGACCGACCACCCCGGCGAGCAGGATGCGCGCCACATAGGGGTCGAGGGCGGCTTCGAGGCTCGCCAGCCAGATCGCGAAGGCGATCCAGAAGCCGAGCACGCCCGCGATCGCCTCACTCCCCCGCACTTGGGCGACGGCGACGGCATCCGGGGGCGACCAGGCCAGCAACACGTACGCCGCCGCCGACACGAACAGCGGCAGCGCTCCCCCGAAGTCGATGATGCCGCAGCCGTCGAAGCGGCACTGCTCGGTCAGCAGTGGCGGAATGAGCGCGGCACCCGGAAAGACGATCAGTCCCCAGGCGAGCATCAGCACCCAGCGGGCGACCCGGTCGGCTCCCGATCCGATTGCTGCCGCCTCCAGCAGCACCAGCACCGGAAGCGTGAAGGCCGAGATGCCCAGCAGGTAGTCGAGCCGGGCGGCCCCGGTGAGCGTCCCCAGCGACGTCGTCACCACCGTCGTGAGTGCGGCGGCGGCGATCGCCGGCCACACCATCCGCCCTCCGATCACCGGGCGGACGAGCTGGAAGATCGAGAGCGTCGCCAGGCCCCCTGCCGCGAAAGAGATCGCGACGAAGAGCACGGCTTCGTCGGGCGCAGTCATGGCGCAAATGTACGGGGCGCCGCCCCCGAAGGAACGGCGCCCCGCGCGGACATGTCCGCTGGACCTATCTGGTCTTACTTGGCGTCGAGGACGTAGCCCTCTTCGCCGTGCACGACCAGGTCGACACCGGCGATCTCGTCGTCGTTCTTCACGCGGAAGCCGATCGTCTTCTCGAGGATGAACCCGATGACGAAGGCGAGCACGAACGAGTAGATCATCACCGCGAGTGCGGCGATCGCCTGAACGGCGAGCTGGTTGAACGAACCGCTGTTGATGAGGCCGGTGCCGTTGGCGAAGAAGCCCAGGAACAGGGTTCCGACGAGGCCGCCGATGAGGTGGATGCCCACCACGTCGAGCGAGTCGTCGAATCCGAGCTTGAACTTCAGCTCCACGGCGAGAGCACAGATCGCACCGGCGAGCACACCGAGCACGATGGCCCAGCCGGGCGTCAGCGCGGCACAGGCCGGAGTGATCGCGACCAGACCGGCAACGGCACCCGAAGCGGCACCGACCGAGGTGGCCTTGCCGTCCTTGATCTTCTCGACGACGATCCAGGCGAGCAGGGCTGCGGCGGGGGCGATGAGGGTGTTGACGAAGGCGATCGCGGCGGTTCCGTCAGCGGCGAGCTCGGATCCGGCGTTGAAGCCGAACCAGCCGAACCACAGGAGGCCGGCGCCAAGGAGCACGAACGGCGGGTTNCGGCGGGGGCGATGAGGGTGTTGACGAAGGCGATCGCGGCGGTTCCGTCAGCGGCGAGCTCGGATCCGGCGTTGAAGCCGAACCAGCCGAACCACAGGAGGCCGGCGCCAAGGAGCACGAACGGCGGGGGGTGCGGCGTGTGCGCACCCTTCGCGAATCCGACGCGCTTGCCGAGAACCAGGGCGAGAGCGAGCGCTGCCGCACCGGCGTTGATGTGAACCGCGGTACCACCGGCGAAGTCGATCAGGCCGGTGCCGAGCGGGGACTCCTGCAGACCGTGGGTCAGCCACCCACCGTAGGAGAAGAGCAGCGTCTCAGGGTCGAGACCGAAGTTGAACACCCAGCTCGCGACCGGGAAGTAGACCACCGTGGCCCACAGGCCCGCGAAGATCATCCAGGTGCCGAACTTGGCGCGGTCGGCGATCGCTCCGGAGATCAGGGCGACGGTGATGATCGCGAAGGTCGCCTGGAAGGCGACGAAGGCGAGCGTCGGGTAGTTGGCGGCGGGAGCGGCCGCGTCGGCGTAGGCGGCGCCCAGCAGCAGGTTCGACGAGTCGAACAGCCACGGGAAGCTCGCGGTGCCTTCGACCGTCGGGAAGGCGATCGCGTAGCCGTAGATCGCCCAGAGCACGGCGATGAGGCCGATGGCTCCGAAGGACATCATCATCATGCTGATGACGCTCTTCGCCTTGACGAGGCCGCCGTAGAAGAAGGCGAGGCCCGGCGTCATGAGCAGGACGAGAGCGGCGGTCAGCAACATGAAGGCGGTATTNCGATGGCTCCGAAGGACATCATCATCATGCTGATGACGCTCTTCGCCTTGACGAGGCCGCCGTAGAAGAAGGCGAGGCCCGGCGTCATGAGCAGGACGAGAGCGGCGGTCAGCAACATGAAGGCGGTAGGGCCTTGATCCATTTCAAACCTCTCTAGGTATTTGCAGAAGGTGCACCGTTGGACCGTCGCGCTCGGCGAGGGGGTTTGCTGCCTCGGGTACGCGGACAGTCTGGCGGCGCGACGTTACCGGGGGGCGTGGTAAATGTTTCGCGAACGTTACACACGGCACGTCGATGTAAACATCGTGTTTCGGCAGCCCTCCGATTCGCCCCGAGTTCGCCCCGATAGGCTTGCCGTGGAGCGCCGGGAAGCCTGGTCGGCCGACGCGAACGCGTCGTGACTGATCGGAGACCTGTGAAGACCCTTGCCCCGTCGCTCGCGCGCAACTTCCTCGGTAACGCCCCGCGCTGGTACAAGATCACGATCCTCGCCTTCCTGGTGGCGAACCCGCTCGTGTTCCTCCTCGTCGACCCGTTCCTAGGCGGCTGGCTGCTCGTCGCGGAGTTCATCTTCACCCTCGCGATGGCGCTGAAGTGCTACCCCCTGCTGCCGGGTGGGCTGCTGGCGATCGAAGCCGTCGCGATCGGGATGGCCTCGCCCGACGACGTCTTCCACGAGACCGAGGCCAACTTCCCCGTCATCCTGCTGCTGATGTTCATGGTCGCCGGCATCTACTTCATGCGCGACCTGCTGCTGATGCTCTTCACCAAGCTGCTCGTCGCCGTGAAGTCGAAGATCCTGCTGTCGCTGACCTTCGCCGCCCTCGCCGCCGTGCTCTCGGCGTTCCTCGACGCGCTCACCGTCGCCGCCGTCGTCATCGCGGTGGCGACCGGGCTGTACACCGTGTATCACCGGTTCATCTCCGGCCGCGGGTTCGACGACGACCACGACCACGAAGACGACGGCTACGTGCAGGAGCGCCACGAGAGCGACATGGCGACCTTCCGGTCGTTCCTGCGCAGCCTCATGATGCACGCGATGGTGGGCACGGCACTCGGCGGGGTCGCGACCCTCGTCGGCGAACCGCAGAACCTGCTCATCGGCGAGACCCTCGGCTGGGGCTTCACGGAGTTCTTCGTGCGGGTCGCGCCGGTGTCGATGCCCGTGCTCGTCGTCGGCCTCGCCCTGTGCGTCCTGCTGGAACGCACCCGGCTCTTCGGCTACGGCGCCGAGCTTCCGGCGTCGGTGCGCGAGGTCATGGAGCACTGGAACGAGCGGGAGTCGGCGGGCCGCACGCCCAAGATGCGGGCCCGTCTTCTGGTGCAGGCGCTCACCGCGGTCGCGCTCGTCGTGGGGCTCGCCCTCCACGTGGCGGAGGTCGGCGTCATCGGCCTGGGCGTCATCGTGCTCGCGACCGCGTTCAACGGGGTCACCAACGAGCACGCGATCGGCAAGGCCTTCCAGGAGGCGATGCCGTTCACCGCGCTGCTCGTCACCTTCTTCGCGATCGTCGCGGTCATCCATGAGCAGGGCCTCTTCGCGCCCGTCATCGACGCGGTGCTCGCGCAGGAGGGAACCGGCCAGCTGTCGCTGATCTTCATCGCGTCGGGGTTGCTGTCGGCGATCAGCGACAACGTCTTCGTCGCGACGATCTACATCACCGAGGTCGAACAGGCGTTCCTGGCCGGCGGCATCTCACGAGAGCAGTTCGAACTGCTCTCCGTGTCGATCAACACGGGCACGAACATCCCGAGCATCGCGACGCCCAACGGACAGGCGGCGTTCCTGTTCCTGCTCACCTCGGCGCTCGCACCGCTGATCCGGCTGGGCTACCTGCGGATGCTGTGGATGGCGCTGCCGTACGCCGTCGTGCTCTCGCTCGTCGCCTACCTGGCGACGGTCCTCCTGCTCGTGTGAGCTGCTACTCCGGCGCACCCGAGGTGAGGGCGATGAGCCGCGAGATCGCCCGCAGGTACTTCTTGCGGTAGCCGCCGGCGAGCATGTCGTCGCCGAATACCTGATCGAGCGGAACGCCGGTGGAGAGCACGCGCACCTGATCGTCGTAGAGCCGGTCGACCGCGGCGACGAACCGCAGCGCGTCGGTCTGATCCTGCAGCACGTGCACCCCGCGCAGCCCGATGGCCGACAGCCCGTCGACGAGTTTCACGTAACGCGACGGGTGCACGGTCGCGAGGTGGCGCAGCACGGCGTCGAAGTCGTCGATCGTGACCGCGCCGGGAATGGCGGCCGCTGCCGCTTCGAGCGCGGCGTCGTCGTCGAACCCGACCGCGTGACCCTCGAGATCGCGGCGCCGGTAGTCGAGCCCGTCGATGCGCAGGATGTCGAAGCGGGCCGCGAGGGCGTGGATCTCGCGCAGGAAGTCGACGGCGGCGAACCGGCCCTCGCCGAGGGCGTTCGGCGGAGTGTTCGAGGTCGCCGCGATGCGCGTTCCCGACTCGGCGAGTTCGCCGAGCAGTCGCGTCATCATCATCGTGTCGCCCGGATCGTCGAGCTCGAACTCGTCGATCGCGACGAAGGTCGCGCCGGTCAGCAGCTTCACGGTGGCCTGGTACCCGAGCGCCCCCACGAGGGCGGTGTATTCGATGAACGTGCCGAAGTATTTGCGCCCCGGCGCGAGCTTCCACAGGGCCGCCAGCAGGTGGGTCTTGCCCACCCCGAAGCCGCCGTCGAGGTAGAGGCCGGGCTTGAGCTCGGGCCCCTTCTTGCGGAACAGCCCGCCCCCGCCGCCCTTCCAGGCCGCCGCGAACGCGCGCACCCGCTCGACGGCTTGCGCCTGCGAGGGGTAGTCGGGGTCGGGACGGTAGTTCTCGAGCGTGGCGTCGTCGAACTGCCGCGGGGGAACGAGCGAGGCGGCGATCTCATCGCCCGACATCGTCGGGGCACGATCGAGGAGCGACGCGAAAGAAGAGGTCATGAATGCAGGCAGGGCCTTTGATCGGGGACTTCGTGTCGAACTCTTACGGCGCCGAGCGCGCGTACTGGATCGACTGCCTACCCTGAGAGGGCACGCATCACACCCTACTTGCAGGAGCAACCGATGACCGTCGAGACCGACGCCTCCCCCGCCTTCGCCGGCTACGCCCACCCCGAGCGCCTCGTCAGCACCGAGTGGCTGGCCGAACACCTCGGAACGCCGGGCCTGGTGGTCGTCGAATCCGACGAAGACGTGCTGCTCTACGAGACCGGCCACATCGAGGGCGCCGTCAAGATCGACTGGCACACCGACCTCAACGACCCGCTCGTGCGCGACTACCTCGACGGCGCCGGCTTCGCGAAGCTGCTGTCGGCGAAGGGCATCTCACGCGACGACACCGTCGTCATCTACGGCGACAAGAACAACTGGTGGGCCGCCTACGCGCTCTGGGTGTTCTCGTTGTTCGGTCACGACGACGTGCGACTTCTCGACGGCGGCCGCGCCAAGTGGGAGGCCGAAGGCCGCCCCTACACGACCGCCGCCACGACGCGCCCCGCGACCGACTACCCGGTCGTCGAGCGCGACGACACCAAGCTCCGCGCCTTCAAGGAAGACGTGCTCGCCCACCTGGGCAACCCGCTCGTCGACGTGCGCTCCCCCGAGGAGTACTCGGGCGAACGCACCACCGCTCCCGCCTACCCGGAAGAGGGCACCCTGCGCGCAGGTCACATCCCGAGCGCGCAGAGCGTGCCGTGGGCGAAGGCGGTGGCCGACGACGGCACCTTCAAGAAGCCCGACGAGCTCAACGCGATCTACCGCGACGGTGCCGGCCTCAAGGATGGCGACAGCATCATCGCCTACTGCCGTATCGGCGAGCGGTCGAGCCACACCTGGTTCGTGCTCACCCACCTGCTGGGGTTCGAGGGCGTGCGCAACTACGACGGTTCGTGGACCGAATGGGGCAGCGCAGTACGCGTTCCGATCGTCAAGGGCACCGAGCCGGGCGCCGTCCCCGCCACCTAGAAAGTAGGCTGGGTACGTGAGCGAAACCGACCTTCCGTCAGCGCTCGCGACCATCCGCGACGACTTCCTCGCGCTCGAGCAGCACGAACGACTCGTTCTGCTGCTCGAGTTCGCGAACGAGCTGCCGGAGCTGCCGCCGGAGTACGCCGATCACCCCGATCTGCTCGAACGCGTCGAGGAGTGCCAGTCGCCGGTGTTCATCTTCGTCGACGTCGACCCCGGCGATGCGGGCGGGGGCATCGTGCACCTGCACGCGACGGCGCCGAAGGAAGCCCCGACGACCCGGGGGTTCGCGTCGATCCTGGTGCAGGGCCTCGCCGGGCTGACGGCGCAGCAGGTGCTCGACGTGCCCGACGACTACCCGCTGACGCTCGGGCTCACCGAGGCCGTGAGCCCGCTGCGCATCCGCGGGATGTCGGCCCTCCTCGGCCGCACGAAGCGCCAGGTGCGCGAGAAGACCGCGGCGTGATCCTCACCGCTCTGTCGCCGTCGGGTGACGTCATCGACACCACCGCGCCCGACGCCCGCGCCCGCATCGCCGCGCTCTACCCGCCTCCCGGCCTGCGGGTGAACCTGGTCGCCACCCTCGACGGCGGCACGATGGATGCCGGGGGGACGAGCGCCGGGATCACCTCCGGTGCCGACCGGGCGGTTCTCGGCGCGATCCGGTCGGTGAGCGACACCGTGCTGGTCGGTGCCGCGACGTTGCGGGCCGAGGGCGAACTCGTGCCTCGCTCGACTCACCTCACCGTGCTGACGACCACGGGCGACTTCACCGGGGCCGCCGTACGCGACGACATCGAACCCGGGCGCATCCTCGTCGTCGGCCCGTCGGGTGCCGAAGAGCAGGCCCGGCGCACCTTCACGGCGCCGTTCGAGTACTTCGCCGTCGACGGTGACCGCGCGGTGCCGCTGCACGTCATGCTCGACGCGCTGCGCGACCGGGGCCTGGCTCACATCGTCTGCGAGGGCGGGCCGCGGCTCGTCGGTCAGCTGCTCGCCGCCGACCTGGTCGACGAGATCTGCCTCACCACCGTTCCGCGCATCCTCGGTCGCCCGCAGCTGCTGTTCGGCGGCGCCTCGCCCGGGCCGCGCGACCTCGAGCTGGTGCAGCTGCTGGCCGACGAGACGGGGGCGCTTTACGCCCGTTGGCGGCCGACCCGCTGAGTCCCGGCGGTCGGCAGTGTCGCCAGCCAGCTGCGGATGGCCCCTTCCCATCGGGCGCGGTCGTAGTTCCACAACTTGGTGTGGCGCGCGACCTCGAACGCTTCGTAGCTGACGATGTCGGGGCGCGCGATCGCCAGCGCCCGGGACGCGGTTGACGGCACGAAGCCGTCGTCGTCGCTGTGCAGGATGAGCATCGGCCTGTCGAGTTCGTTCGCCCGGGTCACGAAGTCGAGCCGGTCGATGTCGAGCGGCTCCGCCAAACCGGTGAAGAAGCGGCCCCAGCGGCTCTTGAACAGCACGATCACGAAGGAGCGCACGAACACCGGCAGCCGGCGCAGCCGCACCTGGAAGTCGAGTGCTGCGATCCAGTCCACAACGGGCGACTCGAGCACGACCCCGGCCACCCGATCGCCGACCGATGAGCGGGTCAGCGCCTGCAGCACGGTCGCGCCGCCCATCGACCAGCCGACGAGCACGATCTGCGTCGCCCCGTTGTCGACCGCGTAGCGCATCGCCGCGTCGACATCGAGCCACTCGCGGTCGCCGAGTGCGTAGCGGAAGTCGTCGCTGCGCGGCGCCTCGTGGTCGTTGCGGTAGGACACGACGAGTGAGGTGAACCCCGCCTCGCGGAAGATCGGCACCGCCCGAAGGGTCTCGGGGCGTCGCACCGCCCTGCCGTGCACGTGAATCGCCCAGCGGTCGCGTGCGGCATCCGCGGGCGGAATCAACCACGCCGGGGCGTCGCCGAGCGGCGTCGCGATGGCGACATCCTCGAAGGGCACCTCGAGATCGGCCGGGGTGAGGTAGAACCAGCCGGTCAGCCGGCCGCGCCGCGCCGTCGCCAGATCGCCGGAGTCCACCCCGAGGATGCGACGGGTCACGGTCGTCGCGGTCGTCGCCACGATCTCGCCGATGCGGGCGTGCCCCGACTCCCGGCTGAACCAGAAGCTGTACTCCCCCGGCAACCGCGAGTCGGCCGTCGAATCGAGCACGATGAGACCCTCGTCGAGATCGACCGAGCGGATGGCGACATCCTCTTCCCGCCGAGAGGGCGGCACGAGCACCTTCCGCGCGATGATGACGCTCACCGTCGCCGTTGCCACTGCTGCGGCTCCGACGAGCGAGAGCGCCCCGATCACTCCCCCGAGCGCGATCTTGGTGCGGGTCGGCATCCGCGTCCTCCTCAGCTGCGCTCCGTCGGCGCCGGACCGGGAGACGGCGTGGCACGTGACGGGCTCCTGGTTCAAACCCTAGTGTTCAGGTGTGGCCACAGTTCGCTCCGATCCGGTCGTTCCGGCCGCGTTCGGGCGCGCGCTGACGGCGGTTCGCCGCGCGACGATCCGCCCGGAACTGCAGCTCACCGAGATCCCCGCGCCGACCGGCCTCGCCCCGCACGCGATCGCCATGGCGGCCGACGTCATCCCGGTGAAGCACGGGCTCGACTCGGTGCTCGGCACCGGGCGATTCGTGCTGCTCTTCGACCCCGAACAACCCGACGCCTGGGGCGGACCGTTCCGCGTCGTCTGCTTCGCTCAGGCGCCACTCGAGACCGACATCGGCCTCGACCCGTTCGTCGCCGAGGTCGCCTGGTCGTGGCTCACCGACTCGCTCGCCGCACGCTCGGCCGGGTACACCGCGGCGTCGGGCACCGCCACCAAGGTGCTCTCCACCGGGTTCGGCGAACTCGCCCACCAGAGCGACGGGGCGCAGCTCGAAGTGCGCGCCTCGTGGACCCCCGACGCCGATGCGATCGGCGCCTCCGTCGAAGCGTGGAGCGATCTGCTCTGCCGCCTCGCGGGACTGCCCCCGACGCCCGACGCTGTCGGGCTGCTGCCGAACCGGCGAGGGGCGCGTGACTGACGCCTCAGATGTCGACGCACCGGCTGCTCAGCCCGCACCGCACGAGCCCGTTGACGTCATCGACACCGTCGACGACTACCGCGCGGCCGTGGCCGCGCTCGCAGAGGGACACGGCCCGTTCGCGGTCGATGCGGAACGCGCCTCCGGCTTCCGGTACTCGCAGCGCGCCTACCTGATCCAGGTCTACCGGCGCGGAGCCGGCGTCTTCCTGTTCGACCCGCCCGCGATCGGCGATCTTTCCGAGCTCGCCGCCGTGATGACGGGCGAAGAGTGGATCCTGCATGCCGCGAGCCAAGACCTCGCCTGTCTGCGCGAAGTCGGGCTCGACCCCGCGGTCATCTTCGACACCGAGCTCGGGGCGCGTCTCGCCGGGCTGCCCCGCGTCGGGCTCGGCACCGTCGTGGAAGACCTGCTCGGCATCCACCTGGCGAAAGAGCACTCGGCCGCCGACTGGTCGACGAGGCCGTTGCCGCAGAGCTGGCTCGTCTACGCCGCCCTCGACGTCGAGCTGCTGCCCGACCTGCGGGACGCGATCGCGCAACTGCTCGACGACGCCGACAAGGGCGAGATCGCCCGGCAGGAGTTCGCCGCCGTGTTGCGGCGCGAGCCCGTCTCCCGGCAGGAGCCGTGGCGGCGGCTGTCCGGCATCCATGCCCTTCGTCAGCCGCGCAATCTGGCGGTCGCGCGCGAACTGTGGCAGACGCGCGACGACTACGCCCGCGAGATCGACTCGGCGCCTGGACGGCTCGTCCCCGACGCCTCTCTGCTGGCCGTGGCGCGCACGCTGCCGGCGACGAAGCGCGACCTCGCCGCGATGAAGGACTTCAACGGTCGGGCCAGCCGATCGCAGCTCGACCGGTGGTGGGGCGCCATCGAACGCGGCCTCGCGACGACCGACCTTCCCGTGAGTCGCCCGCCGGGTGACGGGATGCCGCCGCCCCGGGTGTGGGCCGACAAGAACCCCGAAGCCGACGGCAGGCTGAAGCGCGCCCGCCTCGCGGTCATCGCCCGGGCGGAGGAGCTCGACATCCCGGTCGAGAACGTGCTGACCCCCGACACCCTGCGCCGAGTCGCCTGGACTCCCCCGGCCGAGATCACTCCGGCGAGCATCGGCGAGGCCCTCGCCGCGCTGGGCGCACGCGACTGGCAGGTTGAGGCAACTGCACAGCTGATCGCCCAAGCCTTTGTGGATGTTCCCCAAGAGGCGGAAACGCTCGAAGAGCCCGAGTCGTAGGAAGAATCAAAGGATTCCGGGGCTTTCGACGCCCTGCCTAGGCTTGGTGAGTTCGCAACGCACCAGTCTGTGCCGAATCAAATGCTGGAGGGCATCGTGGCCGAGAGAGCCGACGTCGTTTTCGTGGACGGGGTTCGCACCCCGTTCGGTCGAGCGGGCGAGAAGGGCCAGTACTGGAACACCCGGGCCGACGACCTCATCGTCAAGGCCATGATCGGGCTACTGGAACGCAACCCCAACCTCCCCCCGGAGCGCGTCGACGACGTCGCCATCGCGGCCACCACGCAGACCGGCGACCAGGGCCTCACCCTGGGCCGCACCGCCGCGATCCTCGCCGGGCTGCCGCTCAGCGTTCCCGGCTTCGCCATCGACCGCATGTGCGCGGGCGCGATGACCTCGGTCGCGACGATCGGGTCGATGATCGGATTCGGTCAGTACGACGTCGGCATCGCCGGCGGGGTCGAGCACATGGGCCGCCACCCGATGGGTGCCGGCGCCGACCCGAACCCGCGCTTCCTCGCCGAGAAGCTGGTCGACCCCGAGGCCCTCAACATGGGCAACACCGCGGAACGCCTCCACGACCGGTTCCCGTCGCTGACGAAGGAGCGCGCCGACCGGTTCGGCATGCGCAGCCAGCAGAAGGTCGCCGCGGCCTACGCCGCCGGCAAGATCCAGCCCGACCTCATCCCCGTCGCGATCAAGAGCGCGTCGGGATGGGGCCTCGCCACCGAAGACGAGGGGATGCGGCCCGAGACCACGATGGAAGGCCTCGCCACCCTCAAGACCCCGTTCCGCCCGCACGGCCGGGTGACCGCCGGTAACGCGTCGCCGCTCACCGACGGCGCGACGGTGTCGCTGCTCGCCAGCGCCGACGCCGCGAAAGACCTCGGGCTCACCACGAAGATGCGCATGGTGTCGTTCGCCTTCGCCGGCGTCGAACCCGAAGTCATGGGCATCGGCCCGATCCCGTCGACCGAGAAGGCGCTGCGCAAGGCCGGGCTCACCATCGACGACATCGGCCTCTTCGAACTCAATGAGGCCTTCGCGGTGCAGGTGCTGTCGCTGCTCGACCACTTCGGCATCGACGACGACGACCCGCGGGTGAACCCCTGGGGTGGCGCGACGGCGATCGGTCACCCGCTCGCCGCGTCGGGAGTGCGGCTGATGATCCAGCTCGCCCGGCAGTTCGAGGAGCACCCTGAAGTGCGCTACGGCCTCACCGCGATGTGCGTCGGCCTCGGCCAGGGCGGCAGCATCATCTGGGAGAACCCGCACTTCTCGGCGAAGAAGGGCGGCAAGCGATGACCGACTTCAGCAAGCTGGTCGGTCTCGACCCCGACGAGGTCATCACGCACTCCTACGTGCGCGACGTGCGGATGCCGAGTGGGAAGACGATCGCACTCATCACCCTCGACAACGACCGGGATCACACCCGGCCGTCGACCCTCGGACCCGCGACGCTTCTGGAACTCTCGGGCGTACTCAACGAGTTGAAGGCGCGCGCCGCAAGCGCGGAAATCGACGGCGTCGCCGTCACCGGCAAGCCGTTCATCTTCGCCGCCGGCGCCGACCTGTCGAAGGTGGAAGACATCCCCGACCGGGAGACCGGGGTGCTCATGGCGAAGCTCGGCCACGAGACCCTGGGCAAGCTCTCCGAGCTCGGGGTGCCGTCCTTCGTCTTCTACAACGGGCTCGCCCTGGGCGGCGGCGTGGAGATCGGGCTCAACGCCGACTACCGCACCATCGACTCCTCGGTGCCGGCGTTCGCCCTGCCCGAGGTGTTCCTCGGCATCATCCCGGGCTGGGGCGGGGCGTGGCTGCTCCCCAACCTGATCGGAATCGAGAACGCGCTCGAGGTCATCATCTCGAACCCGCTCAAGAACAACCGGATGCTCAAGGGCCCCGAGGTGTTCGAACTCGGCATCGCGGATGCGATGTTCGGGCCGGCCAACTTCCTCGAGGATTCCCTGAAGTGGGCCGACAGCGTGCTGACCGGCAAGACCAAGGTCAAGCGCAAGAACGAGCCCGGCAAGATCGAGCGCGCGGTCAAGTGGGATGTCGCGATCGGCATCGCCGACAAGATGCTCGCCTCGCGCATCGGCCGGGTGGCGAAGAGCCCGTACCGCGCACTCGAACTGCTCAAGGCGGCGAAGAACACCGACAAGAAGACGGGATTCGCGGCGGAAGACGAGGCACTCGCCGACCTCATCTCGGGCGATCAGTTCCGCGCATCCATCTACGCGTTCAACCTCGTGCAGAAGCGCGCGAAGAAGCCCGCGGGAGCGCCCGACAAGGCGCTCGCCCGCCCGGTCACGAAGGTCGGGGTGATCGGCGCCGGGCTCATGGCGACGCAGTTCGCGCTGCTGTTCGTGCGGCGTCTTCAGGTGCCGGTCGTCATCACCGACCTCGATCAGGAGCGCGTCGACAAGGGCGTTGCGACGATTCACGGCGAGATCGACGAGCTGCTTCAGAAGGGCCGCATCGGATCCGACGAAGCCAACCGCCTGAAGGCGCTCATCACCGGGACGACCGACAAGGCCGACTTCGCCGACTGCGACTGGGTCATCGAGGCCGTCTTCGAAGAGCTCGGGGTCAAGCAGCAGGTCTTCGCCGATGTCGAGAAGCACATCTCGCCCGAGGCGATCCTCGCGACCAACACCTCGTCGCTCTCGGTCGAGCAGATCGGCGCGAAGCTGAAGCACCCGGAGCGGGTCGTCGGCTTCCACTTCTTCAACCCGGTCGCGGTGATGCCGCTCATCGAGGTCGTGAAGACGCCCAAGACCACCGACGAAGCCCTCAGCACGGCGATGGTGACGGCGGCGAAGCTGCGGAAGAACGCGGTCATCACCGCCGACACCCCCGGGTTCGTGGTGAACCGCATCCTGGCCAAGCTGCTCGGTGAGGCGATGCACGCGGTCGAGGTCGGAACGCCGTTCGACACCGTCGTCGAGGCCGTCAAGCCGTTCGGGCTGCCGATGGATCCGTTCGTGCTGCTCGAACTCGTCGGCCTCAAGGTCGGCGCCCACGTGCTCGACACCCACCACGCGGCCTTCCCGGAGCGGTTCTTCGAGAGCCCCGCGCTGCACGAGCTGGCCGAGTTCGGCCACCTCTTCGAGAAGGATGCCAAGGGCAAGCCGAAGGGCATCGACCCGAAGGTGCTGAAGATCGTCGAGAAGCACCGCATCGCGGGCAGCACGCCCTACACCGCCGACGAGCTGCGCACCCGGGTCGAAGACGGCCTCGCCGACGAGATCCACCGGATGCTCGACGACCATGTCGTCGGCGCTCCCGAGGACATCGACCTCTGCCTCATCCTGGGTGCGGGCTGGCCGTTCCAGATGGGGGGCGCGACCCCCTACCTCGACCGGTCCGGCGCGAGCGAGCGCGTCTTCGGAAGCACCTTCCACACCCCGCGGATCGTCGGCGTCGCATAGGCGCCGCCGACGATCCCGGGATCAGTGCGCGGCGGCTTCGGCCTCCGCCACCAGGGAGGCGTCGGAGATCTCCGGCGCGGCCGGCTTGCGCACGAACAGCGCCGTCACGACCATGCCGAGCGACACGAACGCGCCCGCCAGGAAGGCGAGTTTCGCAGCATCCGCGATGGCGGCCGGTTCCGCGAGCGGAACCTCCGTCGTGCCCGAGGCGGCGAGCGAGATGGTGAAGAGCGCGACGAACACCGCGGCCCCCGCGGCGCCGGCGACCTGCTGAATCGTCGCGACGAGCGCGCTGCCGTGCGAGTACAGGTGGCTCGGCAGCGACCCCAGGCTCGCGGCGAACAGCGGCGAGAACAGGAACGCGAAGCCCAGGAACATCACGGTGTAGATCGCCGCGACCAGCCACACCGAGCTATCGGCCGCGAGCAGGAACGCGAACGCCCAGACCGCCGCGGAGACGGCGATCGCCCCCGGGATGACGAGCGGCCGGGCGCCGAACCGGTCGTAGAGTCGGCCGACCGTCGGGCCGAGCAGGCCCATCAGGAGGCCGCCGGGCAGCACGACGAGCCCGATCACCTCGGTCGGCTGCAGCAACCCGTACTGCAGGTAGATCGGCATGATGATGACGATGCCGAACATCATCAGCATCGCGAGTGAGAACATCACGATCGCGAGCGAGAAGGTGCGTGCCCGGAACGTGCGCAGGTCGAGGAACGCCACATCCCGGCGCTGGAGCGCGAACTGTCGGAACACGAAGGCGACCAGGAAGCCGAGACCGACGGTGATCGGAAGCCACGGCGAGACGAGCGCGGCCGACTCCGCGGCGAGGCCGATGCTGCTGAGGCCGTACACGAGGGTGCTGAACCCGAGCGCCGACAGCACGACCGACGGGGCGTCGAGCGGGATGGCGCGGGTCTCGGTGACGTTCGGCACGAGCACGACGCCCAGCACGAGCATCACGATCGCGAGCGGCAGCATCACGAAGAACAGCCCGCGCCAGTAGCCGTCGAAGGCCTGCAACAGGAACCCGGCGACGGTGGGGCCGATCGCCGGCGCGAGCGACATCACCATCGAGATGCGCCCCATGATGCGACCCCGGATGCTCGGCGGAACGATCGTCATGATGGTCGTCATCATGAGCGGCATCATGATCGCGGTGCCCGTGGCCTGCACGACGCGCCCGGCGACGAGCACCTCGAAGACCGGTGCGATCGCCGCGATCAGCGTGCCGGCGGTGAAGATGCCCATCGCCATGATGAAAACCGGTCGCGTGTTCAGCCGCTGCAGCAGCCAGCCCGTGATCGGGATGACGACGGCCATGGTGAGCGCGTACCCGGTGGTCAGCCATTGCCCCTCGGCGGCGGTGATGCCGAGATCGGCGATGATCGTGGGGATCGCCACCGTCATCGTCGTCTCGTTGAGGAACACGACGAACACCGCGGCCAGCAGGAGGATGAGCACCATCCGCGACTTGGCGTCGAGACGCTCGGCCTGATCGGCCGAGGCCGCAGTGCTTTCGGACGTGCTCGAATGACTCACGATTCCTCCATCGGGGGTTCTCGGCGATTGCCGGACTTTCACGCTAGCGCGAGGCACCGACACGACGCTCCGTGCGGGTTTCGCCAAGAGTGAACAAGCCTCAGCGTGCGAGCGCTATTCCCGAATGCGCGACGATTCTTCCTGAGTGGCCTCTTCCGGGAGCGGTCGCGCCACCGGAATGCGGGTGCCGAGCACCTGAGCGACGATGTCGCGGGCGATCTGCTGATCGGACAGGCCGACTTCGGCGAGGATCTCGCCGCGCTCACCGTGATCGAGGAACTCGTCGGGCAGACCCAGCTCGTCGACCGCGGTGTCGACCCCGGCGGCACGCAGCTCCTGGCGGATGCGGGTGCCGATGCCGCCGACCCGGATGCCGTCTTCGATCGTGACGACGAGGCGGTAGTCGCGGGCGAGGTCGATGACGGATGCCGGCACCGGGATCACCCAGCGCGGGTCGACGACGGTGGCGCCGATGCCCTGGGCCGCGAGGCGTTCGGCGACCTGCAGCCCCAGCTTCGCCATCGGCCCGACGGTGACGATCAGCACGTCGCGGTGCGCCGCCTCCCGCAGCACGTCGACGCCGTCGGCGGTGCGCCGCGTGGCATCCAGTTCGCTTCCGACGCTGCCCTTCGAATACCGCAGCACCGTGGGGCCGTCCTCGATCTGCACCGCCTCGCGCAGCTGCTCCCGCAGGCTGGTCGAGTCGCGCGGGGCGGCGATGCGGATGTTCGGCACCGCTTGCAGGATCGCGAGGTCCCACATCCCGTGGTGGCTCGGTCCGTCGGGCCCGGTCACGCCGGCCCGGTCGAGCACGAAGGTGACGCCCGCACGGTGGAGCGCGACATCCATGAGCACCTGGTCGAACGCGCGGTTCACGAAGGTCGCGTAAAGGGCGACCACCGGATGCAGGCCGCCGTAGGCGAGACCGGCGGCGCTGGTGACGGCGTGCTGCTCGGCGATGCCGACGTCGAAGACCCGCTCGGGGTACTTCTCGGCGAAGCGGTGGAGCCCGGTCGGGCGCAGCATCGCGGCGGTGATGCCGACCAGCCGGGGGTTCTCGTCGGCGAGTTCGACGATCTCGTCGGCGAACACGCTCGTCCAGGAAGGCCGCGACGGCGCCTCGACCGGTTCGCCGGTCTCCGGGTCGATCTGGCCGACCGCGTGGAACTGGTCGGCGACGTCGGCGACCGCCGGGCCGTAACCGTGCCCCTTCTCGGTGATGACGTGCACGATGACGGGCGCGTCGTACTCCTTCGCCTGCCGCAGGGTCGACTCGAGCGCCGCGAGATCGTGGCCGTGCACCGGACCGAGGTACTTGATGTCGAGGTTGGAGTAGAGCGCCTGGTTGTTGGTGAACCGGGAGAGGAAGCCGTGCACCGCGCCGCGGGTTCCGCGATAGAACGCACGTCCGACGGTGCCGAACCGATCGAACACCTGCTGGCTGGTGCGGTACAGCCGGCGGTAGGAGCGGCGGGTCCGCACGTCGTTGAGGAATCGCGCCATCCCGCCGATCGTCGGCGCGTAGGAGCGGCCGTTGTCGTTGACGACGATCACGAGACGGCGGGAGTTGTCGTCGGTGATGTTGTTGAGGGCCTCCCAGGTCATCCCCCCGGTGAGCGCCCCGTCGCCGACGACGGCGACGACATACCGGTCGCCCTGCCCGGTCATCGCGAAGGCTCGCGAGATGCCGTCTGCCCAGGACAGCGACGACGACGCGTGCGAGCTCTCGACGATGTCGTGCTCGCTCTCCGAGCGCTGCGGGTAACCGGCGAGGCCGCCCTTCATCCGCAGCCGGCTGAAATCCTGCCGCCCGGTCAGCAGCTTGTGCACGTAGCTCTGGTGCCCGGTGTCGAAGACGACGGCGTCACGCGGCGAGTCGAAGACCCGGTGGATCGCCATCGTCAGTTCGACGACGCCGAGATTCGGCCCGAGGTGCCCGCCGGTCTTGGAGACCTCGGTCACCAGGAAGCGCCGGATCTCTGCTCCGAGCTCGACGAGTTGCCCCGGGCTCAGGCCATCGAGATCTCGCGGACCCTTGATGCCCTCGAGCAGACTCATGCAGCGAGCCTAACGGCCCGTCAGACCAGCGACCTGAGAACGTACTGCAGGATGCCGCCGTTGCGGTAGTAGTCGGCCTCACCGGGGGTGTCGATGCGCACGACCGCGTCGAACTCGATCGTCTGCTTGCCCGGAGCCGAGAACTCGCTCGGCGCCGCCGTCACCTTGACGGTCTTCGGCGTGACGCCTTCGTTGAGCTGCTCGAGCCCTTCGATCGAGACGATCTCGGTGCCGTCGAGCCCGAGCGAGGACCAGCTCTGCCCCGCCGGGAACTGCAGCGGCACGACGCCCATCCCGATCAGGTTGGAGCGGTGGATGCGCTCGAAGCTCTCCGTGATGACGGCCTTGACGCCGAGCAGCGACGTGCCCTTCGCCGCCCAGTCCCGCGACGAGCCCGAGCCGTACTCCTTGCCCCCGAAGATGACGAGCGGGGTGCCCGCGGCCTGGTAGTTCATGCAGGCGTCGTAGATGAATGTCTGCGGGCCGCCGGGCTGCGTGAAGTCGCGGGTGTAGCTGCCCTCCACCACGGCTCCGTCGTTGACCGCGCTGACGAGCAGGTTCTTCAGACGGATGTTCGCGAAGGTGCCGCGGATCATCACCTCGTGGTTGCCGCGCCGCGAGCCGTAGGAGTTGAAGTCGACCCGGTCGACCCCGTGGGCGGTGAGGTAGTCCGCGGCGGGCGTGCCCGGCTTGATGTTGCCGGCCGGGCTGATGTGGTCGGTGGTCACCGAATCGCCGAGGGTCGCCATGACCCGGGCGCCGTGGATGTCGGCGACGGGGGTGAGTTCCATCGTCATGCCCTCGAAGTACGGCGCCTTGCGCACGTAGGTCGAGTTCGGGTCCCACTGGAAGATCGGGTCGTTCGGCGTCGGGAGGCTGTTCCAGCGCTCGTCGCCGTCGAACACCGTGGCGTACTGCTTGATGAACTGCTCGCGCGAGATCGACGAGTCGATCGTCTGCTGCACCTCGTCGGGCGACGGCCAGATGTCTTTCAGGAACACGTCGTTTCCGTCGTGGTCCTTGCCGAGCGGGTCGGTCTCGAAGTCGAAGTGCATCGAGCCGGCGAGTGCGTAGGCGACGACGAGCGGCGGCGACGCCAGGTAGTTCATCTTGACGTCGGGGCTGATGCGGCCCTCGAAGTTGCGGTTTCCCGACAGCACCGCGGTGACCGCGAGATCGTGCGAGTTGACGGCGGCCGAGACCTCGTCGATGAGCGGGCCGGAGTTGCCGATGCAGACCGTGCAGCCGTAGCCGACGGTGTAGAAGCCGATGCTCTCCAGCGCCGCATCGAGACCCGACTTCTCGTAGTAGTCCGTGACGACCTTGGAGCCCGGGGCGAGTGTGGTCTTCACCCACGGCTTGCGCTTGAGCCCCTTGTCGACGGCGTTGCGGGCGAGCAGACCCGCCGCGATCATGACCGACGGGTTCGACGTGTTCGTGCACGACGTGATCGCCGCGAGCGTCACGGCGCCGTTGTCGAGAATGTACGACGTGCCCTCGGGCGTCGTGACCTTCACCGGCCGCGAGGCGGCGGCCGGGGCCCCCGACGAGATGTGCACCTCGCGCGTGTCCTCGGCCTCTTCGCCCGGCACCGGGCCGGGGTCGGATGCCGGGAAGGAGTGCTGCGACTCGAGGTCGACGATGTCGTGAGAGACCGTCGGCGTCATGTAGCTCAGGATGTCCTTCTCGAACTGCGCCTTCGAGTCGGCGAGCAGGATGCGGTCTTGCGGACGCTTCGGCCCGGCGATCGACGGCACGACGGTCGAGAGGTCGAGCTCGAGGTACTCGCTGAAGACGGGCTCGTGCTCGGGGTCGTGCCAGAGCTTCTGCAGCTTGGCGTAGGCCTCGACGAGGGCCACGGTCTGCTCGTCGCGCCCGGTGAGCCGCAGGTAGTCGAGGGTGACGTCGTCGATCGGGAAGATCGCCGCGGTCGAGCCGAACTCCGGGCTCATGTTGCCGATCGTGGCGCGGTTCGCCAGCGGCACGGAGGCGACGCCCTTGCCGTAGAACTCCACGAACTTGCCGACCACTCCGTGCTTGCGCAGCAGATCGGTGATGGTGAGCACGACATCGGTCGCGGTGACGCCCGCGGGGATGTCGCCGGTGAGCTTGAATCCGACGACGCGCGGGATGAGCATCGACACCGGCTGGCCGAGCATCGCGGCCTCGGCCTCGATGCCGCCCACGCCCCAGCCGAGCACGCCCAGGCCGTTCACCATGGTGGTGTGCGAGTCGGTGCCGACGCAGGTGTCGGGGTAGGCGCGCAGGACGCCATCCACCACCCGGTCGTAGACGACCTTGGCGAGGTGCTCGATGTTCACCTGGTGCACGATGCCCGTTCCGGGCGGCACGACCTTGAAGTCCTGGAACGCGGTCTGACCCCAGCGCAGGAACTGGTAGCGCTCGCCGTTGCGCTGGTACTCGATCTCCACGTTGCGCTCGAGGGCGTTCTCGGTACCGAAGAGGTCGGCGATGACCGAGTGGTCGATGACCATCTCGGCGGGAGAGAGCGGGTTGATCTTGTCGGGGTCGCCGCCGAGCGCCGTCACGGCCTCGCGCATCGTGGCGAGGTCGACGATGCAGGGCACGCCGGTGAAGTCCTGCATGATGACGCGCGCCGGGGTGAACTGGATCTCGGTGTCGGGATCGGCGTCGGGCACCCAGGCGCCGAGCGCCTCGATCTGGGCCTTGGTGACGTTGGCCCCGTCTTCGGTGCGCAGCAGGTTCTCGAGCAGCACCTTGAGGCTGAACGGCAGCTTCTCGTGCCCGGGCACCGTGTCGATGCGGAAGATCTCGTAGTCGGTGCTGCCGACCGTGAGGGTGTCCTTCGACTTGAAGCTGTTGACCTTCGACACTTTTGTCTCCTCTGACACCGCCGCCCGCCAGGCAATCCTAAGCCTGTCGAGTCGCGATTTATCTTGACGTCGAGATAATTCTAGCGCCCGTCGGCGGGTTCTTCGCGAGTGCGCCACGCGGTGCGCACGAGAAGCCAGGTGACCCAGAGCAGCGCGGCGTAGAGCGGCACGCCCATGACGAGTTTCGTGGCGGCGAGGGCCTCCGTGGACTCCGCGAGGTAGAGCGGCACCTGCACCGCGAGCCGCACCGCCGACAGCGTCGCCCACAGGATGGTCGCGACCGTCGCGACCCGCAGCTTCGCCGCGTTGCGCCGCCAGTCGTCGTCGCCGAGCAGCAGCCCCACGAGCACCCCGACGAAGGGCCGGCGCGCGATCAGGCTCACCGCCATCACGAGCACGACGCCACCGTTGATGAAGAACCCGGGCACGAAGTTGTCGTTGGCGTTGCCGGTGAAGAGCGCCAGGGCCGCGGAGATCCCGATGCCCAACGCACCGGCGATCGCAGTCGTGACGGGTTGGCGGGTGACGACCCGCACCACGATGAAGACGAGCGCCAGGCCGAGCGGCGCGAGGACCGACGGCACCAGGTTCTGCGTGATCGTGTAGGTCACGAGGAATCCCAGACCCGGGAGGATCGACTCCACGAGGCCGCGCACGCCGCCGATCGCGGCGAGCAGGGCACCCGCGGTCGGGGTCTCCCCCGGCGTCACCTTGCCGAGACCGGAGCGCCGCGCGGCCGCCGACATCGCTTCGCGGAACGTCGGGACGGCGTCATCCGCCGGTTGCTGCTCCGCCATCGTCAGACCTGGGCGGCCGGGCCGGTCGGGGTGGCACCGGGCGCGGTAGCGCCGGCCACCGAGGCCGGCACGTGCAACGGGATGAGGTCGCGCGGCGGCATCGGGGTCGTGCCGCGCACGACGACGACGCTGCGGAACAGCTCCTCCACCTTGGCGGCCGCTTCGGGGTTGACCGCAGCCTCACCGCTGATGACACCGCGCAGGAACCAGCGGGGCCCGTCGACGCCGACGAAACGGGCGATGCGCGCCCCCTTTGCGTCGGGCGCGGGGATCTCGGCACGCAACTCGGGGCCGAGCGAACCGGTGCTCGCCGCGGTGCGACCACCCTGCTTCTCGATCTGCTGCACGATCTGCTCGCGGATCTCGTGCCAGAGGCCGCTCGACCGCGGAGCCGCGAACGGCTGCAGCTGGAGCGTCGAGCCTGCGTAGTCGAGGGCGACGGCGACGACGCGCTTGTTGCCCTCCTCGACCTCGAGACGCACCGCGAGGTCGGCGCGCGGCACCAGCTTGATGCCGCCGAGGTCGACATAGGGCCGCACCGGATTGGCCTCGGAATCATCGAACGGACCGGCCGTCGCGCGGTCGGCCGGGGCGGACTTGGGGTGTTCGGTGTCGCTCACGACGGTGGTGCTCCTGGAGTGCTGGTGGCGGCGGGTTCTGGTTCAGGCGACGTGCCGTATCCGGTCGAGCCGAAGCCGCCTTCGCCGCGATCACTGCCGGGCAGCCGTTCGACTTCGATGAATCGCACGCTCGGCACGGGCATCACGATGAGTTGGGCGATCCGGTCGCCTGCGGCGATCGCGTACGACTCGCGGGCGTCGGTGTTGAGCAACGTCACGCGGATCTCTCCGCGGTAGCCGGCGTCGACGGTGCCGGGCGAGTTGACGATCGTGATGCCGTGCTTGGCTGCCAGTCCGCTGCGCGGCACGACGAATCCGACGAACCCGTTCGGCAGGGCGATTCTCAGGCCCGTGCCGACCGTCGCCCGCTCACCGGGGGCGAGCACGACATCCTCGGTCGACACCAGATCGGCACCCGCGTCGCCCGGGTGCGCATAGACCGGGAGGGCGCCTGAGAACAGCACCTCGATCGACTCGGTCACCTGACGAGGCTAGCCCATGCTCGAATAGAGGCATGCGGTATCGCGAACGACTCTGGCCCGCCTGGTGGGTGTTTCTGGCGACGGCTCTCGTCATCCCGGCCAGCCTCCTGGTCTTCCTCCCCATCTCCCAGGTGGCGGGCGTCGTGGTCGCGATCGTGCTCTACGGCGCGATCGTCGTCACGCTGCTGGCCACGACCCCGGTCATCGAGGTCGACGACGGGATGCTGCGGGTCGGCCGGGCGCAGATCGAGCGGTCGTTCGTGGGCGCGGTGACGGCGCACCACGGAGCGGATGCCGTCGCCGAGCGCGGCACCCGGCTCGACGCACGCGCCTGGCTCATGCTGCGCGGCTGGATGCCGGCGGTCGTGCGGATCGAGATCACCGACGATGCCGACCCCACGCCCTACTGGCTGGTGTCGACCCGGCGCCCCGAAGAGCTGGTCTCCGCCCTGACGTCGTAGACGACTACGCGGAGCACTCGATGCACATCGGCCCGAGCTTCGTGTCGTGGTCGAACTGCGACTGGTGCTTCACGAGGAAGCAGTTGACGCAGGTGAACTCGTCCGCCTGCGGGGGCAGCACGACGACATCCAGGTCGAGGTCGGAGAGGTCGGCGCCACCCAGCTCGAAGCCGGGGTTGTCGGCGTCGTCGACGTCGACGACACCCGACAATTTGTCGGGAACACGCTCCTGCAGGGCTTGGATCGACTCAGTGTCCTCGTCGGTCTTGCGCGGTGCGTCGTAGTCGGTTGCCATGCCCATCCATCTCGTGTCTTGCTGCCGTGGTGCTCGATTCGGCGGCGTCAGTCTGCATGATCGAGGTGGGAATCGCAAACCACCCGGAATCAGGCTTTCCTCGCGTCCGAGTCAACTTCCGGCGCGCCCGCGATATTCCCCGGAATCCCGGCCTCCCCGTGGCATCCTGAGGCCCGAGGAGGTGCCCGATGGAAGAACTGAAAGTCATCGGCGTGGAGAGCGGCTCGCTGCTCGTCGCCTCCGAAGAAGGCGCCAGGTACCGAGTCGCCATCGACGATGTGCTTCAATCGCGGCTGCGTCAGTCATCGCCGGAGCCCGGCAACGTGCGCAAGCTCTCGCCGCGTGAGATCCAAGCTCACATCCGCGCCGGCATGTCGGCGGAAGACGTCGCGGCGATCACCGGGGTGCCCCTCGACTACGTGCAGCGCTTCGAGGGCCCCGTCCTCGCGGAACGCGAGTTCGTCATCGAGTCGGCCCTCGCCGTTCCGGTGCAGCTGGCGCTCGAGACCGATCCGCTCGGCGGCGGGGTCACCTTCGGAACCGTCATCCGCCGCCGTCTCGCCGACGCGCATGCGATCGGGGAACGCTGGGCGTCGTGGAAGGAAGAGGGCGGCGGCTGGGTCGTGAAACTCACGTTCGTCGCCGAGACCATCGACCACGACGCGCGCTGGTCGTTCGACCCGAAGAAGTCGACGCTCGCCCCGCTCAACCAGGAGGCCATCACGTTGTCTCAGCAGGGTGACCAGCCGGCGAACCTCCTGCCGCGGCTCCGAGCGGTGCCGCTCGACGAGCAAGCCGACGCCGCGCGCTTCGACAGCGGCGCGTTCACGCTCACCGCGTCAGACACGACGCCCTCCGACTCGTCGTTCCCGGACGCGCAGACCGGACCGCTGCTCGAACCCGTGCCGTACGGTCGCGTCGGCGATGTCGAGCCGCTGCCCGTGAAGAAGAACCAGACGGCCGACCTGCTCGAAGCCCTGCGCAAACGCCGAGGGGAACGCGACCCGATGGATCCCGACCCCGAGGAATCGATCGCGACACAGCCGACGACGGGCGTCGTGCGCCTCATCGACGTGCCCCTCGACGGGTCCGACGACGTGCCGATCGACTCGATGCGCACCAAGCCGACCGCCCGCGACACCGGCTCCCAGGGCCGTCGCGGGGGCAAGGGCCGTGCCGCGATGCCGTCCTGGGACGAGATCGTCTTCGGCGCCCGCACCGACGACGACCTGTAACTCGGGGGTCGGGGTGAGGGACCGTTCGCAAGTCAAGAGCGGGGACCCCTACCCCGATTGACTTGCGAACGCTCCCTCACCCCTCGTTTTCTCCTTGGCTGGGCATCTCCCGAATCGGAAATGTCGCTCTGGGATGACGGTTCCTCCGGCACGCCCGCGACGCGCCGAGCGGATCGCATCGGTCCTCTGAGGGCGACATCCGCAGCCAGCGGGACTGGTCAGCCGAAGGCGCCGAACCTGAGGAGGGGGATGTGGGTCTCCTCGGGGGTGAGTGAGCCGTGCTGGCCGATCATGGTGCGGCCGCGGTCGTTCTCATCCAGGTAGTACGCGATGCGTTTGCGCGCCGCGACGAGGATGTCGCCGATGCGCGGCACGACGTCAGGATCGACCGCTCCATAGAAGCCGGCGGCGATGACCTCGTCACGGGTCGCGACCCACGAGCGCCCGCCTTCGGCCGCCTGCCAGCGCGCGAGCACCGCCCCGGCATCCGCCCCCGGCTCCAGGTGCAGCGCGAGGCATCGCGGCTCCCCCGACACGTGGCGCACGTCCTCGAGCAGTTCGGGGGCGACGATGACCTGATCGTCGCCCGGGATGTCGAGACCGCCGTGATCGCCGGTCACGAGCAGCCCGGCGGTCGGGCCGAGCGCCGCCGCGAACGCGCCGACCGCAGCATCCACGTCCTCGAGGGCGGCCGACCAGGCGTCGGAGGCGACCCCGGAGGCGTGGGCCGCGACATCCAGCTCCGGCGCGTAGACGTAGGTGAGCGAGCGCTCGTGGGAGGAATGGATGCGGCGCGCCTCCGTCAGGCGGGCTGCGATCGACTCGCCCGAACGGTAGTCGGCGCCGCGCAGCACGGCCGCGGTGAACCCCGAGGTGCGATAGCGGCCGGGCCCGACGGCGAACGCCGGGATCCCGTCGCTCACGGCGCGCTCGAACAGCGTCGGCACGCGCTGCCAGCTGCCGGGATCGAGGTCGCCGCCCCACCCGGTGAGCTGGTTGATGACGCGGTCGCCGCTCGAGTCGAACCCGAGGTAGCCGATGAGCCCGTGCGCTCCCGGCAGAACACCCGTCGTCAGCGACGCGAGGGCCGACGCGGTCGTCGACGGGAAGACCGTTTGGATGACGTCGGCCCGCGGCGCCGCGAGCAGCCGGCGCGCGTACCCGCGGTGGGCATCGAGTGCCACGGACCCGAGGCCGTCGACGAGCAGCACGACGGCGTGCCGCACGGTCGGCAGGCCCAGGCTCCCGCGCTCACCCCGCACGGCGGAAAGGCAATTCGACAGGACGTCGGTGAGGCTGAACCGGTGGGATTTGGCCGCCGGTAACATGGCCCCGATCTTATGACTCCCCCACCTCCTCCTCCCGCCTCCGGCGGCTCGACGACCTCTGACGGCACGGATCTCGACGGCACCATCCTCGACGTCGACGTCGCGACCGAGATGGAGGGCTCGTTCCTCGAGTACGCCTACTCGGTCATCTACTCCCGCGCCCTGCCCGACGCGCGCGACGGACTCAAGCCGGTGCAGCGCCGCATCCTGTTCCAGATGTCGGAGATGGGCCTGCGCCCCGACCGCGGCCACGTGAAGAGCGCGCGCGTCGTCGGCGACGTGATGGGACGCCTGCACCCGCACGGCGACACCGCGATCTACGACGCCCTCGTCCGGCTCGCGCAGGACTTCACGATGCGCGTTCCGCTCGTCGACGGGCACGGCAACTTCGGCTCCCTCGACGACGGCCCCGCCGCCGCGCGCTACACCGAAGCGCGCATGCGGGCCGCCGCCGTCGCGATGTGCGAAGGGCTCGATGAAGACGTCGTCGACTTCGTGCCGAACTACGACAACCAGCTCACCCAGCCCGAGGTGCTGCCGGCGGCCTACCCGAACCTGCTCGTCAACGGAGCGTCGGGCATCGCGGTCGGCATGGCGACCAACATGGCGCCGCACAACCTCATCGAGGTCGCCGCGGCCGCGAAGCACCTGCTCGAGAACCCCGAGGCGACCCTCGACGACCTGATGGCCTACGTGCCCGGCCCCGACCTGCCGACGGGCGGCACGATCGTCGGCCTCGACGGCATCCGGGATGCCTACGCCACCGGTCGCGGCACCTTCAAGACCCGCGCGAAGGTCACGGTCGAGCAGGTCGGACCCCGCAAGACCGCCCTCGTCGTCACCGAGCTGCCGTACCTGGTCGGCCCCGAGAAGGTCATCGAGAAGATCAAAGACGGGGTGCAGTCGAAGAAGATCACCGGCATCTCGGATGTCACCGACCTCACCGACCGCAAGAACGGCCTGCGGCTCGTCATCGGCATCAAGACCGGATTCTCGCCCGAGGGTGTGCTCGAGCAGCTCTACCGCCTCACGCCGCTCGAAGACGGCTTCGGCATCAACAACGTCTGTCTGGTCGGCGGTCAGCCGCTGACCCTCGGCCTGCGCGACCTCCTGCAGGTCTACCTCGACCACCGAATCTCGGTGGTCACCCGCCGCTCGCGCTACCGCCTCACCCGCCGCCAGGAGCGCCTGCACCTCGTGCTCGGCCTGCTCATCGCGATCCTCGACATCGACGAGGTCATCCAGGTGGTGCGCTCCTCGGATGACGCCGCCGCCGCGCGCACCCGCCTCATCGAGGTGTTCGACCTCTCGGTGCTGCAGGCCGACTACATCCTCGAGCTGCAGTTGCGCCGCCTCACCAAGTTCTCGCGCATCGAGCTCGAACGTGAGCGCGACAAGCTGCAGGAGGAGATCGCCGAACTCGAGGCGCTGCTCGGCGACCCCGCTCGGGTGCGCACGCAGGTGGGCATCGAGCTGGATGAGGTGGCCGAGCGATTCGGAACCCCGCGCCGCACACTGCTCACCGAGGCGAAGGCATCCATCGCGGCCACGCCCGCCCAGCGCCGGGCTGCGGCATCCGGTGGGCCGGCCCTCGAGATCGCCGACGGGCCCACCCTCGTCGTGCTCTCCACCACGGGTCGCACCGTGCGGGTCGAAGGCGGCGAGATCACTGCGCGGAGCGGCCGGCGCAACCGGCACGACGCCATCCTGTGCACCGTCGCCTCCACCGTGCGCGGCGAGCTCGGGGCGATCACCTCACGTGGGCGCCTGGTGCGCTTCTCCCCCGTCGACCTGCCCTCGGTGCCCGCCAACTCGGTGCAGCTCGCCGCCGGTGCGCGCATCGCCGAGTACCTCGGGCTCGCCGACAAGAAGGAGCGCGTGCTCGGGCTCGTGTCGCTCACCTCTGAGGAGCCGATCGCACTCGGCACGGCCTCGGGCGTCGTGAAGCGAGTGTCTCCCGGTGCGTGGCCGTCGAAGCCCGACTTCGAGGTCATCGCGCTGAAGCCCGGCGATGAGGTCGTCGGGGTCGCGCAGGGCGGCGACTCGCACGAGCTGGTGTTCGTCACGACCGACGCCCAGCTGCTGCACTTCGCCGCGTCGGCGGTGCGACCGCAGGGTGCTGCCGCCGGCGGCATGGCGGGCATCAACCTCTCGTCGGGCGCGAAGGTGCTGTTCTTCGGGGCGGTCGACCCCGCGGCCGAGGTCGTCGTCGCGACCATCTCGACGCCGGCGGAGACCCTCGCCGGAGCCGACCCGGGTCGTGCGAAGGTCTCGGCGTTCAGCGAGTTCCCCGGCAAGGGCCGCGCCACCGGCGGGGTGCGCGCCCACACCTTCCTCAAGGGCGAGAACTCGTTGGCGCTCGCGTGGGCCGGCCCCGCGCCCGCCCTCGCGGTCGGACCCGACGGGTCACTGCGCACACTGCCCGACGCGGGCGCGAAGCGCGACGCCTCCGGCGCCCCGATGGATGCCGTGATCGGCTCGATCGGCCGCGCGCTCTGATTCGAGGCGCGCGGGCTCGAGGCGCAGTTCAGCGCTCGACGCCCACCGCGACCATCACGGCGAGAATCGCCCACCACAGGCCGAGCCCGACGATCAGCCCGACTGCGATCTGCTTGGTCACCCTCCAGCCGAGCCAGGTGGCGACGGCGGCGATCACGGCGGGAATCGTGTCGACGAGCGAGATCTCCCCCCGCGGGGCGAGGATGCCGGGAATCGCGATCGCGCCGAGCACCGCCGGGCCCACGAGCGGCAGGTAGCGTTCGACCCGTTTCGGGGGCCGCAGCTTCCTGCTCACCAGGAAGATGGCGCGGGTCACGAACGTGACGATGCCGCCGAGGACGATCGCGAGCAGCTCAAGCATCGACGGCCTCCGTACGGCCTCGGTCGGTGACGTTGAGCACGACGACACCCGCGACCACGCCGACGACGGCGCCGACCATCAACCCGACGCCCAACGGGAGAGGGCTCGCGAGGAGCGCGGCGATGCCGGCCACCGCGAAGGTCACCAGGCCTGCACTGTTCTTGATGAGCGGCAGCGTCAGCAGCAGGAAGGTCAGCGGGATGGCGAGTTCGAAGGGAACCCACTCCGGGATGAAGCCGCCCGCGACGATGCCGACGGCGAGCAACGCGGTCCACCCGACGAGGCAGGTCAGGCCGGCGCCGAAGTAGAAGGCCCGCTTCTCGCGGGCGCCGCCCCCGCCATCCGGCGTGTCGAAGCGAGCCGCCGCCAGCGCGTACACGGGGTCGGCCAGCAGGAAGGCGGCGCCCATCCGCTGCGGCGTCGACCAGTCGGCGAGATGCGGTGCCAGCGCGGCGCTGTAGAGCAGGTGTCGGGCGTTGATGACGGCGACGGTCAGCACCACGATTCCCAAGGCTGCGCCGACGTGCAGCAATTGGACGGCGGCGATCTGCGCGGCCCCGGCGAAGATGATCGGCGAGGTGAGGATCGAGAGAATCGGGTCGACGCTGGTCGCCCCCATCGCCGCACCCGCGGCGATGCCGAACGGGATGTAGCTTCCGACGATGATGGCGGCGGCTCTGATGCCGGCCCGCCGCGCCGCGCGCACGCGGTCGTCTTCGGTGAGCAGCACGTCGCCCGCGGTCATCCACCAACCCTCGCACCGACCACCGATCACCGCCACGTCCGATCGGAAACCGGTGGCCTACCCGCTCGTGCCTTCGCTCTCCCGCAGGGTGACCGGTTCGGCGTAGATCCACAGCCGCTGCCCGTCACCGCACCTGACCTCGCGGTCGGGCTCGCCGAACCGCTCTCGAATCGCCTCGCGATCCAGGGCGTACTCGTCGCCGCGATCGTTGAGGTAGAAGAAGGTGCCCGACTCGAGCTGCGCGTAGTCGCGATTGGTGAGCCAGTGGTTCGGCGTGAGATCGGCGGTGAGGGGAATCAGTCGGATGCCGGTCGCCGACGGCAGGCCGACGCGGCGGGCATCGGAGAAGGTGGCGAACCCGACCTCCCCGGGCACGGCCCGGTCGAGGCACCGCGTCTCGGCGCTGCGATACCCGAAGTACCCGCCCGCGTTCGCGAGATTCGGTACGCCGCCGGTCGCCACCCCGACGACCAGCAGCCCACCCGCACCGGCGATCACGACGGGCAGGGCGGCGCGTGCCGGCACGGCGAACAAGGCGAGCACGAACGGGAGCACGAGCGCGGGCCAGAAGTAGTAGTAGTGGGTGATGAGGGCGATGACGGTGGCCGCGAGTCCGCCGAGTGGCACCAGCCCGAGGTAGAGGGTCGCGGAGGCGCGAGCACCCGCATCCCCGGCACGTCCGGTCAGCCGCACCCACGCCACGATGGCCGCCACGAGGCAGCCGACGGCGAGGATCGCCCCGAGCGGAAGCAACACGCGAGCTGCGGGGTCGATCATCTGGAACGACCAGTACGGCCAGAGCGCGTCGACGCGTGACCGAAAGCGCTCGAGGTCGATGTAGGTGAGCAGGCCCGTGCCCTGCAGCGGGCTGAACCCGACCCGCGCGATCACCGCGACGAGAGCGACGCTCCCGACGAGCAGCGCGGGCCGGGCCGACGACCGCCAGCCGGACCGAACCACCCGGGCGACGGCCACCGCGACGAGCCCGGGACCGGCGAACAGCACCGTCAGGGGGTTCGACGCGATGGTGAGGGCGAGCCCGACGGCGACGAGAATGCGTGACGCCCGGGTGCGCACCAGGAGCAGCAGCGGCGCCGCGAGCAGCGCGAGGTACATGCCCACGTAGTAGGTGGGCGCAAGGTGGAACGAGAACAGCCACGTGGTGCCGACGAGCGGCAGCACCAGCAGAGGCAGGATGCCGGCTCCCGCCCGCAAGACGACGGCAGCGGGGGTCGCGTCCGGCCACAGCAGCCGGGCAAGAGCCGCCAGCAGCAGGAAGAGCACGACCTGGTTGAGCACGGCGACGACCAGGTAATAGGCGTACAGATGCCCGCCGACGGTGAGGAACGCCACCCCGCTCATCGGCAGCTCGGGGAACACGAACACCTGCGGCGAGAAGCTCCAGTCGAGCGATCGGCCGGCGGCGACATCCTGCCAGAACTGGAAGAGCGTGCCGTTGTCGCTCGAGCGCAACTCCCAGGTGATCGGCCAGGTCGCGGCGTCGCCGGGATCGCCCCCCGCCCGCACGAGGAAGACGAGCGCCGTCAGCGCCGCGATGACGATCGCGGCCGTCGCAGCGGCCGGGATGAGCCGCGCGCGCGTCACGCCGCGCCCTGGTAGGCCCGTTCGAGCCATTCGCGGAACTCCGCATCCAGCTCGCCGACCTTTCGTACCTCCAGGTGATGCATCCAGACACCGACAGAGGGCTGGACGACCTCCTTGAAGCGAGAAGACCGCACGTGCGTCGGCAGCGCGAGCGAGATCACGACGGGTACGTCACTGGCCACGTATTGACCCGGCACCCACAGGTACGCGAACCCGCGGCGCCGGCGAAACGCGACCTGACTCGTGGTGGCTCGCTCTTCGGCACCGCCGAGCTTCCGCACCTCGGACCGCACGCGGCGCAGCACAGCTGCCCCGGTGCGGGATGCCGTCAGCCGCTCGCGGGCGTCCACACTCGTTCCGACCGCGCCATCGACGTCAGACGTCGATCCGGTCACGGTCGAGACCCTGCCCGGCGATGATGAAGTCTTTGCGCGGCGCCACATCGTTGCCCATGAGCAGCTCGAAGACCCGCGACGCGTTCTCGGCATCCGAAACCCGCACACGTCGCAGCGTGCGGTGCTTGCGGCTCATCGTGGTCTCGGCGAGCTGGTCGGCATCCATCTCACCCAGTCCCTTGTAGCGCTGGATCGGGTCCTGGTACTTCTTGCCGGCCTTCTCGAGATTCTTGAGCACCCCGTTCAGTTCGGCCTCGGAGTAGGTGTAGATCGTCTCGTTCGGCTTCGACCCCGGGTTCAGCACGACGACCCGGTGCAGCGGAGGAACGGCCGAGAACACCCGGCCGGAGTCGATCATCGGGCGCATGTAGCGGAAGAACAGGGTCAGCAGCAGGGTGCGGATGTGGGCGCCGTCGACGTCGGCGTCGGCCATGATGATGACCTTGCCGTAGCGGGCCTGTTCGAGATCGAACGTGCGGCCCGAGCCGGCACCGATCACCTGGATGATCGACGCACACTCGGCGTTGCTCAGCATGTCGGCGACCGAGGCCTTCTGCACGTTGAGGATCTTGCCGCGGATCGGCAGCAGCGCCTGGAACTCGCTGTCGCGCCCCAGCTTGGCTGTGCCGAGCGCCGAGTCGCCCTCGACGATGAACAGCTCAGTGCCCAGAACGTCGTTCGACCGGCAGTCGACGAGCTTCGCCGGCAGCGACGACGACTCGAGCGCGTTCTTGCGGCGCTGGGTCTCCTTGTGGGCCCGCGCGGAGATGCGGCTCTTCATCTCGGCGACGATCTTGTCGAGCACGAGCGCGGTCTGCGCCTTGTCGTCTCGCTTGCTGCTCGTGAACCGCTCGGCCAGGGCCTTCGCCACGACATTCGCCACGATGTTGCGCACCGCCGGGGTTCCGAGGATCTCCTTCGTCTGCCCCTCGAACTGCGGCTCCGGCAGGCGCACCGTCAGCACCGCGGTGAGGCCGGCGAGGATGTCTTCCTTCTCGAGCTTCTCGTTGGCGCCGACCTTGAGCCGCCGCGCGTTCTTCTCGATCTCCGACCGGAGGAACTTCATCAGCCCCTGCTCGAACCCCGACTGGTGGGTTCCGCCCTTCGGGGTGGCGATGATGTTGACGTACGAGCGGAACACCGTGTCGTACCCGGTGCCCCAGCGCAGCGCGATGTCGACCTGAGCCTCGCGAGCCACCTCGGTCGGCACCATGTGCCCGTTCTCCTGCAGCACCGGCACCGTCTCGGTGAAGTGTCCGGTGCCCTGGATGCGCCAGGTGTCGGTGAGGGCCGCATCGGGGGCGAGGTATCCGACGTACTCCGCGATGCCGCCGTCGAAGCGGTAGGTCTCGCGCGTCGTGTCGTCGCCTCGCTCGTCGACGACGTGGAGCGCCAGTCCGGGCACGAGGAACGCCGTCTGCCGGGCGCGCGCGGCGAGTTCATCCAGCTGGAACTCGGCACCCTTGGTGAAGATCTGCCGGTCGGCCCAGTAGCGGATGCGCGTGCCGGTCACGCCTTTGGCGACCTTGCCGATCTTGCGCAGTTCGCTGCCGGAGATGAACGGGGTGAACGGCGCGTCGGGGCTGGGCTCGCCGTCATCCTCGAAGATGCCGGGCTCGCCGCGGTGGAACGACATCGCCCAGGTCACGCCATCGCGATCGACCTCGACATCCAGTCGTTCCGAGAGGGCGTTGACCACGGAGGCACCCACACCGTGCAGACCACCGGATGCGGCGTACGACCCGCCGCCGAACTTGCCGCCGGCGTGAAGCTTCGTGAACACGACCTCGACCCCGGAGAGCCCGGTCTTCGGTTCGATGTCGACCGGGATGCCGCGCGCCCGGTCGCGCACCTCGACGCTCGCGTCGGGGTGGAGGGTGATCTCGATCTCGGAGCCGTAGCCGCCGAGGGCCTCGTCGACGGAGTTGTCGATGATCTCCCACACGCAGTGCATGAGGCCGCGCGAATCGGTCGACCCGATGTACATTCCGGGGCGCTTGCGCACCGCCTCGAGACCTTCGAGCACCGACAGGTGACGGGCGGAATAGTCGTCGCTCGCCACGGGTTCAGCTCCTTGTCGAGGCAATCTGGAAGTAGGCCGTCGATCAGACTAACCCCGGCCGACGGCCCACCTCGGTATCCCACCCCGCACGACCCGAGAGTGACCGCGTTTCCGAATATTCCCGGATGCGCCGTGAGCGAAATGCAACGCTCATGACACATGACTGACACAGCTGCGTGCTTGTATTGAGTCACGGAAAGCCGATCTCAACCCGAGGAGGAGCACATGTCGCAGTTCGCATCCGACAGTTCGGTCGACGAGCTCGAAGTCGGCACGCCGATGCTCACCGCCCTCGACCGTTGCGACTACTGCGGGGCGCAGGCCTACGTGAAGGCCACCCTCGCAACCGGCGAGCTCCTGTTCTGCGCCCACCACGCGGCGGAGTTCAAAGAGAAGGTGCAGCCCATCGCTCTCGACTGGCACGACGAGTCGAGCCGCCTGCTGGCACCCGTCACCGACTAGACGACTTGTTCCCGAAGGCCCCGGTTCGCCGGGGCCTTCGTCGTTCCAGGTGCTTGGATGGGCGGGTGCCTGGGATCCGCCGTCGAGCTCTCATCGACCTCGACGCGTTCGTCGCCAATGGCCCCGGCGACGTTCTGGATGCCCGCGCCGACGCGTTTGGCCACGGCCTCGAGCTGATCGCTCCCGCGGCGCTCGAAGCAGGCGTGCGCGAGATCGTCGTCAGCAACGAACGGGATGCCGGTGTCGCCATCGCGGCGGGCTTCGCTGCCGGCACGGTGCGTCTCGATCACGAGGCGTCGGGTGCGGACGCGCGCGCGTACGGTCTCGTCGGTGACGGGCAACCCGTGCTGTCGCTCATCGGCGAGGTCGTCGCGCTCAAACGGGTTCCGGTCGACGCCGGCGTCTCCTACGGGTACACCTATCGCGCCCCCCGGCCGACGACGCTCGCCCTCGTCGCACTCGGTTACGCCGACGGGGTGCCGCGGCTCGCGTCGAATCGCGCCCAGGTGAGCGTCGGAGGGGCGACCTTCCCCCTCGTCGGGCGGATCGCAATGGACCAGTTCGTGCTCGACGTCGGGGATGCTGCGATCGAACTGGGCGCCGACGCGGTGCTGTTCGGCGATCCCGCACGCGGCGAACCGTCGGCACTCCAGTGGGCCGGTTGGACCGAGCGCGACCCGCTCGCGCTCACCGCCGGAATCGCATCCCGCGTCGAACGGAGCCCCCGGTGAGCGCGCGCATCGAGATCGACCTCGAGGCGTTCCGGCAGAACGTGCGCGCTCTCGCCACGATCGCCGCCCCCGCGCGCACGATGCTCGCGGTCAAGGCCGACGGCTACGGCCACGGGATGCTGCCGATCGCCCGCGCGGCACTTCAGTCGGGCGCCGATTCGCTCGCCGTGCTCGACGCGCCCGCGGCGCTGGCCTTGCGCGACGCGGGCATCGACGCCCAGCTCTTCGCCTGGCTGCACGGCCGGGACACCGACTTCCGAGCGGCGATCGAGGCGGACGTCGACCTCGGCGTGTCATCGCTCGTCGAGTTGCGGCGCATCGGCGAAGCCGGCGCCGGCCGTCCCGCAGCGGTGCACCTCAAGATCGACACCGGGCTGCATCGCAACGGCGCGAGCCCGGAGGACTGGCCTGCCCTCGTCGGAGAGGCCCTCGCTTACCAGGAACGCGGCCAGGTGCGGCTCGCCGGGCTCTGGTCGCACCTCGCCGACGCCTCCCCCGCCGACGACGCCGCCGCCCTCGCCGAGTTCCAGGCCGCCGTCGCCGTCGCCGCGGGCATCGGAGTGCCGATGGAGGGCCCCGACCGTCCGCTGCTGCACCTCGCGGCATCCTCGGCCGGCATCCGCATGCCCGAGGCCCGATTCGACCTCGTGCGGTTCGGCATCGCCGCCTACGGGGTCTCCCCCTTCGACGATGTCGACGCCCGCGGCCTCGGGATGCGCGCCCCGATGACGATGCGTGCCTCGGTCATCGCCGCGGACGGCGGCACGGTCGCACTCGACCTGGGCAGCGCCGACGGCGTCCCGCCGAGTGTGCTCGGGCCGTCGGGATCCGGCGCGGAGGTGCTGCTCGGGGGGCGTCGCGTCAGCGTCACAGCGGTCGGGATCGACACGATCGAGGTCGCGGCCACGGCGTCGGTGGGTGACGAGGCGATCGTCTTCGGCCCCGGCGACCAGGGCGAGCCGACCGCCGAAGAATGGGCCGGCTGGGCCGGCACGATCGGGGACGAGATCCTCGCGCGGGCATCCACCCGCATCCCGCGGATCTACCTGAACGAGTAGCCCGCGGGCGTGGTTTCGACACGCCGCCTGCGGCGGCTACTCAACCACCGAGGTGGGCGGGGTGGTCAGGTAGCGCGGCGGATGATGCCGAGCGGGGTGGACTCGTGGCCCTGGCCGATCGGGTTGTCCTTGAGGATGCGCGCCACGAGCAGCTCGGTCGCGCGATCGGTCGTTGAACCGAGCACGTTGCCGCCGATGTCGTTGATGTCGACGAGGAAGACCTCGACGCGCTTGCCGTGCTGCGCCAGCATGTCGCCGACCTGCTGCGAGGTCTGCTTCGGCTTCGCGGCGGTCAGCACGACCATCTCGTCGTACGGCGGGATCGTCGGGTAGCCGGGGCCGTCGATGCCGCGCGCCTTGGTGCCGGCGATCCGGTAGAAGTCGCCGGTGCGCCCGAAGCGCTTGGTGATCACCGAGACGGCGGCGGCGAACAGGATGCGCGGCGTGCCGACCTCGCGGATCGCCCACTCCATCGTCTCGGGGATGCCGAGGCCGATGCCCCACGGGGTGCGCACGACGCGCTTGCTGAGCCACACCGCGAGGGGCCGGGCCTTCGTCTCCGCGACCGGGTAGGCGCGGCCCTGCGAGCCGGCGACCATCTTCTCGGTCATGAACAGCCAGTCGCCGTCCTGCAGCAGCTCGAGGGCGTACTTCTCGATCACCGGGTGGAGCGGCTCCCCGGGCAGCACCACGTGCGTCTTGATCGGGATGCGCTCGTACCGCACACCGTCGACTTCGACCTCACGAGGCCGCACCCGGTTCTCGTCGTAGGGGACGTCCAAACCGCGGCCTACTCGAGGTAGTCGCGCAGCGACTGCGAGCGGCTCGGGTGGCGCAGCTTCGCCATCGTCTTGGACTCGATCTGGCGGATGCGTTCCCGCGTCACGCCGAAGGTGTCACCGATCTGGTCGAGCGTCTTCGGCATCCCGTCGCCCAGACCGAACCGCATGCGGATGACGCCCGCCTCGCGCTCGGAGAGCGAATCGAGCAGCGACTCGAGCTGCTTCTGCAGCATCGTGAAGCCCACCGCGTCGGCCGGAACGACCGCTTCGGTGTCCTCGATGAGGTCGCCGAACTCGCTGTCGCCGTCTTCGCCGAGCGGGGTGTGCAGCGAGATCGGCTCCCGGCCGTACTTCTGCACCTCGATGACCTTCTCGGGGGTCATGTCGAGTTCGCGGCTGAGCTCTTCCGGAGTGGGTTCGCGGCCCAGGTCTTGCAGCATCTGGCGCTGCACGCGGGCGAGCTTGTTGATGACCTCGACCATGTGCACCGGGATGCGAATGGTGCGGGCCTGGTCGGCCATCGCGCGGGTGATCGCCTGACGGATCCACCACGTCGCGTACGTCGAGAACTTGAAGCCCTTGGTGTAGTCGAACTTCTCGACCGCACGGATGAGGCCCAGGTTGCCCTCCTGGATGAGGTCGAGGAACTGCATGCCACGACCGGTGTACCGCTTCGCGAGCGAGACGACGAGGCGCAGGTTGGCGCCGAGCAGGTGGCTCTTCGCGCGCTGGCCGTCGCGGGCGACCCAGGCGAGTTCGCGCCCCAGCTGGCTGCGCTTCTCGGTGTCGGCCATCTGCGAGAGCTTCTCTTCGGCGAACAGGCCCGCCTCGATGCGCATCGCGAGCTCGACCTCTTCGGCGGCGTTGAGCAGCGCCACCTTGCCGATCTGCTTGAGGTAGTCCTTGACCGGGTCGGCCGTCGCCCCGGTGATCGCGGCCGAGTAGACGGGGATGTCGTCCTCGTCGTCGGTCATCGACAGGCGAAGGGCCCCGGTGGGAAGCACCTCGATGGGCTTGTCGTCGTCGTCTTCGTCGTCGTCGCTCTCGGCGGCGTCGTCGTCGGCGACGACCTCGACGGCGGCCGGCTTCTCGACCTCGACCTCGTCGTCGACGACGACGTCGTCATCGATGACGATCTCTTCGACGTCGGTCGGGTCGATCTCGATGTCGTCGATGTCTTCGTCGACGTCGGTCTCACCGGCGGGTGCCGCCTTGGCGCGCGATGCCTTCGCCGTCGAAGCCTTCGCGGGCGCCTTGGTGGCGGGAGTCTTCGCAGCAGCGGACTTCGCGGCACCGGTCTTGGCGGCAGCAGTCTTGGTCGCAGCAGTCGTGGTCGCGGCGGTCTTGGCCGCCGGCTTGGCGGCAGCGGCCTTCACCGGTGCGGTGGCCGCCGTCTTCTTCGCGGCCTTCACCTCAGCGGGCGCGGCATCCTTCGCAGGCGACGTGGAGTCCGCGGTCTTCGTGGTGGATCGGGGGGCCATCCGGGTTCCCTTCCGCGACCCGTTCGGGCCGGCAATTCCGGGCATTACTAAGACCCTTGTCAAGTCCCCCGCGTTTCCTTGGAAACCTTCGGGGACCCGACCGGGTCTTGAAGGATCATTCTCGCACACTCCGGCAACTCCGGCTTGCACACCGGCGCCACCGTGGGCTACGGGAGCTCAGCGATCGTCGTCGCGGCGATTCGCGAGGAACTTCTCCAGCTCGGCGGCGATCGTGTCCGCGGTCGGCAGTTCGCCGCTGGAATCCATCAGCGGCGACGGCATCGGGTTCTCTTCCATATAGCTGTCGTGCCGCTCCTCGAGGGCCCCGACGAGGCGCTCGAGCTCCTGGTTGCCGTGCACCTGGTCATCGACCTTCGCCAGGAAGTCGCGGTTCTCCTCGCGCAGCCGGTCGGTCGGGAAGATCAGCCCGGTGGCGGCGCTGATGCTCTCGAGCGCGGTCACGGCCGCTTGCGGGAACTCGGTGTCGGAGAGGTAGTGCGGGATGAGCAGCACGAAGCCCGCGGTCGGGTGTCCGAGCTGTTGCAGCCGGTACTCCAGCAGGTGCAGCGCATTCGACGGCACCTGCGTGCGCGGCTTCCAGACCGACAGCGAATCGATCAGGTCGAGCCGGTTGCCGCTCACCGTCACCCCGATCGGGCGGGTATGCGGGGTGGGCATCGCGATCGCGTGCACCCACGTGGTGTCTTTGACGCCGTACTTCTCGACGAGCTGAACCACCGCAGCCGTGAACCGCTCCCACTGGAAGTCGGGCTCGAACCCGGTGAGGAAGAGGAACTGCTGCCCCATCTCGTCACGAGCCAGATACAGCGAGAGCTTCGCCGGCTTGTACTCGCTCAGGTGATCCTGATCGAAGAACATCATCGGGCGCCGCGCCCGGTAGTCCAGGAGCGCGTCGGTGTCGAAGGCGACCACCTCGCTCATCTCGAGGTTGTCGAGCAGGTACTGACTCACCTGGCTGACCGCGCCGCCCGCATCGGCGAAGCCGGTGAGCCCCGCGACGAGATGCAGACCGCGGGGCACCTGGCCGACCTCGACCGACAGGTCGTACAGCCCGCCCGGATCTCGCATGTCCACATTCTATTTCCGGGGTCTGCGCTCCTGCTGGAGAACCACGAGTCGCCGGTCAAGCCGTGAGCGAACACGCGGTTAGCATGGCCCGATGGCCGTACCGGTGCTTTCGATCTCCTCCTCCGATCCGACGAGCACCGCGGCGGAGGTGCTCGTGCTCGGGGTGCGCAAGACCGCCGACGGCCCTCGACTCGCGGTCGACGGCGAGGCATTCCCGGCCGTCACGCGTGCCCTCACCGAGGTCGCGGCGACCGGCGGCGTCGACGAGCTCCGCCGCCTTCCCGCGCTCGACGGCACCACCGCATCCATCGCCCTCATCGGCCTCGGTTCCGGCGAGATCACGATCGACTCGTTGCGGTATGCCGCCGGATCGGCCGCCCGCCAGCTCACCGGCATCGAACGCCTCGCGATCGCGCTGCCCGTGACGAGCGGCGCGGAAGCCCTCGCCGTGCTCGAGGGTGCCGCGATCGGCGCCTACGCCTACACCGGCTACCGGGTGACGACGATCGGCACGACCAAGACCCCCGCCGACGACATCGTCGTGCACCTGCCTGCCGACGTCGCCGACGACGCCCAGCCGCTCGTCGATCGAGCCACGACCGTCGCCACCGCCATCCACACCGTGCGCGACCTCGTGAACACCCCACCGTCCGACCTCTACCCCGAGACGCTCGCCGCCGCGGCCGTCGACGCGGCACAGGGGTTGCCGCTCGAGGTCGAGGTGCTCGACGAGACCGAGCTCGAAGCCGGCGGCTACGGCGGAATCCTGGCGGTGGGGCGCGGATCGGTGCGGCCGCCGCGACTCGTCGTCGTGCGCTACTCCCCCGCGGAGGCCACCCGCCACCTCGCCCTCGTCGGCAAGGGCATCACCTTCGACTCGGGGGGCCTGTCGCTCAAGCCCCCCGCGGGAATGGTCGGCATGAAGTACGACATGACCGGCGCGGTCACCGCGCTCGCCGTGGTCGTCGCCGCCGCGAGACTCGCCCTTCCCGTGCGGCTCACCGCCTGGCTGTGCATCGCCGAGAACATGCCCTCCGGCTCAGCCGCGCGGCCCAACGACGTGCTGCGGATGCGCGGCGGCACGACCGTCGAGGTGCTCAACACCGACGCCGAAGGGCGCCTGGTGCTCGCCGACGGGCTCGTCGCCGCGAGCGAAGAAGAACCGGATGCCATCGTCGATGTCGCGACCCTCACCGGCGCCGCGCGCGTCGCGATGGGCGAGCGGTATACCCCGGTGATGGGCGACGACGAGATGGTGCAGAAGGTCGTCGCCGCGGGGGCGGCGGTCGGCGAGGTGCTCTGGCCGATGCCGATGCCCCCCGAGCTGCGCTCGCTGCTCGACAGCGACGTCGCCGACATCGCCAACGCGAAGCCGGGCAACACCGCCGGTGGCATGCTCATCGCCGCGCACTTCCTCAGGGCCTTCGTCGGCAGCACCGGCGAAGGGGCCGAAAAGCGCAGCATCCCGTGGGCGCACCTCGATATCGCGGGCGTCGCGAACAACCCGGGCAGCCCGCACGGCGGGATCGGCAAGGGTCCGACCGGCACGACGGTGCGCACGCTGCTGCGCTTCGCGGAAGACTTTTCCGCGTCGTAGTAGGGTCTATCTGGCAAGGAACACCTTGCCCTTCTGGGCCACACGCCACCCTCTGTACTGGCCCGCAATCGCACGCATATAGGGAGTCGCCGGGTGTCCGAGCAGAACTTCGACCTTGTCGTTCTGGGTGCAGGAAGCGGTGGCTACGCCGCCGCGCTGCGCGCCAGCCAGTTGGGCCTCACGGTCGGACTGATCGAAAAGGGGAAGGTCGGCGGCACCTGTCTGCACGTCGGCTGCATCCCCACCAAGGCGTTGTTGCACGCCGCTGAGGTGGCGGATGTCACGCGCGAGTCCGCCAAGTACGGCGTGTCCGCGACGTTCGGCGGCATCGACATCGCCGGCGTCACGACCTACCGCGAAGAAGTCGTCGCGAGCAAGTGGAAGGGCCTCCAGGGCCTCATCAAGGCGCGCGGCATCACCACGATCGAAGGCGAGGGGCGCCTCACCTCCCCCACGAGCGTTCAGGTCGGCGACGTGACCGTCACCGGAAAGAACGTCATCCTCGCGACCGGGTCGTACTCGCGTTCGCTGCCCGGCCTCGAGATCGGCGGGCGCGTCATCACCTCCGAGCAGGCGCTCGCCCTCGACTTCGTGCCGAAGAAGGTCGCCGTGCTCGGCGGCGGCGTCATCGGCGTCGAGTTCTCGAGCGTGTGGCGCTCGTTCGGCACCGAGGTCACCATCATCGAGGCGCTTCCGAACCTCGTTCCCAACGAGGACATCGCGATCTCGAAGGCATTCGAGCGGGCGTTCCGCAAGCGCGGCATCGAGTTCAAGACCGGGGTGCGCTTCGCCGGCGTCACCCAGAACGAGTCGGGCGTCGTCGTCTCGCTCGAGAACGGCGAGACCGTCGAAGCCGAGCTGCTGCTCGTCGCCGTCGGTCGCGGCCCCGCCACGGCGAACCTCGGATTCGAAGAGGTCGGCGTGACGATGGATCGCGGCTTCGTCCTCACCGACGAGCGACTGCGCACCAACATCCCCGGCGTCTGGGCGGTCGGCGACATCGTTCCGGGTCTGCAGCTCGCGCACCGCGGCTTCCAGCAGGGCATCTTCGTCGCCGAGGAGATCGCGGGCCTGAACCCGATCGTCGTCGACGACGTCAACATCCCCAAGGTCACCTACTCCGACCCCGAGGTCGCGTCGATCGGCCTCACCGAGGCGAAGGCGGTCGAGAAGTTCGGCGCGGATGCCATCGCCACCTATGACTACAACCTCGCCGGCAACGGCAAGAGCCACATCATCGGCACCTCGGGCAACGTCAAGGTCGTGCGTCAGAAGGACGGCCCCGTGCTCGGCGTGCACATGATCGGTGCCCGCGTCGGGGAGCTCATCGGCGAGGCGCAGCTCGCAGTGAACTGGGAGGCGTACCCCGAAGACATCGCCCCCTACATCCACGCGCACCCGACGCAGAACGAAGCCCTCGGTGAGGCATTCCTCGCCATCGCGGGCAAGCCGCTGCACGGCATCTGACCCGCGCAAATCACGCGCAGCTAAGCTATCCACACAGGCTTCGAAGGAGCACCCCTGATGAGCGAATCGGTCACCCTCCCGGCACTCGGCGAGAGCGTCACGGAAGGCACCGTCACCCGCTGGCTGAAGAAGGTCGGCGACCGCGTCGAGGTCGACGAGCCGCTGCTCGAAGTCTCGACCGACAAGGTCGACACCGAGATCCCGTCGCCCGTCGCGGGCGTGATCGAGCAGATCCTCGTGCAGGAAGACGAGACCGTCGAGGTCGGCGCCGTCCTGGTCACGATCGGCGATGGATCGGGTGCTGCCGCTCCGGCTGAGGCTCCCGCGCCGGCAGCAGCCCCGGCTCCGGAGCCCGTCGCCGCGCCCGAGCCCGCTCCGGCACCTGAGCCCGCACCGGCACCTGAACCGGTCGCCGCGCCCGAGCCCACCCCGGCACCCGCGGCAGCTCCGGCACCTGCTCCCGAGCCGGTGCAGGCACCCGCTGCGCCGCCGGCACCCGCGGCAGCACCCGCTCCCGTGGCGACACCTGCTCCCGCGGCGGCTCCCGCTGCCGCTCCGGCACCCGTTGCCGCTCCGGCCCCCGCGACCGCACCCGTCTCGGCCGGCGCGAACGCGCACGCCGGCTACGTCACCCCGATCGTGCGCAAGCTCGCCAACGACAAGGGCATCGACCTGGCGACCGTGACCGGCACCGGTGTCGGCGGACGCATCCGCAAGCAGGATGTACTCGCCGCGGGCGCCCCCGCCGTGTCGACGGTCGCACCGACGCCGACCGCTGCACCGGTGCTCGAGGTGTCGCCGCTGCGCGGCACCACGGTTCCGATGTCGCGCCTGCGCAAGGTCGTCGCCGAGCGCGCCGTCGTGTCGATGCAGACCCTCGCCCAGCTCACGACCGTCGTCGAGGTCGACGTCACCAGGGTCGCGAACTACCGTGACGAGGTGAAGGCGGCGTTCCAGGCCAAGACCGGCCAGAAGCTCAGCTTCCTGCCGTTCTTCGTTCTCGCCGCCGCTGAGGCGCTCAAGGCGTACCCGATCATCAACGCGACGGTCGACGGAGACAACATCGTCTACCCGGATCACGAGAACGTGAGCATCGCCGTCGACACCGAGCGCGGCCTGCTCACCCCCGTGGTGCGCAACGCCAGCGATCTCAACATCGCGCAGCTCGCGGTCGAGATCGCCGACAAGGCGGATCGCACCCGCAGCAACAAGCTCACGCCCGACGAGCTCTCCGGCGGCACCTTCACGGTGACCAACACCGGATCCCGTGGCGCGCTGTTCGACACGCCCATCGTGTTCCTGCCGCAGTCCGCGATCCTCGGAACGGGCATCGTCGTGAAGAAGCCCGTCGTCGTGACGGACGAGGGGCTCGACGCGATCGCGATCCGGTCGACCGTGTACCTCGCGCTGTCGTACGACCACCGCATCGTCGACGGTGCCGACGCCGCCCGCTTCCTCGGCGCGGTCAAGGCCCGCCTCGAGAGCGGCGACTTCGCCGGCAAGCTCGGCATCTAGTCCGGCACACCGACGTCATCCGAAACGGCTGGCGCATCCAGGTACTCGTCGTTCACGTACTGCCTGATGCGCCAGCCGTTCTGCGTTCGCATCAGCAGCACCGATGCGGGTGCGCTTCCGGGTGGCAGGTCGAGCAGGGCCGCGTCACCCAGTCGCTCGACGAGCACAGGGTTACCGACGAGGATCTCCGCGTCGGGGTACTCGCCGCCCGCCTGAACGCCGCGGATGAGCGCCACATCGTCGGCGTACGCCGCCGAATCGGGTTGCACGACCTCGTCGAGGCAGAGCACCGAGAGATCGCGCAGACAGCGTTCCCGGTGCTCCAGCAGCACGACAGCGGCTTCGACCGGATCATCGGGGAGCGACGGCTCCGCTTCCGACGTCTCGAGCGGCGTGGGGGTCGGTTCCGCGACCGATGAGGCGACGGGCGCCGCCGGCACGAGCGCGAGCGCACCGACCAGGCCCAGCCCACCCGCGAACGCCCCCAGCACGACGCGTCGGCGCCGCGGGTCCCAGGCCGACCAGACCGCAAGCACGCGCGCGGCGGGCTCGGCGAGACGCTCCCGCAGCCACTCCGGCAGCAACGCCGTCAGCCAGGCCGGGAGGCCGGCAGGCGGTGCGTCGTCGACGTGCTCCGGTTGCTGCGGCTCCCCCATCCGCACCGCGACGACGTCGGCGTCGTCGGTGAACCGCACCGGTGTCGCGCTCGCGAGCGCGAAGAGCCGATCGGCGAGGTCACCCGGCGCCGTCGAGGCGAGCCCGGCGGCGAGGCCCCGCGCACCCTGAGCCCCCGGCCCGACGACCCGCCCCAGCACGACCTCCGCGATGGCGGCAAGTGAGGCGCGATCGGCGCCGACGCCCGCCACCGTCTCCCGCACGACCTCGGGCGTCTCCGCCGGAAAGAACTCCGCGCCGCCGAATCCGGTGAGAGTCGGCGCCCCGTCGTCGCGAAAGCAGATCGCGCCGAGCGAGAGGCCGCCGTGGGCGACGCCGAGGGCATGGATGCGGTCGACCGTCGCCGCGATGGGCGCGAGGATCGTCACCGCCTCTCCGGCATCCAGCCCGCTGCGTCGTTCGAGCAGCTCGGCGAGGGTGCCGTTCGGCAGCCGTTCGAGCACGAGCACCGTCTCGGCCCCGTCGGTCGCGACGTCGTCGAGGCCGACGACGTGGTCTCCCGCCGCACGAGAGAGCGCCTTGATCTCGACCGCGGTGCCGGGGTCGTCGGCGGGCGTGATCTTGAGCACGACCGTGCGGCCCTCGTCGAAGCCGAGCAGCAAAAGGGCCCGATCGCCGCGTCCGGCGGAGCGCAACACCCGGTAGCCGGCGACATCCTCCACCCGTCGATGGTCGACTCCCCGGCATGCGCCTGGCCGCCGTGCGCTCGAGTTTGTGCACGCCACGGCCGGCGACCGGCGGTGGAGGACCCGCGCGGGTAGGCTCGTGCCGTGGTCGACTACGTCGTCACGGGGCTAAGCGCCAACTCCGTGCCGTATTCCACTGCCCTTGAGATGCAGCGTGCCGTGCACGCCGACGTCGCGAGCGGCAGGGCGCCAGACACCGTCCTCCTTCTGGAGCACCCCTCGGTCTACACCGCGGGGAAGCGCACCGAAGCCCACGAACGTCCGTCCGACGGCACTCCCGTCATCGACGTCGACCGTGGCGGCAAGATCACCTGGCACGGACCCGGACAACTCGTCGGCTACGCGATCGTCAAGCTTGCCGATCCGATCGACGTCGTCGCCTACGTGCGGCGGCTCGAGGGGATGCTGATCGACGTGCTTGCCGAGTTCGGCATCCCGGGGGTGCGCGTCGAGGGTCGCAGCGGGGTGTGGCTGGTGGATGCGAACCGCCGGGCGGGCGACAAGATCGCCGCGATCGGCATCCGGGTCGCCGACGGGGTCACCATGCACGGGTTCGCCCTCAACTGCTCGAACTCGTTCGACGCCTACCGCGCGATCGTCGCCTGCGGAATCTTCGACGCCGGCGTCACGAGCATCACCCGCGAACTCGGCCGCGAAATCACCCCGGAGGACGTCGTGCCGTTGATCGAGAAGCACTTCCTCACCCACCTCGCCCCCTCGCTCGCCGCGACCCCCGTGGGAGTCTCGGCATGAGCGCCATCCAGCTCGGCACTGAGTCCTTGGGGTCGGGCGGCCGCAAGTTGCTGCGCCTCGAGGTGCGCAACGCCGAAACCCCGATCGAGCGCAAGCCCGAGTGGATCAAGACGCGCGCCAAGATGGGCCCGGAGTACACCGCGCTGCACAGCCTCGTGAAAGACGAGGGGCTGCACACGGTGTGCCAGGAGGCCGGCTGTCCGAACATCTACGAGTGCTGGGAAGACAAAGAGGCGACGTTCCTCATCGGAGGCAGCCAGTGCACCCGGCGCTGCGACTTCTGCCAGATCGACACCGGCAAGCCCGCCGACTACGACACCGACGAGCCGCGGCGCGTCGCGGAATCGGTGACCCGCATGGGCCTGCGCTACGCGACCGTCACGGGTGTCGCCCGGGATGATCTGCCGGACGAGGGCGCCTGGCTGCACGCCGAGACGGTGCGCGCCATCCATGCCGCCAACCCCGGCACCGGTGTCGAGATCCTGGCGACCGACTTCTCGGGCAACCCCGATCTGCTCGGCGAGGTGTTCTCGAGCCGCCCCGAGGTGTTCGCCCACAACGTCGAGACGGTCCCGCGCATCTTCAAGCGCATCCGTCCCGCGTTCCGCTACGAGAAGAGCCTCGACGTGCTCACCCAGGCGCGCGCGGCGGGCCTCATCACGAAGTCGAACCTCATCCTCGGAATGGGCGAGACCCGCGAGGAGGTCAGCCAGGCGCTGCACGACCTGCACGACGCCGGAACCGACATCATCACGATCACCCAGTACCTGCGGCCCTCGGCGCGGCACCTGCCGGTCGACCGCTGGGTCAACCCGGCCGAGTTCGTCGAGATGAAAGAGGAGGCCGAAGCGATCGGGTTCCTCGGGGTTCTCGCCGGGCCGCTGGTGCGCTCGTCGTACCGTGCCGGGCGCCTGTGGGCGCGTTCGATGATGGCGAAGGGGCGCGACATCCCGCAGCACCTCCAGCACCTCGCCGACGCCGAACTGGGCTTCGCGCAAGCGGTGTCGTAACTGCCTCTATCGTTGATCACATGGCACGCCCCACCCCCGCTCCGGCAAAGGAACCCGGCCGTCTGAAGCAGATGTGGCAGGTCTTCCAGATGACCCGCCGCTACGACGGCACGATCGTCCTGTACCTCCTGCTCGCCTTCCTCGCGCCCATCGGCGCGGGCATCGTGCTGGCGGTGATCTTCGGCGCCGGAAACCCGGTGCTGTGGATCCTGTACATCGTCGCCGGCGTTCTGGCGGGAGTGCTGCTCAGCCTCATCGTGCTCGGCCGGCGCGCCGAGAAGGCCGCGTTCTCGCAGATCGAAGGTCAGGCCGGAGCGGTCGGGGCGGTGCTCAAGAGCTCGCTGCGCCGCTCGTGGACGGGCAACGAGATCCCGATCAACTTCAACAAGACCCAGGATGCCGTCTACCGCGCCGTCGGCAAGGGAGGCGTCGTGCTCATCGGCGAGGGACCGCGCACCCGCACCCAGCCGATGCTCGACAAGGAGCGTGCGAACGTGCGCCGCATCCTGCCCGAGGTGCCGGTGCACCTGATCTACGTCGACGCCCACGACCCCGAGGCGACCTCGCTGCACCGCATCGTGCCGACACTCGCCAAATACAAGCGGGCGCTCAACAAGTCGGAGATCCAGGCGGTGTCGAACCGACTGCAGTCGCTCGGCAAGAACGGCCTCCCCATCCCGAAGGGCATCGACCCGCAGCGCGTGCGGGCACCGCGCCCTCGCTAGAGGTCTTCCGCTACACCCGCACCAGAAGGGTGCCGGCAGCCCGGTCGTGCAGACCGCGCTGGTCGGCATCCCAGATCACGGCGGGAACGAACAGGCACACCAGCAGGGTGCGCACGAGAGCCCGCCACGGCGCCAGGCGTCCGGGATCGAGGGGCACGACGCGCATCCCGAGCAGCAGGTGCCCGACGCCGCCATTCAGCAGGAGCAGGAACAGCAGCTGGATGCCGGCGAACAGCCCGAGGGTGACGAATCCGTTCGTCTGCCACGGGCCGGTCGAGAAGAACACGAGCGAGATGACGGATGCGAGGGCCCAGTCGATCGCCAGCGCGGCGATCCGGCGTGCCGGTCGGGCGATCGAGCGCGGGCCCGACTCGGGAAGCCCCAGGCGCTCGCCGGGCCAACGTTGATCGACCGGCGTGCTCACGGCATCCAGCCTAGGGTCGCGCACCGCCGTAACATCCCCGAAACAATTCGGTCACCCTCGGGAAATGGCCCTCCCCTAGCCTCAGACGGAGGCTGCACCCCGCAGCCCATGCGTTCCACGGCCCTCTGGAGTAACTCCTATGTCCACCCCTCTGTTCAGCGACTCGTCTGAGGTGCTGAAGTTCATCAAGGACACGGATGTCAAATTCCTCGACATCCGCTTCACCGACCTTCCTGGAATCCAGCAGCACTTCAACATCCCGGCCTCGACCGTCGATGAGGAGTTCTTCTCGGTGGGCCAGCTGTTCGACGGTTCGTCGATCCGCGGCTTCCAGTCGATTCACGAATCCGACCTGCAGCTCATCCCGGACATCTCGACGGCGTTCGTCGACCCGTTCCGTACCGAGCGCACCCTCGTCATCATCTTCGACATCTACAACCCGCGGAACGGCGAGATCTACTCGCGCGACCCGCGTCAGGTCGCCAAGAAGGCCGAGAAGTACCTCGCCTCGACCGGCATCGCCGACACCGCGTTCTTCGCCCCCGAGGCCGAGTTCTTCATCTTCGACGACGTCAAGTACGAGGTGAAGCAGAACAAGTCGTACTACGAGGTCGACTCCTCCGAAGCAGCCTGGAACTCGGGCCGCGACGAAGAGGGCGGCAACCTCGCCAACAAGACCCCGTACAAGGGCGGCTACTTCCCCGTCACCCCGGTCGACCAGCACGCCGACCTGCGCGACGACATCGTGCTGAAGCTCATCGAGGTGGGCCTCGAGGTCGAGCGCTCGCACCACGAGGTCGGCACCGCCGGTCAGGGCGAGATCAACTACAAGTTCGACACGATGGTGCACGCCGCCGACGACATCCTGAAGTTCAAGTACATCGTCAAGAACACGGCGCTCGAGTGGGGCAAGGTCGCGACCTTCATGCCGAAGCCGCTCATGGGCGACAACGGTTCGGGCATGCACACCCACCAGTCGCTGTGGAACGACGGCAAGCCGCTGTTCTACGACGAGAAGGGCTACGGCGGACTCTCCGACATCGCCCGCTGGTACATCGGCGGCATCCTCAAGCACGCCCGCGCGATCGCCGCGTTCACCAACCCGACCGTCAACTCCTACCACCGGCTCATCCCCGGCTTCGAGGCCCCGGTCAACCTGGTGTACTCGGCCGGTAACCGCTCGGCGTCGATCCGCATCCCGATCACGGGCACCAACCCGAAGGCCAAGCGCATCGAGTACCGCGCGCCCGACGCCTCCGGCAACCCGTACCTCGCCTTCGCCGCCCAGCTGATGGCCGGCCTCGACGGGATCAAGAACAAGATCGAGCCGCACGAGCCCGTCGACAAGGACCTCTACGAGCTCCCGCCCGAGGAGGCGCAGAACATCCCGCAGCTTCCGGGTTCGCTCGACGAGGCTCTCCGCGAGTTGGAGGCCGACCACGACTTCCTCCTCGAGGGTGGCGTGTTCACGCAGGACCTCATCGACACGTGGATCGACTACAAGCGCGAGAAGGAGCTTCTCCCCTTCGCGCAGCGGCCGCACCCCTTCGAGTACGAGCTGTACTTCGGGGTCTGATCCTCAGCTGTACGCACGGGCCGCGTTCCTTCGGGAGCGCGGCCCTTCGCGTTGCTCCTGGTTCGTGTTACTCCGCCATGTGCCCGTTGCTCCGCGCGAATCCGGCGGTGTAGGAAGCAAACCGCGGAGCATCCGGCGACTGATGCTCCGCGCCTCACCCGTCGCCGTAGAACCGCTTCTCGAACACCTGGCGGGCGAGCCGGGTCGTGCGCAGGTAGTCCTCTTCGAGCCGGGATGCGCTGCCGGGCGGGTACTCCAGCAGCCGCGCGACACCTTCCAGTTGCTGGCGATCGGTGGGCAGCACGTCGGTCGTCTTCGCGCTCCACAGCGTCATCGCCGAGCGGGCGCGCGACGCGATCAACCACGCGGCGCGCAGCTTCTCGGCATCCTCGGCGGGCACCAGCTTGGCGGCCACGGCGGCCGCGAGCGCCGACAACGTCGAGGTGGTCTGCAACCCCGGCACCGAGGCGCCGTGCTGCAGCTGCAGCAGTTGCACGAACCACTCGACATCCGACAGCGACCCGCGCCCGAGCTTGAGGTGCCGTGCCGGATCGGCGCCTTGCGGCAGCCGCTCGGATTCGACCCGCGCCTTGATGCGGCGCACCTCCCGCACATCCGCGGGCGAGATCTCGACCGGGTACCTGATCTCGTCGGCGAGCTGCTCGAAGGCCTCGAGCACCTGCGGGTCGCCGACGACGCCGCGCGCCCGCAGCAACGCCTGCGCCTCCCAGGTGAGCGACCAGCGTGCGTAGTAGGCCCGATACGAATCGAGCGAGCGCACGATCGCGCCGTTCTTGCCTTCGGGGCGCAGCCCGAGGTCGAGGTCGAGCGGCAGGCGCAGGTCTTCGGTGAGGCGCGCCAGTTCGTGCACGATGTGCTCGGCACGACGCTGCGCCTCGTCGTCGTCGACTCCGGCCGCCCGGTAGACGTACATCACGTCGGCGTCGCTGCCGAAGCCGAGTTCCGCCCCGCCGTAGCGACCCATCGCGACGATGCCGAACTCGATGCCGTCACCGTAGCGGTGCACGAGGGCGAGTACCCCGGTGAGCAGCGCCGTCGTGATGTCGCTGAGGCCCCGACCGAGTTCCTCGACGGTGATGACCCCGAGGATGGCGCCGAGGGCGAGTCGCAGCACCTCGCGTCGGCGGGCGGTGCGCAAGGCGACGGCGGCGGCGGCCTGGTCATCCCAGTGGCGGGCGACGGTCGCGGCCGCCTCCTCGAGCAGCAGCGCCGGCGACCGCGGAGCGAGTTCGCCGTCGGTCTCGAGCCAGACGACCGACTCGGGGATGCGCTCGAGCAGGACGCCGACGAACTTCGAGCCGGACAGCACCTCGGTGAGGCGCCGGGCGGCTCCCGACGAGTCGCGCAGCATCCGCAGGAACCAGTACGCCTCCCCCAGGTCGTCGGAGAGCCGCCGGAACGCCAGCAGCCCCCCGTCGGGGTCGGCGCCCTCCGAGAACCACTGCAGCATCACGGGCAGCAGGTTGCGCTGGATCTGCGCCCGGCGGGAGACCCCGGAGGTGAGCGCGGCGATGTGGTGCAACGCACCCCGGGGATCGCGGAAGCCGATCGCCGCGAGCCGCGCCTCGGCCTGGGCGCTGGTGAGCGCGTAGCCGTCGTCGGGCAGCGCCGCGACGGCGGAGAGCAGCGGGCGGTAGAAGAGCCGCTCGTGCAGGGTGCGCACCTCGTGCTTGACCTTCTGCCACTCCTCGACGATCCCGTCGGCCGTCGTGGCGAGCCCCGACGCGCGGGCGAGCACGCGCAGCTGCCCCTCCTCCCGCGGCATGAGGTGGGTGCGTCGCATCCGGGAGAGCTGGATGCGGTGCTCCAGCAGCCGCAGGAACCGGTAGTCGCGCGCGAATCCGGAGGCCTCGACCCGGCCGATGTAGCCGTTCTCGGCCAGAGCCAGGAGCGCGTCGAGGGTGGAGCGCTGGCGCACGGCCGGATCGGCCTGCCCGTGCACCAGCTGCAGCAGCTGGATGGTGAACTCGACGTCGCGCAGGCCGCCGGGGCCGAGCTTCAGCTGGATGTCGACCTCGTCGGGCGGGATGTGCGCGGTGACCCGCTCCCGCATCCCTTGCACCGACTCCACGAAGTTCTCGCGCGACGCGCTCGACCAGACGAGCGGCGCGACGCCCTGCACGTACCGCTCCCCCAGTTCGAGGTCGCCGGCCAGCGGGCGCGCCTTGAGCAGGGCCTGGAACTCCCACGACTTCGCCCAGCGTTCGTAGTACGCGAGGTGGGACTCGAGGGTGCGCACCAGCGCGCCGTCTTTGCCCTCGGGGCGGAGGTTGGCATCCACCTCCCACAGCGGCGGCTCGACCGCGAGTTCCGCGATGGCGCGCATCGCCTCGCGGGCGAGCGCCGTCGCGATCTCGACCTCGCGGTCGCCGCCGTCGGTGACGAAGATGACGTCGACGTCGCTCAGGTAGTTGAGTTCGCGTGCGCCCGACTTGCCCATCCCGATGATCGCGAGCGGCGTTGCCGCGGCCTCCTCGGGCGGGAAGCGAGTGGATCGGCGGGCGAGCGCGAGTGCCGCGTCGAGGGCGGCCCCGGCGAGGTCGGCGAGCCCCGCCGCAACCCGGTCGACGACCTGCGCGCCGTCGGGCTGTTCGAGATCCCAGGCCGCGAGGCGTACGAGTTCCGCGCGATACGCGGTGCGCAGCGCGTTCCAGGCCGCCTCGCCGCTCGCGCCCTCCACGGCGGCGAGGAGCGCCGCACCGACGACCTCCGGCTCGGCGGGGGCGGTGAGCGGTTCGCTGAACACCGCGAGGCACTCCGGATGCCGTTCGAGGAAGGTCGCGAGGCCCGCCGACGCCCCCAACAGCCGGATGAGCCTCTCGGTCGCCCCGGCATCGCGCAGGACGGCATCCACCGCTTTCGGCGCCGTCGACCGCAGCGCGCCCATCAACCGCAGCGCCTGATCCGGATCGGCGGCGAGGGCGAACGTCGGGGCGAGGGCGTCGGGCATGGCCGCGAGGGCTTCGTGGGCCGCCCCGAGGTCGGCGAAGCCGAGCCTCGCCAGCTCGGTCAGCGTCGTCGTCGTCCGCGTCATGGTGCTGCTTCCCCCGGAAGCGTGAGCTCTAGAGGATCTCGAGGTTGCTCTCGAGCTCGAACGGCGTGACCTGGGCGCGGTAGCCGGCCCACTCGCGTCGCTTGTTGGCGAGCACGTACTCGAACACCTGCTCGCCGAGCGTCTCGGCCACCAGCTCGCTGTCCTCCATGAGGGTGAGCGCGTGGTCGAGGGATGTCGGCAGGCTGCCGTAGCCGAGCGCCTTGCGTTCAGCGGGGGTCATGCTCCAGACATCGCCTTCTGCCTCGGCGGGCAGCTCGTAGCCGTTCTCGATGCCCTTGAGTCCGGCGGCCAGCAGCAGCGCATACGACAGGTACGGGTTCGCGGCGGAGTCGATCGCGCGGTACTCGACCCGGGCGCTCTGGCCCTTGCCGGGCTTGTAGAGCGGCACGCGCACGAGCGCCGAGCGGTTGTTGTGCCCCCAGGTGACGTAGCTGGGGGCCTCGTCGCCGCCCCAGAGCCGCTTGTACGAGTTGACGAACTGGTTGGTGACGGCGGTGATCTCGGGGGCGTGGCGCAGCAGCCCGGCGACGAACTGCTTGCCGATCGTCGAGAGCTGGTACTGCCCCGAGGCGTCGAAGAAGGCGTTCGTGTCGCCCTCGAAGAGCGACATGTGCGTGTGCATCCCCGACCCGGGGTGGGCGGTGAGCGGCTTCGGCATGAACGTCGCGTAGACGCCCTGCTCGATCGCGACCTCTTTGACGACGGTGCGGAAGGTCATGATGTTGTCGGCCGTGGTCAGCGCGTCGGCATAGCGCAGGTCGATCTCGTTCTGCCCCGGGCCCGCTTCGTGGTGGCTGAACTCGACCGAGATGCCGAGGTCCTCGAGCATCCGCACCGAGCGACGGCGGAAGTCGTTCGCGGTGCCGCCGGGCACGTTGTCGAAGTAGCCCGCCGAGTCGACGGGCACGGGCACGCCGTTCTCGACCTTGCTCGACTTGAGCAGGTAGAACTCGATCTCGGGGTGCGTGTAGAAGGTGAAGCCGCGGTCGGCTGCCGCCGCGAGGGCACGCTTGAGCACGTTGCGCGGGTCGGCGACGGCCGGCTGCCCGTCGGGCGTGGTGATGTCGCAGAACATGCGCGCCGTCGGGTCGATCTCACCGCGCCACGGGAGGATCTGGAAGGTCGACGGATCGGGATGCGCGAGCACGTCGGCCTCGTTGGTGCGGGTCAGGCCTTCGATCGCCGAGCCGTCGAATCCGACGCCTTCGTTGAAGGCGCCCTCGACCTCAGCGGGCGCGAGCGCGACCGACTTCAGGGTGCCCACCACATCCGTGAACCACAGGCGTACGAACTTGACGCTGCGCTCCTCGATGGTGCGAAGAACGAAGTCGCGCTGCTTATCCACGGTGTCCTCTCGTGAGCGGCCTCACTGTCGACGGGGAACGGCCGATCCTCGACCGTCATTAGGCTAGCAACATGCCTCGTCTGCGATTGGCGCTCGCCCAGTCCAATCCCATCGTCGGGGATTTCGCCGGCAACTCCGACAAGATCGTCGCCGCCGCGCGGGAAGCCTGGGATGCCGGTGCCGACCTGCTGCTGACCGGCGAGATGGCGCTCAGCGGCTACCCGATCGAAGACCTCGCCGCGCAGCCCAGCTTTCTGCGCGCCGCCCGAGCCGCCGTCGATGCGCTCGCCGTGCGGCTCGCCGCCGAAGGTCTGGGCGACCTCGTCGTCGTGGTCGGCCACCCCGACGGGCCGTTCGAACCGCGACTGCTCGGCACCTCGAACGCCCCGACGGCGATCGCGCAGAACTGCGCCTCCGTCATCCAGGGCGGTGCCATCCGGGCGCGTTACGCCAAGCACCACCTGCCCAACTACTCGGTCTTCGACGAGTACCGGGTCTTCATCCCCGGCGACGAGCTGCTCGTGCTGCGCATGAAGGGCGTGGATGTCGCGGTCATCATCTGCGAGGACCTGTGGCGTGACGGCGGGCCGGTCGGCCGCGTGCTCGACGCCGACGCCGGGCTGCTGCTCGTGCTCAACGCGTCCCCCTACGAGCGCGACAAAGACGAGGTGCGGCTGCCCCTCGTGACCCGCCGCGCGGTCGAGACCGACACGATCGTCGCCTACGTCAACCTCGTCGGCGGGCAGGACGATCTCGTCTTCGACGGCGACTCGGTCGTCGTCGACGGGCAGGGCACCATCCTGGGTCGCGCACCGCAGTTCCGCGAGCACCTCCTCGTCGTCGACGTCGACCCGGCGCCGGCCGAGGCCGACCACGAGGCGCCTCCGGCCGTTCTGCGCGTGGAGGTCGACGCCCGCGGTGACGAAGCCGGCGACCTCGCGCGAGACATCGCAGAACTGCCCGACGACCGCGAACAGCTGTGGAACGCTCTCGTGCTGGGTCTGCGCGACTACGTCGAGAAGAACGGCTTCCCGTCGGTCGTGCTGGGCGTCTCGGGCGGCATCGACTCGAGCGTGTGCGCCACGATCGCCGCGGATGCGATCGGTGCCGACCGGGTGTACGGCATCTCGATGCCGAGCCGATACAGCTCCGAAGGCTCGGTCGACGACGCCGCCGACCTCGCCCAACGTCTCGGCATCCACTACTCGGTCGAGCCGATCGGCGACATCGTCGCGGTGATCGAGAACCAGCTCGGGCTCACCGGCGTGCCCGCCGAGAACGTGCAGGCGCGCGTGCGCGGGCTGCTCTGGATGGCGGAGTCCAACCGCAACGGCCACCTCGCGCTGACCAACGGCAACAAGACCGAGGTCTCGGTCGGCTACTCGACGATCTACGGCGACACCGCGGGCGGATTCGCCCCGATCAAGGACGTACCGAAGACGCTGGTCTGGGAGCTCGCGCGCTGGCGCAACGAGTACGCGGTCGCCCGCGGCGAGACCCCGCCGATCCCGCAGAACTCGATCACCAAGCCCCCGAGCGCCGAACTGCGACCCGATCAGACCGATCAGGACACGCTGCCGCCCTACGACCTGCTCGACGAGATCCTCGAGCGTTACGTCAGTCGACGGCTCGGTCGCGAGGACATCATTGCCGAAGGCTACGAGCGAGTGACCGTGGAGTACGTCGCGAAGCTGGTCGATCGTGCCGAATGGAAGCGTCGCCAGGGCGCCATCGGCCCGAAGGTCTCGGGCATGGCCTTCGGTCGCGACCGCCGCCTGCCGATCACCTCACGCCCCGCGGGCTAGCCCCCGCCCCGACTAGCCTGGACTCATGGCAGACGAGGTCGTCAAACGCGTACGCACCCGGCACTTCCACAACGCGAAGCAGCAGGGCATCAAGATCACCGGCCTCACGTCGTACGACATGCTGACCGCGGCGATCTTCGACAAGGCGGGCATCGACTTCCTGCTGGTCGGAGACTCCGCCGGCAACAACGTGCTCGGCTACGACACCACCGTGCCGGTGACACTGGATGACCTCATCCCGCTCACCCGCGGGGTCGCGAGCGCCGTCAAGCGCGCGTTCGTGGTCGCCGACATGCCGTTCGGGTCGTACGAGACCTCCGCCGACGAGGCCCTGCACACGGCCTTCCGGTTCATGAAAGAGACCGGCGCGCACGCGGTGAAGCTCGAGGGCGGCGTGCGCAGTGCCGAGCAGATCCGGCGCATCGTGTCGGCCGGCATCCCGGTCATGGCCCACATCGGATTCACCCCGCAGAGCGAACACCAACTCGGCGGCCACGTCATCCAGGGTCGCGGCGAGTCCGGCGTCGAGGCGCTGCTCGCCGACGCGAAGGCCGTCGAGGCGGCGGGCGCGTTCGCCGTCGTGCTCGAGATGGTGCCGAACGCGGCGGCGAAACGGGTGACCGAGGAGGTCTCGATCCCCACGATCAGCGTCGGCGCCGGGCCGCACTGCGACGGCCAGCTGCTGGTCTGGACCGACTGGGCGGGCCTCACGACCGGACGCATCCCGAAGTTCGTCAAGCAGTACGCGAACCTCGCCCAGGTACTCGGGGATGCCGCGACCACGTGGGCGGCCGACGTCGCCTCAGGTGCATACCCGGCACCCGAACACTCCTACGACGACGACTGACCTGGTGCCACGCGCGGTCGTCGGGATGGCGGGGTGGGTCTACCCGCCCTGGCGCGGAACGTTCTATCCGGTGGGTCTGAAGCAGTCCGACGAGCTCGCACACGCTGCGAGTCGCGTCACGTCGATCGAGATCAACTCGTCGTTCTACGCCACCCCCAAGCCGGCATCCTGGCTCGCCTGGCGCGACGCCGTGCCCGACGGTTTCGTGTTCTCGGTGAAGGCCCATCGCTACCTCACCGTCGTGAAGCGGCTCCGTGATCCCGCCGAGTCGATCGACCGCTTCCTCGACTCAGGGGTGCGCGACCTGGGGAGCAGACTCGGCCCGATCCTGTGGCAGCTCCCCGAAAACCTCCCGTACGACGAGGATGCCGTCGGCGCCTTCCTCGCTGCGTTGCGCCGGCATCCGATGCGCTTCGCGGTCGAGGTGCGGCACCCCTCGTTCGACGACCCGCGTTTCCACGCACAGGCCGAAGCGGCGGGCGTCGCGGTCGTCGTCGGTGACACCGCGAACGGGTGGCCGGTGCTCGACTGGCCGACGGCAGACTTCGCCTACGCGCGACTGCACGGCGATGTCGAGCGCTACCCCGACGGCTACGACGAAGCGGGCATCGCGCGCTGGGCTGAGTGGACCCGCGCACAGCTCTCTGCGGGCCGTGACACCTACGTGTATTGCCTCACCGAGAACAAGCTGCACTCGCCGCGAGACGCCGAAGCACTGCTCAGGGCACTCGGCAGCTAGCCGTCGGCCTCGTCTTCGGCCGCCCACGCGCGCGCACGTTCCCGCGCGATCTCCGGAGCGCGAGCCGCGTCCTCCCGGGTCGCATACGGCCCGTCGCGATCGGATCCGAGAGACTGCGGCCCCTCTTCGACCTCGCCGGTCTTGTGGTTGTACCACCACTCGCTCATGCCGCGAGCCTACGCTCGGTAGTCTCGAATCATGCCTCGCGACGACCTCGGAAACCTGATTCCGGGCCGGGTCGGAGCCTCCCGCCGGGTGCCGGACCGCATCCCTCGCCCCGAGTACGTCGGTCGCCCCGGGCCGCGCCCGTACACCGGCGACGACCGCTACGACGCCGAACAGATCGCCCGCATCCGCGCGGCAGGACGCATCGCCGCTCAGGCCGTCGATGCGGTCGCAGCGGCCATCCGGCCGGGCGTCACGACCGACGAGCTGGATGCGATCGGCCATGAGTTCCTCCTGGCCCACGACGCCTACCCGTCCGCTCTCGGCTACCGCGGCTTTCCGAAGTCGATCTGCACCTCGGTCAACGAGGCGATCTGCCACGGCATCCCCGACGACACCGTTCTGCAGGACGGCGACATCGTCAAAGTCGACATCACCGCATTCAAGGACGGGATGCACGGCGACCTGTGCGCGGCATTCGGCGTGGGCGAGATCGCGGCCGAAGCCGGCGACCTGATCGAGCGCACCCGCGAGGCGCTGTCCCGCGGAATCCGCTCCGTCGCTCCCGGCCGCGAGATCAACGTCATCGGACGCGCGATCGAGAGCTACGCGAAACGCTTCGGGTACGGCGTCATTCGTGACTACACCGGGCACGGCGTGGGCGAGGCATTCCACTCCGGGCTCGTCGTGCCGCACTACGACGCGGCACCCGACCACGCCACCGTGATCGAACCGGGGATGGTGTTCACGATCGAACCGATGCTGACGATCGGCACGCCCGAGAGCCCCGGCACGATCGAAGCCGACGAGTGGGATGACGGATGGACCGTGGTCACCCGCGACCGTCGGCTCACGGCACAGTTCGAGCACACGATCGTGGTGACCGAGCGCGGCTCCGAGATCCTGACACTGCCATGAGGCAGGATGCAGGAATGGCGACCACGAGCCTCGCGATCGGAATCGACATCGGCGGCACCGGCATCAAGGGTGCCCTCGTCGACGTCACGACCGGTGAGCTGGTGAGCGAACGGATCAAGGTGGCGACGCCCGCCGGCGGCGAACCGGCGGACATCGTCGCCGAGGTGGCGGCGATCGTCGAGCAGCTCGGCGACAGCACGGGCAAAGTGCCGGTCGGAGTCTGTTTCCCCGCCGTGGTCATCGGCGGTCGCACCATGTCGGCCGCCAACGTCTCGAAGCGCTGGATCGGACTGCCCGCAGAAGCGTTGTTCGAGCAGACCCTGGGCCGCGACATCGTCTTCGTCAACGACGCGGATGCCGCGGGCGTCGCCGAGCTGCATTTCGGGGCCGCTCGCGGCATCCGCGGTCTCGTCATCATGACGACGCTCGGCACGGGCATCGGCAGCGCCCTGCTGTTCGACGGCGTTCTCATCCCCAACACCGAACTCGGGCACCTTGAGATCGACGGGCGAGACGCGGAGCGACGTGCCTCGTTCGCCGCGAAGGAACGGGGCCGCCTGAGTTGGACCCGTTGGGCGAAGCACCTGCAGCGCTACTACGAGACCCTCGAGATGCTGTTCTCGCCGACGCTGTTCGTCGTCGGTGGCGGGGTCTCGAAGGAGTCCGACCAGTTTCTGCCCCTGCTCAAGTTGCACACCCCGATCGTGCCCGCCGAGCTGCGCAACAACGCCGGCATCCTCGGTGCCGCCTGGCTGGCCGCCCGGTTGCTCTGACGGGGCCTGCACAGCCGTTCTCGTCGGCGAATCGGCACGTTGACGGCGGGTTTCGCCATATTTCAGTTGTATGAAGTTCTGTGCGCGGGGGGAGACAAATGCGGCGGTCGTCCGCTACCGTCAATCCACAGTTGCTCCGATCGACGGAGTCTTGCGCCAGAAAGCAGTACGCAATGCCCAGTGGAACCGTGAAGTGGTTCAACGCCGAAAAGGGTTTCGGCTTTATCGTCCCGGACGACGGATCGCAGGATCTGTTCGCCCACTACTCCGCGATCGAGGCGTCGGGCTACCGGTCCCTCGAAGAGGGACAGAAGGTCACGTTCGAGGTCGCACAGGGTCCCAAGGGCCCGCAGGCCGCGAGCATCAAGATCGCCTGATCCCGCTCCTTTTCGAACGCGTCGTCCCGTTGGGGCGGCGCGTTCGTGTTTTCCGCGTGTGAGTACCGGTCGGGGGTGCAAACGGGTCGGCCGATACGCCGGGTTCTGTCCCCTGCTTTGCAGCAGGGTGACGGCCATCTCTCTCGGGACTACGTTGCCGCAGCCCTCTAGCGGTCTACCCGGGAACTCGGGGGGCCCCGTCAAGCGTTCCCTGTCTGACCTTGCACCGGACGAGGTTTACCCAGCGAGCCCGATCACTCGGGCCCCTGGTGGTCTCTTACACCACCGTTTCACCCTTACCGACTTGCACGCCCCTCGAAAGGTTCGGTCAAGCAGGCGGTCTGCTCTCTGTTGCACTTTCTCGCGGATCACTCCGGGTGGGTGTTACCCACCGCCCTGCCCTGTGGTGCCCGGACGTTCCTCGGCACCCTGCCGAAGCAGGATGACGCGACCGTCTGGCCGGCCCGTTTGCCTTCTCAGGGTACCGCGGGCCGCGCGAACGACAGCCTCTTGTCCATCGCCTCGTTCGCCAGCCGGTCGGCACGGGCGTTCTCGGCACGCGGGATCCACTCGAATCCGACCGGCGTGCCCATGAGGAGGTCGCGCGCCTCGGCGGCGAGGTCGGCCATGTCGGGGTGCTTGATCTTCCACCGGCCGCTCATCTGCTCGACCACGAGTTTCGAGTCGAGCCGGATGCGCAGTTCGGCGTTCGGGTCGATTGCGAGGGCGCGAGTGACGCCGGCGATCATCCCCGAGTACTCCGCGACGTTGTTGGTGGCCACCCCGACGTAGACCCCGAGTTCGGCGAGCACCTCACCGGTGGCTTCGTCGATCACGACCGAGCCTCCGGCGGCGATCCCCGGGTTGCCGCGCGATCCGCCGTCGGCCTCCACGATGAGCCGCCTCGTCACAGTCCCGACTCCGCGGTGCGGACGAGGATGGCGCTGGAGTCCGGGCAGAGGATGACGTCGTCGGGCGCAGCAGCGCGGATCTTCGTCATGTCGGTCGCGGCGAGGGCCACCCCGCTCGCACTCGACACTCCGCCGCGCAGGTGCGAGGCGCCCGTACCGTAGCGCTCCCGCTGCTTCTCATAGAGCGCGAGCAGGTCGGCGGGCACCTTCGCCGCGACCGTCTGCCGATTCGCGGCCGCGTGGGTTCGCTCCCCCTCGATCTCGGCGAGTGCGGCGTCACGCGCGGCCGTGGCTTCGGAGATCTCGGTCGACAGGGCCGCGAGTTCGGCCTCCGTGCCGGCGAGGGCGGCTTCGCGTTCCTCGAGGGTCTCCATCACCGCGAGTTCGATGTCTTCGAGATCGCTCTTGCGGCGCCCCAGGGATTCGAGCTCCTGCTCGAGCGCGGCGACGTCTTTCACCGACGTGCTCGTGCGCAGCCGTTCGGCGTCACGGGTGATGCGCGCCTGAACGACCTCGACATCGGACTCCGTGCGCTTCAGTTCGAGCCGCACGTCTTCGACGGCACCGGACTGCTCGGCCCGGGTGCGCTCCAGTTCGGTCTTCTTCCCGGTGAGGGTGTCGACGACCTCGCGCTCGGGGAGTTTCTCGGAGCGCCGCGCGAGCTGCCGCAGCTTCGTGTCGAGTTCCTGCAGCTCCAACAGCAGCGCCTGATCTTCGGGGGCGGCCTTCAGGCCCATGCGTTCCTCATCTTCGTCACACTCATCAGGTCAAGCCGGGTTCATCAGACTATGGCGAAGTCCCACGGGTCGGTGCGCAGGTCGCTCACCGTCACCTCGACTCCCGGCAACGCATCCCGCAGCTGAGCCGCCGCCACCTCGAGCCAGAGCCATTCGCTCGCCCAGTGCGACACGTCGATGAGCGCGGGCCCGCTCGCCACCCGTGCGTTCTCGCGCGCCTCCGACGCCGGGTGGTGGCGCAGGTCGCTCGTGATGTACACGTCGGCGGTGAGCACGTCGGGCAGAGCCAGGTAGGCGTCGCCGGCGCCGGCGCACAGGGCCACCCGGGTGACCGGGCGGTCGTACTCCCCCGCGACCCGGATGCCCTGAGCGGTGGCCGGAAGGATGTCGGAGAGCCCCCGCGCGAGCCGGCCGAGCGTCGTCGGCTCGGTCAGGTCACCGACCCGGCCGATGCCGTGCGCGGGGTTCGTCGGCGAGGGCACCAGCGGGTGCAGGTCGCGCAGGCCGAGCCGTTCGGCCATCACCGCCGAGGTGCCCGAGGTGACGACATCCGCATTGGTGTGCGCTGCGATCAGAGCGCAGCCGGCCCGGATCAGCCGGGCCAGCACCGCCCCCTTGTAGCGGGTCTCGGCGACGGTCGTCACGCCGCGCAGCAGCAGCGGGTGGTGCACGATGAGCAGGTCGGCCCGGGCGTCGATCGCCTCGTCGACGGTGTCGAGCACCGCATCGACCGCGAGATGGATGCGGCGCACCTCGCTCGCGGGATCCCCCGACAGCAGGCCCACGGCATCCCAAGGTTCCGCGCCGGCGATCGGCCACAACGCCTCGACGCACGTCTCGACGTCGGCGAGGGTGGCTGTCATCCGTTCAGTCTACGAGCGCACGTTCTTGACGACGGATCGCCGGCACCGCGCTGACCAGCGGGAGCAGCAGGCCGAGCACGAGGGCGACGAGAACGCCCACGTCGCTCGTCAGCAGCGGATCGTCACCCGCCAACCCGAGGAACGGGAGCAGGTAGCCCTGCCAGTCGAGGCCGGGGAGCACGGCGGAGGTCAGCCCGAATCCGATGACGCTGATGACGACGAGGCCGGCCAGGTTGACCCAGCGCACCGCGGGGTAGATGCCTCCGCGGCGTAGCAGCGATTCCGCGTCGAACCCCTGGCGGCGGATCATGACCTCCGCCCCGAAGATGCCCGCCCATACCGCCACCGGCACCGCGATCGTGGTCGCGATGTCGCGGATGAGCGCGCGCGCGTCGCCGGCGAGGAACACCAGCGCCGCCGCAGCTGCGAGCACGAGGAGTCCGGCGATCGCCGTCGTCACCGACCGGCGGGCGCGTACGCCCAGCGACTGCAGCGCGAACCCTCCCGAGTAGACCGTCAGCACGACGCCGGAGAGCAGGCCGAGCGCGAGGGCGGCGATGAGCGGCGCCGGGTACCACAGCGGCAGGAGCGCCGCGATCGTGTACAGCGGGTTGGTCACCAGTCCGTCGGCGATGAGCGGGTCGGATGCGGCGAGCAGGGCACCCCAGGCGATGAGGATGAAGGCCGGCAGCGTCGCCCCGAACGTCGCCCAGAGCATCGTCGAGCCGCCGTCGCTCTCGGTGCGCTGGTAGCGCGCGACGTCGGCGCTGGAGTGCACCCAGGCGAGTCCGACGAAACTGAACACCAGCACGACGCCGGTGACGAGCAGCGTCCACGGTCCGTCGTCGATGCCCTGCGCCGCGGTCAGGTCGAGCCGCGGGAAGGTGAGCACGACGACCCCGATCACCAGAAGTGCGGTGACGATGCTCAGCACCAGCTGCACCCGCGCGATGAGGCCGTAGCCGAAGATCGCGACGACGAAGGCGAGCGCGAAGCCGGCGCCGAGCCCGACGAGGGTCCAGACCAGTTCGCCGAGACCCGCGTCGAGCCCGGCATCGACGAGAACACGGGCGACCCCGGTGGCGAGAATCCACAGCAGCGCGCCTCCCCAGAAGACCCGGGAGACGAGGGCGATCACGGCGGGCAGTCCGTTGCCGACGACGCCGAAGGTCGCCCGCGACACGACCATCGTCGGCTGACCGCTCCACTTGCCGGCGAGGGTCACCAAACCGAGCGGCAGGAACGACAGGGCGACCCCGATGAGGATCGCGACGAGCGCCTGCCGCAGGCTCATTCCGAGCCCGAACAGCACGGCACCGAGCGACAGCGACACGATCGACGAGTTCGTCGCGAACCACAGCCAGAACAGCCGGGCGGCGCGCCCCGCCCGCAGATCGAGCGCGGTCGGTTCCGTTCCGGCGGACTCGACGAGGAGTGCCGGATGCGACTGGGGTTCCTCGTCGACCAGCGCGTGCTCGTCGTCGGCGAGACGCACGGTCGGGATCGGCTCCGACGGCGGGGCGACGACGTGCACCGACCCCGTGGAATCGACGGCGATCGCCCCCGTTCCGAAGGCACGATCGACATCGTCGACGTCGTCATCCTCGTACGCGGCCGCGACCGGCTCCCCCGGCCCGAGGTCATCGGGATGGGGAGCGGGGATGCTGCCGGTCGGCGCGCCGAGCAGGGCCTCGAAGTCGGCGGGCGGCGGGGCGAGATCGCCGAGCCGCGGCGCGACGTCGGTCGTCGGATCGTAGGGCGGAATCGGCGCGGGCTCCAAGCCGATCGGCGGCGGCAGATGCGCGAAATCCGGTGTTGCCGGCGGAGGCAGGTCGACCGCCGGACTGGCGGGCGGGGGCAGGTCGACGGCCGCTGTGGTGGGAGCGGCCGCAAAACCGGGAGGTTCGACGAGCGGAGGCGGCGCGATGAACGGAGGTTCCACCAGTGGCGGCGGCGCGGATCCCCCGAAGGCTGCGGCACCCCAGGCCGGCGGCTCGGCCGGGGCAGGCTCCACGGGTGCAGGCTCCACCGGGGCCGGCTCCACGGGTGCTGCCTCAACCGGGGCGGGCTCGACCGGGGCAGGCTCGACCGGGGCAGGCTCGACCGGGGCTGCCTCGACCGGGGCAGGCTCGACCGTTGCGGGCTCGACCGGTGCCTCGAACCCCTCGGGCGGTGCCGGCCGCAAGAAGGTCGGGGGCGCCGGGAAGAGCGGAGCATCGGGATACGGCGAACCTTCCGGCGCGGTCGGGGGCGGTGCCGCGACGACGCGCGCCTCCTCCGCTCGACGCCGCAGCTCGCTTTCGAGCCGTTCGATCGCCTCCAGGGTGGGACTCAGCGATGTCTCGATCACCGGCTCGGCGATGCTCGGCTCCTCGTTCGGCGACGCCTCCGCCTCGACCGTCACCACCGGTTCGACCGGTTCGACCGCTTCAGCCGGTTCACCCCACCCGGCACGCTCGACAGGCGGGACCGGGGCGGGCTCCTCAGCCGACGGGATCGGTGGAAGCGGATCCGCCACCGGGGGGATGATCGAAACCGGGGAGGTGTACGCGGCGACCTCGGCCGCCATCGCCGCGGCCAGTGCGTCGTCGTCGAAATCGGCGCCCTCGGTGTCCGACCCGGGCGGCGTGTACGTCGACCGACGGATCCCTGAAGGCACATAGGGGTCGGGGTTGTCCCCCGATTCGGCGTCCCCCTGCGGTACGTCGGTCATGCTCGGATTCTAGGCCGGGGGGATCGCGCGAGCGCCGCGACGAGCCGAAACCAGCACGGCGAGTCCGATCAGCACGAGCGCGAACCCGGCCCAGCCGACGACGGAAAGTCGCTCTCCCACGACGAGCACCGCGAGCACCGTGGCGAACACCGGCTCGAGCAGCGTGATCGTCGTGGCCGTCGAACTGCGCACCGACCGCAGCCCGATCCCGAACAGCAGGTAGGCGACGAACATCGGGCCGAGCACGAGATACCCGACGAGCCCGACCGACGTCCACGACTGCAGCAGCGGACCGCCGACGACGAGCAACACCAGGAGCAGCGGCACGGCACCCAGGCCGAACATCCCGCCCATCACGCCTCGCGACGGGTGTCCGGCGCGAATCGCCCGCGACGACGCATAGGTGTACAGGGCGTAGGCGAAACCGGCCAGCAACCCGAGGCCGACCCCCAGGGCCGCGACCGCGGCGGATCCCCCCGCAGCGCCTCCCTCCTGACGGCCGAGTGCGAGCAGGGTGATCCCGATGACGGCGAGCGCTGTGGAGACGAGCCAGCGCGTCGAGAGTCGCTGCCGCTCGATCAGCCACTCGATGAGCGCGGCGAACACCGGGCCGGAGCCGAGGGCGACGACGTTGCCCACCGCGACCCCCACCAGATCCATGCCGGTGTAGAAGGCGAGCGGATAGACCGCGACGCCGATCGCCCCGATCGTCGCCCAGCGTCGACCGACGGGGTCGCGCAGCACACCGCGCGACATCCGGGGCGCCGTGACGAGGAGCAGCACGCCGCCGATCCCCATCGTCGCGGCACCGATCGCCAGCGGGCTGACGTCGTCGGGCATCAGGGTCGCCGTCGTGCCGGTCGTTCCCCAGAGCAGGCAGGCGAGCACCAGCGCGACGACCCCGGCAGCTGAGAAACCGGAGTTGCGCGCGCCCGTCACCCCACGACGATAGCGGCGTGAGGGATCCGCCCGGATCGGCGTTCCCGCCGTGAGGGTTTCGTAAGGACCGGCCTCACGCCCCAGGTCCGGGCGTTGACTCGACCGTCACCACCCACCCGATCGAGGGAGAACGCACCGTGCTCGACGTCGTGTTCATCGCCGGCATCCTCGCGCTCGTCGCGCTGGTCGCCGCCGTCGCGAAGGGGGTGGAGCGACTGTGACCGCCTTCGAGATCATCGCCGCCGCCCTCGCCCTTGCGGCCGTCGGCTACCTCATCGCGGCCCTGCTGAAACCGGAACGATTCTGATGGCCGCATCGACGTCGATGGAGTGGCTCTACTTCGTCGCCCAGCTGGCGACCCTCGCGGTTCTGCTCACGGTCGTGCACCGCCCGCTCGGCGACTACCTCGCGCACACCGTCACGACGACGAAGGAGCTGCGGGTCGAGCGCGGCTTGTACCGCCTGATCGGGGTCGACGGGTCGTCGGAGCAGAGCTGGCCCGCCTACCTGCGTTCGGTGCTCGTGTTCTCGGCGCTCGGCATCCTCGCGGTCTATGCGCTGCAGCGGCTGCAGGAGTTCCTGCCGTACTCGCTCGGGATGCCTGCCGCGAGCGAACATCTCGCTTTCAACACGGCCATCTCGTTCGTCACCAACACGAACTGGCAGTCGTACTCCCCCGACGTGACCTTCGGCTACACGGTGCAACTGGTCGGGCTGGCGGTGCAGAACTTCCTGTCCGCGGCCGTCGGCATCGCGGTCGCGGTGGCCCTGATCCGGGCGCTCGCCGCGCGGAAGTCGGGCACGATCGGCAACTTCTGGGTCGACCTGACCCGGATCACGCTGCGCGTTCTGCTGCCGCTGTCGATCGTCATCGCGATCGTGCTGGTCGCGGGTGGCGTCATCCAGAACCTCGCCGGATTCCAGGAGGTGCAGACGCTCGCCGGAGGCACGCAGAACCTGCCCGGCGGCCCGGTGGCGAGCCAGGAGGCGATCAAGCTGTTCGGCACGAACGGCGGCGGCTTCTTCAACGCCAACTCGTCGCACCCGTTCGAGAACCCCACGGCGTGGACGAGCCTGTTCGAGGTGTTCGTGTTCCTCGCGATCCCGTTCTCGCTGCCGGCGACCTTCGGGCGGATGGTCGGCGACCGCCGCCAGGGTTACGCCGTCGTCGCGGCGATGGCGGTGCTCTACCTGGTGCTGGTCGTCGCGATGACGGCCGCCGAACTGCAGGGCGCGGGTACCGCGCCGGAGCTCGCCGGCGGAGCGCTGGAAGGCAAGGAGGTGCGGTTCGGCATCCCCGGGTCGACCCTCTATGCCGCCTCGACGACCCTGACCTCGACCGGCTCGGTCAACTCGATGCACGACAGCTACACCTCGCTCGGCGGCGGGGTCGCGCTGGTGAACATGATGCTCGGCGAAGTCGCGCCCGGCGGGGTCGGATCCGGCCTCTACGGGATGCTCGTGCTCGCGATCATCGCGGTGTTCGTCGCCGGCCTGATGGTCGGGCGCACCCCCGAGTACCTCGGCAAGAAGATCGGGCCGCGGGAGATCAAGTTGGTGTCGCTGTTCATCCTCACCACCCCGACTCTCGTGCTGCTCGGCACGGCCCTGTCGTTCGCGATTCCCGCGGTGCGCGCCGACGTCGAGTCGACCTCGATCTGGAATCCCGGGCTCCACGGTTTCAGCGAGGTGCTCTACGCGTTCACCTCGGCGGCGAACAACAACGGGTCCGCGTTCGCCGGGCTCACCGCGAACACCCCGTGGTTCAACACCGCGCTGGGGGTCGCGATGCTGCTCGGCCGCTTCCTGCCGATCGTGTTCGTGCTCGCGCTCGCGGGTTCGCTCGCCGCGCAGGACAGGCTCCCGGTCACGGCGGGCACGTTGCCCACCCATCGCCCGCAGTTCGTCGGGCTGCATGTCGGCACGGTCGTCGTCGTGTCGGCGCTCACCTACTTCCCCGTACTCGCGCTGGGTCCCCTGGCGGAAGGGCTGTCCTGAACCATGTCCACCCTGACCACCGATAAGCCGGCCACGGCTTTCTCCCCGTCGCAGCTGCTCGCCGCCGTACCCGGAGCCCTGCACAAACTCGACCCGCGGCAGCTGTGGCGCAACCCCGTCATGCTGCTCGTCGAGGTCGGCGCCGCCCTGACGACGGCGATCGCGATCGCCGAACCGTTCCTCGGCTCCGAAGAGGCGCTCGCCCCCGGCTTCAGCGCAGCGATCGCGGTGTGGCTCTGGGTCACCGTGATCTTCGCGAACCTCGCGGAGGCGGTCGCCGAGGGCCGAGGCAAGGCCCAGGCCTCGACGCTGCGAGCCACCCGCACGAGCACGCCGGCGCACCGGGTCGCGAACTACGTCGAGGGCTCGGATGCGGTCGGCGTGCCGCTCGAGGAGCTCTCGTCGGCCGACCTCCGGCTCGGTGACGTCGTCGTGGTGACGGCGGGCGAGATCATCCCGGGCGACGGCGACATCGTGGCGGGCATCGCGAGCGTCGACGAGTCGGCGATCACCGGCGAGTCCGCCCCGGTGGTGCGCGAACACGGCGGCGACCGCAGCGCCGTCACCGGCGGCACCCGGGTGCTGTCGGACCGCATCGTGGTGCGCATCACGTCGAAGCCGGGCGAGACCTTCGTCGACCGGATGATCCGTCTCGTCGAAGGCGCCGCCCGGCAGAAGACGCCGAACGAGCTGGCGCTCGGCATCCTGCTGTCCAGCCTCACGATCGTGTTCCTGGTGGTGGTGCTGACCCTCGGCCCGATGTCGTCGTACGCGGGCGACCCGTCGAGCATCGTCGTGCTCGTGGCGCTCCTGGTGTGCCTCATCCCGACGACGATCGGCGCCCTGTTGTCGGCGATCGGCATCGCCGGCATGGACCGACTGGTGCAACGCAACGTGCTCGCGATGTCGGGCCGCGCCGTCGAGGCCGCGGGCGATGTCACCACCCTGCTGCTCGACAAGACGGGAACCATCACCTACGGCAACCGTCAGGCGTCCGAGTTCGTGCCGCTCCCCGGCGTGAGCGCCGACGAGTTGCGCGAGGTGGCACGCCTGGCCTCGCTCGCCGACCCCACCCCGGAGGGCTCCTCGGTGGTGACCCTGGCCGGCGGCGCGGTCGAGATCCCCACCGGGGCGGTCGACATCCCGTTCACGGCGCAGACCCGGATGTCGGGGCTCGATCTCGCGGACGGCCGTCAGGTGCGCAAGGGCGCCGGTTCGATGATCGCCGAATGGACGGGGCAGTCACCCGCCGGGCTCGAGGCGATCGTGACGGGCATCTCGCAGTCCGGCGGAACGCCCCTGGTCGTCGCCGAGAAGACCGGGGCGGAATCGCGGGTGCTCGGCGTCATCCATCTCAAGGACGTCGTCAAGACCGGCCTCCCCGCCCGGTTCGCCGAGCTGCGGGCGATGGGCATCCGCACGGTGATGATCACGGGCGACAACCCGCTCACCGCGAAGGCGATCGCCGCCGAGGCGGGGGTCGACGACTTCCTCGCGGAGGCCACGCCGGAAGACAAGATGGCGCTCATCCGCCGCGAGCAGGAGGGCGGGCGGCTGGTCGCGATGACCGGTGACGGCACCAACGACGCCCCCGCGTTGGCCCAGGCGGATGTCGGGGTCGCCATGAACACCGGAACGTCGGCCGCGAAGGAGGCCGGCAACATGGTCGACCTCGATTCCGACCCGACGAAGCTCATCGACATCGTGCGGATCGGCAAGCAGTTGCTGATCACCCGCGGGTCGCTCACGACCTTCTCGATCGCCAACGACATCGCGAAGTACTTCGCGATCATCCCGGCGATGTTCGTGACCTCGTTCCCCGGCCTGGCCGTGCTCAACGTGATGCAGCTGCACTCGCCGGCCTCGGCGATCCTGTCGGCGATCGTGTTCAACGCGCTGGTCATCGTCGCGCTCATCCCGCTCGCGCTCCGTGGCGTGCGCTACCGCCCGCTTTCGGCGTCGAAGATCCTCAGCCGCAACCTGCTGATCTACGGCCTCGGGGGCCTCATCGCACCGTTCATCGGCATCAAGCTCATCGACCTCGTCGTGAGCCTCATCCCCGGCTTCTAGAGTCTCGTCCGGTCAAGGAGAACCCCATGGCTCGCACCCCCGCCCCTTTCCGCCGCCCCTGGGCGGCACAGACCTGGACCGCCCTGCGCGCCCTCCTGATCTTCACCGTCGCACTCGGCGTCGGCTACCCGCTCGTCGTGCTCGGCCTCGGCCAGCTGCTCTTCCCCGCACAGGCGAACGGTTCCCTCGTGCGCGTCGACGACGAGGTCGTCGGGTCGTCGCTCATCGGCCAGTCGTTCACCGACGACGAGGGCAGCCCCCTGCCGGAGTGGTTCCAGTCCCGGCCGTCGGCGGCGGGTGCGGGCTACGACGCGGCGGCGTCGAGCGGGTCGAACTACGGGCCCGAGAACGCCGACCTCATCGCGGCGATCGAGGAACGCCGTCTCGCGATCGCCGAGCTCGAAAGGGTCGATCCCGACGAGATCCCGGTCGACGCGCTCACCGCGTCGGCCTCGGGTCTCGACCCGCACATCTCGCCGGCCTACGCGTTGCTGCAGGTGGCCCGGGTCGCGGAGGCCCGGGGACTCGACAAGGCGCTCGTGCGCGAGCTCGTCGAGGCGCACATCCAGGGCCGCGACCTCGGCTTCCTGGGCGAGCCGACGGTGAACGTGCTCGAACTCAACATCGCCCTGAGCCGGCTGGGTGGTTCGGCACAACTCGACGGGGCAGACTGACCTCATGGCGAGGGGCCGGTTGCGCGTGCTGCTGGGCGCAGCTCCGGGCGTCGGCAAGACCTTCACGATGCTGGAGGAAGGCCGTCGCCTGAAAGCCGAAGGGCGCGACGTCGTCGTCGCGGTCGTCGAACACCACGGCCGGGCCGCGACGTCGGCGTTGCTGGAGGGCCTCGAGGTGCTGCCCCGCCGCACCGTCGACCACCGCGGCGTCACCCTCGACGACCTCGATCTCGACGCCGTGCTGGCGCGAAAGCCGCAGCTCGCGCTCGTCGACGAACTCGCCCACACCAACGCACCCGGCTCCGCGCACGCGAAACGCTGGCAGGACGTCGCGGCGATCCTGGATGCCGGCATCGACGTCATCTCGACGGTGAACATCCAGCACATCGAGTCGCTGGGCGACGTTGTGGAGCGCATCACCGGGATCACCCAGCGCGAGACCATCCCGGACGCCGTCCTGCGTGACGCGGATCAGGTCGAGCTGGTCGACCTCGCCCCGCAGGCATTGCGCACCCGCCTGGCGGAGGGCGTGGTGTACCCGGCGTCACGCATCGACGCGGCGCTGAGCAACTACTTCCGGCTCGGCAACCTCACGGCCCTGCGTGAACTCGCGCTGCTCTGGCTGGCCGACGAGGTGGACTCGGCGCTCAAGAAGTACCGGGCCGAGCAGGGCATCAAGGCGCCCTGGGAGGCTCGCGAGCGCATCGTCGTCGCACTGACCGGCGGGCCGGAGGGCGACACCCTGCTGCGCCGCGGTGCGCGCATCGCGGCCCGCTCGAGCGGGGGCGAGCTCTACGCCGTCCATGTCACGCGTCCGGACGGGCTCGCCGATCCGGAACCGGGGATCCTCGCGGGGCAACGCACCCTCGTCGAGACCCTCGGCGGCACCTTCCATCAGGTGGTCTCCGACCGGGTGCCGGAAGCGCTCGTCGAGTTCGCGAAGAGCGTGGATGCCACGCAGCTGGTGATCGGGGTGAGCCGGCGCAGCCGCCTCGAGGCCTTCTTCGGAGGCGTCGGCACGTCGGGAACCGTCATCCGGCTCTCCGGCGATATCGATGTGCACATCGTGTCGCACGCGCACGCCGGTCGCAGCACGCTGCCGTCGCTCGGCGTCGCGCTCTCGTGGCGCCGTCGGCTCGCCGGCTTCGCCCTCGCGATCGTGGGGCTGCCGCTGCTGACCTGGCTGCTGCATTCGCTGCGCAGCGAGGAGTCGATCACGAGCGACGTGCTCGCCTTCCAGCTGCTCGTCGTGGTCGTCGCACTCGTCGGAGGCATCTGGCCCGCCCTGCTGGCCGCCGTCGCGGCGGGAATGCTGTTGAACTACTTCTTCGTCGACCCGCTCTACACGGTCACGATCGCCAACCCGCTGCACGCGCTCGCCCTGGTCATCTTCGTCGTCGTCGCCGTCCTGGTGAGCGTCGTGGTCGACCAGGCGGCGCGGCGCCTTCGGGCGGCGACCCGATCGGCGGCCGAAGCCGAGGTGCTCATCGCCGTCGCGGGAAGCGTTCTGAGCGGCGAGGACGCGGTGCAGGCGCTCGTCACCCGACTGCGCGAGTCGTTCGGGATGACGAGCGTGCTGCTGCGTCAAGACGGCGAGATCGTGGCAGCGGCGCGCGAGCCCGAGATCGCCGCCGACGACGACCAGGAGACCACGGTGCCGCTCGGACGCCACGCGAGCGTCTACCTGCGCGGCCGGCCGCTCACGCCGACCGACCGCCGCATCCTCGGTGCGTTCGTCTCCCAACTCACCACGGCGCTCGAACAGGGCCGGCTTCGGGCGGAGGCCGCCGATGCGCAGCCGCTCGCCGAGGCCGACAAGCTGCGCAGTGCGCTGCTCGCGGCGGTGGGTCACGACCTGCGCCGTCCGCTCGCCTCGGCGACGACCGCCGTCACGTCGCTGCGCAGCGACGACGTCAGCCTCGACGAAGCCGATCGCGAAGAGTTGCTCGCAACCGCCGACGAGAGCCTCGCCGCACTCGGGGCGCTCGTCGCCGACCTGCTCGACGTCACCCGGCTCCAGGCCGGGGTGCTCGGCGTCACGCTCGACGACGTCGGCCTCGACAGCGTCGTCGGCGGCGCGATCGACGAGCTGGCCCTGCCGCCCGGCCGGATCGCGCTCGACCTGCAACCGGTTCGCGATGTGCGCGCCGACGCGGTGCTGCTGCAGCGGGTCGTCGTCAATCTGGTCGCCAACGCCCTGCGATTCGCTCCGGAAGGGTCGCCGCCGCTCATCGCGACGAGCGAGCACGGCGATCGGGTGCAGTTGCGGGTGATCGACGCCGGCCCCGGCATCCCGGCGGAACGCCGCGATGATGTGTTCGTGCCCTTCCAGCGTCTCGGCGATACCGACAACTCCGCCGGCATCGGTCTGGGCCTTGCCCTCTCCAAAGGTTTCACCGAGGCGATGGGCGGCACCCTGGAGGCGGAGGACACCCCGGGCGGCGGCCTGACGATGGTCGTCGAGCTCCCGGCCGCGACGGTGACCACGGCCACGGCCACGGCGGAGGCCCGGTGAGAATCCTCATCGCCGACGACGACCCGCAGATCCTGCGGGCGCTGCGCATCACGCTCGGGGCGCGCGGCTACGACGTCACCACCGCCGCCGACGGACAGGCCGCTCTCGACGCGGCGGCCAGAACGCATCCCGAACTCGTCGTACTCGACCTCGGCATGCCGGGCCTGTCGGGGATCGACGTCATCCAGGCGTTGCGGGGCTGGACGACGGTGCCGATCCTGGTCGTCTCGGGACGCACCGAGTCGTGGGACAAGGTCGAAGCGCTCGACGCCGGCGCCGACGACTACGTCACGAAGCCCTTCGCCGCCGACGAGCTGCTCGCCCGCATCCGCGCCCTGTCGCGCCGCCTGACGCCGACCGCCGACGAGCCGGCCGTCACCTTCGGCGACGTCACCGTCGATCTCGCCGCGCGGATCGTCACCCGGGCGGGCGCGACGGTACGGCTCACCCCGACGGAGTGGCGGCTGCTCGAGGTGCTGCTGCGGCATCCGGGGCGGCTCGTGACCCGCGAGACCCTGCTGACCGAGGTGTGGGGGCCGCAGTACACCTCCGACACGGGGTATCTGCGGCTCTACCTCTCGCAACTGCGCAAGAAGCTCGAACCGGAGCCGTCGGCCCCCCGCTACCTGGTCACCGAAGCGGGGATGGGCTACCGCTTCACGCCGGAGGGGATGGGCAGCACGGGTCCGAGTGGCGGAGTGGGCCCTGAGGGACTCGAACCCCCGGCATCCTCGGTGTAAACGAGGCGCTCTACCAACTGAGCTAAGAGCCCGCGACGCGCTCGATGCTACCGGTCGCTCTAAGGTGTCGGCATGAGAGCCGCTCGCGAACGCGTCCGCACCCTTGTCGAGTCGAAGCCGTTCCAGCGCTTCATCATCACCCTCATTGTCCTCAACGCCGTCATCCTCGGGCTCGAGACCTACCCGGCGGTCATGGATGCCATCGGCGAGGTGCTGGGCGCCGTCAACGCCGTCATCATCGGCATCTTCGTCGTCGAGATCACGCTGCGGATCTTCGCCCACGGCTTGTCGTTCTTCCGCAACGGGTGGAACCTCTTCGACCTCTTCGTCGTCGTCGTCGCGCTCATCCCGGCGGGCAGCGAAGCCGGCGTCCTGCGCGTGTTGCGACTGCTGCGCGTGCTGCGGCTGCTGTCGGCGGTGCGGTCGATGCGGCTCGTGGTGACGGCGCTCGGCGCATCCATGCCGGGGATCGCCTCGATCGGCGCGTTGCTGTTCATGCTGATCTATGTCTTCTCGGTCGCGGCGACCACCTTGTTCGGGGCGCAGAACCCCGCCCACTTCGGCGACCTCTGGGTGTCGGGCGCGTCGCTCTTCCGCATCATGTTCGGCGACGGCTGGCCCGACTTCGTGGCACCGATGGCCTTCGACGCCCCGTGGATCTGGGGCTTCTTCATCGTGTTCACGATCGCGGCATCCCTCATCGTGCTGAACCTGCTGATCGCCGTCGTCGTCGAGGCGATGGACCGCATGAAGATCGCCGACATCGACGAGGCGATCGAGGAGGACAAGGCCCTCGACGAGCGCATCCTCGACGAGCTCGCGGCACTCCGGGAACAGGTCTCCCGATTGGAGGCAGCTTCGACCCGCAGCCAGCCCGACCGACCAGTATCCTGAGCGAGCATCACCCAACATTGGACGAAAGAGGCAGACGGATGGCGCGCTCACGGTTGACTCAGACCCGGTTGTCGCGCGTCCTGTCAACGCTCGGCGCGGGCGTTCTCGCGGCCGCCGGCCTCACGGCCTGCGTCGGCACGCCCGGCGGCATCCAGGCGCCCGACAGCTGGACGGTGCTCACCTACGAGATCGCCGACACCAACCTCGAGCCGTTCATGATGGACGACGTCGAAGAGATGGGCGTCGTCGGCTCGCAGCCCGGGTTCAACCTCATCTCGCTCGTCGACCGGGCGGAGGGCTACACCGACACGTCGGTGCTCGGCATCCCCGACTGGACCGGCGCGAAGCTGCTCGAGATCGAGAAGGGCGGGGCGACCGAGCTCGCGGACTACGGCCCGCTCAACACCGGTGACCCCGACGTGCTCGCGGCCTTCATCAGCGAGAGCATCAAGGCCTACCCGGCGGCCAACTACGCCCTGATCATCTCCGACCACGGCGCCTCCTGGCCGGGCGTCGGCGGCGACGAGTCGCACGACTACGACTCCCTCACGCTCGCCGAGCTCGACCAGGCGATCGGGGCGGGCCTCGAAGAAGCCGGCGTCGACAAGCTCGCCCTGCTCGGCTTCGACGCGTGCCTCATGGCCACCTACGAGGTCGCCTCGACGATGGCACCGCACGCCGACCGCCTCGTGGCCTCCCAGGAGCTCGAGCCCGGCCACGGCTGGGACTACACGTCCCTCGAGGCGGCGTACCGCGGTGCGACGCCCGATGAACTCGGCTCGGCGATCATCGATGGATTCGGCAACCAGGCCCTCGCCTCGGGCACCGAGAACGAGATCACCCTCTCGCTCATCGACCTCGAGAACTTCGCGGCCGTCGACACGGCGGTCGCCGAGTTCGCGGCGGCACTCACCGAGCGCGTCGCCGATGTCGCGCCGTCCGTGGGCCGCACGCTCGCCCAGACGCTCGGCTTCGGCACCAACCCCGACCCGCGCTACGACACCCACATGAAGGACCTCGGCATCCTGGCCGGTGAGATCAGCGTCGACGCCCTCGACGTCGCCGACGAGGCGGATGCCGTGGTGCGCGCCGTCAACGACGTCGTGCTCGACAAGGTCGACGGCCAGGCCACGCGCGGCGCGACCGGCCTGTCGATCTACTTCCCGCCGAACGGCGAGTTCTACAACGCCGACTACGCCGCCGTCGCGGAGAGCACCGGCTGGGCCGACTTCCTGACGACCTACTACGCCGAGGGCGGGCAGATCGACTCCGGCGACCTGCCGGACTTCATCTCCAACGATGCGATCGTGCAATTCGCCGACGGCGGGCTCTACGTGTCCGGTCAGTTCGGGGCGGGCGCCGAAGCCAACATCTCGGAAGCCTTCCTCTACTACGGCATCCTCAACGGCGACGGCACGATCAGCTACATCGGCGAGCGTCCCGCGCAGGTCTCCACCGACGGCTCGGGGGTGGCGAGCGCGTTCTACAACCTCGGCTACCTGTCGCTGGATGACGGAAGCGCCACGTCGCTCGCGTACCTGGCTTTCTCGCAGGACGAGAACGCCGGCACGGCGAGCGTCAGCGTGCCGCTCGAGTACTACGAACCCGGCAGCGGCACCCCGATCAACGCCCTTCTGGAACTCGGGCTCGACGCCTCGACCGGCTCGATCCTCTCGGAGACCTATTACTCCTACAACCCCGACACGAGCACGTATGGCGAACTCGCGGTGCAACCGGGCGGAGTCATCGTGCCCCTCGTGCAGAACTACGACCCGGCGACCGGCCAATCCGCGTGGGCGTCCCCCAACGGCGTCGAGCTGTCGGCCGAACTCGCGAACCTGCAGTACTTCGTCGACCCGTTGCCCTCGGGCACGCAGCTCGTCGTCGAACTCTGGGTCGTCGACTTCGGCGGCAACAACGACTACGTGAGCGCCCTGGTCACCGTCCCGTAGCGGGAGGGCCTCCGCAACCGGGGGGTCAGACGGTGAGCGGGCGGACCTCGTCGAGCGCGGAGCGGTATTCCTCGATCGAGCGCGGCTCGCCGGGGGCGGTGATGAACGAGGCGCGGATGACGCCCTTGACGTCGATCACGAAGGTCGCGCGATTCGCGAAGCCCTTCTCCTCGAGGAAGACCCCGTACTCCTTGGCGACGGCGCCGTGCGGCCAGAAGTCGGCGAGCAGCTGGAAGTCGTAACCCTCCTGCTCGGCGAAGGCTCGCAGGGTGGCCTTCGAGTCGACGGAGATGCCCAGCAGCTCCACCTCGTGGTCGGTGAAGAGGTCGAGGTTGTCGCGCAGCGCGCACAGTTCGCCGGTGCACACTCCCGAGAACGCGAGGGGGAAGAAGACCAGTGCCACCGGCTTCACCCCGCGAAAATCGCTGAGCCGTACCCGTTCACCGAACTGGTTGGCGAGGTCGAAGTCGGGTGCCTGAGTGTCGTTCTCGAGAGCCATAGCTGCTCGTGCTTCCTTTCACCACCGCATGTGGGATCCGGTGGTCCAGCGCACGATCATACGCCTCGGATTACCGAACGGCCGGGACAACTAGAGTGGAACGGCGCTTCGGCGCGGCGGTCCACGAGATCGCATCCTCAAGCCACCTGAACGCTTTACCAGCGTCGACACACCATGCGAGGTCACCGGTGCCCATCCACGACCAGGACCCCTACTCGGTCGATCACATCGACCAGGACCCGGACGAAACGGCCGAATGGCAGGAGTCGCTCGACGCCCTCGTCAGCGCCAAGGGTCGCGGGCGCGGGCGCGACGTCATGCTGAGCCTCCTCAAGCGCTCCAAGGACCTGCAGCTCGGCGTGCCGATGGTGCCGACGACGGACTACATCAACACGATCGCGCCCGAGAACGAGCCCGCCTTCCCCGGTGACGAGGAGGTGGAGCGCCGCTACCGCGCGTGGATCCGCTGGAACGCCGCGATCACCGTGCACCGCGCGCAGCGCCCCGGCATCGCGGTCGGCGGGCACATCTCGACCTACGCCTCGTCGGCGGCCCTCTACGAAGTCGGCCACAACTGGTTCTTCCGCGGCAAGGACCACCCGGGCGGCGGCGACCAGATCTTCTACCAGGGCCACGCCTCCCCCGGCATGTACGCCCGCGCCTACCTCGAGGGCCGGATGAGCGAGCAGCAGCTCTCCGCCTTCCGTCAGGAGAAGTCGCAGGCGCCGAACGGCATCTCGTCGTATCCGCACCCGCGGCTGATGCCCGAGTTCTGGGAGTTCCCGACCGTCTCGATGGGCCTCGGCCCGATCAACGCCATCCACCAGGCGCAGGCGAACCGCTACCTCACCAACCGCGGCATCAAGGACGCCTCCGACCAGCACGTCTGGGCGTTCCTCGGCGACGGCGAGATGGATGAGGTCGAGAGCCGTGGCGCGCTCCAGTGGGCCGCGAACGACAAGCTCGACAACCTGACGTTCGTCATCAACTGCAACCTGCAGCGCCTCGACGGTCCGGTGCGCGGCAACGGCAAGATCATCCAGGAGCTGGAGTCGTTCTTCCGCGGCGCCGGCTGGAACGTCATCAAGGTCGTCTGGGGCCGCGAGTGGGATGCCCTGCTCGCGAAGGACACGACGGGCGCGCTCGTCAACCTGATGAACGTCACGCCGGACGGCGACTACCAGACCTACAAGGCGGAGTCGGGCGCCTACGTGCGCGAGAACTTCTTCGGCCGCGACCCGGTGACGGCGGAACTGGTCAAGGACCTCACCGACGACCAGCTCTGGAACCTCAAGCGCGGCGGCCACGACTACCGCAAGGTCTACGCCGCGTTCAAGGCCGCGACCGAGCACAAGGGCCAGCCGACCGTCATCCTCGCGAAGACCGTCAAGGGCTACGGCCTCGGGCCGTCGTTCGAGGGCCGCAACGCGACCCACCAGATGAAGAAGCTCACGCTCGACAACCTCAAGCAGTTCCGTGACGAGATGCGCATCCCGATCACCGACGCGCAGCTCGAGGCCGACCCGTACCAGCCGCCGTTCTACCACCCGGGAGCCGGCGACCCGGCGATCGAGTACCTGCAGGAGCGCCGTCGCGCCCTCGGCGGCTACCTGCCGGAACGCCGCTCGAAGTACACCCAGATCACGCTGCCCGGCGCCGACGTCTACGAAGACATGAAGAAGGGCTCCGGCAAGCAGCAGGTCGCCACGACGATGGCCTTCGCCCGGTTGCTCAAGGACATGCTGCGCGACAAGGGGATCGGTCAGCGGGTCGTGCCGATCATTCCGGATGAGGCGCGCACGTTCGGCATGGACGCCTACTTCCCGACGGCGAAGATCTACAACCCGAACGGCCAGCACTACACGTCGGTCGACCGGGAGCTGCTGCTCGCCTACAAGGAGAGCCCTCAGGGTCAGATCCTGCACACCGGCATCAACGAGGCCGGCGCATTCGCCGCCTTCACCGCGGCCGGCACCTCCTACGCGACGCAGGGCGAGCCGCTCATCCCGGTCTACGTCTTCTACTCGATGTTCGGCTTCCAGCGCACCGGCGACGCGATGTGGGCGGCGGGCGACCAGATGGCCCGCGGGTTCATCATGGGCGCCACGGCCGGGCGCACGACGCTCACCGGCGAGGGCCTTCAGCACGCTGACGGCCACTCGCACCTGCTGTCGTCGACGAACCCCGCGGTCGTCTCGTACGACCCGGCGTACGGCTACGAGCTCGGGCACATCGTGCGCGACGGCCTCGACCGGATGTACGGAGGCAACCACCCCGACCCGAACGTCATGTACTACATCACCGTCTACAACGAGCCGATGCAGCAGCCCGCGGAGCCGGAGAACGTCGACGTCGAGGGCATCGTCAAGGGCATCTACAAGCTCAAGGCCGCGGAAGGTTTCGGGCCGAAGGCGCAGATCCTCGCCTCCGGTGTCGGCATCCCGTGGGCCCTCGAGGCGCAGGAGCTCCTCGCCCGCGACTGGAACGTGGCGGCGGATGTCTGGAGCGTCACGTCGTGGACCGAGTTGCGTCGCGACGGCCTGGCCGCCGACGAGCACAACTTCCTGCACCCGCAGGAAGCGCCGCAGATCCCCTACCTCTGGCAGAAGCTGCAGGGCGCCGAGGGGCCGTTCGTCGGGGTCTCCGACTTCATGCACGCCGTGCAGGACCAGATCCGGCCGTTCGTGCCGGGCGAGTACCTGACGCTCGGCGCCGACGGGTTCGGCTTCAGCGATACCCGGGCGGCCGCGCGCCGGTTCTTCAAGATCGACGGACCGTCGATCGTCGTGCGCGTGCTGCAGTCGCTCGCGCGCCGCGGCGACGTCGCGCCCGACGCTCCCGCTCAGGCGATCGAGCGTTACCGGCTGCACGACGTGGCGGCGGGAACGTCGGGTTCGGCCGGCGGCGAGAGCTAGGCGCGAGCACCGAGAATGGCTCCTGCGCGCACCAAGCAGCAGACCCTCGCCTGGCTGCGGACGCTGTCGGGTGAGCTGTCGACGGCGACCCTGAAACGCCTCGAAGAGACGCTGCCCTGGTATCGCGACATGCCCCCGGGTCGCCGCAGCGCGGTCGGGCTCGTCGCGCAGGCGGGCATCACGAGTTTCATCTCCTGGTACGACGACCCGAAGTCGATTCCGTGGATCGCGGCGGATGTCTTCGGCGCCGCTCCCCGGGAGCTGCTGCGTTCGGTGAGTCTGCAGCAGACCCTGCAGCTGATCCGGGTGACCGTCGAGGTCGTCGAGCAGCGGGTCAAGGACAGCGAGGAGAGCCTGCGGGAGGCCATCCTGCTGTACTCCCGTGAGATCGCCTTCGCGGCGGCCGACGTGTACGCCCGCGCCGCCGAGGCCCGGGGCCTGTGGGATGCGCGCCTGGAAGCCCTCGTCGTCGACTCGATCCTGACCGGCGAATACGACTCGGAACTGCCGAGCCGCATCGCGGCGCTCGGCTGGAACGGGCACGGCGAGGTGAGCGTGCTGGTCGGCACCGCTCCCCGGATGCTCGACGTCGACATGCTGCGGCGCACCGCCCGGCATCTCGAGGCCGACGTGCTCATCGGGGTGCAGGGCAGCCGCCTCGTGATCGTCATCGGTCGCGTCGACGCCCTGGACGCCGACTCGACGACCGAGCCCCGGCCCTTCCTCGAGATCGCCGGGGAACTCGAACCGGGTTTCGGCGCCGGTCACCTCGTGCTCGGCCACGCGGTGCCGTCGCTGCTCGAGGCGGCGCGCAGCGCGAAAGCAGCCCTCGCCGGTTTCGCCGTCGCTCGGGCCTGGCGCAACGCCCCGCGGCCGGCCCTCGCCGACGATCTGCTCCCCGAGCGCGCCTTCGCGGGTGATCCGCTCGCGCGGTCGACGCTCATCAACCGCATCTACCGGCCCCTGCAAGACCACTCGACGGAGCTGCTCACGACGCTGTGGTGCTACCTCGACAACGGCCGCTCCCTCGAGGCGACCGCGCGCGAGCTGTTCGTGCATCCGAACACGGTGCGCTACCGCCTCAAGCGCATCTCGGAGGTCATCGGCTACGACGCGACCGGCGCCCGCGAGGCCCTCATCCTGCAGGCCGCCCTCGTCGTCGGCGCCATCGCGGGGTCTCCCAAGGCCAACGCCGACCGCTGAGCCGCCGCGTGGGGGCTACGGCGTGAGCACCTGCACGCCGGCCTGCGCGAGCGCGTCGGCCAGTTCGGGCTCGGGCGGGGTGTCGGTGACGAGGTAGTCGGCGCGCTCCAGGGTCGCGACCTGGGCGAACAGGCGCCTGCCCATCTTCGACGAGTCGGCGAGGATGGCGGTGTGCTGGGCCCGCTGCATCATGTCCGCCATCATGGCGGCGTCGCCGAGGTTGCTCGTCGAGTAGCCGGTGGTCGCGACGGCGCCCACCGCGATCAGGGCGAGATCGCACCGGATGTCGACCTCGGACCCCCCGGCGTTCATCGTGAACGCGACCGGGCCCGTCGTCGCCTGGGTGATGGTGCGCACGGCGCCGCCGAAGACGTAGAGGTCGCGGATGGCCTTGGGCGAGATCTCGGCGGGGATGCGGAGGTTGTTGGTCGCGATGGTGAGTTCGCGGTGATCGCGCAGCGCCCGTGCGACGGCGAGCGTGGTCGTTCCCGCGTTGAGCATGATGACCGTGCCGTCGGCGACGAGGCCGGCGGCGAGTTTGGCGATCGATTCCTTCTCGGCGATCTGCATCCGCAGGCGCACGTCCAGGCCCCGATCGGTGCGCGGACCTTCGATGCTCACGGCACCACCGTGCGTGCGAACCAGCACGCCCTCCCGATCGAGCTGGTCGAGGTCGCGCCGCACGGTGTCGATCGACACGCCGAAGTGCTCGGAGAGCGCAGCGACGGTCACCTGGCCGGATTCGGCGACGAACGCCGCGAGGTCGGCCTTGCGCCCGGCCGGCAGACGCCGGCCTCGCCCGGTTCCGTTTTCGCTCACGAACCCACATCTAGCACACTCCTGCATCTTCTTGCCGCTTTCGGGCGAAGATTTCGCCCAATGGACTTGCGCACCGCATCGATTCGGGCATAACATCGCCAGAAGTTGCACTAACGCGCAAAACCCAGCGCGAAACAGCACTCTCGAAGAGGAGAAACAATGGCCACATCGACCCGAGGGCGTCGCTCCGCCCTCAAGCTCGTCGGCACCGTTGCCGCAACGGCAACGATCCTGGCGGTCGCCGGATGCTCGACCGGCGGCGGCTCCGCCGACGGCGAGGTCACGATCGAGTTCGCCCAGTGGTGGGCCCCGGAACTGCCCGAGGGCGCGTTCCAGGGACTCATCGACCAGTTCGAGGAAGAGAACCCGGGCATCAGCGTCGAGCTGATCAGCGGGCCCTACGCCTCGACGAAGGAGCAGCTGTTCGCCGGCGCCGCGTCGGGAACGATGCCGGATGTCGTCGGCCTCGACGGCGCCTGGGTGAGCGACTTCGCCCAGCAGGGCGCGATCGCCGACCTCACCGCTCTCATGGCCGAGAACGGCATGGATGACAGCAAGCTGGCGAGCCAGATCCAGATCGACGGCGCGACCTACATGATCCCGGTCGTCAACTTCGTCTACCCGCTGTTCGTCAACACCGACCTGCTCGCGCAGGCCGGCATCGCCGAGGTGCCCAGCACCCGCAGCGAGTTCGAGGCGGCCGCGCAGGCGATCACCGACCTCGGCACCGCGAGCGGCTGGGTGCTCCCGCTGTCGCTCGAAGCGCCCAACGGCATCCAGAACGACCTCATGTCGTGGAACTGGGCGTCGGGCGGCTCGATGCTCGACGACGGCGGCCTTCCCGACCTCACCAACGACGATGTCGTCAGCACGGTCGAGTTCGTGCAGGGCCTCTGGAATGACGGCGTCATCGCCCCCGGAGCCTTCACGATGAAGGAGCAGGACAAGGTCGAGGAGTTCACCAACGGCCGCGTCGGAATGATGATCGACTCGCTGTCGCACATCAACCTCATCCAGGAGAGCAACCCCGACCTGAACTTCGACATCGCCGCGATCCCGGCCGAGGACGGCTACGAAGGTGCCCGCGGCATCCCGTACGCCTCGTGGGGCATCGGCGTCGCCGAGGGAAGCGAACACCAGGCCGAAGCGCTCAAGCTCGTCGAGTTCCTGATGAGCACCGAGATCAACTCGGAGCTGTCGACGATCGCCAACGCGTTCCCCGGCAACGTCGACTCGGCTCCCGAGTTCGGTGAGGGCAAGGAACTGTTCGAGAAGGCCTTCGAGATCTACCAGAGCGGCTACCCGGCGAACGAGTTCACCGGCCTGCCCGTCGCGGAAGACCTGATGCGTCAGTTCGACACCGAGTTCCAGAAGTTGCTCGAAGGGCAGGTCTCGGTCGACGAGATGCTCGCCACGGTGCAAGAGTCCTGGTCAGCCGAGTTCTAACCCATCAGTAGCGGGCCGCGCCACGGCGGACGTGGCGCGGCCCCCTTCTCTTCCCGACTCTTTCGACCACAGGAGGTTCCGGCCGTGAGCACAACGCTCCCCCGCCGCCGGTCGCGCGTGAGCCTCAGCCGTCGCGTCGAGCCGTACGCCTACGTCGCCCCGACATCGGCACTGCTCATCGTGCTGATGCTCGTGCCGATCGTCATGGTGATCGGCTACTCCTTCCTCGACAACGTCATCCTCAACAAGAACCCCGAGGTCGTCGGCTTCGACAACTACGTCGAGGTGCTGACCGACGGGGTCTTCCACACGGCGATCGCCAACACCTTCATCTTCGTGACGGCCAGCGTCGTCGCCCACCTCGTCATCGGCCTGGCGTTCGCGATGATGCTCAACTCGACGCTGCTCGGGCCGCGCATCATCTCGCTCTTCCGCGGGCTGTTCATCCTGCCGTGGCTGTTCACCGCCGCGATCGTCGCCGTTCTCTGGCGCATGCTGCTGAACCCCAACGGGGTCGCCAACTACCTGCTCGCCGCCGTCGGAATCACCACGGGCGACACCGAGTGGCTCGCCGACCCGGCGCTCGCCCTCGGCTCGGTCACCTTCATCAACATCTGGTCGGGCTATCCGTTCTTCATGATCAGCCTGCTCGCCGGGCTCCAGGGCATCCCCGCCGACCTCAACGAGGCCGCCCGGGTCGACGGCGCCGGCCCGCTGCAGCGCTTCTGGAACGTCACCGTGCCGCAGCTGAAACCGATCATCATCTCGATGGCCTTGCTCGACTTCATCTGGACCTCGCAGCAGTTCGCGCTGATCTGGATGACGACGGGCGGCGGCCCGATCATCGCCACCGAGGTGCTCAGCACCTACACCTACAAGCTCGCGTTCGCGAAGTACGAGTTCGCCCTCGCCTCGACGAGCGCCGTGCTCGTGCTGCTGCTGTCGATGGTGCTCGCCATCTTCTATGTCCGTCACCAGCGAGCGAGGGACTGAGTCATGACCACCGTCACCCGCACCCCGCGGCTCTCCCGGAGTTCGCGCCGCCTCGTGCAGCGCATCGGCCTGCTGCTCGGCCTCCTCGCCGGCGCCACCTTCGCCGCCGCACCGGTGCTGTGGATGCTGTCGAGCTCGTTCAAGCCGAACACCCTGATCTTCGAGTTCCCGCCGCGGCTCATCACCGAGGGGTTCTCGTTCGAGGCCTACGGTGCGATCTTCGGCGACCCGGAGAAGATCCGCTTCTTCATCAACAGCTACGTCGTCTCGGGCGCGGTCACGATCGCGACCCTGTTCGTGGCGATCCTCGCCGCCTACGCCTTCAGCCGGTACGACTTCCCGTTCAAGAAGCCGCTCAACGTGATCATCGTCACCGTGCAGGCGGTGCCCCCGATCACGCTGCTGGTGCCCTACTTCGGGCTCGTCGTGACCCTCGGGCTGTTCAACACCTACCCGGGCCTGATCCTCACCTACATGGTGTTCACGCTGCCCTACGCGATCATCATGATGACCGGCTACTTCAACACCATCCCCCGCGAGCTCGACGAAGCCGTGCGCATGGATGGCGCCGGATCGTGGACCGCACTGTGGCGCATCCTCGTGCCGATCTCGGTTCCCGGGATCGTGTCGGTCGGGGTCTACACCTTCATGATCGCGTGGAACGAGTACCTGTTCGCGCTCACCCTGACCAAGACGACCGACATGCGCACGGTGCCCATCGGCATCCAGCTGCTCATGGGTCAGCACTCATATGAGTGGAACGAAATGATGGCGATGAGCATCCTCGGCTCGATCCCTGTTCTCGTTCTCTTCCTCTTCTTCCAGCGCTTCTTCATCGGCGGCCTCACCGCCGGTGCGGTCAAGAGCTGATCCGAAACCACCACCGAACAGGAGAACCAGCAGTGCTCTACACCGGAAAATCCATCCTTGATGTCGCCAACGCGAACAACTTCGCGATCCCGGCCTTCAACATCAGCGACTGGGCGATGTTCACCGGGGTCATGGACATCAGCGAGGAGAAGGCCGCTCCGGTCATCGTCGCCATCCACCCCGATGAGGTCCGCCACGTCACGACCGACCTGATCGCCGCGATCCGCTCGCGGGCGCACCGTTCGAGCGTCCCCGTCGCGATCCACTGGGATCACGGCGGCAGCTTCGAGCAGATGATCCAGGCGATCCACGCCGGTTTCACCTCGGTGATGATCGATGCCTCGCTCAAGCCGTTCGACGAGAACGTCGCCCTCACCCGCAAGGTCGTCGAGGCGGCACACGCGGTCGGCATCCAGGTCGAAGGCGAACTCGGCACGATCGGCGCGAACGACAGCTACGGCGAGTCGGGTGCCGCCGAGATCATCTACACCGACCCGGCGGATGCCGTGCGCTTCGTTCAGGAGACCGGCGTCGACAGCCTCGCGATCGCCATCGGCACCTCGCACGGGCTGTACCCGGCGGACAAGAACCCGGAGCTGCGCCACGACCTGCTCGAGCAGATCAAGGCGGCCGTCGGCATCCCGCTGGTGCTGCACGGCGGATCGGGCAACCCGGACGCCGAGCTGAGCCGTGCGGTGACGCTCGGCATCAACAAGATCAACATCTCCAGCGACATCAAGGTCTCGTACCACGACCGCATGCGCGAGATCCTCGGCACCGACAAGCGGCTCCGGGAGCCGAACGCGATCCAGCCGGAGGCGATCGCGGCGATGAAGGTGACGGCGGCCGAGAAGATCGACCTGTTCGGCGCGGCCGGCAAGGCTCCGCTGTACTGAACCGGTCGGAATAGGGGACGATCGGCGTCGTGGGCGACATCGTGCTCGGACTCGGCGGCACCGTCGATTTCGAGATCCGCTGGGACGCGGCCGAGCTGGAACGACTCGCTCGCGAGTACGGGCTCGGCCGTGACGACCTGTCGACCGCGACGCCGATCGTCGACGAGCGTTCGCTCGTCGCGGTGATCCTCGCCTTTCTGGCGACCGGTTCGGGGGGCGAGCGGTTCGTGGAGTCCTCGGCGATCGTCGAACGCTTCGCCGCCCGCTTCGAGACCGCGGTCACCCTCGGCGGCACCGGGGTGCGGGCGGGGATCGCGCTCGACAGCCTCGGCATCCCGAGCGTGCAGCATCTGGTGAGCATCGACGACAACGTGCGGCGTCTGCTGCCGGCTTCCACCCGCTACATCTCGAGCGCCACGCGCGACACGCTCGACCCGCACGTGATCGTGCAGTTCCCGGCGGGCGCGCGGGTGCGGCTGCGGGATGCCGAACTCGTCGCCCCGCAGCCCAACCGGCTGATCTTCGCGAACGACCCGCCGAATCGCGAGATGCTGCTGAGCGACGAGCTTCCGGCGGCGCTGGCGAAGGCCGACGTCTTCCTCGTCTCGGGTTTCAACACGATGACCGACGGCGATCTGCTCGAGCGTCGCCTCGACAGCCTCGAGGCGGCCCTGCGCAGCCTGCCCGCCGACGCCCTGCTGTTCTACGAGGACGCCGGCTTCTACCGGCGCGAATTCGCGCACATCGCCCGCGAGCGACTGCTGCCCCGCATCGACGTCTACAGCATGAACGAAGACGAGCTGCAGGAGTACGTCGGGCGGCGGGTCGATCTGCTCGACCCCGTCGATGTCGAGCAGGCGCTGCGTGCGGCGCACGCCCTCATCCCGGCCCCGGCTCTGGTCGTGCACACCCGGTACTGGGCGATCGCGGTCGGCCCGGAGTCCGGGCGGCACCGCGGCGCCCTCGACAGCGCCGTGCAGATGGCGGCGACGCGTTACCGGCTCGGCGATGGTCACACCGCGGCGGACTTCGTCGCGACCGCGGCCCTTCCGCGCCACGGCGGCGGAGCGGATGTCGTCGCGCACGTCGAGCGTGAGCTCCCCGCCGTCGGCGTCCCCGGGTACATCATCGAGACCGCCACCCCGACGACGATCGGCCTCGGCGACACCTTCGTCGGCGGATTCCTCGCCGCCGTCGACCGGAAGCGCCCTGCCGCGTGACCGTGCGCCTGCCGTCGAACCGGCCGCCCGAACGCTTCTACCGGGGCGGTGCGCGCATCACGGCCTTCCGGAACGAACCCCCGGCCGGCGAACGGGAACCCGAGGACTGGATCGGGTCGACGACGACGATCTTCGGCGACCCGAGCCTCGGGCTCTCCCGGCTTCCCGACGGCCGGTTGTTGCGCGACGCCGTCGAGTCGGATCCGGTCGGCTGGCTCGGCCACGCGCACGTCGGCCGCTGGGGCGCCGACCTGCGGCTGCTGGTGAAACTGCTCGACGCCGGACAGCGCCTGCCGGTGCACGCCCACCCCGACGACGACTTCGCCGCCCGGCACCTCGGCCACGCGCACGGCAAGGCCGAGGCCTGGTACATCCTCAGCGGCGGCACGGTGCACGTCGGACTGACCCGCGACGTCGATGCGGGCGAGCTGGCGGCACTCGTCGCCGACCAGGACGTCGCCGCGTTGCTCGGGCTGCTGCACGAGGTGACGGTGAGCCCCGGCGATGTCGTGTGGGTGCCTCCCGGGGAACTGCACGCGATCGGAGCCGGGGTGCTGCTGCTGGAGCTGCAGCAACCCGAAGACCTCTCCATCCTGCTCGAGTGGCAGGGGTTCGCGATCGATGGAACCCGGTCCGGCCACCTCGGCCTGGGGTTCGACGCCGCGTTGCGCGCCGTCACCCGCACCGCCCGCAGCATCGACGAACTGCGGGGTCTGGTGCATCCCGCGCCGGCCTCGGGGTCGGTGTTCCCCGCCGCGGCCGACCCCTACTTCCGTCTCGAGCGGATTGTCGTTGACGGCGAAGCCGACGTCGCACCCGGCTTCGCGATCCTCGTCGTGACGAGCGGCGCGCTCGAGATCGGCCGCGAGGCGGCGGCGAAAGGCTCGACACTGCTGCTGCCCGCATCCGATGGAACGGTGACGGTGCGCGGCACCGGGGAACTGCTGGTCGCGCGCCCGCCTGCCCCCTGACGCGGCCTTTCCCCCATCGGTTCTCGGATTCCTCTGTAGAGAACCACCAAGATCCGAAAGCCGCGCCTGTCGGGCCGTCGCACGGCAGACCGGCGCATTTCCGGCAGGATGGTGTCTCGTGAGTGTCGTCGTCGTTGCCCCCGGCCAGGGGTCGCAGACCCCCGGATTCCTCGAACCCTGGCTCGCCGAGCCCCGATTCGCCGAACACCTCGGTGCCCTGGCCGACGCCGCGGGCCTCGACCTGGTGGCGCACGGCACCGTCTCGGACGCCGACACGATCCGCGACACCGCGGTCGCCCAGCCGCTCATCGTCGCCGCCTCGCTGCTCGCCTTCGGCGCCCTCGCCGGGCACCGCGACCGGCTCGCCGGCGTCGCCGGACACTCGGTCGGCGAGTTCGCCGCGGCGGCCGCCGCCGGCATCCTCAGCGAAGCCGACGCCCTCGCCCTGGTGCGCGAACGCGGCACCGCGATGGCCGAGGCCGCGGCGCTCGAGGCGACCGGCATGAGCGCCGTCATCGGCGGTGACGAGAGCGAACTGCTGGCGAAGCTGGATGATCTCGGCCTCTCCCCCGCGAACTACAACGGCGGCGGCCAGCTCGTCGTCGCGGGCGACCTCGCCGCCCTCGCCCAGCTCGCCGGGAACCCGCCCACGGGCGCACGGGTCATCCCGCTGCAGGTCGCCGGAGCCTTCCACACCCGGTACATGCAGCCCGCCGTCGAGCGCCTGCGCGCGGCCGCTGCCGGGGTGACCGTGAACGACCCCGCCGTGACCGTCTGGACCAACAAGGACGGCTCGACCGTGGCATCCGGGGCGGCCTTCGTCGACTTGCTCGTCGGCCAGGTCGCGAACCCGGTGCGCTGGGACCTCTGCATGGCGGCGTTCGAGAAGGCCGGCGTGACCGGCCTCGTCGAACTCGCCCCGGCCGGCGCTCTCGTCGGTCTCGCCAAGCGCGGCCTGAAAGGCCTCCCCACCGTCGCGGTGAAGACCCCCGACGACCTCCCGGCGGCCATCGCCCTGATCGAGAACAGCTGATGACGACCCTGAAGCAGGCCGAAGGCCCGAAGTACACCCGCATCCTGTCGTTCGGCGCCGCCCGCGGCGACCTGACGGTGCCCAACGACGACCTGGTCGGCCCGATCGACTCGAGCGACGAGTGGATCCGCCAGCGCACCGGCATCGTCACCCGCAAGCGCGCGAGCAAAGGCGTGAACGCGATCGACCTCGCCGAGACCGCGTCGAAGGAAGCCATCGCGAAGGCCGGCATCCGTGCCGACCAGATCGGTGCCGTGATCGTCTCCACGATCAGCAACGTCGCCGTGACCCCGTCGATGGCGGCACTGCTCGCCGACAAGGTCGGCGCGACTCCCGCCCCCGCCTACGACGTCAGTGCCGCGTGCGCCGGCTACACCTACGCGATCGCGCAGGCCGACGCCCTCATCCGCAGCGGTGCCGCCGAGTACGTGCTCGTCGTCGGCGCCGAGAAGCTCTCGCAGTACGTGCATCCCGAAGACCGGTCGATCTCGTTCCTGCTCGGCGACGGCGCGGGTGCCGCGATCGTCGGCCCGGCCGACGAGCCCGGCATCTCGCCGACGGTCTGGGGATCCGACGGTTCGAAATGGGATGCCGTCGGTATGAACGCCACCTTCGAGGAGTACCTCGACGGCGAGAAGCCGTGGCCGACGATGCGGCAAGACGGTCAGACCGTCTTCCGCTGGGCCGTCTGGGAGATGGCGAAGGTCGCCAAGCAGGCGCTGGATGCCGCGGGCGTGACCCCGGATGACCTCGCGGCCTTCATCCCCCACCAGGCGAACATGCGCATCATCGACGAACTCGCGAAGCAGCTGAAGCTCCCCGAGAAGGTGGTCATCGGGCGCGACATCGAGACCACCGGCAACACCTCGGCAGCATCCATTCCGCTCGCGACCCACCGGCTGCTCGAAGAGCATCCGGAGCTCAGCGGCGGGCTCGCGCTGCAGATCGGCTTCGGTGCGGGTCTCGTCTACGGCGCTCAGGTCGTGCGGCTGCCCTAATAGACTCGACTCCGGTCATTCGAACTTCCGATCCACCTCACCTGATACCCCAAGGAGAAGCACCATGGCACTGTCCACCGAAGAGGTCCTCGCGGGCCTCGCCGAGCTCATCAACGACGAGACCGGCATCGCGACCGACAGCGTGGAGCTCGACAAGTCGTTCACCGACGACCTCGACATCGACTCCATCTCGATGATGACGATCGTCGTCAACGCCGAAGAGAAGTTCGACGTGAAGATCCCCGACGAAGAGGTCAAGAACCTCGTCACCGTCGGCGACGCCGTCACCTTCATCGTCAACGCCCAGGGTTAGTCATCCGGGTGGGGGCTCAGGCCCCCGCCCTGTCTTACGAAACACGGGAAATCGAATGACCAAGCGAATCGTCGTCACCGGTATCGGCGCATCCACCCCTCTCGGTGGGACCGCCCCGGACACCTGGACCGCCCTCCTCGCCGGAGAGTCGGGTGCCAACTCGCTCGATTACGAGTGGGCGAGCATGTACGACCTGCCGGTCACCTTCGCCATGGAGGCGAAGGTGCGGCCGTCGGAGGTGCTCGAACGCGTCGAGACCAAGCGCCTCGACCCGTCGAGCCAGTTCGCCCTCATCTCCGCCCGGGAGGCGTGGGCCGATGCCGGCGCCCCCGACATCGACAAGACCCGCATCGGCGTCGAGTACTCCACCGGCATCGGCGGCCTCTGGACGCTGCTGGACGCCTGGGACACCCTCCGCGAGAAGGGGTCGCGTCGCGTTCTGCCCATGACGGTGCCGATGCTCATGCCGAATGCGGCATCCGCTGCCGTGTCGATGGATCTGGATGCCCGCGCCTTCGCCCGTACCGACGTGTCGGCGTGCGCCTCGAGCACCGAAGCCATCGCGAACGCCTACGACCACCTGCAGCAGGGCTACGCCGACATCATCCTCGCCGGCGGCACCGAGTCGTGCGTGCACCCCATCACCCTCGCCTCGTTCTCGTCGATGCAGGCGCTCTCGCGGCGCAACGACGAGCCGACGAAGGCGTCGCGTCCCTACGACCGCGACCGCGACGGCTTCGTGATGGGTGAAGGCGCCGCGACGCTCGTGCTCGAGACTCTCGAGCACGCCCAGGCGCGCGGCGCGAAGATCTACGCCGAGATCGCCGGCGGCGGCGTGACGAGCGACTCGTACCACATCACCGCTCCCGACCCCGAAGGTCGCGGCGCCGCGCGTGCGGTGTTCGCCGCCCTCGCCCAGGCCGGTGCGACGGTGGATGACGTCACCCACATCAACGCGCACGCCACCAGCACCCCGGTCGGCGACATCGCCGAGTACAAGGCGCTGCTCGCCGTCTTCGGCGACCGCGTGCACGAGATCCCGGTGTCGGCCACGAAGGGCGCTCACGGGCACCTCCTCGGCGGCACAGGAGCCCTCGAGGCGCTCATCACGGTGCTCGCGGTGCAGAGCCGCACGGCGCCGCCGACGATCAACCTCGACAACCAGGATCCCGAGATCCCGTTGTTCGTTCCCACGGCTCCGCACGCCCTCGGCGACGGCCCGCAGCTCGCGATCACCAACTCGTTCGGCTTCGGCGGCCACAACGCCGTCGTCGCGATCCGCTCCTACGAGGGCTGACCGCTCGCAACTCTTCCCGGGGAGCCCCGGCGTCTGCACTCCCGTGGATACCGGGGTTCCTGGGCCAGAGTTGGAGCCGGGTCAGAGGCGCTGCCGCCTGTCGATCAGCCGAAGGTCGTCGTTCTTGCGCGACCGCGGCGGCACCGGGGCGTCCCCCCGCGAGAGCCGGATCGACGAGTGCAGGTAGAACACCGCGATCGGCGCGCTCGAGGCGAGGTACCACCACGCAAGGGGGTCGACGGGATCGGGATAGGGGAAGAAAAAACCCACCAAGGCGAGCGCGAAGAACGCGAAGAGCACAAACCCCATGGCGGGTCTGCCTGTCGCACGCCACCAGACGCGCGGGGGCTCAACGGCTTCACCGCGCGCCCGGAACGCGCGGCAGCCCACCCCGACGACGACGAAACCGAGCACCAGATCGACGGTCAGAACCGCGACGTCGGGAAGGCGCATCTGTTCGAGCGACCACCGCACCAAGGCCGGGACCAGTATCCAGGCGACGAGCACGTAGGCGACCTTCGCCCAGACCTCGGTGATGCGAAACGGCTTCCAGCGCACGGACTCTCCCTGACTCGAGTGGGTCCATCCTGGCGGAAGTTGGACGACTGTTTGCCCAAGAACGGGGTCTCGCGGGGGCGAATGAGCCCGTTCTCGGGCAAACAGCCGATTGGGGGGTCTGGAGTTGTGGGGATCTCAGCGGATGGGGAGGCAGCCGTCGTGCGCGGCGCACTCCCCTTCACCCTCGGCACCGAGGGGGGCGAGGGCGGAGGTGTCGAGGATGACGTCGGCCGTCAGGATCTCGGCGACCTCCTCGTGGAGGATGTGGGTGGTCACGGGGGTGCGCATGCCGGCCGACTCGCGCATCTCAGCCCACCTTGTGGAGCCAGATGACCGGCGACTCTTCGGAGGCGAGCCGGAACGACTCGAGTTCGTCGTCCCAGGCCTGCCCGAGGGCGAGGCGCAGTTCGCGGTGCAGTTCGAAGGCGTCCGACCCGGCTGACTCCATGGCCGCACGCACCCGGTCTTCGGGAACGACCATGTTGCCGACGGTGTCGGTCTGCGCGTAGAAGATGCCGAGGTCGGGGGTGTGCATCCAGCGGCCGCCGTCGGTGCCGAGGCCGGCGTCCTCGGTGACTTCGTAGCGCAGGTGCTCCCAGCCACGCAGGGCGGATGCCAGAGCGGCGCCGGTGCCACGATCGCCTTCCCAGAAGTACTCCGTGCGGAACGCGCCCTTGAGAACGGGCTGGTCACGCCAGTCGAAGTTGACGGCGCGCCCGAGAGCGCGGCCAGCCGCCCACTCGACGTGGGGGCGCAACGCGCTGGGCGCGGAGTGGATGTAGACCACTCCGCGTGCGATCTTCGATTGCACAGCAGCCACTTCTCTCTCCATTCGTCAGGATGCGACTTCCCCATCGACCTGCTGAATGGCGAGATATGACTCAAGGGCGATTATGCCCGAGGATTGCCCGGAATCACAAGCATGTGATTCGGCAATCCGCTATTTGGCATCCGAGTACCGGTCGACGATCGCGACCGACACCGCGAACTCCACCGGCACTCCCCCGAACAGCAGCCGCCCCGCTTCGGCCGCCGATTCGCGCATCGCCGCAGCGACTTCCTCCGCCAGCCCAGCCGGCGTGTGCACGATCAACTCGTCGTGCAGGAAGAACACCAGGTGCGGCTTCTCGACCAACGACCCGCCACCGAGACTCCACAGCCGCCGCCGCAGCGACCCCATCCAGCACAGCGCCCACTCGGCCGCCGTCCCCTGTACGACGAAGTTGCGGGTGAAGCGCCCCCACGCGGCGGCGCGCTGTTGCGTGCGGCGTTTCTGCACCTCGGATGCGGTCTCGTCGTACCCGAGCCCCTCGCCGGGCGGCGACGACCGCCCGAGCCAGGTGGAGACGACATCGCCGTGCTCCCCCGCCCGCGCGGCGGCTTCGACGAACGCCATCGCCGCCGGGAACGCCTTCTCGATGCGCGGCCGCATCCGCCCGCTCTCGCCGGTCGTTCCCCCGTAGATCGCGCCGAGCATCCCGTACTTCGCCTGTTCGCGGGTCTCGACAGCACCGGTGTCGACCATGCCCTGGTACATGTCGCTCGCCTGGCCCGCCTTCGCCATCGCCCGATCGCCCGACATCGCGGCGAGCACCCGCGGTTCGAGTTGCGACGCGTCGGCGACGACGAATCTCCATCCCGGGTCGGGCACGACGGCCGAGCGCACCTGTTTCGGCAGCTGCAGCGCTCCCCCGCCGTCCGATGCCCAGCGCCCGGTCACGACGCCCCCGGGCACGTACACCGGGCGGAAGCGCCCGTCGCGCACCCACTCCTCGAGCCAGTGCCAGCCATTCGCGCTCAGCAGCCGCGACAACGACTTGTACTCCAGCAACGGCTCGACCGCGGGGTGGTCGATCTCGCGGATCTCCCATTTGCTGGTCGACTCGACCCGGAATCCGGCGTTCTGCAGCGCTTTCAGCAGGTCCTGCTGCGAGTCGGGGTTGAGGGCGGGCGCGTCGAGCAGCTCGCGCAAGCGGTCGGCGAGGGCGTCGAGCCGGGCCGGCCGGCCCCCGGGGATGCGCGGGCCGAGGATCTCGGTGAGCACCCGGTCGTGCTCCTCGACGCTCCACGGCAACCCGGCGAAGCGCATCTCGGCCGCGACGAGTGCCCCGACGCTCTCGGCGGCGAGCAGCAGCCCGAGCCGACCGTGGTCGGCGGCGCCGGCCACGGCATCCCGCTGCCGCCGCCACTCCGCGATCGGGTCGGCATCGTCGGCCGGGCCCTCGAGGTCGAAGAGCGCATCGGATGTCGTGGCAGCTCGGGCGGGCGGTGGGGCGTCCCAGGAGTCACGGGCGGCGGTCGCGAGGGCCGAGGATGCCGCAGCCGCCGAGTTGCGCAGGATCGTGTGGCACAGCCGGAGGTCGACGCAGCGGTCGACCCGCACGCCCGCGGCGAGCAGCTGCGGATACCACCGCGAGGTGTCGCCCCACACCCAGCGCGGCCGTTCGGGTTCCCGTGCCGCGACCCAGGCCGCAAGGTCGGCCTCGGCGACGACCGTCTCGAGAACGAGATCGCCGTCGTCGGAGAGCTCCGTCGCCACCACCCCGCGCGAGGTCGAGCGCAGGGCGATGTACACCACTCCAGTCTGCCGGGGGCGGCAGACACCACCGTCACGCGAACGGTTCGCGGGCGTCCATCAGCTCGGAGCGGATGAGAAACCGCACGCCCGTCGGCGCTTCGACCGAGAATCCCGACCCTCGCCCCGGCACGACATCGATCGTGAGATGCGTGTGGCTCCAGTACTCGAACTGCTGCGCCGACATCCAGAACGACACCGCGCGCGTCGGTTCGCCCGAGAGGGCGATGTCGAAGACCCCCAGCAGTACGTCGGCGTCGGAGGTGACGAACTCATCCGCGGGGTAGCACATCGGCGAGCTGCCGTCGCAGCACCCACCCGACTGGTGGAACATGAGCGGCCCGTGGGTGCGCCACAGCGAGCGCAGCAGATCGAGGGCGAACTCGCTGAGCGCGACCCGTGAGCGGGTCTCGCCCGGGCGGGTGATGGCCGAGTGCAGAACCATGGATGCCTCCCTCGGTGGGTGGGACGGCCGGCGAGATGTTGCTCGCCGCCCGCCGGCCGTCCGTCGATGTGCGACGCCGGAGCGCCGCAGGTTCTCAGAAGAAGCCCAGCGGGTTCTCGGAGTACGAGACGAGGAGGTTCTTCGTCTGCTGGTAGTGGTCGAGCGCGAGCGAGCTGTTCTCGCGGCCGATGCCGCTCGACTTGTAGCCGCCGAACGCCGCGCCGGCCGGATAGGCGTGGTAGTTGTTGATCCACACCCGCCCCGCCTGGATGTCGCGGCCGGCCCGGTAGGCGGTGTTGCCGTTGCGACTCCACACGCCGGCGCCGAGCCCGTACAGGGTGTCGTTGGCGATGCGGATGGCCTCGTCGTAGTCCTTGAACGTGGTGACGGCGACGACCGGACCGAAGATCTCCTCCTGGAACAGCCGCATGTCGTTGCGGCCCTCGAAGATCGTCGGTTCGACGTAGTAGCCGCCCGAGAGGTCGCCGCCGAGGTCGACGCGGCCCCCGCCGGCCGCGATCGTCGCGCCCTCCTTCACCCCGATGTCGATGTAGCTGAGGATCTTCTCGAGCTGGTCGTTCGACGCCTGCGCCCCGACCTGCGTCTCGGTGTCGAGCGGGTTGCCCTGCTTGGCCCGCTTCGTGCGCACCAGGGCGTCCTGGAAGAACTGGTCGTAGATGTCTTCCTGGATGAGCGACCGGGAGGGGCAGGTGCACACCTCGCCGCTGTTGAACGCGAACAGCGTGAACCCTTCGAGCGCCTTGCTGTAGTACGCGTCGTCGGCGTCGGCGACATCCTTGAAGAAGATGTTGGGGCTCTTGCCGCCGAGTTCGAGGGTCGCGGGGATGATGTTCGCCGCCGCGTACTGCAGGATGAGCCGACCCGTCGTCGTCTCGCCGGTGAAGGCGATCTTGCGGATGCGGTTGCTCGAGGCGAGCGGCTTGCCCGCCTCGACGCCGAAGCCGTTGACGACGTTGACGACGCCGGGCGGCAGGATGTCGCCGATCAGCTCGATGAGCACGAGGATCGACACCGGGGTCTGCTCGGCCGGCTTGAGCACGACGGTGTTGCCCGCGGCGAGGGCCGGCGCCAGCTTCCAGACCGCCATGAGCAGCGGGAAGTTCCACGGGATGATCTGCCCGACGACGCCGAGCGGTTCGTGGAAGTGGTACGCGACGGTGTCGTCGTCGAGCTGGGTGAACGTGCCCTCCTGCGCCCGCACGAGGCTCGCGAAGTACCGGAAGTGGTCGGATGCCAGCGGCAGGTCGGCGTTCAGCGGCTCGCGGATCGGCTTGCCGTTGTCCCAGGTCTCGGCCACGGCGAGCAGTTCGAGGTTCGCGTCGATGACATCCGCGATCCTGTTGAGGATCGCAGCGCGCTCGGTCGTCGAGGTCTTGCCCCAGGCGGGCGCCGCCTTCTCGGCGGCGTCGAGCGCGGCCTCGATGTCCTCGGCGGTGCCGCGCGCGACCTCGGCGAACGGCTTGCCGTTCACCGGCGAGATGTCTTCGAAGTACTGGCCGCCTTTCGGCTTGACCCAGGTGCCCCCGATCCAGTGCTCGTATCGGGGTTTGAAGGTGATCTTGGAGTCCGGGGTTCCGGGCGGGGCGTAGACGGTCATCGTCTCTCTCCTTGCGACGTCGCTGTCGATCGGCCTCGGCTGAGGCCCGTGCGTCGACGCTAGGAGCGCGGAGGTTGCGCGGAGGTTGCATCCGGTTGCATGGTGTGCCCGACGCGTCCGAGTTCGCGTTCGAGACGTTCGATGCGCGAGAGCACGGAGGCCCGCTTGGGCGACTTCGCGGGCAGCACCCGCAGGCATTCGATCCACACCCCGAGGTCGTAGGCGGCGTCGTCGGTGCGCGCGTAGGCGAGCAGAACGTCGGGTGCGGCGTCGGCGACCATCGCTTCGCGCAGAGTCGCCCGGAGCTCTTCGCGGATGGCGACGATGCCGGGTGCGTCGGATCCGGGCAGGACGGGGCCGAGGTACGACCCGAGCGCGACCTTGTGCGCGCCGCGATCGAGGAAGTCGAGCACCCGGCGGGCGTCGAGGTCGATGGCGCGCGGCAACCGGTAGGGCCGAGAGAGCGGGGCGAGGTCGGCGGGAAGCTCCCGCCGCAGCCGCACCATCTCCGCGCGCAGGGTGACGACGGCATCCTCACGGCCGTAGAGCAGCTCGCTCAGCCGTTCGACGCCCAGACCGGTGCGATGCCAGGCGAGCAGCGTGACGATCTCGGCGTGGCGCGCACTGAGTTCGGTGGTGCCGCCGGTGTGCACGAGCTCGCCGACGTCGCGACCGAGAACGCGCAACTCCGGTCGCGCGACGATCGCCGGTGCGGGCGGCCGGTGAGTCGCGACGTCGTCGAGCCGCTGCACCCTCAACTCGGCCTCTACGGCCGCGACGGCGGCTTCGACGAGCGGCAGCATCGTCGCGTCCGCGGCGGTGTCACCGCCGGTGATGTCGACGACGCCCAGAATCGCGCCGGTGCCCGGCTCACGCACCGGCACGGCGGTGCAGCTCCAGGGGTGCACGACGCGCCCGAAATGCTCGGCTCCGGAGATCTGGATGCCGCGACCGAGGGCGAGCGCCGTGCCGGGAGCGCTCGTGCCGACCGCCGGCTCCGACCAGTTGGCGCCTTCGAGGAATCCCATGCCCTCGGCGCGGCGACGCAGGTCGCGGTCACCATCGATCCAGAGCAGTCGCCCCGCGGAGTCGCCCACCGCGACGATGAGCTCCGCGTCGAACGCGTGCCGGATGAGCAGCTTCTGCAGCACGGGAAGTGCCGCGTGCAGCGGGTGCGCGTTGCGGTACGCGCGCAGCTGCTCGTCGGTCAGCTCGAGGTCGGCGACGATCCGGTCGGCGTTGAGACGGTAGCCGAGCGAGCGCTGCCACGACTCCAGCACCAGCTGCCGCACGGCATCGGCCTCGAGATCGGCACCCGCTCCGACGACGGTGTCGTGAGCGCGCGCGAGCACCCGTCGGTCGCCACCGCTGGCCGCCATCGTCGTCACCTCCGCTCCATCGACGAGGTGCGCACAGCGTATCTCGTCGCCCAGGGCGGTGGACCAGGCGGGCGCGACCCGACCCGTTGGCGGCTACTGCGCGCCGCGCTAACCGTGCAACAGTGAGCCGTCTTTCGCGAGCACGTTCTTCTCGCCGGCTTCGACCGGGATGCCGAAGCGGTTCTGCTTGGGCGGCAGCGGGCAGTTGAACGCGTAGGAGAACGCGCAGGGCGGCAGGATGGCGCGGTTGAAGTCGAGCGTGATGGTGCCGTCGGGGTTGGGGGCGACGAACAGGAAGCGCCCGACGCTGTAGGTGGTGTCGCCGCTCGTCGCGTCGGCGAAGACGATCTGCAGCGCCCGACCGGCCTTGAAGGCGACGAGGTCGTAGTCGACGCCGTCGCGGGTGAAGCGGATGCTGCCGGGGATGACCTCTTCGCGCGGGCTGTGCGTGGCATCCTCGTCGTCTTTGAGGTGCTGGAAGCCCATGGTCGTGCCTTCGGGATTCTCTTCCCAGGCCGCGGTGACGACCCAGTCGGGGTCATAGGGGAAGGCGTCGATTCCGCCGAAGTTCTCGATCCCCTCCGAGTGCGCATCCCATACGCGCAGCGCGTAGCCGCCGCCCGACTGGGTGATGACGGCGCCGCGCACGGCATCGCCGAACACGACCTCCGACGGGGCGGGGTCGTCTTTGCCGCGCACCACGGCCTCGCCGTCGACGAGCGCGCCGTCGACCAGGATGCCGTCGGCCGCGGTCGCGATGACCTTCAGCCCCGACTCCCCCTGCGGAAGGGGTGCCCAGCGCCCCGGAACACCCCAGATCGTCTGCTCGTCGTCGACCAGCTGGGTGACGGTGAGGGCGAGGCTGCCGAGCGGTTGGGTGACCGCCAGCTCCCGACGTTCGTGGAAGTAGGCCAGTTGCTCTTCGGGGGTTTTGGCGGCCAGATCCGTCGGGCTCAGCGTCATGCGGTCCATCCTCACTCAGGTCTCTGACGTACAACCGGGGCGACACGGGCGAATTCCCCAGGCGCGACCGGATGTCGGTCGGCCCACACCCGAGTATCCCTAGACTCCGGGCATGGCGTGGAGTGATGCAGCGGCCAAATACTTGCGCAGTTCGACCTCGTGCCCCCGGTGCGAGCGCGGACCGGTCGGGCCGGAGCACTGCCCTAACTGCGGGGCGATCCTGGTCGGGGAGGTCGCCGACGAGCTGCGCGCCGTCTCGGCCGAGGCGGCGGAGCTGCTGACCCGGCGGCAGGAGATCATCGGGCGGCTCAGCACGAAGGCGGCCCTCGCTCCCCCGCCGACCGGTCAGCCCGCAGCGGCCGCCGCGCCGGCGACCGCGGTCGCGCCCGTGCTGACGGCGGCACCCGCATCCAGTTCGCAGGTCAGCCTGCAGTCGGTGCTCGCGATCGCCGGCGCGGTGCTCGTCGCCGTGGCGATCGTCGTCTTCCGGTTCTTCAACGTCGACGTCGACATCTCGGCGCGACGGGTGGTGATCGCGGTCGTCACGGTGCTCTTCCTCGGTTTCGCCTGGCTGCTCGCCCGGGGACGCCTGACGTTCTCGGCCGAAGCGGTCGGCGCACTCGCGATGGTGTTCGTGGCGCTCGACATCTGGGCGATCTCGGAGATCGTGCCCGAGGGCGTGAGCGGGTGGACCTTCGCCGCGATCGCGACGCTCATCGCCTCGCTACTGACGCTGCTCATCGCCGTGCTGGTGCGCCTGCGGGTCTGGCTCTGGTTGGCGCTCGTCGGCTTGATCTTCGTGCCCGCGTTCTTCGGATACGCCGTCGACGGACCGTGGTCGGCGATCGTCGGCCACCTCGGCGCGGTCGCCGTCGCACTGGTCGGGTTCGAGGTCGCGCGCCGTCTCACCACCCGGTTCGACAGCCCGCTGCTCGCCGACCGGGTGACCGTCACCCTCGGCGCCGCGCTGTTCGGCGCATTCGCCCTCTTGGCGCTGCCGACGGTGGGGTTCGGGCTCGACCGCGTCGAATGGGTGCTCGGCTCAGCCCTCGTCATCGCGGCACTTGCGGCCCTGTGCGGGGTCGCGACCCGAACCCTCGCCCCCGCGGCGTGGAGTGCCTTCGTCGGAGCGCTCGGTGCCCTGGCCGCCGGCATCCTGCCGTTCGCCCTCGATCTTTCGGGCGACGACCAGGCCTGGTGGCTCGCGCTCGCCCCCGCGGCGGCGGCGGTCGGACTCGCCGCCATCGCCCTCATCCCGTGGCCTGCACGGGTGCAGCGCCCGCCGGTGCGTGGTGGAGCCCTCGTCGTCGCGATGCTCGCCGCCGTGCCCGCCGCCCTCGTCGGTATGACGCAGCTGTTCTCGCCGGTCTTCGGGTGGCTGGGGCAACGGTCGATCTTCGAGGCGACCCCGAGCCTGGCGGCGATCGTCGGGCTCGCCGCCGCAACCGTCGGCGTGTTCGCGCTCGCCGTGGCGGTGCGCCGCGACGGTCGGTCGTGGCAGCCCTGGCTCATCCTCACCGCCTGGCTCGCCGCCGCGACCCTCACCGCGGCACCCGCGTGGTCGGGCCTTGCTCCGGTCGGGCAGGCGATCGTCGGCGTCGTGATCGCCGCCGGCATCGGTCTCGTCGTGCTGCTGGTGCCGCGGGCTCGGGACGCCGCGCTGTCGTTGCGTGCCGCGTTCCTGCTGGCGGCTCACGTCATCCTGCTGTTCCTCGCGCTGCTGTCGTGGACCGACGAGAGCCTCACCGTCGCCGTCGGCGCCGCGATCGTCGCGACCCTGGTCGTGCTCGCGATGGCGCTGCCCGCGACGTTCCGGCCGCTCTACGTCGTCGTCGGCTACGGGTACGCGCTCGTTCTGGTGGCACGCGGCCTCGACCTGCTCGGACTCGACACGATCCCGGTGATCGCCTACACGGCGACCGCCGCATCGGTATTCGCCCTCGTCGTCACCCTCGTGCGCCGGGTGCGCGCACCGCTCTGGTACGCGCAGCTCGCGGTCACCGCGGTGCCGTTCGTGATCGGCGTCGCGACGATGATCGCCGAACGCACCTGGGAGACGGCGCTCGCGAACGCCGCGATCTTCGCCCTCTCGCTCACCCTCACCCTGACCCGGCGCCCCGGTCTGACCCGCATCGTGCGCAGCGGGGCGGCGGCTCTGCTGCTGCCGTCGCTCGCGGTCGTCGTGGTCAACGTGATCCCGCGCATCATCGAGACCGGCATCGTGCCCGCGTGGGAGGGCGGCGGCGGAGCCCCCGTCACGCTGCCCGTGATCGCGACGGTCGTCGCCCTCGTGCTGCCGACCACTCCGCTCATCGCCGGCTCGCTGCGGCGCGGTGACGTGGCCGATGCGGACGTGGCATCGGTGCGGCAGTGGATCGAGATCTCGGCGTTCGTCACCGGCGGCATCACGGCGCTGCTCTCGCTCGTGCTCGAGACCCCCGACCTCGGCACCGCGCTGCTGGTGTTCCTCATCATCGGCATCGGCGCGGCCGGGGCGAGCATCTTCGCGAAGCGCCGCTACGGCTGGTGGCTCGCGGCCGGATGCTGGACCGCCGCCCTCTGGTGCGTCTGGGGTCTCGCCGGAATCCGCGATGTCGAGCCGTACGTCTACCCGCCGGCGGTCGCCGCCGTCATCATCGGCGTCGTACTCACCCTGCGCGGTCGCGCCGGCGCCTCCCTCGTGGCGCCCGGTCTGGCGATCGCGATCGCGACCTCGCTCGTCGTGCTCGTCGCGAGCGGGTCGGGAGAGGATGCCGTGCTTCCGTGGCGTGCGCTGGCTCTGCTGGCGGCATCCCTCGTCCTGTTGCTCATCGGCACCGTGCTCATGCGGCGCTCGCTCACCCAAGGCTGGGAGCGCCTCCGCTCGCTGTGCCTCCCCGCCCTCATCGCGTCGATCGGAGCTGCGTCGGCGGGCACCATCCAGGCGGTGCGCTACGGCGTCGAGGCCGACGACCTCGGCCTGGGGCATCCCGATCTGGTCGTCTGGCCGGTGCTGACGTTCAGCGTCGTCGCCGCGATGCTCGCCGCCTCGGCCGGCCGCTCGCTGCCGGGAGCGGGCCGGTGGGCGCAGGTGCCCGCGCTCGTGTTCCTCGTGGTCGGTCCGATCTCGGCGGTCGCACCGGGTGTCGCGCCGATGTGGGTGCTGTGGACGCTCGCGCTCGTGCTGCTGCTGTTCATGCTCGTCACGGTTCTGGCAGCCCTCCGTGCGGCCGACCGCGGGGAAGTGACCATCCTGCCGCCGACCTGGGTGGTGTTCCTCGCCGCCTGGTGCGTCGCGGTCGCCGGCTGGAGTGTGCGCGACCTCAACGTGGAGTGGTTCTCGCTCCCCCTGGGTCTCGCCCTCGTCGGCGCGGGCGCGCTGGTGCTGCGACGTGACCCGGTGGAGCAGCCGGGCACCCTCACGTCGTGGCCGGTCGGGTTCCGTAAGTCGTGGGCGGTGCTCGCTCCTGGCATCGTCGTGACGGTGCTGCCGTCGGTGCTCGCGACCGGAACCAACCCGGCGACCTGGCGGGCGATCCTCGTGCTGACGCTGGCCCTCGTCGCGCTGCTGGCCGGCGCCCTGCTGCGCTACGCCGCGCCGTTCGTGCTCAGCCTGGTGACCTTCGGGGTGGAGATCCTGGTCATCCTCGTGGTACTCGTCGCCGGACGCGACATCGACCCCGTGGTCTTCTACGTGGCGGCGGGCGCGGCGGGAAGCATCCTGATCACGGTCGGGATCTGGTTCGAACGACGCTCGCGGGGTGATCAGGCCAACAGCGCTCGGATGCGCGACCTGCGCTGATCACCCGAGCAGTGCCCGGAAGCGCTCGGTGGCGTCGGCCGACGGGGCGGCGGCCGCGACGAACCCGTCGGGGCGCACCAGGTAGAGCCGCGAGGCGTCGAGCCGGCGATGGATGTCGGGCGGGAAGACGTGCGCGGCCAGCCCCAGTGCCGACGCCGTGGCCTCAACTGCTTCGGCAGCCGCACCATAGCCGTGCACCTGCCAGGTCATCGTGCCAAGCGCGGCGAAGTTGTCGCCTGACCACGCCAGGCGACGCCCGACGATGGGGTGGCGGCGACCGCGACGCCGCGTGCGTTCGGCATCCGACATCCAGTAGTGGATGCGCAGCTGCGCGAGGTAGCCGTAGATGCGCTCGGTGCCCACCAGCCGGGGCATGACCCGCACCGCACCCGGGGCGATCAGCGGCACGACGCGGTCGCGCACGAAACGGGCGAGCCGACTGGTGGAGGTGACCCGGGCGAAGACCGCATCCGTCGTGGTCACCAGCCGTCGGGCGACCGGGCGGCGTTCGGCTTCGTAGCGGTCGAGAGACTCCGGCCCGCGACGACCTTGGATGACGTCGGCCAGTTTGCAGGCGAGATTGTGGGCGTCTTGCAGGCCGGTGTTCATGCCCTGCGCGCCCACCGGCGAGTGCACGTGCGCGGCGTCGCCGACGAGGAAGACCGGTCCGTGGCGGAACCGGGCGGCGAGCCGATGGTGAACGCGGTAGCTCGAGAACCAGGCGGATCGCTCGTACGCGACGCCGAACTCCGCCGTCAGGCGAGTCCGTACGGCGTCTTCGAGGTCGTGATCGGGGGCGCTCTCGTCGACGGTGCCGAGGATGCGGTGATGACCGGGGCCGCCCATCGGGAAGGCGAGCATGAAGTCATCCCGGCTGACCCGCATGTTCATGGCGCCCTCGGCGAGCCCGGCGACGCCGACGGCATCGGCCACGTAGAACCGCAGCGGGTTGGTCGACCCTTCGAACGGGATGCGAAGCAGCTCGCGCACGCGGGAGGATGCGCCGTCGGCGCCGATGCACCAGCGGGCTCGGATCACGACGGGTGCGCCGTCGGGCGTTGCGAGCGTCACCTCGACCGGGTGGTCGGCGCGGTGGTCGGCTCGGGCGTCGACCCGGAGGTCACGCAGGTCGTGCCGCCAGCGCAGGTCGCCGCCGAGACCCAGGTAGGCATCCACCAGGATCCGCTCGTTGCGGCTCTGCTCGAGCACGTGGATTCCCGGGTAGGGCGTGAGGTTCTTGCCGAATCCGGCGAAGCTCACCGGGCGGAAGGTGCGGGTGCGGGAGCCGGGGACGATCTGCGGCGCGGTGTCGCACTCGCGCAAGACCCGGTCGACGAGGCCGAGTTGGGCGTAGATCTCCATCGAGCGGGCCTGCACGGCGAGAGCCCGCGACTCGCGGGTCGGCTCGCTCTTGCCATCGACGACGATGACGTCGACGCCCAGCCGCGCGAGGCACACCGCCGCCATGAGGCCGCTCGGGCCCGCTCCGACGACGAGAACGTCGGTGTCGACTGCTGGAGTCACCGCCACGCAGCCAGCCTCCCACCGGCGCGGGACTTTCGCCCCTCCCGCGAGCTGCGCCGACACTGGACTCTGGGCACATGACAGCGTTGCGCCTGGCCCGCATCGGCCTTCTCATCAGCACGATCCTCGTCGGGGTGACGGCGGTCGCCGGCGGTGCCGCCCTGATCGTCGGCTCGCTCAACCCGTCGCTCGCGACCGTGCTCAGCCCGCCGGTCGAGTACCTCGAGGGGTCACCGTTCAACTCCTACCTGGCGCCCGGAGTCATCCTCGCCCTGGTGCTCGGCGGTCTGCACCTGGTGGTCTTCGTGCTCGTGCTGCGGCGTCACGAATGGTGGGTGCTCGCCGGCGCGGTGGCCGCGTTCGATGCGCTCATCTGGATCTTCGTGCAGATGGTGTTCATCCCGTTCAGCTTCCTGCAGGCGTTCTACTTCGCCTTCGGCCTCGCCGAAGCGGGTCTCGTGATGCTCGCGCTCGGGTTGCTGACCCCGGCGAAGCACCACCCCGTGCATCGCAGCTAGAACGGCGGCGGGTCAGTGGTGCGGATCGCTCCGGTGGGGCTGGTCCAGGTGAGGATGCCGCCGGGCCGCTGCTCGACCTTCCAGCGGGATTCGTCCTTGAGGGTGTGATGTCGCCGCGAGAGGTGGGCGAGGTTGCCGGCGGAGGTCGTGCCGCCCTTCGCCCACTGCTCGGTGTGGTCGAGGTCGCAGAGCCGCGCAGACCGGCCACAGCCGAAGAACCGGCAGGTGCCGTCGCGTAGCGCGAGCCACCGCTTCAGATCGGCGGGCGGTCGGTAACTGGTGCGGTCGACATCGAGAATCGTGGACGACACGGGAGCGGTCAGGATCCGGTAGAACGACGGCGCATGCGCGGTCAGCTTCCGGGCGGTGTCGGCGTCGATCGGGCCGAACCCCTCGAGGGTCGCCGGCTGCTCCGACAGCCCGAGGAGGCTCATCATGGGGATCAGCACCCCCACCGTCGCCCGCGGCTCGGTCGCCGGGTCGCTGCGGCCCGTGAGCATGTCGGCCACCACATCCGCTCGCAGCTGATCCAGCGTGCGCGTCTCGCCGGGCTGTTCGGCCAGGTGGCGGGCGATCGCATCGACCCGCTGCCAGGCCATCTCGCCATCTGACGCGGTGACCTGCGCACCCAGCCACGACATCCCGTCGCGGTCGTTCTCTCGCCAGAACCGCCGGCCCTTCGCCGCCTCGGCATGCCGTTCCGTCAACGAGATCGGGTGAAGCCGCTCGCGCAGGGTGTGCATGCGGCCCGTGAAGCGCGCCGGCGGGAGTGCCGCCCACTCCGCCGCCTTGCTGTCGAGGGCGGCATCCGTCTCGCGACCCTCGGGAAGGGAGTCGAGGGTCGCGGCGACGGTGCGGACGTTCGCCGCCGACACCTCCCCCTCGCGGAACATGGCCCACACCTGCGGTGCCCGGGCGCGCAGCACCTCGGCCTGGTGCGCCATCGCCACGACGGTGCCCTCAGCGATCGACAGGCGCATCGCGATGTCGGCGACCGCGGCATCCATCGCGACATCCAGCTGCCGCTTCGTGGGCTCGTCGTCGAGCACGACATAGATCTCGGGATGCCGGCGGGCCTCGGCCAGCACGTTCGCGATCGACCCCATCTGCTCGGCCATCGACCGCGCCAGCTGCGCCGCCGCGAACTCGGCCCGCCCCAGCTCGAAGTGCACTCGCGTGCCGGGCTGCGACTCATCCCACGGCCGCTCCCACACGTCGACGAGGTCGAATTCGTCGAAGTCAGGCGGGTAGCTGGTCATGACTTCACGCAACCGAGAACCACCGACATTGACCCGTCGAATCGGGTCGAAACCCGCGCTCTCCGACCAACCGTTACCGATTCGTGATCAGCTCGCTCCCAGGGTCGCCCCAGGCGGGTCTGCCTATGGTCAACCCGTGACCGACACCGCGCGCCACGGACGCCTTCCGCAGCGCGGACCGCTCCGCACCACCCTCATCGCCGTCGCGACCGCGCTCGCCGTGCTGTTCGCCAGCACCGTCTCGGTCGCCGCGATCGCCGCCTGGCAGATCTCCACCAGCTTTCAGCCGGGTGTCGACATCCAGGGCGGCGAGGACCCCCCGCAGGTCGGCCCGATCGACCGGCCCGTCAACATCCTCATCGTCGGCAGCGACAGCGGCGAAGGCAACCCCGCCTACGGCGAGCGCGGCGAGAACCTCAACGACGTGACGATACTGTTGCACCTCTCCCCCATCAGCAACAGCGCCGTCGCCGTGAGTTTCCAGCGCGACATGTTCGTGCCGATCACCGGATGCGAGAACGGCAGCCCGGGAACACGCAAGATCAACGAGGCGCTCTACTACGGCGGGCTGGCCTGCGCCGTGACCACCGTCGAAGCGCTCACCGGGCTCGAGATCGGCTACGCCGCGAAGGTGGAGTTCGACGGCGTCATCGCCCTCTCGAACGCCGTCGGCGGCGTCGAGGTCTGCGTCGCCGAGGCGATCCACGACAGCCAGCTCAGCTTCGACCTCGAAGCCGGCATGCACACCCTCGAGGGCTGGCGGGCGCTGCAGTTCCTGCGCAGCCGCTACGGCGTCGGCGACGGATCCGACACGACTCGGGTCAGCAACCAGCAGCTCTTCCTGTCATCCCTCATCCGCAAGGTCAAGTCGGGCGACACCCTCAGCAACCCCCTCACCGTCTACGCGATGGCGAAGGCGGTGGCGAGCAACATGCAGCTCAGCACCTCGCTCAACTCGCTCGACTCGATGGCAGCCATGGCATTCGCGCTGAAAGACATCCCGCTCGCCAACATCGCGTTCGTGAGCTACCCCACCGGCGCGACGACGATGGGCGGCGTCAGCGGCGTCGCGCCCCGCAAGGCCGACGCGAAGATCCTGATGGATGCCATCGCCGCCGACGCGCAGATCGTCGTCACCGGCGATCCGGGCGGTGGCGCGCAAGCGGGTGAGGATGTCGTGGAGACTCCGACACCGGCGCCCAGTGGGTCGGCGTCACCCGCGGAGACACCCGATGAGACCGCGGTCGTGGAACTGCCGCCTTCGATCACCGGGCAGCCGGCGTCGGAGCAGACGTGCACCATCGGGAACAACTACTGACGGCGGCGCCGCGCACGCACGACGAGCAGCAACACGACGAACGACGCGAGTTGCGCCGGCACCGTGATCAGACTCAGGGCGACCGCATTCGGGTAGAGCGCCCCGGCGAGGGCAGCTCCTCCGAAGGTTCCGACACCTTGGAAAACGGCGAATACCCCGTAGGCGGTACCCCGTCGCGCTACGGGAACGAGGTCGGCGACAAGCGCCTTCACCGTTGAATCGTGCACGCCGGTCGCCGCACCCCAGATCACGATGCCCACGAGCACCAGCGCAAACGACGAGGAGAAGGTCAGCACCGGAATCGTCGCGACGAGAATCGGCACGACCAGCAGCGCACCGCCACCGATGCGGTCATATGCGCCGCCCGTGAGGACCGCTGCCAGAGCGGCCGCCGCCATGCCGGCCGCGAACACCACGGGGACCGCGGCGAGACCGACCAAACCGCTCTCGGTCAGATGGAATGAGATCACCCCGAACCCCACGAGTCCGAAACTCGTGAGTGCCGCCGAGATCCCGAACAGGTAGAACGATCCCGGGAGCCGCCCGTTGGCTTCCGCCACCGGAACAGACGGAGTTCTCGTGCCCGCAACGGACGCGAACGCACCCGGATCAGGGACGCGGCTGCGCATCCAGAACAGCAGCACGAGCGCGAAGACCCCTGGGATCGCGAGCACGGCGAGCGCCGGCCACAGCGCGCCTGAGATCGCGATGATGGCAGCCACGAGCAGTGGGCCCGAGAACGCGCCCACCTGATCGAGCAGTTTGTGCACGCCGAACCCGCGACCCCCGCCGACTGCGGTCGCGGCGTGCGCCAACAGGACGGTCTTGGCCGGGCTGCGGATGGCCTTCCCGACCCGCTCGAGGATGATCAGCAGCGCCGCCGCGACCAAGCCGACCGGCCCGATGAAGGGAGTCAGCGCCAACAACGGGATGCAGACAGCGGTCAGCGCGTATCCGCCGATCGCGAAGCCCCAGTACTTCTTCGTGCGATCCACCAGCGGACCCGACACGAGTCGCAACCCGTATCCCGCCGCTTCCGCGCCGCCGGTGACGAGGCCGACCATGAGAGCACTGGCGCCGAGCGAAGCAAGCAAGGGGCCCTGGATGGAACGCGCCCCGTCGGCGACGAGATCGACGGCGAGGCTCACGATGCCGAACCCGATCACGACGCGCCAGGCACCCCAGCGCGGGGTTGCAGGCGGAGGGCTCATGGCAGGTCCAGAGTAGGGCGGACGGGACTTGAACCCGTGACCGACGGATTATGAGCGACCAAGTAGCGCTCCGGGTCGCGCCGGCGACCGCTGGATATCTCTGTGCTTTCAGGCAAGTCGGAAAACACTGAGCCTCCCAGAACCGCCTGGAACGTCTCTGCGATGTGTGCACTCGAAGTGTGCACCTAACAGCAGGCAGTCGATCAAGCGATGGTTTGCGAACCTTGCTGGTCAATCACTACTACGGCTGTCGACCTCAGACCGAGCGCAAGGCAGCGTCGATCGCCTCGCACCACTCCTTGGCAGCCTCCGCTCCGAGCACGTCCCGAACCCAGACATCGGTCGCTGCCTCCCACACCTTCGAAGGGCGCATCGTTCCGCCGATCTGTCGCGCGATCTCGCCAGACCAGGCGTGGTGATTTTCGATCTGAACAGCTGAATCTTTTGCGTCGAGCAGTGGGCCGACATCTTGTCCAAGACGTTCCGCCACCGCCACCCAATTCTCGTCGGTGAGCCCGAGATATACCTCGCGCTCTGGTGCCAGTTCGCCCGGCAACCTCAGGTAGTCCGTTCCGCTGACCTGGTCAGCGTCGACAACGCACATTCCAGGTCGGGGTAGCTTCCCCGCCGCCGCGACGGTCGCGAGGTTGATGACAGTGCTGGCCGGCCCAACTCCGGTGATCTCGACGCGCTGGAGTGCATCGGGCAACCCGGCTGCGATCAGACGCTCGATTAGGTACTTCGCTTCGTCATCCTCGCAGTAGATATCGAGCTCCTCGTGGCGCTCGTCGTCCATGAGATTGAGCGCAAAGTTCGCCGTCACGCCGTAGAGAACTTGTCGCCGTTGATCACGATCGAGTGAGATAAACATTCGAGCCGCAGGCGGTAGTTGCTCGAGGACATAGGGCGAGTGGGTCGACATGATGATCTGAGCTCGCTTCTCAAGCGCTAGGCGCAGGAGCTCTGTAATCAGCGCACGCTGAGCTTTGGGATGAAGTGAAGCCTCCACCTCGTCGATGACGATCAAGGACTTATTGGGCGCGGCGGTGACGAGCGCCAGCAGATCAAGCACTGAATCTTCGCCTGCGCCCTGATGGAAGTTTGAGTACGTCACTCCCCCCTGGCTGACAACCCCGACCTGCTTACCTTCGGCGCGGTCGAATTTTGCTTCTTCGTATCGCCGTCCCAGAGTTCGATTTAGTTGAGCTACCTGAGCCTCTGAGAGCGGCTCGGCGGAGCCGCGACTGATGACGTCCTGAGCCGTACGGCCGTAGCCAATTTGCGTGTTCGCGGGCTGGATACGCGACACGTCCAGGAAGTAGGACGCTCTCTCCCGTCGCTGAGCAGTCCATCTCCAGCGCTCCGTTGGCTTGCGGACCGTGACAACCTCTGTGTTCTCTGCGACCCGGCTAGTGAAATCAATCGAGACGCCGCTCACCTCGTCCCACGGCGTCTTAGGGAAGAAGTCGTCCGGGAAGAATGTTGCCGTCGTCCCGTCCGAACGGTACGCAGCTGCCGCGGTTTTCAGAACAGTGCTCTTCCCCGACCCATTCACTCCCGCTATTGCGACGACGGGATAGCGAAACTCGACTGTCTCTCCTTGCCAGCCCCTAAGCCCGTCGATCCTCACCGAAGTGAGGAAGAGCGGCCATCCGCCCCCGGCGTGACGGAGAGAGTCCCAAGCGGATGTGAGCTTTGGTTCTGTTGGTGCTGGCACAGTTTCCTCCCTGGCGAAACTGGTCTGAATCTAGCGCCATAAAAGTCCGACAGGTGAGGTCATCGATCGCGGTCGGGCTGGCACCACTATCGCTACGATCCGACTGTGACTGACGCTCCAGATTCGACGTCGATCGTCTACACCTTCTTGATGATCGTCGGCCGCCTATACCCTGGCGGACACCGGATGCACCGGGATGTCGAATCGCTGTCCCCAAGCGAGAAGGCCGTTGCAGCGCGTCAGTTCTTCGCAGAGGCCGGCGAGATGGACAACGACCCTGTCGGGCGCGGCCTGACGATGTCAACCATCGAACGGGTCGTGCGCCAAGCGCGTGGTAGCTGACCCGGTTTCTGGATTGAACGGGAGCATGGTGGCAAACTCGTTCGTGACCCACCCCCGACTGGCCCGAAAGGCCGGAAAGCAGGACCTAGTGCGCGCGTACGACACCTCTGAGACCTTCCAGACCTGGAACGTCCTCGACTCCTTCTTCCGCGAGATGCCGTCTGGAACCGTTCTTCGTGTCGACCGGCGTGAAGACACCACGGGCCGAACTGTGATCACCTACGGCAACTACGAAAAGGATCGCGGCAAGGACGGGAGCTTCGAGCTCGTAGCCGGACTTCCGATGTTCTTCTACGAGGACGGCACGATGGCCGGCGGCACCGTAGGAGGTGAGGACCCGTCGCAGTTCGTATACCCGGACGAAATGCTCATGGCACGAGACATCACGGACCTCCGCTTCCGAATCGTCAGCCTCGGATCGCCGCGGAAGTAGAGCGAGAAGGTGGGGCGGGTGGGACTTGAACCCACGACCGCACGGGTTATGAGCCCGGTGCTCTGACCAGCTGAGCTACCGCCCCGAAGAGCGTGAACGCTCTGCTCAAACTTAGCCGACCGGCGTCTGCCGACTTGAGCAGCGAGTGCCGAAACCGCTGTTCAATCCAAGATTCGCCGATGTGTGCACCTTGAGTGTGCACCAGAGGCATAGTTCTCAACGTTTGCAGCGATTTTGGCCCGTGGGGCCAACTGTTATGAGTCCGCTGCTCTAACCAGCTGAGCTACCGCCCCGCGCCGGCTTCGACCGCTTCGCGACCGGCACCGACTCGGTGACCGGGTCGGTCACCGTTTCACCACGGTACAGCGCCTCGAAGGTGTCGACGGTGGCCTGAAGGTCGTGTTTCGCGACGATGCGCTGCGACGCCTTCTTCATGGCGGTGTACTCCGCGGGCGGCGCGGTGAGCACCGAGGTGAGGTGCGCCGCAAAAGCCGGGATGTCGCCGGGCTCGTAGAGGTAGCCGTTCTCGCCCGGGTGCACGAGGTGCGGCAGCGCCATCGCGTTCGCGGCGACGACGGGCAGAGCGGATGCCATGGCCTCCATCGCGGCGATGCACTGCAGTTCGGCACGGGAGGGCATCGCGAACACGGCGCCGTGGGTGAGGATGTCGCGCAACTGCTCGTCGGGGATCTTGCCGTGGAAGGTCACACGGTCGGTGATGTGCAGGTCGCGCGCGAGCCGCTCGAGGCGGTGCAGGTCTTCGCCGTGGCCGACGATGTCGAGTTTCGCGTCGAGCGAGGGGTCGAGCAGGGCGAACGCCTGCAGCAGTTCGTGGATGCACTTCTCTTCGTCGAGACGACCGACGAAGACGACGCGGTTCTCGGTGCGCGGCTCGAAGCTGGGCACGTAGTTCGACGTGTCGATGCCGTTCGAGATGGAATGCACGTCGGTGAGGCCGGTCATCTTCTCGAAGTAGTCGCTCGACCGCTTCGTCGGCGTGGTGACGACGTCGGCGAGCGAGTAGACATCCGCTGCCGCCTTCCACTGCGACTTGATCAGCCAGCGCAGCGCAGGCCCCGGCAGGATCGTGACGTGCTGGGCGATGTTCTCGGCCATCGTGTGGTTGGTGCCGATCAGGCGGATGCCGGCCGCTTTCGCCGCCTCGGCAAGGCCGGTGCCGACGATGATGTGCGACTGGAAGTGCACGACATCCGGCTTGTACTGCTCGATCAGGCGGCGGCCGTTGGCTTTGATGCGCCACGGGAGGGCGAACCGCAGCCACGGATGCGGCAGCCAGCGCCAGCTGGTGAGGCGATGCACCATGAACTCGACCCCGTCGTGGGTTTCCATCCCGGAACGCCCCGGCCCGTCGGGCGAGGGCGCCACCATGTGCACCTCGTGCCCGCGCTTCTTCAACTCCACCGCGAGCCGTTTGGCGAAGGAGGCGGAGCCGTTGATATCGGGGGCGAAGGTGTCCCCGCCGAGCATTATCCGCACTCGCACGAGGCTACCGCAGCCGCCGCGTTATCGATGCGCCACGCCTATCGATGAGTTTGCGGGTGGTGCTTCGCGAGTTGGTAGACCCCGTAGACGGCGACGGATGCCGCGACGGCCCACACGGGGATGACCCAGAGGGGTGCGTGGGCGGCCTCGCCGAGCACCGCGATGCCGATCGCGACGGCGAGCAGCGGGTCGACGACGGTGAGCCCCGCGATCACCAGGTCGGGCGAGCCGAGCGAGTACGCGGTCTGCACGAAGTAGGCGCCGAGCACGACGGCGAGCAGCAAGGCGGCGATGCAGGCGATCGTCAGCCACTCGAACTCGCCGCCGACCACCCCGGCCATCAGGTTGCCGAGTCGGTTGATGACGACCTTCGCGAGCGTCGCGACGAACCCGTAGAGCACGCCTGCCGACACGATGTAGAACAACGCGCCCGCCTTCTTGCGGGCGAACGCGAACGTGAGTCCGAGCAGCAGGATCACCGCGCCGAGGATGCTCAGCACGATCACGAGCTGGGTTTCGCCGACGACCTGCTCTCCGGCCACGAAGGTGGCGACCGTGACGAACAGGGCGATTCCGCCGACGCAGAGCGCGATCGCCCGCAGCACCGGGCCCCCGAGCTTCGTCTTGGTGACCCGGGCGTTGACGATCGCGGTGATCACGAGGGCGACCGCGCCGATGGGCTGCACGACGATGAGCGGCGCAAATGTGAGGCTGCCGAGCTGAAAGAGGATCGCCAGGCCGAGCAGCACCGTGCCGATGACCCACGACGGGCGGGCCAGCAGCCGCAGCAGCTGCCGCACACTCAGGCCGGCCTTGTTGCCCGATCCGTGGCGTTCCTCGACGACTCCGACACCGGCGTGCTGGAACTGCGCACCGAGCGACAAGAAGACCGCGCCGACAAGCGCGATGAGAATGCCGAGCACGGGGATATTCCCAATGGCGCTCTGTGCGGCGAGGTCGTCGAGCGGGTTCATCCCGAGAAATCTAGCGGTCCTCGGCTGGATATCCTGGCCGAATGGCCGTGCGTCCCATCCGCATCACGGGCGATCCCGCGTTGCACTCCCCCGCATCCCCCGTTCCGTCGATCGACGACTCGGTGCGTGAACTCGTGCGCGACATGGAGGAGACGATGGCGGCGGCTCCCGGTGTGGGCCTCGCGGCGCCTCAGGTGGGGGTTTCGCTGCGCATCTTCGTCTGGTCGTGGGTCGACGACGACGGCGTGCGGCACCAGGGCACCGCGATCAACCCCGAGCTGCTGATCGCGCCGCTGCCGCTCGGCGAACTCGACGACGACGAGGAGTCGGAGGGCTGCCTGTCGATCCCCGGGGAGCGTTTTCCGCTGCGGCGCTCCCCCGAGGCCCTGCTCACCGCGACCGGCCTCGACGGCGAGCCCTTCGAGATCCGCGCGACCGGGTGGCTGGCACGCATCTTCCAGCACGAATTCGATCACCTCGACGGGGTGCTCTACGCCGACCGGCTGATCCACCCGCACGACAAGGGTGTCGCGAAGGCGATCCGCAAGAAGAGCTGGGGCTCACCCGGGCAATCCTGGATGCCGGGCGTCGACAACCTCGAAGGCTAGGCCCCGCCTTCAGCTACGAACTGGCCAGCGCCAGTCGGCGACCTCCGGGATGTCTTCGCCGTGCTCGCGGGTGTAGTCGCGGGCCCGGGTGCGGGCGTCCTCGAGCTCCTGACGGAACTCGGGGTTGGCGGCGGCGAGCCCGGGAACCCGGTCGAGAACGGCGATCGCCAGCCGGTAGCGGTCGAGGTCGTTGAGCATCACCATGTCGAACGGCGTCGTCGTCGTGCCGCGCTCCTGGAAGCCGTGCACGTGCAACTGATCGTGCCCTGCACGCTTGTAGGTCAGCCGGTGGATGAGCGCCGGGTAGCCGTGGAAGGCGAAGATCACCGGCTTGTCGGTCGTGAAGATCGCGTCGTACTCGGCATCGGGCAGGCCGTGCGGATGCTGGTCTTCCGACTGCAGACGCATCAGGTCGACGACGTTCACCACCCGCACCGCCAGCGTCGGCAGCCGCTCCCGCAGGATCGCGGCAGCGGCCAGCACCTCGAGCGTCGGAACGTCCCCGGCGGCGGCGAGCACGACATCCGGTTCTCTGCCTTCGACCTCACTGCCCGCCCACGGGAACACCCCGACGCCGCGGGTGCAGTGCTCGATCGCCTCGTCCATCGTGAGCCACTGCGGCGCGGGCTGCTTGCCGGCGGCGACGACGTTGACGTAGTCGACCGAGCGCAGGCAGTGGTCGTAGGTCGACAGCAGCGTGTTCGCGTCGAACGGCAGGTACACCCGCACGATCTCGGCGCTCTTGTTCACGGCCACGTCGAGAAACCCCGGGTCTTGGTGGCTGAAGCCGTTGTGGTCCTGCCGCCAGACGTGGCTGGAGAGCAGGTAGTTCAAGCTCGCGATCGGCTGACGCCACGGGATGCGGCGACAGGCTTCGAGCCATTTGGCGTGCTGGTTGAACATCGAGTCGACGATGTGCACGAACGCCTCGTAGGTGTTGAACAGCCCGTGCCGGCCGCTCAGCAGGTACCCCTCGAGCCAGCCCTGACACTGGTGCTCACTGAGCACCTCCATCACGCGACCGGTGGGCGCCAGGTTCTCGTCGACGCTCACCACCTCGGCGTTCCACTGCTTCGCGGTCGCTTCGTAGATCGCCGGGGCGAGCCGATTGGATGCCGTCTCGTCGGGCCCGAAGATGCGGAAGTCGGCGGGGTTGTGCCGGATGACGTCGGCGAGCCAGTGGCCGAGCACCGCCGTCGACTCGAGCTGCAGCGCGCCGCGTGCGGCGGGATCGACCTCGACCGCCGTCTGCCGGAAGTCGGGAAGGCTCAGGTCGCGACGTAGCCCGCCGTTCGCGACCGGGTTGGCGCTCATCCGCAACTCCCCCTCCGGCGCGAGCGCGATCACCTCGGGGAACGGTGCCCCGGACTCGTCGAACAGCTCCTCGGGACGGTAGGACCGCATCCAGTCGTCGAGCACCCGCAGGTGCGCCTCCGTGTCGCGGGCGCTCGCCAGCGGAACCTGGTGGGCGCGCCAGGTGTTCTCCACCGGCTTGCCGTCGATCTCGGCCGGGCAGGTCCAGCCCTTCGGCGTGCGCAGGATGATCATCGGCCAATTCGGGCGCGACTCGTCGCCGGCCGCCGCGGCCGCCTTGATCGCGGCGATGCGGTCGAGCACCTCGTCGAGCACCGCGGCGAACCGCGCGTGCACGGCCTTCGGGTCCTCCCCGTCGAACCCGCCCGAGACGAGGAACGGCTCGTGCCCGTAGCCGCGCATCAGGGCGAGCAGCTCGTCTTCGGGGATGCGGGCGAGCACCGTCGGGTTGGCGATCTTGTAGCCGTTGAGGTGCAGGATCGGCAGCACGACACCGTCTTGCCGGGGGTTGAGGAACTTGTTACCGTGCCAGGCGGTCGCGAGCGGACCGGTCTCGGCCTCCCCGTCGCCGATGACGCAGGCGACGAGCAGATCGGGGTTGTCGAACGCGGCGCCGTAGGCATGCGACAACGCGTAGCCGAGCTCGCCACCCTCGTGCATCGAGCCGGGGGTGTCGGGCGAGGCGTGGCTCGGGATACCGCCGGGGAACGAGAACTGGCGGAACAGGCGGCCGATCCCCGCCTCCGACCGATCGATGTCGGGGTAGACCTCGGAGTAGGTGCCGTCGAGCCACGCGTTCGCGACCATGCCCGGGCCGCCGTGCCCGGGACCGGCGATGTAGACGGTGCTCTGCTTGCGCTGCTGGATGGCGCGATTGAGGTGGGCGTAGAGGAAGTTGAGGCCGGGTGTCGTTCCCCAGTGCCCGAGGAGGCGCGGCTTGACGTGGTCGCGGGTGAGCGGTTCGCGCAACAACGGATTGGCCAGCAGGTAGATCTGCCCGATGCTCAGGTAGTTCGCGGCCCGCCACCACGCGTCGATCCGATCGATGGTCGTCCGATCGATGGTCGGCTGGTCGATGGTCGGCTGGTCGACGGGCGCACGCATGAGCCCATCTTGCGGGGCGCGGGGCCCGGGAACCAGGGCGGAAGTCCCGCGGGACCTTGGGCCTTCCCGGGCGAACGCCCACGGCGCAGGATCGTGGGGTGCGCGAGAGGGCCCATGTGGTGGATGCGGAGGCGCCCGCCGCCTACTGGACGATGCCCGCCGCCGTCGTGCTGCACGCGGTCGGCTCGCGCGACAGCGGACTCAGCCGCGCGCAGGTGCAGCGGCGTCGCCGTCGTGACCCGCTCGACGAGCACCGGCGCCGTCCCGCGATCCGGGTGCTCGTGACCCAGTTCGCGAGTCCGGTCACCCTGGTGCTCGCTGCGGCGACCCTGATCGCCGTGGCGCTCGGCGACATCGCCGACGGGATGATCATCCTCGCGATCATCGTCGCGAGCGGCCTGCTCGGCTTCTGGCAGGAGTACCGCGCCGACGCCGCCGTCGCCGAGCTGCTGGCCAGTGTGCGGGTCATGTCGCGGGTGCTACGCGGCGGCGTCGAACACAGCGTGCCAGTTCGCGACGTCGTGCGCGGCGACGTCATCCTGTTGTCGGCGGGTGACCTGGTGCCCGCCGACGCGCGGTTGCTGGAGACAGACGGCCTCCAGGTCGACGCCTCGGCCCTCACCGGTGAGTCGTTCCCGGCCGAGAAGAATGCGAACGCCGAACTGCCCGAGGCGACGGCGCTCGCCGCTCGATCGACCGCGGTGCAGTTCGGAAGTCACGTCGTCAGCGGAACCGCCCGCGCCGTCGTCGTCGCGACGGGCAAGCAGACCGAGTTCGGCCGGGTCGCCCGGGCTGTCGGCGGACCGTCGGTGCGCACCAGCTTCGAGCTGGGGATCGCGCGGTTCGGCTGGCTGCTCATCCGGCTGGTCGCCGTGCTGACGACGTTCATCTTCGTCGTCAACTGGGCCCTGGGCCGCCCCGTCATCGAAGCCCTGCTGTTCGCGCTCTCGCTCGCCGTCGGCATCACGCCGCAGATGCTGCCCGCGATCGTCGCGCTCAGCCTCGCCGCCGGCGCGCGCCGACTCGCCCAGCGGCACGTGATCGTGAAACGGCTTGACGCGATCGAAGACCTCGGCGCCATCACTGTGCTGTGCACCGACAAGACCGGAACGCTCACCTCCGGTGCCGCCGAGTTGAGTGCCGCCCTCGGGCCGGACGGCGAACCCAGCGAACGGGTCGCCGCCCTGGCGGCGGCCAACGCGGCGGCGCAACGCGGCTTCCGCAACCCGCTCGACGACGGCATCCTGCGGGTGCATCCGACCGAGGTGGTCGCCCTCGAAGAGCTGCCCTACGACTTCCAACGCAAACGGCTGAGCGTGCTCGTCGACTGGTCGGGCGGGCCGTTGCTCATCACGAAAGGCGCCGTGCAGTCGGTGCTCCCCCGATGCGTCGGTGCGGCCGGCGGCGAACCGGCACGGTGGGATGCCGACCGCACGCACATCGAGCGGCGGGCCGACGAGCTCACCGCGGCCGGCAACCGAGTGCTCGCCGTCGCCACCCGCCCGCGGAATCCGGCGGCCGGGCCGCTCACCGTCGCCGACGAGACGCAGCTCGAGTTCGCCGGGCTGCTCGTCTTCCGCGACCCTCCGAAACCCGGCGCGCGCGAGGCGGTCGCCACGTTGCGCGCCGCCGGCGTCGACGTGCGGCTGATCACCGGCGACAGCGTCGGCTGTGCGCGCACGATCGCCACCGAGGTGGGGATCGACGCCGAGCGAGTCGTGACGGGGGCGGATCTCGGCGATCTCGACTCGACCCGGCTCGCCGCGACCCTGCGCGACGTGCGGGTCTTCGCCGAGGTGGAGCCGCTGCACAAGGAGCGCATCGTCGCCGCCCTGCGAGCGAACCGGGAAGTCGTCGCGTTCCTCGGCGACGGCATCAACGACGCGCCCGCCCTGCACGCCGCCGACGTCGGCATCTCGGTCGACACCGCGGCCGACATCGCCAAGCAGGCGGCGAGCGTCGTGCTGCTGGACAAGGGCCTCGACGTCGTCGCGACCGGCGTGCGGCTCGGGCGTCAGACCTTCGCGAACACCCTCAAATACATCCGGCTCACCACCAGCGCCAACCTCGGCAACATGGCGTCGCTCGCGATCGCGAGTCTCGTGCTTCCGTTCCTGCCGCTGCTGCCGCGCCAGATCCTGTTGCTCAACTTCCTCAGCGACATCCCGGCGATGTTCATCGCCCGAGACGCCGTCGATGAGGAGCAGTCGGCCCGGCCGATCCGCTGGCACATGCGGTCGCTGCTGCGATTCATGCTGGCCTTCGGGCTGCTGTCGACGGTGTTCGACCTCATCACCTTCGCCGTGCTCGTGGTCGGGTTCGGGGCCGGCGAGACGCTGTTCCAGAGCGCCTGGTTCGTGATGTCGACGCTCACCGAACTGGCGGTGCTCTTCTCGCTGCGCATCCCACGGCCGATCTGGAAGTCACAGCCCGCCCTCGGGCTGCTGATCGCGAGCTTCGCTGTGGCCGCGGTGACGGCCGCACTGCCCTTCCTGCCGCCGGCCGCCGAGCTGCTGGGCCTCCAACCGCCGCCGCTGACCCTGTTCGCCGCGCTCGCCCTCGTGCTGGCCGGTTACGTCGCCGCGAACGAACTGCTCAAACGCCGACTCCCCCACCTCATCGGCTGAGGGCCGCCTCGCGGATGACGTCGAACAGCGCCTCCGGCTCGGCGTCCTTGTAGAGCACCGCGTAGGCGCCGGCCTGAGCCGCGGCCGGCACGTGGTCGTCGAGATCGACGCCCGTCACGAGGATGATTCGCGGTGCGGGACCGTTGGCGCGCACCGCCTCGTCACCGAGGATGCGCTCTGTGGCGACCAACCCGTTCACGCGCGGCATCTGGATGTCCATGAGCACGACATCCACGAGCTGCTGACGCAGAAAGGCGAGGGCCTGCGCGCCGTCACCGGCCTGGCCGACGACCTCGAGGTCGGGTTGCGAGCCGAACAGCAGCGCCCAGCCCTCGCGCTGCCACGGCGAGTCGTCGACCAGCAGCATCCGCACCGGACCCCGCATGGTCACTCGGTGCCCAGCTTCACGCCCTCGATGCCGTTGTGGGCGCGCACCGCCGGGAAGATCGCGGTCACCGTGAAGCCGACGCCGGGGGTGACGATCGTGTTGAGCATCCCGCCGTAGAGTTCGGCGCGCTCGCGCATCTCAGTCATCCCGCGACCGGTCGGGGTCTGCGTGAGTGCGGCGAGGTCGTCCTCCTGACTGGAGACCCGATCCCGGGCGACCTCGTCGGGGTCGAGCCCCTCACGTCGCGCCGCGGCCCGGGCACCGTCGTCGGCGACGACGATCTCGAGGGTGTCGCTCCAGGTGAACGAGACGAGCACGTGGGTGCCCTCCCCACCGTGGGCGAGGGCGTTCTCGAGGGCTTCCTGCAGGATGCGGTAGATCGCCAGCTCCGCGCCCTGCTTCAACCGGATCGGCTCACCCGTCTCGCGGAACTCGACCTCGAGGCCGGCATCCCGCATCACCTTGAAAAGGTCGCGCAGGGTCGACAGGCGCGGCTGCGGACCGGCCGCGGCCTCGCCCTCGCGGGCGAGCGCCATGACCCGACGCAGGTCGGCGAGCGTGGCGCGGGCGGTGTCGGCGATGACGGCCGCGCTGCGGGCGGCGACCGCCGGATCCTGGGATGCCGCATACCGGGCGCCGTCGGCGTGGCTGATGAGCACCGACACCGAGTGCACGACGAGCTCGTGCAGTTCCCGGACGATGCGCAGCCGGCTGGTCTGCTCGGCGAGAGTCAGTTCCAGGTCGAGCCGTTCGCGGTCGGCCGTGGTGCGGTCGAACTCATTGCGCAGCGCCGCACGCCGGGCGCGACGCCAGAGCACGAACAGCACGATTCCGACGACGACGAGACCGCCCGCGAGCGCGGCGAGAGCGACCGTGATCGCATCCAAAGGTGCCTCCTGATCCGCGGCTGGCACATGCCGCGGCCCCGACCGGTCAGTTTATCCCGGTCGGGGCCGCGGCTTTCGCATTACTTCGCGGGCGGCGGCACCGGCCCGCTGGAGCGCAGCACCTCGAGACGGGCGCGGTACTCCTTCTCGTCGATGTCGCCGTTCGCGTAGCGCTGGGCGAGCACCGACTCGGCGCTGCCCGCGGCCTGAGCGTGCTGCCAGTAGGCGTGCGGGCCGTAGCCGTAAGGGCCGCCGTGGCGGCGCCAGCGCCGACCGAAGATCGCGAACAGCACCACGAACAGCAGGATCCAGAACAGCGGGATCAGGAAGAACCAGAAGCCGCCGTGCCAGGGATGGAACGCGACGGCGCTCAGGGCGAGAGCGGTGAACACGAGTGACTCCGTTTCCGCGGATCCCCGAGTGGGATCCGACATCCCGACTCTTCTCGCATCGGGAGCGGCGCGAATCTGCCGCCGGGAGTCTCTCGACTACTCCCTGAGGCGTCAAAAGGGGTCGCATCGGACTCCTCAGAGCGACCCTTCTTGACACTTCACGCCTGACCGGCCCTGACCAGACCCGTCTCGTAGGCGATGACGACGAGTTGCACGCGGTCGCGGGCGAGCAGCTTCGACATGATGCGCGACACGTGGGTCTTCGCGGTGAGCGGGCTGAGGAAGAGGCGACCGCCGATCTCCTCGTTGGTGAGGCCCTGGCCGACGAGCGCCAGCACTTCGCGCTCGCGGTCGGTGAGCGGCTCGAGCGGCCGGGTGTCCGGGGAGTCGTTGAGGGTGCCGGCGACCCGCTCGAGCAGCCGTTTCGTGACGCTCGGGCTGAGCAGGGCCTCCCCGCCGGCGACGACCCGCACCGCCCGGATCAGCTCGACGGGTTCGGTGTCTTTCACGAGGAACCCGCTCGCCCCCGCCCGGATCGCCTGCGCGACGTACTCGTCGAGCTCGAAGGTCGTCACGACGACGACGTGGGTGCCGGCGAGGGCGGGGTCGGCCACGATCTGTTCCGTCGCCCACAGGCCGTCGCCGTCCGGCATCCGGATGTCCATCAGCACCACATCGGGCTGGGTGCGCTTCACCAGGGCGACCGCCTCGCGACCCGTCGCCGCCTCCCCCACGACGTCGAGATCGGGCTCCGCTTCCAGCAGGCTGCGGAAGCCCGCGCGGATCAGGTGCTGGTCGTCGGCGAGGACGACCCGGATGCGGGGGCCGGTCATGTGGGAACGCCTTCCATCGGGATCGTGGCCGAGACCCGGAACCCCGTGCCCGGCGCCGGTCCGGCCGACAGGTGGCCGCCGAGCAGCTCGGCACGTTCCCGCATCCCGAGCAGGCCGCGGCCGCCGGTCTCACTCGCCGGCGTCGTCGAACCCGCACCGTCGTCGGTGACCTCGAGGCGGTAGCTGCCGCCTTCGGTCCACAGTCGCACCGTCGCGTGCGCGGCGCCGGCGTGGCGGGTGACGTTGGTGAGCGACTCCTGCGCGATGCGGAACAGGGCCAGCTGCACCGACTTGGGGGCATCGACGATGCGGTTGTCGAGAGTCACCTCGACCCCGCGGATCGCGGCGACGAGGGCCGGCAACCGGTCGAGCGCGGGTTCGGGCACCAGCGGGGCATCCGTCGTGCCGTCGGATCGCAACGCGCCCAGCACCGACCGCACCTCGTCGAGCGCCGCCTTGCTCGTCTCCTTGATGCTCGCGAGCGCCTCGGCCGCCTTGTCGGGCTGCCGCTCCATCAGGTGGAGTCCGACGCCGGCCTGCACGTTGATCTGGCTCAGGGAATGCGCGAGCACGTCGTGCAATTCGCGGGCGATGCGCACCCGCTCGGCCTGCACCTCGCTCTGCTCGCGCTCGCCCGCCAGCCGCCAGTACTCGGCCGCGCGGTCGCGGCGAGTGCGCATCCCCTCGCCGATGCCGAAGACGATGAGGATGCCGAGGGTGGTCGCCGCGATCCGCCCCGGGGTCCACTCCTCGCGCCCCATCGCGATGGCGGCGCCGACGGTGGCGATCCAGGCCGCCCCCACCGAGACCCACGCCCACACCCGGGCACCGCGCACGATCGCCGAGACGATCGCGAACGCCAGCGCGACATACGGGGGGCCGCCGTGCGGGTTGACGAACAGGTCGAGCGATGCCGCCGCCGCCACGACCACGACGACCGGGCCCGGGAAGCGCCGCGCGCCGATGAGGGCGAGCGGCCCCACGAGGGCCAGACCGAGGATGCCGACCGCCTCCCGCGGCAGGTAGTCGCCGACTCGGATCGTCCAGATGGCGGCGAGCACCTGCGGGATGAAGGATGCGATGACCGGCACCCAGAGGGTCACCCACTTCGGGGCGCTCCACTCCGGGGGAGGCGGGCCATGCCATCCGCGTGCGCCGTGCGGCCCGTGCGCGCTGTACCACCCGGGATGCCGCATGCGCCGATGCTACGCGGGCGCCGCGCGGTGGGCGTCGTCCCGCGGGAGTAACTCTCGCTGTCTGGTGAGGATCGCTTAGTATTCTCACCATGCAGCGGTCAGGGGTGCTTCTCGTGGTGGCCGTCACGATCGCGGGGTTGGCGGGGTGCGCGTCAACCGAACCGTCAGACCGGGTCAGCCCGACGCCTTCAGAGGCACAGGCCGCTGAGCGGTCGTGTCCCGAGGGCTTCTTCGACGCGCTCACGGATCATCTCGAGACTCAGCCCTCGGAGCCGTTCACCGAGATCACGTTGGTCGAGGATCCGTTCTACGCCTTCCGGCCGGATGCGGTCAACGACACCGTGCGCGAGGGGTGCGTCTTCCGGGTGGAGCGCGCGTCGGCCGCCGGCGACCTCATGATCCAGGTCTTCGGGGTGACCTCGGGCGCCGACGAATCCCAGGTGCTCGGCATCCTCGAATCGGCCGGATGGGTTCAACCGTTTCCCGATGTCGAGCCCGGCGCCTACGAGAGCGAAGAACGCGACGCCGCAGAGAACTCAGAGCTGGAATCGATCGGCGTCTTCCCCGTCGGTGGCCCGGATTTCGTGCTCGGGTTCCCCGATTGGTCGACGTACTTCGACCCCGCCGAGATGGTGCTGCAGTCCGTTCCGCACATGTAGAACCACGCCCCCCGCCTCTACGATCGTGGGCATGCGCGAAGGTGTGTGCCCCTCCTGCGACGGAACCGAGATCTACGCGGCCCGCAACGGTGTCGATTTCGGCGAGTACGGCGCCGTCGGGTTGCGGCCGCATCTGGAACTGGGTTTCCGCGGAGCCGTCAGCCTCCACCAGAGCCACGAGGTGTGGGCGTATGTCTGCGCCGAGTGCGGGCTGTTCGAGTTCCGACTGCACGAGCCCGCCGGGATCGAGTTCGTGCGACAGAACTGGGTGCGGGTGAAGGGGGCGAATTGACCGTGCCCTCTCGAGATTCCGCCCGGTCGGCGGACGAGGAGCTCTCGGTGTTGATCGAGGAACACGGGTGGGCAGTCCGTCACGTCATGGGATCGCCCAACGCGAGCCAGTTCTCGTACACCGTGGGGCTGAGCGCTTTCGGCCACGCCGAAATCGTCGTCACCGGGATGCCGTTCGATTCTGCTCACATTTTCCTGAACCTGGTGGGTCAGGACTTGCGCGACGGAATCGTGGTCGCTCACGGCATCCGGACGACCCGGTTCACCGATTCCGGAGACGTGGCCTTCATCGATGCCGAGAACACGGAGGGCCTCACCGCGGTACATCATCGGTATGGCGAGGTGAGGGCGCTGCAGCTGATCTGGCCGGACTCGACCGGCGCTTATCCCTGGGAGACGGGCTATCGCAACCCGCCGGAGGCCCAGCCGTTGCTCGGTCCCGTCCCCGACACGTTCGTAGAGGCATGATCGGTGGCATGCGGCGGGAACGACAAAGGCCCGGAATCACGGGGAGTCCGGGCCTCATCTGCTCCCCGGCTTGGACTCGAACCAAGAACCTATCGGTTAACAGCCGATTGCTCTGCCAATTGAGCTACCGAGGATTAGCTGTGTGAACAGCCGGTCCAGCGTAGCAAACCTGAACCGGCGCTCTTGCCCACCGCATCCCGACGACGGGGCAAGCTGTCGCAACACGATGACCGTTGCCCGGCATCCCGGGGTGTCGACGGCGTGTCGCGCGGATGGTCACCGGAGAGCGACACTCCGGGTCACCGGGTGGTGGCGGCGAGGGCTTCCACGTAGGGGTGCAGGGGGTTGTCGAGCACCTCGTCGGCCTGGCCGTAGCCGACGAACATGCCCTCGTGCATGACGGCGATCTGGTCGGTCATCGTGCGCAGTTCGCGCAGGTCGTGGCCGATCACGAGAGCCGAGAAGGCGCGCTCGCGCTGCAGGTCGGCGATGACGGTGAGGATGCGGCCGCGCACGAGCACGTCGACACCCATCGTCGGGTCGTCGGCGACGAGCAGGTTCGGTTCGAGGATGAGGGCACGGGCGAGCGCGATGCGCTGCCGCTGCCCGCGGGAGAGTTCGTGGGGCATCTTGGCCATGACGCCGATCGGGAGGCGCACGGCATCCACCAGTTGGGCGACGAGCGCACCCGCCTTCTTGCGGTCGTACTTCTCGTCGCGCTGGTAGATCGGGGCGGCCACGTTCTCGCCGACGGTGAGATGCGGTTCGAGGGTGCTTCCGCCGTCCTGCGGCAGGTAGCCGACCTTGCTCACCAGTTTGTCGCGCCGCTGCGGTGAGAGGTCGCGGATCTCCCGGCCGAGCACCTGAAGGTGCCCCCCGACGATGTGCGGCGCCGTGCGCTCCCCCGGCACCGACTGGGCGGCCACCGCACGGGCGAGGGTGCTCTTGCCCGACCCGGCCTCACCGACGACGCCGAGGATGCCGTCGAGCGGGATCTCGAAGGTGACACCGCTCACGGCGGGTCGATCATCGCCGTACCCGAGGGTCAGGTCGTCTGCCCGAACCGCGACGTCACTCACGCTGCCACGCTACCCGGCCTGACCCGGAGTCAGCGACGCAGCAACTCAGCGACGCAGCCGGCTCAGGTCGAGCGGGAGCGAGTCGTCGACCCCGAACCCCGAGATCGTGCCGCGCACGAACACCACGCGCACCCCCTGGGTGAGCGGGATGGCGGGGAGCTGCACCGCGATCGCGTTCTCGATCTCACGCAGCTTCGCCGCGCGAAGGTCGGCGTCGGGCTCGCTCGCGTACTCGTCGAGCAGCTTGTCGACGCCGGCGTCGGCGTAGCCCGGCGCGAGCAGACCGGCTGAACGGAACGGTTCGAGGTAGTCCCGGGGGTCGGCGGTGACCGGCAGCACACTGGTGAACACCGCCTCCACCTCGCCGGCGACGAGCGCCGAGCCGAAGCCCTCGGCATCCGTCTCGACGACGGTGACCGTGAACAGGCCGCTGTCGTCGAGCTGCTCGGCGAGCGCGTCGATCTCGACCCTCCCCGGATCGCCCACCTGGTCGAGGTCGACATGGATGCTGAGCTCGACCGGGTACGGAATCGCCGCCGCGTCGAGGGCTGCCGTGGCGCGGTCGACGTCGGGCCCGCCCTCACCGTCGCCGTGGAGCGCGGAGAACACGTCGGAGGAGCCCGGGATGCCGTCGGCGGTGTAGCCGTAGAGCGGCTCCACCCAGTTGGCGCCGAGCCCGTCGGCGAGGGCTTCGCGGTCGACGAGCTCGCTGATGGCGGTGCGCACGGCCGCCGCCTTCGCTGCGTCGGGGGTCTCGGTGCGGGAGCCGAACGGCATGTGACCGAAGTCGAACGCGAGCAGGCGGACACGACCGGATGCGGCCCGCGCCATATCGATCCCGTCATCCCCGGCGAGCGACTGGATGGTCTCGGGACCGAGCCGGCCGGCGAGCACGTCGACCGTGCCGTCGCTCAAGCGCGTCGCCAGATCGCCGTCGTCGCCCGCCCGAAGCTCGAGGGTGGATGCGGCCAGCGGCGAACCGCCGAACCCGAGGTACGGGGTGAGTGTCAACACCTCGTCGCTCGACGACTCGAGAACGTACGGCCCGCCGAAAGCTTGAGCGTCGATGATGTCGGCGTCGGGGGTGAGCTCGTCGGCGAAGAAGGCTTCCTCGTCGAGCACCAGCCCGGCGGGGCCGGCGAGCACGAACGGGAAGCCGGTGTCGATCGCCGTGCCGAGATGGAACTCGATCGTCGTGTCGTCGATGATCTCGATGCTGTCGAGGTTCGCGAGGCGCCGCCAGGCTCCGTCCTCCGACTGCAGCGCGAGCTGACGCTCGAGACTGAACTTGACATCCGATGTGGTGAGGTCGTGACCGTTCGGGAAGACCAGCCCGGACTTCAGCACCGCGGTGTAGACCCCGTCTTCGGTCCATTCGACCGATTCGGCGATCTCGGGAACGGGGTCGGCCTGATCGGCGTCGACGACGAGCAGCGACGGGTAGAGCTGGGTGAGGAAGGCGAAGGAGCCGAGCGAGTCGCTCGCCGCCGGGTCGAGCGGCGGAACCTCACCGCTCCACCCGACGCGGATGGGGCTCGACGCCGAACCCCCGCTGGCGCAGGCGCCGAGCGTCACGATCACGGCGAGGGCGGTGGCGGCAGCGATCGCGCGTCGCAGCAGGCTCCGACTCAACGGGCCTCCTTCAATCGGGTGGCAAGGGCCTCGGGATGCCCGCTCGTCAAGGGTCGCGCGGGCCTACCAGTCATAACACAGTCAGCCTGCACGCAACTTGCGCCGCTCGATCTCGAGGGCCGCGATCTCGACCTGGATGCGCCGGGCCCGATCCACGTCGCCTTCCGCCGCGGCACGCTGCGACGCCCCCTGGAGGTCGGTCTTGCGACGAGCCAGGTCGACGGCCACCAGATCGGCGACCTGCGCACGGGCGTACTTGTCGAGGTTCGCCTCCCGGGTCTCGGGAATCGGGGCGACCCCGAGCTGGGCCACCAGGCCCGCGAACCGCGACGGCACGGCTTCGCTGACGCGCGCGACCCAGTCGGGCCGGTCCCAGTACTCGATCGCCGTGGCGACACCGTCGCGCACCACGTCGAGGATCGAGTTGCGCATCCGCACCGTGACGGCGCGCTCGAGCAGTTCGCGACCGATCGCCTGCGGCCGCTGCAGGATGACGAGGAACGCGTCGCGTTCCATACGGGTCTCGACGTCGGTCGGCAGGTCGAGCAGACGCACCTCGGCCACCGGGGCTTCCGCCTCACCCTCCGCCGGTACCGGCGTCGACGTCGTCGGCCGGGCCGACTTCACGGCGCGCACGGCGCGGCCGACTTCGGCGGGATCCATCCCCAGCCAGCCGGCGAGGTTGCGCACGTAGCCGTCGCTCAGCGAGCGATCCCGGATGCCGGCGACCACCGGCGCCGCCGCGCGCAGGGCGGCGACCCGGCCCTCGACGGTCTCGAGGTCGTGGCCGGTGAGCACCCGGCGGATCATGAACTCGAACATCGGCTTGCGGTCGGCGATGAGCTTGCGCACCGCCTCGTCGCCGCGCTGGGTGCGCAGGTCGCTCGGGTCGAGGTTGTCGGGGGCGACCGCGACGAAGGTCTGCGCCGCGAAACGCTGCTCCTCCTGGAACGCCCGGCTCGCCGCCTTCTGCCCGGCCTCGTCGGGGTCGAAGGTGAACACCACCTCGCCGGTGCCGGCCGTATCGGCGTTGTCGACATCCCCCAGCACCCGCCGGATCACCTTGATGTGGTCGACGCCGAAGCTCGTGCCGCAGGTGGCCACGGCCGTCGTGACGCCGGCGAGGTGGCAGGCCATGACATCCGTGTAGCCCTCGACGACGACGACCTGCTTGCCTTTCGCGATGTCGCGGCGGGCGAGGTCGAGCCCGTAGAGCACCTGGCTCTTGTGATACACCGGCGTCTCGGGGGTGTTGAGGTACTTCGGGCCCTTGTCGTCGTCGTCGGAGAGCAGCTTGCGGGCGCCGAAGCCGACGGTCTGCCCGGTGATGTCGCGGATCGGCCAGATCAGGCGGCCGCGGAACCGGTCGTAGGCGTTGCCACGGTCACCGGTGCTCAGCAGACCGGATGCCGTGAGCTCCTCCGGCGTGAACCCCTGCTTCTTGAGGGCATCCCCGAGGGCGTTGAACGACTTCGGCGCGAAGCCGATGCCGAAGTGCTGCGCCGCGGCGGCGTCGAAGCCGCGCGCGCCCAGGAAGTCGCGGCCGATCTGCGCCGCCGGGGTCGCCAGTTGTGCCTGGAAGAACTTCTCGGCGGCGGCGTTCGCCGCCAGCAGCCGGGCCCGGTTGCCGTGGTCGCTCGCCTGCCCGCCGTCTTCGTAGTGCAGCTCGTAACCGAGCCGGGCCGCGAGCCGCTCGACGGCCTCGGCGAAGGAGACGTGGTCCATCTTCTGCAGGAAGGAGAAGACATCGCCGCCCTCGTTGCAGCCGAAGCAGTGATAGAGCCCCGCCTGGGGCCGCACGTGGAAGCTCGGGCTGCGCTCCTCGTGGAACGGGCACAGGCCCTTCATCGAGCCGACACCCGCGCTCTTCAGCGTCACGAAGTCGCCGACGATGTCGGCGATGTTGGTGCGTGCCCTGACTTCGTCGATATCGCTTCGACGAATCAGCCCGGGCATGTTGTGATTCTAGGGACGGGGTGCGTCGGGCGCCGGATCGCTCCCGAGGCCGGCTTCCTCCGCGAGCAGGGCCCGGATGCGCTCGGTGTCGGCGGCGAGCGCGGCGACGAGCGTCGGCACTCCGTCGAACTTGACCATCGGGCGGAGGTACTCGACGAAGTCGAGCTCGATCGTCTTGCCGTAGGCGTCCAGCGACGTGTCGATCAGATGCGCCTCGGTGCGCCGCGCCGGGATGCCGTCGAACGTCGGGTTGTTGCCGATCGACACCGCCGCGCCGTGACGGACGCCGTCGATCCACGCCCAGGCGGCGTAGACGCCGTCGGCCGGCAGGAATCCTTCCATCGCCGGATCGAGGTTCGCCGTCGGAAAGCCGATCTCGCGCCCGATCGCGTCGCCGTGCACGACCGTCGACCGCACGCGCGGGTAGCGGCCGAGCAGCTTCGCCGCCTCCCGCACCTCGCCCGCGCTGAGATGCTGCCGGATGTTCGTCGACGACACCCGGCGCCCGTCGACGAGCACGTCTTCCAGCAGAACGACCTCGAAGCCGAAGATCCTGCCGTGCTCGCGCATCGAGTCGATGCGACCCTCGCCGCGGTGCCCGAAGCGGAAGTCGGTGCCCACCAGCACCAGTCGCGCGTCGAGCGCGTCGTGGAGGATGCGTTCGGCGAAGGCGATCGGCGGGAGTTCGCTCAGCTCGCGGTTGAACTCCAGAACGAGCGTCGCCGCCACGTCGGACTCGGCCAGCAGGTCGGCGCGCTGCGCATTCGACACGAGCGCCTCGGGACAGTCGTCGGGCCGCAGCAGGGCGAACGGATGCCGGTCGAACGTCGCGACGACCGGCAGCAGTCCGCGGTCGGCGGCGAGCGAGGTCAACTGGGTGAGCACCCCGCGGTGCCCGAGGTGCACGCCGTCGAACTTGCCGACGGTGACGGCGCTCGGGCCGAATCCGGGCGGCACCGCACCCAGGCCGTTGAACAGCTGCATCATGGCGCGCTCTCGACGGCGGCGCTCTCGGCGGCGGTGACGCGGCGCCCGCGCCACAGGTAGAACAGCCCGATCACCGGCAGCACGAGCGGAATGCACAGGTATCCGGCGCCGTAGGCGCTCCACACGGTCGCCTCGCGGCCAAACGGGTCGACGCTGTCGAGCCCGAGCAGGCCGGGTGCCAGGACGCTCACCGTGCCGATCACGAGCACGCCGACGAATTCGAAGCCGATCGTGACCCAGGCGATCGTGGTCCAGCGCAGCGCCAGAGCCAGCGTCGCGACAATGTAGACGACGGCCGCGAGAGCGGAGAGCGAGAACGCGATCGGCGCCTCGCCGAACCGATCGATGATCTGGAACACGCTGCGGCCGGTGGCGGCGACGGCGAGAACGGCGTAGACGGCGACGAGGATGCGGCCCGGGCCGGCCAGTTGTGAGGAATCGAGACGACGGGTGGACATCCGTTTCAGACTAGGGCCTGCTCTTCACGCCAGCTGGACGGTCCAGATCTGGTTCATGCGATACGCCATCACGGCGATCGCGAGCGCGGCGACGCCGAGCACGACGGTGCTCCAGCGCGACCGGTCGGTGAGCGCCCAGGCGATCGCGGCGGGTGGCATGAGGCACGCCGTCGCCAGGTACACCCAGAACTCACCGAGGTTGCCGGTCGGGTGGTTGCCGGCGGCCGGCGCGATGAGCGCGATGACGACCTGCGCGAGCAGCAGCACCTCCACCAGCGCGACGGCGAGGATCGTGACGTCTTCGGGCTTGCGACCGACGAGTCCCAGCACGACGCACAGCACCCCCGCGAGGGTCGCGACCCCGATGAGGATGACGGTGAAGATGTCGATCACGTGAGCACCTCTTCGGTGGGGAAGTTGACGAGCACGCGACAGACGCCGTCGCGTACGGAGACGAGGCCGGCGAGCCGGCCGCCGGGGGCGAGCGCCGCGACGACGGGCGCATCGGCGACTGCGACGGCGACGCGCTTGCCCTGACTCAGGGCGAGGGTCGTGTCGGCATCCATCGACACCGTCGGGAACAGTCGCGCCGCGACCTCCGCCGGCGGGAGGAGCGCGGCCGCGAGGTCATCGTCGGGGTGGACGGCCGTGGCGATGTCGAACGGGCCGATCCGCGTGCGGCGAAGGGCCGTGAGATGCCCCCCGACACCGAGAGCCCGGCCGAGGTCGCGGGCGAGGGCTCGCACATAGGTGCCCGACGAGACGGCGACCCGCACGTCGAGATCGAGCAGGGGCCCCTCCGCTCGGCGGCTCAGCACCGCGAACTCCGACACCGTCACCGGACGCGGAGGCAGGTCGACCTCCTCGCCGGCGCGGGCGCGGTCGTACGAGCGCCGGCCGTCGACCTTGATCGCCGAGAAGCTGCTCGGCACCTGGGCGATCTCGCCGGTGAGCGCCGTCACCTCCGCCGCGATCGCCTCGGGCGTCACCCCGCTCGCGTCGGTCTCCGCGACGACCTCGCCCTCGGCGTCGTCGGTCGTCGTCGACTGCCCGAGCCGGATCGTCGCGGTGTACTCCTTGTCGAGACCGACGAGGTAGGTGAGCAGGCGCGTCGAACTGCCGACGCCGAGGATCATCAATCCGGTCGCCATCGGGTCGAGCGTGCCCGCGTGCCCGACCTTGCGGGTGCCGAGGGCGCGGCGGGTGCGGGCGACCAGGTCGTGACTCGTCGGCCCCTGCGGCTTGTCGAGAAGCAGGATGCCGCCGCTCCCCCCGTGCACGGGCGGCATCAGGCCGGCGTCGCCCGGGACATGCGCACGAGGATCTCGGCCTTCGTGGGAGCCGCGCATTCGATGAGTTCGCGCACGTCGGGGTCGTCGAAGTCGTCGGCCATCCGCAACCCGATGAGGGTGTTCAGCAGCATCCCGGATCCGAGGAACGCCTGGGCCTCGTCGGCCGTGAAGCCGGCCTCGTGCCTGAGCAGCCGGTACACCTCGAGGAATCCGCGGCGCGCGGCGCGACCGATCTCGGGGTCGGATCCGAGCACGAACGCGTGCATCAGGCTCAGCAGGAGGCCGCGGTCGGTGATCAGGTCGCCGTAGGCGGCGCCGAGGCGCTCGTGGATCTGCTCCCGCGGGGAGGCGGGGTTCTCATCGATCGCCCCTCGGAAGGCGGCGATCAGTCGCTCCAGCGCTCGCTCGAGCACCGCGAGGAAGAGGGCCTCCTTGGTGCCGAACATGCGCACCACATACGGCTGGCTGACGTTCGCGGCCCGCGCCACGGCATCCGTCGTCGTTCCGAAGTAGCCACGCTCGCCGAACACCGCAGTCGCCGCGGTCAGCACGAGTTCGCGCCGATCCTCGGCGCGCATGCGCGGAATCGGATCGGATGCGGTCTCGGGCGTCACGCTTGACAGGGTATCAACTGATTACTAGCGTGCAGGTAATCATTCGATTACTTATTACGAAGGGTCCTCCGATGTCCTCCCCCTCACGCCGGGTGCCGTTCGGCCTCGTGCTCGCCGCGACCGGCATCCCGATGTTCATGGCCACCCTCGACAACCTCGTCATGACGAACGCGCTCCCCGCCATCCACGCCGACCTCGGCGCGACCGTCGAAGAACTGCAGTGGTTCGTCAACGCCTACACCCTCGCCTTCGCGAGCCTCATCCTCTTCGCCGTCGGGCTGGGCGACCGGCTCGGGCGACGCACGATCTTCCTCGCCGGAATCGTCGTGTTCACGGTCGCCTCCGTGCTGGCCGCCCTCAGCACCGACCCCGCCCAGCTCATCGCCGCGCGCGCCCTCCAGGGGCTCGGCGGAGCCGGCATCATGCCCCTTTCGCTCTCGCTGCTCGCCGGATCGGTCGAGGCGCGGCTGCGTCCGCTCGCGATCGGCGTGTGGGGCGGGATCGCCGGGCTCGGCGTCGCCGCCGGGCCGCTCATCGGCGGCGCCGTCGTCGAAGGCTGGAGCTGGGAGGCGATCTTCTGGATCAACGTGCCCGTCGGCATCCTCGTTCTTCCGCTGATCCTGTTCACCCTGCCGAACACCCTCGGCGCCCGGCTGCGCCTCGACGTGCCCGGGGTGCTGCTCGCCGGGCTCGGCGTGCTCGGGGTCGTCTACGGCATCGTGCGCGGCAACGACGCGGGCTGGGACTCGCTCGAAGTGGTCGGCTCGCTGATCGTCGGGGCAGCCCTGGTCGCCGCGTTCGTCGTCTGGGAGAGCCGCACGGGCTCTCCGCTGCTGCCGCTGCGCCTGTTCCGCGACCGCAGTTTCAGCGTCGCGAACGTCGTCGGCTTCGGCTTCTCGTTCGGGATGTTCGGGGCGGTCTTCATCCTCATCCAGTTCCTGCAGGTGGTGCAGGGCCACTCGCCGCTCGAAGCCGCCGTCATGACGACGCCGTGGACGATGGCGCCGATGGTCGTCGCACCGCTCGCCGGGTTCGTCGCGCCGCGCGTCGGCACCCGCGTACTCATCATCGCCGGGCTGCTGTTCCAGGGCGCCGGGCTCACCTGGCTCGCCCTCGTGATGACGGCCGACGTGCCGTACCTGACGATGCTGCCCGCCTTCATCTCGGCCGGGATCGGGATGGGACTGGTGTTCGCGCCCGTCTCGACGGCCGTGCTCGCCCACACCAGCGAAGCCGACACCGCGAAAGCCAGCGGCACCAACTCGACGCTGCGCGAGATCGGCGTCGCCCTCGGCATCGCGGTGCTCACCGCCGTCTTCACCGGTGCGGGCGGCGAACTCACGCCGACCGACTACGTGGATGCCGCCGTGCCCGCCGTCGCCGTCGGTGCGGCCGTCGTGTTCGCGACCGCCGCCGTCGCGTTCCTGCTGCCCGCGGGGCGCTCGAACCGGCGCCCGGAACCCGTCGTCGACGAGCCGGCCATCGACCAGCCGGAGCGGGAGCTGCTCCCGGCCTAGGCTCGAAGCATGCGGGTGGCCGTGATCGGAGCGGGGGCGGTGGGCGGACTGCTCGCCGCCCTCCTCGATCGCGCGGGACACGACGTCGAGGTGACCGCGCGCGGTGAGCACCTCGCGGCGATCCGCGCCGACGGCATCGCACTCGACGGCGGCTACGGGTCGCACGTCGCGCGGGTGACCGCGGGCGAGGTGCTCGGCACCCGTCCGGAGCTCGCGATCCTCGCGACCAAGGGGCAGGATGCCGAGGCCGCCCTGCGCGCGAACGCCGCAGTTCTCGAAGGGGTGCCGCTGCTGGTCGTGCAGAACGGGCTCGGCGGCATCCGGGTCGCCGGCGAGGTGCTGCCCGGCTCACCGCTCGTCGGCGGGCTCGCCCTGTTCGCCACCTCGTATCTCTCCCCCGGTCGCATCACGGTCACCGCGGCCCTGCCGATCGTCATCGGCGGCGCCCCCGGCACCGACCCGGCCGTCGTCGAACGCTTCGCGACCCTGCTCGGCGGCGCCCTCTCGGTCGAGGTGGTCGAGCGTCTCGAAGACGCGCAGTGGACCAAACTGCTCATCAACCACGTCAACGCCCTCCCGGCGATCACGGGGCTGAGCGTGCAGCAGACCGTCGAGGATCCGGCCCTCCTTCGAGTGCTGGCCGCGAGCCTGCGCGAGACGGTGCGCATCGCGAACCGCATCGGCATCCGTTTCGCCGGCCTGCAGGGCATCCCCGGGTGGGTGCTGCCCTGGCTCGGCCGCGGTCCGCTCGCGCTCGCCGCGCGGCTGCCGCGGCTGCTCGCGAGGCGCATGGGTGACGTGCCGAATCCGGGATCGACGCTGCAGAGCATCCGCCGCGGTCAGCTCACCGAGATCGACTTCCTCAACGGCGCCGTCGTGCGGGTCGCTCGGGAGCACGGACTCGACGCTCCGATCAACGCGGCACTCGTCGCCCTGGTGCACGACGTGGAGCGCACGGGAACGTTCCTCTCCTCGGCGGAGGTCGCGCGGCGCGTGCCTACCTCGGGGCGGGTTTGACCGAGCAGTAGTCGGCGAAGCGCCGCACCGGGGCGTCGGCGTCGGTGTTGTCGACGATCGCGCTGGCCGCCGTGTTCGGGTGCGCGTCGCGCACGTACAGCCGCTGCGCGTCGGCGTAGCGGCGGTTCGACTCCGCCTTCGGGTCGGGATCGGCCCCGTCGCGCTCCACCATGCGGGCGAGCCGCACCTTCGGGTCGGCGTCGAGCCAGATCGAGAAGTTCCAGGCCCCCCGCAGTTCGAAGCGGTTGAGGAACACCCCGTCGACGATGAGGATCGCGTCGGCCGGGCCGGTCACCCACGCCGACTCGACCGGCGTGTCGCGCTCGAGGTCGAAGCCGCGCAGCTGGAAGCCCGTGCTGCCCCCCATGCGGAACGGCTCGAGCAGCACGCGGCGCAACAGCGAATAGTCGAAGGCATCCCGGTAGTAGCCGTCGGAGGAATACCGCCCGAAGCGGTAGCGGTGCTCGCGCGGGTGATGGAAGTCGTCGACCGACGCGCGGAACACCGTGTAGCCCGCGCGATCGAAGGCGACAGCGAGGTCGTCGGCGAACCGCGTCTTGCCGGCACCGTCGGGCCCGTCGACGGCGAGCGTCGTGCGGCCCTTCGCATAGTGGTGGGCATACTCGGCCACGAGCGACTCCAGCAGCTCCCGCCGAGCCGGGGCGATCTTCGACCACGTCACCACGGCGCCAGCCTAGCCAGCTACCCTCGCGGTGTGACCCCCGGAACGGCCATCGGCGAGCGCATCGCCGCCTGGTACGCGACGGGGCATCGCGACCTCCCCTGGCGGCGCCCGGGCTTCACCGCCTGGGGAACCCTGGTGAGCGAGTTCATGCTGCAGCAGACGCCGGTCAGCCGCGTCATCCCCGCACTGGAGCGCTGGCTGACCCGTTGGCCCACCCCCGCGGATCTCGCGAACGTGCCGCCCGGCGAGGCAGTGCGCGCCTGGGAACGCCTCGGCTACCCACGCCGCGCGCTCAACCTGCACGGCGCCGCCACGGCCATCGCGGAGCGGCACGGCAACGAGGTGCCATCAGACGTCGACGCGCTGCTCGCCCTCCCGGGCGTAGGACCGTACACCGCGCGGGCGGTCGCGGCGTTCGCGTACGGCATCCGCACCCCCGTCGTCGACACCAACGTGCGCCGCGTGCTCGCCCGGGCGATGCGCGGTCAGGGTGCGGCGGGCCCGGCGCGCACGGCGGTCGACCTCGCCGAGATGGAGGCCCTGCTGCCCGCCGATCCGGCGCGGGCGCGGCTGGTCAACGCCGGCACGATGGAACTCGGGCAGACGGTGTGCACGGCGCGAACACCACGCTGCGACGAGTGCCCGCTGGCCGCGGTGTGCGCCTGGCGGGCGGCCGGCTATCCGCGCTACGCGGGCCCGCGCGCCCCGGTGCAGAAGCGGTACGAAGGCTCCGACCGCCAGGTGCGCGGCCTCGTGCTGCGCGAACTGCGGGGCAGCGACATCCCGGTGCCGGTCGAGGTGATCGCGGGGCTGTGGGCGGATGCCGCGCAGCTCGCGCGCGCCGTCGAGGGGTTGCTGCGGGACGGTCTGGTCGAGCGGGAGGGTGACGAGCTGCGACTTCCGTAGGCTGGTCGAATGCCGTCCGTGCCGCTGAAGCTCACGCGGGAGGCCTCGCAACCGGAACTCGTCGCGGCGCTGGCGGCGATCCGCGCCGAGCTCGAGCTGCCGAGCGGCTTTCCGGCTGAGGTCTCGGCCGAAGCCGGTCGTGCCGTCGATGCCTACGAGCCGCCCGATCTCGATCTCACCGACCTCCCCTTCGTCACGATCGACCCGGCGGGCGCGACCGACCTCGATCAGGCCCTCGCGATCGAGCCCGACGGGGCCGGCTGGCGGGTGTTCTATGCGATCGCCGACCTCCCCGGGTTCGTGGCCCCCGGCGGCGCGATCGACGACGAGGCCCGCGAGCGCGGCCAGACGCTCTACGCGGCCGACGGGCGCATCCCGCTGCATCCGGTGACGATCAGCGAAGGCGCGGCCTCGCTGCTCCCCGACGTCGAACGCGGCGCATTCGTCTGGGAGCTGCAACTCGACGCCTCGGGCCGGCAGACCTCGGCGCGCGTGCGTCGCGCGCGGGTGCGCAGCCGACGGCAGTGGAGCTACGAGGACGCGCAGGCCGCCGTCGCCGGCGATCCGATGCTCGGGATGCTGCGCGACGTCGGCGAGGCCCGGATCGCTCAGGAGAGCGAACGCGGCGGAGCGAGCCTGTCGACGCCCGAGATCCTCGTCGTGCGCGAGGGCCGGGAGTATCGGCTGGAGCGGCGGGTCGTGCTGCCGGTCGCCACCTGGAACGCCCAGATCTCCCTGCTCACCGGCATGGCGGCCGCCCGGATGATGCTGGATGCCGGCGTCGGCATCCTGCGCACGATGCCACCCGCCGAGCCGGAGGCGATCGAACGGTTCCGGCGGCGCACGATCGCCCTCGGAACCCCGTGGGCCGAAGCCGAGCGCTACGGCGACTACCTGAGACGGCTCGACAACGACGAACCGCGGCAGATCGCCATCCGGCATGCGGCCGCCTCGCTGTTCCGCGGGGCGGCGTACGCACCGTTCGACGGCGCACCGCCCTCCGAATCCGTGCAGGCCGCGATCGGTGCCCCCTACGCCCATGTCACCGCTCCGCTGCGGCGGCTCGTCGACCGGTTCGGGCTCGAAGTGTGCCTCGCGGTGAGCGGCGGCACCGACGTGCCCGCCTGGGTGCGCGAGGCTCTGCCCCTGCTGCCCGCGGCGATGGGCCGCTCGACGAACACCGCGGGCCGCCTCGGCCGTCGCATGCTCGACACCGTCGAGGCCGCCGTGCTGGCACCGCACGTCGGCGAGGTGTTCGACGCCCTGGCGATCACCGACGCGACCGTGCAACTCGTCGAACCGGCGGTCGAGGCGGCCTGCGACGGATCGCCCGAGCCCGGTTCGCACGTGCGGGTGCGGCTCGTCGAAGCCGACATCGCGACGGGAACCGTGCGCTTCCGGGTGAGCTGAGCCAGACTTTCCTGCATGCCGGAACTGCCCGAGGTGCACGCCCTCGTGAGCGATCTGCGCAGCAGGCTCATCGGCCGCACCGTCGCGCGGCTCGACGTCGTCGCGTTCGCCGCGCTCAAGACCTACGACCCGCCCGTTTCGGCTCTCGACGGACTCACGATCACCGGCGTGGAGCGCCACGGCAAGTACCTCGACATCGTGGCGGGAGACGTGCACCTCGTCATCCACCTCGCGCGCGCGGGATGGTTGCGCTGGCGCGAGAAGGCCCCGCTCGCGACCGTGCGGCGGGGTGCCGGACCGCTCGCGGCGCGGCTGGTGCTCGACGACGGCACGGGCTTCGACCTCACCGAAGCAGGCACCAAGAAGAGCCTCGCGATCCACGTCGTGCGCGACCCGCAGGATGTCGAACGCGTCGCGACACTCGGCCCCGACCCGCTCGACGCGACGTTCACCGAAGACGTGCTCGCCGGCATCCTCACCGCCGCCGGTCGCTCGCAGATCAAAGGCGTGCTGCGCGACCAGCGCCTCATCGCCGGGATCGGCAACGCCTACTCCGACGAGATCCTGCACGTCGCGAAGATGTCACCGTTCAAGCCGGCGAGCATGCCGCCCGACGACATCCACACGCTCTACGAGGCGATCCAGTCGACGCTGCGCGACGCCGTCGCCCGCTCTGAGGGGCTCGCCGCCTCCGAACTGAAGGGCGAGAAGAAGTCGAACCTGCGCGTGCACGGTCGAAACGGCCAACCCTGCCCGGTGTGCGGCGACACCGTGCGTCAGGTCATCTACACCGACTCGACCTTCCAGTACTGCCCGACGTGCCAGACCGGCGGCAAGCCGCTCGCCGATCGCGTACTCAGCCGGCTCCTGAAGTAGCGATGGCCCGCTCGATGCCCAGGATGAGCAGCTCGAGCACGAACTCGAACTCGGCGACGTGGTCGTGCGTCGCGCTCGCGAGCGTCGCCGCCAGGTGGGGGTAGAGGGCGCCGTCGCCGCGCACGACGTCGAGCTGATAGCCGTGCGCCGAGGCATCCCCTTGCAGGCGCAGCTCCTGGAGGGTGAACGCGAAGACGTGCACCTCGATCGCGTGCATCGCGTCGTGGGCAAGCTGAAGCGTGCATCCGCCGGCCAGCAGCGCACCGAGTACGGCGTCGACGAACCGCAGCCGCGCGGGGCCGACGGCGGGGCGGCTCGTCGCGAGGGCGGCGACCCACGGATGCTCGAGCAGCACGGCGTGCGCACCGCGGACCAGCGCGCGCAGCGACTCCCGCCAGTCCACCGACTCGTCACGCGCGGGGAACCGCGCGATGGCGGCATCCACCATCCCGTCGAGCAGGTCGTCCTTGCCGCCCACGTGGCGGTAGAGCGACATCGCCTCCACCCCGAGTGACTCGCCGACGCGGCGCATGCTGACCGCGTCGAGGCCCTGCTCATCAGCGAGTCCGACGGCCGCTGCGAGCACCCGCTCGCGGCTGAGGACGTCGCGCTGGGCTTTCCGCCGTGGGTTCATGGGGGGAGCATACATCCTACGCTTACGTTGTAAGCAGAATCCTCGTGTCGGAACCGTGCGGCAGACTCGACGCGACGAACATCGGAGGAACATGGGCACCTGGGGTCCGGGCGTTTTCGAGAACGACGAGACGATGGACTTTCTCTGGGAAGTCGAAGAAGGCGGCGTCGATGCCCTCCGCGATGCGCTCGACCAGATGATCGATGCGGCCGGGCGACCGGAATCCTGGGCGGAGAGCACCGCGATCGCGGCCGCCGCGATCATCGCCGCCGCCTACGACGGCCGCGCAGATCTGCTGCCCGAGGAGGCGACCGCCCTGCTGTCCACCCTCACTCCCCTGATCCTCGAGGATCAGGCGCTGCGCGACCGGGCACGGTACGCCGTGCATCGCGTGCTCACCGGCGATTCCGAACTGCTCGAGCTGTGGCGCAGCTCCGGCGAATCGGATGCCGCCATCGCGGCGATCGCCGAAGTGCAGTCCCGGCTGAGCGATTAGCTGCCGCGACTGCACTTCGACGATTCAGAAGACGATGACCGGCTTGACCGTCACGCCGTGGTGCATGTCGTCGGCGGCCTGGCCGATCTGGTCGAGCGAGTAGCGCTTCTCGAGCTTCTCCAGCGGCAGCTTGCCGTCGGCGTGCAACGCGATCAGCTGCGGGATGAGCGTCGCCGGATCGGTGTCGCCCATCGTGACGCCGCGCAGCACCTTGCCGGTGAGGATCCCCTGGATGTCGACGGGGATCTCCGTTCCGGGAGGCGGTGCCCCGCAGACCAGCACCGTGCCGCGCACGGAGGCCGCATCGAGCGCCTGCCGCGCGACACCGGGGTTGCCCGTGGTGTCGAAGCTCAGGGCCACGCCACGCCCGCCGGTGAGCTCGGCGAGCCGCTCGGCGACGTTCTCGGTCGTGCCGTTGATCGTCGCCGTCGCCCCGAGCTCGGTCGCGAGCGCCAGGCGCTCATCGACCAGATCGATGGCGATCAGCTGCGCCGGCTTGCGCAGCGCGGCGGCAATCACCGCGGAGAGGCCGACGGCGCCGGCCCCGTAGACGGCGACCACGTCATCCGAACCGGGGTCGAGCACGTTCCACATCGACCCGAAGCCGGTCAGCACCCCGCAGCCGAGCGGCGCGAGCACCGTGAGGTCGGCGCCGGGGTCGACCTTGACGACGGAGCGCTCGTCGGCGATCGCGTACTGACCGAACGACGACTGGCCGAAGAAGTGACTCGCGATGGGCGACCCGTCACGAGTCACCGTGCCCGAGGAGTCGGAGCGCATCAACCCGATGAGGTTCCGCGGCAGCCAGGTCTCGCAGTAGGCCGGGTGCGCCGAGGTACACGCGGCGCACGACCCGCACGACGTGAAGCTCAGCAGCACCTGGTCGCCCGCTTCGACTCCGGTGACGCCGGCGCCGACCTTCTCGACGACGCCGGCACCCTCGTGTCCGATGATCCCGGGCGTGGGGAAGGGGATCCCGCCGGCGATCACTCCGAGGTCGGTGTGACACAGACCTGAGGCGACGAGCTTGACGAGCACCTCCCCCGGCCCGGGATCGGAGAACTCGACCTCGCTGACGACGAGTTCTCCCGGTGCGTTGAGCACCGCCGCTCGACCTGCAGTCACGGTGCTTGTCGAAGTCACCGGGCAGGACCCTGGTCGAGGTTGAACACGATCGAGTGCGAGCGCTGGTACGACGCCATCGCCTCGGGGCCGCCTTCGCGTCCCCAGCCGGAGTTCTTCACGCCACCGAACGGCACGGCGGGGTCGAGCAGCGCCCAGCCGTTGACCCAGGTGATGCCGGCGTCGAGCTGCGCGGCGACGCGGTGTGCCTTCGCCAGGTCGGCGGTCTGGATGCCGCTGGCGAGGCCGTAGCGCGTCGAGTTGGCGAGCTGGATGGCCTCCTCCTCGGTGTCGAACGGCTGCACCGTGAGCACCGGGCCGAAGGTCTCCTCGACGATCGCCTCGGCGTCGGCCGGGAGATCGGCGAGCACGGTCGGGCTGTAGTAGAACCCGCCGTTCAGGTCGACCTTCTCGCCGCCGGTGACGACGCGCGCACCGGCAGCCTTGGCGCGTTCGACGATCGCCGCGACCTTCTCGAGCTGGGTGGCGCTCGCGAGCGGACCGATCACGGTCTCGGGGTTGGTGATGTCGCCGAACGGCACGTGCGGCAGCGCGTCGGCCAGGATGCCGAGCACGACCTCGTAGATCGGGCGCTCCACGAGCAGGCGCGGGCCCGCCATGCAGAACTGCCCCGTGTTGAAGACGAACGCGCCGATGACGGTGTGGATCGCGGCGTTCAGATCGGCATCCGCGAACAGGATGTTGGCGGCGTTGCCACCGAGCTCCGCGGTGAACGACTTGAGCGTCTTGCCCGCGAGCTGCGCCGCGTGGGCGCCGATCTCGGTCGATCCGGTGAACGCCACCTTGTCGACATCCGGGTGTCCGACCAGGTGGTCGCCGAGCGTCGCGCCCGATCCGGTGACGACGTTGAAGACACCGTCGGGAACGCCCGCGTCCTTCAGGATCTGCGCCATCAGCAGCGCGCTGAGCGGGGTGTCACCGGCCGGCTTGTGCACGATCGTGTTGCCGGCGATCAGCGCCGGGGCGATCTTGCTGCTGGACAGGATGAGCGGGAAGTTGAACGGCGTGATCGCCGCCACCACCCCCAGCGGCTCCGTCTTCACGTAGGCGTGCGTGTTGCCCGTGGTCTCGCGCACCGACCCGTCGAGGTGGTGTCCGAGGCTCGCGTAGTACTCGTACAGTTCGGCGGCGTTGTTCACGTCGATGATGCGCGCGAAGGTGATCGGCTTGCCCACGTTGGCGCTCTCCGCCTGGGCGAGTTCCTCGGTGCGCTCCCGCATGAGCACGTAGGCGCGCTGCAGGATGCGCGAGCGTTCGCGGCTGGACAGCCCCGACCAGACGCCGGAGTCGAACGCCGCCCGCGCCGCCGCGACCGCGGCATCCACATCGGCGGTCGTCGCTTTGGCGACATCGGTGATCTTCGCGCCCGTCGCCGGGGCGACGACATCCATCCGGCCGCCGTCGGAGGCCTCGCGCCAGGTGCCGCCGATGAACAGCTGTCCGGGCGGGAAGGCGGGGGTGGTCGGGGCGGTCTTCGGCTTGGGTTCGGTGAGAGTCATGGGTGGATCGCTTTCGTCGAGTGAAGTGAGAGGGGGTGTCAGTTCGCGACGGACTCGGCCGCCGCGACGCGCGCGAGCAGCGCGGCGAAGCCGGCCGGGTCCTCCTGGAACGGGGCGTGCCCGTGCGGGATGCGGATGACGTCGGCACCGCTGCGTGCGGCGAGCGACTCCTGGAAGGGCGGCGGGACGATGCCGTCGTTCTCGGTGAGGATGTAGGTCGCCGGCTTGGTGCGCCAGGCGACCTGGGTGAGCTCGTCGATGAGCGAGCGGAGCGACTGCGGCCGGAACAGGTCGGCGAGCTGCTCCGACACCTCGCGCGGAACTCCGGGCGGCATGTCGGAAGCGATCATGTCGACGCGCTCCTCGCGGGTGCGGCCCATCGTGACCTGGCCGTCGTCGACGCCCCAGGCGTCCGGCAGCACGCCGCCCATCGCGGCGAGGGCACTCTCACCGGCGTCGAGCGCAAAGGCGGCGATGTAGACGAGTCGTTCGACCGACGGGTGGTCGCCGGCCTGGGTGATGGGGGCACCACCGTAGGAGTGACCGACGAGCACGACGGGGCCGTCGGCGCGTTCGATCGCCGCGGTCACGGCCGCGGCGTCCGCCAGGAGGCCTTCCGTGCTGCCGGTCGACGGGAGGTCGATCGCGTCGACATCCCAGCCGTCACCGCGCAGGATCTGCACGATGGGTTCGAACTCCCACGGGCCCACCCAGGCGCCGTGGACGAGGATGATGCGGGGTCGGGTCGAAGAAGTAGTCATCTGGGGACCGTGCCTTTCGGACGACGTCGGTGTCGTCCCCCCAGCGTGCGACCCCGCTGCGGGCCGCGGTATCCGTAGGACTACGTACGGCCTACGTAATCTGTTCCGGTCGATGCGAGCGAGGCTTCGTACCAGGCCGCGATCTGCGCGCGTGAGGTGAACCCGAGCTTGCCGAGGATGCGCTGCACGTGGGTGTCGACCGTGCGCACCGACAGCACCAGCTCGTCGGCGATCTCGCGGTTGCTCATCCCGCGGTGGATCCGCGCCGCCACCTCGTGCTCGCGAGCGCTCAAGCCACCCGTGCCGACCGTCTTGTCCGCGAGGGCCAGGTCGACCGCTTCGGCCGGTCCCAGGTCGCGGCCGCGCGCGAAGAACCGCTCGTAGCCCTTGTCGCCGAGGAGCCGCCGAAGCGAGTCGACGCAGCGGTCGTGGTGGCCGCCGAGATGCGGCCCGAACGCCCAGATCGACGAGCCGATCGAGCGCCACCGGGCATCCGTCGCTCCGAGCAGTGTCGCCGCGCGTTCCGCGGCACCGCGCTCGGCTTCGACCCAGCTGACCACCTCGAGCATGAGACATTCGCCGACGGGGTCGTCGAAACCCCGCTCATCGACGAGCCCCTGGCGGGCCAGACGATCGGCGGTGTCCAGGTCGTTCTCGACGAACGCCGCCAAGGCGATCGCCCATTGCGCATGGGCGCGCATCCAGTTGTCATGGATCGTCTCGGCATAGGCGAGGGTCTCCGACGCATGCCGTGCGGCCCCTGCCTGCCGGAGGTGGCTCAGAGCCGCCGTCAGCTGGAACTGGGCCAACAGGGCCTCTTCGGGCCGGCCGCTGTGCTGAGCCACCCGGATCGAGTCCTCGAACTCCCGAGCGGCTTCGGCCGGGCGGCCGGAGAAGTTCTCGAGGGTGCCTCGCCAGCGGTGCACCTCGATGCGGGTCGCCGCGAGTCGTTCGGGAGCGAGCGAGCCCCTCGCGGCCTGCTCCTCGGCCTCGTCGAGCCGTCGAGCTGCCTCGGGAAGGTCGCCCTGCAGCAGTGCGAGCCAGGCGGCGTTGACGAGCGCCGGCACGCGCTGCGCCGGCGAGGCGCCGGGCAGAGCGAGCACCCGGGTGGCCCAGGCGCGCCCTTCGGGGATGAAGCCGCCGACCGCCCAGTGATACCGGAGGTTGGAGAACAGCTCGAGGGCGAGATCGGTGTCGACCGCCGACGCGGTGGTGAGGGCCGCGTGCAGCTCGGCCCGGTCGGCGCGGAGCCGGGCGATCGTGTCGGCCTGCCCGGGGCCGTACCAGTGGGCGCTGGATTCCGCCGCCACCGCGGCGTAGTGATCGAGATGGCGTCGCGTCAGGCCCGGCCACCGCCCGTCCTCTTCGGCTCGATCCCGCCCGTAGCGACGGATCGTCTCCAGCATCCGGAAGCGCCCGGTTTCGGGATCCGCCTCGACGACCGACTGGGCCACCAGCTCGTCGAGCGCGTCGAGCACGTCACCGCCGTCGGCGACGGCCGACGCTGCGGCGAGATCGAACGGACCGGCGAAAACCGAGAGGGCGCACCACAACTCGCGTTGTTCCTGTGTGCAGAGTTCATAGCTCCAGTCGACGACCGCCCGCAGGGTGCGCTGACGGCTGACGGCGCTCCGCGACCCGCTCTGGAGGAGCGTGAACCGCGACGCCAGACGGCTGGTGAGGTCGGCGATCGACAGGGTGCGCAGCCGCGTCGCCGCCAGCTCGATCGCCAGCGGCAGGCCGTCCAACGCCCGACACAGTTCCGCCGCCGATTCGGCGTCGTGCGGGCCGAGTTCGAAGGCCGCATCCGCTGCCCGGGCGCGGGCGACGAGAAGCGAGACCGCATCCGGAAGCCGGTCGGGCGCGCTTCCCACGACCGGTTCGGCCGACAGCGGCGGAACGGCGAAGACCCGCTCGCCGTCCAGCTCGAGCGGGCGCCTGCTGGTGGCGAGCACCGTGAGATCGGGGAGGGCGACGAGGAGCTCGTCGATGAACGCCGCCGCCGCATCGATGATGTGCTCGCAGTTGTCGACGACGAGGATCGCCGGACGGTCGCGCAACGCCTCCACGACGACATCCAGCGGGTCACGCGCCGACTGGTCGGCGAGCCCGAGCGCCCGCACGACCGCCCGCGGCAGGCGTTGCGGATCCTGCACGCTCTCGAGCGACACGAACCACCCGTCGATGCCCGCCGACTCGAGGCGCAGATTCGCGGCGCGCATCGACAACCGGGTCTTGCCCGCACCCCCGACACCGGTGAGCGTCACGAGTTGCGCGACCTCGAGAAGACCCTGCAACACGGCGAGTTCGCGTTGGCGCCCGACGAAGACGCTTCTCGGTTCTCTGATCATCGAGACTCCCGCGTCGTCAAGGGTGCCTTCGAGTATCTCAGGTCAGCCGCTGTCAGCGCCCGTCGGCATCCTCGGGGGCTTCGTCGTCATCGTCATCGTCATCGTCATCGTCGTCGAAGTCGCGGGGCTTCACGTAGGGGTCTTCGTCGCCCGCGTAGGTCGCGTTGGCCGCGGCGGCGCGGGCCTCGTTGTCGCGTTCCTGCGCTTCGCGCAGCAGCTCTTCGATCGACGCCGCATTCTCGGGGATGGCGTCGGGGATGAACTCCAGCGACGGCGTCAGCCGGGTGTTGAGGTTCTTGCCCACCTCGGTGCGCAGCAAGCCGGTCGCGGCCTTCAGCGCCAGCGCCGATTCCGCGCGCTCCTCCTCCGACCCGTAGACCGTGAAGAACACCGAGGCGTGCTGAAGATCCCCCGTCACCCGCACATCGGTGATGGTGACGAACCCCAGCCGTGGATCCCGCAGCCCCTTCTCGAGGCGCTTCGCGATCACCTCTTTGATGCGATCCGCGACCTTCGCCGCACGATCTCCCTGAGCCATTGAGTGCCTCCAAGCAAGCTGGGGATGAATAGAGCGCCTGCGCCCTCACATCAATTGAACGTCGAGTCGTGGATCACGAGCGGACGAGCCCGTGGAGGGGTGCGCCGCTCTCTGCAAGTCAATCGGGGTAGGGGTCCCCGCTCTTGACTTGCAGAGAGCGGGGCACCCCGAAACCACGCGCCGAGTTAGGCGCGCACCTTCTCCTTGAGCTCTATGGTCTCGATCTCGTCACCGATCTGGATGTCGTTGAACTTGCCGAGGCCGATACCGCACTCGAAGTCGGTCTTGACCTCGGTGACGTCGTCCTTGAAGCGGCGCAGCGAGTCGATGGCGAGGTTGTCGCCGACCACCACACCGTCGCGGATGACGCGCGCCTTGGCGTTGCGCGTGATCGTGCCGGAGCGCACGATCACACCGGCGATGTTGCCGGCCTTCGAGGAGCGGAAGACCTCGCGGATCTCGGCGACACCCGACTGGATCTCTTCGAACTCGGGCTTGAGCATGCCCTTGAGCGAGTTCTCGATGTCCTCGAGCGCCGCGTAGATGACCGAGTAGAACCGCACGTCGATGCCTTCACGCTGGGCACGTTCGCGCGCCTTCACGTCGGGGCGGACGTTGAACCCGATGACGATCGCGTTGTCGATCGTCGCCAGGTCGATGTCGGATTCGGTGATCGCACCGACACCGCGGTGCAGGATGCGCAGCTGGACGCTGTCGTCGATCTCGATCTTGAGCAGCGACTCTTCGAGCGCCTCGACGGCACCGGAGACGTCACCCTTGATGATGAGGTTGAGCGACTCGACCTTGCCCTCTTCGAGCGCACGGGTGAAGTCTTCGAGCGAGATGCGCTTGCGGGCCTTGGCCAGCTGGGCGTTGCGCTCGACGGCTTCGCGCTTCTCGGCGATCTGCCGAGCCGTGCGGTCGTCTTCGGTCACGATGAAGGTGTCGCCCGCTCGCGGAACCCGCGAGAGGCCCTGCACCTGCACCGGACGCGACGGGTAGGCTTCGTCGACCGTCTCGCCGTTCTCGTCGTGCATCGCCCGCACGCGCCCGTAGGCGGTGCCGGCGACGATCGGGTCGCCGACGCGCAGCGTTCCGTTCTGGATGAGCACGGTCGCGACGGCGCCGCGGCCCTTGTCGAGCTTCGCTTCGATCGCGACGCCGCGGGCCTCGCGGCTGGGGTTCGCGACGAGGTCGAGGCCGGCGTCGGCGGTGAGCAGCACGGCATCCAGAAGCTCGGTGATGCCCTTGTTCTGCAGCGCCGAGACGTCGACGAACATCGTGTCGCCACCGAACTCTTCGGCGACCAGGCCGAACTCGGTGAGCTGCTGACGCACCTTCGCCGGGTTGGCGCCCTCTTTGTCGACCTTGTTGACGGCGACGACGATCGGCACCCCGGCGGCCTGGGCGTGGTTCAACGCCTCGACCGTCTGGGGCATGATGCCGTCGTCGGCCGCGACCACGAGGATCGCGATGTCGGTCACCTGCGCACCACGGGCGCGCATGGCGGTGAACGCCTCGTGGCCCGGGGTGTCGATGAAGGTGATGGCCCGTTCGATGCCTTCGTGCTCGGTCCAGACCTGGTACGCACCGATGTGCTGCGTGATGCCGCCAGCTTCGCCCGCGACGACGTTCGCTTCGCGGATCGCGTCGAGCAGCTTGGTCTTTCCGTGGTCGACGTGGCCCATGACGGTGACGACCGGCGGACGGATCTCGAGGTCGTCGACGTCGTCTTCGTCATCGAGGTCGATGTCGAAGCCTTCGAGCAGTTCCTTGTCTTCGTCTTCGGGCGAGACGACCTGAACGCGGTAGCCGAGTTCGGCGCCGAGCACCTCGAAGGTGGACTCGTCGAGCGATTCGGTGGCAGTGGCCATCTCGCCGAGCGCGAAGAGCACCGTGACGAGGGTGCCGGGCAGAACGGTGAAACCGGTGATCTGCTCGATCTTCTCGGCGAAGTCGGCGATCGACGCTCCGCGGCGCATCCGGATGATGGTCGTGCCATCGCCACGGGGAACGCTCACGCCACCGATCGTCGGGGCCTCCCGCATCTCGAACTCGGCGCGCTTCGTACGACGCGACTTGCGGGCCTTGCTCTTGCCGCCACCGCGACCGAACGCCCCCGCGGTGCCACCGCCGGGTCCGCGACCGCGACCGCCACCCCCACCGGGGCGACCGGCGTATCCGCCGCCTCCGGCTCCGGGTGCGCCGCCGCCGGGACGCTGGAATCCGCCACCGGCGCCGCCGGGACGGGCGCCCGGGCTGCCGGGACGCTGCTGGAATCCGGGACGACCGGGACCGCCCGCGGCGGGACGCTGGCCCGGGGCGAGGGGGCGCGCCGCACCGGGACGCGGCGCCATCGGGCGAGGACCGGCACCGCCACCGGGACGGGGCATGCCCTGGCTGCCCGCGAACGGGTTGTTGCCGGGGCGAGGGGCGCCGGGCCGGGCCATGCCCTGGCTCGAGGCGTAGGGGTTGTTGCCGGGACGCGGGGTGCCGGGACGCGGGATACCCGAGGGGCGGTCGCCGTCGGCGGCGGGTGCGGCCGGCGGCGCGTCGGGGGTCGTCGGTGCCGCGGGCGCGGCCGGAGCTACGGCCGCCGGTGCGGCGGGAGCCTCAGCGGCGGGTGCGGGCGCCTCGGACGGGGCTGCGGCGGGCTTCGGCGCCGGCTTGGGTGCGGCGGGGGCCTTCGCGGCCGGTGCCGGCGCCTTCGAGGCGGCCGGGGCCTTGTGCCCGTCGGCTTCGAGGGCCGACTTCAGGCGCCGCGCGACCGGCGGGGCGATGCTGCTGGATGCGCTCTTGACGAACTCGCCCATGTCTTTGAGCTTGTCGAGCGCGATCTTCGAGTCGATGCCGAGTTCGGCGGCGACTTCGTGAACTCGTGGGTTGGCCACAATTCTCCTGTCTGGGGTCCACCCCAGGCAGGGCGGACGTCAAAGGGTGAGGAAACTCATTTCGAGTCGCTCATTAGTTGTCCATGTGCCGATCAGTCCATTTCTGAAGGTCTGACATGTCGGTGATCGCGGTGCGGAGCGCCCGGCCGAAGGCCTTGCGCTTCACCGCGGCGTCGATGCATCCAGGGTCTGGATGCACCCACGCCCCCCTGCCCGGAAGTCGAGCCGCGGCATCCACCGCTACTCGCCCGTCGCGCGCGACGATCCGCAGAAGTGAGGATCGGGGAGCGCGCTGCCGGCAACCCAGGCAGGTTCGAACGGCTTCCATCCTACCCCCGTCGGTCGTTGACTGTGTGTCAGGACTCCATCACGGAGTCGGGCTGGATGTCGATCCGGGCGCCGGTGAGCTTGGCGGCGAGGCGGGCGTTCTGCCCTTCCTTGCCGATCGCGAGCGAGAGCTGGTAGTCGGGCACGAGCGCACGCACGGCCTTCAGGGACTCGTCGACGACGAACGCGCTCGACACCTTCGCGGGGCTGAGGGCGTTGGCGACGAAGGTCGCGAGGTCGTCGGACCAGTCGACGATGTCGATCTTCTCGTTGTTGAGTTCCGCCGTGACGGACCGCACGCGGGAGCCGAGTTCGCCGATGCAGGCGCCCTTCGCGTTGATGCCCGGTTCGGTCGCGCGCACGGCGATCTTCGTGCGGTGGCCGGCTTCGCGGGCGAGGCTGGCGATCTCGACGACTCCCGACGCGATCTCGGGAACCTCGAGCGCGAACAGCTTGCGCACCAACCCGGGATGCGTGCGGCTCACGGTGATCGACGGGCCCTTGAGGCCCTTGCTGACGCTCGTGACGTACACGCGGATGCGGGACCCGTGGGCGTAGTCCTCGCCGGGCACCTGTTCTTCGGGCGGCAGGATCGCCTCGACGGTCCCTAAGTCGACGTGGATCATCCGCGGGTTGGGGCCCTGCTGGATGACGCCGGCGACGATGTCGCCCTCGCGCCCGCGGAACTCGCCGAGCACCTTGTCGTCGCCGATGTCGCGCAGACGCTGGTTGATGACCTGCTTCGCCGCGAACGCCGCGATGCGACCGAAGTCGTCGGGGCTGTCGACCGCTTCGCCGATGACCTCGCCTTCGTCGTCGAGCTCGGGCACGTACACGGTCACATGCCCGGTCTTGCGGTCGAGTTCGGCACGTGCTCCGGAGTCGGGCGTGCGGTCGGTGTGCTTGAGGTACGCGGTGAGGATCGCCTGCTCGATGATCGTCACGAGCTCCTCGAACGGGATCTCGCGCTCGCGCTCCATCATCCGGAGCACGGTGAGGTCGATGTCCATCGCAAGGCCTCCGCTATTCAGTTCACCGTGTCAGCACCCCGTGGTGCCGGGTGCATCGGTCGAGCTTAGCCGAGCCGTCGGTGCGGCATCATCCACCGCGGCCCGGTCGTTGCCGGCACCGCGTGCCTCGGTCCTAGACTGCTCCGATGCCCTCCCTCGGCGAAGCGATCGCTCCTCGCCGCCTGGGACGCGACTTCCGCTGGCTTCTCGGCTCGTCCTGGACGAGCAACCTGGGCGACGGCATCGCCCTGTCGGCGGCACCGCTGCTGATCGCCTCCCTGACGTCGTCGCCGCTTCTCGTCGCGTCCGGCGCGATGATGCAATTCCTCCCGTGGCTGTTGTTCGGCCTGCTCGCGGGTGCCGTGGCCGACCACCACGATCGCCGTCGTCTCGTCATGATCGCCAACGCGGCGCGCGCCGTCGTCGTGCTCGGGCTCGTGGCCTTCCTCCTCACCGGCACGGCGAACGTGTGGATCGTGCTCGCGACCGCGTTCCTCTACGGCACCGCCGAGGTCTTCGCCGACTCCGCGGGCAGCACGCTGCTGCCGATGCTGGCGCGTCCGGCCGACCTGGGCGTCGGGAATGCGCGGCTGCAGGCCGGGCATCTGGTCGGCAACCAACTCGCCGGACCGCCCCTCGGGGCGTTCCTGTTCGCGCTCGGCTCGTTCTGGCCGTTCCTGGCCGAGGTGCTCTGCGTCACGCTCGCGGTGCTGCTCATCTCCCGGATCACCCGCACCCCGGTGCCGCCGCGAGAGAGCGAACCCGGCGTCACCCCGCGCCCGATCCGCGAGGGGCTCCACTGGCTGCGGCACAACGCGCCCGTGCGCACGCTGGTCGTCATCATCCTGGTCTTCAACGTGACCTGGGCGGCCCCGTGGGGAGTCCTCGTGCTCTACGCGACCGACTACCTCGGTATGGACGCGGTCGGCTACGGAGCGCTGACGACCGCGTCCGCGCTCGGCGGGTTCGTCGCCATCGCCGGCTTCGGCTGGCTCGAGCGCCACGTGTCGTTCTCGACGCTCATGCGGGTGTGTCTGAGCCTCGAGGTGGTCATGCACCTCGTCTTCGCCCTCACCCGGTCGCCGATCGTCGCGTTCGTCGTGATGTTCGGCTTCGGCCTCTACGCCTTCGTCTGGGGCACGATCTCGACGACCGTGCGTCAGAGGCTCGTCCCCATGCAACTTCAGGGTCGGATCGCGTCGGTGAACATGGTGGGCGTCTTCGGCGGCCTCGTGATCGGCCAGCTCCTCGGCGGCATCATCGCCCAGCTCTGGGGACCGACCGGCCCGTGGTGGTTCGCGTTCGCCGGGTCAGCGCTCACCCTCGCGCTGGTCTGGCGCTCGATCTCGCACATCGCCGCCGCGAAGCCGGTGATCGACGACGAGTCCGACGACGACAGCGAGCCGTCAGGACAGCGCTGACAGGGCTTCTGCGACGGGCACGTCGCCGCGCTCCCCCGAGCGGCGATCCCACAGTTCGACGACGCCCTCGGCGGCGCCCCGGCCCACGATGACGATCTTCGGCACTCCGAGCAGCTCCGCGTCGTTGAACTTCACGCCGGGGCCCAGCTTCGGGCGGTCGTCGTAGAGCACGTCCTTGCCCGCGGCCTCGAGCTGGGCGACGAGTTTCTCGGCGAGCTCGAACGCCGCCTCATCCCGGCCTGCGGCGATGACGTGCACGTCGAAGGGCGCGATCTCGGCGGGCCACAGCAGGCCCTTGTCGTCGGCGGTCGTCTCGGCGATCGCGGCGAGGATGCGGGTGACGCCGATGCCGTAGGAACCCATCGTGACGGTCACCAGCTTGCCGTTCTCGTCGAGCACCTTCAGGTCGAGCGCTTCGGCATACTTGCGGCCGAGCTGGAACACGTGCCCGATCTCCATGCCTCGGGCGAGTTCGACGGGGCCCGAGCCGTCGGGCGCGGGGTCACCGGCGCGCACGGCGGCGACCTCGACCCAGCCGTCGCCGAAGAAGTCGCGCCCGGCGACGAGGCCGAAGACGTGCTTCTCGTCTTCGTTGGCTCCGGTGATCCAGTCGGTGCCGTCGACCACCCGGGGGTCGAGCAGATAGCGGATGCCGGTGGCCGACTCCTCGCCGAGGAACGGGCCGAGAGCCGACCAGGGGCCGATGTAGCCCTTCACGATGAGCGGATTCTTCTCGAAATCGGCCTCGGTCGCCGCCTCCACCTCGGCGGGGGCGAACGCCACCTCGGCGCGCTTCATGTCGACGTCCCGATCGCCCGGGAGGCCGACGACGACGATCTCGCGGGTGCCGTCGACGTGGGTGAGCGCGAGCACGACGTTCTTGAGGGTGTCGGCGGCCGTCCAGGCCCCGTCAGGCTTCGGGTACTCCGCGTTGGCGAGATCGACCAGGGTCTGGATCGTGGGCGTTCCGGGTGAAGGCAGAACCTTCGCGGGCGGGAGCGTTGCGATGTCGACATCCCGAACCGGCACGAGGGTCGTGAAGGCCTCGACGTTCGCCGCGTAGCCGCCGGCCGAGCGCACGAAGGTGTCTTCGCCGATCGGGGTGGGGTGCAGGAACTCCTCGGAGCGCGAACCGCCCATCGCTCCGGCGTCGGCCTGCACGATGACGTACTCCAGCCCGAGGCGGGTGAAGATGCGCTCGTACGCGTCGCGCTGCGCCTGATACGAGGCGTCGAGACCGGCGTCGGTGTAGTCGAACGAGTAGGCGTCCTTCATCGAGAATTCGCGTCCGCGCAACAGTCCCGCGCGGGGGCGGGCCTCATCCCGGTACTTGTCCTGGATCTGGTAGATCGACAGCGGCAGGTCTTTGTAGGAGTTGTAGAGGTCTTTCACGAGCAGCGTGAAGACCTCCTCGTGCGTCGGCGCGAGCAGGTAGTCGGCGCCCTTGCGATCCTTCAGCCGGAAGATGCCGTCGCCGTACTCCTCCCATCGACCGGTCGCCTCGTACGGTTCGCGCGGCAGCAGCGCGGGGAAGAGCACTTCCTGCGCCCCGGCGGCCGCCATCTCCTCGCGGATGACGGTCTCGATCTTGCGACGCACCTTGAGCCCGAGCGGCAGCCAGGAGAAGATCCCGGGAGCCTGACGGCGGATGTATCCGGCCCGCACGAGCAGCCGGTGGCTCGACACCTCGGCGTCGGAGGGGTCTTCGCGCAGCGTGCGGACGAAGAGCTGGGAGAGGCGGGTTGACACGCCCTCCACCCTAGTTTCCTGGGGACACCGTCTCGCGCACCACGTCGATCAGCGCAGAGCGTTCGGGCCGACTGAGGCGTTCGCGAGGAAGAACTCGGCGACGGATGCCGCGGCGCCGTCGACGACGCCGACGTGGACCGCGGTCTGGAACCAGCGACCCGGGTCGGGGGCGTCGGGCTCCCCCACCGAGCCGGGCTGATCGGGGCGGGCGTTGACGGTGACGTCGACGAGCGTCTGCAGCGCGGCGAGCACGGGGTCGAACGCCACCAGGAACGCCGGCACGGTCACGGAGGTGAGCGACGAGACGGTGGATGCCGTGGTCGCCGTCGCAGTCGCGAGCAGCGGGGTGATCACCTGGCTGCGGATCACGGGAACCAGATCGGTCACGAGCGGGGTCGCGACCGCGCTGGTGACGGCCGTGGTGAGACTTCCGAGGCTGATTCCGAGGAGGGCGAGCAAGGTGTTGAGGATGCCGGGCGAGGCTTCGGTGACGGTCGTCGCGACGACCGGGGTCGGCGCTCCCGACACTCCGGTGAATCCGCCGACGGTTCCGGTGATCTCGGTGTGCAGGTCGAGGCCGAGCACGTTCACGGTCGTGAGCAGCACGGTGGCCTGCGTGCGGAGGGTCGCATCCAGCACGACCGTCACGGTTGCCGCCTCCAGGGCGGCGTCGAGAGCCGGCTGAAGGGTGAGGTCGATGAAGTCGGTCAGCAGCGCCCCCGCGCGGGTGCTGAGTTCGGCCAGCACCGGAGCGGTGAGCACCGACGTGTTCGGCGGGAGCCCGTTGAGCCCGCCCGACGAGCCGTAGGCGGCGTCGAACAGCGCCGCGAGGTCGGCCTGCACCAGCCCGCTCGTGAGATCGATCGTCACCACTCCGTCGGTGAGCTCCCCCGACACGGCGGCGACGACCGGGTCGAGGTCGAAGTCGATGCCGACCGTCGCGGAGTCGAGCGAGGCGAGTGAGATGTCGACCCCGAGAAGGTCGAGGGCGAGGATCGAGGTGAGGGTGTTCTGCACGGCGGTGAGCGCGGCCCCCGTGATCGCGGTGCCGGCGGGCGAGAGCGCGTCGAGATCCGTTTCGAGGTCGACGATCGACGACCTCAGCTCGCTCGCGACATCCGTGACGGTCGCGCTGGTGAGCGCCAGCCCCAGGTCTTGCACGAGGTAGTCGCGGACGAGGTCGGTGCCCGGCGCGCCTCCCGACCAGAGCGACGCGCAGGAGTCGAACTCGGCGATCGCGCCGACCGTGCCGATGCGCAGCTCGGCATCCGCGAGGTCGGCGGAGTCGACGCCGAGGCCGGGAAGCGCGGAGCCGATCAGGGTCGAGAGCTGCAGGGTCGCCAGGCGCGGAGTCGCCGTGCCGGGGTCGTCGAGGGAGGCGAGCCCGCCGGCCGCCGTCGTGATCGCACCCGACGCCCCGACCGAGAGGCCGTCGCTCGTCGCCCGGCCGTACTGGGTGTAGGTGCCCGTGTCGGTGTCGAACGGCAAGGTGATGCCGGCGCCGACGTCGAGCCCCGACAGCACGCTCAGAGCCAGATCGGTCGACCACGCGTCGGACCCGAGGTCGGTCGGCGCTCCCGAAGTCGTCGCGGAACTGGTGAGCGCCGGGGCGAGGTTGTCGACGGTGATGCCGTCGATCGCTGCGACCGGGTCGAGGTCGGTGCCGAGCAGGGTGCCGGTCAGCATCCGCCCCCACGCCGTCGTGTCGACGCTGCCGGGCGCCGTGCAGTCGGCCGCCGCCGCATCCGTTCGCACGTATTCGAGGTCGGTCCAGCTCGCCAGCGACGGGGTCGCCACGATGAGCCCGCTCGCGCCGACGAGGAGCGCGAGGCCGAGGGCGGCGAACCGCGGGGCCTTCATGTGCGGCTCCGCAACGAGCGCGCGGTCACGCCGGCGAGCAGCACCCCGCCGGCGAGCAGCAGCGGCCCGACGATCGACGCCCCGGTTTCGGCGAGCCCGACCGGTCGGGTGCCGTCGCCGGCGCGGAAGCCGAACCCGATCTCGGCGGACTCCGTCGCGAGGGCACCCGGAGTCGCCGACGGCAACGCGAGTGTCGCCAGGAAATAGCGCGGAACTCCCGGAGCGATCAGCCCCAGCTCCCAGCGCTGCCCGGCGTCGGCGAGCGCGACGGGGGCCTCGGCGATGATCGTCTCGGCGCTGCCGTCGAGGCACACGCCGTCGGCCAGCGGGTCGACGGGGAGCTGCCACGCCACGCCGCACTCGGTGAGTTCCAGCGTCAACCCGTCGACGTCGGTCGCGAGCGGGTCGGCGGCCGACACCTCGAGGCTGAGCTCGCCGCTCGTGGGTGCGGTCAGGTTGGCGGTCACCGGCCACAGGATGCGTTCCCCCGGTGCGATCTCGAGCGAGTCGGCCGGGTAGGGGTCGGCTTCGAGCCAGAGCATGCCGGCACCGCCGGTCTCGGGCACGGGAGCGGCTCCGGCGGCCGACGCGACGAGGGCACCTCCCCCCGCGATCAGGAGAGCGGCAAGGCTGAAACGCGCGACCACGAGCGCTTTCATCGTGACTCCGCCAGGTGGAGCGGCTGCCGGCGCGGCCACCACGCCCAGAGCACGAGCAACGCGACGGTGACCGTTGCGATGCCGAGTCCGACCGGCGACTGCAGGGTGGCGAGCGCGGCGCCACCGAACGGGATGCCGCCGAGCACGAGGCCCACCCGCTGCACCTGGTACGGCTGCGGGTCGGCGGTGTCGTTCGCGTCGCCGCGCAGCACGAGCTCCGCGCCGCCCGGCCCCGGTTCGGAGCTGACGACGCGGTGGGTGATCGGGATGGCGCCATCCCGGGTGACGGTCACCACGTCACCCGGGACGACACTCCCAGCGTCGACATCCCGCACGATGAGGAGGGAATCCGTCGGGTACGTCGGCGTCATCGAGCCGCTCGCGAGGCGCACGACTCCGAGTCCGAATCCGAACACGCCGACCAGGATCGTGGCGACGATCACCCCGATCCCACTCACCGCGACGCCCTCGAGTCGGCTCACGTTCTCGCCGATCAGGTCGAGACGGCGTCGAAGAACCAGGTGACGTCGGCGGTCTCACCCATCAGGGTGTCGCTCGCGCCCGACGGCAACTCGAGCCGGAAGCACACTGTTCGCGGTGTGCCGGGCGCGCCGGCCGCACCGGCCGCGAGCGCGAACGTCGTCGCACCCGAACCCGCCGTGAGCGCGCTGCCGTCGGCGACGAGCTCGCTTCCGGTGGTGGCGAAGGCTCCCGCCGTGCAGGTCGTGGCGTCGGGATGCAGTCGCGCGCCGTAGCGGAGCGCGTCGCCGAGCGGGCTGTCGCCGAGCGTGTAGTCGGAGACCAGGGTGAGATCCCCGCCGAGGGAGTCCGCCGCGGCGCGCAGCGACACCCAGCCGTAGGCGACCTCGCCGGGGCTGAGCGCCGCCGCGACATCGTCGAAGTCGACGACTCCCGCGGCGCCCGCCGTCTCCCGATCGAACCAGGCGCCGGCATCCGTCGCGACCGACTGCTCGATCTCGAACTGCGACGCCACGACGCCCGGGGCGCCGTCGACGCCGGCGGTGACCCATTCCTCGTCGAGCCAGGCGGCGAGCGACGTGACGGTGGCGCCCGTCAACAGCACGGCTCCCGCCGCGGCGACGGCGACGATCTTGCGATGCCGTGCGGCGGCACGGCGCTCAGTGATTGCTGACATGACCTGATCCCCCTCGGTCGGTTCGCCCCGCCGAACGGCACCGGGTGGTGAGGCCGGTTTCGGGTGCCGTGGGTCAGGGCTACGGCGCCTTTGCCGTCGTGGCGACCAGGTTAGATGCGAGTCACCCTCGAATCACCCCCCAGTGGGAGGGTCGCCCGTTCTCAGGTAAGGCGGAGCACGAGATTGCCTCGCTTGCGTCCGGTACCGACGAAGCGGTGAGCCTCGACGATCTCATCGAGGCCGTAGTGACGCTCGATCACGGGCACGAACCTGCCGGCCTCCGCGAGCTCGACGAGATACGTCACGTCCGCCGCGGTGCTGGGCACGCCGTGCATCGTCACGAGCTTGCCGCTGCGCCTGCTGTCCCGCCGCGCGGTGAGCATGCTGTGCAGGTCGCCGACGACGAGCAACAGAGCGCCACCCGGCTTGATCGAGGCGCCGACGCGGGCGAACGGGGCGTTGCCCACCGCGTCGACGATGACGTCGTAGGTCTTTCCGTCGGCCGCGAAGTCGGTGGTCGCATAGTCGATCACCTCGTCGGCGCCGAGGGACCGCACCAGGTCGTGGTTGCGGGCGCTGCTGACGCCCGTGACGTGCGCCCCCATGGCCCGGGCGATCTGCACCGCGGCGGATCCCGTCGAACCCGATGCCCCGTTGACGAGCACGTCGGCGCCGGCCGGCAGTTCCACCTGACTGAGGAACCCGCGGGCGGTGAGGCCTCCGAAGACCAGGCAGACGGCCTCGTCGAACGTCAGATTCGCCGGTTTGCGCGCGATCGCGGCGGTCTCCCGCATGACGGCATACTCCGCGTGGGCGCCGAAACGGAACCCGCGCAGCCCGACGACCTCATCGCCGGGGGCGAACAGGCTCACCTCGCTGCCGACCTGCTCGACGACGCCGGCGAGGTCCATGCCGAGCACGGGCCGGCGCGGGCCGAAGATTCCGAGCGAGAGCGGTCCGAAGAAGCCCAGGCCCGGGGGCAGGTCGAGGCTGCGGGATCGGTAGTCGGCGACGCTGACGGTGCTGGCGTGCACGCGGATGAGCACCTCGTCGGCCTTCGGCTGCGGTCGCGGGATGTTCTCGACGTGCACGACCTCGGGGCCGCCGAACCTGCGGTAGACCGCTGCCCTCATCGTGGTGCCTGCCTCTGGTGACATCGTCGCTCCTGCTCTCTCGCGGATCCATCGCGGATCTCTCATGGGGTTTCGTACACTGTACGTCGTACAATGTACGAAGGCAAGCAGTTGTTAGTCTGACCACACCGGAGAGGGGTTGTCACGATGTCGACCGCTCACACCAACGCCCCGCGTCGCGTCCCCGTGACCAGGGAACTCGTGCTGCGCACCGCCGTCGATCTCGCCGACGCCGCCGGCATCGATGCGCTCACCATGCGACGCCTCGCCGAGGAACTCGACCTGGGCGTCATGTCGCTCTACTACCACCTGCCCAACAAGGAGGCGATCCTCGACGGGATCGTCGACGTGATCTTCGGCGAGATCGACGAAGCCCTCACCGATCTGCCGCCGGCCCCCGGCTCCTGGAAGACCGAGCTGCGCTCCCGCATCCTCGGGGCGCGCGCCGTGATGTTGCGCCATCCCTGGGCTCCCGCGATCATCGAGTCCCGTCCGTCCGTGGGGCTCGCCATGGCCCGGTACGTGGACGCCCTGATCGGCATCATGCATTCCGGGGGCCTCGACTACGACCTCATCCACCACGCCATGCACGCCCTCGGCAGCCGTGCCTACGGTTTCGTGCAGGAGCTGGGCGAATCACAAGGGGGAGGCGACGGCCTCGAGCAGATGGCCGCCGAGATCCCGAACCTGGTCGAGATGCTCACCCAGGTGCGTCACGACGACCCCGAGTCGACCCTCGGCTGGTGCGACGACCAGGTCGAGTTCGAGTTCGGGCTCGACCTCATCCTCGACGGGCTGGAACGCCTCAGGCGGTGACGACCTCGGGCGAGCCGACGGCATCCGCCGGCATCGCTGCCGCAAGGCGCTGCGCCTCCTCGATGAGGGTCGCGACGATCTCCGACTCGGGAACCGTCTTGATGACTTCGCCCTTGACGAAGATCTGGCCCTTGCCGTTGCCCGACGCGACGCCGAGGTCGGCTTCGCGGGCTTCGCCGGGCCCGTTGACGACGCAGCCCATGACGGCGACGCGCAGCGGAACGGTCATGCCCTGCAACCCCTCGGTGACGCTGTCGGCGAGGCTGTAGACATCCACCTGGGCTCGTCCGCACGACGGGCAGGAGACGATCTCGAGTTTGCGCTCCCGCAGGTTGAGCGACTGCAGGATCTGCAGCCCCACCTTGACCTCTTCGGCCGGCGGGGCCGACAGCGAGACGCGGATGGTGTCGCCGATCCCCTCGGAGAGCAGGATGCCGAACGCCGTCGCGCTCTTGATGGTGCCCTGGAACGCGGGGCCGGCTTCGGTCACACCGAGGTGCAGGGGCCAGTCCCCCGCCGCGGCGAGCAGGCGGTAGGCCTTCACCATGACGACGGGGTCGTTGTGCTTCACCGAGATCTTGAAGTCGTGGAAGTCGTGCTCCTCGAAGAGGCTCGCCTCCCAGATGGCGCTCTCGACGAGCGCCTCGGGGGTCGCCTTGCCGTGCTTCTCGAGCAGCCGCGGGTCGAGCGAGCCGGCGTTGACGCCGATCCGCAGGCTCACCCCGGCATCCTTCGCGGCCTTCGCGATCGCGCCGACCTGATCGTCGAACTTGCGGATGTTGCCCGGGTTGACGCGCACCGCGGCGCAGCCGGCATCGATCGCCTGGAATACGTACTTGGGCTGGAAGTGGATGTCGGCGATCACCGGGATCTGCGACTTCTTGGCGATGATGTGCAGCACGTCGGCGTCGTCTTGGCTCGGCACCGCAACCCGCACGATGTCGCAGCCGGATGCCGTGAGCTCGGCGATCTGCTGCAGCGTCGCGTTGATGTTCGTCGTCGGCGTCGTCGTCATCGACTGCACGCTCACCTGCGCATCGCCGCCGACCAGCACCTTGCCGACCTTGATCTGGCGGCTCTTGCGGCGCGGAGCGAGGGTTTCCGGAGCCGGCTTCGGCATTCCGATGTTGACGGCGGGCACGAGTCGAGCTTAGGCGGCTCCTCCCGCGATGTGCTGTGCAAGCTCCGCGTCGAATGCCGCCGCTTCGTCGAGGTGGGGCGCGTGACCGGCCTCGGGGAGCGCGACCTCGCGGTAGGTGCCGCCGTTGGCGCGATAGCGGTCGAGCACCGCGCGGGTCTGCACCTTCATCGGCTGCGGCGGGGCGACATCCGCTCCCGGCCAGCCGGGGATGACCCCGACCTGACCGAGCATGTTGAGGTCGAAGAACGACGCGTCGGAGACGATCGCGTCCTTCTCGCCGTGGATCCAGAGGATCGGGGGCTTCACCACGAGATCGACGATGCCCGAGACGTCGAAGTGCTGCGGCGCCATCGTGTTGAGCACGCCGCGGGTTCCAGGGGCGAACCCGGGCCAGTTCTCGGAGGCCACCGAGTCGCCCGGGTAGTTGTCGGGGCCCGTCTTCGTGGTGAGCATCGACGCGACCCAGAGGTCTTCGTGCGCCTCCTGCAGTTCGGGCTTGGCGACATACGCCGACCGGTAGACGCTGCGCGGGGAGGTCGGCTCGTCGGCGCTCGTGTCTGCGGCCTCGAGTCGCGCGACGAAGTCGGGGTTCGCTCCCCCGCCCCCGGTGCCCGCGCCGTCGGGTGTGGTGCGCGTGCCGTCGGGGCCGTGGGTTCCTCCGAAGCCGTAGGGCGAAACGGGCGCCTCGAGGGTGACCGACAGCACCCGCTCGGGAGCGTCGAGCAACAGCGACAAGACGACCCCGGCGCCCATGCTCCAGCCGACGAGATGCACCGCGTCGAGGCCGAGGGCGTCGAGCACGCTCAGCACGTCGTCGGAGAAGTCGCGCAGCCCCCGGGTGGCGTCCACCGGGAGGGTCTCGCTGTCGCCGAAGCCGCGCAGGTCGACCGCGAGCGCACGGAACTCCGGTGGCAGGGCGAGCATCGTCGGCTGGAAGAACAGCGACGACGAGACGTTGCCGTGCACGAAGACGACGGTCGCGGCCGGCTTGCTGGTCGCGGGACGCTCGAGCACGTTGGCGGTGAGGCGCGGGGTGACGACCGGGCGGGCGACGATGCCGTCGAACGGAGCAGGGGGCATGGCGGGTCTCCTCAGGTGAGCGTGGCGCGGAGGGCGTCGGCGACGACCCCGGCACCGGGGTCGGTCATCAGGATCGTGTAGTGGTTCACGTCGTCGACATCGATGACCCGCATCGTCGGGGCGAGCGGCGGCGACGCGGGCAGGCCGGGATACAGGCCGCCCGGTTCGTCGAGCAGGCCGCGCGGCGCGCGCAGCAGCGGCGCCGGGATGCGCAGGCCGGCGAGTGCGTCGAGGTACCACTCCGGGCCGTACAGGTCGAGGGAGTCGGCGGCGATCGCGTCGATCGTGCTCGCGGTGCGCAGGCGGGGCGGGTCGCCGACGAGATCGTAGTCGGCGTACTCCGCGATGTCGGGGGTGAACGCGCCGCGAAACGCCGGATGCTCGCGCCAGAAGTCGAGGTAGGCCTCGCGGGTCGGGAACTCGCGGGAGAGGCGGGCGGCGATCGGCCCGAGGACGGTCGCCGACAGGTCGTCGTCGGCGACTCCGGGCGGGCGCTGGAGCGGGTACCCGCCATCGACGAGCAGTAGCGACGCGATCGTCTCCGGTCGTTCGGCGGCGAGCGCGACCGCGACGAACGCGCCCATCGAGTGGGCGACCACCGGCACGCTTCCGAGCTCGAGGGCGTCGATCAGCCGGCCGAGATCACGCGCGTGGTGCCGCAGTCCCGTCGACGGAGGCAGCGCCCGGCTGCGGCCGCGCCCGCGCAGGTCGGGGGCGATGAGGCGCACGGCGGGCAGGTGCCGGGCGAGCGCCAGCCAGGCGCGCGAACTCGAGGTGATGCCGTGGATCGCGAGCACGGCCGGCGCAGCGGCAGGCCCGAACTCGGTGACGGCCAGCTCGCCGTCGCCGACATCCACCGTCAGCTCCCTCATCGGGCGGTCCAGCCGCCGTCCATCACGTACGAGGTGCCGGTCACCATGCGCGCCGTCGGCCCGCACAGCCACGCCACGAGGTCGGCGACCTCCTCGGGCTCGAGCAGGCGCTTGATCGCGTTCTCGGTGAGCATGACCTTCTCGATCACCTCGGACTCCGGGATGCCGTGCACCCGCGCCTGGTCGGCGATCTGCTTCTCGACGAGGGGGGTACGCACGTAGCCGGGGCCGACGCAGTTGCTCGTCACCCCGTGGGGCGCGCCCTCCAGCGCGATGACCTTCGAGAGCCCCTCCAGGCCGTGCTTCGCCGTGACGTAGGCCGCCTTGAACGGGCTCGCCCGCAGCCCGTGCACCGACGACACGTTGACGACGCGGCCCCACCCCGAGCGGTACATCCCGGGCAGCACGGCGCGGGTGAGCAGGAACGGCGCGGTCACCATGAGGTCGATCATCATCCGGAACCGCGCCGGATCGAAGTCCTCGATCGGGCTCACCGTCTGGATGCCGGCGTTGTTCACGAGGATGTCGGCCTCCACCCGGTGGCCGGCGAGCGCGTCGAGATCGCTCAGGTCGACCATCCAGGGTTCTCCCCCGATCTCACCGGCCACCCGGGCCGCGCCCTCGCCGTCGAGGTCGGCGACGATCACGGACGCGCCGCGGGCGCTCAGTTCGCGGGCGACGGCTTCGCCGATGCCGCTCGCGGCACCCGTCACCAGCGCGCGTTTGCCCGCGAGTTCGTCAACGGTGTGGGTCACGTCGTCTCCTCAAGTCGATCACGGGCGTCCTCGGCCGTGCGCCGCCGGGCGACGCGGCCGGCGAGTCCGACGATGCCTCCCGGCAGGAAGAGCACGACGAGGATGAACAGGGTTCCCAGAATGAACAGCGGCTCCGAGAGCGGCACCCGCAGCACGGGCGGCAGGCCGGCGATCGCGTCCGAGCCGGCGAGCGCGGTGAGCCGTTGGTCGAGCAGCGTGTAGACGACGGCCCCGATCACGGCACCCCACCGAGAACCCACCCCGCCGAGCACGACGATCACGAGGATCGTCAGGGTGAAGTCGGCCGAGACGGCGCGCGGCGTCACCCCGCTCTGCAGCAGCAGGTAGAGCATCCCGGAAATCGCCGCGAGCACCGAGCCGATCACGAACGCGACGAGTTTCGCCGGGAACGGCGGCAGGCCCAGCACCCTGACCCGCAACTCGTTCTCGCGCACCGCCGCGGCGACGTGTCCCGCTCGGGAGCGCTCGAACCAGCGCACCGCGAGGAACACCAGCACGAGCACCGCGAGCGCGACCCAGAACAGGTTGCGGGTGTCGACGACCCCGACGAGGAAGTCGGGCACCTGCTCGGTGGCGAGGCCCAGCCCCTCCTCGCCGCCGGTGACGTCGGGGTTGCGTCGGATGAGCACCGACCCCGCCTGCGCGAACGCCAGGGTCACCATCGCGAACGAGATCCCGCTCACGCGCAGGCTCACCGCGCCGAGCAGGGTCGCCACGACGAGCGCACCGACGAGCGTGAGTCCGATCGCGGGCAACAGGCTCAGCCCGGTGCGCTCGAGGATGACGCCCAGGCCGTAGGCGCCGACCGCGAAGTACAGCGCGTGGCCGAACGACAGCAACCCGGTGATGCCGAACAGCACGTGGTAGCTGAGGGCGAGGGCCGCGAAGATCAGGCTCAGCGCGAGCAGTTGGAGGGTGCCCGGCGTGTACGTCGACCCCGGCAGGACGCCCGGAACGACGAGGTCGATCAACGGCAGCACCGCGACGAACGCCACGAGCGCCCCGCCGAGCAGCCATTTCACCAGCGGGCGGGCGACGAGCCGGCCCAAGGTCGTGCGGATCGTGCTCATGTGCGCCTCCCGAACAGGCCGCTCGGGCGCAGCAGCAGCACCACGGCGAGCAGCAGCACGACCATGAGGTCACCCGTGCCCGCGAGGTAGAAGTTCGCGAACTGCTGCAGCACCGCGACGACGACCGACGCGAGCGCCGCCCCGGGCAGCGAGCCGAGGCCGCCGATGACGGTGACGATGAACGCGAAGATGAGCAGCGACCCTCCCAGCTGCGGCGAGACGTACCCGAAGTAGTGCGAGGCGAGCACCCCGCCGATCCCGGCCGCTGCGCCGCCGATCGCGAACACCACGGTGAACGCCCGGCGCACGTCGATGCCGAGTGCGGTGACCATCGAACGGTTCTCGACGCCCGCGCGGATGACGAGGCCGAACCGGGTGAAGCGCAGGAACAACACGATGCCGACGAGCACGAGCACGGCGACCGCGATGAGCAGGAACCGGTTGTTCGGGATGCGCGCGCCCAGGATCTCGGTCGTCTCGGCGAGCCACTGCGGCCCGCGGATGAACTGCGGATCGGTGCCCCAGATGCCGTCGAACAGCGCGACCGTCGCGAGCGCGAGCCCGACCGTGACCAGCACTTGTTCGATGTGGCGCTCGTAGAGCCGTCGGATGAGCAGGAACTCGGTGCCGGCGGCGAACAGGGCACCCGTGACCGCACCCACCCCGAGGGCCGCGAACAACGAGACCCAGCTGTCGGCGCCGAGGGCGCGTGCCGTCTCCCAGCCGAGGAAGGCCGCGAGGGTCAGGAAGCTGCCGTGGGCGAAGTTGAGCACACCCATCAACCCGTAGATGAGCGACAACCCCGAGGCCACGAGGAAGTAGAGGGCGCCGAGCCCGAGCCCGGTGATCAGCAACAGGATGACGGTGCTCATCGGTTCGCCTCGCTCGTCGGGTCACCCTCGCTGTGCACGCCGAGCAGCCGTTCGACGCGCTCCTCGTCGGCGAAGAACTCGTCGGCGGGTCCGGCGTGCACCGTGCGACCGCTCTCGATCACCACGACCTGGGCCGCGAGTCGGCGCGCCACCTGAAGGTTCTGCTCGACGAGCAGGATCGGCACGACCTGCGCCGCGCGCTCCAGCGCCGCCGCGACCTCGGTCACCAGCTTCGGCGCGAGCCCCTTGGTCGGCTCGTCGACGAGCAGGATGCGGTTGTCGTTGAGCAGGGCGCGGGCGAGCGACACCATCTGCTGTTGGCCGCCGGAGAGCGTGCCGGCGCGTTGCCCGGCTCGCTGCACGATGTCGGGGAACAGCTCCACGACGAGTTCGCGGCCGGGAGCGCCGTCGCGCTCGGCGAGCCGGAGGTTCTCGGCGACGGTGAGCGAGGCGAAGACCTCGCGATCCTCCGGCACGTAGCCGACCCCGCGGCGCACGATGCGGTGGGTGAGCAGGCCGTCGATGCGCTCCCCCGCGAGTTCGACGACGCCGCTGCGCGGGATGAGGCCGAGGATCGCCTTGATCGTGCTCGTCTTGCCCGCGCCGTTGCGGCCGAGGATCGCGGTGACCCGACCGGCGGGCACCTCGAGGTCGATCCGCTCGATCACCGGCTGGTGACCGATCGACGCGGCGAGACCCTCGACCCTGAGGACGGGGTTGCCGGGAATGGGGGCGCTCACACCGGCTCCCCGAGGTAGGCGCTCTGCACGACCGGGTCGGCCATGACGGCTTCCGGGGTGTCGCAGGCGAGCAGCTTGCCGTGGTGCATGACGGCGACCCGATCGACCAGGCCGAGCACGACATCCATGTGGTGTTCGACCATCAGCACGGTGCGCCCCTGCTCGCGGTGGACGCGGCGGATGAGTTCGACCAGACCGGGCACGTCGCCCGATCCGACCCCCGCCATCGGCTCGTCGAGGAGGATGACGCGGGGATCCGCGGCGAGCAGCATCGCGATCTCGAGCTTGCGCTTGTCGCCGTGCGAGAGGCCCCCGGCGAGCGTCGTCGCGTGGCGGCCGAGGCCCACCTCGTCCAGGCGCTCGGCGGCGATGCGTGACGCCCGGTCACCGGCGCCGGGGGTGCGGAACGGCGAGAACGATCCGCCGAGCGCGGCCTGTGCGGCGAGGCGCACGTTCTCGAGCGCCGTCAGCCCTACGAACAGGTTCGAGGTCTGAAAGCTGCGGCCGAGGCCGGCGCGGGCACGCCGGTCGACCGCGTCGGAGGTGACGTCTCGCCCGTCGAGAGTGATGCGGCCCGAGGTGGGTCGCATCACCCCCGACACGAGGTTGAACAGGGTGGTCTTGCCCGCTCCGTTCGGACCGATCACCCCGAGCATCTCGCCCTCGGGAACCGCGAGCGACACGTCATCGATGATGCGGGCGCCCCCGATCTGGAGGGAGAGGTGCTCGGCGGTGAGCACGGTGGTTCGGGTCACGAGTTTCGACTCCTGGTCGTTCGGTACGTCAGCCCGCGACGGGCGGGGTGACGGTGTCGGCGTCGACGACCTCGACGAGTTCCGGCACGAACGAGTCGCCGTCGGCGACGAGCTTCGCCTGGAACATCGGCTGGATGAGCGCGTGGTCATCGGCGCGGATCGTGTAGCCGCCCTTGACGCCGTCGAACTCCCAGCCCTCGAGCGCCGCGATCATCCCGTCGACGGTGTCATCGCCGTCGCGCACCGCCTGCACGATCATCTGCGCGGCGGTGAAGCCGTCAGGCGAGAACAGGTCGGCTTCGTGGCCGGCCTCCTCGAGGGACGCGATCATCGCGGCTTCCGCGTCGGTGCCCGCCGCGCCACCGAAGTAGTGCGAGAGGAAGGAGATGTCTTCGCTCGCCGCTCCGTACGCGCCGTAGGTGGCGATGTCGCCGAGCCCGGTGACGACCGGCATCTCGTCGAACACGCCCTGCTGGCTGAGCGCCTGCCACATCGCGCCCGAGGTGGCCCCGGCCCAGGCGACGAACACCAGGTCGGCGCCCGTGCCGAGCACCTGCTGGGCGAACGGGGTGAATTCGGTGGCGTCTTCCGGAACGAGCACGCTCGTCACGGTCGCGCCCTGGGCGCCGAGCACCGCGTCGACGGCGGCCACGTTGCCCTGGCCGAAGGCGGTGTCCTGGGCGAAGACCGTCACGGACTTGCCGTCGGGGTCCCCGATGAACGTGCCGGCGGTCGCGACGTCCTGGTAGGTCTGGCGTCCCGACCGGAAGGTGTACTCGTTGACCCCGGTGATGGCGTCGGCCGCAGCCGGGCCGGAGATGTAGAGGATCTCGTTCTGGGCGGCCTGTTCGGCGAGCGCGAGCGCGATGCCCGACGACGCGGTGCCCGCGATGATCTGGGTGCCCTGGCCGATGACGTCCTTGGCGAGGGTGACGGCCTTGTCGGCGTCGCCGGCGTCGTCGAGGTAGGTGATGTCGAGTTCGCGGCCGTCGACGGTTCCGGTGCCGTTGGTCGCGTAGTCGAGCCCGGCCTCGAACCCGTTGAGGTAGGCCTCGCCATACGCCGCGAGGGGTCCGGTCTGGGAGGTGATGATCGCGACGGGAACGGGGGCGCCCACCTCGACATCGCCGCCGGGGGTGGTCGGGGCGCAGCCCGCGAGGATGACTCCCGTGGCGACGATGATCGCCGCCGGAGTCAGACGCCGTGTGGTGACTCGCATGTGATTGCCTTTCCTGCTACGTCGGAGGAAGACGAGACTGAGCAGACGTCAGGTCTCGGGCGGGTCGACGATCCTCGTCTGACCCGCGCTCGAACGCTAACGCAGAGAATCTCTTCCCACTACCGATCAAACTGTGCAATTCTGCACATATGAGTGCGCAATTCTCCTCCGCGAGCGTCACCGCCGACGACCTTCTCGTCCTTCTCGCCGTGGCCCGGTCGGGCCGGTACACGACCGCCGCCCGGCAGCTCGGCGTGACCCACACCACCGTCGCCCGGCGCATCGAGGCGCTCGAGCTCGCGCTCGGTGCTCGCGCCATCGTGCGAGGGTCCTCCGGGTGGCGGCTCACGCCGCTCGGCGAGCGCGCCGCCGCCGCCGCCGAGGGGGTCGAAGCGGCTCTCGCCCGGCTCGACGGCGACGACGCCGACGTGAGCGGCGTCATCCGGCTCTCGGCCACCGACGGGTTCAGCGCCTTCATCGCGGCGCCGGCGATGGCAGCGCTGCGTCGCCGTCATCCGGGGATCTCGCTGCAGATCGTGGCGCAGACCCGGCAGGCATCGCCCCACCGCTCGGGCGTCGACCTCGAGGTCGTCGTCGGACGACCGGAGGTGCGCCGGGCCCAGGCCTTCCGGCTCGCCGACTACGTTCTCGGGCTGTACGCGTCGCGCGAGTACCTCGCCGCCGCGGGCGAGCCCCGCGAGCTCGCCGACCTCGACGGAGCGCCCCTGGTGTACTTCATCGAGTCGATGCTCCAGGTCGATGTGCTCGACGACGCTCGCCACGAGGTGCCCGCCATGGTCGACGCCGTCACGAGCACGAACGTCTTCGTGCACGTCGAGGCGACCCGCGCGGGCGCGGGCTTCGGGCTTCTTCCGGCGTTCCTCGCCGACCGGGAGCCCGACCTGGTGCGCGTTCTCCCAGAACTCATCGGCCCCCGGCTTCCGTACTGGCTCGTCGCCCCGACCGACGTGTACCGGCTCCCCCTCGTCACCGCCTACCTGGATGCCCTGCGCGACCGGCTCGAAGAGGTGCGCCCGGCGCTGCTCGGGACGAGCGGCGCGCAGGTCACCGCGACGTAGGTCACATGCCCAAGTGGGCGAGCAACTCCGTCTCGCGTCGCTGGAACTCCGCGTTGTCGAGGCTCTCGACGACCCGGCCCTGCGCGAGCAGGTAGTGCCGGTCGGCGACCGTCGCGGCGAACTTGACGTTCTGTTCGACGAGCAGCACCGCGACGCCGTGCTGCTTGGCTTCGCGGATGATCTCCGCGATCCGTTGCACGATCACCGGAGCGAGGCCTTCGCTCGGCTCGTCGAGCAGCAGGAGCCGAGAGCCGCTGCGCAGCACCCGGGCGATCGCGAGCATCTGCTGCTCGCCCCCGGAGAGCTGGGTCCCCATCGAGCCGCGTCGGTCACGCAGGGCCGGGAAGACGTCGTAGATCTTCTCCAGCGACCAGCCGTCAGGGCCGACGATGGGCGGCAGCGTCAGGTTCTCGAACACGGTCAGCGTCGCGTAGATCCCCCGATCGTCGGGCACCCACCCCACGCCGGCCCTCGCCCGCCGATCGGGCGTGAGCCCGTCGATCCGTCGGCCGTCGAGGGTGATCCCTCCGGTGTACTGGCGATGAAGGCCCATGAGGCAGCGCAGCAACGTCGTCTTGCCCGCGCCGTTGCGCCCGACGAGGGTCACGACCTCGCCCGGCGCGATCGTGAGCGACACGTCGTGCAGTGCCGCGGCCTCCCCATAGGAGGCGGAGAGCGATGAGACCTCAAACATGCGACTGCCCCAGATATGCCGTGATGACCTTCGGATCGGTGCGCACCTCGTCGTAACTGCCCTCGACGAGGACAGCCCCCTGCTGGAGCACCGTCACTCGGTCGGCCAGGCTGCCGACCACGTGCATGTTGTGGTCGACGAACACGACCGTCCGGCCGCGGGCGATGCGGGCGATGAGCGCGATGGTGCGGTCGACGTCCTCGACGCCCATCCCGGCCGTCGGCTCATCGAGCAACATCAGGCTCGGATCGAGGGCGAGAGCGAGAGCGAGCTCGACCGCGCGTTTCTGGCCGTAGGCGAAGTGCCCGACCTCCCGGTTCGCCTGATCGGCCATCCCCACCTCGTCGAGCAGCTCCATCGCGCGCCCCTCGAAACGCGCGAGCCGCTTCTCCGAACGCCAGAACCGGTACCCGATGCCCGTCGGACTGCCGAGCGCCAGCTCGAGGTGCTGCCGCGCCGTGAGCTTGTCGAAGAGGCTCGTGATCTGGAACGACCGCGCGATACCCAGGTGGGCGATCTCTTCGGGCTGACGACCGGTGATGTCGCGCCCCTCGTGCTCGATCGTTCCCGACGTGGGCTTGAGGAACCCGCTCAACAGATTGAAGAGGGTCGTCTTGCCCGCCCCGTTCGGTCCGACGAGGGCGTGAACCGTGCCACGCCGCACCTCGAGGTCGACGGCGTCCACGGCGGTGAAGCCGCGGAACACCTTGGTCAACCCGTGCGTGCGGAGCACGACATCCGTCGCGTCGACCGCCGGTTGTGCACTCATCGCGGGGCCTCACTCTGGGACTCGTCGTGGGGGGTGTCGGTCGCCGTGACCGAGTCGGGGGCGTCGATGCCGTCATCCGGGTCCGGTCGTCGTCGCGCCGGGAGCCGACCGCGGATCCGCTCGACGAGCCCGGCGACGGTGCCCCAGACGCCCTTGCGGAACAGCAGCACGCAGACGATGAAGATCGCTCCCGTGATGATGCCGATCCCGTCGAACCCGGCGCTCGAGAGGTAGTCCTCGAGGAGCACGATGATCGCGGCGCCGATCGCGCCGCCCCACAGCGTGCCCATGCCGCCGAGCACCGTCATCAGCACGACCTTGCCCGACGTCGTCCAGTCCACTTCCTGGAGCGAGACGAAGCCGTGGCTGATCGCGAACACGCCGCCGGCGAGACCCGCGATGCCCGCCGACAGCACGAAGGCGATCAGCTTGTAGCGCTCGACGTCGTAGCCGAGCGCCCGCACGCGCGCCGGATTGTCGCGGATGCCGGACAGCACCCGCCCGAACGGGGAGTGCACGATCCGCCAGCACGCGAAGGCTCCGAAGATGATGATCGGGATGGCGGCGTAGTAGAAGTAGAACGACTCGGTCTCGATCGCCTCGATGCCGAAGAAGGTCTTCGGCACCCCCTGCAGGCCGTTCTCGCCGCCGGTCACGACGCTCGCCTGGTTTGCGACGAAGTAGATCATCTGGGCGAACGCCAAGGTGACCATTGCGAAGTAGATCCCGGAGCGGCGCACCGACAGCAACCCGATCGGCACGGCGAGCACCATCGCGGCGACGGCGCCGAGCAGGATCGCGAGCGGGAACGGCAGGCCGAGGTGCGACGCGATCCACCCCGTGAAGTAGGCCGAGGAGCCCCAGAAGGCCGCGTGCCCGAAGGAGAGCAACCCGCCGTAGCCGAGCAGCAGGTCGACCGACATCGCGAACAGCGCCCAGGCGGCGATGTCCATCGCGACGGGCGGATAGACGAACCAGGGAAGCGCGAGCACCGCGACCAGCGCGATGGCCAGCCAGACGATCCGCCTGATCGTGGTGGCGCGCGACGGGGCCGGGAAGGCGTCGAGGCCGCCCCGAGGAGGCGCGATGCGGGACGTGGCGCTCATACCGACTCCCTCCGTCCGAACAGCCCGGCCGGTCGGACGAGGATCACGACCGCCATGAGGATGAAGATGAGGATCTGCGAGAACGTGCTCGCGTAACCCTGCCCGTACGCCTCGACGAGGCCGACGAGGAATCCCGCGACGACGGCGCCGAGGATCGAGCCGAGCCCGCCGATCACGACGATCGCGAACAGGATGATGATGAAGTTCGACCCCATCGTCGCGGTGATCGCCCGGAACGGTGCCGCGAGGACGCCTGCCAGGCTCGCGAGCGCGACCCCGAACCCGAAGACCGGCGTCACCCACCGGCTGACGTTGATGCCCAGGGCCCGGGCCCGGTCGGGCTCCTCGGTCGCCGCGCGCACGATCATGCCCACGCGCGTCTTGGCGAGCAGGAGCCACACTCCGGCGCAGACCGCGACGGAGAAGACGAAGACGAACAACTGGTAGACCGGGAGCTGGATCGGCCCGATGCTCAGCAGGCCGCCGAGTCCCGCCGGCTGCTCGTAGGGCAGCCCCGAGACGCCGTAGCGCAGCTTGATGATGTCGACGAGCACGAGCGAGATCCCGAAGGTCAACAGGAACGTGTAGAGGTTGTCGAACCCGAGCAGCCACCGCACGAGCACCCGTTCGACGAGGATGCCGAACCCGAAGAGCACGACCGGCACGATGAGCAGCGACCACCAGAAGCCGATGCCGGCGACATCGAGCAGCACCGCGGTGAGCACGGCCCCGAGCATGTAGAACGCGCCGTGCGCGAAATTGACGACGTTGAGCGCACCGAAGATGACGGCGAGGCCGAGCGCGGCGAGCGCGTAGAACCCGCCGGCCGCCAGGCCCTGCAGCGTGTACTGGACGAAAGCATCCATGAGGCGAGACTGTCACTTCCTGATGTCAGGGCGGCTCTCGTTCGAGCCGCCCTGACATCGTTGGGGGGCGAGGTTACATCGAGCAGTTCGGGTTCACGTCCGAGAAGGCGTCCTCGGCCGGGATCGTCGCGATGATCGCCTCGTAGTCCCACGGCTCCTCGACATCGTCGGCCGCCTTGACGCGGGCGACGTAGGAGTCGTGGATGACGCTGTGGTCGCTGCGCACCACGCCGTTGCGCAGGAACAGGTCGTTCAGCTCCGCGCCTTCCAGCTCCGCGATCACGGCGTCGGCGTCGTCGGTGCCGGCCCGCTGGATCGCCTCGAGGTACTGGAGCGCCGCCGAGTAGTTGCCGGCGTGGGCGAACGTCGGCCGGGTGTCGGTGAGCTGCGTGAACCGGTCGGCGAACTCACGGTTCTGCTCGTCGTAGTTCCAGTACCAGGCGTCCGTGAACGTCGTGCCCGAGAACTGGTCGACCCCGAGGGAGTGGATGTCGGTGATGAACATCAGGCCGACCGCCAGCGTGGTCGACTCCTGCATGCCCGCCTGGTTGTACTGCTTGACGAAGTTGATCAGGTCACCGCCGGCGGCCATGATCCCGATCACGTCAGGATCCTGTGCCGCGGCGCGCGTGATGAACGTCGAGAAGTTGTCGTTCGGGAACGGGGTCGCGATGCTCTCGAGCACCTCGCCGCCCGCCGCCTCGACGGCCGCCGTGAACGACGCGTTCATGCCCTGGCCGAACGCGTAGTCGGGGTAGACGATCGCCCAGCTCTCGCCGCCGTCCTCCACGACACCGGCAGCCCCCTTCGCGAGCATCTCGGTGTTGTACGCCCAGTGGAAGGTGTACGGGTTGCACGAGGCGCCCGTGAGTTCCATCGTGGCGGCGGTGACGTTGATGAACAGTCGCTCCTTCGCCGCCGCGACCTCGGCCACTGCGAGAGCCGCCGACGAGGTCGGCACGTCGAGGATGATGTCGGCACCGCGGCGGTCGTACATCTGCTGCGCCTGCGTGTTGGCCACGTCGGGCTTGTTCTGGTGGTCGGAGGTGATGACCTCGATCTCGGTGGCGACCGCCTCGTCGCCGTACTTCTCGCGGTAGTCGGCGATCGCCATGTCGACCGCCACGCGTGTGTTCGGGCCGGACAGGTCGCGGTACACACCCGACTGGTCGTTGAGGATGCCGATGGTCACCTTGCCGTCGCTCAGGGCGGAGCCGTCCGGAGCCGGAGGGCCCCCGGCACAACCGGTGAGGACGAGCGCCGCGGCGGTGATTCCGCCGACGACGAGAGAACTGGATTTCCTGGTCACGGTTACTCCTTCGTAGGTGTGATGCAGAACGTGATGGTGCTGGTGGTGCCTCGGCGCCCCGCACAGCGCGCTCGACATCGAGCGGCGGGTTCGTCAGGGATCGTTTTGAACGCTAACGCAGAGCCCTGGGCGAAACTACGGCTCCCCCTGTGCAATTCCGCACATACGGGTGCGCGCTCCCGCGTACCGGGCCACCGCGCTCAGAACAGGCTGATCGGGTTCACGATGTCGGAGAACAGCACGAACAGCGTCAGCACCGCGAGTACCCCCGAGACGGCCATCGTGAGGGGGATGAGGCGGGCGACGTCCACGGGGCCCGGGTCGGGGCGCCGGAACAGCTTCGCGAACCCGCGGCGGATCGCCTCCCAGAGGGCGCCGGCGACGTGGCCGCCGTCGAGCGGAAGCAGCGGGATGAGGTTGAACAGGAAGAGCGCCAGGTTGAGCCCGCCGAGCAGGCTGAGAATGCTCGCCGCCCGGTCGGCGACGGGCAGCGTGTCGAGGCTCGTGATCTCGCCGGCGAGACGACCGATGCCGACGACGCCGATGATGCCCTCCGGGTCGCGCTCGGTGCCGCCGAAGGTCGACACGCCGAGGTCGTAGACCCGAGCCGGCAGGGTGACGATCGAGTACCCGATGCGGCCCGCAGCATCCCAGACGAAGCCGGGAACCGCCGTCACCGGCTGCTGCACGTTCTGCGTCGCGTAACCGATGCCGATGAAGCCGACATCGTGCGTGACGGGCGACCCGTCGGCGTTCAGCACCGGCTGACCGTCGGCGTCGTAGACCGGTCGTTCGGTGAGCAGCGGCGTCACGGCCAGGGTCTGGGTCTCGCCGTCGCGCACCACTTCGATGTCGAGCTCACGTCCGGCCGCCGCCGTGATGATCTCCGAGACCTCGGTATACGCGGCGATCGGCTGCCCGTCGATCGCGACGATGCGGTCACCGGGCTGGAGTCCCGCCTCCGCCGCGGGGGCGACGGGATCGTCGTCGGTGCACTCCGTCTGCGTGCTGCTCGACGGGACCACGCATTCGTAGACCACACCGACCGTCGTCGATGATTGCGGAATCCCGAAGCCGACGAGCACGATTCCGAAGAACACGAACGCCAGCAGGAGGTTCATGAACGGCCCGCCGAGCATGATGGCGATGCGTTTGGGCACCGGCAGCCGATAGAAGGTGCGGTGCTCCTCCCCCGCCGGGATCCCTTCGTGCGCGGAGGTGCGGGCATCTTGCACGAGGGTGTCGAAGAAGCCGGTGGATGCCGTGCGCGGCTTGCCGCCCTTGCGTTCGGGCGGGTACATCCCGGCCATCGAGATGTAACCGCCGAGGGGAATCGTCTTCAGCCCGTACTCGGTCTCGCCGACCCGCTTCGAGAAGAGGGTCTTGCCGAAGCCGATCATGTACTGCCCGACCCGCACCCCGAAGAGTTTCGCGGGCACCAGGTGACCGATCTCGTGCAGCCCGATCGAGATCATGAGGCCGACCACGACGATGACCACGCCGAGGATGTAAAGCAGCGCGGATTCCACCCGGTCAGCGTACGGCAGCGTGCCTAGCGCGGCTGGGAGTGGACTGCAAGGCCCCTGTGCTCGCAGGCGAAGTCGGACACTATGGGAGAGTGCAGGCACCCGACGTCGGACAGACCTTCCATGAGCGATACGTGCTCCAGGAGCGGCTCGGCGACGGCGGAACCGCGACGGTGTTCCGGGCGGACGACCTGGAGCTCGGTCGCTCCGTCGCGATCAAGGTGTACGGCCCCGAAAGCGACCTGAACGACATCGGGAGGCGGCAACGGGAGGCGCGAGCGCTCGCCGGCCTGCGGCATCCCGCGATCGTGACCCTCTTCGATGCCCGCCTCGACGCGACCCCGCCGTATCTCGTGCTGGAACTCGTCGACGGCGAGACGCTCGCCCGGCGCATCGCACGCGGCCCGCTGTCGGCCGTCGAGACCCGGCTGATCGGCGCCGCGGCGGCCAGCGGACTCGCCGCCGCGCACCAGGCGGGCATCGTGCATCGCGACGTCAAGCCGGCCAACATCATGATCCCGCCGGATCCCGATCCCGCCGAAGCCCGCCTGCTCGACTTCGGCATCGCCCACTCCATGGGCGGATCCCGAGCGACGACCGTCGGATCGGTCGTCGGGTCGGCGATCTACCTCAGTCCCGAACAGGCCCGCGGCGATGAGGTCACGCCCGCCTCCGACGTGTACTCCCTCGGCTTGGTGCTCATCGAGTGCCTGACCGGGCGCCCCGCATTCTCCGGGTCGGCGCAGGAGGTGCTCGGCGCTCGACTCGTGCGCTCGCCCGCGCTCGACGACCCCGCCCTCGCCGCAGACGCACCCCTGCTCGCCCGGATGACGGCCCTCGCCCCGGACGATCGCCCGAGCGCAGCCGAGGTCGCGCTCCAACTCGGTGAACCCGCCGCGACCCGGGTGCTCGCGGCCACCTCGGCCGAGGCGCCCACCGAGCGGATGGCGACGGATGCGCCCACCGAACGGATGACGGGCGCTGTGCTGCCGCCTCCCCCGCGGCCACCACGCGAGCGCCGTCGCCTCCCCCTCGGCGTGCTGCTCGCCGGTCTCGGTGCGGTGCTCGCCGGGGTCGTCGTGGTGGCGGCGCTTCTCGTCGGCATCCCGGCACTCACATCGGGTTCGTCCCCTGACGACGCGCCGCCCGCCGACGTGCAGACCGACACCCCGACCCCCACGCCCACGCCCACACCCACTCCGACGCCCGACGACGCCCCGGGCAACAGCGGGAACGCCCCGGGTCACAGCGACAAGGACAAGAAGCCCTAGGAGCGCTTCGCCCCGACGATCGACACGACCAGCAGCACGCCGATCGCGGCGGCGACTCCGACGCCGACCAGCACCCAGCCGAGCGGGATGCCGAACAGGCCGAGCGGCACACTCACCCGGTACTCGGTGCCCGTGGTCTCGTCGGTCAGGGTGTCGGCGAACTCCAGGTCGCCGAGGATCTGCGTGCCGGGTTCGGCGAACGAGAGCTCGACGACCGTGAGGTAGTCGCCGAACCGCTCCACCTCGGTGCCGACGACCGGGGCCGCCCAGGAGGTGAACGCCGCGACGGGTGCTCCCCCTCCCGCGAACGACACGCGCTGGCGGTGATCGTCGAAGACGTAGAGCCGCACGGTCTGCGGCGCCGTCGCGGCCCTCGAGAGTTCGAGCGGGTACACCAGGTGCTCGGCGGCGAAGGTGAAACGCAGCGGATCGAGTCCGCCGTCGAGCGGCGCGTCGCCCGTCAGTTTGAGCGCCACGAAGTACCACCCGCGCTCGACGTAACCGTCGAGCAGGGCGGAGACCTCGGGCGCCAGGGCGAAGCCGTTGCCGTCGAGCCAGGCGTGGAGTCCGGCGCTGTCCGACGCCGCGAGGGTGACGGCTTCGATCGGGCCGAGTTGCACGACCGCGAGCACGTCGGGCGGCGCCCCGGCGGACCCGCCGTCGCCGAGGGCGTCGACCTGCCACCAGTCGTACACTTCGACGGCGGTCGGGGTCGTCACCCGGTCGATCGCCTCGAAGTCGGCGCGATCACCGAGGGTGACCGTCGCCGGCGCGGGCGTCGGGAAGATGAGCCCGGTCTCGGCCTCGGCACTCAGCACCCCGAGCAGCAGGTCGATCTGCTGCACCCCGCTGCGCGCATCCCCGTCCTGCCACGAGACGATCGCGTGCTCCTCGCCGACGGCGACCTCCGAGCCGGGCGACGGAGCGACGCCGCCGCAGGCGCAGGCACTCGCGGGCGCGACGGGCGCGATCGACAGGCCGGCGGCGAGCAGCAGCGCGGCGAGGCCGCGTCGGACGTCAGTCGATCTCACTCCGCCAGGATGGCATCCGCGGCCGCCCGTGCCCAGCGTTCGGCGTCGAGCACCCCCTCCAGCGTCAGCGCACCGGGCTCGTGCCGGTCGACGACGCGCTCCACCGTCTCGACGATCGCGAGGTACCCGATCCGCCCCGCATGGAAGGCGGCGACCGCCTGCTCGTTGGCGGCGTTGAAGACCGCCGGGTAGGTCGAGCCGGCCTCTCCGACCCGTTTCGCGAGCGCGACGGCGGGGAAGGCGTCGTCGTCGAGAGGCTCGAACGTCCAGGTCTGAGCCTGGGTCCAGTCGAGCGGCACGCCGACCCCGGGCACCCGATCGGGCCAGCCGAGCCCGAGAGCGATCGGCAGCCGCATGTCGGGCGGCGAGGCCTGAAGAATCGTGGAGCCGTCGGTGAACTCCACCATCGAGTGCACGATCGACTGCGGATGCACGACGACATCGATCGACTCGTACGGCACGTCGAACAGCAGGTGCGCCTCGATCACCTCGAGACCCTTGTTGACCAGCGTCGCCGAGTTGGTCGTGACCATGAGGCCCATGTCCCAGGTCGGATGCGCGAGGGCTTCCGCGGGAGTCACCGTCGCCAGGTCGGCCCGGGTGCGTCCGCGGAACGGGCCGCCGGATGCGGTCAGCACGAGCCGCCGCACCTCGCCCGCCGATCCGGAGCGCAGCGCCTGCGCGATCGCGGAATGCTCGGAGTCGACGGGCACGATCTGCCCCGGCTCCGCCGCCGCTTTCACGAGGTCGCCGCCGACGATGAGGCTCTCCTTGTTGGCGAGCGCCAGCGTCGCACCCACCTCGAGGGCGGCGAGCGTCGGGCCCAGACCCACCGACCCGGTGATGCCATTGAGCACGACATCCGCCGGGGTGTCCCGCACCAGCTGCACGGCCTCGTCGGCACCGAGCGCCAGCCGGGTCACCCCGATCGTCGCCGCCTGGGCCTCGAGACCGCGCCGATCCGAGCCCGCGGCGAGCCCGACGATCTCGAACCGGTCGGGATTCGCCGCGACGACCTCGAGCGCCTGCCGGCCGATCGACCCCGTGGAGCCGAGAACGATGACGCGCCGCGGATTCATCTCGGGGGCCGGATCAGGCGTCGGGGTTCAGGGCGAGGATCTCGATGTAGAAGACGAGCGTCGAGAACTGCAACGCGTGTCCCTCGGTCGAGCCGTAGCCGAGCGCCGGCGGCATCGTCACCAGCACCTTCGAGCCGACCGTCTGGCCGACCAGTGCCTCGCGGAAACCGGTCACGACACCGTTCACCTCGAAGGTCGCGGGGGTGCCGTTGGCGAAGCTCGAGTCGAAGACCTCCCCGGTCTCCCACGCCGTGCCGAGATAGTTCACCGTCACCGAGTCGGCGACCCCGACGACATCCCCGTCGCCCGCTTCGAGCACGGCGATCTCCAGATCGGTCTTCGGCGCGGTGGCCGGCAGGGTCACCGTCGGCGCCTCTGCCGTGCCACCGACCACGGGAAGGTCGGTCGACCAGACATTGTCGCTCAGCACGTCGACGACGAAGACGAGCACGTCGTCGACTCCGATGCCGACCGTCTCGGCCTGCTCGCCGAAGCCTTCGGCGTTGGGGATGACGCCCACCGCGCGGCTGCCGGGGCCGAGACATCCGAGGGTCTTCGCGAAGCCCTCGAAGAGCGACGCGTAGTCGGCGCGGAACGGGGTCGCCGGGTCACCCTCTGCCCAGCCGTACGTCTCGAGTTCGTCACCGGTCGTGCCGTTGTAGAGGGCGTAGGCAGCGGACACCAACTGTCCCGGCTCGGCCTCGTCGCCTTCGATGAGCACGGCCCGTTCGGTCGTCGTGACCTCGAGACCCGCGTCGAACGTGACGGTCGGCGCCGCGCCGAAGTCACCCGCGACGTCGACAGCTGACACCGCGTCGCCGCCGGGGGCCTCGCAGACGCCGATCGATGCGCCATCGGTCTCGGTGGCGTCGGGCGTCGGCTCATCGCCGCCCGTGCAGCCCGCGAGAACGAGGGCGGAGGCGAGAACGAGTGGCAGGGCGATCAGCGAGCGGCGCAACGAGAATCCTTCGACAGCGGTCACGCCGCGGGCGGCGTCGTGGCGAGGATGTCGACCACATACACCACCGTATCCGTCCCGGCTATGCCTGAACTGGGAGACCCCGCCGACCCGAAACCGTCGGCGGGCGGAACGATCACCACGACGCGCGATCCGACGGCGCGCCCGACGAGCGCGGCGTCGACCCCGGGAAGCAGGTCGACGAGGGAGCGCGGGGCATCCCCCCAGGTCTCGTCGAACACGTCGCCGGTGCGCCAGTTCACCCCTTGGAACTGCACGAGGAACTCGTCGTCGGCGCCCACCACCGCACCGGTGCCCTCGAGCAGGGTGGCGCTGAGGAGCGTGCCGGGCGGGTCGCCCGCGGGAATCGTGACGGTCGGACGCCCGTCGGCGTCGAACTCGAGCCCCAGCTCGGGAAAGCCGTCGGGCAACGCGACCGCGACGCCGTCGGCCTGCAACGGCACGAGCGCGAGCACATCGACGACGAACACGAGGTCGTCGTCGGGACCGATCGCGAGCTCCGGCTGACCGGCCGAGCCGAAGGCCTCCGCCGCCGGCACGACGCCGACGATGCGGCTTCCCGGGGTCGCGCAGAGGATCGTCGCGAGCAGCCCCGGTTGCACCGCCCCCTCATCGAGCAGCACCCGTGCCGACGCCGTTCCGGGTGCCTGCTCCCCCGTCGTCGCGTTGACGATCGTGATGGCCACCTCGACCAGGTCACCGGGCGCGACCGGGTCACCGGAACCTTCGATGAGCACGGTGCGCTCGACTCGATCCACCGAGAAGGGTCCGTCGGCGGCGATCACCGGGGAGTTGCCGAGGTCGCCCGAGACGACGACCGCATCCGATGCCTCCCCCGGCGACGCACAGGCCGAGTCGTCCGTCGGGGTCGGCGACGGCGGACCGAGGGTCAGCGGGCGAGCCGCGCAGCCGACGAGCACCAGAGCGGCGATCGCGAGGGCCGCCAGGCCGGGTCGGATGGGCACCCTCCATCCTCTCCGACCCGGGTGCCGCACGGCCGTAGGCTGCCGGTATGGGATTCAGCGTGCCGCAGGAGCGGAAGCTCGTGACCGATCTGCCCGGGCCGAAATCCGTCGCCCTGCAGGAGCGTCGGGTGGCCTCCGTGAGCCGTGGCGCGGGCACGCTCGCCAACATCTACATGGACCACGGCTCGGGCGCGATCCTGGTCGATGTCGACGGCAACCAGCTCATCGACCTGGGCTGCGGCATCGGGGTCACGACGATCGGCCACGCCCACCCCGAGGTCGCCGAAGCGGCCTACGAGCAGGCGAAGAAGCTCACCCACACGCTGTTCACGGTGACACCGTACGAGAACTACGTGCGGGTCGCCGAGAAACTGCAGCAGATCACCCCGGGGACGCACGAGAAGCACTCGATCCTCGTCAACTCGGGCGCCGAAGCCGTCGAGAACGCCGTCAAGATCGCGCGCCGCTTCACCGGTCGCCGGGCGATCGTGTCGCTCGATCACGCCTTCCACGGCCGCACCAACCTGACGATGGCGATGACGTATCGCCCGTGGCCGGAGCGCGCCGGCATGGGGCCGTTCCCCGGCGAGCTGTACTCGGTGCCGATCTCCTACCCGTTCCGCGACGGGCTCTCCGGTGAGGAGGCCGCGGCGAAGACGATCGACTACATCGTCACCCACATCGGCGCTTCCGAGGTCGCCGCGTTCTTCGCCGAGCCGATCCAGGGCGACGGCGGCATCATCATCCCGGCCCCCGGCTACTTCGCGGCGATCAAGACGTTCTGCGAGCAGAACGGCATCGTCTTCGTCGCCGATGAGATCCAGGCCGGCATCGCCAGAACCGGCACGTGGTACTCGATCGAGCACCACGGCGTCGTGCCCGACCTCGTGACGAGCGCGAAGGGCATCGCGGGCGGCTTCCCGCTCGCTGCGGTCACCGGCACGGCCGAGATCATGGATGCCGTTCAGCCCGGTGGGATCGGCGGCACCTTCGGCGGCAACCCGGTGTCGACCGCTGCAGCGCTCAAGGTGTTCGAGATCATCGAGCGCGATGGGCTCCTCGCCGAAGCACAGCGTGTCGAGAAGGCGCTGCTCGCCCGGATCGGGGGGTGGCCAGAGCGATTCCCGGTCGTCGGCGAGGTGCGCGGCAAGGGGGCGATGTTCGGCGTCGAACTGGTGAAGCCGGGCACGAAAGAGCCCAACCCCGAGGCGCTGTCGGCCGTGCTGAAACATGCGACGCGCAACGGGGTCATCCCCCTCGACGCCGGATCGTGGGATTCGGTGTTGCGCATCATGCCGAGCGTCGTCATCAGCGAAGCGCTGATCGACGACGCCGCCGGGGTGATCGAGGAAGCGCTGGGCGCGCTGTGACGCTGCCGCCGCCCCTCGGGGTGCCGCTCGACCCGACGCCGCCGCCGTTCGCAACGGCCTCGCAACCCCGGCGTCTCCGGCCATGGCCGTTCCTGCTCGCGGCGATGGCGGTGAGCGTCGTCTCGGCGATCGCGCTGCTGGCCAGCACCTGGACCCTGCCGAACATCCAGCACTTCCACGACTCGTACGTCGCCTGGTCGGAGCCTCTCCCCGACGACGTCGCCGCGATCGCCGCCGTCACCGGGATGAGCGAGGAAGGCGAGCTCGTCTACCGCGCCTCCACCCCCGCGATCGAAGACGACGACGACTTCAACCAGCACTGCTCGATCGAGGGCGGCGCGGTGCTCGGCTGCTACTACGAGGGCAACGTCTATGTGTACGCGGTCACCGACGACCGTCTCGCCGGCACCGTCGAGGTCACGGCCGCCCACGAGATGCTGCACGCCGCCTACGAGCGGCTCAGCCCCGACGAGCGGGAGCGCATCGACGCCCTCGTCGAGGAGGCGATCGCCGCCATCCCCGACGACGACCCGGTCTTCGACGACCTCGAGCTCTACGCCGCCGATCAGCAGGCCGACGAGTGGCATTCGCGGCTCGGCACCGAGTTCGCCGACCTGCCGCCGGCGCTCGAAGCGCACTTCGCGCGGTACTTCGACGATCGCGCCAAAGTGGTGGAACTGAACGCGAAGGCGACCGCGCTGTTCGACCAGCTCCGCGCCCAGATCGAGGCGCTCGTCGCCGAGATCGACGCGCTCGACCCGGTGCTCGACGCCCGCATCGCGGCCTACGAAGCCGCGATCGCCGACTTCAACGCCGACGTCGACTCGTTCAACGCGCGGGCCGCCAACGGGTCGTTCTCGTCGCAGCAGCAGTTCAACCAGGAGCGCGCCGCCTTGGTGGCTCGTGGCGCCCAGATCGACGCCGAAGGTGCGGCGCTCGACGCCGAGATCACGCGGTACAACGGTCTGGTCGAACAGCTCACCGCGCTCGACGCCGACTATGCCGACCTGTACAGCGCCCTCGACCCGAGCGACGACACCGGCACCGTCTCCCCGTAGCCGTCAGCCCGCGGCGGAACCGGTGAGCACCGTCGGTTCGTGCCGCACCGGGAAGTTGACGCTCGAGGCGATGAAGCACAGCCGGTGGGCCTCGGCGTGGATGCGTTCGGCGATCAGCGGATCGCCCGCCGAGATGGTGACGGTGGGCCGCAGGATGACCTCGCGGAACCTGCCCGCGCCGTCGGGCGTCGTGACGAGGGTTCCCTCGGCATCGTCCCGATACGACTCGACGACGATCCCGTTCGCGACCGCGACGTAGAGGTAGCTCAGCAGGTGGCACTGCGCGAGCGCCGCGATGAGCATCTCCTCGGGGTTCCAGCGGTCGACGTCGCCGTGGAAGACCCGGGCCGCCGAACCGAGGATGTCGGGCTTACCGGCGACGGAGACGACGTGATCGCGTCCGTAGTCGCGGTATCCGCTGGTACCGGAGCCGCGGTTTCCCGTCCAGGCGAGGGAGGCCACGAAGCGGTGATCGGCATCCATCGGGGTCTCCTCTCTCGAGCCGTCGCCCACAGCCCGGTTCTAGACTGAGGGGCATGACCGACACGCTCGCCCCCACCGTAGTTCCCACAGAACGCAAGGTGGTGACGGCGATCCCCGGGCCGCGATCGATCGCACTCCAGGAGCGCCGCCGCGCCGTGGTCTCCGACGGTGTCTCGTCGGCCCTGCCCGTCTACATCGAGCGGGCGCACGGCGCCATCGTCGTGGATGTCGACGGCAACGCGTTCCTCGACCTCGGCGCCGGAATCGGCGTCACCACGATCGGTCACACCGACGACTCCGTCGTCGCCGCCGCGCGGGAGCAGTTGGGCGACGTCATCCACACGCTGTTCACGATCACGCCGTACGAGGAGTACGTGCGGGTCGCCGAACTCCTCGCCGCCCACACACCGGGCACCCACGCCAAGAAGAGCGTGCTCGTGAACTCGGGGGCTGAGGCCGTCGAGAACGGCGTCAAGATCGCCCGCAAGTACACGGGTCGTGCCGGCGTGGCCGTGCTCGATCACGCCTACCACGGCCGCACCAACCTGACGATGGCGATGAACTTCAAGGCGATGCCCTACTCGCTCGGGTTCGGCCCGTTCGCCGGCGACGTCTACCGCGCCCCCAACTCCTACCCGCTGCACGACGGTCTCTCCGGTGAGGCCGCGGCGGCCCGCACGATCTCGTACCTCGAGAAGACCGTCGGCGCCGCCGACCTCGCCTGCCTCGTCGTCGAGCCGATCCAGGGCGAAGGCGGCTTCATCGTTCCCGCCGCCGGCTTCCTCCCGGCCCTCCAGGCGTGGTGCACCGCCAACGGCATCGTGTTCATCGCCGACGAGATCCAGAGCGGGATGGCGCGCACCGGTGCGTACTACGCGAGCGAGCACTTCGGCCTCGTTCCCGACCTCGTGCTCACCGCCAAGGGCATCGCCGGCGGCCTCCCGCTCGCCGCCGTGACCGGTCGTGCGGAGATCATGGACGCCTCCCAGCCGGGCGGCCTCGGCGGAACGTTCGGCGGCAACCCGGTGGCCTGCGCGGCCGCGATCGCCGTCTTCGAGCGCATCGAATCCGACGGGCTCCTCGCCGAGGCGGCACGCATCGAGGGCGTCCTCAAGCCGGCGTTGCTCGCATTGCAGCAGAAGTACCCGGTCATCGCCGACGTGCGCGGTATCGGCGCGATGATCGCGATCGAGCTGAGCGACCCGGTGACCCACGCCCCCGACTCCGCCGCGGTCACCGCGATCGCGGCCGAGGCGGCCCAGCACGGTCTGCTCGTGCTCACGGCGGGCACCTACGGCAACGTGCTGCGGTTCCTGCCGAGCCTCGCGATCAGCGACGCGCAGCTCGCCGACGCGGTCGACGTGCTCGACGCCTGCTTCGCCGGGCTCGCCGCCTGACGGGTTACCGGGGTTCCAGCACGACCTTGCCGCCGGCATGGCCGGTGACGAGCAACTCGTAAGCAGCGCGGGCTTCCTCGAGCGGGAAGGTCCGCGCCACATCGACGCCGATCGCGTCGTCGGCGAAGAACTTCGCGAGGGTGAGGCGGGCAGCATCCCGGATGGCCGTTCCGGGATCGGCGCCGGCTCCCCCGCCGATCGCCTGTCCCCCCGCCGCGAGCACCGCCTCGAATTGTGCGTTGGCGATCGTGACGAGGCGGGCCGGATCGTGCAGCACGGCGAGCGACACCGTGACGGCTTCGTCGGTGCCGACGGTGTCGATCGCGGCGTCGACCCCGTCGGGTGCGAGCGTACGCACCCGATCGAGCAGTCCCTCGCCATAGCTGACCGGCTCGACGCCGAGGGAGCGCAGCTCGTCATGGTTGCGCTCGGATGCCGTGCCGATCACCCGAGCGCCCCGCAGCCGGGCGAGTTGCGCCACGAGCCAGCCGACGGCACCACTCGCGCTGTGCAGCAGCAACGTGTCGCCTTCGCCCACGCTCACGGCCTCCAGGGCGTGCACTGCCGTGGTGCCGTTGGAGAGCAACCCCGACGCCTCGACGAACGACCGGTGCGCGGGCTTCCGCAGCAACAGCCCCGCCTTCACCGTGAGCTCGGAGGCCTGGGCGCCGCGGAGCTTGTGGCCATAGACCTCGTCGCCGACCGCGAGCTGCTCGCCCTCGAGGCTCACGGCATCCGCTCCCGCCGCCGTGATCACGCCCGCCGCCTCGCTGCCGAGGCGCACCGGCAGTTTCGCCGGGTCGGTGCCCGCCGCCCCGGCCGCCTGCTTCGCATCCCACCGGTTCAGCGCCGCCGCCCGCACGGCGATCGTCACCTCATCGGATTCGGGAGCCCGCGACTCCACATCGATGACTTCGATGACCTCGGTTCCGCCGTAAGCGGTCGCCGCGACTGCACGCACCATGCCTTCATCCAACGCCCGCAAGCTGGGAGCGATTCCCGGTCAGGCGAAATGGCCGGCGACCGTCATCGAAACCTCAGGGGGTGCGGGCGAGACGCTTGCGCCGACCCGCCGAGTACAGCTGCGAACCGATCACCAGGGCGATCGCGAGCAGGAACACGGCGGTCGCGATGACGTTCGCCTGCGCCGGAATGCCACGCGCGGCCGCCGTGTAGACGTACTTGGGGAAGGTGGATGCGGCACCCGCGTTGAAGTTCGTGATGATGAAGTCGTCGAATGAGAGCGCGAACGACAGCAGCGCGGCCGCGATGATTCCGGGAAGCAGCAGCGGGAAGGTGATGCGCCACCAGACCTGGCTCGGGCTGGCGTAGAGGTCGCGCCCAGCCTCCTCGAGCGCCGGATCGAGACTCGAGACCCGGGCCCGCACCGTGACCACGACGAAGCTGATGCAGAACATCGTGTGGGCCAGGATGATCGTGCCCACCCCCTTCGGCACGCCGGCGGTGAGGAACTGGGCGGCGAGACCCGCGCCGAGCACGACCTCGGGGGTCGCCATCGGCAGGAAGATGAGCAGCGTCGCGGCGGCCCGGAACCGCAGGCGGTAGCGCGCGAGGGCGATCGCGATCGCGGTTCCGAGGGCCGTCGCCGCGAGAGTCGCGACGACACCGACGAGGATGCTGGTGCCGAACGCCTCGCACACCGCGCCGTTCTCGACCACGCAGATCGACGTCCAGTTGTCGAAGGTGAAGCCGCGCCAGACGATGTTGGACTTCACCGAGTCGTTGAACGAGAACGCGATCGTGTAGACGATCGGCGTGAGCAGCAGCACGAACCCGAGGATCGCGTAGACGGCGAGACCCCAGGTGCCGATCCCGAGCCGCAGACCCCTGTTCATTCGAAATCCGAGTTCATACCAGGTCCTTCGTGCCGGCGCGTCGGATGTAGAGCCCGACGAGCAGGAGGATCGCCCCCATGAGGATGATCGAGAGCGACGCCGCGACCGGGTAGTTCTCGACGCGCAGGAAGTTCGCCTCGATGACGTTGCCGATCATGGCCGTGTCGGGTGCGCCGAGGAAGTCGCTCGAGGCGTTGATGTAGTCGCCCGCCGCCGGGATGAAGGTCAGCAGCGTGCCCGACACCACACCGGGCATCGACAGGGGAAGGGTCACCTTGAAGAACGTCGTCGCCGGGCTCGCGTAGAGGTCGCCGCCGGCCTCGAGGTACCGCAGGTCGAGGCGCTCGAGCGAGGTGTAGATCGGCAGCGTCATGAACGGGATGAAGTTGTACGCGATGCCGAAGATCACCGCACCCGCCGTGCCGGTGAGCCGGGCGTCGTCGGGGAGGATCGTCAGGGACTGCAGCACCCCGAGCACCGGTCCCTCGTCGGCGAGGATCTGCTTCCAGGCGAAGGTGCGCAGCAGGAAGCTGATGAAGAACGGGGCGATCACGAGCACGAGCGCGAGGGCTTGCAACAGCGGGAACCGCCGAAGCTTCACGCCGATGAAGTAGGCGATCGGGTAGCCGATGAGCAGGGCGATGATCGTCGCCGCGATCGCGAAGCCGAACGAGCGCGCGATGTGCGGCCAGTAGGTCGTCATCACCTCGACGTAGTTCTCCCAGCGGAACGCGTAGACGTACCGACCGATCTCGCCGAACGGGTCGGGCGCCTTCAGGCTCGTGACGATGAGCGACACGAACGGAACGACGAAGAACAGCGCGAGATAGGCGACGCCGGGCAGCAGCAACAGCAGCGCGACCGGGCTCCGACGGCCGGGCGCGGCATCCGCGACCGCGGGAGCGTCGGACGTGCCGATCATCCCGAAGGCCATCAGGCCTCCTCGAGCTCGGCCTCGATGCGGCGCCGCTGCGCGATGGCGATCGCCTGGGTGTCATCGTCGGGGTCGAACCGCAGCGCTTCGGCCGGCTCGTCGGCCACGCCGAAGCCGTGGTCGACCGACCAGGTCAGCCAGACCTCGGCCCCGTCGCTGACGACCGGGCCGGAGACGAGGTTCTGGGCGAAGAGGGTCAACGTACCCACCCCGGGGACGGCGATGAGGTACTGCGTGCTCACCCCGCTGAACGAGACATCGTGCACGCGACCCGGTCCGAGCAGGTTGACGCCGGCGGCGGGGGCCGGTTCGGTCGTGTGCAGCACGAGCTTCTCGGGCCGGACGCCGATCGTGACGTCGCCCGCGTGGCGTTGGGCCCGCTCGCGCGGCACGGCGATCTTGCGGCCGGCGACATCGACGACGATCGTGTCGCCCTTGGCCGAGAGCACGGGGCCCGCGAACAGGTTGGACTGGCCGAGGAAGTTCGCGACGAACGCGGTGCGCGGCAGCTCATAGAGCTCGGCCGGAGCCCCCATCTGCTCGATGCGGCCCTTGTTCATGACGGCGATCGTGTCGGCCATCGTCATGGCCTCCTCCTGATCGTGCGTCACGTGCAGGAAGGTGATGCCCACATCCGTCTGGATGTCTTTGAGCTCGACCTGCATCTGTCGCCGCAGCTTGAGGTCGAGCGCGCCGAGCGGTTCGTCGAGCAGCAGCAGTGCCGGGCGGTTCACCACCGCGCGGGCCAGGGCGACCCGTTGCTGCTGACCGCCGGAGAGCTGTGCCGGCCGGCGCTGCGCGACGTGGTCGAGCTCGACCATCTGCAGCGCCTCGTGAGCGCGAGCGATCGCGTTCTTGGTTCCCCGCCGCTTCAAGCCGAACGCCACGTTCTCGAGCACCGTCATGTGCGGGAAGAGGGCATAGCTCTGGAACACCGTGTTGACCGGTCGGCGATACGAGGGCGTGCGGGTGACGTCGTCCTTGCCGATGAGCACGCGACCGGTGGTGGGGGTTTCGAGCCCGGCGACGATCCGCAGCGTCGTCGTCTTACCGCAGCCCGACGGACCGAGCAGCGCGAAGAACGACCCCGCGGGAACCGTGAGGTTCAGCTCCTCGATCGCCGTGAAACCCGGAAACCGCTTGCTGACGTCGTCGAGCTGGAGGTCGGCTCCTGACGACGCCGACTCCACGCCCGTGTCAGGCTCCCACGAGGACGGACTGGAACGCCGTGCTGAACGACTGCTCCTCGGCACCGGTCAGCGCGCGGAACGTCTTCACCTGTGCCAGAGTCTCCTCGTTCGGGAAGATGAGCTGGTTCTCGGCCGCTTCCGGATCGATCGCGACCGCCGCTTCCTTGGCGCCCACGACCGGGGTGATGTAGTTCACCCAGAGCGCCACTTCGGCGGCGACCTCCGGCTCGTAGTAGTAGTTGATGAGCGTCTCGGCGTTCTTCTTGCGCGGCGAGCCGATCGGGATCATCAGGTTGTCGTTCCAGAGCGTGCCGCCCGATTCCGGAATCGCGAACTCGAACAGGTCGCTACCGACCTCGCCGTTGATGAGCGTGACGTCGCCCGACCAGACGATTCCGGCGATCGCGTCGCCGTTGATCAGGTCCTGGGTGTACGAGTTGCCGCGCACCGCACCGATCTGACCGCTGGTGACCTTCTCGCGGAAGATGTCGAGGGCGGCGTTGAAGTCGTCTTCGCTGAAGTCCTGCGAGATGTCGATGCCCTGGTCGAGCAGGATGAGGCCCATCGTGTCGCGCATCTCGCTGAGCACGACGATCTTGCCGGCGAGCTCGGGATCCCAGAGGTCGTCGAGGGTCTTGAGCCCGTTCGGCAGCTTCTCCTTGTTCCAGCACAGACCGGCGAACCCGCCCTGCCAGGGCAGCGAGTGGGTGCGTCCCGGGTCGAACCCGACGTTCAGCAGGTCGGGAACGAGGTTCGCCTTGTTCGGGATGTTGGCCTCGTTGAGCTCCTGGGTGTAGCCGAGCCGGATGAGCCGGCCCGCCATCCAGTCGGTCAGCGTGATGAGGTCGGCGCCGATGTCCTGCCCGAGAGCCAATTGGTCGCGCACCTTGGCGTAGTACTCGTTGTTGTCGTTGATCTCGACGAGGTAGTCGACCTCGATGCCGGTCTGTTCCGTGAACGCCAGGAGAGTCGGGTAGTTGCCCTCGTCGTCCTCGTCCATGTAGCCGGGCCAGTTCGCCCACTTGAGGGTCGGGTCGGAGTCCGACTGGTCGGTCGCCGGGGTCGGGCCGCCGGACGACTCGGGGGCACAGGCCGCGAGCGCGAGAGCCGCGGCTCCGCCGACACCACCCGCCAGCACCGTTCGGCGCGAGAGCTGGGAGGCGCGAGCCTGCTGAACGAGGCGACGGATCAGGGGATCCTCGGGAAGCGACCTGGGCATGAAAAGACTCCTTCCGGCGTGGGACGATCCTGGCACAGGAGGCGCCCCGACGGAACTATTCAGCACTTCCGTAACACGAATTTCACGCAATCCGCTGTCTGATGACCCGAACAGTGCGGATTCCACGGCCTGCGGCCTACACTGGCCGCCATGAGGGTAGGCGTTCCGAGCGAGGTCAAGAACAACGAATTCCGAGTCGCGATCACGCCCTCGGGGGTGCACGAACTCGTCGCGCACGGCCACGAGGTTCACATCCAGGCGGGTGCCGGACTCGGCTCCTCGATCAGCGACGACGACTACCGGGCCGCGGGCGCGACGATCGCCGAGGGCGACAACGCCGCGGACGACGTCTGGGCGACCGCCGACGTGCTCCTGAAGGTGAAAGAGCCGATCGAGTCGGAGTACCGGCACTTCCGCGACGGCCTGGTGCTCTTCACCTACCTGCACCTCGCGGCAGAGGCGGCCCTCACCAGCGCCCTCATCGAATCCGGCGTCACCGCGATCGCCTACGAGACGGTGCAGCTGCCGAACGGCTCGCTGCCGCTGCTCGCCCCGATGAGCGAGGTCGCGGGGCGGCTCGCGCCGATCGTCGGCGCCAACGCGATGCTCCGTCCGCACGGCGGGCCCGGGCTGCTCGTCCCGGGCGTCGCGGGAACCCACCCGGCGAACGTCGTCGTCATCGGAGCCGGCGTGGCCGGCACGAACGCCGTCGCCTTGAGCGTCGGCCTCGGCGCACAGGTGATCGTGCTCGACACCAACATCCAGCGCCTGCGTGAGCTCGACGACGACTACGCCGGCCGGATCGTCACGATCGCCTCGAACTCGTTCGAACTGGAACGCGCCGTGCTCGCCGCCGACCTGGTCATCGGAGCTGTGCTCGTCCCCGGGGCGAAGGCGCCGAAGCTCGTGAGCAACGACCTGGTGCGCCGCATGAAGCCGGGGAGCGTGCTCGTCGACATCGCCGTCGACCAGGGCGGCTGTTTCGCCGACACCCGCCCGACGACGCACGCCGACCCGACCTATCCGGTGCACGGCTCGATCTTCTACTGCGTCGCCAACATGCCGGGAGCCGTGGCCCACACGTCGACCTATGCGCTCACCAACGCCACGCTGCCGTATGTGCGGGCGATCGCGAACTCCGGCTGGCGCGACGCTCTGCGCGCCGACCCGGCCCTCGCCCTCGGCCTCAACGTGCACGCCGGCCAGGTCGTCAACACCCCGGTCGCGACCGCGCACGGCCTCGCGTCAGGCTCCCTGGAGTCGGCGCTCGCCTAGGCCGCCGTCGGGTTCGGCGGCGAAGACCGCGCGCCGGATCCTGCCGCCCTCCACGAGCCACACCTCGCCCGGCGCCAGGGGCGGAGGAACCTCGCGGACGCGCGCGATCGCCCGGACGTCGGCGACTCCGCAGCCGCTGAACACGATCGGCAGGTCGCGACGCGCCCGGGCCAGCGTCGCCCAGTCGGCCTGCCAGGCATCCGGATCGCCCAGCACCACCGTTCGCCCCGGATCGATCACCGGGTCCCCGGGGTCCGCCTCGCCGAGCACGCGCACCCGCACCCGCGCCGCGTCCCAGCGGTCGACGAGTTCTCGCGGACGGGACGCGACGACCGCGAGCTCACCGCGCGCGGGCACGACCACGACGGTCGGGGGCACCGCCTCGATCGCGGAGCGCAGCCGCGGCTCCGGCCACGCGACCTGCACCGCGGCGCCCTCCCAGATGCCCGCACCCGGCTGGGCTCGCGGGTCGAACGTGTCGCCCTCGCCGCCCGCGAGAACGTGCTCTTCCCGGCTCGCGCACCGCAGCAGCAGCCGGGAGCCGAAGAGCGGTGCGAGCCCGTGCACGGGGCCGGCGAGTCGGCGTGCCGACGCCGCAACCCGGATGCCGCGCGCAAGCCCGTCGCGCAACAACCGGGCCACGAGGTCGGCGAGCTCGGGGGCATGATCCGCCGCGCATCGCGAGAGGGTGAGATCGAGGTCGTCGAGGAGCAGCACCGCGTCGTCGGGGAGCGCACCGGGGTCGGCGAGCACCCCCCAGAGTTCGACCGGGTCGCCGGGCAGCCAGCGCGCGGCGACGCCCGCCCCCGCGGCGACCGCCGCGAGAGCCGTCGTGGTGCCCGCGCCCGACGCTCCCAGAACGAGCAGGTGTCCGTGCCTCGGTTCGAGCGCGGCGACCGGTTGCCGCTGTTCGGCCGGGAGGTCGCGCAGGCCGAACGGGATTCCGTGGCCGGTCGGCAGGGCACCGTGCGGCACGAGCGACGGGAGCGGGTCGCACCACGGCCGAAACGGCGCCGCCCCGGATGCGGCCCGCGCGACCCGATCGACGTCGGCCCGCGCGGCGAGGGCTAGTTGCACGATCCGGCGCTGCCCGGCCCCGTCGACGATGACGGCACGCCCCCTCGGGTGCGGCGGGAGACGCGCGGCCGCGTCGTCGCCGATGAGCCCGAGACTGTCGGCACGGTCGGCGACCCGCAGCGCGATCCGCACGGCGACATTCGCCAGAACCGCGTCGCGCACCACTCCCGCGGGTCGCTGCGTGCACAGGATGAGGTGCACCCCGAGCGATCGCCCTCGGGCGGCGAGGTCGGCGAACAGCGGGTGCAGCTCGGGCCGCTCGGCGACGAGGGCGGCGAACTCGTCGACGATCACCACGAGCCGGGCCAGCCGCCCGACGGGGAGTTCCTCGATCGCCCGCGCCCCGGCATCCGCGAGCGCACGCTCTCGGCGACGCATCTCGGCGCGCAACGACTCGATCGCCCGACGGGCCAGGGGTCCGTCGAGGTCGCTCAACGTGCCCAGCACGTGCGGCAGCCCCTCGAGCGGCGCGAAGGCCGCCCCGCCCTTGAAGTCGACGAGCACGAACGACACCTCGCCCGGCGACCGGCCGTCGGCCATGCCGAGTACCCACGACACGAGGAGTTCGCTCTTTCCCGCCCCGGTCGTCCCGGCGACCACGGCATGCGGGCCGTCGGCCACGAGGTCGATCACGACGACGCCGTCCGCAGCGACGCCGAGCGGGGCGCTCAACCCCGGTCTCGCTCCGGCACCGGCGACCAGGTCACCGAGCGTGACGCGGTCGGGGAGCCCGGCACTCGCCGGGCGGACTCCCGACTGCCGGGCGGTGTCGGCGAGACGGTCGGCCGCCCGCCGGGCCGCCGCCTGAGTCATCGCGTCGGCGTGCCACGCGTCGACGCGCGGCAGTCCCGCGACCGCGGCCCGCCCCCAGACGACGAGCGTCTCGCGGTCACCCGTCACGAATCGATAGCGGCCGGGAGCACCGTCGCTCGTCTCGTGCGGCAAGCGGCGCGCCCAGTCCTCCCCGGGGGGAACCTCGCACGCCGTGGTCTCCGGCGACCGGCGCGCCGCGACCCGGAGCGCGAGGGTGCGGGCGACCGCGGCGGCCAGCACCGGGGGGCCCTCGACCGTGAACCCCGCCTCGACGACCTGAAGCAGGGGCGCGCCGGGGATCGTCGCCGCCTCGGCCCGCAGCCGGGCGAGTTCGGCGGGCTCGCCCGAGCCCCCGGCGCCCGACACCTCGATCCCGCTCCGCGCCGCGCCGCGGGAGACGGCGATGACGAGGCGGGTGTCGGCGGCGACCCAGGCCGCGTCAAGCGTGAGGAATCCGCGCAGGCGGTGCCGCTCCGCCTCCTGTGCGCGGTTCACCTGCTCGGCGATCTCGGTGAGCGCGGCCGCGAACCGGCGTGCCGCCGCCCGGGCGGTCCGACGCCGCTGCCGACGCCCGTCGACGAGGGTCGCCACCGCGATCACCGGGCCGAGCACCGCCATGAGGAGCATGAACGGTGACCCGGTCACGGCGAACAGCACCGCCGCGACGAGGATGGGCGCCGTCGTCGCCACCAGAGGGAACCCCGGCTTCTGCGGCTCCGGCTCGACGGGTGGGGCGGGGATGCGGACGACCGGCGGATCGATCATCCCCGCAGCTTCGCGGTCGGCGACCACTCCCCCGCGGTCCCGTCGCGGCGGTGCGGAACGTCGAGCCTCGCGGCGCCCGTGGAGGACGCGGGGCTCGTCGGCCTAGCTGACGACGAAGAACTGTTCGCCGATGTCCACCCGGGTGCCGCGGGCGACGAAGTACCGCCGGCCGGGTTCGCAGCGCTTCGGGTCGGCGTCGGGTTGCCGCACGGTCGACCCGTTGGTCGAGTACCGATCGCTCACCCAGAATCGGCCACCCTCCTGGCCGAACTCGAGATGCGTCTTCGACACCGACTTGCCGGCGTCGAAGACGGTCACGAGCTGGTCGACGACCTCGCCCGGCTGCGCCGCCGGATTGCGCCCGACGAGTCCCGCACCCGACACCGTCACGCTCTCGCCCGTGCTGAACTGCAGCACGAAGCGCTCCTCCGTGGGCACCGCCCCGACGATGCGTGTCGGCTCGAGATCGACGCTGCTCAACCGGGGGTTCTGACCCCACGGGAACGGATCGGGTGCTTTCCGCAGGATCTTCGGGGTGGGCGGGGTCGTCACGGCCGGGGGCTCGACGACAGGCTGCTCGGTGACGGGCTCCTCGACGACCGGCTCCTCGACGACGGGCTGCTCGACGACGGGCGCCGGCTCGGCGGGCGGCTCGTCGAGGGGGTCGAGCTGCGATGTGTCGCGCGGATCGCCGAGGGAGTCCGACGGGGCCGACAGATACGACGACGTCAGCACGAACCCGCACTCGCCGCAGAACACGTCGTCGTCGTCGATCGCCGCATCGCATTGCGGGCAGGTGTACTCGCTGTCGGCGACCGCGACCGGACGGGCCACCGGCTCCGGATCGGGCTCCGACGAGAAGAGGATCTCCGGCAGCACCGGCCGCTGCGTCGACGGTGCGGCCACGGTGCGCCCGCACTCCCCGCAGAACTGGGCGCCCTCGGGGAGAGCCGTGCCGCAGAATCGGCAGCTCATCGTTGCCTTCCTTCGCGCCGGAACAGACTCCGAACACTATAGGCACCGAGCGATCGCAGGGAGACGAGAGCCCGCACCCGTTGCCAGCGGGTCAATCCGAGGTCGAGGGCCGCACGCAACTCGCCGACTGCATCCCACACCCGATCGGCGTCGGCCGGGTTCGCGTGCTCGGGCGCGAACACCGCGCGGTCGGCGACTGCGGCGAGAACCCGCGACGGCAGACCCCCCGCGACGGCGGCCAGCTCGGAGCGGGTCGCGGCCGGGGGTGTCGCGAAGCCGTGGTCGAGCACCGCATCCGCGAACTCGTCCCAGCCCCCGCTGATGCGCTGGACGGTGTCCGGCGCATTGCGCCGCAGCCGTCGACGTCGGACCTTCGCGGCGACGATGAGCGCGAACGGCGCGAGGACCACGGCGATGATCAGCAGGCCGACGCCGACCACTCCGAGCGCCGCGAGCAACGCCGCGAGCAGCGGGTCGAGCTGGTCGGGGTCGTCCTGCGCGTTGTCGGGGGCGGCCTGATCTGCTTGGGGATCCGGTCGGTCCGGCGGCGGCGGCACGACGGACGGCGGACGGGCCACCTGGTTCTCCTCCTCGGGCTCCTCCTCCGGGATCGGCCGATCTTCCGGAACAGGATCGATGGCGACCCAGCCGTACTGCGCGGTGTCGACCTCGATCCAGGCCGTGACATCCGAACCCCGCACGACGCCGTCCTGGGGCACGAACCCGAAGACCACCCGCGCGGGGAACCCGAGCTGACGCGCCATGAGGGCTGCGGCCACCGCGTACTGCTCGGCGTCGCCGATCATCCGGGACTCGGTGACGAGTTCGGCGATCCGGTCGGCACCGTGCCCGGAGCGGCTCGGCGGATCCTCTTCGTCGAGGCCGTGGCTGATGTAACCGTCGGTCTGCAGCGCGTCGAGCATCGCGACGAGCCGTTCACCCGGCGAGGTGAGCGTGCGCACGCGTTCCTCGAGGTACAGCGCGAGTTCCTCCGGGATCTCCCCGAGCCGCGGCACGTCGGCATCACCCGGCGAGAGCGCGTCGAACTCGGTCGTCGCCGGCTGGTCGGGCAGCACCGCGTCGATGCGATAGCCGTCGCCGGTCTCGAGTCCGCCGAGCACCGCGGCCGTACCGGTGGTCGCGTTGTAGTAGAACGCGTCGGTGAGGCTCGCGCCGCGGGCGCCGGTGAAGGTGATCGACTCGAACGCTCCGGCGCTCGGCAGCCAGACTCCGCGGTAGCCGGCCACCTCGACGACGAGTGTCACCGACTCCCCCGAGACTCCGCCCTGATCGACGGATTGCGGGATGCGCACGAACGTTCCCGAGGCGCTGTCGACGGAGGCGGTTCCCACGGCGTAGACCACGCCGTCGTAGCTGTCGAGGGTCGCGACGCGCACCCGCGAGCCGGCGGGCAGACCCGAGATCGTCAGCATCACTTCGTCGACGCGGTCGTCACGCAGGTAACGACGGAAGCCCGCCAGCGGGCTCGGATAGTCACGAGGATCGAAGGGCTGCTCGACCGCCGTGCGCAGCACGTCGCGTTCCCCGGTGACCGGCACGACGGCCGTCGCTCCGATCGACGCCCCCGACGCGATCACCAGGATGAGGCCGCCGGCGACAACCGTCCGCATGCCGAGCGCGGCGCCCCCTGCCGTCTCCAGCGGGCGTCCCTCGGCATCCGGTGTCGCGCGCGCCAGGGCGCGGATCGCCGATCGGCGTCGCCGCCAGCGATGCCAGACCAGGAAGACCAGTGAGCCGGCGAGCATCCCCAGGGCCAGCGGCACCGGCCACGGCACCTCGTCGGGACCGAAGGCGATCGCGACGAGGAACGCCACGATCGGCGGGAGCACCGCCAGCTCGGGGTAGCGGGCGCGGGCGGCGATGGTGACCGACAGCAGGGTCGCGGTGAGGAGCAACAGGAAGGCCGGCACGAGGAGGGCCTGATAGTCGCCGACCGGCAGCGTGATCGTGAGCAGTTGCTTCCAGCCGTACGAGACGCCGGACAGCAGGTCGAGGATGCCCTCCCAGCTCGGCAGGAATCCGCCGATCGCCCGGCCGGGGACGGCGAGGGGAACGCCCAGCACGACGAAAACGCCCGCGGCGACCAGCAACACCACGAACGACGGCCAGCGGAATCGAGCCCCCAGAAGCGCCACGACGGTGCCGGCGATCACCGCGCCCCCGGCCGTCGCGAGGTACCACGGGTCGCGGTAGACCGGCCAGAAGGCGGCGGCCGCCAGTCCGATCAGAATCCAGAGGATCGCGACATCGACGGCGATCGACGCGGCACTGCGGGCGGGCTTCATGCGACGGCCGCCGATCGGGCGAGGGCGATGCGCAGATCTTCGAGGTAGCCGATCGTCAGCACGCTGAGACCGGCGACCCGACGGAATCCCGGAACGGCATCCGGATCGCACACGATCGCGACGACCGCGACGTCGACGGGGAACGAGTGCGAGGCGGCGCGCAGTTCGCTCGGAGTCACGAGCGACCCGCAGACCAGGAAGGCGACCGAGATGCCGGCATTGTCTTCGGCGGCGATGCGGCCGACGTCGCGGATCCCCAGCGCGGCCGACGCCGCCTCGACGACGGCGAGATCGTCGAGCAGCCGACTGGGAAGGTGGGTCGCGAGGGCCCGCACGGCGTAGATCTTGCGCTTGGCGAACTCGGGGGTGACCGTGCTCACGACCACCGACACGGTGCGGCCGTCGCGGATGGCGCGCACCCCGAGCGATCCGGCGACGCTCACCGCGAGCTCGAACTCCTCCTCGGTCGCGTAGTCCGACGTCGCGAGCGAGAGGGCCACGACGAGGTGGCTGCGCCGGGTCTGCTCGAATTGGCGCACCATGTAGGTTCCGGTCTTCGCCGTCGACTTCCAGTGGATGTAGCGCCGCTCGTCGCCCGTCTGATACTCGCGCAGGGCGTGGAAGGCGACATCGCTCGAGGTGAGGTCACGGGTCGGGCGGCCCTCGAGGTCGCGGATGAGACCGGTGCTCGTCGAGGGCACCCCGACCGTGCGGGGGTGCACGACGAGGTTCTCGGTCTCGGTCCAGATCAGCTCACGGCGCACCAGCCCGATCGGGTCGGCGCGAACGGTGCGCACCGGTCCGACGGGGATGACGCCCCGCCGCAACGTCGGGATGGCGAAGCCGTTGGTGAACGATGCCCCGGGCCGGAGACTCGGCATCGCCAGTTCGGCGAGCCCGACGCCCACCGGGATCTCGACGGTGACCCCGAGCACCCGTCGCCCCGTCGGATTGTGCAGGGTCACCGCTCCCCCGGCCGGATCACCGACCACGACGCGACGGTGCAGCAGTTCGAGGCTCACGTCGAACGGCGACCGGCCGACGAGGTAGACGAGGGCGATCACCGCGAGCACCGCGGTCGCCCATCCGACCACCACGAGTTCCACCCAGCCGAGCGTGTACCCGAGCGCGAGGGTCACGGGGACGAGCGCGAGCACGACCCAGCCGAGCGGAGTGACGACGGTGGCGATCCGCGCCGCGGCCCGGCCGATCGTGGAACCCGCCAGAGCGAAGAACCGCACGATGGCGACCACCAGGTCGGCCAGCGCTCCGGTGCGCGCCCCGACGATGCGGGTGCGCGCGTTCGTGAGCCCCGCCGAGTCCGCCGGGCTGTGCGACTCGGCTCGGCGAGGACTGCTCACACGGCCTGCCGGTCGCTGGGCGGCGGGGTCTCGAGCAACAGCTGGCCGACGATCCCCGACGTCGTCACGCCGTCGAACTCGGCCTCCGGGTCGAGCAGCAGACGGTGGGCGAGCACCGGTTCGGCAAGCGACTTCACGTCGTCGGGGATGACGTAGTGCCGCCCGCTCGCGGCGGCGAGGGTCTTCGCGCTGCGGATGAGCGCGAGCGCCCCCCGGACACTCGCCCCGAGGCGCACCTCGGTCGCCGTGCGGGTCGCCTCGACGAGGCGGGACACGTAGTCGTTGACGCTCGGGTCGACGTGCACGTGGCGCGCCTGCTCGGCCATCTCCAGCACCGCGTCGGCGGTCACGATCGGCTGCAGCACGAGATCGTGCGCCTTGACGTCGGACCCCTCGAGGATCCGCAGGGTCGACGCGTGGTCGGGGTACCCGATCGACGCCTTGAGCAGGAAGCGGTCGAGCTGGGCTTCCGGCAGACGGTAGGTGCCCGCCTGTTCGATCGGGTTCTGCGTCGCGATCACCATGAACGGATGCGGCGCCTCGTGCGTTTCGCCGTCGACGGTCACCTGGCCCTCCTCCATGACCTCGAGCAGGGCAGCCTGGGTCTTCGGGGAGGCGCGGTTGATCTCGTCGGCGAGCACGACGTTGGCGAACACCGGGCCCGGGTGGAACTCGAAGAGCCCGCTCTTCTGGTCATAGACGCTGACCCCGGTGATGTCTCCGGGCAGGAGGTCGGGGGTGAACTGGATGCGATTGCTCGTTCCGGCGACGCTCTGGGCGATCGCGCGGGCCATCGATGTCTTGCCGGTTCCGGGGTAGTCCTCGAGCAGCAGGTGACCTTCGCTGAACAAGGTGACCAGACCGAGGCGGATGACGAACGTCTTCCCCAGCAGCACCTGCTCGACGTTCGCCACGATCCGCCCGAAGGTCTCCTGGAACGCGGAGGCCTGCTCAGGGGTCATGCTCATGGATGGTCCTTCCGGGGGGACGGGGGCTCAGTAGTCGAGCGCCGAGTAGCTACGAAGATAGGTCTCGCCGCCGTTCGCGGTGATCCGCACACGCAGGTCACGCTTCGGTTGACCCGTCTCGCAGGTCCCGACGTCGGGCATCGCCAGCCAACCGGCCTCGGAATCCGAGTTGTCGCAGCGGTAGGCGACCGCCTCATAGCCGGGCCCCGGGATCGAGGTCCAGCTCCACTCCCCGTCGATCAGACCCGCACCGAAGGTGAGATCGCCAGGCGTGGAGTTGTGGACGGGCACGCCGAGCGCGAAGTCGGCCGACCAGGCGGCGCTGCACAGAGTCGCCTCGGGGTAGGCGCGACAGGCCTTGACCTGTGCGGTGACCGGATTGCCGTACTGGGTACCGCCCGCCGTCAGGAAGCTGCCGATCGGCAGCACACCGCTCTCGCTGCCTTCGGCCCCGGAGGTGAACCGGTACATGAACAGATCGGCGTCGGTCGAGCCGCTCCCGATCACGTAGCCGGTCAGCTGAGCGTCGAAGAACTCGCCGCCGTCGCCGTTCTCGACGATCTGGTGCGAGATCGACGTGACCTGGCCCGGCGCGGCGCGCGGCGTCACCTGCACCGGCGTGGCCGCCGTGCAGCCCTGGCCGTTGTACGCGAACACCCAGATCGTGTAGGTCTGGTTGGCCGAGAGCCCGCCGAACGACGTGCTCGTCGTGCCGGCTCCGAGGTGCTGGCTGCCGGCCGGCGGCGACACGTTCGGCGAGCCGTTCTCGACCCCGCTGACGGTGCACTTGGGGTCGGGGCCGCCCGCCGTGATCAGGGCGTAGAACTTGACGATCGGCGCGCCGTTGGCGCCGAAGACGTCGGCCCACGAGGCGTTCGCCGTCGAGCCGTCGGTCAGCGACGCCGATGCCGAGACCGCCGGACCGATGAGCACGGGCGGTCCGGCGGGGACGCCGACCCCGGTCGCCTGGTTCCAGGTCGCGAGCGAGTTCGGGGCGCTGTTGCGCGCGCTCACCGAGTAGCCGACCGCGCTGCCGTTGGCGATCGACGGCGAGGTGAGGTTGGCCGAATAGAAGCTGCCGACCGGATCACCGGGGTTCACATCGACCACCTTGACGGCATCCCCGACCGTCACCACGTACTGCTCGATCGCGCTGCCCCCGGTGTCGGCGGGCTTCTTCCAGATGACCCGGAGCCCCTGGTCGAGCGGCGTGGAGTCGAGGCCCGCGGGCGGCGGCGGGATGATGTCCGACCAGATCGACCCCGAGAGCGACGCGCTGGCCGACGGTCCGATCCCGTTGACGGCGATCACCGACAGCCGCACCGCGTGGCCCGGGCCGTTGCCCGGTGTCGTGAGCGCGCAGTTGACGCTCGATGCACACGAGGTGACCGAGAGCACGTCATCCGTCGCGACCGAGACCATCGTGACCTCGTAGTGGTCGATCGGCGAGTTGTTGAACGCCCCCGGCGCCCAGGACAGTTTGAGCAGCCGGTCGCCGAACTCGGTGACCGCGATCCCGGTGACCGCGTCGGGCACGTCCTGCACCGAGATCGTGATGGTGCCCCAGACGTAGCGATCCGGATCCTGCGTCGCGTCGGCGACCTGGTACTGAAGGCTGGTGTCGGCCGGAACCGCGGTGCCACTGACCGTGACGGTGAGCTGCGACCGGTCCGCACTGGGCACGACGCTCACTCCGTCGGGCAGCGACGCCCCGTCGAGTCCGCGGATCGCGACCACTTCGAGCGGCGTTCCCGGGAACGGGTTGTTGGCTTCGTCGTTCGCGAGCACGTCGATCGTCGTCGAGCCCCCGCGCGGCGTCACCGCCGTGTCATCGACCGGCTTCACGAGGGGCAGGGTCGAGGGTACGACGTTGAGCACGATGCGCCCCGCGCGGCCTTCGTTGAGGTCGTCGCGCACGGTGAGAGTGACGCTCGTCACCGTGCCCTTCGGCACGTTCGTCGCGGCCCTCAGGACCAACCGCTGATCGTTGAGTTCGACGGTGAAGCCTTCGGGCGCCTGCCCGACGACCGAGTAGCGCAGCTCATCGACGTCGTCGTAGGGGTAGTTCGTCAGGCGGACGAGGTCGAGCTCCTTCTCCTGACCCGGCTCGAAGTCGACGACGCCGCCGATGAAGACGGGCGGCTGGTTCTCGCGCGACTCGACGTCGATCGGCAGGGTGAGGATGGCGCGCCGACCGTTGGGATCGTCGGCGGTCGCCCCGTCCGTCACCTCGAAGGTGATCGAGGCCGGGCCGAAGTACAGGTCGGCGGAGGTGAAGACGAGCGTGTCGTCGTCGACGACGAGGTCGTCGCCGTTCGAGTGGGTGGCCCGCACCGTGCTGGAGTCGGTGAGCCGCACGCCCTGCCCGCGCAGGGTGATCACGTAGTCGTTCAGGTCGATCGTCAGCGTGTCTTCGCTCGCCACCTTCAGCAGCGGCGCGGTGCGGTCGATCTGCGGCAGGGCGTCGGCATAGCCGGGCACCCAGACGAACGCGAACGACCGGATCGAGTCATCATCGGGGTGCGTCACCGAGAACGGGATGATCTGACTCTGATCGCCGATCCGCACCCGCACGCGATTGTCGTCCAGCAGTTGCGCCGTCGTCGCGAAGTCGGGCAGGAGCGCGACCTCGAGATCCCGGACGTCGCCGTCCGCGAAGAACACGTTGTCGAGCACGTCGACGTCGACGATCGTCCGGTCGACGACATCGCTCGCGGTGAGCACCGTGTCCTGGGCGATCGGATAGGACAGCGGTGCGTCGGGGTCGACGGTGACGGTGACGAAGTTCGAGCTGGTTCCGCCGTACTCGTTCTGGATCGTGTAGATCACCGCGTAGGAGCCGGGTTCCTCGGGCGGCGTGATGTCGACGATGGTGTCGTCGACGATCGAGACTTCCGTCCCCGCCGCGACCGGAACCGCCGACACCACGCGAAGCGGGCTGCCATCGGGGTCCGAGTCGTTCGCGAGCACCTGCACGCTCACCGTGCGGTCCGGTCGCACGGCGACGACATCCTCGTTCGCGACCGGGTTGCGGGCGCCGTCGAGGCGCGGGCTGATGCCGACCCGCACGGTGCCTTCCGCACGGGCGCCGAGGCCGTCGACGACGGCGTAGGTGAACTCGTCGGTTCCCGAGGAGTATTCGCCCGCCTCGAACTCGATGTAGTTCGGTCCGGTGCTGAGTACCGCGCCCTTGTCGGGGTTGCTGGTGATGCCGATGAGCTGCACCGAATCGCCGTCGGGGTCGACGCCGCTCAGCGGGATCTGGATGCGCACCGTCTCGCCCGCGAGAACGCGTGCGGTGACGCGGCTCGGCACGGGCGGGCTGTTGGTGGCGACGTTCTCCTCCCGCACCGAGATCGTGACGCGCGCTTCGGCGCGTTGCCCGGCGGACTCGACGCTGTACACGGCCACGTAGTCACCGGCCGTGTCCGGTGCGAGGTAACGCAACCGGTCGCCCGACGCGAAGAGCAAGCCGGCGCCCTCCGGCAGGTCGCCGGCGAGGTCGGGCACCAGGGTCAGGGGCTTGCCTTCGGGCTGCTCGTCGTTGGCGAGCACCGGGATGTCGACGACGTCGCCCACTCGCACCGTGGCGGTGTCGTCGACGGCGATCGGCGGCTGCAACTGGGCGGGCTCGGGGATCTCGACGACGGTGATCGTGCCTTCGGCATCCGCGAGACCGTTGCTGATGCGGTAGTTGACGGTGACGCTGCGCCCTTCCAGGGGGGCGGTGAGCGTGATGCGCACCTGACGCTGGTCGAGGATCTCCGCCCGGACCCCTTGACTCGCGGCCGGATTGGTGACCCCGGTGACGACGAGCACCCCGCCGGCGGGGTCGATGTCGGTCGTCGTCGGGTCGATCGTCTCGCTGGAGAGCGTCGTGATGAAGACCGTGCGCGGCACGGTGATCGGGCGGGTGTTGGCGTCCGGCGGCGCCGCGACGTCGATGCGCACGAGGCCCGTCGCCGTCTGGTCGCCGTCGGTGACCGTGAATTCGACGTAGTGGGTGCGCACCTCGTCGCTCACGAATGTGAAGGTGCCCGCTTCGAAGCTCGGCTCGATGCGCGAGCCGGCCCGTTCCGGCACCGCGTTGAGGCGGAGCGGCCCGTTGCCCCCGCGCACGTGCGTCATCGGGCGGATCGTGATCTCCTGACCCGCCGTCACCAGCGCGACCCAGGGCTCGACGACGATCGGAAGGTCCCCGGCCGGGCTCACCTGCACGGCGACGTTTCCGGTCGACTGGGCGAGCCCGTCGGTGACGACCAGGGTGATCGACTTCAGGTCTCCGCCGCTGCCGGAGTCGGAGAACACCACGACACCGTCTGGCTTGTGGCTCACCTGATCCGGCGAGCTGGTGCTCGCCGTCGTGAGGTAGAAGGCGTCGCCGTCGGGGTCGACCCAGTCGCCGAGCACCTCCGTCGTGACCCGGCCCCCGGCAGCGACGTCCGCTCGGGTCGACCGCATCTGCTGGGGCGGCGAGTTCTCGTCGGCCGACCGGACGGTGATCGTGACGGTCGCGGTCGCGATGCCCCCGCGGCCGTCGGAGATCGTGTAACGGAAGGCGAGCGACCCCGAGGCGGCGGGCCCGAGGGTGAGCTGCAGCTGCTGGTTGCGCGTGACGAGGTCGACGCGACCGATCTCCTCGGGGATCGGGTCGACCTGTTCGATCACGAGCACGTCGGCGTTCGGGTCGTAGTCGTTGAGCAGCACGGGCAACACCGTTGCGCGCCCGGGCCGGGCCCCGAAGGCGTCGTCGATCGCCACGGGAGGCTGTTGCGCCTCGTCGACCGTCGGCGGGATGTTCTCGTCGTTCTCCTCCGCCTGATCCTGCGGATCCTCGACGAGGAGGTCGTCCCAGTTGTCGATGAGCTGGGCGTCATCCTGGATCGCCCAGGTGGCTCCGCGGCGCACGTCGTTGAGCACGACGCGGTCGACGTTGACGGCGAAGTCGAAGACCCCGGCCGCCGCCTCGTCGAGGTCGAAGCGCACGTCGTCGCCGGAGTCGGCGCACCGCCGCCAGGCGATTCCCGTGTTCCACGCCGCGTAGTCGCAGCCGTTCAGGCTCAGGGGCGCGGCGGGGCTGCCGGATTCGCCGTCGACGACCGTCACGGCGTCGGCTCCGCTCAGCGGCACGGCGATGAGCCCGGATCCGGTGCCGAGCAGCACGCGTTCGCCCGCGTCGGCCGGCTCCTGCAGGCTCACTTCCTCGCCGACGTCGACGAGGTCGGCGAGGTCGACGACCCCGCTTTCCAGGGCGACCCGTCGACCGTCGACGTCGAGCACCGCCCATCCGCCGTCGACGGAGGTGATCTGCACGTCGCCCACCTCGCCCAGGCCGGTCGGCCAGCGCGCCTCGACGACGTCGGTGTGACGCGCGTCGACCCGGAACACCTCGCCGACTTCGGCCGAGTAGGCGAACAGCGTGCCGTCGGGCTCGACACTCACCACCGAGTCCAGCCCGAGGAGGAGAGAACTCGGCTGGGCGGCGTCGAAGTCGGCGAGTTCGCCGAGGGGGACGATCCACAGCTCGCCCGTGCCTGCGGCGTGGATGACGACGCGCGACCCGGCGAAGAACACCCGGGGGTCTTCCGGGGGCAAGGCGATCGCTTCGCCGAGCAGGGACTCCGCCGGGTCCACGATCTGCACCGTCGCGTTCGCGTGGTCGACGACGAGCACCGCGGTGCCCTGCTGCACGATCTCGAGGTCGGCGCTGTCCGCGCGCAACACGGTGTTCAGCTCGAGGACCTCGGGGTTGGCGCGTCCGACGGTCTGCTGAGAGCCGTTGGCGACCCACACCGCTCCGTCGCCGAGGTCGAGTTTCTGGGCGGTGTAGCCGGTCGAGGTGATCGCGAGGCTGGCGACCAGGGCGGCGACGACGGTGCCGCTCGTCGCCGTGGCGACGAGCGATCGGTGGCCGGCAATCCAGGATCGGATGCTCATCGATCACTCATCCGCAACATCGACGCATTTCTCGGCGCTCTGCTCGCCGGGCTTGCCCTGCCGGGTGACGGTGACGGCGAGGCACACCGTGTCGCCCGGGGTGGTGTCGACCACGAATCGCGGCTGTGACTGGGTCGCCGTGCGGATGCCCCCCACTTCGATCTCGTACAGGTCGCCCTCGGCGAGGCCGGGATCGGGCCACGAGAATTCGACGCTGCCGTCTTGCTGCGTCGCGGAGATGTCGGTGACGACCGGGATTCCCTCGTCAGCCGAGGCCCGCCACAGCACGACCAGAGCGGTCGCGCCGAGGCCGATGACGAGGACGGCCGAGGCGATGAGCAGCCAGGTCACCGCCTGCACTCCCCCTTGCGGCGGGGAGGGGCGGCTGTGCGAGAACCGGCGCGGCGCAGGAGTCGCCTCGCGCACCGTGCCGATGCCGGCGTACTCTCCCGCGCCGTCGCGCCGTCGCCGGCGTCGCGGGCTCGGCGAGTTGCGTGCGCCCGGGAGGGGCCGGAGCCGGGTGCGGTCTTCCAGATCGGCGACGGTGCCGAGCGCCCACTCGTCCATCGCGATCTCGAGCGGCGTCTGCGAGACCCCGAGCTCGGCTTCGATGGTCTGGAGTTCGCGGATGAACTCGATGATGCTCGCCGGCCGCGCCTCGGGGCGACGCGACATCCCCCGCTTCAGCAGGGCCTCCAGGCTCGCCGGCACGTCGGACCGGCCGATCGGCTGCGGCTTGGCGCGCGCGATGCGCGACATGAGGTCGCTGCTGCTGTTGGAGCCGCCCGGGTCCTCGAACGGCGACCGCCCGGCGAGCAGAGAGTAGATGGTCGCCGCGAAGGCCCAGACTTCGCTCGCGATCGAGCCGGGAGTCTCGTCGAGCAGGACTTCGGGCGCCGACCAGGGAATCGACAGCCCGACGGAGTCTTCTTCACGCTGCGTCGTGAGGGTGGCGGCGATGCCGAAGTCGGAGAGCACGGGATGCCCGTAGGCGGTCAGCAGGATGTTGGACGGCTTGATGTCGCGGTGCAACACGCCGGCCCGGTGGGCCGTCTCGATGGCGCTGCCGATCTTGATCGCGATGCGCAGCACCTCCGGCACCGGGATGCGTTCCCGGCGGTACCGGTCGGAGAGGCTCGAGGAGCACAGTTCCATCACGAGGTAGGGCCGGCCGTCGGCGGAGACGCTGGCTTCGTAAACGGTGAGGATCGACGGATGCGCCGACAGTTGCGCCATGAGGTTGGCTTCGGCCTGGAACATCTGACGCACCTGGTCGTTGACGACCTCGCTCAGCATGACCTTGACGGCCACCTGACGACGCGGCATGTTCTGCTCATAGAGGAACACGTCGGCGAATCCGCCGGATCCGAGAATGTGCACATAGGAGAATCCGGGCAGCACGGGAGGTTGGGACGGCAGTCGCCTGGCCATGGAAGACCCCCCTCTCCTGCCGCGGGTTGCCCCATTCTAGGCAGACTGCGACTGAGCGCCCGCCGTTTCAGGGGCGCGTTCCCCCTGAACTGGGGACTGTGCCGACCGTGTCACGCTGGGGTCGCTGCGCCGGTGCCGCGACGTCGATCACGACGACGGTGACATTGTCGCGGCCGCCCGCCGCGAGAGCGGCATCCATGAGGTCGTCCGCCGTCTCCGCCGCCGACGCGCCGCCGGCCAGGTAGCTGCGGATGCGCCGGTCGTCGACCTCTTTCGTGAGCCCATCGGAGCACAACAGCAGCCGCATGCCGGGGCGCATCGGCAGCATCCACAGGTCGGGCCGGGGGCTTTCGCGGAAGCCGACGGCGCGCGTGATGACGTTGCTGTCGGGGTGGTCTTCCGCCTGCCGTTCGTCGATCAGGCCGGCGTCCACCATCTCCTGCACGACCGAATGGTCGCGCGTGACCCGGCTGAACTCGCCGTCGGCGAGCAGGTAGACCCGGCTGTCACCGATGTTGAACACCGCGAAATGCGGTTCGCCGCCCTGCAGGGCGAGCAGCACCCCGGTGACGGTCGTGCCCGCACCGATCGGGATGTGGGCCGCGAAGTCGTCGATGTCGTCGGCGGCCGCGGTGAGGGCGCCGTCGAGTCCCGCGATGTCGAGGTAGCCGTGTTCGGCGGTGCCGGCGAGCGCGGCGAGTCGTTCCACGACGGCGGCGCTCGCCCGGTCGCCGGCCGCGTGACCGCCCATGCCGTCGGCGACGGCGAACACGGGAGGAGCCACCAGCACGCTGTCTTCGTTGACGACGCGCTTGCGACCGACGTCGCTGCGGCCCGCCCAGTCGAGGACGTAGCTCCTGCGCTTGCCCGGCACGGTGAGCCGGTACCCGGTGCGGTCCCGGCCGACGCTGCTCATGAGTCGCGCCCGGCGAGCGGAGGCAGGATGTCGAGCACGGCACCCTCGCCGAGGTCGATGCGGGTGCCCGGGACGACGACGACCGACTCGCCGCGGATGAGGGTACGCGGTGCGGCTCCGGGCAGTTGCACGATGGTGCCGTTCGTCGAGCGCATGTCGCTCGCCACGAGGGCCCCGCCCACCACTTTCAGCTCGAGATGCGTCGCCGACAGCTCTTTACCGGGCGACGGCAGCGTCACCAGTCGCGGCTCCCCGCCGGTGTGGATGCGCGGCACGCTCGGCCGACGCCCGACATACACGGTGACGTCGAGCGCCACTTCGGTGCCATCGGCGAACAGCGCCCGGAACGGGGCCGGACCCGCCGGCTCGGGCGCCGGAGCTTCGACGGGGAGACCAGCCTCGACGATCGGCGCAGCGACGCCCGCTTCAACGATGCCCGCTTCAACGACGGTCGGCAACGGCCGCGGCGCGGGAACCGGCGGTTCGACGAGCGGAGGCGGACTCGCGGGTGCGACGACAGTCCCTCGAGCCACGGTGTCATCGAGGTCCACGCCCCGCGCCGGCGCCGGAGGTCGCGGAGCAGCACGAACGGTGTCGTCGAGGTCGGGCTCCACCCCCCTATCCTCCACCCGGACGCCGACGCATCCAGCAACGCACCGCCGCAGCAAAGAGCTACCCAGCGCTCGAAGACCGATTGAGTCCTCGAGTCGATCGGGGTAGGGGTCCCCGCTCTCTCGGCTCGAGGGCTCAATCGGTCTTCGAGCGCACCCCGGGTTACTCGCCGATGTACGACATGACGTGCTTGATGCGCGTGTAGTCCTCAAAGCCGTACATCGACAGATCCTTGCCGTACCCGGAGTGCTTGAAGCCGCCGTGCGGCATTTCGGCGACGAGCGGGATGTGCGTGTTGATCCAGACGCAGCCGAAGTCGAGTCTCTTGGCGAACCGCATGGCGCGGCCGTGGTCGCTGGTCCAGACCGAGGATGAGAGCCCGTACTGCACGCCGTTGGCCCAGGCGAGGGCCTCGGCTTCGTCGCTGAAGCTCTGCACGGTGATGACGGGGCCGAAGATCTCGTTCTGGATGGCGTCGTCGTTCTGTTTGAGGGCGTCGACGATGGTCGGCTCGATGAAGTAGCCCTTGCCGCTCTTGCGTTCGCCGCCGGTGACGACGTTCGCGTGCTTCGGCAACGCGTCGATCACCCCGAGCACGCGCTCGAGCTGGTTCTGGTTGTTGACGGGGCCGTAGAAGGTGTCGGGGTCTTTCGGGTCGCCGGTGGTGACGTTGGCGGCGACGTAGTCGGTGAGCGCGGCGAGGAACGCGTCATGGGCGTCCTTGTGCACGAGCACGCGGGTCGCGGCGGTGCAGTCCTGGCCGGCGTTGAAGTAGCCGGCGATCGCGATGCCTTCGGCCGCTTTGGCCATGTCGGCGTCCGGGAAGACGACGACGGGCGCCTTGCCGCCGAGTTCGAGGTGCACGCGCTTGAGGTCGGCGGAGGCGGCTTTGGCGACTTCCATTCCGGCGCGCACCGACCCGGTGATGGAGACCATCTGCGGGGTCTTGTGGTCGATCATCAGGCCGCCGGTGGTGCGGTCTCCGGTGATGACGTTGAGCACGCCTTTCGGCAGGAACTCGGCGGCGATCTCGGCGAGCAGCAGGGTCGACTGGGGCGTGGTGTCGGAGGGCTTGAGCACGGTCGTGTTGCCGGCGGCGATCGCGGGCGCGACCTTCCACACGGCCATGTTGAGCGGATAGTTCCACGGGGTCACCTGGCCGATGACGCCGATCGGCTCGCGGCGGATCGACGAGGTGTGGTCTTTCATGTATTCGGCGCTGGCGCGGCCTTCGAGGATGCGGGCGGCGCCGGCGAAGAACCGGATCTGGTCGACGGAGAGCATGATCTCGTCGTCGACGAGGGTGGTGCGCGGCTTGCCGGTGTCTTGCGATTCGAGGTCGGCGAACTCGTCGGCTCGCTTCTCCATCTCGTCGGCGATGCGGAACAGCGCGAGCTGCCGCTCGGAGGGGGTGGACTCGCCCCATTCCTCGAATGCGGCGGCGGCGGCCGCGTAGGCGGCATCCACGTCGGCTTTCCCGGACACCGGGGAGGCCGCGTAGGAGGTTTCGGTCGCCGGGTCGACGACGGGGAACGAGCTGTCTCCCTTCGCGTCGACGTACTCACCGTTGATGAAGTTGCGCAGCGTGCGATCAGCCATGCGCCCACCCTACTTCGCCACCCTTTCCGCCGAAACTAGCGATTTCGTCACTGTCAGGCCTCTCAGATTGCGGAATCGCTTGCGGGGGCCCTCGACGGCTGTCAGGATCGAATCATGGCGCGCTCGAAGGCGGTGGCGCTCGATGAGGTGTCGAAGGGCATCATCGAGCAGCTCCAGGAGGACGGCCGACGCTCCTACGCCGAGATCGGCAAGGCGGTCGGCCTCTCCGAGGCGGCCGTCCGCCAGCGGGTGCAGAAGCTGACGGATGCCGGCGTCATGCAGGTCGTCGCGGTCACCGACCCGATGCAGCTCGGGTTCTACCGGCAGGCGATGATCGGCGTCCGGGTGACCGGTGACACGACCCGCGTCGCCGAGGAGCTCGCGGCCATCCCGTCGGTCGACTATGTCGTGCTGACCGCCGGGAGTTTCGACATCCTCGCGGAGGTCGTCTGCGAGTCCGATGAGGATCTCATCGAGCTGCTCAACCACCGCATCCGCGCGATCGAAGGCGTGCTCTCGACCGAGACGTTCGTCTACCTGAAACTGCAGAAGCAGTTCTACAACTGGGGTACCCGATGACCATGGAAACGCTGACCACCGCGAACGACGCCGATCTGCAACAGAAGGCGAAGGATCACCTCTGGATGCACTTCACCCGTCAGTCGGTGGTGGAGGAACACGGCACGCCGATCATCGTCAAGGGCGAGGGCCATCACATCTGGGACTCGAAGGGCAAGAAGTACATCGACGGCCTCTCCGGGCTGTTCGTCGTCAACGCGGGCCACGGGCGCCAGCGGCTCGCCGCCGTCGCGGCGAAGCAGGCGGAAGAGCTGGCGTTCTTCCCGATCTGGTCGTACGCGCATCCGAACGCGATCGAGCTCGCCGACCGGCTCGCCGACTACGCCCCGGGCGACCTCAACCGGGTGTTCTTCTCCACCGGCGGCGGCGAAGCCGTCGAGACGGCCTTCAAGCTCGCCAAGTACTACTGGAAACTGCAGGGCCGGCCGACGAAACACAAGGTGATCTCGCGCGCGATCGCCTACCACGGCACCCCGCACGGCGCGCTCGCGATCACCGGTATCCCGGCGATGAAGGAGATGTTCGAGCCCGTCGCACCCGGCGGCTTCCGGGTACCGAACACGAACTTCTACCGCGCCGAGGAGATGGGATTCGCCGGCGGCACCGAGGAGCAGTTCGGAGTGTGGGCGGCGAACCGCATCGAGGAGATGATCCTGTTCGAAGGCCCGGAGACGGTCGCGGCGGTCTTCCTCGAGCCGGTGCAGAACAGCGGGGGATGCTTCCCGCCTCCGCCGGGATACTTCCAGCGGGTGCGGGAGATCTGCGACCGCTACGACGTGCTGCTGGTGTCGGATGAGGTCATCTGCGCCTTCGGCCGCATCGGCCACATGTTCGCCTGCGACGCCTACGGCTACGTACCCGACATGATCACCTGCGCGAAGGCGATGACCTCCGGATACTCCCCGATCGGCGCGACGATCGTCTCGGACAAGATCTACGAGCCGTTCCGGCACGGCTCGACGTCGTTCTATCACGGGTACACCTTCGGCGGGCATCCCGTGTCGGCGGCGGTCGCGCTCGAGAATCTCGCGATCTTCGAGGAGGAGGGGCTCAACGAGCGGGTGCGCACCCTCTCGCCGGTGTTCCGCTCGACGCTGGAGAAGCTCAAGGATCTGCCGATCGTCGGCGACGTGCGCGGCGACGGCTACTTCTTCGGCATCGAGCTGGTGAAGGACAAGGCGACGAAGACCACCTTCGACGACGACGAGTCGGAGCGGCTGTTGCGCGGGTTCCTGTCGAAGGCGCTGTTCGAGGCGGGTCTCTACTGCCGGGCCGACGACCGGGGCGACCCCGTCATCCAGCTCGCTCCCCCGCTCACGATCGGCGAGCCCGAATTCGACGAGATCGAGTCGATCCTGCGCGGCGTGCTCACCGAGGCGTGGACCCGGCTCTGACTTACGCCGACCTGAGTTTCTGGCACGCGACTGCCGGTGACCTGACGCCGCGGGCGGGGCTCGACGGCGACACCGACGCGGATGTCGCGATCGTCGGGGGCGGACTCACCGGGCTGTGGACCGCGTGGTATCTGCTCGAACGCGACCCCGCGCTGCGCATCGTCGTGCTCGAGAAGGAGATCGCCGGGTTCGGGGCGTCGGGCCGCAACGGGGGGTGGTGCAGCGCGCTGTTCCCGCGTTCGACCGTCTCGCTGGAACGCGCCCACGGGCACGGCGCCGCCCTCGACATGCGGCGGGCGATGATCGGGACGGTCGCCGAGGTGGGTCGGGCGGCGGAGTCCCTCGGGATCGACTGCGACTACGCGCGCGGGGGCACCATCGCCTACGCCCGGTCGGCGGTGCAGGAACGAGCCGCACGCGCCGAGATCGCCGAAGCGGAGCGCTACGGGGTCGACGACATCGGCTGGCGGGGCGCTGGCGAGGTGCACGCGGCGGGCGCGCTCGGCGCGAGTCTCGACCGCAACTGCGCGCGGCTGCATCCGGCGAAGCTCGTGCGCGGTCTCGCCGCCGTGCTGGAGGCCCGCGGCGTGCGGATTCTCGAACGCACCGAGGTGACGTCGGTGACGTCCGGGTGCGTCGAGACCACCCGCGGTGTCGTCACCGCCGACCGGGTGGTCGTGGCGACCGAGGGCTACACCGCGACGTTCCCGGCGACGCGGCGCCGCATCCTGCCGCTGTATTCGCTCATGATCGCCACCGAACCGCTGCCGCCCGCGTTCTGGGACGAGATCGGCATCGCCCACGGGCAGACCTTCACCGACTACCGTCACCTGCTGATCTACGGGCAGCGCACCGCCGACGACCGCTTCGCGTTCGGCGGGCGCGGCGCGCGCTACCACTGGGGCAGCGCCATCCGACCGGGCTACGATCGCGTGCCCCGGGTGTTCGAGCACCTCCGGCGCACGCTCGTCGAGTTGTTCCCTGCCGCGGCGGATGCGGCGATCACCCACCGGTGGGGCGGGCCGCTCGGGGTTCCCCGCGACTGGCATGCGGCGGTGACCTACGACCCGGCGACCCGGATCGGCCGGGCCGGCGGCTACGTCGGCGACGGTCTCTCGACGACGAACCTCGCCGGGCGCACCCTCGCCGACCTGCTGACCGGGGCCGAGACCGAGCTCACCCGGCTGCCCTGGGTCGGGCACCGCTCCCCCGAGTGGGAACCCGAGCCGCTGCGCTTCCTCGGCGCCAACGCCGGGATGCTGGCGATGGCGGCCGCCGACGTCGAGGAACGCGTCACGCGGCGTCGATCGGTCATCGCTCGCGTGATGGCTCCGTTGGTGGGCCACTGATGGTGCGGCCCCGGGCCCGGTAACGTCGCCGCATGAACCCGACGGTGAAGTCGGCCCTGACCCTCGGGGCGTTTCTGGTGATCTCCGCCGCTGTGGCGGCGCTGGGCGGCATCGCGACGATCTCCCAGGTCGACGGCTGGTACGCCGAGGCGGAGAAGGTCGTCTGGAGCCCGCCAAATGGACTCTTCGGTCCGGCCTGGACGGTGCTCTACACCCTCATGTCGGTCGCCGCCTGGCTGGTGTGGCGGGAGACCGTGCGGGTGGGCAGCGTGATCGACCGACGTGACGTGCGACGCGCCCTGACGCGCTACGTCGTCCAGCTCGTTCTCAATGCCGTGTGGACCCCGGTCTTCTTCGGTCTCTACCCCGTGGCCGGCGTCGCCGCGCTGTGGGCGGCAGCCGTCATCATCGTCGCGCTCGATGTCGCCGTGCTGCTGACGATGACGGCGTTCTGGCGCGTGCGGAAGGCTGCCGCCGTGATGCTCATCCCGTACTGGGCGTGGCTGCTGTTCGCCACGACCCTGAACGTCGGGATCGCCGTGCTGCAGTCCTAGGCGGGCGCGAAGAACCCGTCGATCGCGGCCAGCTCGTCGGGCGTCGGGCGCCAGCCGTTGCCGGCCGCGGCGTTCGCCCGGATCTGGTCGGGCTTGGTCGCCCCGGCGATGACGCTGGACAACGCCGGGCGGGAGAGGAACCAGCCGAAGGTCGCCTCGAGGATGCCGATGCCGCGAGCTGCGGCGAAGGATTCGAACGCCTCGATGGCGTCCCAGGGCGCGTTCTCGTGCACTTCGGGACGCTGCCGGCCGATGCGGGTGTCGGCGGGCAGATCGGTGCGCGAGAACTTGCCGGTGAACAGCCCGTTGGCGAGCGGGAAGAACGGCAAGAACCCCAGTCCGAGGCGCTCGACGGTCGGGATGACGTCGGCCTCGGCTTCGCGCGCGAGCAGGTTGTAGTGATTCTGGGCCGTGACGAACCGGGCGGCGCCGAGACGGGTCGCTTCGGCATCCGCCTCGGTCAGCTGCGCCGCATCGAAGTTGGAGTTGCCGATCGCCCGCACCTTGCCTTCACGCACGAGCTCGTCGAGCGCGCCGAGGGTCTCCGCGATCGGGACGGTCGGATCGGGGGTGTGCTGCTGGTAGAGATCGATCGTCTCGATGCCGAGCCGGTTCAGCGACCCCTCGACCGCCGCGCGGATGTAGGTGCGGCCGCCACGCGGGCCGAGGTCGGCGAGCGGACTGCCCATCGAGGTGTGGCCGAACTTGGTGGCGATGACCGCCTCGTCCCTCCGGCCGGCGAGGGCGGCGCCGAGCCGGGTCTCGCTGAGGCCGTACTCGGCCCCGTAGACGTCGGCGGTGTCGAAGAACGTGACACCGGCGTCGAGAGCCGCGTGCACGACGGCGTCGGTTCCCGCCTGCTCGAGGGTGAGGGTGCCGGGGCGGCCGAGGTTGTTGCAGCCGAGACCGACCACCGAGACGGTGAGCGCCGACGTGCCGAGGGTGCGTTTCTCCATTCCGCCAGCCTAGGCAGCGTCCTCCCCAGGTCCGCGCGGGAGCCGGCGTGCACGATGTCCGATTCCCGCGCTCCCCGGTCGGAGGCGGCGTCTACGCTCGACGCATGACCACCACCCCCGCGGCGCTGCGTCGCATCGACAGCCCCCTCGGGCGCATCGAGATCGTCGGCGACGGCTCCGCCGTCATCGCCCTCTCGATCGAACGCGACGGGTCGCTGCCCCACGACGACCTGCCCGAAGCCCCCGACGCCGTCCTCGATCGCGCGGCGGCGCAACTCGCCGAGTACTTCGCGGGGCGACGGCGCGACTTCGACGTCCCCGTCAGCCTCGCCGGCACGGCGTTCCAGAAAGCGGTGTGGGAGCAGCTCGTCGATCTCGAGTGGGGCGAGGTGGTGTCCTACGGCGACCTCGGCCGCGGAACCGGGCGGGCCACCGCCGGGCGCGCCGTCGGCGGTGCCGTCGGAGCCAACCCGGTGCCGATCATCGTGCCCTGCCACCGGGTGCTCGGCAGCGACGGCATGATCACCGGGTACAGCGGAGGCGAAGGCATCCCGACCAAGTCGTGGTTGCTCGCCCACGAGGGCATCGCCCACCGGGTGCCACGGAGCCACGAGCCGGTGTCGCTGTTCGACCTCGAAGCCGGCGATGCCGAGGCGGCGGCCGACGGCTTCGCCCAGCGGTCCGGCGCCGCGTGAGCCGACCCGAGATCCTCGTCAGCGACGACGGAAAGCCGCGATGCGGCTGGATCGGCACCGACCTCGAGTACCGCCGCTACCACGACGAGGAGTGGGGCACGCCGCTGCACGGCGACCAGCCGCTGTTCGAGAAGATCTGTCTCGAGGGCTTCCAGGCGGGCCTGTCGTGGATCACGATCCTGCGGCGCCGACCGGGTTTCCGCGCGGCGTTCGACGGGTTCCGGATCGAGACGGTGGCCGCCTACGGCGACGCCGAGGTCGAGCGGCTGATGCTCGACGAACGCATCATCCGCAACCGCGCGAAGGTGCTGGCGACGATCGGCAACGCGAACGTCGCCGCCGACCTCGTGGGCGAGCGACCCGGAGCGCTCGATGACCTCATCTGGAGCTACGCGCCGGCCGACCCGCGTCGGCGTCCGCGCACCTGGGCCGACATCCCGGCGGTCACCCCGGAGTCGGAAGCGCTCAGCGCCGCACTGCGCAAGCTCGGCTTCCGGTTCGTCGGGCCCACCACGATGTACGCGCTCATGCAGTCCGCGGGGCTCGTCGACGACCACCTGGCGGAGTGCTGGCGCGCGCACGAGCCGTGATTCGCGGCGTCACCAGCCGCTCGCCGCCCACCAGGTGAGCAGGCCGACATCGGCGATCGCCGCCACAGCGAGAAGCAGCGCGATCACCACCCGCCGGCCTGACCGCGCGACGCGGGCACGCGCCCGCTCAAGCTGGGCCACCCTCGCCGCGACGAGAGCATCCTGCTCCCCGAGCAGCACGGGGACCGGGATGTCGTCGGCACGCGCCGGAACGGTCCCGCGCGCCGCGAACGCGATCGATCCGGCGATCAGGATGACCGCGGCCAGGAATGCCCAGAAGCCGAGCGACCCGGTCACGACCGGATCCCAGGCGACCCGCTCCCGGATCGCGAGATAGAGCGTGACGGCGCCGACGTCGAGGGTGAGCACCGCGAACGCCCGCGCCTCGAGCACCCCCTGCTGCGCCCGTACCGCGACGAGCTCGGAGTCGATCACCCCCACGGCATGCGACGGCGTCGCGTCCACCCGTTTCATGCGCACATCCTGGCAGATGCGATGTCACCCGGCGCGGGCAGGCTCAGACGACGAGGTCCAGCTCTCCGGGCGCGCCGGGTTCGAGCCGGATACCTTCCGCAGCCGCCCAGGCGAGCAGCGCGTCGACGTCGGGATGGTCGATCTCGGCGAGTAGCAGGCGGCGGGCGAACGCGCCCTTGCCCTTCTTGTTGAAGTGGTTGAGCGCGCGCTTGCGCCCCTCGCCGTCGTCGCTGACCACGCGGATGTACACCGCATCTGGGCGATCCGGGATCGGACCGAGCGCCGCGTAGCCTTCCGACCTCAGGTCGACCAGCAGACCCGTGCGGGCCGCGAGCGCCGCCGCGAGCGGGGTGCGCCAGATCGCGCCGAGCGTCGTTCCCGGCAGCCGGGAGTCGTGCGACAGCCGGTACGCCGGGATGAGGTCGAGGGCTCCGCTCAGCCCGAACAACGCCGAGCCGATCGCGAGGTGCCCGGCGGCGAAGGCGCGCGCGCTCGGCGGAAGGGATGCGGCATCCAGTTCGTCGAACAGCACCCCGTCGTATCTGTCGATCGCGGACATCGTCGGAGAGGTCGAGACGATGCGATTCCGGGCGGCCTCGGTCGCGCTCGACGGCCCGAGGCGCAGCATCCCGGCGGCGGCGGCGAGGTTGCGCGACAGTGCCTTCAGCGCGGACAGCGCCCGACGTCGAGCGCTCGTGAGTTCCGGGAACGAGAGGGCCGTGAGGTCGAGCGGCGGGCCGTCGCCGCCGACGCGCTTCGTCTCGGAGGGCGGGAGCAGGATCAGCACGAGCCGGGACCGCGGGCTCAGGACCGCACGAAGGCGGCGATCTGATCGACCAGCACCGGGACGGGGTGCACCGAGTCGACCGTGATCCGGGGGACGGCACCCGACTCGCCGCTCCAGGGCTCCCACTCGTCGAGGCTCTGCTCGACGGCGTGCCAGGTGGGTTCGGCGATGTGCGCGAGCTGGCGACCGCGTGCTTCGAGACGTGCGCGATGCACGTTCTCGTCGGAGCAGACCACCTCGACGAACCGGATCGGGATGCCGCGACGCGCGGCGAGCTTGACCCACTGCTCGCGCGCGGGCTCGACCGCGTTCACGGCATCGACGATGACCCCGCCGACGCTCGCGATGACCGATTCTGCGATCGTCTCGGCGACGAGGTACGCGGCGAGACCGGTCGGCTGGTCGGCGTCGATTCCCGCCGAGAGGATCGCCGACTCGATCGGATCGACCGACACCACCGGCAGACCGAGTGCCGTTGCCGACCCTTCGGCGACCGTGCTCTTGCCGCTACCGGGAAGCCCGGCCATCACGATGAGCAAGCGCCCCCCGATCGGGTCAGGAGACGAGGTGGGCGGTGCCGGCGACGATCGTCACGGTGTCGTTCTGCACCGAGAGGAACCCGTCGTCGGCGCTCGCGGTCACGACCGATCCGTCGAGAAGGGTCACCCGCACCTGGCCAGAGGCGAGAATCCCGAGCACCGGCTCGTGCCCGGCGAGGATGCCGATCTCGCCGATCGTGGTGCGCGCCACGACCTGCCGCGCCTCGCCCGACCACACCTCGTGGTCGGCCGCGACGACGCTGACAGCCAGTGACTTGACGTCGGCCATGCTCAGCCGTTCTGCTTCTGGATCTTCGCCCACTGCTCTTCGACCATGTCGATGCCGCCGACGTTGAAGAACGCCTGCTCGGCAACGTGGTCGAACTCGCCCTTGACGATCGCGTCGAACGACTCGACGGTCTCCTTGAGCGGAACGGTTGAACCCTCGACGCCGGTGAACTTGGTCGCCATGTAGGTGTTCTGCGAGAGGAACTGCTGGATGCGGCGCGCGCGCGACACCGTGATCTTGTCTTCCTCGGAGAGCTCGTCGACACCGAGGATCGCGATGATCTCCTGGAGTTCCTTGTTCTTCTGCAGAATCGCCTTGACGCTCGTCGCGACCCGGTAGTGGTCCTCACCCAGGTAGCGCGGGTCGAGGATGCGCGAGGTCGACGACAGCGGGTCGACGGCCGGGTAGAGACCGCGCGAAGCGATCTCACGCGAGAGCTCCGTCGTGGCGTCGAGGTGGGCGAAGGTGGTCGCCGGCGCCGGGTCGGTGTAGTCGTCGGCGGGGACGTAGATCGCCTGCAGCGAGGTGATCGAGTGGCCGCGCGTCGAGGTGATGCGCTCCTGGAGGATGCCCATCTCGTCGGCGAGGTTCGGCTGGTAGCCCACCGCGGAAGGCATGCGGCCGAGCAGCGTCGACACCTCGGAACCCGCCTGGGTGAAGCGGAAGATGTTGTCGATGAACAGCAGCACGTCCTGCTTCTGCACGTCGCGGAAGTACTCCGCCATCGTGAGGGCCGACAGGGCGACGCGCAGACGGGTTCCCGGCGGCTCGTCCATCTGGCCGAAGACGAGGGCGGTCTTGTCGAAGACGCCCGCCTCTTCCATCTCGTGGATGAGGTCGTTGCCCTCACGGGTGCGCTCACCGACACCGGCGAACACCGAGACACCACCGTGGTTGGCGGCGACGCGGTAGATCATCTCCTGGATGAGCACCGTCTTGCCGACGCCGGCGCCGCCGAAGAGGCCGATCTTTCCACCCTGCACGTACGGGGTGAGCAGGTCGATGACCTTGATGCCGGTCTCGAAGAGCTGCGTCTTGCTTTCGAGCTGGTCGAAGGCCGGGGGGCGACGGTGGATCGGCCAGCGCTCGGTGATCTCGATCTTCTCGCCGGGAGCGGCGTTGAGCACCTCGCCGATGACGTTGAACACCTTGCCCTTGGTGACGTCGCCGACGGGCACCGAGATCGGGTTGCCCGTGTCGCGCACCTCCTGGCCGCGCACCAGACCATCGGTCGGCTTGAGCGCGATGGCCCGCACCAGGTCGTCGCCGAGGTGCTGGGCGACCTCGAGCGTGAGCGTCACCGTCTCGCCGGCGAGGGTGATCTCGGTCTGCAGCGCGTTGTAGATCTCGGGGATCGCGTCGTGCGGGAACTCGATGTCGACGACGGGGCCGGTGACGCGGGCGATGCGTCCGACGCCGCCCGCGGCTTGCGTCGCGCGACCGCCGCTGGCGTGCTGTTCCGGCGCATCCTTCTTCGCGGGTGCCTTCTTGGTGGCTGTAGCCATCTCGTGTCCTCTTCCTAGAGCTTCTTCGTTTACTTCACGAGGGCGTCGGCGCCGCCGACGATCTCGGAGATCTGCTGGGTGATCTCCGACTGGCGGGCGTTGTTCGCCAGTCGGGTGTAGTCCTTGATGAGCTTGTCGGCGTTGTCGCTCGCCGACTTCATCGCTTTCTGCGTGGCGGCGTGCTTCGCGGCGGCCGACTGCAGCATCGCGTTGAAGATGCGGCTCTCGATGTAGACCGGAAGCAGCGCGTCGAGCACGTCGTCGGCGTCCGGCTCGAACTCGTAGAGCGGCAGCGCGACGTGCTCGGTGCCCGGGTCCTCGACGCCTTCGACGACCTCGAGGGGAAGCAGACGCACCGTCTCGGGGTCTTGAACGAGCATCGAGACGAAGCGGTTGTAGACGATGTGGATCTCATCCACGCCGCCTTCTTCGGTCGGCTGGATGAACTTCTCGACGATCGCCGCGGCGATCTCCTGCGCGGTGCCGAACTCCGGGTTGTCGGTTCCACCGGTCCAGTCCCGCTCGGAGGCCCGGCGGCGGAAGGCGAAGTACCCGACGGCCTTACGGCCGACCAGATAGTGCACGACCTCCTTGCCGTCGGCTTCGAGCCGCGTGCGCAGCTCGCTCGCCTCGCGGATGACCTGCGCGTTGAACGCGCCGGCCAGTCCGCGGTCGGAGGTGAACAGCACGATCGCGGCACGCGTGGGGTTCTCGGGCTCCGTCGTCAGAAGGTGATGGACGTTGGAGTAGGTGGCGACCGCCGAGACCGCACGGGTGACGGCCCGAGCGTAGGGGGCGGACGCGAGAACGCGCTGCTGCGCCTTCTGGATGCGCGACGCCGAGATCAGCTCCATGGCGCGAGTGATCTTCTTGGTGGTCTGGGCCGTCCGGATCTTCTGCCGGTAGACCCTCAGTTGGGCTCCCATGGGCTACCGGCGACTCTTCACGATCTTCTCCTGGTTGATTTCTTCCAGGGGGATCTCGTCGAACTGCTCGGAACCGGGGGCGTCGAGTGCGCGACCGTCGCCGGTCTGGAACTCGGTCTTGAACTTCTCGACGGCCTTCTCGAGCTCCGCCACCGTCTCGTCGCTCAGCACGTTCGTGTCGCGCAGCGTGTCGAGGATCTTGGTGTGGCGCTTGAGCGAGTCGAGCAGCTCGCGCTCGAAACGCAGAACATCGGGCACCGGCACCTCGTCGAGGTGGCCGTTCGTGCCGGCCCAGATCGAGACGACCTGCTCCTCGACCGGGTACGGCGAGTACTGCGGCTGACGCAGCAGCTCGGTGAGGCGTGCCCCACGAGCCAGCTGACGCCGCGACGTGGCGTCGAGGTCGGAGGCGAACATCGCGAACGCCTCGAGCGAACGGTACTGGGCCAGCTCGAGCTTCAGCGTTCCCGAGACCTTCTTGATGCTCTTCACCTGAGCGTCACCGCCGACGCGGGACACCGAGATGCCGACGTCGACAGCGGGGCGCTGGTTGGAGTTGAAGAGGTCGGACTGCAGGAAGATCTGGCCGTCGGTGATCGAGATCACGTTGGTCGGGATGTAGGCCGAGACGTCGTTGGCCTTGGTCTCGATGATCGGCAGACCGGTCATCGAGCCGGCGCCCAGCTCGTCGGAGAGCTTGGCGCAACGTTCGAGCAGACGCGAGTGCAGGTAGAAGACGTCACCCGGGTAGGCCTCACGTCCCGGCGGGCGACGCAGCAGCAGCGAGACGGCACGGTAGGCCTCGGCCTGCTTGGTCAGGTCGTCGAAGATGATCAGCACGTGCTTGCCGGCGTACATCCAGTGCTGGCCGATGGCCGAACCGGTGTACGGGGCGAGGTACTTGAAGCCGGCCGGGTCGGATGCGGGAGCCGCGACGATCGTCGTGTACTCCATCGCGCCGGCATCCTCGAGGGCGCCCTTCACGGCCGCGATCGTCGAACCCTTCTGACCGATCGCGACGTAGATGCAGCGCACCTGCTTGGTGGTGTCGCCGGAGTCCCAGTTGGCCTTCTGGTTGATGATCGTGTCGATCGCGATCGCGGTCTTGCCGGTCTGGCGGTCGCCGATGATGAGCTGACGCTGGCCACGGCCGACCGGGATCATCGCGTCGATGGCCTTGATGCCGGTCTGCATCGGCTCGTGCACGCTCTTGCGCGACATGACGCCGGGCGCCTGCAGTTCGAGGGCGCGACGGGTCTCGCTCTTGATCTCGCCGAGGCCGTCGATCGGGGTGCCGAGCGGGTCGACGACGCGACCGAGGTAGGCGTCGCCGACGGGAACCGAGAGCACCTCGCCCGTGCGGGTGACCTCCATGCCCTCCTCGATGCCGGTGAACTCACCGAGCACGATGACGCCGATCTCGTTCTCGTCGAGGTTCAGCGCGAGGCCGAGGGTGCCGTCGGCGAAGCGCAGCAGCTCGTTCGCCATCGCGCCCGGGAGGCCTTCGACGTGCGCGATGCCGTCCGCGGCGTCGACGACGGTTCCGACCTCGGTCTTCTTCGCGCCCGAGGGCTGGTAACCCGCAACGAAGTCTTTGAGGGCGCTACGGATCTCTTCGGGAGAGATGGTGATGTCTGCCATGAGGTTCCTTTGTGGAAGTGGTCTACGGTGCCGGGGTCAGCCGGCGAGTTGGAGTCGGAGGTCGGCGAGGCGGGCGGCGACGGTGCCGTCGATGACGTCTTCGCCGATCTGCACCCGCAGGCCGCCGATGACGGCCGGGTCGATCCGCAGGGCGATGCGCGGCTCGCGCCCGTACTGCGTCGTCAGGGTCGAGGTGAGCTTCTCGAGTTGCGCTGCGGAAAGCGGCGCTGCCGCCGTGACCGTTGCGACGATGCCGCCGGAGGCATCCGCCACCGTTTCGGCCGCCGACTGCAGCAGTTCGCCGATGCGGCGGCCCCGGGGGCTCTGCACCAGGTGGCGCACGATCGACACGGTTGCGGGGTTCGCCTTGGCGCCGAGCAGTCGCTCGACGAGCGCGGCCTTCTGCAGCGGGTCGCTCAGGGTGCTGCCGACCGCGAGTTCGAGCTCGTTGTCGCTCGTCACCGCCCGCGCGAACGCGAAGAGCTCCGACTCGATCGAGGCCTGCGGCGACGCCGCGGCGATCGCGCGTATGCCGATCTGCTCGATGCCGTCGATCAGCTCGTCGGAATCCGACCAGCGGGCCGTCGTGAGCCCCGACAGCAGGCGCGCGGTGACCGCATCGAGACTGCCGAAGATCTTGCCGATGAGCTTCGACTTCGCAGCCTCGTCGATCGACGGGTCGACGAGCGTCGACCGCAGTTGGGGCGAACCCGCGATGTCACGCCCGGCCGACAGCAGCTGCTCGCCGGTGGCGAGCGTGACGCCCTTCTCTCCGGCGAGAGCGGTGACGGCCGAAGCGAGCGCGGCGCGGGAAGCGGAACCCATCAGCGACCAGCCTGCGCCTTCTCGGACGCGGCGAGGTCGACCAGGAAGCGGTCGACGATGCCGGCGGCCTTCTTGTCGTCGCTCAGCGACTCACCGATGACACCCGACGCGAGGTCGAGGGCGAGCGAACCGACCTCGGTGCGCAGCGACGCGAGAGCGGCTGCCCGCTCGGCCTCGATCTGCACCTGGGCGTTCGCGACGATGCGCGCCGCGTCGGCCTGTGCCTGCTCGACGAGTCCGGCACGGATCTGCTTGGCGTCTTCGCGCGCCTCCTCGCGGATGCGACCGGCCTCGGTGCGCACCTCGGCGAGCTGTGCCAGGTACTTGTCCCGCGCAGCGTTGGCCTCGGCCTGCGCCTCGTCGGCGCGCTTGATGCCGCCCTCGATGGCGTCGACGCGAGCGGCGAGTGCTGCGTTGATGCGCGGCACGAAGCGCCACAGCATGAGGCCGAGGATCAGCGCGAAAGCGATCGAGCCCCAGATCAAGTCGGGCAGCGCGGGAAGCAGCAGCGACTGCGACTCCTCGCCCTCGGCTTCGACGGCGAGCACAGCGAATGCGGTCAGCATCCGGACTCCTTCAATTCGAGGGGGCGCAACTTACGGCGCGGGGAACGGGATGAAGGCGACACCGATGGCGATGAAGGCGAGAGCCTCGGTGAGCGCGATACCGATCCACATGAGGGTCTGGAGGCGCCCGGCCATCTCAGGCTGGCGGGCGACCGACTCGATCGTCTTGCCGACGATGATGCCGACGCCGACACCGGAGCCGATGGCGGCGAGACCGAAAGCAAGCGGGGCGAGCGTTCCGACGATGTTCACAGGGATTTCCTTTCGAGGTGGGGCAGAAACGTTCGACGAGCTCTAGTGCTCGTCGGCCAGCGCCAACTGGATGTAGATGGCGGTGAGGATCGTGAAGACGAAGGCCTGAAGCGCGGCGACGAAGATCTCGAGCGCCGTGAATGCGATGCCGAAGGCGAAGGTGCCGACGCCGAGGAGCCCGAGGGGGTTGCCCTGCTCGACGAGCACCGTCACGAAGAAGAAGTTCGTCGCGAGGAAGCACAGCACGAGCAGCATGTGCCCCGCGACCATGTTCATGGTGAGTCGGAGCGTCAGCGTGACCGGCCTGATGATGAACGTCGACAGCGCTTCGAGGATCGCGATGACCGGCACGATGAAGATCGGAACGCCCGGCAACACCGTCTGGTTCTTGAAGAACCTGAAGCCGTGGCGCCGCATGCCGGCGTAGATGAAGGTGAAGTAGGCGACCAGGGCCATGATGAGGGCCTGCCCGATGAGCCCGGTGCTGGCGATCTGCAGACCCGGGATGACGCCGGTGATGTTCAGCCCGAGGGTCAGGAAGAAGATCGTGAACAGCACCGGCATGAACCGGCGGCCGTCCTTCTCACCCAACGTCTCGATGATGATGTTGTTGCGCACGAAGCCGGTGATCGTCTCGAAGACCACCTGGCCCTTGGTCGGAACGACCTTGAGGTTGCGTGTCGCCACCCAGAAGATGACGGCGAGCACGACGACCACGAGCATCCGGATGAGCAGGATGCGGTTCATCTCGAACGGAGTGTTGAGGAACAGAATCGGCTCGGGGAAGAACTCTTCCACCGACGGCCCACAGAACTCACCCGGAGGGCACTCCGACATGGGAAGGATCGGAGTGAGGATTGAAGCTAACAGGGGCTTTCTCCTGAATCGGGCGCGACAACGCGGGCGATTTGTGGGGGGAAGGTCACCTTCACCCTATCAAGGAATTGAGTTGCCTCCGGCGCCCCCGGCGGCCCGCATCCGGACCGGTCACGCCCGAGGAGGATCGCCCGGCAGCACGACGTCGCTCGCGTAGGGGATGCGCGTGCGGACGAGGGCGACGATGTCGCCGACCAGGGTGCCGATCACCGCGGCGATGACCGCCCAGAAGAACACGACCGGGTCGACGGCATCCCAGGCGCGCATGAAGATCGCCGCGACGACGAAGGCGACGAGCTTGAGCACCCAGACCCCGAGCACGATCCCGAAGAACGCCGGGTTGCCGGGATCCCCCCGCGTGACCCGACCGGCGATCAGGATGCTGACGGCGGTGAGCCCGAGGAATACCGCGGAGAGTGCTGCCCCCGACAGTCCGCCGAGCAGGCCCGGCAGCCCGGAGGTCAGCCAGCCGATGGTGCCGGCGACGACCGCGACCGCCACCGCGACGATCGCGCCGTAGCGCAGGGCGCGGGTCATCAGGGCTGCGACGGTCATGCGGACGCCTCTTTCTCATGCAACCGCTCGAGGGCTCGTGCGGCCTCCGCGTCGGTGTGTTCCACGCCCACCGCGCTCGCCCCCGCCGCGGCGTCGAGCGGATCGAATTCGGCGACCCCGGCATCCGCCGCCAGATCCGCCGGAGCGCTCTGCACCGCCGCCTCGATCGCTTTGCGACGACTCAGCGGGGCGAGCGTCACGATCGTGCATACGACGAACCCGACGAGCATCACGATTCCGCCGATCAGCAGCCCGCGCCCGGGGATGAGGAACAGCAGCATGCCGACCGATGCGGCGGCGGTCCACGCGTAGAAGATCACGACGGCGTGAACGTGCGAGTGCCCCATGTCGAGCAGGCGATGATGCAGGTGATTGCGGTCGGCGCTGAACGGCGACTTGCCGGCGCGCAGCCGACGCAGCACCGCGAGGGTGAAGTCGGCGAGCGGCACGATGAGCACCGCGAGCGGCAGGATGACCGGGATGAGCGCCACAAGCCCCTCGCTCGCACTCGTCGGCACGGTCTGCCCGGCCAGGGCGACGGTCGACGTCGCCATCAGGAGTCCGACGAGCAGCGCTCCGCCATCCCCCATGAACAGCCGGGCCGGGCGATCGTCGCCGCGCCGCCAGTTCCACGGCAGGAACCCGAGGCAGGCGCCGATGAGCGCCGCGGTGATGAACTGCGCGAGGTTGAAGTAGTCGCTCTGCTCGGTCGGGCCGTACGACACGATGTAGCCGTAGACGAAGAACGCGGCACTCGCGACCGTCGCGACGCCGGCGACGAGCCCGTCGAGCCCGTCGATGAAGTTGACGGCGTTCATGACCAGCACGATCGCGAAGATCGTCACGAGCAGCGACATGTAGGGCGACAGCGGTGCGACGGTGCCCGGCAACGGCACCCAGCCGATCTGCACGCCCTGCCAGGCCAGCAGGCCCGCCGCCATGATCTGCCCGGCCAGCTTGGTGAACCAGTCGAGATCCCAGATGTCGTCGGCGACGCCGATGAGCACGATGAGCAGCGCGGCACCGAGCACCGCGAGCACCTGCTGCGGCTGGTTGAAGATGAGGGCGAGAGGGGGCAGCTGCGAACCGACCGCGAAGGCGATGACGATGCCGAGGAACAGCGCGATCCCGCCGAGACGCGGGGTGGGCCGGGTGTGCACGTCACGTGCGCGGATCTTCGGGTACAGGCGGTACTTGTGGCTGAGCTTCCAGATCGCCCACGAGGCGCCGAACGAGACGACCCCGGACACGAGCGCCACGAGGACGTAGAAGATTATGCGCAACGCTCGGCCCCCACGATCTCGATGATCGCGGCATCCGGGATGACGCCGTGACGCAGGATCCGCAGCTTGCCGTCGGGATGCTCCAGCGCCGTCGCATCGACGATCGTCGACCCGGTGCCGACCTGGGCATCGGGATACGCGGCGCCGACCTGACCGGCCTCGAGGTACACGGCGACCGCGTCACCGAGCGCGACCTCGGCCTCCGCGGCGGTCATCGCGGCGGGTTCGCCGGTGCGGTTCGCGCTCGAGACGGCGAGAGGCCCGGTCTCGGCGAGCAGTTCGAGCGCGATGCGCTGATCCGGCATCCGCACGGCGACGGTGCCCCGGGTCTCCCCCAGGTCCCACTCGAGGGTGGGTCGGGCCCGCAGCACCACGGTCAGCCCGCCCGGCCAGAACTGCGCGACCAGCGCGCGCACCTCGTCGGGGACGAACTCGGTGAGCGCGTCGAGGGTCGGGATGCCGGGAACCAGCACCGGCGGCGGCGCCGTGCGGTCGCGGCCCTTCGCCTCCAGCAACCGCTGCACGGCCGCCGGGGAGAACGCGTCGGCCGCAACGCCGTAGACGGTGTCGGTCGGGATCACCACCAGCTCCCCGCGCCCGATCGCAACGCGGGCGGAACGCATCCCGGTCAACAGTTCGTCGGGGACGCTCGTGTCGTACAGAGCCATGGCGCCCTCTACCCTACGGGGCGCGCGGTCAGCAGCACCTGCGACCGTCAGGGAGACTGGGAACATCATGGGTTTGCTCTTCGTCTTCGACATGGATGACGTCCTCTACGACTACGACTGGCGTCACCGGATGACCGGTCTCACCGCGCTGACGGGGCTCGACTTTCCCGAGCTGCGGCGCCGGTGGTGGCACGACGAGGGCGAATGGGCCGCGGAAGCGGGGCGCTGGCCCGACGGGGCGTCATACCTCGCGGACTGGTCGGCGGCGGTCGGCGCGAGCGTCACCGCCGAGGAGTGGCTCGCCAACCGGGCATCGGCGATGACGCCTCGCCCCGAGGCCCTCGCCGCCGTCGCGCGCGCGGCGGAACTCGGTCGGGTGACCTTGCTCACCAACAACGGACCGCTCGTCGGCGAGAACCTCACGACGCTCGCACCCGAGCTCGTGCCGTTGTTCGGCTCCGAGCATCTCAAGGCGTCGAGTCACTACGGCGCCCGCAAGCCCGACCCGCGGGTCTTCGAGGGGGTGTTGCGCGCCTACGACGAACCGGCCGAGCACACCTTCTTCGCCGACGACATGCCGATCAATGTCGAGGGCGCCCGCTCCGTCGGCATCACGGCGCACCTCTACCGCGACCCCGCCGCTCTGTTGAACGCGATCGAAGACTTCGCCGAGGGGCGTCGCGAGCTCGCGAGCTAGGGCGCCGTCGTGCGGATCTGCGCGGTGCGACCCGCGATGAACCAGCCGAGCGGCCCCAGCAGGGGCAAGGCGAAGATCACGACGACCCAGAGGAACTTGCCACCCCCGGTGTAGCGCTTCGACGCCAGCACCGAGATGAGCCCGGCGATGAACAGCACCAACTGGATCGCGGCGAGGATCCAGACGACGATGAGCCCGATCCAGGCGGCTCCGGTGTCCTCGATCACGTCTGCTCCGTTCCGGTCGAGCACCGTGCCGACCTCACGACCGACATCCTGGCAGAGGCGAGGTCAGCGCAGCGCGGTGGTCGCGCGGTCGCGGCCGAGGAGGTCGCGGGTCGTCGCGGCGGCGCGCCAGCCGTCGGCGTCGAGCAGAGCGCGGATGTCGGCGCCCTGGAGTTCCCCGTGTTCCAGCACCAGAGTGCCGCCGGGGCGCAGCAGACGCCACGCCGTCGCCGAGACGGCGCGCACGACATCCAGGCCGTCCGCTCCCCCGTAGAGCGCGGCCTCCGGGTCGTGCAGGCGCACCTCCGGGTCGCGCGGGATCGCACCGAGGGGGATGTACGGCGGGTTCGAGACGACGACATCGAGGGTTCCGTCGAGTTCGGGTAGCGCATCCGCCAGGTCGGCGAACACCAGGCGGAGGTTCGAGGCGCCCACCCGGGTGGCGTTCTCGCGAGTCCAGACGTAGGCGCGGGGCGAGTTCTCGACGGCGACGACCTCGGCGTGCGGCACCTCGGTCGCCAGTGCGAGGGCGATCGCCCCGCTGCCCGTGCCGAGGTCGGCGGCGCGCGGGGATCCCCCCGGAACGGCGAGCAGGGCGTCGATCGCGAGTTGCGCGACGAGCTCCGTCTCGGGTCGCGGCACGAACACCCCGGGGCCGACGGCGAGTTCGAGGGAGCGGAACGCGGCACGCCCGGTGAGATGCTGCAACGGCTCCCGGGCGGCGCGGCGTTCGACGAGTTCGAGCACCGCGTGGCGCTGTTCGGCATCGACCGAGGCGCCCGTCACGACCTGCGCCTGCACCTGCCCCCGCGAAACGCCGAGCACGTGGGCGACGAGCAGCTCGGCGTCGGCTTCCGGCGACGGCACGCGCGCCGTCGTCAGCACGGCGACGGCATGATCGAGAAGGGCGCGCAGGTTCACCGGAGCGACGTCATCGGGGGGTGTCGGCGAGGTCGGCGAGACGCGACGCCTCGTCGGCCTGGATGCACGAGTCGATGACCGGCTGGAGCGCGCCGTTCATCACCTGGTCGAGGTTGTACGCCTTGTACCCGGTGCGGTGGTCGGCGATGCGGTTCTCGGGGAAGTTGTAGGTGCGGATGCGCTCCGAGCGGTCCATCGTGCGGATCTGACTCTTGCGCTGATCGGAGGCCGCCGCGGCGATCTCCTCCTGCTGACGCGCGAGCAGCCGCGCCCGCAGCACGCGCATCCCGGCCTCGCGGTTCTGCAGCTGCGACTTCTCGTTCTGCATCGACACGACGATGCCGGTCGGCAGGTGGGTGATCCGCACCGCCGAGTCGGTCGTGTTGACGCTCTGCCCGCCCGGGCCCGACGAGCGGAACACGTCGATGCGCAGATCGTTCGGGCTGATGTCGATCTCTTCGGGCTCGTCGACCTCGGGGAAGACGAGAACGCCCGTCGTCGAGGTGTGGATGCGCCCCTGCGACTCGGTCGCCGGCACGCGCTGAACCCGGTGCACGCCGCCCTCGTACTTGAGCGACGCCCAGACGCCCTCGGCCGGGTCGGTGGCATTCGACTTGATCGCGACCTGCACGTCCTTGTAGCCGCCGAGGTCGGATTCGTTGCGTTCCAGCAGTTCCGTCTTCCAGCCGCGGGACTCGGCGTAGTGCAGGTACATGCGCAACAGGTCGGCGGCGAACAGGGCCGACTCCTCGCCGCCCTCGCCGCCCTTGATCTCCATGATCACGTCGCGGCCGTCGTCGGGGTCGCGCGGGATGAGCAGGCGGCGCAGCTTCTCGGCCGCCGCGGTCAGCTTCTCCTCGAGCGCGGGAAGCTCGGCGGCGAACGCCTCATCCTCTTCGGCGAGGTCGCGTGCCGCCGCGACATCCTCTTCCGCGGCCTGCCACGCGGCGTGCGCGGCGACGATCTGATTCAGCTCGGCGTAGCGCCGGTTGACCTTCTTCGCACGCCCGGCATCCGCATGGATCGCCGGATCGGAGAGCAGCTGCTGGAGTTCCTCGTGCTCGGTCAGCAGCGAGGCGACCGATTCGAACACGCCTTACTCCTTGTGGTGCCCGTTGCCGTTCGGGATGACCTTCTGGATCTGCACGAGGAACTCGACGTTCGACTGCGTGTCCTTGAGCTTGCTGAGCACCACCTCGAGCTGCTGCTGCGGGTCGAGGCCCGCGAGCGAGCGGCGCAGCCGGGAGGTGATCTGCACCTCTTCCGGCGTGAGCAGCTCGTCTTCGCGACGCGTGCTCGAGGCGACGATGTCGACCGCCGGGAAGATGCGCTTGTCGGCGAGCTGGCGCGAGAGGCGCAGCTCGGAGTTGCCGGTGCCCTTGAACTCCTCGAAGATCACCTCGTCCATCTTGGAGCCGGTCTCGACGAGTGCCGTCGCGAGGATGGTCAGCGAGCCGCCGCCCTCGAGGTTGCGCGCCGCACCGAAGAAGCGCTTCGGCGGGTAGAGCGCGCTCGCGTCGACGCCACCGGAGAGGATGCGACCGGATGCCGGCGAGGCGAGGTTGTAGGCGCGGCCCAGGCGGGTGATCGAGTCGAGCAGCACGACGACGTCGTTGCCCAGCTCGACGAGGCGCTTGGCGCGCTCGATCGCGAGCTCGGCGACCGTCGTGTGGTCTTCGGCGGGCCGGTCGAAGGTCGAGGCGATGACCTCGCCCTTGACGGCGCGCTGCATGTCGGTGACTTCTTCGGGGCGCTCGTCGACGAGCACCACCATGATGTGCACCTCGGGGTTGTTCACCGCGATGGCCTTGGCGATCGCCTGCAGGATGATCGTCTTGCCGGCCTTCGGCGGCGCGACGATGAGGCCGCGCTGGCCCTTGCCGATCGGGGCGATCAGGTCGATGATGCGCGTCGAGAGCTTCTCGGGCGTCGTCTCGAGCCGCAGGCGCTCCTTCGGGTAGATCGGGGTGAGCTTGCCGAACTCGATGCGCTCGGCCGCCTCCTCGACGCTCTGCCCGTTGATCGAGTCGATCTTGACGATCGCGTTGTACTTCTGGCGGCTCTGCTCGTTGTCCCGCGGCTGGCGGATCGCGCCGACGACGGCGTCGCCCTTGCGCAGGTTGTACTTCTTCACCTGACCGAGCGAGACGTAGACGTCGTTCGCTCCGGGGAGGTAGCCCGAGGTGCGCACGAACGCGTAGTTGTCGAGCACGTCGAGGATGCCGGCGACGGGGATGAGCACGTCGTCGTCGCTGATCTCCGGCTCGAACTCGTCGTTCTGGCCCTGACCGCGGCCGCGCTTGCGGTCGCGGTACCGGCCGCGTCCGCGACCTTCACCGTCACCGGCGTCGGTGGCGGGACCGTTCTGACCGGCGTTGCCGCCGTTGCCGTTCTGACGCGGCTGACCGGCGGTCTGGCCGCCCTGCTCGGCCCGCGCACCCTGGCCGCCGCGGTTGCGGTTGCGGTTGCGTCCGCGAGGCGCGGTCTCTTCGCCCTCGGCGTCGGACCCGGAGGTGACCTCGGGAAGCAGGCTGTCGAGTTCCGCGGCGATCTCTTCACGCGAACGCTGCGGCTCGACCGGCGCGTCGATCGCGGGGAGTTCGACCGCGAGCGCGGCGACCTCCTCGGTCGATGCGGTGGCGCGGCGGGAGCGGCGGGCCGGAATCGTGTCGCCCTCGGCGACCGGTGCGGCCTCGACGATCGGTGCGGCGTCGGCGGGAGCCTCGACGGGTGCGTCGGCTGCCGGAGCTTCGGCCTGCGGGGCCTCGGTCTCGGGGGTGTCTGAGAGAGAGTCCACAAGTTCTCCTTTTCGAAGTTTGGCGGCGCCGGCGATTCCGCGCTCCGCGGCCAGGGCCTGCAGCTCGGGGAGCTTCAGGCGGCTCAGGGCAGCGCGGTCGGCCGCGACGATCGCGGCGGTGTCGACGTCAGTCAAGGGGTGTGTTCCTTTCGACCCGGGCACAGAACGTCCCGGGGTTCGGTTCTTCGGGACCGCTCGAATGACCTCGGATGAGGTGCGCGAGAGGAGGACTGAAGAACCTGATGGGAGTGCACTTCTTCAGAAGGGGGCGAGCTCTGTGTTGGGCTAGGCCACGGCCTCGGTGGAGTGCGGTACCACTGTAGCACCCTTGAAATCGACGGCGAGCAGCAGGCAGTCCCACGCCGTGGTCGACGACTTCTCGATGAGATCCGCCGCGACGAGCCGCTGCGCGGGGTCGCTCCCGAGCACGAGGATCGAGGGTCCGGCCCCGGACACCACCGCGGCGAGGCCGTGTGCGCGCAGCACCTGGATGAGGGCATCCGTCTCGGGCATCGCGCTCGCCCGATAGCTCTGGTGGAGCTTGTCTTCCGTGGCCGCGAGCAGCAGTTCGGGGCTCTGGATGAGCGCCGCGATGAGCAGCGCCGAGCGGGACACGTTGAAGATGGCGTCCTCGTGCGGCACCGACTCCGGCTGCAGGCTGCGGGCGAGGGCGGTCGACATCACCGATTCGCGCGGGACGGCGACGAAGGGCGAGACCCCGCGGTGCACGATGAGCTTCTTGTGCCGCGGACCCTCGGGCGTCATCCAGGCGATGGTGAGCCCGCCGAAGAGGGCGGGGGCGACGTTGTCGGGATGCCCCTCCAGCTCGGTCGCCCGCGCCAGGAGTCCCTCGGCGTCGATCTCGACGATCCCCTCGAGCAGGCCCTTCGCGGCCATGATGCCGGCGACGATCGCGGCTCCCGACGATCCCAGGCCGCGGCCGTGCGGGATGCCGTTGTGCGCGACGACATCGAGACCGGGCATCTCGACGCCGTAGTGGGCGAAGGTGTGCGCGGCGGCCCGGATGACGAGGCTCGACGAATCGGTCGGCACCTCGCCCGCGCCGACCCCGTGCACCTCGATCGTGGCGCCGGGCTGGGCCCGGGTGGTGAACACCAGTTCGTCGTACAGCGAGAGCGCCAGCCCCAGGGTGTCGAACCCGGGGCCGAGGTTGGCGGTCGTCGCGGGAACCTTCACCGCGACGCTGCGACCCACCGGAACGGTCGTCATGAAGACTTCTTCAGGCCGAGAACGCTCGCGACCTCGGCGACATCCACCGCCACCTTGGTCGGCGCGACCTCGCCCCCGTCGGCGGTCTTGAGCGCCCACTGCGGATCCTTCAGCCCGTGGCCGGTGACGGTGAGCACGACGGTGGCACCCTTCGGGATCTCCCCGGCCTCGGCCCGTTCGAGCAGCCCGGCGACACTGATCGCCGATGCGGGCTCGACGAAGACGCCGACATCCCGCGACAGGATGCGGTGCGCATCGAGGATGACGTCGTCGTCGATCGCGCCGAAGTAGCCGTCGGTCAGCTCGCGGGCGGCGAGCGCGAGCTCCCACGACGCGGGGTTGCCGATGCGGATCGCGCTGGCGATCGTCTCGGGGTCTTTGACGATCTCACCCCGGACGAGCGGAGCGGAGCCCGACGCCTGGAAGCCGAACATCCGCGGCAGCTTGGTGACCCGGCCCGCGGCGAGGTCTTCGGAGTAGCCGCGGGTGTACGCGGTGTAGTTGCCGGCGTTGCCGACCGGGATGAAGTGGAAGTCGGGGGCGTCGCCGAGCACCTCGACGACTTCGAAGGCCGCCGTCTTCTGGCCCTCGATGCGGTCGTTGTTGACCGAGTTGACCAGGTGCACCGGGTAGTTCGCGGCGAGTTCCCGGGCGATGTCGAGGCAGTCGTCGAAGTTGCCCCGCACCTGCAGCAGCTCGGCGCCGTGGGCGATCGCCTGGGCGAGCTTGCCCATCGCGATCTTGCCGTCGGGCACGAGCACCGCGGCGGTCAGCCCGCCGTACGTGGCGTAGGCGGCGGCCGACGCCGACGTGTTGCCGGTGGAGGCGCAGATGACGGCTTGCGCACCGTGCTCCTTCGCCTTGGTGACGGCCATCGTCATGCCGCGGTCCTTGAAGGAGCCGGTCGGGTTCATGCCCTCGTACTTGACCCACACCTTCGCGCCCGTGCGGTCGGAGAGCGCCGGGGCGGCGATGAGCGGGGTGCCGCCCTCGCCGAGGGTGACGATCGGCGTCGCGTCGGTCACGTCGAGTCGGTCGCGGAATTCGTGGAGCACTCCACGCCACAGGTGGGCCATGACTACAGTCCTTCTACTCTCAGCACGCTCGACACCGCGCTCACGACGTCGGTGGATTCGAGGGCCGAGACGGTTGCGGCGAGCGCAGCCTCGGTGGCCTCATGAGTGCCGATCACCAGGGTAGCGGTGGGCGAGGCCCCATCCGGCCGGGCGTCCTGCTGCACGGCTTCGACCGAGACGCCGTGCTCGGCGAAGAGGGTCGCGATGGCGGCGAGCACTCCGGGTTTGTCGGCGACCTCGAGGGTGATGCGGTAGCGGGTGCGCACGCTCGAGATGGGCAGCACCGGCAGGTTCGCCTGCGTCGACTCGGCGACCCCGGGTCCGCCGATGACGTGGCGGCGGGCGGCCGAGACGACGTCGCCGAGCACGGCGGAGGCGGTCTGCATCCCGCCCGCTCCGGCGCCGTAGAACATCAGGCTTCCGGCGGCCTCGGCCTCGAGGAACACCGCGTTGTTGGCGCCGTGCACGGCCGCCAGCGGGTGGTCGATCGGCACGAGAGCGGGATGCACGCGGGCGCTCACCCCTTCGACCCCCGACTCCGGGTCGACGACGCGCTCGCACACCGCGAGCAGCTTCACGACGAAGCCGGCCTTGCGCGCGGCGGCGACCTGCTCGGTGGTGATGGCCAGGATGCCTTCGCGGTAGACCGCCTCGAGCGGCACGGTGGTGTGGAAGGCGAGGCTCGCGAGGATCGCGGCCTTCTGCGCCGCGTCGTAACCCTCGACATCCGCAGTCGGGTCGGCTTCGGCGTAACCGAGCCGCTGCGCGTCGGCGAGCACCTCCTCGAGGCTGTCGCCCTCGGTGTCCATGCGGTCGAGGATGTAGTTGGTCGTGCCGTTGACGATGCCGAGGATGCGCAGCACGCGGTCGCCGGCGAGGCTGTCGCGCAGCGGCCGGATGATCGGGATGGCGCCGCCGACGGCCGCCTCGTAGTAGAGCTGCGCGCCGACCTGTTCGGCGATCTCGAACAGCTCGGGGCCGTAGGTGGCGAGCAGCGCCTTGTTGGCGGTGATGACGTCGGCGCCCGAGTTGAGGGCGAGCTCGAGGTATTCGCGCGCGGGCTCGAGCCCGCCCATGAGTTCGATGACGATGTCGGCGCCGAGGATCAGCGAGCGGGCATCGGTGGTGAGCAGGTGCGGGGGGATCTCGGCGGAGCGCGGCGCGTCGAGATCGCGCACCGCCACCCCGACCAGCTCGAGGCCCGCGCCCACGCGCTCGCTCAGCTCGGCGCCGTGCTCGAGCAGCAGCGACGCCACCTGGGCGCCGACCGAGCCCGCACCGAGCAGGGCGATGCGGAGGTTGCGGTACTCGATCATGCGGTCACTCCCACGTCACGGGAAAGCAGGTCGGCCTCGGTCTCGCGGCGCACGATGACCCGCGCGGCGCCGTCGCGCACGGCGACGACGGCGGGGCGGCCGAGGTAGTTGTAGTTGCTGGCGAGCGACCAGCAGTAGGCGCCGGTCGCGGGTACGGCCACGAGATCGCCCGGGGTCACGTCGCCCGGCAGGTAGTCGGCGTGCACGACGATGTCGCCCGACTCGCAGTGCTTGCCGGCGATCCGCACCAGGGCGGGGTCGGCATCCGACGTGCGGTTCGCGAGGCGCACCGTGTAGTCGGCGCCGTAGAGGGCGGGCCGGATGTTGTCGCTCATGCCGCCGTCGACGCTGACGTACTTGCGCACGTCCGCGCCATCGACGACGACATCCTTCGTGGTGCCGACCTCGTAGAGCGTGACCGTCGACGGGCCGACGATGACGCGGCCCGGCTCGATCGCGACGACCGGCACCGGGATGCCCAGGGCCTCGCACTCGGTCGACACGACGCGGGCGAAGTCGGCGGCGATCTGCTCGATCGGCGTCACCACGTCGGCGCTCGTGTAGGCGATGCCGAACCCGCCGCCGAGGTTGAGTTCGGGCACCTCTCCCCCGGCGAGCAGCTCGGCGTGCACCGCCAGCAACCGCCGTGCGGCTTCGGCGAAACCGGCCGATTCGAAGATCTGCGACCCGATGTGCGAATGCAGCCCGAGGAACCGAAGCGACGGATGCGTGCGGATCGCGGCGACGACGCCGGGGGCGTCGGCGAGCGGGATGCCGAACTTCTGATCCTCGCGCGCGGTCGCCAGATACTCGTGCGTCGAGGCGTGCACGCCGGAGTTGATGCGCAGTCGCACCGCCTGCACGCGCCCGTGGCGCTCGGCGGCGGCGGCAACGCGATCGATCTCGACGACGCTGTCGAGAACGATCGCGCCCACGCCGAGGTCGACCGCACGGTCGATCTCGGCGAGGCTCTTGTTGTTGCCGTGGAAGCCCAGCACAGAGGCGTCGACCCCGGCGGCGAGCGCGACGGCCAGTTCGCCGCCGCTCGCCACGTCGATGCGCAGCCCCTCCTCGACGACCCAGCGGGCAACCGTCGTGCAGAGGAACGCCTTACCGGCGTAGTAGACGTGCGCGCTCGAGCCGACGGCGGCGAACGCCCGGTCGAAAGCGTCGCGCACCGCGACCGCGCGGTGGCGCACCTCGGCCTCGTCGACGACGTAGAGCGGGGTGCCGAACTCGGCGGCGAGGTCGGTCAACGACGCCCCCGCGACGCGGATCGCGCCCGCGGCGTCGCGCGTCGCCGAGGCGGGCCAGACGGTGGGCGCGAGGGCGTTCGCATCTTCCGGATGGGCGAGCCAACCGGGTGCGAGAGGGGAGGCGGTCAAGAGGACGCTCACATGAGAAGAAGGGATCGGATGTGAGGCGAGCGGACCCGGCTTGGTCCCTGAAGCCCGCGCCAGTCTATTCCGCCCGCGGGCCGGGCGAGAACTCAGGCCGCGGGGCAGGTGCCCGGCGTCGACAGCTCGGGTCCGCCGAACGCGGCACCGTCGCCCCGGAAGGCCAGAACGAGTTCGGCATCGTCGATCGTCGCGTCGGCGAGCACGAGCGCCTGGGGAACGCTCGACGCGATGCACAGCGTCTGCGGCTGCAGAAGGCCCGCGACGAGCGAGCCGAGGAACGAGTCGTCGTCCGATCCGGCTTCGAAGGTCTCGCTGCCGATCGTCACGCTGGTCGGGGTCAGCACCAGCGCGCCGTCGGTCGCGGACGGCTCGAGAGACACCCCGAGCGGAACCGTCACACCGAACAGCGAGAACTCGGACGTCAGCGTGACCTCCCCATCGGCGAACTCGAAACTCGGCGCCGTCGAGGCGTCGTCGCCCTGCCCGAGCGCGGCGAGATCGTCGGCGCCGATCGCGAAGTCGATGCGCAGCACGTCGACCGGCGCCGTGTCGTCGAGCGGCACCCCTTCTGCGTGGAACCGCACGGCACCCGACAGCTCGCCGAAGGCGACCTCCGGAACGTCGACGTCGACGGTGTCGACGCGCCCGGCGAGCGCCTGCACGATGATCGAGCCGGCCCCCAGGTCGACATCCACCTCGGCGTCGTCGGACAAGCCGAGCACGGCGATCACCTTCTCGCGCACGTAGTCGCGCGCGTAGTCCTTCGCCAACGCCTCGGCGACGACAAAGGCGATGACGCCGAGCACGAGCACCGACGCGACGACGATGAGCGCGATGATCGGTCCGCGGCGGCGGCGCGGCGGTTGCGGAGCCGCCGGCTCCGACTGCGCCGGCTCGGCGGGCTCGAGCGGAAGAACCTCGGTGCTCATCTACATCCGTTCCGGAGCGCTCACGCCGAGCAGACCCAGGCCGTTGCGCAGCACCTGGCCGGTGGCATCGTTCAGCCACAGCCGGGTGCGGTGCAGGTCGGTGATCTCCTCGTCGCCGAACGGACTCACCCGGCAGGCGTCGTACCACCGGTGATACGACCCGGCGAGGTCTTCGAGGTAGCGCGCGACCCGGTGCGGCTCCCGCAGCTCGGCGGCCTGCCGCACGACGCGCGGGAAATCGGCGAGCGCGGCGAGCAGGATGCTCTCGGTCTCGTGCGTCAACAGGCTCGCGTCGAAGGCATCCCGCGTCACGCCCGCCTCGGCGGCGTTGCGCGCCACCGCCTTGGTGCGCGCGTGGGCGTACTGCACGTAGAAGACGGGGTTGTCGTTGGTGCGCTTGGTGAGCAGGCCGAGGTCGATGTCGAGCGCGGAGTCGGCGGAACTGCGCACCAGCGCGTACCGGGCGGCGTCGACGCCCACGGCCTCGACGAGGTCTTCCATCGTGACGACCGTGCCGGCGCGCTTCGACATCCGCAGGGCTTCGCCGTCGCGCAGCAGGTTGACCATCTGACCGATGAGGATCTCGAGGTTGACGTACGGTTCGTCGCCGAACGCGGCGGTCATCGCCATCAGACGTTTGACGTAGCCGTGGTGATCGGCGCCGAGCATGATGAGGTTGCGCTCGAAGCCGCGCTCGCGCTTGTTCAGGTAGTACGCGAGATCGCCGGAGATGTAGGCGCCCTCACCGTCGCTCTTGATGACGACCCGGTCTTTGTCGTCGCCGAACTCCGTCGTGCGCAGCCAGATGGCGCCGTCGGCCTCATAGATGTGGCCGAGTTCCCGCAGGCGGGCGACGGCCCGCTCCACCGCGCCGGACTCGTGCAACGAGTCCTCGTGGAAGTACACGTCGAAGTCGACGCCGAAGTCGTGAAGGCTCGCCTTGATGTCGCCGAACATCAGCTCGACCCCGACGGTGCGGAACACGTCCTCGGCCTCCTCGGGGCGCAGCGCCGAGAGGTCGCCGTCGTACGCGGCCTCGACGCGCGCGGCGATGTCGAGGATGTAGTCGCCGCCGTAGCCGTCTTCCGGGGTCGGCCGGCCGAGGTGAGCAGCCAGGAGGCTGCGGGCGAACCGGTCGATCTGCGCGCCGTGATCGTTGAAGTAGTACTCCCGGGTCACGAGCGCGCCCTGCGCGGAGAACAGCCGGGCGAGGCTGTCGCCGACGGCGGCCCACCGGGTTCCGCCCAGATGGATCGGCCCGGTGGGGTTCGCGGAGACGAACTCCAGGTTGATGGTCACCCCGGGATAGAGGTCGCCTTCGCCGTAGCGCTCCCCCTGCTCGACGATCGACTTCGCGAGCGCACCGGCGGCGGCGGCATCGAGGGTGATGTTGAGAAAGCCCGGCCCGGCGACATCGACGGCGGCGATGCCGTCGGTCGCCGCGAGGGCCGTCGCGAGTTCGGTGGCGAAGGCGCGCGGGTCGAGCCCGAGCCGCTTGCCGAGCTTCATGGCGACGTTCGACGCCCAGTCGCCGTGGTCGCGGTTGCGAGGCCGCTCGAGAGTGACGTCCTCGGGGCCGATCTCAGCCGCGCGATCGCCCGCCACCGAGCGGGTCAACTCGAGCAATGTGGCGGAAAGTTCGGCGGGGGTCACAACGGTCGATCGTAGCCGGGTCAAGATGGAGGCATGCCCGCCGCATCCTCACCCCTGATCCGGCGCGCGACCGCGTCGCTCGCCATCGCAGCCACCCTGCTGACGCTCGCCGCGTGTGTCGACGCCCCGGAGCAGCCCGAGCAGCCCGACTCGTCGGCGACGCCCACGGACTCGCCGACCGTCGAACCCGCACCGAGCGCGTCCGACACGCCGGATGCGCTCGACATCGAGTGCACCGACCTCGTCGACCTCGACACGATGTACGCGTTCGACCCCAACTTCGCGCTGGTCGGCCCGTTCGACCCCGACTCCGGCTCTCTTGCGGCCGACGACCTCGCCGCGGGCGGAGTCGTGTGCCAGTGGGTGCGCGAGTCGGGGGGCGGCACGATCGACCTCTCCGTCGCCGCGTACTCCGCCGACCAGATCGACGAGCTGAAGAACGAGGCGTTCGCCGAGAGCCAGATGGTGCCGACCTACGGCGAAGAGGCGTATTTCGAGGTCGAGGGCGACGTGGGCACGGCGATCGTGTTCCACGGCCGGTATCGGCTCGTCCTCTCGTCGGAGGCGTTCTTCGAGCCCGGGGAGCCGACGGGGATCATCGAGGCAGCGCTCGCGGCACTCGACGCCCTCTAGTTCAGCCGAGCACCACGACCTCGGAGGGCGCGTCGCCCACGGATTCACTGCTCGTCGCGCGCACGTCGATCGTGAGCAGTTCCACGTCTGCGAGGGTGTTGGTGAGGAAGGCCGTGTCGGCGGAGTCGCGACCGGTGGCGATGCGCACGAGGCCTGCGCGCGGGGCGAGCCGGGTCGCGTCGACGACGACCCACTGACCCTCGATGCAGGCTTCGACGACGGCGTGGAAGTCGCGCGGCTCCAGCTCGGGGGCGTACACCGAGACGAGGCGCGCGGGCACGTCGAGCGCACGGAGGAACGCGGCCGTCACGTTCGCGAAGTCGCGGCAGACGCCCGCTCCGACCTGGAGGGTCTCGACGGCGCCCCCCGTAGGGCTCGTCGCCGCCCCGTCGTATCGGAGGTTGGCGTGCACCCACGCCTCGACGGCGGCGACCAGGCCACGACCTTCGAGCCCGGGGAACAGGTCGCGGGCCCGATCGGTGAGGGTGTCGGATTGCACGTAGCGGCTGGGGCGCAGATAGCGGATCAGGTCGCGTTCGACGACGAGGTGCGGGGCCGCCCGACCGACGACGGTCGCGGCGTAGTCGATGCGCAGGATGCCGGGGCCGGTTTCGAACAGGTGCAGCCGGGTGCCGTGGGAGTCGGTTGCCTCGCGGACGTCGACGAGCTGCTCGTCGAGCCGCACGGTCAGCGCCTCGACCGTCGTCGGAACGCCCTCCGCGACGGCGACCGCGAGCACGAACGCGGTCGGGTCGACGACCTCGAGAACGAGGCCCGACCCCACCTCACGACGCGGGCCGCTCGAAGTCATGCTGCTAACCTAGGTGCGCTACGCGCCTTCGTAGCTCAGTGGATAGAGCGCTTCCCTCCGGAGGAAGAGGTCGCACGTTCGAATCGTGTCGAGGGCACCGGTTATGCGAGTCCCCGGACTCCATTCAGCTCGAGGCGTGAGACTCCAGGAACTCGTACAGCTCACGATCGTCGACGCCCGGGAAAGTGCCCGAGGGCAGCGGCGAGAAGATGTGCGCGTGCACCTTGGCGCTCGACCAGGCCTTGCCCTGCCAGTGCGCCGCGAGATCGGCGGGCGGGCGCCGGCAGCAGCTCGCGTCGGGGCAGCGTGACTGCTCGCGCCGCGTCGTCTCGCGACCGCGGAAGTACTTCGCATCGTCGAAGGGAACGCCGATGGTGATCGAGAACTCGTCGTTCGCGGCGCTCGTGCCGATCTGGGTGGACTCGAAGAAGGTGCCGCTCGGGGTGTCTGTGTACTGGTAGAACTCGGTCGTGCGGTTGGTGCGCACGAAGGCCCGACGGGCACTCCAGTAGCGGCAGACGATCTCGCCCTCGACCGATCCGGTGACGTCCATCGGCAGCGGCAGGCCGTCGTTCTCGTAGGCCTTCGCGATCGCGCCGTCGCCGCCGACCCGCAGGAAGTGCACGCGCATGTCGAGGTGCGCGGTGGCGAGGTTGGTGAAGCGCAGCGCCGCCGCCTCGTGCGTGACGCCGAACGCGTCGCGGAAGTCTTCGAGGGCGATGTCGCGGTCGCTCTTGGCCTGTTGCAGGAAGTTCACCGCCTGGGTGCGCGGCATGAGAGCCGCCGCCGCGAAGTAGTTGATCTCCAGCCGCTGCTGCAGGAACTCGGCGTAGTCGTTCGGCGCCTCATGGCCCAGCATCCGGTGCGCGATCGCCTGCAGGGCCATCGAGCGCAGCCCGTGCCCGCCGGGGATCGACGCGGGCGGGAGGTAGATGCGGCCGTTCTCGAGATCGGTCACCGAGCGGGCGGAGTGCGGAAGATCGCCGACGTAGACGAGCTCGAATCCCATCCGCTCCGCCATGAGGCTCACCGAGCGGTGCGTGAGCGCCCCGGTGGAGTGGCCGACGCCGCGCAACGCCTCCTCGACGAGGTCGTCGATCTCGGCCATGTGGTTGTCGCGTTCGCGCATCCGGGCCCGAAGCTCCGTGTTCGCGCGCCGCGCCTCCTCGGGCGTGGCGATCGCCTCGCGCGACCGCCGAGCGAGCTCTCGGTGCAGGCCGACGAGGGCGCGCAGCGTCTCGTCGGACATCCCCTTGCCCGCCCGGACGACGGGCAGACCGAGCTGCGCGTAGACCGGGTTGCTCTGTGCGCGCTCGAGTTCGATCTCGAGGCCGGCCCGCTCGGTGGGGGCCCGATCGTCGAGCAGTTCGGCGAGTTCGATGCCGAGCCGGGTCGCGATCGCGCCGAGCAGCGAGAGCCGGGGCTCCCGGCGCCCGTTCTCCATGAGCGAGAGCTGACTGCCGGCCACCCCGACGTCGGCCCCGAGCTGTTCGAGCGTCAGGCCGGCCTCGGTGCGGAAGTGCCGCATCCGTTGCCCCAGGGTCACAAGATCCTTCACGAAATGAAGCATACGGAAAGAACAGCGCTTCTTTCGACCGATTTCGGACGTTAGCGCGGGAATCTCGTGGCACATTGGTCATAGAAGGCAGTTCTTGACCACCCCAACCAGCGAGGGAGCCCCACCCGTGACACTCACGACCGGCATTCGACCCCTCGACGGCGTACCCGAGGTCGTCGACCAGATTCCCCTTCACGACGCCACCTGGGCCTTGCCGCCCGAGGGCACCGACCCGCGGGTGATCGCGTGGGTCGAGAAGATGGCCCACCTCACCACCCCCGACACCGTCGTCTGGTGCGACGGATCCCGCCGCGAAGCCGACGAGCTCATCCGCGGCATGATCGACCAGGGCACCCTCATCCGGCTCAACGCCGACCACCGCCCCTACAGCTTCCTCGCCCGCAGCAACCCCGACGACGTCGCGCGGGTCGAATCCCGCACGTTCATCTGCTCGGCCGATGAAGCCGACGCGGGCCCCACCAACAACTGGGCCGAACCCGCGCAGATGCGCTCCGAGCTCGAGGATGTCTTCGCCGGCTCGATGGCCGGGCGCACGATGTACGTCGTGCCGTTCTCGATGGGTCCGCTCGGCAGCCCGCTCGCCCGCGTCGGCGTTCAGATCACCGACTCGCCGTACGTCGTCGTGAGCATGGGCATCATGACCCGCATGGGCCACGAGGCGCTCGCGCAGATCCACCCCGACACCGAGTGGGTGCCGGCCATGCACTCCGTCGGCGCCCCGCTCTCCCCGGGCGAACCCGACGTCGCGTGGCCGTGCAACGCCACGAAGTACATCTCGCACTTCCCCGAGACCCGCGAGATCTGGTCGTTCGGCTCCGGCTACGGCGGCAACGCGCTGCTCGGCAAGAAGTCGTTCTCGCTGCGCATCGCCTCGGTCATCGGCCGCGACGAGGGCTGGCTCGCCGAGCACATGCTGCTGCTCAAGGTCACCAACCCGAAGGGTCGCGTGTTCCACGTCGCCGCGGCGTTCCCGAGCGCGTGCGGCAAGACCAACTTCGCGATGCTCAAGCCGACGATCCCCGGCTGGACCGTCGAGACGATCGGCGACGACATCGCGTGGCTCGCCCCCGGCCCCGACGGCAAGTTGCGTGCCATCAACCCCGAAGCCGGCTTCTTCGGCGTCGCCCCTGGCACCGGGATGTCGACGAACTCGACCGCCGTCGAGACGATCTGGGGCAACACGATCTTCACCAATGTCGCGCTGCGTCCCGACGGCGACGTGTGGTGGGAGGGTCTCACCGACACCCCGCCGGACGGCCTCGTCGACTGGACCGGCCGGCACTGGACTCCCCTGTCGGGCGTGCCCGCCGCACACCCGAACTCCCGTTTCACCGTGGCCGCATCCCAGTGCCCGACCATTTCGGACGACTGGGACGACCCGCGGGGCGTCGTCATCGACGCGATCATCTTCGGCGGCCGGCGTGCCACCAACGTGCCACTGGTGGCGGAGGCACGCGGATGGGAACATGGCGTCTTCATCGGCGCCACGATCTCGTCCGAGCGCACGGCGGCCGCCGAGGGCATTGTCGGGGAGCTGCGACGCGACCCGTTCGCGATGCTCCCGTTCTGCGGCTACAACATGGCCGATCACTGGCAGCACTGGCTCGACGTCGGCGAAGGCCTGCGCAAGACCGGTGGAGTGCCGCGCATCTTCCAGGTGAACTGGTTCCGCAAGGGCGACGACGGCCGCTGGCTGTGGCCCGGATTCGGCGAGAACGGCCGCGTGCTCGCCTGGATCCTGGAGCGGGTCGAAGGCACCGCCGCAGCGGTCGAGAGCCCCGTCGGCTGGTTGCCCGCGCCCGGCGCGATCGACTACGCCGCCGCCGGCGTTCCGGACGCCGACTGGGCCGAACTGTTCGCGATCAACCCCGCCGCGCATCTCGCCGAAGCCGACGACGCCGAGAAGTTCTTCGGCACGTTCGAGGGCCGCGTCCCCGCCGCGATCATCGACCAGCTCGACGAGCTCCGCGCCCGGATGCGGGCCGCCCAGGCCTGATCCACCCCTTCGCACCGGACCGACGGCGCGCCGACCTCGCTGGCGGCGCGCCGTTCCCGTGTTTGTCTGGTCGCGCCGCCGCTCCTGCGGCGCGACACGCTCCGCCCGCCGCGCGCGAGCGCCGGGCTTCGCTGGTTCATCCCAACCTTTTCCGTACCCTCGTCGTCTAAGTAGGTAGGGAGGTGTGCGGATGCGCGCTGCGGCAGCCTGGGAGGGCGTCGTCACCGAGCTGGTGGCGCAACGCGGCGAGGCGCTGCTGCGTTACGCGACCCTGCTGTGCGGCAGTCGGGATGACGCCGCCGACCTCGTACAGGACGCCCTCGTGCGCACCTTCGGCCGGCTGCGCAACGGCTTCAGCGTCGAGAGCGCCGAGGCCTACGTGCGGCGCGCCATCCTCAACGGCCACCTCGACGGCGGACGTCGCAGCACCCGCTGGCGCCGGATCGCGCCGCTCGAGTACCGCCCCGACGAGCAGGACTCCCCCGCCGGCGCCACCGAGGCGCGGCTCGATCTGCACGAGGAGCTGCGGAAGCTCACCCCGCGCGAGCGGGCCTGCCTCGTGCTGCGCTACTACGACGACCTCAAAGTCGACGACATCGCCGAGACCCTCGGCATCAGCTCGGGCGCCGTGAAGCGCTACCTCAGCGATGGGCTCGCCAAGATGGCGATCTCGCTCGCCGACGACGGCACGGTGGAAGACCGGCTCACGCCGCGAAAGGAGGCCTCCCGTGGCCACCGAATCTGACCTCCGCGACCTGCTGAGGGGCCCCGACCCGGAAGGACGTGGCGAGATCGACCTCGACGCCGTTTTGAGCCGCACCCGGCGCCGGCGGCGTCCGCGGGTGATCGCCGCGCAGGCCCTCGGGTCGGTCGCCCTCGTCGGCGTGCTGGGCACCGCGGTCTTCATCGGCGGACCCCTCGCCGACCGCAGCGTGATGATGACCGCCGACGATGCCGGCGCGGGCGCCGATGAAGCCATCGCCGAGTCGGGGGAGGCACCGTACGTCGATCAGGACGCCTTCAAGTGGATGCCGGACGCCTGCGGCGCCCCGGTGACCGATGTCGTGAGCTCCGAAGGGGTGACTCTCGAGCTGTCGATCGCGACGATCGTCGAGCCGGAGGAGCGCATCCCCGTGCAGGTCACCCTGCGCAACGACGGGCCCGACCGGCTCGTCGGAACCAGCAGTCCGTGGCCGCACGTGAGTCTCGCGCGCGACGGCATCGTGGTCTGGCACTCGTACCAGACCCAGGAAGCCATCGGACTCGTCGTCGATCTGGCGCCCGGCGAGTCGATGACCCTCGAAACCTCCTTCAACCGGGTCATCTGCGGCAGCGAAGACGACCTCATCATGGACGGACCGCAGAACGACATGCCTGCCGCACCGCCCGGCCAGTACGAGCTGCGCGCGGTACTCGTCGTGACGACGGATGACGGCACCAGCTACCTCGCCGCGTCGGCACCGTTCCAGCTGGAGATCGCCGGGTAGCGGTCGGTCCTGCGCCCTCCCGGTGAGACCGGGGGCCCCGATAAGATTCGGGCGGGCCGCGGATGGCCCGAGACGGGTCGGCGCGAGCCGCCTGGGAGGAGCCCGAATGCGACCGCTGCCGACCGCTGGAGCCCTCGTGGCCGGTGCCGCCCTCGTGCTGATGAGCCCCGGCCCCGCGGTCGCCGAACCGCCCGTCGACTTCGCGGGCGCCTACGTGATCGACCAGGCGGGCGTACTCGGCAGCACCTTCTCGATCGAGTCGGCGCTCGACGATCTCTACGACCGTGCCGAGGTGTCGCTCTTCGTGGTCTACGTCGACACCTTCGACGACCCGAGCGACCGCGAACTGTGGGCGGACACGACGGCGGGCCTCAGTGGGTTCGGCCCCGACGACGTGTTGCTGGCCATCGCCGTCGAGGACCGGCTGTACGCGCTCAACGACGAGCTGCTGTTCGACGACCAGTACGACCGCGTGTCGGCGCGCATCGAAACCCAGCTGCGCGACGACCACTGGGAAGAGGCCGCCCTGGAAGCGGCCGACGCGATCGGCGACGAGCTCGCGGGCGAGAATCCGACCGAACCCGGCACCACCGACGGCGAGGGTGGCGGCATCCCGATCCTGCCGATCCTCGCGGGGGTCGGGGTGGTCGGCGTCGGCGCGTGGGGCATCTCGCGGCTGGTCAAGCGCCGTCGCGGGGTCGACCCGACCGCCCCGGTCGAGAAGCTCGACCAGAAGCAACTCGATCAGCGGGCCGGCAGCCTGCTGGTGAGCCTCGACGACGCCCTGCAGAGCAACGAGCAGGAGCTCGGCTTCGCACAGGCGCAGTTCGGCGAGAAGGCCACCAAGGGCTTCGCCGCGGCGCTCGCCGAGGCCGAGAAGCAGGTGAAGCAGGCGTTCGCGATCCGTCAGCAGCTCGACGACGCGACGCCCGAGACGGCCGACGAGAAGCGCCGGCTGACGACCGAGATCATCCGGCTGTGCGAGGCCGCGTCGGCCTCACTCGCCGCGCAATCCGCCGACTTCGAGCAGCTGCGTCAGCTCGAGACGAACGCTCCCGCGGTGCTCGAAACGGTCGCCGCGACCCACGGCGGCCTGCCGTCCCGCATCGACGCCGCCGAGGCGACCGTCGCCGCACTCTCGACGAAGTACGGGGCCGCGGCCGTGGCGTCGGTGCGCGACAGCGCCGCTCAGTCGCGGGAACTCGCCGCCTTCGCCGCAACCGCGATCGCCGAAGCCCGCGCCGCGCTCGAGGCCGGAAAGGCATCGGAGGCCGCCGTCGCCGTGCGCGGCGCGCAACAGGCCGTCGGCCAGGTCGAGCGCGCGATCTCCGCGGTCGACAAGCTCGCCGCCGACCTCCCCGCCCTGGTCGAGCGCCTCACGGCCGGGATCGCCGATGTGAAGCGCGACGTCGCCGAGGCGCGTGCCGGTCTGGCCTCGGCCGCGCCCGAGATCGCCGAGCCGTTGCGCGTCGCGGTCGACGACGCCGAGAAGGTGCTCGCCCGGGCCGACACCGGCGACCCGGCCAGCGCGATCGGCGAGGTGGAGCGGGTCAACGCGACGCTGCACGAAGCCCTCGGCAAGCTGCGGGATGCCGCCGCCCAGGCCGAGCGGGCGAAGGCCCAGCTCGCGCGTGTCACCTCCGAAGCACAGGCGGCCGTCGCGGCGGCGAAGGACTTCATCGCGACCCGACGAGGCGCCGTCGGTGCGACGGCCCGCACCCGGGTCGCCGAGGCGGAGCGCCAACTCACGCAGGCGCTGACCGCGGCACGCACGGATCCCGTCGAGGCGCTGCGTGCCGCCCAACAGGCGGTCGCCCTCGCCACCTCGGCGATGCAGAGCGCGCAGAGCGACGTGGCGGCGTTCAACGGCGGAGGCTCCACCGCACCCTCGGGCGGCGGTTACGGCGGAGCCGCCCTCGGCGGCATCCTCGACGGTCTGTTCTCGGGCGGATCGTCGGGAGGCTGGTCGTCGTCGGGTGGCGGCGGCTGGTCGAGCGGTTCCAGCTGGTCGCGGCCACGGCCCCGGCCGCGACCGAGCAGTTCGTCGAGTCGACCCCGACCCTCCGGCGGTCGCCGCTCTCGCGGCGGACGCTTCTAGACTTCCCCTCACCTGACGAAGAAACCGAAAGGCACATCATGGCAAAGCAGTCCATCCTCGGCCGCATCTCGCAGCTGGTGCGCGCGAACATCAACGCGCTCATCGACCAGGCGGAGGACCCGCAGCTGATGCTCGACCAGTTGGTGCGCGACTACACCAACTCGATCGCCGAAGCAGAGAGCGCGGTCGCCCAGACCATCGGCAACCTTCGCCTGATGGAACAGGATCACGCCGAAGACCTCGAGTCGGCCGCCGACTGGGGCCGCAAGGCTCTCGCGGCCAGCACGAAGGGCACCGAACTGCGGGCCGCGGGCAAGACCGAGGACGCCGACAAGTTCGACAAGCTCGCGAAGATCGCGATCGGCAAGCAGATCTCCGCCGAGAACGAGGCGAAGACCGCCGAGCCCACGATCGCGTCGCAGAACCAGGTCGTCGACCAGCTCAAGGACGGCCTCGACAAGATGCGCGAGAAGCTGTCGGAGCTCACCAGCAAGCGCGACGAGCTGGTGGCCCGCGCGAAGACCGCGGAAGCGCAGTCGCAGGTGCACGACGCCATCCAGAGCATCGACGTGCTCGACCCGACGAGCGAGCTCGGGCGCTTCGAAGAGAAGGTGCGCCGCGAGGAGGCCAAGGTCATGGGCCAGCAGGAGCTGGCGGCCTCGAGCCTCGACTCGCAGTTCGAGTCGCTGGAAGACCTCGACAAGGAGGCCGAAGTCGAGGCCCGCCTCGCCGAGCTGAAGTCGGGCGGCGCGCCGGCCGTGACGTCGGGGAACTGACGACCGCCGACCAGAACGTGACCGGGGAGGGGCGACGGGCGACCGTCGTCCCTCCCCGGCTGTTCGGGCTGGATGCCGCGCGTGGCACGGCCCTGCTCGGGATGTTCGCCGCCCATACCCTCCTCGGCCGCGGGGAGCAGGTCTTCGACGGCCGGTCGGCGATCCTGTTCGCCACCGTCGCCGGGGTGTCGCTCGGCCTGATCAGCGGGGGCGCCCATCCCCCGCTACCGGGCGAGCGCTCGGCGATCCGCCTCACGGTGCTCATCCGCGGTGGCGTGCTCATGCTGCTCGGCCTCGCCATGACGACGTTTCTGCGGCCGCCGATCGCCGTCATCCTCGACTACTACGGGTTCGCGTTCCTGCTGCTCATCCCGATGCTGTTCCTCGCCGGGCGGGTGCTCGGGCTGCTCGCCGCGGCGATCACAGTCCTGGCTCCGCCGATTGTCGCGGCGGTGACGGCCGGCATCCCGTACGCGACCATCGCCGAGCCGGTGCAAGTCTTCGCGCGCTGGCTGTTCTACGGCGAGTACCCGATGGTGACGTGGCTGGCGTTCCTGCTCGCCGGGTTGCTGCTCGCCCGCGCCGACCTGCGCGACCGCCTCACCGCGGCGATGGCCCTCGTGTTCGGCGCCCTCGCCGCCGTGCTGGGTTACGGCTCGACGCTCGTCATCCCCGGCATCACGGCCGACGCGCACTCCGGCACGACCGCGGAGGTCGTGGGCTCGGGCGGCGTCGCGGTCGCGATCATCGGCGGCCTCTCGCTTCTCGATTCGGCGACCGGACGGGGGGAACCCGTTGCGCGGGTTCTGCGGTTCGTGCTCGCCCCCGTCGCCGCGGCGGGGGCGATGGCGTTGACGCTGTACACCGCCCACGCCGTCGTGCTCGCGATCGTCCGGTGGACGTCGCCCGACCCGGATCGCTGGCAGGTTCCGGGGTGGACGTTCCTCGCGCTCGCCCTCGCGACACTCGTCGTGGCGACCCTGTGGCGGCGGTTCATCGGCACCGGTCCCCTCGAGGCCGGGCTTCGGGCCCTCACCCGCCTCGCCCTGCGCACTCCGGGTGAGCCTAGAGTGGCTCCGTGACCCTCCGGTTCGTGCTCGTGCCGCAGTGGCAGGGCTCCCCCTCGCCGCGGGCGATGCGACTCGCCGACGGCGTCGCCGCGTTGCGCGCCGACCTCCCCGCATCCGCCACCTCCGAGGTCGCGGTGCCGCTGGAATCCGGCGATGATCAGGGCACCGGCATCTCGCGCTTCAGCTCGGTGCAGCTCGTGCGGGAACGCACCTCGCTCGTGCTCCAGGATGTCGACGGGCCGTTCGTCGTCGTCGGCGGCGACTGCGGCGTTTCGGCCGCCGGCATCGCGGTCGCCGCGAACCGGCATCCCGAGGTCGCCGTCGTCTGGTTCGACGCCCACCCCGACCTCAATTCCGCCGAATCCTCGCCGTCGGGAGCGTTCTCGGGGATGGTGCTGCGCGCCGCGATCGACAACGGCGACATCGCGGCCGACCGGGTGGTGCTGGCCGGCGCACGATCGTGGGATGCCGGCGAGGAGACGTTCGCGGCCGAGACCGGGCTGCGCGTGCTGACCGTGACCGACCTCGACGACCCCGCCGCGCTGGTCGAGGCGGTCGCCGCCACGGGCGCCGATGCCGTCTACGTGCACATCGACCTCGACGTGCTCGACCCGGCCGAACTCGACGGGTTGCTCGACCCGGAACCGTTCGGGATGAGCCCGTCCGCCCTCGTGGCGACGCTCAAGGCACTGCGGGCACGGTTCCCGCTCGCCGGCGCGACTCTCTCGGCCTACGCGCCGAGCGCCCTCGACACCGAGCAGGCGGCCGACGACGCGGCCACCATCCTGCGCATCATCGCCGCGCTCGACTGACCGCCGAGAACCTCAGTGGCCTCGACTCAGTCGACTCGGATCTCGTACGTGCCCGTGGTGGCGTCGAACGCCGTGATCGTGACGACTGCGTCGACCGGGCCGTCGGGCGACTCGTAGCTGCAGTCGACCGTGTTGCCGACGACGATCGCGACCTCGGTGCCCTCGCAGGTGACCTCGGGCACGTAGTCGAGCACGTTGTTGAGGGCCGTGATGGCGAGCGCCTCGATGTCGGCGATCGGCACGGAGGCACCCGGCTCGGCGGTCGGCTCCGGCGCGTTGTTGGGCACGTCGGCGACCTGGATGTCGAACGCGTAGTTGGTGCCGTCGACCTCGGTGAAGGTGATGACGGTGTCGAACTCGAGCCCGACGACCGGGTCGACGAGCAGGCAGGTGATCGACGTGTCGACCTCGACGGGGATCTCTTCCTCGCCGCAGTCGATCGTCGGACGCACCCCGACCTGCTCCTCGAGCTTGTCGGCAGCGAGGGTCTCGATGTCTTCCGGCGGCACCGTCGGTGCGGTGTTGACGCCGACGCTGAAGGTGCACCCCGCGAGCAGCGTGATCGCGAGCGCGGCGACAGGGGCCAAGGTGAGTGAGCGGGAACGCACGGTCTGCCTCCAGGAAAGACGTTGGTTGAACGCTAGCGGATGTCGCGTCCCGGACGCCTACGCTGGACCGGTGGCTGACAGAGTGACCATCGAGCGGGATGGGCACGTGCTGCTCATCGGACTGAACCGGCCGGAGAAGCGCAACGCCGCCGACTTCGCGATGCTGCAGGAGCTGTGCCTCGCCTACGGCGAACTCGACCGGGACCCCGAGTTGCGGGTCGGTCTCGTGTTCGCCCACGGCGACCACTTCACCGGCGGCCTCGACCTCGGCGATGTCGCGCCGCGCATCGGCGCGAACGGGCTCGACCTCGTTCCCGACGGGGGTCTCAACCCCTGGCAGGTCGAGGGCGAGTTCCAGCGCAAGCCCGTCGTCATCGCCGTGCAGGGCATGTGCCTGACCCTCGGCATCGAGCTGGCGCTCGCGAGCGATGTCGTCATCGCCGCCGACTCGACCTCGTTCGGGCAGATCGAGGTGCAGCGGGGCATCCTGCCCTTCGGCGGCGCGACGATCCGGTTCCCGCGCGCGGTCGGCTGGGGCAACGCGATGCGCTGGATGCTCACCGGAGACTCGTTCGACGCCGCCGAGGCGCACCGCATCGGCCTGGTGCAGGAGGTGGTGCCGCACGGCACGCAGCTGCAGCGCGCCCGCGAGATCGCGACCCGGATCGCCGCTCAAGCTCCCCTTGCGGTGCAGGCGACGCTCGCCAACGCGAGGGAGGCGATCCGCGACAGTGACGCGCGCGCCGAGCAGCAGTTGCAACCCGAACTCGTGCGCCTGGCCGCGAGCGAAGACGCCGCCGAAGGGATGCGCGCCTTCGTCGCCCGCGACGAACCGTCCTTCCGCGGCCGATGACCGGCGAGGAGCGACCCCGCCCGGTGCGTCCGGACCCGGCGACGCTCTCCCGTGCGGAGCGCGCGGTCGGCTCCGTCGTGCGCTTCGGGGCGCGGGTGCCGGGGCTCCGCCGATTCCTGCTCTGGCCCGTCGTGGCCCGCCCCGGCTACTGGTTCGCGACGGCGTGCGCCTGGCTGTGGGGGCGCATCCTGTTCGGTCGCTTCGCGAAGGGGGGCGGCATCCACTACTTCTCCCGGCTGCCGAAGTGGGCCTATGGGCGCGGCGGCACGACGATCGGGGCGATCTACCTGACGACCGACAACACGGCCGCCGACGTGCTCGAGCACGAGGCGATCCACAAGGCGCAGTGGAAGAAGTACGGGCTCGCCTTCATCGCCGTCTACGTCGCGGCCGGCTCCCCGCCGCTGACCAACCGCTTCGAGGTCGAGGCCGGGTTGGAGAAGGGCGGATACGTGCGACCCCGCCGCCCGAGGCCCGGCCGGGGCGCGTCGCCCGAGGGTTAGGCGTTCGTGCGGATGCGCGCGGCGCGGTCGCCCGAGACCCAGCCGTAGACGCGGTGCTCGCGTTCGAGGTCGGTCGGCAGCATCTCGCCCAGCCAGGCGTCGATGGCGCCGCCCAGCGACTGCCCGCGGTCGCGGCACAGCCAGGTGACGCAGACCCGGCCGGGGGCCGGGAGGTCGCGGATGGCGTCGGCGGATTCCACCTCGATGAAGACCTGCCCGCGGGCCCGCACGGGCAGGGTGGCCAGCACCGTCTCGACGATCGGCAGGTCGGCCTCGACCGCTCCGAGCAGCACGAGGTCGCCGACAGCGGGCTGCCAGGAGATCGTCGCGGGGAGGAGGTCGGAGAGGAACATCGCGAGATCAGTATAGGCATGCCTTACTGAGTGTTGCCTTACCTCACTCCGGTCTTCACTCCGACCACGCCGGCGGATGCCGCCGCTCCCAGTGCAGTCGCCGCTCCAGCTGGGCGCCGATCGCCAGCAGCACGTCTTCCCGGCCCGGCCGGCCGATGAGCTGCACCCCCATCGGCAGCCCGTCCGGCGTGACGTGCACCGGCAGCACGATCGCCGGCAGGCCGCTCGCGTTGACCATGCTGGTGTACGGCGTGTAGAGCACCTGTTGCGCGAAGTTGCGCTCGCCGTCTTCGGCGTCGTACCAGCCGAGCGGCCGGGGGGTCAGGGCCATCGCGGGAGTGAGCACGACATCCACCGCTCGGGCACGCGCGATGAACCGGCGCTCGAATCCGGTGAGCCAGGCGAGCGCGGCGCCGAGTTCCCGTGCCCCGAGGCGTCGGCCGGTCTCGACGAGCCAGCGGGTGAGCGGCTCGAGCAGGGCGAGGCGGTCGTTCTCCACCGGGATGCCCGCCGCGCCCGCCTGCCAGACGGTACGGAAGGCGGCGGCGTAGCCGGGCTCCGGATCGAAGGCGAGCTCCTCGACGCCGTGACCGACGGCATCCAGCTCGCGGATGGCGATCTGCAGCGCCTCCTCCGCCTGCGGGTCGAGCTCGAGGTCGTACGCGGTCGCCCACGGCGAGTCGCGGGTCACGCCGACCGAGAACCGGCCCTCGCCCCGCACCGCCGCCCCGAGGAACGGACCCTCGCCCCAGAGCGGCGCGACCGTCGCCCACTCGGCGGTGCCGTCGCCGGCGAGGGCGTCGAGCAACAGTGCGGCGTCGGCGACCGTGCGGGCGAGCGGCCCGGCGACGACGAGACCGGCGAGGCTCGGGAAGCCCGGCATCGCCGGCACCCGCCCCCGCGACGGCTTGAGGCCGACGAGACCCGTCGCGGCCGCGGGGATGCGCACCGAGCCGCCGCCGTCCGACCCAGGAGCGAACGGCAGCAGTCCGGCGGCGACGGCGACCGCCGCTCCCCCGCTCGATCCGCCCGCGCCGCTGGTGAGGTCGTACGGGTTGCGGGCGATCGGACCGGCGACGGGTTCCGTGTAGCTCGGAAAGCCGAACTCCGGCGCGGCGGTCTTGCCGAGGCTGACGGCTCCTGCCCGGTCGAACGTCAGGGCGAGCGGGTCGGATTCCGTGGGCACGTTGTCGGCGAGGGCGCGCGACCCGTAGCGGGTCGGCACGCCGGCCCGGGCGACGAGGTCTTTATCGGCGAACGGCAGCCCCCACAGCGGCAGCGCGTGCGACAGCTCGTCCACGGCAGCGGCCCGGGCGCGGGCTTCCGCGACCGTCACGGTGACGAATGCCCCGAGCCCGGCGTCGAGCCGCGCGATGCGCGCGAGGTAGTGATCGGCGAGTTCGCGGGGCGTCACCTCGCCGCGTCGCAGCCACTCGAGCTGTTCGCCGGCGGTGAGGTGGTGCAGTTCGAACACGCCCCGAGCCTACGGAGGACTTGACACGGCGCCGGATCCTTGGTTGGTTAGTCACTCAAGTAACTAACCCAGGAACCGAGAGGAGGAGCCGTGGACGAGAGCCGACCGATCTTCCAGCAGATCGCCGAACAGATCGAGAACGACATCATCGCCGGCGCCCTCCCCGAAGAGACCCAGGTGCCGTCGACCAACGAGTTCGCCGCCTTCCTGCGCATCAACCCGGCGACCGCCGGCAAGGGCGTCGGCCTGCTCGTCGACGCCGGGGTCCTCTACAAGAAGCGCGGAATCGGCATGTTCGTCGCGTCGGGGGCTCGCGCCCGCCTGATCGCCGAACGTCGCGACCGGTTCCGCGAGCAGTACATCGCTCCGCTGCTCGCGGAGGCTCACAAACTCGGGATCGACGCCGACCAGCTCGCCCGCCTGATCCACGACACAACCCCAGAGGAGTCGCATCCATGACCGCGATCGTCGACGTTCAGGACGTCACCAAGCACTTCGGCTCCGTCGCCGCCGTCGACGGCGTCTCGTTCCGCCTCGAGGAGGGCAAGATCTACGGCCTCCTCGGTCGTAACGGTGCCGGCAAGACCACGCTCATGTCGCTGCTCACCGGCCAGGAGTTCGCGACGGCCGGCGACATCCGGATCTTCGGCGAATCCCCCGTCGAGAACGCGCGCGTCGCGGAACAGATCTGCTTCATCAAAGAGAGCCAGAAATACCCCGACGACTTCAAGGTCAAGCACGTGCTGCGGATGGCTCCTCGGTTCTTCCCGAACTGGGACCAGTCCTTCGCCGACCAGCTCGTCGCCGAGTTCCGAGTACCGCTCGACCGCAAGATGAAGAAGCTCTCGCGCGGTCAGTTCTCGGCCGTCGGCGTCATCGTCGGCCTCGCCTCGCGTGCGCCCCTCACCTTCTTCGACGAGCCCTACCTCGGGCTCGACGCCGTCGCCCGGCAGCTCTTCTACGACCGCCTCCTCGCCGACTACGCCGAGCATCCCCGCACGGTCGTGCTCTCGACCCACCTGATCGACGAGGTGAGCGCTCTGCTCGAACACGTGCTCGTGATCGACGAGGGGCGACTGCTCGTCGACAGCCCGGCCGACGAGCTGATGGGCTCGGCGACCACGGTCGTCGGGGGCCGCGACGCCGTCGAGAGCTTCGTCGGCGGGCGCGAGGTCATCCACCGGGACGGCATCGGCGGGCTGCTCTCGCTCACCGTCGCCGGGCTCACCGCGGCGGAGCGCGCAACGGCCAAGGCCGCCGGACTCGAGCTCGGCCCCGTCTCGCTCCAACAGCTCATCGTGCGCCTCACCGCGGGCAGCACGACCGACTTCACCGAGAACGCCCCCACCACCCCGATCCCCGAGGAGGCCCGCGCATGAGCGCCGTCAGCACCCCGACCATCCCCGGCCCCCGGCCCCTCGCCCGCCGCATCGGCAACGTCGTGCGGCTGCATCTCGCCAACCCGTTCACGATCATCGGCACCCCCGTCATCGTGCTCGGCTTGATCTTCGCCGTGAACTGGATGATCTGGTGGATCGTCCGCACTGCGGCACCCTCCGACCCGCAGAGCGTGGCCGACGTGGCCGACGGCCTCCAGTACAGCGGGGCGACGCTCTGGATCTTCGTCTACATGATGGTCGTCGCGATCATGGCGATGAACCTGACCTTCTCGTTCGCGCTCGGCTTCGGCTCGACCCGCCGGGACTTCCTGCTCGGCTCCGGCCTGACCTTCGTGGGACTCGCCGCGATCTACGCCGTCGCCTACATCCTGTTGGCGGCCCTCGAGACCTGGACCGGAGGCTGGGGGGTCGGCGGCACGATGTTCAACAGCTTCTACTTCGGCGTCGACTCGCCCTGGTGGCTGCGCCTGTTCCACGTCTTCGCGCTGTTCCTGTTTTTCTTGGCAGCGGGCAGCGCGTTCGGCTCGATGTACGTGCGCTGGAAGGCGCGGGGACTCATCGTGTTCTTCTCGGTCGTCTCGATCCTCATCATGGGAGCGGTGGCGCTGGTCACGGTCTCCGACTCGTGGCCCGCCGTCGGCGAGTTCTTCGAGGTCGCCGGATTCACCGGGTCATACGCGCTGAGCCTCGTGCTCTCGGCGATCGCGGGCGCGGCCGCCTACCTCATCCTGCGACGCGCCACCCCTCGAAACTGAGCGAACCGAGTGATACATTCCCCACACACGGGGAGGTCAGGCATGCGGGTGCGCACGGTTCTCGGCGCGGTGATCATGGTCGCCCTGCTCGCCGGTTGCGTTCCCGAGCCCGCGGAGAGCGGCGAGACCCCTCCTTCGGAGACCGAACCCACCGGCACCGCCACGCCCACCCCGGAAGCGGGCGCGCCGGTGTTCGGGATGCCCGAACTGTGCGCCGACATCCTCACCGCCGACACCGCGGCAGCTTTCGCCACCGCCGGGCTCGACCTGCTCGGCGGTCCTGACGGCCTGTACGGCGAGAACTACTTCGGCGACCCGACCCCGGAAGAGAAGGCTGGCGGCATCACCTGCGTCTGGGGCGACGAGGCCGTGCCGGCCTCGACCGTCATCGTGTCGGTCGCGCCGGTCACGACGAGCACCCGCTCGGGGATCGTGAGCGCGCTCATCGCCAGCGGGCTGATCGAGTCGCAGATCGAGGGCGGTCTCACCTACGCGCGCATCGGCGACGAGGTGAGCGCGCCCGCCGAACTGCACGTCATCCGCAACGACAGCTGGATCTCGGTGCTCGAGGCGGTCGGCGGCGAAGACCGCTTCCAGCACGCGACCGAGCTCGTCGACGAGGTGACCGGGCAGGTCTACACCGAGTCTTAGGTCGACACCGAGGCTCAGGCCGGGTCGAGCTCCTCGAACACCGTGATCTGCATTCCTCCGGGGGCTTCGAACCGGGCGTTGAGCGACCGCCACGGCGTCTCCACGGCAGGCGCGACGACCTCGGCCCCTCCGGCGGCGAGCCGCGTCGCCGCGGCCGCCGCCTCGGGCACCTCGAACGCCACCCGCACCGTCAACGGGTAGCGGTGGGCGACGGGTCGACCCACCTCGACGTCGTCGATGTAGGCGACCTGCGCCGGATTGGCCAGTTCGAGGGTCGCAGTCGGCGCCTCGAGGATGACGACCCGCGCTCCCCCGGGCCCGTCGTAGGACTCAAGCTCGCGCAGGCCCAGCACGTCCCGGTAGAACGCGAGCGCCGCATCCAGATCCTCGGTTTCCAGCACAAGCCGCAGCTGGGCGACGGGGGCGTTCGTCATTTGAGGCTCTTCTGCATCAGCACCGTGCCGAGCCAGCGGCCGAACTTGAAGCCCACCTTGCCCATATGGCCGATCTCGGTGAACCCGAAGTTGCGGTGCATCGCGAGCGAGGCATCCGCTCCGCGGTCGGCGATGACGGCGATGACCTCTTTCACGCCGGCCGCTTTCGCGCGCGGCAGCAGTTCGGCCATGAGCGCCTTGCCGAGACCCTTTCCGGTCGAGGCCGGGCCGAGGTAGATCGAGTTCTCGACGGTGAAGCGGTAGGCGGCCTTGGGCTTCCACGGGGTGACGTAGGCGTAGCCGAGGATGACCCCGCGCGGGCTGGCCGCGACGAGCCACGGGTAGTGCAGCTCCTGCACCTTCGCGAACTTCGCGCGCATCTCTTTGAGGGTGAGCGGGTCTTCGTCGAAGGTGACCGTGGAGTTGGCGACGTAGTGGTTGTATATCTCCAGCATGTGAGGGATGTCGCGGCTGGTCGCATCCCGGATCTCGAACGCGAACGCGGGTTCGGCGGGGGGCGCGGGCTTGAGGTGGGGCGGGAGCTTCCGCCGCGGGTTGTACTCCTCTTCCAGCACGACCCCGAGCTTATGTCGGCACGGGTCAGGCCGGCAGGCGCCAATCGATCGGATCGGCGCCCGCGGCGGTCAGCAGCTCGTTGGCGCGACTGAACGGCTTCGACCCGAAGAAGCCGCTGGATGCCGACAGCGGGCTCGGGTGGGCGGACGCGATGATCGGCGTCGCGCCGAGCAGCGGACGCAACGTTCCGGCATCCCGGCCCCAGAGGATCGCGACGAGCGGCGTGCCCCGGGCGACGAGCGCCTCGATCGCGGTCTGGGTGACCTCCTCCCAGCCCTTGCCGCGGTGCGAGCCCGAGGCACCGGCCTGCACGGTGAGCACCCGGTTGAGCAGCAGCACGCCCTGGTCGGCCCAGCCGGTGAGGTCGCCGTGCGGCACGGGCGGGAGCTGCAGATCGTCGTTGAGCTCCTTGTAGATGTTGGCGAGGCTGCGCGGGATGGGCCGCACGTGACGTTCGACCGCGAACGACAGGCCGATCGGATGTCCGGGCGTCGGGTACGGGTCCTGCCCGACGATGAGCACCCGCACCCGCTCGAACGGCGAGGTGAACGCGCGCAGCACGTTCGGCCCCTCGGGCAGGTAGCGGCGTCCTGCGGCGATCTCCCCACGCAGGAAGTCGCCCATCGCCGCGATCCGCCCGGCGACCGGCTCGAGCGCGGCGGCCCACCCGGGGTCGACGAGCTCGGTGAGCGGCTTCGGCTGCGTCATCCGGCCGGCGGGTACGGGACGGGGCCCTCGCTCGACCAGGGGAACATGATCCACTTGTCGGTGTGCCGCCAGGTGTAGGTCGGCTCCTGCACGGTTTGCGGCTTCGCGTAGAGGCACACCGTGCGCACCTCGCCACCGCCCGCCTCCAGCAGCTTCAGCACGAGGGCGAGGGTGCGTCCGGAGTCGGCGACGTCGTCGACGAGCAGGATGCTCTTGCCCTGCAGCGAATCCTGGTCGAGGGTCGGCGGCAGCACGATCGGCGCTTCCAGGGTCTCCTCGACGTCGGTGTAGAACTCGACGTTGAGACTGCCGAGCATCTTGACGTCGAGCGCGTAGCCGAGCGCCCCGGCGAGCGTGAGCCCGCCGCGCGCGATCGCGATGATCGCATCCGGGCGGAAGCCGTCATCCGCGATCGTCGTCGCCAGCTCGCGGGCCGCCTGGCCGAAGAGTTCGTAGGTCAGGATCTCGCGCTCGTCGGCCACGGCCCGAGCTTATCCGGGCGGTCGGGCGCCACTAGGCTCCGCTCATGACGAACGCCGTCGGGACACCGCGGTCCCTTGCGCAGATCACCTTCGCTCTCGTCGGGTTCCTGTTCCTGCTGGAGCTGACGAGCGGCATCCTCCAGGGCTACTACATCCCGCTGATCAGCGATCTGGTCGGGCACCTCGACATCACCGACGCCGACTTCAACTGGTTCGAGGCGGCGCAGTTGCTGCTCTCGGCCCTCGCGGTGCCGATCCTGGCGAAGCTCGGCGACATGTTCGGCCACAAGCGGATGCTGCTGGTGTCGACCGCACTCACTGCGGCCGCGTCATGGTGGCTGGTCATCGCGGGCGACTTCACGACGTTCCTCATCGCCTGGGCGCTGCAGGGTTTCTACTCCGTATGGCTGCCGCTCGAGGTGGCGCTGATCTTCGACCGTGGTCGACGCAGCAAGACCGGCGTCTCACAGACCCGCCGTGCCGCCGGACTCCTGGTCATCGCGCTCGAGGTCGGCGCGATCGCGGGAGCACTCGGCGGCGGCGCGCTGTTCGCCGGCGTGTTCGCGGGCAGCGTCCCGCTGACCCTCGCCGTGCCGGCGGCCGTCGTCACGCTGGTGTTCTTCGCGATCCTCTTCGGGGTTCCCGAGTCGGAGCGCACGGCGGGACGTTCGCTCGACGTCGTCGGGTTCGTGCTGCTGTCGTTCGCCCTCCTGCTGACCACGTCGTCGCTCACCTTCCTGCGCATCAACGGGCCCGGAACGTGGTGGGTGTGGGTGGTCATGGCGGCAGGACTGCTCGCCTTCCTGCCGTTCGGCCGCTGGGTGCTGGGGAAGGACGATCCGGCGATCGACCTGAGGGCGCTCGCGAGTCCGACGATGTGGCCGGTGCAGGTCACGGCGGGGCTGTTCGGCATCAGCGTGCTCGGTGCGCAGATCCCGCTCTCGACGTTCGCGGGCACCGATCCCGAGATCGCCGGCTACGGACTGGGCCTGAGCTCCGGGATGCGGTCGATCGTGATCGGCATCTACCTGCTGTCGCTCATCGCGGGTGCCGCGCTGTTCGCGATCTTCTCGAGACGGCTCTCGCCCCGCATCGCCCTCATCGTCGCGACCGCGCTCGTCACCGTGGGGTACTTCGCGCTCATCCCGTTCCACGACGATCTCGCCCAGGTGCTCACCTGCATCTGCATCGCCGGGGCCGGGTCGGGCGCCCTCGTCGCGGCGCTCCCGGCGGCGGCCGCCGCCGCGGCACCGCTCGGGCAGACCGGCATCGCGACCGGGCTCACCAACACCACGAAGACCGTCGGCGGGGCGTTCGCCTCGGCGACGTTCGGCATCGCCCTCGCCACCGGCGTCACGGCGGGCGTCGGCACGGCCGCGAGCCTCTCGGGCTACTACACGGTGTGGATCGTCTGCGGCGCGAGCGCGCTCATCGCGACGGTGCTGCTGTTCTTCGTGCCCAAACTCGCGTTCGCCGACCCCGTCGACGTCGAGTAGGCCGTTCAGCCCTGGGGGGTGAGGGGGCTGCGGATCACCTTGTGCGGGGCGGCCTGCGCGACGGGTTTGATCGTCACGAGGTCGAGGTTGACGTGCCCGGGGAGCTCGATCGCGTGCACGATCGCCTGCGCGATGTCGTCGGCGACCAGCGGCGCGTCGACGTTGTCGTAGACGGCGTCGGCCTTCGCTCGGTCGCCACCGAACCGCACGAGCGAGAACTCGTCGGTCTTCACCATCCCGGGCGCCACCTCGATCACCCGGATCGGCTCGCCCGCCAGCTCGAGCCGCAGCACCGCCATGAGCATGTGCGCGCCCGCCTTCGCGGCGTTGTACCCGGCGCCGCCCTCGTAGGCGAGGTGCGCCGCGATCGACGTGACCGTGAGGATGTCGGCGTGGCCGGCATCCCGAGCGCCGTCGCGCAACGCGGGCAGCAGCGCGGCGATCAGGTTCTTGACGGCGAGCACGTTGACCTCGAACATGGCACGCCAGTCGGCGGGGTCGCCGTGCTCGACGCTCGCCATGCCGAAGGCTCCCCCGGCGTTGTTGACGAGGGCGTGTACCGGCCCGATGGCGGCGAGCTCGTCGCGCACCCGGGCGACGTCGGCCTCGTCGGTGAGATCGGCGACGATGGTGCGGATGCCGGTGCCGTCGGCGAGCGCCGCCAACCGGTCGGCGCGCCGGGCGACGCCCACGACCTCCCAGCCGTGCGACGCGAACAGCCGAGCCGTCGCCTCCCCGATGCCCGAGCTCGCTCCCGTCACGACCACGCGTTTCGTCATGACTCCACCGTAGGGTGGATGAAGTGAGGGGCAGCCGCATCCCGTTGTGGGACAACGCGAGGTTCGGCTGCATCGTGCTCGTCGTGATGGGTCACGCGATCCAGCGGCAGACCCTCGACTCCGACAACGCGCTGACGCTCTACCTGTTCATCTACGCGTTCCACATGCCCGCGTTCGCGATCATCAGCGGGTACTTCTCGAAAGCGTCGCCCCCCGGCACGCGGCAGATGCGGCGCATCATCACCGACTTCGTGCTGCCCTACGTCATCTTCGAGGCCATCTGGGGTCTCGTGCAGTTCCTCGTCGAGGGCTACCCGGCGTTCAACCCGACCGAGCCGTCGTGGACGCTGTGGTTCCTGCTCGCGCTCGCGATCTTCCGGCTCGTGCTGCCCTACCTCGTGCTGCTGCGCTGGCCCCTCGCCTGGGCGGCGCTGTTGAGCGTCGGCGTCGGATATCTGGCGAACGTCGACTCGACCTTCTCGCTGTCGCGGGCGATCGGCATCCTGCCGTTCTTCGTGCTCGGCTGGCAGCTGCGGCAGTGGAAGGTCATCGACCGGTGGCGCGACCTCGGGGCGGCGGTCTGGGGCTGGCGGGCGCTCGCGGTGGCCGTGTTCGCGGGGTGGCTCGTCGTCGTCGCCCTCCATGTGCCGACGTTCCGCGAGTTCGGCCTCAAGCACTGGTTCTTCTACGACGACTCCTACCTCGACCTCGGCGAACCGGTGTGGTGGGCAGGCCTGCTGCGCCTCGGGCTCATCGTGCTCGCCGTCGTGCTCAGCGCCGCGTTCTTCGCGCTCATCCCCCGGCGCGAGACGTTCTTCAGTGCCTTCGGGCAGGCCACGATGTACGTCTACCTGCTGCACAGCTTCGTGCTCTATCCGCTGCGCGAGTCGGGCGTGCTGCGCGACGACCACGCGTCGGCGACGTGGCTGCTCACGATGATCTTCGCGTCGACGGCGATCGCGATCGCGCTGTCGAGTCCCGTGGTGCGGAGGCTGTTCCGGCCGCTCGTCGAACCGAAACCGCGCTGGTTGTTCCGGGTGAACGATGATCGCCCCGACGAGTCCCGCACGGATGCCGTCGGCGCGCGGCGGGAGGGCAGTGGGCTGAAGCCCTCGCACCATGGTTACGCCGCATTGCAGTCGTCCTGGCCCCGGGACCGCTCGGGAACCTAGGCTCGCATCCGTCCCGAGGCGATCCCTCGGCCCTCACCCACGCAAGGAGCCCCCATGTCGGACTGGCGATTCGAAACCCAGCAGATCCACGCCGGATCGGCCCCCGACCCTGTGACGAACGCACGCGCGACGCCGATCTACAAGACCACGTCGTACGTCTTCAACAGCTCGGACCACGCCAAGAACCTGTTCGCGCTCGCCGAGTTCGGCAACATCTACACGCGCATCAACAACCCGACCCAGGCGGTCATCGAGGAACGCATCGCCGCGCTCGAAGGCGGCACCGCGGCGCTCGCCGTCGCGTCGGGCTCGGCCGCGATCACCTACGCCGTGCTCAACATCGCCGGCGCGGGCGACCACATCGTCTCGTCGTCGTCGATCTACGGCGGCACCTACAACCTGTTCAAGTACACGCTCGCCAAGCTCGGCATCGACGTGACCTTCGTCGAGAACCAGGACGACGCCGACGAGTGGAAGGCCGCGATCCGGCCGAACACGAAGCTGCTGTTCGCCGAGACGATCGGCAACCCGCGCATCAACATCCTCGACATCGAGAAGGTCGCCGAGGTCGCCCACCGGGCCGACGTACCGCTCATCGTCGACAACACGATCGCGACGCCGTACCTCATCCGCCCGTTCGAGTTCGGCGCCGACATCGTCGTGCACTCGGCGACGAAGTTCCTCGGCGGCCACGGCACGGTCATCGCCGGCCTCATCGTCGACGGCGGCCGGTTCCCGTGGTCGCAGCATGTCGACAAGTTCCCGGGCCTCACCGAGCCCGACCCGTCGTACCACGGGGCGTCGTACACGACGGTGCTCGGCGACGGCATCGCCTACGTCATCAAGGCCCGCGTGCAGCTGCTGCGCGACACCGGTGCGGCGATCGCCCCCGACACCGCGTTCTCGCTCATCCAGGGCGTCGAGACGCTCTCGTTGCGCATCGAGCGGCACGTCGAGAACGCGCAGGCCGTCGCCGAGTGGCTGGAAGGCCACCCCGACGTCGCCTCGGTCAACTACTCGGGACTGCCGTCGAGCCCCTGGTACGAGGTCGCCGCCAAGTACGCCCCCCGCGGGGTCGGAGCGGTGCTGTCGTTCGAGCTCAAGGGCGGGGTGGATGCCGGCCGTGCCCTGGTCGAAAGCGTCACCCTGTTCAGCCACCTGGCCAACATCGGCGATGTGCGTTCGCTCATCATCCACCCGGCGTCGACGACGCACTCCCAGCTCACCCCGGAGCAGCAGCTCACGACCGGCGTCACGCCGGGCCTCGTGCGGCTCTCGGTCGGGCTGGAGAACATCGACGACATCAAGGCCGACCTCGAGGCCGGCTTCGCCGCCGCCCGCAAGGTGAGCGCCGCGAACGCCAACGCCTGAGGAAGTCGACCACCCCGGTGGTCGACGAGCGAGGGTGCGGGCGTAACACGTCATCGACGTGCGCCAGAATGGGCGCGATGGACTGGCAGACTCCCGAGGACGCCGCACCGTCGGCATTCGTGACGGAGTCCCAGCGACGCCGGGTCGCGGGCAAGCCGCCGGCGACCGGCGCGTGGCGTGAAGGCGACGATCCGGGCAACCGGCTCTTCGCCGCCATCGGCGACCTCGCGCTGGAACGCGGCGGCGGCATCCCGAACGTCACCCTCGCCTACGAGACCTGGGGTGAGCTCGCCCCCGACCGGTCGAACGCGATCCTCGTGTGCCACGCCCTCACCGGCGACAGCCACCTCGTCGGCCCCGCCGGCCCCGGTCATCCGACCGCCGGATGGTGGTCGGGGCTCGTCGGCCCCGGCAAGGTGCTCGACACCGACCGCTACTTCGTCGTCGCGCCCAACATGCTCGGCGGTTGCCAGGGATCTACGGGCCCGGCGTCGCTCGCGCCCGACGGGTCGGAGTGGGGGCCCCGATTCCCGTATCTGACGATCCGTGACCAGGTGGCCGCGCAGGCGGCCCTCAGCGACCGGCTCGGCATCGAGCGCTGGGCGCTCATCGTCGGCGGGTCGATGGGTGGCATGCAGGTGCTCGAGTGGGGCATCGGGTTCCCGGATCGCGTCGAGCGGATCGCGGTGCTCGCCGCTCCCCCGCTGTCGAGCGCCGACGAGATCGCCCTCAACTCGGTGCAGGCCGAGGCGATCCGCATGGATCCCGCCTTCCGCGGCGGCGAGTACTACGACGCCCCCGAAGGCGAAGGCCCGCACCGCGGCCTCGCCCTGGCCCGCCGGATGGCGCTGCTCAACTACCGCTCACCGACCGAGCTCAACGACCGGTTCGAGCGGTCCTGGCAGAGCGGCATCAGCCCGCTCGGCGGCGGCGGCCGGTTCGCGGTGGGCAGCTACCTCGACTTCCACGGCAACAAGTTCACCCGGCGCTTCGACGCCAACAGCTACCTGGTACTGACGGATGCCATGGACTCTCACGACGTAGGGCGCGATCGCGGCGGCGTGGCGGCGGCGCTCGCGAGCGTCACCGCGAAAGCCCTCGTGCTCGGCATCGACTCCGACCGGCTCTTCCCGGTCGCCGGGCAGGAGATCATCGCGCGTCACCTGCCCGGCAACATCGACGGCGACGAGCCCGTCGTCATCACCTCGCAGTTCGGCCACGACGCCTTCCTCATCGAAGACGCCCTCGTCGGGGCCGAGATCTCACGGTTGCTCGCGGAATGACGCGCCGAGGGGTCGCACCCGGGGCACTCGTGCCGGTGCTGCTCCTCTGCGGCGTTCTGCCCGGGTGCGCCCCCGCCCCGCCGGCCCTCTCCGAGCAGGTGACGGTGATGGTCTACCAACCACGCACCGACATCGCCCTGGGACGTCTCGCAATCCAGGTGCGCAACGGAACCGAAGACGCCCTCGAGATCGTCGGCGCCCGGCTCTCCTCCCCCGACTTCGTCGCCGACACCGTCTGGCCGAACGATGCGGCGAGGGTTCCGGCAGGTCTCGCCCTCGACCTGCGTGCCCCGCTGCCCGAGGTGCATTGCGATGCCGACACCGACCCGGTCGCCACGATCGAGTTCGTCGTCGACGGCGTGACCGGCGTCGCGGAGCGCGCGGTCGAAGATCCCTACGACCTGCTGCCGCGGCTGCACCGCGAGGCGTGCCTGGCCGAAGAGATCGCCGAGATCGCCACCCTCACACCGCGCGAGGTGATCCTGCCCGACCGGGTCGCCCCCGCCATCCTCGTGATCGACGTCGAGCCGACCGGCGCTCCCGGCACGGTGACGCTCGATGCCGTCGGCGGCACGACCCTGTTGCAGCCGACGAACGCCGGGCAGGCGAACGACCTGGTGGAGCTCGGGATCACGATCGACGCGAGCGGTCCGTTCGAGGTGCGCATCCCGTTCGTTCCGAACCGCTGCGACCCGCACGCGCTGATGGAAGACAAGGTCGGCACCATCATCCCGCTGTACGTGACGACGGCGACGGCGAGCGAGACACGCTGGATGCTGCCCGTCACCGAGGCCCAGCGCGCCGACTTCTACGCGTTCTTCACGGCGTACTGCGGGCTGCCCAGCGGCTGAACCAGGCACTGAACCAGGCACTGAACCGCCGAGAGCCGCGACCGGTATCGGTCACGGCTCTCGAACACCCCCAGGAGTTCGTGGCAGTCAAGCGCCCCTCTGCACCCCAGCGGTGCGTGGAACTGTACCCCGCCATGCTAACCCCGCCGTCCGCGTGGCACCCCCCATTCGCGTGGCACGGTGTGTCACGATTGCGTTCAGCATGGACCTCATCAGTAGGGAGCGCGATCGGCTCCTCCAGCGCAGCGCCCGCGTCTACGGCCTGAGCTTCACCGCGGTCTCTGCCCTGTGCTTTCTGCTTCCCGGCGCCGTGCCGTCGTCGGCGCTGCTGGTCGGCATCCCGCTCTACCTCATCCTCGCCGCCGCCCTGATCGGGGTGGGCCTGAGCCGCACGATCTGGTGGCCCATCGCGGCTCTCATCGCGGGCACGGGCATCGTGCTCACCGTCGCGTTCCTCGCGGCCCCGCCGACTCCGGCGGCCTCGCTCGCGATCGTGCACGTCACCGCCGCGGGCCTCGCCGCCCTCGCGCTCGTGCTCACGACGAGCATTCCGCGGATCGCCCTGCTCGTCGTCGGCGCCCTGAGCGGCGTCGGTGTCGTCATCTTCGCCGAGATCGCGACGCCCGCGCAGGCGCTGCGCAGCGGCGGGACCGTGCTCGTCGGGTGGGGTCTCGCGACCCTCATCGCGGTGTGGATCAGTGCGGGCGTGCCGCAGGTGGCCAAACGCATCGCGAGCATCGGGCGCGCCCATCGCGCCGAACGTCAGGCGAGCGAACTCGAAGCCCAACGCCGGCAGGGAGCCCGCCTGCTGCACGACACCGTGCTCGCGACCCTCACGCTGCTCGCCCACTCAGGGGTCGGGGTGAAGCCCGATGCCTTGCGCCAGCAAGCCGCCGACGACGCCCGGCTCCTGCGCCAGCTCCGGCTCGGGCAAGGGCCGAGCCTGCCGACCGAAACCGGGTCGATTCCGATCGTGCAGCCCGATGAGACGGTGCTCGGCACCACTCTCGAATCGGTCAAGCAGCGGTTCGGGCGGATGGGACTCAAGGTGTCGTGGCACGGCACCGGCCAGGTGCTGCTGCCGAGCGAGGTGCTCGATGCGTTCCTGCTCGCCCTCGCCGAATGCCTCGAGAACGTGCGGCGCCACTCGGGCGTCACCGAGGCCCACGTGACGATCACCGACGACGACAAGATGGTGCGAGCGCTCGTGACCGACGCCGGAGTCGGCTTCGACATCTCGGACATCGACGAGGCGAAACTCGGATTCGCCGAATCGGTCGTCGCACGGCTGCGCGAGGTCGGCGGCAACGCCCGGCTGTTCTCGGCTCCCGGCTCGGGCACGACGGTGGCCCTGGAGGTGCCGCGGGGATGAACAAGAACGACACCATCACCTTCTCGCGACCCGAAGAGAACACGCTCGGCGTCGTCGTCGGCAACGCCCGCCGCGCGGTGAGCAGCACGGCACGACGCTTCAGCCGCGCCGCGAGCGCCCACCGGGCGAGCCTGGGAACCGCGTTCCTCGGGCTCGGGGCCGTGATCGTCGTCGGGCTACGCGCCGTGTACGGACTCATCTGGTTCGTGTCGCAGTGGGAGGTCTACCCCGAGCCGCTCGCCGCCCTCGCCGCGTGGATCGTGCTCGCCGCGATCCTCATCGGCGCGATCATGATGTCGCGGGTGAGCGGCGATCGCCTGCCGGACTGGATGTTCGGGCTGTTCCTCGCGGGTCTCGCGATCGCCTTCGCCCTCGACGTCATCGCGATCTGGGAGTTGCGCGACATCGGCGGGCACGCGACGGCGGCACTGACCGCGGGGATGGCGCTGCTCGTGCTGGTGGCTCTGCGCGGGTCGGCCGAGATCCTGGCCGCCGCCGGGGTGCTGGGCGTCGCACTGGTCGCCGTGATGTTCCTCGACGCCCCGGTCGGCGCGTTCGCCGACTCCACCTGGATTGCGACACAGGTGACGGCGATCGCCGGATCGGTGCTGCCGCCCGTGATCGGCGTCGTGATCGTCGAGGGCTTCCGCCGCATGGTGCAGGTCGAACTCGACCGCGTGCTCGTGCAGAGCACCGTGTCCGCCCCGCGCTTCGCCGTCGGGATGCTCGCCTCCGAAGAGCTCGCCCGGCTCGACCTCGCCGCGGAGGAGCTGCTGGATGCCGTCGCCAACAAGAAGACGAACCTGCCGCTCACGCCGAAGAACGCGTCGGTGGCCGCCCAGCTCGCGACGGAGCTGCGCCTGCACCTGATCGAGGGTCGACGGGAGACCTGGCTGTACCACGCGATCAGCGAGTCGGAGCAGCTCGGCAAGTCGGTGACGCTCTCCGACAAGTCGAGTCTCGCCGGGTTGCTCGACCCGACGCAGCGCGACGGGCTGCTCTCGGCGGCCTGGTTGCTCGTCGCCGATGTGCCCTCGGCGGCCAACCCGAGACGCCGGGGACCGGTGCGCACCGTCAACATCCAGATCGGCCCCGTCGTGCCCGGCACCGCCGACGTGCCCGATCACAAGATCGCCGTTCCGATCACGATCACGTCCACCGGTGTTCCCCGAAACCGGGTCGACTCGGGTGTCTGGGACGCGATCGGCCGCATCGGGCGATACTCTGACTCCACTCAGGACGCCAGTCTGCGGGTCGACATCGAGTGCATCGTCGACAACCCGGCCGACCAGTGAGCACCCCGACGGAAGGAACCCCTGTGGCCGCCCCTATTCGCGTCGCCCTCGTCGATGACCACCGCATGATCCTCGGGGCGCTGACGGAATGGATCCGCAGCACCGCCGACGACATCGACGTGGTCGCCGCCGTGCCCACGTGGCCCGAACTGCTGACGCATCCGGAGTTCCCGGTCGACGTCGTGCTGCTCGACCTGGACCTGAAAGACAACCTGCCGGTCGCCCTCAAGATCTCGACGCTCAAGACGACGGGCGTGCGCACGGTGCTGATGAGCACCTACTCCGAGCCGAACGTCGTGCGCGAGGCGCTCGGCGCGGGAGCGCTCGGCTACCTCGTGAAGAGCGAGCCCGTCGACATGATCATCGAGGCCATCCGCGCGGCCGCGAAGGGCGAGAGTTTCATCTCGGCCGAACTCGACCTCGCGATCAACGCCGCCGACATCGGCGGCGCTCCGAAGCTCTCGGCACAGGAGCGTCGCGTCATGGCGCTCTACGGCGGCGGCGAGCCGGTGAAGGCGGTCGCCTACCAGCTCGGCATCTCGGAGGAGACCGCGAAGAGCTACCTCAAGCGCATCCGCGAGAAGTACCGGGTCGCCGGCATCGACGTCGGCACGAAGGTGGCGCTGCGGAAGCGCGCCATCCAGGACGGCATCCTCATTCAGGACAACCCGACCGGCTCGTTCTGATTCGCTGATCGACGTGCCGGCGAAGCGGTGACCAGTCCGCCCAGTACGGCCAAGAGGATGCCCGGTAGGCACAGCGCAAGGCCGACCCAGGTGGGCGCGACGTAGCCCCACCCGGCGGCGATCACGGCACCGCCGAGCAGCGCGCCGATGCTGTTGCCGATGTTGAGCGCCGAGTGGTTGGCGGCCGCCGCGAGGGTCTGACTGTCGCCCGCGACATCCATCAGCCGCGTCTGGATGGCAGGTGAGATCGCCGCCGCCGCGAACCCCACCGCGAACAGGCCCGCGAACAGCCCCGGCAGCGCCGTCGCCGCGAGCGCGAGCCCGAACAGCGCCGCGACGAGCAACCCGAAGCAGATGAAGACCGCCCGCAGGGCGCCACGGTCGGCGAGCCGTCCGCCGAAGAGATTGCCCAGCGTCATGCCGACGCCCATCGCGATGAGGGCGATCGGCACGACCGCCGGCGAGAGCCTCGTGACTTCGGTGGTGAGCGGAGCCACATAGGTGTAGACGGCGAACAGGCCGCCGAAGCCGAGCGCTCCGGTCAGCAGGGCGAGCCACACGGCGGGCCGGGCGAATCCGCCGATCTCGCGCCGGATGGTGGCCTCGGGGTCACCGGGCTGCTTCGGCACGACGAGCACGATCGCGATCGCGGTGAGCGCGAAGATCGCCGCGACCACGAGATAGGCGGCGCGCCAGCCGGCGTTCTGCCCGAGGAAGGTGATCGCCGGCACGCCGACGACGTTGGCGATCGTCAGCCCGGAGAGCACGAGGGCGATGCCCTGACCGCGCTTGCCCGGCCCCATGAGCGACGCCGCGACGAGGGCCGCGATGCCGAAGTACGCCCCGTGCGGGAGTGCCGCGAGGAATCGCGCGACGACCACGAGTTCGAAGGTCGGCGCGAGCGCGGAGGCGAGGGTGCCGACGGTGAAGGCGACCGCCAGTGTCAGCAGCAGTCCTTTCCGCGGAAAGCGTGCGGCAACCACCGCGATCGTCGGCGCGCCGACGACGACGCCGGCGGCGTACGCCGAGATGAGGATGCCGGCGCGCGCGATCGCCTCCTCGGGATCGGACGCCGCGAGGTCGGGCAGCAGGTCGCGGGCGATCTCGGGCAGCACCCCCATCGCCGCGAACTCGGCCGCTCCGATGCCGAACCCGCCGAGCGCGAGCGCGAGCAGGGCCAGGCGTACCCGCAGCGGCGAGAGGGAGGTCATGACGAGAAGCAGCCGTTCGATCGATGAGTGCGACGACTCACCGTCGAGCTTGAATCCAATCTAACGCCGCATCGTCGGCGTCGCTCTCGTGGTCGGCCAGCGGGTGGCGGACCACCTGGATCAGGGCGACCACCGCCCAGGCGAACAGCGTGAGGTAGAGGATGTTGCGCGCCGTGAGCACGAGCACCAGCACCAGGTTCGGCACCCCGAGAAGCTCGTGATAGAGGTACGGGTAGAACGCCTGGGTGAGCACGGCGATGGCGATGCCGAGTACCGCCGGCACCCGGAACGACCGGCCGGCACCGGATGCGGCGGTCACCAGCCCGAAGACGATCGGCACCGCGAGCCAGGTGACGAACTGCGGGGAGCCGACCTTGTTGAAGATGATCATCGCCAGCGTCAGGGCGAGCACGAGCGGAGGCAGCACCTCCCCCGGCTCCCGGCCGCGCCGGGTCGCGATGACCCCCAGACCGAGCAGCACGAGCGCGGCGAGCGCGAGCAGCGGGGTCGCGACCGCGGCCGCGTCCAGCACCCCGTCGCCGCGCAACTGGAAGGTGAGGATCGCGGTGTCGTAGTACACCTGGGTGTGCCCGGGGCCGAGGGTCGCGTCCCACATCCACGGCGTCGCGATCACCGACTCGATCTGCAGTCCCCGGCCCGTCTGCTGCGTGATGAAGCTGAAGACGTTGCCGCCCGCGCCGAGCGCGAGTGCGGCGATCAGCACCACCGCCGTCGTCGCCGCGGCCCCGATGACGACGCGGCCGCGATCACGCAGCGCGACGACGACGGCTGCCACGAGCGCCGCTGGCCACACCTTGGTCCACGCGGCGACCGTCAGCAGCACCCCGCCGAGCGCGGGCCGGGTGACCACCACAAGCACGCCGAGCATCGCGAGGGGCACGGTGATCGAGTCGATGCGGCCGATCGCGACCGGGCCGAGGGCGACGAGGAAGCCGAGCCACCACCATCCCGGGTGCGCCACCCCGTGCCGGCGTGCGACCGTGATGAGCACGGCGAAGGCGATCGCGTCGGCGAGCATCACGAGGCTCAGCCAGGTGCTCGCGTACAGGTCGGGGCCGAGGGCGGCGGCGGCGATCATCGGCACGATCGCGAGGATCGGGTAGACCCACACCGTGTCGATGCCGACCCAGCCGTAGCCTTCGAACGCGTAGTCGACGATCCAGAATCGGTAGACGCTGGTCACGTCGCCGATCGGCTGACCGGGGGCATAGAGGGCGAGCATCCCGAGCCAGAGGTGAGCGAGCAGGAATCCTGCCCACAGCGCGATCGGACTCCGCACGGTCGCTAGCACCCGAACAGCGTAGCCCTGTCATGAATCGACACCTGGCGACCGGCACCTCGGCTCCCCCGGCAGAATGGTTGACCCAGCACATATCTCTTGGAGGCCCCATGTCCCGCACCATCACCAAGCTGGCCGCCGCCGCCGGCGTGCTCGCCCTCGGTCTCGGTCTCGCCGGCTGCCAGACCACCGAATCCGGTTCCGGTGGCGACTACGTGACCGACGGCAAGCTGACGATCGCCACCGGCGAGCCCGCCTACTACCCCTACGTGATCGACGACGCGCCCGAGTCGGGCGAGGGCTTCGAGGCCGCCGTCGCCTACGCGATCGCCGAAGAACTCGGCTTCGCGGCCGAGGACGTCGTCTGGGTGCGCACCGGCTTCGACGCCGCGATCGCGCCGGGTCCGAAGGACTTCGACTTCAACATCCAGCAGTACACGATCACCCCGGAACGCGCGGAGCAGGTCGACTTCTCGTCGCCGTACTACGCCGCCGACCAGGCCGTCATCACGATCGAAGGGTCGGCAGCTGCCGAGGCCACCTCGATCGCCGACCTGCAGGGACTGCTGATCGGCGCAGCCACCGGCACGACGAGCCTCGCGGCGGTCGAGCAGATCATCCAGCCGACGGCCGGCGCGCAGGTGTTCAACAGCAACGACGACGCCAAGCTCGCGCTCGAGAACGGTCAGGTCGACGCGATCGTCGTGGACCTGCCGACCGCCTTCTACATCACCGGCGTCGAGCTCGACGCGGGGGTCATCGTCGGCTCGCTGCCCGAGATCGAGGGCGCGACCGCCGAGTGGGGCGTGCTGCTGGCGAAGGACAGCCCGCTGACCGACGCGGTTTCGGCGGCGATCGACGCGTTGCGCGAGAACGGCACGCTCGACGCCCTCGTCGCGGAGTGGCTCGGCGCCGACCAGGGAGTGGCGGAGCTCCAGTAGCTTCGAACGGTGAGTCGTTACCCGGAGGGCCCGCCGCCGAGCTCGATCGAGCTCGAGCGGCGGGCTTTCCGTCGTCGCGAGTCGACCCGATCCGTGCTCGTCGGGGCGGCGAGCACGCTCACCTTCGGGGTGCTGGTCTGGCTCTTCGTGATCAACACCCCCGGGTGGGCTCGGGTGCAGGAGAGCTTCTTCGACCCCGAGACGGCTCTGGCCGCGTTCCCGCGGGTTGCGGAGGGCTTTCTGGTCAACCTGCGCATCCTCGTATTCGCGGTCGTCGGGGTCGCGATCGTCGCGACCCTCCTGGCCTTCCTGAGGACGCTGCGCGGGGCCGTGTTCTTTCCGCTCAGGGTGCTGGCGGCCGCCTACACCGACCTGTTCCGCGGCATCCCGCTCATCATCGTGATCTATCTGATCGGCTTCGGGGTGCCGGGGCTGCTGCAGACGCGCATCTCGGCGGAGTTGCTCGGCACGATCGCCCTCGTGATCACCTACTCCGCCTACGTGTCGGAGGTGATCCGTGCGGGCATCGAGGGGGTTCATCCGTCGCAGCGCCTGGGCGCCCGCGCCCTCGGCCTGACGCATGGACAGACCCTGCGCCTCGTCGTGCTGCCGCAAGCGATCCGCCGGCAGGCTCCCCCGTTGATGAACGACTTCGTCGCCATGCAGAAGGATGTCGGGCTGGTGTCGATCCTCGGCATCGTCGACGCTGTTCGGGGGGCGCAGATCGAACAGGCGAAGTATGCGGAGTTCACCCCGTACATCGTCGCGGCGGTGCTCTTCGTACTGCTCGCGATCCCCACCATCCGGCTCACCGACTGGGTCAGTGCCCGGCTGCGGAAGCGCGAGCAGATGGGATCGGTCGTGTGAGCGCCGTTCTCGAGCTGACGGGCATCCGCAAGTCCTTCGGCGCCACCCCCGTGCTCCGCGGAATCGACCTGGAACTCGCCGAGCACGAGGTCGTCGCCCTCATCGGGCCCTCCGGGTCGGGCAAGTCGACCCTGCTGCGCACGATCAACCTGCTGGAGCCGATCGACGACGGGCGCATCCTCCTGCGCGGCGAGGACATCAGCGACCCCCGCGTCGCCGTCGACCGGGTGCGGGCGCGCTTCGGCGTCGTGTTCCAGCACTTCAACCTGTTCCCGCACCTCTCGGTGCTCGACAACGTGACGCTCGCCGCCCGCAAGGTGCATCGGGTTCCGCGGGCGCGGGCCGAGGAGCGCGGTCTCGAGCTGCTCGACCGCATCGGCCTCGCCGAGAAGGCGCGCGAGCATCCCGACCGGCTCTCCGGCGGACAACAGCAACGCGTGGCCATCGCGCGGGCGCTGCACACCGACCCTGAGGTGCTGCTGCTCGACGAGATCACCTCGGCGCTCGACCCGCTGCTCGTCGGCGACGTGCTCGAACTGGTGCGCGAACTCGCCGCCGAAGGCACCACCATCCTGATGGCGACGCACGAAATGGCGTTCGCCCGGGACGTCGCCCACCGAGTGGTGTTCCTCGACGGCGGCGTCATCGTCGAGCAGGGACCCGCGGCCGCGTTGTTCGCGAACCCCCGCGAGCCGGCGACGCGAGAGTACCTCCGTCGGTTCTCGGCGGGCTGACCCGGATCCGCGCTTTCACTCGGTGGATGACCCCTGGCCCTCGGACCGCGGGTGAACGACACTGGCACTGTGTCCGAAGTCGCGCGAGTGAGTGCCGCCGTCGATCGTTTCCCGGGCGAGCCGATCTGGCTCGAACTGGCGACGACCGACCCGGAGCGCTCCCTGGCGTTCTACGGGGGCCTGCTCGGCTGGACGGCCGACGCCTCCGACTCTCTCGACGGCGCCGCGACCCTGCGCCTGCACGGCGACCACGTCGCCCGGCTCGTGCCGATGCCCGATGACGGCTGGATCGTCTACCTCAAGGTGCTCGACGCGGGGGCCGCGGCCGCGGCCGTCGAGGCGAACGGCGGCCGCGTCGAGGTCGGGCCGTCGATGGCCGGCGACCTGGGGGTGCTGCTGATCGCGACCGATCCCTCGGGGGCCCGGGTGGGGTTCTGGCAGCCAGGAACGCATCCGGGGTTCGGAGCCGAGAACGAGCCGGGTGCGCCCGCCTGGTTCGAATTGCACACCCTCGACTTCGCGGCGGCGGTGCCGTTCTACCGGAACGTCGCCGGCTGGCAGACGGTCTCGATGGGCGACTCCGACGAGTTCCGCATGGTCGTGCACGGCGAGCCCGGGGAGGCGCGGGTCGGTATCTACGACGCGGCGCGCGACGACCTCGATGACGAGTCGGCCTGGATGCCGTACTTCGCGGTCGCGGACGCCGAGACCGCCGCACGCCGCATCCGCGAACTCGGAGGGGCGCTGCTCGACCAGCCGGTCGACACCCCGTTCGGACGCGTCGCGCACGCCACCGACCCGCTCGGAACCCTGTTCACCGTCATCCAGCTGCCGGAGGCCTCCTGATGCCCACCTTTCGCACGACCCTGTTGGCCACCGGCGGCAACAACGTCGGCATCGTCGTTCCCGACGAGATCCTCGCGTCGTTCGGCGCGGGCAAACGGGTGCCCGTCGTGGTGACGATCGACGGCGGGTACAGCTACCGCACGACGACCGCGGTGATGGGCGGCAAGAACCTCATCTCGTTCAATGCCGACACCCGCGCGAAGACCGGCAGGGGCGCGGGCGACGAGGTCGAGGTGACACTCGAGCACGACACGGCCCCGCGCACTGTCGAGGTGCCCGAGGTGCTCGCCGTCGCGCTCGCCGCCGATCCCGCGGCGGCCGCCGCCTGGGAGAGACTCGCGCCCTCACACCAGAAGGCGCACGTCACGGCGATCCTCGACGCCAAGAGCGATGACACGCGGAATCGCCGGGTGGCGAAGGCGATCGACATGCTCGTCGGGCGCGCGTGACCGGGGTCGCGTCGTTCCGGCTCCCCCGCCTGCTGGTCGGTGCCGGCGCACGGCAGCGCATCGGGGAGGCCGCCCTCGAGCTCGGCATCTCCCGACCGCTGATCGTCACCGACCCGTTCCACGCTCAGAACGGCGTCGCCGCCGAGATCGCCGCCCTCTTGCGCGCCGACGGCCTCGAGCCCGTCGTGTTCTCCGACACCGTGCCCGACCCGTCGACCGCGGCGGTCGACGCCGGGGTCGCCGCGGCGCTCGCTGCGGGGGCGGATGCCGTGATCGGCGTCGGCGGCGGCAGCCCGATCGACACCGCGAAGGCGATCGCGCTGCTCGCGCTGAGCGGCGGCGAGATGCGACGCTACAAGGCCCCGGTGCAGACCCTCGGCGGCGCCCTGCCGATCCTCGCGGTGCCGACGACGGCCGGCAGCGGATCGGAGGCGACGCAGTTCACCGTCATCACCGACGACGCCACCGCCGAGAAGATGTTGTGCGCCGGTGCCGCGTTCCTGCCCCGCGCGGCGATCGTCGACGTGGAGCTGACCCTCACGATGCCGCCGCGGCTCACCGCCGACACCGGCATCGACGCGCTCACGCACGCCGTCGAGGCCTACGTGAGCCGCAGAGCCACCCCGCTGAGCGACATCTTCGCCCTGCGCGCCATCGGGCTGATCCGCGGGAACCTCGAGGCCGTCTACGCCGACGGCGCCGACCGGCGCGCCCGGGAGGAGATGATGCTCGCGTCGCTGTTCGCCGGTGCGGCCTTCTCGAACGCGAGCGTCGCGTTGGTGCACGGCATGAGCCGACCGATCGGCGCGCGCTTCGGAATCGCCCACGGGCTCTCGAACGCCCTGCTCTTCCCCGCGGTCACCCGCTTCTCGTTGCCCGGTGCCGCAACCCGCTACGCCGACTGCGCGCGGGCGCTCGGCCCGGTGGCGGGGAACGACTCGGACCTCGCCGCCGGGGAGACCCTGGTCGACGAACTCGAGCGGCTCAACACCGCCCTCGGCGTGCCCCGGCTGAGCGACCTGGGCGTTTCCCCTGAAGCGTGGGATGCCGCCATCCCGACCATGACCGCGCAGGCGATCGCGTCGGGCTCGCCGGCGAACAACCCGGTCGAGCCGAGCCCGAGTGAGGTCTCGGCGCTGTACGCCGGCGTCTTCCGCTGAGCGACTAGTGCCAGCTCCGCGGGCCGCGGGTTCCGGCCGGGTAGCTGTCGAGCGGAACCCGATCGGCGCGCCAGGCGGCGAGCACGGGCGCGACGATGCGCCAGCACTCCTCGGCGATGTCCCCGCGCACCGAGAGCGTCGGATCGCCGTCGAGCAGTTCCGCGAGCACCTCGCCGTAGGGCTTGAGTTCGCTCGGGCCGAACTCCGCATCGAGGGTGTCCCATTCGAGGTCGAAGGGGTCGTCGCGGCCGTTGGTCACGAGGTCGAGGGACATCGTGGCGGGTTTGATCCCGATGCGCAGCCGTGCCTGACGCCCCGGCCCGTGGAACCCGGTCGGCAGGTGCGGCACGTCGCGGAAGGTGAACACGATCTCCTGCCGGGGGTCGCCGATCGCCTTGCCCGAGCGCAGCACGAAGGGCACGCCCGCCCAGCGCCAGTTGTCGATCGCGACGGTCATCTCGGCGAGGGTCTCGGTGTTCCGTGAACGATCGACCCCGTCTTCGCTGAGGTACGCGGGCAGTTTCCGTCGACCGATCGTGCCGGCCGTGTAGCGTGCCCGCCGGCTCTCGGTGCCGTCCTTCTTCCACGGCCGGGTGGCGCGCAGCAGCTGCGCCATCGCGCCCCGCAGGTCTTCGGACCCGACGGTGGCGGGCGGCTCCATCGTGGCGAGCGCGAGCACGAGCAGCAGGTGGCTCTGGATCATGTCGACGAGCGCCCCGGCCCGGTCGTAGTAGCCGGCGCGGCCCTCGAGCCCGAGGTCTTCCTCGATGTTGACCTCGACGTGGGCGACGTTCTGCGCCGACAGCAGCGGCTCGAAGATGCGGTTGGCGAACCGGAGGCCGAGCAGGTTGATGACGGTCGACTTTCCGAGGAAGTGGTCGACGCGGAACACCTGTTCTTCGGGCACCAGTTTCTGCAGCAGCCGGTTGAGCGCCCGGGCCGATGCCAGGTCGGTGCCGAACGGCTTCTCGATCGCCAGCACGATCCCGTCGGGGAGCTTCATCGTGGCGAGCGTGCGGCACGCCAGCACCGTGACCGCGGGCGGCAGGGCGAAGAACAGGGCGACCCGACCCGTCGCGGCCGTGAGGACGCGCCCGAGGGCCTCCGCGTCGGTGACGTCGGCCTGGAGGTAGACCGAGGACTCGAGCACCCGGTCGGCCAGCCGCGCGTCGACCCCCGAGAACGCCTTGCCGACCCGCCGCTGCCAGGCGGCATCGCTCATCGGGTCGCGATCGACGCCGATCAGGCGGATGGCGCTGCCGCGTGACGAGGCGAGCAGCGTCGCGAGGCCGGGCAGCAGCAGACGCGACGTGAGGTCGCCCCCGGCGCCGAGGATGACGAGGGTCTCGATACGCGAAGGGGCCACGGTCCGATGCTAGAGCGACTCAGCTGACCGGCGGCGGCATCGACGCGGCAAGCGCCAGCTGCGCCGCGGTGCCGAACCCGGTCTCCCGGTCGAGGGCGGGAAGGTGTTCTCCCGTCGTCAGGTCGTCGGTCACCGTCACCAGGGCGAGAGTCTCGATTCCCTCCTTCGCCCCCACGGCGTAGAGGGTCGCGGCCTCCATCTCCACCGCGAGAGTGCCGAGCACCGCGAGCTTCCCGGTGACCGTGGGGTCATCGGCATAGAAGGTGTCGCTCGAGAACACGGCCCCCACCCGGAGCGCCACGGCATCCCGTTCCGCGGCTTCGACGGCCGCCCGCAGCAGCGAGAAGGCCGGAGCGGCCGAGAGCGCGACGCCCGGCACCCAGCCCGCGGTCATCGCGGAGTCGGTGTGCGCGACCGAGGCGGCGACGACGGTGCCGAGCGGCATCGCGGGCTGGAGCCCGCCCGCCGTGCCGACGCGCACGATGCGGGTCACGCCGTAGAACCGGGCCAGCTCGGTGGCGTAGATCGCGATCGACGGCCCGCCCATGCCCGAGGCGAGCACCGAGACCGGCGTGCCCTGGAACGTGCCCGTGAACCCGAGGATGCCGCGCACCTCGGTCACCAGCCGGGCGTCGTCGAACAGCTCGTCGGCGATCCGTTGGGCGCGACGCGGGTCGCCGGGCATGAGCACGACGGGCGCGATGTCACCGGGTTCGGCGCTGATGTGCGGGGTTGCCATGCCCCTGAGGTTATCGACGCGAGGCTAACCGCGGGCGGCGAGCACCCGATCCTTCTCGGCCCCCGCGGTGTCGTTCCTCTTGCCGGCGCGGGAGCCCGCGAGCTTGGCGCGGATGTGCTCGCCCACGGTGATCGGCTCGGGGTAGCGGTTGGGGTGCGCGTCGTCGATGAGGTGCGGCATCGTCGTGATGAGCGCGTCGATGTCGCCGTCGTGGAAGTAGGCCGCGCTGCGGCGGCGTTCGATCGTGCCGTCGACGATCGGCGGCTTGACCCGGTGCAGCGTCGACATCCACTGGTCGTTCGTCCAGCGCGCGGTGACGTCGCCGAGGTTGATGAGCAGGGCGTCGTCGGCGGGGCTGACGTCGTTCCACGATCCGTCGGTGCCGAGCACCTGGAGTCCCTTCACCTGGTCGGCCCACAGCACCGTGACGATCCCGTAGTCGGTGTGTTCGCCCATGCCGATGAGGTCGCCGTCGAGCTGGATTCGCCCCGGCGGCAGGGCGTAGTTGTTCATGCGCATGACGTCGAGCGAGTGCCCGGTGTAGGCGTCGTAGAAACCCTCGGGCAGCCCGAGCGCGTCGGCGAAGATCACCGTCATGGTCTCGGCCACGCGCTTGGCTTCGGCGTAGTAGGCCTCCACCTTCTCGCGGAAGCCGGCGACCTCGGGCCACACGTTCTCGGCGTAGTCGTCGGCGGGCAGCTCGACGCCGGGATAGTCGGACCGTGCCGCGCCGACGTTGAACGCTTCGAAGAAGTCGTTCATGCGGTTGGCGCTCTCGACGCCGAGGCTCAGGCTCAGGCTCTCCGACTTGGGCGGCGAGTACCCGCGGTTGATCTTCGGAGGGGTCTTGTAGGTCTTCTTCGTCTCGAGGTCGAGGGCGAAGAAGGCATCCATCGCTTCGGCCAGCCCCGCGATCACCGCGTCGGGGATGCCGTGGCCGAGGATCTGCATGAATCCGACGGTGCGACAGGCGTCGTCGATCGCGCGGGCCACCGCCGCGCGTTCCTCGGCGGTGCCGTCGGCGACGTAGGGCGTGATGTCGATCGAGGGAACGGAGAAGTTCGACGATTCGGTGGCCATTGCGTCACGCTAACAAGCGCCGGTTTCGGGCGCGTTACGCAGTATCCTCGCGAAATGACCGTCGCCGTGACGCCTCCATCACGCAACCGGGTCGGCGTCGTCGCCCTCGTTCTCGCCCTCGTCGCGGCCGTCGCACCCCTCGTGGCCTGGATCGTCGTCGCGATCATCGGGGCGGTCGAGTCGTCGACCTTCGACGATGCCGTCTACGTGGGCTTCCTCGGCGGCATGCTCGTGTTCTTCGGCGTCGTGGCGGTGCTCTCCCCCGTGTCGTTCACCGCCGTCGTGCTGGGCGTGGTCAGCCTGTTCCGCGGCGGCCGCAAGGCGCCCGGGATCGTGGCGATCATCATCGGGGTGTTCGGCTCACTCGGCCTGTTCTGGCTTCCGGTCGTGCTGGCCGAGGTGGTTCCCGGCTGGTAGCGCGTCGCGGCGCGCCCGCGTGCCCCCCGAAGACGCGATAGCAGGACTCCCCCCGCCCGCGCACACTGGGAGCAGGAGTCGCGGCGCCACAGAAAGGCACCCGGCTCCTGAAGATTCCGGGGGGAATTGTGGCAGCGGGAGACCCTGTCGCGGGGGAGGCCGCGCGACAGCGTGAGCAGGCGGATGAGAGCGCCCGCCGGGCCGGCATCGCGCGCCAGATGGCCCTCAGCTTCGAGACCACCGCGCCCAGCGAGCAGCGTCTCGCCCGCGCCCTGATCGAGCTCGAGCCCCTCGGCTACAGTCTGCTCGCCGACCGCAAGCACCCCGGGCCGGCCGGAGGCAGCGTCGATCTCGTGCTGGTCGGGCCGAGCGGCGTGGTGCTGGTCGGCACCACGTCGTGGCCTCAGGTGACGATCGCCGGGGGCCGGGTGTGGCGCGGTGACGTCGACGCGACGAACGAGGTCGAGCGGCTCGCCGATCTGCTGCACCTGACACAGGGCGAGCTCGCCGAGATCGGTCTGGCCCCCGGCGAGGTGCACGCCGTCATCGCCCTCACCGGGGTCGACCTGCCGCGCACGCAGCTGCTCGGCGTGACGCTGCTCGGCGACACCGCCGCCATCGGCGAGATCGCCCGGCTCGGCGTCCGGCTGTCGCCGACCCGGGTCGCCGAGGTGCGTACAGCCCTCGAGCACCTCTTCCCGCCGATGACCACCGGACCGGTCACCCTCCCCGTCGCCGCGACCCAGGTCGCCGCCGACCCGCAGCTGCCGATCGATCCGCCCACGGCGGAGCAGCTCCACGCGGCGTTGCTCGACGGCTACCGCCGCGCGCCGATCGAGGAGTGGATGGCGTTCCTCGACCCCGACCAGGCTCGCCTGGTGCGACGCTCGTTCAACGGGCCGTCGCGCATCCGGGGCGCCGCCGGCACCGGCAAGACCGTCGTGGCGCTGCATCGCGCCGCCTACCTCGCGCGGGTCACCGGCGGTCCGGTGCTCGTCACGACGTTCGTGCGCACCTTGCCCGCCGTTCTCCAATCGCTGCTCCATCGGATGGCACCCGACGTGGCCGACCGGGTGGAGTTCCGGAGCGTGCACGGTTTCGCCGCCGAGGTGCTCGCCGCGCGGGGCAGCCGTCTCGATGTCGACGCCGAACTCGCCTCACGCCTCTTCGACGAGGTCTGGCGACGGCACGGCATCGACGGGCCTCTCGGCGTGATCGATCCGGCCGCCCGGTACTGGTACGAGGAGGTGTCGGCGGTGCTCAAGGGCCGCGGCCTGACCCGCTTCGAGCAATACGCGGGGCTGGCCCGGCACGGGCGGCAACGCCCCCTCACGGTCGACCAGCGGGCCGCGGTGTGGGAGCTCTATGTCGCCTACGAGAACGCCTTGCGCGCCCGCGATGTCGCCGACTGGCAGGACCTCATCCTCGAGGCCCACGCCGCGCTGCAGGAACAGCCGCTCGACACCTACCGGGCGGTGATCGTCGACGAGGTGCAGGATCTCTCACCGCTCATGATCCGCATGCTGCATTCGCTCGTCGGCGACATCCCCGACGGTCTCAACCTGGTGGGCGACGGGCAGCAGACGATCTATCCCGGCGGAGCGACGCTCGCCGAGGCGGGGGTGTCGATCGCCGGGCGTGCGGCGGTGCTCACGACCAACTACCGCAACACCGCCGAGATCGCCGAGTTCGCCGGTCTTCTGGTGGAGGGCGATCGGCTCACCGACATCGAGGGCGCGACGACGGGGGCGGATGCGGCCCGCGCACTCCGCCGCGGACCACGGCCCGTCTACACGGTCTTCCCCTCGCGGGCGGTACACGACCGGTCGCTCGTCGAACGGGTGCGGCGCATCGTCGCCGACTCCGCCGCGTCGGGACGCGGGGTGCGCCTCGGCGACATCGGCGTGCTCGCGCTCTACGCCTGGCACGCTCAGGAGGCCGCCGAGGCGCTCGCGGACGCCGGCATCCCGACGATCGACCTCGCGACCTACGATGGCGCCCCCGTCGACGCGGTGAAGGTCGGCACGATCAAGCGCGCGAAGGGCCTGGAGTTCGCCGAGGTGCTCGTGGTGCGCACCCCGCCCTACCTCGTGCAAGACGGTGGAGCGGCGCTCGACGCCGCCGCGGTGGAGCGCACCGTTCTGCAGCGCCGCGAACTGTTCGTCGGCCTGACGCGGGCCCGCGACGGCCTCTGGGTGGGCGTGGCCTGACCTCGCCCGGGGTGGGCGCCTGTCGACTTTCTTCGACATCTCGAAACTGAGGCATAGACAAATCAGTCTGCACTCACCAAAATGAGGTGACGTCCTCNGGCCCGCGACGGCCTCTGGGTGGGCGTGGCCTGACCTCGCCCGGGGTGGGCGCCTGTCGACTTTCTTCGACATCTCGAAACTGAGGCATAGACAAATCAGTCTGCACTCACCAAAATGAGGTGACGTCATACCCGACGTGTCTTACCCGATGACTTTGCGAGACGCCTGTCGTGCCCGTAGGGGCTCCGACTAGGGGTAGCGGAGCCGACCAAGCAGCGCGTCGAAGCTTGGTGCTCGCAGAGGAGGCGGTGCCCGCCACGGTGGATCGAGCAGGTGCGGTGGCGGGCACCTCACCGAGACGAAGCGGTGCCCGCCGCGGCGGATCAGGGAATGCGGCGGCGGGCACCTCACCGACTCACGCATCAGATCGTGAGAACGGCTGAAAGAGAGTGTCGCACGTAAAACTGTGAGCTGATTAATCCGTCCCCCGGTGCGGGGACGCACAGACCGGGGGGTCTACCCGACCGGTCCGGCCAGGGTCTCGACGGCCTCCCGGGTGAGGCCGGGATGCCGCGCACCCCGCACGGTCGTGGTGAGCGCCCCCGCCGCAGAACCCCAGCGCACGGCGCTCTCCAGGCTCGCTGAGGCGGCCAGCGCCGCGGCGAGTCCGCCGACGAATGCGTCGCCGGCGCCCACGGTGTCGATCGCGTCGACGGCGAACGCCGGATGGCTGATCGCGGCTCCCCCGGCGGGCGCGAACACGACTCCCCGAGCACCGAGGGTGACCACCAGATCGGTCGTCAGGTCGGCCGCGATGCCGGCCACGTCATCCGCTTCGAGCCCGGCGTCGAACCCGAACAGCTCGCCCGCCTCGATCTCGTTGACGACGAGCACGTCGACCCCGGCGAGAAGGTCGGCGGCGCGGCGATCGAGGGGCGCGGCGTTGAGCACGACCCGGGCACCCAGCTCGTCAGCACGGGCGACCACCGATTCGACGACCGCGAACGGCACCTCGAGCTGCAGCACGACGACGTCGCCCGGTCGCAGGTCGATCGACGCCGCGGCGGACTCCGGCCACTCGCTGTTGGCGCCCGGGATGACGACGATCGTGTTCTCGCCGCCGTCGTCGACCGCGATGAGGGCGGTGCCGGAGACTCCCGGGACGGTGCGCACCCCCGCGACGTCGACTCCGGCGCTCGCCAGGTCGCTGCGCAGCAACGCCCCCGCGTCGTCGTCGCCGACGCCCGCGACCATCGCGACGGTGACCCCCGGCGGGGCGATCTTCGCCGCGGCGTGGGCCTGGTTGCCGCCCTTCCCGCCCGAGAGGCGCTGAAGCTGGCTGCCCAGCAGGGTCTCCCCCGCCCGTGGCAGATGCGGCACTCGGTACAGCAGGTCGAGGTTGACGCTGCCGACCACGATGACCCGTGCGGAACTCACCGCCCCAGGTTAGGCCGTGCGTGCGAGAACCGAGTGGTTGACTGGGCGGATGGCGGATCGGCTGGCCGACCTCGCGGGTGAGCTCTACGGCGTGCCGCCCGCCGACTTCATCGCGGAGCGCACGGCGCGCGCGAAGGAGCTCGCCGACGACAAGGCGCTCGCCGCCCGGGTGAAGGAGCTGCGCAAGCCCGCCCCCGCCGCCTGGGTCGTCAACCTGCTCGCGCGCTCCCGGCCCGGCGATCTGGACGAGCTGCTCGACCTCGGCGCCGAACTCCGGGCGGCGCAGAACGCGCTCGACCGTGCCGAGATCACCCGGCTCGCGAAGGAGCGACGCGCCCGGGTCACCGCCCTCGCCCGCGTCGGCGCCGGTCTCGCGGCCGACGCCGGACACCCGGTGCCCGCCGGGGTCGTGGATGCCGTCGCCACGACCCTCGACGCGGGACTCGCCGACGCCGAGGCCGCCGACGCCATCCGCACCGGCCGACTGCTGCGCCCGCTTCAGGCGATCGGATTCGAGCCGGTCGACCTCGCGGAGGCTGTGGCCCTGCCCGAGGCGGGCTCCCGCGCGGCCCGGCCCCGCGCGGCACCCGAGCGGCCGCGGCCGCGGGCGATCGACGACTCCGACGCGGAGCTGCAGCGGGCGCGCAGCCGTGCGGATGCCGTGGTGGCGCGGGCGGAACAGGATGCTGCCGAGGCGGCGGACGAGTTCGGCGACCTCGAGGCGCGACTGCGCGAGGCGCGCAGGGCCCTCGCTGCGGCGGAGCGCGAGGCGGAGGCGCTCGAGCGACAACGGGATGCCGCCGGACGCGCCCACGAGACGGCCCGTGCGGCACTGGACGCCGCGCGAGCCGGGCGCCGCGACCTGGGGTGATCCGAGAGGTTGAGTCACCGCAATGGTTGCTCTAGAGTAACCGTTACCCATGAGCAACCAATCGGAACTCGCCCTCGACGCCCTCGGCGATCCCATGCGCCGCCGGATCGTCGAGCAGCTCCACCGCGGACCGACACCGGTCGGCCAGCTGGCCGAGGCGCTCCCCATCGGGCGCCCCGCCGTCAGCAAACACCTGCGCGTGCTCACCAACGCCGGACTGGTGGAGTTCAGCCCGCGCGGCACCCGCAATCTGTACGCGCTCGCGCCCGACGGTCAACGCGAACTGCAGCAGTGGCTGATCTCGATGTGGGACGACGCGCTCACCTCCTTCGCCCGTTACGTCGACGAGGAGCAGCGATGATCCCGCCCCTGCGACGCGAGGTGCTCGTCACCGCGAGCCCCGAGCACGCCTTCGCCCTGTTCACCGAGCGGATCGGCGACTGGTGGCCGTTGGCCCGATTCGGCGTCTTCGGCGACGGCACCGTCGCGTTCGAGGAGCGGCTCATCGTCGAACGCTCCGGCGACCGGGAGTCGGTGTGGGGCGAGGTCACCAGCTGGGAGCCGCCCGGCGCTCTCGGCTTCACCTGGCATCCCGGCTACGGATCGGGGCACGCGACCGATGTGCGAGTGACGTTCGAGGCCGCCGGCGAACAGACCCTGGTCACCCTCGTGCACTCCGGTTGGGAACGCATGACCGACCCGCAGGCCGCCCGTCGCGAGTACGGCAACGGCTGGCCCGCGGTGCTGGCGGGTTTCGCGGCGCTCGCGATGAGTTCATGACCGCCTGGTTCGCCCTCGTGCATCGGCCGGGACCGGCCCTCGAGGGCACGTCGATCTTCGAACATCCGGCGTTCGGCGAGCATGTCGCGTTCCTGCGCAGGTTGCAGGAGCGTGGACTGCTCGTCGCCGCGGGACCGTTGCCCGACGAGCCGGGCGTGGGGATGACGATCGTCCGCGCCGACGACGGCGTGGATGTCGTCGCTCTCGCCACGGTGGACGACGGAAGCGTCGCGGGCGGCTTCCTGACCGTCGAGGTGCGACCTTGGGACGTGCGCTTCACGGGCTGAGGGCGCGCTACGCGACGACGTCGGGACGCACGTCGATCGCATCCCCCTGCCGGATCGCGCTCAGCACGACATCGGCGGTCGAGAACTGCAGCACGTAGTCGCCATCAGGCTCGCCGAACAGGGCGATCCGGTAGTCGTCGGCCGACCACTCCGAACCGCCGCCGGCCGCGGCATCCAGCTCGGCGTCGGCGGCGAGCAGTTCGGCGAGCTGCGCCCACGCCTCGGCGCTCAGCAGCGACCGCAACAGGGTGAACGCGGCGTCGCGCTGCTCGGCGGTCAGGTCACCGAGCCGCAGGCCCGTGCCGGGAATGTTGGGGACGCCGTCGAAGAGGGCGGCGACCTGTGCCGGGTCGAGCGCGGCGACGAAGTCGGCGGCGCCTGCGGCCGCAGTCCGCACCGAGCTGGAGGTGCGCGACGTGGCGGCCGAAGCCGCCACGACGGGGCCCGCCGCGATGCCGCCCGCGAGGGCGAGTGCGGCGAGCGCGCCCAGCACTCGCCGGGTGACGGTGGTGTGGAAGCGCGACGCGGTGCGAGTGGAATCGGTCATGGCTCCAGACCACCGCAGTGACCTCGGGATGCGACTGCCGTTAGCTGTGAGGCAGCTCTGGATCGTCAGGGGAACCGTCGTCGCGCGGCAGCTCGATCCGGAAGACGGTTCGTCCCGGGACGCTCTCGACCGTCACCGTGCCGTCGTGGGCGCCGACGATCGCCGCCACGATCGCCAGACCCAGCCCGGTGCTGCCGGCGACGCGCGACCGTGAGTCGTCGCCGCGGGTGAACCGCTCGAACAGCGTGTGTTGCAGGTCCGCATCGATTCCCGGACCGTCGTCGGTCACCGTGATGGCCGCTCCACCCTCGGTCGGCGCCAGGGCGACGGTCACCGTCGTTCCGGGCGGGGTGTGCACGCGCGCGTTGGCCAGAAGGTTGCCGAGCGCTTGCCGCAACCGGTCGGGGTCGCCGCGCACCTCGATGTCGTCGGGCGGCAGCTCGAGGTCCCAGTGGTGGTCGGGCCCGGCCACGTGCGCATCGGAGACCGTCTCGACGAGCAGGGCACCGAGGGCGACGGGTTCCGCGCGCAGGTCGCGACCCGCGTCGAGGCGTGCCAGCAGCAGCATCTCCTCGACCAGCGTCGACATGCGCACCGACTCCGACTCGATCCGCTCGAGCGACCGCGCCGTGTCGGCCGGCAGCCGAGCGGGTCGCTGCCCGAGCTCCGCGTACCCGCGGATCGACGCGAGCGGCGTGCGCAGCTCGTGGGAGGCGTCGGCGACGAACCGACGCAGCTTCTGCTCGCTCTCGTGGCGCACCGCGAGCGAGGTCTCGACCTTGCCGAGCAGCCGGTTGAGCGCGGTGCCGACCTGGCCGACCTCGGTGTCGGGCGCATCCACCGGAACCCGCTCGGGCATCGACACCGCACCGGTTTCGAGCGGAAGTTCCGAGACGCGCGAGGCGGTCTCGACGACGCCGGTCAGCGGCCGCAACGCCACCCGCACGACGAGCGCGCCGAGGGCGAGGGCGAGCGCGATCGCGGCGAGGCTGACCGCCGCGATCGTCTGGATGAGGGATGCCGTGGCGGCGTCTGCCTCGGCGAGCGACAGCCCGTTGACGACGATCCGCCCGTCGGAGAGCTCGGTCGAGACGACCCGGTAGTCGCCGAGGTCGCCGAGGTCGACCGTCACCGGATCGCCCCCTTCGGGCACCTCGTCCAGTGCGACGAGCTGGTCGGCGTCGAGGCTGCGGAGATCGCCGTCGGTACCGATGTAGCCGGCGTAGACCGTGTCTGCCGTGATCACCATTCCGACCGCCCCCGCGCCCTGACCCGGCAGGATCTGGATGATCGGCGCCGGCCCGGTGAACCCCGCATCGACGGCGTCGCTCGAGCGCCCCGCGGCGGCGGCGAGCAGGCTGTCGAGCCGCGTGACCTGTTGCCCCCGCGACGCCGCCACGGTGACGACGGCGATCGCGATCGCGAGCACCGTCAGCAGGCCGACGATCCCGACGACGAGGCGGGTGCCGAGCGACCAGCGTTTCACGGACTCGCCGGACGGATCGAGTAGCCGACGCCCCGCACGGTGTGGATCATGCCGGGCCCGTGGGCATCCAGCTTCTTGCGCAGGTACGAGATGTAGAGCTCGACGACCGCCGCCCGGCCGCCGAAGTCGTAACTCCACACCCGGTCGAGGATCTGCTCTCGGCTCAGCACCCGCTTCGGGTTGCGCATCAGGAACCGCAGCAACTCGAACTCGGTGGGGGTGAGCTGGATCGGATGCCCGGCCCGCTCGACCTCGTAGCTCTCCTCGTCGAGGGTGAGGTCGCCGACCCGCACGATCGGACCCTCGTCGCCGGCGGCCCGCATCGAGCGTCGCACCAGCCCGCGCAGCCGCGCCATGACCTCTTCCAGGCTGAACGGCTTCGTGACGTAGTCGTCTCCGCCCGCGGTGAGGCCGGCGACGCGGTCTTCCACGGCATCCTTCGCGGTGAGCAGCAGCACGGGGCAGTCGTTGCCCGCCTCGCGCAACCGGCGCAGCACGGTGAGCCCGTCCAGCCCCGGCATCATGATGTCGAGCACCACCACGTCGGGCGGAGTCTCGCGGGCGAGCTTCAGCGCGGTCTGGCCGTCGTGGGCGACCCGGGTCTCCCAGCCCTCGCTGCGCAGCGCCATCCGCAGCATGTCGGCGAGCATCTCCTCGTCGTCGACGACGAGAGCCCGGATCGCGGAACCGTCGGGGCGGGTCAGAGGTTGGGTCACCCTCGTATTGGACGCGTTGTTCCTATGCGTTTTCTGTGGGCCAGCGCCCAGGAGGACCGGGCTAGGGTCGAACCATGGCTGAACCCGGGGAACCGACGGAATCCCGCGTCGCGGTCTACATCGACTTCGACAACGTCGTCATCTCGCGGTACGACCAGTTGCACGGCCGCGATTCGTGGCGCAAAGACGAGGCTCGGCGCAACGACGGCAAGTCGGTGCCCAAACTCGAGCAGGCCCGCGTCGACTTCGGCGCGATCCTCGACTACGCCTCGTCGTTCGGCACCGTCGCCCTGAGCCGGGCGTACGCCGACTGGTCGGTTCCGGCGAACGCGGCCTACAAGCGCCAACTCGTCGACCGGGCGATCGACCTCACCCAGCTGTTCCCGGCGTCGAGCACCAAGAACGGCGCCGACATCCGCCTCGCCGTCGACGTGATCGACGACATGTTCCGCCTGCCCGACATCACCCACGTCGTGATCGTCGCGGGCGACTCCGACTACATCCCCCTCGCCCAGCGCTGCAAGCGGCTCGGTCGCGTCGTCGTCGGCATCGGCGTCACCGGGTCGACGAGCCCCGCGCTCGTCGCCGCCCTCGACGAGTTCGAGGCCTACGACGCCCTGGCCGTCGACGTGCCCGAGCCGACATCGGCTCCCGCGCCCGCCGCGGCCACCACCGGTGACGACACCTCGGTCCCGGTCGCACTCACCCCGGCCACGGCATCCCGGCTGCTGGTGCGCGCGCTCGACCTGGCGCGCGGCAAACAGGACGACGACGAGTGGCTCAACGCCTCGACCGTGAAGTCGCAGATCAAGCGCCTCAACCCGTCGTTCAACGAGAGGTCGCTCGGCTTCCGCAGTTTCATGGACTTCGTGCGCGCCAACGACGCTCAGGTCGAGATCCGCGAAGCCGGCCAGCAGCGATTCATGCGCCTGCGCGAGCCCGCCCCCGACAGCGACACCGCCGCCGACCTCCCCACCGCCGCTGCCGTCGCCCCGCCGAAGCGTTCGCGTCGCGCCGGAACCAAGGCCGAGCCGCCGAAGACGGCGGAAGCCCCCCGTACCGCGGAAGCGAAGCCCGCCACCCGTGCCCCGCGGCGCGCGAAGGCGGCGGCATCCAGCACTCCCCCGTCGGCGACCGACCCGTTCCGCGAGCCGTAGGACTTCGCCCGCACGGAATGCCTCACACGCTGCCGCGTTGGATGACAGCATGACCACTTTCGGCATCATCGGCTCGGGCAACATCGGCAGCAACGTGGCGAAGGCGGTCATCGCTCGCGGTCACTCGGTCGTGATCGCCAACTCCCGCGGGCCCGCGTCCCTCGCCGACCTCATCGCCGACCTCGGCCCGTCGGCACGCGCCGCGACCGCCGAGGAGGCCGCAGCCGCCGGGGATGTCGTGCTCGTCGCCGTCCCGCTGCGCGCCTACCGCGAGGTGCCGGTCGCGCCGCTCGCCGACAAGATCGTGCTCGACGCGAACAACTACTACTTCGAACGCGATGGGCACTTCCCCGAGCTCGATGCCGGCGAGGCGACGACCTCGGGCCTGCTGCAGACCCACCTCCCTGAGTCGAAGGTCGCGAAGGCGTTCAACCACCTCGGCGCCGACGCGATCCCCACCGACGGCTCGCCGACAGGAACCCCGAACCGCCGCGCTCTCGCCACCGCGAGCGACTCCCCCGAGGCCGCCGACTTCGTCACGACGCTCTATGACGAGCTCGGGTTCGACACGGTCAACATCGGACCGCTCTCCGAGTCGTGGCGCGTCGAGCGCGATCGCCCGGCGTATGGGATTCGGCAGAATCGCGAGGAGCTTGCCGCCAACCTGGCGAAGGCGCCCCGCACGATCTGACCCGATTGCTGAAGCGAACCTGACGCCCGAGTCGACACCCCGAGGTCCGCTCCGTCAGGGCGAGATCGCCAGAAAGACGAACGCCAGCAACAGCACGAGGTGCACGACGCCGGCCAGCCGCGTCGCGCGCCCGGGCACGATCGTCAGAATCGACACGACGACGGTGAGGCCGAACAACACCAACTGCACATCGCCGAGGCCCAGCGTCAGGGGCCCGGGCAGCCAGATCGAGGCGACGGCGATCGCGGGGATCGTGAGACCGATCGTGGCGATCGCCGAGCCGATGCCGAGGTTGAGGCTCGTCTGCATCCGGTTGCGCAGCGCCGCCTTCGCGGCCGAGAGTCCCTCCGGCAACAGCACGAGGCTCGCGATGACGATGCCGACGAACGAGTGCGGGATGCCGGCCGCCGCGACGCCCGACTCGATGGCCGGGGATACGGCTTTCGCGAGCCCCACGACGGCGACGAGGGAGACGAGCAGCAGCACCGCGCTGACCGCGGTGGCCCGGTTGGTCGGCGGGTCGGCGTGACCGTCGCCGTCGGCGTCGGCATCCGGTCGGATCGTTCGTCCGTCGAAGCCGACGGGCAGAAAGAAGTCACGATGGCCGCGGGTCTGGGTGGCGACGAACCCCGCGTAGAGCAGCACCGAGACGATCGCGACGAACGCGAGCTGCGCCTCCGAGAAGCGCGCCCCCGGTTCGGAGACCGTGAAACTCGGCAGCACCAGCGTGAGCGTCACCAGGGTCACGACGACGGCGAGCGCCGCACCCGCGCCTTCGGCGTTGAACCGCGGGAGGCCGTGGCGTAGCCCACCGAGCAACAGCGAGATGCCGACGATGCCGTTGAGGGTGATCATCACCGCGGCGAACGCGGTGTCGCGGGCGAGCGTCTCGGTGCCCTTGCCGCCCACCATGAGGGTGATGATGAGGGCCACCTCGATGACGGTGACCGAGACGGCGAGCACGAGCGACCCGAACGGCTCCCCCACCCGGTGGGCGACGACCTCGGCGTGATGCACGGCGGCGAGCACGGCACCGATCAGCACCGCTCCGGTGAGCACGACGGCGACGACCTCGAGGCGGCGGTCCCAGGTGAGCACGAGGGCGACGGCTGCAACGGCGGGGACGATGACGGTCCACCGGTTGAGCAGTGTCGCGGCCCAGCGGGCGGCGAGTGGTCGGTTCATGCAAGGCCCCTCGTCGTCGGTTGCCAGTTTACCGAGGGCTCCTGGGAGCTCAGCGCCTCAGGTCACCGCACGCGTGTCATCCCCGTCAGGGTGCGTCACCACCCGACGGCGAGCGCGAAGAAGCCGAGCACGGCGGTCGCGCCAGCGATCGCGAAGATCACCAGGTTGAGGTACGGCTTCTCACCGCGACGGACGTGCACGACGAAGGCGCCCGCCTGCAACAAGGCGAGACCGAGAGCCGCGAGGGGGCCGAGCACCGAGATGATCCGCAGCGCCATCGGCAGGATGACGCCGATCGCGCCGAGCACCTCGAGGGCGCCGAGCACCTGGATCTGCCGGGGCGTGAAGTCTTCGACCCAGGCGAACGGCTTGCCCATCGTGGCGAGCTTCTCTTTGGGGCGCACCATCTTCATCAGTCCGGTCGCGAGGGTGAGGAAAGCGAGGATGCCGGCGGCGATGAAGTAGGCGATGATCATTCCTCGACGCTAATGCCTGCGGGGAGCAGTAGGCTCCCCGCAGACTCACCGCCGAGTCCCTCAACCGATTCGAGGAGCAGCCATGACCGTTCCCGCCATCAACTACATCGCCGTCGTACTCGCCACCCTGTCGAGCATGGTCGTCGGCTCCATCTGGTACACGCCGAAGGTGTTCGGCAACTACTGGATGAAGAAGTCGGGCGTCACCCCGTCGGGCGACGCGAAAGACGCCATCCGCCCGATCGTCGTCACCGTCATCGTGAGCTTCATCACCGCCTGGGTGCTCGCCGGAGCCATCTGGATCTCGTTCGACTTCTACGGCGGCTCGTTCCTGGTGAACGCGCTGCTCACCGCCGCCATCCTCTGGGCCGGCTTCACCGCCGCCCGGTTCATCACCCACGACCAGTTCGACGGCCGCCCCCCGGGCCTCACGCTGCTGAACTCGGCGCACGAACTCGTCACCGTGCTCGTGATGGCGCTCATCATCGGGGTCTGGCCCCCGGCGTAGCTACTTCGCCGCCGGGTCGGGCTGGTGGATGCCGAACGTGTTGCCGTCGGTGTCGAGGTAGTACCCCTGCCACGCCATCCCGGTGAGCGCCAGTTTCGGCATCACCACCTGCCCACCGGCGGCGAGGATCTTGCCCTCGGTGGCGTCGTAGTCGGCGACCTCCATCGTGCACACGTACGCGTTGGCCCCCGAACCGTCCGCCGGCGCGGGGCCCGACCGCTGCAGCAGACCGCCGTTGATGCCCGGATCGCCTTCGGCTCCGGCGATGATGCCCCAGTACGGCGAACCGGTCATCTGCCCGTAGTCCTGAAACGTCCAGCCGAACACCGCGGTGTAGAAAGCCTTCGCGCGCTCGATGTCGTCGACCTGGATCTCGAAATGCACCGGACCCGTCATCGTGGCTCCTTCGCGTCGGGGACGTGGCGGCGAGACCGACCCTACGCCGACGCGTCGTCCGCATCCAGGGTCGTGATACCGATCGGGCGGCACCGCCGTGTTACGCGCTTCTCGCCGACGATCTGCAACCCCGCGGAATTGCCCTCAAGCTGTCGGCGCTTCACGAGCCAGTCGCCGACACCCTCGCGAGAACCTCTTCCCGTTCCTCGGGCGACAACAGCCCGGTGAACGGCGAAACGCTGCGCATGTCGATGTCGTGTTTTGTGGTGCCGAGCATGACGGCGACCAACCCGCCGATGTCTCGACCCTCGATCAACTGGGCCCACTGATCGAGCCAATCGCGGGCGCCGCCTCGGAGGCTGGCACGTATCGGGTCGAGTCGCGAACGGGCAGACCCGACTACCGCTTCGGGGTCCGCCACGAGCTTCGATGCGACCGAGCGATGGAGTTCAAGACCTAGCCGATGTTCGCGCCGGTCAACAGGCTCGAACTCGGGCCGCCGAGACCGCGACGAAACGACGAGACGCTCTCCCATCGCAGCCAGAGCGCGCTGAAGGGTTTCGACCCGGATCGTTCCCGCCGCTTCCGACCGTTCCCAGTCGACGACGGTGGGACCGGCAACCCCGCACAGCCGCGCGAGCTCACGAACGCCAACAGAGTGGCGCTGTCGAGCATCGCGAATGAGAACACTCACAGATCGACTCCTTGCGGTAGGTTGCAGCCTAACACCGACGGGATGCCGTCGCGTCGTGAAGCGCGGCCTCCCGAAACCGCGGTCGTGGCGCGCTATCGTCAACGCCAAGTCAACGACGACCTCGCTAGGCGGATCAGATGGATGAGAAGTCCTGGAATGTCGCGCGGCTGATTCCCACCTCGGGCATCAACGGCGCGGAGGAGCAAGAGCGCCGTGCCACATCGGCGCTGCTCGCAGTGATGAGCTCGGTCAAGGAGTTCGGGCGGGTGATGACCGGCCCGCTGGGCGCGCCGTCGGGCCAACTCGAGACCTTCATCGAGGTGCCGTTCGATCTGAACGGCAAACGGATCTTCCCCGACGGTCTCATCCGCGCACGACGCGGTTCGAAGTCGTGGACAGCGCTCGTCGAGGTCAAGACCGGCACCAACGAGCTCACGGTGCAACAGCTGGAGAACTATCTCGACGTCGCCCGCGAGAACGGTTTCGACGCGCTCATCACCATCTCGAACCAGTTGCCGCCTTCTCCCGGCGTGCACCCGACGCCGGTCGACGGCCGCAAGCTGCGCAAGGTCGCCCTGCACCACTGGTCGTGGACCGAGGTTCTCACGCAAGCGGTCATGCAGAAGGAGTACCGCGGGGTCGCCGACCCCGAGCAGGCGTGGATTCTCGGCGAACTCGTGCGATACCTCGAGCACCCGAAGTCCGGCGCGATGTCGTTCGAAGACATGGGCGCCCAGTGGGTGCCGGTACGGGATGCCGTGCAGGCCGGGACACTGCGCGCAAGCGACAAGGCCGCGCTCGACGTCTCGTCGAGCTTCGATGCGCTGATCCGCTTCGCGGCCCTGCGACTCGGGCGACGACTGGGGGCTGAGGTCACACCGGTACTCACTCGCGCGGAGGTTGCGAACCCTGCGTCGCGCTTGGCTGCTCTGTCAGCGGGGCTTGTGAAGACCGGGAACTTCTCGGCTGCGCTTCGGATCCCCAACGCGGTCTCCGACCTCGCGATCGTCGTTGATCTGCGATCGTCGAAGATCACCTGCTCGTTCGACATCGACGCACCGCGCGAAGGCCGATCGACCACACGCATCAACTGGCTGGTTCGGCAGCTCAAGGATTCCCCTGGCACTCTCCGCATCGAGGCGCACTTTGCCCGCGGCCGCGCCGACGCCGCTGAACTGTTGCGAGACGTGCGGGAGAACCCAGCAAAACTCGCGACCGAGCCGACGAAAGAGATCAAGTCCTTCACCATCGCCCACGTCTCGGGGGCCGGTTCGAAACGCTCCACCGGTCGTGGCGGCTTCATCGACTCCGTGCTGGATGCCGTCGACGCAAGCTACGAGGAGATCGGCCAGCGCCTCAAGGCGTGGGCGGCAACGCCCCCGCGACTGCGCTCCGACGCAGAAGTCGAAGTAGAAGTCGACGTGCCGGCGAATCTGCCCTCCGCCGCGTTGTCGTCGCAAGACGAGTAGCCAGTTGCTGCTCGCGGTAGAGCCCCCGCACCGCCGAAAGGTGCGCGCTACAAATGGTCGCGACGTCGGGTGGGAGCGATCCTTCCCACCCGACGCCCAGCCTGCTAGGCGGCCTGACCGCTGTCGGGGCTCTCGTACTTCGACGCGACGAACTGCTTGAACGCCGCGAGAAGGTCTTCCTCGTTCTCGATCGCGCGGAACGTCACACGGTAGTTCGTGTTGCGACCGCGGCCCAGGCCGTCACGCTTCTTCAGCGTGTCCTTCGGCGTCTTGATCAGCTTCCCGTTCTTCGCACGAGCCGCCGTTTCGAGCTGCGCGTACGACAGCACCGCGGTCTCGTAGAAGCGGCCCGCAGACATCAGCAGGTTCGCACGTGCCCAGCCAACCGGGACGAGCAGCAGAGGCTTTCCGTCCGCGACCGGCAGGTTGAAGTCCGCCTCGTCCCACTCACGGGCCACCGGGTCCCAGACCTGGCGACGGAAGGTTCCGACCGTGTGCCCGCCTGCGGTGAACTCGGGATACTTGGCGAGCATCGACTCGGTGAAGCGGGCCAGAGGGCCGAAGACGATACGCGTGGTGACGTCTGACGTGATGTCGCGGTCGACGCCCTCCACGAACAGCGGCAGGTCTTCGAGCTGCTTCAGCACGCCGATGCGAACGAGCGCCGACACGTTGTCGTTCAGCGTCTCCCAGATCAGAGTGCCGATGCCGTCTGCGCCGCCGTGACCGTTGAAGCCGGTCTCGGACATGCCGAGGCGGGTCTCCCACGGCTCCTCGAAGTGCTGGAGCAGGTTCTCGCCACGAAGCACGTGGCTCGGCGTTCCCTTGATCACGCAATTGGTGACTTCGTGCAGGAACGTGTCGGCACAGATGATCGCGTCACGCGCGAACGGCTGCGGACCGCGAGCCAGGCGGATCGCGTGCGGGTCGAGGAACTGGAGGTTGTCGGCCTCGACATTCACATCGACGAACGGAACGGGTCCGGAGATCCCGTAGTAACTGGTAATGCTGGGCATAAAGCCCACCTTCTTCCTTCTGGGTCTTGGCCCCGAGAAAGAAGTGAGACTCCCTGTCTCAGCGAACTTCGGTACGCTGGTGATGACCTACCAGTCAACATCCGCGCTCCTCGGGGCCGGGTTCTGGCCTGATTCCGCTGTAACGGGATCAGGCCAGAAGTGTTTAGGTCTGCATGTCTTCCTCGGGGAACTCGTCATCGTCGTCCAGCAGGTCGTCGTCTTCGCCCTCGACGCCATGCTGCTTCTTGGCACGGTTGCCGATCACCTCGACGCTCGGGCTGGTCAGGTCGATGCAGAGCATCCCGTCCTGCTCGTACGGCTGGTAGCGGCGGCTGACCTTAGTGTCGACGCCGTAGTACTGCGTGAACGCCGTGGCGGACAAGATCACCTGGCCGGTCTTGCGCTCTGACTGCGGTCGAACGGTATAGGCGTGCGACTCCGCGGATGGACGCATCGCGATGACGTGCGCCTCCTTGTCGAACAACAGCTCGACGGTTTCGGGCTCCCCGATGAGCTTGTGAGCCGCCTTGTTGATCGAGAAGATGCCGCGCTTCTGGATCGTTACACTCGGCGCCTTGGCCAGCGGGGCCATGCGCTTGTCGAACACTTCGAACGCCACTTCTTACTCCCTTCCCGACGGTATCTCCAGTATACGGCACGGAACGGGCAAGAGAGAGCTTCAACGTGTTTGAAGTTTTCTATCGCAAGATTGCCCGTTGCGCCCCGAACATGTCGAATCGATACAAGATGGCCTTAAACGCTGGATGACAGCGTGAGCGCTCGCTGGAGGAGCTCAAGCGGCGCAGCAGATCCTTCATCGAAAAGTGATCGAAGAGGTGTTGCAAGCCCGCCTTTCGGCTTACTTCGTCGCGCCAGAAGTAGATCTCATCACGGTTTCGTCGGTTTCCGGGTCGATGCCGAGTGCTTCACGAACAGCAACTACATACTCAACTCGCGCGGCCTCGAAGCCCTCGGACTTCCGCTTCTCGGAGATGGTGGTTGCCACCTGGGTGCGGAGCGCGTCGGCCCGGCGAATCACTGCCTCGGGCCCAAGGATAGAGATGGTAGAGATGACCTCGGCCATCGGAGTGATCGCGACCAGCATTTGATCCTTCGTTTTCGGCGTCATTTTGACCGAGGCGAGCAGCATCGTCCGATCGACCTCGCGAAGGTAGTCGGTGTAGGCAGCGTGCCGCTGGGTCCGCTGCCAACGCTCGTGCTGTCGTTTCTCCGTATATCCCGCGACCCACCGAGCGAATGCGCCGGTCAAGACTGCGCCGACGGCGACCGCTCCGACGCCGACCAGAGCAATGATCAGCGCAATGTTTGAATCGGCGGTGGCCCCCGTCTCGAGTATCAGGGCAGCAACTCCTTTGCTGCAGCCGCCGTCTGGATCGCGGCAGCACCCACGATCGCCGTGCGGAACGCGACGGGCCGAACCTTCCGCCCCAGAGTACGAATCCGTGTCGCCAACTTCTTGTTTCCAAGAGCGTCGACCTGCTCGGCGAGATCGGTGAGGTAGCCCACCAGCTCGTTGATGCGTCGAAGAAGGTCGATCGCGTCAAACGTCTCATGCTCCGTGAGCGCGGTCTTCAGCGCGGTGATCAGCTCGAAGACGTAGCGCCGCTCGTGAACCGACAAGGTGATCTCGTCATCGTTCAGGAGCTCAACCAACTCGTCGAGCGCGCCGAGAGACTGGGTGCGCCCGGCCTCTTCGAGGTGGTAAGCCTCGGGGTTGCCATCAATCACATCCGCAAGTGCGTGCAACTGGTCGATGGTGGTCTGTGCGACGAGGACGGCGTCCGACTGGTGCTGGGAATTCCATTGAACGTTCGGCACGACAATGCCTTTGACCCACTCTGTCTCCGAACGCCGGTAGTGCTCGGTCGGGCGTCCAGCTGCCTCCATCGCCAAGAGAACCCGGTTCACCTGCGCGACAAGGTCCATCGCATAGACGTGCCGACTCCAAGCCTCGCGATTGTCGCCGCCGTGAACCTGGATTACGCGCTGAGTCTTCCCAACCCTCGCCCACTCCTTGAGCAGATCGGCGAGCTCTCGGGCGGCGTTCATGGGCTGCAGCCTAGCGAAATCGACCGACCGCGACGTCGAGAGATCGGCGGTGCCCGCGGCTAGGAAAAGCGCAGATCGCGCCTTATCGAACGGGCCTCCCTCCCGCATGTCATCGCCGATAGCCGGCACTTCCCTACCCCTGAGCCCGCTCCAGCACGAGTTCGCGGACGCGGGCGGCATCCGCTGATCCACCCATCGCCTTCATCACGGCACCGATGATCGCGCCGGCCGCCTGGACTTTCCCGTCCCGCAGCTTCTCCAGCACGTCAGGCTGCTCCGCAAGCGCCGCATCGATCGCCGCCAACAGTGCCCCGTCATCCGACACCACTGCGAGACCCCGCGAGGCGACAACCTCCGACGGACGCCCCTCCCCCGCGATGACACCTTCGAGCACCTGGCGGGCGAGGCGGTCGGTCAGCTCCCCCGCCTCCACGAGCGAGATCAGCTCCGACACGTGCAACGGCGAAACGAGCGACGCAGCGTCGACAGAAGCCGCATTCGCGAGGCGGGCGATCTCACCCGTCCACCACTTGCGGGCCTGAGCCGGCGCCGCACCGGCGGCCACGGTCTCCTCGATCTCGACGAGCAGCCCGGCGTTGGCGACATCCCGGAACTCGAGCTCCGTGAACCCCCACGTCTCACGCAACCGCCGACGCCGCACCGCGGGCGCCTCGGGCAGCGCCGCACGCAGCGACGCGACCAACTCGACGGAGGGTTCGATCGGCAGCAGGTCGGGCTCCGGAAAATAGCGGTAGTCGTCGGCATCCGACTTCACCCGGCCGGGCGAGGTCGTGCCCTTGTCTTCGTGCCAGTGGCGGGTCTCCTGCTGGATGGTGCCGCCGGCGGCGAGGATGGCGGCCTGCCGCTGGATCTCGTGGCGCACCGCCCGCTCGACCGAGCGCATCGAGTTGACGTTCTTCGTCTCTGTGCGGGTGCCGAGCTGGGTCGAGCCCCGCGGCATGAGCGACACGTTGGCATCCACCCGCAGGTTGCCGCGCTCCATGCGCGCCTCCGAGATGCGCAGGCCGCGCACGATGTCGCGGATCGTGCCGACGTACGCCTTCGCCACTTCCGGCGCCAGGCCTTCGGTGCCCATGATCGGCTTCGTCACGATCTCCACCAGCGGTACTCCCGCGCGGTTGTAGTCGACGAGGGATGCCTCAGCCCCGTGGATGCGTCCGGTCGCGCCGCCGAGGTGGGTGAGCTTGCCGGCATCCTCTTCCATGTGCGCCCGCTCGATCGGGATGTCGACGGTCGTGCCGTCCTCGAGCTCCACCGGCACCGACCCCTCGAACGCGATCGGCTCGTCGTACTGGCTGATCTGGTAGTTCTTCGCCAGGTCGGGGTAGAAGTAGTTCTTGCGGGCGAACCGGGATGACGTGGCGATCTGGCAGCCGAGCGCGAGCCCCAGCGAGATGGCGTACTCGACGGCGGTCGCGTTCACCACCGGGAGGGATCCGGGCAGCCCCAGGTCGACCGGGGTGATGAGCGTGTTCGGGGCGACGTCGTGGTTGTCGCTGTTCGCCGGGTTCGGCGCATCCGAGAACATCTTCGTGTTCGTGCTCAGTTCGACGTGAATCTCGAGGCCGATCACCGGCTCGAACAGTTCGAGCGCCTTGTCGTAGTCCATCAGATCGGCTTTAGCCATGTGCTCCATCGTATTTGGCGTGGGAGGGGGCGGATGCCGTGGGCGGTTCGGCAGCGGATGTCGAGTCCTCCACAGGGTGCGGCGCAACGACTTATCCTGAGAATGGTTCGTCTATCTAGTACATACGTTCGACGGTTGCTTCAATGGAGGCATGTCCTCTTCCGCCCCTTCCGTCACCTGGCTTGGCGCCGACCCGAGTGTGCTCGATGACGACGCACTGCTCACGGGCGCGCGCGAGCTGGGTGAGTTGCGGCGACTGGTGGAGGCGTCGCTGGGGTCGTTCGCGGCGGAGGTGAAGCACCGCTCCCGGCGGGAAGACGGCTTCGGCGGCCTCGCCCAACGCCTCGGCGCCGGCACGCCCGAGAAGCTGGTCGAGCAGGTGTCAGGGGTGTCGAAGCGGGAGTCGCAGACCCTGGTGCGCGTCGGTGAGCTGCTGACGGTGGATGCCGACCCGTGGCTCGCCGCGGTCGGTACCGGGGTCGCGTCGGGTGCGGTGTCGGTGGTGAAGGCCGACGTCATCAAGAACGGCCTCGGCACCCCGACGGAGGATGTCGCGGCGGATGATCTCGCCGACGCCGCCCAGGAGCTCGCCGCGTTGGCGCCAACGATGTCGGTCGAGAAGTTGGCGGCGCGGGCGCGGGAACTGCGTGACGAGCTGGATGCCGCCAACGTGCGCGATCGGCATCGTGCGTTGCGCGAGAAGCGGTACTGGCACATGACGCGCCGCTCCGACGGGATGACCCACCTCGATGCGCTCCTCGACCCTGACTCCGCGGAGCCGTACTGGGCCGCCTACGACGCCGCCACCTCACCCCGTCGCGGCGGACCCCGCTTCATCGACGACGAGCAGCGCGAGCGGGCCAAGAAGCTCGTCGATGACGAGCGCACCCTCGGGCAGATCGCCCTCGACACGTTCGTCGACCTGCTCCGCATCGCCACCGAAACCGACCCTGACCGTCTTCTCGGCGCACAGCGCTACGCGGTGCGGGTGCTCGTCACCGACCGAGACCTGCGCGAACGCACCGGAGCCGCCTTCCTCGGCAACCACCCCGACGGCGTCCCCCTGGAAACCGCCGACCGGCACATCTGCGACGCCGGCATCGTCCCCGTCCACTTCGAGGATGACGGCGAACCCCTCCGACTCGGCGTCACCCGCCGCCTGTTCTCTTCGAAGCAGCGTGACGCCCTCGCCGCCCGCGACGGCGGATGCCGTTTCCCCGACTGCGACCGGCCCGCCTCCTGGTGTGAAGCACATCACCGGATTCCCTGGAAACACGGCGGGCAGACCGACACCCGCGACGGACTCCTCCTCTGTCGACACCATCACATGCTCGTCCACGACAACCACTGGGTCATCGACCGAGATCCGGTCCATGGATTCGTCGCCATCCCACCCCGAAGCGTCGACCCCGCACAGCGACCCATCCCGATGCCCGCTCGATCCCCAGTCGCCGCGAGACTTCGAAGATGAGTGCCACAGCTCGTGCGCTGACGCCCTCGACCTCGCTCTCTGGATATCGTCGAAGCGTGACCGAGACCCACCCCCGCAGCGTCGAGAACGTGCGCGCCGCCCTGCTCGCCGCCGGTGTCCCCGGAGCCGACCGCATCCGCCACATCCCCGACGGCGCCCGCACCGCCGCCGAAGCCGCCGCCGCACTGGGGGTCGAGGTCGGCGCCATCGCCAACTCGCTCGTGTTCGTCGCCCGCACCGGCGACGACGACGGCACCCCCGACAACGGCGGCACGCCGCTGCTCGTCATGACGTCGGGCGGCCACCGCGTCGACACCGTCGCCCTCGCCGCGCGCATCGGCGTCACCGCGATCGACCGGGCGACCCCCGAGATCGTGCGCTCCGCGACTGGTCAGGCGATCGGCGGCGTCGCGCCCGTCGGGCATCCCTCCCCGCTGCACACCCTCGTCGACCCGGTGCTCGAGACGTTCCCCGAGATCTGGGCGGCCGCCGGCCACTCGCACGCGGTGTTCCCCCTGAGCTACGACGAACTCGTGCGCATTACGGGAGGCACCGTCGTCGAGGTCGGGTGACTCGGGGGTGGTTTCGACACGCCGCCTGCGGCGGCTACTCAACCACCGAGACGGCGTCCTACCACTCTCGGTGGGTCCCCCGCGCCGCGCGAAGCGCGGGGTCGGAGGTCGGTTCGCGAGTCGATCGGGGTAGGGGTCCCCGCTCTCTCGACTCGCGAACCGACCCCCGACCCCGCCCCCTGAGTTACAGAGCAGGCGCGAGCGAAAGCAGCGAGCCGCCCCACTGGGATTCCAGCAGCGACTCGAGCGCGGCACCCACGGTGTAGAGGCGGGCGTCTTCGCGCACCGGCGCCATGAACTGGATGCCGACCGGCAGGTTGTCTTCGGGGGCCAGGCCCGCGGGGATCGAGATGCCGGGCACTCCGGCGAGGTTCGCCGGGATCGTCGTCAGGTCGTTGAGGTACATCGCCAGCGGGTCGTCGACCTTCGAGCCGAGAGGGAACGCGGTGGTGGGCGCCGACGGGGTCGCCAGCACATCGACTTTCTCGAAAGCGGCGTCGAAGTCGCGCTGGATGAGGGTGCGCACCTTCTGCGCCGACCCGTAGTAGGCGTCGTAGTAGCCGGCTGACAGGGCGTAGGTGCCGAGGATGATGCGGCGCTTCACCTCGTCACCGAAACCGGCCTCGCGGGAGGCGGCCATGACATCCTCGACGGTCCCGCCGGGCACCTCGACGCGCAGACCGAAGCGCACCGAGTCGAACTTGGCGAGGTTGCTCGACGCTTCCGCCGGCAGGATCAGGTAGTAGGCGGCGATCGCGTAGTCGAAACTCGGCGCCGACACCTCGACGATCTCGGCGCCCTGCGCCTCGAGCAGCGCGAGCGACTCGCGGAAGCGCTGCAGCACGCCGGGCTGAAAGCCCTGCCCCTCCTGCGACAGCTCCTTCACGACACCGACCCGCAGACCCTTCAGCCCCTCGCCCCGCAGCCCGGCACGTGCGGCATCGGCGAACGACGGCCAGGCATCCGGAATCGAGGTCGAGTCGCGCGGGTCGTGCCCGCCGATGACGTCGTGCAGTAGGCCGGCATCCAGAACGGTGCGGGTGACGGGACCCACCTGGTCGAGCGACGACGCCAGCGCGATCGCCCCGTACCGCGAGACGCCGCCGTAGGTGGGCTTCATGCCCACCGACCCGGTGACCGCGGCGGGCTGCCGGATCGAGCCGCCGGTGTCGGAGCCGAGCGCGAGCGGTGCCTCGAATGCCGCCACCGCCGCGGCCGAACCACCACCGGAACCGCCGGGGATGCGCGTCAGATCCCACGGGTTGTGGGTGTTGCCGTAGGCGGAGTGCTCGGTCGACGAGCCCATCGCGAACTCGTCCATGTTGGTCTTGCCGAGCGGCACCAGCCCGGCGGCGCGCATCCGCGCGACGACGGTCGCGTCGTAGGGCGGAATCCAGCCCTCGAGGATTTTCGACCCGGCCGTCGAGGGCATGTCGAGCGTGCACAGCACGTCTTTGATGGCGACCGGGATGCCGGCCAGCGCCCCCAGGGCGTCTCCGGCGGCGCGGGCGGCATCCACCTGGCGGGCGGTGTCGAGCGCGGCGGCGTTGACGTGGAGGAACGCGTGGATGTCACCGTCGACCGCGGCGATGCGGTCGAGGTGTGCCTGCGTCACCTCGACGCTCGAGACCTCGCCCGCGGCGAGCAGCTCCGAGAGGCGGGCAGCGGATGCGGTGGTCAGCTCCGAGGCGCTCACTGCTCTTCACCCAGAATGCTCGACACCTTGAACTGCCCGAGTTCGTGTTCCGGTGCGCCCGACAGGGCCTGCTCGGTGGTGAGCGTCTGCCCGACGACATCCTCACGCGTCACCATGCCGAGCGGGATCGGGTGGCTGGTCGCCGGCACGTCGGGCGTCGCCACGGCGCTCACCTTCGCGACCGAGTCGACGATCTGGCCGAGCTCGCCGGTCAGCCTGGTGATCTCGTCATCCGTCAGGGCGATGCGGGCGAGATGGGCGAGATGAGAAACGACCTCGGGGGTGATGTCCGGCACCCCGAAAGTCTACGAGGGCTTGATCGCCGCAGATTCCGCGGTCAGTGCTGCGCGGTCTAGTGCGCCGACGCCTTCGCCAGGATGGTGTCGGTCGTCGCGAGGCCGCCCTGCCCGATCGCGATGAGGGCCGTGTTGCGCACCGACGTCGTGCCGGGCCAGAAGTAGTAGACGTGCCCGTTGATGTCGTCGAGCTTCTCGCCGGTGATCGGGTCGGTCGTCGCGTGCACCGAGAACCGCGTGGCGCCGAAGTCTTCGTCGAGCGGCTGGCTGCCGAACACACCACTGCGCGGCACCGGGTCGGTGTCGGCCGCCGCGACCCACACGTTGTGGTTGGCGACCTTGAGGTCGTCGACGCTCGTGGCGGGGCTGCCGGGCGATCCGACGAGGATGAGCGCGTCGACCGAGATGTCGTTCTCCTGCAGGGCGAGCATCGCCGCGGTCGACCCGTAGGAGTGCGCGACGATCGACACGTACGGGCCCGGGTCGGGAGACTGCGCCGCCGCGACGCCTCCGCGCACGGCTTTGAGTCCCTGCACCGAAGCGGTGAGGGAATCCCGGCCCTGGTAGGCGAGGTCGAGCCCGGCGATGTTGACGACGGTGGGCGTGTGGTAACCGATCCACGCCACCGTCGCCACGTCGCCGTCGAGGTCGAGCCGGCCGAGCCACTCCTGCTGCTCGAGGAGCGACGTCTCGGCGTTGCCGGTCCAGTCGACCAGCTGCTCCGCCACGCCGACGTACATTCCTGGGACGAAGAATGTGACGTAATCGGCTTCGGCGAGGTCGCCGACGGCGATCACCGCCCGGCCTTGGGCGGTGACGTCGAGGGCCACCAGACTGCGTCGTTCGCCCGACGCCCCGGTGATCAGCGAGGTCTCGACGGCCGCGAGCATGTTCAGCCGTGCTCGCAGTTCGTCTTCCATCGCCCGCCCGACCCCGGCATCCAACTGGGCATGGATGTCGGCGACGGTCTGGGCGAGGAACGTGCGGTTCGCGAGGTCGCGCACCGCGTAGGGCACCCCTTCGAGGTTGCCGACGACGGCGGGGAGGTCTTCCCGCAGGGACGCGCGGGAAGCCGCCGGCGTGCGCTCCCACCAGGTCGCCACCGCGCTGGCCGCGGGCGGACTGGTGGACAACTCGCCGACCACGTCGGGGTACAGCTGGACGAACTCGGAACGCTCGCCGGGCGTGAGGTCGACCAGCTGGTCGAGCAGGGCGACACCGTCGAGGCGGGCGATGGTGTCGAGCGACGACCCGCCGCCTACCGGGTCGGGGCCGATGAACGGCTGCGGAACATTGCTCGCGACGGCTTCCACGGCGGGCCGGGCGAGGGCCTCCGAGACCGTTGCGGCGGTGACGACGGGCATGGCTGGGGACATGCCGAGGACCCCGGCGACGACTGCAGCGATCGCCGGGTTTGACAGAAAAGTCGTGACGTCGACCAGCACGTCGGGTTGTCCCATCGCCCATAGTGCGGCGCGTCCGTCTGGCGAAGACGGGCATCACCGCACACCCCGCATTCTAGGGTCACGCTGGCACCCGAAAGGGGGGCGGTTCCTGTGGGGTCGCCAAAAACTCCCCGAAATCACCCATTTGTCCCCCGAACTGGGGACACTGGGGGACACTCACACCCGTTCGAGGGCCACCCGAGTCGAGATGGGAAGCCTCCCGGCCGAGCGATGGCAACGAAATCCGTTGTGATGCTCTCCGGCCGCCTCGGGGTGGCTGGTGTACCCCGAAATCGCGGCCGGACATGGTCGACGTCGTTTGTTCTGAAGCCCCCTGTTCCGCCACCCAAGGTGGGCGAAGTGGCGGCGCACCGGGGGTGGAGGATCAGGACCCACTCCCCGATGCGCCGCACATCGACGCCGCGCGGACCCGCATCCGCTATGGGTGTCTTACTGAAGAGACGGGACCGGCCACCCGCTATGACGCGAAACCGGCGACGGAATTCGCGGTGGGCACGTGTACCCCGAAGGCCCACCGCCGTACGGGAGTCGCCGATCCCTGGTCGACGCCGCTCAACCGGGTCGCCGCCGCGCGCGACGAAGTCGCTTGTGCAACTTGTGAGTTGCAGGTAGGGTCGACGAAATGCAACAACTCAGTTGCAGATGTCGATCGAAGGGAGCATCATCATGACCATGACCATCAACCCGCCGGCGAGCGTCGACGACGCCGGTTTCGCCGTGCGCCGCACCGTGACGATCGCCGCCCCGCCCGAGAAGGTGTGGGCCGCGATCACCGAACCGCGGCATCTGGCGCGGTGGTTCGGCCAGCGCGCCGAACTGCCCGAAGTCGCGGTAGGCGCGCGCGGCACGATCGGCTTCGACGGCTACGGCGACTACCCGCTTCGGGTCGAAGAGCTCGACCCGCCGCACGTCGTCGCCTACCGCTGGAGCAACGACGACACCACGGCACCGGCCGATCTCGACGCGGCCGACGAGGTGGTCTTCGCCCGCTCGACGGTCTTCCGGTTCACCCTCGAGCCGATCCCGGGCGGCACGTCGCTCACCGTCGTCGAAACCGGTTTCGACGCTCTCACCGACCCCGCCGCCGCGATGGCGAGCAACCGCAGCGGGTGGACCTCCGAGATCGACGAACTCGTCGCCTATGCGGAGGCGCTGTGAGCCGGAACGAGGTCTGAGTGAGATCGAACCGCGATGTGACGCTCGTGCCCGTGTTCGCCGCCCTCGGCGACGAGACGCGGTGGAGCATCCTGTCGGCTCTCGGCGAGGGCGACGCTTCGGCGTCCGCCCTCGCCGCGCGCCTTCCCGTCACCCGGCAGGCGATCGCCCGTCACCTGAGCGTGCTCGAAGGCGTCGGCCTGGTCGAGCCGGTGCGCGTCGGGCGCGAGGTGCGCTACCGCGTCGTCGGGGCGGAACTCGCCGCAACGGCCCGGCGCCTCGACGGAATCGGCGTCGAGTGGGATCGCCGGCTCGCCGCGATCAAGCAGATCGCCGAAGACCTCTGACCGCCCGACGCCGGCGCCCTACTCGACGGGAGGCAACGCGCCGGGCCCCTGCTCGACGAGCAGCTTGAACTGGGCGGCGTCGATGATGCGCACCCCGAGCTCTTCGGCCTTGCCCAGTTTCGACCCCGCCCCCGGGCCCGCGGCGACGAAGTCGGTCTTCTTCGACACGCTGGATGCCGCCTTGCCCCCGGCGCGCAGGATCGCCTCCTGCGCCTCCTCGCGTGAGTAGCCCTCGAGCGATCCGGTCGCGACCACGGTGAGTCCGGCGAGCACGCCGTCGACTCCCCCGGCCTGCCCGGGGCCCGGGTGGCCGGGCACCGCCCACGGCACCCCGGCGGCCCGCCACGACTCGACGATCTCGACGTGCCAGTCGACCTCGAACCACTCGAGCACGGCATCCGCGATGATGCCGCCGACCCCTTCGACCGCCGCGAGTTCGTCGCGGCTCGCCGCCCGGATCGCGTCGAGCGACCCGAAGTACGACGCCAACGCGCGCGCCGCGACGGGACCGACGTGCCGGATCGACAGCGCCACGAGGAAGCGCCACAGCTCTTTCGACTTCGCCTTCTGAAGCTCGTCGAGCAGCTTCTCGGCCACCGCGCTCGGCCCCGTCACCGCGGGCTGGTCTTTGCGGGCCGGGGTGACGATGCGCCGGAACGGGGCGCGCAGATCGGGCCGACCGTCGGCATCCGTCTTCACCATTCCGGTCTCGGCGTCGCGCACCCGCACCTCGATCGGCAGCAGATCGTCGATCGTCAGCGCGAACAGCCCGGCTTCGGTGACCAGCGGCGGCGGCTTCGGGATGTCGGGCTGGGTGAGCGCGACCGCACCGATCTCGCCGAGCCCCTCGATGTCGAGCGCACCGCGGGAGCCGATGTGCTCCACCCGGCCCCGCACCTGAGCCGGGCACGACCGGGCGTTCGGGCAGCGCAGGTCGACGTCGCCCTCCTTCGCCGGTGCCAGGGCGGTGCCGCACTCCGGGCAGTGGGTCGGCATCACGAACTCGCGCTCCGCCCCGGTGCGCAGCTCGACGACCGGCCCGAGCACCTCGGGGATGACGTCGCCCGCCTTGCGCAGCACGACGGTGTCGCCGATCAGCACGCCCTTGAGCTTCACGACATCCTGGTTGTGCAGCGTCGCCTGCCGCACCTCGGAACCGGCGACGCGCACCTTCTGCATCACCGCGAACGGCGTCGCCCGGCCGGTGCGGCCGATCGACACGACGATGTCGAGCAGCTTCGTGTTCACCTGCTCGGGCGGGTACTTGTAGGCGATCGCCCAGCGTGGCGCGCGACTCGTCGCCCCGAGTTCGTCGTGGAGCGCGAGCTCGTCGACCTTCACGACGACGCCGTCGATCTCGTGCTCGACCGAGTGGCGGTTCTCGCCGTACTTCTCGATGTAGGCGGCGGCCGCCGCGGCATCCGTCGTCACCTCGAATCGCGTCGACGTCGGCAGCCCCCACGACCGCAGCAGCTCGTACACCTGCGACTGCGACGCGACCGGCGGGCTCTGCCACGCCCCGATGCCGTGCACGAGCATCGACAGGTGCCCGATGCGGGCGCGCATGCGGGCGAGGGCGTCGGGCGACTTGCCCTCCGCCTTCTGGCGCAGCGACCCGGATGCCGCGTTGCGCGGGTTGGCGAAGATGCGGTCGCCGGCCTCCACCTGCGCCGCGTTGAGCGTCTCGAACGCCGCGGTCGTGAAGAACACCTCGCCGCGCACCTCGACGAGCGGCGGGTGACCCTCGCCCGCGAGGGTGCGCGGGATCGAGGTGATGAGCCGCACGTTCTCGGTGACGTCTTCGCCCACGACGCCGCTGCCGCGGGTCGCCGCCGAGACGAGTACGCCGTTCTCGTAGCGCAGGTTGAGGGCGAGGCCGTCGATCTTGAGCTCGCACAGGTAGTCGACCCGGCGGCCCGCGTCGCGCTCGACCTTCGCGGCCCAGGCGAGGAACTCGTCGCGGCTGAAGACGTTGTCGAGCGACAGCATCGGCTCGGCGTGCCGCACCTCGTCGAAGAGCGTCGACCGGGTGCCGCCGACGGTCTGCGTCGGGCTGTCCTGCCCCTGCAGCTCGGGATGCAGCCGCTCCAGCTCTTCGAGGCGCTGCATCATCGCGTCGTACTCGGCGTCGTCGACGAGCACCGTATCGCGCTCGTAGTAGGCCTCGCGCAGTTCGAGGATGCGGGCCGTCAGGTTGTCGGCCTCCCGTTTCGCGGCGGCCAGATCGGCGCTCGTGGTGTCGGGGAGCTGCTCCTGGGCTGGCGTCTGCGATCCGCGCGGCATGCCCTCAGCTTAGGAACCACCCCTGACGCCCGACGAAGGGTCTCAGCCCCCGTTCCAGGCGGCCACGAACGCGTCGTACGGCGCACGGTCGGTGTAGTCGTCGCCGATCGTCGCGACCCCGTTCTCGATGAGCACAGAGCCGTTCAGGTAGTCGACGTACATCGGCCGGGTCGTCCAGATGGGGCTGGTGCGCAGGGCGGCCGCGGCGGCCGGCATGTCGGGGTCGGAGCCCGGCGGGGAGTAGAGGCCGAGCCGCACGGCCTGCGGCGTGATCGCCACGCCGTAGAACGACTCGTGCAACGGGATGAGCGCTTCGGCGTCGGCGATGAGCGTCGAGATCTGGTCGAGGGTTCCGGTGGCCTCGATCGAGCCGCCCTCGTGGAACCCGCCCGCATCGCCGGCGATCGTGATCGAGGTGAGTCGCGCGGCGAGCGGTGAGCCCGCGACGAGGTCGAACACCGTCGTCGGCGGGGAGTCCCAGCCCTGGACGACGAGGGTGCCGTCGGCCGCGAGGGTGTACTGCACCGTCGGAGCGCCGGAGGTCTCGAGCGCCGCGACCACCGGAAAGAGCGACGCGTCGCCCGGCGTGACCTGGATCTCGTGATGCCCGTCGCCCTCTTCCGAGACGGTGAAGGTCGGCGCGGGCTCGCGACTGAGTTCCTGGTGCTCGGCCCACTCGAGGGCGACGACGGTGAGGTCGGTCTCGGGGCGGTAGACGAGGTCGTAGCCGCCGCAGACATCCGCGACCCCTCCGTCGATCGCGTCGAACCCGGCGCTCTCCAGCGCGCGCCCCCAGGTCTCCTCCGAGGGTTCGCAGGCGCCACCCCACAGGAACTGGAACGACCCGTGGCTGCGCTGCAACGGCCCGTAGTCGTCGTCGCGGCGGTCGGCGATCATGTCGTCGTCGCCCCGGAAACTCTCGACCTGCACCGCGACCGGGGAGTCGCGCAGCGCTTCCAGCACCTCGTGGGTGTCGGAACGCAGCACGTAGAGGTGCACGAGGTCGGGGTCGATGACGGCGGCGACGACTCCGCCGAGCCCGACCACGTCATCCCAGAGTTCGCGTGCGGCGGCGGTCGCGGAGGCCTCCCCGATCCGGAAGTCGACGTCGTCGTAGCCGAGGCGAAACTCCACCCCGGGGTGATCGCTCACGTACTCGACCGAGCGCTCCACCAGCGCATCGAGCACGGCGTCATCCAGGTCGGCATCCAGCTCGCCGCGGATGACGCCGCTCGTCTCGAACAGCGAGGTGCGGTCGACCACGACCTCGGCCGACTCGACGCCGTCCTGCCCGTTCAGCCAGGAGTGTGCGCCGTTCACGACGTTCGGAGTGCAGCCGGTCAGCGCGGTGAGGGCGAGCGTCGCCGCGAGAAGCAGTACCGTCGGTCGTGCCACCCTGATCATGGCGCGATTCTAGAGAGCGATGGGAGCGACCCGGTGACGCTGCAACAGACTGATCTGGATGCCTTGTGGGATTTCGCCGACGCCGTCGGCAGCGAGGCGCGGCTGCGCGCGGCGTTCGACGCCGCGACCGACCCGGTCGAGCGGCGGGAGCTGCGCACCCAGGTGGCTCGAGCCCTGGGTCTGCAGGAGCGCTTCACCGAAGCACACGCCGTTCTCGACGCGCTCGACCTCGACGAACCCGTCGTCGCCGTGCGCGTGGCGCTGGAGCGCGGCCGGCTGCACAACTCCGCGGGGGCGCCGGTCGAGGCAACCTGGCACTTCCGCCGTGCGGCGACTCTCGCCGAGGCGAACGGCCTGACCTTCCTGCACATCGACGCGCTGCACATGCTCGCCATCGCCGACTCCGAGCACGCCGACGAGCACACCGAGACGGCACTGCGTGAACTCGCCGCGATCGACGACCCGCGCACCCTGCGCTGGCTCGTCGGGCTGCACAACAACCGCGGCTGGGCCCGCTTCGACGCCGGCGACAAGGCGGGCGCTCTCGAGGCGTTCGAGGCCGCGAAGGATGCCGCCGAGAGGTACGGCACGCCGCAGCAGCGCATCTGGGCCGATGAGGCGATCGCGGAAGCCCGCGGCAGCTAGCCGGCGAGCGTCGTGACCGCCGACACGGTGCGGTCGATCGTGCACTGCCCCAGCACCCGCGTGCCGACGTAGAGCACCGCGCTCTGCCCCGGCGCGACCCCGAGCAGTGGCTCGGCCAGGGTCACGACGAGTTCGCCGCCCTCCACGCGCGCCGTCGCGGGAACCGGGTCGCCGTGCGCCCGCACCTGCACCTCGCAGTCGAAGGGCGTCGCCGGGTCGGCGGGCGGGTTGCCCGCCCAGCTGATGCGGCTGCCCGCCAGTTCGGCGATCGCGAGCGCCTCGCGGGGTCCGACGACGACCTCGTTGGTCTTGGGTCGCACCTCGAGCACGAAGCGCGGCTTGCCGTCGGCGGCGGGGAATCCGATGTCGAGTCCCTTGCGCTGCCCGACGGTGAACGCCACCGCGCCCGGGTGGGTGCCGATGCGCTCACCCGTGCGGTCGAGGATCGCGCCCTCCTCCATCCCGACCCGTTCGGCCAGCCAACCGCGGGTGTCGCCGTCGGGGATGAAGCAGATGTCGTGCGAGTCGGGCTTCTGGGCGACCGTGAGCCCGCGCGCGGCGGCTTCGGCGCGCACCTCGTCCTTCGACGGGGTCGCCCCCAGCGGGAACATCGCGTGCGCCAACTGATCGGCGGTCAGCACGCCGAGCACGTAGGACTGGTCCTTCGCCCAAGTGGCCGCCCGGTGCAGCTCGCGCGATCCGTCGGACCCGATGCGGATGTCGGCGTAGTGCCCGGTCGCGACGGCGTCGAACCCGAGGGCGAGGGCCTTCTCCATGAGCGCCGCGAACTTGATCTTCTCGTTGCAGCGCAGGCACGGATTCGGGGTACGGCCCGCGCTGTACTCGGCGACGAAATCCTCGACGACATCCTCGGCGAAACGCTCGGAGAAGTCCCACACGTAGAACGGGATCCCGAGCAGATTCGCGGCGCGGCGGGCATCCATCGCGTCCTCGATCGTGCAGCAGCCGCGCGAGCCGGTGCGCAGGGTGCCGCGCTGCCGGGAGAGCGCCAGGTGCACGCCCACGACGTCGTGCCCGGCGTCGACGGCGCGCGCCGCCGCGACGGCGCTGTCGACGCCGCCGCTCATCGCCGCGAGAACCTTCACCTGTCCAGGTTAGCTGTGCGCCGCACACACCGCCCGAACTACCAAATCAAGGAAGACTGCGACCGCGGTGGCGCATCGCCAGGGGACCGGTGCGACCGACGACCGGATCTCCTTGATCTGGTCGACGTGAGCAGGCCGCCCGCCGCGCCGCGCGCTGAACGCGGCTATTTGCCCAGAATGGGGCACTCAGCGGCGCGGGAGTGCCCCATTCTGGGCAAATAGCCGTCGCTCAGCGAGAAACGGATGCCGAGCGGGCCCGCTCGAGCAGACCCGGCAGCACGGCGAGCAGCGCGTCGATCGCACCGGGGGTCGTGTCGGGGCCGAGGGTGAAGCGCAGGGCGCCGCGTGCCTCCTCGGTCGGGACGCCCATCGCGAGCAGCACGTGCGAGACCTCGGCGACGCCGGCCTGGCACGCGGAACCGGTCGACACCGAGAAGCCGGCGCGGTCGAGCAGGTAGAGCAGCGCGTCGCCGTCGCATCCGGCGAAGGTCACGTGCACGTTGCCCGGCAGCCGGCCGGCAGGGTCGGGGTCGCCGCGCAGCACGACGCCGGGCAGCTCGAGCAATCCCGCGATCAGGCGGTCGCGCAGCGCGGCGAGCGCGGTGGTGTCATGCGGCAGGCCCGCGGCGACGCCGAACGCGGCGGCCCCCGCGGCATCCTGGGTGCCGGAACGCGCGCGCTGCTGGTTGCCGCCGTGGATGAGGGGTTCGACGGTGGCCGTGCGGGCGACGACGAGGGCGCCGATGCCGACCGGTCCGCCGATCTTGTGCGCCGAGACCGACACCAGGTCGGCGCCGACGGTGTGCACGTCGATCGGCACCGCGCCGTAGGCGGCGATCGCGTCGAGGTGCACGGGAACGCCGGCGGCGTGGGCGAGGCGCACGATCTCGGCGACCGGCTGCAGGGTTCCGACCTCGTTGTTCGCCCACAGAGCCGTCACCAGCGCGATGGATTCGGGGTCGCGGGCGAGTGCCTGCTCGAGCGAGGCGAGCGACAGCCGGCCCACGGCATCCACGTCGATCCAGTCGACCTCGGCGCCCTCGTGGCGCACCAGCCAGTCGACCGCGTCGAGCGTCGCGTGGTGTTCGGCGCGGGTGGTGAGGATGCGTGGTCTCGACACGCTCCCTACGGTCGCTACTCGACCACCGAGGTTGCGGGACCAGAACGTGCCCTTGATGGCGAGGTTCACCGCCTCGGTGCCCCCGCCGGTGAACACCACCTCGACGGGGTCGACGCCGAGGGACGCCGCCACCTGCTCGCGCCCCGTCTCCAGCAGGTCGCGCGCCGCCTGGCCGTGGGTGTGGATCGACGACGGGTTGCCGATCAGGCCGAGCGCCTCCAGATAGGCCTCGCGAACCGCCGACGGCATCGGGGTCGTCGCCGCGTGATCGAGATAGACGGCATCGGGGGAGGCGGGCATGACCCCACCCTAGGAAGCCATACGCTGGTTCGCATGCCCGCCGCTGATCCGCTCCGCGATCTCGGCGTGCGCGGCACTCCGAACGGCGGCGAGATCCGCGTCTGGAGCGAGAACGCGACCGGCATCGACCTGTGCCTCTTCGACGGCAAAGACCCGTCGTACGCCGGCACCACGCTCCCCCTCACCCGTGACGCCGACGGGGTCTGGAGCGGTGTGAGCCCCGCCCTCATCCCGGGCACCTACTACGCGTTGCGGGCCCGCGGCCCCAAAGGCCCGACGCACGCCTTCGATCCGTCGAAGAACCTGCTTGACCCTTACGCCCGCGGCCTCGCCCGCACCAGCAGCGGCGAGTGGCGCGGCTACGTGCAAGACGACGCGTTCGACTGGGGCGGAGCGACCAAGCCGGCGGTGGCCCTCGACCACACCGTCGTCTACGAGGTGCACGTCAAGGGGTTCACGAAGCTGCACCCCGACATCCCCGAAGAGCTGCGCGGCACCTACGCCGGCCTCGCCCACCCGGCCGCGATCGAGCATCTGAAGAGCCTCGGCGTGACGACGCTCGAACTGCTGCCCGTGCACCAGAGCGTGAGCGAGCAGCGCCTGCAGAAGATGGGCCTCATCAACTACTGGGGCTACAACACCCTCAACTTCTTCACCCCGCACGCCGCGTACGCGACCCGGGAGGCGCAGACCGGCGGCACCGGGGCGGTGCTGCGCGAGTTCAAGGGGATGGTGCGGCTGCTGCACGAGGCGGGCCTCGAGGTCGTGCTGGATGTCGTCTACAACCACACCGCCGAGGAGGGCCGGGGCGGCCCGGTGTTCTCGTTCCGCGGACTCGACAACGCGTCCTATTACCGGCAGGACGAGGCCGGCCAGTACATCGACACGACCGGATGCGGCAACACCGTCGACTTCTCGCGGCCGGTCGCGCAGCGGCTCGTGCTCGACTCGCTGCGGTACTGGGCGAACGAGGTGCAGGTCGACGGATTCCGCTTCGACCTCGCGGCGACCCTCGGGCGTGGCGAGGGTGCCGAGTTCGACCCCGAGCATCCGCTGCTGCTCGCGATCCGCGACGACCCGGAACTCGCGGGCGTGAAGATGATCGCCGAGCCGTGGGATGTCGGCATGGGCGGCTGGCAGGTCGGCAACTTCCCGGCCGGGTACTCGGAGTGGAACGACGGCTACCGCGACCGGATGCGCAACTTCTGGCTGCGCGACATCGCCGCCGCCCGGGCCGCCGGGGGCCTGCCGAGCGAAGGGATCGGGTCGCTCGCCCGTCGCCTCGCCGGCTCCAACCACGTGTTCGCGCTCGAGCGGGGGCCGCTCGCGAGCGTCAACTTCATCACCGCCCACGACGGGTTCACCGCGTGGGACCTGGTGTCGTACGACTCCAAGCACAACCTCGGCAACGGCGAGAACAACCGCGACGGGTCGAACGACAACAAGTCCTTCAACCACGGCGTCGAGGGCCCCACGCGCGACGAGACGATCCTCGCGGCGCGACGCCGCGGCATCCGCAACCTGCTCGGGACCCTGCTGCTCTCCGCCGGCATCCCGATGCTCACCGCGGGCGACGAGTTCGGCCGCAGCCAACGCGGCAACAACAACGCGTACTGTCATGACTCGGAGCTGACCTGGCTGTCGTGGGAACGCGACACCTGGCAGCAGGAGCTGCTCGACGTCACCCGGCACCTGCTGGAGCTGCGGCGCGAGAACCCGGCACTGCGCCCGGTGCGCTTCGGGCGGTTCGGCGAGACCACCCCGAGTGCGACGCAGATGGACTGGTACAACAAGCAGGGCGAGTCGATGTCGCTCGACGACTGGGACTCCCCGGCCGAGCGCACCCTGCAATACCTCGCGGCGTCGACGCCCGAGTTCGAGGCGTTCAACCGCATCCTGCTCGTCGTCCACGGCCTCGAAACCGAGGTGACCGTCACCCTGCCCGAGCACGAGGGCGTGACCGCCTACACGCTGCTGTGGGACTCGTCCGAAGACGACATCTCGGGCCGCGAGCCGGAGCACGCGCCGGGCGAGGAACTGCCGGTGGGGCCGACCTCAATACTCCTGTTCCGGGCGCACTAGATTCATACTCATGTCTGACGCGACGCCACCCCAGGCCGGCTGGTACAAGGACCCCGAGAACCCCTCCGGCGAGCGCTGGTGGAACGGCTCCGGCTGGTCGGATCAGAGGCGCGCCGCCACCGTCGATGCGGGGTTCACGTTCGGCAGCCCCACCGCCGAGCCCCGACCCGACCCGTACGCGGCGCAGACCTATCCCACTCCCCCCGCCTACACGGCGCCGGCCCAGACCACGGCGTCGCCTTACGTCGCGGCTCCGTACGGCGCTCCCGCCTACGGTGCCCGGTCGAACGGCCTCGCGATCGCCGGGCTCATCGTCTCGGCGGGCGGCTGGATCGTGTTCCCCTTCATCGCACCGATCGCCGGCATCATCCTCTCGGCGTTCGGGCTCGCCCGCGCCAAGCAGGCCGAGGCGGCAGGCAACCCGAACAGCGGCCGCGGCATCGCCCTGGCCGGACTCATCATCGGCATCGTCCTGACCGTGCTGGGCGTGCTGTTCATCGTGCTGTACGCGGCGTTCGTGATGTCCTCGATCGGAACCACCTACTGAGCACTCCGGCGGTCGTGGCGCTGCGGGCGGCGGGCATCCCGTTCACCGAGCGCGCGTACCTGCACGACCCGGCGGTGACCGACTTCGGGCGCGAGGCGGCGGAGGCCCTCGGCGTCGAGCCCGACCGGGTGTTCAAGACGCTGCTGGCGGATGTCGACGGCCGTCTCGTCGTCGGCATCGTTCCGGTGACCGGCAAGCTCGACCTCAAGGCCCTCGCGGCGGCGGTGGGCGGCAAGAAGGCGGCGATGGCGGATGCCGCCCTCGCGGAACGCCGGACGGGCTACGTCGTCGGCGGCATCTCCCCGATCGGGCAGAAGACCCGGCACGAGACGGTGCTCGACGAGACCGCCGAGCTGTGGGACACGGTGCTCGTCAGCGGCGGCCGGCGCGGCCTCGACCTGGAGCTCACCCCCGCCGACCTCATCCGCGCCACCTCCGCCGTCGTCGCCGACATCGCCCGCTGACCCCCTCTTCGGCGCGCGAAATGCCCATTTCTGCCGCACGTCGCCGACGAGATGCCCAGAAATGGGCACCTCGCGAGTCGCTACGCCGAGGCGAGGAGGCCGAGCTCGGCGGGGGTGGCGAGCAGGGGGTGATTGGGCACGACGCGCACGGTGTAACCGAACGAGCCGGAGCGGTCGAGGGTGACGGTGCCGTGGAAGGTCGCGGGTGAGCCGAGATCGTGCGACTCGAGGTCGAGCCGAAGACGACGGATGTCGGTGAGCCGGTCTCCCTCGCGGGCGTGACCGTGCACCAGCTCGACCTTGACGTCGTCGGGTTCGAGGTCGCCCAGCTCGACGTAGGCCCGCACGTGCAACTGCTCGCCGAGCTGCGGAGTCGCATCCACTCCCCCGGATTCGACGTGGGCGACGTGCACGCTCGGCCATGCGGCGTCCACCCGGGCGACCCAGGCGGCCAGGTCGCGGGCGGGCTGGAAACTCGACGCGGTGATGGTGCGTTCGGCCTGCGCCGCCGGAATGTAGAGGCCCTCGACGTACTGGCGCACCATGCGGTCGGCCGAGAGTTCCGGCGACAGGGTGGCGAGGGTATGGCGCATGTCGGCGACCCACTTGAGCGGGATGCCGTCCTCCCGCCCGTCGTAGAAGCGCGGCGTGATCTGGTGTTCGAGCAGGTCGTAGAGCGACGCCGCTTCGAGGGCGTCGCGTTCGGCCCCGTCACCGGTGGAGTCGGCGGAGGGGATCGCCCAGCCGTTGCGGTCGTCGTAGTACTCGTTCCACCAGCCGTCGAGGATCGACAGGTTGAGCGCCCCGTTGAGCGCGGCCTTCATGCCCGAGGTGCCGCAGGCTTCGAGCGGACGCAAGGGGTTGTTCAGCCAGATGTCGCAGCCCGGATAGAGCCGTTTCGCCATGCCGATGTCGTAGTTCGGCAGGAACACGATGCGCTGCCGCACGTCGGGACTCTGCGCGAACTCGACGAGACGCTGGATGAGCCGTTTGCCTTCGTCGTCGGCCGGATGCGACTTGCCGGCGATGACGAGCTGGATGGGCCGCTCCGGGTGGGTGAGCAGAGCCCGCAGCCGTTCGGGGTCGTGCAGCATGAGGGTGAGGCGCTTGTAGGTCGGCACCCGTCGCGCGAAGCCGATGGTGAGCACGTCGGGGTCGAGCAGGTCGCGGAACCAGGCGGGGTCGGCGATGCCGGGGTTCTCTTCGGCCCAGGCCGCCGACATCCGCTGCCGGGCGTCCTGCACGAGGTGCTCCCGCATCCGGCGTTTGAGCGCCCACAGGTCGGCGTCGGTCACCGCGGGCGACGACCAGTCGGCGGTCGTCGTGTCGGTGGTGCCGAGGCGCGACGCGGCGAGCGCGGTGACTTCGGCGTCGGTCCAGGTGGGGGCGTGCACGCCGTTGGTGACCGACCCGATCGGCACGTCTTCGGCGTCGAAGCCCGGCCACAGCGCGTTGAACATCGAGCGGCTCACCTCGCCGTGCAGCTTCGAGACGCCGTTCGCGCGCTGGGCGAGGCGCAGACCCATGACGGCCATGTTGAAGCTCGGTGCCGGGTCGTCGGGATGCCCACCGGCGTCGGGTTCGACTCCGAGCGCGAGCACGTCGGCGACGTCGACGCCGGGCAGCAGGTCGGTGGCGAAGTAGCGTTCGACGAGCGACGCCTCGAACCGGTCGATGCCGGCCGGCACGGGAGTGTGCGTCGTGAACACCGTGCCCGCGCGCACCACCCGGATCGCCTGCTCGAAGGTGAGCCCTTCCCCGATCAGGTCGGCGGCGCGCTCGAGCCCCAGGAATCCGGCGTGGCCCTCGTTGCTGTGGAACACCTCCGGCTCGTCGCGACCCTCCAGGGCCGCGAACGCCTTCACGGCGCGGGTGCCGCCGATGCCGAGCAGCAGCTCCTGCAGCAACCGGTGCTCGCCGCCGCCGCCGTAGAGCCGGTCGGTGACGCCGCGCAGCTCTTCGGGGTTCTCGGGGATGTCGGTGTCGAGCAGCAGCAGCGGCACCCGGCCGACATCCAGTCGCCAGACGCGCGCGGTGAGCGCGCGGCCCTCGGGCAGGGCGAGCACGACGCACACCGCCGACCCGTCGGGGTCGCGCAGCACCCGCATCGGAAGCCCGTCGGGGTCGACGACCGGGTAGCTCTCCTCCTGCCAGCCTTCGCGCGAGATCGACTGGCGGAAGTACCCGGCGCGGTAGAACAGGCCGACGCCGATGATCGGCACCCCGAGGTCGGAGGCGCTCTTCAGGTGGTCGCCGGCGAGGATGCCGAGGCCCCCCGAGTACTGCGGCAGGGCGGCGGCGATGCCGAACTCGGGCGAGAAGTAGGCGATCGAACGGGGAACGTCGGCACCGAGCGACTGGTACCAGCGCGGTTCGGCGAGGTAGGCCCGCAGGTCGTCGCGCAGCGCGTTCGCGCGCTCGACGAACCCCCCGTCGGCCGCGAGGTCGGCGAGCCGGGCCGGCGTCACCTCACCGAGCAGGCCGACGGGGTCGGCGTCGACCTCCCACAGCTCGGGGTCGACATCCCGGAACAGCTCGATCGTCGGCTGGTGCCACGACCAGCGCAGGTTCGCCGCCAGCTCGTCGAGGGCACCCAGCTCGGGGGGCAACACGGGACGGACGGTGAACCGGCGGATGGCTTTCACAAGCTGCGAGCCTACGGGCGCGGAGTTAACGCCCCGTTACGAGACGGCCGATACGGCGACGACCGCGGGGCGAAGGTCCCCCGACTCCCGCCCCACGGTCGCTCCCGCCTTGACGCCTGCGCATAACCCGTTAGCGCACTGACGTCACCGGGGAACAGCGGTTGCCCGTGCCCCCTGGGATACCCGAGGCGACCCCCGTCGCTCTCGGGTGGTCTGAATCACCCCTGCCCCCAGGATACGAGCGAGATCACCCGCACGTCACCCTTCGGAACAAAATCGTTGTACCCCGATCGGGTGGCGGGAGCCGACATCTTCGGCGTGATGCCGACGACGCAGTACGGTCGAGTCATGGCCGCCGCACCTGCCGACCCTGACGTCCGCGTGCCGGGCCAGCTCGGTCGCATCCCGATCCGTGACCTCCGCCCCCGGCAGAGCGAGAACCTGTGGGCGGCGAACGCCTACGTCGGCGAGGTCGTGCCGTTCGAGGCGACAGTGTTCCGCGAAGGCCACGACGCGCTGTTCGCCGAGCTCGTGCTGACCGACCCGTCGGGTGCCGTCACTCGTCACCCGATGCACGAGGTCGCGAAGGGCACCGACCGGCATCGCGCCGAGGTGCGCCTCGATTCGATGGGCGCCTGGCGCTGGCGAGTGCGGGCGGCCCGCGACGACTGGGCGACCTGGCTGCACACCGCAGAGATCAAGGTCGCCGCCGACCAGGATGTCGACATCGTCTTCGCCGCGGGCGTGCAGGTGCTGCAACGCGGCTCGGGCAAGGTGCTCGCCGACGCCGCGCGAGCCCTCGCCGACCCGGGGCTCACCCCGGCCGCCCGGCTCAAGGTCGCGCACGACCCCCGGCTCGCCAAGGCGATCGCCGCGCATCCGCTGCTGTCGCTCGTCACCGAGTCGGCTCCGCTGACCCTGCGGGTGGAGCGGGCGCGTGCCGCGGTCGGCTCCTGGTACGAGTTCTTCCCCCGCTCGGAGGGGGCGAAGAAGGCGAAAGACGGCTCGTGGACCTCCGGCACGTTCCGCACGGCCGCGAAGCGCCTGCCGGCGGTCGCCGCGATGGGCTTCGACGTCGTGTACCTGCCGCCCATCCATCCGATCGGCGTGGCGTTCCGCAAGGGGCCCAACAACACCACCGATGCCGGACCGCACGACCCGGGCAGCCCGTGGGCCATCGGCGGACCGCTCGGCGATGGCACCAACGGCGGGCACGACGCCATCCACCCCGACCTGGGCACCCTCGCCGACTTCCGCTGGTTCGTCGCGGAGGCCGAGAAACTGGGGCTCGAGATCGCACTCGACCTGGCCCTGCAGTGCTCCCCCGATCACCCGTGGGTGACGGAGCATCCCGAATGGTTCACCCACCGGCCCGACGGCTCGATCGCCTACGCCGAGAACCCGCCGAAGAAGTACCAGGACATCTACCCGCTCGACTTCGACACCGACCCGGAGGGGCTCTCCGCCGAGGTGCTGCGCATCGTCGAGCACTGGATCGCGCAGGGGGTGAACATCTTCCGCGTCGACAACCCGCACACCAAGCCGCTGTGGTTCTGGGAGTGGCTGCTCGGCCGCATCGCGGCGACGCATCCGGATGTCGTCTTCCTCGCCGAGGCGTTCACCCGGCCCGCGATGCTGCATTCGCTCGCCGAGGCCGGGTTCCAGCAGTCGTACACGTACTTCACGTGGCGCAACACGAAGCCCGAGCTGGAGGAGTTCCTCACCGGGCTCGCCACCCAGTCGGCGGACTACCTGCACCCCAACCTGTTCGTGAACACCCCCGACATCCTCACCGAGTACCTGCAGTTCGGCGGGCCGCCGGCCTACAAGATCCGGGCCGCCATCGCGGCGACCGCGTCGCCGTCGTGGGGCGTGTACTCCGGTTACGAGCTGTTCGAGGATGTCGCCCGGCCGGGCAGCGAAGAGAACATCGACAACGAGAAGTACGAGTACAAGCCGCGTGACTGGGCCCGCGCCGCGACCACGGGCCGCACCCTCGCGCCGTACCTGACGCTGCTCAATCAGATCCGCCGCGAACATCCGTCGCTGCAGCAGTTGCGCAACCTACGCGTGCACTGGAGCGACGACGACGCGGTGCTCGTCTACTCGAAGTTCCTCGACGGCGCCTTCACCCCGAAGGGTCGCCCCGACGGCATCATCGTCGTGGCGAACGTCGACCCGCACTCGGTGCGCGAGACGAGCGTGCACCTCGACCTGCGGCAGCTCGGGCTCGACCCCGGCGTGACGTTCGACGTGCGGGAGATCCTCACCGGCCAGCGCTGGACGTGGAGCGACTCCAACTTCGTGCGGCTTGATGCGTTCACCGAACCGGTGCACATCCTCAACGTCGAGTACGGCGCCGCGGTGAGGAAGCCCTGATGGCTGCGCCCAAGAAGTCGGTCCCCCAGCTGCCCGAACTCGACGCCGGGCTGATCTCGGCGCTCGTCAGCGCCAGCCACCCGCAGCCGCACGATTGGCTCGGCGCCCACGAGGTCGCCGAGGGATGGGTCATCCGCGCCGTGCGTCCGCTCGCGAAGACGGTCACCGCGATCCGGGCGGATGGCACGCGCGTGCCGCTCACGCATGTCGCCGACGGGCTGTGGCAGGGCCTCGCCCCCGGCGCGGGGCAGGCGTACGACCTCGAAGCGACCTACGACGGCGCACCCGACTGGGTGACGGGTGACCCGTACCGGTTCGTGCCGAGCGTCGGCGAGATCGACCTGTACCTGTGGGCCGAGGGGCGGCACGAGCAGATCTGGCACGTGCTCGGCGCCCACCATCGGCCGCACGAGGATGTCGCCGGCACCAGCTTCTCGGTGTGGGCGCCGCACGCCCGCGCGGTGCGGGTCGTCGGCGATTTCAACTCCTGGTCGGGGCTCTCGCACGCGATGCGGCGCCTCGACGACAACGGGGTATGGGAGCTGTTCGTGCCCGGGCTCGCACCGGGGTCGACCTACAAGTTCGAGATCCTCACCCAGGCCGGCGCCTGGGTGACCCGTGCCGACCCGATGGCGCGCTACACCGAGGTACCGCCGAAGACCGCCTCCGTCGTCGGGCAGACGCTCTACGAGTGGCACGACTCCACCTGGCTCGCCCAGCGCGCGTCGCACGACCCGCACAACTCGGCGATGAGCGTCTACGAGTTGCATCTCGGGTCGTGGCGCCCGGGCCTCGGCTACCGGGAACTGGCCGATCAGCTGATCGAGTACATCCACGAGCTGGGATTCACCCACGTGGAGTTCCTGCCGGTCGCCGAGCACCCGTACGGGCCGTCGTGGGGATATCAGGTCACCGGCTATTACGCGCCGACCTCGCGGTTCGGGCACCCCGACGACTTCAAGTACCTCGTCGACCGGCTGCACCAGGCATCCATCGGGGTCATCGTCGACTGGGTGCCCGCGCACTTCCCGAAAGACGAGTGGGCGCTGGCGAACTTCGACGGGCAGCCGCTCTACGAGCACTCCGACCCGCGCCTCGGCGAGCACCCCGACTGGGGAACCCTGGTGTTCGACTTCGGGCACAGCCAGGTGCGCAACTTCCTCGTCGCGAACGCCCTGTACTGGCTGGAGGAGTTCCACGTCGACGGGCTGCGGGTGGATGCCGTCGCCTCGATGCTCTACCTCGACTACTCCCGCAAAGACGGCGAGTGGCTGCCGAACGAGAACGGCGGGCGCGAGAACCTGCGCGCGATCTCGTTCCTGCAAGAGGTCAACGCGACCGCGTACAAGCGCAACCCCGGCATCGTGATGATCGCCGAGGAGTCGACCTCGTGGGCGGGCGTCACCGGCACCACCGGGGGCAACGGACTCGGGTTCGGCCTCAAGTGGAACATGGGCTGGATGCACGACTCGCTGGAGTACATGCACGAGAACCCGATGTGGCGCGCCCACCACCACGACAAGATCACCTTCTCGTTCGTCTACGCCTGGAGCGAGAACTTCCTGCTGCCGATCTCGCACGACGAGGTGGTGCACGGCAAAGGCTCGCTGCTGGCGAAGATGCCGGGCGACCAGTGGCAGAAGCTCGCCAACCTCCGTGCGTACCTGGCGTTCATGTGGGCGCATCCCGGCAAGCAGCTGCTGTTCATGGGCTGCGAGTTCGGTCAGCCCTCGGAGTGGAGCGAGCAGCGCGGACTCGACTGGTGGATTCTCGACCAACCCGCGCACCAGGGGCTCTCGCGGCTCGTGTCGTCGCTGAACCGCGTCTACCGCGAACAGCCCGCCCTGTGGGAACAGGACAACACCCCGGCCGGTTTCGAGATGCTCGGCAACGACGCCCCGGCCAACGTGCTGGCGTTCGTGCGCTGGTCGGCATCTGGTGAGGCGCTGGTCTGCGCGATCAACTTCGGCGGCAACCCCGTCGGCCCGTACCGCATCGGGATGCCGTTCGCGGGCCGGTGGGACGAGGTGATCAACACCGACGCCGTCGAGTTCGGCGGGTCCGGTGTCGGCAACTACGGCTCGGTCGTCGCCGCCGAGGAGCCCTGGGCCGGACGCCCCGCATCGGTGGAACTCACCCTCCCCCCGCTCGCCGCCCTCTGGCTCCGCGCCGCCCGCTGAGGTCGGCGCGCGAAGTGCCACTTTCTGCCGCCCGACGCGCGCGACGTGCGGCAGAAGCGGGCACTTCGCGCGTCAGTAGAGCAGCAGGGTGAGGCGGCGGCGCGCTGCGGCGACGCGGGGGTCGTCGGCTCCGGCGATCTCGAAGTACTCGAGGAGGCGGGTGCGCACGGCCTCGCGGCCCTCGCCGTCGAGCGACGGGAACAGGTCGAGCAGACGGGCGAAGGCATCGTCGAGGTGTCCGCCACTCACGTCGAGGTCGGCGACGGCGAGCTGAGCGGCGACGGAGGCCGGAGCATCCGCCGCGGCTTTCCGCAGGTCGTCGGCGACGGCACCGTCGAGGCGTTGCAGCAGGGATGCCTGCGCCAGTCCGGCGACGGCGAGGGTGTCGCGCGGGTTCTGCACGATCGCCTTCTTGTAGGCGGCGACGGCGGCCGCGTAGTCGCCGGTCGAGATCGCGTCGAACGCCTCCTGGTGGAGGGGCGGAAGCGGCTCTTCGACAGGAGCGGCGGGTTCCGCGGAGTCATCCTCGGCGGAAGGCGCGGCGTTCGGGTCGAGGCTGCCGGTGATGCCGTTCTGCTGGGCGACCTGCAGCAGCTGGTCGAAGACCTGCCGCACCTGCTCGTCGGCCGGCGTCCCCACGAAGAGCGGCACCGGACGCCCGCCGATGATCCCCGCCGCGGCGGGTACCTCCCGCACCTGGAACGCCTCCGCGATGCCGGGGTTCGCCTGGGCATCGACGGTGGCGAGCACGAGGCGTCCGCCGTAGGACTCGACGATCGCGCCGAGTGCGGGAGCGAGGCCGGGAGCGTAGAGCTCGACGACCACAGGGACCCGCGCCGAGAGTTCGACGATCTGCGGGAACGTCGCCTCGGTCACCTCGACGACGAGACCGCTGCCCGACGGCGGCGGTGTCGTTCCGGGTGCCGGGGTCGGGGTGTTCGCGCGCCGCACGAGTCCGGAGAGGTCGACGGCGCCGCGCAGGCTCGGTCCAGGGTTGCTCATCGCATCCAGCTTCGCACGACGGGCAGGGGTCTAGCCGACCTCGGCCGCCGCCACCAGACCCTGCGCGTAGCCGAGAACGACGATCTTCTGGTCGGTCGCGCTCGCCGGCGGCACATAGAACAGCAACTGCACCCCGTAGGTCGCGACGATGCCGCGCGTCGACTGCGACTTGCCCGAGAGCGCCTTCACCTGGCCCTTGGTGTTGATCGCGGCGCCGGCTTCGACCGGTTTGACCGTCTCGACGTCTTCCAGGATGACGGCGACGATCTGCCCGGAGTCGTTGGTGCCGAATGCGACAGGCGGATCTTCCCCGGGACCGTTCGTGAAGTCGATCGTCGCGCTCGTCGGCAGCTCGGCCCGCTGCTTCGCCTTGTACTCGGCTCCGATCTGCTCGCGCAGGCTGTCGCCTTCGGCTTCGAACAGGTCGGCGAACTCGCTCTCGTCACCGTTGATGAGCACGTCGCCGTAGGCAGCGGCAAGCTCGTCGGGGGCGAGAAGGCCGAAGCCGTTCGTCGGCGGCAGGGCCGGGGCGCCCAGCTCCGGCGGCGCGACGTCGGGCACCGACGCGATCAGGGTGACGATGTAGGACGCCTTGTAGTTCTCCCGCGGCGACTCCTGCGTGAGCATGATTCCCACGGCCTGCACTCCGCTGTCGCGCGTCACCGCGAACACCCGGCGCGGCCAGGTGTCGGTCTGCTCCGGCAGAATGACCTCGACCGACTCGGAGGGGATCGCGGCGAGCGGTGCGACCGTCGCATCGGCGGTGCGGATCGCGTAGTTCGCGGTACGGAGGGCGAGCGCGGGGCCGGTGAGTCGTTCGGCCGCGAGGGTCGCATCCGCGGCCTCGTCGGCATCCGCAACCGCGCCGACGACGTCGACGAGGATGCTGTCGAACTGACCAGGGGTCACCGCGACCGGGCTCATCGCGAACTCGGGGGTCTCGCTCGCGCCCGGGGCGGGCTGCTCTGCGACGGTGCAGCCGCTCAGCAGCAGCATCCCGGCGGTGATCGCGCCGGCCGCGACGAACGCACGACGTCGACCCGAGCCGGCACGTGCGGGTTCGAGCTCGGGGGTCGGCTTTCCGCCCCGGCGCTTCTCGGGCTTGAGCTGCGGCGGCTTCGGGCGCTTGGGGAGTTTCGGGGTCGACCGGCGCGGACCGCGGCTGCCGCGGGTGTGCACGAGGGCCCAGAGGAAGGCGCCGAGCCCGCCGAGGAGCAACACGATGCCGCCGATGATCAGCGGACCCGAGGCCGGCGCGGAGTTGTCGAGCGGCCAGGTGATGCTGAGGTCGAGGGGCGGCGACGGCTCTTCGGCTGCCGCTGAGCCGTCGGCCTCTTCCCCTTCGGGAGCCTCGACCGGTGCTTCGGTGGTCACGTCGGTGCCGTCGGCCGGGGTCGGGTCGACCCCGATGATGACCGAGATGCCCTCGGGGGCGTTGATCTTGCGGGTGAGCAGGTCGGTTCCCGTGAACTCCCGCAGCCACAGGTCGGATCCGACGAGCGACGGAACCTCGGCGGCCGGCTCGGAACCGCTGACCACCTCGGTCGTCAGTTCCTGCGTCTCGGCGTCCCAGCCGATCTGGTTGTAGGCGGCGTCGCCGACCCAGGCCATCACGTCGGCGGTACGGCCGTAGGCGAGCACGATGTCACCGGTCGCGGCGATCTCGATCGACTGCGTGCCGGCGTTCGCGTTGAGCGTCGCGGCGTCGATGACCGTGAGTGGGGCGTCGCCGGTGACCACCGACGACGAGATGGATGCCGGCCCGGCGAACACGGTGCGCTGAGCGACACCGAGCCCGATGGCGGCGGCGGCGAGTACGAGCGCGACGATCGCGACGACGAATCGCACGGGTGGATACCTCCCGGCGTGTTGAAGACACAGACATTCCAGAATACCTGCCCTCCTGGATGGCACCTGGGAGCCGCCTGAAACCGAGGGGCCCGCGAGGCCCGTCGCGCGGCGACATCCCTGCCTACGCCTCGCGTACGGGCCGTTACACTCGGAGGGTTCCCCGCGCGGTCGGGGACCCATCCACGCACCAGCAGAACCATCGAACGGGGAGTTCAACGTGGCGTCCGAGGACACGGGTTTCAGCACCGAACTGCGGGGCTACAAGAAGGACGAGGTCGACTCGGTCGTCAGCGAACTGCGCCGCGACCTGATCAAGGCCAACGCCGAGAAGAACGATCAGACCAAGGAGATCAAGCGTCTTCAGGCGGTCGCGGAAGACCTTCAGGCGGAACTCGACGAGGTCGGCAGCCCCACCTATTCCGGTCTGGGCACGAAGCTCGAGAACACCCTGCGCGTCGCCGAGGAGCAGTCGACGCGGCTCATCAGCCAGGCCGACATCGACGCCGAGCGCATGCGCCAGGCGGTGCAGCAGGAGGTCGACGCGCTGCGCGCCGAGGCCACCGCGCACGCCGAGAGCACGGTCTCGCAGGCGCGCGCCGAAGCGGAGCGCGCCGTTCAGGATGCCCGCGACGAAGCCGCCGCCCTGCTCTCCGCCGCTCAGGCGGAGGCCGAGACCGTGCGGCAGGACGCGCTGCGGGAAGCCGCCGTCACCCGCGGTGCCGCCGCGACCGAGGTCGCCGAGACCCGTGCCGCCGGCAAGCGCGAGGTCGCCTCGCTGCGCGCCGAGGTCGAGCACGAGCTCGCCGAGCTGCGCACGGCCGCCCAGCGCGAGGTCGCGGATGCCCGCGAGGCAGCTGCCACGCTCGCCCGCGAGACCGAGCGCACCCGGGCCGAGTTCGAAGCCGAAAGCGCCCGCCTGCGTTCCGACCTCGAACGCGAGCTCGAGGAGGCGCGCACCAACCTGGAACGCGACACCGCCGACGCGCGCATCGCCCTCGAGAACGACACGAAGGCCGCCAACGAGGCCCTGGATGCCGACACCCAGCGTGCCCGCGCCGAACTCGAGGCGTCCACGAAGGCGTCGCAGGCCGCGCTCACCGCGGAGGCGGCGCGCGTGCGTGCCGAACTCGAGGCCGAGATCACCAGCGGACGGGCGGCCCTCGAGGCGGAACTCAGCGGCGCCCGCGAGGCCTGGGAGGCCGAGTCGAGCGGTGCACGGAGCGCACTCGCCGCGGAACTGGCGCACACCCGGTCGGAAGTCGAGAACGAGATCGCCCAGGCCCGCGCGACCCTCGCCTCGGAGATCGAGAAGCAGCGCACCGACCTGGCCCGCGAGATCGCCCGGCAGCGTGCCGAGATCGCCCAGGAGGTCGAGACCACGCGCGCGCGCATCCAGCACGACACCGACGGCCTGCAGGCGAAACTGCTGGCGACCGCCGAGCAGGCGCGAGCCGACCTCGAGGTCGAGCTCACCGCCCGCCGCGACGAAGCCGAGAAGGAGTACGTGCGCAAGCACCAGGAGGCGGCCGCCGCGACGCAGAAGTACCTCGACGAGGCACAGGCGCAGCTCACCGAGGCGACCAACGCCGCCGCCGAGCAGCGTGCTGAGGCGCAGCGTCTCAGCACCACGAGCAAGGCCGAAGCGAAGGCGCTGCTCGACGACGCGAAGGCGAACGCGAAGAGCCGGGTCGACGAGGCCGAGAAGCGCGCGAAGGACCTGGTGAGAGACGCCGAGAAGCGCGCGTCGCAGCTTCTGGGCGACGCCGAGGAGCGCCTCGTGCAGATCCGTCTCGAGCGTGAGTCGGTCGCCGGCTACATCCAGAGCCTCCGCGGGGTGCTGGCGTCGGCCGAGCAGATCGCCAACGACCACGGCTTCCCGGCCGGTGTCGCCGACGACGAGCCGCTCGCGGTCGAGGCGGCCGCAGAGGCCGACGACGAGGAATCCGACGAGATCGACGAGATCGACGAGGTCGACGAGGACACGCGCGAGCGGGAGCACGCGGGCTGACTTGACCGGCGCACCGAGCCGCTAGCCTTGCGTTCGTGAAGATCCAGAACGCGTTCCGCCTCGGTCTGTTCGGTGGCCTCGGGGTCATCGTGGCGATCGGCATCGGCGGCGCGATCGGGTCACTCGCGACGATCCTCACCTACGTCGGTGCGGCGCTCTTCCTCGCGCTCGGCGTCGACCCCCTGGTCTCGTGGCTTGAGAAGCACGGCTGGAAGCGCGCGGTGGCGATTCTCGTGGTGCTCGCCGGCATTCTGGCGATCGTCGCCGGCTTCGTGCTCGCCATCATCCCGGTCATCGCCGACCAGGTGAGCAACCTCATCGAACGCGCGCCCGGGATCTTCGACGAGCTGGTCAACCAGCGAGCGCTCGAGATCTGGTGGGACGAGACACTCCCGTGGCTGCCGTTCTCCGAGGTGCTGACCAACATCACCGAGTTTTTCAACGACAACCTCGCCACGATTACCGGGGGTGTACTCGCCACCGCGGTCAACATCTTCTCGGGTGCCTTCGGCGCCGTGATCGTGCTTATTCTGATGCTGTACTTCGTCGCCTCGTTGGCGAGCATCAAGCGCGGCCTCTACCAGCTCGTACCCGCCACGAAGCGCGAGACGTTCATCGACATCGCCGAGCAGATCATGACCGCCGTCGGCCGCTACGTCGTCGGGCAGGTCGCGATGGGTCTCACCAACGGCATCCTCTCCATCATCTTCCTGACGGTGCTCGGCTGGATTCTCGGCGACCCGATCGAGTACGCGGTGCTGCTCGCGTTCCTCGCCTTCCTGTTCTCCCTGGTACCGCTCGTCGGAACGATCACCGGGTCGATCATCATCACGCTCGCCGTGTGGGCGTTCGACGGTTGGCCGGCGGTGCTGATCGTCGGCATCTGGTACCTCGTGTACATGCAGGTCGAGGCCTACGTGATCAGCCCCAACGTCATGAACCGGGCGGTCAAGGTGCCCGGTGTCGTGGTCGTGGTCGCCGCTCTCGCCGGCGGCACGCTGCTCGGCATCCTGGGTGCGCTCATCGCGATCCCGGTGGCGGCGGCGATCCTGCTCATCATCAAGCAGGTCATCATCCCGCGGCAGAACGAGCTGTAGCGGCGCTCAGCCGAGGGCGTCGGCCTTCTTCAGCAGCACGTCGCGCTCGCGCTCGTTGGTGGCGAGCCGGGCGGCAGCGGTGAGTTCGTTGCGGGCCTCGTCGACCCGGCCGAGGCGGGCAAGCAGTTCGCCGCGCACGCTCGGCAGTAGGTGCGACCCGCGCAGCGCGCCCTCGGCGGCGAGGGTGTCGACGATGCGGAGTGCGTTGGCCGGCCCGGTCGCCATCGACACCGCGACCGCCCGGTTGAGCTCCACGACGGGACTCGGGGCGATGCGCCCGAGCGCTTCGTAGAGCACGACGATCTCGTCCCAGTCGGTCGCCGCGACGCTCGGCGCGACGGCATGGCAGCGGGCGATCGCGGCCTGCAACGCGTAGCTGCCGCGTCCGCGACCCAGCGCGTCGGCGCGGTCGAGAGCCGCGATCCCGCGGCGGATCTGGGTGTGATCCCATCTCGAGCGATCCTGATCGGCGAGCAGGATCGGCGACCCGTCGTGCGCCTCCCGGGCGGCGAATCGCGAGGACTGCAGCTCCATCAGCGCCACCAGACCCTGCACCTCCGGCTCACGCGGTAGCAGCGCCGCGAGCACCCGGCCCAGCCGCAGCGCCTCGACCGCGAGGTCGTGCCGCACCCACCGCTCCCCCGACGTCGCGCTGTAGCCCTCGGTGTAGACGAGGTAGACGACCCCGAGCACCGCGCCGAGCCGCGCCGGCCACTCCGCGGGGTCGGGCACCTCGAACGGCACCCGGGCGGCCGCGAGGGTCTTCTTGGCCCGCACGATGCGCTGCTGGATGGTGGCGACCGGCACGAGGAACATCCGCGCGATCTCCTCCGTGGTGAGGCTCGCGACGACCCGGAGGGTCAGGGCGACCTGCGCCTCGCGGGAGAGCGTCGGATGACAGGCGGCGAAGACGAGGCGCAGCACGTCGTCGGGGATCGGCTCCCACTCGACATCCTCGGTCTGCTCCAGGTCGTGGGCGAGGGCACGGTAGCGGTCGTCGAGCCGTTCGCGCCGTCGCCATCCGTCGATCGCCTTCCGCTTCGCCACCGCCGTCAGCCACGCCCCCGGGTTGTCGGGAACGCCCGTCTGCGGCCACTGGGCGAGGGCGTCGGCGACCGCCTCCTGGGCGAGGTCTTCGGCGAGCCCGACGTCGCCGGTGAGGCGGGCGAGGGTCGCCGTGACCCTCGCCCCCTCGATGCGCCACAGTGCTTCGACCGAACGATGGGCATCGACGCGCGGTGCGATCCCGCTCACATCGACCCCTGCTCGCGCCAGCCCTTCTCCTTCTGGAGGTACTCGTTGTCCGCGAAGTCGGCGAAGTCCGACTCGTCGGTGACCCGGCGGATCTCGGTCTTCGAGCCCTTCGTCAGCGGCATCCGCAGCGCCCACTCCACGGCCTCCTCGCGGCTCGACACCTCGAGGATGTAGAAGCCGTTGAAGAGTTCGTGCACCTCGCCGTAGGGGCCGTCGGTGACGATCGGCTTCTCACCGGTGTGGTCGATGACGACGCTGTCGTTCGGGGCGAGGCCTTCGCCGGCGACGAGCACTCCCGCGTTCACGAGCTGCTCGTTGAAGGCGCCGACCTGGTTGATGATCTCCTCGAACGGCAGTTCGCCGGCGAACAACTCCGCCTCGGGGGTCGGACGCATGATGAGCATGTACTTGGGCATTTCGTTCTCCTCAGATTCGAGACCCCCGTCGGGCCCCTCTACTCAAGACGTCGAACGAGAACGGGTCGGATCGACATCCTCCGGAAAATTCCTTCCGGTCACCCGCCCCAGGTCGTCGGCAACGGCAGAGCGGACGGGTTCACGCGCTCCACGATCTCGCTCAGCACCCGGGAGGTGTGCGTCTCACCCACCCAGAGGTGCTTCGCGTCGTCGACGGCGACGACCTGCGCGCCGGGCAGCACCGCGAATCTCTCGCGGGCCGCGTCGGGCTTCAGGAAGTCGTCGAGTTCGGGCACGAGCGCGACGACCGGCACACCCCGGTCGGCCCAGGCGGCCAGCTCGTCAGGGGTGGTGCGCCGCAGCGGCGGGGACAGCAGGATGACGCCGGCGATCGGGAACGGCAGGCCGTGCTTGAGCGCCACCTCGGTGCCGAACGACCAGCCGACGAGCCACGGAGTCGGCAGGCCCCGTTCGGCGACGAACGCCATCGCCGCGGCGAGGTCGAGCCGCTCGTCGATGCCGTCGCCGAACGAGCCCTGCGAGGTTCCGCGCGGCGAGGTCACCCCGCGGAAGTTGAACCGCAGCACCGCGAGGTCGGCGAGCGCCGGCAGCCGGGCCGCCATCTTGCGGATGACGTGGGAGTCCATGAACCCGCCGTGCGTCGGCAGGGGGTGCAGGCACACCAGGGTCGCGACCGGATCCTTCTCGAGCGGGAGGGCGAGTTCGCCGACGAGGGTGAGCCCGTCGTCGGTGTGCAGCTCGATGTCTTCGCGGCGGGCCGGCAGTTCGACACCGGCACGGATCTCGATCGTCATGCGCGGCTTCAGCTCCTGATCTTCCAGCAGTGCGAATGCCAGTGTCGTCGGGCCGCGAGGTCGTCGGCCTCCCCCATGATGCCGTCGGCGCGCCACGTGACGAGGTGCGCGGTGGCCGGCACGATCTCGAGCCCGCACCCCGGGCACAGGTAACTCTTGACCGCCGAGGATGCCGATTGCGGCTGCACGTTCCACACCCCGTCGCGCTTCACCTCGGTGCGCAACCGCCCGGCGAGGGCCCGCTCCAGGTCCAGCTCCGCCTGCTCTTCCCGGCGGCGATTGGATCGAGGCACCCTCCCACCCTAACCAGCGGCACCATCCGATGCGCTCGCGTACCACAGCCTGAGATCGCCGGGAACACCCGGTGCGACTCAGGGGGAGGCGGCGGCCGAGCGATGAGGCAATCGGGGCAGGGGTCCCCGCTCTCTTGCCTCAGCGGTCGGCCGCCGCCGCCCCCAGCCCCCAGCAACGAGTCAGTCCCGGCCGCCCGTACTCATCTGCTCCAGCCGGGCCTCTTCGAGATCGAGGAGAGACTGCGCGCGTTGCAGGATCCTCGACGGGTACGCGCCGCGTGCGCGGGCATCCAGCAGCACGTCGCGCTCGACCTGCAGCACCTCCCGGCGCAGTTCGCGGTACTGCTGGTGCGGGGACTGCAGGATGCCGTCGTCGGCGTCGGCGTGTTTCGCGCGCTCCCAGGCGACTTCGGAGGCGAGCAGGGTGTCGTGGCGCACGCGTTCGATGACGGCCGGGTCGATGTCGCTGCCGTCGGGGAGTCTCAGCCGGGGCGCGTCGAGGGTGGCGAGCCCGGCTTCCTGCATCTCGTCGAGCAGGGTGGCGAGTTCGCGGCGGTCGGCGATGCGGTCGGAGCCGCGGATGCCGGTCCAGCGGATGACGAGCGGCAGCGTTCCGCCTTGCACGAGCAGGGTGACGATCGCGACGGTGAAGGCGATGAGCACGAGCTGTTCGTAGTACGGGGTCTCCCGCGGCAGGGATTGGGCGGCCGCGAGGGTGACGACGCCCCGCATCCCTGCCCAGCCGAGCACGATGCCGCCCCGCCAGCCGAGCCCTTCCGCCTGGTACTGCTTGACGTCGTTGCGCGCCTGTTCCGAGCGCCGCAGCGACCCGGTCGCCCGCGCGGCCCGACGCGCTGAGCGCTGTTCGCCGCGGCGCACGAAGAACAGCAGCGGCCAGACGAAGCCGAATCGCAGCACCATGAGGATGCCGGCGAGCAGCACGCCCAGGGCGACGGCCTGGTGCCAGGCCAGGTCGCCTTGTTCGATCTCGGTGACGATGCCGGACAGTTGCGCCCCCATCAGCAGGAAGACGCCGTTCTCGAGCACGAACTGCAGGGTGCGCCAGTTGAGTCGTTCGGCGATGCGCGACTGGGGGGTGAGCCTCGCGCTCTGGTGCCCGGAGTAGATGCCGGAGGCGACGACGGCGATGACTCCGGAGGCGTGGAGCTCTTCGGCGGGGATGTAGGCGATGAAGGGCACTGCGAACGAGATGGCCGTGTCGAGGATCGGTTGGCCGAGGCGGCGGCGGATGACGACGGAGACGAAGCCGACGATGAGCCCGAGGGCGAGGGCCACGACCACCGAGTAGGCGAAGTCGCCGATCGAGCCGGCGATGTCGAACGTTCCCGACACCGAGAGGGCGCCCGCGGCGATCGCGGAACGCAGCAGCACCAGTGCCGTGGCGTCGTTGACGAGCCCCTCGCCTTCGAGGATCGCGAGCAACCGCGGCGGCAGCCCGAGCCGTTTGCCGATCGCGGTGGCGGCCACGACATCCGTCGGGCTGATGACGGCGCCGAGCGCGATCGCGGCGGCGAGGTCGAGGTCTTCGAGGATCACGAACAGCACGAAGCCGGTGAGGAAGGCGCTGCCGATGACGAGCAGCACGCTGAGGGCCGAGATCGATCCGAAGTTGCGGCGGAAGTCGACGACCGGCAGCTGGATGGCGGCGGCGTAGAGCAGGAGGGGCAGAACGCCCATGAGGATCAGTTCGGGGTCGACCTCGATGTTCGGGATGCCCGGGATGAAGCTGTAGCCGATGCCGACGAGCACGAGCAGGAGGGGCGCGGCGACCCCGAGCCGGTGGGAGAACGCCGCCGCGGCGACGATGAGCACCACCCCGCCGATCCCGACGAGCGCGAAGTCGAGGTCCATGCGCTCAGGTTACCGACGCGGCTAGTACCAGCCTTTGCGCTCGCTGTGCTCCCACGCGCCGCACGGGGTGCCGTAGCGCCCGGCGATGTACCCCAGGCCCCAGGTGATCTGCGTCACCGGGTTGGTCTGCCAGTCGGCGCCCGCGGTCGCCATCTTGTCGCCGGGCAGCGCCTGCGGGATGCCGTAGGCACCGCTCGACGGGTTGTGGGCGTAGACGTTCCAGTGCGACTCGCGGTTCCAGAGTGCGACGAGGCACTCGAACTCGCTCTGATCCCAGCCCCGTGCGAGCACCATGTCGTAGGCGATCGCCTGGGCCGTGCCCGGGTCGGGAACGCCGACGGCGGGGGCGGTGCGGATGCGGCTGACGGCGAACGCGTCGCGGAACGCCCCCGGGTGCTCGGGGTCGGCGAGCACGTAGCTCTGACCGGGCTGGGTCGCCGGCGCGACCGCGAAGGCACGTGCCTCCTCCCCCGGGGAGAGCGACGACACGACCAGGAACGCGAAGGTCACGACCGTGGCGAATGAGGGCAGCGACCATCGGGAGCGCACATGACGCTCCTCGATCAGTTCCGGCACGCGGGGACGAAACGGTGCCCCCCGCCGGCGATAGCCGCTCACAGCTGGCTGAGCTTACGCGGCGCGTCCGTCAAACGTCAGAACCCCGAGTTGGTTACGGGGTCTTGACCGCTTGCAGCAGGTCGATGACGGCGTCGAGCACGACATCCACCTGCGTCTCCTGGTAGCCGCCGCGCTGGGCGCCGAACACGGCCCCGCGCACGTCGTCGACGGTCAGCGGCGTGCCCTGCTGGAGGTAGCGCACGACCCGGTCGGCGAACGCGTCGACGTCGCGCACCGAGTATCCGCCGGTGAGGATGCCGACCCGGGTGAATCGTCGACCGCGCGGTCGTACGCAGCGGTCGAGCAGCACCTGCGCGTCGGAGCGGGCCCGCTGGTACGCGCCCTGGTCGCCGAGTTCGGCGAGGGCACGATCGCGTTCCCGCGCCGCGAACGCGTCTTCGAGCCGTTCCAGCGCGGAGTCGACCGCCGCGGGCGAGTAGCCTCCGCGCTTCATGCTGAAGCCCATCTGGCGGATGGTGGCGGCCGTCACGACCTGGGCCGACCCACGGTCGCCGGTGTAGGCACGGCGCGCGTCTTCGAGGAAGTCCTCGACCTCGTCGATGTCGTACCCGGGGCCGCGTTTCACGCGCGGAAAGGTCGTGCTCACAACGTCAATGCTACGAGGTAGATCGCGTAGGCGACCGCCGCCGACGGCAGGATCGAGTCGAGCCGGTCGAGGAAGCCGCCGTGGCCGGGCAGCCAGGTCGAGATGTCCTTCACCCCGAGGCCGCGTTTGATGAGCGACTCGGTGAGGTCGCCCATCGTGCCGACGAGGGCGAGCAGCAGACCCATCACGAGTCCCACCCACCAGGGCTGACCGAGCATCAGCCAGCCGAGCAGGGTGCCGGCGATCACCGCGACGACGATCGAGCCCGCGAAGCCCTCCCAGGTCTTGCCGGGGCTGATCGTCGGCGCCAGCTTGTGCTTGCCGAAGGCGAGCCCCGACGCGTAGGCCCCGATGTCGGTGACGACCACGATGATGATCGACGCGAGCGTCCACCACTCGCCGCCGTCGAGTCCGACGAGCACGACGTAGAGCCCCGCCATGAAGGTGACGTAGACCTGCACGAACGCACCCGCGCCGATGTCGCCGAGCAGCGCGACGGCCCCGGCCCGATGGCTCGGGCGCAGCTGCTCGGCGAGCCGCCACAGCGTGATGATCACGACGGCGCCGAGCAGGGCGAGCCACAACCCTTCGACGCCGAAGAAGAACGCGGCCGGCACCGTCGCGACGGCGACCACCGTCGACGCGACCCGGGGCACGTCGCGGCCGGCGAAACGCAGGGCGCTCGAGAGCTCGAACACGGTGAGGCCGATCAGCACCGCGGCGAGGATCATGAACAGCCACTTGACCAGGATGAGGCTCACCAGGAACAGGCCGCCGAGCACGAGCCCGATGCCGATCGCGGCCAACAGATTGCGTCCCGTGCGCGCGTTGATCTTGGCATTGGCCTCGTCGAACTGGGCGCGGGCCTCTTCGACGCGGTGCTCGAGGTCGTCGAACGGGGTGTGCTTCTTGCCGGGCGGAGTCTCAGCCATCAGACCTCGAGCAGCTCGGCTTCCTTACGCTTGAGGGCGTCGTCGATCGCGTCGACGTGGTGCTTCGTGAGGGAATCCAGCTCTTTCTCGGCCCGCGCGATGTCGTCTTCGCCGACCTCCTTGCCCAGGGCATCCAGGTCGTCTTTCGCCTTGCGGCGCACGTTGCGGATCGCGACCTTGGCGTCTTCACCCTTGCCGCGCACGATCTTGACGTACTCCTTGCGGCGGTCTTCGGTGAGTTCGGGCATCGTCACCCGGATGATGGTGCCGTCGTTCGTCGGCGTCGCCCCCAGGTTCGGGAAGTTGACGATCGCGCGCTCGATCTCTTTCAGCGCGGCCTTGTCGTAGGGCGTCACGATGAGGGTGCGGGCTTCGGGGTTCTGCAGGCTCGCGAGCTGGGCGAGCGGCGTCGGGGTGCCGTAGTACTCGACCAGGATCTTCTGGAACAGCGCGGGGTTGGCCCGCCCGGTGCGCACCGTCGAGAAGTCTTCTTTGGCGACCTCGACAGCCCGGTCCATCTTGTCTCGGGCTTCGGTGAGGACATCGGCGATCGTCACGGGCACACTCCTTCGCATCCGTTTCCCGAGCTTAGGCGTACGGCGGGTGTTTCTAGCGCGCGACGGCGAGCAACGCGATCCCGCCCAGCACGATCACGGCACCCGCGAAACGCTGAAGCGGATGCGGCTCGCGGAACAGCAACCAGCCGGCGAGCCCGACGAAGACGACACTGATCTCGCGGGCGGGCGCGACGATCGCGACCGGCGCCAGCTGCAGGGCGAACAGGATGAGCAGGTAGGCCAGCGGCGAGAGCACCGCCACGACGAGCACCTCGCGCCAGTGGTCGCGCAGGGTCGACCGCACGACGCTCCACCGGCGCACCGCGAGAGGCGCGAGCAACGCCGCCTCGATGATGTTCGTGCCGGCGTGCAGCAGGATCGGGCTGATCGCGAGCACCGTCACCGCCCGCGCGTCCCAGAGGGTGTACGCGGCGATGAAGGTGCCGACCAGCAGCCCCCACAGCACGCCCGCACGCGCCGTCGCCCAGTGCGCTCGCCCGCCGGCCAGGCCGATGACGACGACGCCCACGACGACCGCCCCCGCGCCGAGCAACCCGAGCACCGGCGGGCTCTCGCCGAGCAGCGGGATCGCCAGCAGCACCGCGAGCAGCGGCCCCGTGCCGCGGGCGAGGGGGTAGACGACCGAGACGTCGCCGGCCCGGTATCCCGCTTGCAGCGTGAGGAAGTACCCGATGTGCAGAAAGCCGGCGACGATCACGGCCACTGCCAGATCGGGCCACGAGGGCGGCGCGAGCACGGCAGTCACGACCGCGATGGGCAGCATGAGCACCGCGGTGGCGACGACGGTCAGCCACACGAAGGTCGGTCCGCTGACCGCCGAGCGTTTCACCACCAGGTTCCAGGCCGCGTGGGCGAGCGCCCCGGCGAGAATCAGCCCGGCGACGACCAGCCCGGTGGTCACTCCGGTTCCGTGACGAAGTCGATGAGCTCCTCGACCCGTCCGAGCAGCGCGGGTTCGAGGTCGCCGTAGCCGCGCACCGTGCCGAGGATGCGCTGCCAGGCGGCGGCGACATCCGCCGGCTCGTCGTGGGGCCAGCCGAGCGCGGCGCACACGCCGTGCTTCCACTCGACGTCGCGCGGGATGACGGGCCACGCCGTCAGACCGAGGCGCGCCGGCTTGACCGCCTGCCAGACGTCGACGAACGGGTGCCCGACGACGAGCACGTCGTCGCTCGCCACCTGGGCGGCGATGCGGCTCTCCTTCGAGCCGGGGATGAGGTGGTCGAGCAGCACACCCGCCCGGCGCCTCGCACCAGGGGCGAACCCGGCGAGCGCGGCGCCCAGATTGTCGGCCCCGTCGAGCAGTTCGACGACGACGCCTTCGACCCGCAGGTCGGCGCCCCACACCTTCTCGATCAGCTCGGCGTCGTGGCGGCCCTCGACGTAGAGGCGGCTCCCCCGGGCGACCCGGGCGCGTTGCTGCGGCACCGCCCGGCTGCCGGATGCCGTGCGAGCCGTCGGTGCGGGCGCCGCCTTCGGCGTGACGAGGATGACGGGCTCGCCATCCACGAGGAAGCCGGGGCCCAGCGGGAAGGCCCGCACCCGTCCGGCGCGGTCTTCGAGTTCGACGGTCTGCTTCGCGACGCCCACGACGGCGCCCACGAAGCCGTCGACGTGCTCCACGACGAGATCACGGTCGGCAGGCAGCTCGGGCACGACGCGACGGGTGGCGGCGCGCCAGTCGCCGGCGAGAACATCCTCGCCGTAGCGATCCGTCACGCTCTGACCAATGTCCCCAGCCGGTCGCCCTTGAGCGCCTTGGTGATGTTGCCGGCGGGCTCCATGCCGAAGACGACCATCGGCATCCCGTTGTCCATGCAGAGACTGAACGCGGTCGAGTCGACGACTTTCAGACCCTGCACGAGGGCCTCCTGGTAGGAGATCTCTTCGAGCTTCTTCGCCTTCGGGTTGGTGCGCGGGTCGTCGTCGTAGACGCCGTCGACGCCGTTCTTGGCGACGAGCACTGCATCCGCGCCGATCTCGAGGGCGCGCTGCGCGCTCACCGTGTCGGTCGAGAAGTAGGGCAGCCCGGCGCCGGCTCCGAAGATGACCACGCGGCCCTTCTCGAGGTGCCGTTCGGCGCGCAGCGGGATGTACGGCTCGGCGACCTGGGTCATCGCGATCGCCGACTGCACCCGCACGCCCGCACCGGCCTGCTCGAGGAAGTCCTGCAGGGCGAGCGCGTTCATCATCGTGCCGAGCATGCCCATGTAGTCGGCACGCCCGCGGTCCATGCCGCGCTGGCTCAGCTCGGCCCCGCGGAAGAAGTTGCCTCCGCCGACGACCACGGCGACCTCGACACCGCCCTCGTCCGCAGAGTTCTTCGGGGCAGCTGCCGCGATCTCGCGGGCGATCGCGCTGACGACGTCCGGGTTGACCCCGAGCATCCCCCCGCCGAACGCCTCACCCGACAACTTCAGAAGTACGCGACGACGCTTCTGCTTCTTCTTGGGCACGATCCCCAGCGTAACGGGCGAGCGTTACCAGAAGATGTCGACCCCGGGGAGCGTCGAGAACGCGCGATCCGCCGTCACGAGACGAGCCCCTTCGAGGATGCTCTGCGCCGCGAGCATCCGATCGAACGGGTCGCGGTGCTCCCATTCCAGACGACCGGCCAGCAGACCGTGGCGACTCGCGATCGGGAGTTCGGTCACGCCGAGCTTCGCGACACTTTCGGCGAACGTCGCGACGAGCGTCGCTGCCTCAGGAAATCGCCCGATCCGATGCTTCATCGCGAGCTCCCATGGGGTAACCGGCGAGAACACAAGGTCGTTGCTCGTATCGCTGATCGCGTCGCGCGCCGTTGCTGAAAGGCGCGCCGAATCGTAAAGCGCCCACCACACGACATGGGTGTCGAGCAGAAGCCTCACAGACCGCCGCCCTCCCAGAGCTCGAGTTCGTCGTCGGGCAGCGGGTCGAAGAAGACTGAATCAGGGACGGGGCCGAGCTTCAGAAACCCGAGCTCGCGTCTCGGCGGTTCCACGATCGCGATCAGCCGGGCGACGGGACGACCCGCCCGAGCAATGGTGAACTCTTCGCCCCGCTCGACGCGGGCCAGTAGCTCCGACAGTCGGGTCTTCGCATCCTGCACATTCACCTGCTCGGCCATGTTGACCAAGTTTACTTGGTTCACTCCACGTCGCCCAGGAGATCTTCGGCGGCGATCCACCGGAATCCGTCGTCGTGTGCAAGGATCGGCCCGCGCCGCGCGACCCCTGCTGCCTGACACGCGTCGTCGACGACGGCGAACCATTCGCGGTCGCCGCGTCTCAGATCGTCGCGTCCGGGCCGCTCGAGCACGACGACGATGCTGGCCGGTCGCAGTTCCTCAACAAGCCCAGCCATGAAGGCACGGAAGCCCGTTCGGTGCCCGCGATTCGGACTACTCGGCACGTCGTGCGGAATGACGATCGGAAGCTGACGATGCTCGTCATCGAGAAACAGCAGCCACAGTTGACGGCGATACGCCCCCTCGACGAGATCACGCACTCGATCAAGAAGCACTTCGTCGTCGGCAAGTGAAACGTCGGCAATGTCTTCGAATCGGGATGTCGGCATCCCCCAACACTTGTTCGTCGAACCCCGCCCGAGCGGCGGAGACCCTGTCGAGGTGCGAGGTCAGGCACGTCGTGCCGCTGGGGAAGACTCCTGACGATCACCAGACCCGGGTCATTCACCGCTCCACGCCGCCCGGAACCCACTCACCACATCGTCGCGCTTGACACCTTCTTGCTGCGCAAGGTCGACGAGGTCACGAATCGCCGCGACCACCCCGCCGGGCAGCAGGGCTGCGGTCGTCGCGACGCGGGTGCCGGCTCCCGTCCGCGAAACGACGAGCCCGTCTGCCTCGAGCAGCTTGTAGGCCTTCGCCGCAGTGCCGGGAGCCACGCCGAGGTCGACCGCGACCTGCCGCACGGTGGGGAGGCGTTCCCCGCTGCCGAGGCGGCCCGAAATGATGAACCCACGGAACTGCTGGTAGATCTCCCGTGCCGAATTCCCTTCATCCGACACCTGGTCGATCGTCCCCGCACTCACGCGGCCACGTCCGTCGACAGGTGAGCCGGCGCAGCGGGCATCTGGCCGAGCCGCCGCCGCATCCTGATCGTGAGGAGCAACAGCACAACCGCTGCCGCCTGCAAGGCCACGCCGGCGACCACAAACGCCGGGGCAAACGATGCATAACCGGCAGAGAACATGAACATGCCGAAGCCCGGGATGCCCACCCCCACTGCCCCGGTACCCGCTCCGCCGATCATGAACCAGGCGCCACCGAGCGTGAGCAGGATGGTGGCGATGAAAAGGCGAGTGAGCAGAGCGGCGGTGTCGCGGCGTGCTGCCGTCTCGGCACCGACCGTCTCGGGCCGCACGAAGGGCCGGAAGGAGTCGTTGCGTAATGACCCCACCACCAGCGCCGTGAGCACCGCGATCGCCACCAACGCCGGGACGCTGTAGGCCCAGCCGAAGAACGTCATCGACCCCGGACCGGTCTCTCCGACTGGGATCTCAAGTCGAGAGAACCACCCGTTGTCGTCCGGGCTGGATGCCCCACCCGCGATGAGTGCCGTGAGAACGAACAGCGCGAGGGCCGCCGTCGCGACTGCCGCGTCCCGGCGCGACACGAAGTGCGCCCAGCCGCGCCGCACAACCGGCGTCACCGGCACCTCGGGATGAGCGCGCTCGTGGGAGAGCACCACGAACACCACCGCGAAGCAGACTGTCGCGGCTGCGGGCGGAGCGGCATACACCCACCACCGCACATCGAGCGGGTCTCCGGGGAACGCGACAGCCAGAGCGGGGGCCGTGTACCGCAGGAAGACGTCGACGAAGGGCAAGGCCTCAGTCACGACAAAGGGCGCGACGATCACCCACGGCGCAACCAGAGCGAGTCGGTGCAGGAAGCGCCGTCGACGCGCGATCGTGCGGTCGGCGGCGCGGGCAGGCCCGCCTCGCTCGTCGCCCACCTGGGGCGGCACCGGTGCACGGCCGCGGAGGCGGCCCACCACCAGGATGCAGGCAAACACGAGCAGGGCCACCACAAGAGAGAATCCGGGAGTGAAGACGAGGGCGCTGATCAAAAGTACCTCCAAGTTGTGTCACGACCGTAACACAACTTGTGCCACTCAGGCGATACAAATCTCAACGAGAACGACGGAAGGGCCGGGACGATTGTCCGTCCCGGCCCTTCCGTTCGTCGTGCTCTGGGTACTTACGCGCCCACTTTGAAACGCGTGAAGCCGGTGACGGTGAGCCCGGCATCCTTCGCGACGTTGGCGATGATCAGCTTGTTGTCGCGCGCGTACTCCTGCTCGAGCAGCGACACCTGCTTGAAGAAGGCGCCGAGGCGACCCTCGACGATCTTCGGCAGGGCGGCTTCGGGCTTGCCTTCGTCGCGGCTGATCTGCTCGACGATGCGACGCTCGTTCTCGACCTCGGTCGGGGGAACGTCGTCACGCGTGAGGTAGATCGGGGCGGCGAACGAGATGTGCTGGGCGATGCCCCGCGCGGTCTCGGCGTCGTCACCGGTGTAGGCGAGCACGACACCGATCTGCGGCGGCAGGTCTTTGCTGGTGCGGTGCAGGTAGACGGCGAACTTGTCGCCGGTGACCCGCGCGACCTGGCGCAGTTCGACCTTCTCGCCGATGATGGCAGCCTGGTCTTCGATCAGGCTGCCGACGGTGCCGGAGCCCGCGGGCGCGGCGAGTGCCGCATCCACGGTTTCGGCGCCGGAGTCGGCGAGCGCCGCGACGACCTGGTCGGCGAGGGCGATGAACTTCTCGTTCTTGGCGACGAAGTCGGTCTCGCAGGCGAGTTCGATCATCGTGACGGCGGTCGCCGACTCGACGACCGCGATGAGGCCTTCGCTCGTGGAGCGGTCGGCACGCTTCGCGTTGCCCTTCGCACCCTTGAGCCGCAGGATCTCGACGGCCTTCTCGATGTCACCGTCCGCCTCGACGAGCGCGTTCTTGGTGTCGACCATTCCGGTGCCGAGCCGTTCGCGCAGCGCCTTCACATCTTCCAGGCTGATGGCCATGGATGTTTCCTAACTTCTCGTACTTGTCGTGAACTATTCGGCGACCGGGGCCTCAGCCTCGGCGGCCGGCTCCTCGGTCTTCTTCGCGGCCGGCTTCTTCGCGGCCGGCTTCTTCACGGGCTTCTCCGCCTCAGCCGGGGCTTCAACAACCTCGGCGGCGGGCTCTTCCACGACGGGAGCCTCGACGACGGACTCCTCAACGGCGGCGGGCGCGGCCGTCTCGGACGCACCGAGCAGCTCGGCTTCCCATTCGGCGAGCGGCTCGACAGCGGACACGTTGCCTTCGGCGGCGGGCGCGGCGTGACGCTGCACGAGACCTTCGGCAGCGGCATCCGCGATGATGCGGGTGAGCAGTGCCACCGAGCGGATCGCGTCGTCGTTACCCGGAATCGGGTACTGGAGCTCGTCGGGGTCGGCGTTGGTGTCGAGGATGCCGATGATCGGGATGCCCAGCTTCGTGGCCTCGTCGACCGCGAGGTGCTCGCGCTTGGCGTCGATGACCCAGATCGCGCTCGGGGTCTTCGTCAGGTTGCGGATACCGCCGAGGGTCTTGTGCAGCTTGTCGAGTTCACGCTTCTTGATGAGGAGTTCCTTCTTGGTGAACCCCTTCGTGGTGTCCTCGAAGTCGATCTCCTCGAGCTCCTTCATGCGCGCGAGGCGCTTGGAGACCGTCTGGAAGTTGGTGAGGAGGCCACCGAGCCAACGCTGGTTGACGAACGGCTGGCCGACGCGCTGCGCCTGCTCGGCCACGGTCTCCTGGGCCTGCTTCTTGGTTCCGACGAAGAGCACGCTGCCGCCGTGGGCGACCGTCTCCTTGACGAACTCGTAGGCCTTGTCGATGTAGGCCAGCGACTGCTGCAGGTCGATGATGTGGATGCCGGAGCGCTCGGTCAGGATGAAGCGCTTGACTTTCGGGTTCCACCGGCGGGTCTGGTGTCCGAAGTGAACGCCGCTGTCGAGCAGCTGGCGAATGGTGACGACGGCCATGGCCGTACTCCTTTGTTCTCAGTTGTCTGATCTGCGGCGGCGCCGCGATCCCTAGTGCCCGGGCGCGCATCCGCCGCTCTCTGCAGAGCGGACCGAAGGAATTGGGCCGGTGTCTCGCAGCAAGCGCTGCGTGGGCACGCGAAGTCACTCCCACAAGGGAAGTGCGGGTTCGAGTGTAGCAGCGCGGGCGATTCGGGACTACGCTGGCCCCCTGCCGGACGTCCCGGCCCTGATGAGTCGAAGGAGGATCCGATGAACACCGTCTCTGTCGTGACTCGCTCCGCCTCCTTTGTGGGGCGACCCCTCATCCTCGAGGCCGCCGCCTAACCAGACTCGCTGGCGTGGCCTCCCCATCCGGAAGCCACTTCATTGAGCCATATCTTCGGCGACGATTTCGTCGTCCCCACTTTCACCTTTGCCGACGTCGAACCGGGCGTCGGTCAGCGCTGGTCCACCTGGCCGGCGGTCACCCCGAGCGAGCGCGGCCCGCAGCCGTGGCCCGATTGGGTCGTCACCTCCCGCGCCGCGATGGACACCGAGCTCGGCGTGCTCAAGACCGGCAAGGAGGCCGACGTGTTCCTGATCGAGCGCGCGGTCCCCGGCGAACCCGGTGTCGTACTCGCGGCGAAGCGGTACCGGTCCGCCGATCACCGCGACTTCCACCGGTCGAGCGTCTACCGCGAGGGGCGCAGTGTCGAGAAGAAGAGTCGCGACCAGCGAGCCGTCGAGCGGGGCAGCCGTTACGGGCGCGGCGTCGCGGCGGTCGCCTGGTCTTACGCGGAGTTCGCGGCGCTCTCGCGGCTCTACGCGATCGGGTTGCCGGTGCCCTACCCCGTGCAGGTGGACGGCACCGAGATGCTCATGGAGTTCATCGGCGACGGGCTGTCTGCGGCGCCCCGGCTCGCGGCATCCCGCGCTTCGGGCACCGAACTGGCCGACCTGTTCGCGCAGGTCGCGGCGATCGTGCTCGGTCTCGCCCGGGAGGGCTGCGCCCACGGCGACCTGTCGCCCTACAACCTGCTCGTGCATCGCGGGCGGGTGGTGGCGATCGACCTGCCGCAACTCGTGGATGTCGTGGCCAACCCGAACGGCATGGCGCTGCTGGAACGCGACTGCCGCAACGTCTGCGACTGGTTCACCCGGCGCGGCCATGCGGCCGACGCGGGCGAGCTGTTCGCGCACGCGCTGGGCGAGCTGTCCTGACCCCTCCCCCGGCGGTGGGCGGCGGCGTGATCCACGGATGGCGTCGGCACCCGTCACCGGGTGGGCGTTCTGGGCTGGGATGCCGTCATGCGCCTGCGACGGACCCTCGCCTCGATCGCGGTCGCGCTCGCCCTGGCGCCGTCGACGCTCTGGCTGTGGCCGGTGCCGGCGCCGCATCCCATCGCGCGGCCGTTCATCGCGCCCGAGACCCCGTACGCGGCGGGGCACCGCGGGCTCGACATCCGGGCGGATGCCGGGGTCGAGGTGCGTGCGCCCGCATCCGGTGTCGTCCACTTCGCGGGGTTCGTCGTCGACCGGCCGGTCATCTCGATCCGGCACGCGGGCGGGGTGCTGTCGTCGTTCGAGCCGGTCGAGCCGCTCGTGGCGACCGGTGACCGCGTGGCGCGCGGCGAGGTCATCGGCATCCTGCTGACGGGGCACTGCGCCTCGCCCTGCCTGCACCTCGGGGCGCGCATCGACGGGGAGTACGTGAATCCGCTGCTGTTCCTCGGCGGGCTCGAGCACGCCGTGCTCTACCCGCTGGAGTGAACGAGCGCAGTACGGTGAACGGATGACCGACCCGGCACGCAACCTCATCGAAGCCCTCTCCCAGGTGCACGACCTCTGGTCGGCCCACCGCGTGGTGAGCGTCAACGACTACGACGTGAAGGTCGTCAAGGTGCAGGGCGAGTTCGTCTGGCACACCCACCCCGAGACCGACGAGCTCTTCCTCGTGATGTCGGGGCGCCTCACCATCCAGCTGCGTGACGGCGACGTCGAGCTCGGCCCGAACGACGTCTACGTCGTGCCGCGCGGTGTCGAGCACTGCCCCCGAGCCGACGAGGAGACCCACGTCGTGCTGGTCGAACCCCGCGGCACCGTCAACACCGGCGACGCGGGTGGCGACCGCACCGTCGAGGTGCGCGAACTGGCCTGATCGCGCTACGCGCGCGGGTGGGCGAGCTGGTAGGACTCTTTGAGGCGTTCGGCCGAGACGTGGGTGTAGATCTGCGTGGTCGCGAGGCTCGCGTGGCCGAGCAGCTCTTGCACGGCACGGAGGTCGGCTCCGCCGTCGAGCAGGTGCGTCGCGGCGGTGTGGCGAAAGGCGTGCGGGCCCGCCGGGCCTGAGCCGGGCAGGTCGGCGAGCAGCCGCGCCACCAACTCGTAGACGGCGCGGGTGCTGAGTTGCCGTCCGCGGGCGCTGACGAAGATCGTGCCCGGGTCGTCGCGCCCGTCGAGCAGGGCGGCCCGCGCCTCGTCGAGGTAGCGGTCGAGGGCGCGGCGAGCCGGGATGCCGAACGGCACCACGCGCTGCTTGTCGCCTTTGCCGGTCACGCGGAGGGTCATCCGCTCCCTGTCGAGGTCGGCGACCCGCGCGCCGACGAGTTCGCTGACGCGCAGCGCCGAGGCGTAGAGCAGTTCGACGACGGCGAGATCGCGCACGGCGTTCGGCTCCCCCGTCGCGGCCCGCACCGCCAGATCGTCGAGCAGCCCGTCGACCTGACGGCGGGTGAGCACGCGCGGCAGATGGCGGTCGGGGCGCGGAGCCTTCAGGCGCAGACCCGAGTCGGCATCCGCTGTTCCCGTGGTCGTGAGCCACTTGGTGAACCCGCGCGCCGCGGCGCTGCGCCGGGCGAGCGTCGACTTCGCCAGCCCCGCACTGGAGCCGCGCCACAGCCAGCCGCGCAGCAACTCGAGGTCGACGCCCGCGGTGTCGTCGACTCCCGCGCTCTCGGCGAACCCGGCGAGGTCGGCGAGGTCGGTGCGGTACCCGCGGATCGTGTGCGCGCTGAAGCCGCGGTCGAGCTCGAGGTGTCGGGCGTACCCGTCGATCGCGGCGCGGAGGTCCACCCGACCATGGTCGCGCGGGATCGCGACGTCGGCGGGGCGCCTCGCCGCACTACTCCAGCGTGTGCTCGACCTCGGGGGCGCCGCTGGACTCCACTTCGGCGAGGTTGAACGTCGAGCGCTTGTTCGAGAAGGCGGCGATGCGCTCCTCGTGGGTGAGTTGGGCGAGGCGTTCGAGCACCGAGTCGGGGAATCCCGACACGGCCCGCGTCTCGTTGACCGGCACCACGGAATGCAGGATCTGGTCGTCGTAGACGTGCACGAGGTTGATCGACTGCGCGCCGTCGACGCCGAGGAGGCTGCCGACCGGCGCGCTCGGGTCGATCGTGTAGCAGGTGGCCGCCGCGACCGAGACCGGGATGCCGGCGAACATCCCCGACATCGCGTGGTGCAGATGACCGGCGAGGATGCCGCACACGTCGGTTCCGCGGATGACGTCGGCCAGCCGGTGCATGCCCTGCAGTTCGAGGATGGCCATGATCTCGACCGGGGACGGCAGCGGCGGGTGATGCAGGGCGAGCAGGGTTCCGTCGGCGGCCGGCTCGGCGAGCACCTGACGCAGCCACTCGAGCTGGGTGTCGAGCAGGTCGCCGTGGTGATGGCCGGGAACCGTCGAGTCGAGCGAGATGATGCGCAGCCCGCCGATCATCTCGACGCGGTCTTGCGGCTCCGTGCTCTCGTGGTCGAAGAGCCCCTTCGAGTAGGCCGGGCGCTCGTCGTGGTTGCCCATCACCCAGACGATCTGCGCGCCGATCTTCTCGGCCGCCGGTTCGACGATCGACTTCAGCCGCGCGTACGCGTCGGGTTCGGCGAGGTCGGCGAGGTCGCCGGTGAACACGAGCGCCTCGATCGGCAGGTTCGACCGGCCGAGCAGCTCGAGGGCATGCACGAGCGGCGGGTCGGTGTCGACCGTGCCGTAGAGCCGTCGCCCGCCACCGAGGAGGTGGGTGTCGGAGATGTGGGCGATCACGTGTCGCGCCGGCGGGAATTGGCCCAGTTGCACCATGCGCGCACTCTACTTGCCGCCAGTGTCGGACGGTGGTGTCGGACGGTGGTGTCGGGCGGCGGTGCCGTGCTACTCGAGATCGAAGGTGGCGACGATCGCGCTGCTGAGCGCGTGCTCCTGATCGGGATGCAGGAAGCCCAGTGGCCTCCCCAGGTCAGCGACGGGGATCGTCAGGATGTTGTCGAGACTGACGACCGAGTCATGATCCAGGCCGTTGCGAACGCCGACCGCCACCTCGGTCGACAGGCCTCGCACCGTCGAGGTGATCGGCGCCACCGTCACGCGGCCGAGGTGCGGGCGCACGAGTTCGCGGGTGAGCACCAGCACAGGCCGGCTCGTGTCGAGTCGCGCGAGATGGATCGGTCTCACGGGTCAATCCAGGTCGATCGGCAGTCGTGCTGCATGCACGGCGAGCTCGTCGAAGTCGTCGCCGCCACCCCCGCGCTTCAGGATGTCGACATCGGCGAGCGCGAGTCGCCGCCGCTGTTCCCGCTCGAGGGCTCGAGTGACGACGGCCGCCCGACTCGGGGCCCGACCGGCGGCGACCTCGGCATCGACGAACGAGGCGATCTCGTCGGGCAGCCGCACCGCGATCTGCTTGCTCACCACTCGATGGTACCGAGTTGGGATGCTTCTTGCTCCCATCGCCCACCTCACGACGACACCCGTCGCCACCCCGTCGGACCGGCGACCGCGAGGCCGTCGAGTTCGAGCATCCCGAGTTCGGCGCGCACCGCGTCGATCGACATGCCGCAGATCGCGGCGATCTGCGGCACGAAGCGGCCGGAGCGGGCCAGAGCGTCGAGCACCCGGGTGCGCTCCGGGCTCGGGTCGCCCGTGAACAGCGTCGGGGTGCCACTGGGATCGACGAGTTCGGCCATCTCCTGCGCGGTCGTCACGCACACGGCGTCGTACTCACGGATGAGGCGGTGACAGCCCGCGGACGCCGACGACGTGACGGGGCCGGGCACCGCGCCGAGCGGGCGCCCGAGTTGCGCGGCGTGCCCGGCGGTGTTGAGCGACCCCGAGCGCCAGCCGGCCTCGACGACGACGGTCGCGCGAGACGCTGCCGCGATCAACCTGTTGCGTTGGAGGAACCGCCACTTTGTGGGCGCGGTGCCGAGCGGCACCTCCGAGACCACGGCGCCATGTTCGACGATGCGGGTGAGCAGCGTCTCGTGCGCGCTCGGGTAGAAGCGATCGACTCCTCCGGCGAGGAAGGCCACGGTCGCCCCGCCACTCGCGAGCGCCGCACGGTGGGCGGACCCGTCGATCCCGAACGCGGCACCCGAGATGATCGCGAAGCCCCGGTCGACCAGGCCGCTCGCCGCCTCGATCGTGACGTGCTCGCCATAGCCGGTGGCGGCCCGAGCCCCGACCATCGCGATCGAGCGCTCGAGCCGAGCGAGCATCCCCGCGTCGCCGCGCACCCAGAGCGCAGGCGGGGCGTGTACGCCGAGATCGTCGAGGCCGACCGGCCACTCCGGGTCGCCGGGCACCACCAGCCGGGCACCGAACCGGGCCGCCTGCCGCAGGTGCAGCGCGGTGTCGACCTGACGGATGCGGGGACGCCAGCGGTCGAGGGCATCCCCGAAGGGTTCGCCCAGGAGGTCACCCGACGTCGCCCCCAGCGAGGCGAGGGCGCGCCCCGCACCGACGGCGGCGATGAGGCGACCGGCGTCGGCATCCCCCGGCTCGGCGATCGCCGACCACCTCGCCCGCGCGAACCGCTCGGCGATCTCGTCGCTGTCGAGGGTGCGCTCGGGCACGACAGCCCGCACGAGCGCCGCGACCTCCGAGGCGGGGAGCCGGGCGGTCACGCGGCGGCCCTCCGCAGCAACAGAGCCCGGCCGACGTGCCCGCCGTCGGGGCGGGTCGCATCGTCGAGGTCGGCGAGGGTCCACGCCATGCGCAGCACCCGGTCGTAGCCGCGCATCGTGATGCCGCCGCGTTCGAGCGCCCGGTCGAGGGCCGCCGTCGCCCCGCGCGCGGGCACCCCGGCCGGTGACCGCAACCAGGTGCCCGGAACCTCGGCGTTGAGCCGCCACGGCGTCGCGGCGAGCCGCTCCCGCGCGACGGCCCGGGCCCGCTCGACCCGGCCCCGGGCCGTCGCGGTGTCGACCCGATCGGTGTCGTCGGCCGTGCGCAGCTGTGCCGCGGTGATCCGCTCGACCCGCAGGCGGATGTCGACCCGGTCGAGCAGCGGGCCCGACAGCCGCCCGAGATATCGCCGCTGCGCGAACGGGGTGCAGAGGCACTCCTGATCGCGCGAGCCGGCGTTGCCGCAAGGGCACGGGTTGGCCGCGAGCACGAGTTGGAACCGGCCGGGGAACCGCGCGGTGCCCGCGGCCCGAGACACCGTGATGACCCCGGATTCGAGGGGCTGACGCAGCGCGTCGAGGGCGTGCGGCGAGAACTCGGGTGCTTCGTCGAGGAAGAGCACCCCGTGAGCCGCACGGGCGGCGGCTCCCGGGCGCAGCACCCCGCTCCCCCCGCCGACGATCGCGGCGGGCGACGCGGTGTGATGCGGGGATTCGAGCGGGGGTCGAGTGACGAGCCGCTCCCCCACCGGCAGCCCCGATAGCGACCGCAGTGACGACACCTCGAGCGCCGCGTCGACCGCCAGATCGGGAAGGATGCCGGGCAGGCGGCTCGCGAGCATCGTCTTGCCGGCACCGGGCGGGCCGAGCAGGAAGAGGTGGTGCCCGCCCGCCGCGGCGACCTGCAGAGCCTCAACGGCATCCCGATTGCCGACGACATCGGCGAGGTCGCCGTCATGCCGAGCGGCCTCGGCGGCGAGGGGCGGCAGCAGCAGCGGGTCGACCTCGTACGGGTCGAGCGTCGCCCCGTGCCAGATCGCGGCATCCCGGACCGAGGCCACGCCGACCACCTGGATTCCGTCGACGAGGGCCGCCTCCGCCGCATTGCCGGCCGGCACCAGCACCGTGCGGAAGCCGGCCCGGGCAGCGGCGAGAACCGACGGCAGGATGCCGGGGGTCGGTCGCAGGCGGCCGTCGAGGGCGAGCTCGCCGAGGTGCACGACGCGGTCGACGCTCTCCCTCGGCACGACGCCGTCGGCCGCGAGGGCCGCCATCGCGATCCCCAAGTCGAACGCCGTGCCGTGCTTGGGCAGCGCCGCGGGGGAGAGGTTGATCGTCAGCTTGCGGTGAGTGATCGGGCATCCGGCGTTGGCAGCTGCCGCCCGCACCCGCTCCCTGGCTTGACCAAGGGCGAGGTCGGGCAGGCCGATGAGCACGAAGCCCGGGAGCTGGTTCGAGATGTCGGCCTCGATGTCGACGACCGTGCCGTCGAGCCCGAGGAGGGCGATCGCGTGGGTGCGGGCGACGCGCGTACGACTGGAGCTCATCAGAAGATGCCCTCCAGGTGCTCGATGCTCGCCGGGGCATCACGCGGGGCGATCACCCCGATCGCGTCGATGCGCAGCCGGGTCGCCCGACGCACCGGTCCGCGTGCCGCGAGCCAGGCCGCCGCGAGGCGCCGCAGTCGCGACAGCTTCCCCGGCGTGATCGCCTCGAACGGATGCCCGAACGCCGTCGAGGTGCGAGTCTTCACCTCGATGAAGACGAGTGCGTCGCCGTCGAGCGCGACCAGGTCGATCTCGCCCTCCGGGCAGCGCCAGTTGCGCTCGAGGATCTCGTAACCCCGGCTCGTCAGTGCCCGTTCCGCGATGCGCTCACCGCGTCTGCCGAGTTCATCTTTCGCCGCCATGCAGCGAGGATGTCCGACCACGGGGGATCGCTCGCCGACCCGCAGCCCCAGCTGTGGAGGGCCGGGTTTCCGAATCCTGGGGTGGACGACCAGATGAGAGTGCTCTCATCTGTCTACCCCCGAACGGGGGGCCGGGTGAGACTCAGAACGCAAGATCCGGACATCCACAAGAACCGTCCGGACCATCCATGAAGGGGAATCCATGAACAAGCGTCTCATCGGGGGTCTCGCGGGACTCGTCGCCATCGCCAGCCTCGGGCTCGGCATCGCACCCGCGAACGCGACAACGGGAGGGGAGCCCGACGGCGACCTGCATCCCGATGTCGGTCTCATCCTGTTCTACGCCGAAGACGGCCGCTTCCGCTGCAGTGCGACGCTGGTGTCGCCGACCGTGGTCGTCACCGCCGCGCACTGCACCGAAGGCACCCTCGGGTCGACCCTCGTCACCTTCGAGTCGGTCATCGCCGAGCAGCCGCCGTCGGGCTTCCCCGTCGCGGCCGACCCGACGGTCGGCTACACGTCGGCCGAACTCGCCGCCGCCGGCTACATCTCCGGCACCGCGTACACCCACCCCGCGTACTCGGGATTCACCGACATGGACAACTGGAACGACGTCGGCGTGATCGTTCTCGACGCCCCCGTCGCCTCGTTCGGCGACGGCTACCCCGAGGTCGCCCCGGTCGGCACCCTCGACGCGATCAAGCAGAGCGACCTCTCGAAGACGCTGTTCACCGCGGTCGGCTACGGCACCGAGGTGCGCAAGCCCGACGCCGGACCGCAGAAGCCGCAGCCGATGACCTACCCGCTGCTTCGGCGCTACGTCGACATGCCGGGCCAGAAGCTGACGCCGCAGATCCTGCAGACCAACGGCAACCCGAACGACGTGCACGGCACCGGCGGCACCTGCTTCGGCGACTCGGGTGGCCCGGTGTATCTCGGTGACCAGATCGTGGCCGTCACCAGCTACGGCTACACCTCGAACTGCCGCTATCTCGGCGGCTACCAGCGGCTCGACATCCCCGTCGTCGCCGACTGGCTCGCGACCTTCGGCGTCTAGCCGAAGCGGGGGGCGGCCCGTCCCCGGTGCTCAGCGCCGGGGGCGGGCTATCGCGTGCCCTGGGTCCCGCCCCGAGGCAGGTGCGGGCGCATCCGTTTCTCGAGCAGGTCGATCAGCTCCGGCTGCATGTAGTCGTAACGGTCGGGGATGTCGAGAGAAACGATGCGGGTGCCGCCGAGCGCCTTCGGGTATCCGCGCCGGAGCTTGCTGAGCTGCGCCTTCTCCATCACCACCACGAGGTCGGCCCACTGCAGCTGATCCCCCGAGAGCCGCACGTCGGCATCCGGCGCCAGCCCGGCGGAGTCGGTCTCCACACCGGGGCGATCGGCGAATACCCGTTCAGCGGTGGTGCTGCGCAGGCGGTTGCGCGCGCAGACGAAGAGGATGTTCACCGCGCGCGTTACTCGTCGAGCGCGAGTTCCTTCGGGAGCTCGAGATCCTTGTCGGCACGCTCTTCGACGTTGACGTCCTTGAAGGTGAGCACCCGCACGCTCTTCACGAAGCGGTCGGAGCGGTAGACATCCCACACCCAGACGTCGTTCATCGTGAGCTCGAAGTAGAAGTCGTGCTCGGTGTCTTTGCGCTCGAGCGTGACCTCGTTGGCGAGGTAGAACCGCCGCTCGGTCTCAACGACGTAGCGGAACTGGCCGACGATGTCGCGGTACTCCTTGTAGAGCGCCAGCTCGACCTCGCGGTCGTAGTCTTCGAACTCGTCTTCATCCATTCCGACGAGTCTACGTCGCGCGGCTACGCCCCGACGGCGTCGAGGTCGAACAGCCCGGGCTGCTTGAGCCAGCTCCACCTGTGGAGGGGACTCGCGCCGACGCGTTCGATGCCGGCGTAGTGTTCGGCGCTCGCGTAGCCCTTGTTCGACGTCCACACGTAGCCGGGGTGCACGGCGTCATTGGCGATCATCAGCCGGTCGCGGTGCACCTTCGCCAGAACGGATGCCGCCGCGACGGCTGCGCAGGTGCGGTCGGCTTTCACCTTCATCGTCACCGGGATCGCCCCGCCGATCGCCGGGGTGAGCCAGTCGTGCGAGCCGTCGAGCAGCACGACCGCGCCGGTCAGGTCGACGCCCTCCTCGCGGATCGCATCGATCGCTCGACGGGCGGCCAGCCCGAGCGCCGCGATGATGCCGATCTGCTCGATGCGTTCGTTCGACGCCAGCCCGACGGCGGCGTGCCGGGCCCAGCGGGCGACCTTCGGCTGCAGCTCCTCGCGCTTGGCTTCCGCCAGCAGCTTCGAATCCTTGAGCCCCTCGGGCGCGGTGCGGGTGTCGACATCCACGATGCTGAGCCCCACCGCGACCGGACCGGCGATCGCACCGCGACCCACCTCATCCATGCCGATCACCAGCCGCGCACCCTCCCGCAGCAGGATCCGCTCGTGTCGGAGTGTGGGAACGGTCGAGGTCATCCGCTGGGGCTGGGCGTCGATTCGGGGGTCGGCTGGGTGCCGTTGCCCTCGTCGACGCCTGAGAAGACGATCGGGTAGTTGTCGAGCCAGGTCCAGCGGTCGATCGGCCAGGAGATGAGGATGGCGCGGCCGACGACGTGATCGAACGGCACGAAGCCGTCGGTCGGGCCGTCCTGGTTGTAGCGCGAGTCGGCGGAGTTGTAGCGGTTGTCGCCCATCACCCAGAGCGAGTTCTCGGGAACCGTCACCTCGAAGTCGTCGCGTGAGACCTTGGTGACGCCGTCGGGCAGCGTCACGTACGCCCCGACTTCGTCGAGCGGAACGCCGTTCACCGTCATCTGCCCGAACTCGTTGCAGCAGGCCACGACATCACCTGGCAGGCCGATGACCCGCTTGATGAGGTGATCGTTCGAATCGGGAGCGGTGAGCCCGATGATCGACAGCAGCCAGTCGAAGAACCCGACGACCGGGTTCTGTTCGACCTCCGGCACCGGGTCGAGCCAGCCGCCCGGGTCGCGGAACACCACGATGTCGCCACGCTCGACCGGCACGAGATTCGGCACCAACTCGTTGACGATGATGCGGTCGTTGATGTGAAGGGTGTCTTCCATCGACTGCGACGGGATGTAGAACGACCGGATCAGGAAGGTCTTGATCAGGAACGAGATGACGACCGCGGCGATCAGGATCAGGGCCACATCGCGCAGGAACGCCCGCCACCCCGTGAGCTTCCTGCGCTTGGGTCGGGCCCGCTTCTCGGCGGTCTCTCCGGGCGCGGAGTCGGTTTCTGATGCCGAGTCGAACTCGACGGGCGCGGTGCCCTCGCGCGCCAGCGGCGCATCCTGCTCTGTCATGTCACCCCTGGGTTCCGTGACAGCATATGACGCTTGGCGCCGACCGCCGTGCGACGCGCGCGACGCTCAGCGCTTCACGCGCGAGTCGCGCGAATGCGACTACGCGTCGCGGCGCTCCTTGATCTTCGCCTTCTTGCCGCGCAGGTTGCGCAGGTAGTAAAGCTTCGCGCGACGCACGTCACCGCGGGTCACGATCTCGATGTGATCGATGACCGGGGAGTGCACCGGGAACATGCGCTCGACGCCGACCTGGAACGAGACCTTGCGCACCGTGAAGGTCTCGCGCACGCCCTCGTTCTGGCGGGCGATCACGACGCCCTGGAACACCTGAATACGCGAGCGCGTGCCTTCGATGATGTTCACGTGCACCTTGACGGTGTCACCGGGGCGGAAGTCGGGGATGTCCGACCGAAGAGAAGCGGCGTCGACGTCGTCGAGGATGTGCATGAGGTATCGCTCTCTGCGACCGCCATCAGATCGGGCGCGGTGTTAGTGGTGTGGAATCGAGGTCGTGCCCCGGCCGATCGCGGTATTACGCGGCGGCAGGCACTCGGTGGTTCCTCTGAGGCAGAACCGTGCCGGGCACAAACGACCATCTTGCCATAGCGGGACGGTTCCAGCCACCTGAAGGGCGCTCGGCATCCAGCTAGGCTTCTGCGGTGATCGAACTGCGCACCCCGGCCGAGATCGAACAGATGAAGGCCGCCGGCTCCTTCGTCGCCCGCGTGCTCGAGGCGACGCGCGACGCCGCGGCGGTCGGGGTGAACCTGCTCGACCTCGACGCCCTCGCCCACGAGATGATCCGTGCCGAGGGTGCGGAGAGCTGCTACATCGACTACCACCCGTCGTTCGGCGGTTCCCCGTTCGGCAAAGTGATCTGCGCGTCGGTCAACGACGCCGTGCTGCACGGGCTCCCCCGCGACTACGTGCTGCAGGATGGCGACCTTCTGTCGCTCGACTTCGCGGCGAACGTCGACAGCTGGGTCGCCGACTCGGCGCTGTCGATCGTCGTCGGCACCGCCCGCGACGCCGATCTGAAGCTGATCGCGACGACCGAGAAGGCCCTCGCCGCCGGCATCGCCGCGGCGAAGGTCGGCAACAAGATCGGCGACATCTCGGCCGCGATCGGCGACGTCGCCCACGCGGCGCGGCTGAAGGTTAACCTCGACTTCGGCGGGCACGGGGTCGGCCGCATCATGCACGGCGACCCGCACATCCCCAACGACGGGCGGGCGGGACGCGGACTCGCCCTGCGACCGGGGCTGGTGTTCGCGATCGAGCCGTGGTTCATGCTCGGCACCGACAAGATCTACACCGACGCCGACGGCTGGACCCTCCGCAGCAAGGACGGCTCCCGCGGCGCGCATTTCGAGCACACGGTGGCGATCACCGAAGCGGGTCCGCTCGTGCTGACCGCGCGCTCCTCCTAGGCCGGAGGGATCGGCGGGGGCGTCCCGGCCGGCCGCGCCGAGTTGCGAACGACGGCGATGATGGCGATCACGATCGCCAGGATGATGACCACCGGCCAGGTCAGGATCGCCAGGCCCAGGGCATCCCCGGAGTGCGACCAGAAGTGCAGCACCAGCAACCAGGCGATGAGCGCGAACTCGGCGACGAGCAGCCACTTCTCGGTGAGCGAAAGCCCGAGCTCACGATGGGCCCGCATGATCAGAGCGTTGACGACGAGCGAGAGCACCAGCCCGGGAAACACCGCGAACGCGTGAATCGCGCCGGCGAACGAGAAAGCCAGCTCGGCGGCATCGAACACCGCGACCCCGAGGATGCCGACGAGACTCAGTGCCAGCAGGCCGGCGGCCACCGCGAACTGCGCCCACACCCACCCGCGGTCACGCATCGCCGGTCTCCTCGTGCGGCAGCAACTCGGGACGCACCCGGCGCGTGCGCTCGAGTTGCTGCTCACGGCGCCAGGCGGCGATCGCGGCGTGGTTGCCGCTGAGCAGCACGGGTGGGGTTTCGAGTCCGCGCCAGACGGCGGGCTTCGTGTAACTCGGGTACTCGAGCAGGCCGTCTTCGTGGCTCTCCTCGACGAGACTCTCCGGGTTGCCGACGACCCCCGGCACGAGCCGGCCCGCGGCTTCGATCATCGCCATCGCCGCGACCTCGCCGCCGTTGAGCACGTAGTCGCCGAGGCTCAGCTCGAGCACCTCCGCCCGGGTTCGGGTGTGCTCGATGACGCGCTGGTCGATGCCCTCGTACCGGCCGCAGCAGAACACCAGGTGCTGCCGCTCGCTGAGGTCGCGGGCGGTTCCTTGCGTGAACAGCGCACCGGCGGGCGTCGGGAAGACGACCGTGCTCTCGAGGGTGAGGATGGCATCCAATGCTTCGCCCCACGGCTCGGGCTTCATCACCATGCCCGCGCCGCCGCCTGCCGGGGTGTCGTCGACGGTGCGGTGGCGGTCGTGCGTGAAATCCCGGAGGTCGTGCACCCGGATGTCGAGCACTCCCCCGCTGCGCGCCCGCCCGAGGAGTGAGACGTCGAGCACCGAGAAGAACTCGGGGAAGATCGTCACGACGTCGATGCGCACGGGTCTCAGGCTAGCCGGGGTGCGGGAGTCCCTAACTCTCGGAATCGCGGCCGCTTATCCACGTCTCGTCGATGTACCGCCTTTGGCCCGAGAGCTGGGTCCCAAAGTCGAGGGATGCAGACCGGACTGTTCTCGACCCGGCTCCTTCGCGCCCACGGGATGGGACGGGCCGACGTACGTCGCGCACTCGCGACAGGAGCACTCAGGCGGGTTCGCCGCGGCTGGTACTGCCTACCCTCCGCGGCACCGGAGGTCGTCATCGCAGCTCAAGCCGGCGGGCGGCTCACTTGCCTCGCTGCCCTCAAGAGCCAGGGCGCATGGACACTCGACAGCGCGGGGCTGCACGTCCGCGTAGCCGACGGCGTCAGCGTTCTCCATCAGCCGGGGGTGCGCATCCATTGGACACCGAATCGAGTCGGTCCCGGGGTCGACTCGGTCGAGGAGGCGCTCGCAACCGCGATCGCCTGCGTCGACTTCCGAGCCTTGGTCGTCGCGGTCGATTCGCTCGCGAACCGCGGGATTCTCGCGCCCGTCCGGCTGCAGGCGGTGCTCGGCGTCACGCCGCGAGGGCGCCGAGTTCTCGCTGTCCACGACCCCCAAGCCGAGTCCGGCATCGAAACTCTCATCCGGTTGGCGCTGCGGCGTCACCGTGTGCGCGCTCGGAGCCAGGTCGTCATACCGGGAGTGGGGAGGGTCGATTTCTTGATCGGCGATCGGTTGGTGATCGAGGCCGACGGTTACGACTGGCACGGTGACCGCGCGGCTTTCGAGCGAGATCGTGAGCGGGATCGGGAACTCGTGCGGCGCGGCTATGTCGTGATCCGCGCGAGCTACCGGCAGGTCATGTCCAACCTCGACGACGTGGTGAGCGCTGCCCTCGATGTGATCCGTCGACGCGAGCACCGGTGGCGCGCGATCCACCGGACTCAACTCTCGGAATCTGGGTGCCTCATCGATCTGTCGTCGACGAAGTGGCGGATTCCCGAGAGTTAGGAGCCGGCGGCCGGGGTGTCGTCGTCGGGGAGGTCTTCGAAGAGGCCGGGCGGCGGGGTGAGGGTGACGGTGCCGGCGGCGATGTCGACCGTCGGCACGATCGCCGCCACGAACGGCACGAGCACCTCGCCGCTGCCGGTGTCGATCGCGAGCAGGTCCTGGGCGGGCAGGTGGTCGACGCGGATGACGCGTCCCACGTCGACCCCGTCACGCAGGGCCCGCAGCCCGACGAGCTGGTGGTCGTACCAGGCGTCGGATTCGGCGGGCAGCTCGGTGACGTCGTGGTCGACCCAGAGGATCGCGCGCACGAGCGTCTCGGCCGCCTCGCGGGTGTCGATGCCGGCGAAGAAGCCGACGGCGTGGCTGTTGTACCAGCGCAGCTCGGTCAGCTCGATCGTCTTGCCGTGCCACGGGGATGACGTGGGCACCTGCAACGTGAACGTCGCGCCCGGTACGAAGCGCCGCTCCGGCTCGTCGGTGAAGAGTTCCAGCTTGAGGGCGCCCTTGAGCCCGTGGGCCTTGGTGAGGCGCCCGACACGCAGCTGGGTCGTACCCGGGGGCGGAGCCTTTTCGGCGTTCACGCCTCGTCGGTGTCGACGACGTCGACGCGCACGCGCTGCCCGTCGGCGAGAGCCGTCACGAGCGTACGAAGAGCCTTGGCGGTGCGCCCCGACCGGCCGATGACGCGACCGAGATCGTCGGGGTGCACCCGCACCTCGAGCAGCTCGCCGCGCGAGGAGGTCGAGGACTCGACCCGGACATCATCCGGGTTGTCGACGATCCCCTTGACGAGGTGCTCGAGGGCGGAAGCCAGCATGATTACTTGTCGTCGCCCTCGGCCGGAGCCTCGGCGGGCGCCTCTTCGACAGCGGCCTCGGGCGCCTCAACGACGTCCTCGACGACCTCGGCCGGGGCCTCGGCGGCCGGGGCCTCCTCGACGGGAGCCTCCACCTTCGGGGCCTTCTCGGCCTTCGGCTTCAGAACGGGCTTCTTCTTGTCGTCGATCGAGAAGACCGGCTTGGGCTCCTTGACGCGGATGGTGCTCTTGGCACCCTTCTCGCCCTTGAAGGTGCCCCAGTCGCCCGAGAGCTTCAGCAGCGCGGTGACCTGCTCGGTCGGCTGCGCGCCGACGCTGAGCCAGTACTGGGCACGGGCCGAGTCGATCTCGATGAACGAGGGCTCCTCGGTGGGGTGGTACTTGCCGATCTCTTCGATCACGCGGCCGTCGCGCTTGGTGCGCGAGTCGGCGACGACGATGCGGTAGTAGGGGGCGCGGATTTTGCCGAGCCGCTTGAGGCGGATCTTGACAGCCAAGAGTTCTCCAGAGTGTGTGCGTGTGACGGGCGAACTGCTCCCGTGTGCGTGGGGCACACTCGGCAGGAAAGTTCAAGTGGAGGTCATCGGCATCGGATAGAGGGTCGGACGCCGGGACCCAAACGACCATTCTGGCAGATTCTGATCCGCCCGGCGACCATTCACCTCAGGCGGGCACGGGCACCCGCGGGCGGCGCCGGGAGACGGCGACGCCGAGCAGGCAGATGACGCCGCCGGCGAGGGCGAGCGGATGCGGGATCTCACCGAAGGCGAGGAACCCCATGACGGTCGCGAGCGGGGGCGAGAGGTAGCTGGCGATCCCGAGCTGCCCCGCGGGCATGCGGCCGAGCGCGTACGCCCAGGTCGTGAAGGCGAGGGCGGTCGGCACGATGCCGAGGTAGAGCGTGCCCCACCAGGCGGAGGCCGGTGCCACCGCGAGCTGCTCCACGAGGACGCCGGTGAACGGCAGGCACACCACGAGACCGATGGCGCAGCCGAGGAAGGTCGCCTGGATCGCCGGGATGCGTCGCACGACCGGCTTCTGGGTGACGGCCCCGACGGCGTAGGTGATCGCCGCGACGAGTGCGAGCACCGCTCCGAGAAGGTCGACGGGATGCGCGCCGCCTTGCGCCAGCATCGTTCCGACTCCGATCAGCACGACGCCCGCGAACGCGACGGCCGCGCCGATCGCAAGCCATTTCGGGATGCCCTCGCCGAGGAAGATCCCCGCGCCGAGGGCGATGAGGATCGGCCCGATACCGACGATCATCGCGGCGGTGCCGGCATCCAGGGTCTGCTCCGCCGTATTGAGCGCGACGTTGTACGCCCCGAACCAGGCGACCCCGTAGATCGCGAGCTGCAGCCACTCGCGTCGCGTCGGCCACACCCAGCGGCGGGCGATCAGCACGGCGATGCCGAGCGCGACCACGCCGACGGCGAGGCGGCCGAGGGCGAGCGGACCGCCGTCGAGATACGGGCCGACGCCGCGGATGACGACGAACGCGCTGGCCCAGGCGAGGAAGGTGAAAGCGACGGCACCGAGCAGCAGCCAGCGGGAGGACGTCATCCGCTCACGCTACGGGCGCCCGCCGACACCGCACAGGGTCGCAACGGTCAGCTCGCGACGGAATCCCGCCAGGCGAGCAGCCGCTTCACGCGCGTGAGATCGTCGCCCGCGTTGATCGCGACCTCGAAGAGACTGACCCCCAGCTCGCGATACACGTCGAGCACCGCCTGCTCGCTCGACCCCATCCCGCGGATCGAGGTTCCTGTCGACAACTCGATCTGCGACATGTCGCGGCCGACCTCCTCGCACCAGTGCCGCAGCACCCCGAGCTTCCGCACGAAGGTGTCGGGGTCGGCGAAGGAGTGCCAGATGTCGGCAAGCTGGGCGACGATCTTCAGCGTCTTCTGCTCGCCGCCTCCGCCGATCAGGATCGGGATGTCGCGAGTCGGGGCCGGGTTGAGTTTCGTCCAGCGGTCGCGGATGCGCGGCAGGTCGACGGCGAGCGCGTCGAGCCGCGACCCCACGGTGCCGAAGTCGTAGCCGTACTCGACGAAGTCGCGCTCGAACCAGCCGGAGCCGGTGCCGAAGATGAACCGCCCCCCGCTGATGTGGTCGAGCGTGCGGGCCATGTCGGCCTGGAGGTCGGGGTTGCGGTAGAGGTTGCAGTTCACGAGCGGCCCGAACTCGACCCGCGAGGTCTGTTCGGCGATTGCTCCGAGCATCGTCCACGCCTCGAAGTGCGTTCCGTCGGGATCGCCGCTCAACGGGAAGAAGTGGTCCCAGTTGAAGACGATGTCGACGCCGAGGTCTTCGAGCTCGCGAACGGTGTCTCTGATGAGCGAGTACGGGGCGTGCTGGTTGGAGACCTGCACGCCCACCCTGATGGATCGACGCATCCCTGGTGCGGTCATCCCGCCAACCTAGAGGGGGCGGACGGAACTTTCTGTCACTTATGCGGGGCGGGTCAGCGCCCCAACATCTTCTGCAGAGCGGCGAGCTCTTCGGGCGTCGGGGGGGCCTTCGCCGCTCCCCCACCGCCGAGACCGAACCCCGTGCCGCCGGCCGCCGGCTTGACGCCCTGGGCGCGGGCGGCATCCTCGGCGGCACGCTTCGCGGGGTTGCCGCTGCGCGAGCCCTTCTTCTGCTGCTGCTTGCCCTTTCCCGGGCGGCCGCCGCCGAAGCCGGCCCCCGGAATCGGACCCATCCCGGGCACCTGCGGCGTTCCGCCCTTGGCGACGGTCTTCATCATCTTCGCGGCCTGCTCGAAGCGCAGTACGAGCTGGTTCACGTCGGTGACCGTCGTGCCCGACCCCTTGGCGATACGCAGCCGCCGCGATCCGTTGAGCAGCTTCGGGGTGGTGCGTTCCGCGAGGGTCATCGACTGGATGATCGCCTCCGTGCGCACGATCTCGCGCTCGTCGAAGTTGTCGAGGGCTTCGCGCATCCCGCGGGCGCCCGGCAGCATCCCGAGCATGCCCTTGAGCGACCCCATGTTGCGCAGCTGCTGCATCTGCTTGAGGAAGTCGTCGAGGGTGAAGGTGTCGGTCGCGAACTTCTCGGCGACCTTCTTCGCCTCCTCCTCGTCGAACGCCTCCTGCGCCTGCTCGATGAGGGTGAGGATGTCGCCGAGGTCGAGGATGCGCGACGCCATGCGGTCGGGGTGGAAGGGCTCGAAGTCATCCAGCCCCTCGCCGGTGGAGGCGAACATGATGGGGCGTCCGGTGATCGACGCGACCGAGAGGGCGGCACCACCGCGGGCGTCGCCGTCGAGTTTGGTGAGCACGACGCCGGTGAAGTCGACGCCCTCCTGGAACGCGCGGGCCGTCGTGACGGCGTCTTGGCCGATCATCGCGTCGATGACGAACAGCACCTCGTCGGGGTCGACGGCCTTGCGGATGTCGGAGGCCTGCTTCATCAGCTCGGCGTCGATGCCGAGGCGGCCGGCGGTGTCGACGATGACGGTGTCGTACTGCTTGCGCTCCGCCTCCTTGACGCCGTCCTTCGCGACCTTCACCGGGTTGCCGACCCCGTTGCCCGGCTCCGGCGCGAACACCGGGACCCCGGCCTGCTCGCCGACGACCTGCAGCTGGGTGACGGCGTTCGGACGCTGGAGGTCGCTCGCGACGAGAAGCGGCGTGTGCCCCTCCTTCTTGAGCCACTTCGCGAGCTTCCCCGCGAGAGTGGTCTTACCCGCACCCTGAAGTCCGGCGAGCATGATGACGGTGGGCGGCTTCTTCGCGAACTCCAGCCGTCGCTGCTGACCGCCGAGGATGCCGACCAGCTCTTCGTTGACGATCTGCACGACCTGCTGGGCCGGGTTGAGCGCCTTGTTCACCTCGTCGCTCAGCGCCCGTTCGCGCACCTTGCCGGTGAAGTCCTTCACGACCTCCAGCGCGACGTCTGCGTCGAGCAGGGCACGCCGGATCTCGCGCACCGTGCCGTCGACATCCGCGGGCGTGAGCTTGCCCTTGGTGCGGAGGTTCTTGAAGGTCGCGGTGAGGCGATCCGAGAGTGAAGAGAAGGTGGCCATATCGCGAGACAGCTTATGCGGGGGTGCTCACAGGCGCGGGATGACCATGAACCAGTACCAGAGCGGTGTGAGGATGAGCAAGAGGGTCGAGAACCCGATGATGCTCCACGCGACTCCTCGTTCCCGCGGCGAGGAGGAGCTTCGTCGAAGGATCGCCCAGATGAGCACCGCCACGACGCCGACCAGCCCGAGCGGGAGCGAGATCCAGCCCACCCACTCCAACCGCTCGCGAAGCACGGTGAGCATCGCGAAGCCGTTGAGCACGAAGGCTGCGGCCACGACGAACAGCGTGAACACGCGCGACCCTCGACGCGACTCGGCGAGTGCCGCCTCCGCGGAGCGCCGGATCTCGTCGTCGGACATTCGGGTCATGAGGTCTCCTTTGCGGAATTCTGTCAGGACGCACGAGCCTCCGAGTTCAGCGAGGCGACCGCGCCGAGGTTCTAGCCTGGACACATGGCGCTCATCATCCCGTTCGACGGCCACACCCCCGACATCGATCCCGAAGCGTGGGTCGCGCCGAATGCCTCCGTCATCGGGAAGGTGCGCATCGCCGCCGACGCCAACGTGTGGTTCGGGGCGGTGCTGCGCGGCGACATCGACGAGATCGTGTTGGGCGAACGCAGCAACCTGCAGGACAACGCCGTCATCCACACCGAAGCGGGCAACCCGACGATCATCGGTGCCGACGTGAGCATCGGGCACGGGGCGGTCGTGCACGGGTGCGTCGTCGAAGACGGCTGCCTGATCGGGATGAACGCGACGGTGCTCAACGGCGCCGTCATCGGCGCCAACTCGCTGATCGCCGCCGGCGCTCTCGTGCTCGAAGGCACGGTCGTGCCGCCGCGGTCGCTCGTCGCCGGGGTTCCGGGCAAGGTGCGACGCGAGCTCACCGACGAGGAGGTCGCCGGGTTGCTCGGCAACTCCGCCCGGTACGTACCGCGCTCGAAGCTCTACAAAGCCGCCGAATAGCCCTCAGGCGGTCGCGGCGATGCGGATGACGATGATCGCGACGACCGGGACGATCGCGACGAGCAGCGCGAGGGTCGCGATCCCGCGCGCGAGGCCGCGGGCAAGGCAGACGATGCTGATCACGAGACCGGCGACCACGAGTGCCGCCGCGACGAGGAACACCGCGACGTAGGCACCCGCCCCCGAGCCGCTCGAGTCGAGCGCAGCGGAGATGCCGTTGACGAAACTCCAGGCCATCCCGGCGGTTCCGATCACGCCGAGCAGCAGCGCGATGGTGGCGGGAACGCGGGTCGGGCTCACGTAGACGTCGGTGTCACTCATGGCGCCACCCTAGGGGTTCCGGTACTCCGACGGGAGTACCGATTGTGCGTCGCCGAGACGACGCGGCCGGTCGCCGTGAAACGGAAGACTTGCCGCATGAGTCGCCGCCGCATCCTCGTCGCCCTGCTTACCGTTACGGCGATCGCCGCCCTGCTCACCGGCTGCGGCCTTCGCGACGACGAGCCCGAGGCGGCATCCGCCCGCACCGAGAGCCGGGTGATCGTCGTCGACGGCGTCGAGCGCGCGTACCGGGTGCACATCCCCGACGAGTTCGCCGACGACCCGGCCCTCGTCGTGATGCTGCACGGCGGCCTGGGTTCGGCGCGGCAGGCGGAGCGCGCCTACGGCTGGAACGACCGGGCCGACGCCGCCGGGTTCGTCGTCGTCTACCCCGACGGGGTGAGCCGCACCTGGAACGCGGGCGACTGCTGCGGCGGCGCTGAGAAGGACGGCGTCGACGATGTCGCGTTCGTCGCCGCCCTCGTCGCCGAACTGCAGGGCGAGTTCGGCATCACGAGCGCCCGCACCTTCGCGACCGGCATGTCCAACGGCGCGATGATGACCTACCGCCTCGCCTGCGAAAGCGGCCTGTTCGCCGCGATCGCCCCCGTCGCCGGCACGATCGTGACCGCCTGCGATTCCCCCGCCCCGACCTCGGTGCTGCACATCCACGGCCTCGACGACTCGCAGGTGCGCATGGACGGCGAACCGGGCGACGGTGTGGGCGACGTCGACGGGATGCCGATCGCCGATGTCAACGCCCTCTGGCGGGCGGCAGGCGCCTGCGCTGACCCCGTGATCACCGAGGAGCCACCCGTCACGACGAGCGCCAGCGACTGCGCCGACGGTCGCCACGTCGTGCTCGTGACGGTCGCGGATGCCGGGCACCAGTGGCCGGGATCGGTCGCCCGCGAGGGTGCCGCCGATCAGCCCAGTGACGCGTTCGACGCGACGACGATGATCTGGGAGTTCTTCGACGCGGCCTGAGGCCGTCAGCCGACGAGTTGTTGCGCGAACACGTGGGGCGTGAACCCGGTCAGGTCGCCGATCCCCTCGCCCTGCCCGACGAGTTTGATCGGAATGCCGGTCTTCTCCTGCACGGCGAGCACAAACCCGCCTTTCGCCGAGCCATCGAGTTTGGTGAGCACGAGCCCCGTCACTCCGGCGTGTTCGATGAACGCCTCCGCTTGGGCGAGGCCGTTCTGCCCGGTCGTGGCGTCGAGCACGAGCAGCACCTCGGCGATCGGCTCGAGTTTCTCGACGACGCGACGCACCTTGGAGAGTTCATCCATCAGGCCGCTCTTGGTCTGCAGTCGGCCCGCGGTGTCGATGAGCACGATCTCGATGCCGTCGCGCCTGGCCTTCTCGACGGTCTGGAAGGCGACGGATGCCGGGTCCTGCCCGGGTTGCTGCGGCCTGACGATCGAGGCTCCCCCGCGTTCGGCCCAGGTGGCGAGCTGTTCGACGGCCGCCGCACGGAAGGTGTCGGCCGCTCCGACGACGACGCTGCGGCCGTAGTTGGTGAGGAACTTCGCGAACTTGCCGATCGTCGTCGTCTTGCCGACGCCGTTCACGCCGACGACGAGCACGACGGCGGGCCGGTTCGACAGGGTGAGGGTCGAGTCGAGGCGCGAGAGCCGTTCCTCGATCGTCTCGCGCAGCATCCGCTGCAGGTCGGCGGGGTCGGTCGTGCGGTACTTCGCGACCTTGCCGCGCAACTCATCGACGATCGCGTCGGTCAGGTCGGGGCCGAAGTCCGCCGAGATGAGGGCGTCTTCCAGGTCGCTCCAGGTCTCGTCGTCGATCGTCGCGCGCGAGAACATCCCCCGCAGGGCAGAGCCCAGAGACCACGTCGCCGCCATGCCACCATGGTCGCATGCTCATCGCGTTCATCCGGCACGGCCAGACCGACTGGAATCGCGAGGGTCTGCTGCAGGGCTCGAGCGACATCCCCCTCAACGACACCGGCCGCGAGCAGGCGCACGACGCATTCATGACGCTGCGCTCCCGGCCCTGGGATGTCGTGGTCAGCTCGCCCCTGCAGCGCGCGCGGGAGACGGCGCAGATCATCGCCGACGGGCTCGACATTCCCCTCGGGCGCGCGTATCCCGAACTGATCGAGCGCGACTACGGTCCGCTCGAGGGCACGTCGGCTGCGGCCGCGATCGAACGCTGGCCCGCGCGGGAGTACCCGGGGGCGGAGAGCCTCGAGTCGGTCGCCCGGCGCGGGGAGGCGGCGCTGGCGGCGATCGTCGCCGACATCCGCGACGGCGCCGTACTCGTCGTCTGCCACGGCACGATCATCCGGTACACCCTGGCGCGGCTCGCCGGGCGGCCGGTACCCGGCATCGACAACGGCTCGATCTCGATGCTGAGGTTCGAAGACGGAGCCTGGCAGGTCGCGACGGTCAACGGCATCCCGCTGGAGGAGATCCCGATCGAGCACGCCGCCCGGCAGCCGTCACGCGAAGGCGAAGCGCCCGTCAGTCGATCGTGATGGCGTCGGGCTGGTCGCCCTGCTGCTGCTCGGGGGGCAGCGGCTTCTTCTTGAGCATCCGCGCGTTGACCGCCCAGATGACGATCGCGACCACCGCGTAGGCGCCGAAGATCCAGATCCACCGCAGGAAGTCGGGAATCTCGCCCCACGCCTTCGGGATCGTCGCGAGCACGACCATGAAGGCCGCGAGACCGACGACGTACGACGCGCCCCACACTGCCTTCTTCCAGCCGAACAGCTTCGCGCCGTCGAGGGTGCCGAGCGGCAGCAGTGACAGCGGCAGCGTCGACACCCCCTTCACGGTGACCCCGGCGAGGAACTCGACGAGGAACACGTAGGCGAAGTTGTCGATCTGCGCGGGTGCGAGCAGCGAGTATCCGACCCACGCCACGAGGGCGAGGGCGAGCCCGAAGGCCGACCCGACGATGGTGACGATCGCGCTCTTCGCGGCCTGGAGTGTCGTCGCGTAGGCGACGCCGGCCACGAGTCCGAAGATGACCCCGGGGTCGAGGCCGAGCAGCCGGGCGACGAGCACGGCGGCGAAGACCAGGATGAGCGAACCCCAGCGGAACCGGAGGTAGGGGTCGGATTCGGGTTGAAGGCGCACCGCGACCCGCCGCACGATCGCCCATGCCGTCAGGTTGAACAGCAGGAACGACAGGAAGAGCGTCACCACCAGGCGCAGCGACATGAGATTGAGCCCGAAGTCGGGGTCGACGAACGCACCGAGGATCGCGGCGAGCGCGAAGCCGGGCCACATCAACCAGCCGGGCAGGCCGGAGCGTTTGATCGTGGGATCACCGGGTGGGTCGGCGGCATCCGCCTTCTTGCGCTGAAAGCGGGAGGTCACCCAGCGCACCATCGCCTGGTAGCGCGAGCCGACGACCGAGTTGAGCAGCGTCGACGGCCACCCGACGACGAGCATGAGCATGAGCGACCCGGTGCCGATGATCGCCCACTGAGTCCCCGTCGGCGCGGCCTCCTGAATGGTGCGCAGGTCGCTCATCCTGCTCGGGTCGGCGAGCCCCGTTCCCCCGGAGACCGGTTCGGTGAGCAGGACGCTCGCGAAGAGCTGCGGCCGATCCTCGATGCCGGAGGCGCTCTGGGCGACCACCCCATCGGTCCAGGTCAACTCGTAGATGTTCGAGCCCGGAGTGGACGGGGCCGGCACCGACTGTCCGTTGCTGAAACGCGCATGAACGTAGCTCGGCCGCGGATCCCGGGTCGCCAGATCCTCGGCGCCCAACGCGACGCTTTCCGTGCCGCCGCCGTCGGCCGAGATGACGTTGATCTGAGTGCCGTCCGCGAACCCGCTGCGCTCCCACGCCCGGTAGTACTCGATCAATTCTTCGTAGCTCATGTCGACGTACAACAGGAAGTACTGGATCGACGTGACGTAGCCGCCGTCGGCTGCGAGTGTCTCGTCGAATTCCCGGCTCGCGACGCGCACCGCGCAGTCCCACGGCTGCGACCGCATCGGAGGTGGCACGAACCGGTTGTCGACCTCGAAGAACTCGTACCCGTTCTGCGGGGTCGTGCCATAGAAGCCCTCGGCGCAGTCGGATTGGTCCGCGTGCGCCGCGACAGCAGGCATCCCGATCACCGACAACGCGGCGAGCACCACCGCGACGACCCAGCGCTTCATGGCGCCAAGATAGCGGGTCTCGACACGCGTCTGCGACGCTACTCGACCACCGGATTCAGGTGACGCGATCCCCCACACGCTGACCGACGACTGCGCTGACCCCGTCTTGTCTCATCGAGACGCCGTAGAGGGCGTCGGCGATCTCCATCGTGCGCTTCTGGTGGGTGATCACGATGAGCTGCGAGTGCGCCCGCAGGTCTTCCATCACGGTGAGCAGCCGGCCCAGGTTGGCGTCGTCGAGCGCCGCCTCGACCTCGTCCATGATGTAGAACGGGCTCGGCCGTGCCTTGAAGATCGCGATCAGCAGCGCGACAGCGGCGAGCGAGCGCTCCCCACCCGACAGCAGCGACAGCCGCTCGATCTTCTTGCCGGCGGGTCGCACCGTGACCTCGATGCCGGTGGTGAGCAGGTCGTCGGGCGCGGTGAGGTGGATGCTGCCGCTTCCCCCCGGGAACAGCACCGGGAACACCTGGTTGAACGCCGCCTTGGTGTCTTCGAAGGCGGCGGAGAAGATGTCCTGCATCTTCTCGTCGATCTCGTCGATGATCGTCAGCAGATCCTTGCGGGTGGCGCTGAGGTCGGCGAGCTGCTCGGTGAGGAACCGGTGGCGCTGCTCGAGCGCCTCGAACTCCTCGAGCGCGAGCGGGTTGACCCGGCCGAGTTGCCCGAGCTTCCGGTCGGCGGTGGCGAGGCGCGCTTCCTGCTCGGCGCGAATGAACGGCTTCGAGGTCTCGACCTCCGCGCCGTCGACTTCGGTGGTCTCGATGACGGGCACGTCGGGGCCGTACTCGGCGACGAGCACGTCTTCGTCGAGGGCGAGCTCTTCGGCGGCGCGTTCGAGCAGCGTCGAGAGGTGCAGCTTCTTCTCGTAGGCCTGCATCTCGAGGCCGTGCACGTTCTCGTTGAGGGCCGCGAGACGTTCGCGCAGCGTGCTCTCGGCGCGGCGCAGCTCGGCGAGTTCCTCGTTCTGCTGGCTGCGGGCGGCCTCGGCCGCGGCGAGCGCGACGCGGGCCTGCGACACCGACCGGTCGGCGACATCCAGGGCGGCGGGCAGCGCGGCGATGACCCGCTGGGCCGCCTCCACCTGGTGCTGCCGCTGCACGGCGATGCGGGCCGCCTCTTCCGCCGCCGCGCGTTCGGCTTCGAGTTGCGCCTGCAGCGAGTCGGCCTGCGCCCCCTGAGCCCGCACCCGCTCTCGGGCGGTCTCGAGCTCGACGCGGGCCTGCACCTCCGCCGCGCGGGCGGTCTCGAGCTCGGCGAGCAGCCCGTCGCGGGCGGAGACGTCGAGCATCGGGCGCGGGTTCGCGGCGTGGGCGTCGCGTTCGGCGCGGGCGGCGTCGAGCACGGCCTCGGCCTCTTCGACCTCCGCGCCGAGGGTGCGCAGCGACTCGGCGAGACGTTCGCCCTCCGCCTGCGCGGCCTCGAGCGCAACGCGCGAGCGGCCGAGGGCCTCGCTGCGTTCGGCGAGGCGGGTGTCGAACTCCTTGAGGGCGGCGGATGCCTGGGCCGCGTCGATCTGCGCCAGGTCGAGGGCCTCGCGCTTCTGGGTGAGCGCGAACCGCTGCCGCTCGATCGCGGTCGTCACCTCGGTGAGCCGCACCTGCGCGGCATCCCGCTCGGCGGCGAGTTCGATCGTCGAACGTCCCCCGCCGGAGCCGCCGCGCAGTACGTGCTCGGTCATGACGTCGCCGTCGCGGGTGATCATCGTGAGGCCGCCCAGCTTGGCGATGGCGGGCCAGGTCTTCCGCGCGGCGGCGAGGTCGTCGACGACGACGACGGATGCCAGCAGTCCGCGGATGCCGTCGGGTCCGGTCACCAGGGCAGCGGCCGACTCGACCCCGGCGGGCAGTCCCGTCGGGAGGGCGGGGGCGGCGGAGTCGGCGATCACGATCTCGACGCGGCCCGCGGCCGCGGCCCGCACGTCGTCGAGCGCGGCGAGCGCGGCATCCCGGGAGTCGGCGAGCACGGCGTCGGACAGCGAGCCGAGAGCTGCGGCGATCGCAGCTTCGTAGCCGGCGCGCACCTGGATGTGCTCCGCGACGAGCCCGCGGATGCCCTTCGCCCCGACGATCGCGCCGGAGCCGTCTTTCTGGTCGAGGGCGAGCGACAGCGCCCCGGTGCGGGCGGCGAGGGCGTCGCGTTCGCGCTCGGAGGCGTGCAGCTCTTCGCGCAGGGTCTCGACCTCACCGCGCAGCGTCTCGACGGCCGTCTCGGCGGCGGTCACCGCGGCCGCGAGCGAGTCGTCCTCGCGCACCGCCTCGGCGTCGCCTTCGAGCCCGAGCAGTTCGTCGCGGGCGGCATCGCGGCGGGCCTCCGCCTGCGCGAGCGCCGCTTTCTGGCGGTCGAGTTCGGCCCGGGTCGCGGCCAGGCGGGACTCCGCCGCGGCGACGACACCGGCGAGGCGACCCTGTTCGAGGTCATGAGCCGACACCAGGGCGCTCTGCGCGCTGATCTCCTCGTCGAGCGAGTCGAGGCTTCCCCGCGCGGTCGCGGTGACGGCGCTGGCGCGACCGAGCGCCTCCTCGGCGGAAGCCACCCCGGCGGCGAGGCGGGTGATCTCCTCGCGGGCATCGTCGACCATGCGCTGGCTGATGGTGGACGACATCCCGGGCAGCTCCGCCTGCTGGCCGAGCAGCGACAGCCGCTGGTTGGCGAGCGTGTAGAGCGAACGCATGCGGTCCTGAACCTGCTCGAGACCGAACGCGACGCGACGGGCCTCGTCGACGGCATCCCCGACCATCGCCTGCTCGAGACGACCCTGCCGCAGCCGGGCCTGGTCGAGTTGCTCCTGAAGCACCAGCTTCTCGGTCTTGCGCTCCGACTCCCCGCGGGAGAGGTCGTCGACGGCGGCCCGCAGCGACACGACCTCGTCGGCGAGCAGGCGGGCGCGGGCATCCCGCACGGTCGCCTGGATGAGCGCCGCCTCGCGGGCGATCTCGGCCTGCTGCCCGAGCGGCTTCAGCTGGCGGCGGATCTCGCCGGCGAGGTCGGAGAGCCGCGTGAGGTTCGCCTGCATCGCCTCGAGCTTGCGCAGGGTCTTCTCTTTGCGGCGGCGGTGCTTGAGGATGCCGGCCGCCTCCTCGATGAAGCCGCGGCGGTCTTCCGGGGTGGCATGCAGCACGGCGTCGAGCTGCCCCTGCCCGACGATGACGTGCATCTCGCGCCCGAGGCCGGAGTCGGAGAGCAGCTCCTGCACGTCGAGGAGGCGGCACTGCTCGCCGTTGATGGCGTACTCGCTGCCGCCGTTGCGGAACAGGGTGCGCGAGATCGTGACCTCGGAGTACTCGATCGGCAGCGCGCCGTCGGAGTTGTCGATCGTCAACTGCACCTCGGCGCGGCCGAGCGGGCCGCGGGATGCGGTGCCGGCGAAGATGACGTCTTCCATCTTGCCGCCGCGGAGGGTCTTCGCCCCCTGCTCGCCCATCACCCAGGCGAGGGCGTCGACGACGTTCGACTTGCCCGAGCCGTTCGGCCCGACGACGCACGTCACCCCGGGCTCGAACGCGAACGTCGTGGGAGTCGCGAAGGACTTGAACCCTTTGAGGGTCAGGCTCTTCAAGTACAAGTGGACTCCTGGTCTCGAGACGCGCCTCCGGCGCTACTCGACCCGAGCGACAGTGGACTGCCCCTACGGTACCTGTTCTGTTCAGCGAGACGGACTCTGTGTAGTCTGGTCGGCTGCCCACCAGGCGGCGTGAGGCAGGTACCGCCATGAGCGGCTTCTCCATCGACGAGGTGGTCATCCCGCCGACGGTCGACGACCCGTCGGCCGCGGACTTCATCGAGGCGATCGAGGTCGGCAACGTCGTCGCCGTCGACGCGTTCGGCACCCCCGACATCGTCTACGAGCCCGCCGAAGAGCTGCCGCAGTACCACAACCCGTATCAGCCGAAGCGGCTGCTGGTCGCTCGGGCAGCGGGTCGCATCGTGGCCCAGGCGACGACCGAGACCCAGACCGGCGACGAAGCCGACACCTCGTGGGTGCAGGTGCTCGTGCATCCGGAGTTCCGGGGGCGAGGCATCGGGCACGAGCTCGCCGACCGGGTCGAAGCGACGGTGCACGCCGACGGGCGACGCAAGGCGATCGCCTACGTCGCCGGCCGCGAGACCGGCGGGCGACGGCTGGCCTCTCCGACGGGCTTCGGGTCGATCGCGGCCGACGACCGGGCGACACGCTTTCTGCAGGCCCGCGGTTACTCGTTCGAGCAGGTCGAGCGCATGAGCCGGCTCGAGCTGCCCGTTCCCGACCTCGACGCCCGGGTCGCCGCGGCGCAGGAGGCCAGCGGCCCCGACTACCGCGTGCACACCTGGGTCGGCCGCACCCCGGAGCGCTGGCTCGAGGACCGCGCGGTGCTCGCGACCCGGATGAGCACCGACGCCCCGAGCGCAGGGCTCGAGGAGCCCGAGGATGTCTGGACCGTCGAACGCGTTCGCGACGCCGACGACCGGCGCGAGTCGAGCCCGCGGCGCCACCTGTTCGCGGCGGCGGAGCACCTCCCCTCGGGGCGGCTGGTCGCGTTCTCGGTGCTGTCGACTCCCGCGCAGTCCCATCGTGCCGTCCATCAGTACGCGACCCTCGTGCTGCGTGAGCACCGCGGGCACCGTCTCGGGATGCTCACGAAGGTCGCCAACCTCGCCCATCTCGCGGCGGTCTCGCCGGGCCACCCCAGCATCCTCACCTTCAACGCCGAGGAGAACCGGCACATGCTCGACGTCAACGAGGCCCTCGGCTTCACCGCGATCGCCTACGAGGGCGCCTGGCGGAAGGACCTCGCATGACCTTCACCATCGAGGAGCTCGCCATCCCGGCGCGGCTCGACGGCTCCCCTGCGGCGCACGCCTTCGAGGAGGCGACGGAGGCGCGCAATGCCGCCGAAGTCGCGGGCTTCGGAACGCCCGACGCGGCCTACCCCGCCGGGGAACTGCTGCCGGGGTGGCAGCCGTCCGCCCACGAGCAGCGGCGGATGCTCGGCGCTCGCCTCGGCGGTCGCATCGTCGCGCGCGCCGGCTACCAGAGCCCGACGGAGGGCGATGCCGCGAACACCGGGTGGGTGCAGCTCCATGTGCACCCCACCGCGACCGGCCGGGGCATCGGACGCGCGCTCGCCGACGCCGCCGAACGCATCGTCGCCGAGGAGGGCCGGGAGCAGGTGCACACCTACGTCGCCTCGCCGCCCGGTGCGGGGCCGCGCCTCGAGCCGCCGACCGGATTCGGCTCGGTGCCCGCCGACAACCGTGAGGTGCGCTTTCTGCTCGCCCGGGGGTACACCCTCGCCCAGGTGAACCGGGTGAGCCGTCTGCCGCTGCCGGTCGACCCCGCGGTGCTGGCCGAACGCCGCGCGGCGGCCGAGTCCCGCGCACGGGGCTACCGCATCCATCACTGGGAGGCGGTCGCCCCCGAGCGCTGGCTGCCCGACCTGGCGATGCTCGCCACCCGGATGAGCACCGACGCCCCCTCGGGCGGTCTCGATGAGGAGGAGAACGTGTGGACCGTCGAGCGCTGGCTCGAAGCGGAGGCGGAGGCGCGGGAGTCCCCCCGGACCACCCTGTACGCGGCGGTCGAGCACGTCGAGAGCGGCCATCTCGCCGGGTACACCGAGCTCTCGGTCCCGCCCGCCCTCGATCGTCCTGCCGACCAGGGCGACACGATCGTGATGCGGGAACACCGCGGACACCGCCTCGGGATGCTGCTGAAGATCGCCAACATCGAGCACCTCGTGGAGCGCTTTCCCGGGCATCCGGCGATCGTGACGTTCAACGCCGAAGAGAATCGCCACATGCTCGACGTCAACGAGGCGGTCGGGTTTCTGCCGGTCGCCTACGAGGGCGCCTGGCAGAAGAAGCTCTAACCGGGTGCGCGCTGGCACCGCGGGCAGAAGTGCGAGCCGCGGTTCATGAAACTCTCGCGCGCGATCGGCCGGCCGCAGCGCGGGCACGGCAACCCGTGTTGCCCGTAGGCGTTGAGCGAGTGGGAGAAGTAGCCCGAGGCGCCGTTGACGTTCACGTAGGTGCTGTCGAACGACGTGCCGCCTTCGGCGAGCGCCCGGCCGAGCACGAGCCGCACTTCGGCGAGCAGGTTCTTCGCCTTCGTCCGGCTCAGCGTGCGGGTCGGCTGGGCGTAGTGGATGCGGGCCGCCCAGAGTGCCTCGTCGGCGTAGATGTTGCCGATGCCGCTCACCAGGGTCTGGTCGAGCAGGGCGCGCTTGATGCCGGTGTCTTTCGCCGCGAGCCGCCGCAGGAACAGCTCGTCGTCGAAGAACGGGTCGACGGGGTCGCGGGCGATGTGCGCGACCTGGCTCGGGATGCGCTGGTCGGGATGATCGGATGCCGGCGCGAGCACGTCGAGCGCCATCGACCCGAAGATGCGCTGGTCGACGAAGTCGACGCGCACGGGGCCGTGCGTCGGCTGGTCGAGGGTGAGCACGATGCGGGTGAGGCGGTCCCGTTCGGCGGCGGGGTCGCGCAGCAGCACCTGCCCCGACATCCCGAGGTGCACGACCAAGGCCTCACTGCTGTCGGCGAGGGGAATCCAGAGGAACTTGCCGCGGCGCTCGGGGGTCAGCAGCCGGGAGCCGGTGAGCCGCTCGACGAAATCCTCGTCGGGGCCGTCGTGGCGGCGCAGCGACCGCGGCTCGAGAACCTCGACACTCGTGACCGTCGCGCCCGTGACGGCGGGCTCGAGGCCGGAGCGCACGACTTCGACCTCGGGGAGTTCCGGCATCCCTACCCCAGGCTGCCCGCGCCGGCACCGTGCGTCGGCGGAGGCGACGTGCGGTGCAGCACCGCCCAGGCGGCGAGCGCTGCCGCCATCTCGGCTTGCTTCTTGCTCGTGCCGTCGCCGGCGGCGATCTCGTCACCCGCGAGCGACACGACCGCGTGGAAGCGCTTCGAGTGGTCGGGTCCGCTGTCGGCGACCTGGTAGTGCGGCAGGCCCTTGCCGAGGCGGGTGGAGAGTTCCTGCAGGCTCGTCTTCGGGTCCATCGCGGCGCCGAACCGGGCGGGGTCGGCCAGCAGCGGGTCGATGAGCCGCAGCACGAACGCCGTTGCGGCATCCGGCCCGTCGGAGAGGTACACCGCCCCGATGAGCGCCTCGAGCGCATCCGCGAGGATCGACGACTTGTCGCGTCCGCCGGTCTGTTCCTCGCCCTTGCCGAGGAGGATGTGCGCACCGAGGTCGATCATGCGGGCGATCTCGGCGAGTGCGACGGCTGAGACCAGGCTCGCGCGCCGCTTGGCGAGTTCGCCCTCGTCGAGATCGGGGTGCTCGCGGTAGAGCATGACCGTGACGGCCTGGCCGAGAATCGAGTCGCCCAGGAACTCGAGTCGCTCGTTGTGCGCGAGCCCGCCGTTCTCGTACGCGTACGAGCGATGGGTCAGGGCCAGCTCCAAAAGCCCGGCATCAACCGAGATGCCGAGCTTCGCAGCTAGTTCGTCCGGGGGTGCCGCGTTGTCAGAGCCAGCGCCCGTGGGCGTCGGACGAGGGGACGTCAGACGTCCGCGACCTTGCGGCCCTTGTACTCCAGGTACAGGGGCGTGCCGGCGGAGTCCTCGACGACCTTCGCGCGGTGCGGGAGGCTGTAGGTGACCTTGCCGTTCTCGATCGTCTTCACGAGCTGAACCGGGGTCGCCTTCCACTGCGAGCGGCGGGAGTGCGTGTTCGAGCGCGACTGCTTGCGCTTGGGAACGGCCATGTCTATCTCTTCTCGTTGGTGTCTAGGTCTGCGCGAAGGGCTTCAAGAGCCGCCCATCTCGGATCGGGCGTCTCTTCGACCTCCTGCTCGAACCCGTCCGGAAGCCTCTCCCCGGTGACGGGGTCGAGGCCAGGACAGTCCGGGCGACAGACCGGCTGGAACGGTAGCGACAACACCACCGCGTCCCTCACGACGGGTTCGAGATCCAGCTGGTCGTCTCGAACCACGAAGTCGAAAGCTTCGTCAGGAGAATACGCGAAAAGCTCTTGAAACTCGACTTGAACGTCGATCTCGACCGGGTCGAGGCACCGCACGCATTCGGCCCGGGCGACCGTATCGACCTCCGCGGAGGCCAGGATGCCGTCGTGCAGCCCCTCGAGGCGCAGGTCGATGTGGATGTTCTCGCCCTCGGCGACCGAGGCGGCACCCGCACCGAGTTTCTCGGGCACGGCGAAGTCGAGCGCGCGCTCGCGCATCTCGCCGGGGCGGTGCACGAGGTCGCGGACGTTCACGACGTAAGGAGAAGCGGACACGAGTGGGAAGCTTAGTTGCGCAGCGTCGATCGCGGCTGGTCAGCCGCCGATCGCGGTGAGGGCCTCGTCGATGATCTCGAGACCCTGCAGGCACTCCTCGGGGGTGACGACGCACGGCGGCACGACGTGCAGCCGGTTGTCGGCGATGAACGGCAGCAGCCCCCGGGCCAGCAGTTCGGCCTTGAGCGCCCCCATCACCGACGGGGCCACCGGCTCGCGGGTGTCGCGGTCGGCGACGAGGTCGAGCGCCCAGAACACCCCGAGACCGCGCACCTCGCCGATCATCGGGTGCGCGTCGGCGAGCGCCTGCAGCCCGGGGCCGAGCACCTTCTCGCCGATCGCGGACGCGTTCTCGATGACCCCCTCCTCCTCCATCGCGTCGATCGAGGCGACGATCGATGCCATCGCGAGGGGATGCCCGGAGTAGGTGAGCCCGCCCGGGAACACCTGATCGTCGAAGGCGGCCGAGATCGACTCCGAGATGACGACGCCGCCCGCGGGCACGTAGCCCGAGTTGACGCCCTTGGCGAAGGTGATCAGGTCGGGAACGATGCCATCGGGGTTGACGAGGGGATGCTGCCACGAGAACCACGACCCGGTGCGCCCGAAGCCCGACATGACCTCGTCGAGGATGAGCAGGATGCCGTACTTGTCACACAGCTCCCGCACTCCGGTGAGGTAGCCGGGCGGCGGCACCATGACGCCGGCCGTGCCGGGAACGCCTTCGAGCAGGATGGCGGCGATCGACGCCGCGCCCTCGCTGACGATGACCCGTTCGAGGTGGTGCAGCGCGCGGGCGCTCTCCTCTTCGGGCGTCGACGCCCAGAACTCGGAGCGGTAGAGGAACGGCCCGAAGAAGTGCACGTGCCCGCGCGCGTACTCGTTCGGCACGCGACGCCAGTCACCGGTCGCGACGATCGCCGCGCCGGTGTTGCCGTGGTAGCTGCGGTAGGTGCTCAGCACCTTGTCCTTACCGGTGGTCAACCGCGCCATCCGGATGGCGTTCTCGTTGGCATCCGCTCCGCCGTTGGTGAAGAACACCTTGCCGAAATGCGAGCCGGCTTTCGCCACGATCCGGGATGCCGCCTCGCCGCGAGCGAGGTTCGCATGCGCGGGGGCCACCATCGGCAGTTCGGCGGCCTGCTTCTGGATCGCCGCGACGACCTTCGGATGCGTGTGGCCGATGTTCATGTTGACGAGCTGGCTCGAGAAATCGAGATAGCGCTTGCCGTCGTAGTCCCACACCTCGCTGCCGGAGGCGCCGGCGATGACGAACGGGGCGAGCGACCCTTGCGCCGACCAGGAGTGGAAGACGTGCGCGCGGTCGAGGTCGTAGGTGCGCGTGCCGAGCGCGGGGTCGAGGGCCGGGTCGACGACGATGTCGGGGTCGGCGGGGGTGTCGCTCATGGCAGATGGCCTTTCGTGAAGCGGGGTGGAGCGGGTGAAGCGGATGGTGCGGGGGCGATTCCGGGGAACCGCCCCCGCACCGGTGTCACGTGGTTACTGACCGCCCTCGGTGAGGGTCACGTCGATCGGCGAGTACTCTCCGTCGACGATCACGCCCTCCTCCTCGAGCTCGGCGAGCGCCTGCTCGATGTACTCGTTCGAGTACGCCGAGGCGGACGGCTCCGCGGTGATGAGGTTGAGGCCGTCCTGGTTGACCGCCGCGAGCGCGCCCGCGACCGTCTTGTCCCAGGCGCCGGCGTCGATCAGACCGAACTTGCCGCCGGCCCAGATCAGCTTGTTGACCTCGTTCATCTGCCACAGCTGATGCACCGGGCCGACCGGGAAGGCGGCTTCGGCGTTGATCGCGGCGTCGTAGACGATCGCGGCGGCATCCTCGGGGTTGTCCCGCGAGTACACCCAGCCCTTGATGATCGCCTTCAGGAAGCGCACGGCGGCGTCGGCGTAGGCCGGGTCGTCGGCGAGCCGGGCGGTGTCGGCCCAGATCGCGTCCTGCAGCATTGCGCCGGCGGTGTCCTCGTAGGAGATGACGTTGAAGTCCTCCGGCTGGTAGAGCTCGCCGGTCTCGGGGTTCACGACCTCGAGCACCTGCGCCCACTCGTTGTACGTCATCGCCTGGGCGGCGTCGACATCGCCATCGAGCAGGGCGTTCATGCTGAAGTCCTGCGTCGTGATCGACACGGTGGTCGAGTCGAGACCCTCATCCGCCATCGCGGCGAAGATCTCCCACTCGTTGCCGAAGCCCCACGAGCCGATGCGCTTTCCTTCGAAGTCGGCGACCGACTCGATGCCGCTGTCGGCCCACGAGACCTGCAGCGTTCCCGACTTCTGGAACACCTGGGCGATGTTCGTCAGCTCGACGCCGCTGGCTTCGAGGGTGCCGAGCACCTTCGGAACCCAGGCGATCGCGAAGTCGACGTCGCCCGCGACGAGGGCGTCTTGCGGCACGATGTCGCCACCCGAGGGGACGATCTCGACCGAGTCGAAGCCCTCCTCCTCGAAGTAGCCCTGGTCGAGCGCGACGTAGTAGCCGGCGAACTGGGCCTGCGGCAGCCACTGCAGCTGGAGGCTGATCTCGGTGAGCGGCTCGAAGTCGCCGTCACCCCCGGTGTCGGCGGGCGCGGTGCACGCGGCGAGCGTGATCGCGGTTGCGGCGGCGGCGGTTCCGAAGAGCGCGCGCCTGATGCTGTGCTTCATGCTGTGTCCTTTCATTGGTGGAGGTGCGGGGTGGTGAACCTGGTGCCGGTCAGACCGGCGATCGCCTCGTCACGAGCCGCTCGAGCAGCGACGTGACGAGGAAGAACAACAGACCGATGGCGATCGCCCCGGCGACGTAGGCCCACGCCAGGGCCGCGCGGCCCGACTTGGCGTAGGTCGCGATCGCCGTGCCGATCCCGTCGGCGGGGCCGCCGAAGTACTCCGCGACGAGCGCGGAGATGACGGCGAGGGATGCCGCGATGCGTACGCCGGTCAGCAGGTAGGGCAGCGCGGTCGGCAGCGTGAGTTTGCGGAAGGTCTGCCACCCGGTCGCCCCGGATGCCCGCAACAGGTCGCGGTGCACGGGGCGGGTCTGCCGCAACCCGCGCAGCACGTTGATGTACACCGGGATGAACGCGGCGATCGCCGCGACCGCCTGTCGGCCGAACTGACTCGACGCCCCGAACATCGTGTTGAGGATCGGGGTGAGCGCGACGATCGGGACGACGGCGAGGGCGGCGACGAGCGGAGCGAACATCCCGTCGATCGGCCGCGCCGCGGCGGCGAACCCGGCCAGCACGATGCCGAGCAGCGCGCCGGCCAGCAGCCCGATGAAGGCGTTGGCGCCGGTGATGAGCATGTCGTCACGGATGATGCCGATGCGCAGCGCCAGCTCGGTGCCGATCGCGGCGGGGCCGGGCACCATGCGCGGCGCGATCTTCAGCACGTCGACGACGAGCACCCAGAGCGCGATGAGCAGGATGCCGACGACGACGGGCGCCGCGAACCGCACCCAGGTGGGAAGACCGGCTTGCCCTGAGTAGGCCGCTTCGCGGCTGTGTCGAAGGGTCATCGCTCGTTCGCCCTCTCGACGGGCGCGCCGTGCAGCGCCTCGCGCACCTCGGTGACCTTCGCGAAGTACTCCGGCGACTCGCGCAGCGCCTCGGCGCGGTTCGTGCCGAGGCCGGTCTCGATGACGTCGGTGATCCGGCCCGGGCGCGGGCTCATCACGACCACCCGGTCGGAGAGGAACACCGCCTCGGGAATGGAGTGGGTCACGAAGACGACGGCGGCCCCGGTCTCGGCCGCGATCCGCGCCAGCTCCGACTGGAGGTATTCGCGGGTCATCTCGTCGAGTGCCCCGAAGGGCTCGTCCATGAGCAGCAATCGCGGATGCTCGGCAAGGGCCCGCGCGATGGCGACGCGCTGCTGCATCCCGCCGGAGAGCTGGTCGGGGTAGCGGTCGACGAAGTCGGTGAGGCCCACCAGTTCGGCGAGTTCGGAGACGCGGGCCGAGCGGTCGGCGGCACTCACGCCGTGGAGTTCGAGCGGCAGCGCGATGTTGGCCCCGACGCTGCGCCAGGGCAGCAGGCCCGACTGCTGGAAGGCGATGCCGTAGTCCTGGTCGAGGCGAGCCTTCCGGGCGGGCTTGCCGAAGATCTCGAGGATGCCGGTCGACGCCTCGTCGAGGTCGGCGATGAGACGCAGCAGGGTCGACTTGCCGCATCCCGACGGGCCGATGAGCGAGACGAACTCCCCCGCGGCGACCTCGAGCTCGACGCCGGTGAGCGCGACGACATCCCCGCCCTTCGTCGGGAAGGTCTTGCCGACTCCCGAGGCCTTCACCGCCGGAATCGTGGGGGTGGTGGTGGCTGTGTCGATGGCCGTCATGCTGTCGCCTCTCCGCGTCGATACCTGCGCAGGCCCAGCCCGACGAGCGCGACCGAGCCGGCGGCCACGAGGCCGAGCGCGATCGACCCGAAGGTCGGCCCCCATGGAGCAGCCGGGTCGCTCGACCCTTGCCCCGCTAGTTGGATGAGCATGCGCCCGATGCCGCCGCGCATGCCGATCGAGACCTCTGCGACGACGGCGCCGACGACCGCGTTGGCGGCGGCGAGCCGCAGGGCGGGCAGCAGGTACGGCACGGCCGCAGGCAGCCGCAGGCGTAGCAGCGTCGAGCGGTAGCCGGCGGCGTAGCTGCGCATGAGGTCGAGATGGATGCGGTCGGGCGACCCGAGACCCTTGAGCGCCCCGATGGCGACCGGGAAGAACGCCAGGTAGGAGGCGATGACGGCGACCGACACCCACTGCGGCCACGGGAACCCGCCGCGGTCGATCTGGTTGCCGATGACGTTCACGACGGGCGCGAAGGCGATGAGCGGCACCGTCTGACTGACGACGATCCAGGGCAGCAGCCCCCACTCGACGAGCCGCCAGCGCTGCATGGCCAGGCCCAGCAGCATCCCGACGGCGACGCCGATCAGCCAGCCGACCGCCGCGATGCCCAGGGTGAGCAGCGCGGCCGACGCGACTGAGACGATCAGCGGCGGGGTGTCGCCGCCGCTCGTCGACTCGAACAGCCGGGCGACCATGTCCCACAGGTGCGGCATCGCGCGGTCGTGGGTGCGCGGCAACAGCATGACGCCCGACCCGGTCTCGCCCGCGATCGCGCCGACGACGAACCCGTCGGCCGGACCGAGGAACTTGTACAGCTCCCAGGCGACCGCGACCGCGAGGATGCCCGCGGCACCCCATGCGACCGCGGTCCAACGCCGCATCAGCCCGTAGCCGTTTCGGTCTTCTTGGCGACCACGGCATCCCGCATCGCGGGGATGACGGTCTCGCCGTACACGCGGAGGGTCTCCTCCTTGTTGTCGTGCTGGAGGTACCCCGCGAACTGGTGCACGCCGATCGCCTTGAGCTGTTCCAGCTTGGCAATGTGGTCTTCAGCGGTGCCGAGGATGCAGAACCGGTCGACGATGTCGTCGGGCACGAAGTCGACGTGGTCGTTGCCGGCCTTGCCGTGGGTGTTGTAGTCGTAGCCCTTGCGTTCTTTGATGTAGTCGGTGAGGGCCTGCGGCACCGCCCCCGACTCGCCGTACTTCTCGACGATGTCGGCGACGTGGTTGCCCACCATGCCGCCGAACCAGCGGGACTGGTTGCGCGCGTGCTCGAGCGCCGAGACGGTGCCGTCGGTGATGTAGAACGGCGCGGCGACGCAGAAGGTGATCGCGTCGGGATCGCGCCCGGCCTTCTCGGCGGCATCCCGCACCGTCGCGATCATCCAGGTCGCGATGTCGACATCGGCGAGCTGCAGGATGAAGCCGTCGCCCACCTCACCCGTCAGCTTGAGGGCGAGCGGGCCGTATGCGGCGACCCACACCTCGAGCTCCGAGCCGTGGCTCCACGGGAACCGCAGTTCGGCGCCGTTGTACTCGACACTGCGGGAGTTGCCGAGTTCGCGGATCACGTGGATCGACTCGCGCAGCTCTTTCAGTGTCGTCGGCTTGCCGTTGGTGACGCGCACCGCCGAGTCGCCGCGGCCGATGCCGACGACCGTGCGGTTGCCGTACATCTCGTTGAGCGTGGCGAAGACGGATGCCGTGACGGTCCAGTCGCGGGTCGCCGGGTTGGTGACGAACGGGCCGACCTTCACCCGCCGGGTCTCGGCGAGGATCTGGCTGTAGATGACGTACGGCTCCTGCCAGAGCAGGTGCGAGTCGAACGTCCATACGTGGGTGAACCCGTACTGCTCGGCGAGTTTCGCGAGGTGGATGGTGCGCGATGCCGGCGGGTTGGTCTGTAGTACTGCTCCGAAGTCCATAGGCCGATCCTTCCGGCTCAGACCAGGTACTGCGACAAGCCGCGCTTGAGGAAGCGCCCGTCGCCTTTCGATCCGAGGTACTGGCCCCCGTCGACGATGACCTTGCCGCGACTGAGCACGGTGTCGACGTGGCCGTCGATCTCATAGCCCTCCCACGCGGAGTGGTCCATGTTCATGTGGTGGGTCTCGGCCGAGATCGTGGTGTGACCCTGGGGGTCGTAGACGACGACATCCCCGTCGGCGCCGGGGGCGATGACGCCCTTCTGGCCGTACATACCGAACATGCGTGCCGGGGTCGTGGACGTCAGCTCCACCCAGCGCTCGAGCGTGAGCTGACCGGTCACGACGCCCTGGTACATGAGATCCATGCGGTGCTCGACGCTGCCGATGCCGTTCGGGATCTTGCGGAAGTCGCCCTTCCCGAGCTCCTTCTGCCCCTTCATGCAGAACGGGCAATGGTCGGTCGACACCATCTGCAGGTCGTTGGTGCGCAAGGCCTGCCACATGTGGTCCTGGTGGCCCTCCTCGCGGGAGCGCAGCGGCGTCGAGCACACCCACTTGGCGCCTTCGAAGTCGCCCCACTCCTTGCTCGTCGCGCCCAGCTGCTCTTCGAGCGACAGGTAGAGGTACTGCGGGCAGGTCTCACCGAAGACGTTCTGGCCGCGGTCGCGTGCCCACGCGAGCTGTTCGACCGCCTGCTTGGCGCTCACGTGCACCACGTACAGCGGGGCGTTGGTGAGGTGGGAGAGCATGATCGCGCGGTGCGTCGCCTCCTCCTCCATCTGCCAGGCGCGGGCGATGCCGTGGTAGTACGGCGTCGTCTTTCCGGCCTCGGCCAGCTGGGCGGCGAGCACGTCGATCGCGGGGCCGTTCTCGGCGTGCATCATCGTCAGCAGCCCGAGCTCGGCGGCCTTCTGCATCGCCCGCAGGATCTGCCCGTCGTCGGAGTAGAACACCCCCGGGTAGGCCATGAACATCTTGTACGACGAGATGCCCTCATCCAGCAGCTTCGGCATGAAGGCGAGCGACGCCTCGTCGACGCCGCCGATGATCTGGTGGAAGCCGTAGTCGATCGCGCAGTTGCCGGCCGCCTTCTCGTGCCACGCGGCGAGCCCGTCGGGCACCGGGGTGCCGGCGACCTGCACGGCGAAGTCGACGACGGTCGTCGTGCCGCCCCAGGCCGCGGCGCGGGTGCCCGACTCGAAGCTGTCGGAGGCCTCGGTGCCGCCGAACGGCAACTCGAAGTGGGTGTGCGCGTCGATCCCGCCGGGGATGACGTACTTGCCGGTCGCGTCGATCACGGTGTCGGCGGATGCCGCGAGGTCGGTACCCAGCAGCACCGAACCGGGTGCGAGGACGCCGACGATCTTCTCGCCGTCGATGAGAACGTCAGCGGAGGTTTGGCCGGTGGCCGAGACCACGGTTCCGCCCTTGATCAGCGTCGTTGCCATGACCGGGCCTCCCTTACGGCTTCACCGTCGAGGTGTACGTCTCGGGCCGGCGGTCTCGGAAGAACTGCCAGTCGTCGCGCATCTGCTGAACCATGTCCATGTCGAGATCGCGGATCAGGATCTCCTCGTGCTCGCCCGAGCCGCGCTCGCCGACGAAGTTGCCGCGCGGGTCGATCACCTGGCTGGTGCCGTAGAAGTCGACGGCGAGTTCGCCGTACTCGTTGTCTTCGCGCCCGACCCGGTTGGGCTGCAGCACGAACATGCCGTTGGCCACGGCGGCACACGGCCCTTCGACCTCCCACAGCCGGTTGCTGAGCCCGGGCTTGGTGGCGTTCGGGTTGAACACCATGTGCGCCCCGTTGAGGGCGAGTTCCCGCCAGCCTTCCGGGAAGTGCCGGTCGTAGCAGATGTAGACGCCGATCTTGCCGACCGCCGTGTCGAACACCGGGTAGCCGCCGTTGCCGGGCCGGAAGTAGAACTTCTCCCAGAACCGATCCAGGTGCGGGATGTGGTGCTTGCGGTACTTGCCGAGGATCGTGCCGTCGGCATCCACCACCACGGCGGTGTTGTAGTACACGCCGGTGATGTCCTCCTCGTAGATGGGGAGGATCATCACCATGTTCAGCTCTTTGGCGAGGGCCGCGAAGCGCTGGACGATGGGCCCGTCGGCCGGTTCGGCGTAGCGGTAGTACTTCTTGTCTTCGGTGATGCCGAAGTACGGGCCGTAGAACAGCTCCTGGAAGCAGATGACCTGCGCACCCTGCTTCGCCGCCTCTCGCGCGAAGCCTTCATGCTTGTCGAGCATCGACTCCTTGTCGCCGGTCCACGTGGTCTGCGTAATGGCTGCGCGCACGATGTTGGCCATGCCCGTCCTCCCAGGGTTGTCTTTTGTTATCTTTCGCCGTAAACATTTCTCTGACGTTTCTGTCCGTGTCGGCACCGTTAAAAGAATGCTGGCGTAGAAGAAAGCTAGGCGGTCCTCGGTGAAGTCGGTAGCCCTCGCGGTCGAAGAGCGGTCCCCGCACGGGATCGCGAGCGCGATCTCACGCCTCATCACCACCGGCGACCTCGCGCCCGGCGACCGGCTGCCCACCGTGCGCGACCTCGCGAAGGATCTCGGCGTCTCCCCCGCGACCGTCAGCCACGCCTGGCAGACCCTCGCGTCGGCGGGACTCATCACGTCGCGCGGCCGCTCCGGCAGCTTCGTGCGCTCCGCCCCCCGCGAGTGGATGCCGCGGCGCTATCAGGGGCTCGACGGCTCCCTCGAGGCCGCGCTCGATCTGTCCCGCGGCACCCCTGACCCGGCGCTGCTCCCCCGCCTCGGCCCGCTGCTCGGGTCGCTCGAGATCCACGCCGACACGACCTCGTATCAAGCCAAGCCCGACATCCCGGAGCTGCACGACCTGCTGCGCACCACCTGGCCGAGCCCGCCCGAATCGATCACCGTCACCAACGGCGCGCTCGACGCGATCGACCGCGCGCTCGGGACGATCGTGCGGTACGGCGACCGGGTGCTCGTCGAGAACCCGACGTTCCCGCCGTTCCTCGACCTGCTCGAGGCGTACGGCCTCGAACCGGTCGGGGTGCAGATGGATGCCGACGGCATGCTGCCCGACGCCTTCGCCCGCGCCCTCGGCACCGCGCCGTCCGTCGTGCTGCTGCAGACCCGCGCCCACAACCCGACCGGGGCCTCGCTCACCCCGGAACGCGCCGCCCAGCTCGGGCGGCTGCTCGCCCGCAGCCGAACCGCGCCCAACGCGATCGTGATCGAAGACGACCACTCCGGGTCGATCTCGTCCTCACCCGACGTGACCCTCGCATCCGCCGTTCCCGAGCGCGTGCTGCACGTGAAGAGCTTCTCGAAGTCGCACGGACCCGACCTGCGCATCGGCGCCCTGGGCGGACCGCGGGCCCTCGTCGACCGTGTCGTCGCGCGGCGCCTGCTCGGCCCCGGGTGGACCTCCCGCACCATCCAGGCGATCCTGCACGCGCTGCTCACCGACCCCGTCGCCGTCGGTGAGGTGGATGCGGCCCGTGCCGCCTACGCCGCACGGCGTGCCGCCCTGCGCTCCGAGTTGCTCGCCGTCGGCGTCGACCTCCCCGCGGGCGACGGCATCAACGCGTGGCTTCCCGTCGCCGACGAACGCGACGCGTTGGTGCACCTCGCGGCAGCCGGCATCCGCGTCGCCCCGGGCGCGCCGTTCCAGCTCGGCGACTCCCCGGCCCCGCACGTGCGCGTGACGGTCGGGGTCGTGCCGGTCGAGAGCGCCCGAGACGTCGCGCGGGCGTTGGCGTCAGCGGCGAACACCGGTCTCGCGGAAGGATGAGCGGGTGAAGATCACGGTGCTCGCGGGCGGCGTCGGCGGGGCGCGCTACCTGCTCGGGGTGCGGCACTGGCTGCAGGATTCTGACGGGGGCGACCCCGCGGCGCAGCTCACTGCGATCGTGAACACCGCCGACGACCTGTGGCTGGCGGGGCTGCGCATCACGCCCGACCTCGACACGATCACCTACGCCCTCGCCGGCGTGAACGACACCACTCGGGGGTGGGGTCGCGCCGGTGACTCCGAGGTCGTGAACGGCGAACTCGCCGCGTGGGGCGTCGCGTGGCCGTGGTTCACCCTCGGCGATCTCGACATCGCCGCGTCGGTCGCGCGTACCGCGTGGCTGCGTGACGGAGTGCCGCTCGCCGAGGTCGTCGCACGCCTCGCCGCGCGCTGGGATGTCGGCGCCCGGCTGCTGCCGGCGACCGGCGACGAGGCCGAGACGATCGTGCACCTCGCGCAGCCGACCGACGACGGTCGCACCGAGCTGCACTTCCAGGAGTGGTGGGTGCGCTACCGGGCGGCGCTGCCGGCGGCGTCGTTCGAGGTACGAGGAGCCGCCGAGGCGCGCCCGTCGGCGGGCGTGCTCGAGGCGATCGCAGAGGCGGATGTCGTGTTGCTCGCCCCCTCGAACCCGGTCGTGTCGATCGGCCCGATCCTCGCCATCCCGGGCATCCGCGAGGCACTGCGTGACACTCCCGCCCCGGTGATCGGGGCATCGCCGATCATCGCCGGATCGGTGGTGCGTGGCATGGCCGACGCCTGCCTCACCGCGATCGGCGTCGAGACGAGCGCCGACGCCGTCGCGCGATTGCACGGCTCCCGCACCACCGGCGGCCTGCTCGACGGGTGGCTCGTCGACACCGCCGACGCCGACGTCGTCGAGGGGCTCGTCGCCGACGGCATCCCGACCCGGGCGGTGCCGCTGTGGATGACCGACCCGGCCACGACGGCACGGATGGTCGACGCCGCGATCAGCCTCGCCGGGTGAGGGCCTTCGCGAGCTGGGCCGGGGTGTCGACGTCGTGCCGCAACGACGAGCGCAAGGGCACCGGAATCTGGTGCAGCCCCAGCGCCCGATGACGGGATGCCGACGCCCGCCCGAACGCGGAACGCCACCGCACCCCCGGCGCGGCGGTCACCAGGGTCGTGCCGGTTCCCGCGGCGTCGGCGACGAAGGCGCGCGGATGCCGGGTCGCCTGGGCGAGCGCCCGCGCGAGATCGGCGGGGACGAGTCTCGGCACGTCGCCCAGCAGCACGGCACGACGAACGCCGGGCGGGATCGTGGCCAGCGCCGACGCGATCGCGAGCCGCAACCCGCGCGGCGCGGGTTCGCTGACGACGCGCACCCGCGGCATCCCGGTGAGATCGGCGGCCGTGGTGGGGTCGGCTGTCACCACGACGACCTCGCGCACGCCGGGGGTCGCGACCGCGGCGCGGACGGTGGCGATGCCGAGCTGGCGCACCGTCTTCTCGGAGGTGCCGAGCCGCGACTTGCCCGCGCCGGCCGGCTTGAGCGGAATCACGATCACCCATCCGTCCCGGCCAGCCACCTGCCGAGGTTAGACCACAGGACCTGACTAGACTGACCACCGGTCCCCGGGCTGTCTATGGCCCGCGGTTCGCGCATCCTTCTCTGGGGCGATGACCGGCGCCTGTCTCGGCGCTTCCCGTCCCGCGCGCCCTCCTGGAGATCCCATGACCCGTTCCGCTCGTCCCGTTCTCGCCGTCGCCGTCGTGCCACTCGTCGCGCTGCTCGCCGCGTGCGCCGCGCCCGCACCCTCTCCGTCGGCCACCGCATCCGCGGTCACGGTCGAGAACTGCGGCGTGTCGGTGACCTTCGACACGCCCCCGCAGCGCGTCGTGACGATCAAGTCGACCTCGACCGAGATGATGCTCGCGCTCGGCGTCGGCGACCGGATCGTCGGCACCGCGTTCCAGGACGGCCCGGTGCCCGACGAGTGGGCGGCGGATGCCGTGGATCTGGCGTCGATCAGCGACTTCATGCCGAGCGAAGAGGCGGTGCTCGACCTCGAGCCCGACCTCGTCTACTCGGGCTGGGAGTCGGCGTTCGCGGCCGACGCCGCGGGCGAGCGCTCCGAGCTGAGCGCTCTCGGGGTCGCCAGTTACGTGCAACCGGCGGCCTGCCGTTCGGCCGATGTGCCGCCGAAGCTCACGTTCGACGAGGTGTTCCGCGAGATCCAGGAGGCCGCCGACATCTTCGGCGTCTCCGCCGACGACCTCCTCGCGGCGCAGCAGAGCGAGCTGGATGCCATCGAGGCCGACGACCGCGGGCTCACCGCCCTCTGGTATTCGTCGGGAACCGACATCCCGTATGTCGGCGCCGGTCTCGGAGCGCCCCAGCTCGTGCTGGAGACCGCCGGCCTGACCAACATCGCGGGCGACATCGAGATGACCTGGTCGAGTTTCGGCTGGGAGTCGATCGTCGCCGCCGACCCCGACGTCATCGTGCTCATCGACGCCGACTGGAACACCGCCGCGTCGAAGATCGAACTGCTCGAGTCGAACCCCGCGACCGCGGCCCTCGCGGCCGTGCAGAAGCGGCGCTACATCGTGCTGCCGTTCGCGGCGGGCGAGGCGGGCGTGCGCACCGTGTCGGCGGCGGCCTCGGTGGCGGAGCAGCTCGCGGAGCTCGACCTGCCGTGACCTCGACCGCGGGGGCGAGGGTGCGGGCGGTGATCGCCGGCGTAGTGCTGGCGATCACCCTCGTGCTCTCGATCTCGCTCACGGTGACGATCGGCCCTGCCGACCTCTCCGTCGGCGATGTGTGGGGTTCGATCTGGTCACACCTCACCGGGGCCCCTTCCCCGCTCAGCGTGCTGCGCGACGGCATCGTCTGGGAGCTGCGGCTGCCGCGCATCCTCACCGCCGCCGCGGTCGGGGCCGGCCTCGCCCTCGTCGGCGCGATCATGCAGGCGCTCACCCGCAACCAGCTCGCGGACCCGTACCTGCTCGGCATCTCGTCGGGCGCGTCGCTCGGCGCCGTGTCGGTGCTGTTGCTCGGATTCGCGGTTCTGTTGCCCGTCGCCGCGTTCGCGGGTGCGTTGCTCGCCCTCGCCGCGACCCTCGCCCTCGCCGGGGCGTTCGGACGCATCACCCCCACCCGCACGGTGCTCGCCGGCGTCGCCGTCTCGTCGCTCGCCGCCGCGATCACCTCGTTCGTGATCTTCTGGGTCGCCACCGGTGACGCCTACCGCGAGGTGCTGTCGTGGCTGCTCGGCTCCCTCGCCGGCGCGCGGTGGGAGGCGGTGCTCATCGCGGGCGGTGCGGTGCTCGTCGTCGGCATCCCGCTCGCGTTGACCGGACGCATCCTGGATGCCTTCGCCCTCGGCGACACGACGGCGGCATCTCTCGGCATCCCGGTGCAGGGCGTGCGCTGGACCCTGCTCGGCGCCGGTGCCCTGCTCACCGGGGCGCTCGTCGCCGTCTCGGGGTCGATCGGGTTCGTCGGGTTGGTGCTGCCCCACGCCGTGCGGCTGCTCGTCGGCCCCGGACACCGGGCGCTGCTGCCGCTGTCGGCGCTGACCGGCGCGGTGTTCCTGGTGTGGGCCGACACCCTCGCCCGCACCGTGTTCGAGCCGCGGGAACTGCCGGTCGGCATCGTCACCGCGATCATCGGGGCGCCCGTGTTCGCGATCCTGCTCGCCCGTCGCCGGAGCGAGGCATGACGCCGGGCGAGGTCGGGCTATCCGTCACAAATGTGACGGATGACATCGACGGCACCCGGATTCTCGACGGATTAGTGTTCGGGGCCCCCGCCGGACGCGTCACGGCGCTTCTCGGGCCGAACGGCGCGGGAAAGTCGTCGCTGCTGCGCGTCGTCGCCGGCATCCAACGCCCGCTGTCCGGCACCGTGCATTTCGAGGGCGACGACCTGCTCGCGATGCGCCGTCGCGAGCGCGCCCGCCGCGTCGCCCTTGTCGAACAGGACGCGACGACCGAGCTGCCACTCACCGGACGCGCGGTCGCGGCGCTGGGCCGCACCCCGCACGAGGCGCTGCTGGGCGGTCACGATCCGTCGTCGGAGCGACACGTCACCCAAGCACTGACGGATGCCGGCGCCCTCCCCTTCGCGGAACGCGAACTGCCGACCCTCTCGGGCGGGGAACGCCAACGCGTGCTGCTCGCCCGCGCTCTCGCCCAGCAACCGCGGCTGCTGCTGCTCGACGAGCCGATGAACCACCTCGACATCGCCGCGCAGCTCGACGTGCTGGGCTTGTTGGCGCGGCTCGCCGCCGACGGCGTCACCGTCTTCGCCGCGATGCACGATCTCGCCCTCGCCGCATCCCACGCCGACCATGTCGTCGTGCTCTCCCACGGTCGGGTCGTCGCTTCAGGGCCGACCGCGGAGGCACTGACGCCCGACCTCATCCACGAGGTCTACGGCGTTCGCGCGGCCTGGACCGTGAACCCGCTCACCGGGAAGCCGTTGCTCGCGATCGGGTGAGGTCCGCGGGGTGGTTTCGACACGCGCCTGCGGCGCTACTCAACCGGCGGGGGCTTCGAACCGAAACCGGCACGGGCCATCAGGGACGGCGGGAGGAAGGTCGCGCGCAGTCGCACCCCCAGGGGAGCAGCGGAGGCGATCGCGTGACGGAGCTCGGCGACGTCGTCGACGGTCATGGTGAGCGAGCCGGGTCGGTCATAGGCGGCCGACTCGACGCCGTCTTGCAGGCGGGCGACGGGTTCGTGGCCGACGACGATCGCCAGCCGTGTGCCGAGTTGACGCGGGGTCTCCGAGTCGGGGGCGACCCAGTCGTGGTCGTGTGCCGTGTCGCGGATCTCCGCCCAGGCGGCCGCGGCATCCCCGGCTCGCACCCTCCGCATCCGGCGCAGGCGCACGAGCACCCGCACACCGGCCGGGGTCAGCAGCAGTGCGAGAGCGAACACCGCGATCGCCGTGATGATCGGTGCGGGGTTCTGCTCTTCGACGGTGATGGTGCCGTCGACGACAGTCTCCTCGTCGGGGAGGTTGGGGGCGGCGGGCGACGGATCCACCGGCACCGCCGACGGGTTGACGCCCTCGAACTCGGGCGTCGTCGGGTCGTCGATCGCCTCGATGCTCGAGTAGTCGGGGAACGACCCGCGACCGGGCGTCGGCTCGAAGCGCAGCCAGCCGATGCCCTCGAAGTACAGCTCCGGCCAGGCGTGCAGATCGGCCGAGCTGACCGTGAATCCGGGCACGCCGTCGATGTCCTCCGCCTCACCGGGCTGGAAGCCGACGACGATGCGCGACGGGATGCCGACCGTTCGCGCCATCACGGCCATCGCCGAGGCGAAGTGCACGCAGTAACCGCTGCGCACCTCGAGGAAGCGCTCGATCACCCCGACCCCGGTGCCGTCGTAGCCCTCGTCGACCGGGGCATCGACCGAGTAGTCGAAGTCGCCGCTGGTGAAGAACTCCTGCAGTGCGATCGCCTTCTGGTAGGTCGAGCCGGTGCCCGCGACCTGTTCCGCGGTCTGCGCGATGACCTCGGGCATCTCGTTGGGCAGCGCGAGATAGCGCGACGGCACGTCGGGCTCGAGGTCGGCGGTCAGTTGGGCGAGGTCGGGCTGGATGTCGAGGAAGGTGACGTCGTACTCCTGGCCGCGGGCATCCGCACCGGAGCTGCGCACGGCGAGCCCGTCGGGTTCCCAGCGCCAGTCGCCCTCGAGGCCCTGCACCGAGGTCGCCGGGTACGGGAGAGGCAGCCAGCGCCCGCCGACATCCCCCACCTGGATCGTCGCCGAGTAAGCGGCGCGCGGCACCTCGTCGGTGAGCCCATCCGGTGGCGGGAACTCGGCGACATCGTTGTCGGGATCGGTCGACGAGTCGGGCTCCCAGTTGATGCCGTTGAACTCGTCGAGGGTCGCCAGCCGCAGGTAGAGGCCGCCGGGCGCGTCGGTGACGTAGGTGACGGCGGTGACGGTGTCGTCGCGACGCAGATCGTCGCCGAGGTCGATGAGCGGGTTGAGCCCGGTGCCGACACCGGTGTTGGCGTCGTTCACCACCTCCCGCGCGGGCGGGAACGCCGCCGGCAGCAGGAGCGAGCCGACCACGACGACCGCCGCCGTTCCCAGCACGCTGGTCAGCGGCATCCGCCGTCGCCCGATCCTCAGCAACGCGAGGTAGGCGATCACGACGAACACGAACCAGTGCGGCTCGGCGATTCCAGCGCGCACGGCGACCGGGATGTCGAGCACCACGAGCAGCGGCAGCGCGGCGACGGCGGGTACCCGGTCGAGGGCGGGCGCGATGAACACGACCGACACGACGGCGAGGATCGCGAGCAGGAAGAGGATGCCTTCGGTCGCCTCGGCGGGGATGCGCTGCGTCGTGATGCTGAGGATGCCCGCGTTCACCAGCTCACCCCAGCGGCCGAGGGTGTCGAACGTCGGGATGATGCCGAACAACGCCGCGTCGCGGGCGTAGCCGAAGGTGAGCGACACGACGGCGACACCGAATCCCGCCACGAAGGGCTGCCAGGATCGGCGACCCAGTTGCGTCGCGATGCCGATCGCGAGCACCGGCAACACGATCGTGAGCGCCGACGCGATCCACCAGACGACACCGTCGATGAGGGTGCTGAGGCTGCCGAACGCCACGAGCAGCGCGACGGTGAACAGGGCGAGGCGGGCCCAGGTGCGGGTGTTCTGCAGAGCACGCGCGCGGTTGGCCCGGGTGGGGTCGCGATACGGCTGCCGCGCGGGCACTCGGCCCGCGGTGGCGGGAGCGGTGGAGTCAGCGAGGACCACGGGCGTATCCCGTCTGATTCGCGGCGCCGCGCCAGGCGTCGGCCGGGTCGTCGAGGTCGTCGGACACGACGCAGGTCCAGCCCGCGTCACGCAGCCGCTCGAGCACGGCGGGGCGCGCGTTCACCAGGAACGCGTACCCGACCTCCCCTCGCGAGCGGCGGCGGATGAGCCAGTCGACGGTGGCGTCTTCCGGGTCGCCGAGAATCGCGAACACCGGCCCGGCGCCTTCGCTCGGGGGCAGGGCCGCGAGCTCTTCGACGGTGCGGTCGAGCAGTTGCACCCCGGCGAGACTCGTCAGGAACCCCTCCGCGCGACGGCCTTCCCAGCGGTCGCCGATCGGCTCGATCTGCGGGCGAGCGGTCTCCTCGACCGCGACCCGGAACCCGGCCAGCTCCAGGTGCAGACCGAGGGACGCCGTCATCCTGACGACCCACTCGAACGCGTCACTCGCCCAGTCGGCCGACCACGACATCCCGGTATCGGTGAACGCATCGGGGTAGCCGCGGCGGCGGGTGTCGACGAGGATGCGGGCATCCGGATGGCTGCGGTGCTCCTCCTGCCGCACCATCAGCTCGCCGTGCCGGGCGGAGGCGCGCCAGTGCACCCGGCGGAGGGCGTCGCCGATGCGGTACTCGCGCGTCGTCAGGTCGTCGTCGTTGCCGGCGACCTTGCGCTGCACGAGGTGCGCTTCGCCTTCGCCGTCGATGAGGTTCGGGCCGCCCTCGGTGAGCGACGACACCGCGGGCACGACGACGAGACGCTCGGGCTTTCCGACGGCGATCGTCGCGGTCGCCATGCCGAACGGGTCCTCGTGCTCGGCGACGAACGGGCCGATCGCGTACAGCCCGCGACGCGGCGGGTGGAGGTCGTAACTGGTGATGTACGGGCGACGCCGGCCGAGGCCGATCGGCCCGATCTCGCGCGTCGCGATCGGCTCATACCAGGGCAGCGCGTCATCCCAGGCGAGCGGGGTGCTGGGCGAGGCGCCCAGGTTGGTGACCCGCACCGTCACCTGCACGACGCCGCCGACCGCGACCACCGGCGGCGAGAACAGCCGCGACACCTCGAGCTTCGGGCGGCGCAGGCGCACGAAGGCGACCCCGACGAGCGGCAGCAGCAGGGCGAGGCACGCGGCGACGAAGTACTCGCGGCGGCCGGTGCCGTAGCCGACGAACACCGCGAGCACGCCGAGGGCGATCGAGGTGCCGGCCCGCCAGGTGAGCCGCAGCGAACGGGTGCGACGCAGCGCGCGGGTGCCTTCGCCGGCCACTCCGCCGGCGGTCGGCTTGCGTCGGGCCACGGGTCGCCTCGCCTCTTCTAACCCTCTAGACCGCGCCGGATGCGCCGAGCGGCACCGGCGTCGCCGCGACGATGCGCGACGTGATGTCGGCGAGCGCCTCCCCGCCGAGCGCCCCGCTCGCGCTCGACCGGCTCGGGATGAGGCGGTGGGCGAGCACGGGAACGGCGAGCGCGTCGATGTCGTCGGGAAGCACGAAGTCGCGGCCGTCGAGGGCGGCACGGGCCTTGCTCGCCCGCACGAGTTGCAGGGTCGCGCGCGGGCTCGCGCCGAGCCGCAGTTCGCGGTCGGTGCGGGTGGCCGCGGCGATCGCCACGGCGTACTGCTCCACGGCGGGGCTCACGAACACGGCACGCACGGTGTCGACCATCTTGCGCAGCCGGTCGAGGGTCACGACGGGCGCGAGCCGGTCGAGCGGGCTGCCCGTCTCACGGGTGCGCAGCATCGCCGCCTCCGCCGCCTGGTCGGGGTAACCCATCGAGATGCGCGCCATGAACCGGTCGCGCTGCGCCTCCGGGAGGGCATACGTGCCCTCCATCTCGATCGGGTTCTGCGTCGCGATGACGGTGAACGGCTCCGGGAGGGCGTAGGACGCGCCATCCACCGTCACCTGCCGCTCCTCCATGCTCTCCAGCAGCGCGCTCTGGGTCTTCGGGCTCGCCCGGTTGATCTCGTCGCCGATGACGATGTTGGCGAACACCGGGCCGGGCTTGAACTCGAACTCGCGCTCCGCCTGGTTGTAGATGCTCACGCCGGTGATGTCGGCCGGAAGCAGGTCGGGGGTGAACTGGATGCGGCTGACGCTGCAGTCGACGCTGCGGGCGAGCGCCCGGGCGAGCATCGTCTTGCCGACGCCCGGCACATCCTCCATCAGGAGGTGCCCTTCGGCGAGCAGCACCGTCACCGCGGTCTCGATCACCGAACGCTTGCCGTCGATCACGGTCTCGATCGCGGCGATCACCGCGCGGGCATCCAACAGGAACTCCGCCGTCGAAATGGGCGCGGTCGGCGCCTGCTCGCTGTTGGCGTGGGTCCCGGTCCCTGATCCGCCTGCGTTGGCTACCGAATAGTCACTCATCTTTGGGAGTCTGCCATTGCGCGAGCCCGGCGTCACCTGAGAATCTGCCGTCATGCCTGATTACACGGGAATCCCGTACACCGAATACATCCACTCGCTCGGCGAGGACGACGCCACGATCGTCGGCGGCTGGCGCCTGCGCGCGCAAGAACTCGTCTCGCCGGTCGACGAGGGCGTGAGCTACGGGATGCCGGCGCTGCGCTACCGCGGACGCCCGTTGGTCTCGGTGACGGCGACGAAGACCGGCTACGTCATCTACCCGTTCAGCGCCGACGTGGTGGCCTCGGTGCTTCCGACGCTCGACGGCTACGCCTCGACGAAGGGCGGCATCAAGTTCACCGCCGCGAAACCGCTGCCGGTCGCGGCGTTCGACCGCATCGTGACGGAGCGCAAGGCCGAGATCGACGCCGCACTCGGCTCGTCGGGCGGCGGTCGCGGCCGCTAGTCGCCCGCGCCAACCCGGGCGAAAGCGGACAACCCGGGCCGCCGCGCTCGCCCGACGACGCCGCGCACGCCCGGATACCGGTGGGCCGCTAGTCGCCCTGGTCGGCGGCCTGTAGCCCGGCGCGGTACCCCTCGTCCCAGGCTTCCGTCGACCCGACCCGGAACATGTCGGCATCCGCTTTGCGCACGAGCGGCTGCGCTCCGCCGGAGTCGATCTCGTCGGTGACGTAGTGCCCCAGGCCCCGCACGACAGCGACCGGGGTGCCGTTCGCCTTGCCCTTCACGAGGTCGGCGGCTGCGGCGATCTCGTCGCCGACCGCCGGCTGGGTGACGTGCAGTTCGTGTCCGGCCGCGTCGCGGGTGCCGCGCAGGTCGTCGAGCACGCGCATCCCGGCGGCGCCGAGTGCGACGTCCGTCTGCCCTTCCCGCCAGGGGCGACCGAAGGTGTCGGTGATCACGACGCCGAGGCGGATGCCGAATCGTTCCCGCAGGGCGAGGCACAGGTCGTAGGCCGACCGGTCGGGGTTCTCCGGCAACAGCAGCACGGTGCCGTCGGCGGTGTTGCTCGCGTCGACGCCGGCGGCTGCCATGATCTGGCCCCACGCGTTCTCGACGATGCGGGTGGTGCCGCGCGTCGCGACGACTCGCACCGTCTCGGCCGTGATCGCGGCTTCCCGGTCGGCGGCCTGCACGATGCGACCCTCGGCCTTGCTCACGATCTTCGACGTGATCGCGAGGATGTCGCCATCCTGAAGGTCGCCGACGGCGTCGCCGATGAGCGCCGCGAGGTCGTCACCGGGCTGGATCTCGGGCAGCCCCTCGACCGCCCACAGGGTCATCACCGCTTCAGCCCCGGCAGCACGTCGCGGCCGAACACCTCGAGGAACTCGCGCTGGTTGCGGCCGACGTTGTGCAGGTAGATGCGGTCGACGCCGAGGTCGAGGAAGCCTTGCAGATGCGCGCGATGCGTGTCTGGGTCGGACGAGATGTGCAGCCGCCCCTCGAAGTGCTCGGGGGTCACCATGCGCGCCATCTGCTCGATCTCGTAGGGCGAGCGGATGTCGGCCTTCGGGAAGCGCAGCCCGAGGTTCGGCCACTCCTCGAGTGCGTTGCTCAGCGCCTGCTCGTCGGTCGGCGCCCAGCTCACGTGCACCCGCATGATGCGCCGCCCGCCTTTGCGGCCGGCCTCTTTCGCGCCCTCGTCGAACCGCTGGAAGAGCGTGCTCAGCCGTTCGTGCGGGGCAGCCTCGGTGATGATCCCGTCGGCGACGCGGCCGGCGCGCTTGGCGGTGACCGGTCCGGATGCCGCCACGTAGATCGGGGGCATGGTCGTCGGGGCGGTCCACAGGCGGGTGCTTTCGAGCCGGTAGTAGCGGCCCTCGTGGCGCACGTCTTTGCCCGTGACACCGCTGGTGAACAGCTTGCGGATGATGTCGATCGCCTCGAACATCCGGTCGATGCGTTCCGGAGCGTCGGGCCAGTACTGCCCGACGACGTGCTCGTTGAGCGCCTCGCCGCTGCCGAGTCCCAGCCAGTGCCGCCCCGGGTACATCGCGGCGAGGGTCGCCGACGCCTGCGCGACGACCGCGGGGTGGAAGCGGAACGTCGGCGCGGTGACGCCCGTTCCGAGATCGCCGTCGATGGTCTGGCCGAGCGCACTCAGCACGTTCCACACGAACGAGGCCTGCCCCTGCCGTGGCGTCCACGGCTGGAAGTGGTCGGCCGCCATCACCCCGTCGAACCCGTTGGCCTCGGCGGCGGCCGCCAGCCCGAGCACCTCGGTGGGGTGGAACTGCTCGAGCATCGCGGCATACCCGATGGGGCTCCGAGACGGGGCGAGAACGCGTGCCATCCCCCCATCTTCGTGGTTGACCCGAGTCGCGTGCGACGAGAGGATGCAGCATGGCAGAGCAATGGTCGGGATCCGGCACCGCCGACGACCCCTGGCACCTGAAAACCCCACCGCTGTCTTCGGAGTACACGATCCACCGCGACGACTCCGTCGACCCGCCCCTGCTGATCTGTCAGGTGGGCGGCACGCGGCTCACCTACCTCGCCCGCGCGATCGACGACCTGCACGCGATGCTCGTCGCCCACGGCGACTGGATGCCGCTCGGCGGCGCCGACGAACAGAAGGATGCCGCCCCCGGCACCGTCGAAGCCTGGGGCCGCTCCCCCGACAACCCCGTCGGCGGCTGGTACGGCCAGAAGAAGGGACTGCGCGGTCGCTTCGGCGTCTACCTTCCGCCCCTGCTCGAAGCCCTCGGACTCGCGGAGCTCGAACACAACGCCCGCAACAACCGCATCCGCGCCGTTGCATCGTCGGGCGGGGGCGGCGTCTGAGCGAGCGCACCTCAGGCGCGTGTCGAGACCACACCCGCGGGTAACGTCGCGGGCATGACCACCATCTCCGCCATCACCCTGTTCGTCGACGACCTCGCCGCCGCGCGCGACTGGTACGCCCGCGCCTTCGGCCTCCCCGAGCACTATTCCGACGACGTGTCGGTGGTGTTCCTCTTCGAGGGCACGATGATCAACCTGCTACAGGTCTCGGAGGCGGCCGAGCTCATCGGCCCCGCTTCGGTGGGAAAGGCCGGCGCCGGCGCCGGCGCCCGCGCGCAGTACACGGTCACCGTCGCGGATGTCGACGCCTCCGTCGGCACTCTGCGCGCCAGCGGCATCGACGTGCTCAACGGTCCTCTCGACCGGCCGTGGGGTGTGCGCACCGCGGCGTTCGCCGATCCCGCTGGTCACGTCTGGGAGTTCGCGGCCCCGATCGGTTAGTCGTCGCCCCTACCGCGCCAGGTCGCGATGTCGACGACGTTGCCGTCGGCGTCGATGAGCGACCACCACGCCGGAGCGAACGTGTCGCCGAGCAGGCGACCGCCGGCATCCAGCACCGCCTGCACCCGTGCTTCCGCGATGTCGTGCGGCACCGAGACATCCACATGGATGCGGTTGTGCCCGTCGCGGTGGGGCTTGTCGTTGAACCAGAACAGCGGGCCGCGGCGCTTCGGGTCCTGCAACTCGTGCGGCAGCCGTTCCTTGTAGCCGAGCGCGGCCTTCCAGAACGGCTGCACCTTCTCGAACGAATCGGGGGCGTCGATCGCGAAGAACACCGTCTGCACCGCTGACGGGTCTGCGACGAGGTCGAGCTGACGGGCCGCAGCCTGAATGCGCTGGGCGAGCGCGACATCCATCTCGGTGAGCGAGTTGGTGGAGTGCGTGCGCGTGCGGATCGTCACGCTGCGGGCGCGCACGTCGACGTCGGGATGATGGTCCAGCTCGTCGGCGATCGACGCGATGAGCACGGCGAACCCCACGCCTTCCGAGAACGAGGTGACCCGGTAGACGGCTGAGGCGCCGCCGGAGACGACCCGCCAATCCTCGATGCCGTCGGAGTCGTGGAACTGCTTCGCGGTGATGGGATCGCGCATGCGGCCACGTTACGCGCGGGAACGGTCGAACGCGGCTCGGGAATCCTGGATCTCGGGGTAGTGCTCGACCGCCCAGTTGGCGAGCGCCATCGACGGTTCCAGCAGGGTGCGGCCGACGACGGTGAGGTCGTACTCGACGCGCGGTGGCACCTCGGCGTGGATCGTGCGGGTGACGAGCCCGTCGCGTTCGAGCTGTCGCAACGTGAGCGTCAGCATGCGCTGCGAGACCCCGGGGATGTGGCGCTGCAGCTCGCTGAACCGCAGTCTGGTGCCGGCCAGGGTGACGATCACCAGCAACGACCACTTGTCGCCGACGCGGTTGAGCACATCGCGGATCGCAGCGCCGTCAGCCTCATGGGTTTGGCAGGTTCCTTCGTAGACGCTGCGCGGCGTCGTGTCGGCGGTGGTCATGGTGTCACCCCTGTCTCCCAGGCACATGACTGTGCCTTTTGTACGGCTCTTCGTGATGACACATCATGTGGTCACGCACAAATCGTAACTCGCCCCATGTTCAGTAACGAACCCGGGGCCCGCACAGGGAGAACCACCGTCATGATCGTCGCATTCTGGATCATCACCGGCCTGATCGCGCTCGTCTTTCTCGGCTCCGGCGTGATGAAGATCACGCGACCCCGCGAGGCTCTCGCCACCATGGGACTGAAGTGGACCGAAGACTTCACCGACCTGCAGGTCAAACTCATCGGACTCGCCGAAGCGCTGGGCGCACTCGGCCTTGTACTTCCGGTGCTGTTGGGCATCCTGCCGATCCTGTCGCCGATCGCCGCCATCCTGCTCGCCGCGCTCATGCTCGGCGCCACCGTCGTGCATGTGCGTCGCACGGAGCCCCCGGTGACGCTCGTGCTCGTCGTGCTCAGCATCGCGAGCGCCGTACTCGGCTTCCTCGTCGTCGGGTAGCGCGAGCGGGGAGCCTGAAGCGCCCCCTCACCGCTCGCCGGATCGAGGAACGTGGCTGATGGATGTCGGAAGCTCCCCCTACCTTGCAAATACGGAACCGTTAGTTCCGTATAAACCCAAGGAGACCCATGTTCAACGTCCTCACCGAGATCAACTGGCTTGCCGTGCTCGCCGCCGTCGTCGCATCTGGCGTCATCGGCGGAGTCTGGTTCGGCGTCGTCGTCGCGAAGCCCTACCTCGTCGCCCTCGGGCGGCAGAATGAGCCCGCCGCGAAACCCGGCGCCCTCACCTACACCGGGCCGATGGTCGCCGGAGCCGTCATCATCGTCACGAGCGCCGTGCTGCTGCGGGCCCTCGGCGTCGAGACGCTGAGCGACGGCATCCTCTTCGGACTTCTCGTCGGCGTCGGCTACCTCGTGTCGATGACGTTCACGATCGCGATCAACCCGAACTTCCCGCGTCCGGTGTTCTACACGCTGCTGAACGCCCCGTCGTTCCTGCTGACGAGCGTCGTGACGAGCATCATCCTGACGCTCTGGCGCTGAGCTCTCGAAAAGCGCGGCTCAGTGCTGCTGCCGGCCGTCGACACCGAGGGCCGGCAGCAGCACCGTCTCGACGAGCATTCCGACATACGACGGCGGAATCGGCAACCGCTGAAAGCAGACCCGGTAGGTCACGAGCGTCGGGATGATCCCGGCCATCGTCTCGACGTCGGTCGTCGGCGCGATCTCCCCGCGAGCGACGGCGCGGCGGAGGATCGTGCGGTTCGCGTCGATCCACGGCGCGGTGATCGCCGCCGCGAGCCGCTCGTCGTCGGCGAGCATCGACGCGAGGCCGACCATCACGCGCAGCCTCCGCTCGTCGTCGACATCGTCCTGCAGCGCGAGGATCGCCCGGAGGTCTCCCCGGAGCGACCCGGTGTCGGGGAGCGCATCCGGGTCGATGGTCGCGCCATCGAGCCGCGCCACGGCGTCGAGCGCGAGCTCGGCTTTCGAGGGCCACCTGCGGTACATCGCCGCCTTGCCGACACCCGCCCGGGCCGCCACGGCATCCGTCGTCATCCCCGCGTAACCGGACTCCGCGAGTTCGGCGAGGGCGGCATCCAGGATCACGGCGTCGCGTTCCGGGTCGCGCTTGCGACCCCGCCGGGACGGCTCAGTGACCATGCGACGCCTTCACCGCGCGGATGCGTTCGATCGTGCCGGCCTTCAGCCGCTCGGTCTCCACGACATCCAGCGCCGCCGCGCGCACGACGGGCAGCTGCCTGCGGGTGAGGTGCTCACCCGAGGTGAGGATCGTGACGCGTTCGATGAGCCACTGCGCTGCCCAGACCGGCGGCCAGGAACTGCCGATGTGGTCGAGAAGGAGAAGAGTTCCGCCCGGCTTCAGCACCCGGGCCATCTCGCGCACGGCGGCGTCGGGCCGCGGAATCGAACACAGCCCGAGGGCGCACACCACCGTGTCGAAGGAGCCGTCGTCGTACGGCAGGTGTTCGACGTCGGCCACCTTGAAGGCGGGTTTGAGACCCAGCTCGGTCGCGCGGTGGCGGGCCCGGCGGAGCATCGCGGGGCTGAGGTCGACCCCCGTCAGCTCGACGTCGGAGGGATAGAACTCGAGGCTGCGGCCGGTTCCGATCGCGACCTCGAGGATGCGGCCGTGGGCGCGCTCGGCGATCCACTCGCGGCTGCCGGCGAGAAGCCCGCGCTCGAGCGGTGCCATCGCGCGGTCGTATCGGGCGGCGGCTTTCTGCCAGACGGTGCGCTGGCGTCGGGTCTGCTTGTCGGTGTCCATGAGTGTGTGGTTTCGACACGCCGCTTCGCGGCTACTCGACCACCGAGAGCTGGCGCAACCGGGGAGCGAGGTCGGACTCGAAGAGTTGCAGGAAGCGGCGCTGGTCGTGGCCCGGGGCGTGGAAGACGAGATGGGTGAAGCCGGCATCCACGTACTGCTTCACACCCTCCACCACGAGATCGGGGTCGCTGCCGACGATCCACCGTGAGGCGATCTGCTCGATCGGGAGGGCATCCGCCGCCTTCTCCATCTCGACGGGATCGGTGATGTCGTGCTTCTGCTCCTTGCTCAGGGCGAGCGGCGCCCAGAAGCGGGTGTTCTCGAGAGCTGCCACGGCATCCGTGTCGTAAGAGATCTTGATCTCGATCATCCGGTCGATCCCCGCGTAGTCGCGGCCCGCCTTCTCGGCGCCCTCCTTGACGGCGGGGATGAGTTCGTCGGTGTAGAGCGCCATGCCCTTGCCGGAGGTGCAGATGAAGCCGTCGCCGGCGCGGCCGGCGTAGCGCGCCACCAGCGGGCCGCCGGCGGCGATGTACACCGGGATCGGCAGCTCGGGGCGGTCATAGATGGATGCGTCGTGCGTGGAGTAGTACTCGCCCTCGAAGTTGACGCGGTCGCTGGTCCAGAGCCGGCGCATCAGGTCGACCGACTCGCGGAGGCGGGCGAAGCGCTCCTTGAACTCGGGCCAGACCTGCTCGCCGGCGCCCTGGAATCCGGTGGCGATCTCGTTGAGGGCTTCGCCGCTGCCGACACCCAGGAAGATGCGGTCGGGGTAGAGCACGCCCATCGTCGCGAAGGCCTGCGCCAGCACCGCCGGGTTGTAGCGGAACGTCGGCGTCATCACAGATGTGCCGATGCGGATCTTGCTCGTGCGCTCCCCTACCGCCGCCATCCACGTCAGCGAGAACGGCGCGTGCCCGCCCTCGTGCCGCCACGGCTGGAAGTGGTCGCTGACGGCGACGCTCTCCATGCCGTGCTGCTCCGCCGCGACCGCGATCTCGACCAGCTCGCGCGGGGTGAACTGCTCGGCGGACGCCTTGTATCCGAGGGTGAGTGCCATCTGTTCATTCTGGTGGTGTCGTGTGGAAAGTGCTTGCGGAGTGTACTGGTGTTCGATAGACTTCGTGTGGGCGCAGTACTTGTTTCGTATCTTTCTCTGATCGGATGACTTGTGCCTGCCGTTGCGACCGTGATCGAGCTCCCCGAGCTCTCCGGTCTACCGCGCGCGTCTGACGCCGAGCTGGAGCGACTGCTCGGCAAGGTGGCGGCGGCGAAGCGGCAGGTGGATGCCTGCGCCGCGGTCCTTGCCGGTGAGGTCGAGCGACGGTCGGATCGTGAACTCGGGTACTCGGGGTTGGCGCAACGCAGCGGGGATCGCACCGCCGACGGGTTCGTCGCACGCGTGACCGGGGCTTCGGGTGTCGAGGCGCGTCAGCTCGTCACTGTCGGCAAGCTGCTGGATGCCCCGTCACCCTGGTTCGCGGATGTCGCCGCCGCAGTCACCGCGGGAGACGTCTCGGTCGGTGCCGCAGCCGCGATCACGAGCGGACTCGGCACGCCGTCGGCGTCGGTGTCACCCGATGCGCTGCTCGATGCCGCACAACAACTCGTCACCGAGATGGCCGGGTTACCGCCGGAGAAGGTCGCGCGCCGCGCCCGCGAGGTACGTGACGAACTCGACGCCGCGGGTGTCGCCGACCGGGAGGCGCTGCTGCGGAGTAAGCGATTCCTGCGGCTCACCCCACAAGCCGACGGGATGACCCGAATCTTCGGGATGCTCGACCCCGTCCAGGCGGCACTCGTCACCGACGCGATCGATTGCGTCACCGCACCCCGCCGCGGCGGACCCCGCTTCGTCGACCCCGACGAACTCGCAAGAGTCGATGCGCTGGAGAAGGATCCCCGCACCACCGAACAGATCGCCGTCGACGCGCTCGTCGAGATGATCCGCATCGCCGGCGCCGCCGACCCCGACCGCGTCTTCGGGGTGCGTAAGCCCGCCGTACGAGTCCATGTCGACTCCGGCGACCTCGCATCCGGTGACGGCTACGCCACCATCGAAGGGCAAACCGCCACCATCTCCATCGCGACCGCCGAAGGGCTGGCGTGCGCCGACGGGTACCAGACCATCGTCTTCCACGCCGACGGCACCGTCGACGTCGGCCGCACCCAGAGGCTCTTCACCGAACGCCAACGAATCGCCCTCGCCGCAGTCTGGGGCGGCTGCGCCGTCGAAACCTGCGACCGACCACCCTCCTGGACCGAAGCCCACCACAGCGTTCCCTGGTCACACGGCGGCCGCACCGACATCGCCGACGGCATCCTCCTCTGTCGACACCACCACATGCTCCTCCACAACAACAACTGGCGAATCAACCGACCACCCGGCCGACGTCACACCGGGTGGAGCATGACCTCCCCCGACGGGCGAACACTCCGACTCGTCACCAAGAACGCCCTCCGTACGCGCCAACTCACGCGAACACCCTGAACCGCGAAGCACAGCAGAGCTCTGCCCGCAGGAGATCTCCGCGCGCGGGACCTTCGGCTCATCCCAGGCCTGAAGAAGGCACCTAGTGTCGGCACATGAACCGTCTCGCCGTGGGCCTCGCCGCCGTCGTCGTCGCCATGCTGACGCTCACCGGCTGCGCCCCGCCCATTCTCGATCCGGTTCCGGCACCGGTCACGGTCGAGCTGGATGAACTGGCCGGGCAGACGGTGGATGTTCCGCTCGACAGCCTCCTCAACATCAACGTCGACGGATTCGACGTCACCAGCGTCACGGCCGTCATCGACGACCCCGACATCGCGGAGTTCGTTCCGGGCTCCGACGACGGCAGCGCCCAGTTCAACCCGGGCGTGCGTCCACTCGCGGTCGGGCAGACCTCGGTGACCCTGACGCACGACGAGGACGCCTTCGACCCCGTGGAATTCGTGCTGAACGTCACGAGATAGCGGCACTCGGTGCCGCCGCTGACCTGAGCTCGGTCGACGAAGGCGTCAGTCGGCGGACTGCAGGAACGCCGACACGGCGCGTGGCACATACGGCGACACGTCACCGCCGAGCGACGCCACCTGCCGCACCAGCGAACTGGATACATGGGCGTGCGCCGGGTCGGGCAGCATGAAGATCGTCTCGACGCCCGCGAGGTTGCGGTTCACGATCGCCATCGGCGTCTCGTACGCCACATCCACCTGCGACCGGATGCCCTTGACGAGCACGCTCGCCCCGACATCCGTGCAGTAGTCGACGAGCAGACCGACGCTCCACGACGTCACCGTGATGTTGCCGGGCATCCCGGCCTCGACGATCGCCTCCTGGATGAGCGACACCCGCTGGGCGATCGGCAGCAGCGCCGTCTTGCCCGGGTTGTGCACGACCAGCACGTGCAGTTCATCGAAGAGTCCCGCGGCCCGCTCGATCACGTCGAGGTGCCCCAAGGTCACCGGATCGAACGACCCCGGTACGACAGCGATCCGGCTCACGTCGTCACTGTACCGGCTGGTACCCCGGGGTACGTGATCGTTTCGTTACGTGTCCCCGTGAGTGTGCCGTGGCTCAGCTCTTGCCCAGGAACGCCCGCTCGGTCTCGTCGAGCCGTCGCTCGATCGCCTCGCGCAGGGCGTCGTGCAACCGCAGCCCCGGGTCGCCCGCGAGGATGTCTTCGGCCACCGCCCGCGCATCCTCGATGAGTTTGCCGTCCCGCGACACCCGCAGCAGTTTCAGCGACGAGCGGCCCCCCGACTGCGACTCCCCCAGCACGTCGCCTTCGCGGCGCAACTCGAGGTCGGCCTGCGCCAATTCGAAGCCGTCGAGCGTCGCGGCGACCGCGTCGACCCGCTCCCGCGCGAGCGACCCCGGCTCGGCGTGCGTGACGAACAGGCAGAGCCCGGGCGCGCTGCCCCGGCCGACCCGGCCGCGCAACTGGTGCAACTGGGCGATGCCGAACCGGTCGGCGTCGAGCACGACCATCGTCGACGCGTTCGGCACGTCGACCCCGACCTCGATGACGGTCGTCGCGACGAGCACGTGGATGTCGCCGGCCGCGAACGCGCGCATCGTCGCGTCCTTCTCGTCGGCGCTCATGCGCCCGTGCAGCACCTCGATGCGGCGCTCTCGAAGCAGCGGATGCCGCCGCAGCTCATCGACGACGCTCAGCACCGCAGAGGGCGGCGGGGCGCCCTCCTCGACCTCGGCGGGCGGGTCGTCGGGGTCGTGCTCTTCGACGGTCTTGGCGTCGATCGCCGGGCAGACGACGAATCCCTGGTGGCCCTTGTCGAGCTCCTCGGAGAGCCGTTCCCACACCCGCGCGATCCAGCCGGGGTGCTCGGCGAGACCGACGACGTGCGAGGCGATCGGCGAGCGCCCCTTCGGCAGCTGGGTGATCGTCGAGACGTCGAGGTCACCGAACACCGTCATCGCGACCGTGCGGGGAATCGGCGTCGCGGTCAGAACGAGCACATGCGGGCTCTCCCCCTTGAGCCGCAGCGCCTCCCGCTGGTCGACCCCGAAGCGGTGCTGCTCGTCGACGACGACGAGCCCGAGGTCGGCGAACTGCACCTGCTCGCCGAGCAGCGCGTGGGTTCCGACGACGATCCCGGCACCGCCCGACGCGGCCGCGAGCAGCGCGCGTCGACGGTCGGCAGCCGGCAACTGGCCGGTGATGAGGGTGGGTCGCAGCCGCGCCGCGAGATCCGGGCCGAGCGTCTGCACGATCGAACGCAGGTGCTGACCGGCGAGCACCTCGGTCGGCGCGAGGAACGCCGACTGCCCGCCCGAGTCGGCGACCGCGAGCATCGCCTTCAGGGCGACCAGCGTCTTTCCCGAGCCGACCTCGCCCTGCACGAGACGATTCATCGGGATGCCCGAGGCCAGATCCGCCTCGATCGCCCTGCCGACCTCCACCTGGTCGTCGGTGAGTTCGAACGGCAGCCGCGCGGCGAACTCCGCGGACGCCTTTCCGGGGATGCGCGGGGTGGCCGCGCGCGCCCGATAGGCGGCTCGTTGCCGCAGCAGCGAGGTCTGCAGCACGAGCGCCTCGTGGAATCGCAGCGTGCTCTGCGCCTCCCGCCAATCCGCGTCGACCCGAGGGCGATGGATGAGCCGCAGCGCCTCGCGGAACTCGAGCAACCCACGCGCCTCGCGCACCTCGGCGGGCACCGGATCGTCGAGCGGCGGCAACGCATCCATCTGCTGCTGGATGACGTTACGGATCTTCGTGCCGTCGAGCGCCGACGTCGCCGCGTAGATGGGCATCGGCGCCTCGGCCCAGGCACGGGCCTCCTCGGAGTCGGCCTCGAGGTCGTCGGGGAAGGCCTCGTACACCGGGTGCGTCAACTGCCGGGTGTTGCGGTAGACCCCGACCTTGCCGGCGAAGATCGCCCGCATGCCGGGCTTGAGGCCGAACACCGACTTGCGGTTGAAGAAGGTGAGCTGCAGGTTGCCGGTTCCGTCGGTGATGATCACCTCGAACAGCTCGCCGTGGCGGTTGCGCATCGGCCGCGACTGGATGCTGCGCACCTCCGCCACGACCGCCACCGAGTCGCCGATGCGGAGGGCATCCAGCGGGGTGAGGTCGCCGCGCACCGCGTACCGGCGCGGGTAGTGCGCGAGCAGATCGCCCACGGTCTCGAACCCGAACGCCCGCGCGAACACCGGCGCCACGCGGGCGCCGAGCGCCGTCAGCAGGCGCGTGTCGAGGGGCGAAGGCACCCTTCGAGGCTAGCTACAACCAGCCCTTGCGCTTGAACACGATGTACAGCGAAAGGCTCGACACGGCCATCGCCAGCAGCGCGGCCGGGTACCCCCACCACTGCTGCAGCTCGGGCATGAAGGTGAAGTTCATCCCGTAGATCGAGCCGATCAGCGACGGGGCGAACAGGATGGCCGCCCAGCCCGAGATGCGGCGGGTCTGCTCGGCCTGCGCGTTGCTCGCCTCGGACAGGCGCTGCGCCTCGTCGTTCTGCCGCTGGCCGACGAGCGACGTGTTGACCGCGAGCACGTCGCGCAGCAACGCACGGAACTCGTCGACCTTCTCCGTCGCGTGCGTGACATGGTCGGCGATGTTGCGCAGAACGGGCTTCAGGTCTTCGTCGACGTGTCCGTCGGCGAAGCCCGCGTCGAACTGCTCGAGGATGGCGGTGAGCGGCACCACCGCCCGCTGGAACTCGATCACCTCGCGGTTCAGCTCGTAGATGCGCCGCGACACCATCGGGTCGCCGCTGAACACCTGGGTCTCGATCTCGTCGATGTCGTTCGCGAGCCCCGCGACGACGGGCTTGTAGCCGTCGACGACGGCGTCGATGATCGCGTAGAGCACCGCCTCGGTGCCGCCATGCAGCGCGTCGGGCGTCTCCTCCATGTGCCGGCGCACGATCGACAGGTCGGGACCTTCGCTGTGCCGCACCGTGATGACGAAGCGCGGCCCCGCGAAGACGTGCAGTTCGCCGAAGTCGACGTGTTCGACGTCGTCGTCGTAGTGCGCAGCCCGCAGCACGAGAAAGAGCGTGTCGCCGTAGCGTTCCAGTTTGGGGCGCTGGTGCGCGTGCACGGCATCCTCGACCGCCAGCTCGTGCAACCCGAACTCTTCGGCGAGTTCGGCCAGGAGGAAGCTCTCGGGACGGTAGAGCCCGATCCACGCGAGGGCCTCGGGATGCTTCCCCAGCAGTGCAAACGTCTCCGCGAGCGTCGCGGGCGTCGCGATGCGCTCGCCGTCGACGTAGACGGCGTTGTTGACCACCCCGGGTTCGCGCGTTGCCACGTGCCGATCGTAGAGCCGCAATCCGTGGCAGATGTGACGGATCGCGCGCCACGGGCACGCCGTTGCGACGGATTAGTGTGACGTGGGTGACACGGATCATCGCGGGCTTCGCCGGATCGCTGCGGCTCGCGGTTCCGCCGGTCGGCACGCGGCCGACGAGTGATCGCGTGCGGGAGGCGATCTTCTCGGCGCTCGACGCGCGCGGGGTGCTGCCCGGCGCGCGCGTACTCGACCTCTACGCGGGTTCCGGGGCACTCGGACTCGAAGGCGCATCCCGCGGTGCCGCCCACGTCACCCTCGTCGACAAGGCGACCGCGGCCCACCGCGTCACGAACGAGAACGCCGCCCGCGTCCGCAAAGCCGCCCCGCGCGGTGCCGCCCCCGAGATCGTCGTGTCGTCGCAACCGGTGCAATCGTTCCTCGGCGGCGCGGTGGGGGCGACCTGGGATGTCGTCTTCCTCGACCCGCCGTACGACCTCGGCGGGCTCGAACTCGTGCACAATCTCGAGGCTCTCGTGCCGCGGCTCTCCCCCGACGCCGTCGTCGTCGTCGAGCGTTCGGCTCGCGACCCCGAGCCTGCCTGGCCCGTCGGTCTCGACCTCGAGCGCCGCAAAGACTACGGCGAGACGGCCGTCTACTTCTTGAGCGCCGCATAGCCGAGGCACAGGAATCCTTGCTGGCATGAGCCCATGACGCGCTGGACCGATGCCCAAGGAAACGAGATCGACGAAGAGGATCGGGGTCTCGTCTATGACATGACGACCCTCGTCAACCGGAGGGCCGCGCTCGGCCTGTTCGGCGGGGTATCGGTGCTCACGCCGCTCGCCGCCTGCGGCGCGGCACCCAGCACCACCACGACGAGCCCCACCACCGAGACCAGTACGGATGCCGGCACCGGCGACAGCGCCCTCACCGAGGTGCCCGACGAGACCGGCGGCCCCTACCCCGGCGACGGGTCGAACGGCATCAATGTGCTCGACGATTCCGGCATCGTGCGCAGCGACATCCGCTCATCGTTCGGGGCGTCGACGGTCACCGCCGCCGGCGTGCCGCTCACGATCGTGCTGACCGTGCGGGATGCGGCGACCGGCGACGCCCTGAGCGGCGGTGCCGTCTACCTGTGGCACTGCGACCGCGACGGCGCCTACTCGCTGTACAGCGACGGGCTGGAAGACGTGAACTACCTCCGCGGGGTGCAGCAGATCGGGGCCGACGGGTCGGTGACGTTCACGTCGATCTTCCCGGGCTGCTATTCGGGCCGGTGGCCGCACATCCACTTCGAGGTCTACTCCGACGTCGAGACCGCAGTCGCGTCGGGCCCGATCGTCAAGACATCGCAGATCGCCCTGCCGAAGGAGGCCAGCGAAGCCGTCTACGCGACCACCGGATACGACTCCAGCGTGCGCAACCTCGCCCAGATCTCCCTCGCGAGCGACAACGTCTTCGGCGACGACGGGGGCATCCACCAGATCGCGACGATGACCGGCTCGGCGTCCGCCGGCTACACGGCGGCGCTCACCATCGGCGTCTGAGCTACCGCACGCCGTCGACGTAGGGGTCCCAGCCGCCGCGCGCGTCATACGGGATGCCGTCGACCGACAGCCCCTCCCCCTCGCGCACGTGCCCGATGACCCGGAACCCTCCGGGCAGCGGCACCTCGGGCGGGAACGTCGCGAGCAGCGCGTGCGCCTCGCCGCCGGTGAGGGATGTCGGCGATTCCAGCGCCGTCGAATCGATATCGAGCCGCACTCCCGACGCGGTCGCGATGCGCCGGGCGTCGATGGCGAGACCGTCGCTCACGTCGAGCATCGCCGTCGCCCCGCCGCGCGCCGCCGCGGGACCGTCGAGCAGCGGCGGGCGCGGCGCGAGTTGCGCGTCGAGCTCGGCGGCGAACTCGGCCCGCAGCGCGATCGCGCGGGCGGCATCCGCGGCCCCGCTGTCGTCGACGGCGCGCTCGAACAGCAGCTCGAGTCCGCGGGCGGCGAGGTCGAGGGCACCGGAGACCGCCAGCACGTCACCGGGCCGGGCGCCGGAACGCAGCACGGCATCCCGGCCCTCCAGGTCGCCGAACGCGGTCACCGCGATCGTGAACGTCGCCGACGACGACAGGTCGCCGCCCACCACCCCGCAGCCGGGAGCCAGCGCCTCGCACGCGTCGCGCAGCCCGTCGGCGATGCCCTCGAGCACGGCGATGTCGGTGTCGGCGGGGGCGGCGAGCGCGACGACGAGGGCCGTCGGCTGCGCCCCCATCGCGGCGATGTCGGCGAGGTTCGTCGCGGCGGCCTTCCAGCCGAGGTCGTGCGGGGTCGACCAGGCGAGCCGGAAGTCGGGCCCGTGGATCATCGTGTCGGTCGTCACCACGAAGCGCCCGTCGGGGGCACGCAGCACGGCGGCGTCGTCGCCCGGGCCGAGGATCGTCGCCCCCGACTCGGGCAGCCGCGGGAAGATGCGGGCGAGCACCGCGGCTTCTCCGAGCTCGCCCAGCGTCTGTGGGCCCAGCGTCGACATCCCGCCAGGCTAGCCTGGAACCGATGAGACCCCGCCGCTTCCTGCTCGCGCCGGCCGCGGCATCCGTCGCCCTTGCCGCCGTTCTGACCGGCTGCTCCCCGGTCGTGTCGATGAGCCCGGCGGCGGAGTTCTCGAACGACCCGGAGTGCGCCGACGCGATCGTGCGGATGCCGGACGCGATCAGCAGCTACGCGCTGCGGCAGACCGACGCCCAGGGCACCGCCGCGTGGGGCGACCCGACCGTGGTGCTGCTGTACTGCGGCGTGCCGGTTCCCGAGGTGTCGGAGCTGCCGTGCGTCGAGGTGCCCGCCGGTAGTGGCGTCTTCTGGCTGCGCGAAGAGGTCGACGCCGGCTACGCGTTCACGACCTACGGGCGCGACCCCGCGGTGCGCGTCGTCGTCGACCCCGACGCCGTCGGCCCCGGCGTGGTGCTGGATGACCTCGCGACCCCCGTCTCGTACACCTCCGAGAACGGCCGCGAGTGCGTCGATCTCGAAGACACGGTCACGGGTCGCTGACCCCGGGCGGTCACCTCGCGGTCTGCAGCCCTAAGGTGATGAGTTCGTCGATCAGCTCCGGGTAGGTGACGCCGGAGGCGAGCCAGCAGGCCGGGAACATCGAGATCGGCGTGAAACCGGGCATCGTGTTGATCTCGTTGAGCACGAACGTGTCGCCGGTGAAGAAGAAGTCGACCCGGGCGAGCCCGGCGCCGCCGATCGCGTCGAACGCCCGCGCGGCGATGCGCTGCATCTCGGCGAGCGCCGCGTCGCCGATGTCGGCCGGGCACACCAGTTCCACTCCCGGTGCGTCGTGGTACTTGGCGTCGAAGTCGTAGAACTCGCGGGTCGTCAGCACGATCTCGCCGGCGACGCTCACCCGGGGTGGCGCGTTGTCGCGGCCCTGCAACACGGCGCATTCGACCTCACGGCCGACGATCGCCTGCTCGATGAGCACCGTGTGGTCTTCGGCGAAGGCGGTGTCGAGGGCGGCATCCAGGTCGTCCCAGTTCTTCACCTTGGTGACGCCGACGCTCGAGCCGGCCCGTGCCGGTTTCACGAACACCGGCAACCCGAGGCCGGTGATGCGGCGGCGCCAGAGGTCGTCATCCTGTGCGAGGCGGGCCCGCGTCACGGTCACCCACGGGGCGACCTCGATGCCCGCGCCGGCGAGCACGGTCTTGGTGAAGTGCTTGTCCATGCCGAGCGCCGAGGCGAGCACGCCGTTGCCGACGTAGGGCAGCCCGACCAGCTCGAACATGCCCTGGATGGTGCCGTCTTCGCCGAACGGTCCGTGCAGGATCGGGAACGCGACATCCACCTCGCCCAGCGAGCGCGTCGTGCCGTCGGCATCCCGAACCGTGAATTCGCGGGTCGCCGCCGACTCGGGCAGGAACACTCGGGTGCCGTTCTCGCGCACGACGGGCAGCTCGTCGGCGAGGGTGAGGCCGGTCGCGTCGTCGGGCTGGAGGGTGAGGATGCCGTCCGGCGTGATCCCGACCGGGATGACCTCGTAGCGGCTGCGGTCGATCGCGCCGAGCACCCCGCCCGCCGTCGCGCACGAAATGCCGTGCTCACTCGAACGGCCGCCGAAGAACAGGGCGACACGGATCTTCTCGGCCACGCTTACTCTCCCTGCGGTTCAGTCGTGTCGGTGGTCAGGTGCGGGGCGAGGTCACGGGGAGCGAGGGTGCCGGCGAGCACCTCGGCGACCTGCATGACGATCGGCATCTCGACGCCTTTCGCGGCGGCGAGTTCGAGCACCGGGGCGACCGAGGCGAGCCCCTCCGCGGTCTGGTTCATCTGCGCGACGACCTCGTGATAGTCGTAACCCTGGCCGAGCAGGCGGCCCGCGGTGTTGTTGCGCGACAACGGCGACTCGCACGTCGCGATGAGGTCGCCGAGCCCGGCGAGCCCCGACATCGTCTCGGGCAGCGCCCCGTAGGCGACGGCGAAGTCGGTCATCTCGACCAGGCCGCGGGTGATGATCGACGCCTTCGTGTTCTCGCCGTAGCCGACGCCGTCGACGATGCCGATCGCGACGGCGATGAGGTTCTTGAGCACTCCGCCGAACTCGGTGCCGACGACATCCGTGTTGACGAAGCAGCGGAAGTAGCGGTTGCTCGCCGCGAGCGCGACATCGGATGCCGTGGCCAGGCTGGTCGACGACACGACGGCGGCGGTGGGCTGCTCCTTCGCGATCTCGAGCGCCAGGTTCGGCCCCGAGACGACGGCGATGCGATCGGAGTCGATGCCCAGCTCGGCGAGGATCACCTCGCTCATGCGGGCCAGCGTGCCGCGCTCGACGCCCTTCATGAGCGACACGACCGTCGCGGTCTCGGGGATGAGCTCCTTCACGATGCGCAGGTTCTCGCGCAGCGACTGTGACGGCACCGACAGGTAGACGTGCTCGGCACCCTCGAGCACCTCGGGCAGCCGGGGACTCGCCGCCACGTTGCGCGGCAGGTTGATGCCCGGCAGGTAGTCGGAGTTGCGGCGCGACTGGCTGATCTCGCGCGCCAGCTCCGGGCGACGCGCCCAGACGGCGACACTGCAGCCGGCATCCCCGAGGATCTTCGCGAAGGTCGTGCCCCACGACCCGGCGCCGAGAACGGCGACCCGCCGGCCGGTGTCGGGCAGCACGAGAGGCTGGGTCATCGTCACGGCCTCAGTCTTTCAGCTAACGCCGCCACAGCTAACCTGGGCGCATGACCGCGACCCCGCCCGCCCCGCCGCATCGGCGCCGCGGGCCGAATCCGATCACCGAGTTCTTCATCGGCGTCTCGACGCTGCTGCGCGGTTTCGGGTACTGGCGGCGTAAGCCGGGTGCGATGGCTCTCGGCCTCATCCCCGCGGCGATCGTGTTCGGGATCCTCGTCGTTCTCATCGTGCTGCTGGTGGTGAACCTCGACCCGGTGACGATCTTCCTCACCGGCTTCGCCGACACCTGGGACGAGGGCTGGCGCAACCTGCTGCGCATCGGGTTCGGGCTCGCGCTCATCGTGGGGCTCATCGTGCTCTACGCGTTCTCGTTCACCGCGCTCACCCTGCTCATCGGCGACTGGTTCTACGAGCGCATCTGGAAAGCCGTCGAGACCGACCTCGGCGAGTTCACCCCGGGTCCGGAGCCGGGTTTCTGGCGCTCCGCCGCGGATGGGGCGCGACTCGTCGTGCGGGCGATCCTCACCGGCCTGCTCATCGTGCTGCTCGGACTCGTGCCGCTCATCGGCACGGTGCTGGCGGTCGTCGTCGGCACGTTGCTCTCCGGTCGGCTCGTCGCCCTGGAACTCACCACGCGTCCGCTCGAAGCGCGGGGCATGACCCGCCAGCACCGCCGCGCCGCGCTGCGACCCCACCGAGCGCGGGTCCTGGGCTTCGGCGTCGCCGTGCACCTGAGCTTCCTCATCCCCGGCGGCGCGATCATCGTCATGCCCGCCGCCGTCGCCGGCGCCACGGTGCTCGCCAAGCACGTGCTCGGCGAACCGACCGCCCCGGCTTCCGCCACGGCGGGTCAGTCGTGATCCTCTTCCTCGTCGCGGCGGTGATCCTCTACCTCGTCGTGCCCGCGGGGCTCGTCATCGGCGCCGTCGCGGCCCTCGCCATCGGAATTCCGGCGGCCGTGATCGCGTTGGCCGCCGGCGGCCCGGGGGTCTACTACGGGGCGCGACAGACCGGCGCGGCACAGCGCATCCATCGGCTGTCCGGCTGGGGGCTGCTCGCCTTCTGCTCACTCGCCGCCACCGCGGCCGCAGTGGTCGCGCTCGTGATGATGGCTGTCTTCACGGGCACGACCGTCACGCTGCCGACGTTCCTGCCGTTCGCCGGCTGAAATCCCGCGGGGTCAACGGGTCGGCGGGGTGACCTTGCCGTACTCGGTCTGACCGTGGGCGAGCGGATCCCAGCGCTCGGCCGGCGGGGTCTCGCCGCGCAGTTCGCCCACCAGTCGTGCGATCTCGTTCATCAGGGCCGTCGTCGCCTCGCTCAGCGCCTTGGCATCCGACCGGCCGGCCCACGGCGAGAGGTCGAGCGGCGGGCCGACGAGCATCTCGACGTCTGAGCGGGGGAAGAACCGCAGCCGCCCGCCGTAGCGCGGCAGAATCCGCTGCACCCCCCAGTGCGCCATTGGGATGAGGGGGATGCCGTGCTCGAGCGCGAGCCGCACCGCGCCGGTCTTGCCGCGCATCGGCCACTCGTCGGGGTCACGGGTGAGCGTGCCCTCCGGGTAGACGATCACCGCCAGTTCCTCGGCGATGAGCCGAGTGGCGGCGGCGAGCGGGTCGGGCCCCCCGCCACCCCGTACGACCGGGATCTGCCCGGTGAACCGCAGCAGCCAGCCGAGCGCGGGCACTTTGAACAGGCTCGCCTTCGCCAGGAACCGCGGCACCCGCCCGCCGCGCCACACCAGGTAGGCGGTGGTGAGCGGGTCGAAGTTGGTGATGTGGTTCGGCGAGATCACGAACGCGCCGCGCTTCGGGATGTTGTCGAGCCCGCGCATCCGGTAGCGACCGAAGAACTCGAAGATCGGGATGGCGATACCCGCGACGATCCGCCAACGGATCAGCTTCTCGGGCTTGCGACGCGGCACGCCCGACAGACTAGACCAGGTCGAAGTCGGCGCCGAGGGCGGTGAGCTTGTCGACGAAGTGCTCGTAGCCGCGGCTGATCAGGCCGAGGTTCGACACCGTCGAGGTGCCTTCCGCCGCGAGCGCCGCGATGAGGTAGCTGAACCCGCCGCGCAGGTCGGGCACGCGAACATCCGCCGCATGCAGTTTCGTCGGACCGGTGATGACGGCGGCCTGCTCGAGCTTGCGGCGGGGCACGCGCCGGGTGACCGACTCAAGGCCGTCGGTGTGCACGACGATGTCGGCACCCATCTCGACGAGCGCTTCGGTGAAGCCCAGGCGGTTCTCGTACACCGTCTCGTGCACGACCGAGATGCCTTCGGCCTGGGTGAGGGCGACGATGAGCGGCTGCTGCCAGTCGGTCATGAACCCGGGATGCACGTCGGTCTCGACCTGCACGGGCTTGAGCGGGCCACCCGGATGCCAGAACCGGATGCCGTCTTCCCGCACGTCGAACGCGCCGCCGACCTTGCGGAAGACGTTGAGGAAGGTCATCAGCTCCTGCTGCTTCGCCCCGGCGACGAAGATGTCGCCGTGGGTCGCGAGCGCCGCCGACGCCCAGGATGCGGCCTCGTTGCGGTCGAAGATCGCCCGGTGGCTGTAGCCGTGCAGGGTCTCGACGCCTTCGATGAAGATCGTGCGGTTCGGCTCCATCCAGATGATGGCGCCCATCTTCTGCAGGATCGCGATGAGGTCCATGATCTCGGGCTCGATCGCGGCGTTCTTGAGCTCGGTGACGCCCTTGGCGCGCACGGCGGCGAGCAGCACCTGCTCGGTTGCGCCGACGCTCGGGTAGGGCAGTTCGATGTTGGCGCCGGTGAGGCCATTGGGGGCGGTGATGCGGATGCCCTCGTACGACTTGTCGACGATCGCCCCGAAGGCGCGCAGGGCGTCGAGGTGGAAGTCGATCGGCCGGTCGCCGATGCGGCAGCCGCCGAGGTCGGGGATGAGCGCCTCACCGAGGGCATGCAGCAACGGCCCGCAGAACAGGATCGGGATGCGGCTGGACCCGGCGAGGGCGTCGATCTGCGCGAAGTGGGCGCGCTCGACGTTCTTCGGGTCGAGCACGAGCACGCCGTCTTCGGGGCTCGTCACGGCGACGCCGTAGGCCTCGAGCATCTTGGTGACGATCGAGATCTCGGAGATCTGCGGAACATCCTGAAGGATGCTGGGGGTCTTGCCGAGCAGGGCGGCGACCATCGCCTTCGTCGCGAGGTTCTTCGCCCCGCGCACGTCGACGCGGCCGACGAGCGGCTTGCCGCCCCGGATGACGATGCTGTCGGCCTTCAGGCCCACGCGTTCCGCCGCCTTGGCGGCATCCTTCGCGAGGCCGGCCTCGGCGCGGTCGTTCACGCCGTCGTCCACCACGAGAGTCTCTGCCACTGTGACACCTGCTGCCTAACCAACCGGGCGAACCGGCCTACCGAACGGGAAGAGTCGTCGGCCGCCAGCTCTCGCGGGAGGCCTCGAACTCGGTGATCCGCGCTTCGTCGCGCAGCGTGAGCCCGATGTCATCGAGCCCCTCCAACAACCTCCAGCGAGTGTAATCATCGATCTCGAAAGCCGCCTGGACCTCGCCAACCGTCACCGTTCGTGCTACGAGATCGACCGTCGCGGCGACCCCGGGCTGCGCCTCGATGGCTGCCCAGAACCTCTCGATGTCGGCTTCCGAGACGGTGCCGGTGAGCAGGCCCTGCTTGCCCGAGTTGCCGCGGAAGATGTCGCCGAACCGCGGCGCGATGACGGCCTTGAAACCGTAGTCGCGCAGCGCCCAGACCGCGTGTTCGCGGCTCGAGCCGGTGCCGAAGTCGGATCCCGCGAACAGCACGGTGGCGCCTTGCGTCCACGGCTGGTTGAGCACGAATTCGGGGTCTTTGCGCCATTCGTGGAACAGCGCGTCGTCGTAGCCGGTCTTCACGATGCGCTTGAGGAACACCGCCGGGATGATCTGGTCGGTGTCGACGGCGCTGCGCGGCAGCGGCACGGCGGTGCCGGTGACGGTCTCGAACTTGTCCATTACGCTCGCGCTCCTTCGGAGCGGCGAGAAGCAGCGCCCTCGACGTTCAGGTCGGCCGGGCTCGACAGCGTGCCGCGGATCGCGGTCGCGGCGGCGACGACGGGCGAGACCAGGTGGGTGCGTCCGCCCTTGCCCTGGCGGCCTTCGAAGTTGCGATTGGATGTCGACGCGCAGCGTTCCCCGGGAGCCAGCTGGTCGGGGTTCATGCCGAGGCACATCGAGCAGCCGGCGAACCGCCACTCGCCGCCGAAGTCCTCGACGATCTTGTCGATGCCTTCGGCTTCGGCCTCGAGTCGCACCCGCGCCGAGCCGGGAACGACCATGACCCGCACGTGGTCGGCCTTCTTCTTGCCCTTGATGATGGAGGCGAACGTGCGCAGATCATCCAGCCGGGAGTTGGTGCACGAGCCCATGAACACGGCGTCGACCTTGATGTCTTTCATCGGAGTGCCGGCTTCGAGCGCCATGTACTCCAGCGCCCGCTCGGCGGCGGCTCGCTCGTTCGGGTCGACCATCGTCTTCGGGTCGGGCACGCTCTCGTTGAGCGAGACGCCCTGGCCCGGGTTGGTGCCCCAGGTGACGAACGGTTCCAGTTCGTTCGCGTCGAGGAACACCTCCGCGTCGAACACCGCGTCGTCGTCGGTCGCGAGCGTCTCCCAGTAGGCGACCGCGGCATCCCAGTCGGCACCCTGCGGCGCGTGCGGGCGACCCTTCAGATAGTCGTAGGTCGTCTGATCGGGCGCGATCATCCCGGCTCGCGCACCCGCCTCGATCGACATGTTGCAGATGGTCATGCGGCCATCCATCCCCAGCGCGCGGATCGCCGACCCGCGGTATTCGAGCACGTAGCCCTGCCCGCCGTTGGTGCCGATCTTCGCGATCACCGCCAGGATGATGTCCTTCGCCGTCACCCCCGGACGCAGCGTGCCCTCGACGGTGATCGCCATCGTCTTGAAGGGCTTGAGCGGCAGCGTCTGCGTGGCGAGCACGTGCTCGACCTCGCTCGTGCCGATGCCGAACGCCATCGCGCCGAACGCGCCGTGGGTGCTGGTGTGGCTGTCGCCGCAGACGACCGTGATGCCCGGCTGGGTGAGGCCCAACTGGGGTCCGACGACGTGCACGATGCCCTGCTCGATGTCACCCAGCGGGTGCAGGCGGATGCCGAACTCGGCGCAGTTCGCGCGCAGCGCCTCGATCTGCGTGCGGCTCGTCAGGTCGGCGATCGGCTTGTCGATCTCGAGCGTCGGGGTGTTGTGGTCTTCCGTCGCGATCGTCAGATCGGGACGGCGCACGGGACGCCCGGCCAGGCGGAGACCGTCGAACGCCTGCGGGCTCGTGACCTCGTGGACGAGGTGCAGGTCGATGTAGATCAGATCGGGTTCGCCGTTCTCGCCTTTTGCGACGAGATGCTTCGCCCAGACCTTCTCGGCCAGAGTCTTCGGAGTGCTCATGAAAGTTCAGTTCCTTCGGGATACCAGGGATCGGATCCGGCTCACGACGAGACTCCGCGACGAGGAGGCCGGGGTCTAGGCCTCGTCGCGGCGACGAAGGAGGAGTCGCACGAGCATCCAACGAGATTAGCACCGCAACACGCGGAGCTTCCGGGTGGCCCAAGTGACTCAGGTCGACGACCGCGTTCGCGTGTGTTGCTCGAGCAGCACGAGGTCCGCGCGGGAGACCAGCCGGGTCGTGATGGCGTACTCGACCAGGCGGAGGCGACGGTGGGTCGAGACCCGACCTGCTCCCGCCCGTAGGCCCCGGGCTCCCGCGCGTTCGAGCTTCAGGCAGAGATTGTCGAGGCGGCGAGTGAACGCGGGCACCGTCCAGCCGAGGCGTTTCGCGGCGGCCGTCGAGGTGGGGATGTCGCCCGGGCCGCTGGTGCCCAGCAGCACGCCCTCGGCGAGAACGAGCAACAGCAACCGCTGGGCGTGGTTCAACGACACTCGTCCGGCGGTCGCCTCGCCGACACCGACCTCGGTCTCGTCTGCCGCGCCCACCCCGTGGCTCCGGGTGACGAGCGTCAGGTCGTACACCGTTCGGCCGGCCGTGAAGATGACATCGAGGATGTCGGCGAGCACCGGCATCCGACCACCAGGAGCCAAGGCTGCCTGGAGCGTCCGCTCCCGGTCACATACGGTCGCCGTCAGGTGAGATCCGACATTGTGGATCCACCACATCCCCTGCTCGGCCCGGATCATCAGGAAGCGGCGATGCAGGTGCGGGTTGTCGTCGATCACGAGGTCGCCGGCGCGCCCGATCGAGAACCCCGGGACCGACGGCACGTCGTGCCGCTCACCCGCGTACTCGATGCTGAGCGGAGGCAACGCCCCACCCCACTCGACGTTCCCCATCGCCGAACCTCTCCTCGCCTTCCCAGCAAAAGAGGGTTTCACCCTAGCGGGACTGCAGAGGCAGCGTCACCTTCGTGCCGTGTGAGGGACGCGCTGTTACTCGGCGCCCATCTCCTCGTCGATGCGGTCGTGGTCGATGCCGATGCCGCGCTTGCGGTCGTAGCGGATCTTGACGAGGCTCGCGATCACGGCCACCGCCATCGCGCCGACGATGACGGCGAGCGAGACGAAGGTCGAGATCTCGGGTGCCCAGTCGACGTGCTCGCCGCCGTTGATGAACGGCAGCTCGTTCTCGTGCAGGGCGTGGAAGAACAGCTTCACGCCGATGAAGGCGAGGATGAACGCGATGCCGTACTTGAGGTACACCAGCTTGTCGACGAGGTCGCCGAGCAGGAAGTAGAGCTGCCGCAGACCCATCAGCGCGAACACGTTGGCGGTGAACACCAGGAACGGCTCCTGGGTGATGCCGAAGATCGCCGGGATCGAGTCGAGCGCGAAGACCAGGTCGGTGGTGCCGAGCGCCAGCAGCACGATGATGACGGGCGTGAACACCCGGCGGCCATCGACGAGGGTGCGCAGCTTCGCGCCGTCGAAGCGCTCGGTGATCGCGATGCGCTTGCGCATGAAACCGATGAGCTTGTTCTCGGTCTCTTCCTCGTCGTCGTGGCCGGTGAAAGCCTGGTTCGCGGCGGTGTAGATGAGGAACAGGCCGAACAGGTAGAACACCCACGAGAAGTTTTCGATGAGCGCGGCGCCCAGGATGATGAAGATGCCGCGCAGCACGAGGGCGATGATGATGCCCGCCATGAGCAGCTCTTGCTGGTATTTCCGGGGTACCGAGAACCTCGCCATGATGATGAGGAACACGAACAGGTTGTCGATCGACAGGCTGTACTCGGTGAGCCAGCCCGCGATGAACTGCCCCGAATGTTCGGCACCGGCGAAGACGTACATGAGCGCCGCGAAGACCAGCGCGAGCACGACGTAGAACGAGATCCACAGCGCCGACTCGCGGGTCGAGGGGATGTGCGGCCGGCGGAACGCCAGCACGATGTCGAAGCCGAGGATGAGGGCGAGCGCGACGTAGGTGCCGATCTCGAACCAGAGGGGGATGGAGAATTCCAACAGGAAACCTTTCGGGTGCAGGGCAGGGCCCGAACGTCTCTCCCGCGTCTCGCCGGGAATCGGGCGGGACGATCGCGACCGGGGCTGCAGCGCTGGAACCCGTGATGACGGCCGCGACGAGGTGGGATACTCCCCTTCGCTCCGACGAGTCTAGAGGCCCCGAGCTAGGGTTTTGCGCATGAGTGACACCGACGACATCCGCACCGCCGCCCGCGCCCGCCTCAAGGCGCGCAACGACTTCAAGGTCATGCTCGCCGTCTTCGCCGTCATCACCCTGCTGCTGCTCGCGATCTGGTTCTTCTCAACCGGCCAGCCGTCCGGCTTCACCGCCTACTTCTGGCCGGTGTGGCCGATTCTCGGAATGTCGATCGCCGCGATCTTCGTCGGCCTCGACGCGTACGGCATCACCCGCCGGTACATCTCCGAAGAGGATGTCGACGCCGAGATCGCGCGCATGACGAAGAAGCCGACGCCGCCCACGGATTCCGCCGCGTAGAGGTCGGGGGTCTCGGGCCGCGGGGCCCTAGAGCTCGGAGACCTCGAGCCGCTCGTTCAACGCGCGACTCGCCGCCCGCGCTTCATCGAGCAGCTCCTGATCGCCCACGCGCGTCGGGTCGAGCCAGTCGTCGTAGAGGTCGCGGGGCAGGATCAGCGGCATCCGGTCGTGAATGGATGCGATCCGGGGCGCCGCCGGCTGGGTCACGATCGTGTACGACACCATCCACTCCCCCTCGGGCGTCTTGGTGACGTTCCAGAGCCCCGCGAAGGCGAAGAGCCCCTTCGGCTCGTCGGGAAGCGCGAAGCGGTGACCCTTCTCGTAGTACTCGGTCGCCGGCACCAGACCTCGGCGGCTCTTCAGCGGCCCGCTCCACGCGCCCGACCCGACCAGGCCTTCGACGCGGGCATTGATCGCCGGGAATTTCGCGGGCTCGCCCCGCACCCAGAGCTTCCACCAGGCGAGGTCGACGGTGCGGAGCCGTTCTCCGTCCTTCTCGCACTCGCGCACGATCGGGTTGAGGTTGCGGCGATGCACCCCGGTCGGCTTCACCGGTTCGTCACGGAACTCCTCGAGCCAACCCTCGAGCGCTGTTGTCGACACCAGTTCGTCGATGACCGAGAACCCGTAGTGGATGTCGGCCGCCTCGACCTGAAGCCCATAACTCGCGCACACATTCCTAGTGTGCCCCTAGCCTCCGACGGGGTACGGACGGGGTACGGTAGCGTGCGGATCGGGGCACACGAGCACGAGGCACCTTGACTGAAACCATCGCGCGCAGATCCCGCACTCGCGCCCGCATCATCACCATCGCAGCACTCGTCACCACCGCCGTCGTCATCGGCGGCGGGGGCCTCGCGATCGCGGCTGCCGGCGGACCGCGCAACGGCATCCTCGTCGCCTACGGCTTCGCCGGAATCGCGATGATCACGATGATCGTGGTCTTCGGAGTGATGACCTCGCGGCTGTCGCGAGCCGTGCGCACGCTCGCCGAGCGGCATCCGGATGCCGTGGTCTTCCTCGCACGCCGGCTGCCGCCCGTCGTGTCGGACCTGCCCGCCTACCTGCGCTCCAAGGGCCTTGAGGACATCCGCCTCGGCGACGGCTGGTATCCGGCCTTCGCCGACGACCGCGGAATCGCCGTCTGCGCGCCGGGCGCCGACGCGCGGGAACTGCTGGTCGTCGAATGGGCCGAGATCGGCGACCTCGAGATGGTGCGTACGGCGACGGTCGGCGGCGACTCCCGCTGGAGCGTCACCGTCGACGTGCGCCCCTACGCTGTGCCGCTCACCATCGACCTCGGCGAGGCGTGGGGCATCGTCACCATGGCCCTCGACGCCGGCGACACCGCAGCGGTGATGGCTGCGGTCGTCGGCCGCCGGCCGCGTACGGCGTTGCTCTGAAACGACGAAACCCCCGGAGTGATCCGAGGGTTTCTGGTTGGTGACCCCAGCGGGATTCGAACCCGCGTTACCGCCGTGAGAGGGCGGCGTACTAGGCCACTATACGATGGGGCCGTCACGACAACCGTTCGAGTATACATGCCCCTTCGGGCCGCTCGGACGGCCGGATCAGGGCAGCGGTGAGAGCACCCGAAGCGCCCCGGGAACGACCTCGACGTCGAGCGGCAGCGGCGCGATCCGCTCCCCGTCGCCGTACGCGACGAGGGGAACGTCGGCTTCGATGCGCACCTTCTTCGCGCGCACGATGCGCACCCGCGGGTCGCTCACGTGCGTGCCGGCGAAGACGCGCGGGAAGATGCGCAGGAACGCGATCCGCGACAGCGGCTTCACCATGAGCACGTCGAACAGGCCATCGTCGGGAAGGGCGTCGGGGGTGATCTTCATGCCGCCGCCGAGCGAGACGCCGTTGCCGATCGCGACCAGCACGGCCTTCGTCTCGATCGGCTCGCCGTCGAGCACCAGCCGGTACGAGATCGGCTTCAGCCGGGCGAGCTCGGCGAGCAGCGCGAGGATGTAGCGGCTCGGGCCTTTGGGATGCCGCATCGCGTTGGCGCGTTCGTTGACGATCGCGTCGAATCCGGCGCTCAGCGAGCAGGCGAACCAGCGCTCGCCTTTCTCGCCGGTCGCGGCATCCGTCCAGCTGATGCGGCCGGCGTCGATCGTGCGCGGTCCGGCGGCGAGGGCGGCGTCGAGGGTGCGCATGGCGGCCTCGGTGTCGTCGTGCGGGATTCCGAGGCCGCGCGACATGTCGTTTCCGGTGCCCGAGGGGATGATGCCGAGCGGCACGCGCGTGCCCGCCACCAGGTTGGCGCCGAGGTTGACCATGCCGTCACCGCCGACCATGATCAGCGCGTCGGGGCGCTTCTTCACCGCGGCCCGGGCCGACGCGAGCAGCTGCTCGAAGTCGGGCTCGGTGAGCGACGTGACCTCGTGGCCCATCGCCCGCAGCGTCTGCACGACGGCGGGGCCGACATCCCGGCTGGCCCCGAACGAGGCCGAGGGGTTGATGGCGACCACGAGGTTCTTCGGGCGCGACGTCGCGGGCATGCGCCCGAGTATCCCAGCTTTCTACCGCCGGAAGCGCAGCCTCCGCAGCAGTCGGGCGTTGAGCGCGACCACGATCGTCGACACCGACATCGCGACTGCGCCGACGGCAGGCGGCACGAGGAATCCGACACCGGCGAGCACCCCGGCGGCGAGCGGCAGCCCGACGACGTTGTGGCCGGTCGCCCAGGCGAGGTTCTGCAGCATCGTGCGATACCCGGCGCGGCTGAGGGTGAGGATGTCGACGACCCCGCGCGGATCGTCGGACGCGAGCACGACGCCCGCCGACTCGATCGCCACGTCGGTGCCGGCGCCGATCGCGATGCCGATGTCGGCGCGGGCGAGAGCCGGGGCGTCGTCGACGCCGTCGCCGACCATCGCGACGCGGTGCGCTCCCCCGGCCTGCAGCTTCGCGACCGCGGCCGACTTCTGCGCCGGCAGCACCTCGGCGAACACCTCGGTGATGCCGAGCTTCCCGGCGACGTGGTGCGCCACCTCGTGGGAGTCGCCGGTGAGCATCGCCACGCGCACGCCGCGCTTCTGCAGTGCGGCGACGGCCTCCGCCGACTCGGGCCGGACGACGTCGGCGAGCGCGAATGACGCGAGCACCGTGTCGCCCTCAAGTAGAAGCACGACGGTCGCACCCTCGCGGTTCGCGTCGCGGGCGGCGTGCACGAGTGACGGGTCGAGGTGGATGCCCGCCTCGGTCGCGACCCGGGTGCTGCCGACGCGCAACTCGCGACCCCCGACGGTCGCCGACGCGCCGCGACCGGCGAGCGAGGCGAACTTCGCCGACCGCGGGATCTTGATGCCGCGCTCCCCGGCGGCGGTCACGAGGGCGCGGGCGATCGGATGCTCCGACTTCGCCTCGACGGCGGCGGCGAGCCCGAGCGCCTCCGCCTCGTCGACACCGGGGGCCGGCGTGATGCTCACCAGGCCCTGCCGCCCCGCGGTCAGGGTGCCGGTCAGGTCGAACAGCACGACATCCACGTCTTTCGCCTCTTCCAGCGCCGCACGGTCGCGCACGAGGATGCCGCGGCGGGCGCCGAGCGCCGTCGAGAGCGCGATGACGAGCGGGATGGCGAGCCGGAGCGCGTGCGGGCACGCGATGACGAGCACGGTGACGACCCGTTCGACGACGAATGCCGGATCGTCGGGCTTGAGGAACAGCCAGGCGACGAGCGTGACCGCGGCGGCACCGAGGGCGACGGAGAAGAGGAGCGCGGCGGCACGATCGGCGAGCAACTGGGCGCCCGAGCGGCCGGCCTGGGCCTCGGCGACGAGACGGCCGATCTCGGCGAGCGCGGTGTCGTCGCCGGGCTCGGCGGGGGCATCCCGAGTTCCCGAGATCACGCGCGTCTCGATCCAGTGGCCGAGCAGCAGGATCGTCACGAGAATCGCCAGCTCCCACCAGAAGTCCATGCCCGGGAAGCCGAGCAGCCCGGCGAGCGAGTAGCCGAAGGCGACGACGAGGGCGAGTGAGATGAGCGTCATCATCCCTGGCGTACGGGCGCGCAGTTCGCCGACCGCCCCGGTCAGGAAGACCCGGCCGCCGATGACGAGCACCGCGGTGCCGAACGCCGCCGGGACGAACTCGCTGCCCGGGAACCGGGGGCCGGACAGACCGAGGATGCTCGGCAGCCCGGTCGAGAACACCAGCGTCGGGATGGTGAGGGCGAGGCAGATCACGAACAGGGCGCGGAAGTTCGGGCCGTGGTGGGAATGGTCGTGCGCGTCATCATGCTCGGCCACGTGCGACGCGCCGTCATCGGGCGCATGAACGTGGCTGACCGTCATGTCAACACCGTACCGACGACGGGTTGTTGCGGCGGCGCGTCGGTAAAGTCGCACCGTGCGCATCACCAAGTACGAACACGCGACCCTGCAGCTCGCTCTCGGCGACGAGAGCCTCGTCATCGACCCCGGCGTCTTCCTGTCGCATCCCGACATCACCGGTGTCGTCGCGATCGTGATCACTCATGAGCACACCGACCACTGGACGGCCGAACAGGTGCGCCGCATCCTCGAGAAGAACCCCGACGCGAAGGTCTTCGCACCTCAGGGGGTCGCCGACCAGGCCGATGGTCTCGCGATCGAGGTCGTCGCGCCGGGCGACACCGCGCAGGCCGGGCCCTTCGCCCTGGAGTTCTTCGGCGGAAAGCACGCCGTCATCCATGAGTCCATCCCGGTGATCGACAACGTCGGGGTGCTCGTCAACGACGAGCTGTATTACGCGGGCGACTCGTATGCGGTGCCCGGCGTCGAGGTGGGCACGCTCGCCGCCCCGATCGGGGCGCCCTGGCTCAAGATCGGCGAGGCGATGGACTACGTGCTCGCGGTGAAGCCGAAACGCGCGTTCTATGTGCACGACATGACGCTGTCGGTCGCCGGCAAACAGATGGCGGCGGCGCGACTGGCGTGGGCGACCGAACAGGGCGGCGGCACGTTCACCGAACTCCAGCCGGGCGAGACGCTCGACGTCTAGGTCGGGTCGCCGGATCTCGCGGCGCGATGCTGGTTGATCGCACGGATCGTCAGCTGGATGGCGGTCGCCGCGACGAAGAGGCCGAACAGCAGCGTCGAGAGCCACGCGGGCATGACGAACGCGATCGCGGCGCCGCCGAGTGAGGCCAGCAAGGCCGTTCCGCCGATGACGAACCCGTCGAGGGGGCGCACCAGCTGGTTGCGCACATTCGCGATCGACCCGACGATCGAGATCGGGATCATCGCCAGCAGCGAGGTGCCCTTCGCGATGAGGTCGCTCGCCCCGAAGACGGCGACGAGCAGCGGCACGATGAGCACCCCTCCGCCGATGCCGAACATCCCCGCGAGGATGCCCATGACGATGCCCGACACGACGAGCCCGATCGCGAGGGGGATGCTGAACGCGATGTCGCCGCCGCGGTCGGCAACGACGAGCAGCATGCGCACCGCGATCACCACCAGCAGGGCGATGAAACCCCAGCGCAGGATCGCGATCGGCAGCACCTTGAGCAGCCGCGTTCCGATGAGGGTGCCGACGACGCCCCCCGCCCCGAGCAGCAGGCCGGCCAGCACATCGGTGTGCCCGGCGACCGTGTAGGTGGCCGCGCCCGAGATCGATGACAGCACGATCGCGGCAAGCGAGGTCGCGGCGGCACGGCGCTGATCGAATCGCAGCAGCATGAGCAGCAGCGGCACCATGACGATGCCGCCGCCGACCCCCAGGGCGCCCGAGAAGACCCCGCCGATCGTTCCGACGAGTACGAGCAGCAGGATATGGCGAGCCGTCGGGCGGTCAGGTGCGGGGGCGGTCGGCGAGGTCACAATGCCTTCGATCCTAGGCCCGGGGCGGTGAACGCTACGGTGGAGGCGTGCCCGCCCTCGACCCCGCTCCGGTGTCGCGTGGTCGCATCCGATCGTCGCGCTGGTTCCCGCTCATCTGGCTCGTGCCGATCGGTCTCGTGTTGCTCGTGGTCGCGGTGCTCGCCGCTCGGTGGTTGCGCGAGCTGCCCGACATCCAGTCGTTCATCGCCGACTACCCGGGCGCGACCGAGCTGCCCGCCGGCACCCCGGTCGGGTTCCCCTGGTGGCTGCAGTGGCAGCACGCGCTCAACGCGTTCTTCCTGCTGCTCATCGTGCGCACCGGCTGGCAGATCGGGTCGGGCAAACGGCCCCCGGCCTTCTGGACCCGCCGCAATGACGGCCTGATCCGCTCGAAGAACCCGCCGAAGCGCCACAGCATCCACGTCTGGTTCCACCTCGTGCTCGACGCCCTGTGGGTGGCGAACGGGGTGCTCTACTGGGTGCTGCTGTTCGTCTCGGGCCAGTGGCTGCGGCTCGTGCCGCTGTCGTGGGATGTCGTGCCGCACGCGGTCTCGGCCGGCATCCAGTACCTCTCCCTCGACTGGCCCGTGCACAACGGCTGGATCCACTACAACGGGCTGCAGCTCCTGATGTACGGCTTTACCGTGTTCATCGCCGCACCCCTGGCGCTGTTCACCGGGCTGCGGCTGTCGACGATCTGGCCCGCATCGCTCGGCTGGGTGCCCGAGAAGCCGACCCGCACGCTTCATGTGTGGGTGATGCTCTACTTCATCGGATTCACGATCGTGCACGTCGGCCTGGTGCTCACGACGGGCGCGGTGCGCAACCTCAACCACATGTACGCCGGCCGCGACGACGACTCGTGGATCGGCCTCGGCGTGTTCGCCGTGTCGCTCATCGTGATGATCGTCGGCTGGGTCGTCGCCCGCCCCGCCGTGCTGACCCGCCTCGCCGCCCTCGGCGGTACCGTGAGGAAATGACCGACCTGCCGGAGTACACCGTCGACGACCTCGAGCGGGAGCCGGTGCTCGACCTGACGGAGTTCACGAACGACGACGGCGTCGACCTCGGGCTCGCGGCGGTCGAGGTGATCGACGAGCGAGGCCTCAACCTGGCGGTACGGGTCGTACTGCGTGGCGACATCGTGTTCCAAGCGAAGCTCGGCTCGTCGGGCCCGGGCAACGATCCCTGGCTCGCCGGCAAGCACGCGGTCGTCGAGAAGTACGGCGAGCCGTCGCTGCTCGTGCGCCGTCGGCACGAAGCGGCGGGCACCCCGTTCGAGGAGCTGCCCGACATCGACCACGAGGCGTTCAAGGCGCACGGCGGGTCGATCCCGATCAAGGTGAACGGTGTCGTGGTCGGCTCGATCACCACCTCGGGGGAACCGGATGTCGTCGATCACGCGACCTCGGCCGAAGCCGTGCGGCGCTACCTCTCCCGTTAGGTACGCCGATTTGACGAGGATGCGGCGGTCTGCCAGTGTTCCGCGAGAGGCACCCGTTTCGGCTCGTCGGCCGTGACGGATTCGGCGGGCCGCCACCCATTCCTCCCTAGGGCCGAGAACACGTTCTTCGCTATGCCACCTGGAGTGACCTCTCTATGAGCCGAATCGGCATCGTCGCCGAACGCGCGGGCGAGACCCGCGTCGCCGCGACCCCCGACACCGTCACGAAGATCCGCAGCCTCGGCTACGAGGTCGTCGTCGAACGCGGAGCGGGGGCGGCATCGTCGTTCCCCGACGACTCCTACGCCGCGCAGGGCGCCCAGCTCGTCGACCGGGCGACCGCGTGGGCCGCCGACGTCGTGCTCAAGGTGGTCGCGCCGACCGACGACGAGATCGCCTTGCTCGCGAGGGGGTCGACGCTCGTCGCCCTGCTGAGCCCGGCGCAGCGTCCCGAGCTGCTCGAGGCGCTGCGGTCGCGCGGTGTCACGGCGCTCGCGATGGATGCCGTGCCGCGCATTTCGCGCGCCCAGTCGCTCGACGTGCTCAGTTCGATGGCGAACATCTCCGGATACCGCGCCGTCGTCGAGGCCGCGAACGAGTTCGGGCGCTTCTTCACCGGCCAGATCACCGCGGCCGGCAAGGTGCCGCCGGCGAAGGTGCTCGTCGCGGGCGTCGGAGTCGCCGGACTGTCGGCGATCGGCACGGCGGCCAGCCTCGGCGCGATCGTGCGGGCCACCGATCCGCGACCCGAGGTCGCCGACCAGGTGAAGAGCGTCGGCGGCGAATACCTCCCGGTCGAGGTCGCCGAGCAGATGGTCTCCACCGACGGGTACGCGAAAGCCACCAGCGAGGAGTACGACAAGCGCGCCGCCGAGATCTACTCGGAGCAGGCGCGCGACGTCGACATCATCATCACGACCGCGGCGATCCCCGGCCGCCCGGCACCCCGGCTGCTCACCGCGGCGGATGTCGCAAGCATGAAGCCCGGCAGCGTCATCGTCGACCTCGCGGCGGCGTCCGGCGGCAACGTGGAAGGCACCGTCGCGGGCGAGCGCGTCGTCACCAGCAACGGCGTCGTCATCCTCGGCTACACCGACCTCGCGGGCCGCCTGCCCGGTCAGGCGTCACAGCTCTACTCGACCAACGTGTTCAACCTGCTGAAGCTGGTGACGCCCGCGAAGGACGGCGCGCTGACGCTCGACTTCGAGGATGTCGTGCAGCGGTCGATCACGGTCACCCGCGACGGCGAGACCACCTGGCCGCCTCCCCCGGTGACCGTCTCGGCGGCGCCGCCCACGGCATCCGCGACGCCGGCCGAGCCGATCGCCCCGCGCCCAGGACTCAGCAACCGCAAGAAGACCGCGCTGGTGGTCGCCGGAATCGTCGCACTGTTCGCGGTGTGCGCGTTCGCGCCGCCGCCGCTGCCCCAGCACTTCCTCGTGCTCACCCTGTCGGTCGTCGTCGGCTTCTACGTCATCGGGCATGTCGCGCACGCGCTCCACACCCCGCTGATGAGCGTCACCAACGCGATCTCGGGCATCATCGTGGTCGGAGCGCTCGTGCAGATCGTCGCACCGTCGGTGCTCGTGCAGGTGCTCGCGGCGGTCGCCGTATTGCTGGCCAGCATCAACATCTTCGGTGGCTTCGCCGTCACCCGCCGAATGCTCGGGATGTTCTCGAGAGGCGGCACCAAGTGAGCGGCGACGTGCTCGAGATCGCGAACGGCGTCGCGGTCGCCGCCTACGTCGTCGCCGCGCTGCTGTTCATCCTCAGCCTCGCGGGCCTCAGCAAGCACGAGACCGCCCGCCGCGGCAACACCTTCGGCATCGTCGGCATGGCGATCGCGCTGGCCGCCACCGGATGGCTCGTCGTCGCCGGGCTCTGGGGGCAGCCGCAGTCGACCCTCGGTCTCGCCCTGCTCGGCGGAGCGGTCGTCGTCGGCGCGACCATCGGCCTCTGGCGCGCCCGCGTCGTCGAGATGACCGGGATGCCGCAGCTCATCGCGCTGTTCCACAGCTTCGTCGGCCTCGCCGCGGTGCTCGTCGGCTGGAACGGCGCGCTCGCCGACACCCACCTCGCCCCCGAGCTGGTCGGCATCCATGACGGCGAGGTCGCGATCGGCATCTTCATCGGTGCCGTCACGTTCACCGGCTCGATCGTCGCGTTCCTCAAGCTCTCGGCGCGCATCTCGTCGAAGCCGCTCATGCTGCCGGGCAAGAACGCGCTCAACCTCGGCGCTCTCGTCGTGTTCGCCGGACTGACCGCCTGGTACGTGATCGCGCCGAGCGTCGGCATCCTGGTGGCGATCACGGTGCTCGCCCTCGCGCTCGGCTGGCACCTCGTCGCGTCGATCGGCGGCGGCGACATGCCTGTCGTCGTCTCGATGCTCAACAGCTACTCGGGCTGGGCGGCGGCCGCCGCGGGCTTCCTGCTGAACAACGACCTGCTCATCGTGACCGGTGCCCTCGTCGGGTCGTCGGGTGCGTACCTGTCGTACATCATGTGCAAGGCGATGAACCGGTCGTTCATCTCGGTCATCGCGGGCGGGTTCGGCATCGAAGCGCCGAAGGGTGGCGATGAGGAGACCGGCGAACATCGCGAGATCGACGCCGGTGCCGCGGCCGACATGCTGCTGAATGCGTCGAGCGTCGTCATCACGCCCGGCTACGGGATGGCGGTCGCCCAGGCGCAGTACCCCGTCGCCGACCTGGTGGCGCGCCTGCGCGCCCGCGGCATCGAGGTGCGCTTCGGCATCCATCCCGTCGCCGGTCGCCTGCCGGGGCACATGAACGTGCTGCTCGCCGAGGCGAAGGTGCCCTACGACATCGTGCTCGAGATGGATGAGATCAACGACGACTTCGCGTCGACCTCGGTCGTGCTCGTGATCGGCGCCAACGACACCGTCAACCCCGCCGCGGCCGAAGATCCGGGAAGCCCCATCGCCGGCATGCCGGTGCTGCGGGTGTGGGAGGCCGACAACGTCATCGTGTTCAAGCGCTCGATGGCCTCGGGCTACGCCGGGGTCGCCAACCCGCTGTTCTGGCGCGACAACACGCAGATGCTGTTCGGCGACGCGAAGGAGCGGGTCGAAGACATCGTGCGAGAGCTCACGTAACCTCCGCACAGAGAAACACCCCGGGTGGGCCTGCTGGCCCGTCCCGGGGTGTTTCTCTGTTGTGCGAACTCAGGCGCGTCGATCCCGCCGACGTCGGGCGAACACCACGGCGATGAGAGCGGTCAGCAGGGCGAGGGCGCCGGCGATCAGTCCGGCGACGACCAGAATCGCTGCGGGGTTCGATCCGTTCACCGACGACGCGTCAGCGGTGTCGACTTCATCCGCCTCGGTCTCGTCGGCTTCCGTCTCGTCGGCCTCGGTCTCCTCGACGTCGTCCGTCGTGTCCTCGGCGTCGGTGTCGGGCTCCGGCTCGGGGTCGGGCTGCGGCTCGGGCTGACCTTCGGGCAGCGGGTCGGGCTCCGGCTCGGGCTGCGGGTCCGGGTCCGGGTCGATGTCGTCGTCGTCGTCCTCTTCTTCGGCGAAGTCGCTCGGCCCCGGCGGGACGGGCTGCACGGACGTGGCGACGGTCGGCAGGCCGGTGAGCGTCGGCTGCAGTTCGGCGGCCTGCGCGGCGGCGGCACCCCACGACATCGCCAGGGCGAGCGGGAGGGCGAGGGCGGCGGTGCGGATGGTGCTGTTCATGGTGTCTCCTTGTCACGCATTTCGACTTCGGCGTTTGCCGAGCCGTGATGCAGGTAGGAGTCGCCACCCGGGGAAGGCTTACAACTTTTCGCGGAGCTTTTTCGCCGTGCTCTTACGAGCAGGGTTCCAGCACGGTCGACGTCGTCGGCCCGGTGGTGGCCAGGCCGCGCTGATCGACAGCCCGCACCCACACGTTCAGCGGGACCGGGCCGGAGAACGGGCCGATCGTGGCCTCCCACACGCCGCCCGACGGCGACATGTCCGCCGAGCCGGAGGGACCGGAGTCACTCGACCAGCTGACCACCACCGACGACAGCGGCACCTCCGCGTTCACCGTGACGCGCACCGTCGCGGTGCGCAGCATCCCGATGCAGTCGATGCGCACCACGGTCGGCGCGGCGACCTGGGGTGGCTGCGGTGGTGCGGGCTGAGTGAGCTGCACCGAGAACGACCAGGTGCCGGTCGCGGCGACCAGATCGACGGTGGCGACCGCCGGGCCCGGGGACAGCCCCGACCGCTCGGCGTGCACGACCACCTGGGCCGATTCGCCGGGGTCGAGGTCGAGCGTCGGCTGCTCGACCGTCACCCACGACACCGCCGGGCGCACCTCGACCGTCAACGGGGATTCGCCGACGTTGCGGATCTCGACGGATCCGACGACCCCGTCGACTCCGAGGTCGAGCACCTCGCTCGCCAGCGCGAGCTCCCCGGGTGACGGCGGCGACACGGTGGGGGTGGCGGTCGGCGTGGGTGTGGACGCGGGCCCCGCGCCGAATCCGGATGCCCCCGCGATGCCCAGCAGCACGACCGCCACGACGGTGGCGATGACCGAGACGACGGCGAGGACCTTCACCCCGGTCGGGGCCGAGCCGGCGGCCGCCCCTCCCCCGCTCGCCGCGGCCGCGATCGGCCAGGCCTCCTCGAGGACCCGGTCACGCAGCCCGGCAGGCGCGAGCACGATCGGCACCGTCGCGAGCAGAGCCCACGGGCTGACCATGCGGCGCTTACGGGCCGAGCAGGTCTCGCAGTTCTCCACATGACGGGCGACCCGCTTGCGGATGATCGGGGTGAGCGTGCCATCCCAGTCGACCAGCAGCGCGTCGAGCTCCGGGCACTCCTCGCGGCCGGTGCGGGCCACCAGGAGGGCGCCGAGCGAGCGCTCCACCTGGTTGCGCAGCCGATTCAGCTGCACATAGGCGTGGGCCGCGCTCATGCCCATCGCCTCGCCCAGCTCGGCGCCGTCGAGCCCTTGACGCAGGTGCAGGTCGAGCATCGCGCGGTCGCGGTCGGCGAGACCGGCAGCCGCCGCCCAGACGAGGTCGCGCAGCGCGTCGCGTTCCGCGGAGCTCTCCGGGGTGCCCGAGTCGTCAGCCATCTCGGCCAACCGTTCCTCGCCGTCGAAGAGCATGCGGCTCCGGCCCTTCAGCCGCCGCAGGCACTCGTGCCGGGTGATGGCGTAGAGCCACGGACGCAGCCGATCCGGCTCGCGCAGCTGCCCGAGACGTTCGGCGAAGCGCACGAAGGTGTCGGCCACGGCATCCGCCGCATCCTCGCGGTGCCGGGTGGTGGCGTAGGCGAAGTCGTAGAGTCTGCCGCCGTAGCGGTCGTAGACCGCCGCGAACGCCGCACGATCCCCCGCCCGCACGGCGGCGACCAGCTCGGCGTCCGATGAGGTCGCCGGGTCGACTCCCGCGGTCATCGCCACAGCCTAGCCACCGCCTGCCCAGCGACCGCCGCATCGTCCATTCCCCTCTCCTCACCGTCGGGACCACGCATGGGTCCTCGCAGGTAGGAGTGGGCGGGGGTGCCGAACCTGACAGTTTTCGGCGAGGTGGGTTTCGAGACGCGTGCCGCTGCGCGGCGCGCTCCTCAACCCGCGGGTTCGGGCAGCGGCTGCGCGGGGAGCTTGCGCACCTTCGCCCGACGGCGACGCCGCTCGGGGATCATCGAGCGCATCTCCTCGAGCTTGCCGAAGCACAGCAGCCGGTCGCCGGCTTCGAGCATCGTGGCCTTGCGCGGGTTCGGGATGACGGTCGTTCCGCGGTGCACGGTGAGCACCGTGATGTCGCGTTCGGCGAGCCCGGAATCTCCGAGGCTGCGCCCCACGAAGTCGCCGTTGTTGTGCACGAGCAGTTCGGCGACGCCGTAACCGGTCGACACGCTCAGCCGCTGACGCACATCGATCTCGGGGAACGCCACCTGGTTCGCGAGGTAGTCGATGATCGCGCCCGCGACATCCAGCTGCGTCGCCTTCTCGATGCCCTCGAGCCCCGGCGATGAGTTCACCTCCATGACGAGCGGACCGTCAGCCCCTTCGAGCATGTCGACACCGGCGATGCGCAGCCCCATGATCTGCGCCGATCGCACCGCGACCTCCTCGTATTCGGGGGTCAGTTCGACGGCCTCGACCGCTCCCCCGCGGTGCACGTTCGACCGGAACTCGTCGCCCTGCGCGGTGCGTCGCATCGCCGCGACCACCCGGTCACCGACGACGAGCGCGCGGATGTCGCGTCCGCGGCTCTCGCTCACGAAGTGCTGGATCAGCACGTTCTGCCGGGTCGACTGAAGCGTCTCGATGATGGCCTCGGCGACCTTCACCTCGGGCGCGAGGATGACGCCGATGCCCTGCGTGCCCTCGAGCAGCTTGATGACGACAGGAGCGCCACCGACGCGTTCGATGGCGGGGCGCACGTCGGCGCGGTTGCGCACGAACGCCGTCGGCGGCATCCCGATGTTGTGGCGCGAGAGGATCTGCGTCGCCCGCAACTTGTCGCGCGCGTTGGCGATGCCGTTCGCCGTGTTGGGCGTGTAGACATCCATCTGCTCGAACTGGCGCACGACGGCGGTGCCGAAGTAGGTGATGGAGGCGCCGATGCGGGGCAGGATCGCGTCGTAGTCGCTCAGCGGCCGCCCGCGGTACTGCAGATCGGGCTCGGGGCCTGAGAGGTCGATCGCGAAACGCAGGGTGTTGAGCACCCGCACGACGTGGCCGCGTTGCTCGGCGGCGGCGCGCAGACGTTGGGTCGAGTACGCCTTCGGGGCGCGCGACAGGATCGCGAGTTTCATGGGGAGCCCCTGGGGTACGAGAGGATGGTGGCGTGGCCGAGCCCTCCCATTCAAACACCCTGGCGGGGTGGCGCGAATGGGTGCAGCTTCCCGAAATCGGCGTTCCGTGGATCAAGGCGAAACTCGACACCGGCGCGCGCACGTCGGCGATCCACGCGTACCGAATCGAGCCGTTCGAGCGGGACGGCACCGCCTGGGTGCGATTCCGGGTGCGGCCCTGGCAGGAATCGACCGAGGATGAGGTCGTCGTCGAATGCCCGATTCACGATGTGCGCAGCATCCGCAGCTCGTCGGGGCACGTGCAGGAGCGCTACGTCGTCAAACTGCGCCTCGAACTGCTGGGGCGCCGGGTGAACGCCGAGGTGACGCTGAGCAACCGCGACCAGATGGGCTTCCGGATGCTGATCGGTCGTCAGGCCTTGCGCCGCCGCTTCGTCGTGGATGCCGGCAGCTCGTTCCTCGGGGGACGGGCTCCCCGGCCCATTCGGCGTCGTAACAGGGGACGTGCGGAAGAGTGATCGCGTGACCGACTCGTCAGCCGTCGAGGCCCCACCGACCTGTTACCGGCATCCCGACCGGGCGACCTACATCAGCTGTCAGCGCTGCGGCCGGCCGATCTGCCCGGAGTGCTCGACCCAGGCCGCGGTCGGGGTGCACTGCCCCGAGTGCGTGCGCGAGGGCCGGCCCGCCGGTGGGTCAGGCCTGGCGCGGGCGTTGACGTCCCGCCGTTCCGCGGCGGTGACCTACACGCTGATGGGACTCATCGTCGTCGCCTACGCCGTGCAGTGGCTCAGCGGCGGGGCGCTCACCTCCGCCTGGGTGCTCAACCCGACCGTCGTCGGCGCGGAGCCGTGGCGCCTGTTCACCTCGGCGTTCCTGCATTCGCCGGGCACGATCATCCACATCCTGTTCAACCTCTACGCCCTCTGGGCGTTCGGGCCCGCACTCGAATCCTTCCTCGGCCGGGTGCGCTTCCTCGCGCTCTACCTCACGGCGGCGCTCGGCGGGTCGGTCGGCGTGCTCGCCCTCTACGCCCTCGCGATCGCCACCGACGGCGCGAGCATCGAGGTCACCGGAGGGTTCCTGCAACCGAGCTCCGCCCTCGGAGCATCCGGCGCGATCTTCGGTCTCATGGGCGCCTACCTGCCGCTGCGTCGGGCGATCGGCGTCAACGTGATCCAGCTGCTCATCGTGCTCGGCGTCAACGTGCTGCTCGGTTTCATCGCGAGCGGCATCGCCTGGGAAGCACACCTCGGCGGCCTGCTGGCCGGTGCGGCGATCGGATGGGTGTTCCTGCGCACCCGTCGCACCTCGCAGCGCCGCGCACAGATCCTCGGGGTGGCCGGGATCGCCGTCGGGCTGCTCGTCGTGTTCGTGCTCTTCGTCGTGAGCGCCCCGGCGTACTACGGGTTGTGAGACCGGTCGGATCCTGACCGCGGCGGTCAGACCATCGCGGGAACCGGCCGGTCGGGATAGATCTCCCGCATCGCGCTCTCGTACCTCCGCTTCATCAGCAGCACGTACAGCAGGCGGATGGGCGCCGGCACGTTCGCCCGGAACCACTCCTCCCGCTCGGACTCGGGGACGCTCGCGAGGAGCAGGCCGAGTTGCAGCGACAGCACGTCCTTCGGCAGCTCCTTGCGATGCTTCATCAGCTGGGCGCGGGTGTGGGCCTCGAGTTCGTCCCACTCCCGCTGCGAGAGAACCGCCCCGGCGACCGGCATGATGTCGTCCTCCTCGCGACCGAGGTGCACGATCAGGGTGTCGCGCAGGGACTCGATGTCACCCGCGAGGGCATCGCGGAGTGCCGGGTCCGCGGTCGCGACCCACGGGGCGAGCTGCGGCTCGATGAGGGCGAGCTGCGCCGCGACCGCGACGTGTTGCTCCCGCATCTGGTCGACGTGCAGGGCGCATCCTGGATCGCGCGCGGTCAGCCGGTCCCAGAGCACGGTGTCCTCGGTCTCGTGATGCAGGTGCAGGGCGAAGAAGTCGAGCTTCGCGTAGACACCGACCAGTTCGGCCCGGTCGAGGTCGCCGGCGTCGACTTCGCGGATGAGCACCGGCAGCTCCCGGTACAGCCAGCGGAAGATGCGATGCACGAGGATGAGACCCGACGTGTCGCAGCCGGCCGACTGTCCCTCGGGGAGCGCCCCGGATGACGGCAGTTTGACGGCCATTTCGAATCTCCGATCTCGCGACGGACCTTCGACGGATGACGCCCGGTACGGGCGCTCAGCGGGATGCTACACCTCACTCTTGCCGCCGCGACAGCGACGCCGTTACGCTCTCGACCGTGAACCGCTGGGAGCGTCGAGTCGTGGTTCACGCCACGGTCGGCCACCCGGTCGAGGCTGTCTTCCGCTACCTCGCCGACCCCATGCGGTGGCACAGCTTCGCACCCGCGGTCGCGTTCCGGCGACAGATCGACCCGGGACCGCCTCGCGTCGGCACGCGGTGGATGGCAACCGATCGCATCGGTCCGTTCCGGGCTCACTTCATCGACCAGCTCGAGCATCTCGACGAGAACAGCCGGGTGGTCTGGCTGTCGTCCGCGCCCTGGAACTCGCGCGTCGAATACGCGTGCGAGGCATCCGGTGACCAGACGCTCGTCCGAGCGGACTACGTGGGGGTGCTGAGCGGCGCACTCCGCTGGCAAGCCGGGTGGCTCCCGGGGTGGGCGACGCACTGGATACTCGCCCAGGACTTCCGTCGACTGGATCGGCTCCTCACGATCGAGGCTCGAGCCGCCGAGCGATGGCGGCGGCACGAGACCCCGGCGACCCCTGCCCCCGTGGTGCGGCGGGCCGGGCTATTCCGACTCTGAGTCGTCCGGCTCGGAGTCAGAGTCTGATTCGGACTCGCGCTCCGACCCGGAATCACCCTCCGACTCCGACTCGGACTCGGACTCGGACTCGGACTCGGACTCACCGTCTCCCGACTCCTCGGCCGACTCATCCTGTTCGGACTCGTCGCCGCTCTCGGTCTCGTCATCGATGTCGGCATCGTGCTCGACGGGCGCGTCGACCTCATCCCCGCCCTCGGGCGGAGCTTGATCGTCGGGGGCGTCATCGACGTCCTCGCCGTCGTCGACCTCGGGCTCATCGTCGACGATCAGGTCATCGCCATCCGGCTCGGCGGGGATCACCGTCGACACGAGATCGTCGAACGCATCCTGCAGGCCGCCGGGCAGAGCTCCGGCGGCTCCGGCGACCGAGATCCCGATGAGCACGGCGCCAACGCCCGCCGCGATCCGGGCGGCCAAGCCGAGACCGGAGACGCGTTCCGTCACTCGCCCGAGAACGCCGCTTCCTGGGGTGCGCGCGACGACCGGGGCGGGCGGGAGGGACGTCGATGCATCGACCGCCGTCGGCGACACCCCGAACCGGGCAGACAGTTCACGCGAGGGCGCCGGCGCGGGCTCCCACCCTTGCGACCGCACCGCCCCGATCGCGACGGCGAGTTCGCGGAACTCGGGAAGGCCCTCTGGGGCTCTCCCGGCGAGCAGCTGCTCGGCCTCGTGGTCGGTGATCCGGATGTTCATGTCACTCACTGCTATCGCCCCCGGGTCTCAAAGAGGTACGGGTTCGAGGCCATCTTCTTCCTGAGATTCTCGAGTGCGCGACGCTGGAGCGCCTTGACGGCCCCGACACGTTTGTGCAGCACCTCGGCCACCTGCTCGACGGTGAGGTCGGCGACGATCCGCAGAACCATGACATCGCGCTGGTCGGGAGGGAGTTCATCGAGAAGCGCCCGGGCGCGGGCGTCGCCGACGCGGTCGGTCGCCTCGTCTTCGGCGCTGGACGCGCGGCGCGGGTCGCGCTCCGAGGCCCACTCGGTCGTCTCGCCGCGACGAGACCGCATCCGCAGTTCGTCGACCAGTCGACGGTAGGCGACCGAGAACACGAAAGACCGGAAGGCGGCCCGGTCGCCGGTGAAGTCTCGGAGTCGCTCGAACACGGTGAGGAAGACCTCGCTCGTGAGGTCGTCAGGCTCGCGCGAACCACGAGCTCTCAGGAACGCCGCGACGGCGGGAGCGTGGTCGACCCAGATCTGGGTCGACGCCCAGGGTGCCCCGGCCTGGGCCGCCGACAACAGCGACGCAAAGGCCTCATCGCCGCCGTTCAAACGCGCCCCACGGGTCTCGACGATACGGCACCCGGCGAGCGCAACGGCTCGCCCTCGGCACCGCAAGGAAGGCGGCCCTCCTCGAACCCGAATCGAGAAGGACCGCCCCGACGCGGCCTGCTGGCAACGCGTCGACGTGCGCGCGGAGGTTCAGGGACGACCACCTCGCGCACTACTGCCGAGCATGCGGTTCGCGGAGCAGGAAGGCCTACTCCTCGTCGTCCTCGGCGTCCTCGTCGTCTTCAGCGTCCTCAGCGTCGTCGACGTCCTCATCGTCCTGCGCATCCTCCGCGTCGTCCGCGTCTTCCTCGTCCTCGATGTCTTCGGCGTCCTCGGCGTCCTCGGCGTCCTCGGCATCCTCGGCATCCTCGGCATCCTCGGCATCCTCGGCATCCTCGGCATCCTCGGCATCCTCAGCGTCCTCGGCGTCCTCGATGTCTTCGGCGTCCTCAGCATCTTCGGCATCCTCGACATCCTCGAGGTCGTCGGCGTCCTCGTCGGTCGACTCCTCCTCGGTGTCCGACACGACCGCCGCCACCACCTCGTCGAACACGGTCTGCGCCTCGCCGGGCAGGAGGTCGGCAGCGCCGGCGACCCCGACCCCGGACGCCCCGACAACCACGACTGCTGCGCTCAACGAGAGCTTGGCAAACAGCCCCAGTCCTGCGATCCATGTGAACATCTCGAACCCCCTTGTGCTGAACGGCGACCCCCCGGTCACCGCTGTGATCCCAGGTCTCGGAAACGAGCCGGGTGGAGCACGGTGCGCTCCCTCTCACTGCCGCTATCGTCCGAGACGCATCCGGGGGTACGGGTGCGGGACGGATATCTCAGCGGCCGTGCGAGCGCTCAGCGGTTTCGCCTGGCGGAGCAGGGATCGGAGCGGGCGACGTCACCCGGATTGGGGTCACCGACCCGCGATTCGGTCAGCGCGGCGGCAGGGGCGGTGCGCCCGGCGGGCGTTGCGTGCGCAGCTCGGGAACCTGAGCGCGCAGGGGTGCGAGCGCGTCCGACCAGCGCAGCACCTCATCCAGATGGGCCGACAACATCGCGCCCTGCGGGGGCTGCGGCACGAATTCGCCGTCCTCGATCTGCTTGAAGATGAACGGGATGCCGACGCTGTCGGGCACGGGCATCATCCGCATCGTCGTGACGATGCCCTTGAGCACCTGCACGCCGCGGAAGCCGGCACCGGGACCGCCGTAGCTCACGAAGCCGACCGGCTTGTACGCCCACTCCCAGTACAGGAAGTCGAGCGCGTTCAGCAGGCTCGGCGGGGGGCCGTAGTTGTACTCGGGGGTGACGACGAGGATCGCATCGGCCGCATCCACCGTCTTCGACCAGGCGAAGGTGTGCGGCTTCGTGTACTGACCGGTGCGCGGTTGCGCGGGTTCGTCGAAGAAGGGCAGGTTCACCTCGGCGAGGTCGGCGACCTCCACCTCGAAGCCGCCGTGAGCGCGGGCCGCATCGGCGGCCCAGCGTGCAATCGTGAGGCCCACGCGTTCGGGTCGCGTGCTGGCGATGATGACGAGGAGTCTGGGCATTGAGCGGGGTCCTTGCGGGATCGTCCAGCGGCGGGTGAAGACTTATACTGTTCCGTACAGTACAGTAACAATCCAGTGCGTCACCCGACCCACACAGCAGGACGCCCTCGCGTCCATCACTCAATGAGGAGTTTCAATGAAGAGACTACGGTTGGCACTCGTCGCAGCAGTCGCTGCCGGCGCCCTCGCGCTCACCGGTTGCACCACCGACACGGGGGCCCCGGACGACAGCGGTGCCCCGGCCGAAGGCGGCGAGGTCGGCTTCTTCAGCGTCTCGAGCCAGATCCCGATCATCACGACTCTGGCCGAATCGGTCACCGAGTACCTCGGCACCAAGGGCTACACCGTCACCGTCTACGACGCCGGCTTCGACCCGGTGACCCAGGCCCAGCAGATCCAGCAGGCGATCGACACCGAGGCCATGGTCGCGGCGTGGGTCTTCCCCGTCGCGGCGGAAGCGCTCGCACCGAGCCTCGACGCCCTGAAGGCCGCGGGCATCCCGGTCGTGCTGGAAGCCGACGTGCAGTCGTTCGGCTTCGACGGGCCGCAGCCCGGCATCATCTTCGACGCGGCGTCGTTCGCCGACTTCGGCACGGCCCTCGCCGGTGCGGCGAACGAGTGCGCGACCGCGGAAGGCGGCACCGAGACGATGCTGCTGTCGGCATCCGCCGTGGCCAGTGGGGCGGATGCGTCACACGAGGCGATCCTCGAGCTCTACACGGCGACGCCCATCGTCGCCGACGCTCAGGCGGCCGACCCGGTGACGGCGCAGACGACCGCGGCGCAGCTGCTGGTCGCCAACCCGAACGTCGACGTCGTCATCGCCGCATCCGACGAGACGACCCTCGGAGCGCTGGCGGCCTTCCAGGCAGCCGGCAAGACCCCGAAGTGCCTGATCGCCGGTGGCGGTGGACCCGACACGATGGCGGCCTACGAGGCCGGTGACATCGACGCGGTCGTAGCGTGGGACTACGCGGTCTCACTGCAGGCGGCCGGCGACGACCTCATCGAGCTGATCGCTGACCCGACCCAGCTGGGCAGCATCAACGAGACCGCCATCGTCGTCTCCGACTAAGGCACACACCATGACCGTCACCGGATCCATCCATCAGGTATCACCGGGCAAGAAGCTGCCCACCAACGTTCGCGGGCTGCTGTTCGTTCGCGACCAGGGGCTCCTCGTGCTCTGGCTCGCGATCATCGTCATCTTCGCGTTCTGGGGTGCCCCGCACTTCTTCACCGTTCCCACGGGGGTCTCGATCCTCAACTCGGCGTCGATTGCCGCGATCTACGCGGCCGGCGTCGGGGTCGGGGTGATGACCGGGGTACTGGATCTCTCGGTGCCGGCCACGGCCGCTTTCTCGGGGGTCGTCACCGCGCTGCTGCTCAAAGAAGGAGCACCCGTCGCGGTGGCGATCCTCGCCGGCCTCATCGCGGGCGTCGCGATCGGCGTCATCAACGGGCTCATCGTCATCCGCGGATTCAACGGGCTCATCGTCACCATCGCGATGCTCACCTCGCTCAGCGGCGTCTCGCTCCTGCTGGCGAACAACACCAACATCTCGCAGCTCACCGAGCTGCGCTTCCTCGGCACGCAGACCTACCTCGGCATCCCCGCGCCCGTCTACATCGCGGTCGTGCTCTATGCCGCGCTCACGATCTTCCTGCGGATGACGCGCAACGGCATGCGGTTGCTCGCGGTCGGCGGCAACGCCGAAGCGGCCCGCCGCGTCGGCATCCCGGTCGACCGCTACCGCGTCGCCGGGTTCGCGATCTCCGGCTTCTGCGCCGCCGTCGGCGGAATCGTGACCGCCGCGTACATCACGACCGCCGTGCCGGGGCCGAGCATCGGCATCGTCTTCAGCGCCATGACGGCCGTCGCCCTCGCCGGCATCCCGTTCAGCGGGGGGCGCGGCAGCCTGCCGCGCGTCGCCCTCGGCGCCGTCGTCATCGCGACCATGTCGGCCGGCCTGTTGCTGGCGAAGGTGTCGAGCAACTGGTCGGCGATCATCACCGGCGCCCTGCTCATCGGAGGCCTGGCGCTCAACATGTGGACCACGAACATGACCTCGAAACTGCTGCTCTCCGGGCAGGACGTTCCCGACAAGAAGGTGACGCGATGATCGCCGGCACCCCCGCGCTCGAACTCCGCGACATCAGCGTCCACTACGGCTACGCCCGTGCGCTCGATCGCGTCACCTTCACGGTCGCGCCCGGCGAGGTCGTCGCCCTCCTCGGCGACAACGGAGCCGGCAAGTCGACGCTCCTGAAAGTCATGTCGGGGGTGCACCGCCCGTCGAGCGGCACCGTGCTGGTGCACGGCGAGGAGCACGAGTTCCGCTCCCCGCGCGACGCCGCCGGGGCCGGCATCCAGATGGTCTATCAGGATCTCGCCCTCGTCGACTCCTTCGACATCGCCGCCAACCTCGCACTCGGCCGCGAGAAGCTGCTGAAAGGCCCGCTCGGCTGGTTCGGGTTCCTCGATCGCGCCGCCATCCGGCGGGAGTCGCAGGCCGAACTCGACGCGCTCGCGGTGCGCACCGCACCGGTCACCCGACCGGTCGAGATGCTCTCCGGCGGGCAGCGCCAGGTGGTGGCGATCGCCCGCGCGGCCGCCAGACTTCCGGAGCACGGCATCCTGCTCCTGGACGAGCCGACCGCCGCGCTGGGACACGAACAGGCGGAACTCGTCGAAGCCCTCATCCGGTCGCTCGCCGACCGCGGCACCTCGATCGTGCTCGTCACCCACAACCTGCCGCTCGCCTTCGCCGTCTGCGATCGCACCGTGGTGCTCAACCGCGGGCACAAGGTCGCCGATGTGCCGACCGCCGAGCACGACAAAGACCTCGTCGTGAGCTGGATCACCGGCGCGAGCGTGCAGGAGGGGCTCGAGATCCCTCGGGCCGGCGACCCGCCCGCGGCGTAGATGGTGCAGCCACGGCCGCACGGCGCGCGCACGAAGCGGGACGCGATCCTCGACGCCGCCGTGGACCTGCTGCTGGCCCACGGGTACGACGGCACCTCGATGGATGCCGTCGCCGCCAGGGCCGGGGTGTCGAAGACGACCGTGTACGCGCACTTCGACCACAAGGATGCGCTGTTCCGTGCGGTCATGGAGCACGCGACGGCGGTGCTGGTTCCGAACATCAACGACGCCATCGCGGCCGCCGAACACGACCCGATCGAACGGCTGAAACTCGCCATGATCGCGGTCGTCCAGTCGGCGATCGCACCCGAGCTCATCGCGTTCTTCCGGGTGCTGATCTCTGAGCACGGGCGCCGTGAGCAGTTCGCGGGGGTCATCGAGCAGGCCCGACGGGATGCCGGTGCGCCGGATGTCGTCAGCATCCTGGCCCCGCTTCTGCACGCGGCCGGGGTGAGCCGTGGCGTCGAGGTGGTCGATCCCGAACAGTGGGTGATCGTGCTGCTGCGGCTCTCGGCGCCGACGATCCAGTTCGACATCCTCACCTCGGCGTTCACGCCGAGTCCGCAACTCATCGAGACCCACGTGCGGCTGGTCGTCGGGGTCTTCCTCGACGGGGCGCTTCCCGCGGGCGCCCGGCGGGCCGTTCTGCCCGAGGGGTATGCGACCTACCCGTGGGGCCCGGCCTTCGAGCGCTGATCGCGCGTTACGGGCGTCGCCCCGGGTCGAGGGCCTGCGAGATGAGCGCGGCCGCCTCGATCAGCTGGGCGGCGAAGGCATCCAGGTCGGCGATCTCATCGAACGGGCCGACGGCGCTCACCGTGAGTCCGAGTACGACTTCTCCGTGCGCGTCGAATACCGGCACCTGAATCGCGGCGATGTCGCTCAACGGCAGTTCGGAGCTGACGCTCTCGACGACCCGCGACGCGTACTCGCTCCACACCCGGGCGTACGACTCGTGGGCGACCGTGGGATCGGTGACGAGGCTCATGAACCGGAAGGTGAGATCCTGGTCGACCGAGACGGCGTAGCCGCGCTCCCGGATCGCGGCGAGTTGCCCCTCGACCCGGCGGCGATCGACGGCTCCGACCAGATGACGCGCCCGTTCGATCCAGAACGAGCGCACCCGATCGGGAGCCCACGCGGCGAACAGCGGTTCGACGGGAGCCGCGAACGGCAGCGAGAGGCCGATCGCGCGCACCGGCCCCGCCCCCGGCATCCGCGGCGGCGGGAGGGCGCTGCGCAGCTCCGACTGCGACGCCGCCACCATCGACAGCACGACGACCGACTCGCCCGCGAGGGTCGTGATCGCGATGTCGCGACCGATGCGGTCGGCGACCGTCTGAAGGATCTCGGATGCCGACTGGGCCGCCGCCAGTCGCTCGCCGATCAGGCGCGCATCGACGCCGTCGGAGGGGACGGTGAAGGCCCCGAAGCCGCCTCGCCGGTACAGCAGCGGCGATCCCGCGTCGGCCGACCCGACGCCGAAGTCGCCGACGGCACCGACCACGAGCTGGTGGTCACCGTAGCGCTGGATGGATTCGGTGCGCGCCTCGAACCAGGCCACGGCATCCCCGAGCCGGAGCAGGCCGCCCGGGGTCGTGACGAGCTCGGGCCGTTGGTAGCGATCGGGGTCTTTGCGGATGAAGGCCCGCAGCAGGTCGTCGTGCGCATGACTGAGCACGCTCACGGCGAAGCGGTCGGCCTCGAGGAACGCGGGGAAGGTCGTCGAGACGTCGTCGCCGAAGTAGCCGATCAGCGGCGGCTCTTCGCTGACCGCGACGAAGCTTCCGACGATCATGCCCACCGGGTCGCCGTTCGCGCGTCGCGCCGTGACGAGCGAGACTCCCGTCGGGTATTCGTTGAGAACCGCCCGCCACCACTCGGTGCGGGTGGCTTCGGGTGGCGCCGCGGTGCCGTCGCTCACGACCGTGGTCCGCTCAGGGGGCGGGTTCGGTGGGGGTGAAGTGCCCGAAGCGGCGGTGCTGGTAGACCAGGCCGGCGATGTCGACGTCGAACGCCGACTCGACGAGGCCCGTCACGATGACGTGGTCGCCGGCGGTGACGAAGTCGGCCACCCGGCACGCGGTCCACGAGGCCACGCCGGCGAGCCGGGGTGACCCGTGATCCATCTGCCAGTCGACCTGTGCGAACCGGTCGATGCCGCGCTGGGCGAACGTCGCGGCGATGTCACCCTGGTTGTAGGCGAGCACGTTGAGCCCGAACCGCTTGGTCTGGCGGATCATCTCGAGCAGGTCGGAGTTGTCCTGCAGCGACACGAGCACCATCGGGGGGTCGAGTGAGAGCGAGGCGAAGGCGCTGACGGTGGTGCCGTGCGGGGCACCGAGCGCCGTGGTCACGATCGACACCGGCGTGGGGATGGCTCCCATGGCGCCGCGGAAGGCCTCCTGGCTCACGAGCTGCTGCTGATGCACCGGGGCCACCATCTCGTCGTTGAGTGTCATATCTGTACTGTACGGTATAGTTCAGAATCCTGCAAGTCGGCACTGCCTGAGAGCTGCCGCGCCGGTCGACGGGCCCACCTTTTCCCCTCGACCGGCGCGACTCCTCGGTCAGTCAGTCGTCGTCTGACCGACCGTGGCTTTCGGCTGTTCCGGAAGCTCCAGCACCCACGGCTTCGGGTACCGCGGGAGCAGGATGGCGAACACGACCCCGATCGCGGTGAGTGCAGCGACCACCAGGAACGGAATGGTGAAGGTGCCGGTGCTGACCTGGATCGCGCTCACGACGTAGGGAGCCAGCGCCAGAGCCGTGCCCGAGATCGCGAGGGTGAGGCCCTGCAGTGCACCGAACGACTTCAGGCCGAAGTACCTGGCCAGCAGTGCCGGGCCGAGCGCGGACTCCGCGCCGGTCGCGAAACCGAGCAGCGCCATCGAGACGAACAGCAGGGGCACCGAACCCGTGTTGAGCAGTGCGATCGCGAGCGCGACCGGCACCGTCGCGACGAGCACGGCGACAACCCACGGGTGCCGCGCCCGGTCGAGCACGGTTCCCCCGACGAGCAGACCGATCACCGAGGCGGTGAAGAGCACGGAGAGGGCGAGCGATACCGTTGCGGCGTCGATCCCGAGGCCGCCGTAGAAGTCGACGGCGTTCTGGCGCATCGCGATCGGCCCGACGCCGACCAGCGTGAGCAGCAGCACGACGAAGATCCAGGCACGACTGCGGAGAGCCTTCCAGAACGGCACACCGGGCAGGTTGGCGTCGAGCATCTTCGGCAGCGCACCGGCAGCGGTGATCTTGGGCTCGGAGATGAGCCAGATGGCGGCCGGGATGCCGATGACGGCGATCGCGATCGCGACCACGTAGTACACGCCGTCCCAGCCGAAGCCGAGGAAGACGTTCGGGTCGACCGCGAGGGCGTCACCGCCTCCGGCGGGAGGAAGGGCACCCTCGGGCGGAAGAGCACCCTCGGGAGGAACGGCGCCCTCCGGGGGAACAGCACCTTCGGGTGGCACGGCACCCTCGGGCGGGGCGGCACCCTCCGGGATGTCGACACCCGCGGGCGGGCCGGTGGGCGTCGGGGCGTTGCCGTTGATGAGCCACTGGAACAGCGGCGACAGCGCGGCGCTGGCGAGGCTCGACACGACGCCGATCAGACCGAACCCGATCCCCCGGTGCTCGGGGAACCAGCCCGAGATGACCTTGAACACGATGCCCAGGCTGGCGGCGAATCCGAAGATCGACGCCAGAACGAGCAGCAGCCCGAGCAGCCAGGTCGTCCCGGCCGCGAGCGGGATGGCCGCCATGCTGAGCGCGTACAGGATGACCGCCGGGAGGGCGACGGTGCGTGCGCCGTACCGGTCGACCCAGCGCCCCGCGAACGGCAGGATGAGCGCGCCGGCGATGATCGGCACGGTGACGAACAGCAGGATGCCGTCCGGCGGCGGCGTGCCGGTGTCCATCGCGTAGGCGGGCACGACGAACGGGGTCATCGCGGCCAGGGCCGACGGGCTGATGGCGACGAGCAGCAGGCTGCCGATGAGGGCCGCCTTCGCCTTGACGGGCGCCTTGACGAAGTCGGCGACGTACTGCCGCCAGCTCAGCTTCGGTGGGGCGTCGGGGGGATTCGCTTGAGACATCGAGACTCCTTTGAACTCGGTCGATACGAACGTCTACTTTGACGTCCGCCGTGGTGCGGTGGTGCGGTGGTGCGGGTGAACAAGAGTTACGGGCGAGGCGGCGCGCCGGGAGGCGGCGCGCCGGGAGGCGGCGAGCTGAGCGCGACCATCATCGGGAACGGCTCGAGACCGAAGAGCGCGCGGCCGTTGATCTCGGCCATCGGGTCGATGCGGAACGCCCCGTGCGTTGCGACGACGTGGATGTCGCGCACCGCCCGCTGAAGCGGGTTGCTGAGGGCGACGGCCGACGAGCCGAGCGCCAGCAGCAGTCCGTCGACGACGCGCAGGCACTCGTGGATCTGGTGCACCAGGTCCATCGTGATCTCGGGCTCATCCCACGGGAAGAACTCCTCGCCGGCGAGCGCGCGACGGTCGATCTCATCCGCGTGACGCCAGAGCACCGCCTCGGCGGCGTTGATCGTGGCACGCGCCTTGCCGGCGACGACCTGGATCGAGGCCATCTCGGCCATTGTCGAGTACGGGAGGTTGAACGGCGGACGCTTCGCCGCCTGCTGCAGGAACGACTCGAGGGCGCCCTGGGCGATCCCCACCGCCAAGGCGGCGAACGCACAGGTCGTGGCCACCATCCCGCCGATCGTGCTGTGCTTGAAGGCCAGGCCCGAGTACTGGCCGCGCAGCGCCTCGGTGATTCTGGGCAGGTCGCTGGTGTGCACGACGCGGTAGTCGGGAACGAAGACCTCTTCGTCGGCCCGCACGCTGTTGGAGTTCGTCGCCTGAAGGCCCATGACGTGCCAGTCGTCGACGATCTCGTACTGATCCCGGGACAGGATGCCCATCGCCCGGCGCCGCTCCCCCGTGGCCTCGTCGTCGTACTCGAACCCGACGGTGCCCCAGGCGGCGTGCTTGCTGCCGCTGCCGAACGACCACTTGCCCTTCACCAGATAGCCGCCGTCGACCTTCCGGCCGTCGCCGACCTTCGGGGCGAACACCGTCGCGCCGAACATGATCGGCCCGACCCAGTCGGCGACTCCGGCGAAGACCTCGTCGCGCGCCTTCGGGTCGAAGCCCAAGGTGTTGCGGGCCGCGCTCGAGACGATCACGAGCCACCCGGCCGAGGCATCCCCCTGCCCGAGCGCCTTCACGACCTCGGCCGTGTCGCGCGCCCCGAGGGCGGAGCCGCCGAGTTCCAGCGGGATGGTCACCTTGAAGGCGCCGACCCGGTGAACCGCTTCCAGCGTGGCGGGCGCGAGTTCGCCGAGTGCCTCGCCTTCGGCCGCGTGCTCCCGCAGCAGCGGCAGCATCTCGATGATCTCGTCGCGCATCCGGCGCCCGACCTCGCTGAGGTACGGCGACTCGGGAAACTTCGGGCCGGCGACCGGGGGTGCCCCCATGGGCGGCATTCCCGGCGGCGGGCCGCCGACGGGCGGCGTTGCTACGGAGGTCATCTGGTGCTCCACGTCATCGTGTTCGAGGGGTGAGGTCAGGGTCGAGGCCCGGGCGGCGGGCCGGGGGGAAGCATCGGCTTCGGCGGGCCTTCGGCGCGGAGCGCGGTGAGTGCCTCGGCCCAGCGCAGCAGCTCGGTGAGCATCGGCGCGAACGCCGGCTCGGCGGACGCCGGCGGCACGAACTCCCCGGTCTGCAGGTGCTGCAGCACGAGGGGCAGCACGACGCCGTCGGGAATCGGAACCATCCGCACGGTCGTGACGATCTGCTTCATCACCTGCACGCCGCGCAGCCCGCCGGCGATTCCGCCGTAGCTGACGAACGCGACCGGCGCGTACGTCCACTCGCGACCGAGGTAGTCGAACGCGTTGAGGAGCGCGACCGGCGGCCCGTAGTTGTACTCCGGCATGACGAAGATGAAGGCATCCGCCTCGCGGATCTTCGCGGCCCAGCGCAACGTGTGCGGGTTTTCGTACTTGCCGAGCACCGGGTGGTGCGGTTCATCGAGCACCGGCAGGTCGTAGTCGGCGATGTCGACGAGCTCGACCTCGAAGCGCCCGTCGGCGGTCGTGCGATCGACGACCCAGTCGGCGATCGGCTTCGCGACGCGACCCGGACGGGTGCTGCCGACGACGATGTGCAGCTTAGGCAAGGTCATCGCCCATCGGGTTCTGGCCCGGAACGACCTTGCGGAAGGTGCTCCAGTGTTCGGCGAGCTTGCCGTCGGTGACCCGGAAGACGGTGAGGATGTTCCACTCGTAGGTGGCTCCGGGGATGACCGGGTCGGGCGCGAGTTCGCGCATCATGACGCAGGCGACTTCGCCGTCGAGGATCACGCCCACGACGGGCGGCGGGGTCGCTCCGACGATCGGCACGTGACGGAAGTGCTCGATGAGGTTGTCGCGGCCGTTGCCGGGGGTGTTCGGGTCGCGCTGGATGTAGTCCTCGGCGACGTACTTCGTCATCACCTCGACGACATCCTCTTGCACCCGGTTGTCACGCACCATGCGCGACAGGTCGGCTTCGAACTCGACGAGCAGCCGCTTGACGGCGGTGCGCTCCGGCGAGGGGTCGGCGGCGACGGCCGCTTTGAACTCCTCGTTGTCGAGCCAGTTCTGGTAGATCGCGGGATCGGTGATCTCCGCCAGTCCGTTGACGATCGTGAATCCGCTCATGGGCGGGGTCCTTCCTTCTTGGTCTCTGCCTGACGCAGCGGAACGGCGCCACCGAACATGGGGAACGGGTCGAAGCCCAGAACGCGTCGGCCGTTCTGCTCCGCCTGCGGGTCGACCCGGATCGCTCCGTGCGACGTCAGCACCCGCACGTCGCGCACGAAGCGCTGGATCGGGTTGCTGAGCGAGACCGTCGACGATCCGATGGTCTTCTGCAGCAGGTTGATGGCGTCTTCGCAGAGGTTCGCCGCGTAGGCGAGGTTGAGCGCGATCTCGCTCTCCTCCTCGTGCGAGAAGTCGAGACCGACGGCCGTGCGGGCGTCGACCTGATCGGCGATGCCCTCGATCGTCGCGGCCGAGATGTTGATCATCGCGAGGGCCTTGCCGGCCGCCACCTGGGCGCTCGGCATGTCGGCGATCGTGGGGTACGGCAGGCTGAACGGCTGGCGCTTCCTGGCCTGTTCGGCGAAGCACGACAGGGCGCCGCGCGCCATGCCCAGGGCGATCGCGACGTCGGCGACCGACACGGTGATCAACAGGGCGGTTCCCCGCTGCTGATAGCCCGGGCCGCTGTACCGCTGATGCATCTCCATGAAGCGCATCGGGTACTCCGCGAGGTCGAGGAAGCGGTGCTCGGGAACGAAGGTCTCCTGCGCCACCCGGATCGAGTTGCTCGCGGTTCCCGAGAGGCCCATGACGTGCCAGTCGTCGACGATCTCGTAGTCGGGCAGCGGCAGCACGACGACACCGCGGCCGGTGCCCGGGTGGGTCGCGGGGTCGTACTCGACACCCACCATCGCCCAGCGGGCGTGCTTGCTTCCACTGCCGAACGCCCAGCGGCCCTCGATCATCCAGCCGTCGTCGACGCGGCGAGCGCGACCGACGTTCGTGGCGAACACCGAGGCGCCGACCACGGCGGGTCCGACCCATCCTTCGGCGTCGGCGCGCACCTCTTCGACCATCTGGGGGTTGAGGGCGAGCAGGTTCTTGATGCCGATGCCGACGAAGGCGGCCCAGCCGGCCGAGCCGTCGGCCTCCCCGAGAACGCTGATGATCTCGAGCAGGTCGCGGGTGCCGAGGCCGTATCCGCCCCACTCCTCGGGCATCGTCATCTTGTAGACACCGGCGGCGTCGAGAGCTTCGAGGACCCGAGGGGTCAGTGCCCCGATGCGTTCGCCCTCCTGAGCGTCCTCACGGATGAGCGGCAGAAGTGCTCGCACCTCGTCGCGGATCGCACGGCCCTTGTCGGTGAACCACGGGGATTCGACCGGTCCGGTCGGCACAGGCGGAGGCGGCGGGGGGAACGGCGCGATGCCGGCCGGCTGGGTCATCGTTGAACTCCTGGTTTGCTTTATCGAAACGACAGCGTTTCGTTCTCTTCGGAGAATAGCGCTCCGCCGCGCATCCGACAAGTCAGACGCGGAAGACGGTCAGGAGGCGTCGGAGGCCGGTGCCTGAAGAACGGGAAGCAGCACGCAGTCGACGAACCGGGTGAGGTACTCCAGATCGGGGCGCTGTCCCTCGATGAGATGACGCGCCATCGCGATCGACAACAGGATGTGGTGCGCGTACCGGCGCACCTCGTCGGTGGGATTGATGTCGCCACGGGCGACGGCCCGGTCGATCGCGTGATCGAGGGGAGACTTCGCGGCGCCGGAGAGCTCGATGCGCATCGCCTCGGCGAGGCTCTCGTCCCGGAGCGATGCATGCGCGAGGGCCGCCATCAGCGCCAGCTCCGACTCGGCGATGTTCGGCACGTCGCTGATCATCGCGACCAGGTCACCCCGCAGCGTCCCGGTGTCGGGCCCGGGGGGCGGACCGGAACGATGCGCCTCCAAAGCGGCGATGACCAACCCCGACTTGCCCTGCCACTGCCGGTAGATCGTCGCGGTGCTGCACCGCGCACGACTCGCGACCGCCGGCATGGTCAGCCCCTGGTAGCCGACCTCCTCGAGCAGCTCGAGGGTCGCCTTGAGGATCTCGCTCTCCCGTGCCGTCGTCAGACGGGTGCGGCGCGCAGCCGTGGCGTCGGGCTTCGCAGGCATCGATTACCTCCTCTCGGTCGTCGCTGAAGTCATCGGGTCCGGCCTCAGCTGAGCGCCGGGCCCCAGGGGTAGTCATAGCCCTTCCAGAGGGTCGGCGCCGGCTCCCCTGCGATCGGGCGCAGACCCCGCACGAACACCCGCACGATGTAGCCGACGTGGGCCTCGAGCAGCTCCGGCGAGATGTCGAAGTCGGAGATCAGCCGGTCGAGCTGGATGCCCGACGACGTCATCTTGAGCAGCATCGACGCGTGCGCCTCGGGCCGGTCGATCGTGAAGCCGTGCTCCGTCGCGTAGTCGACGAGCAGATCGCCGATGATGCTGATGATCTCGGGAACGTCGGGAACATCGACCTGGCTCTGCTCGAACGCGTCCCGGATCTCGCGGCGGCGATGGATCTCGGCGATCATCACCCGGAAGTAGGCGATCGCCTCCACCCCCGCCCCGGCCCGACTCGCCGCCGTCAGCACGCCGACCAGGCGATCTTCGGCCGAACCACCGGCGGGCCCTTCGCCGTGGCGAAGCGGGTGCAGCTGCTCACTGAGCGACTCGCCCCCCTGACGGATGACGGCCTTGAACAGTTCGAGCTTGTCGGCGAAGTGCGCGTACACCGTCGTCTTCGACACCCCGGCGTGAGCCGCGACCGCGTCCATCGATGCGCCGTCGTAGCCGTTGAGCAGCAGCAACTCGACGGCTGCGTCGAGAATGGCGTCCCGCTTGCCGCGTCCTCTGCGGGGTCGTTCTGGTGACAACGGACTCTCCTCGGCTGTACTGGGCACGACGGTGCCGCCACGATGGTGCTGTGGGCTCCCCCACGATATGTCCTGCACAGGTCAGTGCGGAATCGGCTCGCGCGGAACCGAGAACCACGACGCCCCCTCGGCCTCGGTTCCACGACGCGATCACCGCTCGTCGACGTCGACTACGTCCCAGCGCGCCTGAGCCGGGCAGCCATGAACTCGCGGCCCGGCAGTTCGAGCAGCACGCGGCCCCGGTGCCGCCCGGGCACGGGGGTGACCGTCATGTTCCAGGTGTCGATCACGTCGACCTCGAACTCGCCCTCGGGCAACACGAGCGTGCGGAAACTCGGTCGGTTGAAGCCGTAGTAGACGATCGCGTACTCGCCCGCGACCCCTCCCCAGGGTGCGTCCCACTCGCCCGGCAGCGGATCGATCGCGCCGGTGGGCGAGGCCGCGATGATCGATCGCAAGAAGGCGATGCGCGGCGGGCTGGAGCCCCGCAGGGTTCCGCCCTTCGACCAGAAGATCACGTCATCGTCGGACAGGTAGGTCTCCCCGTGCGTGAGATACCCGCCTCGCACCGTGCCCTCCCAGAACCGTCTGGTGAGTTCCTGGCCCGAGATGTTGCCCCAGCCCTGGTCGAGGTCTCCCTCATAGGCCACCTCGTCGACAACGACCGGCTTTCCCCACTCGTCGCGCCAGGCATCCGTGTTCTCCGCGGTCTTGTAGATGTCGATGCGCTGCAGGCTCACGTGGGTGATCCAGTCACGCGCGTAGTCGTAGAAGCGCAGGCAGTTGTGGATCGACAGCAGATGTCCCGCCGGATCCTCGGCGACGACGATCGCGGCAAGCCGCTCCCAGTCCTCCTCAGTCTTCTCGAGCATCAGATCGAACTCGTTGGCCATCGACCACCAGACGTTCGGAAAGGCAGCGAGCCGACGCACGACATAACGCAGGTAGCGGTCGTCGGCCTCTGGCCCGAGGTCGGCGAAGCCCCACCGGTCGTACGGATGGAACAGGATGAGGTCGGCCTGGATGCCGAGCGCGTCGAGATCGCGGATCCTGCGCTCCAGCACCGCGAAAAAGCCCGGCGAGAATCGGCTGACGTCCCACCCGCCGCCGTCGGCGCTCTCGAACGGGTAAAGCTCGGGGTCCTCCTCGTTGTACAGGTAGGACTTGGGGAAGATGCCCATCCGCACCTTGGTGAACGGTGCGGCGGCGAGCGTCGCGAGGGTCTCCTGCTGCAGCGCCTCGGGCTGGTGGGTCCAGGCGTAGAGCGTGGTGCCCACCGGCGTGAATCGCGTACCGTCGGCGTGCGCGAAGTGGAACCGATCGGCGACGCCAACGACCCCGTGTCGGCCGTCCCGGGCTCGGGCGACGGAAACCCGGCCGCGAAGCCCGTCGAGCGACCCCTCCGTCGACGAGATCTCGATGTCCCACTCCCCCGCCTCCGTAGGCAGGAACCGCACGACGTAGCGGCCGTCGCCGTCGTAGAAGCCGCCGGCGCGGATGACGGTCGCACCCCGCGTGAAGGTCGCCGAGAGATCGACGTCGACGAACGGGTTGCCGTGACGCGGACCGTCGATGCGGACCTCGGCACGGTCTCCCACACTCGCCCCGTCGACGACTCGGAGAGTCGAGGACCTCACGATCAGGCCGGCCCGAGACGCCTCGCGAGACGCCGATCGTGGATCCCGGCGACGGCCAGCGCCACCAGGTAGAGCAGGATCATCGGGATCGCCAACACGAACATCGAGGCCACGTCTGCGGCCGGCGTCGCGAGCGCTGTGAAGATGCAGATCGCGAGGATCGCGATCCTCCAGCCCTTCGCGATCGCCCGCGCACTGAGGACTCCGACGAAGTTGAGCAGGACGAGGAACACGGGGAAGACGAACCCGATCCCGACGGCGAGCACGAGTTTCACGACGAAGTCGTAATAGACGCGCGCGTCGAGGTAGGTCGCCTCCTCGTCCGACGAGAACGACGTCATCAGCTCGACCATGTGCGGGAAGACGAACCAGCCTGCCAGACAGCCCAGCAGGAACAGCGGGACCGCGGAGAAGAAGAAGCCGAACGTGTAGCCGCGCTCGCGCGAGGTGAGCCCCGGCACGAGAAAGGCGAACAGTTGGTAGAGCCAGACCGGACTCGACGCGACGATCCCGATGGTGATCGCGATGACCATGCGCAAGTCGAACGCTCCCGACACCGTCGTGTAGACGATCTCCGCGTCTCGATGCGCGGCGATCTCCTGGATCGGGGTACGCAGCGCGCCGACGACGAGTGGCGCGACGAAGAATCCCGTCACCGCCGCGACGAGCAGGGCCGCCGCCGAGATCAGCAAGCGCTTGCGCAGTTCACGCAGGTGACCTGCCAGAGTCGTGCGGCGATCCCTCGTCCGCGGCTCGCGAGCGGTCGGGGCCGACATCGACTACCTCCTCGACACCGGCGTGTCGGTGGCGGCAGGCGCCGGCTCGGCGGAATCCGAGCCGTCGGGTGCGTCGCCTGCCTTCATCTCGGAGCGGAAGATGCGCAGCGACTGCCCGACACCCTTGGCGAGGTTGGGGAGGCGGGTCGCACCGAACAACAGGAGGACGACGGCGAGCACGATCAGCAGGTGCCAACCGGAGAGGTTTCCGAGCATGATGTTTCTCCTTCAGATAGTGGGTGGTGCGTCTGAACCGGGGGATGACGAGGAGGCCGAGTCGCCGTGCGTACTCGAGGGCGCCAGCTTTGACCCGGGGCCGTACTTCGTGGGGGCCGGTCGTGCGCGCACCGGGGCGGCGGGGGCGTCATCCTGAAGCGCATCTCGCACGATGCGCCGAGGGTCATAGCGTCGGGGGTCGAGCTTCGCCCAGTCGACCTCGTCGAACTCCGGCCCGACCTCGTCGCGAACCCGCTCCTTGGCGGTGTCGGTGAAGGACCGCACCGCGCGCACGAAACGCGCGAGCTGGGCTGCGGCGAGCGGAAGGCGATCCGGGCCGATCAGGAACACGGCGATCACACCGATGATCAGGACCTTGTCCATCGTGAGCCCGAAGTTCATTGCTCGCCCTCGGCATCCGCGATCGGGAAGTACATCGTGAACGCCTCGTCGGTGATCTCGTATACCGGCCGGAACCGGATCGACCGCTGCTGACGCCGGGTGCGGTAGCCACGAAGCCACTCGCCCCATTGGCGCTCGTTGTCGGGCACCAGGAGCTCCGAAGCCCGCTCCGGGAGGGTTCCGGTCAGCGCGACCTCATGATCGACCAGCCCCGCGAGCACAACCGGACCGTCGAGGAACGCCACCGTCGAGGGCTCGTCGGGAATGGGAACCACGGCGAGTCGCGACGGCAGAGTGAGCTCGATCACGGTCGTCCCTGCATCGACGTCGATCTCGAGGAATCCCGGTGCGACCTCCTGCCGACCGTCGCCGACCTGCGCGATCGCCGGCCCATCGACCCACTCGGGGATGCGGACCCGGAGCCGACGGGCTTCGGTCGCCTCCGTGGTGATGACGACGCCCCAGGAGTCCGGCCGGTGACGACTCCCTGCTCGGGCGGCGTTCGCGTCGGGCCCGACCCGCACGGCCGTCTCGCGCAGCTCCACCGTCACGGCGAAGCCCTCCAGCTCCAGACGGCTCGCGATCAGCTGCGCCACGACGACGGCCCCATCGGGCTGGTCGTAGTAGATCAGGCCCGAGTGCCGGCTGTGCGCCTGCACGAGGGTGCCGTGACAGCACCAGAAGTCGTCGGTCGGCGTCCCCCAGTGCTTGTGAGCACCCCCCTCGAGCGGGAGGAAGTACGCGACCATTCCGGTGCGAGGGTTCTGCTGGGCGAGGATCCCGTTGTAGAGATTCCGTTCGATGTAGTCGAGGTAGCCGATCTCGCCCGTCCACCGGAACAGCACGTCCGCCAGGCGGATCATGTTGTAGACGGTGCAGTGCTCCTGAGTCTTCTCCCCACGCCGTGCCGCGAACTCGAACGGCGGCGTCCAGATCTCGCCCGACGTCTGGCCTCCGGTGCAGAACGTGCCGCGCTCGATGACGGCGAGCCGCCAGTAGTTCTCGACCACGCGGCGCCACCGCTCGTCGCCGGTCACCTCGAACGCCCGCGCCGCCCCGAGCACCTCCGGGATCGTGGTGTTCGCGTGCATGTTCGTCAGCACGTCGACCCCGTCGAGCAGCGGGTCGAACAGGCGGGACCGCCAGTAGCGGTCGAGCAGCCGGCGGTACCGATCATCACCCGTGATCTCGAGGAGGTCGGCCCAGACCTCGAGCATCCCGCCCGTCTCGGCGTCGAGGATGTCGGCGAACTGCTCGGGCGTGAACCCCTCCGACCACCGGTCGAACCAGGCGGCTGCCGCGTCAGCGATCGCGAGCGCCCGGCGGTCGCCGAGATCACGGTAGACATCGACGAGCCCCATGAAGGTCTTGTGCAACGCGTATTGCGGGGCCCAGGTCGGCAGCCCCGCGGCCACCCGCTCGAGGAACCGAGGCGGGATCGCGAAGACCCACTCCCCGCCGTTCTCCCGCTGACAGCGCTGGAGCCCGGCGAGCACGGCATCCAGCGCGGGGGCGAGCGCGGGATTCGCCCCCGTGGCGACCTCACGGGCGGCGGCCGACATCCAGTGCCCCAGGAAGTGCCCGCGGAGAAGCCCGCCCGGCGTCTCCCAGCCCCAGTGGCGATCGCGTCCGTCGTGGGGTCCGGGCCCCTCGGCGACGCGCAGATGCCAGGACTGATCACCGATCCCGGCCTCGACGTAGAAGTTCTGCAGCAGATTGGGCACGGTCAGGCTGCCGAGGTAGCCGGTGTTGAGGAGCCGGCGGTTCTCGAAGAGTCCCGGCGAGAGGCGGACGGCACCGAGCGGAACGTGGGCGGAGGGTACGGTCAACTCTTCACTGCTCCCTGGGTCAGGCCCGAAATGAGCCACTTCTGCGAGATGTAGAACAGGATCAGCGGCGGGAGTGCGGCGACGAAAGCGCCCGCGGAGAACACCCCGAAGTCGGTGAGGAACTCCGACTGCGACATCGTATAAAGCCCGAGTGGAAGGGTGAACGCCTCCCGGTCGCGGACGAGCACCTGCATCACCAGGATCTCCGAGTACGCGCCGCTGAAGGTGAGCACCGCGACCACGGCGAGCATCGGGCGCACGAGCGGGAAGATCAGCCTGCTGAAGATGATCCAATGCGAGGCGCCGTCGATCGTCGCCGACTCGTCGATCTCGCGGGGGACGGAATCCATGTAGCCCTTGAGCAACCAGATGTTGCCGCCAAGCGCCCCCCCGACGTAGATGAAGATGATCGTCAGGTGGCTGTTCAGGCCGAGCGCGGGGGTCAGGCTCCCCATCTGCGACACCAGCAGGAAGATCGCCACCATCGCCAGGATGTTGGGGAAGACCTGCAGCAGAACGATCGTCATCAGGACGCCTTCGCGCCCGCGGAAGCGCATCCGCGAGAACGCGTAGGCGCTCATGAAGACGACCAGCGTCACGATCGCCGTCACGATCAACGAGATCTTGAGCGAGTTGAGGAACCACAGCCCGAACGGGACGTTCGGGTTGATGAACAGCTGGGCGAAGTTGTCCAGCGTGAACGTGCGGGGCAGCAGGTTCGAGGTGGTCAGCGATCCGGTCGGGTTGACCGCCGCGATCACCACGAAGTAGATCGGCACGAGCGTCGCGATGATCGCGAGGGCGATGAGGACGACGACGACGAGGCGCATCCAGCGATCGTTGCGGCGTCGGCGTTGCGCGGCCGGGCTGTTCCGGCGCACCTCGTGCACGGTGGTAGCGGTCATCGGTCAGTCCTCTCCGCGCCAGGAGTTGTAGTACCGCAGCTGACTCACGACGATCGGCGTCAGCGCGAGGAAGATCAGGACGGTCACGGCAGCGGCAAGCGCGTAGTCGGAGTTGCCGAAGTCGAACGAGAGCTTGTAGGTGAAGCTGATGAGGAGGTCCGTCTCGCCGGCGGGCACCTGGGCCCCCAGTTTCGGTGGGTTGCCGCCGAACAGCAGATAGGCGAGCAGGAAGTTGTTGAAGTTGAAGGCGGCCGCCAGCACGATGAGCGGCGCGATCGACCGCAGCAGGAGCGGGAGCACGACCCGCTGGAAGCGTACGAACACGCCGGCACCGTCGACTTCCGCGGCCTCCAGCAGTTCTCCCGGGACCGCCTGGAGGGCGCCGGTGTTGATGAGCAAGAAGTAGGGGAACCCCAGCCAGAGCCCGACGACCAGCATCGCGAGACGCGCTCCGTTGCCGTCGTTGATCCACGACGGATCGAGACCGAACAAGGTGTCGAGGACCGCGGTGATGAGGCCGGTCTGCTGATTGAACAGCGCCGCCCAGACCAGGATCATGAGATAGGCCGGGATGACGTACGGCAGGAGGAGCACGGCGCGCACCACCCGGGCGGCCACGGGATTCACGAACCTGCTGTTGATGACGACGGCGTAGAGCAGCCCGAGCGCGAACTGCAGCACGACGACCACCACCGCGAAGATCAGGGTCCAGAGCAGGATCTCGAGGAACGGCCCACGGATCTTCTCGTTGCCGAACAGCTGGACGAAGTTGTCGATGCCGATCACCGTCTGGTAGGCGGGCGTCAGCCGGTCGCCGTTCGGGGCGATGAAGTAGCCCGTCGGATCCGCGCTGTAGACGGTCCCGTCCCGGCGGTCGGTGATCGTCCCGGCGTCGCGGTCGATGTCGTAGACGTTCTCGATCGCGGCGGCGCGCGAGCCCGAGATGACGCGGTAGACGGTCGGCTCGGCGCCGAACGACGTGGCGGAGAGCTCGCTGATGCGGGTCACCGCCTGCACGACATCGAGCCGCGTGTAGCCGTCGATCGTCGCCGGGAATCCGTTGGCGTCGGGAGCACCGAAGATGTCCGTGCCGGCCGTGGCTTCCCGCACCTCGCCGCCGGCCGTCGCGAAGACGTCGCTGAGGTCGCCGGTCGCCGGCTCATCAGCCTCGGGGTCGGTCGGGGTCGGTTCCGCGGGCTCGGTCTCCGTCGCGGTGGGCGACGGCGTCGCCTCCGGGTCAGGCTGCGCGGATTCCCCGTCCGTCGGCTCCTCGCCGAGCAGGTCGTCCGGTACGACCGCTTCCTCTCCCAATTGCGGGATGAGATAGAGCGCCAGCCCCCCGCCCTCGGCCTCGTAGGCGGCCCAGGCGTACGCGGGGGTCCCGTCGGGAACGTGGGTCTGCCGTTCGAACGACGAGTACGCCTGCTGCTGCGTCAGCAGGTGGTTGCCGTTGTAGTTCGTCAGGGCGATGAAGCCGGTGTAGACGATCGGCGCGAGGGTGAAGACGAGCATGAAGACGAGGGTCGGCAGCATCCACCGGAAGGCCGTCGCGCCCTTGGCGATCACCGCGACGTTGATGCCCGCGAGCACCAGGATCAGGAGGGAACCGACGAGCCAGAGGCCTTGACCGAACGTCGACCACACCCAGATGGCACCGACGACGTCGAACGCCAGCAGGGCCGGAAGCAGCACGAAGCGCAACCAGGGTTTTGTGGATGTCGTCCGCGCCGTCGCGGTCGAAAGTCGAGGCATGACTCGTCGGTTCCCGTGTCCGGATCTGCTAGTTCTGCGCGGCGGCGACCGAGTCGCGCAGCTTCTGGGCCATCGACTGCGCGGCTTCCTCGGCCGTCGCCCGACCCTGGATCAGCAGCAGCAGGGCGTCGGTGGAAGGCGACCAGATGCCCGCGAGCTCCTTGTTCTGCGGGATCGGCTGACCGTTGGCTCCCGCCTCGATGAACGCGAGGGTCGCGTCGCTCGCCGCCGCGTCCTTGACGGGAGTCCAGGCCGATTCCTTCGCGGTCTCGCTGGCGTACACCTTCATCGGGTCATCGGCCGCGAGGTACTCGGTGAGGAACGACTGCGCGAGTGCGACGTTCTCCGACAACGGGTTGACCACGAGGCCGCGGGCCGACACCCACGGGCTCGCCTCCCCGGCCGGGCCGCTCGGGATCTTGTCGATCGAGTAGGGCGCGCCACTGTCGGCGTACCCGGAGAGCAGCCACGGGCCGGACAGCTGCAGGCCGATCTGGCCGTCGGCCCAGGCGTCGGCGTACGCGTCGGCTTCGAGGCCGGCGACGACCCACCCTTCGGCGACGCCCTGCTCGATGATCTTGAGCGCAGCGATCGAACCGGCGTTGTCGAGCCCGACATCGTTGGGGTCGTAACTGCCGTCGGGGTTCTGCTTGAAGACGTAGCCGCCGAACGCGGTCAGCAGACCGATGACGGTGTACGCGCCGTCGGGGGCGAGGAACGGGTACTTGACCTTCCCGACGAGGTCCCGCGCGACGCCCACCAGGTCATCCCAGGTTGCCACGGGGTCGGCGACCACGTTCGGGTTGCGCCACATGTTGGTGCTCTCCATGACGAGCGGCAGGCCGCGCATCGTGCCGTCGACCGTGTAGCCGGCGACGGCACGCGGGTCGATGCTGGAGAGCTTGGAGCCGAAGTCAACCGGAGCCACCAGGTCGGCCGCGGCGAGCGGGCCGAGGTGGTCGATGTTCACGTCGACGAGGTCGGGGCCCGACCCGCCGGGCGCGCCCTGCGTGTAGTTGCCGATGATGTCGCCGTAGGCGAGCGGCTGGATGTCGAGCTTGACGCCGAAGTCCTTCTCGAAGCCGGATGCGGCTTTCGCGAGGGTGTCGGAGACCGTCTGGTCCATCCAGATACTGAGGGTCTGGGTCGACGTACCGCCTCCCCCGCCGGCGGGAGTGCAGGCGGCGAGGACGCCGGCCGCCGTGAGGCCGCCGAAACCGACGAGGGCGGTGCGACGTGTGAACGTGGCGCTGGGCAGGGTGACCATGATGCTCCTTTGCTATCTCATGAACGGGGTTGCTGGTGAAACGGAATTGCTACCGAGACGGGGACTGCCGGAACGACAGCGCGGTCCAGCTGACGCTGGGCAGCCTCACCGTGAGGACGCCGTCGACCACCTCCGCGGTCTCGTTGGTGGTGAGGCCGACGCGCTCGGGGTTGCCGAGGTCGTTGACCGCATAGAGGTCGCCGTCGTACAGCGACACGCACTCCGCGACGGTGACGTCGCCGAATCCCGAGACGTCGATCGAGACCGTCATCTCACCGCTCTGATCGCGGTTGACGAGAAAAACGCTGGTCGCGCCGGTTTCGGGGTCGTGGGTCGAAACCGCGTCCAAGAGTGCCGCCTCGCCGTGCCGCGCGGTGTCGTAGGTACCCGACTCCACGAGCGTCGTGAGGACCACGCCGTGCGCGAGTCGCGCGGTGGTGGCGAAGGGGAAGAACGTGGTCTGCCTCCAGGCCGGGCCACCGGGCTCGGTCATGATGGGGGCGATGACGTTGACCAGCTGGGCGAGGCTCGCGCTGGTCACGCGGTCGGCGTGCTTGAGCAACGAGATCATCAGATTGCCGAACACCACCGCATCGAGTACGGAGTAGACGTCCTCGAGCAAGCGCGGTGCGTAGGGCCACCGGTCGCGCTCGGTGATCCGGTCCACTTCGACGAAGCGCGTGCCGTACCAGATGTTCCATTCGTCGAACGAGATCTGGATCGACTTCTCGTGGCGCTTCTCGGCCTTGATCGCATCCGCGGTCGCGATGACCGACTCGATGAAGAAGTCCATGTCGACCGCTGAGGCGAGGAAGCTCCCGGTGTCGCCGTCGTGCTCCTGGTAGTACGCGTGGCACGAGATGTGGCTGACGTCGTCATAGGTCTCGCGGAGCACCGTCTGCTCCCAGACTCCGAATGTGGGCATCTTGGACATCGAGGATCCGCAGACGACGAGCTCGAGATCCGGGTCGAGCTGCAGCATCCCCCGCGCGGTCTGTGCGGCCTTGCGCGCGTACTCCTCGGCCGTCGAGTGACCGAGCTGCCAGGGCCCGTCCATCTCGTTCCCGAGACACCAGATGCGGATGTCGTGAGGCTCGGGGTGACCGTTCGCGACCCGCGCGTCGGCGAGGGTCGAGCCGGAGGCGATGTTCGAGTACTCGAGCACGTCGATGGCCTCCATCACCCCCCGCGTGCCGAGGTTGACCGCGTACATCACCTCGACATCCGCCTTCCGCGACCAGCTGACGAACTCGTCGAGTCCGACCTCGTTGGTCTCGACCGAGTGCCAGGCCAGGTCGAGGCGCCGGGGACGCTCTTCGCGCGGTCCGACCCCGTCTTCCCAGCGGTACCCCGAGACGAAGTTGCCGCCCGGATACCGCACGGTCGAGACCCCGAGCTCGCGCACGAGCTCGAGGACGTCGGCACGGAAGCCCTCGGCGTCCGCGGTCGGGTGACCGGGTTCGTAGAGGCCGTCATAGACGCCGCGACCGAGGTGCTCGACGAACGACCCGAAGAGCCGACGGTTGATCGGCCCCACGCGATAGCGCGGATCGATGACGACGCGGGCGGTGCTCATGACGCGAATGCCTCCGGATCTCCAGGCGATGTGAGTCGGGCCCGAGGAGATTCGGATCGACGTCGACCGCGAGAGCCATGTTGATACAACGTTGGAACTTTTGCAAGCTTGGGTTAGCGTTTTGCTGGGTAAACGGTAGATTCGTGGAAACGCACGAACACAACGTCGGGCAAGCGCGAAGAAGCGGAGGAATGCAGTGGCGGTCACCATCCACGATGTCGCACTTCTCTCGGGCTTCTCGATCAAGACGGTGTCGAAGGTGATGAACGGCGTCACGACCGTCAAGCCGGATACCCGCGAACGGGTGCAGCGGGCGATCGCGCAACTCGGCTACCGGCCGAACGCCTCGGCACGAGGACTGAGGTCAGGGAAGAGCGGCCTGATCGGTCTGGCGGTGCCGACCATCAAACTCGCCTTCTTCGCCGAGTTGTCGGCGCTGATCATCGCCGAAGCGCACAGCCGCGGCCTTGGCGTCGTCGTCGAGCAGACGACGCGACAGGACGTCCCGCACCTCGCCGTCGCGAGCTCGAGCGGCCGGATCGCCGATGGCGTCATCTTCTCGCCGGTTCTCGCGGATTCGCTCGACGTGCAGACCTATGACGCGGGGACGCCTCTCGTGTCACTCGATGAGACGTCGGGGCCCTTGTACGACACCGTCTCGATCGACAACACGGGAGCCACCCGGGCGGCCACGGAGCACCTCCTCGCCATGGGATGCCGTCGCATCGCCCTCGCAGGGGCGGATGCGGGTCCCGTGCACTCGCCGCTCGCGCGCCTCCGCATGCGCGGATACGTCGAAGCCCTCGACGCGGCCGGAATCCCGTTCCGGCCCGAGCTTCTCGCCGGCTCAGAGAATCACTGGGAGCGCGAGGGTGGCGCGGACGCCTTCGAACGCCTCCTCGACGCGCGGGTCCCGTTCGATGGACTCGTCTGCCTGACCGACGGGCTCGCGCTCGGCGCGATCCGGGCCGCCGCCTCACGAGGAGTGCGCGTGCCGGACGACGTCGCGATCGTCGGGTTCGACGATATCGAGGACTCCCGCTACGCAGTGCCCGCCCTCTCGACCGTGGAGCCGGGCAAGCGCGAGATGGCGAGGCTGAGCGTCGAGCTCCTCATCCAGCGGATCGCAGATCCCCTTCACCCGCCCGTCACGCTCTTCACGCGATTCAAGGTGATCGCGCGCGAGTCCAGCGCGCGGAATCCTGGGCCGCCCGCGCTCGGAATCGAGGGCGCGCGATGACCCGCCGCGCGCTCATTGTGCGGGGCGGCTGGGACGGGCACCACCCGGTCGAGACCACCGAACTCTTCGTCCCGTTCCTCAACACGTCCGGCTTCGACGTGGAGATCCGGGAGAGCAACGAGGTCTACGCCGACCCGGACACGATGGCCAGGGTCGACCTCATCGTGCAGTCGGTGACGATGTCCGAGATCAGCGCCGACGCGCTGCGCGGCCTCCGGGATGCGGTCGAGCGGGGCACCGGGCTCGTCGGCTGGCACGGCGGGATCGCCGACTCGTATCGGAACAGCTCCGACTACCTCCAGCTCATCGGCGGTCAGTTCGCAACCCACCCCGGGAAGGCGCCCGAGGATCGTGTCGGCGATCAGTCGGACAACTACCTGAGGTACTCCGTCCGATTCACCGATGCCGGGCGCTCGCACGAGATCACCGCCGGTCTTGATGACTTCGAGCTGGAGACCGAGCAGTACTGGGTGCTTCACGACGACCTGATCGACACACTCGCCGTCACCGAGCACCCGACGCAGCCGTACCAGCCATGGCATCGACCGATCGTGTCGCCGGTCTTCTGGACGCGATCCTGGGGCGCCGGCCGGGTCTTCGTCTCGACTCCCGGCCACACGGTCGACGTCCTCCGCCACCCGACGATCAGAACCATCATGGAAAGAGGAATGCTGTGGGCGAGCCGCACCGCATCGGAGTGATCGGACTGGGCGTCATCTCCGGCGCCTACCTCGAGACGATCGCGGACCACCCTCGGATCCGGATCAGTCGCGTGGCCGATCTCGACGCGACCCGGGCCGAGAACCTCGCGGGTCGCCTTGACGGCAGCCGCGCGGTGAGCGTTCCCGAGCTCCTCGCCGACCCGGAAGTCGACACGGTGCTCAATCTGACGATTCCAGCGGCGCACGCGGAGATCGCCCTCGCCTGCATCGAGAACGGCAAAGACGTATTCGGGGAGAAGCCGCTGGCGCCAACGACCGAGGAGGGTCGTGCGATCCTCGCAGCGGCGAGCGCTGCCGGGGTCGCCGTCGGGTCGGCGCCCGACACGGTTCTGGGGACCGGCATCCAGACCGCACGTCATGCGGTCGAGGCCGGGCGCATCGGCCGGCCGGTCTCGGCGTTCGCGACTTGGCTCTCGTCCGGACACGAGGCCTGGCATCCGAACCCCGACTTCTACTATCTGCCCGGCGGTGGGCCCGTTCTGGACATGGGCCCGTACTACGTGACATCCCTGGTGCATCTGCTCGGACCCGTCGTCGCGGTGAGCGGCGTCGCGACCCGGACGAGGAACACGCGCACGATCGGCTCCGGACCGCGCGCCGGGGAGGTCATTCCCGTCGAAGTCGCGACTCATGTCTCGGGGCTCCTCGAGCACGCGAACGGCGCCGTGTCGACGGTCGCCTTCGGGTTCGACACCATCCGGTCGTCTGCTCACCCCATCGAAGTCCACGGCGAGGAGGGATCGCTGCTCGTCCCCGATCCCAACCGCTTCGATGGCGACGTCCGGCTCGCCGTCCGGGGCGGTGACGACTGGCAGACATGCACCCCCTCCGCCGGCTACGTCGACGGCGCTCGAGGCGTCGGCCTCCTCGACTTCATCGCCGGGCATCGACGGGCCAGCGGGGCGATGGCACTCCACGTCCTAGAGGTTCTGAACGGGATCCTCGAGGCGGCCGAACTCGGTCGACGCGTCGACGTCAGTTCGGCGGTCGACATCCCGACGCTCGTGCCGCTCACCCCTGCAGAGGCCTGGCAGCGGTAGCGAGCCCGCGGCCGGACCACCTCGAGAACCCCCAAGCAGCGGTTCAGACCGATTCACGCTCAGAATGCCGGGGTCGAGCCGCTGCACCTCGGTCGATGGCCTTCTCTGGCCGACAATGACGTGTTCAGGGAGATGAGCCCCTCGGCGAGCGGGACGATCCAGGTTCGCCTTGCCGACGACCGCTCGCTGACGGTTGTTGTTGGCCCCGGGGTCCCGATCGCTATCGAGGAGCGGAAGCCCGAGGGCACCATCATCTACTAGCCCCAATTGCGGTAGCCGAAGGGCCCAACCGGGTTCTAGTAGCCGACTGCGGTGACGCCGTACTCGGCTTGCTCGGGTGTGAAGCCCTCGTATAGCAGCTGGTCGATCAGTCCCGACCGGGAGAACGCCATCATCTCGAGGTAGGACTCGGCGGATGCGGCTGCTTGAGCGTTCCAGTCGACGGTGATGTTGTCGACCGCGAAGGTGGCATCCTCCGTGCTGAAGCCCTCGTACTCGAGCTGTCCGATCAGACCGGTTCGAGAGAACGCGGTGAACCTGAGGTACGACTCAGCCTGTGCGATCGCTTGCTGCTGGCTGACGGTGAGAGCGGGACCAGCCGGCTCGGGTTCGTCCGGCTCGTTCGTTTCCGGTCGCTCCGAATTGGCTGACGTTTGGTCTCTCAGATCCGCCTTTTCCTCTTCGAGCTCCTCGACCTGACTCTCAAGCGATGCGATCCGACTGCTATCACCACGACCGCCGACGCTCAGTCCGATGACGAGCGCGACAACTGCTGCCGTGATCGTCACCCAGAGTGGGGTTCTGATCTTCTTCTTGGGCTGCTGATAGTCGTCGGTCCACTCGAGACCGTTCCACCATCGCTTACGTCCGTCGCCAGAGTCATACCAGCCGGCAGGGGTGCTTGGGGTCGTGGGCGTTTCTGACAAGGCGGCTCCTGATCCGTTCGAGTTGCCCGATCTTGGCACCCGCCGCGACACCGTGACAAGCAAACTCACCCGCATAGCTCGGGCATCGGGCCGCTCTAACTCGGGCGTTCAGGCGAAATCGATCAAGGCTTCTTGTAGATCGAGTGTCGCCCAACCCTGCGCCACACGATGAACATTTCGCCGTCAACGGTCTCAAAGTGAAACGTCGCACGCCCGTCCGGACCGCTGAACGACCAGGTGATCGCGCACACTCGTTTAGTGCTGGACAGCCGCTCGAACCGTAGCGCGGCTGGCCACACATATGACGAGGGGTTGGCTTCATACTCCCGACAGGCGTCGATGAACGTCCGCAACGCTTCCTTGAACTTGGCGCGTTCGGGCGACGACAGGCGGCTATAGTCCGCATCGAACTGCGGAAGCCGCTTGTACTTCACTCAGTCGTCCAACGCGTCCAGGAATTCCTCGCCCGATTCGTGAATCTCACCAAGGCGCGCATCCGCCTCTGCTTCGGCCTGTCGCTCTCCCGCTTGCCAATTCGCGTCCCAGAACCATGCCTGCGAAGCGTCAACTGGCAGCTTTGGGCGAAGAACGATCTCGCCCTCACGCTCGATGATCTCAACCTGCGCACCTGGCTCGTCTAGGTGATAGCGCTTGCGGGCAGCGGCCGGCAACGCGATCGTGCCGCGTCCCTGGATGCTGACGTAGGTCGTCATAGTTGGAACCATAGCACCATAGGCGCATAGGTGTATAGGTGCACAGCTGCTTTGCAGCTACTTCCGAACAGGAGGAGCTTGACTCTCGAATCGCCCGGCGATGCTGGGGAGTCGTCCACTTCGCGTGTCGCACGGCAGCATCCACGCTTGCGGGTGAAGAACAAGAAGACCCCCGCTTACCGGGGGTTTTCTTACTGCTGGGGTGCCTGGACTCGAACCAAGAACAACTGAACCAGAATCAGCCGTGTTGCCAATTACACCACACCCCATCGGAGCCACCCGGAGGCGGACCGACTGATCACTCTACCGCACCTGCGGAGGTGCTTCGGCGCACCGGCGGCGGCGCGAGGTCAGGCCTGGAAGGCTCCGATGATCGCCCCCATCGCGGTGTACGACACGATCGCGTAGCCCGCGTTCACCGCCCAGTGGGCGAACGGCCGACGTTCGAAGAGACAGATCATCCCGAGCGACGTGGCGACCCAGCCGAGCCCGACGGCGAGTCCGGCGAAGGTGCCGAAGACCGCCCCGCCGTGCGCGATGAACGGCGCGAGCACGAGCGCCATGATGAAAGCGAGCAACAGCGAGCCGAGGTAGGTGAGCGGCGCGTTCTGCGTCAGCTGCTCGTCGGTCACGCCGGCCGCGCGTTGCCAGGGCTTGGCGAACAGCAGCGAATACCAGAGGCCGCCGATCACCATCGCGGTGACGCCGGCGACGGCGACGCCGAGCCAGCTGATGAGAGAGAAGTCCATGTCGAGTGTTCCTTTCTGAAAGGTCACCCGACGGTAGTGGCCCCCGGTGGCGTCGCGATTGTCGGAAATTCATCCATCGGCTGGAACGACGGGAACTCGGCGCCGTACTCACGCACACCGGCGAGATACCGGCTCGGGGTGTAGCCGGTGTAGCGCTTGAAGCAGCGGATGAAGTGCGGTTGATCGTGGTAGCCGGTGGCCGCGACCAGCTCGCTCCAGGTGGGCACGGCGTCGAACGGGATGGCGTTCAGAAAGTGTGAGAACCGCGTCAAGTCGGCGTAGGTCTTCGGGGCGACGCCGATGGCGGCGCGGAACCGACGGATGAGGTGTGCGTGCGTCAGGCCGAGATCGGATGCGAGGCGTGCGATGGGCAGGTCGGGGTCGGCCTCGAGGCGCGCGAGTCCCTCCCGCACGTCCGCATCGATCGTGACGTCGGGCCGGAGGGCGGCCTCCAGCAACTCGGTCAACACGTCGAGGGTGCGTTCGGGGTCGTGGTCGGCGGCGCGGAGGGCATCGCGCCACCCGGCGCTTCCGGTGATGATGTCGTCGGCATCCCGAACCCGCGCCGTCAGCTCGGAAGGCGGCATCGACACGAGCGCCGCGAGGCCTGCCGGCTCCAGCTCGGCACCGCACTGCCACAACCACTCGGGATTCTCGATGACGAGGTACTCCGGCTGGAGTCCCGACACGAACGCTGCGCGGAAGGGCTCGCCCACCCACTCCCCTCCGCGGGTCAGCAGCCGGTACGGGTCGGAGAGGTTGATGATGACGTGGGCCACCGGTTGCGGAAGGATGCGCTCGTATCGGCGGCGGGGCGGGTCCTCGTTGAACCAGAGCGAGCGCACCACCGACCGCAGAGCGGGTGGCGCTGGACGATAGGCGTACCCCACGGCTCAGACCACGACCTCGAGGGTCTTGCGCTTCGAGGTGTGACCGCGGCGGATCGAGACCCGCGACGGGGCGACGCCGAAGTGTGCGGCGACGAGTCGCACGACGGCGTCGTTGGCCGCCCCCTCGATGGCGCGCTCACGCACGTAGACCACGAGACCGCCGTCGGCATCCGCTTCGACCAGCGGACCCTTCGACGAGCCGGCCTTCACCTGCACAGTCACCCGCTCCGCCACGGTGCGCCTCAGCCGAGGTGCTGCCGGAAGCGTTCGAGCCGCACCAGGGTCGAGTCTTTGCCGAGGATCTCCATCGACTCGAACAGCGGCGGGCTGATGCGTCGGCCCGAGATCGCGGTCCGCAACGGGCCGAAGGCATCCCGGGGCTTGAGGCCGGCGCCGTCGATGAGCTCGGCGCGGAGGGCCTCCTCGATCGCGGCGGTCGAGAAGTCGTCGAGACGCTCCAGCGCCCCCGCCGCGGCTTCGAGGATGCGCGCGGCCTGGTCGGCATCCTTCGGCAGCGCGTCAGCGTCGAACTCGAGCGCGGAGTCGGCGGTGAAGAGGAAGCCGAGCAACCCCGACGCCTCCGACAGCACCATCATGCGCTCCTGCACGAGCGGCGCGGCCTCCCGCAGGATCGCCGCCTGCGCGGGCGTCGGCGGGTCGGCGACGTACTCGGCGAGGTAGGGCACGATGCGTCCGGCGAAGTCGTCGGCGGCAAGCATCCGGATGTGGTCGCCGTTGATCGCGTCGGCCTTCTTCTGGTCGAAGCGCGCCGGGTTGGGGTTGACGTCGACGATGTCGAAGGCTTCGACGAGGTCGGGCACCGTGAACACGTCGCGGTCGGCGGCGATCGACCAGCCGAGCAGGGCGAGGTAGTTGATGAGCCCCTCGGGGATGAACCCGCGGTCGCGGTGGTGGAACAGGTTCGACTCGGGGTCGCGCTTGGAGAGCTTCTTCGCGCCTTCGCCGTAGACGAGCGGCATGTGCGCGAATCGCGGGATGAAGGTGGTGACGCCAGCCTCGATCAGGGCGAGATAGAGGGCGATCTGCCGCGGGGTCGAGGAGAGGATGTCTTCGCCCCGGAACACGTGCGTCACGCCCATGAGCGCGTCGTCGACCGGGTTCACGAAGGTGTAGAGCGGGGCGCCGTTCGGGCGCACCACGACGAAGTCGGTGAACGACCCCGCCGGGAAGGTGATCTCGCCGCGGATCAGGTCGTCGAAACTCAGGTCGGTGTCGGGCACCCGCAACCGGAGGCTGGGGGCACGACCCTCGGCACGGAACGCCGCCCGCTGGTCGTCGGTGAGGTCGCGCTCGAAGTTGTCGTACCCCTGCCGCGGGTCGCGGCCGTTGGCGACGTTGCGCGCCTCCATCTCCTCGGGGGTCACGAACGACTCGTAGAGGTGGCCTGACGCCTTGAGCTTCTCGACGACCTCGAGGTAGATCGACGTGCGCTGCGACTGCCGGTACGGCCCGTGCGGGCCGCCGATCTCGACCCCCTCATCCCAGTCGATGCCGAGCCAGGTGAGCGCGTCGATCAGCTGCAGGTAGCTCTCCTCGCTGTCGCGGGCGGCATCCGTGTCTTCGATGCGGAAGACCATCTTTCCGCCGGTGTGCCGCGCGTACGCCCAGTTGAACAGGGCGGTGCGCACCATCCCGACGTGGGGGGTGCCGGTGGGCGAAGGGCAGAATCGCACGCGCACATCGGCGCCGGTCGCGGTACTGAAGGGGAGGGCAGACATCGCCACTGAGCTTAGGTGTCGAGCGAGCTTAGGCGTGCTCGAAGAGCCGGATGTCGTACTGGCGACAGCGCGGATCGACCGTCGCGAATGCCACGTCCTCAAGAGCTGCCTGGGCGATCAACATGCGGTCGAACGGGTCGCGATGATGAAAGGGCAGATCGAGCATCCGCCTCGCGTGCGACGACGTGAATGACATCCCGATGATGCCGTTCTCGGCAAGCAGTTCGTCGGGAATCCAGGGCGCGTCAAGCTTCCCGAGCGAGCGTTTGATCGCAATCTCAGCGTGAGTGACGGCTGACACGAAGACATCGTTGTCGGCATCCGCGATCGCGGCTCGGAAGGCCCTGGGCAGGTGCGGATCCTCCATGAGCCACCAGAGCAGTACGTGAGTGTCGAGGAGGATCCTCACTCGCCGTACCAGTCGCTGAGGGTTTCCTCATCCAGCTCATCGAAGTCGTCGTGGATGACGATCTGCCCCTTCAGGGCACCCGGAACCCGTGGCGCGGTGCGCCGGCCGATCGGCACGAGTCGCGCAGCGGGGCGACCGTTGCGCGAGATCGTGATCTCTTCGCCCTCCTCGACGCGAGCGATCAGCTTCGAGAGCTGGGTCTTGGCCTCGTAGATGTTGATCGACATGGAGCCAGCGTACCGCCCCTTGGTCAGACTTGACCAGACTCGACGCGGATGCGTGGGCGGCGCGCGCGACGGATCACGAGGGCGCCCACCACGACCGCGACGAGCACGATCGCGACGAGCGACAGGCCCGAGTAGCCGATCGCGGCGAGCACGACCCCGGCGCTCGCCGCGCCGATGCCCCCGGCGAGGCTCATCGACAGGTCGGCACGGCCCTGCACGACGGTGCGTCGCATCGGGTCGGCGCTGTCGGTGAGCAGGCCGGATGCGGCGACGGTCGCCGCGCTCCAGCCGAGCCCCAAGAAGATCAAGCCCGCCACCACCCAGCCGGAATGCTCGGCGCCGAACGACGTCATCAGGAGGGCGGCCAGCAGCATCCCCTGTCCCACCACGATGACGGGTGAGCGCCCGAACCGGTCGGAGAGCACGCCCCACACCGGCGAGAGCGCGTACATGCCGGCGACGTGCAGGCTGATCGTCAGCCCCACGATCTGCAGCGTCGCCCCGTGATCGACGAGATGCACCGGCGTCATCGCCATCACCGACGCCATCGTCGCGTGGCTGAGGGCGAGGGTCAGGATGGCGGTGATCACGCCGCCGCGATCCTCGGCGCGCGCCTCCACCTCGGTCGTGCCGCGCTCGACGCCGAGACGCAGCGCGGTGAGCAACGGGTCGGGGCGCAGCACCACGAGGTAGACGGTGACGGCGACCAGCTGTGCGGCGAGGGCGAAGATGAACACACCCGTGAGCGGCGGCAACCCGATCGAGCGCCCGAGCACGTCACCCGGACCGATGAGGTTCGGGCCGAGCACGGCGCCGAGCGTCGTCGACCAGACGACGACCGACAGGTCGCGCCCGCTGCGGGCCGGTTCCGACAGGTCGGTCGCGGCGAAGCGGGACTGCAGGTTCACCGCGGTGCCCACCCCGAGCAGGCCCATCGCGACGAGGAACAGCGGAAACAGGCCGGCAGCGGTCGCGACGATGCCGACGATCGCTCCGAGGGCCGCGAAGGCGGAGCCCGTGGCGAGCGCCGGCGACCGACCCGACGCTTGCGCGAGTCGGGCGAGCGGGATGGCCGCGGCCGCCGCGCCGAGGGTCGACAGGGTGACCGAGGTTCCCGACCAGGCGGGTGAACCGGAGAGCTGGGTTGCGAGCAGGGCTCCAGCCGAGAACGTCGCGCCCATGCCGACCCCGGCGAGCGCCTGCCCGCTGATGATCGCCACATGGCTGCGACGCCGGATGCGGACGACGTCCGCGTCGGTGAGTGCGGTCATCCCGCCCTCGCTCATGCCGAGTCGCGGTTACGCGCCGGGTTGCTCAGGGTGCCGATCCCCTCGATCGTGATGTCGACCGTCTGACCGGCGACGAACCCGCCGAGCCCCGACGGCGTGCCGGTCATGATGATGTCGCCGGGCAGAAGAGTCCAGACATCCGAGATGTACTCGAAGAGCGTCGGCAGGTCGTAGATGAGGTCTTTCGTGTTGCCGTGCCGCCGTGGCTCCCCGTCGACGTGGCTCTGGATCTCGAGGTTCGACGGGTCGAGTTCCGTCTCGATCCACGGGCCGATCGGGGCGAACGTGTCGTAGCCCTTCGCCCGTGCCCACTGCCCGTCGGCGAACATCTGGTCGCGCGCCGACACGTCGTTGCCGATCGTGAACCCGAAGACGTAGTCGCGCCAGTCCGCGGCCTTCACCTGCTTCGCGATGCGACCGACGACGACGACGAGTTCGCTCTCGTGGGTGATGCGCCCCTCGACGGGCGGGATCTGGATCGCCTCGCCGGGGCCGATGACGGCCGTGTTCGGCTTGAGGAAGATCAGCGGGTTCTCGGGAGCCTCGATGTTGGACATGTCGGCGCGGTGGTCGGCGTAGTTCAGGCCGACACAGACCACCTTCGAGCGCGGGATGACCGGGGCGAGCAGCCGCACGTCGGCGAGCGGCAGGCGCTCCCCCGTGGGCTGGAATCCGGAGAAGATCGGATCACCGGCCAGCACGACGATCTCGTCGTCGTTGTCGACGATGCCGTACCGGGGGTCGGCGTCCGCGATGGCGAAGCGGGCGACTCTCACGAGTCTCAACCCTAGACCTGGGCGGGCGCTCCGCCGGGCTGCGACAGGATGGGTGGTATGGACCTCCTCGTCGACGGGCCCGATGACGCGCCCACCCTGGTGCTCGCCCACGGTGCGGGTGCCGCGATGGATTCCCGCGGCATGACGGATGTCGCCTCCCGCATCGCCGCTCGGGGCGTGCGGGTGGTGCGGTTCGAGTTCGCCTACATGGCATCCCGGCGTTCCGGCGGGAGGCGGCCGCCACCGCGCGCCGAGACCTTGCTCGACGAGTACCGGGCGGTGCTCGCGGAGGTGGGCGGGCGACCGGTGATCGGGGGGCGCTCGATGGGCGGCCGGGTGGCGAGCATGATCGCCGGCTCGGAGTTCGAGGCCGGGTCGATCGCCGGGCTGGCCTGTCTGTCCTACCCGTTCCACCCGCCGGCCGCCGCCGATCGTCCGCGCACCGCGCACCTGGTCGATCTGCGCGTGCCGACCCTCATCGTGCAGGGCACCCGCGATCCGTTCGGCTCACCCGACGAAGTCGCGGGCTACGGGCTCGGAGAGTCGATCGAGGTGCTCTGGCTCGACGACGGCGACCACGATCTTCGACCCCGCAAGGCGGTGAGCGGCCACACGCACGCCCAGCATCTCGACACCGCGGCGGATGCCGTGGCCGCGTTCGTCATGCGGGTCACGGGTCGCCGCTGACGGCCACGAGGCCCGGAGCTCAGGTGCGCGCTGACGCGTGGTCCCCGACGGCGACATCCGCGACGGCATCCGCGATGCGCTTGAACGTCGCAGCGACCTCGTCGCGCCGCTCGACAGGCACCGCAGCTTCGAAGGCCGCGACGTATAGCTTCCGAGCGTCTTCGACCGCATCGGCCCCAACCGGGGTGATCTCGAGATAGACGCTGCGCCCGTCCTCGGGATTCGGGGTGCGCAGCACGTACCCCGCGGCGACCAGGCGATCGATCATCGCCGTCGTCGCACTCAACGACAGAGCCAGGTAGTCGGCCAGGCTCCGAGGGGTGACGTCCGGCGTCATCTGCACGAATGCCACCGCACGGAAGTCGGAGGCGTGAAGGCCGTGGTCTCGTGCGATCGCAGTGAGCAGCAGGTCATTCTCACGACGCATCCGGCTGAACGCGATCAGCACATCGCTCAGCGCGGTCTCGGTCGACTCGTCGACCTCAACAACTTCACGAAACATCGCCAGTCCCCCTTGGCTCTGCACTTCCCCAGACCCGGAGTGTACCCCTCGTGACCCCCCTGGACGAGGGCGACCCGCCTTGGGGGCTTCGTGAAACCGCTCCCACCGTTAGTTTGATCGTCGAACTTGCTACTTCGATCATCGAACCAACCCGAGGAGTATTCAGATGACCACCACCCTGCGCCGACGCCGTGCCGGCCGCATCGCGAACTGGCTCGCCCTGCCGGTCGCGATCCTGCTGAGCGGCGCCACGATCGGCACCGCGTCCTACGCCGCGTTCTCGGCCACCACGTCGACGCCGACGAACAACTGGGCCACCGGCACCGTCGCGCTGTCCGACGACGACTCGGCCACGGCCCTCTTCACCGCCACCAACCTGGCACCCGGATCGACCGGAACCCGCTGCATCGCGGTCACCTCGACCGGCTCGCTGGCATCCGCCGTGCGCCTCTACGGCACCGGCGCCACCACGACCAACGCGCTCAGCAGCCACATCACGCTGACGATCACCCAAGGCACCGGCGGCAGCTTCGCCGGCGGCTGCGTCGGGTTCACCCCGCTCGTCTCCGGGGCGGCCGTCTACACCGGTTCGCTCGCAAACTTCGGCACGACCGCCACGAACTACGCCACCGGCCTCGGCTCCTGGGCGCCTACGGGCACCGCCGCCGAGACGCGGGTGTTCCAGTTCGTGTACACGGTCGATGCCGGGGCACCGAACACCACCCAGGGCGGCACCGCTGCGCTCGGATTCACCTGGGAGGCGCAGAACAGCTGATCGGTCGGGCCGTCCGGCACCTGATTCGGGGGTGCCGGACGGACTCCGTTCGCGTCGATCCGCTCCCCGATCGCCTTCCCCGCCGCATCCCGCTCAGTCTCCCGTCCCCCTTCGTCTCGCACGCCTACCCGAGGAGGTGCAGAAGTGCACGTCACGCTTGTCATCACGACGTTGGCGCGCATCATCCTGTTCGCCGTCGCGAGTTGCCTGTTCTGGTCGGCCATCCCGACACTCTGGGGGTGGAAAGCCACCACCGTGATGAGCGACTCGATGGCACCCGCCGTCCGCGCCGGCGACATCGTCGTCGCGATGCCGGTCGCCGACCCCGCCGCCTCACCGGGTCGTGTGCTGCTGTTCGAGGATCCCGACCATCCCGGGCAGTTGCGCCTGCACCGCCTCGTCGGTCCGACCGCCGAGGGCCTGCTGATCACCCGCGGCGATGCCAACGCGACCACCGACTCCACCCCGGTGACACCCGACGACGTGCACGGCGTCGCCGTGTTGCGTGCTCCCGCGATCGGGCTGCCCTTCCTCTGGGCCCGGGAAGGCCGGTGGGAGCTCATCCTCGGTGCCGTCGTCGCGACCCTCGGACTCGGGGTCGTCGCGTTCGGCCGCCGCAACGCGCATCGGGCCGATTCCGACCCCGCGGTCGCGCGCGCCATCCCGTCCGCACTCGCCGTGATCGCCGCCGTCACCGTCGTCACCGTCATCGGATCGAGCGGCACCGCCCACGCCGCGTACGCCAGCCAGAGTCCGAACCCGTCGACCGCTCTCGCGGCCGCCCCGACCTTCGGCTGTCTCGTCGAGACGCCGCTCGATTCGCCCTCCCTGCTCTACGCCGTGAACGAGGGAACGGGCACCACCGCGACCGACGCGTCGGGCAACGGCCGAACGGGCACGATCCTGGCGGGCGCCACGCGGGAGGTCGGCGACTGCGTCGGCACCAGCCCGTCGCTCGCCCTCGCCGCCGCCGTCACGAGCGGCATCACGGTGCCCGGGGCCGCCATCGCGCCGCCGAACACCTTCAGCATCGAGATCTGGTTCCGCACGACGTCGACGGGCGGTGGGCAACTCATCGGATTCGGGGAGAGCGCCACCGGCACCTCGGCCGTCGCCGATCGGCGCATCTGGATGACCACGGGGGGAGGACTACGCTTCAGCATCCGTCAGAACAACACGGTGCGCACCCTGAACGCGCCCGGGACCTACCACGACGGCGGATGGCATCACGCGGTCGCGACCCTCTCGTCGGCCGGGATGCGACTCTACGTCGACGGGGTTCTGGAAGCCTCCAACACCCGGACCACCGCCTACCACTACAACCCGTACGGCTCAGACGGCTTCTGGCGGGTCGGCGGCGACACGACGACCGGGATGTCGGGGGTGCTCGACGCGACCCTGGTCTCGAGCATCGACAACGCCGCCGTCTACACGACGGCTCTCAGCGCCTCACGCGTCGCCGCGCACTACGCCGCCGGTCGCTGACCCCGGATCCACCGGCTCAGGCGTCGAGACGCATCAACCAGTTGTGGCGATCGGGCACCCGTCCGTACTGGATGTCGGTCAGCTCCTGCCGCAGCGACATCGAGACGCGCTCGCCCGACGGCTCGGGCATGACGATCGAGACGTGCTCGCCCTTCAGCTCCGAGATCGGCGTCAAGACCGCTGCCGTGCCGCACGCGAAGGCTTCGACGATCTCACCCGACGCGACGCCGTCGACCCACTCCTGCAACGGCACCGGCCGCTGTTCGACCTTCAGGCCGCGGTCGCGCCCGAGCTGCAGCACCGAGTCGAGGGTGATGCCTTCGAGGATGCTGTCGCTCTCCGGCGTGATCAGCCGGCCGTCTTTCGTGACGAGCACGACGTTCATGCCGCCGAGCTCTTCGAGATAGGTGCCCGAGCCGTCGAGGAACAGCACCTGCGCACATCCGTGGTCGTAGGCCTCGGCCTGGGCGACGAGGCTCGACGCGTAGTTGCCGCCCGTCTTCGCTGCTCCGGTGCCGCCCTTCCCGGCGCGCGCGTACTGGGTCGACAGCCAGATCGCCACCGGGGTGACGCCGCCCGTGAAGTAGGCGCCGGCGGGACTGGCGATGAGGTAGTAGTTCACCTTGGCGGCCGGACGAACGCCGAGGAAGGCCTCCTTCGCGAACATGAACGGTCGCAGGTAGAGGCTCGTCTCCGGGGCGGTCGGCACCCAGTCGCCGTCGACGGCGATGAGCTGCTTCAGCGACTCGAGGAAGTACTCGACCGGCAGCTCGGGCAGGGCGAGGCGCTTGGCGGAGCGCTGCATCCGGGCGGCGTTCGCTTCGGGCCGGAACGTCCAGATCGACCCGTCGGCGTGCCGGTATGCCTTGAGGCCCTCGAAGACCTCCTGGGCGTAGTGCAGCACCGCCGCAGCCGGGTCGAGCGAGATCGGGCCGTAGGGCTGCACGCGCGGGCGGTGCCATCCACCCTTCTCCGACCAGCAGATGTCGACCATGTGGTCGGTGAAGTGCTTGCCGAATCCGGGGTCGGCGAGGATCGCCGCGCGCGCCTCGGCCGACTTCGCGGCGTCGTTGCGGGTGACCTGCCAGAGCAGGTCGGGGGTCGCCATCGGCAGGAGGTTGATCGTCATGAGAACTCCGTTGAGTAGGTGTCTAGTCTGCGCCCAAGCGGCGCGAGATGGCAGAGCCGATCTCGTCCGTCGAGCGGGCGGTGGGTCCTCGTTCGGCGAGATCCGCCGTCACCGCGGCCTCGATCCGTCGCGCGGCGTCCGCGAGCCCGAGGTGGTCGAGCAGCAGAACCGTCGAGAGGATCGCCGCGGTGGGGTCGGCTTTCCGCTGCCCCGCGATGTCGGGAGCCGAACCGTGTACCGGCTCGAACATCGAGGGGAACGCGCCGTCGGGGTTGATGTTGCCCGACGCGGCCAGTCCGATGCCGCCGCTGATAGCGCCGGCCAGATCGGTGAGGATGTCGCCGAAGAGGTTGTCTGTGACGATCACGTCGAACCTAGCAGGGTCGGTCACCAGAAAGATCGTCGCGGCATCCACATGGAGGTAGTCCCACGCCACGGATGGATGATTGGCCGCCTCCCGCTCCACGGCCCGCGCCCACAGGCTGCCGGCGTAGACGAGCACGTTGGTCTTGTGCACGAGCGTGAGCTTCTTGCGGCGCTTCTCGGCGAGGTCGAAGGCGTACTTCACGACCCGCTCGACGCCGTAGGCGGTGTTGACGCTCACCTCGTTGGCGACCTCCGCGGGGGTGCCGACGCGGATGCTGCCGCCGTTGCCGACGTACGGACCCTCGGTGCCTTCCCGCACGACGACGAAGTCGACATCCCCCGGGTTCGCCAGCGGACTCGTGACGTTCGGGAACAGCTTGGTCGGCCGCAGGTTGACGTAGTGGTCGAAGGCGAACCGCAGCTTCAGCAGCAGACCGCGCTCGATGATCCCGCCCGCCAGCTTCGGGTCGCGGGGGTCGCCGCCGACGGCGCCGAGCAGCATCACCTCGTGCTTCGCGAGAGCGGCGAGATCGTCGTCGCCGAGGATGACCCCGGTCTCGAGGTAGTGCCGGGCACTGTACGGGTATTCGGTCGTGCGGAGGTCGGCGTCGGCACCGAGGGCGGCACGAAGAACGGCCACCGCCTGCTCGGTCACTTCGGGGCCGATCCCGTCGCCGGGGATGAGGGCGAGGTCGATCGTGCGAGTCACGCCCGCCAGCCTATTCGGGGTGCGGGACGTGGGGATCCGACCTACGCCTCGACGATCTCGATCGCGCGCAGCGACGTCGCCGAGATCTGAGCCGCGATGCGCTCGAGCACCTCGTCGGGCACCGGCGAGTCGACCGTCAGCACGCTGAGCGCCTGCCCGCCGGCGCTCTGGCGGGCGATCTGCATGCCGGCGATGTTGACCTTCGCGTCGCCGAGCTCCTTGCCGTAGGTGGCGACGATGCCGGGGCGGTCTTCGTAGGTCATGAGGATGAGGTGGTCGGCGAGCGGCACCTCGATGTCGTAACCGTTCAGGCCGATGATCTTCTGTGCGAGTTTGGTGCCGGCGAGCGTGCCCGCCACCTCGACGACCGAGCCGTCGCCGAGCACCCCGCGCAGGGTCGTCGTGTTGCGGTAGTCGACGCTGTCTTCCGAGACCGCGAGTGTCGAGGTGATGCCGCGCTGCTCGGCGAGGAGCGGGGCGTTGACGTACGACACGTTCTCGGTGACCAGGTTGGTGAAGTAGCCCTTGAGCGCCGCAAGGCGGTAGACGCTCACGTCGTAGGCGGCGAGCTCGCCGCGCACATCCACCTCGAGGCTGGTGAGGGCACCGTGCCCGGCGACGCCGGCGAGCACCTGGCCGAGCTTCTCGACGAGGGCGATGCCCGGCCGCACGAACGGGTCGATGACGCCGCCCGCGACGTTGACGGCATCCGGAACCAGTTCGCCTTCGAGCGCGAGCCGCACGCTGCGGGCGACCGAGACGCCCGCCTTCTCCTGTGCCTCGTCGGTCGAGGCGCCGAGGTGCGGGGTGACGACGATGTTCGGCAGGCCCAGCAGCTTCTTCTCGACGGGAGGCTCGGACACGAAGACATCCAGCCCCGCCCCGGCGATCTCGCCGGCGACGAGCGCGTCGTACAGGGCGTCTTCGTCGATGAGGCCGCCGCGGGCGACGTTGATCACGAAGGCGGTCTTCTTCATCGCCTTGAGTTGCGCGGCGCCGATCATGCCGGTCGTCTCGGGCGTCTTCGGCATGTGGATGGTCACGAAGTCGCTCTGCGCGAGCAACTCGTCGAGGGTCATCAGGGTCGCGCCGAGCTGCTGGGCGCGGGTCGCCGTGACGTAGGGGTCGTAGGCGACGATCTCGACGCCGAAGGCCTGCAGTCGCGCGGCGATGAGCGCGCCGATGCGACCGAGGCCGATGATGCCGACGGTCTTATCGTACAGTTCGACGCCGGTGTACTTCGAGCGCTTCCACTCCCCCGCCGCCAGGCTCGCGTGTGCGGCCGGGATGTGCCGGGCGAGCGAGAGGATGTGGCCGATCGTCAGCTCGGCGGCACTGATGATGTTGGAGGTCGGCGCGTTGACGACCATGACGCCGGCCTCGGTCGCGGCCTTGATGTCGACGTTGTCGAGCCCGACGCCCGCGCGGGCCACCACCTTGAGCGCCGGTGCGGCGGCGAGCGCCTCGGCGTCGATCTGCGTCGCCGAGCGGATGAGCACCGCCTGCGCCTCGGCGAGCGCCGCGAGCAGTGCCGGGCGGTCGGTGCCGTCGACATCGCGGATGTCGAAGTCGGTGCCGAGTGCTTCGACGGTGGCGGGAGAGAGTTCTTCGGCGATCAGGACGATCGGCTTGGCCACTGAGATTCCTTCGTCAGGGGTCGGGCGCCGGGTGGAGGCGGGGCGCAACTTCCCGATTGTAGCGAGCGGCGGCGGGGCCCCGACGCCCGGGCTTCACGCGGCGCAATGTGACGCGCTACAGCGTGAGGGGCGGCTGGATGGCGCCGACGAGGGTGACGATGCCGAAGTAGAGGGCGAAAGAGGTCGCGAGGGCGACGGTGAGGATGAGGGCGCGGGCGAACGGCGGACGACCGCGGCCGAGCAGCAGCCCGGCGACGTAGAGCACCGGCGGGAGCACCACCGCGAGGATCAGCAGCGGCCAGGGCACGGCGTCGCCGATGCCGTAGGCCTCATAGACGGCGGGCAGCGCGCCGAGGTTGGAGATCGGTCCGAACAGCGCGAGCGCGAACAGCACCGCGAATACCAGCGGGATGACGATCATGAGAGGCTCCCCGCGTACTGGAGTGCCGCGACGAACTGCAGCACGAGCGGCCAGGGCAACAGCACGGGGAGGCCGAGGGCGAGCCAGCCGACCCGCACGAGCGGCCGGTGCTGCGCCGTGAGGGTGACGGTCGCCGCGAACCACAGCGGGGCGGCGAGCATCGCGAGGAACTCCCCGAACTGCCAGAGGATCTCGCCGAACAGCGACGCCGACCCGGAGGAGAGCTGCTGCACCGCGAAGATCCAGCCGACCGCGATCGCCAGGTAGGGCACGACGAACGCGACGGTCGCGATCGACCGGCCACGCGATCCGGGGGCCTCGTCGGGCTCGGCCTCGGCACCGGCGACGGCCGGCTCGGGTTCGCGCAGTCGAGGGGCCGCGCGTCCCTGTTCTTCGTCGCCGACCCAGGTCAGCGCTTCGTCGTCGTCGTCGAATTCGTCGACGTCTGCTGCCCGGGCCACCCGATCACGTTACCCGCCTGACACATGGGTGGAGTTGACTCACCGCATGGATCTGATCGAGGTCGAGGGGATGCGCGTGGCCGGTTCGCGCGCCGACCTCGTGCTCGGCCCCGGCGAGGCGGTGCTCGGCGGCGGCACCTGGCTGTTCTCGGAGCCGCAGCCCGGACTGCGCGGGCTCGTCGACCTCACGGGACTCGGCTGGGATCCGGTCGTGGCCCGGGAGGACGGCGGGCTCTCGATCGCCGCGACCTGCACGCTCGCGCAGGCACGGGATGCCGCGGGCCGGTTCGGCACCGCGGCTGCGGTGGTCGAGGCCTGCGTCGACGCGTTGCTCGGCTCGTGGAAGATCCACAACATCGCGACCGTCGGCGGCAACATCTGCCTTGCCCTTCCGGCTGGGCCGATGACGTCGCTCGCCGGCGGCCTCGGGGCGACCGCGGTCGTCTGGACTCCGGCTGCTGAGGGCACCGACGGCGGGGAGCGTCGCATCCCGGTCGCCGACTTCGTCACCGGGGTGCGCTCGACGGTGCTGCGACCCGGCGAGGTGCTGCGGGCCGTCGAGTTCCCGGCGCCGCCCGCCTGGGTGTCGCATCGGCGCGCGTCGCTCGCCCCGCTCGGCCGGTCGGCGGCGCTCGTGCTCGCCCGCCGTGACGGCGACGGTTTCACCCTCACCGTCACGGCATCCACCGCCTCCCCAAGGGTGTTCGCCTTCGCGCACGTGCCCGAGGCCGCCGAGCTCGCGGCGGCGATCGCCGGCTGCGACTGGTACGACGACGCGCACGGTGCCGCCGACTGGCGGCGGGCGATGACGCTGCGCTTCGCCGAGGAGCTGCGGGCGGAGGCACGCGCCGTGGAGGCACAGCCGTGAGACTCGAGGTCGACGGACAGCCGCTCGACGCGGAAGCGCGCCCCGGGCAGGTGCTGCGCACGCTGCTGCGCGAGAACGGGGTGTTCGCCGTCAAGAAGGGCTGTGACGCGGGCGACTGCGGCGCGTGCTCGGTACTGCTCGACGGCACGCCGGTGCATTCCTGCCTCGTTCCGGCGCACCGCGCCGAGGGCCGCACGGTGACGACCGCCGCGGGACTCGGCACCCCCGAGCACCCGCATCCGGTGCAGCGGGCCTTCGCCGACGCCGGCGCGTTCCAGTGCGGGTTCTGCACCGCGGGCTTCGTGGTCACCGCGTCGGCGCTCGACCGAGCACCGCACCAGGATCTCGATCACGCCCTCAAGGGCAACCTGTGCCGGTGCACCGGGTACCGGTCGATTCGGGATGCCGTCGCCGGCACGGTGAACGTCGACGGCGATGCGCTGGGTGCCTCGGTCGCTCCCCCCGCGGCGATGCGGGTCGTCACCGGACACGAGGAGTACACCCTCGACACGACGACCACCGGGCTGTTGCACCTCGCCGTGCTCGGCAGCCCGCATCCGTCGGCGCGCATCCGCTCGATCGACACGACCGCCGCCGCCGCGCTTCCGGGAGTCGTCGCGGTGCTCACCCACGCCGACTCCCCCGCGACGCTGTTCTCGACCGGCCGGCACCAGAACCGTGCCGACGACCCCGACGACACCCTCGTGCTCGACCCGGTGATCCGGTTCCACGGGCAGCGGGTCGCCGCCGTCGTCGCCGAGAGCGTCGCCGCCGCCGAACGCGCACTCTCCTCGATCGTCGTCGACTACGAGGTGCTGCCGGCCGTGTTCGACCCGCTCGTCGCGCGTGAGCCCGGCGCGCACCTCGTGCACGGCGACAAGCATCCCGAGACCTCCCGCATCGACGCCCCCGAACGCAACACCGTCGCCGAACTGCACGCCGAGCGCGGCGACACTGCGGCGGCGATCGAGAAGGCGGATGCGGTGGTCACCGGCACCTGGACGACGGCGCGCGTCACGCACGCGGCGCTCGAAACTCACGCCACCCGCGGCTGGCTCGACGCCGACGGGCGGCTCGTGCTGCGCACCTCCAGTCAGGTGCCCTACCTGGTGCGCGACGAGATCGCCCACATCTTCGGTCGTTCCCGTGACACGGCGCGGGTGTTCACCAAACGCGTCGGCGGCGGGTTCGGCGGCAAGCAGGAGCTGCTCACCGAAGACATCGTCGCCCTCGCCGTGCTCGCCACGGGCCGACCGGTGCAGTACGAGTTCACGCGGGCGGACGAGTTCCAGCGGGCGCCGCTGCGGCATCCGATGCGGGTCTCGGTCACCGCCGCCGGTACCGCCGACGGCATCCTCACCGCCCTGCACGTCGACCAGCTGATGGACACCGGTGCCTACGGCAACCACGGGCGCGGCGTCATGTTCCACAGCGTGCACGAGTCGGTCGCCGTCTACCGCTGCGCCAACGTGCGCATCGACGCGCAGTCGGTGTACACCAACAACCCGCCGTCGGGGGCGTTCCGCGGTTACGGCCTGGGGCAGGTGATCTTCGCCGTCGAGTCGGCGATCGACGAACTGGCGCGGAAACTCGGCATCGACCCGATCGAGTTCCGCCGCCGCAACGTCGTGCGCCCCGGCGACCCGATCCGCACCATCGAGGAGGAGCCCCCGACCGACATCGCCTACGACGGCGACCACGGCGCCGGCCAGGTGCTCGACCTCGTCGCATCCGCCCTCGCAGCCACGAGCGACACCGTCGAAGAAGGCTGGCTGCTCGGCGAGGGCACGGCACTCGCGATGATCGCGACCATCCCCCCGCGGGGGCACTTCGCGGATGCCGTGGTGCGACGGCTGGCGGACGGCTTCTTCGAGGTCGAGGTCGGCACCGCGGAGTTCGGCAACGGGTCCACCACGGTGCACGCCCAACTCGCGGCCGACGCGCTCGGCACGACGCCCGACCGCATCCGCATCCGGCAGTCCGACACCGACGTCGCCGGACACGACACCGGCGCGTACGGCTCCACCGGCGTCGTCGTCGCCGGCCGGGCCGTGCACCAGGCGGCGACGGCGCTCGCCGCCGACCCGACGCTCACCGAGGCCCGCGGCCACAGCGACGGTGCCTCGCGATCGGTCGCGTTCAACGCCCACGGGTTCCGGGTGGCGGTCCACCCCGCGACCGGCGAGGTGCGCATCCTGAAATCGGTGCAGGCGGCGGATGCCGGGACGGTGCTCAACCCCGAACAGCTCCGCGGGCAGATCGAAGGCGGAACGGCTCAGGCGATCGGGTCGGCGCTCTACGAGGAGGTGCTCGTCGAGGAGGGCGTGGTCACCACGTCGACGTTCCGCAACTACCGGGTGCCGAAGATCGGCGACATCCCGCCGACCGAGGTGCTGTTCGCCGAAACGCACGACCCGCTCGGCCCGCTCGGCGCCAAGTCGATGTCGGAAGCCCCGTACAACCCGGTCGCCCCGGCGCTCGCGAACGCCATCCGGGACGCCTTGGGGGTCCGGCCGTACTCGCTCCCCATCTCGCGTGATCGCGTGTGGAGGCTCGCGCTCGGGGGGTCGGACTGATCCGCCGTTCGCGAGTCAAGAGCGGGGACCCCTACCCCGATTGACTCGCGAACGGCGGATCAGTCCTCCTCAGTTGCTCGATCGCCACCGCCGCGGCTACTGGGGGCGGATGCGGCGTTGGGTTGCTCGGAGGGGTTCGGGGAGGCGGCCCGATGTGGTGGCGAGGATCTCGGCCAGGATCGACACCGCCGTCTGCTCGGGGGTCGTGGCGCCGAGGTCGAGGCCGATCGGGGCGTGCAACCGGGAATGGTCGACCCCGCGGGCGTCGAGTTCGACGCGGCGCGCGTCGGTGGTGCGGCGGGAGCCCATCGCCCCGACGTAGGCGGCGGGTGAGGCGAGAGCGATCGCGAGCAGGTCGGCGTCGTACCGGTCGTCGTGGCCGAGGTGGCAGATCACGGTGCGGTCATCGATCGGGGTGCGGGCGAGGAAGTCCGGGGGCCACTCGACCACCAGGTCGGCGCCGGGGAACCGCTCGGGAGTCGTGAACACCTCGCGCGGGTCGACGACGGTGACGGCGTAGCCGAGCACCTGGGCAGCCGCGGACAGGGCCGCCGAGAACTCCATCGCGCCGACGATGATCATGCGGGCCGGCGGTTCGACGGCGTCGACGAAGAGCGGGTCAGATGCCGCAACGGCGAAGCCGTGGTCGGTCAACGCAACCGATGTCGGGGCGCCGGCCGCGGCATCCCGCAGCAGTTGAACGACCGCGTCGGTCGGGCGCACGACGCCGAGGTGCAGCCGGATCTCGCCGCCGCAGGCGAGACCGACGCCGAACGCGGCCTCGTCGGAGACCCCGAACGACACGACGCGGGTGCGGCCGTCGTCGAGCACCCGCTCGGCGACCTCGACGATCGCCCCCTCGATGCAGCCGCCCGCGATCGATCCGATGGCGGCGGAGCCGTCCCACGACATCGACGTGCCGAGGGTGCGCGGCATGCTGCCGTCGACCCCGATGGCGGTCACGACGACGAGGGATGCGCCGGCATCCAGCCGGGGCAGCAGTCGCGCGGCGATCTCGAGCATGCCGTGAGGCTACGCCGCGCGGATGTCGACGGTGTTTCGGCTCACTGCGTGCGGATGCGGTCGAGACTTGGCGGATCGCCCGCTTCGAGATGACCCCGCAGTGGACCGAGGGGACGCGCCCAGTCGACGGGCGGCTGGCTCCGGCCTGACCAGCGACACACGCCCGACACATCCGGCTGGCAGGATCGCGGCGTGATCATCCACGATGCCACCGCGATCCTGATCGAGCCGGGTGTCGAGACTTCGGGCGACCTGGAGGTTGCCGGCGAAGGGAGCCTCGACGCGTCGGGATGCGTCGTCACCCCCGGCCTGGTGAACGCGCACCACCACCTGTTGCAGTCGGCGTTCCGCACCCTGCCGGACACCCGCGGGGTGCCGATGAGCGACTGGCTGCCCGCGATGGCGGCGGCCTACTCCGCGGCAGGAGTCGACCCGGAACTCGCGGGGCTCGCCGCGAGCGTCGGCGTCGCCGAGGGGCTGCTCTGCGGGGTCACGACGGTCGCCGACCATCACCTCACCTGGCCCGCCGGCCTCTCCACGGACGACACCGTGGGGATCGCCACCGCCGTCGCCGACGCCGCCCTCGCCCTGGGGGGCCGCCTGGTCTTCGTGCGCGGCAGTGCGCGTGACGACCCGCAGGAGGCGGGGGCGAGCGCCGACGCGATCGCGACCGCGCTGGCTCCCCGCACGACAGACGGGATGCTACAGCTCGCGGTCGGGCCGGCGGGCGTGCACTCCGACTCCCGCGAGACCTTCGAGGTGTTCGCCGAAGTCGCCGCCCGGCACGGCCTGCGCCGTCGCACCCAGTCGAACGAGCAGGTCGACGTGCGCGTCGCCGCCGAGAAATACGGCAAGCGGCCCCTCGACCTGCTCGAGGAGTGGGGCTGGCTCGCCCCCGACGTGACCCTCGCCCACCTGTGCGACGTGACGCCCGCCGAGATCGCGCGGCTGGCATCCGCGGGCGTGACGGCGACGCACGCGCCGGGCTGCGACGTGCCGATGGGCTGGGGCGTCGCCCCCGTCGCGGCACTCCGGGATGCGGGGGTGACGGTGGGCCTGGGCACGAGCGGCGGCGGGTCGAACGATGCCGGGCATCTGCTCGCCGACGCGCGGCTCGCGATGCAGGTCTCCGCACTCGTCGGCCCGCAACTCCCGGCGCGCGACGTGCTGACGATGGCGACCCGGGGATCCGCGGCGGGCCTCGGGCGCGACGACCTGGGTCACCTCGGCGCGGGAGCGGCGGGCGACCTCTGCGTCTGGGATGTCTCCGGAGTCGCCGACGCGGGCGTCGCCGATCCTCTCGCCGGGCTGCTCTGGGCCGCCCCCGGCCGCCGCCCCCGGCACGTGATCGTCGACGGCAGGGTCGTCGTGCGCGACTATTCCCTGGTCGATGCCGACGAGCGCGAGCTGGTGGCGCGGCTGCGCGAACGGGTGGGGCGCTAGAGCTCGAGCACCAGCCGCGGGCAGGCCGCGCGCGAGACGCAGATGAACATCGTGTCCATCCGCGCGCGCTCCTGCGCGGTGAGGATCGAGTCGCGGTGGTCGATCTCGCCCTCGGCGACCGGCGTCTCGCAGGTGCCGCAGGTGCCTTCGCTGCAGCTCCACGGCACGAGCACCCCGTGCTCTTCGACGACCTCGAGGATGCTCTTCTCGGGCGGCACCTCGAGGGTGAGCCCCGAGAACTGCAGCTCGACCTCGAACGGCTCCGGCCACACCGGCGCGCGCAGCGGCACGGCGACGAACCGCTCGGCGTGGAACTCGAGTCCCGCACGAGACGCCTCCGCCTCGGCTTCGTCCAGCAGACGTGCCGGGCCGCAGGCGTACACCGCGGTGCCGGGGGCGGCCGCGCCGAGCACGCCGGGAAGGTCGAGCCGGACGCCGTCGCGGTAGAGGTGCAGGCGCTCCCCGTGGAGTGCCCGGAGGTCGTCGACGAGCGCCATGTTGCCCGCGCGGCCCGCGTAGTGCACCGCGTAGTCGCGCCCGGTCGCTGCGGCGGCGTGCGCCATCGCCGAGATCGGGGTGATCCCGACGCCCCCGGCGAGGAACAGCACGGGCGCCGGCCCCGCCCGGAACTCGAAGTGGTTGTGCGGCCCGCCGACCTGCAGCGTGTCGCCCTCACGCACGCCGTGCAGCCAGGTGGAGCCCCCGCCACTCTCGGCTTCGCGCAGCACCGCGATGCGCCAGGTCGGCGCCGCCGGGTCGCCGATCAGCGAATACTGCCGGGTCAACCCGCCGGGTACGGCAGAGGGAGGGATGACGACATCCAGATGCGCACCCGGCCGCCAGCCCGGCAGGCGCCGGCCTTCGAGCGGCGCCAGTTCGAGCACGACGACATCGCCGACCGCCTCGCGGGAGACGACGACGGGGGTGAAGGCGGCGCCGCGCAGCCGGCTCATCGTGACCCGCTCACAAGTGACCTGCGCACAATTGACCTGCTCATAGGCGGGCGGGGTGCTCCTTCACGACGAACAACCGGTAGCCCGCGTCGAGCGACCGCCACCGGTGCGGGGTGCCGCCGACGTAGTAGAGGGAGTCGCCGGGCCCGAGGGTGAACCGACCGCGGTCGCCGAGGTCGACCTCGATGGTGCCCTCCACGACGTGCAGGAACTCGTCTTCGGCATGGCTGAACGCATCGCCGAACTCGCGGTTCTCGCCGGCGAGCGCCATCGGATGGAACCGGCGCTGATCACCGTGCACCAGCATCCGGCCCTCGCCCTCGGCGTAGTGGCCGCGCGATCCCTCGTCGGCCCGCACCAACCCCACCGGGGCGTCGCTGCCTTCCGCGTCGTCGTCGGCACCGGAGAGCAGCTCGAGCTGGCTTGAGCCGAGGGCACGCGCGATCTTCTCGAGCGACCCGATGCTCGGCCGCGCCAGCCCGCGCTCGAGCTGGCTGAGGAACGGGTGCGAGAGCAGCGACGCCTCCGCGAGCTGCACGAGCGTCATGCCGCGCGCATGCCGGAGCCGCCGGATGTGGGAGCCGATGCGCTCGGCCTGCACGTCCGGCTCGACGTCGACACTGTCGGGCACGCCACCGAGTATCACCCGTCCCGGGGCGGGCGACGACCAGGGGCGAAGGAATTAACACGCGGAAACGGTCGCGATACACGCCGGAAACGCAACCTCCGTAGCGTCGCCAGTGTTGAGCGCATCAACATTCCCCTGGCTGCCCGGCGCTGCGTAGCTGCACTCATGAACGCTGCCGGAGTCCACGTTGAGCTCATTGCCTCTCCCCCTGAGGGTCCTGAGGAATGCCACGCTCGCTGACGGCTCCCTCGTCGATGTCGAACTCGGGGGCGGGCGCGTGGTCTCGACCCGTCCCGCTGCGCCAGACTCCGCGCCCACCGAAGGGGGCGAGGATGGCGCCGACGTTCTCGACCTCACCGGGTACGTGTTGCTGCCCGCTCCCGCCGAACCGCACGCGCACCTCGACAAGGCGCGGTCGTGGGACCTGATCGCCCCGCCGATGGGCGACCTGGTGAAGGCGATCGAGTCGTGGCACGCGTTCTCGGACGCGATGACGGTCTCCTCGATCGCCGACCGGGCACGCACCCAAGCCCTCGCGATGCTGCGCAACGGCACCACCGCCATCCGTTGTCACGTCGACCTGCTGCCCGGACCCGACCCGCTGCGCGGCGCCCGGGCGCTGCTGCGGGTGCGCGACGAGCTGCGCGACCTGCTCGACCTCGAACTCGTCACCCTGTGCACCGACCTGGTGCCCGACGCGGTGATCGAGGAGGCCCTCGACCTCGGCCTCGACCTGGTCGGCGGCGCGCCGCATCTCGCGGCGGATCCGCTCGGCGAGGTGCGTCGCCTGCTCGCGATCGCGGAGAACCGCGGGGTGGGCGCCGACCTGCACACCGACGAAGCCCTCGACGGCGAGCCGACGATCCTCGAGTTCGCCCGGATCGTGCGCGACTGGCAGGTTCCGGTGTCGGCCGGCCACTGCGTACGACTCGGCACGCTCGACGAGGCCGACCTCGCCGAGGTCGTGGATGCCGTGCTCGCCAGCGACATCGGCATCATCACCTTGCCGATCACCAACCTCTACCTGCAGGGCTGGGAACACCCAGTCGCCACCCCGCGCGGCCTCACCGCGGTGCGCACCCTGCTGGATGCCGGGGTGCGGCTGGGTGCGGGCGCCGACAACGTGCGCGACCCGTTCAACCCGGTCGGGCGCAGCGACGCCCTCGAGACCGCGTCGCTGCTGGTCACCGCCGCCCACCTGACCCTCGACGAGGCGTACGCCGCCGTCAGCACCGGGGCGCGCAGCGTGATGTCGCTTCCCGAGGCGGGCCCGACCCCGGGCGCGGCCGCCGAGCTGCTCGCCGTGCGCGCCGACTCCCTCGCCGAGGTGATCGCCGAGGCGAGCCCGGAACGCCTGGTGATCCACGCCGGATCGCTCGTCGCGCGCAGCACCCTCAGCGTCGAACTCGCCGCGCCGAACCTCACGAATCCCCGAATCGGAGTCGCCGTATGAGCACCACCGCCCCGGTCGCCACCGACACCCTGCTCGATTTCCGCAACGTCGAGATGACCTTCCCGAACGGCACCGTCGCCCTGCGCGGCGTGGACCTCACCGTGAACCGCGGCGAGTTCGTCACGGTCGTCGGCCCGTCCGGCTGCGGCAAGAGCACACTGTTGCGCATCGCCTCGGGGTTGGAGACGGCGAGCGACGGCACCGCGCACCTCGGCACCGACCGCATCGGCTACGTCTTCCAGGACGCGACCCTGCTGCCCTGGCGCTCGGTGCTGGCGAACGTCGAACTGCTCGCCGAACTGCAGTGGCAGACGATCGCCGTGCGCCGCAAGAAGGCGCTCGAGGCGATCGAGCTGGTCGGGCTGACCGGCTTCGAGAAGCACCTGCCCAAGCAGCTCTCCGGCGGGATGCGGATGCGCACCTCGCTCGCGCGGTCGCTCACCCTCGAGCCCGAACTGTTCCTCTTCGATGAACCGTTCGGGGCACTCGACGAGATCACCCGGGAGCGCCTCAACGACGAACTGCTGAAGCTCTTCGTCGAGAAGCAGTTCGCGGGTCTCTTCATCACCCACTCCGTGTCGGAGGCGGTCTACCTCTCCACCAAGGTCGTCGTCATGTCGGGTCGCCCCGGCGGGATCGTGAAGACGTTCGACGTGCCGTTCCCGATGCCCCGCGACCCCGACATCCGCTTCACCCCCGAATTCGCCGAACTCGTCGGCGAGGTCTCCCACGCGCTTCGAGAGGGGCACAGCTGATGAGCGACGACAACCCCGTCATCGTGGTGATCAACACCATCACCTCGCCGGCCCGGCGGCAGCGTTCGGGCGGTTACGGTCCGGCCAAGGTCTGGCTCTGGCTCCCCCCGATACTCGTGCTGGGTGCCGTCATCGGACTCTGGTACGCGATCTCGGCGTCCCTCGGTGCTCGCAGCTTCATCCTGCCGACCCCCGACCGCATCCTCGAGGTGTACCTCACCGAGCAGACCCGCGGCGAGATCTTCGCGGGCCTGGGCGTGACCGTGCAGACGATGATCGCGGGCCTCATCGCCGCATCCGTCATCGGCATCGGCTGGGCGATCGCGATGAGCCAGGCGAAGTGGATCGAACGCTCCACCTACCCCTACGCCGTCGTGCTGCAGTCGATCCCGATCCTCGCGATCACCCCGATCATCGCGTTCTGGGCGCCCGACGGGTTCACCGCCCGCACGATCGTCTGCGTCCTGATCGCCCTGTTCCCGATGGTGTCGAACACCTACTTCGGCCTGCAGTCGGTCGACCGCAGCCACCGCGAGCTGTTCCAGTTGCAGAAGGCCACGCGCTGGATCGTGCTCACCAAGCTGCAGCTGCCCGCCGCCCAGCCGGCGATCTTCGCGGGCCTGCGCATCTCGGCCGGACTCGCCGTCGTCGGGGCCGTCGTCGGCGACTTCTTCTTCCAGCAGGGCGTCATCGGCATCGGCGCCCTCATGCGCAAGTACCAGGCGCGCCTGCAGATGGAGGAGCTGTTCGCCTCGGTGATCCTCGCGTCGCTGTTCGGCGTCGCCGTGTTCCTGATCTTCGGCCTGATCGCTCGCCTCGCGGTCGGCAAATGGTACGACTTCGGCTGATCGCCGACGGTCGCCCGCACCACCCCGCACCATCCACAACCCCGCACCATCCACCCCTGATGCACCCAAGAAACGGAGAACCCATGCGAATCACTCGCACCCGTGGGCTCGTCGCGGTCGGCCTCGCCTCCGCGCTCGCCCTGACGGCCTGTGCCGCACCGGCCGAAGAGACCGATGGCGGCACCGACCTCGAGATCGGCGCCATCGACCTCGCCGCGGCCGGCTGCCCCGCGAACGTCAAGATCGCCACCGACTGGTTCCCCGAGGCGGAGCACGGCCACCTCTACGAGCTCGTCGGACCCGACCCGACCTTCGAGGCGACCAGCGAGTACTCGGTCACCGGCCCGCTCATGGCGTCGGGCGAATACACCGGCGTCGACGTGACGATCGTCTCGGGCGGCTCGGCTCGCCCCGACTTCCTCCAGCCCGACGGCATGCTCTACGCGGAGGAAGACATCCTGCTCGGCTACGTCGGCAACGACGAAGCCGTGGTGCACTCGAACACGTACCCGACGATCGGCATCTTCGCGCCGCTCGAGAAGGACCCGCAGATGATCATGTGGGACCCCGCGACGCTGACCGATGTCGAGACCATCGCCGACCTCGGTGAGGCGGGTACGTCGATTCGCGTCTTCCCCGGCGGCTACTACATCGACTACTTCACGTCGTCGGGTGTGCTGTCGACCGAGCAGATCGACTCGACGTATGACGGCGCTCCCGACGTGTTCGTCGCGTCGGGCGGCACGATCGCCCAGCAGGGCTTCGCGTCGGCCGAGCCGTACATCTACGAGAACGAGATCTCGGCGTGGGGCAAGCCCGTCGCGTTCGAGCTGATCAACGACGCCGGCTACCCGAAGTACGCGGCCGTCGTCTCGACCAAGCCCGAGAACGTCACCGAATACGCCGACTGCTTCGCCGCCCTGGTGCCGGTGCTGCAGCAGGCCGAGGTCGACTACTACGCCGACCCGGCGGAGACCAACGAGCTGATCCTGGCCGCGGTCGAGGCCTACGCCACCTTCTGGGTGTACAGCGCCGCGGTCGCCGACTACTCGGTGGAGACCCAGCTCGAGATCGGCCTGGTCAGCAACGGCCACGACGACATCATCGGCAACGTCGACCCGGAGCGCGTGCAGGCGCTCATCGACATCGCCACCGGCATGTACGCGGACGACGCGGAGAAGGACATCCGCACCGACCTGACGGTGGAGGACCTCTTCACCGACCAGTTCATCGACCCGTCGATCGGTCTGTAACTCACCACCTGAATCACCGAAACAGAAACACAGCACAGCCATGAACGCTCCTCCGGTGACGACCACCCCCCGCCTCGCGGGAAAGCGGGTCGTCGTCACCGGAGGGGCGCGTGGCATCGGCGGTGAGATCGCGGCACGCGTCGCGTCCGAAGGAGCGCGGGTCGCGATCCTCGACCGTCTCGTCGCCGAAGGCACCGCGCACGCGGCCGCCGTCGGCGGCAGCTTCCACGAGGTCGACCTGATCGACCCCGACGCCACCGCGGCCGCCACGACGGCGGCGATCGACGCGCTCGGCGGCGTCGACGTGCTCGTCAATTCGGCGGGCATCTTCACACTCGTCCCGCTGCTCGAGATCACCGTGCAGGACTGGAACACGATGTTCGCGATCAACGCGCGCGCGATGCTGACGACGATGCAGGTCGCGGTGCGCCGGATGATTGCCGACGGCACGCCCGGCAAGATCATCAACCTCGCGAGCATGGCCGCCAAGAAGGGCGGCCAGAACGAGGCCCACTACGCGGCGTCGAAGGCGGCCGTCGTCGCGCTGACCCGGGTCGCCGCGCTCGAGTGGGGCTGCCACGGCATCACCGCGAACGCCCTGTGCCCCGGCTACATCCTCACCGACATGGGCGCGACGACGCGCAGTGACCACGACATCGCGACCTGGTCGTCGTACTCACCGCTCGGCCGGCTCGGCCAGGCGGCGGATGTTGCGGGCGTGGCGGCTTTCCTGGCCTCCGCCGACGCCGACTACCTCACCGGCCAGGCGATCAACGTGACCGGCGGAATGGTGATGCATTGAACCCCAATCTCGAAAGCCTCAAGGCCGAACTGGTCGACCTGCTCGGTGACCTCGCGGTCTCCGACGAGGCGGCGACGCTCGACCGGGCCTCGGCCGACGGCTCCTACCTCTCACCCGTCATCTCCGAGCAGCTGCCGCTCGGCCGGGCCGACCTGGTCGCCTACCCGCCGACGGCGGAACTCATCGCGGCGACCGTCGCGGCTGCGGTGCGCCATGGCATCCCGGTCACCCCCCGCGGCAAGGGCACCGGCAACTACGGTCAGGCGATCCCGATGGCGGGCGGGCTCGTCGTCGACACCTCGAAGGCCCGCACGCTGCACGAGGTCGGTGACGGCTACCTGGTGGCGGATGCCGGGGCCACGATGATCACGCTCGAGCAGGCCGCGAACAAGGCCGGGCAGCAACTGCTGATGTACCCCTCGACCGCGCAGTCCACCCTCGGCGGGTTCGTCTCGGGCGGCTCGGGCGGCACCGGTTCGATCAAGAACGGGATGCTGCACACCGGCTTCGTGCAGGAGCTGTGGGTCGTGCACGGCACGGGCGACGGTGAGTTGGTGCACGTCACGGGCGCGGACGCCGACCCGTACATCCACAACTACGGCACGGCGGGCATCATCGCGCGGCTCAAGGTCAGCCTCGAGCCGCTGCAGGATTGGCGGGCCTTCTACGCCTCGTTCCCGGCGTTCCTCGGTGCGCTGTCGGTGATCCGCGAGTTCGCCGACCTCGACCCGACCCCGCGTCTGGTCTCCGCCGACCTGCCCACCCTCGCCGAAGCGCTGCCGGCCGACCCCGCCATCCCGGCCGGCCGTGCGAGCCTGCGCGCCATCCTCGACGCCCAGACCCTCGACGCCGCACAAAAGCTCGTGGAGGATGCCGGAGGGAGGGTCGAGGACGTGCGCGAGGGCGCGCCCGCGTCGATGAAACTCAGCATGATCTCGTACAACCATCCGATCGAGTGGCTGCAGAAGGCCTACCCCGGCACCTACTTCCACGTCGAAGTCTCCGGCGACGCCCTGGTCGACCGCATCGACGAGGTGCACGCCGTCTACGACGGCGGGATGCTGCACATCGAAGCCCAACGCGGCCGCCCGATCGGGATGCTCGCCGGGCGGTACACCTCGGCCGACGACGTCTACGCGGGGTTCGCGAAACTCGAAGCGCTCGGCGTCGGCTACCACAACCCGCACCAGTGGTTCGTGGATTTCGAGCCGGAGCGCACCGCCGCCCTCGCTGCGACGACCGACCCGCACGGGCTGCTCAACCCCGGCAAACTGGTCGGCGCCGCGCTCGACACCGGCAGCCAGACCGCGGACCTCCCCGCATGAGCTCCCGTCGCCTCGTCGAGCTGGCGGGGCCGGCGCTCGCGTCGACGCTCACCGCCGAGTCGATCGTCGTGCTGCCGACCGGGGCGATCGAGCACCACGGGCCGCATCTGCCGCTCGCGACCGATCTGCTGATGGCCGACATCCTCGCCGGGCTCGTCGTCGACGGCGCCGCTGCGGCCGGGCTCGACGCCTGGGTTCTGCCCGCTCTGAGCTACACGAAGTCCGACGAGCACGCCTGGGCACCCGGCACGATCTGGGTCGGCGCGTCGACGCTGCTCGACACCCTCGTCGCGATCGGCCGGGGCATCGCCGCCACCCCCGCACGCACCCTCGTCTTCTACAACGGGCACGGCGGCAACGTCGCGCTGCTGCAGGTGGCGCTGCGCGAGCTGCGGGTGCAGTTCGGGCTCCGCACGTTCCTGATGAACGTCGCGATCCCGGCGGGTGACACCGAGCAGGGCTTCGGCATTCACGGCGGACACGGCGAGACCTCGCTCGCGATGCACCTGCGCCCCGACCTCGTCGACCTGACCGGTGCGGTGGATGCGACTCCCCGGCACCTCTCCCGGTTCCGCCAGATCGGCTTCGCGGGCGCTCCCGTGCAGTTCGGCTGGACCTCCGACGACTTCGGCACCGCGGGGGTCATCGGCGATCCGACGGGTGCGACCGCGGAACACGGCGCGCACATCGCGGCCCAGCTGGTGGCCGACGGGATCGCCGCGCTCGCCGAGATCGCCGCGTTCGACCCCGGGCCGCCGTCATGACCCTCCCGGGCGACGCCGAGATCCGCGACAACTGGCCCGCCGACCCCTGGCTCCTGCTCGACGAGTGGCTGCCCCCGAACGACGACCCGGTGCGGCCCGTGATGACGCTCGCGACGGCGGCCGACGGCATCCCGGATGCCCGCACCCTGCTGCTCTCGGAATGGGATGAGCACGGCTTCTACTTCCACACCGATTCGCGCTCGCGCAAGGTGCGGCAGCTCGCGACGCATCCCGCGGTGGCGCTGATGCTGCACTTCCCCGACCGCGCCCGGCAACTCACGGTGCAGGGGGTTGCCGAGCCGGCGCCCGCCGACGAACTGCGACGTGCGTTCCGCTCCCGCTCGCCCTATCTGCAGCAGCTCGCCTGGCAGAACACGGTCGAGTTCGCCGGACTTCCGCTCGTCGACCGGATCCGCGCGTGGACGGCGTTCCGCGACGATCACGCCGACGGATTCGGGCAGCCGCCCACCTGGACGGGCTATCTCGTGCGCCCGACCCGGTTGACCTTCTGGATCGGCAACCCCGATACCGCCAGCCGCCGCACCGAATACACCGCCACCGGCGACGGCGCCTGGACGGTGAGACTCCTTGCCGGGTGAGTCCCTCCTCGATCGGGCCGCCTGCCCCAAGCACATGGAGTACGGGCCCTGCGGCGGGGTCGAGCTCGACGGCACGTGCGAGGTCGCCGCCGATCAGGGCGGACCGGGTCGGTGCGTCTTCCTCGAGGTCCCGACCGTGCGCTGGCACGGTGCGGCCCCGGCGGAGGCGCGAGCGGCATCCGGAGCCGAGCGGATGCGCGCGCTGCTCGCGACGAAGCAGATCGTCGTCGCCGACTTCCCCGCCCGCGCCCTCGACGCGGCGTCGCTGGCGGAGTGCGCGGCCGCGTTGCGAGGAGCTGCGGATGCCGTGCTCGCCGGAGACTCGGGGCGCGAGCGGGTGCAGTTCCCGCCCGCCTACCGGACGGCGCTCATCCGCGCCGAGGGCGTCGAGGTGTGGAGCGGGTTCACCTGCCGCGACCGCAACCGGGTGGCGATGGAGGGCGAACTCGCCGCCCTGGCCCACGCCGGCGTCGTGGGCGTGCACTGCGTCACGGGCGACCACACCCGCACCGGATCGCGGCGGGACGCCGCCCCGGTCTTCGATCTGGACTCGACGCAGGCCGCGTCCCTTGCGCGGGCCGCAGGGCATCTCGTCTCGGTCGCCGAGGCCCCGGCGACGCCCCCCGTCGAGCGACGCCCCGCGCGGCTGCTCGAGAAGGAGCGGGCCGGGGCGGAGATCTGCTTCGTCAACCACGCGGGCGGCGTCGAACCGGTCGCGGCGTTCATCGGCGCGGCACGGCAACTCGGCTCGAACCTCGGCTTCATCCCGTGCATCCCGGTCGTGCTCGACCGCGCCTCCGCCGAGCTGCTGAAGAGTTTCACGACGCTCGTGCTGCCCCCCGGGTATCTCGACCGCATCCTCGCCGCCCCCGATCCGCGAGCCGAAGGGGTCGCCGCGGCGGTCGAACTCGGCCGCGGCTTCCTGGCACTCGATAGCGTCGTCGGTGTGAACCTCTCCGGCGGCACCGGCCACGGCGGCGAGCTGGAGTTCGCGCGGGCGCTCGCCGAGATCGCCGGCGCGCTCGGGGGCGGGTCATGAGCCACGACCTGGTGATCGCCGGGCGTGCCCTGGTCGCCCTCGAAGGCGCGGCGCCGACCTTCGCCGACGTCGAGATCGCGGTGAGCGACGGGCGCATCGCCGCCATCGCGCCGGAAGGCGCCGCCCTCGACGCCGCGCACCGCATCCAGCTGCACAGCGACGAGGTGCTGCTGCCCGGACTCGTCGACACCCACGTGCACGTGAACGAACCCGGCCGCACCGAGTGGGAGGGTTTCGCGTCGGCGACCCGGGCCGCCGCTGCCGGCGGCGTCACGACGATCATCGACATGCCGCTCAACTCGATCCCGCCCACCGTCACCCCGGAGGCGCTGGAACTCAAGCGCACCGCGGCACGGCACCAGGCCGCCGTCGATGTCGGATTCTGGGGCGGGGCCGTTCCCGCAAACCTCGGGTCGCTGCGCGCTCTCCACGACGCCGGGGTGTTCGGATTCAAGGCGTTTCTCGCCCCGTCCGGCGTCGACGAGTTCCCACATCTCGACGCCGCCGGGCTCGATGCCGCGCTCGACGAACTCGCCGCCTTCGACGGCCTGCTGCTGGTGCACGCCGAAGATCCCGGGGTGCTCGACGCGGCGGCCAACGCGGGCGGCACGGCGTACGACACCTATGTGGAATCCCGCCCGGACGAGGCCGAGGTCGTGGCGATCTCCCGGGTCATCGCGGGCGTGCGCCGCACGGGAACCCGCGCGCACATCCTGCACCTGTCGTCGGCCGCCGCCCTGCCCGAACTGCGGGCCGCCCGCGCCGAAGGCCTGCCGATCACGGTCGAGACCTGCCCGCACTACCTGACGCTGGCATCCGAGACCATTCCCGACGGCGGCACCCAGTTCAAGTGCGCCCCGCCGATCCGCGGCGAAGCGAACCGGGACGCCCTCTGGCAGGCGCTGCGCGACGGCGACATCGATCTCGTGGTGAGCGACCACTCCCCCGCGACGGCCGACCTGAAGTTCGCCGGCCACGGCGACTTCGCGCAGGCCTGGGGCGGCATCGCCGGGGTGCAGCTCGGGCTCGCCGCGGTGTGGACGGCCGCCGTGGAACGGGAGGTGCCGCTCACCGACGTGGTGCGCTGGATGTCGACATCCCCCGCCGCCTTCGCCGGCCTTCCGCACAAGGGCCTCATCGCCGTCGGCCGCGACGCCGACCTCGTCGTGTTCGCCCCCGACGAGCGGTTCACGGTGCACGCCCAGGAGTTGCTGCACAAGAACCCGGTGAGCGCCTACGACGGCGCCGAACTGCGCGGAGTCGTACGCCGCACCCTGCTCCGTGGCGCCACACCGGGTGCGGGAGAGCTACCGTCACGCGAGGAGACCTGATGACATACCTGCTCACCGACCACCAGTACGGCAAGGCCGAGACGCGGCTGGTGCGGGTCATCCGCGACGCCGCGCGGCACGAGCTGCGCGACCTCAACGTCACCACGGCGATGCGCGGGGCGTTCGACGACGCCTACCTCACCGGTGACCAGTCGGCGGTGCTGCCGACCGACACGCAGAAGAACACCGTCTACGCGTTCGCCAAGAAGCACGGCGTCGCGAGCCCCGAAGCGTTCGGACTCGCCCTCGCCCGGCACTTCGTGCACGACGTCGCGCCGATCGACGGGGCACGCATCGAACTCGAGGAGTACGCCTGGGACCGCGCCATCGCGGGGGGCCGCGAGCACGACCACACCTGGGTGCGCCGCGGACCGGAGGTGCGCACCGCCGCCGTCACCGTGGACGCCACCGGCGAGTACGTCATCGGCGGGGTGAAGGATCTCGTGCTGCTGAAGTCGACCGGGTCGGAGTTCGCCGGGTTCCTCAGCGACGAATACACGACCCTTCCCGAGACCCACGACCGGGTCATGGCGACGGCCGTCATCGCGAAATGGCGGTTCTCGACGGTGGATGTGGACTGGGATGCGGTCTTCCCGGTGATCCGCGCCCACCTCATCGAACAGTTCGCGACGCTCCAGTCCCTCGCCCTGCAGCAGACGTTGTGGCACATGGGAACGGCGGTGCTGGATGCCGTGCCCGAGATCTGCGAGATCCGGCTGAAGGCGCCCAACAAGCACCACTTCGTCGTCGACCTCGCGCCGTTCTCGATGGAGAACCCGAACGAGGTGTTCTACGCCGCCGACCGGCCCTACGGGCTCATCGAGGCGACGATCGCCCGCGACGACGCCCCTCCGGCGGGCGACGCCTGGAAGTTCTCGGCAGGGCTCGCATGACCGGGGCGCCGGCATGACCAGTGCGGGCGGCTTCGCGACGGATGCCGACCGGGCCTTTCTGGAACGCGCCGTCGAGCTGGCGACCGCGAACGTCGCCGCCGGAGGAGGGCCGTTCGCCGCCCTCGTCGTCTCCGCCGACGGCGAGATCATCGGTGAGGGCACCAACCGGGTCACCCGCGACCTCGACCCCTCCGCACACGCCGAAGTCGTCGCCATCCGCGCCGCCTGCCAGACCGTCGGCGACTTCGCCCTCCACGGCGCCACCCTCTACACCTCGTGCGAACCCTGCCCGATGTGCATGGCCACCACCCTCTGGGCCCGCATCGACCGCGTGTTCTACGCCGCCGACCGCGACGACGCCGCCCGCGGCGGCTTCGACGACCGCGAGTTCTACGACCTCTTCACCCGCGACCGCTCCACCTGGGACGTGCGCGTCCACACCTTGCGAGTGCCGACGGCCGAGCAGCCTTTTCAAGCTTGGCTGAGCAACGAGACCCGGACGGACTACTGAGCCCCTTTCGGTGGTCGAGTAGCGCCGAAGGCGCGTGTCGAGACCACACCCGCGAGGGTCAGGAACCGCGGTATGTGGTGTAGCCGTACGGGGAGAGCAGTACAGGGACGTGGTAGTGCGACGCGTCGGTGATCTGGAAGTCGATCGTGATGCGGGGGAAGAAGGGGGTGGCGACGTCGAACTCGAGGCGGTACTCGCCGCGGTCGAGGAGGTCGGGCCCGAGGTTCGCGACTCGCCCGTCGGCATCCGTCACGCCGGCGGCGATCAGGTGACCGGCGGCGAGCAGACGCACCGGGATGCCGGCGGCGGGGCGGCCGGCGGCCGTGTCGAGAACGTGGGTGGTGACCTGGCTCACCCGAACATCCCCGTGAGTCGAAGGATCGCGATCTCGCGCAGCTGGTCGCCGACGATGGTGAGTTCTTCGGCGTCGTCGAGGGTGAGGCGACGGTGGAGTTCGGCGAGGATCTCGCGGCGCGAGCGGCCGAGCGCCCTGATGAGGAAGATCCGGCCGAACCGCCGCTCGTACGCGGCGTTGCCGGCGGCGAGACGTTCGGCGAGGGTCGGATCGTCGGCGTCGGGCGAGGCCTGCTCGCGGCGGCTGTGGTCGGCACCGCTGGCCCCCTCGGCGGGTTTCTCGCCGATGCGCGGGTGGTGGGCGAGCGCCTCCTCGATCTCCGCGGGCGCGAGCGGCGAGGCGGCGGCCGATGCGGCATCCAGCAGCGCGTCGAGGTCGGCGAACGGACCCGCGGCGTGGACCTCGGCGACCCAGCGCTCGACGCCGAGGGCCGTGCGCAGCTGATCCGTCGAGGGTTCGAGACTCCGCTGGATGCTGGGCGCGCTCACATGCTCAACTGTAGCCATGACCACCTCCGTGCCCCGGGTCGCGGGGATCGTGCTGGCGGGCGGAGCCGGCACCCGCGCGGGTGGGCCGAAGGCGCTGCGCCGCGACGCCGACGGGATGCCGTGGCTGCATCGCGCGGTGGCGGCGTTGCGCGGCGGGGGCTGCGGCTCGGTGTGGGTCGTGCTCGGCGCCGACGCGGCACTGGCCCGGGCCCTGGTTCCCGCCGAAGCGACCGTCGTCGTGGCCGAGGACTGGGCCGAGGGGCTGTCGGCATCGTTGCGGGCGGGTCTCGGCGCCGCGCCACCCGATGCCTCCGCCGTCGTCGTGACGCTCGTCGACCTGCCCGGACTTCCGGCCGCCGCCGTCGCACGACTTCTCTCGGCTCCCCTCGACGCGGCCACCCTCCGGCGGGCCACCTACGAAGGCCGGCCCGGGCATCCCGTCGTCATCGGCCGCGACCACTGGGCGGCCGTCGCCGCGTCGGTGGACGGTGACCGCGGCGCCGGTCGGTACCTGGCCGCTCAGGGCGCCGAGCTGGTCGAACTGTCGGGGCTCTGGGACGGCGCCGACGCCGACGGCCCGGCCTGACCCGGCGGCTTCGAGCGCCGCACGATCCGCACCACCCGGCGGAAGTCGCGCAGGTTGACGGCGATCGTCAGCTGGTGCCGGTGCGCCAGCACGATCGCGACGGCGATCGCGGCGAGCAGCGGCATCCCGCCGGCGACGACGAACGCCACCGTCATGCCGAACAGTTCGGCGATCCAGCCGATGATCACGCCGCCCGCCGCCTGGCCGCCCACGAGCAGCACCAGGTAGATCGCCATCACCCGACCGCGCACCCCCGGGTTGGTCGAGAGTTGCACCATCGACTCCGCACCGATCGCGAACAGCAGGCGGAAGACGCCGAGCGCGACGATTCCGGCGAGGAACACCCCGTAGACCGGCACCACGCCGGCCAGCACGATCGAGAGGCCGTACGCACCCGTCAGCAGCGCGATCGTCCGCAGTCGCACCGACTTCCTTCGCGCCGACGCGACCGCCCCGACGACCGCACCGACCGCGGCGAGTGAGGTGTAGAGGCCGTAGCCGGCCGAACCGGTGTCGAACCCGCGATCCCCCGCCGCGGCCGTGAAGAGCACCGGAAGCGTCATCCCGAACGTCGCCACGAACGCGACGAGCACCATCGGCCAGAGAATGGTCGGCTTGCGCACCGCGTAGCGCGCGGCGAACCGCACGCCCCCGGACCCTTCGGCGGGGCGGGCGACCGCCGACAACTCACGCGAGCGGAACAGTGCAAAGGCCAGGATGCTGACCACGGTGGCGAGCGCGGCGACCGCGATCGACCAGCCCGACCCGACGACGACGATGAGGATCCCGCTGATCGCCGGCCCGATGAGCCCTCCGCCATGGAACACCGCCGCGTTGACGCTCACCGCCGTGCGCAGCCGCGTCGGCTCGACGATCTGCCCGACGAGCGCGCTCCGCGCCGGATTCTCGAGAGCGCCCGCGACGCCCGTCACCGCGGCCACCAGGTAGACGTGCCACACCTCCGCCGCACCGAGGATCGCCAACAGCGCGAGGGTCGCGGTGCCCAGGAACGCCACGGTCTGCGTGATGAGCACGATGCGGCGCCGCGAGAAGCGATCGGCGATCACCCCTGCGAACGCACCGAGCACCAGGGTCGGCCCGAACTGCAGCGTGACGGCGAGCCCGACGAGGGCCAGGTTGCCGGTGAGCTCGAGCAGCAGCCAGTCGACGGCGACGCGGGTCATCCACATCGCGATGCTCGTGAAGAAGATCGAGGTGACCAGCAGTCGGAAGTTGCGCACCCGGAAGATCGTGAGAACGTCGCGGCCGGTGGGGCGGTGGGTCTGGATCGGGATCGGTGCGGTGAAAGCCGGGTCACTGCCGCCGAGACTCACCGAAACACCCCTTCCGTCCGTCTAGCCTACGGCGGCGCGCCAGCGGGCGAGCAGCTGCTCTTCGGAGTCGATGCGGTCGGGTTCGAGCACCCGGTCGTCGGCGACGAAGTAGAACGCGGCGTCGATGCGGTCTTCGGGGATGCCCGCCCAGCGGGAGTAGGCGAGCCGGTAGAGGGCGAGTTGCAGCTGCTTGCGCTCCAGGTCTTCCGGCTCCTTCGGCGCCCGCCCGGTCTTCCAGTCGATGATGCGCACGCGGCCGTCGGGCTCGGAGTACACCGCATCGATCTTGCAGATGACGACCCGACCGTCGAACGGCAGATGGATCTCGCGCTCCACCTCGAGCGGGCGGCGCTGCGCCCACTCCGACGCCTCGAAGCGGGCCTGCAGCGCCGCCAGTTCGCTCCCGCTGATGTCAGTGCCGGCATCCTGCTCGTCGACGAGCGCGTCGATCTCCTCCGCCCCCGTACCGAACCCGAAGCGCTGCTCGACCCAGGCGTGGAACAGGGTGCCGAGCCGGGTCGCCGAGAACGGCCGCTCGGGCATCGGGCGCCGCAGCTCGCCGGCGACCCGCTCGGGCTCGGTGACGTAGTCGTGGAATCGGGATGCCGGAACGCGGGTGGGGATCGCGACCGGTGTCGGCGCGAGCCGGGCCTCCCGCTCGGCGAGCAGCAGCTCGAGGTCGCGGGTCCACGGTCCGGTGAGGGCCGGGTCGGCGGTGCGCACCTGCTCGGCCGCCCACTCGACCGCCGACCGGCGCGACCCCAGCGGATCGAGGGGCCAGACGATGCGTTCCAGATCGTCGCCGAGTGGATTCTCGGCGTGCCCGCTCGCGTCGGGCAGGGCGGGTATCAGCCCGGCGTCGGCGAGATCGCGCAGGAAGACGCTCGGTTCGCGCGGCTTGGCCTGCGTCGCCCAGAACGACCCCGACAGCAGCAGGTGGTGGCGAGCGCGGGTCACCGCGACGTAGGCGAGTCGCCGCTCCTCGTCGAGGGCCCGCTGCCGCACCGAGGCGCTGAACTGCTTCTGCTCGTCGAGCAGCTCTTTGCGGGTGGTCGCCCCTTCCCAGGCGAAATGCGGCAGCTCGGCGGCGTCACCGCGCAGCGGCCACGGGTACTGCCCGAAGCCGAGCCAGCCCTGAAACCCTTCGCGTGGCTTCGCCGGGAACTCGTCGGTCACCATCCGCGGCACGGCGACGACATCCCATTCCAGACCCTTCGCGCCGTGCACGGTGAGCACCTGCACCGTGCCGGGTTCCGGCGGCTCGGGGCGCGGCGAGAGGTCTTCGCGCAGCTCGGCCTCGCGCAGCCAGCCGAGGAAGCCCGAGAGCGTCGCGATCTCGGCGATCGCCAGATACCCCGCGACCGCGTCGGCGAAGGCGTCGAGGTTCGCCGAGCCGAGCACCCGGTACTCATTGGCGGCGACCTCGATGTCGAGCCGCAGCTCCTGGATGACGAGGGCCACGAGATCGGGCAGGTCGAGGCGCACCCGGGCGCGCAGACGGGTGAGCAGCGCGCCGGCATCCCGCAGTCGCTGCAGCCCCACCGCGGTGAAGTTCTCGAGCGCGACGTGGCCGACCGGGGCGGTGGCGAGGAAGTCGAGCGCGTCGACGATCGACCCGCCCTCCCCGGGTGCGACGGCGGTGTTCAGCAGTTCCCGCACCTCGTCGTCGTGCTTGCGTTGCGTGTGGTCCCGGGAGCGCAGCCAGGCGGCGAGCCGGTTGAGGGCGTGCAGGTCGGCGACCCCGACCCGGAACCGCGAGCCGGCGAGCACCCGCAGCAGCTGGATGCCGGCCGCCGGGTCATCGATCGCCGACAGCACGCACACCAGGTCGGCGATCTCGGGTTCAGCGAGCAGCCCCCCGATGCCGAGAACGTGGAACGGGATGCCGCGGTCCCGCAGCGCGGCGAGGAAGTACGGCTGCGTGGCGCGGGCCCGCAGCAGCATCGCCGCACTCGTGGTGGGGTCGACCCGAGCCGCGAGCCAGTCGGCGACGGCCGCGGCCTCCTCGGCGACGGTCTCAGGGAAGACGGCCTCGACCTCCCGGTCGGACGCGACCGGGCTCGGCTCGAGCCGCTCCACGGTCACCCCGCGGCCGGCGAAAGGGGCGACCAGGTGATTGGCGGCGGCGAGGATGCCCGTGCCGTTGCGCCAGCTCGTCGAGAGCGCGAAGCGCGCCTCGGCCCCGAAAGCTGTGCCGATGAACTGCTCCGCGAACTGGTCGAGGTTCGCGGCGCTCGCGCCGCGCCAGCCGTAGATCGACTGGTTCGGGTCGCCGACCGCCATCACGGGCGCCTCCCGGAAGAGCTCGGCGAGCAGCTGCGTCTGCACGACCGAGGTGTCCTGGTACTCGTCGAGCAGCACCACCCGGTAGCGGTCGCGCAGGTCGGCCCCGAGCGCGGGCTGCTTCTGCGCGATCCGCAGCGCGAGAGCCACCTGGTCGGCGTACTCGACGACGCCGCGCCGCACCTTCTCGGCGTCGTAGTCGGCGGCCAGGTCGGCGAGCACCTCCAGTGCGCCGAGTTGCGCGGCGAGTTCGACGGCGGGCAGTCGCTCGAACCGGTCGACGGGGTCGTTCGTCGGCAGGTCGCCGAGGGCGCCGAGCCGGGCGCTGAGCGCGCGCACCTCGTCGAGGTCACCGGCATGCTCGGCCACACCGCGGGCGACGGCGAGCACGGCCCGGGTGAGCGCGTCGAGGTTCTTGCCGAGGTCGGGCAACCGGGCATCCCGGCTGCGGATCACGACGCCGCGCGCGAGCTGCCACGCCGCCGCCTCGCCGAGCACCGGCGCGTCGCCCTCCCGACCGAGCAGGATCGCGGACTCGCGGTAGAGGGTGTTCGCGAACGAGTTGTAGGTCGCCACGACGGGGGCGTCGAAGACATCCCGCGGCGGCAGCAGCCCGGCGGCGTCGAGTTCGGCGATGCGCTCCCGGATGCGCAGCCCCAGCTCGCCGGCGGCCTTGCGGGTGAAGGTCAGCCCCAGTACCTGCGCCGGCTCGACGAGGCCGTTGGCCAGCAGCCACAGCACCCGGTTGGCCATCGTCTCGGTCTTGCCCGACCCTGCCCCCGCGACCACCAGCGCGGGGGCGAGCGGTGCCTCGATGACGGCCCGCTGCTGCGGGGTCGGATGCTGCGGCGCGACGCCGCGCACGGCCGCGAGCGCCTCGGCGATGTCGATCGCACTGACCGCGCTCATTCGCCGCTCACCGCCCCGACCCGGTGCAGACGCAGTTCGGGCACCGCGCCGAGGCCGTAGCCGCCGACCTCGAGCACGCCCTCGAAGGAGGCCGCCGCCATCCCGATCGCCACCTGCCGGATCCGCTCCCGGAACGCCTCGAGCCCCTCCTCGCCGAGCGGCGCCTGCACCCCCTCGCGGTATCGCTTGCCGTCGACGCCCGACTTGACGTAGAGCAACTTCGCGCCGCCGGGCCGGTGCTCACCCAGGTCGGCGAGCACGTCGTCGAACAGCCCTGCCCGGTAGGCGAGCTGGTACGCCCCGAGCTGGGCGGTGGCGTCGATCTTCGCCTGGTTGGTCACCGGGGTGCCGGTCTTCAGGTCGACGATCACGACGCTGCCGTCGGCGGCGCGCTCGACCCGGTCGATCGTGCCGCGCACGGTCGCGCGGTCGACCTCGAGCTCGAACTTCTTCTCGGCGCCGACGACGCTTCCGCCGCTCGCGGCGAAGTCGCCGAGGTAGGCGGCGATGCCATCGGCAAGCACCCGGGCGCTGCGCCGGTGATGCTCGGCGAGCCACGGCGACTCGAACAACAGCTCGCCCCAGCGCTTCTCGACCCGGGCCCACACCGCGTCGGCATCCGGCGATTCGGCGGTCTCCATCGCCCAGTGCAGGATCGTGCCGACATCCATCAGCGTCGTCGACGACGAACCGCCGATCGTCTCGAGGAACCAGTCGAGCGGCGACTCCTCGAAGCGTTCCAGCCGCGACGGCGAGACGGGCACCTGCAGGCCCTCGAACAGCGGCGCGTCACTCGAGGGCGCGAGCAGGCCGTGCCAGTCGTCGGGGTGCGCCCCGGGCACGCCGAGTTCGGCGAGCCGGGCAAGAGAGGATGCCGCTGCGGCCCGGGTGCGCGGGTCGATCCCGCGCGAGGTGAGCAGTCGGCGCAGCCGCCCCGTCGTGCCCCGCAGGGTGAGCGGCGGCGCCTCCGCGAGCACCGGGGTGTCGGGCGGCAGCAGGTCGACGAACACGCTGCGGGATTCGTCGTCGTTGACGACCGCGGCGAGCAGCACCCGGTCGCGCGCCCGCGAGACGGCGAGGGCGAACATCCGCAGCTCGTCGTCGAGCACGAGCCGTCGCTCGTCGAGCACGCCGTCGTCGCCGTCGAGGGCGCGCGCGAGCGCCTGCGGGGCGAGGAGCGTGCCACGCGGCCGGCGGTTCGGCCAGGCGCCGTCTTGCAGCCCGGCGACGACGACGGTGTCGAACTCCAGGCCGACGGCACCCGACGGCGTGGTCACCAGCACGGCGTCGTCGCTGCGGGTCGGCACGATGAGGTCTTCCGACACGTCGGTGTCGCGCAGCTCGGCGAAGAACTCGCTCGCCGCGACATCCGGCCGGCGTTCGGCGAACCGCTTCGCGGCGGCGAACAGCCCGACGATGCCGTCGAGGTCGCGGTTCGCCTCGGCCGCCGCGACCCCGCCGCCGAGGGCGTGCGCGCGCCACGGGCCGGCCAGGCGGCTGCGCTCCCAGGCGAGCCAGAGCAGCTCCTCGGCTGTCGCGGTCGCATCCGCGGTGCGCAGCGCGTGGAGGGTGCCGGCGAGACGCTCGGCGGTGCGGGCGACGGGGGCGTCGATCGTCGCGAACCGGCCGGGGGCGGCGAGCGCCTCGACGAGCAACTCCCCGCTCGGTCTCATCCCGCCCGCGAGCGCCTCTTCGGTGCGTAGCGCGATCTTCAGCCGGCGCAGCCCGATCGGGTCGAGCCCGCCGAACGGACCGGTCAGCAGATCGGCGGCGACCTCGGCGGTCAGCTCGAGTCGCCCGGTTCCGGCCTCGACCACGGCGAGCAGCGCCCGCGCCGCGGCGTCGTCGCGCAGCGCGAGCCCGCCGCCGCCCGTGCGGGTCGGCACCTCGGCGAGGGCGAGCGACCGGGCGAGCCCCGGCACGGCGGCGCCGCTGCGCACGATGACCCCCAGCCGGCTCCACGGCACCCCGTGCAGCACGTGCTCTTCACGCAGGGCCCGGGCGATCACGGCGGCCGTGCGTGCGGCGGTCGGTGCCTCGATGCGGGCCAAAGGCGGCCGCGGCGTCGGGGTGCGATCGGCGACCGCACGCCGCTGACCGCCGGCGGCGGCGGTGCCGATGCGTTCGGTGATCGAACCGGTGAAGGCCCGGATGGCGGTGTTCGGTCGATGCGTGTGCTCCAGCACGAGCGTCGGGATGTCGGGCACGCCGAGCACGCTGGCGAGGCGACCGAGGGCATCCGGTTCGCCGCCACGGAACGCGTTCGTCGCGACGTCCGGGTCGCCGAACGCGATCACCGGAATGCCGCGCCGGGCGAGGGCCGCGAGCAACCCGAGCGTCGCCTCGGTGGCTTCGGGCAGGTCGTCGATGACGACGAGCCGCAGCCCGGCGACACGTTCCCCGCCTCCCCCCGCGTCAAGGGTCGCGATCGCGAGGCGCGCGAGTTCGGCGGGGTCGCGCTGCTCGGGCCGGGCCGAGGCGACGACGTCGAGGTGCTCGTCGAGGAACTCCCCCGCGGCGACCCACTCCGGGTGGCCGGTCGCCCGGCCGAGGTCGCGCAACCGCCGCGGGTCGACCCCCTGCTCGGTCGCCCGCGCGAACAGGTCGCGCAGCTCCGAGCGGAACCGGGCGGTGCGCCGCACGTCCGGCGTGAGCGGTTCGGGCCAGTCCGGGCCGGACCCCGTCGCCAGGTGCCCGTCGAGCAGCGCCGCGAGGTCGGCATCCTGTTCCGCCCCGGTGACGAGTCGCGGCGGGGTCTCGCCGGCCGCCCGCGCCGTCACCCCGACGATCTCGTAGGCGAGCGACGGCGCCGTACGGGCGAGCGGCCCGTCGGTCGGCACCCCGAGCCGCACCGCGATCAGGTCGCGCAGCCGCGCCGCCGCCGTACGAGCCGACGTGAGCACGAGCACCGACCGCGGATCCCACCCCCGCTCCAGCACCCGGTCGGCCACCAGCTCGACGATCGTCGTCGTCTTGCCCGAGCCGGGCGCCCCCAGCACGGCCGCCGACGCCCCATCCGCCAACCCCACAACCGCAAGCTGCGACGCATCGAGCTCGAAACCGCGAGCTGTCGCGGGTTGAGGAGCGCCCGGCTCCGCCGGACGCGTCTCGAAACCCAGCCCGCTCACTCAGCCGAAGATAACCGCGACCGCCGACCCCGGCATCCGTCACCCGTCTTTTCCGCCCCAGGCGAACCGGGCCATGACCGGGATGCCGCCGACAGTACGATCGCATTCGTGGACATTCGTATCGGCATCGCCAACTCGCCCCGTGAACTGAACTTCGAGTCGACCCAGTCGGCCGCCGAGGTGGAGAAGATCGTGTCGGCTGCGCTCGACTCCGATGCGAAGTACATCAAGCTCAGCGACGACAAGGGCAAGGTGTACATCGTGCCCGTCGCCTCGTTCTCGTACCTCGAGGTCGGCAGCGAGTCCAGTCGCCGCGTCGGCTTCGTCGCCTGACCCCGCCGGAGACAGCCATGGAAATCGTCTACGTCACCGTCGTCGGAGCCGGGATCGGGCTGCTGCTGCGTTACCTGCTTCCGGGCCGCGAGGTCTACGGCGTCGCCCTGCTTCCGGCGCTCGCCGCGGCCGTCACCGTCGCCGCGTGGGCGGGTCTCACCTGGCTGGGCTGGAAGGCCGACGGCGGATGGATCTGGCTCGCGTCTCTCGGAGGTGCAACGGTGGCGTCGCTCGTCGTCGCACTCGTGTTGAGCCGACGCCGCCACGCCGCTGACGCCCGCGAACTGCACGTGCTGTCGGGCGGCAAGGCGTAACAACGCCTCTCAACGCCACATCTGGGCCGCTTCAGGCGGTGAGGCCGAGGGCATCCATCCGTCGGGTGTGCGCGGCGATCAGTTCGGTGAAGATCGGCTCGATGCGCTCCTCGCCGTCGGCGCGGTCTTCGAGACGCAGGGCCGAGCGGGCGACGAGCATCGTGTCGCCGACCAGGCGGCGGCCCCACATCGCGAGCCGGGATGCCAGCCGCGGGTTGCCGTCGATCGACTCGCGCAGCTCTTCGACGAGCAGGTCTTCGGCATCGTCGTCGGACAGCAGCGCGGAGATGCGATCGGAGAGGCCGCCCGGCAGCCCGGCGGCGAGTCCGGCGAAGAAATCGAGCAGGAATCCCGACGTCAGGTAGCAGGTGATGAGGATCTCGTGCCAGTCGTCGCCCTCGGTGCGACGTTGGAAGTCGTCGAGCACGGCGCGGTAGGGCTCCATCGCCTCCGTCGGGTCGATGCGACGCGACTCGAGCTCGGCGAGCACCGCTTCGTGGATCTCCAGAACCTCGGCGGCGACCCGCCCCAGGCGGCTCTTTCCCGACACCGTCGGGGCGACGGCGGCACCCCGTCCGAGGTTCTCGAACAGCACGAGCGTCAGATACGCGAGCTGACCCAGGTAGGCTTGCGCATCGGGGGCGAGTTCGGCGAGTTCGACGCGTGTGGCCTCCACGGCCTCCGATCGGACCGGCCGGGTCACACCTCGGGCGCGAATCCGTCTCCGACGCAGCCAGCCCAACACGTAAACCAGCCTACTGTCCTCAAGGATCGACCGATCCCGGGTGCGACGGAAGGCACCGACGACAGACAGGTAGTTCCTTTTGACTTTCAGTGATCTCGGGGTCGAGCAAGACCTCGTCGACGCCCTCGCCGAGAAGGGCATCATCGAGCCCTTCGCCATCCAGACCCAGACGATCCCGCTCGGCCTCGGCCGGCAGGACATCATCGGCCAGGCCAAGACCGGCACCGGCAAGACCTTCGGATTCGGTCTGCCGCTCATCCAGCAGCTCGGGCCCGACCCGGCGCCGGGCGTTCAGGCGCTCGTCGTCGTGCCGACCCGCGAGCTGTGCGTGCAGGTGGCCGAAGACCTCGAGCTCGCCGCCTCGAAGCGCCCCACGAAGATCGTCGCGATCTACGGCGGCAAGGCCTACGAGGGCCAGGTCGAGCAGCTCAAGGCCGGCGCGCAGATCGTCGTCGGCACCCCGGGGCGCCTCCTCGACCTCGCCGGGCAGCGTCTGCTGTCGTTCGCGAACGTCAAGGTCATGGTGCTCGACGAGGCCGACAAGATGCTCGACCTCGGCTTCCTGCCCGACGTCGAGAAGCTGTTCGCCCAGACGCCCGCCGACCGGCACACGATGCTGTTCTCGGCGACGATGCCCGGCCCCGTGGTCGCGCTCGCCCGCCGGTTCATGAACCGGCCGATCCACATCCGCGCGACCGACCCCGACGAGGGGCTCACGCAGGCCAACATCAAGCACGTCGTCTACCGTGCCCATTCGCTCGACAAGGACGAGATCGTCGCCCGCATCCTGCAGGCCGAGGGTCGCGGCAAGACCGTCATCTTCACCCGCACCAAGCGCGCCGCCCAGAAGCTCGTCGAAGAGCTGAGCGACCGCGGCTTCAGCACCGCCGCCGTGCACGGCGACATGAGCCAGGAGGCGCGCGAGCGTTCCATGGCGGCGTTCAAGGCCGGCAAGAAGGAGGTGCTGATCGCCACGGATGTCGCGGCGCGCGGCATCGACGTCGACGACGTGACGCACGTCATCAACCACACCATCCCCGAAGACGAGAAGACCTACCTGCACCGCGCGGGCCGCACCGGCCGCGCCGGCAAGACCGGCATCGCGGTGACCTTCGTCGACTGGGCCGACATGCACAAGTGGGCGCTCATCAACCGCGCGCTCGAGATGGGCATCCCCGAGCCGACCGAGACCTACTCGTCGTCGCCGCACCTCTTCGAGGAGCTCGACATCCCGGCAGGAGCGAAGGGCCGGCTCAAGATGACCCCCGCGGCCCCGCACGTCGAGCGCGAACCCCGCACCTCGTCGGGCGAGTCGGGCTCGGGCGACCGACCGCCGCGGCAGCGTTCCCGTTCGCGGGGCGGCTCAAGCGGCGGTTCCGGCGCCACGTCGGCTCCGCGTCAAGAGGGCGGCGGCACGCACGACGGCGGCAGCGGTACCCCGCGCAAGCGCACCCGTCGTCGTCGCAGCGGTTCGGGTGGCGGTACCGCCACCCCGCCTGCGGCTTGACGGGCCATCCGGTTCACCCGACGCTCGGGTTCGACCTGCTCAGACGCATCTTCAGTGCCCGGCTCGGGCACAAGCGACTTCGCTGACCACGCGCACGGCCTGTGGCAATGCGGGCAGAGCAAGAGCGCGATTCGCGGCGAGTCTTGAGTACGCACCCCGCCGGACCACTGCGACGCGCGAGCGGATGCAACACTGTGCGGGTGAGTGAAACAACCGAAGGGGACTCAGGCGCGAGGGAAGAACCAGTAGTCGCCCCCTACAAGGCGTTTCCAACTTTCAAGGAGTGGGTCGCCGCGCCGTTCGACGCCTCGATCTTCGAGCGGTTCGAGCTGCAATTGGAAGAGGCGCGCGCCACAGCCGATTCCTCCGTGTTCGACGAGGTTGTGACTCAGGCGACCCGTTCGGCGGCGGTCGACACTGGGGCGCTGGAAGGCATCTTCGAGACCGACCGCGGGTTCACGTACTCGGTGGCTGCGGGGGCTGCGTTCGCGGATATCCGCGCGGTGAAAGGGGCTACTGCGGCCCGGGCCATCGAAGACGCTTTGAACGCCTACGAATTCGTACTGAACGCCGCGACGCGCAAGGACTATCTGACTGAGGTATGGATTCGCGACCTCCACGCAACCATCTGCCGATCCCAGGAGACTTACACCGTCGTCACCGAGCACGGGTCCGCGCAGAGAGATCTGCCCAAAGGCGTCTACAAGACAGAGCCGAACAACCCGATCCATCTCAATACGAACGTGATCCACAGCTATGCGCCCGTTGTTGACACCGCCCCGGAAATGGCACGACTTGTGGACGAGCTCCGCTCCCCTAGGTTCGAGGCGGCGCATCCCGTCCTTCAGGCGTCGTACGCTCACTACGCGTTCGTGTGTGTCCATCCGTTCGCTGACGGGAACGGGCGCGTGTCACGTGCCCTCGCTTCGGTCTACCTTTACCGACGCCCCGGTGTTCCCCTGGTGATCTACGCCGACCAGAAGGCGGCTTATCTGGACAGCCTTGAGGCTGCGGACAGGGGCGACTACGCGAAGTTCATCGACTTCGTCAAGTTCCGCCTGATCGACAGTCTCGCATCGGCACGGCAGGATATCCGGGCGGCGGCAGCGCCTTCGGTGGCGAAGCAGCTAGAGCAGCTCGCCATACTCCAGACGGGTCGTGCCGGGCTGCCGCACGCTGAGCTGGATGCTCTGGCCTCGTACCTGCTTGAGGCGCTGCGAGTCGCATTCGGCGAACACGTGACCGAAGCGCTGGTCACTCCTCCCCTCTCGACTCGAAACCAAGTCACCCAAGGTGACCCGGGAGCGACCCCACCCGAGGGAATGCGCAAGGTCGTTCAAGCGCCGACCTTCCTCGACGTCCAGATCGCGAGTGCTGCGCCTGGCTCGGCGACGTCGCGTCGCCTTTATCTTCCAATGGTGACCCGACCTGGGGTCGCCGGGCCAGATTTGTCGATCGTTCGCGACGGAGAGGTCGTGTTGGAAGCGTTCGTGCATGATGTGACGCCGAACATTTCCGAGTCGCTGCGCCACCGGGCAAGTCGAGTAGCAGCGACTGAGCTGTCGGCGATGCTGTCGGATGTCGCCGCCCAGTCCGCGGAGTCGTTGCGGAGCACCGGCTACGGGGTTTGACGCGTTTGCGGCACGACGTCTGTCCTCGCTCAGCGCTCGACGCGCACGCTCGGGACATCGGTCGTCGCCACGCCGCATATGGTCGCGCGCTAACCCGCCCACTCCCAGGGAGGTCGCGAGTTCAACGAGTTCGGCCCGACATCATTGCGAGCCCGATCCGTTCGCAGGCAGGTAGGTTCGCCAAGGCACGAAGATCGGCCGAGTACCTGCCGTGGTGGCGCCCCACGAACTCGAACCTGGTGCAGGTTCACCCAGTGCGGGACTTGTCACCGCCCGACGAGCGCACGACGCAGTGCTCGGTTCGCACTACCGAACTGCCAGCAGAAGATAGTCCCGCCAACCGGATCACGCGGTCGCGCGCAACCTACTTCGGCCCGCCGCACGCCAAACCTGATCCGGATCGATCCATCGCGGAGCGAGAAGTTCGGGTAGTCCCTGATTCATCCGCATCCGGTACTCACCTCGATGCAGCAGGTGGTGATGGTACGGACAGAGCAGGGTGCCGTTGTCGACATCGGTGGGGCCGCCCTCCGAGACCGGGATCACGTGGTGGGCGTGAGTCCAGGACGGGGGCGACGTGCACTGGGGCCAGACGCAGCCGCCGTCTCGGACGGCCAGGGATCTTCGCTGGGCGGCAGTGAAGAAGCGCCTGCGATCGCCCTGAAAGAGCGGTTCGCCATTGCGGCCCGTGATGTGCAGGCGGTATCCGGCGTCGCACGCGATCTCTTGGGCCCTGGCGGCCGAGATCGCCTCGTCGACGTCGTCGAGGAAGGCGTGACCGACCCCGGAGACGAGATGGTCGAGCGACACCACGACGTTGACCGTCGCGACCGAATGCAGAGACCCGGTTGCCTGCGCGTCAGCACGGATGCCCGCCTGCAGCAGCCCGATGAACGCGTCGAACGTCTTCTGCGGGCGGGTGCGGCGGTCTTCGCCGAAGACGCCCAGCCCTTCGCAGTCCACGTCGGGATCGCCCTCGTGGACGAATCGCGGCTGCCGGTACGGGGAGGTGCGCTCGCTCACTGCCGCGCGCATGAGGGCGGCAGAGGTCGGATCGGCCCAGCCGTGGAAGGGGGTCATGCCGTCGACCTCGCGACCGAGGCGCAGCTCCCGTCGGGCCCGCAGCTCTTCTTCCCGCGGCTCGGCGCCGTCGGGGTCGAGGGCCTCCCGCCACAACCGGGCCTGTACCGCGACGAGATCCGCGGAATCCGAGTGGGCCGCGGTGACAAGACTCTCTTCCGCAGCCTCGAGGTCGAGGGGCGACGCCTTCGCTGCCGCCTGGCCGAGCGCCCGGGTGATCGCCCAGGCGGCATCCGTGCCGATCTCTCCGGCCTCGACCGCCGCGCCGGCGATCGCGAACTGCGCGGGTAGCGGTGAACCGTCGAGCGCGCACCGTGGCGCCAGCACCGACCCGAGTTGCGCCCGCCGGGCCGCCTCCCGGCCGGAAACCCGGGTGATGCGTTCCAGAAGCTGCGCCGCGGTTCGGCACCCGTGGCGCCGGGCGAGCCCCTGCTCACCGAGCTCCGGGCGGGACCGCCGCGCGAGGTCGGCGGCGCTCTGCACCCGCAGCGCGTCGATCAGCCGCCCGGCCTTCTCGACCAGCGCCGCCCGCTCGCAGGACTCGTCATCGGTCAGCCCCCGCGCATCCGAATGCACGGCGTCGCGCAGCAGCTCGATCACCGCATCCAGCTCGGGGGCTTCCGTCATGAGAACACTCTGACACCACCCACCGACATTGCCTTATCCCTGATCAGAGGCATGTTTTCCTGTGGAGAACCGGCCCCCGCAGAGCCTGTGGAGGACGCGATGCCCGGCCGCCTACTCCTCGGGATCCTCCGGGCGGCGCGACCCGCGCTGCTCGTGCGCGACCTCGTCGACGCTCGGGGCCGTACCGCCCCGCCGCACCGGCTGCCACCACTGACCGGTGCCGTCGACCGGGTAGATGTCTTGCAGTTCGTCGGTGAGCTTCTGCAGGGTGAGGCGCAGGGCATCCGACGCGTCATGGATGTCGGCATCCGCCGCGACCTGCACCGGCGCACCGATCTTCACGTACACGGGCACGGCCACGCGGTCGCGCACCTTGCCCTTCGCCCCCTTCGTGAGGATGCGCTGCGCCCCCCAGACGGCGACCGGGATCAGCGGCACACCGGCCGCCTGGGCAAGTCGCACGGCGCCGGCCTTGAGCGGCTGCACCTCGAAGCTTCGACTCACCGTGCCCTCGGGGAACACCCCGACGAGTTCGCCCCGACGAAGTGCCTCGACGGCCTCGTCGTACGCCCCGGCCCCTGCGGCCCGGTCGACCGGGATGTGCTTCATGTTGCGCATGAGCGCTCCGAGCGGCCAGCCCTTGAACGCCCCCTTCTTCGCCATGAAGCGGATGCGGCGGCGGTTGGCGAGCCAGGTGACCCACTCGACGATCGCGAACTCCAGGTATCCGAAGTGCGTCACCGCGATGACGGCACCGCCTTCGGTGGGGAGGTTCTCGCGACCTGCGACCCGGAGTTTGACCCGCAGCACTCCGAACAGCAGGCGACCGACGCCGATCGCACCGGTGTAGATGGGCTCATTGCGATAACGCCGCATGATTCAGGGTAGGCCGTCAACCGTGGACGCGGCTCGGCACGTCGTGGGAGCGTAGACCCGACGCGGAAGGACGTTCCCATGCGCACCACGATCTCCCTCACCCTGGCGGCCGCCGCCGTCGTCGTCGTGCTCGCGGGGTGCACCGCCCCCGGCGGTTCGGCCGACCCCGACGCCGACCCGCCCGTCGACGGCGAGACGGGCGAGACGTCGTGCCTGGTGGGTGACTGGTACCTCGATCTGACCGACTACACGGCGCAGAGCTCCGAGTACCTGCTCGGGATCGGGATCCCGCTCGAGGATCTCGACATCTCGGGTCAGCAGAAGCTCACCTTCACCGCCGACGGCTACCTGAACATCGCGACCGACCTCACGACATCCGCCGTCGTCATGGGGCAGTCGATCGCGACGACGACGCAGAGCGCCGGCGGCGCCGACTGGTTCTGGGATGCCACCAACGACGCCGACGGCGACCTGACGCTCGAGAACTGGGCGTGGACGGTGGAGCCAGGAGGCGAGACGGATCCGGCCGCGCCGCCCGCCGCCCCGTTCTTCGACCCCGAGAGCGGCGACACGATCGCGGTCGCCTGCTCGGCGACATCCCTGTCGTTGCAGGGTTCCGGCGCGCCGCTCGTCGGCAACTTCACGCGGTAACTGCGAGCCTCAGCCGACGAACGGGTTCGACCCGGTGCCGAGTTCGACGATGCGAGCGTAGTTCTCGGGGGTCGTGGTGTTCTCGGCGAGCACGTTGGGCTTGCCGAGGCCGTGGTAATCGCTCGAGCCGGTGACGATCAACCCGTAGCGCTCGGCGACGTCGGCCCACCGCTCGCGGGAGGCGGGCGGGTTGTCACGGTGACCGATCTCGACCCCGGCGAGGCCGGCATCCACCATCTGTGTGATGCGCTTCTCGCTGAACACCCGATCGGGCCCGCGCCCGCCGGGGTGCGCGAGCACCGGCACCCCGCCGGCGGCGACGATCAGCTCGACGCCGGTCAGCGGCTTGGGGGCGAGGTGCGGGCGGTAGTAGCCGCCCCGCCAGTGCAGGATGCTCTGAAACGCCGCGCTGCGATCCGGCACGTGGCCGCGGTGCACGAGGGCGTCGGCGATGTGCGGGCGGCCGATCGTCGATCCGGGCTGGGCCTGGGCGAGCACGTCGTCCCACTCGAGGGCGTAGTCGACGGCGATGCGTTGCACCATCGCCTCGGCGCGGTGCAGGCGTTCGGCGCGGATGTGCTCGGTCTCGGCGAGCAGGCCGGGATGCGCGGGGTCGACCAGGTAGGCGAGCAGGTGCACGCTCGCCCCGTCGAGCTGGGTCGAGACCTCCATGCCGGGCAGGATCGTGATGCCGGTGCCCTGCGCCGCCTCGAACGCGGGCACCCAGCCCGCCGTCGAGTCGTGGTCGGTGATCGCCAGCACGTCCAGCCCGGCCGCAACTCCGGCGGCGACGAGGTCGGCCGGCGACTCGGTGCCGTCGGAGACACTGCTGTGCGCATGCAAGTCGATCAACGCCTGCGGGTCGGACGGATGCAGCGACACCTCGCCATCGTAGGCTCGACGGGCCATGTTCCGCCGTGTCCTCTCCGCCGCCGTCATCGTCCTGCTCGGGGCGGCGCTGCTGCTCGCCGCCTGGCCGCAGCTCGTCGGCATCCAGCGCGAGGCCGGCGTGGTGCAGGTGACGACGATGCGCGGGATGCTGGCCGCCGTCGCGCTGCTGTGCGCCGTGCTGTTCACGCTCATCGCCCTGCTGTGGGTGGGCGGGCGCCGGTTCGCCGGGGCCGTCGCCCTGCTGTTGCTGCTCTTCGCCGGCGTGCAGTTCGCGGTGCTCGCGACGCGCGGGGCGGGTGACCTCGCGTTCGAGACGAAGGCACCCGGCGACGTCACCGTGCTCGCCTGGAACACCCTCGGCGACACCCCGAGCGTGCAGACCACCGTCGACCTGATCGTCGCGGAGGATGCCGACATCGTGGTGCTGCCCGAGACCAGTCAGGAGTACGCGGCCCTGGTGCAGAGCCAGGTCGGCGCCGCGGGCATCGGGATGCAGCTCATCCCGCTGTCGTACGACCAGGTCTCGAAGGCCCGGTCGACGATGGTGCTCATCTCCTACCAGCTCGGCGAGTACGCCCGCGACGACAGCCGCGGCGGCACCGACACCCTGCCGTCGGTGCTCGCGGTTCCCGTCGACGGCACCGGCCCGACGATCGTCGGCGCGCATCCGGTCGCTCCCGTCCCCGGCGAGATGGCGGAGTGGCGCCAGGGCCTCGACTGGCTCGCGGCGCGCTGCGCGGGCGACAACGTCATCCTGGCCGGCGATCTCAACTCGACGCTCGACCACTACACGGGGCTCGATGCGGCATCCGACGCCAGCGGCGGACTCGGGGGATGCCGCGACGGCGCCCGCCTGACCGGCAACGCCGCGGTGGGCAGCTGGCCGACCCAGGTGCCCACGCTGCTGGGCGCCCCGATCGACCATGTGATGGCGACCGAGAACTGGGATTTCGTGGGCTTCCGGGTGATCGCGTCGCACGACGGGCACAGCGACCACCGCCCGGTCGTCGCGCAGTTGCGGCCCGCGGGCTGACGCGCACCGGCCGCTCGGGAGAAGATGGGGGCATGGCCGACACGTCAACGCCCCGAGTCACCGCCAACCGGTCCGCCCTGCCGACGACGACCGAGTTCCGCAGCTACATCTCGTCGGACTGGGCCGAGCGCCCCGACCTGACGCCGTCGCCGCGCGTCGCCGCCCCCTATGCGGCCGCCCGCCGACTGCGGATCTCGGCGCAGTATCCGGGCAAGCGCCTCATCGTGCCAGCCGGCCCGGCCCGCGTGCGGTCCAACGACACCGACCACCCGTACCGGGCGCACTCGGCCTTCGCCTACCTCACCGGCTGGGGCTCGGATGCCGTGCCCGACTCGGTGCTGGTGTTCGAGCCGACCGCGGAGGGCCACGACGCCACCCTCTACTTCCTCGCCGCCGCGGGACGGGAGACCACCGAGTTCTACGCGAACGCCGCGATCGGCGAGTTCTGGACCGGACCGCGCCCGTCGCTCGAACACGTCGCCGCCGACCTGGCGCTCCCCACCCGCGACCTCGCCGACCTCGAGACCGTGCTGGATTCCGTGGATGCCGACACCCTCGTCGTGCGCGACGCCGACGCCGGGCTCACCGACCAGATCGACGGCCGCCGACTTCTGACGGCAGTCGACGCCGACTCGGTCGACGACGAAGCCGACATCACGTTCGCCAGCGACCTCAGCGAGCTGCGGTTCGTGAAGGACGACTGGGAACAGGGCGAGATGCGCGCCGCGATCGCCGCGACGAAGCGCGGCTTCGACGAGATCATCAAAGGCCTGCCCGCCGCGATCTCGACCGAGCGGGGCGAGCGCGTCGTCGAGGGCACCTTCAACCGACGAGCTCGCATCGACGGCAACACCGTCGGCTACGACACGATCGCCGCGAGCGGCCCGCACGCCTGCTACCTGCACTGGACCCGCAACGACGGCCCCGTCGTGCCGGGCGACCTGCTGCTGGTCGACGCGGGCGTCGAACTCGACAGCCTCTACACCGCAGACATCACCCGCACCCTTCCGGTGAACGGCACCTTCAGCGACATCCAGCGGCGCGTCTACGACGCCGTGCTCGAAGCTGCCGATGCCGCCCGCGCGATCGTGAAGCCCGGCATCCGGTTCCGCGAGGTGCACGCCGAGGCGATGCGCGTGATCGCCGAGAAGACCGCCGAGTGGGGGCTGCTGCCCGGCACCGCCGAGGAGTCACTCGACACCGGCCAGTGGCACCGCCGGTACATGATCCACGGCACCTCGCACCACCTCGGCCTCGACGTGCACGACTGCGCGAAGGCCCGCCGCGAGCTCTACCTCGACGGCGTGGTCGAACCGGGGATGGTGTTCACGATCGAGCCGGGGCTCTACTTCCAGGTCGACGACCTCACCGTGCCCGAGGAGTTCCGCGGCATCGGCGTGCGCATCGAAGACAACATCGTGGTGACCGAGGACGGCTGCGAGCTGCTCTCCGGCGACATCCCGCGCACCGCGGACGCCGTCGAAGCCTGGATGCGGTCGCTGCTGCCTTAGTCGGTCGGCGCGGGGCGGGAGAGCACGTCCTGCGCCTTCGCGAGGTGCTCCCCCGCGACGAGAACCTGATAGTTCGACGCCAGCACCTGCGTCTGCGAGTCGAAGTCGCGGCTGCGGCGGGCGATGCCGTAGGAGATGAGGCGGAAGAACATGCCCGCCACCGCACCGATGAGCAGCGCGGCGAGGAACAGGCCCCAGTTGATCGTCGGCGAGAAGAACGACAGCAGCACGCCGACGAAGAGGCCGAACCAGGCCCCGCTCAGGGCGCCCTCGAGTGCGGCGCGGTTCCACGACAGCTTGCGGGTGACCCGCTCCACCGTCTTCAGGTCGTTGCCGATGATCGACAGGTCGGCGACGGTGAAGTCGCCCTTCGCCAGACGGTCGACGACGGCCTGGGCTTCGGCGTAGGTCTCGTAGGTTCCGAGCACGTCGCCCTTCGGCACGCGCTGCTGGAAGGGGCCGCCGCTGCGGCCGAATGCTCCTGGGTTGCTCACGCGGAAAGTATCTCAGGTCACGCCTACGTCTGTTCCCCAAGCTGCTAGGGATACCCTTTCAACCGTGAGCGCGACGCGGGTCTTCGTCGCCCGGTTGGCCGGGTGCTCCGTCTTCGACCCCGCGGGCGACAAAGTCGGCAAAGCTCGGGATGTCGTGGTCGTCTATCGCACGACGCGGGCGCCGCGGGTGGTCGGGCTGATCGTCGAGGTACCCGGCAAGCGCCGGGTGTTCCTCAACATCGGGCGGGTCACGAGCATCGGCTCGGGTCAGATCATCACCACCGGGCTCATCAACCTGCGCCGGTTCGAGCAACGCGGCGGCGAGGTGCGGGTGATCGCCGAATTGCTCGGGCGCAAGGTCGCCCTGCGCGACGGCTCGGGTGACGCGACCATCGAAGACGTCGCGATCGAGGAGACCGCGCCCGGCGAGTGGGAGGTCGGCGACCTCTTCCTGCGGCGGCCGCGCACGGCATCCCCCTTCTCGAAGGGCGCGACGACGTTCGCCACCTGGGATCAGGTGCGCGAGAACAACGCTCCCGGTGAGTCGCAGTCGGCCGAACAGCTGGTCGCGACCTACTCCGACCTGCTGCCCGCCGACCTCGCGAGCACCCTGCTCGATCTGCCCGAGGGTCGTCGGCTCGAAGTCGCCGAAGAGCTGCCCGACGACCGGCTCGCGGATGCCCTCGAAGAGATGCCCGAGCAGGAGCAGGTCGACCTGATCAGCCAGCTCGACGACGAACGCGCCGCCGACGTGCTCGACCAGATGGAGCCCGACGACGCCGCCGACCTGATCGCGCAACTCTCGACCGAGCGCGGCGAGGCTCTGCTGGAGCTCATGGAGCCCGAAGAGGCCGACGACGTGCGCTTCCTGCTCGCCTACGGTCCCGACACCGCGGGCGGCCTGATGACGACCGAGCCGATCATCGTGTCGGCCGACGCGACCGTCGCGGAGGGGCTCGCCCTCATCCGCCGTCACGAACTCGCGCCCGCCCTCGGCGCCGCGGTCTGCGTGACCCTGCCCCCCTACGAGCCGCCGACCGGGCGGTTCCTCGGCATGGTGCACTTCCAGCGGATGCTGCGCTACCCGCCGCACGAACGGCTCGGCACGCTGCTCGACACCAGCCTGGAACCCGTGAAGCCGCACACGAGCGCCGCCGAAGTCTCACGTCGGCTCGCCTCGTACGACCTCGTGCAGTTGCCCGTCGTGGACGAGCAGCACCGACTCGTCGGGGTGGTGACCATCGACGACGTCCTCGACTACCTGCTGCCGGACGACTGGCGAAGTACCAGCGAGGATCCCGAGCCCGTAGGCACGGGCACCGCATCCATCCCGACTCGCAGCCAGACCGGAAGGAGGACGCCGCATGGCCCGCACACCACGTCAGGCACGTAACGACCACCGGCTCGACCTCCCGAAGGGTGCCCGCGGCAGTTTCGCGTCTCCGTTCGGCACCTTCCGCCCGTCGGGCCGCGACCGCATGGGCCGCTTCTCGGAGTCGTTCGCCCGCGCCATGGGCACCTCGTGGTTCCTCATCGCGATGTCGGTGTTCGTCGTCGCCTGGCTGCTCTTCAACACCCTCGCCCCCGAGCATCTGCAGTTCGACCCGCGGCTGACCAACTTCACGCTGCTCACCCTCATCCTGTCGCTGCAGGCGTCGTATGCCGCACCGCTCATCCTGCTCGCGCAGAACCGGCAGGATGACCGCGACCGCGTGCAGATCGAGCAGGATCGGCAGCGCGCCGAACGCAACCTCGCCGACACCGAATACCTCGCGCGCGAGGTCGTCGCCCTGCGGCTCGCGATGAAGGACGTCGCCACGAAGGACTTCATCCGCGCCGAACTGCGCGCCCTGCTCGAGGAGCTCGAAGCCGACGACGGCGAGGCGCCGGGCAAAGCAGGCGCCGCGAAATGACGGCCGAGGCCGTCCGCGCGGCTCTCGGCCGGGTTCTCGACCCCGAGATCCGCCGCCCGATCACCGAACTCGACATGGTGCGCGCCGTCTCGGTGTCGGGCGACGTCGCGACCGTCGAGCTGGTGCTGACGATCGTCGGCTGCCCCGCCGCCGACACGATCGAACGGGATGTGCGCGCCGCCGTCCTCGGCGTCGCCGGCATCGCGACCCTCGACTTGACGGTCGGCGTGATGACCGTGCCGGAGCGGGAGGCCCTCGTCGCGCGGCTGCGCGGCACCCGCACCACCCAGTTCGGCCCCGACACCCTGACCCAGATCTACGCGATCACGAGCGGAAAGGGCGGAGTCGGCAAGTCGACGCTCACCGCCAACCTCGCGGTCGCCCTCGCCGCGCGCGGGCTCAAGGTCGGGCTCGTCGACGCGGATGTCTTCGGCTTCTCGATCCCCGGAATCCTGGGCTTGGGACCGGAGGCTCGCCCGACGAAGGTCGGCGACCTCATGATGCCGCCGTCGGCCCACGGCGTCGCCGTGATCTCGATCGGCATGTTCGTCGACGCCTCGACCGCGGTGTCGTGGCGGGGGCCGCTGCTGCACCGCACGATCCAGCAGTTCCTCACCGACGTCTGGTTCGGCGACCTCGACGTGCTGCTGCTCGACCTCCCGCCCGGCACCGGCGACGTCGCCATCTCGATCGGGCAGTTGCTGCCGCACGCCTCGGTGGTCGTCGTCACCACCCCGCAGCCCGCCGCGGCCGATGTCGCCGAGCGCTCAGGGCTCGTCGCCCGGCAGACCGGTCAGACGGTGGTCGGTGTCGTCGAGAACATGACGGGCGAGCTGTTCGGCTCGGGCGGCGGGGATGCCGTCGCCGCCCGATTGGGTGTGCCGGTGCTCGCGCGCATCCCGCTCTCCGTGCCGCTGCGTGAGGGCGGGGATGCGGGCGCCCCCGTCGTGCTCGCCGCGCCGACCGACCCGGCCGCGGCCGCCATCCTGGCCCTCGCCGACACGCTCGCCGCCCGGGGACGCGACCTCACGTCCCGGAAGCTGCCGCTCGCGCCGCGGTGACCCGGCCTCGACCCGACCCGACCTCGCCCTGACCTCGACCCGACCTCGCCCCGACTAATCCGTCACATCTGCGACGGATTAGTCGCCGGGGACGCGCGGAATTGGCGGATTAGTCGCTCAAGAGGCCGCGCGGCACGCGTCAGACCGACGGCGCGGCGGGCGCGGGCGTCGGCAGGTCGATGTCCTTCTTGCGCAGCGGGTAGCGCAGCAGCGGGATGAACGACAGGGCCATCAGCGTCGCGGGCACGATGCTGAACGACATCACGATGCCGAAGATCGCCGAGTTCGGCTGCGCCTCGACGGCGGTCGCGGCCGTCGACTCCAGGTATCCGGAGATCGCGAGGATGACGGCGAGGATCGTCGTGCCGAACGCGAGGCCGGTCGTCTCGCCGGCCGTCCACATGCCGCTGAACGAGCCGCCGCGGCCCGGGCCGTTGGTGCGGGCGTCGTGGGCGATGACGTCGGGCAGCATCGACAGCGGCAGCGCCTGGATGCCGGCGTACGCGACGCCGACGAGGCCGATCGGCACGACGATCCAATAGCCGGGTACGAGCAGCAATCCGGTGAGCGACAGCGCGGCGACGAAGAAGATGGACGTCGCGATGAGGTAGGAGCGCTCCTTGCCGATGCGGCGGGCGACGACTCCCCAGAGCGGTGCGGCGATGATCGCCGGGAGGATGAGGGCGACGAAGAGCAGCGTCACGGCTTCGTCGTCGCCGAGCACCCAGGTAGCGACGTACTGCGTGCCGGCGAGCATCCCGCCCGCCGCGAGCGCCTGCGTGAAGAAGGTCGCCAGAAGGGTGCGGAACGGCCTCGACGACCGCAGCATCGCGATCCCCCGGCGGGCCTGAACGGCGATCGAGTCGCGTGGCGGGGCGATCTCCGAGAAGACCCGGGATGCCGGTTTCGGCGGTGTGGCGATCTCGCCGCGGGCGGCCTTCTCCACCGATGACGTGACGAGAATCGCGACGACGAAGATCGCCGCGGCCCCGATCGCCATGAACAGGTAACCGCCGAAGTCGGTACCGAACAGTTCGACCCCGACTTGCCGCAGCGCGGGGCCACCGCCCCCGTAGAGCAGGATCGCGGCTGTCAGCACGACGACCCGGGCCGACAGCAGGCGGGTGCGCGCGTCGTAGCCCGATACGAGTTCGGCGGGCAGCACGTTGTACGGCACCTGGAAGAACGAGAACCCCGTCGCGGCGAGCAGGAAGGCGACGAACACCCACCCGGCGGCGAGCAGCGGTGCGGTACCGGTCGGCACGGCGAACGTGACCACGAAGAACACCGGCAGCACCACCGCGCCGAGCAGCATCAGCCGGCGCCGGGAACCCCGGGCCGCGAACTCGCGGTCGCTGTACGCCCCGACGATCGGGTCGATGATGATGTCCCAGATCTTCGCGAACGTCACGACCGCGCCGGCGAGAAGTGCGGGCACCGCGAGGGAGTCGGTCAGGTAGTAGACGAGCACCAGACCCGGCAGCGCCGCGAAACCACTCGTGACGAATTCACCCGTCGCGTACCGGGCCGTGACACCGGCACGCAGCTCGCGGGTGCGACGGGGCGCCGTAGTGGTCACTTCGCGATCCTATGTGTTGCTCGGGGGTAGGGATCGGATCGCCGAGCCGAAGGAGCGGGGACCCCTACCCCGATCGACTCGACGACCCGATCCGATCCCCACTGCCGAAACCGCGGCTCGCTTCATTCGTGGGGCTCGATGAGTCTCGCGAGGAGCTCGGTGAGGAGGCGCTCGGCGAGCGGGGGCGGCGTGACCTCGATGATCGCCAGCAGCGGGGCGAGGGTGTCGGGGAGAGCCCCTCCCGCGCCGATGCCGAAGCCGGCGAGGATCGCGGCGGCGGTGTCGGAGTCGAGGGGTCCGGTGAGGGGCGGCAGCTGGCCGAGCGCGGCGGTCGGGTCGACATGCGGGATGCCGCGCACGGCATCCGCTGCGGTCGTCAGCACCCCGAGGAGGTCGGGCAGCACGCTCTCGGTGACGGGCGTGATCGTGAGGTGCGTCGTCGACGGGATGCCGGAGGATGCGGGTTGCAGTTGCAGCACGAAGCCGAGGCCGCGCGCGGCGTCCGCCCAGTGATGCGGGTCGACCTGCCGCTCGGCCGAGACGGCGGGGTCGGCGGCCACGGCGAGCAGCGGGCCGGTCGGGGTGCCGACGACGCGGAGCCCCTCGATCGCGTCGACCGCCTCGACGATGGCCGCCGTGGAGCGCCGCGTCGAGTCGGCGAGCGCCTGGAATCCCTCGACGCCGAGGGCGTGCGTGATCGCCCACGCGGCGGCGAGCGGCCCGGCCGACTTGGACCCGAGGATCGTTGGGTTGACGACCGGGTACCCGGGCCAGCGGGTCGTCGCGAAGTACTGCATCCGCTGCCGGTCGCGCCCGCGCTGCAACAGCACCGAGACGCCCTTCGGCGCGTAGCCGTACTTGTGCAGGTCGGCGCTCACGCTCGTCACGCCGGGCACCGCGAAGTCCCAGGCGGGGAGGCCCGGCCAGAACGGCAGCACGAGTCCGCCGATGCAGGCGTCGACGTGCAACGGGATGCCGCGGGCCGAGGTGAGGGCGGCAACTTCGGCCACCGGGTCGAGGGTCGCGGTCGGGTAGGACGGGGCCGAGACCACGACGAGCGCGACATCGTCGCCCAGCCGCTCCTCGATCGCGGAAGCCGAGACCACGCCCTCAGCCGACACCGGCACGAGGTCGAGCACGAGCCCGAAGTAGTGCGCCGCCTTCTGGAAGGCCGCGTGCGCGGTGACCGGCATCACCAGCCGGGGCTGCCCGGTCCCGCCGGCGGCGACCCAGGCATCCCGTGCCGTCTTCACCGCCAGGAGGCAGCTCTCGGTGCCACCGGTCGTGACGGTGCCGACGACGTCGGAGTCACCGTGCAGCAGCCCCCGCACGAACCCGAGCAGATCGCGCTCGAGCGCAGCGACCGATCCGAACGTCGTCGGGTCGAGGCCGTTGACCGGCTGCATGAGCCGGGCGGCGTCGGCCGCCAGTTCGTCGAGTTCGGCGAGCCCGGGATCGTAGACGTAGGAGAGCACGTGCCCGCCGTGGGTGGGAGCATCCCCCTCCCGCAACTCGCGCAACCGCGCCAGGATGTCGGCGGGCTCTTCGGCGAACGTCATGCGACGGGCGCCGCGGACGGCGGCGGTGCATCCGCGTGCCGCACCAGACGGTCGATGTCGGCCTTGCGCAGCGGATAGCGCGCGAGCGAGATGAGGCTCACGAACATCAGCAGCGCCGGGATGACGCTGAAGCCCAGGATGATCCCGACGATCGCGCTGGCCGGCTGGGTCACCGTCTGGTCGGCGACCGTCGGGATGAACCCGGTCACGGCGAGCACGATCGACAGGATCGTTCCGCCGAAGGCGAGACCCGCGGTCTCCCCCGCCGTCCACACCCCGCTGAACGTGCCGGCCCGCCCGGGTCCGTGCGTCTCGGCGTCGTACGCGACGGTGTCGGGCAGCATCGCGAGCGGCAGCGACTGCAGCCCCGCGTAGGCCGCTCCGGCGAGCGCGACGGGCCCGTAGAGCCAGAGCCCCGGGAACCAGACGAGCAGCACGAGCGAGAGCGCCGCGAGCCCGAACAGCACGGTCGCGAGGCGGAAGGCCCGCTCCTTGCCGATGCGGCGGGAGATCACCGACCAGAGCGGGGTGACAAGCATCGCCGGCGCGATGAGCGAGAGGAACAAGAAGAGGGTGCCCTCCAGGTGGAGCACATCCGCCGCGACGTAGGCGACCCCGGCGAGCATGAGCCCGATCGCCAGCGCCTGCAGCACGAAGGTGAACAGCAGAGCGCGGTACGGCTGGCTGTCACGCACCGCCGACCAGCCCCGCCGGAAATGCATGAACATCCCGGTCTTCGGCGCGGCGATCCCCTCGATCGGATCGGAGCCGGGGGCGGTCGGCGTGCGATCGACCCGGGCGCTGCGCTCGACCGTCGAGGCGATGAGGAACGCGACGAGGAACACGAGCCCGGCCACGGCGGCCATGGCGAGGTAGCCGAGGTACTCGGTGCCCCCGTTGTCGACCACGAGGGCGATGATCTCGGGAGCCCCGCCGCCGAAGGCGAGGATCGCGAGAGTCAGCACGATCACGCGCGCCGACAGCAATCGGGTGCGGGCGTCGTAGCTGTCGACGAGTTCCGCCGGCAGCGCGATGTAGGGCACCTGGAAGAGGCTGAACGCGGTCGCCGCCAGCAGGAAGGCGACGAGCACCCACGCGGCCGAGAGCAGCGGCGGCAAGCCCGGCGGCACGGCGAAGGTGAGCACGAAGAACACCGGCAGCAGGATGGCGCCGAGCACCATGAAGCGGCGGCGGGCTCCGGTGCGCGCGAGGCTGCGGTCGCTGCGCGCCCCGATCCAGGGGTCGATGATGACGTCCCAGATCTTCGAGATGGTGAAGGCCGCGCCGGCGAAGGCGGGGCTCACCCCGAGCGTGTTGGTCATGTAGATGAGCAGCACCAGACCGGGCAGAGTTCCGAATCCCCCTGTACCGACCGAGCCGACCGCGTAGCGGACGACGGTGCCGCGGCGCAGATCGCGTGCGGGCGTGGCCATGCGTGAATGCTAAGGGAACGTAGGCTTTCTCACATGTCGGGATCGCCGGTAGATCGAGCCACAGCGCAGGAGCTGACCCGCGACCTCACGGCGACGGCGAGGAAGCCGATCGCCGTCATCGCCCCCTTCACCGGGGAGACCCTGCACGACCTGCCGCAGAGCACGGGCGCCGACGTCGAGGTCGCAGCGGAAGCCGCACGCGAGGCGCAGCGCGCCTGGTGGGCGGCGGGCTTCGCCCATCGCCGGAAGGTGCTGCTGCGCGCCCACGACCTGCTGCTGGAGCGCCGCGAGGAGCTGCTCGACGCCGTGCAGACCGAGACGGGCAAGACCCGCGGTCAGGCGTTCGAGGAGGTCTTCCAGGCGGCGAGCGCCACCCGGTATGCCGCCCTGTCGGCACGCAAGGTGCTGGCTCCGGCGCAGCGGCGATCCGGCATCCCGGTCGTGCTGCGCACCCGGGTGATCTACGAACCCCGCGGGCTCGTCGGCGTGATCACGCCGTGGAACTACCCGCTCTCGCTGAGCATCATGGATGTCGCCCCCGCCCTCGCCTCCGGTAACGGCGTCGTGCAGAAGGCCGACGACCAGGGCGCGCTGACGATCCTCACCGCGCGCCGGGCCTTCCTGGATGCCGGCGTGCCGGCCGCACTCTGGGGCGTCGTGTGCGGGCCGGGAGCCGAGATCGGAAACGCCGTCGTCGACGCCGTCGACTACGTGTGCTTCACCGGCTCGACCGCGACCGGGAAGGTCGTCGCCGAACGGGCATCCCGCCGGCTGATCGGCGTCTCGCTCGAACTCGGCGGCAAGAACCCGATGATCGTGCTCGACGATGCGAACCCCGCGAAGGCCGCGGCCGACGCCGCCTACGGGTGCTTCTCGGCATCCGGACAACTGTGCGTCTCGATGGAGCGGGTCTACGTCGAGAAGGGGGTCGCCGACGCGTTCATCGCCGCATTCGCCGAGCGCACGCGCTCGCTCAAACTCGGCACCGCGTTCGACTATTCGACCGATGTCGGGTCACTGGCGACGAAGGCGCAGTTCGAACGCGTCACCGCCCACATCGACGACGCCGTGAAGAAGGGGGCGACGGTGCTCGCCGGGGGCAAACCCCGCCCCGAGATCGGCCCCTACTTCATCGAGCCCACCGTGCTGACGGGTGTCACCAGCGAGATGAGCTGCGACCGCGCCGAGACCTTCGGGGCGCTCGTGGCCGTGCACGTCGTCGACAACGCCGACCAGGCGATCGCCCTCGCCAACGACTCCGAGTTCGGTCTCAACGCGTCGGTGCTGAGCGGGTCGAAACGACGCGGCCTGCAGGTCGCCGCCCGGGTCGACGCCGGATCGATCAACGTCAACGAGGGCTACCGCGGGTCGTTCTCGGCGGTCGACGCGCCGATGGGCGGGGTGAAGCTCTCCGGCCTCGGCCGCCGCAACGGCCGCGAAGGGCTGCTGCGCTTCATGGAGGCGCACACGATCTCGCACGCCACCGGCATCCTGCAACTCCCGCGCACCGGTGCCGAGTTCCGCCCCCTCACCGGCCCGCTTCTTCTCCTGCTGCGAGTGCTCAAGGGGCTGCGCCGCCGGTAGCTCGTGGGGCGGAAGGGCGGATCCGATCTTCGAGCCGAAGGAGCGGGGTCCCCTACCCCGATCGACTCGAAGATCGGATCCGCCCCTCCGCGTGCCCCCGGACGCAGACGCTTTTCGGGGCTAAGTGGACTCCGCGTCGAAGGGCGCCGGGCGACCCTTCCCCAGCTTTCTTTGGCGCTGCTCGTAGGCGGATTCGCGGTACTTCGGGGTGGCGGTCGGGGCGTTGGGTGAGACGGGTTTCGTCGGTGGGAGGACTTCGTCGACGAGGGCTTCGCGGATGATGCGGCGCGGGTCGTACTGACGGGGGTCGAGTTTGCGCCAGTCGACCTCGTCGAACTCGGGGCCCATCTCTTCGCGCATGCGCTCTTTAGCGCCGTCGGCGAACCCGCGGAGGGTCTTCACCAGGCGCGCGAGCTGGGCGGCGTAGCCGGGCAGGCGGTCGGGGCCGATGAGGAACAGCGCGATCACGAGGATGATCAGCAGCTTGTCGAAGGTCAGCCCGAAGGACACGCCCCTCACGATACCCGCGGTGCCCGTCGGCGGGCGGGTCGGCGGATACGCTCGAATCATGGCGGACAAGGAGTCGAGCTGGCGGTACGCCGAAGAGTTCGTCGCTGAGCCGGAGGCGATCGCCGTCGCCCGCCAGCATTCGATGGAGCTCGGGATCGACGCGGTCACCCCTGCGATGGGCGCCCAGCTCGCTCTGCTCGCCGCCGCGAGCTCGTGTCACTCGATCCTCGAGATCGGCACCGGGGCGGGAGTCAGCGGACTGTGGCTGCTGCGCGGCGCCCCGAACGCGGTGCTGTCGTCGATCGACATCGAGTACGACCACCAGCAGGTGGCGCGCACGGCTTTCGCCGACGCGGATGTGCCGGCCAACCGCATCCGCCTCATCACCGGAACCGCCTCGCAGGTGCTGCCACGCATGAACGACGGCGCCTACGACCTGGTGTTCATCGACGCCGACCCGGAGTCGTTGCTGGACTATGTGGAGCACGGCCTGCGCATCGCGCGACGGGGCGGCATCGTCGTCGTCGCCCACGCGCTGTGGCGGGGCAGGGTCGCCGATCCGGCGGCGCGCGACGACACCGTCACCGATTACCGTGCGTTGCTCAGCACGATCGCCGAGTCGTCAGCGGTCGCTGCCGCCCTCAGCACAGCAGGAGATGGACTCCTGCAACTCGTGAAGCTGTCTGACTGAGGTCTCGACACGCGCCTACGGCGCTACTCGACCCAAGGGTCAGACGTTGACGACGCCACCGAGGGCCTCGTACAGTTCCTTCGCCTCGGCGTCGTTGACCGACACCACGAGGCGGCCACCACCCTCGAGCGGAACGCGCACGATGATCAGGCGACCCTCCTTGACGGCCTCCATCGGCCCGTCAACAGTCCGCGGTTTCATCGCAGCCATGAATTTCCCCTTTCGGATGCCCTGAACTTCTATTATCCCGCACTCGGGGGACTCCCGAAAACCGCGGACGCAATCCGAGGGTCCCGATCAGGCTGCCGTGCTAGGCGCGGGGCCTACGGCGGGGTCCAGTCGTAGACGTCGGCACGCCACAGTCCGTAGGTCCAGAGCACCTGCCCGGCGACGCCGAGAACGAGCAGCGCACCCCGCCAGATGCGCGACGTGGGTACGGCGAGGGCGCCGAGCGCCGGGGCGAGCGGCACGAGCAGCCGGAACGTGCTCGACTGCGGAAAGAACACTGCGAGCAGGTACAGCGGGTACGCGAGCAACCAGAACCGGATGTCGGGGCCGAGCCGCTTCGCCCACGGGCTGAACAGAAACCCGGCGTATCCGCCGACGAGGGCGACGAGGGCCGCGGCGCCGAGCACGAGCGACCACGAGTCGGGCAGGCCGAACCAGTCGTCGAACCAGAACTCGGCTCCCTGAATCCACGGCGTGAACGGGATGAGGTGCCCCTCGATGCCGAACCCGCGGCGCCAGGCGAACTCGGTGTCGGTGTAGGCGGTGAACTCGCCGGTGACCGCCCACGCGATGAGCAGCCAGGCCACCCCGGAGAGCGCGCTGACCAGACCGAGGATCACCACCTCGATGCGCTCCCGCCAGGGGAACGGGTCGCGGGCCCGGGTGATGAACCGGTGCACGAGATGCAGCAGCAGCACGAGGGCGAACGCGAGCCCGCTCGGCCTCGTGAGCGACATCACGACGACGACCGCCACGAGGAGCGCGTACCGCCGGTCGACGAGCAACAGCAGGGCGACGAACAGCAGGAACAGGTGCAGCGACTCCGCGTATGACACCTGCAGGATCGTCGACAGCGGCGCGAAACAGAACAGCGCCGTGGCGAAGAGGGCGGAGCCCTGCGGCAGGAACCGCGCCATCAGCCGGAAGAAGACGAGCGCGGCGGCCCCGGCGAACAGCAGCGACACGAACGGCGCGATCGCGGGAAAGGGGATGCCCCACACGGTGAACAGCCGCAGCAGGAACGGGTAGACGGGCATGAAGGCCCACGCGTTCTCCTTCGCGTTCCCGTTCTCGTCGCGCGGGATCTCATCCGGGTAGCCCGCGGCGTTGACGTACCAGTACCACTGACCGTCCCAGATGCTCGCGAACTCGAAGAAGTCGGGGTTCGCTCCCGTGCGGTCGCTCACCTGCTGCACGCTCGCGACGATGAGGAAGATCGTCGTCGTCACGATCCGCGACACGACGAAGATCGCGAGAACGCGAGTCACCCAGTGACTCGCGACGGCGGTCAGGCGGAGAGCCAAGCTCGCAGGCCCCGCTCGCAGCGGTCGATCTGCTCGACCGGCACGCGCTCGTCGTCGGCGTGGGCGAGCGACGGGTCGCCCGGTCCGTAGTTGACGGCGGGGATGCCGAGAGCCGCGAAGCGGGCGACATCCGTCCAGCCGTACTTGGGTCGCGCCTCCCCGCCCACCGCAGCCAGAAAGTCGAGGGCGAGCGGGTCGGTGAGTCCGGGACGCGCGCCCTCGGCGATGTCGGTGACCTCGACCTCGAAGCCGGCGAAGACATCCCGCACGTGGCGTTCGGCGGCCGCGGCGTCGCGGTCGGGGGCGAACCGGTAGTTGACCTCGACGACGCACTCGTCGGGGATGACGTTGCCGGCGACCCCGCCCCGGATGCCGACGGCGTTGAGCCCTTCGCGGTAGACGAGCCCGTCGACTAACGGCTCGCGCGGAGTGTAGGCGACGAGCTGCTGCAGCACCGGCGTCATCGCGTGGATCGCGTTCGACCCCATCCACGCCCGGGCGGAGTGGGCGCGCTTGCCGGTGACCCGCACGTCGGCGCGGAGCGTGCCGTTGCAGCCGCCCTCGACCTCGGCGTTCGACGGTTCGCAGAGCACCGCGAAGTCGGCGTGGAGCAACTCGGGGCGAGCTCGGGCGATACGACCGAGGCCGTTGAGGTCGCTCGAGACCTCTTCGTGGTCGTACCAGACCCAGGTGACGTCGACGGCTGGGGCGGCGATCTGGGCGGCGAGGGCGAGCATGACCGCGCACCCGCCCTTCATGTCGACGGCGCCGCGGCCCCACAGCACGTCTCCCTCGAGGCGGGCAGGCAGGTTGTCGTTCACCGGAACGGTGTCGAGGTGACCGGCGATGACGACCCGGCGGTCCCGCCCGAGGTTCGTGCGCGCGATGACGGCGTCGGCGTCGCGGCTGACCTCGAGATGCGGATATGCCTGCAGCGCCTGCTCGACGGCGTCGGCGATCGCCTTCTCGTTGCCCGACACCGACTCGATGTCGACGAGCTGCCGGGTGAGGTCGGCGACCGACGCGCTGAGGTCGAGGGGCGGAGCGTCGCGGGGCACGATCCCGAGCCTACTGAGGCTCGACCGGACTCTTATCTGAAAGCAGGCAACTCGGACGCCGGCGGAAGATCCTCAAGATCCCTCACGCTTTGCACGCCACGAGCATGGGCGCCCAGATCTAGATACGCCGGGTTCAGGCGCCGCAACCCGTACTCCACAGTTTGCTGACGGTGAAAATGGGAACGATGCGCGATCGCCACCCAGACTCGGGCAAGTACTGAGAGAGCTAGGGACATCAGGCAGTTCGAGACGCTCACCTCGTCTGGCGCCTCGAAATGCCAGTCCCCGTGCCCTGCGAATGGCTCCGAGCTTGTCCCCGGGGGATAGGGGTTCTTGCCACGCCCCTTTGGTCCGATCAACACCACATGGATGTACTCATAGCCATCTCTGGTCGCCGTCAACCAGTCGTACGCCGGAAACTGCTGCGGATGCGCAAGCAGTGCGCGGAAGACGCGAGCACGTTCTAGCTCCGTCGAACGGTCGTGGGTCAGTTCGGAGATCTCGGCTCGCGCCCACTTAAGCAGGGGTCCATTGTCGGAGAAGTTCACGCCAAATGCGGGAACAAAGCGAGCGATCACGCCGGACACCGATGACAACGCCGAATAGTAGGCCTCGAAGAAGTCACGCGTGACGTTGAAGAGCTCGCGCTGTTGTCGGCTTGTCGGCCAGTGCCATGCGTACACCTCCTCGATTGGCCGGGGAATCCGATCGCGCACCTCGTCCACTCGGTCTCGCATTGTGAGCAGTCGCTCGCACTCTTCTGTCATGGCCTGAACACTGAGTCGTTCAAATCGATTCAGGGGCAACCCGTCGAAACAGCGAACCCACTCGTCAATGACATGACGATTCGCATATCGCGAGATTCGCCCGGAGAACTCGTGCACAGCCGCGAATCTATCTTCCGCTTGCGACATGCGGACCCCGTGACTTCATCTATCCGAAGCGAGCGAGCGTGTCGTCCTGTGCGGCGCGGGGCGCTGTCCCGGCACTAACCTGAAGGAATGACGTCCGTCTGGGGCCACGGGCTCGCCACCATCGCCGACGACGGCACGGTGCTCGACACCTGGTACCCGGCACCCTCGAACACTGAGCCGCCCGATCACGGTCTCCCGGCGGAGCTCGCCCCCTATCTCGGACCCGACAAGCGCCGCGAGGTGCGCGTCGAGCATGTGCTGCTCGGCATCGACCTCGACGCCGCACCCGACTCGACCACGGACGCCTACCTGCGGCTGCACGCCCTGTCGCACCTGCTCGTCGCCCCGAACGACCTCAACCTTGAGGGGATCTTCGCGCATCTGCCGATCGTCGCGTGGACGACCGGCGGCCCGATGCTGCCCGAGGCCTTCGACCGACTGCGGCCCGCGCTGCAGCGCGCCGGCATCTCGCCGCTCGGCGTCGACCGATTCCCGCGGCTGGTCGACTACGTCACCCCCGCCCGCGTGCGCATCGCCGACCCCGCCCGGGTGCGCCTCGGCGCTTATCTCTCCCCCGGCACCACCGTGATGCACGAGGGCTTCGTGAACTTCAACGCCGGCACCCTCGGCGCCTCGATGGTGGAGGGCCGCATCTCGCAGGGCGTCGTCGTCGGCGACGGGTCCGACATCGGTGGCGGGGCATCCATCATGGGCACCCTCTCGGGCGGCGGAACCCACCGCGTCTCGATCGGCGCCCGCTCGCTGCTCGGCGCCAACTCCGGGATCGGCATCTCGATCGGCGACGACTGCGTCGTCGAGGCTGGCCTCTACGTCACCGCGGGCACGAAGCTCACCCTGCTCATGCCCGGCGAAGCGCCCCGCACTCTCAAGGCCGCCGAGCTGTCGGGCGCCTCCGGCATCCTCTACCGCCGCAACTCCGCCACCGGCGCGGTGGAGGCCCTCCCTCGCGAGGGCCACGGCGTCACCCTCAACGAGCAGCTACACACCTAAGCCTGCTCTGCTATCGTGATCTATCTCGCGATAGGAGACAATATGCCAGGGTCGATCGACGGCCGCACAGACATTACAGATCTGATGAGCTCCCTCGCTGGCGGCGACGAGTCCGTTTCGTATTACCTCGTCACGGAGGGGTCGATAGTTCCGGATCATGACGTTCTCGCCAAGACTCTCGACGCCCTAGCCGATGCGATTCTTCACGAATCCGCCTTGCGCACGGCCGCGCGGAGAGCCGCGGTCGATGTCGGCGATCTTCATGCAGCGATGCTCGACGTACTAAGTGAGTCGCCCCTTGTACGACACGAGACGCACCAGTTCTCCGAGGGCGAGGCGGCGATCTTGGCAACCAGCGGCGTGAATCTCGAGGGCGCCGCCGACGGCATCCACGACCCAACCGCCGCGACAGCCGCGCGCATCGCTCTCCTGATGGCGGAGTCGCTCACGACGGCCGACTGCGCGGCCCAGCTGCGAGTCAGCCCGGGCCGGGTTCGTCAACGGATCTCGGCGAAAACCCTCTACGCATTCGATGATGGCGGAGAGTGGCGCATCCCGATTTGGCAGTTCGTCGGAAGAAGTCAAGTCGTCGGGCTGGAAAAGGTCGCGCAGAGCATTCCGACTGATGTGCACCCGCTTGCCGTCCAGAATTTTATGGCAAGACCGTCTGTGGATCTTCTCGTCGACGGAGTGTCCCTTTCACCGCTCGAATGGCTGGCGTCGGGTGGTTCGCCGGAGAAGGTAGCTGAGCTAGTCAGAGAGCTCCCCTCGGCGTCATGACGACTCGCCTACCGCCGCCCGAGGATCTGCCGACGCCGTCTGCACTAGAGACCATGACCTGGGCGGCAGGCAGCACTTTCGGTCGCCTTTTCTTCCGAGGCGGCGCGCACGCGACCGAATGGGACACCTTTCGGAGTTTCGGCCCCGTCAGCACGATGCGATTCGACCATCATCCTCCTCCCGCCAAGGAACATCCGAAACGAGCCATAACCTATCTCGCACCCTCGACAATCCGGGCGGGTTCGCAGGACCCATTCGAAGTGTGCGTCGTCGAAACCTACTCGACGACAAAACTCATCGACACCCGATCGCGCGAGCCCTGGTTCACCCTCTGGTCGACCACTCGGGACCTGATCGGACTCGATGTCGTGGATGGCCCATGGCTTGCGCGCGCTCACGGGAATGCGGCAATCTCATCGGGCCCCCGAGCCATCTCTCGGGATTGGTCACGCGCGATATACCGCAGCTTCGACACCCTGGACGGAATCTATTACGGAACGTCGAGCCTGCCGATGGCTCGTTCGGTGGCCTTGTTCGAACGCGCGCGATCAGCGCTTCCTGCCCGCTATTTGCTAGCGCTTCCGCTATCCCATCCCGGCTTCGGCCCCGCCCTCCGACGCATCGCCGCGACGTACGGCTACGACCTGATCGTCTGACGTCTCGTCCGAGAAAGCTTCCCGGGGAAGGCCATAGACGTATGGGCCCCGTCGAACGAGTTCTGTGGCGATATCCCGCATCCCCCGCTCGGAGACGAAGGGAAGCGTGTAGACGCGCGGGGCTTCCGTCGCCACGTTCAGCATGTGGGGATCGGCCAAGACAGGAGTCGCGCCCCGTCGGCCCCCGACCACTGACATGAGGCGCCAACCCGACCGGAACTTCCGCCATGACACGAGCCGGCGATTCCAACCTCCGCGGTCGTTGAGAGCACTCACGACTGCTGGCACCGAGCAGTCAGCCCATGTGGACAGCGCGATGGCCGTCGGTAGGTCGTCGGCAACGCCCTCAGCGTTGCGCAACAGCCATCCCCGAGGAAGCAGGAGATGCGATGCGAACCGATCGCAGTAGCTCTCGATCTTCCTACTTCGCAGTTGCTCGACTAGAGGCAGATTTTCTTCGAGCGCCAAGAGGTAATGCGCCAGCTCGTGCGCCGCGCTGAACCGCTTCCGGGCACGACTTGCTTCGTTCACCAAGATCGTGACGCGCCCATGGATGAGCTGCAGCGATCCGGACGAAGCAAGACCGGGCCGCGTCGTCACCGGAAGACCAAACGCCTCGGCTACTTGCCAGACGTGAAAGCGGGGGTCGCCCACCCCGGCCTCATCCCGAGCCCAACGCGCAAGTGATTCAGCCGAGCGCACCGTCTGCCCACTTCTGCGCGAAGACGTCCCACCCACCGGGCTGTCCGAGCCCAACCGACTTGCGCTTGATCACCGGAGAACGAAGGTCCGCGATCGCCGACTCGAGAATGAGTCGGGCGAACGTGGAGTTCTTCGAGCGCGACCAGATCTTCCACGCTTTGAGTTCAGCCTGGGACAACGTGTCGAGGGCTGCACGCCCGGTTGCATTCCAAGAGAGGTTGATACCGAGAGTCGAGGTGATCGTCACGAGGACTGTGCTCGAGATGTCCGCAAAGGGAGTAACGAGCTCGGCCCGCTCCAGCAGCTCGGCGTGAGAGTAGGGGATGAGCGGCTCCAGCCGTCGCCACGCCGAGCCGTCGGCCGCCGTTATCGCCTTCTCCACCAGTTTGGCGGTGGGCGCCCAGACCGCGTCGATCTCCTGTCGCGACTGAGCACCTTCGTCGATCGACGTCTCCACGTCGGACAACCAGTCCTTGGCGATCAGCATCGCGTCTTCCGGTGCTCTGTAGTCGCGAATAGTGAGCTGTGCATAGCGATCACGGCGACCTCGAAGTGCCTTGGACATCGTGGTCGTGTCCCGCGCGAGCACAAGCACGGGGATGCGACGGCACGATTCAAGCGCCTCGTGCACCAGCCATCCGAGGCTGAGACTTCCGTCCATGTAGTCGTTGACGATGACCGCGTCACTTGCGGCGAGGCCCGACTTGTTGATGTGCACGATCTCGTCGAGGGAGTGCGGGTTCGCCTGCTCGCCCCAGGCGGGGATGATCTCGTGCAGCGGAAACTCCGCCCACTGCCGCGCCGTGACGAAGTCATTCACAGCACCACCCACCGCGGTCAGGTCCTCAACCAGCGGAACACGTTCCTCACGCACGAGGTCAGTCATGCGGCACGCACCGTGCAGAACCCGAGGAACGTAGCGGTGCTGTGTCAGCAGCCACTCGAAGTTGGACACCACCTACGTTCCTCCTCGCTCGAACCGATCGAATGTCTAGCCGCTGCCCGGCCCGTCGTGGGGCTTACGTGCCGCCTTCTGGGCCTGGATCGCTGCGTCGAGCTCGGCGACCCCGTCCTCGACGAGCGACGCCGCAAGCTGGGCAGGAGCGACTCGACGTCCGGCGACGCCGAGCGTGTCGGCAAGAGCCTGGAGCGTGTTCCAGGTCTCCGGGGTGAAGGGCACCCGTCGGCTGATCGTCCAATCTGGATCCGTCGGCCGCCCTCCGGCGGAAACCAGACGTCGCGAGAACATCGCGACCAAGCGGTCGAGATCATGGTGGGATCCGCTCTCGAAGCTGACATCCGCGCCGATTGCCGAACCGACAGCCTCAGCCAGGCCCGCGGACCTGGTCCGATCCGACGTCTCCCGACCGTCGAAATTCTTGATGCTCATGACTCTCCCAATACAAAGTTCGTGACGCCGAGGTAGTGACCATCGAGGACAAAACCCACCTCGCGCAGTTCCAGGTCTCGACCGAGTTCGCGCATCAGCGTCCGAAGCGGACGCATGACGTCGGCATCCCGCAGTACATCGACCGGCGCGTCGCACGAAACGACCACGACTCCCCTTTGACGAGCAGTGGCCGCGCGGGTTTCAAACAGCTTCGTCATCGTTTGTTCCACCTCTGCTGTCCACCGATCGACACGCGCGTCATGAGGAGTCCCGGGTGGGGCGAAAAGCAGCGCGACGGGGACTCGCGTGTCGCTCGCCACCAGAGTCTCCGACATCCACCCTCCGTCCGCGCAACCTTACTGTACAGAAAGTGGTCGGGTCAAGGAACCACACGGGAGCCGAGGAATGAGTCATCCTTTCCCCGCGGGCGGAGTGCCGTGGGTGTGGAACGTCTCGATGGTCTGCATCCCCCAGGCCTGCCCCTTCTTGCGCTCCTCTTCCGTCCACACGACGGGTTTCCAGTCGGGCGCGAGGATGAGGCGGGCGCCGGCGTTGGCGAATTCGATGCGGTTGCCGCCGGGCTCCCAGACGTAGAGGAAGAACGTCTGGTTGATGGCGTGCTTGTGCGGGCCGGATTCGATGTGGATGCCGTTCTCGAGGAAGATGTCGGCGGCCTTGAGGATGTCTTCCCGGGTGTCGGGGGCGAAGGCGATGTGGTGGAGGCGCCCGTGGCTGCCGGTGTGGTCGGCGGAGTAGACGAGGTCGTAGGACTTGTTCTGGAAGTGGAACCAGTGGGCGGCGATCTTGCCGTTGTCGAGCTGGATGAGTTCGGTGTCTTCGAGTCCGAGCACGTCGCGGGCGAAGGCGGCGTTGTCTTCGACGCTCGCGCCGAGGTAGTTGATGTGGTCGAGGCGGCGGGCGTTGACGCCGTGTCCGGGGAACCGGCTGGCCTGGTTCTTGAGGGCGGGCTTGTCGTCGGTGGCCTGGTACCACTCGGTGTCGTAGTACAGCGCCTGCGGGTGGCTGTCGGGGTCGGTGAAGCGGTAGACGCGGCCGACGCCGTGCTCCCCCTCGCCCCAGCCGAGCCCGCGGCCGGAGGCTTCGATCGACGCGACGAGCCGGTCGAGGGCCTCGGGTGAGGATGCGCGGTACTGCACCTCGCCGACACCGGAGCGGTCGCGCGGGGTGAGTTTGATGCTCCAGTTCTCGTAGTCGTCCCAGGTGCGCAGGAAGACGGAATCGCCGGCCCGCGCGAACTCGCGCATCGCGAGCAGGTCGTTGAAGAACCAGTAGCTCTCGTCGAACTTGTCGGTGAAGAGTTCGACGTTGCCCATGTGGGCGATGTCGCGGGGGCCGGGCTTCGTCATTGAGGTGCTCCTTGGGTGCGGTCAGTGGGTACGGGGAAAGACGGTGCCGTCGAACAACTTGCGGGCGGTGCGGATGGAGGTCGACGTGCCGCGCCAGGTGCCGTCGGCGTGGAAGACGCGCACCTTCGCGTCGAAGGTGCCGCTCGGGTGCTCGATCCGGGTGACCTCGTCGTCGGAAGCGGCGGCGATCGCGGCGGCCACGGTACCCGGGATGCGCACGGCGGCCGCGATCGAGGCGGCCATGAGCACGCCGATGGAGGTGTGCACCGACTTCGGGATGAAGCCGCGCGTGCCGATCGCCCCACCGTGGCGCGGTGCCGACAGCAGGAAGACCTTCGGCACGGTCTGCTCGGTGACGTCGCCGAGACCCATCAGCTCGCCGCTGGTCCGGCGAATGGTCTCCACCGCGGCAACGAGGTCGGCGCGTGACTCGAGTTCGGCCGGCGCCTCGTCGCCCGAGACCCCGAACTCGGCGGCGTCGAGCAGCACGACCGGCATCCCGTTGTCGATGAGGGTGACGCGGTGCCCCGCGACCTCGTCGACGACGTTGCCGGTCGGAAACAGCTCTTTCGCCGTGGACGCGTCGCCCATCTCGATCTCGATCGCGGCGGCGGTGCCGGGCACCCCATCGATCGCGGCGTCGCCGGCGTACTCGGGCATCCCGTCGGGGGTCGGGAAGGTCTCGATCGCCAGGTCGCCGGTGTTGATCAGGCGGATGCGGGTAGTCGTCGTCGCGCCGCCCGCGGGGATGAGCCCGCGCTCCACGGCGAACGGCCCGACGGCGGCGAGCATGTTGCCGCAGGTCTGCAGCTCGGCGACCACCGGCTCGTCGACGGCGACCTGCAGGAACAGGTAGTCGAGGTCGACCCCGTCTTCCGTCGACGGCGAGACGACCGCGACCTTGCTGCGCAGCGGATGCCCGCCGCCGACGCCGTCGATCTGCGTCGGGTCAGGGCTGCCCATGATCTCGAGCAAGATCCGGTCGCGTTGACCTGCGTCGGCGGGCAGGTCGGAGGCGACGAAGAACGCGCCCTTCGACGTGCCGCCCCGCATGAGCATGCAACGCAGTCCTGTCCGCGAAAGATCGGCGCTGGCCATGTCAGTCGCCGGAGTAGGGCTCGTAGGTGACGCCGAGGTCGGCGAGCACGCCGCGGAGCTTGTTCTGGTCCATGCTGACGGCGCCCCCGAGGTAGGCGGCGCGGGCGGCGGCCTCCTTCTCGGTGCGCGCCTGCGACGACGCGATCGCGGCGGCGACGTCGAGGCGCGGCACGACCATCACGCCGTCGTCGTCGGCGATGACGGCGTCGCCGGGCTTGACGATCACGCCTCCCACGATGATGGGCACGTTCACCGCCCCCGGGGTGGCCTTCACGGTGCCCTGCGCGTTGACGGCGGCCGACCAGACCGGAAAGCCCATCGCCCGCAGGTCGACGGCATCCCGAACCCCGCCGGTCGTGACCAGCCCGCGCACGCCGCGGTGCTGCAGCTGGGTCGCGAACAGCTCGCCGAACGAGCCGTCGAGCGACGGCGAGTTGGTGGTGACGACGAGGATGTCACCCGCCTGGCACTGCTCGATCGCGGCGTGGATCATCAGGTTGTCGCCCGGCCAGGAGAGCACGGTGACCGCGGAACCGGCGATGCGGGCGCCCTCCTGCAGGGGGTGCAGGGCCGCGCCGACCAGACCCGTGCGGCCCGTGGCCTCGTGCACCGTCGCGACGCCGTACTCGGCGAGGCGATCGAGGTCGGCGATCGCCGTGCGGGGCGGATCGGTGACGATGACGTTCTTCATGCGACTCCCAGTCTGGCCCGGCGTTCAACGATTGTCGACAATTCTGGCACCAATCTAGCGCACAAAGCTATGCAACTACCTATGTCGAAAGGTAGTGTGCCTCCCAAGCCCCGCGCGGGCGAGCGACGACGACGTCAAGGAGAAGCGAATGAACGCCCCCACCAACCTTCAGCAGAAGATGGATGCCGCCGGTGGCGCCGTCGAGATGCTGCGCAACAACAAGCTCGGCACCTACATCTACCCCGTGGTGCCGTCGGAGTTCACCAACTTCCGCCGCGAGGTGCGCGCCTGGCGGCAGACCGCGGTGCTGTTCGACCAGTCGCACCACATGGACAACCTGATCCTCAAGGGCTCCGGCGCGCTCAAGCTGCTGAGCGACACGATGATCAACTCCCCCGAGAATTTCCCGGTCAACATGGCCAAGCAGATCGTGCCGGTCGCCTCCAACGGCGGGGTCATCGGCGACGGCATCCTGTTCCACGAGGCCGACGAGGAGTACGTCTACGTCGGGCGCTCCCCCGTCGCCAACTGGCTGCGGTACCACGCCGAGAAGGGCGGCTACGACGTCGACATCGAGGTCGACCGCCGCTCCAACTCGCGCCCCTACGGCAACGCGGTGTCGCGCAAGTACTGGCGCCTGCAGATCCAGGGGCCGGCCGCCTGGGACATCATCGAGAAGGTCAACGGCGGTCCGGTCGACAAGGTGAAGTTCTTCCACATGGGCCACATGAACGTGGGCGGCATCCAGGTGCGCACCCTGCGGCACGGCATGGCCGGCGCCCCGGGGCTGGAGATCTGGGGACCGTACGCCGACGCCGAGAAGATCCGCACCACGATCCTCGAGCAGGGCGCCGAGTTCGGCATCGAGCCGGTCGGCTCGCGTGCGTACTCGTCGAACACCCTCGAGTCGGGCTGGATCCCGTCGCCGCTGCCCGCCGTGTACTCGTCGGAGGCCGAGCGGGGCTTCCGCGAGTGGACCGGGCCCGCCGAATACGAGTCGATCAACGCCCTCGCCGGATCGTTCGCCTCGGCCGACATCGAGGACTACTACACGACCCCGTGGGAGCTCGGCTACGGCTCGTTCGTCAAGTTCGACCACGACTTCATCGGTCGCGACGCGCTCGAGAAGATCGACCCCACCACGCAGCGCAAGAAGGTCACGCTCGCCTGGAACAGCGACGACGTCACGACCAAGATCTTCGGCTCGTACTTCACCCCCGAAGAGGCCGACGGCGCCCAGTTCTTCGACCTGCCGAACGCCAACTACGGCTCGAGCAACTTCGATTCCATCGTGGATGCCGGCGGCACCCAGGTGGGCGTGTCGATGTTCACCGGCTACTCGGCGAACGAGCGGCGCGCGTTGTCGCTCGCGACGGTCGCCCCGGATGTCGAGGTCGGCACCGAGCTCACCCTGCTGTGGGGCGAGAAGCCGAACACCGAGAAGACGACGGTGCAGCCGCACACCCAGGTCGAGATCCGGGTCGTCGTGAGCCCCGTGCCCTACTCCGAGGTGGCCCGCACCGAGTACCACGGAGGATGGCGTACCGCCGCGAAGTAACTGAAGCGTCGAAAAGGGTCGCCGGGCAGCGCCCGGCGCGGCCCTTTTCGACGCCTCAACGTCAGGTGCGCTGCAACAGTCGCCAAGATTGTCGACAATTCGGCTAGCATCCCGGCATGAGGATCGCGGTGCTGGGCCTCGGTGAGGCGGGGTCGATCTACGCCCGCGGTCTCGCCGAGCGCGGTGCCGACGTCGTCGGCTTCGACCCCGTGGTGCGCGATGCCGTGCCCGGGGTGTCCCGCGCCGCGAGTGTCGGTGACGCGGTCGACGGAGCCGACCTCGTGCTGAGCCTCGTCGGGGCGACCGCTGCCGACACCGTGTTGAGTGAGAGCCTCCCCCGGATGACCCCGACCGCCGCCTACGCCGACCTCAACACGGGCGCTCCCCGCGACAAACGCGGGCTCGCGACGCGCGCGGTCGAGGCCGGCATCCCGTTCGCCGATGTCGCCGTCATGGCACCCGTGCCGCGGGCCGGTCTCGAGACCGAATTGTTCGCGAGCGGCGACGGCGCCGAGGCGGTGGCCGACGCCCTCGGTTCCTACGGGGTTCCCATTCGCGTGGTCGGCACCGCGGCGGGCGATGCCGCCGCGCTCAAGCTGGTGCGCAGCGTCTTCATGAAGGGCCTCGCCGGTCTGGTTCTCGAGAGCCTCACCGCCGCCGAGAAAATCGGTGCCTCCCCCGAGGTGCGCGCCCAGATCGCGAACGAGCTGGGACCCGACGGGGATGCCCTCGTGCAGCGGCTGCTCGACGGCACCCGGCAGCACGCCGCGCGCCGGGAACACGAGATGCGCGACGCGCGCGCGATGCTCGACGACCTGGGCTCACCGACCTGGATGACCGACGGCACTCTCGCGTGGCTGCACTCACTGACGACGTCTGGTTCTTAGGATGACGGCCATGAGCACCGCCACCGCATCACGCGTCGATCTGACGAAGATCCTGCGTGAGGCGATCGTGTCGGGCGAGTACGCGCCGAACCAGCGCCTCATCGAGGCCGACCTCTCCGCCAGCTACGGCGCGAGTCGTGCCGCCGTGCGCACCGCCCTCCTCGAACTCGCCGCCGAGGGTCTGGTCGACCGGTTGCCGAACCGCGGCTCGCGGGTGCGCGCCATCCCGCTCGCCGAGGCGATCGAGATCCTCGAGGTGCGCATCAGCCTCGAGGGGCTGTGCGCCGCGAAGGCGGCCGAGAACATCACGGATGCCGAGATCGCCGAGTTCACCGGGCTGCGGGCCGACATCCTGAAGGCCGCCGAGTCCGACCTGTTCGAGTACTCCCGCCTCAATCAGCTGCTCGACCGGCGCATCCGGGAGATCGCCCACCACCCGACCGCCGTCGGCATCCTCGAGCGGCTGCGCGCGCAGGGGGTGCGGCACCAGTTCCGGCTCGCCTTCTACCCGGGGCGCGCGGCGGTGTCGGCGCCCGAGCACGCGGCGATCATCGACGCGATCATCGCGCGCGACCCGGCACGGGCCGAAGCCGAAACCCGGCGTCACCTGGGCAGCGTCATCCAGGCCCTGCGCTCGATCGGCTGAGCGAGACGACTCGAACCCTGCCTCATCAGCGCAGGCCGAGCCGTCGCAGGTGGGCGTTCGCGAACCGAGCCTGCGGGTCGAGCCGGTCGAAGACCGCGCGCGCGTCGGCGAGCCGTGGAACGACCGCGGCCACGGCATCCGCGCCCATCGTGTGCCACTTGCCCCAGTGCGGGCGCGCCCCGAACGGAGCCAGCGCCGCCTCGATGGCCGGCAGCAGGGCGCGCACTTGCTCGGGGTGATTGGCCCAGGTGAAGTGGATGGCGAGCGTGTCACGTTGGTACGCGCCGCTCAGCCAGAGGTCGTCGGCGCGCACGGTGCGCAGTTCGCTCACCAGCAGATGCGGGCGGATGTCGTCGGCCAGCCGCCGTACCGCCGTCAAAGCTGCCGCGGCCTCCGATCGCGCGACGAAGTACTCGCTCTGGATCTCGTCGCCGTTGCTCGGCGTCGCGTCGAGCCGGAAGTGCGGCAGGCGATCGCACCAGGCGCCCGGGATGCCGAGCTGCTCGGTGAGGTTGTCGGTGGATCCGACGAGGGATGCCGTCTCGGCGTACGGCCGGGCGCCGGCGAGCGGCCGAAAGGCGTCGAGACGCGACTTCACCCAGATGTCGCCCACCTCGTCGTCACCCCAGGTGGTGAACACGCTCACGCTGTGGGCCGCCCCGGTGACGGCGTCGGGATCGGCCAGGAAGGCGTCCCAGGTCAGGCCCGCGTAGACGTCTTGCCGCATCCGGTAGCTCGGCTCGATCGTGAGGGTGACGCGCACGACGATGCCGAACGCCCCGAGGCCGACGGCGAGCGCCGCGAAGTCGGCGTCGTCCGACCGCACCTCGGCGAGCGCCCCCGCCTGGTCGACGTATTCGAGCCGGCGCACGGCCGTCGTGAGCACGCCGTTGCCGTGCCCCGAGCCGTGGGTACCGGTCGCGGTCGCCCCGCCGATCGAGATGTGCGGCAGCGACCCGAGGTTGTGCAGCGCCCAGCCTCGGTCGTCGAGCCAGCGCGCGAGAACCCCGTACCGGGTTCCCGCCCCGACGGTCACCTCGCGACGCTCTGCATCGAGCACCGGATCGGCGGGGATGCCGGTGACGGTGACGAGAGTGCCCGCGGTGTCGGCGAGGTCGTGGAACGAATGCCGGGTGCCGAGGGCGCGCACCGGTCCGCCCGCCGCGACGACGCGGCGCACCTCGTCGATCGTGGTCGCGTCGACGAGGGCGGGGGCGGTGAAGACGTGGGTGCCCGCCCAGGTCGCCCCGGCGGCGGTCACGCCTTCCTCGCCGGGCGCCGTGCATTCGACGCGTAGACGTCGACGTACTCCTGCCCGCTCAGCCGCCGGATCTCGTGCATGATCTCGTCGGTGATCGCGCGCAGCACGAAGCGGTCTTCGGTGAGTCCGACGTAGCGCGAGAAATCCATCGGCTCGCCGAAGGTCACGATCACCCGACCGCCGAGCTTCGGGAACTTCGCCCCGCGGGGCATGATCTCCGCGGTTCCCAGGACGGCGACCGGAACGACGGGCACCGACATCTCGAGCAGCATGCGGGCGACCCCGGTGCGGCCGCGGTGCAATCGCCCGTCGGGGCTGCGGGTTCCCTCCGGATAGATGCCCAGCAGCTTGCCGGCGCTCAGCACGGCGATGCCGCTGCCGAGAGAGATCTCCGACGCCGACCCGCCGCCACGGTCGATCTCGAGCTGCCCCATCGCCCGCATGAAGCCACGCCGGAACGAGGCCACGAACCCTTTGCCGGCGAACCACTGCTCCTTGACGAGAAAGGCGACGTGGCGGGGCATCGCTCCCGGAACGAATGCGGAGTCGAGGATGCCCACGTGGTTGCTCGCGATGATCGCGGCGCCGTTCTTCGGGATGTTGTGCACGCCGTGCACCTCGAAACGCCAGAGCAGCCGCAGCAGCGGCACGACGACGAGGTTCTTCAGCAGCCAGTAACGCACGACCCCTTGCTTATCAGACTCCGTCGGTGGGTGGGGGCATGATGGGAGAGTGACGCGACGCGGTGTGATCCTGTTCGCCGCTCTCGGCATCGCCTGGGGCATCCCGTACCTGTTCATCAAAGTCGCGGTCTCCGAGCTCGAGCCGCAGATGGTCGTGCTCGCGCGCGCCGGCCTGGCGGCGGTGCTGCTGCTTCCGCTCGCGCTGTTCCGGCGCGAGATCGGCCCGGTGCTGCGGCGATGGAAGCCGGTGCTGGCGTTCACCGTCGTCGAGATCGTGCTGCCCTGGTACTTCCTCAACTCGGCCGAGCAGCGCATCCCGTCGTCGACCGCGGGGCTGCTCATCTCGGCGGTACCCCTCGCCGCGGTCGGAGTCGCCTTCGTGCTCGGCCGGGCCGCGAAGCTCACGCCGATCAACTGGCTCGGCATCGTGCTCGGGATGGCCGGCGTCGCTGCGCTCGTCGGGTTCGAGATCGGCGGGTCGGATCTCATCGCGGTGGCGGAGATCGCGGTGGTCGTGGTCGGCTACGCCCTCGGACCGGCGATCCTGGCGCACTGGATTCCGGAACTCCCGGGGATCGGCGTCACCGCGGTGTCGCTCGCTGTGACCGCGGTCGTCTACGTGCCGTTCGTCGCCGTCACCGGTGCGTTCCCGAGCGAGTGGCCGTCGACATCCGCCATCGTCGCAATCGTCGTGCTCGCCGTCGTGTGCAGCGCGCTTGCGTTCATCCTGATGGTCGCGCTCGTGTCGGAGATCGGCCCGTTCCGCGCGACCGCGATCACCTATGTCAATCCGGCCGTCGCGATCCTCGCCGGAGCGATCTTCCTGAGCGAGCCGGTGACGGTGTGGACGATCGTCGGCTTCGCGCTCGTGCTGAGCGGCTCGTACCTCGTGACGAAACGACGCAGGGACCCCAGCGCGCCATCGGGTCCCGAAGAAGCGGTCGCCGAGACGACCGTCCCTCCGCCACTGCGGCCCGAGTCACCTCACTCGTAGCGCAGCGACTCCACCGGGTCGGCTTTCGCCGCACGCGCGGCAGGCAACGTGCCGGCCAGGAACGCGACGCCCATCACGACGAGCACGATGACAACGATCGACACCGGATCGAAGGCGATAAGGGTGAGGCCGGGAAGGTCGGCCAACAGCCCTGTCGACAGCACCGAGCTGATGGCGGTGCCTGCGAGCATCCCGAGGATCACCCCGATCCCGCTCCCGAGCAGGCCGATGAAGGTCGCCTCGAGACTGAACAGGCCGAAGACCTTGCCGCTGCCCATGCCCATCGCCTTCATCAGGCCGATCTCGCGGGTGCGTTCCTGCACCGACATGAGCAGCGTGTTGACGATGCCGAAGCTCGCGGCGAGCAGCGCGATCACCGCGAAGGCGTTGAGCACGAGCACGATGCCGTCGATCACCGTGGTGAAGGCACCGAGCTGGTCGGCGACCGTCGTGCCGCTGTAGCCCGCGTCGGCGAGACGCTCTTTGAGCGCCGCGATCTGCGCGTCGGTGGCGTCGGAGGCGAACCAGACGCTCGCCTGCGCGTACCGTTCCGTCAGGTCGGAGGGCAGTCCGATGTTCTGCGTGGCGTAGAGCTCGTCGGTGAGGGCATCGTTCGGCACGATGCTCGCGCCCGCCGGCGAGGCGATGCCCTCCTCCGCGACACCGACGATCGTCGCCTCGACGAGATGCCGGGTGCGTTCCGCGTCGGTGAGGGCGATCGTGACGGACCGACCCACGGCATCCGCGTTCTCGGCGAAGCCGAGCGGCTCGACGTACGACACCGGCAGCACCACCTCGAACGCGTCGGAGGCGTCATCGGGAGCCTCACCCGCGGCGAGTTGCAGGGTCTGCCCCTCGACGAGGGCCCCGACGCCCACCACATACGGGGTGCCGTCGCCGACGACGATGTAGTCGGCCGAGATCGACTTGGTCGCCTGCACGTCGAGCACGCCGTCGATGCCGGCGAGGGTGTCGAGGTCGTCGGGGGTCAGCGCGATGACCGTCCCCTGCCCGACCTGGCCGCTGTCGATCGCGTCGGGGTTGTATTCGGCGGGTCCCGAGTCGCCTCCGAACCCGGTGCCGGCGGACTCGCTCACCTTCGTGACGGTCATCACGTCGGACGCGCCGATGCCGGTGACGGTGTCGTCGATGTAGGCGTTGATGCCGGTGCCCATGCCGCTGGTCAGCGTGAGGGTGAAACCGCCGACGAAGATCGCGACGACGGTGAGCGCGGTGCGGGTCTTCGAGCGGAAGGTGTTCGCGACGGCGGAGACGATCAGGTCGGGGGTCCTCATGCCGCCACCGCCACCGAGTCCTCGACGAGCAGCCCGTCGCGGATGTAGACCCGACGGTCGCAACGTGCGGCCAACTCTTCGTCGTGGGTGACGACGAACAGCGTGATGCCCTTCTCGCGGTTGAGCCCGAACAGGATGTCTTCGACGATCGCTCCCGTCACGGAGTCGAGGTTGCCGGTGGGCTCGTCGGCGAAGATGATGCGGGGGTTGTTGACCAGGGCGCGTGCGATCACGGCACGCTGCTTCTGGCCTCCCGAGAGGTCGACCGCCCGGTTGCGGGCCTTATCGGCAAGCTCGAGCTGCTCGAGGGCGGCCATCCCGCGCCGCTTCCGCTCGGCGCGCCCGACGCCGGCGATCTTCAACGGCAGGATGACGTTGTCGAGCACCGACGCGCGCGGGGTGAGAAAGAACTGCTGGAACACGAAGCCGAAAGTCTTGTTGCGGGTGCGGTTCAACCGCGAACCGCGCAGCGTGCGGGTGTCGGTGCCTTCGAGCGCGATCGAGCCGCCGCTCGGAGCGTCGAGCAGCGCGAGCAGGTGCATGAGCGTCGACTTGCCCGAGCCGCTCTTGCCGACGATGGCGACACTCTGCCCTTCGGGAACGTCGAAGCTCACCCCCTTCAGCGCCTCGAACCGGCTCTGTCCGCTGCCGTACGTCTTGTGCACATCCCGGACGGAGAGGATCGGCGTATCCATCTGACTCCCTGCTGGTCGTCGCGGCTGTCGCGGCGTCGTACCCAGCATTCGTGGAGCCGGTTGCACGCGCATCCTCCCCACGGATGCACCTGGCTACTCCGAATGGGGGATGCCCGTTGGGGTCAGAGCCCGAGCGTCGGGTTCGCCGTGCGGAGCGCGTCGAGCGCCGAGCCCGTCACCGCGCCCGTGAGGTCGAGGGACGTGCCGTTGCACACGATCATCACCTCACCGGTGAACAGAAGTGTGTCGGCCAGCGTCGAGACCTCGCCCTCGCGTTCGGCGTCGTAGCCGGTGACGGTGCCCATCGTCACCGCGCCGAACCCCGCGCCCGTGAGGGCGGCCTCGAGGGCGGCCCGGTCGTCGGGCGCGATCTCCGCTACGAGGAGGGTGAACGCCCCGTCGGAGGAGGGAACGCCCCATCCGCAGAAGCGCCACAGGCTCGCCCCGGCCAGCGCGGTTGCCGCCTCGGGCACCCCGTCGACGCCGAACTGAACGGCCGCGAACTCGCCGAAGAACTCCGTGTTGGCGCTGAACAGCGCCTGGGCGTCGGCGAGCGGCAGTAGGGTCTCGCAGTCGGGGATGGTGAGCGGCTCAGCGGTGGCCTCGGCTGTCGGCGACGGAGTCACCGACGGAGTGCTGGTCGAGCTCGCGGAGGGCGACGGATCGGGTGCGGCGCATCCGGCCAGCATCGCCAGGATCACACCCGCGATCGGAATCACGATGTGAGAACGGCGTCGAGTCCCGAGCATCCGAACCACCCCCTCCGCACCACAGCGTAGCTGTGGGTCGAGATCCGAGGTGAGAAGGATTCCGCAACGTGCGACAACGGCCTATGGTGGAGATGGGGGGAATTGAACCCCCGTCCATCGCTGAGGACCTGCGCCTTCTCCGGGCGCAGCTCGTGAGAGCGTTCTACTCGGCTCCGACCTTTGCCACGAGCATCTAGGTCGACGAGCCCAGCCTCAGTGAAAGTCCCGCGAACCCCTGAGACTCAGGTTCGCAGCAAGTCCTCTAGATGACGCCAGGATCCGGGGCGAGGACATACCCGGACTGACGGACTCGGTCTACGCCTTAGGCGGCGAGAGCGAAGTCGGTGCGCTTAGCATCGGCACCTGTTTTTTGAGGAGGTCGTTTACGAGATAACCCCTCATCCTCGGCCCGCTTCTCGCAGCTTCACAGACGATGTCGAAACCGATCATCCCCATGGAACCTTCTGACGAAGGTGGCCGTTGTCGCACGCTGTGGAGTTGTGTTCTGCCCGCAGGCAGCCTCTCAGTCTACATCGGATGCGAGGATGGCGTCATGACCGAGACCATCATCACCGTGCAGGGCACCGCATCGGAGTGGTTCGACGCGGAACGGGCGACCGTGAACGTGACGGTGTCGCACGACGGACCGAAGCGCGAGCCCGTGTTCGAGGCGACGACGAACGTCGGCGCGCAGGTCACCGCGGCGCTGAAAGAGCTGGAGGGTTCGGCGATCACCCGCTGGTCAAGCGACCGGGTCAGCGTCTGGTCGAACCGGCCATGGAACAACGAGGGTAAGCAACTGGCCCCCGTCTACTACGCGGCGCTGTCGGCATCCGCCCGCTTTCAGGATTTCGACGCGCTGAGCGCCTTCGTCGAACGGTTCGCGACGGTCGCCGGGGTGACGATCGCCTCGATCACCTGGGACCTCACCGAGGAGCGCCGCCTCGCGGTGACCAGCGACATCCAGACCCGCGCCGTGCAGGATGCCACCGTCAAGGCGACGACGTACGCCCGAGCCGCCGGCCTGTCGACGGTGACCGCGCTCGCGATCGCCGACCCGGGAATGCTCGGCGACGGTTCGTCGGGTGGCGGGCCGGGGCCGATGCCGCGCGGCGCCGGCAAAATGATGATGGCGATGGATGCCCAGGGCGGCGGCACCCCGCTGACGTTCACCCCCGACCGCATCGAGGTCGCGGCGAGCGTCGACGCCCGGTTCCGGGCGAGCTGAGACGGCTCAGCCGATCGCGGCGAGAACCGACAGACCGACCCCGATGGCGAAGGCCGCCGCTCCCCCGAGGGTGAGAGCGAACGCCACCTTGAGTGACGCGTTCGCTCCCGAGACCCCGAGCAGAAGCAGGGCGAGGGCGAACACGACCGCGGCGACCGTCTGCTGCAGGCTACGTGCGCCCAGGGTCTCGGCGAGGTCGTCGGCGACCGTCGACGCCTTGTTGGCCCCATAAGTCGGCGCGAGGCTGAGCGCGGCATACTCGGGGTTCTGCACCGGGATGTCCTCCGGCTGGTAGCCGCCGTCGATGAAGTCATGCCAGTCCTCGAGCACTCCGGGGGTGGCGGCGCGCAAGATCGCGTCCTGTTGCGCCCGGGTCTCGTCGACGTCGGTCGCACTGCCCATGATGACGTCGAACTCGAGGTCGAGGGCCTGGAAGATCCGCTCGCCGTCGTCGAAGCCGGCGAGTTGGGAGGCGATGAAGGTGCTCAGACTCTCGTCGCGCAACTGCCCGCCGATCGACTCGAACCGACTCGCCTCCTGCGACCACTCCGACGCCTGGTAGGCACCGAACGCCGTCGCCACCGAGACCATCCCCAACAGGATCGCGGTGGCGATCTCGAGGGCCCCGCGCATCCGCTCGTCATCAGCCATCAGCAGCCCCTCAGTACGCCGTCGACATCAGGAAAAGACCGAAGAGGAAGGTTGCCGCGCCCATCGCGAGCGTGACGTAGCGCGTCGTGCGCAGCCGGTTGATGCCGGCGACACCGAACAGGAAGAGGGCGAGGGCATGCACCAGCGACGCTTGGCCGAAGATCTCGGCGCGGGCCGTGAGCTGCTTCCCCAGCGCGCCGAGCCGCTGCGAGGTGAGCGACAGGGCGTCGGCTTCGCCCTGCCCCTGCACCAGGTACTCCGGGGATGCCGCCGGGTTGCCGTCGGCCGGGAAGCCGGCGGCACGCCACTCGGCGAAGAGGTCGGTGGCCCCGTCGACGTAGATCGTGCCGAGCGTGTTCGAGATGTCGGCCTCGAGTTCGATGGCGCGGATCTGCTCGCCCGCGGCGAGCGCCTCATCCTGCAACCGGGCGAGCCGTTCGGCCTCGTACATCGCCCCGAGGTCGGCACGCGCTTTGAGCTGGGCGACGACGGCGACCGAGACGCCCTGGTCGCGGGCATCCGCCGAGTCGCGACCGAACCGTGCGGCATCGCCGTTCCAGATGCTCGCCTGCAAGACCCCGAGAGCGGTGACGAGCGACACGACGCCGAGCGCGATCGCCGTCGCGACCTCCAAGCCGCGCCCCGCGGGAAGGCTCTCCACATCCGATACCGTATATCGCTGTGAGCGACGTCAGGCGGCCGAACGGGTGGTGGAGTCGCCTCCCGGCGTGGGCGCGCATCGGACTGGTGGCGTTCGCCGTCGTCGTGATCGCACTGGCGGCGCTGATCGCCTTCCGGGTCGCGACCCGCGCGCCGGCCATTCCGCTCGGCGAGACCGCGATCGCCGACCTGCAACCCGGCTCCTGTGTCGCCGAAGACCGCCTCGACCTGGCCACGTACACCGTCGTCGCATGCTCGGCGCCGCATCCCCAGCAGGTGTTCGCGAGCGCCGACCTCGAGTTGGACGAGAGCGTCTACGCACAAACCGGCGGTGCCCTCGACGCGTTCGGCGATGCCGTGTGCGACCGCTACCTCGAGTACCGGCTGTTCCTGGATCAGGAGATCGAGCGCACCGACTACACGGCGCGAGCCATCGGCCTCCCGACCCCCGACGAGTACGCCGCCGGCGACACGGACGCCCTCTGCGTCATCGCGCGCGGCGACGGGGACGACCTGACGGACGACCTCTACCGCCCGATGCCGTAACAACCCGCCGCGGTGCTCTACTCGCCGCGATTGGTGCGAGTCGACATCGCCCGCGCGGCTTCGCGCTTGTCCTGCCGCTCGCGCAGGGCGTGCCGCTTGTCGTACTCGCGCTTGCCCTTGGCGACCGCGATCTCGACCTTCGCCCGGCCGTCGAGGAAGTAGATCGACAGCGGGATGAGGGTGTAGCCGCCCTCTTTGGTCTTGTGCGAGATCTTGATGATCTGCGCCTTGTGCAGCAACAGCTTGCGCTTGCGGCGGGGCGGGTGATTGGTCCAGGTGCCCTCGGTGTATTCCGGGATGTGCACGGCATCCAGCCACGCCTCGTTGCCGTCGATGAACGCGTACCCGTCGACGAGCGACGCGCGACCGGCGCGCAGCGACTTCACCTCGGTACCGGTGAGCACGAGACCGGCCTCATAGGTGTCTTCGATCGTGTAGTCGTGACGGGCTTTGCGGTTCGTCGCGACGACCTTCTGACCCTGTTCCTTCGGCATCCTGCTCACCTCCTTCGCGTTCGTCGGCCCGCGCAGTAGGTAGCGCCGAGCAGCCGCTCAGTCTACGACAGCTCAGGCTTTGAGGTAGCGGCGGATGGCGACGGATGCCGAGAGGGCAGCCAGCACCGCTCCGATCCCGAGCAGGATCGGGGCAACGAGGAAGGCGTCGGTCGTGCCGACGAAGCCGATCGTGGGAATCTCGGCGACCAGGTAGCCGCGCACGAAGAACTGGGTGAGCGCGACCAGGCCGACGCCGGCGAGCGTCGATCCGATGAGCGCGGCGAACACCCCTTCGAGGATGAACGGCGTCTCGATGAACCGGTTGGAGGCGCCGACGAGTCGCATGATCGAGATCTCTCGCCGTCGGGAGAAGGCCGACAGCCGGATCGTCGTCGCGATGAGCAGAGCGGCGGCGATCAGCATGAGCCCGGCGATGCCGACGGCGGTGAGGCTGAGGGTGTTGATCACCGTGAAGATCGGCTGGAGGAAGGCCCGGTCGTCGGTCACCTCGTCGACCCCGGGCATGCCGCTGATCTGGTCGATGATGATCTCGGCCTGATCGGGGTTCACCAGTTTGATGCGGAACGCCTCGGGCAGGATCTCGGGGCTCGCGAGTTCGGCGATCGCGGTGCCCTCGTACTGTTCGAGCACGTTCTGGTAGGCCTGCTCGCGGGTCTCGAACTCCACCCGCTCGATGTACGGCGCGAGGGTGTCGCCGTTCAGCTCGTCTTCGACGGCGTCGATCTGACTCTGCGTCGCCGCCTGGTTGTCGCAGCGCAGCGGCTCGAGGTCGGTGCACAGGTAGACCGCGACCTGCGACCGGTCGTACCAGTAGCCCTTCATCTGGGTGATCTGGAACTGCAGCAGAATCGCCGCACCGACGAACGTCAGCGAGATGAAGGTGACGAGCACGACCGACACGACCATCGAGAGGTTGCGTCGTAGCCCCTGCCCGACCTCGCCGAGGATCAGCCCGAGTCTCATCGTTCCGGCCGTGCGTCGGGGGCGGTCGGCCACTGGAAGCCGGGCGGGGGGCCCGATCCGGGTTCCGGGATGACGGTGCCGCGGGTGGTGGTCGGCACGACCGAGACGGGAACGGATGCCGGGGCCGCCTCGGCGACGGGCGCCGGCTCGGGCTCGGGCTCGCGCTCGCGCTCAACCTCGGGCATTGGGTCGGGCACGGCCGCCGCGAGATCGTCGAACGACGGCTCGGGCTTCGCGGGCCGCTGGATCGGAACCGACGTGGTCTGGTAGCCGCCCTGTCGCTCGTCGCGCACGATCTGGCCGCCGATCAGCTCGATCACGCGGCGCTTCATCTTGTCCACGATGCCGGCGTCGTGGGTGGCCATCAGCACGGTCGTGCCGTTCGCGTTGATCGTCGACAGCAGCGTCATGATGCCCGCGCTGGTCGCCGGGTCGAGGTTTCCGGTCGGCTCGTCGGCGAGCAGGATCGCCGGCTTGTTGACGACGGCCCGGGCGATCGCGACGCGCTGCTGCTCACCGCCGGAGAGTTCGTGCGGGAACCGGTTCTGCTTGCCGCCGAGGCCCACCATCTTGAGCACGTCGGGCACGGCCTCCTGGATGAAGCCCTTGCTCTTGCCGATCACCTGCAAGCTGAACGCGACGTTGTCGAAGACCGTCTTGTTGGGCAGCAGCCGGAAGTCCTGGAAGACGACGCCGAGGCTGCGCCGGAAGTACGGCACCTTGCTCGACGAGATCGCGCCGAGATCCTGCCCGAGCACGAAGATCTTGCCCTTGGTCGGCCGGTCTTCTTTCAGCACGAGCCGCAGGAACGACGACTTGCCCGATCCGGACGCGCCGACGAGGAAGACGAACTCGCCTTTGAGCACCTCAAGGGTCACGCCGTTGAGCGCGGGCCGCGAGGTGCCGGGGTAGGTCTTGGTGACGCCGTCGAACAGGATCATGACCTGTTCAGGCTAGATCGGGCCGTTCGGGATACCCGGCGCGACACTCCCCCGCGCGCTACCTCCCCGGCGAGACGTCGGCGAGGGTGCGCTCCAGGGCCGCAGCCATGTGGCGGTGGCCGATCGACTCGAAGCCGACGATCGTCACCACCGGGGCCAGCATCACGATGATGAGGCTCCACCCGAGAGAGAGGCCCTGCGCCGCGAGCGCGACCGCGAGACCGAGCACCGCCATCGTCGCGGCGAACAGCCCCAGGTGGAACGGGTCGAATCCGCGCACCAGATAGCTGTAGAGCACGAAGTAGGCGAGGGTGGCGATCGCCACCGGGATCGCCGTGGCGAGAACGGCACCGATCACTCCGATCGTCGCCTCCCCTTCCACGACGTAGGCGGCGACGTGAATTCCCGCTCCGATCGCGGCGATCGCGGCGAGCAGCGGGATGTGCCCGTAGCCCCATCCCCACGAGCGATGGCGGTGGTGTTCCAGCACGTCGGCCGACGGGATGATGAAGTAGTTCCACCAGAGCCCGAAGGTCAACCCGACACCGGCGACCGCGACGAGGATGGCTTCGGCGCTCCAATCGACGTGGTCGACGAGCGCCGCGACCGCCGCGATGGTGCCGAGGATCCCCTCGCCGAGGGTGATGATCACGAGCAGTCCGTAGCGCTCGGCGATGTGATGGGGATGCCACGGCGTGCCCCCGTCACGCCGTTCGGCGAGGATCGGCCCGATCAGCTCGATTCCGATGAGCACGAGGGCCAGGGGCAGGAACGCCCCGATCCTCAGATCGAAGAACAGCGCGCCCGTCCAGCCGAGCTGACTCACCGTGATCGTGATCGCATAGCCGAGCGCGACGCGGGCGTGCGCGGGGTCCTGCCGCGCGACCCGGATCCACTGGGCGAGCATCGCCACCCGCATGACGATGTACCCGGCGACGGCCACGGTGTTGTCGACCGGCTCGCCATGATCGACCGACTCGAAGATGTCGGGGATGCCGAGGGCGAGCACCAGCACCCCGACCATCTGAACCATCGTCGTGACGCGGTAGAACCAGTCGTCGGTGTCGAACGCGGAGGCGAACCAGGAGAAGTTGATCCACGCCCAGCAGACGGCGAACATGACGAACGCGAAGGCCAGGATGGCCGCCGTGATGTGGCCCTCGGCGACGAGATGCGCGGTCTCGCTGCCCGCCTGAGCGAACGCGACCACGAGGGTGAGGTCGAAGAACAGTTCGAGCGGAGTGGCCCCGCGGTTCTTCTCGCCGGGATCCCGCCCCACCATGCGCCGCAGCCGGTGCTGGCGTCCGGCATCCTTCGTCTCGTTGGCGGGTGGGGCCGTATCGGTCACCCGACCAGGCTAAACCGCGGTCTCGCGTCGGCGACGCAATTGGATGATGAGCCCGACGCCCGCGAGCAGCACGATGAGCACGGTCCAACCGAGGATCGTCGGCAACAGCCCGAACGGTGCGATGAGCTGCCCCGCGATCACCGCCGGCACTCCGAGCGCCAGGTATGCGGCGACGTAGACAGCAGCGAACGTGCCCGCTCGCTGGTGCTCGGGAGCGAGCGGGGAGAGCCCGCGGAAGATGGCGCCGAACGCCGCGCCGAACGCGAGCGCCTCGACGACTCCGCCGATCCAGACGAGCGCGATGCTCGGGAACGCGACCCCGAGCACCACCAGCCCGACACCCAGGACGAGACCGGCTGCACCGCCGCGCAACGCGGTCGGCACGGCGAGCCGACCGAAGACGATGCTGCCGACGCAGACCCCGAAGGCATGGACGGATGCCGTGGCGCCGTCGAGCAGGCCACTTTCGAGGTGCAAGAGGTCGTGCACCACGGTCGGCGCGAGGCCGAGAAAGAGGGAGCCGGTCGCCCAAGCGGCGATCAGAATCGGCAGCATCCGCAGGAAGAACTGGCGGGCGGTCCCCGGCACGACGACGCTCGGCACCAGCGAGCGCGCCGAGCCCGGGATGCGCGCGGAAGTCTCGGGCGCCACCGCCGCGATTACCATCCCCCCGACGACGAGTACACCCACGACCATGAAAAGGATGTCATCGGCATCCGGCCCCCATAGCTCGACCGCGATCCCGCCGAGAAGGGCGCCGAGCCCCAATCCGCCGACCGGGGCCGCCGCCGCGACGACCGGCGCGACGCGAGAGCCTTCCCGCGCCAGTTCGACGAGAGCGGCAGTGTATGCGGCGGTCACGACGCCGACCGCGACACCCTGCACTGCCCGCGCCACGATGATCCACTCGATCGACGGCGCGAGCATGAACATCGCGATCGAGACCAAGGCGAGGGCGAGGGATCCGACGATGACAGGCTTGCGTCCGAGGTGGTCGGAGAGCGAGCCGCCGACGAGCAGCGCCACGAGAAAGGTGAACGCGTAGGCGGCGAAGCCGAGCGCGACGAGCGAATCCGGGAATCCCCACTCGTCTTGCCAGACGATGAAGAGCGGGGTGGGCGCGCCGCTCGCAAGATAGAGCGCCACGAGAGTCGCCGCGAAACCGACGAACGCGACCGGCCGGGGAAGCGTGGCTAGTCCTCGACGCGCGACTTGCGCCAGCGGATGCCGGCCGCGATGAAGCCGTCGAGGTCGCCGTCGAAGACGGCGGCCGGGTTGCCCGACTCGTAGCCGGTGCGCAGGTCTTTCACCAGCTGCTGGCCGTAGAGGAAGTAGGAGCGCATCTGGTCGCCCCAGGATGCCGTGATGGTGCCGGCGAGTTCCTTCTTCTTCGCCGCCTCCTCCTCGCGCTGCAGCAGCATGAGGCGGGTCTGCAGCACGCGCATCGCGACGGCGCGGTTCTGGATCTGCGACTTCTCGTTCTGCATCGACACGACGATGCCGGTCGGGATGTGCGTGATACGCACCGCCGAGTCGGTCGTGTTGACACTCTGACCGCCGGGGCCGGAGGAGCGGAAGACATCCACCCGGATGTCGCCTTCCGGGATGTCGACCTCGGTGGCCTCCTCCATCACCGGGATGACCTCGACCGCGGCGAACGAGGTCTGCCGCTTGTCGGCGGAGCCGAAGGGGCTGATGCGGGCGAGACGGTGGGTTCCCGCCTCGACGCTCAGGGTGCCGAAGGCGTAGGGCGCATCCACTTCGAAGGTCGCCGACTTGATGCCCGCACCCTCCGCGTAGGACGTGTCGAGCACCTTCACCGGGTACTTGTGGCGTTCCGCCCAGCGCAGGTACATGCGCATGAGCATCTCGGCGAAGTCGGTGGCGTCGTCGCCGCCCGCTCCCGATCGGATGGTGACGACGGCGCCGCGGTCGTCGTACTCGCCGTCGAGCAGGATCTGCACCTCGAACTCGCCGAGGGTCTTCGTCAGCGACGCGAGCTCGTCGCGGGCCTCCTGCGCGCTCTGCTCGTCGTCGCCCTCGATCGCCATCTCGACGAGCACCTCGAGGTCGTCGAGGCGGCGCTCGATGCCGACGATGCGGGCGAGCTCGCTCTGTCGGTGGCTCAGCGCGCTGGTGACCTTCTGCGCGGCGTCGGGGTCGTCCCAGAGGTCCTGCGCGCCGGCCTTCTCACTGAGGTCGGCGATCTCGGCTTCGAGTCGCTCGACCCCGATGACGCTGCGGATGTCGTTGAAGGTGCTGCGGAGGGCGGCGATATCGGCGCCGAGGTCGAGGTCGATCATGACCTCCTCAGACTACGGCGTAACGTGAGAGCCGATGGTTCCGTCCGACCGCCCGTTCCGCTGGAGATCCGTCATTGCGGTCGTCTTTCTGCCGACAATCGTGTTCTCGATGGGGCAGTACGCGATCATCCCCGTCATCCCGGCGCTCGCCCAGGATCTGGGGAGCGATCTCGGCGCCGCCGCGCTCATCGCCTCGATGCTCGTCGTCGGGCAGCTGCTCGGCGACATCCCGAGCGGTGCCCTCGTCGCCCGCATCGGGGAGCGCCGCGCGATGATCGCCGCGACCGGCCTGGCGCTGGTCGCCGTCGTCGCGATGCTGCTCGCGCCGCATCCGGCCGTGCTCGGTCTCGGGGTGCTGCTGCTCGGCATCGCCGGGGCGTCGTTCGGACTGGCCCGCCACGCGTTCATGACGAGTTTCGTGCCGTTACGCTCGCGGGCACGTGCCCTCGCGACGCTCGGCGGCAGCAACCGGCTGGGTGCCGTCGCGGGTCCGCTCGTGGGCGCGGCGCTGCTCGCGGCGACCGGCGAGCCGGCGAGCGTGGTGGTGCTGCTGGCGGTGTGCTGCTTCGCCGCCGCCACCGTGCTGCTCGTGCTGCGCGACCCCGCCGCCGCGGTGGTGCGCGGGCCGCAGACCTCGGGTGAGACCGAGGTGCGGGCGGAAGCCGTCGGGCTGTGGGCGACGCTCGCCGCACAACGGAACGTGCTGCTCACGATCGGCGTCGGCTCGGCGATCCTCTCCGGGTTGCGGCAAGTGCGCCAGGTGGTGCTGCCCGTGTGGGCGATCAGCATCGGCCTCGACGAGGCGACCACGTCGCTCGTGATCGGCGTCGCCGCCGCCATCGACTTCTCGCTGTTCTTCCTCGGCGGCTGGATCATGGACCGCTTCGGCCGGCTCTGGACGATCCTGCCCTGCGCCATCGGGCTCTCGGTCGGGCTCATCGCGCTCGCCTTCACCCACGACCTCGACGCGCGGGTCGGCTGGTACATCGGCATCGCGCTGTTCCTGGCCCTCTCCAACGGGCTCGGCGCCGGCATCCTGATGACCCTCGGCGCCGACCTCGCCGACCGGCGCAACCCCGCACCGTTCCTCGGCGCCTGGCGGTTCACGACCGACCTCGGCGGAGCCGGCGCGCCGGTGCTGGTCACCGCGCTCACCGCGGCATTCAGCCTGTCGATCGGGGTCGGCGTGCTCGGGGGAATCGGGCTGGTCGGCGCGGCGATACTGCGGTACTTCGTGCCGAGGTTCGTGTCGTCGCGTCCCGGGCACGACGCCTCCGCCTGATGGCGGAGACCCGCCCTCCGATGACAGAGAATGGCCGGGTGCCCAGCCCGCTCGCCCGAAGCCCCTACGCGGTGCTCGGCGTCTCGGAGCAGGCGAGTCACGCGGAGCTGCGGCGGGCGTACCGGCGCCGCTTGCGCGAGACCCATCCCGATACGGGCGGCAAGGCGGTCGACTTCGACCGGGTGCAGCGTGCCTGGGAACAGGTGGGAACCCCGGAGGCGCGCTCGGCGTACGACTCCGGCGCTGCTCGCGATTCCGACACCCCCAGTCGCACCTGGGCACCCGCGGCCCCCGCCAAGCGGGCGAGCGCGTCGCGTCCGCAGGCGCGCACACACGGGCATCCTGGCGGCTGGTACCGCGAGCAGTACCTCGCCCTGCTGCAGGAGTGGGTCGGGCGCGGCGCCGCGATCCCCAACCCCTATGACCCGACGCTCGTGCGGTCGGCGCCGGGCGAGATCCGGCACCTGCTCGCCTGCGCGATCGCCGAGGAGGAGACGGCCGTCGTGCTCGCCGGTCTCGGGATCGGCTTCACGGTGTGGCATGACGTGCTCAGCGACCCGGCCCGCGGAGGCGCCGGCAAGATCGACCACATCGTGCTCGGACCCACCGGGCTGTGGGCGATGCTCAGCGAAGACTGGGGCGACCACGTGGCGACGCGACGCGGCGACCTCATCGGCCCCGGCATCCGCCCCGACGAGCGGCCGATGCACGACCTCGCCGGCCGTGCGCGGCGCTTCGAACGTCAGGCGAAGGTGCGGTTCACCGCTCTCGCGATCGTCATCCCCGACGACACCAGCGCCGAAGGGGTCGTCGCGCTCGGCACCGTGCGGGGTGCGCGCGCCTTCCTGGTGCAGCGCGCCCGCCTGGCCGATCTGGTGCAGACCCGCGCCGCCGGTGTCGCGTTCGGCGGCACCGACCACTTCGAGGTGCGCACCCGCGTGCAGGGTGCCGCGCAGTACGTGTAGCTCTACCCGAACACCGCACGAGCGGTCGCCGTGGTCTCGATGCGCACGCCCTCCGGGAAGAACACCGTCACGATCGGCGGACGCCAGATCGCCGACAGGGTCACCGTCGCCGTCTCGCCGTCACGGGTGGTCGCCTGCTCGAGCACGAGCTGCTCGAATCCGCCGTTGGGCGTCGAGGCGAGAAACGCCGCGACGTCGCGATGAACGTCGGCGGGCTCGAGCCGCACTCCCGGCCGCCCGTCGGTGACGGTCACCTCGGAGAGGTCGAAAGCTTCAGCCCCGACGAGTGCGGCGCCGTCGGCGAGGGTGAACAGCTGTTTGCGTTCCAGGTAGAGCGAGGATGCGGCGGCCGCGACCAGCACGAGGGCGAGAGCGAGGGCGCCGAATCCCGCCACCAGCGGGAGGGTCGATCCCTCCTCGTCGCTCATCCGCCGCGCGCGCATCATGAGCCGGCGAACCGCGACACCTGCTCGGTCGCGACCGCGTCGATCGGAACCCCCGGCGGGATGTCGGCGTCGAGCACCGCGGGAAAGAACGGAAGCGGAGCGACCGTCGTGATCGTGATGGTGACGTAGCCGCGCCGGGTCAGGCAGTCCGCGGGGTTCGGCCGGCAGGTGATGACGACCTGAGCGTCGTCGGCGTCGAGTCCGTAGTCGGCGAGTGTCACCGCGACCGCCCGGGACGCCGCCGCCTGCCCCTGCGCGACCGTCTCGGCTTGCACGAACACCCGCGCCGCGTGCCGAACCGCCCCTTCGACGGCGAACGACGCGCTCTGGATCGACGACAGCGCGATCACCAGATAGACCGTGGGAACGAGCAGCAGCATCCCGACCGTGATGAACTCGATCGCCGCCGAGCCGTCGTCGCGCGCGACACGGGCGACGACGGCGTCAATCCAGCGTCTCGATCGCCGCATGACCCGACACCTCCAGCGCTCCCCCGACCCCGAGCAGCCCGACCACCGGCAGCGTCGTGCGCACCGTCACCGTCACCGCGGGATGCCCCATCCAGTCACCCGTGCCGACCGTGATGTCGGTCGCATACTCGGCCCCGATCGCCTCCGTGATGAGGGTGCGGGTGCGGGCGACCCCATCGGCGGGCGCGTTGTCGGCGAGCGCCCCGAACCGCGCGCCCTCGGCAGCGGCATCCAGCACCGTGTTGCGCACGTGCAGCGCGAGACCGAGCTGGATGACGGCGAGCGTCAGGATCGTCAGCAGCACCCCGACGAGGGTGAACTCGACGACCGCCGAGCCCGACTCGTCGCGGAGCCTGGGCATCGACTCAGAACCCGGTGACGCGAGCGAGTGCGCTCTCGAAGATCGCCCCCAGCGCCGGCCCGGCGATCGCCCAGATCGCGATCACGAGGCCCGCCGTCATCAAGGAGATCAGCACCCAGCCCGGAACGTCGCCACGCTCCTCGAGAACCTTCTTGGCGATTCTTCCCCTGGTTTTCATGGGCAACAGGGTTGCGCAAGTCGACGCGGACGGTCCGAAGTAGTCCACAGGTGGTGACGACGAACGACTCCCGAACTAGGCGACCCAAGCACCCCAGATCGGATGGCTGTCTCCAGGTCGGCGAGCGCGTCACCGAACCTCGCGAGCCGGTCCAGGTATCGGCATGGGTGCTCTTCCGCGAGGCGCGGATCGTGGCGACCGCCTGGACAGAGCGCGCCATCCGGGTCGAGTTCGCGAAGCGCGACGGGACGAACCTCGCCGCATGGGTCTGGGCGTCTGCTGTCAGACGGACGTGAGTGGAAGGATCGGCGCGTGAAGCCGAAACCGCCGCCGCCGCCTGACATTCATGCGAGTGCGTTCGCAGACCTGAATCGAGACTTCTACCGCGCGGAGCCCGCCGAGTACCTAGACAATCGGCTGTGGTCGCTTCTCACGATGATCGGCGAGACAGGCCGCCCTCGACCCGCACGTCAACGACGGCGCTATGGCGAACGGACGTATTCCTGGACAAGCGACCCCGAAGAGGTCCGAGATCGATACGCCGCTCTCGAATCGACGGTACTTCTGCATCACGCTTGCGAGGCCCTCCTCCGGCTGTATCTTGCTCACGCATTCGCAGAACCATGCCCATGGCTCGCGATCTCGAAACTTCGTGGACCCGGAGTGTTTCCATCCGCCACTGACCTCCTACGAGAAGACCTGCGCAATCCGAAAAGAGTCACAGACCTTCTGCTCACGTTCACCGCGTCCAAGACCGCGGCTGAGTTCAATCCAGCTTGCACAGCGGAGGCGTGGGAAAGTCACGAGAAAGGGCTCATCGCACTCATTCGCTACGCGGCGCGAACAGTTCGCGAGGATGCTCCGTTCTACAACAGTGCAAAGCACGGGCTAGCGATCCTTGCTGGACCCATGATGTTTTCGTTGACAGCCGAGGACGGGAGCGGATTTTCTCAGGCCGGGCCAACGCTTGAAGTTCTCGATGCCGAACTCGTGGACAAGGCCACGAAAGCGCGCGAGTGGCGGCGGTCCGCTCGGTGGCTCGACCCTCCCGTCGCCGTGGAGATCGCCGCCGCGATAGTAAAGGTGATCCAGTCACTGTGGGACGCTGCTCGCCTCCGCAACGGCCTCCCCTGCGAGCCCCGTCGAATCGTTCTCCTCGACGCGGCACAGATCGAGGGGCTCGTGCTGCGAGCGAACTCTTCAGGCCCGCTCACGCGCACCTCTTTCAACATCCCGCACGTTTAGCGCTCGCGGCTGGCCTCCGCTTCCGCGGACTGGTCCGTAAGGTCTGGGCCGGTCGTGTTCACCCGTCCAGGCCCCGCACCCAGAGCCGTTAGGGGCTCGTGATCGTCACGAGATCAACCTCGTCACGGCTGTATGCCGTCGGGTCGTCGTATCCAGGCACGCTGAAAAGGAACGAATCGGCCGCCTCAGGGACGCCGTCGATCTTGAAGTAGGCATTGCAGACCGCGTGACCGTCCACAAGGCCATAGGCAGAATGCGTCAACTCGCCAACGCCGAGTTCCTGTCCGCGGTCATCGCGCACGGTGACCGATCCGTCCGGGTATTCGCATGGTGCGGCCCAAACCGCTCCAGCCGCGGATGTTGGGAACTGCCAGGAGCCCTCGATGGTGAATGTGGCCGCACTCGCACAGCCTGATAGAACCAAACCGGAAACGACGATTGATCCGACGAGCACGCTTGACCTGGGCACGCTCCGAGGCTATTGGGTCGAATCGGTGGCGACTTACCGAGGCTCACTGGGTCGGGCCTGAGGTCATCAGCGAGATCAGCACCCAGCCCGGAACATCTTCGCGTTCCTCCGTAGCCCTCGCCGCGAGCTTTCTCCCGACCGTCTTCATGGTGAGCATCGTGCCTCGGGCAGACGCCCCGGCGGGAAAGGTTTCCACAACCCGTCCTGCGCTCGCGTGAGCGAGCAGGACGTTCACACCTTGACGACTAGCCCAAGGCCAATTGCGACGCCCATGGCGACCGTGATCACGATCGTCGCCCCTCCGCTCACCAAGAAGCCGACCATGAGAGCACGGGAAGGGACCTTGCCGCGCAGCCGCACGACGAGCCCTGCCACCGCGAACGAGCTGACCGCGAGACCCGAAGCACCAAAGGCCACGAAAAGGATCAGAGCGAGGGGCTGAACGGTGGCCATGACCGACAGGGTAGGGCAGTCCCGCTTGACCCCTGGCGGGAAGTGTGTTCGCAGAAGGTGGTGAACACTTCGACCAAATCAAGGAGATCGCTGACTGCGGCCCCAGGTGCTACGGAGCTGTCGTCCGACCGACGCGAATCTCCTTGATTTGGTCAACTGCCGGTTCGCTCGATCTCGGGCATCGGCCGTCGCTCAGGCGAACGCGAACAGCGGTGGGAGCACGAGGATGACGACGAGCACCCAACCGAGGAACACCGGTAGGTAGGCGGTCTGCCACCTTTCGAGCTGAACGGGGCGGCTGCGGCCGGCGAGCAGGGTGGCGGTGAACCAGGCGGTGCCGACGAGGTTGACGAGCAGCACCAGGTTGAGACCGAGCGCCGCCGCGCGGTTGACGGTGAAGCCGAGGTCGCCGATGCGGGCGAGCATCGCCACGAGCACGAGGAGGTCGAGGGCGATCGCCGCGACGACGGCGACGAGGCGGATGACGTCCATCAGTCCGGCGCGCTGCGTCGCCGAGCGGGCCGAGATTCCGTAGACGACGAGGCCCAGCACGACGAGCAGCAGCACGTCGAAGACGGCCAGCAGGTCGCGGTCGAAGTCGCGGCCGAGGCCGGTGACGGCGTAGCCGACCGCGGCGACGACGAGCATCACGGCGAACAGCGGCGTGAAGATCGCGGTGAGCACCGGGGCGAGGTTCTCGATGATGCTCTTCTTCGCCTCGACGAGCCACGCGGCCACGACGACCGCTCCGGCCGCTCCCGCCGGGGCGATCCAGCCGATGAGGTCTTCGATGATGAGGTCGGGGGCGATCGGGGTGAGAACGAGGATGGTGAGCCCGAGCAGCACGAGACCGCCGAGGGCGATGAGGGCGTAGTAGATCGCCCACTCCCCACTGAAGCGGATGACATCCATCCGTCGAGCGGACGACAGCGCCTCGCGACCGGCGTACGCGATCCCGACGACGAACCACAGGGCGACGGGCAGGTGGATCCACACGAGCTGGTCGCTCGCCGACCCCGGCGCGTAGGGGAAGAGGTTGACGGCGAGCGCGAGCACCGCGACGCCGGCGGCGAGCACGAGCACCCGGCGCGTGGGGGTGCGGCGCACGACCACGAAGTAGGCGGCCAGCACCGGCAGAACGAAGAGTCCGAGATCGCGGATGAACCAGGGCGAGATCGGTCCGTTGAGCAGCAGCACGTCGCTCGCCGTCGAGGACGCCAGCAACCGGGCGATCAGCACGATGGCGGCGGCGAGCGCCGCGAACGCGAGCATCACCGCGATCGAGAGCCGCCCCGGCGTGTCGGGGGCCGGCGCGCGGAGCTGCTTCCACATCCGATCGCCGTGTTCGCGGGCGTACTCGGCGGTGAGCTGGTCGACCTTGCCGAGCCGCCCGACCGCGATCTGGAACGCCTCCTCGTCGGTCAGGCCGACGCTCTCGAGTTCGGTGATCTGGTCGCGGAGGTGGCTTTCGAGTTCGTCGGCGTCGGCGTCATCGACCGCGCCGCTGCGTTGCAGGGCGGCGCGCCAGTCGCCGATCCAGGTGTCCCGGGCGTTCATGGTCAGGCTCCCGTCGCCGGAAGGGCGAAGCCCCAGATGCCGCCGAGGGTGCGCGTGGCGGTCTCCCACTGGCGGCGCTGGTCGGCGAGCTGGGCGCGGCCGGAATCGGTGATGCGGTAGTACTTGCGGCGCCGGCCTTCGGGCGATTCGCCCCATTCGGCGACGATGTGGCCGAGGCGCTCGAGACGGTGCAACAGGGGATAGAGCATCCCGTCGGTCCACTGCACCTCCCCCGCCGAGACGTCGCGCACTCGCTTGAGGATGGCGTAGCCGTAGCTGGAGCCCTCGGCGAGGATCGCGAGCACGAGAGGCGTCGCCATCGCGGCGACGAGATCCTTGTCGATGTTCACGACCCGATGATACCTCGCGGTGCTACGTATACGCCTAGCTGTTCTATGTAAATTCTCAGACACGAGGGACCAACGGCCCTGCCCGTCGCCCGCGCCGGTGGCTACCGTCCCGGGCATGACAGCAGAGACTCCGCAAGCGCCCGCGCGTCGAAACGGCGCGCTCATCGCCGTGCTCATCGTGATCGCCGCCCTCGTGCTGCTGGCCGTGGGTGCGGCCGTCATCGCCACCGTCGTGCGGTCGCAGGTGCACACCGATCAGACGGTCGAGATCGGGGATCGCCTCGAGGTCGACATCCCCACCGCAGAACTCACCTTCGTCGCCTCCGACCGCGACGACGTGAGGATCGAGGTCGACGGCGCCTACCTGTTCGGCGCGCCCGAGGTGACGACCACGACATCGAACGGCCTGACCCGCATGACCGGCGGATGCCCGACGATCCCCTTCTCGATCTGCTCGGTCGAGGTGACCGTCGAACTCCCCGCAGACCTCGACCTCGACATCGTCGGCACCAACGGCCGCATCTCGATCGACGGGGTGACCGGCGCCATCGACGTCATCACGACTAACGGCGGCATCGACGTCAGCGGTGCGGAGGGCGACCTCGCGCTGTCGACGACCAACGGCTCGGTCACGGTGACCGACGCGTCGTCGACCGACGTCGTCGGGGCGACGACCAACGGCGCGGTGAGCCTGAGCTTCGCCACAGCCCCCGACCGGGTCGAGGCACGCACCACGAACGGGTCGGTCGCGATCACCCTGCCCGACGACGACGAGCCCTACGCGATCGACGCGCAGACGACGAACGGCTCCGTCGACCTCGTGCGGGTGACCAACGACCCGGATGCGGATCGCAGCATCTCGGCCCACAGCGTCAACGGAAGCGTCGAGATCGTCGCTGAGTGAGTGGCGGGGTGCCGGGACCTTGTGCCCTGTACCCCCTGTTCGCGGGGCGGAAGGATGCTCACAACCAGGGGCCCGCAGCCGAGGGAGTTGAGCCGCATGTTGATCCGACCGCAGTCCCGAGACGTCAGGCGTCTCGGTGAGATCCGCGCCCCGTGGTGCGTCACCATCTACGGCGCCGCCGACGACTGGGCACGCGGCAATCACCAGTCGGCGGCCGCCGGGTCGCAGATCCGCTCCGCCGCCGAACAGTTGCGTCGGGTCGGGGCGACACCCGACATCGTCGCGGCAGTGCGCAGTCGGCTCGAGCAGGTCGCGGAACACTCCGTCGAGGAGCCGGGACAACTCGACCCGCACGCTCGCGCCGTCGCGATCTTCGCGACCGATCGCGACCTCGAGTCGTACGTGCTCACGACGTCGCCGAAACCCTGGGTGGGCGTCGGCGACCGCTTCCTCATCGGACCGTTGCTCGAAGGCGTGCTCGGCCTTCATCCGCCGGTCATGGTGCTCGCCCTGTCCGAATCCGAGGTGCGGCTCATCGACGCGAGCGCGCGTCCCGTCACGACCGTCGACGTTCCGGGGCTCCCGCGCGACTTCGAGGATGCCCTTGCCCTCGACCTCGGCAACGACCGGCAGACCCTCTCCCACCTGCGTACCTCCGAGGATCCCAAGGGGCGCCTGCTGCAGTACTGCCGCATGATCGACGAGGCCATCGCGCCGGTGCTGCGCCGCGAGGGGACGCTTCTCGTCATCGCCGCGGCCGAGCCGCTCGCGAGCATCTTCCGCACCGCCACCCGCCATCCGCTGGTGGCGGCGGCGACGATCACCGGCAACCACGACGGCGACACGCCGTACGAGCTCGCCGACCTCGCCGCGCCCGCGATCGAACAGCATCGGCGCACCGGGGTGGAGGCGCAGCTCGCCCGCTTCTCGGAGCTCCCCGCCCGCGGCCTCGTCGCGGCCGAACTCCACGAGGTCGCGGAGCGGGCGCGGGCCGGCGCCGTCGACACGCTCTTCGTCGACGTCGACGAGCGGCATCCGATCGACGCCGAGACGTCGTTCGGGCCGGCGACCATCGACCTGGTCGACGAGATCGTGCGCTCGGCACTGGCCACCGATGCGACGATCGTTCCCGTGCACGCCGACGACCTGCCGACGACCGACCCGGTCGCCGCCGTACTGCGGTACGCGAACCGACCCTCGGAGCAGGCAGCGCCGCGCTCCCGGAGCTGACGGGCAGCGCCGTGCACGAGTTCCTGGACCGCGCGGATGCCGGACGACGACTCGCCGCTCGGCTGACGTCGCTGCGCGGGCCGGATGTCGTCGTACTCGGGCTGCCGCGCGGGGGCGTGCCGGTGGCCGCCGAGGTCGCCGCGGCCCTCGAGGCGCCGCTCGATCTCATCGTGGTGCGCAAACTCGGCATCCCGTTCCAGCCGGAGGTCGCGATGGGGGCGATCGGCGAAGGCGGGGTGCGGGTACTCGACGAGGCGCTCGTCGCCCGGGCGGGCGTGAGCGCGGCCGACGTGGATGCCGTGGAGCGCCAGGAGCGCGCGACCCTCGACTCGCGGGTGGCGCGATTCCGCACCGGCGCTGAGCGACTCGACCTCACCGGGCGCACCGCGATCATCGTCGACGACGGGATCGCGACCGGAGCGACGGCGACGGCCGCGTGCGGGGTGGCCCGGCAGCTCGGCGCGGCCCGGGTGATCGTCGCCGCTCCCGTCGGCGGGCCCGACGCGGTGCCCCGGGTCGGCGGGGCCGACGACGTCGTGTGCCTCATCCAGCCCCCCGGCTTCTATGCGGTCGGCGCCCACTATCGCGACTTCGGGCAGACCTCGGAGGAAGAGGTCGCCACGCTGCTCGCCGCGGCTCGCCGCCGGATGGCGGGAGGTGCGCCGTGATCGACCGCTCGCCGGCCGCGCGGGTCGCCGACATCCGTTCGCTCGCCCGCCCGCTCACGACCGACGCCGACCTCGACCCGCTCGTCGCCCGGGCCCGCGACCGGCGGTTCGTGGCGATCGGCGAGGCGAGCCACGGAACCCACGACTACTACGACTGGCGCAGTCGGCTGACGCGACGACTCATCCAGGAGCAGGACGTCGGCTGGATCGGCGTCGAAGGCGACTGGCCCGACTGCTGGCGGATCGACAGGTGGGTGCGGGGGCTCGCGGACCAGCACCTCGACGCCCGCACCCTGCTGGCCGGTTTCGACCGCTGGCCGACCTGGATGTGGGCGAACGCCGAGGTCGCCGAGTTCATCGACTGGCTGCGCGCCTGGAATGCCGACCGGCCCGAGGCGGCGCAGGTCGGCTTCTACGGACTCGACGTCTACTCGCTCTGGGACTCGCTCGACCGCGTCATCGGCTGGGTCGGCGCACACGCGCCGGATGCCCTGCCCGACGCGATGCGCGCCTGGGAGTGCTTCCAGCCGTACCAGGAAGACCCGCACCGCTACGCCTGGAGCACCCGGCTGGTTCCCCGATCGTGCGAGCTGGATGTCGTCGATCTGCTCGTCGAAGTGCGCCAGCTGGCCGCGTCCGACGGCGACGACGCCTTCGACGCGGCACAGAACGCGGCGATCGCGGTCGGCGCCGAGCGGTATTACCGGGCGATGGTGCGCACCGACCGCGAGTCGTGGAACATCCGCGACATCCACATGGCCGACACGATCGACCGCCTCACCCGGCGCCACCGCCCCGCCGCGAAGGGCGTGATCTGGGAGCACAACACCCACGTCGGCGATGCCCGCGGCACGCCGATGGCGGGCGAGGGGATGGTCAACGTGGGGCAGCTGCTGCGCGAACGTCACGGCGACGAGGGGGTGCTGTTGGTCGGCTTCGCCGGGTATCGGGGCGAGGTGATCGCCGGGTCGCACTGGGGTTCGCCGGAGCAGCGGATGCCGGTGCCCGAAGCCCGACCGGGAAGCCACGAAGACCTGCTTCACGAGGCGTTGCACGCGCCCGCTCTTCTCGACTTCGGCGACGACCGGGCCCGCACCTGGCTGTCGACGGCGGCCGGTCATCGGGCCATCGGGGTCGTCTACTCGCCGCAGCGCGAGGCGGGCAACTACGTTCCCACCATCATGGGTCGCCGATACGACGCCCTGCTGTGGCTCGAAGAGACCTCGGCGCTCACCCCGCTGCACCACGAGGGTCCGCCGGACGAGCCGGAGTTCGAGACCGAACCCACCGGTTTCTGACGCCCGGATGAACGACGATTCCGCCGCGACCGAGTGGCACGCGAAGCCGGCGGTCGACGCCCTGACCGCCGTCGGGGGCCGCCCGACGGGCCTGTCGGACGCCGAGGTCGCCGACCGGTTGCGGCGCGACGGCGCCAACGCTCTCACGACGCGCACCCTCGAGCCGTGGTGGCACGTTCTCGGCCGTCAGTTCGCGAGCGTCATCATCCTGCTGCTGCTCGCCTCCGCCGCCCTCACCGCGGTGCTGCAGCGCTGGATCGATGCGATCGCCATCCTCGTCGCGGTGCTCGCCGACGTCAGCCTCGGGTTCACGCAGGAGATGCGCGCAGCACGCGACGTCGCCGCGTTGCGCCGGTTCCAGGTGGGCACCTCCCACGTGCGGCGATCCGGCGTCGTGCGTGCCGTGTCGACCGAGTCGATCGTCGTCGGCGACATCGTCGTGCTCGAGTCGGGCGCCCGCGTGCCCGCCGACCTGCGGCTGCTCACGACCAACCGCCTGCGCCTCGACGAGTCGCTGCTCACCGGCGAGTCGGTGCCGGTCGCCAAGTCTCCCGAGGCGACCCCCGAGTCGACGCCGGCGGCCGAGCAGGCGGGGATGGCGTGGGGCGGCACCCTCGTCGTCTCGGGCCGCGCGGAAGGGGTGGTCGTCGCGACCGGTGCCGCCACGGTGATGGGGGTGATCGACACCCTCGTGCGCTCGGCCGACACGCCGACGCCGCTGCAACGACTCATGCGCCGATTCGAGACCAAGCTCGGCATCTTCGTGGGGGTCGTCGCCGCGGGGGTGCTCGTCGCGGGCGTGCTGCTCGGCCACGGCTTCGGCACCGCCTTCCTCACCGCCGTGTCGCTCGCGGTCGCCGCCGTGCCCGAGGGCCTCCCGATCGTGCTCACCGTCGCCCTCAGCCTGGGTGTGTCGCGGATGGCCCGACAGCGTGCCGTCGTGCGCACCCTGCCCTCGGTCGAAGCACTCGGCTCGACGACCGTGATCGCCTCCGACAAGACCGGCACGCTGACCGAGAACCGCATGACCGTCGAACGCATCTGGTCGCCCCGCGACTCGACCGTGGTCGACCCCGGCGTCGAACCCGAGTTCGGAGCGGGATGCCGTGACGTTCTGCGCGTCGCCGCCCTCAGCAACGACGCGCACCACGACCCGGCGACCCGCGACCTGGTGGGCGACCCCGTCGATGTCGCCATCGCGGCGCTCGCCCTGCGGGGCGCAGCCCTCGCCGACGCGGAGTTCTCGGCTACGCCGAACGCGCACGCGCCCTACGAGCCGGAGCGGCGACGTTCCACGACCGTTCGCGACGAGCACGGCATCCCGCAGCTGCTGCTGAAGGGCGCCCCCGACCTCGTGCTCGCCGCATCGACAACGATGACCGGTGCGACCGGGCCGGTGCCGATCGAGGCCGACGCGGTGCACGCGGCGCACGACGCTCTCGCCGCCGAGGGGATGCGCGTGCTCGCCGTCGCCCGCCGGCGAGTCTCGTCCGGCGATGACCCGCACGACCTGTTCGACGCGCTGCGCGACCTGGAGTTCGTCGGGTTGATCGGGATGTCGGATCCTCCGCGCGCCGGCGTGGCCGACGCGATCGCCGCTTGCCGTCGGGCGGGGGTGACCGTCATGATGCTCACCGGCGATCATCCGCGCACCGCGGTCACGGTCGGTCGACGGCTCGGCCTCGGCGGGACCGGCGAACCGGTCACGGGCACCGAACTCGCCGCCATCGACGACGACACGCTGGTGCGTCGGCTGCGCGGCAGCCGGGTGGCGGCACGGGTCACCCCGCACGACAAGCTGCGCATCGTGCGCGCCCTCGAAGCCGCCGGCGAAGTCGTGGCGGTGACCGGGGATGGCGTCAACGACGCTCCCGCGCTCCGCGCCGCGTCGCTCGGGGTCGCGATGGGGCGCGGCGGCACCGACGTGGCCCGCGATGCCGCCGACATCGTGCTCACCGATGACGACTTCCGCACGATCGTCGGCGCCGTCCGCGAAGGGCGCATCACCTTCGCCGCCGTGCAGAAGGCCACCTTCTTCCTGCTCTCCACCGGGTTCGCGGCGTTCGTCGCTGTCGTCGCCGACCTCGCCGTCGGCGGGCCGCTCATCTTCCTGCCGGTGCAGATGATCTGGTTCAACCTGGTCTCGAACGGCGTGCAGGATGTCGCCCTCGCCTTCGAACGCGGCGACGGCGACGAACTCGACCGCCCACCCCGCTCACACGCCGCGGGGCTGCTCTCGCGGCGACTCTGGGGGCGGGTCGTGCTGACCGCGGCCTCGATGGGCCTGGTCGTGCTCGGCGCGTTCCACGGTGCCCTCGCCACGGGCGCTCCGGTCGACCAGGCACGCACCTTCGCCCTCACGACGTTCGCGTTCCTCAACCTGTTCCAGACCTTCAACGCGCGCTCGGAACGCCGTTCGGTGTTCCGCCAGTCGCTCGCGACGAACCCGCTCCTGCTCGCGGCCGCCGCGGGCTCCCTCGCGCTGCACATCCTCGCGGTCACCACCCCGCTCGGCTGGACGCTGCTCGGTTTCGCTCCGCTGACCGGCATCCAATGGCTGATCGCGATCGGCCTGGGCGTGACGGTGCTCGGGGTCGTCGAAGCCGACAAGGTGGCCGCACGTCTCGTGCGCCGCCGCCGGGCCTGACTACGCTGACGGCAACCGCAGCGACATCCGCTCGCACTCCCGAAGCGGCTCGACCGGGAGCGCACGAATGACCGCAGGACACGTCAGCATCCGCAAGATCTACAGCCGCGACGGGCTCGCACCGGGCGCGAGCGAAGCCCGAACCTGGAACAAGCCACCCCAGAACACCGTCGTGACCTACTGGGCGGTGGCCCGGCCGCCCGCGGCATCCGGGCCGCACGGAACCTCGAGCGGCAAGGTGGCGATCACCCGAGTCGAGCACACCTACACCCGCGACAACTACAACGAAGACAGCTGGCGCTCGACGATCACGGTGAAGAACACCGGCGACGACGTCACCGGCTACGACGTCTGGCAGAGCTGGGTCGACCTCGAATAGCGACGCTACGACGACGTGTCGGGAACGTCGCCGAAGGTGCCCCAGCTGAGCTCCGGCCCGTTCGGGCCGAGCACCGAGAGCTGGAACGGGATCGAGTAGCCCTCGGGGTCGGCGTCGGCCAGTGCCGGATCACGCAGTTGCGCGTCGACCCGGGCCCGCTGCTCTTCGGTGAGATGTGCGACCCAGAGCTCGGGCCAGCGGTTGCCCTCCGACGTGAGCGACTGCAGCTCGACCTCGGCCTCGGGGTTCTCGACCGCGATCCTGATCACGGCTTCGATGGCTTCGGTCGACATCCGCTCGGGGATGTGTACGACGTGCAAGGTCGGGAGCTCGCCGACGTAGGAGTACGCGGCCCCCTTGGCGAATTGAGGAAGCGCGCTCAGTGTGCGGAAGGTCGAGGCGAAAGTATCGAGCGAGGTGAGCTGCACCGATGGCCAACCCTCTGCAGAGATGTGGGCGCTCGCGACATCCGGCAACTTCTCGAGGGCGAGCACCAGCGTCAGGTCCGCCTCGATCTCCGCGGGATCGCCGGGGTAGATGTCCTGGGTCCACGGCGACAGGGGTGTCATGTCGGTTTCGGGGTCCAGACCGGTGCTGGCGCGGGTCAGCGTCACTGAACCCGGCCAGTTTGCCTCATCGGCCCACGCGGCTGCGGAGCGGGCGACCGCGAGGACGGTCGGGTCGTCGGCATCCCGAGCGATAGACACGGTCAGGTACTCGTCACTTGGAGAGGCGTCAGCCGAGATCACGCCGTCCAGCGTCGTGATGCGTTCGAGCAACCATTCCGCGGGCGACGGCGACGGACTGGGAGACCCTGCAAGGTCGGCGCAACCCGTGATGGTCAGCAGGAGAAGGACGACGGAGAGCCCCCTGATCCGAATCCACACTCGGTCAGTATCGCGCCGAATCCTGAGAATCGATCACTCGGACGCCACTCCGGGCCGGGTCAGTGCGCGGCGGGCTCCGCCTGCATCGCCTCGATGTACTCCCTGATGGTCGGCATCGCGGTGAGCTTGTCGCGGAAGAACGTGTTGACGAGGTTCACGACCCGTGCCTGTGCACCGTCGACCTCGGCGGAACGCGCCTCACCGGGCGGCTGGAACTCGAGGGTGCGGCTCAGCTGCTGCAGCGCCTCGACGATCTCGGTCTCCTCGGCGCCCTCGAGCGCCCGCACGACCTCGAGCACCAGCGCGTCGGCCTGCGCGCGCACGTCGGAGATCGGGATGCCGGAGCCGGGCTGGGTGGCGTTGTCGAGCGTCACGATGAGCGACCAGACCTGGTACAAGATCGTCGTCGGCTCGTCGAAGAGCTCGCGCACGAACGCGGCATCCAGGTGTCGGCCGGAGAGCCGGAAGACGTTGTACATGCGCTTCGCGGCCTTGCCGTAGTTGAGGTGCTTCGTGAGGTACTTGCGCACCTCCCCCTCGAGCTGCTCGACGTACTCGTCGAGGGCGTCGTCGGAGACGTGCTGCACGACCTTGGCGAACGTCGGCACCGACTCGGCGTCGAGGTACACCTCCTGGAAGTAGGTGTCGAGGTAGCCGTCGAGCGGCACGATGTCGCCGTTCGGGGCCTCCCAGGTGACGTCGATGACGTTGCTCGCGTTCGACAGTCGATGGCGCGCCGGATCGGTGACCACCCAGTCGGCCTTCACCCAGCCCGGGTCGCGTGCGGCATCCTCCCAGCGCACCTCGCCGTCGACGGTCTGGATGACGCCGGCCTCGATGTCGGCGAGGGTCCACGAGATCGGGGCGCCCGCCTTCGTGCTGCCGAGCTTCGCTTCGAGGAACTGGTAGGTGGTGCCGCGGGTGAAGGCGAGCACCTTCTCTTTCAGCGACCGGGCGAGGATGGCGCAGGCCTCGTCGCGCGTCGGTGCCTTGATGTTGAAGCGCTGGAAGAAGTCGGCGTCGCCGGGGTAGCTCTGGATCTTCGACTGCGCCGCCGAACCCGAGAGCGCGAGCGCCCCCTCGGTGACGTCGGGATCGCCGGTGAGTTCGACGACCTTGCCGATCGCGCGGAACCGGGCCAGATCGCGCGGCGTGAAGTCGAGCATCGCGACCCGGTGCCCGAAGGTGCCGCTGGCTTCGTCGACCTCCAGGTCGGTCTCGGTCTCGGCGGCGATCGCGGTGAGCCACTGCACCGTCTCGGCCTCGTCGAGCTCGACGCCGAGGCGCCTCGCCGACTCGATGATGCTCTGGACTTCCACTTCGGGCGGGGTCGGGTTGTCGCTCACGATGCCTCCTCGGCCTGTGTGCTGGCGGCGCGCAGGGCTGCGGCGTCCGCTGAGATCGCCCTGAACAGCTCCGCCTGATCGCGCGCGTCACCGAGTGCGTTGTGCGACAACGGTCGCCCCGCGAGGTACTTCGGTGACAGGTGCCTCATGCTGGTCTGCTCCCAGGTGGAGCCCATCATGCCGACGTAGTAGGACTTGATGTCAAGACCCCCGTGCCCGAACGGGTTCTCGATGCCGTACCGCACGAAGTATTCGTTGACGAACATCCAGTCGAAGACGGCGTTGAATCCGACGAACACCGCGCGGTGGGTCTGCGGTGGGACGACGTCGCGGATCCACGCGGCGAACTCCTCCATCGCCTGCTTCGGCTCGGTGCCGTGGGCGCGGAGGTCGTCCATCTTCAGGCCGCTCACCTTCAGTGCCGACTCCACCACGGCATCCCGATCCGGCTTGAGCTCGACATAGAACCCGCGCTCGGGTTCGTCGACGAGGCAGGCGCCGATCGACACCATCGCGTAGTCGCCCGGGGTCGGCCCGGCGGTCTCGACGTCGACGCTGACAAGACGCTCGGGGCGCACCCGCTGCGCCCGCTCGGCGGGGGTCATCGCTGGCCGAGGTGCGCCGTGACCTCGATCTCGATCTTCATCTCCGCGCTCGACAGGCCGGCCTGGAAGGCCGTCGCGGCGGGGCGCACCTCGCCGAACACCTCCTGCAGAGCCGGCCAGGTCTTCTCGAAGTCGCCGAGGTCGGGCATCAGGTAGTGCACCCGCACGACATCCGCGAAGGATGCCCCCGCCTCGGCGAGGGCGGCGCCGATGTTGCGCAACGTCTGCCGGGTCTGCTCTTCGACATCGTCGGAGATCGTCATCGTGGAGTAGTCGTATCCGGTGGTTCCCGAGACGAACACCCAGTCGCCGGAGACCACGGCACGCGAGTACCCGATCTGCGACTCGAAAGTGGACCCGGACGAGATGAGCCTGCGCATCCCGTCAGGCTACCGGCGCAACCCCCTTCCCGAGTCGAACTGCGGCGCGCAGGCTGAGGGCATGGCTGATCACAAGGAACCGACCGACCACCTGCCCCCTGCCGACGAGCGCGAGCCCGACGACGAGCGCACGACCGCGGGAACCCCGTACCCGGGCGGCGGGGCCCCCGACGATGCGGGCGGCGTCAGCGAAGAAACCGCGGCCGAGCCCGACGAACCCCGGGTGCACGGCATGCAGAAGCCGCCGCGCTCACAGTTCTGATCGCAGGGTCAGCGTGTTGCGACCGGCTCAGTCGCCGTACCCAACTCTCGGTCTGACGGAGGTTCGTCGACGTCTCGTGGATGAAGCCTCTCGTTTCCGAGAGTTGGGTCGGGCTGCTTCTCGGAGCGCACGCACGCGATGCCCGCGAGGATGAGCACTCCCCCGAGCAGCTGGAACACCCCGAGGCCTTCGCCCAGCAGCAGCCAGGCGAACAGCGACGCGAACACGACCTCGAGCATTCCGACGAACGACATCAGGCGCGAGCCGAGCCGCTGCGACGCGGTGATGCTGAACGCGTAGCCGATCGCGGTGGTGGCGGCGAGGATCGACAGCGGCATCCACCAGGGCACGACGCCGCCGAGGGCGCTCACCTCGGTGAGCACGATCTCGAACGGCACGAGGCCGGCGAGCCCGACGATGCCGAGCGACAGTGACCCGAGCAGGAGGCCGAACGCGGCGAAGGCGACCGGCGGCAACCCGTGGGCCGGGCGCGCGGCGATCACGTAGTAGAGGGCGCAGCCGACCGCGGCGACACCGGCGAGGAGGTAGCCGAGGGCGTCTCCCCCGCCGACCGGGCCGATGATGAGCACGAGCCCGGCGATCGCGACGACCGAGCCGATGAGCACGATCGGCCGCGGCATCCGCCTCGTCGCGACGGCGACCCCGGCGACGAGCAGCAGGGGCGCGAGGTACTCGATGAGGAGGCCCGACGACACTGGGATGCGCTGAATGGCGGCGAAGTAGACGAGTTGCGTGCCGGCGACGCCGATGAGCGCCATGCCGAGGATGCGCCACCGCGCACGCCACACGGCATCCCACTTTCCGCGCAGCGCAGCCAGCGCGAACGGCACGAGCAGGATGCCGGCGAGCCCGGCCCGTACGGTGACCGCGGCGGCCGGGCTCCAGCCCGCCTCCATGAGCGGCTTCGCGAGCGCGCCGGAGGTGCCGAAGGCGACGGAGGCGAGCACGCCGATCACGAGTCCGGTGGACACGCGGGTGGAGGTCATCAGGCTGGCTTTCTCACATGCAGGCTGTCAGGAGCAAGAGTGGTTACGCTCGTGACGGTACTCTCCGCAACGGTAAGGGTTCAACTTGCATTTCACCCCTGACACCGAGGACACCCTCGCGTTCCTGATCGACCTCGCGAACACCCACCCCTCGGCATCCCGCAGCGGCGCCGACGAACTCGCCACCCCCGCCGAACTCACCGCGCTGCTCGACCACCACGGCTACACCGGACGCTTCGACCACGACCAACCCGAGCTGGCATCCGTCGTGCATGTGCGTGAGGATCTGCGCGCGCTCTGGTCACTGCCGCGCGACGAGCAGGTCGGCGAGATCAACCGCTGGCTACGCGAGGTGAACGCGCTGCCGTTCCTCGTGCGGCACGACCGCTTCGACTGGCACCTGCACGCCACCGGCCCCGACGCCCCGCTCGCCGACCGGATGCGCGCCGAGGGGGCACTCGCACTCGCCGAAGTCACCCGCGCCAACGCCAACGACCGCATGCGGGTGTGCGCCGCCGCCGACTGCACCGGTCTGCTGCTCGACCAGTCGCGCAACGGCTCGAAGCGCTTCTGCTCGGTGCGCTGCGGCAACCGGGTCAACCAGCAAGGCTTCCGCGAGCGGATGTCGGAGAGCTGACCTCAGGCAGGCGGTTCGGCGCTCGCGGCGGCGGATGCGGCGGCCGGGAGGGCGGCGAGGATGCGGTCGAGCGCGGGTTCATCGTGGGCGGCGCTGAGGAACCACGCCTCGAACACGCTCGGCGGCAGCGACACCCCCGCCTCGCGCATCGCGTGGAAGAACGGCGGGTAGCGCCACGCCTCCTGGTCGCGCGCGTCGGCGTAGTCGCGCACGGCATCCGATCGGAACGCGACCGAGAAGAGTGAGCCGGCGCGCGGGATGACGTGGGTGACTCCCGCGGCAGCTAGCGCCTCGTGCAGGGCCGTCGCGACGACCTCCGCCGCGGCGTCGACGCGGGCGTACACGTCGGGGGTCGCGTTCCGCAGGGTCGCGAGCCCGGCGGCGACGGCGAGCGGATTGCCGCTGAGCGTGCCCGCCTGGTACACCGGCCCGGCGGGGGCGAGCAGGTCGAGGATGCCGGCGCGGCCGCCCAGCGCGGCGAGCGGCATCCCGCCGCCGATCACCTTTCCGAACGTGACGATGTCGGGGGTCCAGCCGGTTTCGCCGACGAGACCCGCCGCTTCGAGGCCCCAGCGACCCGCGGGCCCGACGCGGAAGCCGGTGAGCACCTCGTCGAGGATGAGCAGCGCCCCGTGCTCGTGCACGAGACCCGCCAGATCGCGGTTGAACGACGGGTCGGGGGCGAGCACCCCCGCGTTGGCTCCGACGGCTTCGACGATGACGGCGGCGATGCGCCCGGGATGCTGCGCGAACGCCGCGCGCACCGCGTCGAGGTCGTTGTAGGGCAGCACGAGGGTCAGCGCGGCGATCTCGGGCGGCACCCCCGCCGACCCCGGAAGCGCGAAGGTGGCGAGGCCCGAGCCCGCCTCGGCGAGCAGCCCGTCGGAGTGCCCGTGATAGTGCCCGGCGAACTTCACCACGAGGTCGCGAGCGGTGGCCGCCCGGGCGACGCGGATGGCGGTCATCGTCGCCTCGGTGCCGGTCGACACCAACCGCAGGCGCTCGATGCCGCGAGTGCCGGCGACGGTGAGCCGGTCGATGACGACTTCGGCGAGTTCGGCTTCGGCGGGCGTCGAGGCGCCGAACGACAGCCCGCGCGCCGCGGCCTCCTGCACGGCGGCGACGACGTCGGGATGCGCGTGCCCGAGCAGCGCCGGCCCCCACGACCCGACGAGGTCGACGTACTCGGTGCCTTCGACATCGGTCACGGTCGCGCCCCGGGCCGCCACGATCGACAGCGGCGTGCCGCCGACCGAACCGAACGCACGCACCGGCGAGTTGACCCCGCCGGGGATGACGGCCCGGGCCCGGGCCGCGGCGTCGGCGTTGGTGGTCACGCGCCCCAGTCCTTCTCGGCCGCTTCGATCGCGTAGTAGGTGAGCACGGCATCCGCCCCGGCCCGCAGGATCGAGACGAGTGCCTCGGCGGCGGCGCGGTCGCGGTCGAGGTAGCCGGCGGCACCGGCGGCCTCGATCATCGAGTACTCGCCGCTCACCTGATACGCCCAGACCGGCACCGGAGAGCGGTGCGCGGTCGCGGCGAGCACGTCGAGGTAGCCGGATGCCGGCTTCACCATGACGATGTCGGCGCCTTCCGCGAGGTCGAGGGAGGTCTCGAGCAACCCTTCGCGCGCGTTGCCGGGCTCGAGCTGGTAGCTGCGGCGGTCGCCGACGAGCGATGAGGCGACGGCTTCGCGGAACGGGCCGTAGAACGCGGAGGCGTACTTCGCGGAGTAGCCGAGCAGGGGCACGTCGCTGCGGCCCGCCGCGTCGAGCGCGGCACGAACGGCGGCGACCTGGCCGTCCATCATTCCCGAGAGGCCGAGCAGCTGGGAGCCGGCCGCGGCCTGAGCGAGCGCCATCGCGCGGTAGCGCTCGAGGCTCGCGTCGTTGTCTACCCGACCCTGCGCGTCGAGCACTCCGCAGTGCCCGTGGTCGGTGAACTCGTCGAGGCACAGGTCGGTCTGCACGACGAGCGCGTCCCCCGCCTCGGCGACGGCGACGCGGGTGGCGACGTTGAGGATGCCGTCGTCGTCGGTCGCCCCCGACCCGATCGCGTCCTTGTGCTCGGGCACCCCGAACAGCATGATGCCGCCGATGCCCGCGGCGGCGGCCCGCGCGATTTCGGCCTTGAGCGAGTCGAGGCTGTGCTGCACGACCCCGGGCATGGATGCGATGGGTCGCGGTTCGCTCGCACCTTCGCGCACGAAGAGCGGCAACACGAGCTGGGTCGCGTCGACCCGGGTCTCGCGGTTGAGGCGGCGCCAGGCGGGCGTCGCGCGCAGGCGGCGGGGGCGGATGCTCGGCACGTCGTTCATCGGGATCCCCTGATCGGCGCGAGGTCGGCGGCACCGGCATCGAGCAGTTCGGTGGCGGCGCGCGCCGACAGCTCGCCCGCCGGATCCTTCGAGTCGGCCGCGTACAGGGCGTGCGACGCGGTGAGCTTGGCCGACCCGTCGAGGGCGTAGACGCTCGCGGTGAGGAACATCATCCCGTCCTCTGAGAACGCCGTCGCCGCGATCGGCGCCGAGCACCCGGCCTCGAGGCGGGCGAGCACCCCGCGCTCGGCCTCGGCGGCGAGCCGGGTGGGCCGGTGGTCGAGCTTCGCGGCGATGTTCGTGTCGCCGGCGCGGGTCTCGACGGCGAGGGCACCTTGCGCGGGGGCGGTCGGCCACCACGCGAGCTCGAGGTGCTGGGTGATCGCGTCGGCGCGACCGAGCCGGTCGAGCCCCGCGACGGCGAGCACGACGGCGTCGAGCGCGCGCTCGGGATCGTCGGAGCCGACGCGGGCCAGCCGGGTGTCGACGTTGCCGCGGATGTCGACGATCTCGAGGTCGGGCCGACGCGCGGCGAGCTGAGCCCGGCGGCGCGGTGACCCGGTGCCGACCTTCGCACCCTCGGGCAGGGTGTCGAGGGTGAAGCCGTCGCGGGCGCAGAGCGCGTCACGCGCGTCCGCGCGCGGCGGAACGGCGGCGATCGCGAGGCCGTCGGCCGGGGCGGTCGGCAGGTCTTTGAACGAGTGGATGACGACATCCACTTCGTTGGCGAGCAGCGCGTGCCGCAGGGCCGTGACGAACACGCCCGTGCCGCCCATGAGCGCGAGCGACTCGGTCGACCGGTCGCCCTCCGATTCGATGACGACGACCTCGGCGCCGAGCTTCTCGGCGATCGCCTGGGACTGGGCGAGGGCGAGGGCGCTGCCGCGGGTTCCCAGCCGGAGCTTGCCGACGCTCATGGCGCCACCCCGGCAGCGGCAGGCTTGAACCCCGCGCGGATGTTCTCGCAGCAGCCCGGGCGGCAGACGTCGAACCACGGCCCGAGGTCGGTGAGGGCGGGCCGCTCGGCGACCGGGGTGCCGTCGCGGCGCTCGAGCACGAGGTCGACGAGACCCTCGACGAACCGCTGGTGCGAACCGGGCGTCGGCGTGCGCACGGCGGCGAGACCGGCCTCGCGGGCCGACTCCAGCGCCTCGGTGTCGAGATCCCAGAGCACCTCCATGTGATCGGAGAGGAACCCGACGGGCACGATCGCGACGGCCCGCACGCCCTCGCCGGGCAGCTCGGCGATCCGGTCGTTGATGTCGGGCTCGAGCCAGGGTTGCGTCGGCGGGCCCGAGCGCGACTGGTACACGAGATCCCAGCCGAGGCGGTCGACACCGAGAATTCGGGCGGCCTCCGTCGCCACGATCTCGCTCACCGCGAGGTGCTGCGCGGCGTAGGCGCCGCCTTCACCGAAGGCGCGGTCCCGCGGGCCGGAGCGCTCGGCATCCGCCGTCGGGATCGAGTGCGTCGCGAACAGCAGTCGGATCCTGCTCGCGTCGCCGTCGACCTGGGGCAGCAACTCGCGCACTCCGGCGACGACGCCCTCGACGAACGGCTCGACGAATCCGGGGTGGTCGAAGTACTGGCGCACCTTGTCGATCGTGAGCTCGCCGCCGAGTCCCGTGGCGTCGAGAGCGATCGCGATGTCTTCGCGGTACTGCCGGCAGCTGGAGAACGACGAGTAGGCGCTCGTCGCGATCGCGAGCAGCGTGCGGTGACCATCCGCGTAGGCGGCGCGCACGGCATCCGCCAGATACGGGTCCCAGTTGCGGTTGCCCCAGTACACCGGCAGGTCGATGCCGCGGCGCTCCAGCTCGGCTTCGAGTGCCGCCTTGAGCTCGCGGCTCTGGTCGTTGATGGGGCTCACCCCGCCGAAGTGGCGGTAGTGGTGGGCGACCTCTTCGAGGCGTTCGTCGGGGATGCCGCGGCCACGGGTGACGTTGCGCAGGAACGGGATGACGTCATCCTGCCCCTCGGGCCCGCCGAAGCCGGCGAGCAGGATCGCGTCGTAGGCGACCGGCTCGGTGACGTGTTCGGGTCCGTCCGCGGCGGCCGGGGATGCCGCGAGCACGGCGGTTGCCACCGGTTCGGTACTCACGACAACACCTCGGCGACCTCGGCGGGGTCGAGCAGCCGCCCCGTGAAGAACGGCACCTCTTCGCGCACGTGCCGCCGGGCTCCGGTCGAGCGGAGGGCGCGCATCAGGTCGACGAGTTCGACCGGGTCGTCGGCTTCGAGCGCGAGAATCCACTCGTAGTCGCCGAGGGCGAACGAGGCGACGGTGTTCGTCTGCACGCTCGTGAACGCCGCTCCCGCGCGGCCGTGCTCGCCCAGCAGGCCGCGGCGTTCGTCGTCGGGCAGCAGGTACCACTCGTAGGAGCGCACGAACGGGTAGACGCACAGCCACGTCTTCGGCGGCAGGCCGCGGGCGAACGCCGGCAGGTGGTCGCGGGTGAACTCGGCATCGCGGTGCACCCCGAGGGCGTTCCAGGTGGGGTCGAGCACCTCGAGCTCGGCGCTACGACGCAACACCCGCAGCGCCGTCTGCAACACGTCGGCGGAGTCGCCGGTCAGCCACAGCATGAGATCGGCGTCGGCGCGCAGGCCCGAGACGTCGTAGATCCCCCGCAGCGTGGCACCTGCGGGCAGAGCGTCGATCGCGGCCGCGAGGGTCTCGCCGCCGGAGGGAGTCGCGCGCGTGCGGCGCAGCACCGCCCAGAGCGTGAAGTGGGAGGGCTGGTCGGCACCGGAGTCGGTCACCCGTCCATCCTCTCCCCCGTCGCGGCGGGGCGCGAATCGGTGAGGATCGCTGCCGCGAGCGACTCGGCGTGCGCGACGACGGCGGCGAGCCCGGAGCCGGCGACCGGCTCGCCCGTGCGCAGCGTGCCGTCGTCGTGCGTCTCGGGGGCCGGGCGGTGCCAGGTGCGCACGGCGCTGTCGAGCGGGTCGGGCAGGTCGACGCCGAAGATCGTGGATGCGTCGCGCCGCGCCTGCGCGACGGCGTCGGTCGGCACCCCGTCGTACGAGAGCCGCAGCGCGTGGGCGCCCTCGAACGCGTCGGCGATCCAGTCCCACTTCGCGGTGAGGTGGGTGAGCGCGCGGGCCTCGACGCCGCCGCCCGGCGCGACGAGCACCCCGGAGCCGCGGGGGGCGCCGTCGAGAAGCGGGGTGCGCACGACCAGCGTCACGACCGTCACCGTGCGACCGGGCGCGGCCCCCGGTGCGGGCGCGGCGAGCACGACCCGTCCGGGCGGCAGTGCGTCGACCCGCACCCCCGTGCGGAGGTCGACGCCGCTCGCTCGACACGCGTCGGCCAGCGCGGCGGCCAGTCGGAACATGCCGCCGCGCAGGCTCGCGACCAGCGACCCGGCGGGGGCGTTCGCGCGCAGACCCGCCACGGCCGCGGCCAGCGACCCGTGCTGCCGCAGCCGATCGAGCAGGGTGGGGGCCGCGACCGCGAGCGGCAGATCGCCGGGCTCGCGCGAGTACACGCCGCGCACGACGGGGGTGACGAGCGCGTCGAGCACGGCGCGGCCCATGCGCGCTTCGACCAGCTCCCCCAGCGTCGTCGCGTCGCCTCCGACCCGACGCGGCAGCACGGCGTCGAGACGCGCCCGCCAGGCGCCCGCGAGACCGATCGCGCGCACGACATCGGGAGCGAGAGGGTGCGCCGGGATGCCGAGCACCCCCGCCGCCGGGAGGGGCACCGCCCCGCGCGCCCGGTGCAGCCAGGCCGTGCCGCCCCCGGGGATGACGACGTCGCCGTCGAGGCCGAGCTCGGTGAGAAGGGCGGTGACCGCGGTGCCGCGCGTCGCGAACGACTCGGCGCCGGCATCCAGCTCGACTCCCGCGAGGCGTTGGGGGGCGAGCTGCCCGCCGAGGCGGTCGGCGGCTTCGAGGAGGGTCACGCGGTGCCCGCCTTCGGCGAGGCGCAGGGCGACGAGGAGGCCGGCGATTCCGCCGCCGATCACGGTCGTGGCGGGGGCTTCGGCGGGTGGGGTTTCGACACGCGTGTCGCGCGGGCTACTCAACCACCGAGTCCTTGGGCATGGACGAACTCGACGATGTGGGTGAGCACTCCCGGGTCGGCGTCGGGGGGAACGCCGTGGCCGAGGTTGACGATGTGGGCGGGGGCGGCGTCACCGCGGCGCAGCACGTCGGCGACGTGGCGGTCGAGCACTTCAGCGGGCGCGAACAGCAGCGCGGGGTCGATGTTGCCCTGCAACACGACACCCGGCAGCCGGCGCGCGGCTTCGTCGAGCGGCACGCGCCAGTCGATCCCGATCACATCAGCTCCGGCGGTCGGCAGCAGGTCGAGCAGGTGCGCGGTGCCGACCCCGAAGTGGATGCGCGGGATGCCGAGGTCGGCGACCGCGTCGAGCGCCCGCTTCGAGTGGGGCAACACGGAGCGCTCGTAGTCGGAGCGCGACAGCGACCCCGCCCACGAGTCGAACAGCTGCACGGCGCTCGCGCCCGCGAGCACCTGCGCCTGCAGGAATGCGCCCGTGACGTCGGCGCACCAGTCGAGCAGCGCGGCCCAGGTCGCGGGGTCGGAGTGCATGAGGGCGCGAGTCTGCAGCTGCTCCTTCGACGGCCCGCCCTCGACGAGGTAGGAGGCGAGCGTGTACGGCGCCCCGCCGAATCCGATGAGCGGGGTGTCGCCGAGTTCCGCGACGACGCGGGCAACGGCATCCGAGATCGGGGCGAGCGCATCGGGGTCGAGACGGGGCAGGCGCGCGACATCCGCCGCGGATCGCACCGGTTCGTCGAACACCGGGCCCCGACCCGGCACGATCTGCACCGCGACGCCGGCGAGCAGCACGGGCACGACGATGTCGCTGAAGTACACGGCCGCGTCGACCCCGTGGCGGCGCACCGGCTGGAGGGTGATCTCGGCGGCCATCTCGGGATTCAGGCACGCCGCGAGCATGTCGCCGCCGGCCCGCAACTCCCGGTACTCGGGAAGCGACCGGCCGGCCTGCCGCATGAACCACACCGGGCGCACGGGCGGGCGCGCGCCGCGAGCGGCCTGAATGAGCGCCGACGAACCGGTGCGCCCGTCGGCGAGGGGATGGTCGGCGGGAAGGGGCATCCTTCCACCCTAGGTAGAATCGGCTGGTGCTGTTCTGCCTGACGGCGAACCATCGCAACACCGAGTTCGACGTTCTCGACCGTATCTCGCGGGTCGCTTCGACGACCGCCGCGGATCTCATCGTCGAGTCCGATTTCGTGCGGGGCGCCGTCGTGCTGGCCACCTGCAACCGCTTCGAGGCCTACATCGAGCTCGACGAGCCGCTCACCGCGGGCCCCGAACTCGCGATCGAGGCGGTCATCGACGCGCTGGCGCTGCGGGCCGGTGAGGATGCCGAAACGCTGCGGGCGACCGCCGTCGCGCTGACCGGTCAGGATGTCGTGCGCCACCTCTTCGCGGTCAGCTCCGGGCTCGAGTCGATGGTCGTCGGCGAGGAGGAGATCGCGGGCCAGGTGCAGCGCGCCCTGCGCGAAGCGCGAGAGGCGGGCACCACATCCAGCGGTCTCGAGCTGCTGTTCCAGCGCTCGGCCCACGCCGCCCGCGAGGCGCGCGCGCACGGCGACCTCGCCGCGGCGGGCCGCTCGATCGCCCGCGTCGCCCTCGACATGGCCGACTCGCGCGTTCCCGACTGGTCGGATGTCGCGGTGCTTCTCGTGGGAACGGGCAGCTATGCGGCGACCACCGTCGCGGCGCTGCGCGCCCGAGGTGCGACCGACATCCGGGTGTTCTCAGCCACCGGTCGCGCACAGCAGTTCGCGGTGCGCTACGGGGTGGGTGCCGAGCGCGACCTGCGCGAGGCCATCCGCTCGGCCGCCGTCGTCATCACCTGCACCGCCCGCTACGTCGTGACCGCCGCCGACATCCCCGACGACGCGCCTCGGCTCGTCATCGACCTCGGGCTTCCGCGCAACGTCGAGCCTGCCGTCGGCGCGCTGCCGGGCGTCGAGCTGCTCGACCTGGAGTTGATCGGCCGCCACGCGGTGCTTCCCGAACTCGGGGCCGGAGTACACGAGGTCGTCGGCAACGCGGCCGCCGCGTTCGAGTCCGACCGTCGTGCCGCGCCGGCGATCGTCGCACTGCGCCGTCACGTCGACGAGGTGTTGCAGGCCGAGATCGCCCGGCACCGTGCCCGGCACGGCGTCGACGAGCGCACCGAGGCCGCGCTGCGTCACCTCGCAGGTGTGCTGTTGCATCAACCGTCGGTTCGGGCCCGCGATCACGCGGCCTCGGGCGACCTCGACGCCGTGGAACGCGCCATCGAGACGCTCTTCGGCGTCAGCCCCCAATCGCCGAAAGCCGTGGAGGACGACGCCGTCGGATGACGTCGGGGTGACGACCCGGGTTTGACTCCTCAGGTGGAGTGGATGTTAGGTTAGCCTGACCTAACAACGCTCGACCTGAAAGGCTCCCCTGCCGTGAGATTCCCCCGTGTCCTCGGGATCGTCGCCGTCGCGACCGTCGCCCTCTCCCTCGCCGCGTGCGCCACCCCGCCGACCGGCTCCGGTGGCACGGCGTCGGATGGCGCCTTCCCCATCACGATCGAGCACGCCTTCGGCGAGACCACGCTTCCCCAGGCGCCCGAGCGGGTCGCGACCGTCGCGTGGGCGAACCACGAGGTGCCGCTCGCACTCGGAATCGTGCCCGTCGGCATGAGCAAGGCCACCTGGGGCGACGACGACGGCGACGGCGTGCTGCCGTGGGACGAGGAGCGGCTCGCCGAGCTCGGCGCCGAAACGCCCGTGCTCTTCGACGAGACCGACGGCATCGACTTCGAGGCCGTCGCCGACACGCAGCCCGATGTGATCCTCGCCTCGTACTCCGGCCTCACGCAGGAGGAGTACGACACGCTCTCGAAGATCGCGCCCGTCGTCGCCTACCCCGAGACCGCCTGGGGCACCTCGTACGAGGACATGATCCGCCTCAGCTCGACGGCGCTCGGGCTCGCCGCGGAAGGCGACGAGCTGATCGCCGACCTGCACGCCGAGGTCGACGCCGCGCTCGCCGAGCACCCCGACCTCGCGGATGCCACGGTGCTGTTCTCGTACATCGACCCGAACGACCTCAGCCAGATCGGCTTCTACACGAGCCACGACACCCGCCCCGGGTTCCTCGAGAGCCTCGGGCTGCCGACCCCGGCGATCGTCGAGCAGGAGTCGGCCGGCACCGACGGGTTCTACGTCACCGTCAGCGCCGAGCAGGCCGACCAGTTCGCCGACGTCGACCTCTTCGTCACCTACGGCGACACCGAGGGCGCCCTCATCGCGGCGCTGCAGGCCGACCCGCTGCTGTCGCAAATTCCAGCGATCGCCGAGGGTCGCATCGCGATCCTCCCGGAGTCGACGCCGATCGCCGCCGCCGCGAACCCGTCGCCGCTGTCGATCCGCTGGGGCATCGAGCAGTACTTCGACCTGCTCGCCGCCGCCCTCACCCCGGCCGGGTGAGCACCGCACGACTGGCGTGGGTCGGTGCGGGCGCGGGATGCCTCGTGCTGCTGGCGCTGGCATCCGTCGCGTTCGGCAATCGCGAGATCTCCCTCCATGAGCTGATCGCGGCGTTGGCCGGCGATGCGAACGGGGTCGGGCAGGCCGCGGTCGCTGCTCGAGTGCCGCGAACGGTGCTCGCGCTGCTCGTCGGCGCCGCCCTCGCCCTTTCCGGCGCGACCATGCAGGCGGTGACGCGCAACCCGCTCGCCGACCCCGGCATCCTCGGTGTCTCGAGCGGAGCCGCCCTCGCCGTCGTGATCGGCATCGCCTTCTTCGGGCTCTCCGACCCCTACGGCTACATCGGGGTCGCGACCCTCGGCGCCGCGGTGGCCGCGGTGTTCGTCTACGCGGTCGGGTCGCTCGGCCGCGGGGGTGCGACGCCGCTCAAGCTCGCCCTCGCCGGGGCCGCGACCTCGGCGGCGCTCTCGTCGCTGGTGAGCGCCGTGCTGCTGCCGCGCGTCGACATCCTCACGACCTTCCAGTTCTGGCAGATCGGCGGTGTCGGCGGTGCGGAGTGGGATCGCATCGGCGTCGTCGCGCCGTTCCTGCTGGCTGGGGCCGTGATCGTCGTGCTGTCGGGGCGCGGCCTCAACACCCTCGCCCTCGGCGATGACCTCGCGGCGGGGCTCGGCACGCAGGTGCGACGCACGCGCCTCATCGCGGCGCTCGGCGCCGTGCTGCTCTGCGGGGCGGCGACCGCCGTCGCGGGCCCGATCGGGTTCGTCGGACTCGTCATCCCGCACCTCTGCCGGCTGGTCGTCGGCTCGGATCAGCGCTGGCTGCTGCCGTTCACGGCGATCGCCGGAGCCGGGCTGCTCGTCGCGGCGGACGTCCTCGGGCGCGTCGTCGCCCGGCCCGAAGAGATCGAGGTGGGGATCGTCACCGCGCTCATCGGCGCCCCGTTCTTCATCTGGATCGTGCGCCGCCAGAAGGTGCGTGCCCTGTGACCGCCACGACTCTTCGCGCCGGCCGGGTGCACCGCCGGCAACGGAATGCGCTGCTCATCGCCGGGCTCTGCGTCGCGCTGCTCGGCGTCGTCGCCGTCACTCTGATGGTCGGCAACACCTTCTACTCCCCCGACGAGGTGCTGCGGGTGCTGCTCGGTGAACAGGTGCCCGGAGCGTCGTTCACCGTCGGCGAGCTGCGGCTGCCGCGCGTCGTGCTCGGGATGCTCGCCGGCCTCGCCTTCGGCATGGCGGGGATCACGTTCCAGACGATGCTGCGCAATCCGCTCGCCTCCCCCGACATCATCGGCATCTCGACCGGGGCGAGTGCTGCGGCGGTCGTCGGCATCGTGGTGCTGTCGCTCGATGAGACGGCGGTGTCGTTCCTCGCCCTCGCCGGAGCCCTCGTCACCGCGACCGCGATCTACGGGTTGTCCTGGCGCCGCGGTTTCGCGGGGGCGCGCCTCATCCTCATCGGCATCGGCGTCGCGGCGATGCTGCACAGCGTCGTGTCGTACGTGCTGACCCGGGCGGCGGCGTGGGACATCCAGGCCGCGCTGCAGTGGCTCGCCGGCAGTCTCAACGGGGCCTCGTGGGAGCGGGTGGCGCCCCTCGCGCTCGCGACGCTCGTGCTCGCTCCCCTGCTGGTGTCGCGACGCCGCGACCTCGACGCGCTCCGGCTCGGCGACGACGCAGCGGCGGCCCTCGGCGTGCGGTTGCGCCCGACCCGGCTGCTGCTCATCCTCGCCGCCGTCGCCCTCATCGCCTTCGCGACCGCCGCGGCCGGGCCGATCGCCTTCGTCGCCTTCATGGCCGGACCGATCGCGGCACGCATCACGGCATCCGGAGCTTCGCTGCTCGTGCCCGCCGCGCTCGTCGGGGCGCTGCTCGTCGTCGCCGGCGACCTCGTCGGCCAATTCGCGCTCGGCACGCGCTACCCGGTGGGGGTCGTCACGGGCCTCATCGGCGCGCCCTACCTCGTCTACCTGCTCGTCAGATCGAACCGCTCGGGAGCCTCACTATGACCCTCACCCATCAGCTCGTCGCCGACGAGATCACCCTCGCCTACGGCGATCGCCTCGTCGTCGACGAGCTCGCGCTCGAGGTCGCCCCCGGCCGCATCACCGCGATCGTCGGGGCGAATGGATGCGGCAAGTCGACGCTGTTGCGGGCGCTCGCCCGGCTGCTGTCGCCGAAGTCGGGGCAGGTCGTACTCGACGGCGTCGAGCTGAACTCGCGCCCCACGAAAGAGGTCGCGCGCCTGATCGGTCTGCTGCCGCAGAGCCCGATCGCCCCCGAGGGGATCGTCGTCGCCGACCTCGTCGGCCGCGGGCGGCATCCGCACCAGGGGCTGTTCGCGCGCTGGAGCCGCGCCGACGACGAGGCGGTCGCCGCCGCCCTCGACGCGACGGGCATCGCCGACCTCGCCGACCGCTCGGTCGACGAACTCTCCGGCGGCCAGCGTCAGCGGGTGTGGATCGCGATGGCGCTCGCCCAGCAGACCGACATCCTGTTGCTCGACGAGCCGACCACCTTCCTCGACGTCGCTCACCAGATCGAGGTGCTCGACCTGCTCGCCGACCTCAACCGCGCGCGCGGCACGACGATCGTCATGGTGCTGCACGACCTCAACCTGGCCTCCCGCTATGCCGACGAGATCGTCGCCGTGTGCCGTGGGCGGGTGCACGCTCTCGGCGAGCCGGGGGTTGTTGTCACCGCCGAACTCGTCAGCGAGGTCTTCGGCCTCGACAGCGAGGTCATCGCCGATCCCCTGACCGGAAAACCGCTCGTTCTGCCCCGAGGAAGGCACCATGTCTCCTGATTCCCCGTTCGTGCTCGCCACCGCGACCGTTGCCGCTGTCGAAAGGGTGTCGCCGAGTTTCGTGCGCATCACCTTCGCCGGCGCCGACCTCGCCGACTTCGGAACCCCCGGGCGCGTGCTCGACCAGCGCATCAAGCTGGTGTTCCCCGCGTCGGGGGCTTCGGTTCCCCGGTTGCCTCCGAGCGCCGACTGGTACAGTGTGTGGCTCACCCTGCCCGACGACGAGCGTGGCTCGATGCGCACGTACTCGATCCGGGGCCTCGAGGTCGAGGGTGAGACGACCCGGCTCATCATCGACTTCGTCCTGCACCTCGCCCCCGGCTCGACCGGCCCGGCGTCACGCTGGGCCGACGCCGCCGCCGTCGGCGACGAGCTGCTGGTGATCGGCCCCCGCCGCGGACGCGCCGAGGACGGCGGCATCGAATACGCCCCGGGCGAGGCCCGCGCGATCCTGCTCGCCGGCGACGAGACGGCGGCCCCGGCGATCGCCCGCATCCTCGAAGACGTCGACCGCGACACCCAGGGGGTCGCCTTCATCGAAGTACCCGAGGATGCCGACATCCTTCCGATCGCGACCCCGCCGGGTGTCGAGGTGCGGTGGTTGCCGCGGTCGGGTGACGCGCACGGCACGCGGCTCATCCCGGCGGTGCTGGATCACCTCGGCGGTGGTGCGGCGGAGGTGCCGATTCGGGATGTCGACACCGAGGACCCCCTGTGGGAGACGCCGAAGTTCTCGAGCCTCGGCGAGTCGATCTCGCAGTCGCCGAACCACGCCGACCGCTACTTCTGGATCGCCGGCGAGAGCGGCGTCGTCACCACCCTGCGCCGGCACCTCGTGAAGGATCTCGGGGTCGACCGCTCCCAGGTCGCGTTCATGGGGTACTGGCGGCGCGGCGTCGCGATGCGCGGCTGAGGCCTCGGGCGCGTCAGCCTCCCGGCCGGATGGAGCCGATGGCGAGGAACGAGAAGATCAGCACGTCCTGCCAGAAGTGGATGAACCACGCCCAGAACAGGCCGCGGGTCTCGAGCATCGACCGGGCGAGCAGCCAGCCGAGGAAGAACGCCATCGCGACGCCGACCACCCCGTAGGGCACGCCGTAGTAGTGGCCGAGCCCGAAGTAGGCGGCCACCATGAGCAGCGCGTGGCTCCGGCCGACCGGGCCTTCGAGCACCGACAGGAACGACGCCTTGTAGGTGACCTCCTCGTTGAACGCGTTGAGCGCCGCGGCGGCGAGCACGACGGGCAGCAACGGAGCCGCCTGCACGACGAGGTCGGCGGGCGGCGCCCCCGCGATGAGCAGGAACGCGAGGGTGCCCCCGCACAGGGCGACGGTCGCGATCGGCCCGAAGCGACTCCATCGGGTGCCCTCCTTCGCCCCGAGCCAGCGGATGCGCCGCATCGGCGCCGACAGGGTGCCGACACTCAGGAAGAACCGTCTCGGATGCCGCCGCAGCACCATGAGCGCGACCACCACCAGGAAGGTCACCATGAGGCGCAGCGACTGCTCGGCCGGCATGTAGACGGCGAACGACGGGTCGCTCAGCCACGCGCGGTAGGCGGGATGCTGGTCGACCACCGAGAAGACGAGCCACTCGGCGCCGACGAGCACGACGAAGAGGATGAGGAACGGCAGCAGCGCACGCAGCGCGCGCCAGAAGACCGCGAGCAGCAGGGCGACCGCCAGCACCCCGCCGGAGATGAGCGCGGCCGCCGTCGCCGACACCTCGACGCGGAACACCTCCTGCAGGATGACCCGCGGCAGCAGCGAGGCGAGGATGACCACCACCCACGCCACGACGAGGCCCGCGCGGGCGATCTTCGGCTCATCGACGGTGACGGCCACCATGGCCCTCTCCTTGTGCCGCCCGGCTAGCTCGCCGGGTCGTACATGAACTCGCGCAGCTCCTGCGGGGTGCGGCAGGCCGCCGCGATCTTGCGTGCCCACTCGACCGCGTCGTCGCGTGTGGGCAGTTCGAGCACCGTGAACCCGCCCCGGATGTCGGACCCGGGATTGATCTCGCTGCTCACGGAACCGTCGGCGGTGACGAGCACCGGCGCGACCTCTTCGTTGACCCCGCCACCGAACACGTAGACGCCAGCCGCCTTCGCCTCCTCGATCACGGCGTGCGAGTCGGCGACGACGATCGGGAACTCCTCGTCGGTGAGCACCATGGTGTCGCTGGGGAAGGAGATGAGGTATTTAGTCACCCCACGATCCTGCCCGTGATGGCGCCACGACTCCAGGGGTGTCGCCGCAGCGACGATCAGCGCGGGCCGTAGACATCGGCGCGGTGGGCGATTCGCAGCACGTGCACCAGACGCGCGTCCTCGTCGATGCGCACAAGAACGCGATACGCGATCCCGACATACCCAGCCCGGAGCCCCTCGAGTTCCGCCCCGAGGGCTTTCGTCGCACGCAGCGGGTTGTCGGCCAGCGGACCCTCGAGGTAGCGGATGACGGCGTCGACGAGTTTGGGCGGCAAGCGTTCCAGCGAGCGGACTGCGGGCCCCGAGAGTTCGACGCGGCAGGGCGGGCTGGTCACCGCTTCGCCAGCTGGGCGCGCACCTCTTCGAGGGAACGCATGCGACCCTTCACGATGTCATCCTCGGCTTCGGCCATCTCTGCCGCGTGATGCGGATCCGACAGCCACGCCAGGGTCTCTTGCAGCGCGTCGAGGTCGTCGGGTGAGATGAGCACCGCCGCCGGCTTGCCGTGGCGGGTGATCACGACGGCATCGTGAGTCGACTCGACGCTCTCCACGAGCGCGGAGAGGTTGTCTTTCGCTTCGCTGACCGACACGGTGTTCATCCCCTCATTCTGGCCTATCTTTCGGCCAGATTTCTCGCCGAGAGACAGGCGCGACCTAAAAGCCGAGCTGCAAGACCATCACGCCCGGGAAGATCGCAAACGCCACCGTGACCGGCAGGATGAGGAACACGAGCGGAACGAGCATCGCGATCTCCTTCTTCCCCGCCGCCTCGAGCAGTGACCGCTTCGCGTCATCCCGCGAGTCCTGCGCCTGAGCCCGCAACACGTCGACGAGCGGGGTACCGCGATCCAACGCCCCGACGAGTTGATCGACGGTGCGCGACAGGGCCGGCAACTGGATCTCGTCGGCACACCGTTCGAGCGCCACCGCCAGCGGCACCCCCGCGTTGACCTGCGCGACGACAATCGCGATCTCGCGGGCGAGGTCGCCGTTGCCTGCGCGAGCGACGCGGCGCAGGGCGTCGAGCACCGCTTCACCGGCCGAAAGCGAGAGCGTCAAGAACTCGAGCACGGTCGGCAGCTCCGCGGCGATCCGGTCACGGCGAGCCCGCGCCGCCCGCGAGAGCAACTGGTCGGGCGCCAGCACCCCGATCGCCGCGCACACCGCGACCACCACGCCGAGCAGCAGCGGCGACACCGCAGAGGACCGGGCAAGAGCGACCGCGAACAGGATGCCGATGCCCGCTCCCGCCACTCCCCCGAGCAACTGCCGCCCCCGCAACGCCTCGACCGTGAGCGACCAGCCGGCCTGCCGCAACCGCCGCTCGACCGAGTCGTCACCTCCGAACACCGCGACAAGAGCCGAGCGGATGCGGCGGCCGGCTGGGGCGAGCAGCCCACCGACGAAAGGCAGCGGCTCGGCAGGTCGCCGGTCGAGGAACTCGCGGGCTTCCGGTGAGACATCCGCGATGTACGGGGCGACCCGGGTAGCGAGCCGCGTCGCACCGACCCGCGGGACGAGGCCGAGCAGCGTCCACAGCCCGAGCCCGAGCGTCACGCCGACGGGAACCGCGACCGCGATGAGCGGTGTCACGCGAACCACCGCCGCTCGTCGGGTAGCCGGCCGAGCGCGATCATCACCCGGTAGGCGACGACCGTGACGACCAGCCCGACCCCGAGCAGCACCAACCCCGCCGGGCTGTTGTACGACGCCGCAGCCTCGGGCCGCGAAGCGAGCAATAACAGCACGACCCACGGCGCGACGACACCGAGGCGGGCGGCGCCCCGCACCCACGACTGCCGTGCTTCCACTTCCGAACGCACCGCGGCATCCGCCCGAAGCGACGTCGCGAGCGCTCGCAACACCGACGGCAGTTCGGAACCGCCGACCTCCCGCGCCATCTTGAGCGTCTCGACGATGCGGTCGGCGATCGGGTCGGCGAGGTCGGACTTGAGTCCGTCGAGCGCCGAGGCCAGGTTGCCCGAGCCGAGAGCGCGGCGCTCGAAGGTGCGGAACGCGACGCAGGTCTCGGCCGGCCCGACCTCGGCGAGCGCGCCGACCGCTTCGGCGAGCGGCAGCCCCGCCCGGATGCCGGACACCAGGTGATCGACGAGGTCGGGCCAGGCGAGGCGCAGCGTCTTGCGCAGCGCCCGGGCTCGCGCCGACAGCACCGCGAGAGGTACCGCCGCTCCGAGCCCAGCGGCGCCGAGCGCGAGGGCCGGAACCGGCGCGATAGCGAGCACGATGGCAGCGGCGACGAGTCCCGACAACACGCTCACCGCGATCGGAACCCCGACCGCCACCGTCCCGAGGCCGGCCTGCGCGAGGCGCGTGCGCCATCCGTCGAGCAGGGCGCGGCGCGGGCGGGCGGATGCCGTGGCCGGCCAGAGGAACGGCGACGCGATGAGCAGCAACCCGACCCCGAGCAGCAGCCCTGCCGCGAATGTCATTTCGTCGTCCGCAGGTAGTCGGCCGGGTCGACCCCCGCGCGCGTGAGCTTCTCGCGTTGCACTGGCAAGGCTCCCGTCGCGACGAGGCCTTTCGCGGTGCGTGTGAAGAGCCATGTCGACTCGACGATGCCATCGGCCACGCGCCCGGTCGGCGCGACGATCTCGACGACGTGCCGGTGGCCGGTGCGGTCGAGTTCGGCGTGGACGACGAGGTCGATGCTCGACGCGACCGTCGGAAGCACAAACGAGGCGTCGATGTTGCGGCCCGCGAGCAGCGGGAGGGTCGCCAGCTTCCGCAGCGCGTCGTCGGCCGAGTTGGCGTGCAGTGAGCACATCCCCGGCAGCCCCGAGTTGAGCGCGATCAACAGGTCGAGCGACTCGGCTTCGCGCACCTCGCCGACCACGAGGCGGTCGGGGCGCATCCGCAATGCCTCTTTCACCAACCGCCGGAGGTTGACCTCGCCGGTGCCCTCGAGCGACGCCTGCCGGCACTGCAGCGCGACCCAGTCGGGCGCGGCGAGGGCGAGCTCGAAGGTCTCCTCGACGGTGACGATGCGTTCCTCGGGAGGCGCCGACGCGAGCAGCGCGCCGAGCATCGTCGTCTTGCCGCTCTGGGTGGCACCCGAGACGAGGATGTTGAGCCCCGCCCACACGCTCGCATGCAGGAACTCGGCGGCCTGCGCGCTGAGCGACCCGAGGCGCACCAGCTCGCGCAGGTCGCGCATGCCGGAACGGAACTTGCGGATGTTGACGGCCCAGTGCGCCCGCGTGATGTCGGGAATCGCGACGTGCAACCGCGACCCGTCGGGGAGGCTCGCGTCGACAAACGGGCTCGACAGGTCGACCCGGCGGCCGGTGCTGCGCAGCATCCGCTCGACCAGATCGCGCACGTCGGCTTCCGTGAGGTCGAGCTGGATGCGCTCCGAGACGCCGTTGCGGGCGATGAAGATGCGGTCAGGCGCGTTGATCCACACCTCCTCCACCGTCGGGTCATCGAGGAACGGTTGCAGCGGCCCGAGTCCGGTGACGGCGGCGATGATCGTGCGCGCTGCGGCCTGCTCGTCGGCGATGAGGGGGGCGGTACCGCCGAGGGCGCGCTCGGAGTAGCTGCGCAGTTCTTCGCGCACGAAGCGATGGGCGAGGTCGGAGTCCGCGGCGAGGTCGACGCCCTCCCGGCGCACACGTTCGCGCACCCGGTTCGTGATGAGGTCGACGGCTGCGCTCACCCCGCCATTGTGCGAACCCCGCGCCGTCGTCGGCGGGCGTTCTCCACAGAGGCGCGGTTGGCAAGGGATCGCAATCACCCCACCCGACCGGCAAGCTGTCACAGTGACCGACACCCGAGCGCCCGCGATCGTGTCACTGGAACGGCTCCGCGCGTCTCTCGCCGACCCGGGCCTCGACATCCCCCTCGACGGGGCGGCCGAACACCGCGAAGCGGCTGCAGCTGCCGTGCGGCAGATCGACGACTACATCCGGCCGCGCCTCGCCGACCTCGACGCTCCGCTGCTCGCGGTCGTCGGCGGATCGACGGGGTCGGGTAAGTCGACGATCGTGAACGCCCTCGTGGGCACTCCCCTGACCCGGGTCGGGGTGATCCGCCCGACGACGCGGCAGCCGATCCTCGTGCACGCACCGGCGGATGCCGGGTGGTTCACGTCCGACCGCATCCTTCCCGGGCTCGCGCGGGTGCGCGGCACGCTCAGCAGCCCCGGCACCCCGGCATCCGCCGCGGGCGACTCACCGGCGGCGTCGCGCATCCACGAACTCATGCTGCTCGCCCACGACGCGGTGCCGACGTCGCTCGCGATCATCGACGCGCCCGACATCGACTCGGTGGCCGAAGACAACCGCGCGCTCGCCGCCCAGCTGCTCGCCGCCGCCGACCTGTGGGTGTTCGTCACGACCGCCAACCGCTACGCCGACGCGGTGCCGTGGAAGCTGCTCGACGGTGCCGCCGCTCGATCGATCACCGTCGCGGTCATCCTCAACCGGGTGCCGCCGGGCGCGGTCGATGACGTGCTGCCCGATCTCACCGCGATGCTCGCGAAACGTCACCTCGCCGACGCGCCCGTCTTCGTGATCGAGGAGCAGCCGCTCGACGACCTCGGCATGTTGCCCGCCGAAGCCGTCGCCGCGACGAAGAAGTGGCTCACCGACATCGCGGGCGACCGGGCCGAGCGCACCCGCATCGCCGCGCGCACGCTCGGCGGGGCGATCGAGGATCTCGACCGGCGGGTATCAGACATCGCCGAGGCCCGGCAGGCGCAGCTCGACTGGATCGTCGGCGTCGAGGCGATGGCGGCCACCGAGTACCAGAAGGCCGTGGACGCCGTCGACGAGGCCACCCGCGACGGCGCACTGCTGCGCGGCGAGGTGCTCGCGCGGTGGCAAGACTTCGTGGGTACCACCGACTTCTTCCGCAAGGTCGAGTCGTGGTTCTCGCGCACCCGCGACAGCGTCACGGCGTGGGTCATGGGCAAGCCGAGTCCCGTGGTCGACGTCGAGACGCAGATCGAGAGCGGGCTGCACGCCGTCATCGTCGACGAAGGCGGGCGCGCCGCAGCGGCGACCTGGGCGGGGCTGCAACGCACCGTCGCCGGGCGCGCGGTCGCCGAACGGCATCCCGAACTCGCCGGCGAGAGCACGAACTTCACCGACGACGCGGCGGCGATGATCCGGGAGTGGCAGGGCGCGCTGCTGCAACTCGTGCGCGACAACGCCGGCAACAAGCGCATCAAGGCCCGCGTGCTCTCCGCCGGCCTCAACGTCATGACCGTCGCCCTGATGATCGTCGTCTTCGCCTCGACCGGCGGGCTCACCGGCGGCGAACTGCTCATCGCGGGCGGGTCGGCCGTGCTCGGCCAGAAGCTGCTCGAGACGGTGTTCGGTGAGGATGCCGTGCGCCGCCTCGCCGCGGAGGCTCGCCGCGACCTTCAGGAGCGCCTGCAGAAGCTGTTCGACACCGAGCGAGCCCGCATGACCACCGCGCTCGAGACGCTGCGCTTCGGTTCCGCGCCGGACGCGTTGCGGCGGGAGTCGCGGGCGCTGCTCGACGACGTGCGGGCCGCCGCGGGATCGCCCTCGTGACCCTCGACGACCGCCTGGCCGCTCTGCGCACGCTGCGCGCCGCCGGGGGTGAGCGCATCCCGGCCCCGCTGGCGGCCGAGGCGGATGCGCTGCTGGAGCGGGCGGGCCGGCGTCGCGAGCTCTCGCCCGGGTCGACCGTCGTCGGGCTGTTCGGAGCCACCGGGTCGGGCAAGTCGAGTCTCGTCAACGCGCTCGTCGGCGCCGAGGTCGCCCGCACGCATGTGCGACGGCCCACCACGTCGGCGGCGCTCGCGGTGACCTGGGATCCGGAGGGTGCGGTCGACCTGCTCGACTGGCTCGAGGTGCGGGAGCGCGTGGTGCGCGACGAGCCGATCGACCCGCGGGCGCGGCAGCTGGTGCTGCTCGACCTTCCCGACTTCGACTCGATCGAGGCGGGTAACCGGGCAATCGCCGAGCGGCTCGCGGCTCAGGTCGACGCCCTGGTGTGGGTCGTCGACCCGCAGAAGTACGCCGACGACGTGGTGCACGCGCAGTTCATCACCCCGCATGCCCGGCATTCCGACGTCACTCTCATCGTGCTCAACCAGACCGACCTGCTCGCCCCCGCCGACGTGCCGAAGGTCGTCGCATCGCTGAAGCAGATCGTCGACCGCGACGGCATCCCGAAGGCGACGGTGCTGCCCGTGAGCGCCCGCACCGGGCACGGCATGCTCGCGCTGCGGAAGGCGATCGGCGACCTCGCCGCCGCCCGCAGCGCCCGGGATGCCCGGCTCGCCGCCGACGTCGCCGCCCTTGCCGACCGGCTCGAATCGCCCGGGCAGGCGCGGCGCCTCGACCCCCGCGCGAAAGCCCACCTCGTCGAAGAGGTCGGCGTCGCCGCGGGAGCGGATGTCGTCGCGCGCGCCGTCGCCGGGTCGTACCGCAAGCGTTCCGCGCAGGCCACGGGCTGGCCGGTCGTCTCGTGGATCGCGCGGCTGCGCGCCGACCCGCTCACCCGCCTCGGGCTCGGCCCCGCCCGTGCCGGCAAGGACCCCGCCGTGCACCGCACGAGCCTGCCGCCACCGAACGCCGCCGCGAAGGCGCGGGTGTCGATCGCGGTGCGCGAGTTCACCGACACCGCCGCCGACGGACTCACCGAGACCTGGCGCAGCGCCCTGCGCGCCGACGCCGAAACCGCCCTCGCGACACTGCCGGACGCCCTCGACCTCGCGATCGCCCGCACCCGACTGCCCGCCGGCGGGTCGTGGTGGTGGGTGATCTTCGCGATCCTGCAGTGGCTCGTCGTGGTGGCCGGCCTCGTCGGCGCCGGCTGGCTGCTCGCCGCCGCACTGCTGCCGCGCATCGGGATGCCCGCACCCGAGATCCCGGTCGTCGAAGGATGGGCGGTGCCGACCCTGCTCATCGTCGCGGCGGTGCTCGCCGGTATGCTGCTCGGTCTTCTCGGCGCGGCGCTCGGCGCTGTCACCGCGGCATCCCGCCGCCGCCGCGCGAGGAAACGGCTGATGGCCGAGATCGAGCAGGTCGTCGCCGCCAAGGTCGTCGCCCCACTCGAGGCGGGTCTGACCCGCGCGAGAGACTTCGCGGCAGCCCTCAAAGTCGCTGGAAACTAGGCCTGCCGGCGAGGGTAGGTTCGCTTCATGACCGATCTCGCCGTGCCGAATCTGCCGTCGCGCGACTTCGACACCACGGTCGCGTTCTACGGCGGATTCGGCTTCGCACCGTCCTATCGGGACGACAGCTGGCTGATTCTGAGCCGCGGAAGCCTTCAGTTGGAGTTCTTCCTCTTTCCCGATCTCGTGCCCGACGAGAGTTCGTTCATGTGCAGCGTCCGCGTCGACGATCTCGATGGCCTGTACCAACAGATTCGCGACGCGGGCGTGGCGGAGAAGGCGGTCGGCATTCCGCGGCTTCGTCCCGTGCTGATGCAGCCGTGGGGGCAGCGGGCAGGCTTTCTGGTCGATCCCGAGGGGACGCAGCTGCACCTCATCGAGAACGCTGCCTGACAGCCTGCCTTAGGCGCGAGCCAGCCCTCTTTCGGGACGCAGCCGCACCCGCACGGCGAGGGCGGCGCAGAGGATGACGACGAGCCCGCCGAGCAGCAGGGGCAGCGTGAGTTCCTCCCCGAGCAGCAGCGCGGCCCAGACGAGCGTCAGCACCGGTTGCACGAGCTGCACCTGGCTGACCCGGGCGACCGGGCCGATCGCGAGGCCGCGGTACCAGGCGAAGAACCCCAGGAACATGCTGATGACCGCGAGATAGGCGAACGACGCCCACTCGATCGGGGTGGCATCCGGCGGTTGCACCGCCCACGCGATCACCGTGAGCACCACCATCGCCGGGGCCAAGATGACGAGCGCCCACGAGATCGTCTGCCACGACCCGAGTTCGCGGGAGAGCAGGGCACCCTCCGAGTAGCCGAACGCGGCGGAGATGACGGCGCCGAAGAACAGCAGGTCGGTCCACTGCGGCGCCCCGAGGCCGTCGCTCTGCAGCGATGCGAACGCCAGCGCCGCGACCGCGCCGAGCACCGCGAAGACCCAGAACGGCAGCGGCGGCCGCTCGTGCCCGCGCAGCACCGCGAACACCGCCGTCGCCGCCGGCAGCAGGGCGATCACGACGGCGCCATGGCTCGCGGATGCCGTGGTGAGCGCATACGAGGTGAGCAGCGGGAATCCGACGATCACCCCCGCTCCGGCGAGCGCGAGCCGCCACCACTGCGACCCGCGCGGGCGACGCTGCCGGGTGACGCCCAGCACGACGGCGGCGAGCAGCGCGGCGATCACCGCCCGCCCGCATCCGATGAACAGCGGCGACAACCCGCCGACCGCGATGCGCGTCAGCGGCAGGGTGAGCGAGAACGCCGCCACGCCGATGAACCCCCACAGGAGTCCGAAGCGGGAGGCGGCCATCCTCGGACTCTACGGTCGAGGGCCGTCAGCCGTTCAGAGCCGATCGACGACGAGTGGCTCGCGACGGCCGTCGGCCGATGGGGCGTCGGCGAACCGCGCGATCTCACCGAGCACAGCTGCGTCGCTGAGGATGCGCACGTGCCCGAGCCCGTCGGTGCTGATCACGCGCGTCGGTCCGTTGTGCGCCTCGGCGATCAGCTCCGACTGCCGCGGGTCGACGACCGGGTCGCGGCTGTCGTGCACCACCAGCACAGGAGTGCGAGTGTCGGCGGGGTCGAGCTCTGCGACGAAGCGACGCCAGATGTCGGGCACCTGCGGGAAGGTGCGCCGCTCGATGCGGGAGCGCAGCCCGGTGCGGGCGCGCCCGGTGAGCCCGGCCAGCCGGGTGAATTCGTCCATGATCTCGTCGACGTCGTGCACCCCCGAGATGCTGACGATGCGGCCGGCGAGCGCTCCTTCGCGCACCGCGAGGAAGGTCGCGAGCACGCCGAACGAGTGGGCGACGATCGTGTCGAACCCGCCGTACCGGGCACTCAGCCGCGCGATGACCTGCGCGTATTCGAGCACCGTCACGCGGTTGCCGGCGGAGTCGCCGTTGCCCGGCGCGTCGAAGGCGACGATCGTGCGGCCGGGCGATTCGAGTTCGCGCACGACGGCCGAGAACCGCGACGCCCGGCTGCGCCAGCCGTGCACGAGCAGCACGACCTCGGGCCCGTCGCCCCAGGTGTAGGTCGTGACGGGCGTGCCCGCAAGGTCGAGGATGCCGCGCTCGGCACGAGCGTGTACGTCGGCGTCGTGTGCACGCACGCTCTCCGGCGTGCCGAGGTGGCGCCAGAGCCGGAACCCGAGCTCGGCGGCGAGCGGCGGGGCGACGACACTGAGCGCCTTGAGGGTGGTCCGGGCGGCGCGGGGGGCGAAAGCCATGGGTCTCTCCATCTATCCGTACGATCGTTCGTATATAATCAGAACGAACGATCGTTCGCAAGGTGGAAGATGGATGTCATGACCGTCACCGATGGCCGCCGAGCGCGCGGAGACGTCTCGCGTCAGGCCGTGATGGCGGTCGCCGTCGACCTCGCGACCGTCAACGGGCTCGACGGGCTGTCGATCGGCGGCCTCGCGTCGGCGGTCTCGATGAGCAAAGGCGGCATCGCCGGCCTCTTCGGCTCGAAGGAGGAGCTGCAGCTCGCCACGGTCGCGGCAGCCGCCGAGATCTTCCAGCACACGGTCATCGCCCCCGCCCTGACCGCTCCCGCCGGACTCCCCCGGCTGCGCGCCCTCATCGAGGCGTGGCTCGACTACAGCGAGAGCCGGGTGTTCCCCGGCGGTTGCTTCTTCGCCGCGGCCACCGCCGAATACCGATCGCGGCCCGGGCCGGTGCGGGATGCCGTCGCTGCGAACCTGCTGCGCTGGCGCACCTTCCTCGCCGAGGCGATCACCCGGGCCATTGCCGCGGGCGACCTGGCCGAGAGTACCGACGCGACGCAGCTGGCGTTCGAGATCAGCGCGATGCTGGATGCCGCCAACGACCAGTCGCTCATGTTCGACTCGGCAGCGCCGTACGCGCGCGCCCGCTCAGCCGTCGACGCGTTGCTCGAGAGGGCGCGCCGAACGGGGCTGGCACACAGGAACGAGCGGTAGATTGACGGTATCTGGAGCGTTCCGCTCACTCGCCGGCTGGGAAGTCGTACCCGACGTACCCGAGGCCGATTTTGACTCTCGCCCCCGCTGCTGGCTCCTTTCGCACCACCACCCCGCGCACCGCTGAACCGAGCGGCTTCGCGCCGCTTCTGAAGCGCGTGAAGGACGCCCGCCTCCTGCGCCGCAGTCAGGTGTTCTACATCTCGCTGCTGACGACTCTCGTGCTCGCCCTCGGCGGGGCGATCACCGGGTTCATCCTGCTCGGCGACTCGTGGTTCCAGCTGCTCATCGCGGCCGCCCTCGGCGTGATCTTCACGCAGTTCGCGTTCCTCGGGCACGAGGCATCCCACCGGCAGGTGTTCACGTCGGGCAAAGCCAACGACCGCATGGGCCGGGCGCTCGCGTCGGGAGTGGTGGGCCTCAGCTACTCGTGGTGGATGAACAAGCACACCCGCCACCACGGCAACCCGAACGTCATCGGCAAAGACCCCGACCTCGACATCGACACCGTCTCGTTCGTCGACGCCGACGCGGCATCCGCCCGCGGTCTGCGCCGCCTCATCACCCGCCACCAGGGGAAGCTGTTCTTCCCGCTGCTCGCCTTCGAGGGCATCAACCTCCACGTGAAGTCGTTCGGCCACGCCTTCGGCCGCGGCAAGGTCGACAACCGCACGATGGAGATCGTGCTGCTCATGGCCCGCATGGCGATCGTCGTCAGCGCCGTCTTCCTCGTGCTGCCGCTCGGCATGGCGTTCGCGTTCCTCGGCGTGCAACTCGCCGTCTTCGGCGCCTACATGGGCCTCGCGTTCGCCCCGAACCACATCGGCATGACGATGTTCGCGCTCGATGCGAAGCCCGACTTCCTGCGCAAGCAGGTGCTCCCGTCACGCAACATCCGAGGTGGCTGGGGCATGACGATGCTCATGGGCGGACTCAACTTCCAGATCGAGCACCACCTCTTCCCGAGCATGGCGCGGCCGCACCTGTTCGCCGCCCGGCGGATGACGCGCGACACCTGCACCGCCGAAGGCATCGTCTACACCGAGACGAGCCTGCGCGAGGCGTACCGGGTCGTGCTGCGCTACATGCGCACCGTCGGCCGCAGCGCCCCGCGCATCTTCGAGTGCCCTGTCGTCTACCAGTACGGCCGCATCTAAACCCGGCCCTCGCCCTCAGGCCGCCGGGATGACCTTGCGCACGACGTTCTTGCGCAACCCGAGCGGGCGGATGTACTCGAACCCGGCCCTCTCGAACATCTCGCGGGTGCCGTTGTGCAGGAACGACGACGAGGTCTTCTTGCCCTCGACCAGTGTGTTCGGGTAGCTCTCGACGACTCCCCCGCCCGCGGCGGCGATGAGGTCGAGCGCCCCCTGCAGTGCCTCGTAGGCGACGCCGGCCCGCCGGTGATCACGGTCGACGAAGAAGCACGTGATGCGGTAGTTCGCGGGGTCGATGCCCGACGCATCGCGTTCCTTGCGGTGGTAGATGTTGGGCAGCTCGACCGGGGCGCCGTACTCGGCCCAGCCGATCGCCTGGTCACCGTCGAACACGAGCGCCGCGTGCGCGATGCCGAGTTCGACCATCCGCCTCTTGAACGCCGGGCCACCGAGCTCCTTCTTGCGGACGGCGTCGGTGTCTTCGTGGAAGTAGGTGCACCAGCATCCGCCCCACACGCCGTTGTGCTTCTCGATGAGGGCCGCGTACGCGCCCCAGGTTTCGAGAGAAAGCGCCCGGATGACGTGCTCGGCCATACGGAGTGTCTACTCCGATGAGCCGACACGGGCGAGCGTCAGCGTCGCGCGGGAGCGTGCGCCGGTGCCGACGTTCCACCCCTGCGGCCGCTCGCGGGCACGGTGTGCACGCCGGGGCGCAGCGCGGGACGTTCGAGCGAGGCGCCCTCGACATCCACATCGGGCAGGATGCGGTTGAGCCACTTCGGCAGCCACCAGGCCGACCGGCCGAGCAGGTGCATGAGCGCCGGCATCAGCAGCAGTCGCACGACGAACGCGTCGAACAGCACGCCGACCGCCATCCCGAAGCCGAGCGGACGCACCATCGCGAGGTGGCTGAACACGAACCCGCCGAACACCGAGATCATGATGATCGCCGCGGCGATGACGACGGCCCGCGCGCCGCGCACTCCCGCCGTGACCGCGACCCGTGCCGGGGCACCGTGCACGAACGCTTCGCGCATGCCCGAGCCGATGAACAACTGGTAGTCCATCGCGAGCCCGAACAGCACACCGGTGAGGATGATCGGCGCGAAGTTGAGCACCGGGCCGGGGTCGTGCACGCCGAAGATCTCGCCCAGCCAGCCCCACTGGTAGATCGCGGTGACCGCACCGAGGGCGGCGAACAGCGACAGCAGGAACCCGCCGGTCGCGATCAGCGGCACGAGGATCGAGCGGAACACGATGACCAGGATGATGAGCGACAGCCCGATCACGATGGCCAGGTAGAGGGGCAGCGCGTCGGAGATCGTGGCCGAGATGTCGATGTTGCCGCTCGCCGCACCGGCGACGCCGAGGGTGATCGCCCCGTTGTCGGCGGAGTCGATCGGCGACAGGCCGCGCAGGGCGCCGACCAGCTCCTCGGTCGACACGCTCGACGGGCCGTCGACCGGCACCACGCGGAAGGCGAGCAGTTCGCCGTCGTCGGAGACCCCCGCGGGCGAGACGGCGACGACATCCTGGTGTGCCATGAGCACGTCTTCGATCTGCACCTGCAGGTCCATGACCGCGAGCTGGTCGTCGGCGTCCACCGCCGTCTCGGGCTCGGCGACGACCACGAGGGTTCCGTTGGTGCCGGCGCCGAACTCTTCAGCGACGATCGAGTAGGCGCGGTACTGGGTCGAGTCCTCGGGCTCACTCGAGCCGTCGGGCAGGCCGAGGCGTAGCGAGAGGGCGGGGATCGCGGCGACGAGCAGGATGCCGACCGCCGTCACGACGGCGACGATCGCCCGCCACGTGGGCATCGCCTTCGGTGCGGTGGCCACGTGATCGGGATGTCCGATCTTCGCCCGTGCACGCTTGCTCAGCACGCGCATGCCGACGAGGCTCAGCAGCGCCGGGGTGAAAGTGACGGCGACGAGAACGGCGATCAGCACGCACGCCGCCGCGACGGTTCCCATGACGCCGAGGAACGGGATGCCGGTGACGTTGAGCGCGAGGAGCGCGATCACGACCGTGGCTCCCGCGAAGACGACGGCGTTACCGGCGGTTCCGTTCGCGAGCGCGATCGACTCGCGCACGTCGGCACCGTCCCGCAGCTGACGCCGGTGGCGGTTGACGATGAAGAGCGTGTAGTCGATGCCGACCGCGAGACCGAGCATCACCCCGAGCACGGGAGTGACCGAGGCCATCTCGACGACGCCCGAGAAGGCGAGCGAGCCGGCGACGCCGACCCCGACGCCCAAGATCGACGAGACGAGCGGCAGCGACGCGGGGATGAGCGCCCCGAGCATGATGACGAGCACGAGCGCGGCGGCGAGAAGCCCGACGACTTCGCCGACCCCGATCAGCCCCTCGAGCGAGTTCGCGATCTCGCTCGAGTACTCGATCGTGACGCCGTCGATTCCGGCGTCGTCCAGTTCGGTGGCAACTGAGGTCTTCACCTCGGCAGCGAGGTCGGTGGCGGTGTCGTCGAAGATGACCGCGGCGACGGCGGTGGCGCCGTCGGTGCTGACGGTGCGGATCTCGGCCGCGTTGTCGAGCAGGCTCGTCGCGAGATCGACCTGCTGTCGCTGCGCCAGCAGCTCGGTGGTCGGCTCCATGCCCGCCTGCTCGAGCTGCGCGAACGCCTGTTCGAGCTGGGCCGCCCCGTCGGCCAGTTGCTGCGCCGCGCCCGCCCGCTCCTGAGCCGTGACGAACGGGTCGACAGCCGTCGCGACACCGTCGAGGTCGCCGATCGAGGCGATGACGTCCGAGATCTCGGACTGCTGCTCCGCGGTGAACGCGGTGCCGTCATCCGTCTGGAAGACGACCGTTCCCACGGCGCCGCCCACGCCATCCAGCTCGGCGCTCAGCTTGTCGGTGACCTGCTGCGTGGGGGTGTTCGGGATGCTGAACCCGCTCGCGAGCTGACCCCCGGTGAGCAGGAAGGCGCCACCGGCGGCCGCGAGCGCGAGCACCCACCCGATGATGACGAGCCAGGGGCGACGGCTGGAGAAGCGACCGAGACGGGCGAGAAGTCGAGCCAAGACAGAGCCTTTCAGGAGGAATCGAGTCTCACTCCATTGGGCACCCCTACGCTATCCGACACTTGTCGGAAAAACGACGAGTGTCGGCAAACTCGCAGGTTTCCGGCATCTCCCTGACACAATCGGTGCATGGACCCCCGGATCGCGCGCACGCGGCACAGCCTGCAGACGGCTCTCTTCGAGCTCGCTCGCGAACGCGACCTCGATGACATCTCGATCGCCGACATCGCCGAGCGGGCCGGCGTGAACCGCAGCAGTTTCTACCAGCACTACTCCGACAAGGACACCCTGCTCGCGGACGCGATCGACGCGGCCGTCGAAGAGGCCGGCGCGGACCTTCCCGAGTTCCGCGAGCTCACCACGGAGGCTCCCGAGATCCTGGTCGGCTACCTCCGCCACGTCGAACACAACGCTGCCGTCTATGCGCGAGTGTTCGGCAGCCGCGGGTCGCCCGTCGCCGTCGCCCGGCTGCGCGCCCGCATCGAATCGATCGCGGCCGCCGCCGTCGCGGAACGCGCCGACATCTTCGACGACATCCCGGTCGACGTGCGCGCCGCAGGACTGTCGGGATCGGTGCTGGGCGTGCTCGAAACCTGGCTCGCGCGCGACCCGCGACCGCCGGTCGAGATCGCCGTGTCGTGGATGTGGCGGATGCTGCTCGGCCCGATCGGGCTGACGCCCGGAGAGATCGCTACCGGCTCGTCCATTCCCGCAGCTCGGCCAGCGGCCAGGTCGTGACGATCCGATCGGCCGGCACGCCCATCCGTTCCGCCCGCTCCGCGCCGTAGTCGAGCAGCGAGAGCTGCCCGGGCGCGTGCGCGTCGGAGTCGATCGCGAACAGGCAGCCCGCATCCAGAGCCATCGCGATCAACTCGTCCGGCGGATCCTGCCGTTCGGGGCGCGAGTTGATCTCGACGGCCACGCGGTGTTCGGCACACGCGTCGAACACCGCCGCGGGGTCGAACGTCGAGCCGGGCCGCGTTCCCCGGGATCCCTCGACGAGCCGACCGGTCACGTGGCCGAGCACATCGGTGTGCGGGTTGCGGATCGCCCCCAGCATGCGCTTCGTCATCTCCTTCGGGTCTGACTTCAGCTTCGAGTGCACGCTCGCGACGACGACATCCAGCTTCCCCAGCATCTCGTCGGTCTGGTCCAGCGAGCCGTCTTCGTGGATGTCGACCTCGATGCCTGTGAGCAGCGTGAAGCCGTCGTCGCGAAACGTCTCGACCACGCCGAGCTGCTCCTCGAGGCGCTCCGCCGAGAGCCCGCGCGCGATCGTCAGCCGAGGCGAGTGGTCGGTGAGCGCGAGGTACTCGTGCCCGAGCCGCAGCGCCGCCGCGACCATGAGGTCGATCGGCGTCGTGCCATCGCTCCACTCGGAGTGCGCGTGCAGGTCACCGCGCAGCTTCGCCCGCAGTTCGCTGGGTTTGGGTCCGTTGTCGGCGCGCAGCCGCGCGAGGTAGTCGGGCACCTCGCCGGCGAGCGCCTGCTGGATGACCTTGAACGTGGAGTCCCCGATGCCCGGAACTGCCTTCAGCCGCACGGGGTCGTTCAGGATGCCAGGGTCGATACTCGCGATCGCCGCACCGGCGGTACGGAAGGCTTTCGATTTGTAGCGGGAGGCCCGCTCGCGCTCGAGCAGGTACGCGATCTCGGTGAGCGCGTCGAGGGGATCCACGACTCAAGTGTGGGCTAGCTCAGTGCCTCGCCGTAGGCGGCCCCGAGCTTCCAGTCGGTCATGATGCGGCCCATCCAGCGCTTGTTGACCGCCGCCCACTCCCCCGCGGGGATGCCGTGGCGTTGCGCCACCTCGTCGGCGGGCGTCGTCGGGTCGTCGCGGATGGCGACGGTCGCGGCGATGAAGGTCTCCCACGACACCGGATCCTCGGCGGCCGGGCCGGCGTTCATGTCGAACCCCATCATGCCGCCGGTCGTCGCCGCGACCTTGTCCTGCATCCGGTCGAGCAGTCCTTTCTTGCCGAACCCGGGGTGCGTGTTGGGCTCGCCCGCGCTCATCGCGGACCCCGACCCCGTGCTGGATTCGATGCCTCCGGCGATCGGTGCGACCCCCACGCCCGGACTCGCGACGGCCGCGGCGGGCCAGTCGATGCGGATCTTGCGGGCGTCCCGAGGATGCTGAAGGGCCGGCAGCGTCGTGCCCTTCCCGCCGAGGTGGCTGGCGTAGAACGGCGGAGCGTACTTGTCGATGAGCGCCTCGGTGCCGTCGTTGAACCGCACCTTCGCCTGCGTGACCGTCGTGAGCCCGAGCATCCCGGCGCGCGTCCCCAGGTCGAGGATCTCGGCCTGGCCGCTCGCCCAGCCGCCCCGCGGTGGTCCGTCGACCTTGTCTTCGATCCCCGACGCCGGCGGCTTCACGGTCTTCCAGCGGTTCTCGACCGGGGCGCCCCAGCGGATGACCGCGGCCTTGCCCTGCCGATGCACCGTCACCGGCATCCCGAGCCGCACCTCCTGCCGCGGCGACAGCTTCTGCCGGATGCCGAGCAGCTCGCCGCCAAGGTCGACGGCGTAGTCCTCGACCTCATACGTCGACTCGTCTTCGCTCACCGTGGAGCGGCGGATGCCGACGATCTTGCCCTCGGCGGGCGTTCCCTGCTGCCACACCTTCATGAACGACGGTCCGAAGAGGCCCATGCGCACACCGTAGTGACCGGCGACAGCGGTGACTACGCTCGCACTTGCTTAAACGCTTATGCAGTGCCAGTATGGCCTCCAATGGCGCTGCTTAAACGCCTAACCAACTTCCGCAAAGGACAACGACGTGCCGACCCCCCTCTTCCTGCGCCCCGCCGAAGGCTGGGTAGGAGACCTGATTCCCTTTCACCGGGACGGGCGGGTCAACCTGTTCTTTCTGCATGACCTCCGGGACGACCGACGCCCGGGCATGTCGTGGAACCTCTACACGACCAGCGACTTCGCTCACTACGACGACCACGGAGTCTCCCTTCCCCACGGAACCCCCTCCGATCAGGACCTGAACGCCTACACCGGCAGCGTCGTCGAGCACGAGGGCACGGTTCACCTCTTCTACACGGGCTACAACCCCGCCTTTCCGTCCCCGCGAACGGGTGGCGTCTCCCAGGTGGTCATGCACGCGACCAGCACCGACGGCATGGCGACGTGGACCAAGCATCCCGAGCACACCTTCGGCGCGCCGGACGGATACGCGCCCGGCGACTGGCGGGATCCCTTCGTCTTCCGGCCCGACCCGGAGGGACCGTGGCGGATGCTGCTCGCCGCACGAACCGACGACGGGCGACCCTATCGACGCAGCGGAGTGATCGCGCAGGCGGTGTCGGACGACCTCGAGAGCTGGGAGGTCGTCGAACCCTTCTGGTCCCCCGGTCGCTACATCACGCACGAGTGCCCTGAGGTCTTCCAGATCGGGGACTGGTGGTACCTCGTCTTCTCGGAGTTCTCCGATCACTTCGTCACCCGCTACCGCATGTCGCGGTCGCCCCTCGGCCCGTGGACGGTGCCCGAGCACGACACGATCGACGGTCGTGCCTTCTACGCGGCCAAGTCGGCGGAGCTCGACGGCAGCCGCTACTTCGCGGGCTGGATCCCGACTCGCGAGGGTTCGACCGACTCGGGCGCCTGGCAATGGGCCGGGCACCTCTCCGCGCACGTCGCGGTGCAGCGTGGCGACGGAACGCTCGCGTTCGCGATGCCGCCCGCACTCCACGCCACGTTCACCGACCGTCGGCAGCCCCCGTTCGATCCGATCCTCGGCGACTGGGTCGACTCGGGTGAAGCGCTCGGGGCCGTGGTCCCCGACTCCTACGCGGTCGCGGTGACACCGGAAGCGCCGCGCCAGTTCCTGTTCGAGGCGACGATCGACGTCGGCGCGAACACGACCGAATGCGGAGTCATCCTGCGGTCAAGCGCGGACGGCGAAGAGGGGTACGTCATCCGCCTCGAGCCTCGCGCCGGCCGGATGGTCTTCGACCGGTGGCCTCGCCCCCGAACCGGCGACGGCCAATGGCAGATCTCGGGCGACATCAGCCACGAGGTCGAACTCGAACGTCCCGTCGCGATCGCGCCCGGAGCCCACCGGCTCCAGGTGCTCGTCGACGACAGCGCGTGCGTCGCCTATCTCGACGGTTCCGTCGCGATGAGCGCCCGCATGTACGACAGGCAGACCGGGGGAGTCGGCTTGTTTGTCGGGGAGGGCCGAGCGGCCTTCACCGATGTGTCCATCGCAACACGACAATGAAACACTCTCAAGGAGGAGAACATGAAACACAAGAAGAGGCTGGCAATCGCTGGGGTCGCCATGGCGGCGACCTTGACCCTCATCGGTTGCGGGACCCCCGCGGGCCCCTCGCAGGAGGGTGAGATCGTCGGTCGCGAGATCTCGTGGTTGCTCTCGCGCCCCGCTGACGGCGGCATCATCACGGTGGTGAAAGAGATCGCCGACGAGTACGCGGAAACCCACCCCGGCTTCGCACTCAATCTGGTCACCACGCCGGATCGTCCGTCGTACCTTCAGAAGCTCGAGACCCTCGCGGCGGCCGACCAGCTTCCCGAGTTCTTCGACACCGATGCAACCCCGTTCACGAGGAAGCTCGTGGACCAGGGCAAGCTGGTCGACGTCGAAGCGCTTCTCAAGGACCTCGACATCTACGACGACTTCCGGCCCCTGGCACTCGACTACCAGCGCTTCGACGACGGCTCGCTCTACATGGTGCCGTTCGAGTTCGAGATGGAGTTCTTCTGGTACAACACGGCGCTCTTCGAGCAGGCCGGCGTGACGGTGCCGGAGACGCTCGATGACTTCGCCGACCTGTGCGGTCCGCTGCGCGACGCCGGCGTCATCCCGTTCGCGCTCGACGGGCAAGACGGCTGGCCGCTCGCTCGCTACATGTCGTACCAGCCGTTCCGTCTCGCGGGGCCGGACTACCTCAACGAGCTCAAGCGAGCCGAGGTCGAGCTCAGCGACGAGGTGGGCACGCACGCCTCCGAGTGGCTGGCCGAGCTCGGGTCGTCGGGATGCTTCGCCGAAGGGTTCTCGTCGCAGGGCTACACCGACGCCCGTGACCTGTTCACCAGCGGCCAGGCCGCCGTGTACCAGATCGGTACGTGGGAACTCGCGGCTCTCACCAGTCCCGACCTCCCCGAGGGCGTGAAAGGCAACATCGACTTCTTCACCCTCCCGACTGTCGAGGGCGCGGTGACGGCCGACAATGACTACACGGTCGTCTCCGGAATCGGCATGGGAATCAGCCAGAAGGCGTTCGACCCGCTCGTCGAGGACTTCCTCAAGTTCCTGCTGAGCGAGTACTCCGACCGCATCGTCGAGACGGGCCACATGTCCCCGATCGCCGGTTCGGACGTCGTCATTCCGGAAGGGGCATCCGAGCTCTACGCGCGTGCCCTCGCCGAGGTCGACAACCTGGGCGACGAGACGGCATTCCCGTGGGACACGCAGCTCGACCCGACGACCAACTCGCGACTCCAGCAGGATCTCGTGTTGCTCGTCCAAGGCGAGATCACCCCGGAGCAGTTCACGAAGACGATCGACGCGACTCTCGCCGAGAACGCCCCGAAGTTCTTCGACTGATCTCCCCTGTGTGCCGGCCCCTCGGGGCCGGCACACAGGCCCGAACGAGAAAGGAGGCCGGACGTGCTGCCGCACCGCTCCCGACTCTCCGTGCTGGTCTTCCTGCTTCCACCGCTGGCGCTGTACGTCATCGCCGTGTTGTTCCCGATCCTCCAGTCGCTGGTGCTCAGCTTCTTCCAGTGGGACGGCATCACCGACATGGAGTTCGTCGGCATCGACAACTACATCCGGATGTTGACCCGCGACGACATCTTCTGGAAGGCCTTCGGCAACGCGCTGGTCTATCTCGCCGTCTGTCTCTTCTTCCAGCTCGGCGTCTCACTCTTCGTCGCGAACCTGCTCACCTATGTGGGCCGGGGCAAGGAGGTCGTCAAGACGCTTCTCCTCCTGCCGGCGATCATCTCGACGGTCGCGATCTCTTTCCTCTTCCAGGAGATCTACTCGTTCGAACCCTCCGGTCTGATCAACCAGATCCTCGAGTTCGTCGGACTGGGAAACCTCGCGACCCCGTGGCTGTCCAACGTGGACACCGTGCTCGTCGCGGTCTCGGCTCCCGAGGGCTGGCGCTTTCTCGGTCTCTACATGCTGATCCTCTACGCGGCCATCCTCGCCGTTCCCAAGGAGCTCGAGGAAGCGGCACGTCTCGACGGGGCGTCGTCGTGGCGCGTCTTCACGGAGATCCGCTTCCCCTACATCCGCCCTGTTTGGATCACCACGATGATCATGGCCACCACCTATAGCCTTCGCGGCTTCGACATCCCCTACCTGCTCACCAATGGCGGACCCGGGCAGTCGTCGGAACTGCTCACGACCTACATGTTCAAGACGGCGTTCCGCAGCACGGACTTCGGCTACGCGAGCACCATCTCGGTCTTCATCGTGGTCGAGTGCATCGTCGCGGTCGGGCTGATCTTCCTCCTGCTCCGCCGCCGATCGGATGTGACCTCATGAGACCCCGTCGCCTGAGCTTCGCGAAGTCCCTCACCACGGGCCTCGTCGTCGCCATCGTCATCGTTCAGGTCTATCCGCTGGCGTGGCTCTTCGTGACGAGCCTGCGTCCCGCCCAGGACTTCGCCGCGGGCAACCCCTTCGGCATCCCCTCGTCACTGACGCTCGACAACTACGTTCGGGCGTTCGAGATGGCCGACCTGCCGCAGTACATCCTCAACAGCTTCGTCGTCACCGCCGCGTCGAGTGCGCTCATCGTGTTCCTCGGGATGATGGCCGCCTACGCGCTGCAGGTGCTGGGGTTCCGGGGAAGCAAGGTGGTTCTCGGGCTGTTCCTGATCGGGATCATCGTGCCGGTACAGGTGGCCCTGGTCCCCCTGTTCGTCAACTACGCCCGCGTGGGACTGCTCAACACCTACCAGTCGATGATCATCCCGCTCGTGGGGTTCGCTCTGCCGATCTCGATCTACCTGTTCACCTCGTTCTTCCAGTACATCCCGAGGGAGACCTACGAGGCGGCGTCGCTCGACGGCGCGGGGCCCTATCGCATCTTCTTCGGCATCACGATGCCGTTGTCGACCAACACCGTGATCACCGTCGTCTTCGTCAACGGCATCTTCATCTGGAACGACTTCATCTTCGCGAACACGTTCGTGTTCACCGAAGGCCTCAAGACGATCCCGCTGGGCCTGCAGAACTTCATCGGGGCGATGGGGTCCGTCGACTGGACCGCCACATTCGCCGCAGTCTGCGTGACCGTGACGCCGCTGCTTCTGGTCTTCCTCGTGTTGAACAAGGCCATCATCTATGGCCTCGAGAGCGGTTCGACCAAGGGCTAGGTTTGCACACGATGACGCACGAATCGAAAGAGCCGCCGAAGCCGCGCCGGCACGCAGTCACGCTGCATGACATCGCCAAGGCCGCAGGAGTATCGGTGGCGACCGCGTCGTTCGTCGCCAACGGCAAGCGCGACGTGCGCCTCACCGACGAGACGCGCGAACGGGTTCAACGGGTCATCGACGAGCTCGGCTACCGGCCGAACGCGATGGCGAAGAACCTCGTGAGCGGCGGGTCGAAGTTCATCGGCCTCGTCGCCGACGCGATCGCCACGACGCCCTTCGCCGGTCAGATCATCCACGGCGCCCAAGACGAAGCCTGGAAGCACGGCTACGTGCTGCTCGTCGCCAACACGGAAGGCAACGAGCCCGCAGAGCGCGAAGCGATCACGATGATGCTCGAGCATCAGGTCAGGGGGATCCTCTACTCGACGTGGTTCCACCGCGCTGCCGACGTTCCCGAAGCCCTGCGCGAGACCGACTTCGTGATGGTGAACTGCTTCTCACCGAGCCTGGATTCCCGCGCCGTCGTTCCCGACGAGGTGCAGGGAGGGCGAACGGCGACGGACATGCTGCTCGCGGAAGGGCACCGGCGGGTCGCCTTCATCAACACCACCGCGATCGCCCCCGCCCGCGTCGGTCGCCTCGAGGGTTACCAGGCCGCTCTCGCCGCTGCCGGGATCGACTTCGACCCGGCCCTCGTCTTGGACGCACAGCCCGATCAGGAGGGCGGCTTCGACGCGGTCGAATCGATCCTGCGTCTCGGGGTGAACGCGGTCTTCTGCCACAACGATCGTGTCGCGATGGGTCTGTACGACGGCTTGCGGGCGCGCGGACTGGCGATCCCCGACGACATCGCGATCGTCGGATTCGACAACCAGGAGGTGATCTCCGCCCATCTGCGTCCTCCGCTGTCGACGGTGCAACTCCCCCACTACGAGCTCGGGGCAGCGGGAGTGCGGATGCTCCTCGGCATCGACGAGGCGGCACCCGACGAGTTGCGACGCATCGCCTGCCCGCCCGTCGCCCGTCAGTCGACGAGCGCTCCGCGGCCAGTTCAGCCGTGAGGCCACAGTTCCACTTCACAGCGACCACGGGGTGGATCAACGACCCGCACTCGATCGGGTACCGCGACGGGGCTTATGACGCCTTCTACCAGTACGTCCCCGGCGGCACCGAATGGCGGCTCGACTGCCACTGGGGTCATGCCAGGGGTCCCGACCTGCTGTCGCTCACCGAGTTGCCGATCGCACTGGCGCCCGGGGAGGGCGACGACGGCATCTGGACGGGAGCGCTGGTTCGTGACGAGCGAGGCGCGGATCGGATCTTCTACACGGCCGTGAGCGCACCCGGTCTCGGAGCCGGTCGGGTGCGAGTCGCGACCCGAGGTGGTGGGGAGGCCGCGTGGGTCAAGGGCGCGATCGTCGCGACGGCGCCACCCGAGCTCGAGGTGCTCGCCTTCCGTGACCCTTTCGTGCTCGAGGAGCCGGACGGCTCGTGGCGGATGTTCGTCGGCGCGGCGCTCGCAGACGGCTCTGCCGCAGCGCTCAGCTATCGCTCACGTGACCTCGACGAGTGGGTCTACGAGGGGATCGCGCTCCAGCGACCCGGTCACGAGCGAGACCCGGTCTGGACGGGCGATCTCTGGGAGTGCCCCCAGATCGTGGCCGTCGGCGATCGGCACCTGATGATCCTCTCGGTGTGGAGCGCGGACACCCTTCATTACGCGGCATATGCGATCGGACGGTATGCCGATGGCCGATTCGACGCCGACGACTGGGGTCGACTGTCGTTCGGGTCGAGCTACTACGCCCCCTCCGTCTTCATGGACGCCGACGGCCACCCCTGCGTCGTCTTCTGGATGAGAGGGGTACAAGATGAGGCCGACGGGTGGGCCGGCGCTCACAGCGTTCCCTACCGATTGGGCGTCGAGCGCGGTCGACCGCTCCTCTCGCCGCACCCGGATCTGGAGATCTATCGCCGGGATCCCGCAGCGACGGGTCTCATCGATGCACCGGCCGCCGACGCGATCTGGACGCCGGGGCGCTCACTCGTCGTCCAGAGCGGAACGGTCGAGGCCGCCGTCCTGACCGTGGGCGACGCCATCCTGACCCTCCAGGTCGGACCGGAATCGTGGCGGATGCCCTATGTCGGCGGCCCGATCCGACTCGTGGTCGACGGGCCGACGATTGAAGTCGCGAGCCGCTGCGGCCTGATCGGCGGACCGCTCCCGGCCGCGGCAGCGCCGCTCCGGCTCGTCTCAGACTCCCCCGTCACGGTCTGGCCGCTCGTCCGGGAGAACTCCGGTCCTGTGGTCTCCCGGAGACCTTGATTTGGCAAGCCTGGAGCGGCTAACGTTGAAGCGTTACGTCGTTTAAACGTTTAATCAAAGGAGATTGACACACATGACGTCTCGATCACGTAAGGCCCCGCGCGCCGGGCGCATCCTGACCGGAGTTACGGCGCTCTCACTCGCGGTCTCCACCGCGGTGCTTGCTCCCGCAGCCCCGGCGAAGGCGCTCGCGGATCCCGGGGAGTCGCTTCGACCCGTGTACCACATGACCGCTCCCCACGACTGGGCGAGCGACCCGCAACGGCCGATCTGGGTCGACGGCGCCTACCAGTTCTATTACCTCTGGGGCGATCGCGAATCCGACGGCGGCGCGTGGCGTCACGCCTCGACGACCGACAACGTCGTCTTCACCGACGAGGGAATCGCGATCGACAAGGCGTCGGAGAGCTTCTTCCCGGTCTGGACCGGGTCGCTCGTCATCGACGAGGACAACACCGCCGGGTTCGGTGCGGGAACGGTGATCGCTCTCGCCACCCAACCGACCGACGGTGATCGCTACGACCAGGAACAGTACCTCTGGTATTCGACCGACGGTGGCGACACCTTCACCTCGTACGGGGTCGTGATCGACAACCCCGGGAACAACGACTGGTTCCGCGACCCCAAGATCGTTTGGGACGAGGCGAACGACGAGTGGGTGGCGGCGATCTCGATGCTCCAGAAGTCCCAGTTCTGGACGTCGCCCGACCTCAAGAACTGGACGTATCAATCCGAGTTCGCCTACACATCCCCGAACATCGGTGGCATGGAGTGCCCCGACATCTTTCAGATCCAGGCCGACGACGACACCTGGCACTGGGTCTTCGGGGCGAGCATGCAGGGCGACTACAGCGGTGAGCCGAACACCTTCGCATACTGGATCGGCGAATGGGACGGCGAGGAGTTCACGCCCGACCAGGCCGACCCGCAGTGGCTCGACTCCGGTTTCGACTGGTACGCCATGGTGTCCTGGCCCAACCAGGCCAGCCCCGACGACAGCCGCTACGCGACCGCGTGGATGAACAACTGGCGTTACGCGGACGAGGACAAGGCGATCCCCTCGAGTGTCTCCGACGACATCAGCGGGCAGATGTCGATCACCCGCGAGTTGCGCCTCGCCAGCCGGGGCGGCGGCGTCTATACGCTGCTCTCCGAGCCGGTGGCGGAACTTGCGGATCACGTGCGCAACGAATTCCCGATCGCCAGCGAGTCACTGACCGATGAGGTGATCGACCTCGACTACCACGGCGAGGCGTACGAGCTCGAGCTCGACATCTCCTGGACGGACGTTGAGAACGTGGGTGTGCAAGTCGGGGTCTCGGGCGACGGCAGCCGCCACACGGACCTGGGCGTGTACGACAACCAGGTCTTCTACCTCAACCGGCAACCGTCGGAACAGGTCGGCCAGACGCCGGAGATCGGGTTCTACCCGTGGGTGCAGTCAGAGACACCTTTCGACCCGCAGGCAGAGTCGGTGCACCTCCGGGTGTTCGTGGACCGCGGGTCGGTGGAGGTCTTCATCGACGATGGGGAGCACGTGCACTCGAGTCAGGTGTTCTTCAAACCCGGCGACGCGGGCATCCGGCTCTTCGCCGACAACGGAAGCGCCGAGTTCGACAACATCGTCGTGCGGGAGTTCGTCGACATCATGACCGCGTCGGAGATGCCGTCCTCATACGCCGACTTCGAAGGCGCCGACTACGGCAGCTGGTCGACCACGGGCAGCGCCTTCGGCTCGGCACCCGCGGCCGGGACGCTCTCGGGGCAGCAGCCGGTGACGGGCTATCTCGGGTCGAAGCTGGTGAACAGCTTCCTTTCGGGCGACTCCACCACCGGCACCCTGACGTCGCCGAGTTTCACGATCAGCGAGCCGTTCATCAACTTCCTCGTCGGAGGCGGGTGGCACCCGAGGCCGTCGAACGTCTTCGCAACGTTCGAGGGCAGTGGATGGGGCACGGGCTGGACAGCGACGGGCAGCTTCAACGGCCAGGGGCCCACGACGGGCTCGCTGACCGGACAGGTGGGCTCCAAGGCTCTGGACACCTTCGTCAACGGCGGAGATTCCTCGGCCGGCACGATCACGTCGCCGGAGTTCACGATCACGCGTGACCGCATCAACTTCCGCATCGCGGGAGGAGACCATGCGTGGGGCGCAAGCGGAGCCACGGCGGTCAACCTGATCGTCGATGGCGTCGTGTATCGCACGGCGACGGGGGACGACAGCGCGACCCTGCGGGATGTCTCCTGGGATGTTCACCGCCTCGTCGGTCGTACGGCGCAGATCCAGGTCGTCGACGAGGCCACCGGCAGCTGGGGTCACCTCATGGTGGACCAGATCGTCTTCTCCGACGAGGCCGGCACGATCGGCGGTGAGGCCGACACCCAGACGACCATCAACCTGCTCGTCGGCGGCCAGGTCGTGCGAACTGCCACCGGTCGTGACGCAGAGCACCTCCGATGGGAGTCCTGGCTGGTCGACGATCTCGATGGCCAAACGGGGCAGATTCAGATCATCGACAACAACACGGGAGGCTGGGGTCACATCAACGTCGACCAGATCACGTTCGATGACCGTCCGACGGGCTAGCCGCCGCTGAAGAGTTCGGGGTGAGCCGCGATGGTGTGCGCGGCTCACCCCGACGTTCGCGCAGCCCTTCGTAGACTGTGGGAAGCGCGGGAGTGGTGAAACCGGTAGACACGCAGGATTTAGGTTCCTGTGCCGAAAGGCGTGTGGGTTCGAGTCCCACCTTCCGCACCCTGTGACGATCGTGCCTCTGCTGGGGCTACGAGATTCGCCGTGCGCGAACAGCTTGCGCATCCGTACCCCCTAGGGGTATCTTCGCTCATACCCCCGGTGGGTATGGAGGCTGAGAGATGCAACACGAACACGACCACACGTCACCTGCTGCCGCGACCGCAGCCGAGGCTGACCTCGCGGTGTGCCCGGTGATGCCGAGCAACGTCGTCGTCAAGAGCGAAGCAGAGAAGGCCGGCTACTACCGCGACCATGACGGCGAGCGCTACTGGTTCTGCTGCGGCGGCTGCGGGCCGCGCTTCGACGCCGACCCCGAGAGATTCGTGGCGGCCGCGCACCCTCCCCTCGCCGCGCGAGGTGCTCGCCCGACGCGCCACGGCATCCGCTGCGCACGATCACGACGCGCATGATCACGCCGGACACGAACATCACGACCACGCCGCGATGGGCCACGGCGGGATGGACCACGCCGCGATGGACCACAGCGCGATGGGTCACGGCGCCATGAAACATGCCGCGATGGACCACGCCGCCATGGGACACGGTGCGATGGGGCACGGTGCGATGAACCACGCCGCCATGGGACACGGCGGGCACGCCGGCCACGGCGACCATGTCGGGCAGTTCCGTCGCCGGTTCTGGATCATGCTCGCGCTCGCGGTTCCCGTCGTCGCGTTCTCTCCGATGTTCGCGATGCTGCTCGGTTACGAGCTCCCCGATGTCGCCTGGGTCCCCTGGATCTCGCCGGCACTCGGCACGGTCATGTTCTTCTGGGGCGGATGGCCGTTCCTCAGCGGAGCGGTCGCCGAGGTGCGGGCGCTCAAGCCGGGCATGATGCTGCTCATCGGCCTCGCCATCACGGTGGCGTTCATCGCCTCGCTCGGTGCGAGCCTCGGGCTGCTCGACCACCAGCTCGACTTCTGGTGGGAACTCGCGCTGCTCATCGTGATCATGCTGCTCGGGCACTGGATCGAGATGCGCTCCCTCGCGCAGACGACGTCGGCTCTCGACTCCCTGGCGGCCCTGCTGCCCGACGAGGCGGAGCTGGTCGAGGGCGAGACGACCCGCACTGTCGCTCCGGCCGACCTCGCGATCGGCGACATCGTCGTCGTTCGACCCGGCGGTCGCGTTCCCGCCGACGGACGCGTCGTGTCGGGTTCGGCGAGCATGGACGAGTCGATGATCACCGGCGAATCCAAGACCGTGGAACGTACGGTCGGCGCGACCGTCGTGGCGGGCACGATCGCCACCGACTCGGCCATCCGGGTCGAGATCACCGCCGTCGGCGACAACACCACCCTCGCCGGCATCCAGCGATTGGTCGCCGAGGCGCAGAGCTCGTCCTCGCGCGCCCAGCGCATCGCCGACCGCGCTGCGGCCCTGCTGTTCTGGTTCGCGCTCGGCGCGGGCGTCGTCACGATCATCGTGTGGAGCCTCGCCGGGCTGCCTGACGCTCGCCGGGCTGCCTGACGAGGGGATCATCCGCATGATCACCGTGCTCGTCATCGCCTGCCCGCACGCGTTGGGTCTCGCCATTCCGCTCGTCGTCTCGATCGCGACCGAACGCGCAGCCAAGGGCGGCGTGCTGGTCAAGGACCGGCTGGCGTTGGAGAGCATGCGCACCGTCGACACCATCCTGTTCGACAAGACCGGAACGCTCACCAAGGGCGAGCCGACGGTCACGGCCGTCGAGGTCGTCGGGGGGATCGCCGAAGACCGGATGCTCGCCCTCGCCGCCGCCGCGGAAGCCGACTCCGAGCATCCGCTCGCCCACGCGATCGTCACGGCGGCTCGCGAGCGCGGCATCGCGATCCCCACGGCGAGCGACTTCAGCTCGTCACCCGCCGTGGGTGTGACCGCGCTCGTCGACGGCGCCCGGGTGCGCATCGGCGGACCGCACCTGCTCGGCGAGGAAGGCGTCGCCGAGCTGCCGATCGCCGACGCCTGGCGCGCGGAAGGCGCGATCATCCTGCACGTCGTGTCCGACGGCGCGGTGATCGGAGCCTTGCGACTCGAGGACGCCGTCCGTGAGGAGTCGCGCCAAGCGGTCGAGGCGCTCCACGCCCTCGGCCGCCAGGTGGTGATGATCACCGGTGACGCCGAAGCGGTCGCGAAGAAGGTGGCGAACGAACTCGGCATCGACCGGGTGTTCGCCGGCGTCCGGCCCGAAGACAAGTCGGCCAAGGTGCGCGAACTCCAGGCCGAAGGCCGCTTCGTCGCGATGGTCGGTGACGGCGTCAACGACGTCCCCGCCCTCGCGCAGGCGGATGTCGGCATCGCGATCGGCGCCGGAACGGATGTCGCGATTGCGTCGGCCGGCGTCATCCTCGCCAGCTCCGACCCGCGCTCGGTGCTCTCGGTGATCCAGTTGTCGACGGCCTCCTACCGCAAGATGAAGCAGAATCTGTGGTGGGCGGCGGGCTACAACCTGCTGTCGGTGCCGCTCGCGGCCGGGGTGCTCGCACCGCTCGGCTTCGTGCTGCCGATGTCGGTCGGGGCGATCCTGATGTCGCTCTCGACGATCGTCGTCGCCGCCAACGCCCAGCTGCTGCGCCGCCTCGACCTGCGCCCCGAGACCAGCGCGCGGCAGACCCTCGGAGAGAAGGAGCACGCTCATGTCGGCTGACCACACCCACGCGGAGCACAGCCACCACGGCTACATCTCAGACAAGGCCAAGTACCTCGCTCGGCTCAAGCGGATCGAGGGGCAGGCTCGCGGCATCCATCGCATGGTGGACGAGGAGCAGTACTGCATCGACATCCTCACTCAGATCTCGGCACTCACCAGCGCGCTGCAGGGGGTGGCCGTCGGACTCCTCGACGACCACCTCAAGCACTGCGTCACCGATGCCGCACGGTCGGGCGGGGAGGTCGCCGAGGCCAAGCTCGCCGAAGCGACGCAGGCGATCGCACGGCTGGTGCGCTCATGACGAAACAGCGCACCGGGGCTCTCGCCTCGATCGTCGTCGCGGGTGCGCTCGTGCTCGCGGGATGCACCACGACGACCGACATGAACGGCATGGATCACGGCGCATCGCCGGCGACCTCGGACGCATCGTTCAACGCGGCAGACGAGGCGTTCCTGGTGGGCATGATCCCCCACCACGAGCAGGCGCTCGAGATGGCCGAGCTGGTGCTCGCCAAGGACGATGTCGACGAACGCGTCGTCGAGCTCGCCCAGCGCATCCAGGCGGCGCAGCAACCCGAGATCGACCTGATGACCTCGTGGCTCGAGGACTGGGGGCTCGACCCGGATCTGGACGGCATGGGCGGGATGGACCATGGGTCGGACGGCATGATGTCGGATCAGGACATGGCCGCGCTCGAGGCCGCGTCGGGTCCGGACGCCTCGACGCTCTTCCTCAGCCAGATGATCCAGCACCACACCGGCGCGATCGTCATGGCGCAGCAGGAGCTCGACAACGGGCGGGATGCCCAGGTGCTCGACCTCGCGCAGCAGATCATCGACGCCCAGACCGCCGAGATCGCCGAGATGGAGCAGCTCCTGACGCAGTTGTGAGGTGCGCATAGGCTCGAGAGGTGAGCCCTCATGAGTCGCACGAGCCGTCCGTCACACCCGCAGAAGCATGGGAGTTCCGCTACCGGGAGCAGCCGCAACGCTGGTCGGGAAACCCGAACGCCACCCTCGTGGATGTCGTCGGCGACCTGACACCCGGTCGCGCCGTCGACCTCGGCTGCGGCGAGGGAGCGGATGCGATCTGGCTCGCCCGGCAGGGCTGGCGCGTGCTCGGGGTCGACATCTCCCCGACCGCGGTCGCCCGGGCCCACGCAGCTGCCGTCGAGGCCGGCGTCGACGAGCACGCGGTGTTCGAGGCACACGACCTGTCGACCTGGGAGCCGGAGGGCGAGATCGACCTCGTCACGGCATCCTTCTTCCACTCCCGCGAAGAGCTGCCGCGCACCGAGATCCTGCGCCGCGTGGTCGCCCACGTCGCCCCGGGAGGGCACGTCGCGATCGTGTCGCACCTCGCTCCCCCACCGTGGTCCGAGCACGCCCACCACGACGAGGCGCTGCTCGACGCGGAGGGCGAGGTCGCGGCCCTCGCCCTCGGCGACGACTGGGAGATCGTGCTGGCCGAGCACCGGGAGCGCAGCGTCGTCGCGCCGAGCGGCGACCCGGGCACCCTCGTCGACGTCGTCGTGCTGCTGCGCCGAAAGTAGCCGGGGGCTCACCCCCGGGTGGCGTGCAGTGCCGCCCGGTACGCTGAGCGGATGCACAGCCTCCCCGCCGCCGCGAACGGCCTCATTCCGTGGCTCGACCCGGCCGCGATCATCCAGGCCGCAGGGCCGTGGGCACTGCTCGTGGTGTGCCTCATCGTGTTCGCCGAGACGGCGCTGCTGGTGGGCTTCATCCTGCCGGGCGACACTCTGCTGGTGATCACCGGACTGCTGACCTTCACCGGCACCATGACCGTGAGCCAGGCCGGCATCCTCATCCCGATCTGGCTGGTGTGCCTGTGCATCGCGGTCGCGGCGTTCGCCGGCGGTGAGGTGGGGTATCTCATCGGGCACAAGGCGGGCCCGCGCATCTTCGAACGACGCGAGAGCGGCTTCTTCTCGAAAGACAACGTCATCCGCACGAACAAGTTCTTCGACCGCTTCGGCCCGCTCGCCGTGATCATCGCCCGTTTCGTGCCGGTCGTGCGCACCATCACCCCGATCGCCGCGGGCGTCGGGCACATGAACTACCGCAAGTACTCGCTGTACAACGCGATCGGTGCGCTCATCTGGGGTGCGGGCCTCACCTTCGCCGGATTCCTGCTCGGGTTCATCCCGCCCGTCGCCGACTTCGTCACCGAGTACATCGACCTCATCCTGCTGTTCGCCGTCGCCTGCGCGATCGTGCCGACGGCGTACCACTACATCCAGGCGACGTTGAAGGCTCGCAAGGCCCGTCGCCTCGGGCAGGACGAGCCGCTCGACGACTCCGCGGCCATCGCCGACATCTTCGAAGAGGGTCAGACCGGGCGCGTCAAAGAGCAGTAGTCCGGGCCCGCGTCGCCATCAGCCGCGACACCACCCCGTGCCGCGGGGCGAACAGGAACGCGAGCGCGAACAGCACGCCCTGCACGAGCACGATCATGCCGCCCGAGGCGACGTCGAGCCAGTAGCTGAGGTAGATGCCGGTGACGGCGGATGCCGCGGCCGTCACCGGCGCGATCACCAGCATCCGGCCGAACCGTTCGGTGAGCAGGAACGCCGTCGCCCCCGGGATGATGAGCAGCGCCACGACGAGCACGACGCCGACCACCTGCAGCGCGACGACGGCGGTGACGGCGAGCAGCCCGAGCAGCACCGCTCCGAGCAGCCGCGGCGACAGCCCGATCGCATGCGCATGCGTCGGGTCGAAGGCGTACAGCGTGAGGTCGCGGCGCTTGACGAGCAGCACGGCGATCGCGACGACGGCGAGGATCGCCACCTGGATGAGGTCGCCCGTCGAGACGCCGAGCACGTTGCCGAACACGATGTGCGCGAGGTCGGTCTGGCTCGGGGTGACCGAGATCAGCACCAGCCCGAGCGCGAACAGCACCGTGAAGACGATGCCGATCGCGGCATCCTCTTTGATGCGTCCTGGTGAGCGCACCGCGCCGATGAGCACGACGGCGAGGATGCCGAACACGATCGCTCCGAGCGCGAACGGCGCCCCGACGACGTAGGCGAGCACCACCCCGGGAAGCACGGCGTGCGAGACCGCGTCGCCCATGAGCGACCAGCCGATGAGTACCAGCCAGCACGACAGCAGCGCGCACACGACGGCGGCGAGCACGCTCGTGACGAGGGCGCGCACCATGAAGTCGTAGCCGAGCGGCTCGAGCAGGAAGTCGAGGGGGTTCATCGGTCGGCTCCGGTCTCGAGGCCGAACGCGCGGCTCAGGTTCTCGGGGGTGAGCACCTCGGCGGGGGTGCCGTGCACGAGCACCCGTTGCAGCAGCAGCACCGCCTCGTCGGCGAGCGCCGCGACGGAGGCGAGGTCGTGCGTCGTGACGAGCACCGTGCGACCCTCGGCCGCGAGATCACGCAGCAGGCGCACGATCGTGCCTTCAGACGGCTTGTCGACGCCCGCGAACGGTTCGTCGAGCAGCAGGATGCCGGCATCCTGCGCGATCCCACGGGCGACGAACGCGCGCTTGCGCTGCCCGCCCGAAAGCCTGCCGATCTGCCGGTCGGCGAGGTCGGTGAGGTCGACACGGGCGAGCGCCTCGGCGACGGCGGCGCGATCTTCGGCCCGCGGGTGCCGGGTGAAGCCCTGACGCCCGTAGCGGCCCATCATGACGACGTCGCGCACCGACACCGGGAACCGCCAGTCGACGTCTTCGCTTTGCGGCACATAGGCGAGGGTGCCGCGCTGGCGGGCGCGGGCGGGCGACTCGCCGTCGAGAAGCACGGTGCCGTGCGTCGGCCGCACCAGCCCGACGATCGCCTTGAGCAGGGTCGACTTGCCCGAGCCGTTCATGCCGATGAGCGCGCACACCCGCCCCGGTTGCAGGTCGAGGTGCACGTCGTCGAGGGCGACGACCTCCCCGTAGCGCACCGACAGCGCGTCGACCGCGATCGCCGCCGTCATCCGTCGCTCCCGGTGAGCGCGGCGGTGATCGTGCGCGCGTTGTAGCGCAGCAGGTCGAGGTAGGTCGGCACCGGGCCGTCGGCTTCCGACAGCGAGTCGACGTAGAGCACCCCGCCGTACGCGGCTCCGGTCGCCTCGACGACCTGCTGCATCGGTCGGTCGGACACCGTCGACTCGCAGAACACCGCCGGGATGTCGTCGGCCTCCACCGCATCGATGACGCCGGCGATCTGCTGCGGCGTCGCCTGCTGTTCGGCGTTGACCGGCCAGATGTAGATCTCGGTGAGACCGGTGTCGCGGGTGAGATACGAGAAGGCGCCTTCGCAGGTCACGAGCGCGCGGGCGTCGGCGGGCAGCGTGTGGAGGTCGGCGACGAGTTCGTCGTGCACCGTGCGCAGCTCGCCCGCGTACGCCTCTCCGTTCGCGGCGTAGTCGGCGGCGTGCTGCGGATCGAGCTCCGAGAACGCCGCCACGAGGTTGTCGACGTAGATCTCGACGTTGAGCGGTGACATCCAGGCGTGCGGGTTCGGGCGGCCCGCGTAGGCGTCGGCGGCGATGTCGATCGGCTCGACGCCGTCCGACACCGTCACGCGGGGGGCGTCGACATCCTGAAGGAACTGCTCGAACCAGGCTTCGAGCCCGAGCCCGTTGTCGATGATCAGGTCGGCCCCCGCGGCCCGACGCAGGTCGCCGGGGGTCGGCTCGTAGCCGTGGATCTCGGCCCCGACCTTGGTGATCGACTCGACGTCGAGGTGCTCGCCGGCGACGTTGCGGGCGATGTCGGCGATCACGGTGAAGGTGGCGAGCACAAGGGGGCGCTCCTTCTCGGGCGCGGGGGTGCCGCATCCGGCGAGCGCCGCCAGGAGCACGGCGACGAGCGGGACGAGCACTCGACGGCGAGATTTCGGCACACCGAAACTTTACCCGAGATTCTTCGGGCAACCGAAATCGGGATCAGTCGACGGTCACCCAGACCGCCCGGGCCGCCTCGACGGGAAGGCCCTCCGGGTCGAACGTCGTGCCCACCCCGATGCCGCGACCCTCCAGCAGCCGCAACACGTCGGGGTCGCTGTCGCTGATGCGCACCACCCGCACCTCGCCCGTTGCGGCCGCCACCTCGCTCAACCGCACCCCGCGGGCCGGCGGCACCACGCCATCCGCCCCGGGGATCGGGTCACCGTGCGGGTCGGCCGTCGGATGCCCCAGGCGCGCGTCGATCGCGTCGATCATGCGGTCGCTCACGACGTGCTCGAGCACCTCCGCCTCGTCGTGCACCTCGTCCCAGCCGTAGCCGAACTCGCTCACCAGCCAGGTCTCGATGAGCCGGTGACGGCGCACCATCCGCAGCGCCTCCGCCCGTCCGCGCGCGGTGAGCACGATCGTTCCGTAGAGGGCGTGCTCGACGAACCCCTGCACCGTGAGCTTCTTCACCATCTCGGTGACGCTCGACGCGGCGAGCCCGAGCCGCGCCGCGAGCTGCGACGACGTCATCGGATGCGGCTGCCATTCGGTGTGGCCGTAGATGACCTTGAGGTAGTTCTCGGCGACGGTCGACAGCGTGCCGGGCGACGACTCAACGATGGGCGGGCTCCTCGCGCTCGGAGTGCCCGGCGGGCTCCAGCTGGAACGTCGAGTGCTCGACGTCGAAGTGCCCGTGCAGGCACGCGCCGAGGCTCTCGAGCATCTCGCCCGTGCGGCCGCTCGCGAACACCTCCGGGTCGCACTCCACGTGCGCCGTGAACACCGGGGCTCCCGACGTGATCGCCCAGACGTGCACGTCGTGAACCGCGACGACCCCGGGAGTCTCCAGCAGGTGCTCGCGGATCAGGGTCACGTCGGTCTCGCGCGGCGCCGACTCGGTGAGCACCCGCACGACGTCGCGCAGCAGCAGCGCCGCCCGCGGAACGATGAGCGCCGCGATCACGAGCGACGCGATCGCGTCGGCCGCGGCGAACCCGGTGGTGATCAGCACGACGCCGGCGACCACGGCAGCGATCGACCCGAACAGGTCGCCGAGCACCTCGAGCGTCGCGCCGCGCATGTTCATCGACCGCCGGTCGCCGCCACGCAACACCAGGTAGGCGGCGACGTTGGCGAGCAGACCGATGCCGGCGACGATGAGCATCGGGATGCCGAGAGGCTCATGCGGGTCAGCCGCGGTCAGGCGACGGATCGCCTCGATCGCGACCACCACGGCGACGACGGTCAGCAGCACCCCGTTGAACAGCGCCGCGAGAACCTCGACCCGGCGGAAGCCGAACGTGTGCCGGTCGGTCGCCGGCCGGCTCGCCCAGGCACTCGCGATCAGGGCGACGAGCAGACCGATCGCGTCACTGGCCATGTGACCCGCGTCGGCGAGCAGCGCGAGCGACCCCGAGAACACCGCCCCGACGACCTGAACGACCAGCACGACGGCGACGATCGCGAAGGCGATCGCCAGCCGACCCTTGGTCGACGCGCCGTGCCCATGATCGTGGCTCACGGCATCCATTCTCCCCTGCGCCGCGGCCGCCTCAGCCGTAGCGGCGGCGCAGCTCCTCGGTGAGGGCCACGAACGCCCGCGCGCGGTGGCTGTCGGCATCCTTCTCGGCGGGAGTGAGCTCGGCGGCGCTGCGGGACTCGCCGTCGGGTCGGAAGACCGGGTCGTAGCCGAAACCGCCGTGACCCGCGGGGGCGGTCAGCACCGTGCCCGGCCACTCGCCCCGCACCACGTACTCGCCCTCGGCATCGACGAGAGCTGCCGCACAGACGAAATGGGCCGACCGGTCGTTCACGCCCCCGAGTTCGGCGAGAAGGTGCCGCAGGTTGGCGCCGTCGTCGCGCGACCCGGAGTAGTGCGCCGAGTCGATTCCCGGGGCACCGCCGAGCGCCGCGACGGCGATTCCCGAATCGTCGGCGAGAGCCGGCAGCCCGGTGTGGGCGTGCGCGGCGCGGGCCTTGATGAGCGCGTTCGCCTCGAAGGAGTCGCCGTCTTCGATCGGCGCCGGGCCGACGTAGCCGATCAGGTCGTGCGGCCCGAGGCGGTCGCCGAGGATGCGGCGCAGCTCCTGCACCTTGTGGGCGTTGTGGGTGGCGAGAACGAAGGTGGTCACGAGACCAGCGTTGCGGCCTGGATCTCGGTGAGCCGGGCGACACCCGAACCGGCGAGCTCGAGCAGCGCATCCAGCTCGCGCTTGTCGAACGGCGCGCCCTCGGCGGTGCCCTGCACCTCGATGAACAGGCCGCGACCCGTCATCACGACGTTCATGTCGGTCTCGGCCCGCACGTCTTCGACGTAGGCGAGGTCGAGCATCGGAACGCCGTCGATGATGCCGACGCTCACCGCCGCGACCGAATCGAGCAGCGCCTTGGCGTTCTTGCCGATGAAGCCCTTCTCGCGGCCCCACTCGACGGCGTCGACGAGCGCGATGTAGGCGCCGGTGATCGCCGCGGTGCGGGTGCCGCCGTCGGCCTGCAGCACGTCGCAGTCGATCACGATCGTGTTCTCGCCGAGCGCCTTCGTGTCGATGATCGCTCGCAGGCTGCGCCCGATGAGCCGGGAGATCTCGTGCGTCCGGCCGCCGATGCGGCCCTTCACGCTCTCGCGGTCGGAGCGGTCGTTGGTCGCCCGCGGCAGCATCGCGTACTCCGCCGTGACCCAGCCCTTGCCCTTGCCGGTGAGCCAGCGCGGAACGCCGTTCGTGAACGACGCCGTGCAGAGCACCTTGGTGTTGCCGAAGGAGATGAGCGCGCTGCCCTCCGCCTGGGTGCTCCAGCCGCGTTCGATCGTGATCGGGCGGAGCTCGTCGGGGGTGCGGCCGTCTACGCGGCCACCTTGCTCATGCGAGGGGGTGGTCATGGGGCTACTCCTTGGATGGGGATGGTGCCGGTCTCGAAGGTCTCCACATGCGAGACCTCCGGACCGAGAAAGCGATGGGCGAGCCTCAGGAAGGCGGCCTTGTCGTCGCCCGTGCACTCGAACGCGTGCCGCGGGGGTGTCGGGTCGGTGCGCTCGAGGCCTGCCGAGACCAGTCGCCCGTAGACATCCGCCGCCGTCTCCTCCGCGCTCGACACGAGCCGCACGCCGGGGCCCATGACGTACTGGATCGCCGCCGACATGAGCGGGTAGTGCGTGCACCCGAGCACCAGGGTGTCGACATCGGCGGCCTTCAGGGGCGCCAGGTATTCCTCGGCGACCGCGAACAGCTCGGGCCCGCTCGTGATGCCCGCCTCGACGAACTCGACGAATCGCGGGCACGCCTGGCTGAACAGCTCCACGGCCGGGGCCGCGGCGAACGCATCGTCGTACGCCCGGGACTGGATCGTGCCCGCCGTGCCGATCACCCCGACGCGTCCGTTGCGGGTCGCCCGCGCCGCCGCCCGCACGGCCGGCTGGATGACCTCGACGACGGGGATGCCGAACGCCACCTCGTAGCGCTCGCGGGCATCCCGCAGCATCGCCGCACTCGCGGTGTTGCAGGCGATCACCAGCGCCTTGACGCCCTGAGCGACGAGATCGTCGAGCACCTCGAGGGCGTAGGCACGCACCTCGGCGATCGGCTTCGGCCCATACGGCGAGTGCTTCGTGTCGCCGACGTACAGCACGCGCTCGTGGGGCAACTGGTCGAGGATCGCGCGGGCCACGGTGAGTCCGCCGACCCCGCTGTCGAAGACGCCGATGGGCGCGTTCGTTCGGGGGGTCACAGAGGTCAAGGGTAGTCGGGTCGCCTGCGCGGATAGGCTCGACGAATGACGAGCGCCCTGCTCACCGACCGCTACGAGCTCACGATGATCGACGCAGCGTTGCGCGATGGCACCGCGTCGCGGCGTTGCGTGTTCGAGCTGTTCAGCCGGCGGCTTCCCGCGGGGCGACGGTTCGGGGTCGTTGCCGGCACCGGGCGTCTGCTGGAACAGCTCGCCGAGTTCCGGTTCGGGGATGCCGAGATCGCCTGGCTGCGCTCGGCCGGGGTCGTGTCGGAGGCGACGTTGGACTGGCTCGCGTCGTACACCTTCACGGGGTCGATCGCGGGATACCAGGAGGGCGAGGTCTACTTCCCCGGGTCGCCGATCCTCATCGTCGAAGGAACCTTCGCCGAAGCGGTCGTGCTCGAGACGCTGGCGCTCAGCATCCTCAACTACGACTCCGCCGTCGCCTCCGCCGCCGCCCGGATGGTCGCCGCCGCCGACGGCCGGCCCCTCGCCGAGATGGGCTCACGCCGCACCGGGGAGCGCTCCGCGGTCGCCGCCGCCCGCGCCGCCTACATCGCCGGATTCGCGGCGACCTCGAACCTCGAAGCCGGCCGCACCTGGGGCGTTCCGACGATGGGCACCGCCGCGCACTCCTACACCCTGCTGCACGACTCCGAAGAGGAGGCGTTCGCCGCCCAGGTCGAGGCGATGGGCGTCGGCACCACGCTGCTGGTCGACTCCTACGACATCGCCACCGGCATCGAGACGGCGATCCGCGTGGCCGGAACCTCGTTGGGCGCCATCCGCATCGACTCGGGCGACCTCGGCGTCGTCGTCGCCTCCGCGCGGGCCCAACTCGACGCGCTCGGGGCCACCGGCACCCGCATCACCGTCACCAACGACCTCGACGAGAACACGATCGCGGCACTGCGGGCCGCGCCCGTTGACTCCTACGGCGTCGGCACCTCGGTCGTCACCGGATCCGGCGCCCCCGCCTCCGGGATGGTGTACAAACTCGTCGCCCACCAGGACCCGTCGGGTTCATGGTTGCCCGTCGGGAAACGCTCGGACGGCAAGGCCACCGTCGCCGGACGCAAGGTGCCTGTGCGCAGCCTCGACCACGGGGTCGCCGTCGAGGAGACCATCTACGTCGAAGAACCCGAGACGCTGCCCAAACCGGGCCGCGGACTGCTCGTCGACCTCGTGCGCGACGGCGTCGCCGACCCCGCCCACCTGGGCCCCGCCGGTGTGGCCGCCGCCCGCGACCACCACGCCGCCGCGATCGGCGAGCTCCCCCTCGCCGCGTTCCGTCTCTCCCAAGGTGACCCCGTCATCCCCACCGTCTACATCTGACCCGTCGCCGCGCCCTGTCAGCGTGCCGTCGATCTAATCCGTCGCAATTGTGACGGATCAGCGTCTCGGCAGCGCCCACTTTGGCGGATTAGTGCCGCGCGCGCGAAGGCCCCGCGACTCGAGCCGTGACCGGACTCGCTGAACAGTCAGAAGAGGAGCATCGAACAGGTCGTACTTCGTCGCTTCCATCAGCAGCCATTCGACATCGTGGACGCGCTCCTGGCGGCGGATATCGGCGGCATGCTGCTCCACGCCGACGTGGTGGCCACCCTGATACTCGTAGCCGAAGCGAGCATCCTCCCAGGCGAGGTCGAGGTAGACACCCAGTTCGGGGATCGGGAAGTTCAGCTGCGGTTCGGGGATCCCGCTCTCGACGAAGAGGACGCGCGACAGGGTCTCGGGGCGCGATCGGCTTCCGACCCGGACACGTGGCGCAGCGATCCGCAGTCGCGGCGCGCCGATCACCCGACGCCCGGCGATCGACAGGAGCTGCCCCATCTCGACGAGAGGATGCCCGCGACGATCTCCGACCAGGTCATCGCCTGCTGCGATGAGATCAGCGATCCCGATGGCCGTCGCGAGGGAGGCCCACGTTGCGAGTGGGGTCAAGACCCGAAGGCCGCCGAGTGTGACCGCTTCGCTGGCGAACGTGCGCTCAGTCCCGACGACTCCACGGGAACGCGGGCGCGGACGCCCGTGGGGGACCGAGACGTGCAACCTCGAGTGATCGACGTACGCGGGGAGCGGGATGCCCCACAGCGCGGCGGCGGTCACCGAGGTGAAGGCTGCATCGTTCCGCATCCGTAGCGCGTACGCGTGGCAGCGTGCCGTGAGATCGTCAGTTCCGAGCGGCAGCCTGACACCCTGGAACGGCATCGCGTAGTGCTCGGAGTCGACCGAAGCCCGTGATCGACCCGCCCGCACGGCATCGGAAACTCTAAAGGGAACGTCGTCGCGGAAGACCATGACGACGAGCGTCGACTAGTCCGTCAGATCGGGCAGGGCAGCCTCGGTAATCCGTCACAATTGCGACGGATTACCGCCTGGGAAGGGGTCAGCCCTTCAGGCGCTCGTAGATCTTCTTGCAGTCGGGGCAGACGGGGAACTTCTCGGGGTCGCGACCGGGGATCCACTTCTTGCCGCACAGGGCGCGCACCGGCTTGCCGGTGACGGCGGATTCGAGGATCTTCTCCTTCTGCACGTAGTGCGAGAAGCGCTCGTGGTCGCCGTCTTCCAGCTGGGCGTCTTCAAGAAGCTTCTCGAGCTCACGGTCGAGGGTGTCGGTTCCGCCTCCGACGGTGTCGGGTCCGCGATCCAGTTCGGCCATGCCCCCTAGGGTACGGCCGCGGCGGCCCGCCCGCACGGGTCAGTGGCGGGCGGCGAAGTCGAGTAGTTCGGGGGTGCTGCGGTCGTAGGCGGCGGCGCCGACGCGGATGCCGCTTGCGAAGGCCAGCAGTCCGACCCCGACCCCGACGGCGAGGGCGAGCCAGACCCAGGGCCCCGGCACGCCGAGCAGGTGGACGACGGTCGCGGTGATCGCCGGGGCGGCGACGAGCAGGATCAGCACGATCGACCCGAATTGGATGCCGCTGCCGCTCGCTCCGGGAACCTGCGGTTGCTGGAAGGGCGCGTCGCCGGGCCGCGTCGCCGGGTACGGGTGGTTCGCGGAGATGACGCTCGAGACTCCGATGCCGCCGAGCAGGATCGCCGTCGCCACCCCGAACACGGCGGGCGCGATCATCCAGTCGCCGTGCGCCCATGCGGTCAGCACCGTGCCGACCAGCACGACGGGCACCCCCATCGCGAGCACCGGCAGCATCCGGCCGATCCGGTCGTCGACGCCTCGGGTGTGGGCGGCGAGCTGGGTCCACATCGCGGTCGAGTCGTAGGCGACGTCGTTGTGCAGGGTGCCCCAGGCGAGCAGCAGCACGACGAGCGGGAGCGGCACGAGGGTCGCGATCGAGAATGGAATGCCGGCGATCCACATCGCCAGCAGGGTGACGACCGGCACGGCGGGCAGCACGGCGAGCGCGGTGCGGTAGCGCGGGTCGCGGGCCCAGTAGGTGAAGCTGCGGGCGGCGACCGCGCCGACCGGCGTCGAGGGCAGGCGCCGGAACCATCCGGGAACGAGGGCGGCACGTTCGCGCGGGATGCGGCGGGTCGGTCGCAGTTGATAGGCGAGCGACGCGATCCAGATGAGGACGAGCACCGCGATGGTCAGTGCGCCGAGCGCGAAGTCCTGGCTGACGAGGGCGGCGTCTCCGGCGGCTTGGTGCGACGGGGCTCGCCAGAACGCTCCGAGCGGAAGAGCCGTGAGGGTGTCGGCGATCGCGGGATCGCGCAGCGGGGCGAGTGCGACGACGACGACGAGCACGGTCGGCCACCACGCCGCGGGCAGCAGCTCCGCGAGGGTCGGGGCGAGGTGCGCGACGATGATGAGGGCTCCGGCGACGAAGATGAGCACGGCGAGGGCGCGGATGAGGGCGCCGACCCGGGGACGGTGGAGCAGCACGGAACCGATCACGACCCCGATCCGCGCGGCGAAGACGCCTTCGATGACGATGAGCGGCACCGCGAGCGTCGCCGTCGCGACGGCCGGTCCCGTCCACAGCTGCAGCGGGGCGAGGGCCACCGGCACGAGCAGCAGCGCCGGGCCGACGAGTGTCGTCAGCAGAACCGCTCCGGCGATCGACAGCGGCCGGAACCCGAAGAGCCAGAGCGCCCGCGGGTGCAGCAGCTGCGACCGCGCGATGACGAGCGGGATGACGAACGCCCCGAGCGACGCGAGAGCCCCGGCGACGACGACGACCCGGTGACGGGTGACGGCATCCAGCTCGGAGGCGAGCGCGGCGCCGTTCCACAGCAGCACGATGCCGGCACCGGCGAGCACGACGCCGAGTGCCGCCCACTTCGCGGCGCCGGGAACGCGGAACGCGTTCACCAGCAGCCGCGTTTTCAGTCGGAGTAGCTCTGCAACCACTCCATGCCCTCCACCGCGCCCGCGCCGCCGGCGAGTTCCACGAATCGGGTCTCGAGGCTTTCGCCGTCGAGCACGTCGGCGAGCGGACCCGCGGCCAGCATCCTGCCGTTGGCGATGATCGCCACCGCGTCGCACGTGCGCTCGATGAGCCCCATGCTGTGGCTCGACAACAGCACCGTGCCGCCGGCTTCGGCGTACTTCTTGAGGATGGCGATGACGGATGCCGCCGACACCGGGTCGACCGACTCGAACGGCTCGTCGAGCACGAGCAGCCGCGGCGAGTGGATCATCGCCGCCGCGATGGCGATCTTCTTCATCATCCCGGCCGAGTAGTCGGAGATGAATCGGTCGAGCGAGTGGCGCAGGCCGAACCCGGCGGCGAGATCGTCGACGCGATGCGTGATGGTCTCTTTGTCGAGCCGACGCAGGGCTCCCGCGTGGTGGAGGAACTCCGCGCCGGTGAGGCGGTCGAACAGCCGGAGGTTGTCGGGCAGCACGCCCAGCGACCTCTTCGCGACGCCCGGGTTGCGCCAGACATCCGCTCCGTGGATGCGCACGACCCCCGAATCGGGACGCAGCAGCCCGGTGATCATCGCCAGGGTGGTGGTCTTGCCCGCGCCGTTCGGGCCGACGAATCCGTAGAACGTGCCGGCCTGGATCTCGAGGTCGACGGAATCCACCGCCGTGACGTTGCCGAAGCGCTTCGTGAGATTGCGCACCGAGAGCGCAGCTGTGGATGCGATGACGGGTTGGGGGGTCACGCGAGCCGGGCGGCGCACGGCTTTCGGCCGCTTCGGGGCCTTCGCCACCGGCGCTGCCGTCGGAGCGACCGTCGGAGTAGCGGTCGGCTCCGGGGGCGCGACGGCGACCGCCACCTGCTCGGGGGGACGGCTGCTGATCGTTCCGGCACCGCGTGCTGCGCCGGGACGGGCGGCGACCGTTCGTCCACCCGGGCCCTTGCGGGGCGGGGCGTCGCGGTCGGGTTCCACCGGTCCACCGTATCAATGCGGGTTGCGAGAGAGTTTCATCACGATCCGGGAACGGTCGTGTCAACCTCCTGGGGTTTTCCACAACCCCGCCGATAGAATTCGGGGACACAACGGGGTGTCTTGCACAACGGTCGCGCGGTGAACAACGAGTGAAATCACTCCAACGCGTGGCCCTCATTCAGCACCGATCACAGCAGGTCGGTGCAGAGGCGACACACCGAAGGAGAACTGGACCATGACGACTCAGATCGTGATCCTCGCAGCAGGCATGGGCAGCCGTCTCGGCCGCTCGTTGCCGAAGCCCCTCACCGAACTCAGCGACGGCCGCAGCATCATGCAGCAGCAGTTCGACAACATCCACCAGGCCTTCGGTGCCGACGTGAACGTGACGATCGTCGTCGGTTACAAGCTCGAGCACATCGTCGAGGCCTTCCCCGACGCCTCGTACGTGTACAACGAGCGCTACGACCAGACCAACACCAGCAAGTCGCTGCTGCGCGCGCTTCAGGCGTCGAAGGACGGCGGCGTGCTGTGGATGAACGGTGACGTCGTCTTCGACCCCGAGGCGCTGGTGCGTGCCGGCGACCTCGTCGCCGCCGACCGTAGCTTCGTGAGCGTCAACACCGCCAAGGTGTCCGACGAAGAGGTCAAGTACACGACCGACGCGAACGGCCACATCAAGGAACTCTCCAAGACCGTCGTCGGCGGGCTCGGCGAGGCCGTCGGCATCAACTTCGTCGCCCGCGACGACAAGGCGGCGCTCATCCGTCACCTGCAGAAGGTTGCCGACCAGGACTACTTCGAACGCGGCATCGAGCTGGCGATCGAGCAGGATGGCCTGCGCTTCACGCCGGTCGACATCTCCGACCTCTACGCGGTCGAGATCGACTTCGCCGAAGACCTCGAGCGGGCCAACCTCTTCGTGTGACCTGATCGCATCAGGCCGCGCGGCTAATGTTGCTGCGTGACTGTCGACGATCTCGCACGCCCCGAGGTGCGGCGTCGCTGGTCTCCCTTGGAGCGCTACCGGCGATCGCTCTGGCTGCTCACGACCCGTGACCTCAAGGTGCGGTACTCGACGAGCGCGCTCGGCTACCTGTGGTCGATCCTCGACCCGCTCGTCATGGCGGGCATCTACTGGTTCGTCTTCACGCAGGTGTTCGACCGCACGGTCGGGCACGAGCCGTACATCGTGTTCCTGCTCGCCGGCCTGTTGCCGTGGATGTGGTTCACGGGCGCCGTCTCGGACAGCACCCGGGCGTTCACCAAAGAGGCGAAGCTCATCCGGTCGACGACGATCCCACGCACCATCTGGGTCGCCCGCCTCGTGCTCAGCAAGGGCATCGAGTTCGTCGCGAGCATCCCGGTGCTGGCTCTGTTCGTCGTGCTCTTCGGGGCGACCCTGCACATCGACGTCGTCTGGTGGCTGCTCGCGATCGTGCTGCAGGCGACGCTGACCCTCGGCATCGGCTTGCTCGTCGCCCCGCTCGTGGTGTTCTTCCGCGACCTCGAACGCGCCGTGAAGCTCGTGCTGCGGTTCCTGTTCTACGCGTCGCCGATCATCTACGGGCTCGGCGACCTGCCCGCGGAGGTGCGCTTCTGGGGGGCGTTCAACCCGCTCGCCGGCATCTTCTCGCTGTACCGGGCCGCCTTCTTCCCGGAGCAGCTCGACTGGTTCGCGGTCGCGATCAGCGGTGCGATGACGGTGCTCTTCCTCGTCGTCGGCTTCCTCGTCTACCGCGGCAGCATCCGCCGCGTTCTGAAGGAGATCTGATGGATGCCGAGGTGCGCCCCGAGGGGGCGATCAGCGTGCGGGATCTCGGCATCCGCTTCACCCGCAACCGAGCCGCCCGACGCAACTTCAAAGACCTGTTCGGCGGCCGCACCCGCCGGCGACGCCCCGACGAGTTCTGGCCGCTGCGCAACGTGTCGTTCGACGTCGCCCCCGGTGAGGCGATCGGGGTCGTGGGCCGCAACGGGCAGGGCAAATCGACGCTGCTCAAGCTGGTCGCGCAGGTGATGCTGCCCGACGAGGGGGTGGTCAGCGTCCAAGGCGGCGTGGCCCCGCTCATCGAGATCACCGGCGGCTTCGTGAACGACCTGACGGTGCGCGACAACGTCAACCTCACCGCCGGACTCCACGGCATGACCACCCGCGAGATCGCGGAACGCTTCGACGAGATCATCGGCTTCGCCGAGCTCGAGAAGTTCGTCGACACCCCGTACAAGCACCTCTCGAGCGGCATGAAGGTGCGTCTCGCGTTCGCCGTCATCTCGCGCCTCGAAGAGCCGATCATCCTGGTCGACGAGGTGCTCGCCGTCGGAGACGCCCCGTTCAAGGCGAAGTGCTACACCCGCATCGAGGAACTGCTGGCGGGCGGTCGCACCCTGTTCTTCGTCTCGCACAGCGAGAAGGATCTGTTGCGGTTCTGCACGCGCGGCCTGTACCTCGACAAGGGCCGGCTCGTGCTCGATGCGCCGATCCGCGAGGTGGTCGCCCGCTACAACGCCGACTACGGCGTGAAAGGCTGAACCCGAGGTGAGGCGATGACCGGAGAGCTGGAGGTTCTCGGCGACCGGTCGCCCTCGGCGGCCGAGCGGGGCTTCGACGCGCTGCTCTCGGTGCACCGCCCGGTGGTGCTCGCCCACATCCGCAGCATCCGCACCCGTCGCCCCGACGCGAACCCGTCGCAGATCATCGCCATCCTCGAGCGGCGCTATCTGACCGCCGTCACCACCGGGGGCGCCCTCGTCGGCGCGAGCGCCGCCATTCCGGTCGTCGGCATCGGCACGTCGATCGTGCTCTCGGGAGTCGAGACCGCGGGTTTCCTCGAAGCGACAGCGCTGTTCGCGCAGTCGGTGTGCGAGGTGCACGGTATCGCCGTCGACGACCCGGAGCGCGCCCGCACCCTCGTTATGACGATGATGCTCGGCAACGGCGGGCAGGAGCTGATCCGCCAGTTCGCCGGGCAGGCGGCCGGTAGTCAGCAGACCCGCACCGCGTTCTGGGGCGAACTGGTGACCAAGAGCCTCCCCGCGACCGTGTTCGGCCCCATCGCCGACCGCGTGCAGAAGGCGTTCGTGCGCAAGTTCGCCGTGACGCAGGGGTCGTCGGTGATCGGCCGCGCCATCCCGTTCGGCATCGGCGCCGTCATCGGCGGCAGCGGTAACCACCTGCTCGGCCGACGGGTCGTGGCCTCGTCGCGGTCGGCGTTCGGCCCGGCGCCCGCAGTCTTCCCGTCGACCCTGGATGCGGTGGTCAAGCCGCCGAAGCCGCCACGCGCCCCGAAGGCGCCACGCGCACCCAAGGCGGTCACGGCGCGCCGCCCGGCGAAGCTTCCTCGTGGGCGAGCGAACTACCCGATGCTGCCGCCCGCGGAGTAGCCTGCGGCTCCCCGCTGACAGTCCCGCCACTCGACAGCGCCGACGTGGCCGAAGTCAAACCGGCGCTGCCGAGGATGTGGGCAGTGTAACCCCGGATGTCCGGGAGAACACGAGGCGGCGCCGGGAACGACGATCTTCCGGCACCACTCAGTCGCCGCTCGGCGGCAGGCCCTCTTCGTCCTCGTCTTCGTCGAGCGGGTCGCTCTCTGACGACCGCCGGTCGCCGAGATGGATGAGGGCGTGCCGATCCCATTCGGCGATGAGGGTGTCGATCGCGTCGTGGAACCGCTGGGTCGCCACACCGGGGGTCGTGTCGCCGAAGTAGTGGGTCGACCAGGTCGCGAGCTTCTCGCGGGCGGCCGGGTCGAGCAGCGCCCGATCGGCGATCGCCAGGATGTCGCCGGCCTCGTCGGCGGTGAGCCAGTCGACGACGCCGAGGAAGCCGTCGTCGTCGATCTCGGCGTCGGGTGACGACGGGCGGGTCACCAGGATCGGCTTGCCGGTCGCGAGACGGTCGTAGATCATCGCCGAGATGTCGGTGATCGCGACGTCGGCCGCCGCCAGCTGCCAGCCGAGTTCGGGGCCGTCGTCGTAGACGTGGTGGGCGCCGGCATCCGCGCGGTTGGCGTCACCGATGGCCGCGACGATCGCGCGGTGCGCGTCGCGGTACTCGCGGGAGATCACCCCGCTGCGCGGGTGCGGCCGGTACACCAGCCGGTGGCGGGGGGATGCCAGCACGGCTGCGGCGAGCGCCTGACCATGGGTCGCGATCGACCCGTAGGCGGCCGCCGGCCGGTCCCCTTCCCAGGTGGGGGCGTAGAGCACGACGATGCGGTCGTCGTCGGGGTAGCGCAGCTCGCCGCTGAAGTGGTCGGCCTGGGGTCGGCCGATCGGGATGGCGCGGTGTTCGACGTCATACGCCCAGAGTTTGCGTGACAGCCGGTCGAGCGCGGCTTGACCGGCGACCAGGGCGTAGTCGTACGCCTTGAACTGGTTCGTGGTCATGTACATCTTGTCGCTCTCGCCATGGTTGATGAACACATGCCACATGCGCCCATAGCGGAACATCTGGAAGTTCTTCTGGTTCTGGTTGACGTAGAGCACGAGCCGCAGATCCTGCTCGACCACGAACTCTTCGAGGTCGACGACCCGACGCCGGTAGACGACCGGCACCGGTGACTCGTCGAGCAGCGTCAGCGTCGCACCGGGGCTGCGGGTGATGATCGCCACCGGATGCCGCTTCGCCAGTTCGGCCAGCGGGGCGTACCACTGCCGGATCTGGTACAGGTTCACCCGGGTGTCGGCGAAGTAGACGGCGATGTGGATGCTGCCGGGTTCGGGCAGCTCCGGCTGGCGCCCGGCGAGCTCGGTGCGGGTCGCCCGGGAGCGCACCGCGTTGCGGATGACGCGACGCACGGCCTTGAGGTCACTCAGCACCGACACTCGACCATTGAATCAGTCCCGTGCCCTGAGCGATTCGCGCGGGGGCGCCGTGACAGAATCGTGACCGTGCCGCCGATGGCGGCGGTGAGAAAGGCCCCGCACTCCCGCCATGGCGAGATTCACGTTCGGAGCCGGCAACGCCCGCAAGGTGCTGCGGCTGCCGCTGTACGCGCTCGGCGCGCTCGCGAGCCTCGTCGTGCCGCGCACGTCGCGCCTGTGGGTCTTCGGTTCGGGCATCGGCGTCGGCGAGGGCGCGCTGCCGCTCTACCGTGCGGCTCGCGAACGCCTCGGACGCGACACCCGAGTGGTCTGGCTCGCGACGACGGATGCCGAACTCGCCGAGGCCCGCGCGCTCGGCCTCGACGCGGAACGCAAGACCGGATGGCGGGGCTTCCGCCTCACCCTCCGGGCCCAGGTGCTCGTCGTCACCCATGGCTTCGGCGACGTGAACCGCTTCGCGACGCGCGGCGGTTTCGTCGTGCAGCTCTGGCACGGCATCCCGCTCAAGCGCCTGCACCTCGACTCGCCCGCGACGCTGCGGGTGTCGTTCCTCCCCGACCACCGCCTGGTGCGCGCCCTCGTGAGCCGCGCCTACCGATTCGCCGGCCGCGGCATCCGGCTGTTCCCGGTCGCCTCGGAACTGGTCGCCGCCCGCGTCTCGAGCGCCTTCGGGGTGCCCCGGTCGCGCATCGCCGTCACGGGCGACCCGCGCGACGACGCCCTCGCCGAGCCGCGAACCACCTCGGTGCTCGACGCCGGGTCGGCCCGCACGATCCTGTATGCGCCGACCTGGCGCGACGGTGAGGCCGACCCCGTCGTGCCGACGTCCACTCAGTGGGACGCCATCGCCGCCTGGCTCGAGCGGCACGACGCGGTGCTCTACCTGCGCCCGCATCCGCTCGGGGCGGGTGATTACGCGGCGGGCCCGGAGCGCAGCCCGCGGGTGCGGATGCTCGGCGCCGACCGGGTGCGCGACGTCAACACCGTGCTGCCCGAGATCGACGTGCTGCTCACCGACTACTCGTCGATCGCGTTCGACTTCGCGCTGCTCGGTCGCCCGATCGTGTTCTTCGCCGCCGACCTCGAGCAGTACGCGAAACGGCGCGGGCTCTACGACCCGTACCGCGAGTTCAGCGGAGGTCGCTACGCCACCGGATGGGAGGGGGCACTCGACCTGCTCGGCGCGGCCCTCGAGAGCGACCCCGAAGCGGTGCGCCACAGCGGCTGGTTGCGCGACGAGTTCGTCGACGTCACGGGCGAGGCGACCGGCCGGGTGCTCGACGAGATCCTCGAGCGCACCCGCGGAGTCAGCGCGCCGCCGGTCGAGGTGCGGCCGCGCCCGATCGTCGCGGTCGAGTCGGCGGAGGGGTCGCGGCTGCGTCTGACGATCTCGGGCGACGTGACGGCGGCGCGGCTGGAGGGGCGCCGGGCGCGGGTCGACGGCATCCTCTCCCTTGCCGGTGATCTCGTCGTCGCCGAGTTCGAGCTGCTCGGCCCGCGGTGGGGGTCCGACGACCTCGCGCTGCCGAGCGACGCCTACCGGCTGCAACTCGCGACGCCCGCCGGCTGGACCTCGCGCAGCGTCACCACCGCCACGGCGGAACTCGACCACGAGCTGTTCCGGGCGACGGTCGGCGCGCACGCCGGCGGGGTCGTCGTGACGGTCTCGGCGCCGCTCGCCGTCGACGAGCGGGGTGCGGTCGCCCAGCGGCGGCTCGAACACGAGTACCGGGCGTCGCACCCGGAACCCGAGAACGCCGTCTTCTTCGAGAGCTTCTACGGCCAGTCGGCGTCGTGCAATCCGCTCGGCATCGACCGTGCGCTCACCGAACTGCGCCCCGACGTGACCCGCTACTGGAGCGTCGTCGACGGGTCGGTGGCCGTTCCCGCGGGCGGGGTGCGCATCATCGAAGGCAGCCGGGCCTGGTGGCGCGCCCGGGCCGCATCCCGGGCGCTCGTCGTCAACGACTGGCTGCGGAAGCGATACCGCCGCCGGGGCCACCAGAAGGTGCTGCAGACCTGGCACGGCACGATGCTCAAGAAGCTCGCGCTCGACCGTGGCGGGCGGGGGCTGCGCACCCGCATCGCGGTGCTGCGCGAACGCGACCGCTGGGATGCCCTGCTCGCCCAGAACCCGTACTCGGCCGAGATCTTCCGCTCGGCCTACGCGATGCGCCGCCCGATCTGGCAGGAGGGCTACCCGCGCAACGACGTGCTGCACTCCCCCACCCGGGCGGCCGAGGTGCGGAAGCGGATCGGCATCCCGGATGGCGCGCGCGTCGTGCTCTACGCCCCCACCTGGCGCGACGACCGCACCGAGATGGTGGACTTCGTCGACCTCGCCGCCTTCGCCCGCGACCTCGACGCCGGCCACGTGCTGCTCGCCCGCGGTCACTCGCGCACCCTCGCCCACGGGCAGGACCTCGTCGGCGCGGGCCTCATCGACGTCACCAGCTACCCCGACATGGCCGACCTGCTGCTCGTCACCGACGTTCTCGTGACCGACTACTCCTCGGTGATGTTCGACTTCGCCGGCACCGGGCGACCGATCGTGTTCTTCACCCCCGACCTCGCCCACTACAGCGCCGATCTGCGCGGCTTCTACTTCGACCTGCTCGCCGATGCCCCCGGCCCGGTGGTGTCGACCCGCGACGACCTGCGCGACGCGATCCTCGCCGCCGCCGACGGGCAGCCCGAGTACGCCGCGCGGGCGGCAGCCTGGCGGGAACGCTTCAGCCCCCGCGACGACGGTGCCGCCGGTCGCCGTGTCGTCGAGCGCATGCTCGCGGAGGGCTGGCTCGGCTGACGGGGTCGGGTAATCCGTCGCATTTGTGACGGATTACCCCTTGCGTGCTCTCCGAATTGGCGGATTAGTGCCTTAGGACTCCGTGCGGGAGCGGTCGACGACATCCCGGGCACCGCGCACGACGCCGAGGATGAAGCCCGCGCCCCAGCTGAGGTGCATCGTCGCGAGCACGACCATGAGGCGGATGCGGTCGGCGAGCGACCCGGGGGTGGTGACGGCGGCCACCACCAGCAGGCCGAGGTAGGCGATCGGCCCGAGGTAGGTGAGCGCGAGCATCCAGCCGAGCCAGCCGCTCAGCACCCCCGTCAAGTGCAGGGGCAGCAGGATGAGCGACAGCACGAGCGAGATGAGCAGCACCGGGGGCGCGAAGAAGCGCAGCGGGTTGCGGGCGCCGAGGCGGCGCACCAGTTCGCCGCGCCACACCCCGGTCGCGAAGAACTGGCGGTGCAGTTTGAGCAGCGTGCTGCGGGGCCAGTAGCTGACTCGCAGCTGCGGGTCGAGCCAGACGATGTGTCCGGCCTGACGCAGGCGGTAGTTGAGCTCCCAGTCTTCGCCGCGGCGCAGGGTCTCGTCGAATCCGCCGATCTCGCGTAGGGCATCCGCTCGCATCACGCCCATGTAGGCCGACTCGGCGGGACCCTCGGTCGCCTGCTCACCGTGGTACGCGCCGCCGCCCAGCCCGTAGCGACTGTTGTAGGCGCGTGCGACGGCTGCCTGCAGCCCGGGCTTGCCGGTCGCGATCATCACCCCGCCGAGGCTCGCGGCTCCCGTGCGTTCGAGGGTGGCGACGGCGCGGCTCGTGTAGCCGGGCGCCAGCTCGGTGTGCGCGTCGACGCGCACGATGATCGGATGCCGGCTCGCCGCGATCGCGAGGTTGAGACCGATCGGGATGTCCATGCCCGGGTTTTCGACGATGCGGATGCGGTGGTCGGCGGCGACGAGCCGGTCGACGATGTCGGCGGTACCGTCGGTCGATGGACCGACGGCGAGCACGATCTCGAAGTCGCCGGGATGATCCTGGCCGACGATGCTCGCGATCGCGGCTTCGAGGTACCCGGCCTCGTTCAGCACGGGCATGACGTACGAGACCGCGACGGGTGGGCCCGAGTTCGGGAAGCCGGAGTCACCGGAGACAGCGCGGCTCGGCATGGCGCGAGCCTATCGCGCGGGTCGACGTGTTTCCCGAGTCGACCCGCGCGATGGTGCGGTCAGGGCTGGTACGTGCCGAGGGTCACGGTGACGGTGTGCTCTTCGCCGTCACGCACGTAGACGAGTTCGGCTTCGGCCCCGCCGGCGTGCAACCGCACCTGGGCGGTGAGGTCGATGCTGCCGGTGATCGGCACGCCGTCGAGTTCGGTGATGATGTCACCGGGCTGGAGGCCGGCCGCTTCCGCAGCGCCGCCGGAGACGAGGCCGTCTTCGTCGACGATGATCGCGCCGACGATCGACCCGTCGGCGCTCGACGCGTCACGCACCGTCGCCCCGAGCAGACCGTGGGTGGCGGTGCCGTTCTCGATGATCTCGTTCGCCACCCGCTGCGCGAGGTCGGCGGGGATGGCGAAGCCCACACCGATCGACCCCGACGAGCTGCCGCTCGAGCCGCCCGCCGTGGCGATCGCGACGACGACGCCGATGAGTTCACCGGAGTCGTTGACCAGCGCGCCGCCCGAGTTGCCCGGGTTGATCGAGGCATCCGTCTGGATCACCGGGATGCTGATCGTGCCCGACCCGGTCGATCCCTGCTGGCCTGGGATGTCGAAGTTGAACGGTCCCTGACCGCTGTCGCTGTCATCCTCGGTGCCGTCGTCGGGCACTGCCGACGAGGCGATCTGGATGCTGCGGTTGAGCACGCTGACGATGCCGTCGGTGACGGTGTTGGCGAGTCCCAGCGGTGCACCGATGGCGACCGCACGATCGCCGACGTCGAGGGCATCGACATCGCCGAACTCGATGGGCGTGAGTCCGCTCGCGTCGATGAGTTTGATGACGGCGAGGTCGACGGTCGGGTCGGTGCCGACGATCTCAGCCGAGTAGATGTGGCCATCGGAGGTCGTCACCTCGATCGTGCCGTTGTTCGACGCTCCGTCGAGGGTGACGACGTGGTTGTTGGTGAGCACGTAGCCGTCTTCGCTGAGGATGACACCGGAGCCGCTGCCCCCGGCGCTCTGCGAGCTGACGGAGATGGTCACGACCGAGGGCCCCGCCTTCGCGGCGACCGCGTTGACGACGTTGACATCGTCGGGATCGTTGACGGTGATCGTCTGCGGCTCCGCGGCGCTCTGCTGGTCGGCGGCGAGGTTCGACGCGACGGCCCACGCCGCGATTCCGGCGCCCGATCCCCCGCCGACGAGTGCCGCGACCGCGGCGACGGCGACGAGCACGCCGGCGTTGTTCCGCGGACGCGCGGTGTCTTCCGGGGTGGGCGGCGCGGCGGCAGCGGGGGGCGCGGGAATCGGGGTCGTGGTCTCCATTGCGGTCGTGCCGGGGGTTGTGGAAGCGCGCGGACGGCGAACGCGGGGGGCGGGTTTCTGATCGGACTCGGACATCGAGTGCTCCTTTCGGCGCAGCCAGCATCTCGCCGAATTCTGTGGGTCTGTTATGGCCGCGCTGGGAGCCTACTTTGGTTCTTCGGGTGCGACGTTCAGCATCCGGGTCCGCCCGGGTTCGCCAGGCAGTCGTGTTCGACAAGCACCGTCTTCGCGGTGCCGACCCGGATGTGGAGGTCGTTCGCGGGCACCGTGAGCGTGCCGACGACGGGTCGCCACGACCCGCCGTTGAAGCGGTATTCGGCGGCGAACACGATCGACAAGGTGATCGTGTAGTCGCCGACACGCTCGTACACGTGGGATGTCGGCGTCGGCTCGAACTCGGCGATGCCGAGGGCCGCCCAGGTGCCTCCGGGTGTGCTCCTCGTCGCGGACGTGCCGTCGCCATAGGCCCAGCGGTAGCTCACCGGAGTGAATCGCACATCGGCGGGTCTCCCCAGCAGCGTGCCGTTCACCACGTGCGGGCCGGTGATCGCGTAGAAGTTCGTGTCGAGCCCCGCGACTGCCCAGCCGTCGGGCTCCATCTGCTGCCGGCCCGGGGTGGGGATGAAGGTGGCGATGTCGCGAATCGTGATCGTCGGGATGCCGGGCTCCCCCGGTTCGTCCGCCTCGAAGCAGGATGCGGGGCGGTTCGGCTGCGGGCGCAGGCACGCCGGATCTTGAACGTTCGGCGGCGCCGGGTTCTGCGACCCACCGCCGGGACTGCTCCCGCCTCCCGGTTCTTGCTCCTCACCAACGAGCTCGACCGAACCGCCATCGGCTGAAGAACAGACACCTAGTTGCGTTTCGAGATAACTGCAAGTTGAGTCCGCGGCGTGGACGGGCAGAGCGTCCCCCAAAGCAACCGCAACTGCGAGCCCAAGGAGAGCTGCGGCTAGCAGGTTTCGCCTGGCCACGAGTTGTCGCTCTCAAGTAGCAGAGGCTTCGAACCGCCAACTGTGCGAACGACAACCTCAAGCACGAGTCGATCGACTCGGTCGACCGGAGTCACATCGACGCCATTTGCATCAAGGACGCGCGACCCCGAGAGATCAGAACATGCGTAGAAGACGACCTCCGCGTCGCCCGCCACTTCCTCGTATCGTTGAAGGTCGAGCACCTTGAACGTGGCTTCCCCTGCGATCCGTAGGCCTGCCTCTCGGAGCGTCTGAAACCCACGCAGCTCGTCCGTCAAGCGATCGTCAGTCACGTAGGGAGCGATTCTCTCTGGCTCGACACCCCCCTCCCCTGAGATCAGGTCCGACATCTCCCTATACGCCTCATACGCCTGCTCTGCAGCGGCAAGGGCTTCCTCCTCCGACGCGAAGATCGGCGTTGCGGAGGGTGTCGGGGGCAGCGTGGGGATCGGGGTGCCTCCGTCGCATCCCGCGAGCAGAAGCACCCCGGCAAGGGCGACCGTACCGACCAGCGTTCGCATGGCCCTACGGTACCGACGCCCCGAAGCCGCGACGCGAGATATCCACACCGCGCATCAGCCACACCACAATCGGGGGAGGTCATCGCCGGCGCATGCCGGGGGAGGACCGGGGCCCTAGAGTGAACCCGGCTGGAGAACGGAGTGACGGTGGAGGAATCCGGACGCGACGAGTTGCTCGACGCGGCATCCCACCTGGTGGTCGAGGACGGCTTCGACGCCATCTCGATCCCCCAGATCGCGGTGAAGGCGGCCGTCTCCGAGGATCAGGTGCTGGCCCACTTCGGCTCCCTCGAGGATCTTCTCGTCGCGATGCTGAACCGCGAGTTCACGGTGCTGTGGACCGACATCCTCGACGACATCGAGCGCGATCCGCGCGGCGGGTTGTTGTCGCACATCTACCGCTACACGCTGGCGGGCATCTACGAGAGCCCTCTCGTGCGCGCACTGTACCTCGCTGACCGTGACGGGCTGAACACGATCATGCGGTCGTCGTACGGGTTCGCCCGCATTCCCCAGTTCGGAATGCGCGCCGCCTTCATCGAACGCATGAAGGCGGTGGGGATGGTGCGCCCCGAGGTCGATGCCGAGCGCCTCTCGGCGGTGCTGGCGGCGGTGTCGGCGGGCGCGGCACTCACCGCGCCCCATTCACAGCTCGATCTCGTGAACGAGGGGCTCTTCCACCTGCTGGACTGCGCCGTCGACGCCGAAGTCGATGACACCGCCCCGGGCAAGGCGGCGTTCGTCGACTACGCGATGACCCTCGCTGGGCGCGGCTAGCGCGGAGTGACGGTGAACCGGCGCAGCTTGAGCGCCGGGTTGGTGTGGCGCACGTCGGCGACGCGAGCCGGCGAGATCCAGGCAACCGCCACATCCGTCGTCTCCCCGACGGTGACGATTTCGGCGCCCATCGGGTCGACCACCATGCTGTTGCCCGCGCCGATCGGCGGGGCATGGTCGGCGGCCGCCACGTACACGGTGTTCTCGATGGCGCGGGCGGTGATGAGGGTGCGCCAGTGGTGCTCCTTGAGCGGGCCGCGCACCCACTCGCTCGGCAGCAGCACCAGGTCGGCTCCGGCATCCACGAGGCGACGCGTCACCTCGGGAAATCGCACGTCGTAGCAGGTCTGCAACCCGACGGTGAAGCCACCCCAGGCGAACGTCGGGGCCTCCCCGTCGGCCCACACCGGGCCGGCGACGATGCGGTCGCTCTCGCGCATCCCGAAGGCGTCGTAGAGGTGCATCTTGCGGTAGCGCGCCACGACCTCGCCCGCCGCGTCGACCGCGACGACGGTGTTGGCGACCCGCTCCGTCTCGCCCGGCACGAGTTCGATCATTCCCGCGACGAGGTGGATGCCGAGCTCCGCCGCGATCTCGGCGAGCGCCCGCACGAACGGGCCGTGCAACGACTGGGCGTGTTCGGGCCAGTCGGGGCCGAGCGCGGGAGTGAAGTACGACGAGTACTCGGGGAACACGACGAGGAGGGCACCGCGGGATGCCGCATCCTCGGCGAGGCGGCGGATGGCATCCAGGTTCGCTGCCTCGTCGTCGCCGGGGGCGAACTGGGCGACGGCGATCGCGACAGGGCCGGAGGGGCTCTCCATTCCCCTAGGCTACGCGTCAACCTCGCGGGGCAGTACGTGCGTCGTAGCGGTGAGGTTCCCGATCTCGAAGGAGCGCCGTACCCATGTTGCGTATCATCCCCGTTGCCGTGCTGACCCTGCTGCTCGCTGCCTGCGGTGGCGGCACCCCCGATCCCGAGGCCGACGAGTCGGCGAGCCCCACTCCGACGATCGTCGCGACCGACGACGCCGAAACCGACCCCGCAGAAGCCGCCGACGACACCGAGGATGCCGACCCGGCACCCGAACCGGAGCCGGGCCTGAGCGCCGCCGACCGGGAGAACGTGCGCGACGCGATCACCAGCGGCAATACGGCGGCGATCGAGGGCTACCTGTCGGATCCCGTGCGGGTGATCATCATGTCGTCGGAATGCTGCTGGGACATCAGCCGGGCCGACGCGGTCGACCAGCTCTCGTACGTGACCGGGGCACCCGGCCCCTGGAACTTCGCGCTCCCCGCGGCGACGGTCGACCCGTGGCGTACCAACATGTACTACGGCTACCTGTTCACCGGCGACGACATCACCGGGCGGGCCGCGGACGGCACGATCGTCTCGTTCGGGATCGAGGGGGGCCAGATCACCAAGATCCTCATGGGGTTCGAAGAGGGCTTCTCGTACTGACGACGAGAAGCCCTCTTGATCCCGACTCAGACGACGCGGTCGGCCGGGTCATCCACCTCGGTGATGCGCTGTTCGACCCGCTCGCCGGTCACGGAGTCCGTGCCGGTTCGCGAAGTCGTGATGGCTTGACGGCGCCGCGCGAGCAGCACCAGCCCGATCACGAAGACGATGAAGCCGGCACCCATCAGGATGTAGCCGATCATGTCGAGGTTCACGATTTCGGTCTCGAAGTTGAGAGCGAAAACCAGAATCGCGCCGATCACAAAGAGAACGACGCCCGTTCCGATACTCATGTGCTGCCTTCCTTTCGCGGCCCACAGTGGGGCGCATTCCGACGCTAGGTGCGCAGGGTCGGCGCGGATACCGGGTTGACTTCCCAGGGAAGGGTCAGGGTGAGTGATCCTCGGCCGGTTCGGGCGAGGCCTGCGCCGCGGCCCGGGCGGCGTGGGGAACGGCGTCCAGAATCCGGTCGAGTTCGGGGTCACCGGGCGCCGCCGCGACGAACCACGCCTGATGGACACTCGCCGGAACCGGTGCTCCGTGCTCGGCCATCGCCCGCGCGAACGGCGGGTAACGCCACGACTCCTGGTCGCGGGCGTCGGCGTCGTCGAGAACGGCTGCGGGGCGGAAGGCGATCGAGAACAGCGGGCCGGCCCGGGGGATGACGTGGGCGACTCCTTCGGCATCGAACGCGGCGTGCAGCGCGGCCACGATCGCGTCGGCACCGCGGTCGACCCCTGCGTAGCTGTCGGGCGTCGCGAGCCGCAACGTCGCCTCGGCGCTCGCCACGGCATCCGCGTTCCACGCCCGTGACGGGGCGGCGCGCCCGACGATGGCCGCGCGGCCGCCGAGCGCCGCGAGCGGAACGCCCTCCCCGAACCCGCCGAGGACGACCAGGTCGGGGCGCCATCCGGTGCTGCCGGTCACCCCGTCGGCTTCGAGCCCCCACCATCCGGCGGGGCCGACCCGGAACGCGGTGTGGGTCTCGTCGAGTACGAGCAGCGCGCCGCGTCGTGCCACGACGAGGGCGAGCGCGCCGTTGAACCCGGGCAGCGGCGCCAGCACGCCGGCGTGCACCCCGACCGCCTCGGTGAGCACGGCGGCGATGCGACCGGGGTGCGCGGCGAACGCGTCGCGCACCGCGTCGAGGTCGTTGTAGGGAACGACGATCGACTGCGGGTCGACGTGGGCATGGTCGTGGCCGGCGAATGTGACGACGAGGTCGCGCCCGGTCGCGGCGCGGGCGAGCTCGATCGCCGTCGCCGTGGCGCGGCTCGCAGTCGCAAGCAGCCGCAGCCGCTCGGCGAGCGGTGTCGCGCGCACCGTGAACCGGTCGATGAGCGCTTCGGTGAAGGCGGCGACCCCGGAGGTCACCATCGGGCCGGCACGCGTTCGCTCACGGTCCATCGTCTCCCGGGATGCTGTGAGCAGCTAATCGGCGCCGGTCAGGTGGTGAGGCGGTAGCGGGTCGTCGGCCGTCCCGCCGAGGAGTAGTCGAGCGACCGGGTGGCCGCTCCCCCGGTGACCAGGTGTTCGAGGTAGCGCCGCGCGCTGACCCGCGACAGGCCGACGTGGTCGCCGAGTTCGCCGGCCGACGCTCCGGGCAGTTCGCCGAGCGCCCCGCGCACCGCTTCGAGCGTCTCGGCGCTGAGCCCCTTCGGCAGTGCCCCCGTGCCCCGGGAGGCCATCACCTCGTCGATCTGCGACTGCGCCAGCGATGAGCCGCGCGCGGCGACGAACTCGTCGCGGAGGTCGGCGAGACGACGGCGGAGGTCGTCGGACGAGAACGGTTTCGCGAGGTAGTGGCGCACCCCGGCGCGGCGGGCCTCGCGCACGGTGTCGACGTCGCGGGCCGCCGTGACGGCGATCACCTCGAACGGTCGCGCGTGGTCGGCGCGCGCCACGCGCAGCACCTCCAACCCGGAAAACCCCGGCAGATGCATGTCGAGCAGCACGATGTCGGGAGCGGCCTGGCGGATCGCGGCGACCGCGGCCGGCCCGGTTCCGGCGATCGCACACACGACGAAGCCGTCGAGCGACGCGAGGAACGCCTCGTGAAGCCGGGCGACGACCTCGTCGTCGTCGACGATGAGCACCCGCAGCGGCTCGCTCACCCGGCCGCCTTCGCGGGCTTCTTGCGCGGGGTGCGGCGAGCCACCCGGGGGATGACGAGCCGGAACCGTGCTCCGCCGATCGGCGCCTCTTCGACCTCGATCGACCCACGGCGGCGCTCCACCACCCGCCGCACCAGGGCGAGCCCGATCCCGCGCCCCGGCTTCGGCTCGCCGTCGGGTCCCTTCGTGCTCATGCCTTCGGTGAAGATCCAGCCCCGCAGATGCTCGGGCACACCGGCGCCGGAGTCGTCGACCGTCACCCCGAGAGACGTCGCACCGATGTCGACCGCGACCTCGACGCGATCGCCGACGCCACACGCCTCGATGGCGTTGTCGACCAGGTTGCCGAGGATCGTCACCAGGTCGGCGGCCAGATCGTCGTCGATCGCGCGCTCGAGCGACCCGGTCTGGGAGACATCCAGATCGATGCCCAGTTCGCGCGCCTGGGCGGCCTTCACCGACAGCAGCGCGGTCAGCTCGGGGTCGTCGAGCAGGGTGGCGTCGTCGCGCAAGCCGATCGAGCCCCCGGGAGTGCGGCGGGAGATGAACGCGCGGGCCTCGTCACCGCGCCCGATCTCGAGCAGCCCGGCGACGACGTGCATCGCGTTGGCGAACTCGTGCGCCTGGGCGCGCAGGCCGTCGGTGAGCGACTGGGCGCCGTCGACCCGACGCAGCGTCTCGTGCAGTTCGGTGTGGTCGCGCAGCAGCAGCGTCGCCGCGACCGCCTCACCGGAGTGGTGGGTTCCCGTGCTGCGGGCGATGAGCACGCGTTCGTCGGCGAGCACGAGACGGCCCTCCTGTTCGCCCTGCTCGAGCACCTCGACCAGCGCACTGCCGAGCGCCTCGCGTGCGGGTCGGCCGGTGAGGTCGGCGGCCTGCGCCCCGAGGAGGTTCGCTGCTGCGTCGTTGACCAGCTCGATCGTGCCGTGCTCGTCGACGGTGACGACGCCCTCGCTGAGCCGGTGCAGGGTCGTCTCGCGGTTCTCGACCAGTGAGGCGATCTCTCTCGGCTCGAGCCGGTAGATGCGCCGACGGATGATGGCGGTCACCAGCGCCGCACCGAGCACCCCGAGAACCGCCGACCCGCCCATGGCGATGAGCAGCCAGTAGAGGTTGGCGACGAACTCGTCCGAGAGGTCGGATTCGAGGATGCCGACCGACACCGTGCCGACGATCTCGTCCTCCAGCCAGATCGGCACCTTGACCCGCCACGAGGTGCCGAGGGTGCCGGTCTGGGTGCCGACGTAGATCTCGCCCGAGAGCGGTACCGACGGATCGGTGGAGACCATCTCGCCGATGCGCTCGGGGTTGGGGTGCGAGTAGCGGATGCCTTCGGCGTCGGTCACGACGACGTAGGTGACGTCCGACGCCTCGCGGATGACCTCGGCGATCGGCTGGATGGTGGCGGCCGGATCGTCGTCGTCGAGCGCCTCGAGAATGGCCGGCAGGTGTGCCACCGAGAGGGCGACGGCCTGCATGCGGTCCTGGTAGGCGTGCCGGATCGCGCGTTCCTGCAGGGCTCCCGCCACGACCCCCGTTCCGACCGTGACGACGCACACGATCAGCACCTGCAACAACAGGAGCTGAACCCGCAGCGTCATCGACCGCATTCCGCCATTGTCGCCGACGAACGCCCCTCGCGCCGAGGGGGCTGCCGCGTCCAATAGTTACGTATGTAGCGCCGCCTTCGAGCGTCGACTTAGCGTGCGTGCTCAGCACCACCGGGTGCGATGCCGCATCCGGAAACAGCTCAATGAGGAGAAAAATGCGTATCCGTGCACTCGCTGCCGTCGCCGCCATCGGGGCGCTCGCCCTGGCCGGCTGCTCGACGCCAGCCCCGTCCGAACCCGACGAGACGGTCACCATCACCGACCTCAACGTCATCGTTCCGGCCGACCCGGGCGGCGGGTGGGACCAGACCGGTCGTGCCCTCGCCGACACCCTTACCGGTGAAGGTCTCGTCGATTCCGCCCCGGTCACCAACATCCCCGGCGCGGGTGGCACTGTCGGTCTCGCCAGCCTGGCGACCGAGAAGGACCCGCACACGCTCATGATGATGGGCCTCGTGATGGTCGGCGCGGTCGAGACCAACGCCTCCGCCAACCGGATCGAAGACAACACCCCGATCGCGCGCCTCACCGAAGAAGCGCTCGTCATCGTCGTGCCCGACGCGTCGCCCTACGACACCCTCGAAGACCTCGTCGACGACATCGTCGAGAACGGTCAGGATGTCACCATCACCGGCGGTTCCGCGGGTGGCGCCGACCACATCCTCGTCGGTCTGCTGCTCGGCGCTGCCGGCCTCAGCCCCGAAGAGATCACCGAGAAGCTGAACTACATCCCGAACTCGGGCGGCGGCGAAGCGGTGACCCTGCTGCTCGGCAACAACGTGTCGGCGGGTGTTTCGGGTGTCGGCGAGTTCGTCGAGCACATCGAGGCGGGCACGATGCGCGCCCTCGCCGTCTCGTCGGAGGCCCCGGTCGACCTGCTGCCCGACGTGCCGACGATCATCGACGAAGGCTACGACGTGGCGCTCACCAACTGGCGTGGCGTCATCGCCCCTCCCGGAATCGACGAGGCCGACCGCGCCGCGCTGATCGAGCTCGTCACCCAGCTGCACGACTCGGCCGCCTGGGCCGCCGTGCTCGAAGAGAAGGGCTGGTCGGACGCGTTCCTCGCGGGCGACGAGTTCAGCACCTACCTCGAGGGCAACATCACGGACGTCACCCAGACGCTGAAGGACATCGGCCTCATCTGATGTCCACCCCCGTCACCACCCCGGAGGCTGGGCGTCGCGCGACGCCCGGCCTCCGGGCACGCCTCGGCGAGATCATCTTCGCCGCCCTCACGATCGCGCTGGGTGTGTTCGCCCTCGTCGGCAGTTTCGGCATCCGCGTGCCCGAGTCGAACCGTGTCGGCCCGACGGTGTTCCCCGTGCTCGTCTCGGTCATCCTCATCGCCGCCGGCATCGCCGTGCTGGTCGAGGTGATCCGCGGGCATCTCGGCGCACCCGAGGAGTCGGAAGACGTCGACCTGTCGCACAAGCCCGACTGGCTGACCATCGCGAAACTCGTCGGCCTGCTGGTCGCGCACCTGCTGCTCATCGAGCTCATCGGCTGGGCGTTCGCCGCCGCGCTGCTGTTCGGCGGTGCGGCCTGGTCGCTCGGCGCGAAGCGCTGGTGGGTGGCCCTGCTCGTCGGCCTCGGCCTCGGCCTCACCGTGCAGATCGTCTTCGGCCTGATGCTCGGCCTCTCCCTTCCCCTCGGCCCCGCGCTCGCGTGGCTCGGCCCCCTCTTCTAGATCGCGGACCATGGACAACTTCAACCTGCTGCTCGAGGGCTTCGCGACGGCGCTGCGCCCCGAGTACCTCATCTTCGCCTTCCTCGGAGTGCTCATCGGCACCGCCGTCGGGGTGCTTCCGGGCATCGGCCCGGCGATGACGGTGGCGCTGCTGCTGCCGCTCACGATGACGCTCGACCCGTCGGCGGCGATCATCACGTTCGCCGGCATCTACTACGGCGCGATGTACGGCGGGTCGACGACGAGCATCCTGCTCAACACCCCAGGCGAATCGGCGTCGATCGTGACCGCGATCGAAGGCAACAAGATGGCGAAACTCGGGCGCGGTGCTGCGGCGCTCGCGACCGCCGCCATCGGCTCCTTCATCGCCGGCACGATCGCCACCCTCGGACTCACGTTGCTCGCGCCGACCCTGGCGGCGCTCGCCGTGCAGCTCGGCCCCGCCGACTACGTCGCGCTCATCGTGATCGCGTTCATCACCGTCGGCGCTCTGCTCGGCAGCTCGGTCTGGCGCGGCATGGTGTCGCTCGGCATCGGCCTGTTCATCGGCCTCATGGGCACCGACCGGCTCTCGGGCCAGCAGCGCTACACCCTCGGCGTCCCCCAGCTCGCCGACGGCGTCGACGTCGTGCTCGTCGCGGTCGGCCTCTTCGCCGTCGGCGAGACGATCTACATCGCGTCGATGCTGCGCCGCGGCAAGATCGACCTCATTCCGCTCACCAAGGGCTGGCGCTCCTGGATGACGAAAGACGACTTCCGCCGTTCCTGGAAGCCGTGGCTGCGGGGCACCGCGATCGGCTTCCCGATCGGCACCATCCCGGCGGGTGGGGCGGACGTCGCGACCTTCCTGTCGTACGCGACCGAGAAGAAGCTCAGCAAGCACAAGCACGAGTTCGGCCGCGGCGCGATCGAAGGCGTCGCGGGGCCGGAGTCGGCGAACAACGCGGCCGCCGCCGGCGTGCTCGTGCCGCTGCTCACCCTGGGCCTGCCGACGACGGCGACCGCCGCGATCATCCTCACGGCGTTCCAGTCGTACGGCATCCAGCCCGGCCCGCAGCTGTTCACCAACCAGCCGGCCCTCGTCTGGGCTCTCATCGCGAGCCTCTACATCGGCAACGTGCTGCTGCTCGTGCTCAACCTGCCGCTCGTGGGCATCTGGGTGAAGCTGCTGCAGATCCCGCGGCCGTACCTCTACGCCGGCATCCTGACGTTCGCCGCGTTCGGCGCCTACGCGCTCAACTTCGCGCCGCTCGACATCGTCATCCTCATCATCATCGGCCTCATCGGCTACTTCATGCGCCGGTACGGCTACCCGATCGCCCCGCTGGTGATCGGCATGATCCTCGGGCCGATGGCGGAGCAGCGGATGCGGCTCGCGCTGCAACTGAGCCAGGGCGACCTGACGACCCTCGTCACGCATCCGTTCGCGGCGACCGCGTACGCCGTGATGGCCGTGCTGATCGGCGTCGGGCTGTGGTTGCGACGTCGCCAGAAGCGGTTCGAACAGAAGATGGCCGAGGAACTCGCGGCTACCCCGGACGCGGCGACGGCCGATGAAGCCGGGCTCGCGCGCGGGGGAGAGTGACGATGTGACGCCGTCGCGGTTCAGCGCTCCTCGGCGATGCTGTTCCCGCCGTCGATGACGACCACCTGTCCGGTGATGTACGACGCTCCCGGCGACGCCAACCACAGGACCGCGGATGCAACCTCGTCGGGAGTGCCGCTGCGTCCGAGGGGAACGCGGCTCCCCGCCGCTGCCTCGTGCGGGAGTTGCGACAGGGTGGCGATCCACCCGGGCGCAACTGCATTGACCGTGATGCCGTGTGGTGCTTCGTCGACGGCCATGGCCCGGGTGAGCCCGACCATGCCGGCCTTTGCCGCGGCGTACGCGACATCAGCGCGGGCAGCCATGACGGGTCCGGTGAGGCTCGACACGTTGACGATGCGCCCCCAGCCGGCGTCCCGCATCGCCGGGACGGCCGCCCGTGACACGAGGAAGGCCGTCGTGAGGTTCGTCGTCAACGACCGGTTCCAGGCATCCACGCTCGTAAGCACGTCGCCGGAGTCCATCTCGGCGTCGCCCACGGTGATCATCCCCGCATTGTTGACCACGACCGACGGCACTGTGCCGGCCGCGCGCAGACCGTCGAAGAGCCGCCCGACATCGGCCTCGGTATCCAGCCGGGTCACGTAGCCGGACGCGTCGATCCCGAGCACCCGCAGCTCGTCCACACGCGAGTGGATGCGATCCGTCGTCGACGTGACCACCACCTTCGCCCCGGCGAGCCCCAGCTGCTTCGCCGCCGAGAAGCCGATCCCACCTGGGCTGCCCGCGCCGGTGATCAGCGCACATGACGGCGTGGACAGCGAACGTTCCACGGTCAGTACCCGGTGCTCAGTACGTGGTCCAACGCGTCGACGAAGTAGTCGGCGGACTCCCGGTCGAGACACAGCGGCGGCTTGGTCTTGAGAACGCACTGGCGGTCGCCGGTGGGCTGGATGATGACGCCGAGCTCGAGCATCCGCTCGCAGATGGCCGTCGTTTCGCGGGTCGCCGGTTCGCGTGTCTCGCGGTCGCGCACGAGTTCGACACCGAGGTAGAGACCCGAGCCGTGCACCGCGCCGATCAACTCGTGCCTCTCGGCGAGCTGCGTCAGCCGCTCCTTCAGGTGTCGGCCCACGTCCCGCGCGTTCTGCTGCAGCTTCTCGTCGCGCAACGCGTCCAGCACGGCCAACCCGACTGCGCTCGACACCGGACTCCCGCCGGCTGAGGAGAAGAAGTAGCCCTGGTTGCGATACCGCTCGGCCACCTCGCGGCTCGTGATGACGGCCCCGAGCGGATGCCCGTTGCCGATCGCCTTGGCGACGGTGACGATGTCGGGAACGACGCCCTGCTGCTCGAAGCCCCAGAACCATTCGCCGAGCCGGCCGTAGCCCACCTGCACCTCGTCGGCGATGGCGAGACCGCCGTGCTCGCGCACGGCCGCGTAGACCTTGTCGAGGTAGCCGTCCGGCAGGGCCATGCCGCCGGCGTTGCCGTAGTAGGCCTCGGCGATGAAGGCGGCCGGCGGGCGGCCCTCCGCGGCGAGCCGGTGGATGGTCTCCACGGCATCGTCGGCGTAGCGGCCGACATCCGGTCCCCGGTACCGCCCGCGGTACGCATTCGGCGCATCGACCGTGTGCACCCAGTCGGGGCGGGTCTCGAGAGCGTTCGGGTTGTCGGCGATGGATGTCGACACTGCATCGCTCGCGAACGTCCAGCCGTGGTACGCCTCGGCGACCGCGAGCACGTCGGGCCGCCCCGTGGTCGCGAGGGCGATCCGCAGCGCGAGGTCGACCGCCTCAGACCCGGAGTTCACCAGGAATACGGTGTCCAGCAGGGCGGGCAGCAGTTCGCTCAGCCGGGTCGAGTACTCGACGACGGCGCCGTAGTTGAAACGCGAGTTCGTGTTGAGGCGCCGAAGCTGTCGAGCAGCGGCCCGTTCGACGCCCGGGTGAGCGTGTCCGAGTGAGGTGACGTTGTTCACCATGTCGAGATAGCAGCGCGCGTCGACGTCGATCATGGTGTGCTGCCACCCGCGTTCGATGCGGGGCGGATGACGGTAGTAGTGCTCCTGCACCGACGCGAAATGCTGCTCGCGCCGATGCACGAGTTCGTCGGCGTCGTTCGGGTTCCGGTCGGCACCCTTGACCGGGTCGCTGGTGCCGACGAGCAACGGGAGCGGGTCGGCGACAACGGCGCGCCAGCCGGCGATTTCGGATGCGCGCACGAAGTCGGGCACCGCGGCCTCCGCGGCGGCGACGGTGATCCGCAGACGGGAGCCGGCCTTCACCGTCAGCACCGGATCGCCCGGGCCGACGGTGCCCGACGCCACGACCTCGGCGCTCTCGGCGTTCAGCCGGAGGACGATCCCGTGATCGCTGTCGATCACCGAGACGTCGCCGCCTTCGACCTCCACTCGACCGGCCCAGGGCGCTCGCACGTCGGTGTCGCGCCCGAACCACACGTCGATTCCGGTCGCGGCGGTGGCGGGCTCCTCCCGGGAGAGCCGCACCGATCGAGTGAGGCGCGGCTGGAGGTGCACGGTGCTCACCGCGTCGGCACCGGCAGCGAGGCGATCGCGTGCCAGGGCGGCTTCGCGGCCGTCCAGGAGCCAGGCACCCTCATCCATCGCATCGGAGTCCACCGAGAGATCGAGCGTGGCCACCCGCGCCTGGCCGTCGAGCATCGGCGGGAAGGATGCCGGCAGCGCGAGCGGGGACGCCGGCGCGCCGACGACGCTCTGCACGAGCGCCGTCATCACCGTCGTCGGCACGGTGAGCGCGTTCTCGAGGATGCGCCATTCGTGCTCCAGCGCGTCTCGCGCGTATTCGTTGTCGGCGTCGATGGCCGCTTGTTGCCAGCCGCTGACGACCACCACGGCTCCCCGCAACAGCACGAGCGGCCAGAGCGCCTGCACCTCGTCACCGGTGAGCGGCCGCTCGCGGTGGAACGCCCGGATGGCCGGCAGAGTCGAGACCGGCGTCGCTCCCTCGTGGTGCAGGATCGACGACACCGTCACGGCGAGCTCGGCCACCGACCATCCCATATTGAGGTCGCCGAAGTCGATCACGCCGTCGGGGGTGCCGTGCTCGTCGGCCGAGCGCACGACGTTGTCGTCGGTGATGTCACCGTGGATGACGCTCACCGGGAGCCGCGCCGCGAGAGCCTCGATCCTGGCACCCTCCACCCGGCGCACCTCCTCGACGACCCGTCGCCGGTCGACGTCATCCACATAGTGCGCGAGCTGGTCGATCACCCGAGCGGCCTCGCGCAGATCCCACTGGAGCGTGCGGTGGACCCCCTCGTGCTCGAAGTCGCGCAGCTCACGGTTGACCATCCCGCTGAGGGCGCCGAGCCCCTCGACGACGGGCGGCCGCAGGTACCCGGACCCGGTGAGCGTCCCCCCATCGAGGAAGGAGAGGATGCGCGCCACCTCCCCCGAGCCGCCCGGCCGCAGGACCCGGGCCGGCCGACCGGCCGTCGCGTGCTCGAGCACGGTCGGCACCCGGAGGTGCGGGAGCCGCTCGGCGATCTGGGCCGCGCCCTCATCCTGCGCCCTGATCTCGGCCTCACCGAAGGCGCCGTTCGACACCTTGAGCACGCCGACCGTCGCGCCGTCGGCATCAGTCAGGAGGAAGTTCGCATCCTGTTGGCTCCCGAGCGATCGGGCCACGACGGTGCGCCCGAACTGCTCGGCGACCAGCTGCTCGGCTTCCGCGGCGGTGATCTGCGGGGTGGGCAGCTCCCCCGCCTCGAAGAAGTCGAAGCCGCTGCGGTTGGTGGCACCGCGGGAGGTGTCGCTCACAATGTCATTCGCTTTCAGCCTGTCGCCGCGAACTGGATCTCGCCGCCGACGACCGTGGCGAGAATGGCGGTACGTGCGAGTTCTTCCGGTGAGATGGCGAGGGGATCGGCGGCCAGGATCGTCAGGTCGGCGATCTTGCCCACGCTAATCGAGCCTTCCGTGTGCGCGACTCCCGCCGCAACAGCCGCGCCGATCGTGTATCCCTCGAGCGCCTGCAGAGCGGTCAGGCTCTCCTCCGGCAGAACCGGGTCGACGTCGGGTTGAGCGACGTTCCGCCGCAGCTGGGCATCGGCCATGATGGCGAGCGGCTCGAAGGGAGCAACCGGCCAGTCCGATCCGAGCGCGAGGGTGACGCCGGCCTCCGCGAGAGCACGGGTTCGCCAGGCACGCCCGGCGCGAGCGGGCCCGAGTCGTTCCGACCAATTGTCGGTGTGGTCCGCGTGCACGAAATGAGTGCAGTGGGTCGGCTGCATGCTCGCGATCGCTCCGGATGCCGGAAAGGAATCCACGAGGTCGTCAGGAAGAGTCTCGGCGTGCTCGATGCGATGCACGGGACCGCCCGGCACCCGCAGCTGCGAGATGGTGGTGAGGGCGAACCGGATGGCGGCATCCCCGATCGCGTGCGTCGCGGTGCCGATCCCGTTCTCGGCGAAGAAGCGCATGGCCGCCACATAGTCGGCCGGATCGCTCCAGACCGAATCGGTCGACTGGCCGTGCGTGTCGGGGGCCTCGAGCCAGGCCGTCCCGCCGTCGATCGTTCCGTCGAGGAAGAACTTCACCCCGTGGATCTTCCAGCGGCGCCCGCCCGTGCCCTGCCACTCGAGAATGCGCGCCCAATCCTCCGGGGTGTGCTTGGGCTCGATCCAAGGAGAGAACCGCAGCCGCACGGGAAGTTCTCCCTCGGTCTCGATGAGCCGCAGAAGATCGAAGGGTTCCTCCAGGAAGTCCATCACCTGCGACGACGTCAGCCCGCTCGCCGCCATGTCGGCCAACAGCCGCTTCACGCGGTTCACGTGGTCTTCGATCGGCTCGCGCGGCAGCACGTCGAAGACGAGCTGCATGGCATCGGCCTCGAGAAGGTGTCCCGTGGGGATGCCGTCGCTGTCGACATCCACGCGCGATCCGGTCGGGAATGTGCGCGGCCCCGAGATCCCCGCCGCCTGCAGCGCCGCGGAGTTCGCGAGAGCCGAGTGGGCGTCGAAGAATCGAAGGAACATGGGCACGGTGCCGACGAGGTCCTCGAGCGGCGCGGACGTCACGCGCTCGAGTCCCCACACGTTGGGGTCGAGCCCCCACCCTCGAAGCCAGTCCCCGGGCTCGAGCCCCGCGAGTGCCGTCGTCAGCTCCCGCCGGAGTTCGGGCAGCGAGGTCACGGCTCGAAGATCCATGCCGACCGCGAAGCCCGCCCCCGAGAGCGGGTGCGCATGCGCATCGCTGAGGCCCGGAACGATGGTCGCCCCCGGGTAGCGGAGAGAGCGAGTGCCGGGTCCGGTGAACCCGGCCATGTCGCCCTCTCCGCCGACCGCGACGACCATCCCCTCTCGGACCGCCACGGCCGTCGCCCCCACGATGCCCCCCGCCATCGTGTGGACCCGCCCCGCGGTGAGGATGAGATCGGCGGGCCGATCAGTCATCCCGGTCGCCGCCGCCGATCCGCTCGTAGGTGGCCGGCCGCGTCCGCTTGTAGATGACGGCGAGAACGACTCCGACGAGGAAGGCGACGGGCACGACCAGCAGGATGACCGCGTTGGCCGCAGCCCCGGCTCCCGTGAGGACGTCGATGTTGACCACGATGAGAACGGTGAAGGCGGCCAGAGCGGCCGTGGCCAAGACGGCCGCCGGCACCACGTACCACGCGCGCTCGAGGGTGCGGTTGCGCACGAAGAACACGATGACCGCGAAGGATGCCAGCAGCTGCAGGACCAGGATTCCCACGACACCCGGAGTGTTGACCCAGATCAGGAGGTTGAGGAACGGGTCGGCGCCGGCGATCACGAAACCGCCGACGATCAGCACCGACAGGATGGTCTGCACGAGACCGGCGACGTGCGGTGAACCGTTGCGCCGCGTCCTGGCCAGGGCCGCCGGCAGGATCCCGTCCCGCGCCAAGGCGTAGGTGTAACGGTTGATCGTGTTGTGGAACGCGAGAAGCCCGGCGTAGACACTCGTGACGATGAGGGCGAGCATCGTGAGCACCGCCCACTGCCCGAGGAACGTGTCGGCCGTGATGAACGCGAAAGCTGTCACGCCGTTCTCACCGATGAAGCCCTGCACGCCGCTTTCGCCCCACGCCTGCACGAAGAGCCAGACGATCACCGCGTAGAAGACGGTCAAGAACCCGATGGCGATGTAGGTCGCACGGGGGATGGACGAGTTCGGGTTCCGCGCTTCAGACCGATAGAGCGCCGTCGCTTCGAAGCCGAGGAACGCGCCGAGCGCCAGCCCCAGCACGACACTGACCTCGGGGGTGAACACCAGCTGCGGGTTGAACAGGCCGAAGGAGAACCCCTCGGGACCGCCGGTGACCGCGATCGCGATTCCGAGGATGAGAAGGATGAGCGTCTCGGCGACCAGCAGAACCCCGAGCACCCGCGCCCCGACGTCGATGCCGAAGAAGCCGAGTGCCCATACTCCGGCGATGGCAAGGAAGGCCAACACACCCCACGGCACTTCGATGCCGAAGTACGTCTGGAGCATGCCGTTCGTGACGACGGCGAAGAGGCCGTAGATGCCGATCTGCATGGCGTTGTAGGAGACGAGCGCCAGGATGCCGGCGCCGAGGCCCACGGTCTTGCCCAGCGCGTGGGAGATGTACGTGTAGAAGCCGCCGGTCTGCCGCACATGGCGGGTCATCGCCATGAATCCGATGGCGAAGACGACGAGCGCCGCGCCGGCGATCAGGTAGGCCGTCGGGGCGGCAGGCCCCGCGATCAGGATCGCCAGGGGGGCGACTCCCGCCATGGCCGTCAGGGGCGCGGCGGCGGAGACCACGAGGAAGACGATTCCGCCGGTGCCGAGGGCACCCTTCTTGAGTTCTCCGGGTGCTTCGGAAAGTTGCGCCGTTGCATCCTTTTCGCTGATTGACATCGTTACCTCCGGGTTGGCTGCATGATTGGCCACCTAAACTAACAGTGTTCATTTAGTATGGGAGATACCAGGTTCGTGGTGCAATAGGCAATCGACTGCTCCCTCCGGTCGAGCGCGTCGTGACGAGAGTTCGAGGTAGCCGTGGGACGACCCCTTACTCCTCTCCTCTCGGTCGACCTGATCGCCGAGACCGCCCTGGAGATCATCGACAGCGGAGAGCCATTCAGCATGCGACGGCTCGCCAAGCGCCTGGGAGTGTCGGCACCGGCGCTGTACAACCACGTCGAGGGCAAGGATGCTCTGGTCGAGCTCATTCGTGGCGTGATGGTGGCCCAGCATCCGGTGCCGAGGGATGCCGGCGGAACGTGGGTCGACCGGGTCACCGTGATCGCGCGAGCTCAACGCGCCGCCTACTCAGCGCATCCGAACGTCGTTCCGCTGCTCATCGGGGTGCCCCTCGCGCAGCCCGAGGTATTGGAGATCTACCGCGACCTCGCTCGAGCCCTCGCCTCCGCGGGGTTCGATGACGCCGAGGTCGGCGTGCTCCTCGAGGTGATCGACAGTTTCGCGATCGGCAACGCACTCGAGCAACGGGCACCCCAGCAGATCTGGGTGGACCCCGACGATGAGGGCGCGCTGGCGCGCGCGATGGGAAGTTGGAGCAGCCCACAGGCCCTGCTCGATGAAGCCTTCGAGACCGGCCTCGAGTTCATCCTCGGCGGGATGCAGGCGAGGCTCAGTAAGCGCCCGCCCGTCGACGAAGCCCCGACGTCGCCATGATCTCGCTGCTCGACGGACTCTCCGAGCCGTTCGACCACCTCGACTCCGCGGGAGCGCGGGCGGCGCTGCGAACGCACTGGGGCATAGAGGGACCCCATCCGGTGCGGCTCGACACCGAGCGCGACGACACGTTCCGCGCGGGCGACGTGCTGCTGAAGGTCGCGCACCCCCGTGACGATTCCGCCGTGATCGAGATGCAGTCCGCCGCGATGGCCCATGTCGCGGCGACCGACCCCGGCATCCCCACACAGCGCGTCGTCGCGACCCTCGACGGGTCGCAGTCGGCCACAGTCGCCGGTCGTCACGCGCGCGTTCTGACCTGGCTCGACGGCGACCTCGTCGAGGGCCAAGACCTGCCGGTCACCTTCTTCGAGACGGCGGGCCGGATGCTGGGTCGCCTCAATCGCGCGCTCGCCGGCTTCCGGCATCCGGGCGCCCATCGCGACCTGGCGTGGGACCTGCCGCACCTGCCCGCCCTGCGAACCCACACCACCACCCCACTGCACCTCGAAGTCATCGACCGCTTCACCGCGGAGACGCTGCCCGCCCTTGCGACGCTGCCCCACCAGGTGATCCACAACGACAGCCACCCTGGCAACCTGCTCGTGCGCGCAGGATCCCTCGCGGGCATCCTCGATTTCGGCGACGCCGTCTACTCGCCGCGCGTGTGCGACCTCGCCGTCGCCCTCGCCTACCTCGTGCCCGACCGGCCACGGCCGTGGCCCGAGGTCGACGCGTTCACGGCCGGATTCCTGAGCGAGGTGCCGCTCAGCGACGGTGAGATCGAACAGCTGCCGATGTTGCTGGCGGCCCGCACGATCATGCGGAGCGTGATCAACCAGACGCTTCAGCGCGACGCGCACTCCGACCCGTCCGGCTTCTACGCCGCAAACGACCGCAAGCTGCACCTGATCATGAGGGAGACGTGATGGTCGGTCCGACCACCTACTTCGACGAGAGCACCGTCGACCGCCTCGACGCGCGAACCGCGGACCTGGTGCGCCGACGTGCCGCCGCGCTCGGTCCGGCCTACCGGCTGTTCTACCGCGAACCGCTCGAGTTCGTGCGCGGCGAGCGCGCCCACCTGTTCGACGCCGACGGTGTCGATTACCTCGACGCGTACAACAACGTCCCCTCGGTCGGCCACGCGAATCCGCGGGTCGTCGCGGCGATCGCCGAGCAGGCCGCGCGGCTGAATACTCACACCCGGTATCTGTCGGAGGCGACCGTCGCCTATGCCGAGCGGCTTCTCGCGACGATGCCGATGCCGGGCGAGGTGATGTTCACCTGCACGGGCTCCGAAGCGAACGACCTGGCGCTGCGGGTCGCGAAGGCGGCGACCGGCGGCGAGGGCGTCATCGTCAGCTGGAACGCCTACCACGGGATCACGACCGAGATCGCAGGCATTTCGCCGTCGCTCGTGGGGCTGGACGGCATGGCGCCCTGGGCGCGCGCGGCCCGAGGTCCCGTCACCGATGTGCCCTTCGCCGAGGCGGTCGCCGCGTCGCTGCGCGAGTTGGACGCAGCGGGCATCCGGCCGGCCGCGCTGATCGTCGACACCGTGTTCGCGAGCGACGGCGGATTCCCCGATCTCGAGGGGCTCGTCGAGGCGGTCGCCGCGGTCCGCGCCGCGGGTGGCCTGTTCATCGCCGACGAGGTGCAGCCCGGCTTCGGGCGTCTCGGACACGGGATGTGGGGGTTCAGCCGATACGGAATCGAGCCCGACATCGTCACCATGGGCAAGCCCATGGCCAACGGGCATCCCGTCGCCGCGATGGTCGCCCGCCCCGACGTGCTGGCGCCATTCGGACGCGACATGCGCTACTTCAACACGTACGGCGGCAACAGCGTCTCGATCGCCGCCGCCTCGGCGACGCTCGACGTGCTCGAGGACGAGCAGCTCATCGAGAACGCGCGGATCGTCGGGGGGCGACTGGCCGACGGGATCCGGGGGCTGAGTGACGAGCGCATTCTCGCGGTGCGCGGGGCGGGTCTGTTCCTCGGAGTCGATCTGGTCGACGAGGCGTTCACCCTCGACGTGGTCAACGCGCTCCGCGACCGTCGCGTGCTACTGGCGGCGAGCGGTCCCGGCAACACGACCCTCAAGATCCGCCCGCCCCTGGTGTTCGACGACGCCGACGTCGACCGGCTGCTGACCGAACTCGCCGCGGTGCTCGCCAGTTCTTGACCCCCACAAGGAGAAGACCCATGGCCCGCTTCGCGCATGTGCTGAACGCCTACCTGGACGCCCTCGGACGCAGCGACTACGCCACCATCAAGGGGTTGTTCAGCGCCGATGGGCGCGTCCGCTCCCCCTTCCTGGGCGAGATGGCTGCTGCACCCTTCTTCGACAGGCTCGCCGCGGCGTCAGCCCAGAACGTCATCACCCCGCTCGACATCTTCGAGAGCACCGGCGGCGGCCCCCGCGCCGTCGCGTACTTCCAGTACGACTGGACCGTCACCGACGGCACCCTCATCACCTTCACGGTCATGGACTACTTCGAGTTCGAGCCCGACAGCGACAAGATCGCATTTCTCGACCTCATCTACGACACGCATCCGATCCGGACCGAACACGGAGACAAGTACGACTCACCCCTGTAGGTGGGGCCACGCCATCTAGTGGGCCATCGACGCGAGCACCTCGGGGTCGAGGTGCGAGATCGAGTGCGTGTCCTGGAAGGCCCGCACCCCCTCGATGCCTTGCTCCCGGCCGAAGCCTGACTGCTTCATGCCGCCGAACGGCGCCCGCAGGTCGAGACGGGTGGCGCCGTGGTCGTTGACCCAGACGTAGCCGCACACGAGCTGACGACCGACGCGGTTCGCCGCGTCGGCATCCGCCGTCCACACCGATCCGCAGAGTCCGCCCCAGGTGTCGTTCGCCAGCTTCACGGCCTCGTCTTCGGTGTCGAACGGCAGCACCGGGATGACGGGGCCGAACTGCTCGAACGTCACGACGCGCAGGTTCGGGTCGGGGTCGACGACGATCGCCGGGCGCACGAAGTTGCCGCCCGCGAGGTCGCCACCCGGCAGTTCGCCGAACTCGCGCACCTCGGCGCCCGAGGCCTTCGCCTCTTCGATGAGCTCGTCGACGAACGCCTTCTGCACGGGCGAGTGGAGCGGGCCCATCGTGGTGCCGTCGTCGAGGCCGTAGCCGAGCTTCGCCTTCTCGAGGCGTGCGGCCAAGCCGTTCACGACCTCGTCCATCCGGGAGCGGTGCACGTAGACGCGCTTGGCGTTCATGCAGATCTGGCCCGTGGTGTCGAAGATCGCGGCGTAGAGCCGGTCGAGATGGGTGTCGTCGATGATCGCGTCCTGGAGGAAGACCGCCGCGTCGTTGCCGCCGAGCTCGAGCGTGACGCGCGTGAGCGACTTCGACGCCATCTCCATCATGCGCTTGCCGCCGCCGACGCTTCCGGTGAAGCACACCTTCGCGACGTCGGTGTTCTGGATGAGCCCGCTCATGTTCGCGTCCGCGCCCGTGACGACGTTGAGCACGCCCGCGGGCAGCTTCTCGGCGATGCGCTGGATGAAACGCGCCGTGGCGAGCGGCGCCGTCAGCGGAGGCTTCACGATCACGGTGTTGCCGGCGAGCAGGGCGTGCGGAACCGAGGCTCCGAGAATCGCGATCGGCCAGTTGAACGGCACGATCACGGTGACGACGCCGAGCGACTGGTACGCGACCGTCGTGCGGGTCGGAATCGCGCCCGGGATCGGCTCCAGCACCTTCGACGTGTCGACCTCGTCGGCGAGCGACAGGGCGAGACCCCAGCGGATCTCGAAGACGAGGGCGTCCACCCACGCCTCGAAGCGCACCTTGCCGTTCTCTTGCGAGAGGATCGCGGCATCCTCGTCACGGAACGCGGCGACCCCTTCGATCGCGGCGGCCATCTGCGCGGCGCGCTGCTGCGGGGTGAGGGCCGACCAGGCGGGGTAGGCGGCCTTCGCGGCGGCGACCGCGTCGGCGACATCCTGAGTGGATGCGGCGGCGGCGTGGCCGACGATCACACCGGGCTTGCCGGGGTCGGCGATCGCGAGGGTCTCGGCGGTCGAGCGGGTCTCGCCGCCGATGTAGAGGGGGGTGCTGACCGCAGTCGCGGTGTTGTCGGTCATGGTCATGGTCTGACTCCTTCGTCTCGACGGGACGCTTCGACGGTACGCCGCAGACGTTCGCGAACACTCGGCGTTTTGTGCACGGCCGGGGCTATCGTGTCGGCATGCAGATCGTCGAGGCGCGCAGCGCCGACGAGTGGGAGCACGTCACGAGCGACGCCTTCGTGCCCCTGACCTGCGTCGCCTTCGCGCCCGACTTCCACGGGCGCATCGAGTTCGAGCGCTTCGATGAGTCACTGATGGTGTCGCACGTCGAAACCGACGGCATCGCGGTCGACCGCACCGCCCGCCAGGCGGCCCACGCGAACAGCGACGACATCCATCTCACCTTCCAGCTCGGCGCCCCGGGCATCGTGCGACAGGACGGTCACGAGGCACGGGTCACCGCCGGATCGGTCAGCACCTACGCGACCGACCGCGCCTACCAGCTCGACTACTCCGCGTCCGAGCAGCGTCAAGTTCTCGTTCAGGTGTCGAAGCGCGCGCTCGGCATCCCCGTCGAGGTGGTCGAGGCGTCGTGCGCGCGGTTGCTGGTGAACGCGCCGGATGCCGCCGAGGTGCTGTTCGCGACCCTCACCGAGTCGCGCGGGCACGGCGACGTCGTCGTAGCCGAGACGGTGCGCGACCTCGCCGGCACGATGATCCGATCGTCGGTGACCGGCATGCGGGTGCTGCCGTCGACCCGCGGGGGGATGCTCGCCACGGTGCGCTCGTTCATGCGCGGCAACCTGCACGACAGCGAACTGGATGTGGCGCACATCGCCGACGCGCACTACATCTCGCGGCGCTTCCTCTACGAACTCTTCGAGCCCTTCGACGAGACCCCGGGCGAGCACCTCCGCCGCCTGCGGCTGCACCGGGCGGCGGCGCTGCTGTCGGACCCGGGCAACGACACCGTGCTGCAGGTCGCGGCCCGATGCGGCTTCGCCGACGCGACGACGTTCACCCGCGCCTTCCATCGCGAATTCGGGATGCTTCCCCGCGAGTACCGCACCCGGCCCGCGGAGCTGCCGGCGCGCTGAGTGCATCGGACAAAACCGAAGGCCCCGGTCTCACCGCGGGTTCTAGCGATCCCCGCAACACCCTGAGTTTTTGGGAGTTGCGGGGATCGTGGTTTTTGAGGAGTTGAAGGCTCGGTTTTTCGAGGCGTTGGATCGTGGGGGTGGCAACATCGCGGCTGC